>NZ_CP108220.1:0-130976 GCF_045041415.1 Streptomyces coelicoflavus | reverse complement strand
GGGTGCACCACGGCATGACCAGCTACGACCTCGTCGACACCGCGCTCGGCCACACCCTGGCCCGCGCCGCCGACCTGCTCACCGGCGCCGCGCGGCGGCTGCGCCGGGTCCTGACCGAACGGGCCCTGGAACACTGGGACACCGTGACGGTGGGCCGCACCCACGGGGTGCACGCCGAGCCCACCACCTTCGGCCACAAGCTCGCCGGGCACGCCTTTGCCGTGGACCGCTCGCTGGCCCGGCTCGCCGCCGCCCGCGAGGCCGTCGCCGTCGGCACCGTCTCCGGCTCCGTCGGCACCTACGCGCTGATCGACCCGCGGGTCGAGGAACACGTCCTCTCCGCCCTGGGGCTGGCCGCCGAACCCGCGCCCAGCCAGGTCGTCGCCCGCGACCGGCACGCCCAGCTCCTCCAGGGGGTGGCCGTGCTGGGCGCCTGCGTGGAACAACTCGCCCTGGAGCTACGTCTGTTGCAGCGCACCGAGGTCCGCGAGGTCGAGGAGCGGCGCACCGGCGCCTACCAGGGCTCCAGCGCCATGCCGCACAAGCGCAACCCCACCACGAGCGAACGTCTGTGCGGCCTGGCCCGGCTGTTGCGCGGCTACGCCGACACCGCCCTGGAGAACGTGGCGCTCTGGCACGAACGCGACCTCGCCCACCAGTCCGTGGAGCGGGTGATCCTGCCCGACAGCCTCTGCGCGGGCCACTTCCAGGTGACCCGGGCGGCCGACCTGGTGGCCTCGCTCCGCGTCGACGCCGACCGGATGCGCGCCCACGTCGACCAGACCGACGGGCTCGTGCACAGCTCCGCGGTCCTCGCCGACCTCCTCGGCGGCGGCATGGAACGCGAACGCGCCTACCGCGGCGTGCAGGCCGCGGCCAACCGTACGCTGGCGACGGGCGAGCACTTCGGCGCGTCCCTGGCCAAGGAGGGCATTGCCCCCGCCCGCCTCGGCCCCGAGCGCTTCCTGGTCCACCACGACGTGATCCGCACCCGATTGGAGAAGCTGCATGAGCTGGAAGACTGACCGAGTCGAGGGGGCCTCGCTCGACCTGGACGAGGTCCTCGGCGTCTACCACGCCTCCGGCCTCGGCGAACGCCGCCCGGTCGAGGACCGGGAGAGGTTCGCGGCCATGCTCGCGGGCGCCAACCTCGTCCTCGTCGCCCGCGACGACGACGGCACCCTGCTGGGCATCGTCCGCGCCGTCTCCGACTTCTCCTACGTCACCTACGTCTCCGACATCGCCGTCGTCCGCGAGCACCAGCGCTCGGGCATCGGCCGCGCCCTCCTCGACGCCACGCACGACCAGGCCCCGGCCGCCAAACTCGTCCTCCTCTCGGCCCCGGCGGCCGTCGACTACTACCCCCACATCGGCTTCACCCGCCACGAGTCGGCCTGGGTGCGCAACCCGTAGCCATTGGCCCCGCCGGGTCAGCACGGCTGTACCGGGGCTCGACCGCGCTTGCCTAGTTTCACTGTCGGGGCGGGCTCCGGGCCCGCGCCGAGGACCGGACCACGGGGGAGGGCATGACCCACACATCGGCACAGGCGCTGCTCGACGTCCGCCCGCCCGCCGGGCCCGCTCCGGCCGTCCCGCGGCCCGCGGGGGAGCGCGAGCCGGCCGTCACCGGTCACGGCGCGGCCGCACCGATGCCCTCCGGCCGGCGGGTCCTGGTCGTCGACGCCGACACCGCCTGTGCCGACTCGCTGGTCACCCAGTTGCGCCGGCACGGCCACGAGGCCCTCGGTGTCCGGCGCGGCCAGGACGTGCTGCGTGTTCACGAGGACGCCGATCTGGTCCTCCTCGACCTCGAACTGCCCGACCTGGACGGCCTGGAGGTCTGCCGCGCCCTGCGCGCCGTCAGCCGGGTCCCCGTCATCATCGTCACCGCCCGCGCCTCCGAACTGGACTGCGTCCTCGGCCTCCAGGCGGGCGCCGACGACTACGTCGCCAAGCCGTACGGTCTGCGCGAGCTGATGGCCCGTATCGAGGCCGTGATGCGCCGGGCCGCGTGGCAGCCGGCCACCGCCCGCGAGATCCGGCACGGCCGCCTGCACATCGACGTGGGCTCCCGCGAGGTCCTGGTCGGCGGCGAGGAGGTCGCCCTGACCCGCAAGGAGTTCGACCTGCTGTGCGTGCTCGCCTCGCACCCGGACACGGTCGTCCCCCGCAAGCGGCTGCTCCAGCAGGTCTGGGGCGACTCCTGGTCCCGCCGCACCGTCGACACCCACGTCAGCAGCCTGCGCGGCAAGCTCGGCGACAGCGGCTGGGTCGTGACCGTGCGGGGCGTGGGCTTCATGCTGGGCAATCCGTAGGGCTCGTCGCATCAATGTTCTGCGGGAACCCCGCCATCGCTGCCGGGCTCTACCCGATACAAACAGGCCCGAGGCGTACGCGTCACGGAGTCCGTCAGCAGACCGCCCGTGAAGAGGGCGCCGACACCGTCCTCGACCGCCCAGCCGGCCGGAAGCGCGCGGTTTGCCACGGAGGGTGCCTCCTCAGACCAGGATTCAGACGCGCTGACGCCCTGAACCGTCCAAGCCATCGGCTACGCCCGCAATCGAAATTGCCCCCTGACTGTCCGAGGCAGTGTCGACCCGGGGCAGGCCACGGCCCCGCAGGTCCCGCCGCGTGAGCGGGAGCCAACCGCTGCCGTTCTCGCAGATGTCGCCCTCGCCTCGCCTGATGTGGGCGTGACACATCGACGACAGCTCCTGGCTAGGAGAGTTTGAGGAGCAGTTCGCTGAGTTCGGTCGGCATGGTGATCATGCAGTCGTGGCCGGTCGGCAGCTCCCAGACCTGGGAGGCGGTGCCGTTGGGCTGGATCGAGGGGACGGGGCGACGGGTGATGCCCTCAGGAATGGCGCCGACATTGTGAATGTGTGTGCGCGGGATCGCGTCAGCGGCTGGGTTGCCCAGTCGCACCGGCTGCTGCAGAGAGCGCACCGGCTGGTCCGAGAGCATCCCGCGCAGCCAGGCGACGTCGGCCGGGTCGGTGACGCCGAACAGGCCGAAGGGCGCGGGCCGCTCAGGCATCGGCGGCACGCGCCAGCCGCTCTCGGACTTCTCGGCGGACTCGATCAGTTGCCGAGTCACGGGTTGGACGTCGACTGCGGACTCGCCGTCCTCCGGGACCATCGCGTCGAGGTAGACCAGGTGCCCGATGCGTTCCGGAATCCGGTTGGCCGCGGAGGAGACGACCAACCCGGCGTAGCTGTGGCCGACGAGCACGACGTCGCTGAGGTTCTCCTCGGTGATCAGACCGACCACGTCGTCGACGTGCGTGTCGAGACCCACCTCCGGACCGAGCAGGTGCGCCTTGTCGCCGAAGCCGGTCAGGGACGGCGCGAACACCCGGTGCTCGGCGGCCTCCAGCAGCGGTACCACCCGCTCCCAGCACCGTCCGTTGTGCCAAGCACCGTGCACCAGCAGAAAAGTGGACATCGATCTTCCTTCGCAGGAGCAGAAGAGCACGGTCACGCGCATGCCGCTGGTTGCGGCTCTGTTGGTTACCTTCCGTGCCTCGGTACTGTTTGAGTACCAAGAGCATGCTGGTGCACACGACGCGCCACAGGCAATAAGGCACTTTTCGGTGCCCCGGTTCTCTGGAGGTAACCATGGACGCGGCACAGGTTGATCCGCAGTCGGCGGCGCGGCCCAGCGATGCGTGCCGGACCCGGGTGGTGCTCGACATCGTCGGAGACAAGTGGTCGCTGCTGGTCGTGCGCAATCTCAGGGATGGACCGCGCCGTTTCACCGAGCTCAAAAGGGCCATCGACGGAATCAGCCAGCGCATGCTCACGGTGACGCTGCGCAGCCTGGAGCGCGACGGCATCCTGACCCGCACCGTCTACGACGTGATGCCGCCACATGTCAGCTACGAGCTCACCGAGATGGGCATCACCCTGCGCGAGGCCACCGCGCCTCTGCTCGAATGGAGCGTCGCGCACCTGGCCCGGATCGACGATGCGCGCGCCGCCTACGATGCCCGTACGGATCCACCGATGACCTCGTAGCGGGACGGCAAGCCGCGAGGGCGGGGGTGCGCGCCCGGTGGTGCCCCCTCAGCCGGTGAGGGCGAGGTTGGCCGTCTGAGCAGCGAAGCGGGCCCGTCGCTGCTCGGTGAAGCGTCCGGGGTCGGCGGCCTTGATCTCCGGAACGTGTGCGACGGGGGAGGAGAGCGCGCCGCCGGTCAGGAGCGGGTGGAGCTGGTAGAGGCCATCCTCCAGACTCCAGGCGAGTCCGCACGCGCGGAGCTCCTTGAAGCCGCGGTTCACGGTGGGCTTGCTCGCGCCCAGCTCGGCGCACATCTCGTTCTGGCTGATGCCGGCCGTACCGGTCTCCGGGTCGCTCAGGTACAGCAGTTGGTCCAGGACACGTCGGCCGGCGGTGGTGATGTCGACCAAGGACAGGAGGCGCAAGGCGTCACGAGCGATCGTGAGGGGTGCCTCTGTGGGAGGGCTGGGTGCGTAGGAGCTGCTCACGAGGCGTCACCGCTTTCGGTCGGGTCGACGCTGCCTCTCGAGGATATGCGGCGCGGAGTCATGCGCTCAGCTTGCGCAGAGGCCACCGCTGTCGGAGCGTAACGACCTTCTCCTTGCGGCGAGCGGACTCTGCGGCCTTCTTCTCCGCCTCGCGTGCCCGGCGCCACTCGGTGGGGTAGTCGGCGTGCGGGATGATGCAGGCAGGGCCCTGCGCGCTGTTCCACAGCGCCTGCCACTTCTCCTGCTCGCCGGAGGTGCCGGCCACCGTGAGCCACGGGTTGAGCTGGAGGATGCCGCGTTTGGCGGTGCGCATCCAGCCGATGTGTGCGAAGAACCGCGACGCCTCGTTCACGGAAGCCGCCGACAGCTTGCAGCGGTCCTGGAGGTCACGCTGGCTGGTCTTCACGAAGCCTCGGGCGGCGGCCCGGAACTGGTCGTCGGCACGGTTGGCGTTTTGCAGCGCCACGAGTTTGCACCATACCTGAAACCAGGAGCCGGGCATCTTGAGGCCGCCGAGGACGTCCATCAGCAGCCGGGCATCCAGCACGTAGCCGCTGCACTCCGCGCTCGCGGCGAACTCGCGGCCCCTGACCTTCTCCACACCCAGGACCAGGCCGCCTCTGCCGTCCGATCGTGCCACAACGCACTCGCCGGGGCGGACGATCGGCAGCTGCTCCATCGGCGCGGTCCTCCTCCGGAGACGATCAACGTTTTCGAGGGGACGGTAGCACCAGGTGAACCGATTTGTTCTGGGAGAGCAGAACAAACGCTGTTTCACAGGTACCTGACGGCCCGTCAGCTTTCAGGGGTGTTTGTTCTAGATATCTAGAACACTCAGGACGCGTTTGTTCTAGATATCTAGAACAAACGGGTTTGCATCGGACCAGGTCAGAGGCGGTTTTAGCGCGGGGCCCTCTTATATATAAGGAGAGGCCCGGCTGCCCCCCCGAACCCTCCCGGCCTGCGGCGCTGTGCGCGGCACAAGCAGCTGGCAGCAGTGAGCCTGGCGACTCGAAAAATCACCTGAACGAGGGACCCGGCACTCGTGGCTGAGCTCGCTTCGCGTGCGGTGCCGTGGTCCGGTGCCGGTCGTGGGCAGCAGCAGCGGCTCTGAGTCTCGGGCGGTTTCGGCCGTGACGATCAAAAGCAGGGAAGCGTGGCTGGTGTCGGTGGGTGGTTCCGCTGCCCGGCCCGGGGGGCCGTGCAGCTCCGGTGCCTCCGCACGTCGAGTTTCGGCGCTCCCGTGTCGGGGCTTCCGTTCTGTGGCTGGTGCCAACACCGGGCGTCCAGGTGGCCCAAGCTCGGGTGTCAGTCCAGGCGGCGGTGACGGGCCCGACCGTGTGTCCGCAGGGTCTCAAGTGGTTCTCGAGCCGGTCTCATGCGTTCCGGTCGACTCTGGGTGAGGCGTGATCATCTGAACGCGCCGTTCCGCATACCGCATCCATTGGGGAGACGAACATGCAGATCCGCTCGCGCCTGACCAAGTCCGGCCTGCTGGGCGCCGCCGCCGCTGCCGCCCTCGCCTTCTCGGCGGTCCCGGCCTCCGCGGCCCCGGCACTGGCGGTCTCGCCCGGCAGCGGCCTGTCCGACGGCCAGTCCGTGACCGTGACCGGCACCGGCTTCCCGGCGGGCACCGAAGTCGCCGTGTCGCAGTGCCGGGAGAACACCACGTGCACCGACACGCTGGTGACGGCCACCGTCGGCGCCGACGGCGGTTTCAGCGCCGCCTACACCGTGCGCCGGGAGTTCACCGCCACCGACTGGAGCACCGGCACCGGCACCCCCGTGACCGTGGACTGCGCCGCGCAGCAGTGCCAGCTGGTCGCCTACCAGGACGGCACCGGCCCGGTCGGCGCCGGTATCTCCTTCGGCTGAGGCGCCCAGCGCCCAGCGCTCAGCGCACGGAGACACGGACGAGCCCACCGCGCGGTGCCCGCGACCGGCACCGCTCGGTGGGCTCGTCCGTGTTCTGCCGCCCCCGGCTCTCAGGCAGACGGCGACGTCACCGTCGCGGGCTCCCACGCGAACCCGTCCGGGTCGGTGAAGGCCCCGGAGGTGCCGCCGAGCACGACCCGGTGCGAGCCGTCGCCCTCCTCGGGCACCCCGACGTCCTTGGCCAGCCCCCGGCGCTTGTACAGCGCCAGCTTGACGGGGCCCGACTCGTCGGAGGCGAACTCGACGTACTTGCCGCCGAAGCTCTTGGCCACGGTCAGGCCCCGCTCGACGTAGAACTGCTTGCTCGCCTTGACGTCCTCGGCCCCCAGCAGGAGCACGAGGTCGTCGATCTTCCGGGTGGCGGGGCCGGTGTTCTTCTTCGCCGAGGTCGCCAGCTTCCAGATGGTGCCGTCCGGGGCCTGTACGACGCCGCCGTAGCCCCACAGGGACTTCGCGGCCGGCTTCAGCGTCGTGGCGCCGGCCTCGAGGGCGGAGCCGATGAAGCTGTCGACGTCGGCCGGCTGGGACACCGTGATCGACATCGTGAACCCGCGGAAGCCTTTCGTCGCCGTGTCGCAGGCCCGCAGCCGTACCTGCGGGCCCAGGGAGAACGCGGCGGTGTAGAAGCGGTCGGCGGCCGCGAGGTCGTCCACTTCGAGGGTGACGGATGTGAGGGAAGTCATGACGCTCACGCTAGCCCCGCGGTGCTCGCCGGGGCTTCTCCGATCCTGCTCGGTACTGAACGCCGCCGCGGCGGCAGCGGCCACCACGGCAGCCCGGCGGCTTCGGCGGCCGCGCGGCGCCGGTACTCCGCGGGCGGCATGTCGGCCGACTCCGTGAAGCGGGCGACGAACACGGCCGTCGACGGGCAGCCGACCGTGCGGCCCAGCTCGGCCGGGCCGTGGTCGCCGTGCCGCAGCAGAGCCATCGCGTGCTCGATCCGGCGCTCCGTCACGAAGGCGTACGGCGACTGGCCGTAGGCGTCGCGAAAGTGCCGGGCGAGTTGCCCGGGCGGCATGCCCGCGTCGCGCGCGAGCGCCTCGACGTCCAGCGGTCGCGCGTACTCGCGGTCGATCCGGTCGCGCACGCGGCGCAGGCGTGCGAAGTCCAGCAGGCGCTGCTGGGCGATCAGCGCCTGCCGCCATGCGGGGTGACACATGGGCCCAGCCCCTCTCAGCCGGCGTCGGTGCGCAGTTCCCGGACGCGGACCAGGTTGCCCGCCGGATCGCGGAACGCGCAGTCGCGCACCCCGTGCGGTTGCCGGACCGGCTCCTGGACGACCTCGGCGTCCGCCGCCTGCACCCGGTCGAAGACGGTGTCGAGGTCCGGGGTGGCGAGTACGACCCGGCCGTAGGTGCCCTTGGCCATCATCCCGAGGACGGTGTCGCGTTCCGCGTCGGTGAGCGCGGGGTCGTCGGCCACCGGGGCCAGGAGCAGCGCCGTGTCCGGCCGGCCGGCCGGGCCGACCGTGATCCAGCGTGTCCTGCCCCGTCCCACGTCGCCGCGTACTTCGAAGCCGAGGACGTCGCGGTAGAAGGCGAGGGCGGCGTCCGGATCGTCGTGCGGCAGGGAACTCGTACGAAGGGTGAGATCCATGCATTTCACGCTAGACGCGGGCCCGGGACGTGGGCTTCTCCGATCCTGACGCCTTGGGAACCCGATCTCCCGCCGGTGCCGCTGCGGGGTTCGAGCGCGGCCCGAGCCGGGATCGAGTCCGGTTCGAGCCGGGTGCGAGCGGATCACGACGGACGCGAGCCATCCTGTTGAGTGCATCGACATGTGTGAGGTGGCGCCGTGAACGCGGCAGTGGAAAAAGCGGTCGAGTACATGCGTGCGCGTTTCGGCGATCCACTGACCGTCGCGGACGTCGCGGAAATGTTCCGGATCCACGACACCTTCGCCTTCTCGCGCGCGTTCAGGGAGGAGACCGGGGTGAGTCCCGGGAAATTCCTCGCCGCCGTCCGCATTCACGAGGCGAAGCGGCTCATCGGTGATTCCGATACGGATCTCGCCGATATCCGCGACGCGGTCGGATGGGGCGGTGCGGAATCGTTCGCCGATTCCTTCACGGACGCCGTCGGGCTGTCTCCCGGCCGGTTCCGCCGGCTGTGCCGCGAGGCAGGCGAGGTGCCGCCGGGGCCCCGGCCGCAGCCGGGCGCGGAACGCGGTGCGGTCGCGGGCACGATCAGGCTGCCGCCGGGGCACGGCAACGCGCGCGTGTACCTGGGTGCGTTCGCCACCCCCGTCGTCCGGTACCCGGCCGTCGCCGCGGCCCTCGTCGACGTGCCCAGCGACCGTCCCTCCTGCTACCGCCTGCGCGATGTACCCGAGGGGAACTGGCACCTGCTCGCGGTGGCGGTGGCCGCCGCCGGCGGTGGCGACCCGCGGGCCGGGCGGAGCACGCTCGTCGGGGGCCACGGCGGCACGGGCGCGACCGTCGCCGTGACCGCCGGCACCGTCACCGGCGCGGCGGTACGACTGCGCCCGCCGAGTCCCGTTGACCCGCCGGTCCTGCTCGCCCTGCCCGAACTCCGGCCGCCGCGCACCGTCGTACCGCAGCCCGGATGCGCGGCGGCGCCGGGGGCGCAGGCCGGTGCGCCGGTGTTGCCCGGGGCTTGAGGGCCGAGGGAGCGGTTTCTGCCCCGGCGGGCCGTACGGCGGCCGGGGTGTACTGCCGTGCCGGGCGTGCGGGCCGGTGGGGCGGCTCGGGGCGGTGCCGTCGTCTCGGGGCGCGGTTCCGGCTTCTCTGGGGCCGCCGTCGTACGGGGGCGGCCGGGTGGGCCGGGCGTGACGGGGGCGCGGGCCGGTGGTGGCGTCGTCGCCGTCGGCGGTGTCAGGGGCCCGACGGTGACGGGTTGCGGCACAGTTCCTGGCGGGCCTTCAGGCGCTCGGCGAGCTGGCACCACTGGCTGCCGATGTGCTCGGCGATCGGGCCGACGACGCCGAGCCAGTGCGGCGGTACGGCGTCGACCAGCCGCCGCCAGTCCTCGCCGGGCTCGGTGGCGTGCGCCTGCATCCAGCGCAGGAGTTCGCGGCCGTCCGCGGTGTAGCGCACGGCGGGGTCGGCGGCCATCTTGGCCACCACCTCTCCCCAGGTGGGCGGGGTGTCGGTGTGGTTCCTGCGCTGCGGCGGCGCGGCGTCGGGGGCGGCGGCCACCCGCAGCGCCGCCCGGTGGGTGCCGTCGGCGGTCTGCTCGGCCGGTGCGGCCGGCTCGCCGGGCGGCGGTACGGAACGCACCGCCCGCACGTGCTGCGGGCGCGCGGCCTGCGTCTGGCGCCCGTCCCGTTCGGGACCCTCGCCCCGCCTGAGCCGCGCGCTGACGTCGTGCACCGTGCCCAGCGACACGTCGGTGGCCCGGGCGACCTGGCGCAGCGGCGCGTTCGGGTGCGCGGCGATGTACTCGGCGGCACGCCGCCTGCCCTCGCCCGCGTCCACCGGGCGCCGCCTGCCGTCCTGCCCCACGCGCTTGCCGCCCAGCGGCGTGGCGATCGCCGACCGCTCGCGCAGCGACGCGATGGTCTTCGCGCTCAGCCCGGTGACACCGGCGATGGCGCGGTCCGACCAGTCCGGGTGGGAGCCGAGGACCCGCTGGGCCCCGGCGACGCGGTCGGTCTTGGACAGCGGCAGGCCGTGCGCGCCGTTCGCCTGCATGGCGATGACGAGCGCCTCGGAGTTGGAGCAGTCGAGGAACCGCGCCCGGATGCTGTCGTCGCCCATGAGCCGGGCGGCCTCGAGCCGGTGCAGTCCGTCGATGACGCGGCAGCCGTCCAACTGGACGAGAATGGGAGGGAGTTCCGCCGATTCCGCCGCGTCGACGAGAAGACGGACGTGGGCGGCGTCCGTTCCGCCCTGGCGCAGGAAAACCCCGCCACTCAGCGCGGTGACGGGGACTTCACGTGCCGGAAGTTGCTCGAAATTCCTCGGGTCGAATTCACTGTGCGCCGACGTTTCGACGCTCTCCACCCGGACGGGATTGAATGCGCTCGTTATCGAGACGGCTTGCGCGTTGCTCTGAGCCATTCCTGTAACTCCCTCTCTGCGGCCGCTGCGGAAGAGCGTCGCAGGAGGGTCTCCAGCCCCGGTGGAGAGCAGGTCGACGTTGCCTGGAAGGCGGGCCGTCCGGTGCAGGCGCCGCCTAGGCGTCCCGGCGCCGCAACTGCACCGCCGCGACGGCCATCAGGGCGGCCGTCCACAGCGCGAGCACCCCCAGGCCCTCCCAGGGGCCGAGCAGGTCGCCCGCGCGGGCGTGCTGCTGGGTGATCATGAAGCCCGCCTCCGTCGGGAGCCAGGCGTGGATGTGCTCGCCGACGCTGCCCGGCAGCATCCCCGCCATCGGGGTGATCACCAGGACGAAGCCGACGACGGTGGTGATGGCCGCCGCCGTGTGCCGGACGATCGCGCCGACGGCGAGGGCGAACAGACCGAGCAGGGCGAGGTAGAGACCGCAGCCGACGACGGCCCGCACGACGCCCGCGTCGCCGAGCGCGACCGGCGCCTTGCCGTCGAGGATCGGCGCGCCGACGAAGAAGGAGCCGAACGCGGTCACCTCGCCCACCACCAGGACCAGCAGCCCGAACACCGCGCTCTTGGCGGCCAGCACGGGCACCCGCCGGGGCACCGCGAGCAGGCTGGCACGGATCATGCCGGTGGAGTACTCGGAGGCGATCGCCATCACGCCCAGGACGCACACCGCCAGCTGGCTCAGCAGGATGCCGCTGCCCAGGATGGTGCCCGTCGGGTCCATCCTCATCTCCGCCCGCTGGGCGGCGTTGGTGTCGTCCCAGTTCGCGATGCCCATCTTCATGAAGAGTCCGGTGAACACCAGGGTGAGCACGACCAGGACGGCGAGCGACCAGACGGTGGAGCGGACGGAACGGATCTTGGTCCACTCCGAGAGCATCAGTCCCGCGAAGCCCGCCGGGCGCTCCTGCGCGGCCGACGCGGCCGGCTGTACGGGCACGGTCGTGGTGGTCACTTCACACCTCCGGCGGTGGGCACGCCGGCGTCGTACTCGACGGCGTCCTTGGTCAGTTCCATGAAGGCGTCCTCGAGGGAGCCGCGGCGGGTCGAGATCTCGTGCAGCACCAGGCCCTCGGCGGCGGCGAGTTCGGCGATGCGCGAGGCCTCAAGGCCGGTGACGTCCAGGTCCCCGTCGCCGGTGGTGGTGACGGTGGCCCCCTTGCCCTTCAGCAGCTCGGCCAGCCGGGTCCCGTCGGTCGTGCGGACCAGGACGGACTGCTCCGTGCTCCGCTCGATGAACTCCTGGGTGGAGCAGTCGGCGACCAGCCGGCCGCGGCCGATGACGACGAGGTGGTCGGCGGTGACGGCCATCTCGTTCATCAGGTGGCTGGAGACGAGGACGGCGCGGCCCTCGGCCGCGAGCGACTTCATCAGGTTCCGGATCCACAGGATGCCCTCGGGGTCGAGGCCGTTGACCGGCTCGTCCAGGACCAGCGCCGCGGGGTCGCCGAGCAGCGCGGCGGCGATGCCGAGCCGCTGGCCCATGCCGAGCGAGAAGCCGCCCGCCCGCTTGCGGGCCACCGACCCGAGCCCGACCTGCTCGACGACCTCGCCGACCCGGCGCCGTCCGATGCCCTGGGTCTGGGCGAGGCACAGCAGGTGGTCGTAGGCGCTGCGGCCGGTGTGCACGGCGCGTGCCTCCAGCAGCGCGCCGACCACCCGCAGCGGCCGGGCCAGTTCGCGGTAGGGCACGCCGTTGACGGTGGCCTCGCCGGCGTCGGGACGGTCGAGCCCCAGCAGCAGTCGCATCGTGGTGGACTTGCCTGCGCCGTTGGGACCCAGGAAGCCGGTGACCCGGCCGGGCTCGACCGTGAACGACAGGTCGTTCACGGCGGTCTTGTCGCCGTAGCGTTTGGTGAGGTTCTTCGCCTCGATCATGGTCACCTCGGTTGAATGGCCTGCGAGAGTTTCGCCGGGGCGGAAAACTCCCCGGGCACCTGGATAGCAGGATCGCTATCTGTTCAGTAGTCGCAGCCTGGAGCGGACCGTGAACGCATGGCCCGCGCATCGTGGCCCGGATATTTTGACGGTTCGGACGGTCCAGGGAAGTCCGTGTTTCATCTGCCGACTTTCCTCGGTTGAACCCGTTGACGGTTGAACCCGCAGACCCACGAGGGTGGTCATGAATTCAGTCACGAACCGTCCGGCGTCCACCGGCCGGCGTCCGGTCGTCGGAATCTGCGCGCGGACGGCCCCCGTCACCCTCCAGGGCAGCGACCTGGTCGTCTCCCTGGCGCTCCAGACGCACGCGGCGTTCCTGTCCGAGGCGGGCTGCACGCCCCTGCTGCTCCCGCTGCTGCCCGGGGCCGAGGACCTGGCCGGCCGGCTCGACGGACTGCTGGTCCCGGGCGGCCCCGACCTGGACCCGGCGCTGTACGGCCAGGACGCCCACCCGGCGACCCGGGCGATGACCCCGGACGCCGACCGCGTCGAACTGGCCCTGGTCGCGGGGGCGCTCGAGGCGGGGATCCCGGTCCTGGCGATCTGCCGCGGCATGCAGCTGCTCAACGTGCTGCACGGCGGCACCCTCCACCAGCAGCTGCCGGACGTCACCGGCCACGACGGCCACCGCCCCCGCACGCCCTCCTTCACCCTCGGCCGCGGCCCGCTCAAGCTGCTGCCCGGCAGCCGGATCGCCGGCGTCCTCGACGAGGACGAGCCCGAGACGGCCTGCCACCACCACCAGGCGGTGGACCGGCTCGGCGCGGGCCTGGCGGCCACCGGCTGGGCCGAGGACGGAACCGTGGAGGCGGTGGAGGCGACGGACCACCCCTTTGTGCTCGGTGTGCAATGGGAATCCGGGCAGACGGCCGACCGCCGGCTTCACCAGGCCCTCGCGAAAGCGGCCGCACGCGCTTGAGAACACGTGGAACCGCCCTTTCTCCGTTTCGTGTCGATTGAGAAAAGGCGGCCGCCCTGAGCAAACTGTTTTCCGAATTCCCCATGCGAAGGAGAATCATGTCGCCGCGGATGCCCAACCCCTCGTTGGTGGTGCCCGACGTTCTTCCGCCCATGCGCGCCCTGGTCAAGGCCGTCAACAGCGTCGACGTGCCGCTGCAGACGCTCGTGCTGGTCCACCTGAGGGTGAGCCAGATCAACGGCCGCACCGTGGAACTGCCCAAGAAGCAGCGGGAGTTCGAGGAGGCGGGAGAGGAGGACCACCGCCTGCCGCTGGTGGAGAGGTGGCGGGAGCAGACCTGCTTCACCGACGCCGAGCGTTCCGTGCTGGCGCTGGCCGAGGCCGCCACGCGCATCGACGGCCGCGAGGACCCGGTGTCGGACGAGGTCTGGGAAGAGGCCGCGAAGCACTGGACCGAGGTGCAGCTGGCTGCCGTGGTCCTGCACATAGGCCTGGTCAACCTCTGGAACCGGGTCAACGTCGTCACCAAGCAGGAGCCGGTGGACTGGCGGATCAACCCCAAGAAGTGGACCCCGATGACCAGCCGGCTCCCCGCCGCACAGCAGGCGCAGTAGACGCGGCAATCGGGTGGGGTGCGCGGAGCGGCCCCACATTCCACGGGCCCTGCCGGCAGCGAGCTGCCGGCAGGGCCCGTGGCGTGTCCCGGTGCGGGCTCAGCGGCCCGCGGTGACCGTGCCGAGGATCGCGAGCAGCGTCCTGGCCTGCACGTTGACGTAGCGGCTGTGCCCGGCGAGCCAGTTCAGCTGGCCCGGCGTGACCCAGTGGTACCCCGGCGGCGGCTGGGTGGGCGTGGTGGCCTCGTCGGTCTCCACGACCAGGTAGCGGCTCTCGGCGTCGAGGAACCGGCCGCCCTCCTCGGAGTGGACCGTCGAGTAGCGCACGCGCTCGGGGGCGGCGTTCAGCAGCGCGTCGAGGAACGGCGGGCGCTCACCGGCCGGCAGCGCGGCGTAGTTCGAGGGAGCGCACTGCACGGTCGGCGCGAGCTCGACGGTGTCGAGGAAGCCGCCCTCGACGCGGGCGTGCGCCAGGACGTGCGGGACACCGCCGAACTCCCGGTAGGCGAATCCGACGACCCCCCGCTCCACGGGCTCGAGGATCGGCTGGGTCCAGCCGGCCACCTCGCGGCCGGCGCCCTCGACCGACACCGCCACCACGCGGAAGAACCTGCCGTCGGCACGGTCGAGGCAGTACGCGTCCCGCCGCCAGCCGGCGACCTCGCCGAGCGGCATGCGGCGGGCGTGGACGTCGTGCCGGGCGCGCTCGCCGGTGAACCAGGTCATCAGGCCGGCGTCGGACGACAGGGCCCGGGTGCCGGCCGGGACGGACGGCGCGCTCGCCAGCACGGTGCGCGCGTCCATGTTCACGACGTTGTCCAGCCGCAGCAGCTCGTGGATCTGACCGAGGGTGAGCCAGCGGAACGCGTCGTCGTCGGGCACGTCGCCGTCCACCTCGACGATCATGTTCCGGTTGCGCTTGCGGTAGAACCAGGCGCCGTGCTCGGACTGGAGTACGTCCGTGAGCACGCTCTCCCGCCGGGGGGCGAGGAAGTGCTCCAGGTACTTCACCGCCGTGCCGCCGTGGGCCTTGGTGTAGTTGCTGCGGGTGGCCTGCACGGTGGGGGAGAGCTGCACCAGGTTGGGGTTGCCGGGCTCCATCTTGGCCTGCATGAGGAAGTGGAGGACCCCGTCGAACTCCTTGGCCAGGATGCCGAGGATGCCGATCTCCGGCTGCACGATGATCGGCTGCTGCCACTGGGCACCGGGCCGCCGCACGTCGAGGCCCTCGACGGTGAAGAACCGTCCGCTGCTGTGCCGCAGGTTGCCGGTGTCCGCGGCGAACGACCAGTGGGCCAGCTCGGCGAACGGGATCCGCCGGACCACCGTCCCGCCCGAGCGGCGGTGCTCCTCGAGCCAGGCCGGCACCCCGGCCGTGGGGACGTGCGCCCCCGCGGTCGTCGCGGCCGACCGTGCCAGGCGCTCCGCGGTCGGTGCCCAGGAGCGCTCCATGGGGCGGGCCGGCGCGCTCACGGCCGGCCGCCGCTGTCCTTGACCGGCTTCCACCAGCGGGGGTTGTCCCGGTACCAGGCCACGGTGTCGGCCAGCCCCGCGTCGAAGGCGGTCAGCGGCCGGTGGCCGAGTTCCCGCTCGATCTTCGACTGGTCCAGGGCGTAGCGCCGGTCGTGGCCCTTGCGGTCGGTGATGTGCCGGACCATGTCCGGCTCGGCCCCGCACAGTTCGGCGAGCCGGTGGGCCAGGGCCAGGTTCGGTACGGCCGTGCCGGCCCCGATGTTGTAGACCTCGCCCGCCCCGCCCCGGGTGAGCACCCGGTGCACCGCCCGGCAGTGGTCGTCCACGTGCAGCCACTCGCGGACCTGGCCGCCGTCCCCGTAGACGGGGATGGGGCGTCCCTCGAGCAGGTTGGTGACGGCGAGCGGGATGAACTTCTCGGGGTGCTGGTAGGGGCCGTAGTTGTTGGAGCAGCGGGTGACCGAGAGGTTCAGCCGGTGGGTGCGGACGTACGCCAGGGCGACCAGGTCGGAGGCCGCCTTGGACGCGGCGTAGGGCGAGTTGGGAAGGAGCGGGGACTCCTCGGTCCACTCGCCCTCCTCGATGGAGCCGTACACCTCGTCCGTCGACACGTGCACCACCCGGCCGACACCGGCGGCCAGACAGGCCTCGAGCAGCGCCTGGGTGCCCTCCACGTTGGTGCGGACGAACACCGCGCCGCCCGCGATCGAGCGGTCGACGTGGCTCTCGGCCGCGAAGTGGACCACCGCGTCCTGGCCCTCGAGGAGGGTGCGCAGCAGGTCCCGATCGAGGATGTTCCCGTGCACGAAGCTCAGCCGCGGGTGCGCGGCGGGGAGGTTGTCGCGGTTTCCCGCGTAGGTCAGCGCGTCCAGGACCGTGACGTGCGCGTCCTCGAATTCCGGATATCCGCCGTCGAGCATGGTCCGTACGTAGTGCGAGCCGATGAATCCGGCGCCGCCGGTGACGAGGATTTTCATGAGACCACATCGCAGTCGGAATGCCACGCTCGAAGCATGCCCTTTTCCCTTTTCGACGAGGGGAGGAGGATGGTGTACCGCGCTTCGAACAGTGGACGGCCGCCCTCGACGCCCTCTCGAGACGGACTCGAAGGGCTTCGGGGGCGGCCGGGACCGAGGAGTGTCTCAGCCGTCCTGGAGCAGGCCGAGGACGTTGCCGTCGAGGTCGGTGAAGGTGGCCACGCGGCGGCCGCCGCCGACCTCCTTGGCGGGGCTGGTCACCGTGGCGCCCGCGGCGGTGACCTCGGCCAGCTTGCCCTCGATGTCGGCCACGTGCCAGTAGGCGACCTGCGCGTCCTGCGCCCCGGCCGGCACCAGCCCGATGTGCTGGCCGGCCACGTCGAAGCCGACGTAGTACTCCGAGTCGGTCTGCGGCTCGATGCCGAACAGGGCGGTGTACAGCTTCTTGGCCGCTGCCACGTCCGCCACGGGGTGCAGCACGGTCCTGATTCCCTGGATGGCCTCGTCAGCCATTCTCACTCCCGGGGGTTGGGGGGTTTCCTCGCCCCCTCATGCTAAGGAAGTACCGGCATTCCCCGCGTCATCACGCGCCCTGCCTCCAGCGGACTTCCAGGCGTTCTTGAGCCGAAGCCGACAAGCCGGTGCCACGCTGCCAGCGCGCTGAATTCAGGAGGGGAATTACGTGAGAAAGCTTGCGTTGGTCACAACGGTGGTCGCGGCCGCCCTGGTGGGCTCGGCCGTCGTCCCGGTCGCGGCGGCCGAGGAGACGGCCCGCCCGGCCGCCGGCACCGTCGACTGGGCGCCCTGCGAGGGCGGCGACCCGGTCCTCGGCGACATGCTCGTGGGCCTGGAGTGCGGCTCGGTGCAGGTGCCGCTCGACTACGACGCCCCGGGAGGCAGGAAGATCAGCCTGGCACTGACCCGCGCCAAGCACACCGCTCCCGACAGCGAGTACAAGGGCGTCGTCGTGCTCAACCGCGGCCAGTGGCCCGGCGGCATAGGCCGCGACCTGCCCACCCGGTACGCCGAGGGCACCACCGGTCTCGCCAAGGACGTCGGCGACGCCTACGACTGGATCGGCTTCGACCCGCGCGGCGTCGGGGCCAGCGAGCCGTCCGTCGTCTGCGACAGCGGCTACCTCGACCCCGGGCACGCCCAGCCGGACCCGGTGCCGTCCACGCCCGCCGCCGAGCGGGAGTGGAAGGAGCGGGCCCGCGCCTACGCGGACAGCTGCGGCGACACGTACGGCGACGTGCTCGAGCACCTGACGACCGAGGACGCGGCCCGCGACCTGGACCGGATGCGCGTCGCGCTCGGCCAGGAGAAGATCACCTACTTCGGCACCGACTGGGGCACCTACCTCGGCTCGGTGTACGCCTCGCTGTTCCCGCGCCGGGTGGAGCGGATGGTGCTGGACAGCGTGGTGCGCCCCAGCGGCGTGGGATACCGCGACGCCCTGCGCAAGAACGTGCTCTCCGAGCGCAACGCCGGGATCTTCTTCGACTGGATCGCCAAGTACGACGACGTCTACCACCTGGGCACCACCGGGGCCGAGGTCGAGGCGAACTACTACGAGGGACAGGACGCGCTCCGCGCGGCGCCCGTCGACGGGCGGATCGGCCCGTCCGAGTGGGCGGACGTCTTCGAACCGGTCGTCTACCGCAGCTGGACCTGGCTCTCCCGCGCGAAGATCCTGTCCGACTGGGTGGTGAACGAGGACCCGGCGTCGCTGCGGGCCAACTACTCGCCGCCGGGCTTCCCGCACCAGAACCGGCACGCGATGACCAACGCGGTCAACTGCACCGACGGTCCCTGGCCGACCGACTGGAAGCGGTGGCACCGTGATTACACCCGCCAGTACAACGCCGGCAACCGGTTCCTGACCTGGACCAACGCCTGGTACAACGCGCCGTGCGCCTTCTGGCCCGAGCCTGCGCGGAGCGAGCCGGTCGACGTCGGCAACCGCAAGGTGGACGTCCTGCTGGTGCAGCCCCAGTTCGACACCGCGCACGGTGTGGCCGGCGCCGCCGAGACGCACCGGCTGTTCCCGAACTCCCGGTTGGTCCTGGAGAAGGGCGGCCACAACGTCGGCGCGGCCCTGTCGGCGAACGGCAACACCTGCCTCAACGAGTACGTCGGCGACTTCCTCAGGGACGGCACCCGGCCGCACTCCCGCCGGGGCGTCGACGCCGTCTGCCAGGCGGCACCGGACCCGGTGCCCACGTCCTGACCCGCACACCGGACGGGCCCCGCACGATCGCCGTGCGGGGCCCGTCCGGTGTCCCGGTGCGCCGGCGTCCTCAGCGCACGGCGGGTGCCCGGCCGGCCCGGTGGGCGGCGACCACGTCCTGAAGGGTGTGCGCCAGGTCGTTGGGGGAGGGCATGGCCCGCGTCTCCTCGCCCAGGCGCCGGGCGTTCGCGCGCAGCTCCCGGTCCGTCAGGAGGCGCAGCAGCGCGGAGCGGACCGCGGGCCCGTCCGCCTGGTCCGGCGTCATGGCCGTGCCCGCGCCGGCGCGTTCGAGGCAGCCGAACTTCAGCGGGGCGTCGAACGCCCGGCCGATCAGCAGCTGCGGAACGCCGTGGCGCAGGGCGCCCCCGAACGACCAGGTGCCGCCGTGGTGCACCACGGCCGAGCAGGTCGGCAGGACCTCGGCCAGCGGTACGGACCCGACCACGCGGGTGTTGGCCGGTACCTCGCGCAGCTCCCGCCGCGCCTGCGGCGGCAGGGCCAGCACCAGTTCCATCTCCAGGTCGGCCACCGCGTCGAGGATCTCCCGCACGCGCTCGACCGGCAGCAGCCGCAGCGGCCCGTCGTCGACCGAGTCGCCGAACGTCATCAGCACCCGCGGCGCCCGCGGCGGCCCGGCGAGCCAGCCGGGCACGACGGCCGGGCCGTTGTAGGGGACGTACTGCACGGGGAGCGTGGCCGGGCGCGAGTCGGGCCGGAACGCCTCGGGGAACGGGGCGACGGTGAACTGCCCGTCCACCAGCTCCTCGGAGAACTCCACGCCGTACCGGCCCGCCCAGCCCGCCAGCCAGTCGCGCAGCGCGTCGGGGCGCCGCCCGGGCGGCTGAAGGGCCTGGGCGTGCAGGAAGTCCTCCCGCAGCCGCGCGTAGACGTCCACGGAGTACAGCACCCGGGCGTGGGCCGCGCCCACCGCGGCGGCGGCCACCGCCCCCGCGAACGCCTTGGCGCCCCAGAGCACCAGGTCAGGACGCCAGGCGCGGGCCAGGGCGACCAGGTCCTCCATCATCGGGTCGTTGGACCGCCGGGCCTGCGGCAGCACCAGGTCGTCGAAGACCCGGGACACCTGCTCCCAGCCCAGCCGCTCGCGGTCCGGCCGGAGGTCGAACAGCGGGCCGAGCCCCTGCTGCGGGGCCCGCTTCGCGGCGGCGGCGCGCTCCGAGGTCTGGCGCCGGTCCCGGCGGCCGCGGACCTCGGGCGTCTCGCCGGGGCCGACGGCCAGCCCCGGCAGGCCGGCGTCGGTGACGGCGTCCAGGAGGTCGGGCCAGCCGGCCACGCGCACCTCGTGCCCGGCCGTCCGCAGCGACCACGCCAGCGGCACCAGGTTGTACAGGTGAGTCTTCCAGGGAAACGGCACGACGAGAACGCGCACGACGCACCCCTTTCGAATCGTGGGGGATGGAATCAACGCGTCCAGGAAAGGGGGTCGCGAACCCGGTGTTCAACCGCAGCGCCGCAGCGGTTGAACAAGTTGAGGGCCCGGCCGGCAACGCCGGTGAATGCGGGAACTTGACAGGGCCGAGTGCACAAAGGGACCGTCGATGCACTCGGTTGCCGAGTCATCCTCAGGAGGTGAAACAGATGAAGACGCTTCGTCAGTGGAACGCTCTGCGCTCGCAGCGCAAGGGCGGTGTCCGCCCGGCCGGTTCGCACTTCAAGTGGGCCGCCTGACCAGGGCAGATCTCATAGTCCGTGGAGGGCCGTGCGGCCCTCCACGGACTGGGCTGTGGGCCTGATGAATATCCGAGAAACCGGCAGTCGAGGTGAAACCAGTGCACCGATGGAGTTACGAGCGCTTTGCCGTTGAACAGAAAACATTGAACGGGCTGGTGGATCGTTTCCTGGCCCACGAACCGTGGCAGAAATCGCGCGATCCGCTGACCGACGCGGAACGCGCCGAACTGCGTGCGGAGATCGCCGATTTCCGGCACCCCAGGATCATTGAGGAAATCTGCGCGATGGCGGCCACCCACCCGCGCGCGGACGTCCGCCTGACGGTGCTCGAGGGCGTCGAGCCGTTCCTGGCCACCCACCCCGCGGCGCGGGAGTTCCTGGTCTGGCTGCTCGGCGACGACGAGGACTTCGTAGTGTTCACCGCCGCGACGATCGCCGGCCGGCACCGCGTCGGAGAGGCCTACGAGGAACTGGTCCACATCACCGGGCCGGCCGAGGCCGGTCTGTTCCGCAGCACCAAGCCGGTGGGCATCGGCGCCGCCGTGGTGGCCAAGGCGATGGACCGGATCCTGGGCGCCGAGGACCGCGCGGCCCGCCTCGGGATCGAGCGGGAGCACGCCGAGACCGGTCAGCTGCCGCCGGGAACCGCGCTGGACGAGCACTGGGACTACGACCCGGAGAACCTGCCCGGCGCCGTCCCCGACGGCATGGTGCGCGTCCCGGCCTCCGACTTCGTCACCGGCATCGGCATGGACGACGTCGTCCACCCGCTGTACGACGTGGACGACGCGGTCCCCCGGCAGGTCCGCCACCTGCCCGACTTCCTCATCGACCGCCACCCGGTGACCAACCGGGAGTACGACGCGTGGGCGGACGGCCCGCAGGCCGCCGAGCACGCGCTGTGCCACCCCGACGAGCCCGAGGGCAAGGACCACCGCCGCGGGATCGCCGGCGACGCCCGGTTCGGCCCCGACCACCCCGCCACGGGCGTCGACTGGTTCGACGCCTACGCCTACCTCGCCCACCTCGGCAAGCGGCTGCCGACCGAGCTGGAGTGGGAGAAGGCCGCACGGGGCGAGCAGGGGGCCCGCTACCCGTGGGGCGACGCGTTCGACCCGGACGCCCTGCGCTGGTTCGGCGCGTCCTTCGGACCGGCCCGGAGCCTGGAGCACTGGCGCGACGTCCTGAGCACCTTCGACGCGACGACCCCCGCCGTCACCACCGTCCCGGTCGGCTCCCACCCCCGCAACGTCAGCCCCTACGGCGTCGTGGACATGGTCGGCAACTGCTGGGAGTGGACGGACACCAACTTCTTCACCCGCGACCGGATGAAACCGATGATCTCCGGCCGGCCCCGCACCGAGTGGGCCACGGCCGAGGAGACCTCGGTGGTCATCCGGGGCGGCGCGTGGACCTCCATGCTGGAGCAGGTCACCACCTACTTCCGCGGCAAGGACCTCTTCACGGACCGGCACAACGAGATCGGCTTCCGGGGAGTGATCCGGTGAGCGCCCCGCAGCGCGTCCCGCGCTTCCACTACGACGGCACGGTCACCGCGGAACAACGCGCCTTCTACGAGCAGTACGGCTTCGTGATCTACCGCGGCGTGTTCGACGCCGAGGACGTGGAGGTCGTCCGCCGCGACGCCCGGCGCCTGGAGCGCGACACCCTCGACGGGAAGGTGCCCGCCGAGCACCGCGACCAGGTGATCAAGCCGTCCTACGACGAGGACGGCCGGGCCACCCTGCACCGGCTGCCCTACTTCACCCTGCACTGCGCCGACACCCGGGAACTGATCGGGCGCCGGAACCTGGACGCGCTCGGCCCCGGCCTGCTCGGCGGGCCGACCTGGCGGTTCGAGGACGCCATCGACGGCGCCGTGTGGCAGATGAAGCGGGGCAGGCGCAGCTCGTACAGTGCGCTGGACTGGCACCTCGACTTCCCGCACGACCTCCCGGTGACACCGCTGGTGAACGTGGGCATCTACCTGGACGCCGCCACCGTCCGCAACGGCTGCCTGGTCCTCGTGCCCGGCTCCCACCGCTATCCGCCCCGGCGGCTGGAGTCCGAGGGCCTCGCGCTGGAGGCCGAGGCGGGCGACGTCATCTGCCACACCTACAACATCCTCCACCACTCCGGCCCGGTGCTGGACGACACCAGCCGGGCGACGCTGTACGTGTACTACTCGGCGGGGGAGAAGCCCACCGCGGGCACGGCGTACAGCCACCGGGCGGGCGAGGATTTCGCAAGCATGATCACCGGAGCGGAGGCCGGCACGCGATGACCGTCACCGAGCAGTTCTCACCGGAGACCTCCACCGCACGAACGCCCCACGAGGTCCTGCGGATCGCCGGCTGGACCGAGGGCCCGGCGGCGGAACGCGACGCGCTGCTCGGCGGCTACCTGGGCGCGCTGGAACGGCTCACCGGCGACCCGGAACTCCTCGGGGAGTGCCTGGCCGTCGGCCTGCTGCACGACGCGCCGGAGATCCGCCGGCAGGCGCTCGCGGCCTGCGTACGGCTCTGTCCGGACCTGGCGGCCGAGGCCGTCGGGTGGGCGCTGGCCGACCCGGACGAGACCGTGCGCACCCCCGCCCTCGCGTCGCTGGCCCGGACCCCCGCCCTGCGCTCCGCGGGCGGCCCGTCGGCGCTGCACGCCCTGCTGGCCGTGCTCGGCCGCTCGCCGGACCAGATCGCCGCGGGCGCCGGCAACTTCGTCACCGTGGCGGACGCGCACGCGCTCGCCTCGGCGCGGACGCTGCTCGCCGACCCGGCGGTGGCCGGGGCGGTGCTGGACGACCTGCCCGTCCCGCTGTCCGCCGACCGGCTGCCCAGCAGGCTCTCGCTCGAGGGGATGCGGCACGTCCCGGCTGGCCGGCTGCGGCGCGGCCCGCGCCCCGGCCAGGAGAGCTCCTGGGGCGACCCGGGCGGCTCCGCGGTGGAGGAGGCCGACGTGGCGGGCTTCTACCTGGACACCCTGCCGGTCACCAACGACGCCTACGACGCGTTCGTCGCCGACGTCGCCGCCCACGGCCACCTGTGGTGCCACCCTGACGAGCCGCGCGGCACCGACCACACCCGCTCCACCGCCGACGACCCCCGCTTCGCCGGCGACCACCCGGTCACCGGCGTCAACTGGTACGACGCGGTCGCCTACGCCGACTGGTGCGGCAAGCGGCTGCCCACCGAGGACGAGTGGGAGCGGGCCGCGCGGGGCGACGACCACCGCCGCCACCCGTGGGGCGAGGAGTTCCGGCCCGCCCTGGTGCGCGGCCTGCACACGGTCGCCCCGGACGGCGAACAGGCCCCGGACCGCGCCACGTGGCTGCGCCGGCTGGCGGACCTGCGCGGCACCGAGCCGTCGGCGTCGACCGGCCCGGCCGGCGCGCTGCCGGGCGACGAGTCCCCGTTCGGGATCCGCGACCTGTGCGGCAACGTGTGGGAATGGACGTCCACCCGCTACCTGGACGGCCTCCCGCTCGAGCCGCGCTTCGGCACGATGGACCCCGGCGACCTGTGGGGCGAGTGGTCGGCCGAGGTCAGCGTGCGCGGCGGCGCGTGGAGTTCGCCCCCCGCGCTGCTGACGGCCGTGAGCCGGGCCGGGAAGGTTCTGACGGCCAGGAGCCCGGAGATCGGCTTCCGCTGCGCGGTGAGCGAAGCCGAGGCGCAGCGGTGACGAACGGAACACGGTGGGCGCGGCGGGTGCTGCCCGAGGGGTACGCCCGCTGCCTCGCCAACCCCGACTTCCGCCGGCTCCAGCCCGGCTTCCTGGTCTCCTTCCTCGGCGACGGCATGAGCTTCGTCGGCGTGGCCTGGCTGGCCGTCGAACTGGCCGCGCCGGCCGACCGGTCCACCGTGGTGGGCCTGGCCGTCGCCGCCTACAGCCTGCCCGCCGCGATCGGCTCGCTCACGCTGGGACGCTGGCTGAGCGGGCGCAACGCCAGAAGCCTGATCCTGCTGAACTCCGTGCTGCGCGCGGCCGTGTTCGCGCTGATCCCGGCCCTGTACTGGCTGGACCTGCTGGACGTCACGACGTACATCGCGCTGCTCGCGGCCTCCTCGGTGCTGCACGCCTGGGGCATCGCCGGGCGGCAGACGTTCGTCGCCGAGACCCTGCCGGCCGACGACCGGCTGGCCGGGCACGCGCTGGTGGGCAGCCAGGAGCAGCTGTCGTTCATCATCGGGCCGCCGCTGGCCGGTCTGGTGACGGCCGCGCTCGGACCGGCCGCGGTGCTGGCCGGCGACGCGATCAGCTACGTGTACCTCGCCGCCGTGTCGGCCCGGGTGCGCGGCGAGGGCAAGGTCGCCCGCCGTCCGGCGGTCCCGTTGCGGCGCAGCGGCCAGACCCTCGCCCGGCATCCGGAGCTGATGGGCCTGCTGGCGCTGACCTTCGTGTTCTACCTGCTGTACGGGCCGATCGAGGTGGCGGTCCCGGTCTTCGTGGCCGAGCGGATGGGCGGGGACCCCACCGCGCTGGGCTGGATCTGGGGCACCTTCGGCGTCGGCGCGGTCGTCGGCGCGCTGGTCGCCGGCACGCTGCGGCGGCTGCCGCTGTGGCCGACCGCGCTGGCCATCGTGGCCGGCTGGGGGCTGGCGATCCTGCCGTTCGCGCACTTCGGCACGCTCGCCGCGGGCGTCGTGGGCTTCGGCCTCGGCGGGCTGATCTACGCGCCCTACGGGCCGGTGACGATCACGCTGCTGCAGAAGAAGGCGCCCCTGGAGGAGCTGGTGAGCCTCAGCGCCTTCCGCAGCGCGATCCTGGTGATCGCGACGCCGCTGGGCGCGGCGCTCGGCGGACCCCTGGTCGGGGCGTTCGGGCCGGCGGGCACGATCAAGCTGTCCGGCCTGACCACGGTCGGCCTAGCCGTCCTGGGCGCGGTCCTGATCCTGCTGGTACGGCTGCGCCGGCAGCGCGGCGGACCGCGGCCGGTCGCCGACCGGCAACGGGAGCACGCCGACCGCACCTAGGCCGCACACCGGCCGACCGCACCTGGGCCGCACACCGGCCGACCGGATCTGAACGCGCCCCCGAACGGGCCGCGCGCACCGGCGCCGAGACCTCGGCGCCGGTCTTCTCGGCGCCGGGACCACCCGCGCCAGGGACAAGGAGGGGTGGAGATGAAACTCGGGCAGGACGAGATGCGGAGCCGGTTCGAGGGGGAGCGGTCCGTCCGGATGGGCACGGTCGACGCGCGCGGCGGAGCCCACCTGGTGCCCGTCATCTTCGTCGTCGACGGCGACGTCCTCTACTCGCCGACCGACCGGCCGAAGAACGGGAACCCGCGGCCCAAGCGGCTGCGCAACCTCGACCACGACCAGCGGGTCACGGTGCTGGCCGACCTCTACGACGACGACTGGCTGAAGGCGTGGTGGGTGCGGTTGCGCGGCACCGGCCGGGTGGTCGGCGAGAGCCCGGAGCGCACGCACGCGCTCGGCCTGATCGACCGCAAGTACGCGCAGTTCGACGGCGACCGCTACCTCAGGGACGGCGGGCCGGTGCTGGCGGTGGACATCAAGGACTGGCTCGGCTGGGCCTTCAGCGACCTGCCCGCCGAACCCGACCGGCCGCGGCGCGAGCGGTGGTGGCGGCGCTCCCGCTGACCCCCGGGCAGCCTCCCGGGCGGCGCGGTCCACCCGTCCTTGACCCGGGGTGCAGACGCCCTTGCCATGCTGCGAGCACTACCAAGCCCGGCACGTACGGCAGTCCCCGTTCCCCCGAGACGCAACGCCGGCGCGGGTCTGTCTGTCACCTTCCGAAAGGACGAACATGGGATCAGTCGAGGTTCCGGTTCTGATCGTGGGCGGTGGCGGATGCGGTCTGTCCGCCTCCGTCTTCCTGTCCGACCAGGGCGTCGACCATCTGCTGGTGGAGCGGCACCCGGACACGTCGCGGGTGCCGAAGGCGCACTACCTCAACCAGCGCACGATGGAGATCTACCGACAGCACTCGGTCGCCGACGACGTGCTCGCCGAGGCGGCGCCGCTGGAGAAGTTCGGCAAGGTGCGCTGGCAGACCACGCTGGCCGGCGACGGACCGCTGGACCGGCGCCTGATCCACGAGATGGACGCCTTCGGCGGCGGTGAACTGACCGAGACCTACGCGGCGGCCGGGCCGGTCCTGCCCGCCAAGCTGCCGCAGATGTGGCTGGAGCCGATCCTGCGCCGGCACGCGGAGGACCGCAATCCCGGCCGGATCCTCTTCCACCACGAGCTGCTCTCCTTCTCCGACGAGGGCGACCACGTCGTCGCCGAGGTGCGCGACCTCGACACCGGCGAGACCACCACGGTCACGTCGAAGTACCTCATCGGGGCCGACGGCGGCCGCATGGTCGGGGCCGAGGTCGGCATCGAGATGCAGGGCCCGCCCGGACTGGTCAACACCACGACCGCGTACTTCTCCGCCGACCTGTCGCAGTGGTGGGAGGAGGGCACGCTCATCACGCACTTCCTCAGCCCGGAGGACCCCGACCTGTCCAGCAACCTCATAGAGATGGGGCCGAGCTGGGGCAAGGACTGCGAGCAGTGGGGCCTGCACTTCGCCCCGGGCCCGCCCGGACGCTGGGACAACGAGACGGTCGTCCCCCGGATCCGCGAGCTGCTGCGCCTGCCGGACCTGGAGGTGACGGTGCACAAGGTGACGGACTGGATCGTGCACGCGCACCTCGCCGACCGCTACCGGGTCGGCCGGGTGCTGATCGCCGGCGACGCCGCGCACCGCCAGCCGCCCGCCGTCGGCCTCGGCCTCAACACCGGCATCCAGGACGCGCACAACCTCGCCTGGAAGCTGGCCGCGGTGCTCGACGGCCGGGCCACCGACGCCCTGATCGACACCTACGAGGCCGAACGCCGCCCCGTGGGCCGGGAGAACGTGGACTGGGCGGTGTCCGCCGCCGTCCACCACCAGGCGGTCATCGACGCCGTGGGCGCCGGCCACAACATCCCGGCGGGGCGCCGCAGGCAGCGTCTCGAGGCGTACTTCGACCCCTCGCCGCTCGGCGACACCGTGCGGGCCCGCGCCCTGGAGATCTTCCACACCCACCGCGGGGGCTGCCAGTCCCTCGACATGGAGGTCGGCTTCCACTACGAGGACGGGGCACTCGTCCCGGACGGCAGCGAGGCACCGGCCCGCGTCCCGATGCGCAACGAGCACGTGCCGACGTCCCGCCCCGGGCACCGGCTGCCGCACGCCTGGATCACCCGCGACGGCCGTCGCCTGTCCACCCTCGACACCACCCGCGGCACCGACTTCACGCTGATCACCAGTGGGCGGGGCACGGCGTGGGCCGAGGCCGCCGCGCGGGTGGCGGAGAAGTTCTCGGTCCGCCTCGCCGTGGTGCGCATCGGCGCCGGCGGCGAGTACGCCGACGTGGCCGGCGGCTGGGAGGCGGTGCGCGGCATCACCGACGACGGCGCGCTCCTGGTCCGTCCCGACCAGCACGTCGCCTGGCGCGGCACGGGCGCCTGCGAGGACCCGGAGCAGGCACTGACCCAGGCGTTCGCCGCGGTGCTGGAGCGCTGAGACCCCGCAGAGAAGCACGACACGTGGAAGGGGCCGTGCCCGGAGTTCCCGGGCACGGCCCCTTCCACGCGGTACCGGGACGGCTCAGGCGCCGGCCGCGACCGCGTCGCGCTGCCCGATCCCGGCCAGCACCTGCTCGACGGCCCGGCGCGCGGAGGCCATGCACACCCCGACGCCCACACCGTCGTACAGGGCGCCGCACACCGCGAGTCCGGGCTGGGCGGCCACCGTCTCCCGGATCCGGCGCACCCGCTCGAAGTGGCCGACGGTGTACTGCGGCAGGGCGTCCTGCCAGCGGCTGACCCGGGTCGCCACCGGGACGCCCGTCACGCCGGTGGCCTCGGCCAGTTCGGCGGCCGCCAGCGCCACCAGGTCGCCGTCGTCGCGCTGGAGCAGGCCCTCCTCGCCGAACCGCCCCATCGAGCAGCGGACGATCTCCACCTCGCCGGCCAGGTGCGGCCACTTCACCGTGGTGAACGTGACCTCCTTGACCGCCCTGCCCTCCACCGCGGGCACCCGGTAGCCGGCGTATCCGCGGTCCCGCAGCCCGCCGGGGAACGCCGCGCGCGGGTAGGCGAGCGTCACCATCGCCACGCTCGAGTACGGCACCTCCTCGAACGCCGAGACCGCCGCGGAGGTCCCGGGGACACCCGCGAGCAGCCGGGCCGAGGGGCCGGCCGGGGTGGCGACGACGACGGCGTCGGCGTCGATGTGCTCCGGCGCGGCGGCCGGACCGACGGTCACCCGCCAGCCGTCCGCGCGGCGGGCCAGCTCCCGCACGGGGGCGCCGGTGCGGATGGACGCGTCGGGCGAGGACGCCAGCACCTGGCGCACCAGCACGGGCGGCAGCGAACCGAACCCGCCGTCCAGGGTGGCCACCCGTACCGGCGGCGGCTTCTGCCCCTCGGCGAGCACCGGCACCAGCGAGCCCGCCGCGTCCGCGAGCGAGACGTGCGCGCGGGACGCCTTGGCCAGCGGCGTCAGCGTGGCCTCGAACGACAGGTCCGCGGCCCGGCCGGAGAACACCCCGGCGAGGAACGGCTCGACGAGTCGGTCCACGACCTCCTGGCCGAAGCGCCCGCCGACGTGGTCCGCGACCGAGACGTCGCCCTCCCGGTCGAAGGACGGCAGTACGAGATCCTGCCGGGCCCGGTCGACACCCTCGGCGGAGACGACACCGGACCGGGCGAGGTCGTCCATGTCGCAGGGCACGCCCATGAACTGACGGTCCGGCTGCCGCCGGATCCCGCCCCGGGTCCAGATCGCCGACGCGGTCTCGCCCGCCGACCTGATCGTCCCGCCGAGTCCGGCGTCCTCGATCAGGCCGGTGGTCCTGCGCCGGTTGGCGTACAGGGACTCGGCACCCTCGTCGACCGCGACGCCCGCCACCTCGGAGACCGAGAGCTTCCCGCCGAGCCGGGACGACGCCTCCAGGACGGTCACCCGGACCGGCTCGTCACGGAGCAGGAACGCCGCCGCAAGTCCCGCGATACCACCCCCGATGACGACCACATGGGGCTTTCCACTCACCTGATCCTGTTCGGTGCCAGCCATTCCACCAGATCCTTCGCGGTTAGTGTCGTAGAGGCCGTCCCGGCTCCGGCGCCCGGCGCGGGGACAGGTGCCTGGCAGTCTGACCGGGGGGACCGGCCCCCCGGTCGAGGGCGCCTAGAGGGCCGTGCGGGCGGGGCCGAACCAGCGGTCGAGGGCCTGGTCGAGGTCGTCGGTGGTGCCGGGTGCGGTCCAGGCGACGTAGCCGTCGGGGCGGACGAGGACGGCGTCGAGCGTGGCGTCGGGTGCGGGGTCGGGGGTGTCGGTCCAGGTGCCGGTGACGGTGTCGACGCGGTCGGCGTATTCGTTGTGGTGGGGTGCGGTGATGTCGGTGTCGCCGGTGGTGATGAGCAGGCCGCGGCCGGTGCGCAGGAGGTCGGCGACGCGGGTGCGGGTGCCGTCGGGGAGGGTGAGGGTGCGGTCGGGGGGCAGGCGCCGGCCGAGCAGCGGGTGGTCGCCCTTGGCCAGGTCGTAGCGGACGCCGAGGTTGCTCAGCATGCCGGCCGCGTACTCGGCGGCGTCGCGGTGGGTCAGCAGTTCGCCCACGATCTCGCGGACCGGGTCCATGTCCTCGCCGGTGAGCCGCAGTTCGATCGCCGCCCGGGCGTTGCGGGCCAGCTGCTCGCCGACGGGGTGGCGTTCGGCGTGGTAGGTGTCGAGCAGGCCCTCGGGGGCCCGGCCGCGGACCACCGCCGCCAGCTTCCAGCCGAGGTTCACCGCGTCCTGGACGCCCACGCTCAGCCCCTGCGCCATCGCCGGGGGCTGCACGTGCGCCGCGTCGCCCGCCAGGAAGACCCGCCCGCGCCGGTACTCGGCGGCGGCCCGCGAGGCGTCGGTGAAGCAGCTGATCCAGCGGCACCGCCCGTGGTGGATGGACTCGCCGGTGAGCCGCTGCCAGGCGTCGGCGAGGTCGGCGAAGGACAGCGCGTCGCGGTCGCGCGGCGGCGGGGTGCCGGCCTCGTGGACGACGACCCGGGTGACGCCGTTCTCCAGGTCCATGGCCATCACCATGCTGCCGCCCGGCAGGTCCTCGCCGATGCGCCGCTTGCGGGTGTCGATCCCGGTGACGTCGGCGGTGAGGAAGCCGCGCCGCCCGTCGGTGCCGGGGAAGCCGATCCCGGCGAGCTTGCGGACGGTGCTGCGCCCGCCGTCGCAGCCGACCAGGTGGGCGGCGCGCACCTCGGCCGGCCCGTCGGGTCCCTCGACGTCCACGACGACGCCGTCCGCGTCCTGCCGCAGTCCGGTCACCTCCCGGCCGCGCAGCACCGGTACGCCGAGTTCGCCCACCCACTCCTCCAGCATCCGCTCGGTGCGGAACTGGGAGACGCCCCGGTGCCCGTAGTGGTCCTGCGTCAGCATGCCGAGGTCGATGGGGACCCCGCCGAAGTGGCTGTCGGCGGGCTCGGTGGCGCCGAGACGGCCGAGCAGGCCCCGCTGGTCGAAGCACTCGGCGGTGCGCCTGGTGAAGCTCGCGCCGCGCGACTGCCGCGTCGGGGCGGGCAGCCGCTCGAGGACGACGACGTCCACGCCGCGGAGTCCGAGTTCGCCCGCCGTCATCAGCCCGACCGGGCCGGCCCCGACGACGATGACATCCCTGGCCATGTGCTCACTCCTCTTCGAAGGGTGCCGCCGGGCGCTCACCGGCCGCCGAACCAGCGGTCGAGGGCCTGGTCGAGGTCGTCGGTGGTGCCGGGTGCGGTCCAGGCGACGTAGCCGTCGGGGCGGACGAGGACGGCGTCGAGGGCATCGGGTGCGGTGCCGGGCGCGGTGCCGGGTGCGGTGCCCGGGGTGTCGGTCCAGGTGCCGGTGACGGTGTCGACGCGGTCGGCGTATTCGTTGTGGTGGGGTGCGGTGATGTCGGTGTCGCCGGTGGTGATGAGCAGGCCGCGGCCGGTGCGCAGGAGGTCGGCGACGCGGGTGCGGGTGCCGTCGGGGAGAGTGAGGGTGCGGTCCGGGGGCAGGCGCCGGCCGAGCAGCGGGTGGTCGCCCTTGGCCAGGTCGTAGCGGATGCCGAGACCGCTCACGATCCCGGCGATCCGCTCGGCGGCGTCCTTGTGGGCCAGCAGTTCGCCCACGACCTCGCGGACCGGGTCCATGGCCTCGTCGCCGAGGTAGAGCTTCGACGCCGCGCCGGAGTCGCGGACCAACTGCTCGCCGACGGGGTGGCGTTCGGCGTGGTAGGTGTCGAGCAGGCCCTCGGGGGCCCGGCCGCGGACCACCGCCGCCAGCTTCCAGCCGAGGTTCACCGCGTCCTGCAACCCGGCGCTCAGCCCCCACGCGGCCAGCGGCGGGATCTCGTGCGCCGCGTCGCCCACCAGCAGGACCCGCCCGCGCCGGTACTCGGCGGCCAGCGCCGCGGAGTTGCCGCACGCCCACAGCCACTGGCAGTCCGCGCCGTCGATGGACTCGCCGGTCAGCCGCCGCCACGCGCCGGCGACCTGGGCGAAGGTCAGCGCGCCCGGCTCCGGGCGGGCAGGCAGGTCCGGGTCGTGGACGACCACGCGGAACCGGCCGCCGCCCAGCGGGGTGCACACCACCATGCGTCCGCCGGGCAGCCGTTCGCCGATCGGCCGGGGACGCGGGGAGACGCCGCTGATCTCCGCGGTGAACATGCCCCGGGTCGGTTCCCGGTCCCGGGTGGGGATGCCGGCCAGCGCGCGCACCGCACTGCCCGCCCCGTCGCAGCCGGCCACGTACCCGGCGCTCACCTCGCCGGGCCCGTCGGGACCGGTGAAGGACACGACGACACCCTCGGGCGTCTGCCGCAGCCCGGTCACCTCGTGGCCGCGGCGCACCGGCACGCCGAGCTCGGCCAGCCGGCCGCCCAGCGCCTCCTCGGTCCTGGCCTGGGACAGGCCCAGCACACCGCTGTGGTCCTCGTCGAGCATGCCGAGGTCGAAACGGACCCCGCCGAAGTGGCCCATCGGGCCCCACCGGACCTCGCCCAGCCGCTCCAGCAGTCCGCGCTGTGCCAGCGACTCGGCCGCCCGCCGGTTGAAGCCGAGGGCCCGGGACTCCCCGTGCGGGGCGGGCAGCCGGTCCAGGACGGTCACGTCCGCTCCGCCCAGCCGGAGCTCCCCGGCCAGCATCAGGCCGGCCGGCCCCGCACCGACCACTATGACGTCAGTTCTCTTCATTTCATGAGGCCCTTTGCGCTGTGGCAATGGTTGGCCTTGTGAAGCTACTCAGGGCGAAGTGCGGCCGCAACGATTCCGGAATTCGACGGTGCACCCGCGCCGTGTTCGACTGCGGACCGGTGCCTTTTGAACGCGCCGGTGAACGCTTGAACGGAGGAGTGCGCCGCAGCAATATCGTCGGGTGGGAATTGTGCGCGTTTTCGGCCGCAGAAAGGAAGCTGACGTGACCCTCGAGAAGGTCGCCCTGGTCACGGGCGCCAACAAGGGCATCGGTTTCGCCGCCGCGCGGCAACTCGGTGAGCGGGGCATCGCCGTCCTCGTCGGCGCGCGGGACGAGGCCCTCGGCAAGCGGGCCGCCGACGCGCTGGCCGCCGACGGCATCGCCGCGACACCGATCGGGCTCGACGTGACGGACCCGGCGCGGGTGGCCGAGGCGGCCGGCGAGATCGAGCGGCGGTACGGGCGCCTGGACATCCTGGTGAACAACGCGGGCACCGCCGGCGGCTTCACCGGCGCGCCGAGCGAGGCGGGCGCGGCCGACCTGCGGGAGGTCTACGAGACCAACGTCTTCGGCGTGGTCACCGTGACCGGCGCGATGCTGCCGCTGCTGCTGCGCTCCCCGGCCGGACGCGTCGTCAACCTGTCCAGCCACGTGGGGTCGCTGACCCTTCAGTCGGACCCGGGCTCCCCACTGGCGGGCGTCAACATGATCGCCTACCAGTCCTCGAAGACCGCGCTGAACGCGGTCACCGTCGCCTACGCGAAGGAGCTGCGGGGGACCCCGGTCAAGGTCAACACCGCCCTGCCCGGGGTGGTGGCCACCGACATCAACCACCACCGAGGCCGCCGCACACCCGCCGAGGGGGCCGCGATCGTGGTCCGGCTCGCCCTGCTGGACGAGGACGGCCCGTCGGGCGCGTGCCTGGCGGACGAGGGGCCCGTGCCCTGGTAGCGCGCCCTGAGACGCACGGCGGCCGCGGTGCGGCCGCCGCATCCGACCGCACCGCCGGACCTGCGCCGGCGGGCACGACACTTGGAGAAGACAGTGGCGCTTGACCAGACGATCCTGGTGCTGGGCGGGACCGGCCGGCAGGGCGGGGCCGTGGCCCGCGAACTGCTGCGGCGCGGACACACCGTGCACGCCCTGGTCCGCGACCCCGCGGCGGAGCGGGCGGCCGAACTGCGGGAGGCGGGCGCGGTCCTGGTCCGCGGCGACATGGACGACGAGGCGTCGCTGACGGCGGCGATGGCCGGCGTCCACGGCGTGTTCAGCGTCCAGACCTTCCGGGGACCCGGCGGCGTCGAGGCCGAGGAACGCCAGGCCAGGGCGGTGGCCGACGCCGCGGTACGGGCCGGGGTGCGGCACTTCGTCTACAGCTCGGTCGGCGGCGCGGACCGCGACACCCGCGTCCCGCACTTCGAGAGCAAGCACCGCACCGAGCAGTACCTGCGCACGCTCGACCTGCCGACGACCGTGCTGCGGCCGGTCATGTTCCACGACATCCTGCTCGACATCGCCCCGCGCCCCGTCGAGGGCGAACTCGTGCTCTCCATGTGGCTGGACCCCGCCACCCCGGTGCAGCTCATCGCGACCGCCGACATCGGCGTGTTCGCGGCGGACGCCTTCGAGGACCCGGACGCGTGGCTGGGCCGGGTGGTCGAGATCGCCGGGGACTGCCTGACCGGACCGCAGATGGCCGCGGCGTTCGAGGCGGTCGCCGGCGTGCCGGTCAGCTACCGGCGGCTGCCGATCGAGCCGCTGCGCTCGGCCCGCCCCGACCTCGCCAACATGTTCGACTGGTTCGAGCGGGACGGCTACCGCGCCGACCTCGGGGAACTGCGCCGCGGCCGGCCCGGCCTCGTCTCCCTGGAGACCTGGCTGGCCGCCAACTGGACGGCCCCCGTGGCCGCCGCCCCCGCGACCCCCGTGGCCGCCGCGGGCCGCTGACGGCGCGGCCCAGGCGTCAGGGGCCCCGGCGTCAGGTGAGGACCGGCTTCCCGGTGCGGGTGCGCTTGAGCTCGAAGAACCCGTCGGTCGCGGCCACGGCGAGCACACCGTCCCACAGCCGCGTCGCCGCCTCACCGCGCGGGGCCGGGGACACCACCGGCCCGAAGAACGCGACGTCCCCCACCGCCACCACGGGCGTGCCGACGTCGGTGCCGACCCGGCCCACGGCGTTCTGGTGCGAGGCCCGCACCGCGTCGTCGTGGGCGCCGGAGCCGGCCGCGTCGGCGAGGCGGGGATCGAGGCCCGCGGCGGTGAGGGCGGCCGCGTAGGTGGCGTGCTCCTTGGGCGCCCCCTCCAGGTGGAACCGGGTGCCCAGCTCGGTGTAGAGCCCGCCCAGCACCCCGGGGCCGTACGCCTCCTCGGCGGCGGCGCAGACCCGTACCGGCTCCATCCGTACGGCCAGGTCCCGGTGCCAGCGTTCGGGCAGGTCGGTGCGCCCCTCGTTGAGCACCGTCAGGCTCATCAGGTGCCAGCGGATCTCCAGGGGCCGCAGGCGGGCGACCTCGAGGACCCAGCGGGAGGTCAGCCACGCCCAGGGGCAGGTCGGGTCGAACCAGAAATCCACCGTGGTCGGGTTGTCGTGCCGCAGGTGCCGCAACGGGGGCCTCCTCGATATAGCCGGGCCGGAACAATTTGACAAGCGGGGCCGGAATGCCGCTGGAGCGGTACTGGATCCGTCCTGTTCAACCGCTCAAATTCCCCGGTTGAACGTCCTTACGGCCATTGCGTGAATACCTTGGTTGCGGTTTTGAGAAGGCCCCGCCTATCGTCTGGAATCCGCGAGAAGAGGCGCTGGGAAAGGAATGGCATGTCCGTGCTGCCCGAGGTTCGTGACCAGTCCGAATCGTATGCACTGCTGCACCTCGTCCAGGGTGCGGTGATCACCCAGGCGATTTCCGTCGCGGCCCGGCTCGGCATCGCGGACGTGCTGGCCGACGGCCCGCTGTCCGCCCCGGACATCGCGGCGCGGGTCGGTTCCGACGCCAGGGCCACCCACCGCGTCCTGCGCGCGCTCACCGGCCACGGCGTGTTCGCCGTCCGCCCGGACGGCCGGTACGAGCAGACGCCGCTGTCCGACAAGCTCCGCGAGGACGCGACGGACTCGATGCGCGGCTTCGCCCTGCTGATGAACCACCCCACGCTGTGGGAGGAGTGGGGCCACCTGTACGACACCGTGGAGAGCGGCGAGGCCAACCTGCCCAAGCTGCGCGGCATGGGCGCGCTGGACTTCTTCCACGCCAACCCCGGCTACGCGAAGGTGTTCTTCGAGGCGTTCGGCGAGCTGTCCACCTCGGAGACCGACCCGATCCTGGCCGCCTACGACTTCTCCGGCTTCGGCACCGTCGTCGACGTCATCGCCGGCCGCGGCAACCTCCTGGCGGGCATTCTCGGCCAGGCGCCCGACACCAAGGGCGTGCTGTACGACTCCGAGGTCGCCACCGTGGACTCGCCGGCGCTCTTCGAGGCGGCCGGAGTGGCGGACCGGCTCACCATCGAGCACGGCGGCTACCTCGGCAAGCTGCCCGCGGGCGCCGACGCCTACCTCTTCAAGCACATCATCCACGACTTCTCCGAGGCCGACGCCGTCACGGCCCTGCGCAACGCGCGCGAGGCGATCGCCCCCGGCGGCCGGCTGCTCGTCCTCGAGTACGTGCTTCCGGAGAACAACGAGAAGCACATCGGCCACACCGTCGACCTCTGGCTGATGCTCATGCTGGGCGCCCGGGAACGCACCCGCGCCGAGTACGCCGCGCTGTTCGCCGAGGCCGGCTTCGAGCTCACCAGGGTGGTCCCCACCGGCTCGCCGATCTCGATCGTCGAGGGCATCCCGGTCTGAGACCCCGCCGCGAGCACCCGGCCCGTCCGCGCGAGCACCCGACCCGTCCACGCATACCGCACAGGAGAAGACCCGATGACCCCACGGATGGAAAATCCCTCCCTGGTCGTTCCCGGCGCACTGCAGCCCCTGCTCGACCTGACCGAGGTCATCGGCAAGGTGGGCGTACCGCAGAGCACCCTCGACCTGGTCCGGCTGCGCGTCAGCGAGATCAACGGCCGCGAGTACACCTTCCCGGACGGCCCCGGGCAGCCGGCGGACCAGCGGCTGCCGCGGGTGGCCGGCTGGCGCACCGAGTCCTGCTTCGACGATGCCGAGCGCGCCGCACTGGAGATGGCCGAGGCCGTCACGCTGATGACCGACCCGCAGGACATGGCGTCGGACGACATCTGGGAGAAGTCCTCCGGGCACTACACCGACGAGCAGCTCGGTGCCCTGGTCATGCACATCGGCCTGGTCAACTTCTGGAACCGGGTGAACGTCGCCACCCGCCAGGAAGCCGCGGCCTGGCGCTGAGGAAGGGACACACCGTGCTGAAGATCGTCAACGCCGGCCTCGGCAGGACCGGCACGACCTCGCTCAAGGCGGCCCTGGACCGGCTCGGCCTCGGCCCCTCCTTCCACATGTTCGACATCGTCGGCGACGCGGAACGGCTGCGGCAGTGGGAGCGGGTCGTCTGCGACGGCGAGAGCCCCGACTGGCAGGCCCTCTTCGCCGGCTACCGCTCCGCCGTGGACGGCCCCTGCGCCGTGTACTACCGGCAGATCAGCGAGGCGTTCGAGGACGCCAAGGTGATCCTGACGGTGCGCGACCCCGAGAGCTGGTACCGCAGCACCCACGACACGCTGTACCAGTTCGCCCTGCGCAGCGCCGCGCACCCGCCGGAGCCCGGCAGCCCGCAGGCCGCGCTGTTCCGTGTCACCACCACGATGGTCTGGGACGGCCTGTTCGGCGGCCGCTTCTCCGACAAGGACCACGCCATCGAGGTCTACCACCGGCACAACGAGGAGGTCGTGCGCACCCTGGGCGCGGACAACGTCCTCGTGTACGACGTGCGCGACGGCTGGGAGCCGCTGTGCGACTTCCTCGGCGTCGACGCCCCGCGGGAGGAGTTCCCGCGGACCAACGACACCGCCTCCATGCGGCAGCGGGTCGCGGCGGCGGCCGGGGCCGCCGCGGCGGTCACCGGCTGAGCCGCGAGGAGCCCGAGGTGCTGACAACGGAAATGACGGTCCCCGGCGCGTACCGCGTCGAACCCGAGCCCCTGCACGACCGGCGGGGCCACTTCTTCGAGTCCGTGCGGGCCAGCGCCCTGCTGTCCGGCGCCGGCTGGGAGTTCACGGTCCGCCAGGTCAACTACTCGGTGTCCCGGCGGGGCACCCTGCGCGGCATCCACGGCACGAAGGTCCCGCCGGGCCAGGCGAAGTTCGTCACGTGCGTGCGGGGTGCCGCCCTGGACATCGCCGTCGACCTGAGGGTGGGGTCGCCGACGTTCGGCCACTACGACGTCACCCACCAGAGCCCCGAGACGGGGACGGCCGTGTACCTGCCCGACGGGGTGGGGCACGCCTTCCTCGCCCTCACCGACGACACGTGCATGAGCTACCTGTGCTCCCAGGAGTACGAGCCCGGCACGATGATCGACGTCGACGCGCTCGACCCCGCGCTCGCCCTGCCCTGGGACCTGACGGAGCCGCCGATCCGCTCGGACAAGGACGCCGCGGCGCCCACCCTCGCCGAGGCCGCGGCGGCGGGACTGCTGCCCACCTGGGAGCAGTGCCCCCCGCGCCCCCTCGGCGCGGCACGGGCCGGAGCCGGAGTCGGAGCCGGACGGTAGCGCACGCGGAACGGCGGTCGGCACCCCCCCTGGGGGCCGACCGCCGTTCCGCGTCCTTCTCGTCGGTTTGTCGTTCTCACCGGGGCCGCGCGCCGAGGGCGTGCGCGCGGACGCCGGCCATCAGTCCCGCCTGCCGCACCAGGTCGCGGTGGTGCACCGCCCGTGCCGCCGGATCGCGCACGGCGTCGTGGAACGTGCCGAACACGCCGAGGAACTGGTCGAAGGCCGGGGCGAGGATCCGCGTCTCGCGGTCCCTCTGCTCCAGGCGCAGCACCGGACGTGCGCTGTGCGAGGGCGTGAACGCCCACTCCAGGACCAGCCGTCCCTCGCTGCCCCACAGGTCGTACGTCGACCGGTAGCCGTGGGACAGGCCGAAGGCGCAGTGGGCGGTGACGCCCTCGTCGTCGCCCAGCAGCGCCACCCCGGAGACGTCCACGCCCAGATCCGGATCGGACTTCAGGCCCGCCCCCAGGACCCGGGCCGACTCCCCGAGGTACTCCTGGGCGGCGCGCACCGGGTAGCAGCCGACCTCCCACAGGGCCCCGCCGCCGAGATCCGCCTGGTACTTGATCTGGCCCGGGTCGGTCGGCGGAATGCCGAACGCCCCGTTGTAGGAGCGCAGTTCCCCGATCGCCCCGTCGGCCACCAGGGCCCGCGCCTGCTCGTGCTGGGGGTGGCGCAGGAACGCGAAGTTCTCCATGACGGCCAGGGAGCGCTCCTCGGCGAGCGCGACGAGTTCCCGGGCACTGTCCCCGTCGGGCACCGCGGGCTTCTCCAGCAGGACGTGCTTGCCCGCCTCCAGCGCCAGCCGGGCCCACTTGGCGTGCTCACTGTTCGGCAGCGGGACGTAGACCGCGTCGACGCCGGGGGTCTCGAGGAGGCGCTCGTACCCCTCGACGGCCGTACAGCCGGCCCCGGCCGCGACGTCCTCGGCCTTCTCGCGGGAACGGCTCGCGACCGCCGCCAGCCGGAAGGGCGAGCGGAGAATCGCGGGGATGGCCCGCCGCACGGCGATGTCGGCGCACCCGATGATGCCGATACCGGCGCTCTGCCCGGATTCGAGAACGGGCGTCAGATCTTCGATTTCCACAGGTCCACCTAAACGAAGACAGTAAATGCGCATGCCTGAACCGGGTACGCCGCAAGCCTGAGTAAGCAGGCCCGATTCTGTCAACAGGAACGCCATTCGTACGGCGGCCGGGGAAAACTTTCGGGCGGGCGCCGGCCACCGATAAAGTGCGGACACGCCTGACGGGCACGAAGTCACTGAGGAGGCGCCACGGTGAAGGGCATCATCCTGGCCGGCGGCAATGGCACGAGACTCCATCCGATCACCCTCGGAGTCTCGAAGCAAATGCTCCCGGTCTACGACAAGCCGATGATTTACTACCCCCTGTCGGCGCTGATGCTGGCGGGGATCACCGAAATCGAGATCATCACGACGCCCGAGGACTCGGACATGTTCCGGCGGCTCCTCGGCGACGGGTCCTGGCTGGGCCTCACCCTGACCTACGCGGAACAGGACAAGCCCCGGGGGCTCGCCGACGCGTTCCTGGTCTCCGAGGAGCACATCGGGGACGACTCCGTCGCCCTGGTGCTGGGCGACAACATCTTCCACGGGTACGAGTTCGGGCCGATGCTCCAGAGGGCCGCCCGGGACATCAGCGGCTGCGTCCTGTTCGGCTACCCGGTGCGCGACCCCGAGCGCTACGGCGTGGGCACCCTCGACGAGCGGGGCAGACTCGTCGCCCTCGAGGAGAAGCCCGCGAACCCGCAGACCAACATGGCGATCACCGGGCTGTACCTCTACGACAACCAGGTCGTGGACATCGCCCGGCAGTTGCGGCCCTCGGAGCGCGGCGAACTGGAGATCACCGACCTCAACCGGGTCTACCTGGAGCGCGGCGAGGCCACCCTGGTCCCGCTCGGCCGCGGATTCGTCTGGCTGGACACCGGAACCCACGACGCGCTCATGGAGGCCGGGGACTACGTCCAGGTCCTGGAACACCGCCAGGGCGTGCGCATCGCCTGCCTCGAGGAGATCGCCTGGCGCATGGGCTACATCGACCAGGAGTCCTGCTACCGGCTCGGCAGCCGCCTCGCGCACTCCTCCTACGGCCGGTACGTCATGGAGATGGCCCAGGCCGGCTGATCCGACGCCGCCCCGACATCCCCAACGCCCCTCCCGCGCCGCCTCCCGGGCGCCCCCGCATCCGTCAACGGAAGAAGCGCACAGTCATGAAAATACTGTTCACCGTCGGGGGCAGCCAGGCGGCCGTCTTCGGCGTCGCACCCCTGGCCTCGGCCGCCCGCAGCGCCGGGCACGAGATCCTGCTGGCCGCCGACGAACCGCTGATGGCGGCCGCGCAGTCCGTCGGCCTCCCCGCGGTCTGCATCACCCCCGAGCGCATGCGCTACGGCCAGGACGGCATGACCGCCGCCGTCCGCATCGACGCCCTGCTGGAACTGACCCGGCAGTGGACCCCCGACCTGGTCGTCGGCGGCCTCTCCCACGTTCCCCGGGTGCTCGCCGCGGCCCTCAAGGTCCCCTTCGTCCGGCACATCTGGCACATCGCCCCGATGGCACGCCGGGACCGCACGGCGGTGGCGGAGCTCCAGCCGCAGCTGGAACGCCTCGGCCTGGCCGAACTGCCGCCGCCCGACCTCTTCGTCGACCTGTGCCCGCCGCCCCTGCGCCCGCCCGGCGCGCCGGACGGCCGGGCGATGCGCTGGGTGCCCCGGGTGAGCCAGCGCCGGATCGAGCCGTGGATGTACACCCGGCCCGAGGGCCGCCGCCGGGCGCTGATCACCGCGGGCACCCGCAACCTGATGCTCGACACCCCCGGCAGTTCGCTGCGCCGGCTGGTGGACGGGCTGGCCGGCGCGGGAGCGGAGGTGCTGATCGCCGCGCTGCCGGAGGCCGCCGAGCGGTACGGGGCGGAACTGGGCCACGTACGCATCGGCTGGATCCCCCTGGACGTCGTCGCCCCCACCCTGGACCTGGCGGTCCACCACGGCGGCGCCACCACCGCCATGACGCTGATCAACGCGGGCGTGCCCCAGGTGATCGTCCCCGACAACGGCTACGGCAAGGCCGTCGCCGAGGCCGTCAGCGGCTACGGCGCCGCCGTCCTGGTGGACCCGCACCGGCCCGGGGCCGGGCAGGACCCGGACGAGGTGACCGTCGCGGCCTGCCGGGAGATCCTCGCCGACCCGGGGTACGCCGAGCGCACCCGCACCCTCGCCGCGGCGGCCGCCGCACTGCCCACCCCGGACGAGGTGCTGCGCGACATCGAGGCCCTCGCCGCCCGCTGATCCGCACCCGCGCACACGAGGCCGCCCCGGGACCGAGAGTCCCGGGGCGGCCTCGTGTGCGGTGCCGGCGGTCAGACCAGCGCCTCCAGCCGGGGCACGATCTCGGCGGGGGTGGGGAGCGTCGCGATCTCCTTGGCGAGGTGCTGCGTCCGCTCGGTGTAGCTGGGGTTCTCCAGCAGTTCCCGGCAGGCCGCGGCGATCACCTCGCCGGGGGCCTTGTCGGGCTCCTGCGCCTGCGGCCACAGCGTCTTGCCGGCACCGAAGTCGGTGATGGCCTTGGCGATGGCCTCCCGGTGGTAGTTCGGCGGGAACTCCGGCGGGTTCTCCGGGATGACCAGCTGCGGCACGCCGTTGGCCATGAGCGTCGTGGCGGTGGTCGCGCCGCCGTGGTGGACCGCCAGGTCGCAGGTGGCGGCGGTGACGTCGATCGGGATCCAGCCGACGCGCGCGTCGCCCAGCTGGTCGCCGAACCGCTCGACGGCGCCCGGGTTCGACGCGATCAGCGCCTCGGCGCCCAGCTTCTCCAGCTCCTTGACCAGCAGCGGCATGGACCAGCCCGGGTCGCGGAACATCAGGCTGCGGAAACCGGAGGTGATGACCACCCGGCGGCGCCCCTCGGGACGGGTGTACATCCAGGGCTCCAGGCGGCGCTGCGGGTTGCTCGGGATCCAGCGCATCGACTGCGCGGCCGGGTCGTGGGCCGGGCGCAGCGACGGCGGGGTCGAGTCCAGCAGCAGGTCGGGCTTGAGCAGCCCGTCCACGCCGAGGCGCTCCATCTCGGGCCGCAGCTCCGCCTCGGCGCCCGGGTCGATGCCGGTGAGCGGAATGCCCAGGTACTCGACATGGCGCACGTAGGGGACCTTCAGGTGGGCGGCGAGCAGCATCGCGGCGTAGCTCTGCGAGCTGCCCACGACCACGTCCGGGGTCCAGTCCTTCGACAGCTCCAGCAGGGACTCGACGCCGGCCAGGCCCATCTTCGCGAAGCCGCGGCCCTGCCCGGTCATCTCCTCGTCGCCCAGCTCCCGGGGGAAGCGCAGGCCCTTGCCCGGGTTGGTGATCCGCATGAAGTGCCGGATCGGGTCGACGGTGAAGCAGAAGGTGGGGAGGCCGATGGCCTCCGCGGTCTCCACCCACGGTTCGTGGGCGGCCAGCATGACTTGGTGGCCCGCGTTGCGCGCGGCCGTCGCCAGCGGGGCAGCGGCGTAGTAGGTGGCCTGACTGCCCGTGGTGATGAACAGGATTTTCATGGCACTCCGGATGCTTTTCGTGGGACGCGGCCAACAGCATGGGCGGACGGTACCGATGGTCCTCAGCGCGGCCTTTTTCTGTCAAACAAAAGCAATTGACAAGCCCGTTCAATCGCGGATTTCCCGCAGTTGAACGGAGTATTCTCCGGGTCTCATTGCGCAGCTCTCCGCCGCTGACCATCATGAGGTCGGTACGTGTGGTCAGGAAGCCTTCAGAAAACAGATACCGAAAGTCGGTGGCACGCATGAACAACCTGATCTACAAGGCCCGGATGGCTCTCCGTGACGTCATGGAAGTGAACATCTACAGCCAGGGAAACGACAAGGTCTATCTGACCGTTTTCCCGGAGCTGGTCTGGGAGGGCACCGAGAAGACGCAGCCGGAGAAGGTCGTCCGGAACGTCATCGGCCGGCTCCACGACATGGACCTGGACGTCGACGGCGGGGAGACGGCCGTGAAGACCCTGCTGGACGCCGGTGCCGTGGAGATCGTCCGCAAGGCCGCCTGACCGCACCGCCCGACCGGTCCCCGAGTGCCCGCGCCGACCACCGCCGCGGGCACTCGTCGTGTCCGCGGCCGGGTCCGTGGCCGTGTCCGGGTCAGTGGTGGCCGCCCGCGTGCCGGTGGGCCGCCGGGGAGACGACCAGGGGGCGCACCATGTGCTGCTCGTGCTCCAGCATGTGGCAGTGGTGGACGCCCCTGCCCACGACCGGGAAGCGGACCAGCACGGTGACCAGTTCGCCGGGCGTGCCGTTCGGGCCGGGGACGATCTGACCGGCCGTACCCACCCTGATCGTGTCCTTGTCCCCGAGCTCGTGCGGTTCCAGCTCCGCCGCCCCCATGTGGCCGGCCGGCCGGGCGGTGCCGCGGACGGTCCGGTCGAAGCCGGTCACGTCGTAGTTCTCGCGGGACAGCACCCGGAAGTGGGCCAGGTGGATGTGCATGGGGTGCGGGGAGGCCGCGAGGTTGAGGTACTTCCAGACCTCCACGCCGCCGTGCGCCGCGGTGAACGCGTTGCCGTCGTCGTAGCTCAGCGCCGTCCGGCGCAGCGTCGTCACCGTCCCCTCGGCGTCCTCGACCTGGACGATCCCGGGGGACGGGAGCGTGATCCCCTCTGCCTCGGCGGGCTCCACCTCCTCCATCTCCCACAGTTCGGGCACGTCGGTCGTTCCCGGTCCGACCAGCACCACCCAGCGGGGGCGCCCGCCGTGCGGCAGGTCGTGGTGGGTGGGCCGCTCGGAGGCGGGCGAGAGCGTCCTGGGCGGGGTGTACCGGCCGCCGGAGCCGCGGCCGGCGACGCGGAACTGCATCACGTCCGGTTCCAGCAGGTCGTGCCGGACGCTGGAGTCGCCGGGCACGACGCCCTCCATCGTGTTGACCAGCTTCACGGACCGGCCGCGGAACGCGCCGAAGTCGACCAGCACGTCGGCGCGTTCGCCGGAGGAGAGGTTGAGCGCCCCCTCGACCGGACGCGGCCGGTCCAGCAGCCCCTGGTCGGTGCCGACGACCTGGAGGGCCCCGGGCACGGGCCGGCCGTCGGCCAGCAGCATCAGCCGGTAGATCCGCGCGTTGGCCGTGTTGACGATCCGGAACCGGTACCAGCGCGGCTGGACCTCGAGGTAGGGCCAGACCACCCCGTTGACCAGGGTGTAGGGGGCCGCGTGGACCCGCATGAGCTTCGCGTTGACCATCTCCACCTTGTGCACCAGACGCCCGGTCAGGGCGCCCGATCCGTCCAGCGCGAAGTTGCGGTCGCTGAGGACCAGCGGCACCTCGTACCTGCCGCGGGGCAGGTCCGGCGCCCGTTCCCCGGGATCGCGCAGGACGTACAGGCCCGCGAGACCGGCGTACACGCTGAAGCGGCTCACGTGGTGGGTGTGGTCGTGGTACCAGAGCGTGGTGGCGGCCTGGTCGTCCGGGTACGCCGACAGCTGGGCCTCGCCCGGGGCGACGAGGTTCTCCATCCAGCCGTCGTTGCCGCCGCCGGTCAGCATGCCGTGCAGGTGCACCGCCGCCCACGGTTCGAGGTCCGCCACCCCGGGCACCTCCCGGCAGCCCTCGGTGCCGGGGTAGTTGGTCAGCGGGTCGGCCATGGGGCCGCCGGGCCGGCCGAACTCGACGGCGGTGACCGGGATGTTCCCCGTCAGCCGGTTCTCCCAGGCCACCCGCAGCCGGCGGCCGCGGACCGCCTCGATCGTCGGCCCCGGGTAGCTGCCCTCGTACGTCCACATCCGCACCGGCGCCAGCTCCGAGTGCACGGTGACGTCGGCGGTGCGCAGCCGCACGGTCAGCTCGTCGTGGTCGCCGCGCCCGCGCGGGCGCAGCACCGGCGGGGTGCGCAGCGGGTCCCTGAACTTGGTCAGCAGCAGCCCGTCCGCCGACGGCTCGGGGCCGCCGGGGGCCGCCGCACGGGGCGCGGCGAAGGCGGAGGACGACGACACGAGCGCGCCCAGCGAGGCGACGGCGCCGCCCCGCAGCAGGGTGCGCCGGTCGATCCCGGACGGGGCCGGTATTGCGCCAGACGAGGTCTCCATGCGCCGGAGCGTAGGCAACGACCCCTCCAGATCCACTCGAAGCCCGCAGCCCCGTGCAGCGTCCTTCGAGCGGACCTGAAGGGTCCGCGCGGCCCGGCCCTCCGGCCGCCCCGCACGACTGCCCGAACGACTGCCTAAACGACCGCCATCTCGGTGTCCCGGCGCACCAGGGTGGCGTAGTGGCCGTCGAGGGCGAGCAGTTCGTCGTGGGTGCCGCGCTCGGCGATGCGCCCCCGCTCCAGGACGAGGATCTCGTCGGCGTTGCGGACGGTCGACAGCCGGTGCGCGACCGTGATCGTGGTGCGCCCCGCGCTCGCCGCGTCGACGGCCTGCTGCACGGACAGCTCGGTGCGCGTGTCCAGCGCGCTGGTGGCCTCGTCCAGCACCAGGACGGGCGGGTCGCGCAGGATGGCGCGGGCGATGGCCAGCCGCTGCTTCTCACCGCCGGAGAACCGGTAGCCGCGCTCGCCGACCACCGTGTCGTAGCCGTCGGGCAGGGACATCAGGTAGTCGTGGATGTGCGCCACCCGCGCCGCCGCGACCAGCTCCTCGTCGCTCGCGCCGGGCTTGGCGAACCTCAGGTTCTCCGCGACCGTCGCGTGGAAGAGGTACGTCTCCTGGGAGACGACGCCGACGGCGGCGGCGAGCGTGTCGAACGACAGGTCCCGCACGTCGACGCCGTCGATCGTCACCGTGCCCGACGTCGCGTCGTACAGCCGCGGTATCAGATAGCTCAGCGTGGTCTTGCCCGAGCCGGTCTCCCCGACGACGGCCAGACTGTGCCCGGCGGGCACCGTCACGTCCACGCCCTCCAGCGTCGGCCGCTCGGCACCCGCGTAGCGGAAACCGACGCCGCGCAGCCGCACCTCCCCCCGCAGGGCGGCCGGCACCACCGGCCGCTCGGGCTCGGCGACGTCGACCGGCAGGTCGAGGTACTCGAAGATGCGCCCGAACAACTCCAGCGAACTCTGGATGTCCAGACCGATGGTCAGCAGCCGCTGCGCGGGACGGAACAGGATCTGCTGGAGGGTGGCGAACGCGACCAGCGCGCCGATGGAGATGGACATCCGGCCGCCGCTGGAGGCCAGCCCCGCCACCCAGTAGATCACCGCGGGCATGGCCGCCATGACGATCCAGATCGTCGACTGGTACCACAGGCCGGCCGTGCTCGCGCGGACCTCGATGTCGGTGAGCTTGCGGGACTGCCCGGCGAACGCGTCGCTCAGCGAGCGGGAACGGCCCATGGTGTGACCGAGCATGATGCCGCTGACCGACAGCGACTCCTGCACGTTCGACGACAGGTCGGCGAACTGGCGCTGCCGCGCCCGGGTGAGGACGCGCAGCTCGTCCCCGACGTGCCGGCTCACCCAGACGAAGCCCGGCAGGACGACCAGCGACGCCAGCGTGAGACGCCAGTCGAGCAGGGCCATGGCGGTGACCGTGGTGATGACGGTGGTCACGTCCGACACCAGCGCCGTCGCGGTGGTCGTCACGGTCACCTGCATCCCGCCGATGTCGTTGGCGATGCGCGACTGGACCTCACCGGTGCGGGTGCGGGTGAAGAAGGCCAGCGACATGCGCTGGAGGTGGGAGTAGACGGCGGTGCGCAGGTCGTGCATGACGAGCTGGCCGACCTTGGCGGACAGATAGGTCTGCCACACGTTGAACGAGCTGTTCGCGACCGCCACGACGACCATGCCCAGGGCGAGCGCGGACAGCAGCCCGGTCCTGCCCTGCGGCAGCGCCACGTCGATGATCTCGCGGATCAGGAAGGGGTTGACGAGGGAGACCAGGGAGGACGCCACGACCAGGAACGCGACGAACAGCAGGCTCCTGCGGTACGGAAGGAACAGCTTGAGTATGCGCCGCTTGGGCACGGGAACACGCGCAGTGGCCGACCCGGTGGTGGGCACCCTGTTCTCCTTGTCCTCGGTCGTTACAGCGGAGTGGACGGGGCCGTCCACCGGGCGAACTCCCGCTCCGACAGCGGGGGCAGGCACGGCGGCTCGGCGGGCGGCATCGCATACCCGCTCCAGGGGTGCGGCGGCTGCGTGCCGTACCAGCCGAACCCCATCCACATCAGGCCCTCGCCGAGGCTCCTGCCGACGGCGCTCATGGCGGACGCGCGCGGTGTGCGCATGACGGTCTCCGTTTCGCCGGCCAACCCGTTGACCGCCACCCTGGTGGACCCGGCTCAAGGACCGGCGGGCGATGCGTCGAGCCCCGCTGGAGGCCGGGTCGGGCGGTGCGGGGCCCCGCACCCGGCTCCTCTGCCGGTGCTCCCGCCCCCTCCGCCGGTGCTACCGGCGCAGGGCCGCTTCGGGAGCCGTACGCGGCCGTCGTCGGGTGCGGGGCGCGGCCGGAGGGGAGGCGAGGGCCTCCCACACCGCGCCGGCGACCTCGGCGGCCTGCGTCCGGATCTCCGGTACGGCGGTGGTCTCCAGGAGGTTGCCGCGCCGGGCGGCCCCGAGCGTCCACAGTCGCGCGGCCGGGACCCCGGCCGCGGGCACCAACCGCCCGTCGTCGCCGGTGTCCAGGCCGAGACCGGCCGGGCCGGTGCGGGCCCAGCCGCGCTCCAGCAGGCAGCGCACCAGGGGATCGTCCGTGCGTCGCGGGTCCGTACGCGCCCCGGTGCAGGCGACGACCGCGCCGACCCGCAGCCGCCTGCCGTCGCTCAGGGCCACGGTCACCGCGTCCTCGCCGGGCACGGCCCCCACCACCTCACCGGCGGCCACCCGCAGCCGGCCGGCGGCCCGCAGCGCGCGCAGCGCGGCCGCCGTCGCGGGTGCGACGCGGTGGCGGTGCACCTCCCAGGTCCGCAGGTCCTCCTCGAGGAAGCGCAGGCGGTCGGCCGGGGACAGCTGCCGCCACAGGGCCGCCGTCACCGGACGCAGCCCGTCCATCGCGGGCCGCCAGTCCCCACGCGCACGACGGCAGGCGGCCAGGTGCCGTCGCACGCCGCGGCGCAGCGCGTCCAGACCGTGCGCGGCGTCCAGCTCCGGCGGCTCGGCCGGCGCGCCCGCGACGGGCAGGTGCTCCCGGGGCAGCAGCCCGTGCCGGGACACGGCGTGCAGGACCCGGCCGGGGCGGGCCAGGGTGACGGCCAGGTCGACCATGGTCAGACCGGTGCCGACGAGCAGGACGTCCCCTTCCGCGGCCGGACCGTCGAGGGCCCCGGGCGCCCAGGGGTCGCCGACGAAACGCCCGGACGCCCGGAGCGCGGGCCCCGCCCAGGCGTGCTCGGGACCCAGGCCGCCCAGCGCCAGGACGGCGCCGTCCACCCGCAGTTCACTACCGCCCGCGAGGCGCAGCACCGGCCCGCCGGAGCGGTCCCGGACGGCCACGACCCGCTCCCGCACCCGGTGCAGGCGGGCGTACCGGCACCGCCGCGCGGTCTCCTCGACGAGGTCGCCCAGGTAGCGCCCGTACTCCCGGCGGGGGACGAAGTCACCGGGCGCGACGTGCGGATACCGGCCGGCGATCGTGCGCAGGAAGTGCCCGGGATCGTCGGGGAAGGCGCTCATACGGGCGGCGGGCACGTTGAGCAGATGCCGGGGGTCCGAGGTGCCGTAGGCGACCCCGCGGCCCGTGTGCGGGGCCGGGTCGATCAGCCAGATCCCGGTGGCGTGTCCGGCGCGTTCGGCCCGCCGCATCAGCTGGACCGCCGTCAGCGCTCCCGCCGCACCGGCGCCCACCACCGCGACGCGGCGCGTCACGTCCGCCTCCTGTGCCGTATCCGCATGTCGGTCTCCGTTTCGCCGGCCGGCCGGTCACCGTCACCCTGCTGGGCACCGCTCGAGAACCGGCAGCCGACGCGTCGAGCACCGCTGGAGGCGGCGCGGACACGCCGTGTCTCAGCCCTTCACCAGCAGGCCGCGGCTGCGCAGGACCCAGCGTTCGAGGGGGCTGAAGATGAGCAGGTCGATGGCGATGCCGACGGTCAGGATGAGGAGGATGGCTTCGAAGACCATGGCCATGTCGCTGGCGTTGCGGCCGTTCTCGAGGAGTTGTCCGAGGCCGACGCCGAGGTCGGGGAAGGAGGCGATGATCTCGGCGGCCATCAGGGAGCGCCAGGAGAAGGCCCAGCCCTGTTTGAGGCCGGCGACGTAGCCGGGGAGTGCGGCGGGCAGCACGATGTGCCAGGTGCCCTTGAGTCCGGTGGCGCCGAGGGTGCGGCCGGCGCGGAGGAAGACGGGGGAGACCTGGTCGACGCCGGAGACGAGGCCGTTGGCGATGGAGGGCACGGCGCCGAGGAGGATGACGGCGTACATCATCGTGTTGTTCAGGCCCAGCCAGATCACGGCGGGAGGCACCCAGGCCACCGACGGCAGCGACTGGAGGCCGGAGAGGATGGGGCCGATGGCCGCGCGGACGAACTTCACGCGGGCGACGAGGAGTCCCAGCGGGGTGCCGATGAGGAGTGCGAAGCAGAAGCCGAGCAGGCCGCGGGAGACGCTGGTCCAGATGTAGCCGAGCAACTCGCCCTGGAGCCAGGCCTGGTGGACCACGTCCCACACGTCCAAGGGGGCGGGCAGCTTGGTCGGATCGTCGACGATCTTGAAGGAGACCAGGCCCTGCCACACCGCCAGCACGAGGAGCACCGCGACGGTGGGCGGCAGGACCTTCTCCACCAGGGTCCGCCGGAAGGGGGTACGGGCCCGGTGCCGGGTCTCCAGGGCGTCGAGGCCCGCCTCCAGCCCCGCCAGGTCGGCGCGCTCCTCGACGCGGGGCTCAGTGCTGGCCATGGCGGCGGATCTCCCCACGCAGTTCTTCGGTGATCTCGACGGACAGTTCCGCCACGGCGGTGTCCTCGATACGGCGCGGCTGCGGGATGCCGACGGTCCACTGGCGGGCGATGCGTCCGGGGCGGGAGGACAGCAGGACGACCCGTTCGGCCAGGCGTACGGCTTCGCGGACGTTGTGGGTGACGAAGAGGACGGACAGCTGCGTCTCGCGCCAGATGCGGGTCAGCTCGTCGTGCAGGACGTCGCGGGTGATGGCGTCGAGGGCTGCGAAGGGCTCGTCCATCAGGAGCAGCTTGCTCTCCTGGGCGAGCGCGCGGGCCATCGCGACCCGCTGGCGCATACCGCCGGACAGCTCGTGCACCCGCTTGCCGTACGCGCCCTTGAGGCGGACGAGTTCGAGCAGTTCCTCGGCCTTGTCGCGGCGGTCGGACTTGGGTACGCCGCGCAGTTTCAGGGCGAGTTCGATGTTCTTGCCCGCGGTCAGCCAGGGGAAGAGGGCGTGCTCCTGGAACATGAGGGCGGGGCGTCCGGCGGTGGTGATGTCGCCGGTGGTGGGCTTGTCGAGGCCTGCGACGAGGTTGAGCAGGGTGGACTTGCCGCAGCCGGAGGCGCCCAGGAGGGTGACGAACTCGCCGGGGGCGACATCGAGGGTGATGTCGTCCAGGACGAGCTGCTGCCCGGCGGGGCCCGCGAAGGACTTCGAGACGTGCTCGATCCGGGCGGCGCAGGCGGCCGCCGCCACCCCGCTCCTCTGGGCCGGGGCGGCCCCGGAGGGTCCGCGGTCGAGTGTGGACCGGGTTCCTTCGGCGATGGGCGCGGTCGTGGTCGTGGCCATGGTCGTCACCTCCTGGGTGGTCGGGTTCCGGGTCGGTGCTCTACTCGACGCCGAGTCCGGCGTCGTCGACCGGGGGCTTGCCCTTGGCCTTGAGGACCTTGTTCAGCAGCGTCAGGTCGTAGATGCCGTCCAGGTCGGGCTGCTCCAGCAGACCGGCCTTCACGGCGTGGTCCGCCTCGGCGTCGAGGGTGGCGGCCAGCGGGTCGTCGGTGACCCTGATCGATTCCCAGGCCGGGTCCAGGACGTCGGCGGGCAGGGCCTTGCCGGAGTCCTTCTCCAGCTGGGTGTTGGCCGCGGCCTTCGCCTCGTCGGGGTGGGTGGTGATCCAGGCGTTGGTGTCGACCGACGCCCCGAGAACCGCCTCCACGGCCTTGGGGTGCTCCTTGAGGAACTTCTGCGACACGATGATGTTCGTGATCACGAACTTCTCGTCCGGCCACAGTGCCGACTCGTCGAGCAGGACTGTGCCGCCCTCGGCGACCAGCCGGGACGCGGTCGGCTCGGGCACCCACGCGCCGTCGACGGAACCGGACTTGTAGGCGTTCGGGGTGACCTTGTTGTCACTGCGGACGACGGTGACGTCGCCCTTGCCGCTCTGCGCGTCGACCTTCCAGCCCTGCTCGGCGATCCAGTTGAGGAACGCGACGTCCTGGGTGTTGCCGAGCTGCGGGGTGGCGATGCGCTTGCCCTTGACGTCGTCCAGGGTCTTGATCTTGTCCGGGTTGACCACCAGTTTCACGCCGCCGGAGGCGGAGCCGCCGATGATGCGCAGGTTCTTGCCGCCGGACTTGGTGTAGCCGTTGATCGCCGGGGACGGGCCGATCCAGCCGATGTCGATGGAACCGGAGTTCAGCGCCTCGATCTCGGACGGGCCCGCGTTGAAGACCGCGTACGTGGCCTCGGTCGCGCCCAGTGCCTTCTGGAAGAAGCCCTTCTGGTTCGCGACCAGCGGGGTGGCGTGCGTGATGTTGCCGAAGTACCCGATCCGCACGGAGTCGAGACCGTCGATCTTCTCGGCACCGGCCGCGATCTTCGCCGCACCCGAGTCCCTCGCCTGGGACCCGTAGCCGCAGGCCGTCAGGGACAGCAGCGGAAGGGCCACCAGGACCGCCAGGGCACGGAGGAGGGCGAAGGAGACGGGCCCGGACGGATGCCTCCCGTCGGCCCCCCGGCGCCCGGTGGTCACGGTCGGCCGATCCGGTTGGCGCCGGCCATGCCTGCGGTGAGGGTGGTGCCGTCGGCGGGGTCGATGAGGATGAAGGAGCCGGTGCGCCGGGAGTCGGCGTAGGAGTCGGCGGGCAGCGGCTCGGCGGTGCGGATCTTGACGCGGCCGATGTCGTTGGCGACGAGCTGCCCGGGGTGCGGGTGCAGGGACAGGTCGTCGAGGGTGAGCCGGGCCGGGATGTCCTTGACGATCGCCTTGACGGTGCGGGTGCCGTGCTTGAGGAGGACCCGGTGGCCGACGGTGAGGGGTGCGTCGGCGACGTGGCAGACGGTGGCCTCGACGTCCTGGCTGGTGGCCGGGGCGTCCTCGCGGGGCACGATCAGGTCACCGCGCGAGATGTCGATGTCGTCCTCGAGGAGCAGTGTCACCGACTGCGGTGTCCAGGCGGCCTCGACGGGGGTGCCGAGCAGGTCGATGCCGGACACGGTGGAGGTGCGGCCGGAGGGCAGGACGGTGACCTCGTCGCCGACGCGGAAGGTGCCGGCGGCGATCTGGCCCGCGTAGCCGCGGTAGTCGGGGTGCTCGGCGGTGCGCGGCCGGATCACGTACTGCACCGGCAGCCGGGCGTGGCAGTGCGCCAGGTCGTGGCTGACCGGCACGGTCTCCAAGTGTTCGAGCACCGTCGGGCCGCCGTACCAGTCCATGACCGACGACGCCTCCACCACGTTGTCCCCGGCGAGGGCGGAGATGGGGATGGCGGTGACCTCCGGGACGCCCAGTTCGGTGGCGTAGGCGGTGAACTCCTCGGCGATGGCCGCGAACACGGGCTCCTGGTAGTCGACCAGGTCCATCTTGTTGACGGCGAGGACGACGTGGGGGACGCGCAGCAGGGCGGCGATCGCGGCATGCCGGCGGGTCTGCTCCACCACTCCGTTGCGGGCGTCGACCAGGATCACGGTGAGCTCGGCGGTGGAGGCGCCGGTGACCATGTTCCGCGTGTACTGCACATGCCCCGGCGTGTCGGCGAGGATGAAGCGGCGGCGGGGGGTGGCGAAGTAGCGGTAGGCCACGTCGATGGTGATGCCCTGCTCACGCTCGGCCCGCAGACCGTCGGTGAGCAGCGCCAGGTCCGGGGCGTCCTGGCCGCGGCTGGCGGAGGCACGCTCGACGGCCTCCAGCTGGTCGGTGAGGACCGACTTGGAGTCGTGCAGCAGTCGGCCCACCAGCGTGGACTTGCCGTCGTCGACCGACCCGGCGGTCGCGAACCGCAGCAGCGTCGACTCCGACAACTGCCACACCGACACCGCACTCTCACCGGAGACGGCGGGCTCGACGGGCTCTTGGGTGCTGGTCATGGTTAGAAGTACCCCTCGCGCTTGCGGTCTTCCATCGCGGCCTCGGACATCTTGTCGTCGGCCCGCGTCGCGCCGCGCTCGGTGAGCCGGGTGACGGCGATCTCCGCGATGACCTTCTCGATGCTGTCGGCGTCCGAGTCGACGGCGCCGGTGCAGGACATGTCACCGACCGTGCGGTAACGCACCCGCCGCTTCTCGATCGTCTCGCCGTCCCTCGGCCCGCCCCACTCACCGGCCGTCAGCCACATCCCGGAGCGGGCGAACACCTCACGCTCGTGCGCGTAGTAGATCTGCGGCAGCTCGATCCCCTCCCGGGCGATGTACTGCCACACGTCCAGCTCGGTCCAGTTCGACAGCGGAAAGACCCGCACGTGCTCGCCCGGCGCGTGCCGGCCGTTGTACAGGTTCCACAGCTCGGGACGCTGACGACGCGGATCCCACTGGGAGAACTCGTCCCGCAGCGAGAACACCCGCTCCTTGGCACGCGCCTTCTCCTCGTCCCTGCGCCCACCGCCGAAGACCGCGTCGAACCGCTCCGCCTGGATCTTCTCCGTCAGCGGCAGCGTCTGCAACGGATTACGCGTCCCGTCGGGGCGTTCGCGCAGCACCCCGCGGTCGATGTAGTCCTGCACCGACGCCACATGCAGCCGCAGCCCATGCCGCTCCACCGTGCGGTCCCGGTACTCCAGGACCTCGGGGAAGTTGTGCCCGGTGTCCACGTGCAGCAGCGAGAACGGCACCGCCGCCGGCGCGAACGCCTTCAGCGCCAGATGCAGCATCAGGATCGAGTCCTTACCGCCGGAGAACAGGATCACCGGCCGCTCGAACTCACCCGCCACCTCCCGGAAGATGTGCACCGCCTCCGATTCGAGCGCGTCCAGGTGCGGGACTGCCGCGGTGTCCTCGGCCACCGTGATCAGGGGTTGCGCCGCAACCGTCATGCCAGGCCCCTCTCGGTCAGAAAGGTGTGCAGTACGGCGGCGGTGTCGGCCACCGACCTGCCCTGTGTCCGGATCCGCAGCTCCGGTGTCTCGGGAACCTCGTAGGGGTCGTCGACCCCGGTGAGGCCGGTCAGTTCGCCCGCGGCCTGCTTGGCGTACAGGCCCTTCACGTCGCGCACCGAGCACACCTCCACGGGCGTGGCCACGTGCACCTCGACGTACGCCGTGCCGTTCGCCTCGTGACGCTCACGGACCGCGTCCCGGCTGTCCGCGTACGGCGCGATCACCGGGACCAGCGCCGTCACACCGTTGCGGGCCAGCAGTTCGGCGACGAAACCGATGCGCTGCACGTTGGTGTCCCGGTCCGCGCGGCCGAAGCCGAGGCCCGCCGACAGGAAGGCGCGGATCTCGTCACCGTCGAGCACCTCGACCCGGCGGCCTGCGTCGCGCAGCCGGTGCGCGACGGCACGGGCGAGCGTGGACTTGCCCGCGCTCGGCAGCCCGGTCAGCCACACGGTGGCCCCGGTGGCCGGGTCGTGAGCTGTGGTCACGATGGTGCCCTCCTGGACGTGGGACGACGTGGGACGTGGGACGGCGCGACGGAGTGTGCGACGGGCGTGCGGTCCGCGGTCCGCGCGGTGTTCAGGCGGTCGCGAACTCGGCCAGGGTCCGGCCGAGCACGTCCATGTCGATCCGGTGCCAGGAACCGGGCAGCTCCAGCGAGCGCCCCTCCGGCAGGGCCGCCGCGGTCGCCCGCGCCGCCGCCCGCAGCCACTCGCTGGTGCCGGAGCTGTTGAGGACGAGGGTCTGCGTCGTGTACCCGGCGAGCCGCTCGGCCGGGACGGTGCAGTCGCCGCAGATGGCCAGGTCGTAGGCGAGGGTGTGGGCGTTCGCCTCGTTCACGGCCCAGATGGGGCCCTGCCGCCACTGCGCGACCGTGTCCGGCGTGAGGCCCAGGAAGCTGCCGAGGTAGTACTCGACCGCCTCCTCGCGCCGGTCCTCCGCCATGAGGACACGCAGCGTCTTGGCCACGTTCCACGGCGGCTTGGGGAACCCGTCGACCCGGTAGAACGGCTCGTGCAGCGCCAGCTTCGAGATCGGGGCGCCGGCGAGCGCCGCCTCGACCGCCAGGTTGGCGCCCGACGACCCGGCGAACACCACCGCCGATCCGCCGGCCTCCTGGATCACCGCCTCGAGGTCCTCGATCTCGCGCCCGACGGCGTACTCCGGGCTGTCGCCGCTCTGGCCGCGCCCGCGGCGGTCGTAGACGTACGTGGTGCAGTGCGGCGCCAGTTCCGGCACGAGCGCGTCGAAGATGGTGTGGTCGCGGAACGAGCCGTTCAGGAGCACGATCGGGGGGCCGTCGCCCGTCTTCTCGTAAGCGATCGTCGTGCCGTCCCGGGAAACGACCTTGCGCATCACGCACTCCTCACGCCGAACGGAGGTGCTCTCACCTCCCCGTCTTGCGGCATCCTCGAGTGCTTCGCTGGACCAACGGTCGAGGACCGGTCGTGAGTCCACCGGATCCTGGTCGTTCGCCCCCACCGACGTGCGCGACCGTCCTGGACCAGCGCTTTCCCGTCCCTGACGGCCTTTACCGCCCTGCCGCTCTCCCCGGTCCTTCCGTCCGGCTGCCCTTTTCCTCCCCTTCGGTCCGCGGACCCGACCCGTCCGCGAGCCGGGCCACAGCCGGACTCGACCCGCGCACGGTGTCATGGGTGCGACGACGTGAGGCGTGGGGGCAGCCGTCAGCGGCGCGTCGGTCATCCGACCGCACCGGCGGCGACAGTGGTCCGGGCCCGTCCCGTCCCGTCCTGCCGTCGAACACCGGGAGACCGACATGAGCGACCGGGTCGCACTCGGCCGGGTGCACGCCGCACTCGTGTCGCTGCCCGGTGTGCGGGACGCGGCCGTCCACGTGACCCGCGACGCCTCGGGCGGCCGGCGGATCGTCGCGCACATGGTGACGCACGCCCCGCTCGCCGAGCTGCGTGCCGCCCTGGAGTCGAGCCTGCCCGCCCACCTGGTTCCGGCCCGTCTCCACCGGGTGCCGCACATCCCCCTGCTGCCCGACGGCAGCACCGACCGTCAGGCCCTGGCGGCACTGACGGCACTGACCGTCCCGGAGTCGGGTACCGCCGCCGTGGAGCCGGTCACCGCCGGTCCGGAGCCGGGTGCCGCTGCCGTGGAGCCGGGCATCGCCATCCCGGAGTCGGATGCCGCCGCTTCGGAGTTGGGCACTGCCGCCGTGGAGCCGGTCACCGCCGGTCCGGAACCGGGCGCCGCCGCCCCGAAGCCCGGTGCCGCCGCCGAGGACCCGGTCACCGTCACCCCGGAGCCCGGCACCGCCGCCCCCGAGCCGGGCACCGCGATCCCCCCGCCGCCGCCGGAGACCGTGCCGCTCACCCCGCAGCAGCACACCCTGCTCCTGGACGCGCTGGCCCACCGCGGGACCGGCCGCCACGTGGAGCAGCTCGACTGGCGCTGGCGCGGACCGCTGGACACCGACCGGTTCACCGCGGCCTGGCAGTCCGTGTTCGACCGGGAGACCGTCCTGCGCGCCGCCTTCGACTGGGGGAGCGGACCGCGTCTGGTGCTGCACGAGCACGCCGGCGTCGAAGTCGTCCGGCACCCGCCCGGCTCCGTGGACTTCGACCGGCTGAGAGAACGCGACCGGCTGCGCGGCTTCGACCTGCGCCGCCCGGGCCTGCTGCGGCTGAACCTCGTCGACGAACCGCACCCGGCCGGCGGCGGCCCCGCGGGCGCACGCGTCCTGCTCACCTTCCACCACGTCATGCTGGACGGCTGGAGCGTGTCGATCCTGCTCCAGGAGTTCTACCGCGCCTACCTCGCCGGCGGCCGGCTGCCGGGCGGCGAACGGCGCCCCGACATCCGCGACTACGCCCGCTGGCTCGCCCGCCAGGACACCGCGCCCGCCCGCGACTTCTGGTCCTCGGCCATCCCGGCCACCACCGCCCTGGTCCTGCCCGCGGTGCCCGGCCCGGACACCGGACTGCGCGGGACCGGCCGGGCCGAGGCCCGGCTCGAGGCCGGACCGGCCGACCGGCTGCGCGCCTGGGCGGCGTCCTGTGCGGCCACCGAGGCCGGCGCACTCCAGGTGGCGTGGGCGCTGCTGCTGTACCGGGCGGCCGTCACACGGGATCCCGCCCTGGTGGGCTTCGGCGTCACCGTCCCCGGCCGCGGCATCGCCCTCGACTCCGTCGAGCGGCTGCCAGGACCGCTGATGAACTCGCTGCCCATGACCGTCCGCGTCGACCCCGCCACGGCCGTGCCCCGGCTGCTGGCCGAACTGTGCGACCGCGCCCTGGACCTGGCCTCCTACGAGTGGGTGTCGCTCGGCCAGATCCACGAGTGGAGCGGGCGGCGCGCACAGGACTCGCTCGCCGAGAGCCTCATCGTCTTCGAGAACCGGCGCCGCCGCTTCGACGACCTGTACTCCGCGCTCGCCGCGCAGGGCGTCGGCGTCGAGCCGCCCCGCGCCTCCGGTGTCCACAGCCTGTTCCCCGTCTCCCTGTTCGCCCACCGCGACCCCGACGGCGGCCTCGCCCTGGCCGCCGTCCACGACCGCGCCCGGCTCGCCGACGACGACGCGACACGCCTGGTCGGCCAGTGCGTCCGGCTGCTGCGCGAACTGCCCCGGCTGAAGGGCGGGTCGGCGACCGTCGCCGACGCGCTGGCCATCCTCGCCGACGAGCCGCGGATCCGGATGGCCCGGGCCCCCGCGCCCGCCGCCCGCGACTCACCTGCCTGAGCCGGCCGTCCGGAAGGTTCGCGCACGTGGCCGATTCGAGTCGTGCTCCAGGTACGTCGGCGAGGCTCGAAGGCAGCCGATGCGCTCCCACCCACGGCGGCCGAGGAGGTGCGACACACCATGCGGGACGGTCCACCGTGCACGCTCTACTGCTTCGCACACGCCGGCGCGGGCGTGTCCGGGTTCCGGCACTGGCGCACCGGCACCGGACCCGGCGTGACAACCGTGCCCGTACTGCTGCCCGGACGGGGCGGCAGGCGCCGCGAGCCCCGCGCGACCTCGCGCGACGAGCTGCTCGCCGCACTCCTCGGCCCGCTGGCCGACCAGGTCGCCGACGGACACCCGTACGCGCTGTACGGCCACAGCCTGGGCGGCGTCGTCGCCCACACCCTGGCCCGGGCCCTCGTCGACCGCGGGCTGCCCGCCCCCGTCCTGCTCGCCGTCGGCGCGAGCCCCCCGCCCCACTTCCCGACCGTCCCCGGGGCGTGCGAGGCACCCCCGGCCGCGCCGCGCCGCGACGACATCACCGACGAACGGCTGCTGCGGTTCGCGGCCGACCTCGGTGCGGCGCCCGGCGACACGCTCGCCGCCCCCGGCAGCCTCTGGCACCGCACCGTGCTGCCCGTACTGCGGGACGACCTCCTGCTCGCCGGCGCCCTGCGCACCGCCGCGCTCGCCGAGGAGGCGCGCGGCACCCCCTTCCCGGTACCCGTCCTGGCCGTCGACGGCCGGGACGATCCCCTCGTCGGCGCGGCGGCCCTGGACGGCTGGGCGCGCTGGACCGACGGACGGTTCGTCCGGCGCACCGTCCCCGGTGACCACTTCTTCGTCCGCGGCCCGCACGCACCCCGACTGATCGGGCGCGCCTGCCGCGTGGTGCGGCGCACCCGGCGCGTACCTGGGCTCATATCTGGAGGACAACTGTGAGGGACAACCGATGAGGCGGGTCGTCATCACCGGCATCGGGGTCGTGGCCCCGGGTGGTGTGGGCACCCGCGCGTTCTGGAACACGCTGACCGCGGGCCGCACCGCCACACGCGGCATCACACTGTTCGACGCGAGCGCGTTCCGGTCGCGGATCGCCGCCGAGGCGGACTTCGACCCCGTGGCGCACGGATTCGATCCCGCCGAGGCCGCCCGCCTCGACCGCGCCGCCCAGTTCGCCCTGGTCAGCGCCAGGGAGGCGGTCGAGGACAGCGGACTGACCGGCGCCCTGGACGCCGTACGCACGGGCGTCACCCTCGGCAGCGCCGTCGGCTGCACCACCGGCCTCGACAACGAGTACGGCGTGGTCAGCGAGAACGGCAGCGTCTGGGAGGTCGACCACACCCGCGCGGTCGCCCACCTCTTCGACTACTTCGTACCCAGCTCCATGGCCGCCGAGGTGGCCGGTGCCGTCGGCGCCCAGGGGCCGGTGTCGCTGGTCTCCACCGGCTGCACCTCCGGCATCGACTCCGTCTGCCACGCCGTCGACCTGATCCGCGAGGGCAGCGCCGACGTGATGGTGACCGGCGCGACCGAGGCACCGATCTCGCCGATCACCGTGGCCTGCTTCGACGCCATCAAGGCGACCAGCCCGCGCAACGACGAGCCGGAGACCGCCTCGCGCCCCTTCGACCGCTCCCGCAACGGCTTCGTCCTCGGCGAGGGGTCGGCCGTACTGGTCCTCGAGGAGTTCGAGCACGCCCGCCGGCGCGGCGCCCACGTGTACGCCGAGGTCGCGGGGTTCGCCGGCCGCAGCAACGCGTACCACATGACCGGGCTGAAGTCCGACGGCGCGGAGATGGCCGAGGCGATCCGCGCGGCGCTCGACGAGGCCCGCCTGGACCCCACCGCCGTCGACTACGTCAACGCCCACGGCTCCGGCACCAAGCAGAACGACCGGCACGAGACCGCCGCGTTCAAGCGCAGCCTGGGCGAGCACGCGCACCGGGTGCCGGTCAGCTCCATCAAGTCGATGATCGGCCACTCGCTCGGCGCGATCGGCTCGCTGGAGGTGGCCGCCAGCGCCCTGGCCATCGAGCACAACACCGTCCCGCCGACGGCCAACCTGCACGAGGCCGACCCGGCCTGCGACCTCGACTACACCCCTTTGACCGCGCGCGAGCAGCGCACGGACACCGTACTCAGCGTCGGCAGCGGTTTCGGCGGCTTCCAGAGCGCCATCGTCCTGACCCGGCCGCGACTTCAGGAGGCGGCATGACCACGGCGACACTGGACCGCCCCGCCCAGCGGCGCGACGCCCGGGCCACCACCGGCTCCGTCGTCACCGGCATCGGCGTCACCGCCCCCAACGGGCTGGGCACCGAGGCCTGGTGGGCGGCGACCCTGCGCGGCGAGAGCGGCATCCGGCCGGTGACCCGCTTCGACGCCGCGCGCTACCCGGTGCGGCTGGCCGGCGAGGTGCCCGGCTTCGTCGACGAGGACCACCTGCCGGGCCGGCTGCTGCCGCAGACCGACCGGGTCACCCGGCTCTCGCTCACCGCGGCCAAGGAGGCCCTCGACGACTTCGGCGGCGACCCGACGGCCCTGCCCGAGTACGGCGCCGGCGTGGTCACCGCCTCCTCCGCCGGCGGTTTCGAGTTCGGGCAGCGCGAACTCCAGGCCCTGTGGTCCAAGGGCGGCCAGCACGTCAGCGCCTACCAGTCCTTCGCCTGGTTCTACGCCGTGAACACCGGCCAGATCTCCATCCGGCACGGCCTGCGCGGCTCCAGCGGCGTCGTCGTCGCCGAGCAGGCGGGCGGCCTGGACGCCCTCGCCCACGCACGGCGCCAGATCCGCAAGGGTGCCGGGCTGATGGTGACCGGCGGGGTCGACTCGGCGCTGTGCCCGTGGGGCTGGGCCGCCCACCTCGCCGCCGGCGAACTGAGCCCCGTCGCCGATCCCGGCCGCGCCTACCTCCCCTTCGACCCGGAGGCGTGCGGGCACGTGGTCGGCGAGGGCGGCGCCCTGTTCGTCCTGGAGAACGCCTCGGCCGCCCGCGAACGCGACGCCCGCGTGTACGGCGCCTTCACCGGCTACGCGGCCACCTTCGACGGCCCCGGCACCCCGCGCCTGGCCGACGCCGCCCGGCTGGCCCTCACCGACGCCGGGGTGCGCCCCGACGAGATCGACGTGGTCTTCGCCGACGCGGCCGGCCGGCGTGCCGCGGACCGCGCCGAGGCGGAGGCGCTCGCCGCCCTGTTCGGCCCGCGGGGCGTGCCGGTCACCGCCCCCAAGTCGATGACCGGGCGGCTGCTGGCCGGCGGCGCCCCGCTCGACGTGGCCGCCGCCCTGCTGACCCTGCGCGACCAGGTGATCCCGCCGACCGTCAACACCACCGGACCCGCCCCCGACTGTCCCGTCGACCTCGTCACCACCGCCCGGGAGACCGGCGTCCGCCACGCCCTCGTTCTCGCCCGCGGCCGCGGTGGCTTCAACTCGGCAGCCGTCCTCAGCACGCTCTGATCACGGCCTGACCGAACCGGCCGCCGGAACGACATCCCCCGCGTTCCGGCGGTCCGGGCCGCATCGGTATTCGCGACAGAATACTTCTCGTACACTCTCCGTGTGGACACGACGATCAAGATCGATGCGGAGACCCGCGACAAACTGGCGGCCCTGGCCGAGGCCAGGAACATGTCGATGCGGGCGTTGATCGAGGAGTTCGCCGCGACCGCGCTCACTCCCGCGCAGCTGCGTGAGCGGGCCGAGCGCACGGACGCCTTCCTGGCCGCGGAGTTCGGACACCGGGTCGGCGAGGACGAGGCCGACACCCTGCGCGACCGGATGCGTCGGGCCCAGAACGCGAGCCGTGGCACGGTGGCATGATCCTCGAGCACTACGTCCTGGACAGCCACACGCTCCTCGCCCTGGGCGGCAACAAGCAGGTCTCCGGACTCATCCACATCGCCGCGGGGGACCCCACGGTGCGTTTGTGGGTTCCCGTCGTGTGCGTGCTGGAGGCCGAGCGGGAACGGTCCGGGATCGTCGATTACCTCGGCATCCTCGACGTCCTGCACGTCCTGGACGCCGATTACGCAACGGCGCACACGGTCGCCGAACTGCATCGCCGCAACATCTCCTTCGGCGTGGGAGCCGCCGTGCACGCCGCCCGCCCCACCCTGGACCGCCCCGACGGCGCACTCGTCGCCACGGTGACCCCCACCGACTACGACGGTCTCGGCGCCCCGGTTCTGGACCTCAACCGGTAGGCGGTCGGGCTCTCCACAGTGCCGGCGAGTGGTCGTGCGACAGCGATCTCAGCGGATGGTCTCCTCCCGCTCGGGCCGCCCCCAGAGGGGAACGGCGTCGAGCGGGTCGTGCTTGCTGGTGTCGATGGTGCCGTCGGGGCGGTTGTAGACGTCGTCGGCGAGGGTGGAGGCCGCCGACCAGTCGCCGGCCGTGTTGCGCTCGGCGAGCGGGACGAGGGCCTCGGCCATGTCGGTGTTCGGTCCCGCGCGCAGGCTGTGGGAGGTGACCTTGAGGCCGTTGACGAGGGCGACACCGGCGGCGGCCGCGCGCGCCTTGACCATCTCGTTGACCGCCCGTCCGGTGAGGAAGAGCCCCCGTACAGTGGCATTCTGACGGCGTTTCAGATTTCCGGTCGTGGTGAGGGCCCGGAACAGCGGCTTGGCCGGCAGGTACGCGGGCTCCCCGTCCACCGGGTTCTGATCCCGCGCGACGGGCTCGCGCAGCTCCCGCAGATCGGCGAGCCAGGCCCGTACCCGGGCGACGGTCCGCAGATCGGCGCGGTCGCGGACGAACCGCCAACGGCCCCTGCCCGTGCGCCGCGTCTTGCTCATCGCGGTCCACACCCACACCCCGTCGGCGTCCACGCGGACGTGCTTGACCAGCAGGTTCGCGACCTCGACGGAGCGGTAGAGCATCCCGTACTGAAGGACGAGCACGGCCGCGTCGCGGCGCCCGATCCGGGTGGTCTCGTCGATCCCGGCGAGCACCTGGACCAGGTACTTCAGGGTGAGTCCGGCCGACCGCTCCGTCTCCCCTCCGGCCGGGATGAACTCCTCCAGCCGGTAGTCCTCGATCATCTCGCGCACGAGGGACGCGTCCGGCCGTTCGCCCTTCGGGTACCAGGAGACGATCCGGGAGCAGTAGGCGAGCAGACTGTCCGGGCTGTACCTGCCGCCGCCGTCCGGCTTGCCCGTCTCCATGAGGTGGCCGAAGTACGCGGCGACGTTCGCCGTGGTGGTCGTGGGCCGGGCGACCCGCCCTTCGTCCCGGCACCACTGCTCGAACCTCGTACGCGTGGAGTCGCGGTTGACCCGGGTGTTGCGCGCGCCGCGCTCGGCGATCCGCTTCTTCACCCGGTCGGGGACGGTGAAGTCCGTTGCGGTGAAGGTGGGTTGGCCGTCGGCACGTGGCGGCAGCTCGCCCTCGGCGAGGACCGTGTGGCGGGTGACGTGAAAGGGGACCGGGGCCGGCATCGGGGGAGTGGCCGGGGCGGCGTCGTCGACCGGGACCGCGGGCAGGAGCCGTTCGTCCTCGCCGACGATCTCGGCGTCGTGGATCTCGCCGTCCGCTCCGTCCGCTCCGGTCGCTTCCGTCGCCGCCACTGCCGACACGCGTGCCCTCCGTCCTGACTGACTGGGTGACTGCCTCTCACTACCTCGTATTCTGCCAGGAATAGGAGGTAAGGATCACCTAACACGCTCACCGTCGCCGAACCCGGCCGAAGCCGAGGACGACCGGGACGGTACGCGCTACCGTGAGCGGGCTCCACGTCTGACCGACCTCTGTCCACGTCTGATGCAACGGAATCCCCTTGAAGATCACCGTCACCGTCGAGGAACCGACCGACGCGTTCCGGACCGAGCTGCTGGAACTGCTCGCCCGGCACGCGGCCGCCGTCGAGGTCGACACCGACTGGACGCCCGTACGGGCCGAGCGCTACTACCGCGCGCTCCCGCCCCGCGCCGCCCGCATCATCCGCGAGGCCGTGCGGCGCGGCGGCTACGTGCCGGCCGATGCCCTCCGCGAGGACGGCAAGGGCCTGCGCGGACACTCCGGCCCTCTGACGACCACGCTCCTCAAAGGCATGACGGAGGGCTGGCTGCCCCAGGGCATCGAGCAGCCCCTGATCTACCACGGCCCCGGCTACGGCCCGGTCGTCGGCTACCAACTCCGCGACGACGTTAGGGACTTGTTCGACCTCGCCGTTGCCAAGGCCCAGCCCTCCGAGAACCCCTGACCACGACCCGCGCGCTCCAAGCGGGCTTGGCCGCCGAGGCCGGAAGCCCGCGCGTTCACGCGAATCCGCCTCAGACGAGGGCGGTGACCATGAGCGTGAAGGCGGCGACGATGACGGCGACGCGGACGTAGTGGTAGCGGTCCCAGCGGTTCATCTGCTCCTTCCAGTCCGCGGGCCGGTTCTCGGGGGTCCACGTCTTGCCCCGGTTGTTGATCGGGACGAGCAGCAGGATCGACATGATCACGCTGACGATCAGCAGCGCGGCGGAGACGACGACGAGCCGGGCGCCGGGGTGGCCCCATTCGGCGACGGCCCAGACCGCGCTGAGGGCGAGCGAGCCGATGTACCAGAACGGCATCAGGGCGCCGAGCATCCGGCCCCCGTGGGAGCGGGCGAGCTGGTCGCTGTCCTCGGGAAGGGCGCTGAAGATCCGGTTCATGACGAAGGCGACCGAGAACTCCACCCCCACCATCAGGCCGACGAGCACGGTGGTGAACACCTCGAGTGCGTTGAGCATGACGACCCCTCCAGGGATCTAGCGCCGCTAGATGACAAGGCAACGCTAGTACTACTGCCGCTCGCTTGTCTAGCAATGCTAGGGTCGGATCATGTCGGTACAAGAACGCAAGCAGCGCGAACGGGCGGAGCGCGAGCGCCTCATCGTGGCGACCGCCCGTGAACTCGCCGAGCAGCAGGGCTGGGACGCGGTCACCACCCGTCGGCTCGCCGAGCGCATCGAGTACAGCCAGCCCGTCCTCTACAGCCACTTCCGCGGCAAGCGGGAGATCATCGGCGCCGTCGCCCTGGAGGGCGCCGCCGAGATGGCCGCGGAGGTGCGTGCCGCGACCTCCGCCGCGGACGGCCCCCGCGGGCGGGTCGCCGCGCTCGCCCGCACCTACCTCGACTTCGCCGCACGCAACCCGGCGGTCTACGACGCCCTGTTCCAGCTCGACGGCGGCCTGCCGTACGCGCGGGAGGACACCCCGGAGCCGCTCAAGGACGCCTTCGCCGCGCTCCTCGAGAGCCTGGGCGAGGTCGCCGGGGACGGTGTCCACCCGGCGCTGTTCACCGAGGTGTTCTGGGCGTCCCTGCACGGCCTCGCGACCCTGACCCGGGCGGGACGCCTGCTGCCGGAGGACGCCGAGCGGAGGGTGGAACTGCTGGTGGACCGGCTCGCCGTGGTCTGACACAGGTCTGACACACCGCCCCGGCGGGCCCGCGCCGGCCGGGGCGGGCGGCGAGGTCCTGAAGGACCTCAGCCGCCGCGTCGCATCTCCTCCTCGAGGAGGGCCCGGAAGGCGCGCGGGGGCCGGCCGGTGACGCGTTGGACGGTGTCGGTGACGCGGTCCTCCGCCCCTGAGGCGATGGCACGGTCCAGGTCGGCCAGCATGGCGGCGAACTCCACCGGCACCTGCGTCGCGAGGCGGTCGCGTATCCGCTCGTGGGGCAGCCGGCGATGGATCACGGCCCGGCCGGTGACCTCGGTGATCACCGCGGCGATGTCGTCGTGGCTGAGTGCCTCGGGTCCGGTGAGGACGAGATCGGTGTTGGGGGCCTGCCCGTCGGTCAGGGCGCGGACGGCGACGGCCGCGATGTCCTCGGCGTCGACGAAGCCGACGCGTCCGCCTTCGGCGGCGGTCCGGATGACGCCCTCGTCGCGGATGCTCCGGGCGTGGGCGTGCGTGCCGGTGAAGTTCTGCATGAACCACGAGGGCCGCAGTACCGCCCACTGTTCGAACAGACCGGGCAGGGCCTGGTGCACCGCTCCCACCGCCGGGCCGCCCTCGGGGATGGCCGAGGAGCTCAGCAGCACCGCGCGGTGCACGCCGGCCGTGCGGGCCTGCCGGAGGAACGGCAGCATGGCCGCCGCGGGGTCGGAGTCGCCCACGGGCGGTACGAGGTAGACGCGGTCGACGCCGTCGAGGGCGGCCGCGTGGGTGGCGGGGACGTGCCAGTCGAAGGGGACCGGCTCGGCGCCGGCGACCGGGGTGGCCCGGCGGCCGGCGGCTCTGACACGGTGGCCCGCGGCCGTCAGCCGTGCGGCGGTGCGGCTTCCGGTGGTGCCGGTGGCGCCGATGACCAGCGTGGTGCCGGTAGTGCCGGTGGTGGTCATCGGCTGCTCCCGGTGAAGTCGGCGCCGGGCTGCTGGACGGCGAGGGGGTTCCAGTAGTCGCGGTAGGAGGTGATGTGTCCGTCCCGAACGGTCACGACGGCGATGTAGGTCATGTCGTAGGGGGCGCCGCTCTCCACCAGGCGGCCGACGCCGCGCATCTCGGCCACGATGGTCTGCGGATCGGTGGTCCCGTGGATCCGCAGGTCGGGGAAGTCGTGCAGGTCGATGTGGTCGGGGTAGTGGCGCATATAGGCGGCGACGGCCTCCCTGCCCTCCAGGCGCCTGGGCCAGCCCTCGGGGGCGAAGGGGAACTCCATGAGGCCGTCCTCGGCCCACAGGGCGACCCACGCGGAGATGTCCTTGTCGAGCAGCAGTCGCAGGCTGTGGCGGTACAGATCCGCCGGGGAAGTCGGTGCGGACATGGGTATCCTCCAGTCAAAGAATCCGGACCCAGGGTCCGTTTCGACAATACGGACCGCCGGTCCGTTTTACAAACGGAAGGAGCGGCGTGCCCGAACGCCAGTCGTCCCGCAAGGACGCCATCCGCAACCGGAAGGCCGTGCTCGCGGCCGCCGACGCCCTCTTCGCCCGCCGGGAGAGCCCCGAGGACGTCACCATGGCCGACGTCGCGGCCGCTGCCGGAGTCGGCAAGGGCACCCTCTTCCGGGCCTTCGGCGATCGCGCCGGGCTGCTGCGCGCGCTGTACGAGTCACGGCTCGAACCGGTCGGGCAGGCCATCGAGACCGGCCCGCCGCCCCTGGGGCCCGCGACCCCGCCGCGGGAGCGCGTACCCGCCCTGCTCGACGCCGTCCTGTGCTTCAAGCTCGACAACCGGCGCCTCGCGCTGGCCCTGGAGGAGGACGGGAGCGGCAGCCCGTACCGGGCGGAGCACTACGAGCGGTGGCACGGCCTGCTCCGCGCCGTACTGGAGCAGATCCCCGGCCTGACCGACAGCGGCTTCACCGCCCACGCCCTGCTGGCGGCCACACGAGCCGACCTCGTCGAACACCTGGCCCGGGAAGAGCACCTGGCGCGGGAAGAGCACCTGGCGCGGGAAAGCATGCGGCAGCAGCTGGCGCACTTCGTCACCAGAGTCCTGGCCTCCGGCCCGCCCCCGCAAGACCCGGCCGACGAGGAGTGACCAATGAGCAGTGACCGAGGGCTGGGCGAATCCCCGACCGGCATGACCGCGCCGCCCATGTCGGACCGGGCCCTCCCGTTCCGTTCTACCGGCGGTAGAATCGACCCCATGAGCAAGCCGACGAGCATCAAGACCAGCGAGGACGTCCGCGACCGGCTGCGGGTCCTCGCCGAGGAGCGGGGTACGACCATCACCGAGCTGCTGGAAGAGCTGGCCTCCCGCGAGCTCACCCGGGCGGAACGGGACGAGCGCGCCGCCGAGGCGGCCCGTGAGCTGGGAGTGGAGTACAGCGACCAGGTCCAGCAGGCCGGCCGGGCCGCCTGGGCGAGGATCCGCGCCCACCAGGGCGGCGCCGCCGCGTGAACCTGACGGCCGTCCTGGACCACACCGCCCTGGCCGCCCTGTACCGGGCGGACCCCTTCTTCACCGGCCTCTACATCGAGGCCTCACGCGGCACGGGCCGCGTCATCGTCCCGTCGCTGGCCGTCGTGGCCGCCGAGCGGCGCGTCGCAGGGGCCGGTACCCACGCGGCCTCCCTGCGGTACGCGGAGAGCGCCCCGTTCACCGCCGCGCACGCCACCGAGGCGATGAGCTGGCCCGACGTCGACTGGCCCGTCGCCCACGCAGCGGCGATCGCCTGGAACGCCGTCAAGGCGGGCGACCCCCTCACCGTCCTGTCCCTCGAGCCCGACCTGTACACGGGCACCGGGATCACCCCGCTGAACCCCACCTGAGCGCCACCGGCCGTGCCCTCCGGCGACGGCCCTCACCCGGCGTCCTCCGGAGCGCCGTAGGAGAACCTGTACCCGGCGAAGTCGCCGACGTGGACGTACCCCAGGCGCCGGTAGAGGGCGTTGCTGGTGGCGTTGTCCGGGTCGGTGAACAGGACCACGTCCGTCGCCCCCGCGGCCTGTGCGGCCCTGCTCGCCTCGAACGTCACGGCGCCCGCGTACCCGCGCCCCCGGAGGCGGGCCGGGGTGTAGACGGGGTCCACCCGGACCATGCCGCCGACGACCGGGGTCGAGGCGGCCATCGACACGGGGGTGCCGTCCGGGGTCTCCCAGAACGTGAAGTGCCGGTCGCCGAAGCGCGAGTCCTCGAAGGAACCGGCGTCGATCAGGCCGAGGGAGTGCCGCTCCCCGACGTCGACGCAGAACTCACGGCACCAGCGGACGACTTGCCCGCGGTCCTCTCCGGTGGTGAGGCGGCCCCCGGCCCCCGGGGCGCGGCCGCGGCGGGGTGAGCGTGCCGAGGCGATAGAGATGGGTCCGCCAGAACGGCACCGACGGCACCCCCGTGTGCCGCTGCCACGCCTTCGCGAACGCGCCGGCGGTGGCGTGGTCCGCGATGACGTGGGCGGGCGCGTGCCCGAGGGAGGCCAGGCGGGCAGCAAGGGTTCCGGTCTGCTCGGCGGACAGGGGCGTGAGGCCCAGACGCCCCGGGGGAGTGAGGTAGAAGACGGCGCGGACCCCGCCCTCCGACTCCAGCCGGCCGAAGACGGCGGTGCCCGCGTGCCGACCGGCCGCACCGTCGCTCGTCCGCAGCTTCTCGAGGTCCGTCAGCGGCGTGTTGTGCAGGGCGGCGCGCGAGCGGAGGAAGTCCCCGGCCCGGGCGAGGAAGTCGTCGACGTCTTGGGTGAGGTGCCACTCGTCCGGAAGCATCCTTCATGATCCCGGACGGTCGCGTCCCCGGGGGCTGCTCGGCGGGCCGGGAAACACCACGCCGCCCACCACCAGCAAGACGATGCGCTCCCCCGACACCCTGCTGGGGGAGCGCATCTCCGCGTAACCGCTTGCGTAAACCATTGGTGCCCGGCCTGCTCCGCTGATGGAATGACGCCCTACCGTGAGCCTGCCGCGTGACGGAGGTAGTGGTTGTGACGGGTTATGGCGTGCTTGCCGAGGTGTACGAATGGCTCATCTCGGATGCGAAGTTGCCTCCGGCCGACTTCGCTGCGTCGTTCGACGACGTCCTCAATCTCCTTCCGCCGAACGCTCACGTCCTCGACTGTTCGTGCGGAACCGGACAGCTGGCGGTTGGCCTCGCCGGTCGTGGCATGCAGGTCGTCGCAACTGACGCCAGCGAGGTGATGGTGCGCCGGACTGCGGAGTTGTCCGAGGAGTTCGGGGCATCCGTCCGGACCGTACGGGCGAGCTGGGAAGAGTTGCCCGACCATTTTCAGGACAACACGTTCGACCTGGTCTTCTGCGTTGGCAACTCGCTCCACCATGCCACGGGCGCGACAGGCAGGGGTGCTGCTCTTGAGTCGATGTCACGGCTTTTGCGCCCTGGCGGGCGCTTGGTACTCACATCCCGCACTTGGGAACTCGTGAGGGCCCGAGGTTCCCGGCTGGAGATCAGTGACCGACTCGTCCGCCGGAACGGTCGCGATGCCGTCGTGGTCTACCGCTGGGAGATTGCTCCGCACTGGGAGGAGGAGCACCATATCGAGATCGCGATCGCGCAAGTTGATGCGACCGGGTTGGTTCTTGTCCGCTCGGAACTGCTGTCCTGCTGGCCCTACCGGTACGAGGAACTCGAAGTCGAGCTGCACCGGGTCGGACTACGGACGGAACTGAGCACGTTCGATCTCGAGGCCGAGAACTACACGGTGGTCGCGAGCAAGGTGCAAACACCGGACTGAACCCGTCGTCTTCGAGGAGAACCCCGGGCCCCTCCAGCCGTTCGCAGCGCCCGAAGTTCCGCGAACTGCTCACTTACGCGCGACCGGGCGACACCGTGCACATCTCCGCGATGCTCCGCCTCGTACGCGGCACCGGACACATCCTCGGCAACAAGGGCGGACGCCGCCCTGCCGTGCCGACCGACCCTGGTGATGAGTTCTCGCGACCGCAGCCGTCACATGTACGACCGGACAGGGTGGGACGGAAGACGGAAGGATGACGCGATGAGCGCGGGCACCATGCTGGAGGAGCCGGGTATGAGCGGGCCGGGTATGAGCGGGCCGGATGCGCGCGGTCTGGGCGAGGCCGACGAGTCGAAGTTCTCGGGGCTGGCCGAGCGGCACCGGCGGGAGCTGCACGTGCACTGCTACCGGATGCTCGGGTCGTTCGAGGACGCCGAGGACACCGTGCAGGAGACCTTCCTGCGTGCCTGGCGTCGGCGGGAGACCTTCCAGGGGCGGTCGACGTTCCGGGCCTGGCTCTACCGGATCGCCACCAACGCCTGCCTGGACCTGCTGGCCAAGCGCCGCCCCGAGCCCGCGACCGGCGGCGAGGCGCGGTGGCTGCAGCCGTACCCGGACCGGCTGCTCGACGAACTGCCCGCGGGCGGCGCGGACGAGCCGGAGGCCGTCGCCGTCGCGCGGGAGACGATCGAGCTGGCGTACCTGGTCGCGGTCCAGCACCTCGCGCCGCGCCCGCGGGCCGTGCTGATCCTGCGGGACGTGCTCGGCTGGCCGGCGAAGGACGTCGCGGAACTCCTCGGCGACTCCGTCAACTCCGTGAACAGCGCGTTGCAACGCGCCCGGGCCGGGATGCGCGAACACCTGCCCGCGGAGCGGCAGGACTGGACCGGCGGAGACGAGGACGCCACCATGCGCGAGCTGGTGCACCGCTACACCGAGGCCAGCGTGGCCACGGACGTCAAGGCGCTCGCCTCGATGCTGCGGGACGACGTCCGCTTCTCGATGCCGCCCACGCCCGGCCTGCACGTCGGCCGCGACGCGGTGGTGGACTTCCTGGTCGAGAGCGGCTTCGAGGGCATGACCGGCCTGCGCGCCGTTCCCACCTCGGTGAACCGGCAGCCCGCCCTGGCCTTCTACCTCTGGCAGCGGTCCGAGGGCGCGTACCTGCCGCTGACGATCGACGTCCTGCGCGTTACCGGCGGGGCGATCACCGAGATCACCACGTTCCACGCCGACCGGTTCCCGCGGCTCGGACTGCCGGAGCGCCTGCCGGGCGTCGGCACCGAGTAGCCCGGTGCCGGCGCTCGCGCTGCGACCGAGTAGCCCGGTGCCGGCGCTCGCGCTGCGCGCCGGCGCACGCATCGCCGTGATCGCGGGAGACGGGAGAACGGCACCTCACTGCCCTCGCTGCCCTCACCGCCCCGCGGCCGGCTGACCCGGCATCACCGGTTGCGCCTCGACGGCCTCGCCCGACCCTGCCGGCACGCCGGTGCCGCCGCGCTGTCTTCCTCCGAGCAGCACCAGGCAGAGCCCGGCCAGAGTCCAGGCGCCGAGCGTGAGCGCCGGTCCACTCGCCGCGTTGCCGTCGAAGAAGGCGACCGAGCGCAGGAGTTGTCCGCCCGAGCCCACGGGCAGCCACTGGCCCAGCATGCCGACCGGCTCCGGCAGCATCTCGGGTGCGGAGGTGACGCCGGAGAACGGGTTGCCGAGGAAGACGTTGAGCACGGCTCCCAGGCCGATCCCGGCGGTGCCGAGCACGGCAGCGCACCCGGCCACCACCGCGCTGCCCGCCAGTGCCGTCAGTGCGAAGGCCCCGGCCTCCGCCCACCAGGTGCCGCCGAGGACGCCGAGCCAGCTGTCCGTGATCGCGGCGCCGACGAGGCCGATGCCGCATGCCGCACCGGCGAGGGCGACGACGGCACGCGAACCGCGCAGTCCCAGCAGGGTGACGCCGGCGCCGGCGATCACACCGGCCAGGGCCAGCGGCAGCACGCTGGAGCCGAACGCCGAGCCGCGCGGGTCCTCCTCCGGCGCCGCCACCACGTCATCGACGACGGGCTTCGCACCGGAGGGGGCGTTTTCCGCCGCGGCCGCGGTGAGCAGCTGGGCGACCACCGGGCTCGCGGCACTCGCGGTCAGCACCTTCGGACCCTCGGGAGTGACCACGAAGGCACCGTAGACGTCTCGCTCCTCGATGGCCGTACGGGCCGCGTCCTCGGTGGCGTAGGTGGTCACATCGAAGGCGCCCCCGCGCTCACCGAGCCGCTGCGCGAGCTGCGCGGTGGCGTTCGGCGGGCCGGCCACCCCGACCGGCAACTCGCGTGGCTGGAGGCGGGCGTTCGGCCAGACGAAGGCCATGACGGCGAGAGCACGACGCGGGCCTTCCGTGCGGCATCCCGAAGAAGAAGGATCGTTCGTTTTACGCATGCCGCCACCGTCCTCCAGGCCGCGCCCTTGCCAAGAAGGAACGTTCGCTTTACGTTGGCGTCATGGCACGCGTATCCCAGACCCACCTCGACGCGAGGCGCCGGCAGATCCTGGACGGCGCCAAGCGCAGCTTCACCCGCAACGGCTTCCACGCCACATCCATGCAGGACGTGCTGACGGAGGCCGGCCTGTCCGCCGGCGCCGTGTACCGCTACTTCAGCGGCAAGGACGAACTCATCGAAGCCGTCGCCTCAGAGGCTTTCGCGGAGGTCAGCGCGGCGTTCGAGACGGCCGCGCACGGCGCACCGCTACGGCCGCTGCACGAGGTTCTCACCGGGGTACTCGATGCCGCCCTCCAGAAGCAGAGCGAGCAGGCAGGCGCCACCGACCCGCAGGCATTCCCCCGCCTGGTGATCCAGGTCTGGGGCGAGGCCGCACGCAACGAAGCCCTGCGCAACGCCCTCAACGACGGGTACAGCCGGATGCGTGGCATCTGGAGCGAGCTGATCAAGGACTACCAGGAGGCGGGACAGCTGCGCACCGACGTCCCGGCGGATCACATCGTGCGTACGCTGCTGGCAGTGATCCAGGGCTTCATCATCCAGCGGGCCCTGTTCCACGAGGACGCCGGCGAGGCCATCAGCGACGGCCTGCGGGCACTGACGACCATGCAGGCCAAGGGGTGACTTACCTCATCACCGTCGGCGATCACAGCCGTCACCAGCAGGCCACACCCGCCAACAGGCGTCACATCCTCACAGCCGGGCTTGATCGAGCACCTGGTGCATCGTCACGACGGGAAGCGTCCGGTTCGCGGCCGCCCCGGAGACGACGGCTGACTCGTCGGCCTCGAGGAGAGTGATCAGCCGGTCGGTCGGGATCGACGGGTTGGTCGCGGCTCGACGTCGCACGTAGTCGGTGCCGTCGGCCAGCAACGCCTCGATCGCGTCGATCGCAAGCCCGGGATGTGCTGCGGTGACGACCCGGTCGCGCGGGTCGTCGGAGCGGGCCAGGGCAGTGGCGGCATCGGCGGGAAAGTTCTTGTGGGCGAGCATGTCCCAGCGGCTGTAGCCCTTCCAGTCGGCAGCGATGTGTGCCAGCAGCCGGCCGGGTGCGTTCGGCTGGCGTTCGCACACGAACAGCCGTACGGCGAAGCTCTCGTCGGCGGCGAGGATCCCGACGGCCTCGTCGGACAGATCGGTGCGCATGGCCAGCGTCTTGCGGAAGGCTTGGTGGCGGCTTCGCGCGAAGGCGAGCTGATCGGGTTCGGACAGGTCTTCGGTCAGCAGCCACGCGACGGTGTTGCCGCTGCTGCGGTCGTCGTACTCGACCGATACCGATTCACGCAGCACCGGGTCGAGGCCGCGGCGTGCGACGACTGCCGCGCGGACCTGGTTGTCGGGATCGTGTGCCAGAGCCGCGACATGCCCGGGGTCGAGTGTCGGATTGGCCGCAACGGCGGCGCGCAGCTGCGGGTCCGTCAGGAAGCGGCCGGTCAGGTCTGCGCCCAGGTTGGCGTCCAGGTCGACGGTCGCGGCGATCTGTCGCAGGAGCCCCGCGCTGTTCGCCGGGTCTGCGGAGGAGTCGATGTCGGCGAGCATGCCACGGACGGCCTCGATGGGAAGCGGACCGTCCAGACGGTGCAGGAGCAGCTCCCGGCTGAAGGCTCCCGTGGTCCGCGAAAGGAGTTCGCCGATCCGGGCGGTCGGCGCGGGGTTCCACTCGGCGGCGGCGATGGCGGCCGTTCGCGCATCGTCGTCGTCGAGCATCCTGGCCCGAATGCCGTCGGGCAGGCGGCGGTTGAACGCCAGGGCTCGGCGGACCCTGGGCTGCGGGTCCCGGGCCAGTAGTTCGTAGACCTCGTGTGACAACGGCCCCGGGAGGTGATGTGCGTGCAGGCCGACGCTGGTGAAGTACGCGGCACCTTCCGCCAGTCGGCCGCGCACCCGCGCGTCGACGTCTCGGGCGAGGACGATCTGGACCTCGGCCGGGAGACTCGGATGCGCAGCCAGCTCCGACCGCACCCGCGCATCCTCGTCGTCGGCAAGGATCACCGCGGCCTGCACGGGCAGGTCACGGCGCCGGGCGAGCTCGGTGCGATCGATGTCCGCCGTCGCGAGGCGCACAAGAGCCTCTGGTGGTGCGGAGGGATTGCCTGCCAGGCCGCGCAGCAACGCGCCCAGGTTCCGCTGCATGACGACAGGATGTTCGAAGGGGGCGGGCACCGACCCATGGTGCCAGGCCGCCTGTCGGTTCGATGTAGAACACGATGCCCGAGGCCGTCCCGGGTGAGGGGCCGGCCGACCGTCCGGGAGGATGCTTCATGGCCGTTCGGCACCCGGGGGGACCAGGATGAGACACCCAGACATGTCGCGTGCTGCGCGTCTGACGGCCCACGCGGCCGTCTCCGCATCGCTCGCCTCGTACAGCGACCACGCCCTGCACGAGCTTTTGGGCAGGGCCGCACCGGTCGGTTCCGGCATCGGCGGCAAGTCGGTCCTGGTGGACGTCGCCGGCACCCCGGTCTTCGTGAAGCGGGTGCCCCTCACCGACCTGGAGCGGCGCCCCGAACACGTCCGGTCCACGGCGAACCTGTTCGATCTGCCGCTCTTCTGCCACTACGGCGTCGGTGCCCTCGGTGGGCCGGGCTTCGGAGTGTGGCGCGAGCTCGCGGCGCACGTCATGACGACGGACTGGGTGCTCGCGGCGGAACACGAGGGCTTCCCGCTGATGTACCACTGGCGTGTGCTGCCGGACTCGACGCCGCTGCCCGCGGAACTGGCCGACGTCGAACGGGCCGTCGCCTACTGGGGCGGTGCGCCGCAGGTGCGCGGGCGGATCCACGCCCTTCGGCGGGCCTCGGCGAGCGTCGCGCTCTTCCTGGAGTACATCCCGCAGAACCTGCACCAGTGGCTCGGTGCCCGGGTCGAGGCGGGAGGCGAGAGCATCGACCGGGCGTCCGTCATGGTGGAGTCGGCGCTGGAGGACGGCACTTCGTTCATGAACGGCCGCGGGCTGCTGCACTTCGACGCCCACTTCGAGAACATCCTGACCGATGGCCGGCGCCTCTACTTCGCGGACTTCGGCCTCGCCGTGTCGTCCGGCTTCGACCTGTCACCGGAGGAGACCGACTTCTTCGGCCGGCATCGGAGCTACGACCGCTCGTACACCGCGATGTACCTGGTCAACTGGCTCGTCACCGCTCTGCACGGCTGTCCGGTGCAGGACCGGGAGGGCCGTTACGCCCTGGTGCGGGCCTACGCCGAGGGCCGGCGCCCCGCACACCCCGCGGGCCTGCCGGAAGCGACCGCGGAGGTCATCGCCCGCAACGCTCCGGTCGCTGCTGCGATGTCCGACTTCGTCGACCGGTTCCGGGGGAGCAGCAGGCGGACTCCGTACCCGTGTTGAACGGGTCGGGAGGGGGGCGGGGTCAGGGGCGGGGCAGGAGTGCGTACGGGCGCAGGGGTACGCCGACGACCTGGAGGACGAGGGTGCGGTGTGCGGCGTGGAGGGTACGTACGGCGGCGCGGGTCAGGCCGGGTTTGGGGGGTTGGGTGCCGGCGCGTTCGCGGCCGGGTTTGGTGGGGATCCACAGGTAGCCGGGGTCGCTGCCTTCGAGGGCCGCGGTGATGCGGGCGCGGGCGTCGAGCCAGCGGCGCAGGATGTCGGCGGTGTGTTTGTCGAGGGGGTGGTCGGTGCCGGCGACGGTCACGACGGGGACGGGGCGGCGGTCCAGGTCGATGTCGGTGACGTCGAGTGTGTGGAGTTGGGGTACGGAGTGGCCGGTGGCGGCGACGAGGGCGGCGACTGCGGCGGTGCGGACGGCGGTGGCGGCGTTGGCTCCGGTGGGGCGTCGTACGGCGAGGGTGTGCAGCAGTGTGTGGGCCTGGTGGGGTTCGAGGCGGTCGCCGTGGCCGGGGGCCGGGCAGGGGCGCTGGAGGCCGGGCAGGCCGAGGTGGCCGACGAAGGTGTTGTACGTCTGGATGCGGGCGCGTTGGGAGTCGTGGGCGGCGGGGGCGTCGGGTCCGGTGAGGGTGTTGCGGCGGCGGGTCTCGCCGGCGTCGGCGGCGTCGAGCCAGGAGTCCGCGCGTTCGGGCCGCACGAGTTCTTCGGCGGTGAGGGAGGCGGTCTTCTCCTCGTGGAGGACGTGTTCCAGGTACTCGACGAGGAGGGTGCCGCGCAGGCGCACGGTCGGGCCGGCGTATCCGGCGTCCTGCTGGGCCTCGACGAAGGTGCCGATGGCGGTGCGGGCGTCGGCGGTGCGCGGGGTCGGCATGTCCGACAGGGTACGGAAGCCGACGAGATCCTTCTTGCTGTCATTCGAAATAACAGCAAGAAGCAACTCCACCACCTTACCCTGGCCGACTGCGGGTCCCGTCTCGGTCCGTGTCGGACCAAAACGGTCCGTGCAGGCCCGATACGGTCCTTGTACGACCCCCGTGCGACCCGGGAACCGGGGCCTGTGGCCCCGGGCGGGTCCCCCTGGCTTCTTGCTGTTATTACACCGGGTCGGTCCGTCGGACGACCTCCTTCTCCTCGGTGACCATCACGCCCACCGAGTCCATGTCGATGAAGCGTGCTTCGTCGGGGTTGACCAACGTCCGGTAGTTCTCGGAGGTGAAGAAGGCATCATGGTCCTCCCAGTCCTCGAACCAGATCTCCGTCAGGCCGTCGTAGGCCCGGGGCGGGTAGTTCCCGGCGGGGACCGGGTGGGAGACGGTGTACTTGCGGACGTAGCGTTCCGCCTCCGGAATGGAGGTGAACAGCGGCGCGTGCCGGTCCCGGTGGTACCGGACGAAACGCTCGTACGACATTCCCTCGATGCGGTTGATCATGAAGATGAGCTTCAGCATGGAGCTAACCTAAAAGCTCACATCAGTGTCAGGGGCAAGTGGCCAAGAGCACGGGGGAGTTCGGCATGCGGATCGGTGACCTCTCCGCCCGGACAGGAGCCAGCCGTCGGTCGCTGCGCTACTACGAGGAACAGGGCCTGCTCGTCAGCTCCCGCTCCCCCAGCGGACAGCGCCACTACGAGGACGAGCACGTCCGGCGGGTGCGCCTCGTGCAGGCGTTTCTGGCCGCGGGCATGTCCAGCGGCACCATCGCCCAGATGGTGCCCTGCATGGCCGAGCCGAACGAGGGCCGGGCCCGGCAGGCCCTGGAGATCATGGACCGCGAGCGGGCCCGGCTGTCCGAGGCCATCAACGGCCTCGCCGCCGCCAGGGACGCCCTGGACGACCTCATCGAGGACAACCACGCGTACCTGGAACGGTCGGCGGAGCCAACGACCCACCCGGACCGACGGTCAGTCGACCCGAACGAGACGGCCTAGTGCAGACAGTCGCCCGCCTGGGCGCCGAGGACGTTCAGAAGGGCCAGCGTCTCGGCACCGGGAGACCCCGACCGTCCTCAGCGATCCAACGGCTCCCCACGCAGCCGGCCCCACGTGTTCGCACCCACAATGCCGTCGGCCTCCAACCCATGGCCCCTCTGGAGTCGCTTCACCGCCGACTCCGTTCCCGCCCCGAAGTAGCCGTCCACACCCCTCGGTCCCACCGAGTAGCCGTGATGATGGATCAGCAGCGCCTGAATCTCCTTCACCTTGGCCCCCGCATCACCGCGATCGGTGTACGCCGACCCCGAGTAGTAGCCGCAGTACGCACCGTCCACCGAGTCCTTGCACACCCCCGCCTTGGCCCCAGCGGCGAAAGCCTCACTCGCCAGACCAACCGGCACCACAGCCCCAGCAAGCACGGCAGCCGCAGCCACCGACAACGCCGCACGCTTCAGCAAGCCAGCACTCCTTCCAGTCCGGCGGGCCCGGCCCGCCACTTGGGACATTTGGTGCGAAGCTATCCCCGCACCGGCCGCAGAGGCGGTATACCGAAGGGGCGCACAAGAGCACAAGCCGCATCAACCGGCGCACAACACACCACCGGTACAGCCGCCCCTTGGCGGCGGGGTTATGACGGGCGCCCGCCGAACTGCCAGTTGTGCACCTCGATGTCGGCGTACCGGTCCGGGGTCAGGATGGCGCGCGCCGCGTCCGGGTCCGGCGCCCGGAGCAACGCCGCTGTGCCCAGCCAGGTGTCGCCGTTGTCGGACAGCAGTGGCCCGTAGGCGATCAACTCGTTCCGGTCGGGCGGCACCGTGAGGTCGGCGGCCTGTCCCGTGCCGAGGCCGAGCACCAGGTACCGGTTGCCGCCGGTCCGGCCGCCGGGGAAGTCCCACATGGTGCGCCCCAGCGTGTTGCTCCACCGTCGCAGCAGCACGTCCCGGTAGGCGCCGGCCTGGTAGCCGGGCTCGTCGAAGGCGAACGCGCGGGCAGCGGCGGGATCGGGCAGGTCGAGGATGTGCACGCTTCCGGTGGGTGTGTCGCCGTCGCTGGCGAGGGTCGGGCCCCGGGCGATCATCTCCTTCGCGTACCGGTCCATATATGACCAATGCTCTTCCAGTAGCTCGTAGCGCAGCGGCAAGGCTCCAGGCCGGTCGCGGTGGTGGCAGAGGAACTCCATGCCCGTAGGGTCTCTTCAACCAGGTGGCCAGGTCGAGCGGGTTTCACCGCAATGACCGCTCGGCGGCCTCGCCCTGACGGAGACCGAGACACCGCTGACGGGCCCGGTCTCCAGCGCGGTCTGTTTGTTGATCAGAAGGCGCAAGTCGGCAGTGTCGGGCCAGCGGCGTCGCCGGTGGTCCAGCCAGATACGGGCAAGCTGCAGGGTGCAGAACGGCGGCTTTGCCCTTGGCGTCCTGGCTCGCCTTGTGCCGGCAGGCGGCGGCAGTAGCCCTTCTTCCACCGCACCATCCGGCGGCAGCCGCCGCATTCGGAGGGTTCGTCGTTGCGGCGGAAGCTCGGGCACGCACTGCACGCACTGCACACGCGGCCGGGCAGTACGCCTCAGCCGAAGCAGTCCGGGCAGTTGGTCGGCGGCTTGCGCTTCCCCGCTGGCAGGACGTGGGCCATCACATCGGCGGGAGCGAGCGCCGGCCCCGGTGGTGGGACACCATCAACGGCCCCGCCCCTGCAACGGCTGCCTGTTGGACGGCCTCCTCGCCGGGTCGGGTGACCTTCTCCGGCTCGGGGATCAGCAGTTCGCCAATCTCGCAGCCGAGCACGACACAGAGGCTTCGAGATCCACACCGGTCCACCTTGGGAAACAACCAGAAGTTGTGACTTCCCGGCCGGTCAGTTGTTTGACCTGCCGTTGCCCTGCCCGCTTGTCTCTCATTGGTCAACGCCAGTTTGTTTGGGGAGAACCAAGGGAGCACGCCGAGCATGGTGGGCAGGAGACGGCTGGGCCGGGAGTTCGGCTGGCTGTGGGCGTCCTACGCGGTGAGCGCGTACGGGTCCGGGCTCGGGTTCGGGGCGTTGCCGCTGATCGCCGTGCTGGTGCTGCACGCCGGACCCGCCGAGGTGTCCGTGCTGTCCGCGACAGGACCCGCGGTGGGTGCGCTGATCGCTGTGCCGCTCGCGCCGTGGGTGGAGTTCCGGCGCAAGCGCCCGGTCATGATCGGGATGGACCTGGCCCGGTTCGCGGCCATGGCGACCATCCCCGTCGCCTACGCCTTCGGACGGCTCGGCTTCGTCCACCTGCTCGTGGTCTCGGCCGTGGTCGCCGCAGCCAAGATCGCCTTCAACGCGGCCAGCGGCGCCTACCTCAAGGCCCTCGTCCGGCCGGACGACCTGCTCGTCGCCAACGCGCGTTTCGAGTCCACCAACTGGAGCTCCATCGCAGTGGGGCCACCACTGGGCGGGGCGGCGATCGGCCTGCTCGGGCCGGTCACCACCGTGGTGGCCGACGCGCTCAGCTACCTGCTCTCCGCCCTGGGCATCACCGCGATCCGCCGCCAGGAAGAAGCACCGCGAACGACCGGCAAGAGCCCGCTCCGGGCGGGCGCACTGCTCGACGGCTGGCGACACATCATGAGCCACCCCGGCCTGCGGCCCCTCTACCTCAACCAAATGCTCGTCGCCGGTCTGATCATGGCCACCGAACCGCTCCTGGCCGTGCTCCTGCTTCGCCAACTCGGTTTCCCACCCTGGCAGTACGCCCTCGCCTTCGCCGCCCCCTGCCTCGGCGGACTCATCGGCTCCCGGCTGGCCCCCCGCGTCGTGGCCCGCTACGGCCGGCACCGGGTCTTCCGGACCGTCGGCACACTGCGCGCCATCTGGCTGATCGGCCTGGTCCTCGTCCGCCCCGGCATCGTCGGCCTCGTCACCGTGATCGCCGTCGAGCTGGCAATCATCGTCAACATGAGCCTGTACAGCCCCGTGCTCGCCACCTACCGGCTCGAACACACCCCCAAGCATCTCGTCGCCCGCACCCTGACGGCCTGGTCGATCGGCCAGCAGGCGTCCATCGCCGTCCTCACCGCACTCGCCGGGCTGCTCGCCGACATCACCAGCCCACGCACCGCGCTCACCGTCGCGGGACTGCTCATCCTGGCCACCCCGCTCCTGCTTCCCCGACAGGAACAGACGTCGCGGCACGAACCGGAACCGTCCCGCAGCCACTCATGAGACACCGCAACTCACCACCGAGGTCCGCAGCCCTCAGCCCTTTTCACCGGTGCGCATCCGCGTCGACGGGCACACCGCCGGCAAGGAGGACACCCGCGTGAACACCGCCCCCGCACTCGACCCCACCCGCACCGCTCTTCTCGTCCTGGACTGCCAGCCCGCGATCCTGGCCTTCGTGCCCAAAGGCGAGGCCCGAAACGCCCTGCTCGGCCGTGTGGAAGGGGCCATCGCCGACGTTCGCGCACACGGCGGCACCATCGCCCACACACGCCTCGGCTTCACCGATGCCGACTGGGACGCGGTCCCGGCCGCCAACAAGTCCTTCGCCCCGCTGGCCCGACACCGCGTCATGCACCACGAGGACCCTGCCGCCGCCGTCCACGAGCGCCTGACCCCCCAGGACGGCGACATCGTCGTACGCAAGGTCCGCCACGGCGGTATGTCCACCACCGACCTCGACCGGCAGCTACGCGAGCGCGGTATCACCACTCTGGTCGTCTCCGGCGTCAGCACCAGCGGCGCCGTCCTGTCCACCGTCATCGACGCGGCAGACCGCGACTACCGCCTCTACGTCCTGTCCGACGGCGTGGCCGACCCGGACACCGAAGTCCACAACATCCTGCTCCACCAGGTCCTTCCCTCACGGGCCCACCTGATCGACACCACCGGGCTGCACACCCTGCTCCGGGCCGACTGACTCGAACCGGGAGCCGAGGCCGTCCCCCGCACGCAGTCCGGCCCTGGCCTGCTGCAGCTGCTCGACGGAGACCGCTCCGGAGTCAGGCAGACCTGCCTCGGCCCACGCGGCCTGTGCGCGGGGGACGGCTCCGTCCGCGTCGTCGAGCAGGATCTTCTTCGCCAGGTTCACGGCGATGGCGCCGTCGCCCAGATCCATGAGGTGGGCCAGCATGCGCACGCTCCTGGTCGCGGAGGCCTTCTCGTTGTACCGGAAGACCAGCACCCATCGCCCCCGCAGGCCGCGGGCCCGCTCGATGAGCTCGCGGCCGCGGTCGGTCTCCTGCTGCTCGGTGCGGATGTGCTCGGTCTCCCCGGCCGGAGAGCGCAGGGTGAGCAGGCCCCGGCGGCTGGACTCCTCGATCCCGACGTCCTCCAGGAACGCCACGAACCGCGAGGCGCTCTCCAACCGGTCGATGTCCTGCGCCGCCTGCTGGGCGATCAGATGCAGGTCGACGGTCAGGGCGTGCACGCGGCGGCCCCAGGACGGCTCCTCACCGACTGGGCAGGGGCCTGCGGCCTGCGCGGCTGCGATGACGAGGCTGTAGTCCACGTCCCCATCATGACGGCTCGTAGGCGAAACCACCGAGGACAGAGACACCCGCATCCCTTTCTCGCTGCCGCCTGCCCCCACCCCGAACCCGCCGAGAGATCAAGGCCTTCGTCGGCCTGGGTACCGCGGGCTCCCCACTCACGCGGCACCGTGCGGAACCGCCGAGCCACAACCCCGGTGCTCCTCGACGCGAACGGTGTGCGCCACGACGATACGGATTCGCGTCGAGGAGTGCCGGGGGCAGCGGGGTCCAGGGGCCGGCGAAGGCCCCTGGTACCACCGGCCCTTACCCACGTCCGTAAGAGAGGGCCAGACGGGGCGTCGGACGAGGACAGAGCTTCGCCGCAGAAGACCGATTGGGGCCCCAGCCACGACGGATCCGCGCTTATAGAGATTAGAGGGCGTCACATCACCGCAGGTCAGATGGGGTGCCCACGCTCCGAAAGTTGACTCCCAAGGCAAGTTACGCATGATCAACTTGCCTTGGGAGTCAACTTACCTACGGTAATTGCGACTTAGATGCGCAATCCGGCGAGTCGTTTTGGGGTCCAGGAGGGCCCCATTGCGATGTATGTGCGCAACGCTGTGTGGGCTGATTCCGGGTCGCCGTGAACATGACTCCGAAGTCATGTTCGACACGCCAAACGCGCAGATACGTCTCTTCGTTGCTATGTATATGCGCAATGGCTACTGTGCTCCCCGTCTAGGTTTCGATCTTGAGGAGCTCACAGCGTCATGCCGGCACAGCCATATGGGGACCCTCGCAGGACCCCCGGCACCTCCCCACCCCGCGGGCCGAGTCCCAGCAGCCCCTATGCCCGAGGCCTCGGTCCGAGGAAGAACGTCGTGGAACTGCCCGTGGGGCACACGGCGCAGGTCAAGCCTCCTGTCACGGCAGGCGACTTCATCGGGAAGTACTTCGCCCAGGACAGCCTGGAGTTCCTGCGCTGGGCCGCCAGGTACTTCAGGGACGACAACGTGAGCCTGTGCGTGCTGCTCTACATGATGGGAAGTCAGGAAGTCGGCGGGGCCGTCGAGCTCAAGCAGAGCGAGATCGCGGCCGAGCTGAGCATGAGCCCCGCACAGGTGTCGCGGGCGCAGGCCAAACTGAAGAAGCTGGGGCTGGCGTATTCGCCGAAGAGGGGGTCGATCCAGCTCCAGCCCGCGGTGACCCTTCGCGGAGGGTACCGACGGATGGAGAAGCCGGTCCGCGGATCGGCTGCCAGGAATGTGAAGATCCAGGTGGAACAGCTGAGCCTTCTGAACGAGCTTGTGCTCGACCCGGCCGTTCCGGAAGAGTTCAGGGGCATGGCTCTTCCGGGGGCGAACCTGCCCGAACCATCGACGACGACGCGCAAGCGCGCGCGGACGACAAAGAACCCGGAGGCGTGAGGATGAGAACTGCAGCGTCTGCCAACCCGGAGCCGCCGGAGCTGACGTACGGCACTTTCAACGGCTTCGCCTACATGCCGGCGATGCCGGGCATCGCCTATCGCGTGCTCTTCCGGCTCATTGGAACCCAGGAGCCGGGAGGCCGCTGCCTGGTGACCGAAGAGGAGTTGGCCAAGGTCCTGGAGGTGCACCGCTCGATGGTGGGGAGGGGTCTGCAGGCCCTGATCCTCTCCCGGCTCGTTTTCCGCCAGGCCAAGGGCATCTACGTCCTCAACCCGATGATCAGCGGCGCCCGCAGCGTTCCCGAGCATCTGGAGGCGATCGGAGGCCTGGATCCCGCGGACCGTCTCGACGTCGACGACTATCAGCAGCGCTACGACGCCGCCGTCGCCCGGGCGGAGCAGGAGAAGAGGGAGAAGCGTCTGGGCCGCCAGAGCGCCCAGGCCCGGCCCAAGCCGGTGTCGGCCAAGGCCTCCGACGAGATGAGCGCGGAGGTGCTGAGCCTCTCGACGGCCCGTGACCGGTCACGGCGCAGGCGGCCCCGTCCCTGACCGGCTCGATCATCCCGTCCCGCACAACATGGAGGCCCCCGCCGAAGCGGGGGCCTCCATGCGTCTAGGTTTCGTCGGTCAGCTTACCGTTTCGCCGGCTTCGGCACCACAGAAGGCCCTCCTGCCGACAAGTCGGACCGGGCACTCCCGGCGGACCGCACCGACTCAGCTACGTCCCACTCTGCCCTGCGACCGGATCGCACACCGATCCGACGGTGCAGCGGGTTCGCTTAGCAATGCGGTAACGCTCTTCCATCGGGATGTGCCGACCTCTCCCTTCTCCACCGGGCGCCAGGGGCTTGGCGAACGTCGTTCGGTGCCGTCTGCCTGAGCACGGCAGCCAGGTCAGGGCCTGAGCGCGATTATCACGGCGTGATAATTCCGGTCGGCCGCCAAGAGACCGGTGAATGCGCCCGCACGCGACGGGGTGCGGGCGGGTCGGCTTGGGTCTTCCCGCTCGTGGAGTGTGCGGGCCGTGTCGAGGGGGCGAGACGCCGGCTTCGTGTCGACGGCCGATCCGGGGTCCTCACGCACGACCGCACCAGCGATCAGCTGTCTGCGGAGAGGTCCCTGCCAAGGAGTTGTGCCGTGAGTTCCATGCACCGCGTCCGGGCAGCGGAGAAGCCGTAGGGCATCTTGGTCACCGCTTCGAAGGCACTCATCCGGGTGTCCTCTTCGCCGCTCGCCTCGGCATCGTAGATCTCGAAGAGCTTCTCCTCGGCCACGTCCAGCCCAGCCGCTTCGATGGCCCGGAGCAGGCTCGTGTGGTGGGCGCAGTGCCGCGCGGCGAGTTCCTCGACCCGAGGGTCGTAGGGGTCGACGGTGTCATCGAGGGCGGCGTCGGCCGCGTCGAGGCGGTCCGCCTCGGCCCGTAGGCCGGGATGGGTCGCCAGGATGATGAACACGCTGGCCTGAATTGCGGCTCCCAGCGGTCCGAAGATCCGTTCCGTGACCAGCAGGGTGTCCAGATCGGAGGGGCGTAGTGCGCCGGAAGGCAGGTGGCTGAGCCGGTCCGTGACCAAGGGGGAGAGCAACCCCAGTGGGCTGCCCACGACCCGCAGGCGCTGGACTGCCGCGCGCTGACGCCTGATGTCGGCCTCCTGGGCGGCCAGGCTCTCCTCCAGCCGGCCCAGGACGTCCTCGACATCACGAGCTTCGTCGAAGGCGGCCCGCATGTCGTCCAGGCTGATGCCGGCCTCGGACATCTTGCGGATCCACAGCAGGCGGATCATGTCGTCGTAGCCGTAGCGGCGGCGTCCGTCTCCGCCTCGCTCGGGCTCCGGCAGCAGACCGATCTGGTGGTAATGACGAATGGCGCGCGGGGTGGTTCCGACGAAGGCGGCGGCATCGCCGATCCTGACCTCGCGGGGAGGCGTGGCGGAGGGGTACATCGCAGACAGTGCCTTTCGTGCTGTGGTGCCCTCGACGACACCACATGCCGTTACGGCATGTGCAATCCACGGTGCTGTCCACACCGGTCATGTCCGTGTAGCGCAGGACCACCGCCTTGCGCCGCCGCGCGGGCAACTGGGCGAGCGCTGCGAGCAGGGCGCCGCGCTCGATGGAGCCGACGATTATCACGGCGTGATAATCCGGGTCGGACGCCCATCGGGTGAAACCCCGTCAGAACATGCAAAGCGGTTGTCATCGCGCCAACTGGAGTCAGTATGCTGACGTCATGGCATCCCCTTACCCCGACGGAGACCGGGAAAAGGTAGCGTCCAAGCTGCCCTCGGCGCTCCAGCAAGCACTCAAGGTTCGCGCCGCCGAGCTCAGCCTGGACATCCAGGACGCCGTCGAGGCGGCCATCAACGGCTGGCGGGAGGGCACGGGCGGTGGTGCCGACGTGGACACCGCCGGTGCGAGGTCGTTCTCCACGTGGCTTCCGCCAGGGCTGTACGAGCAGTTCAAGGAGACCTGCACCGACCGCGGCGTCTCCTACACCCAGGGACTCGCCCAGTCGATCCGCGGCTGGCTCGACGCCAACCCCTCCCCCAGGCACGGCGCCCGCGGCACCGACCCCGAGCGCAAGATCGTCGGCAACCAGAAGGGCGGGGTCGGCAAGACCGCCATCTCCGCCGGTATCGGCGAGGCCTACGCCGAGGCGGGCAAGCGCGTCCTCGTCGTCGACTTCGACCCGCAGGGACACCTCAGCGAACAGCTCGGAGTCCCCCAGATCGAGCCCGACCACGACAGCCTCGTCTCCCACATGTGCGGCGAAGGCAGCGGAGACCTGCGCGACCTCGTCGTGGAGATAAGGGACCCGCGGTTCGAGAAGCGCCTGCACGTCCTGCCCGCCTGCTTCGACGGCTTCCTCCTCGACGCGAAGATCGCCGTCGTGGCGACGCAGAAGCGCGGGTTCCAGAAGGAGGCCGCGCTCGAGCTGGCGCTGCGGCCCCTGGAGGCCGACTACGACGTCATCATCGTCGACTGCCCGCCCAGCCTCGGCATCGCCATGGACGCCGCCCTCTACTACGGGCGCCGGCGCCGGGGCGAGGCCGCCGGTGGCTCCGGGGTCGTCATCCCCGTACTCGCCGAGGACTCCTCCGCCACCGCCTACGGGATGCTCGCCCAGCAGATCGAGGACCTCTGCGACGACCTCTCCCTCGAGATCGACTACCTCGGCCTGGTCGTCAACCTCTACGACTCACGCCGCGGTTACGTCGCCACGTCGTCCCTGGACAACTGGAAGTCGCTCGGCGACCCGAAGGTCCTCGCCGTCATCGGCGACCTGAAGGAGCAGCGGGAAGCGGTCCGCAAGCGCATGCCGCTGCTCTCCTACGCACCCCAGAGTGATCAGGCGGAAGCCATGCGGCAAGTAGCGAGGGGAGCCACCCGGTGAGCAAGGCCGACACCCTGGGATCGGCACCCGCGTTCGGTGCAGCACGTGGAGCCCGGTCCTCCCGACGCAATCTCATCGACCAGACCATCGGGGGGGAGGAGTCGACCGCGGCGGCCATCACCGAGCTGCCGGTCACCCTCATCAGCGAGAATCCCGACAACCCGCGCAACCACCTGCGCAACCTCGACGAGACGGTGCAGAGCGTCCGCGAGGTCGGCCTCATCATCCCGATCGCCGTGGCCACGGTCGACGCCTACCTGCGCAACAGGTCGGACCGCGCCGGCGACCTCGACGACGGGGCGCAGTACATCGTCGTCGACGGCCACCGGCGCCTCGAGGCCGCTCGTCGCGTCGGTCTGGCCACCATCCCCGTCCGCGTCGACAACGGACGGGTCGCCACCGACGAAGCCCTGCTCGAGGCCGCGTTCGTCGCGAACTACCACCGCGACGACATGACGGACCTGGAGGAGGCCCACGCCCTGAAGTCCCTGGTCGACTACTACGGTTCCCAGACCAAGGCGGCCAAGCGGCTGGGCATTCCGCAGAACACCATCTCCAGCAAGCTGTCCCTGCTGAAGCTCGCTCCCGAGCTGCAGAAGGACCTGGTGACCGGGGCGCGGAAGGTGGAGCACGTCCGCAACCTCGGCAAGCTGTCCGCCGAGGAGCAGCGGGCCAAGGCGGACGAACGGGCGGAAGCGGCCCGCGCCAAGGCGGAGACTCAGGCTGCGCGAGAGGTCGTCGAACGCTCCGCGGGCCCCGCCGATTATCACGGCGTGATAATTCCGGAGACGGAGACGGAGACAGGGACACCGGCCGCCGTGCCTCAACCGGGCGCAGCCGCATCGTCGGCCGGGCGCGAACAGGTCGAGCAGTCGCCCTCCGAGTCCATCCCCGAACCGCGCGCCGGCGCGGAGGAGACCGACCCGGCCAACGCGGAGGCGGCGCAGCCGAAACAGCCCAAGCGACTCCCCTACGACGACGCCTTCTACTGCGTTCACCACCTGCACCAGAAGATGACGGCCGAGACGTTCGTCCAAGGCACTCGGGTGTGGATGGACATCCTGCGGGAGCAGCACCCGGACGAGTACAAGGCATTGCTGGCCGAGCTGGCAGCCCGCTAGCGGAGCAGCCCCTTGCCCGGTCCCGGCCGGCCCCCCCCGTTCGCCCGCCTCCGTGCCGGCGAACGGGGGGCCGCGTCGTTTCAGGAAGTGGGTGGCCGAACCGGTGCCGGCATGACGCCGTCCTGACCCACCACCGGGCGTACCGCGTGCGGCATTCGAGGCAGGCTCGAGTGGATCTCGAGGGCTGTGTGCGGGGTGGGTGTTGTACTGGGAGAGTGACCGGGCTCGCGAGACGTACCGGGTCGGGCGAGCAGACCCACGGGCTACGGGAGGGACCATGAGCAGCACCGAGAACAGCACGTACGAAGGCTTCTCGGCCGAGGAACGTGCCGCGATGAAGGACCACGCCAAGGAGCAGAAGGCGGCGGCGCGGCGTGGCTCGCGCGCGGACAAGGCGGCGTTGGCGGCGCAGGACGTGCTCGACAAGATCGCGGAGATGCAGGACTCGGACCGGGTCATGGCCGAGCGGGTGCATGCGGTCGTGACGGAGACCGCGCCGGACATCGCGCCGAAGCTCTGGTACGGCATGCCCGCCTACGCCCTGGACGGGAAGATGATCTGCTTCTTCCAGAGCGCGGCGAAGTTCAAGGCGCGTTACGCGACGCTCGGTTTCAGCGATCAGGCGAACCTGGACGACGGCGACATGTGGGCGGCCGGTTTCGCCCTGGCCAAGGTGACGCCCGAGGTGGAGAAGCAGATCGCCGCGCTGGTGAAGCAGGCCGTGAGCCAGGGCTGATCCCTGCGCAGCCGTCAGGGCCTCGCCGTTCTCGCGGCGGGGCCCTCTTGCTTGCCTCTGCCTTGCTCCGTCTTACCGCCGTATCGCATGGTCACGGACGCCTTCGCCGCATGTGCGTCGGGTCAATCAAGGCGTCCCTGGGAGCGCTCTTCATTGACGTCAGGGCAATGAGCAGCGCTCCCCGGGGGACGGGTCACGTCGCGCGGCGCAGGGGGACGACGACGTTCTCGCCGAGGGCCTTGGGGCTCAGGCGGTAGTAGCGGATGTGGGCGAGGCGGTCCGACTCCTCGAGCCAGCCGGACTCGATGACCTGCTTGCGGGTGCGGGAGAAGACGGGGGCGGACATGCCCACCAGGGCGGCCAGGTTGGCCGCGGTCTCCGTGACCGCGCCCGCGCGGTCCGTCGGGTGCAGGGCGTAGAGCATGACGACGAGGCGCTGGTTGGCGGTCATGCCGGCGGTGGCCTGCAGCAGTTCCAGGTTCCTCTGCTTGTCGTCGCTGGTCACTGCGCCTCCCACCGTGCAGGGGTCATTTCGTTGAAGCCGGGGATGTCCGGTGGCTTGCACGTCCTCACCGCTTCACGTTGCTCGAGACCAGTCCCGTGAAACGCGATGTAGGGGCTGATCCTGTAGAGGTTGTAGTTGCCGATGCGGCCCCGCACGATCAGGATGCGGTGCTTGACCAGCTTACGGTTGATCTTGCCGACGGCATCCGTGGACATTCCCACCCGTCGGGCGATGTCCGCTCCCGTCGACCTCAGTGGGTCCATGCCTTCGGGGGAGACGCCGATCCACCACAGGACCAGGAACTTCTGGCTCGGGGTGAACGCCTTGGACTCCGTGATCGCCTCGACGCGGGCCTTGTCCACCTGGGTGTGCCGGCCCGAGAAGGCGTACGGCGCGTAGGGGACCACCTCGCCCGTGTCGGCGTCGACCAGTCTGCGTACTGCTCCCAACGGACCCTCCGTGGACGGGGGTGGTGGATGTGTTCGTGCGACGGCCGGGCACTGACTCGATGAACCTAACGGACATGAGCAGGAAGTCAATCAACTCGGCTTCACGGGCCGTGTCGCTTGCCGTGCCGTTTGCTCTGCGGGCGCGGCCCGAACGGCAATCTACCGGGGCAGCTCATTGACCTGAGAGCAATCCAGGACGTTCCTGGGATCGTGGTACCCAGTTCCTGTGGACGTGGTGGCGGTCCACAGGAACCGGGTACTCAGTTCGCAGGAACGTCCTCCCAGTTCTCAGGAACTGCCCGGCAGTTCGCAGGATCTGGGTGCTGAACTGCGTTTTCGCAGGCCGGACGCGGTTCGGGGGTGGCGCCCTCTTCAGCTTCCACACGACGGTCGCGGGGGGACCCGGTGCCGCGCGATGCTGCCTCGGTCTTCCGCTCCCGGGAGGTTGTCGCGCGGTGCCTTGAGGCACCTCCCGTACGGGCTCCTTGGACACGGCCTCGAGCACCCCTGCACGCCGTCTGGACCTGTACCACCGAAAGCCCGCCACGACGCGCCCGCGCCCGATGTCCCAGGCGCGCGTGTGTCTCGGACGACCCCCACCGGGGCCGGCCACGTCATGTCGGTAGGAGGGTGGTCGGGGGGTGGGTGTGGGGCGGGAGGGGGCGGGTGACCGCAGGCCAGAGCCCGGAATTCCGGCGGCCGGATCGTGGTCCGTTCCCTCCTCTTGAAAAGAACCGTCCATTCGGTTTATTTTGTGGCCTCGCGCCGCCCCGCTCGACGGAGGCGGGCGGTACGCCCCTGCGGCAACGCCCTAGAGACCAAGGGGAGGTCCTACGGTGAGAAATCGTCTGCACGCGCAGGTCGTGGTGGTGGGAGGAGGCCCCGTCGGCATGCTGCTCGCGGCCGAACTGGGGGAACGCGGAGTCGACACCGTGGTGCTGGAGACGAAGGCCTCGGTCTCGGAACGCCCCAAGGCGAGGGTGCTGCACGCACGGGCCCTCCAGGGGCTGGCCAGGCGGGGGTACTTCCCCGAACTCGTCGGCGGGACGGCGCCGGCGGGGGAGAAGGCCGAGGCTCCGTTCCGGTTCGCCGGGATACCGGGCCTGTGCATCACCGCGCCCGCCTCGGAGCCGGGCCCCGTCCTGAAGTGCCCCCAGGCCGAACTGGAGCGGCTGTTCGAGCAGCGGGCACGGGCGGTCGGGGTGCGGGTCCTGCGCGGGCGCCGCGTGACCGGGGTGGTCCAGGAGGAGCGGGACGTCCGGGTCACGGTCCAGGGGCCCGCGGGGTGCGTCGAGTACGCCGCCCGGTACCTCGTGGGCGCGGACGGCGGCCGCAGCACCGTACGGGAGTTGGCGGGGGTGCCGTCGGAGAGCTTCCGGGCCACGACGTCCGGGCTGGCGGCGCTGGTCACGCTGGAGGACGCCCGGGAGCTGCCGCCGGGCTGGCACCGCACCCCGCGCGGCTGGATCGTCGCGCACGACATCCCGGGCGTCGGCACCCACGTCCGGACCCTCGACTGCTCCGGTCCCCATCCCGACCGTCACCTGCCGCCCAGCACGGGGGAGTTGCGGGACGAGCTGGCCCGGATCGCGGGGCGGGAGATCGCGTTCCGGGAGCCGCGCTGGCTCAGCCGGTTCAGCGACTTCGCGCGGCTCGCCCGCTCCTACCGCCTGGGACGGGTCTTCCTCGCCGGGGACGCGGCGCACCTGCACTTCCCGGTCGGCGCCCAGGGGCTGAGCACCGGCGTCCAGGACGCCCTCAACCTGGGCTGGAAACTCGCGCTCGCCGTGCGCGGGCACGCGGGCGGTGACCTGCTCGACACCTACGACCAGGAACGCCGTCCGGCCGCCCGGCGGGTCATCGACAACACGGTGGCCCAGCTCGCCCTGATGCGCTCGGAGCCCGGGGCCGACTCGCTGCGCGCCCTGTTCTGCGGGCTCGTGGCGGCCGACCGGGAGAGCCACCACCTCAGCGATCTGATCAGCGGTCAGGACACGGTGCTTCCCGGGCGTACGCGGCGGCCCTCCGCATGGACGGGAAGGTTCCTGCAGAACCTGGGACTGAGGACGGGCGCGGGCCGGACGGACGTGATCGGGCTGTTGCGGCCCGGCAGGCCGGTGCTGCTGCTGTTCGGATGGGCGGGCGGGCGGCACGCCGAGCGGGCGCGCGGGTGGGAGGACGTGGTGCGGACGGTCCACGTGGCGCCCACGCCCGACGTGCCGTGCGAGGCTCTGCTGGTGCTGCCCGACGGCTACGTCGCCTGGGCCGCCGCCCCGGACGGGGACCGTCTGGAGGACGCGCTGTCGCTGTACTTCGGCGAGCGGTCGCCCCGGTCCGGGGAGCGGGCGGTCATGACGGGCGCCGGGGTGCTCAGCTGACGGCGGCCGCCGGCTGCTGCTCGAAGCGGCTCCGGATCTCGTCGTAGACGACTTCGCCCCGCGACTCGGACAGGTCCAGCGAGGCCAGTACGGAGGGCACGGCGATGCTGGGGAAGAGATGACGCAGCAGTGCGGAGGACCTGCTCTGGAGGTCCTGGTAGCCGCTGACGGTCTGGGACATGGACTGCACGCCCGCGAACGTGCCCACCACGACGTCGGCGGTCACGGACGGCACGACCTGGGGCAGCAGCTCGCCCTGGCTGCGGGCCGTGTCCAGCAGTTCCCGGACGACGACGCTCCAGCGCAGGAAGGGCCCGCTGCGGTCGAGGCCCTCCGCGTGCTGGTCCATGGTCAGCCGCACGCCCGCGCGCACCATCGGGTCGGTCTGCAAGCGATAGGCGTGCAGCAGGACGACGTCGGCGAGTTCCTGGATCTTGCAGGGGCGGCCGGGGATGACGAACCGCTGGTCCTGTTCGTGCAGGACGCCCTGGGCCAGCTGTTCCTTCGACTCGAAGTGGAAGTACAGAGCTCCCTTGGTCACGCCTGCGGCGTTGAGCACCTCGGCGATGGTGGCGGCCTGGTATCCGCGCTCCTCGAAGATCTTGGCCGCCGCTTCGAGGATGTTCTTGCGCGTACGGACGGCACGGTCCTGCTTCACCACTTGCGGTCCTCCCTCTTCCTGACGATCGCTTCGGCGGACGGAGGCTTCGGCGACCCCGCAAAAAAACCGCACAGTATGTATCTTACAGCCGGTGCAGTGGTTGACCTCAAGACGAGGCGAAGACCGCTTCCGGCCCTTTCGGCGAAGGGGGAAGATCGGTGATTCTCGTGACGGGCGCCACCGGGACCGTCGGACGGGAGGTCCTGCGCATGCTTCCCGCCGGACTCGCGGTGCGCGTCCTGGCCCGGGAACCCTCGCGGGTGGCGCCGCGGGACCGCGCGACGGAGGTCGTGGCCGGCGACTACGCCGACACGGGTTCGCTGGAGCGCGCCCTCGCGGGGGTGGACCGCGCGCTGGTCGTCACCTGCCGGGTCGGCGGCGACGACGACGCGCGCTTCGTCCGTGCGGCGCGCGCGGCGGGGGTGGGGCACCTGGTCAAGGTGTCCGCGGCCGCCGTGGCCGACCGCGGGGCGGACGACCTCGTCACCCGCTGGCAGCGCGCGAACGAGGACCTGCTGCGCGACTCCGGCCTGCGCTGGACCCTGCTGCGCCCGCGCTCCTTCATGTCCAACACGCTCTCCTGGGCGGCGTCCATCGCCGCCGAACGGGTCGTACGGGGGTTGTACGGCACCTCGGTCAACGCGTGCATCGACCCGCGCGACGTCGCCGCCGCGGCCGTGTGCGCGCTGACCGGGGACGGGCACGAGGGGCGGGTGCACACCCTGACCGGACCGGAGCCGATCAGCGCGGCCGAGCAGACGGCACAGCTCGGCCGGCTGCTGGGCCGTCCGCTGCGCTTCGAGGAGCTGTCACCCCGCCGGGCGCGTGCCGTGCTGCGCCGGCGGCATCCCGAGGCCGTGGCGGAGGCGCTGCTGGCCAGTGCGGAACGGCAGCACGCCGGGGCCAAGGCGGGCGTCGAGGACACGGTCCTGCGGCTCACCGGCCGCGCGGCCCGGCCCTACCGGACGTGGGCCGAGGACCACCTCGAGGCGTTCGGCGCCGTGCCGTCGTCCGCCGGGGGGCGGTAGGGGCGGGGCGCTTCTCCTGGGCGCTCGGGAGGGTGTGGCGAGTGGGGCGGGCGGACCGGGGCCCTGCCAGGATCGGTTCCGGACCGTCGACGGCAACGACCAGTTGTACGGGCTGGAGGTAGAGGGCTCGGCGACGGCGAGGACGTCTACCCGGCGGTTCAGTACGACAGCCGGGTGCGGTTCAACGCAGCGCTGTGCCGCCTGCAGGGCTGGAACGAGTGCAGCGCGGCCGGGCATCCGGAAACGTCCGGCGAGGGCAAGGTCGACGCTGCGGGGCCCGTGGAGGGCTACACCGGGCGAGGGCTTCGATGGCACACGATCACGGGATCGGCGCTCGTAGCCCCTCGTGCGAATACTGCGACGCGGAGGCCGTGGCGACGTCGGGCAGGTCCCTGCGCCCGGCCAGCGTGAGTTTCAACTTGCCGGAGGTGCCTTGGCACAGGGGAACCGGGCACACTGCCCCTGGCCGATGTACGGAGGAATTCCTCGACGGGTCTGCTGCGGGCAAATTCGGAGCAGGGGAACGCGTGATCGACGGGGAGCATGATGCAGCACCTAGGGCCGCTGGAACTGGTCGGGAACCATGGGTCATCGGGGACCCAAAGCGGAACGATGGGTCGTGCCTTGTGCTCGCTGCCGAAGGCATCCAGCACCACATACAAGGAGAGGCTGTCCCACGGGACATCCTCCTGTGGAACAGCATCCACACCGTTCGGCTGAGGGCCACCATGAAGCCATGGATGGCCACCCGCACCGGGGGTGTCGTCGTCGCGGCAGGCGGCGGCTACATGGACGGTGGCCGCAATGGCTGCTCCCTGTCCGGCATTCGTGATCGAGACGAGCCTTGGTGGGTGAACTACACCCACCACGACCACACTTACACGTCCACGCACATGGCTCTGGTAATCGCCCTGGTCACGAAGATGTCCGAGGCGAAGGCGCTGCACCGCCTCGGAGACCCAGAGTGGCTCAGCGCAGTGGTCTCCCGGCTGGCGCCAACGCCGCGGTGGGCCCCCTCCCGGTCCGCCGGGTGGGCGAAGTCATTGAACTCCTCGGTACCTGAGCTTGTTCTTTGTCTACCAAGATCTTCTGGGCTTGCCGAGGGCCTTGAGGGTCTCGGGGCGTTTGACGGTCTTGCCGACGTCGTAGCGGGGTGCCCCGGTGTTTGTTCTTGGCGCCTGGTGGGCTTCCGGGGCCTCTTCGGGGCCTGGTCGGCGGTGTTCTACTACTTCACCCTGTGGTGCGAGGACGGCCTCGACCAGCGGATCCAGGAGGCCTCCGCGGGAGCCGAGCTTGCGGCGGTTGTGGACACGGTCCGCAGGGACCGGGATGGTGGCTTTGATGTCACGCCGCCGCAGGTAGGAGCGGTTCCTGCGAGAGTCGTACGCCTTGTCCGCCCGGACCCGGGCCAGGCGTGTGCGAGGTCGTCCCCGGCCCTGCTGAGGCACCCGTATCGCCTCCAGCACCGGCTCGAACTGAGGGGAATTACCTTGCTGCCCGGCCGTGATGACGGCACATGATCATCTACAGACAAGATCCACTTTCGCAACAGGTCCTAGCCCATCCCTCTGACCGGACGCGGTGGTTAGTCTCGGGGCATGACTGAGTTTGTGCAGGTGTCCACTGCCACCCCGCAACGTGCTCAAGCCGTCGCCCTCGCCCAAGGGGCCGTGCGCGCACGCCTGGCCGCAGGAGCGCAGATCGTCGGCCCCGTGGTGTCGGTGTTCTGGCATCTCGGCGAATTCGGGGAGGGGGAGGAGTGGAGGCTCCAGCTCACCACGACCCGGGACCGGTATGCGGAGCTGGAGAAGCATCTCCTGGACAGCCATCCGTGGGACAACCCGGAGGTGATCGCTGTTCCCATCGAAGGTGCGTTCCGATGCCTCCAGTGGATCAAGGACTCCGTCGAGCCGGTCTAGGCACCGGCCGCCTGGAGGACGTTCTGTACGGCGCCGACGTTCCGGTACCGCTGCAGCTCTTTCAGGACCGGAGTGAGCCTCTTCCGAGGCCGTACGGAGGCCACCCCGGACGCCAGGTTCAGGGCGCGGCCGGTCACCGCAGCGGCCTCCTCCACCTCCTCGGCCGCGAGGTAGGAGTCTGCCAGCCACGAGAGATAGAGCGCCTTGTCCCTGGCGTGATGGTCGTCGTACTGGTCGAGCGCCCGGATCAGTACGGGGACCGCCCGAAGCGGGCGGCGCAGTTCTGTCCAGCAGCGGCCGGTCATGATGTTCAGCTCCGTGTCGTCGACCCATGCGGCCCAGTCGGGTTGAGGCTCGCCGGCTTCCTGCTCCTCAAGCGCGGCCCGCGCCGCGTCGAGGGCACGTTCCGTACGGGATGTCTCCCCAGCGACCGCGCAGGCCCACGCGAGGCGCTCGTGGAGGAGGGCGCGGACTCCGGCAGGGGAACCAGGGCTGATCGCTTCGCAACTGCTCGAGGCGATCTTGACAGCCACCTGCGGGTCCGGAGCCTGGTAGGCGAGGAACGCGAGAGCGTTGCCGTGGAGGTCGCCGTCGTCTGCTTCGAGAGCTGCGGCCTTGCTCTCCTCGTACAGGCTGTGGGCATCGGCCTGCCTGCCGCCGTCGAAGGCGGCCCATCCGGCCTGCTGGGCCTGCTCGGCGAGCAGGGCAACCAGCTTGCGCTTGGAGGAGGGGGTAAAAGTGGCGTCGCGCAGCAGGGATTTGGTGGCCTGGTACTCGCCCAGGTAGACCCGGTAGGTGTCACCGCCGCCGAGAAATTCGTCCAGATGTCGGAGCCGTGCGGTGCGCCGCCGTAGCTCGTCGACGTAGCCGTTCGTCACGTGGAGCGGGGCCGCCGGCCGGTGCAAGGCTGGAAGCGCGGCCGCGAGGCCCGCAGTCGTAGCGGCTTGAAGGACAGTACGGCGGCGCACGGCGGTTCCGTTCTCTGGGGTGTTCTCGGTCCCAGGAGAGCCACTGTCCTCCCAGGGGCGGGGCGCCAGCCCGACCATGTGGCCCGGCACGCGTAAGGCGTCGGAGATGGCAACGACCTTCGCGAACGACGTGATCTGTCCCTTTCCGCGTGCCACCTCGCCGACGCGGATCGGTTTGATATCGCACTCCTCGGCGATCCGCGCGTAGGGGATGCCCGCGCGGCTGCGTGCGATTCGGAAGATGGCTCCGAAGTCGTGTTGGCGGAGGGCGCGTTGGATCTCCTCGTCGTTGAGGAGGCCTGCGGGCAGGGCGGTAGGTGGCTGGTAGGGCATGCGGCACTTCCTGCTCGCCTGAGTGTGCGCGACTGCTCATCAAGTCGTGTACCCATCATGGGTATACCCGTGGCTGGGATGTGCAGACTTCGGCGGGATTCCACTCTGTGCGTGTTAGTACCCCGGGCGGCCGTGGTGTGTCGGCCGACCCAGGGTTGGACGACTGTTGAGGAGTCGCCGCCGTGGCGGAGCGTACCCAAGAACCCCCAAGGCCAGTGGTGTTGAGTGAGTGGCCTGGCACCTGCGTGGTCGTTGGCGGAGCGGATCGCATGCGCGCCGTCGAGCAGCGGCTGCTGAAGGCGGCCGACGACGAAGAGATCGCCCGACAGCAGTGGCACAGAGACGGTGTCGCCCTTCTGCGCTGCGGCCGGTCGTTCGGCGCGGTCCGTGTCCCGCTGGTGATCGTCGAGGCCGCCGCAGGCACCGAGCGCCGGATCATGATCGCGGCCTACCCGCCCGAGGCGCTTCTCGGCGGGCCGGCCTTCGTGGACGGTTCATCGAACCACGTCTGCCGCCCCGTCGCCTCCAAGGCGGGTGAATGGCGGGCACCCGACACCGAGTACCTCGACGAAAACAGCCGTCTGGGCGTGCCGGTGCTCCGCGCGTCGAGGCATGCCCGATCGTGCTGGTTGTTCGAACCGGACGGCCCCGGCGTGGTGTGCCAGCCGGACGCGGTGAAGCAGATGGTGTCCTTAGGGCGCTTCCGTGCGGCGATGCGGACCGGTGCTTGACGTGCTGGCGGGCCACCGGCGCTTGGCCGAGGACGGCTCGCCGACGATGACGAAGTCCTTTCTGCGGGACGCCACGTCGGTGCCGGAAGTCCGAGAGTTCGTGCGCGCGGCCTTGGACGAGTGGGAGCTGCCCGACCTCACCGACACGGCCGAGCTGGTCGCGTCCGAGCTGGCCACGAACGCGGTCCTGCACGCGCGCTGCTCTGCCTACCGGATCACCGTCAGTCGGCCAGGGCCGGGCAGGGTCCGCGTCGCGGTCACCGACCGCAGCCGCGTCCTGCCCAGGGTGGCAGACCCGGACGATGACGAGGACCACGGCCGGGGCCTGGCCCTCGTCGACGTGCTCGCCGAACGGTGGGGCACCGACCGGTTGAACTGGGGCAAGAGCGTGTGGGCTGACCTGGCGGCCACGCCCGTGCCCGAGCCGCCCGCCACCGAGGTGCCGATGTACGGCACGGGCATCGCCCAGGTCGTATACGTCCTGATACTCGCCGCGGTGGCTGGCGCCGTCTTCCTCGGCCTGACCGCGCCGCGCTGACGGCGCACCCATCAGACCCCGCCCCGGCCCCAGACCAACCCGTGGGCTCCCCTCATCGGAGCTGGGGCGGACCACCTTCCGGCCAATCGCCGGGATGTACTCACGAACTCCAACAGGAGGCTCTTGTCGTGATCACAGGTGCTTATGCCGATCCAGACCTCGCACGGCCGACCGTGGCCGAGGTCTTCGTCCATTCCGCAGCGCTCATACACCGGGCAGCCGACGGGCTCTGGCCGGACGAATTGGTCGTCCTGGAGGCGCAGGTGCCCAGCGTCACCGGGTACGTACACCGCCTCCGCGTCGGGGACCGCGCCCTGTACGCCAAGACCTCGCTGCTGGGTGTGTCCCTCGTCTCCCTGCTGCGCGGCAAGGTCGGAAGCTGGCCCGCCGTCCGTGAGGCTCAACGAGACTACGTGCGGCGGCAGGACAGCCTCATGGTGCGAGAGGCGGCGCAGCTCCTGGTCCTGGACGGCTTGAACGGTCCCCGCGTGTGCACGGTGGCCGGCGCGCGGGACGGGGTCCTCTTCACGGAGGCCGTTGCGGGCCCGACCCTGGGAGAACTCCTCCTCACGCAGCCAGAGGAGACCAGCGCCCTGGTGGGCCGCTGCCTCGCCGAGCTGCGCCCACTGCACCGGCCGGGCACCGCGCGGCGGCTGGGCCCCGGCGCGGCCATCAACGAGCGCAGCATCTTCGGCACTTTCTGCCGCAAGTTCGACGGTGACGGAGCCGCCCCGTGCGTCGTCCAGCTCAACGCCGAGCAGTGGCGTGGAGAGAGCGAGCTGGTCGCGGAACTCGTGCGGGTCAGCGTACGACGACTCCTCGCCCTGCGGGAGACGCTGCCCGCAGCGGCCGGGACAACCTTGGCGTACGGCGACCTGAAGCCGGAGCACGTGCTCTTCCCGGAGGGCCCGGAAGTGCGGCCCGTCCTCGTGGACCCGGGCCTGCTGCGGGCGACGCCGATCGTCGACATGGCCAAGCTCCTCAGCCGTACCGTCCTGTTCATCACCGCGCAGCAGAGGGACCCGGGAACCGCACGGCTCATCCTCGACGGCCTCGCTGCGTCCGCCCGGTCCCACCTGGGGCACCTTTCCCTCGCGGACCGGCAGGCGATGCTGCGTCACCTGCTGGTGCTGTGGCTGATGGACACCCTGAACATCGTCACGACGTATCTGTCGGCCCCCGCGGCACTGCCGCTGCCCGCCCTGGGCGCGGCCGTGGTCAGGCGGGCCGTGCCGGTGTGCTCGCTGGTGGACGCCGTGAGCGCCGACCTCATGGGCCCCACCGGAAGGCGGGGGCGCGGGGACCGTACGCTCGCCCGGATCGTGGAGGCGATCGCATGACGCCCCTGGTGCCATCGGTCGGTGTCTTCGGCGCGGGGGCAGTCGGGCAAGCGGTCGGCGGGGCGCTGGTCGCGGCAGGGCTGTGCGGACGGCTCCTCGTCACCTCCCGCACTATCGAGCAGGCCCAGGCCCTGGCAGACGACCTCGACGACATGCGGACCGCCTTGGGCTCGCCGGTCCTGCCAGGTGCGGCCGAGGCCGAGGACCTGCGGGCGTGCGCCGCGGTGGTCATTGCTGTCCGGGCGCAGTTCGCGAACACGCGCAGTACGGATGTCCGGATGGGCGGCATCCAGGCAAACGCTCCGGTGGTTCGGGACCTCGCCGAGCAGCTCAGCGGATACCCGGGCACGGTGCTGGTGGTGACCAATCCGGTGGACCTGATGACGAGATGGTTCGCCGAGGAGTCCGGCTGCAGCAGGGTGTTCGGGATCGGATCCAGCTTGGACAGCGCTCGCTACCGGCTCACCCTCGGCCGACTGCTGGGCGTTCCGGCTGACGCCGTGTCCGGGCGCGTCATCGGGGAGCACGGGGACACGTCCGTCGTCTGCGCCTCGTCGACCCTCGTCAACGACCAGTCGGTGCCCGTGCCCCTTCAGCAGGTACGCGACGAGCTGGACCGGCGCCCTGGCCGGATCAACATCGGTATCGGACGCACCCGGTGCGGGCCCGCCGGCGCGGTGGTGTCTGCCCTCCGCCTGGCCCTCGGCGCCGAAGACGGCACAACCGAACTGTGTGCCCCGCATGCGGGTGACTGGTGCGGAATTCCCGTGCGCTTCACCGGGGGTGACCCCGTACCGTTCTCGCCTCCGCTGGACCCCGTTGAGGACCGGCAGTTGGAGGCGTCTCGTACCAAGCTGCGTGCCGCCTATCAGGCAGCGCGCGGTGTTCCGCTGCAACCGTCTCCATCCGGGAGGAAATCACCATGAGCACCCACGCCGTACGCCTGGAAAGCGCTGGCGCGGCCGTGACCGTCGTCTCCGCCGAGCAGGCCGTCACCGACTGGTCTGCCCGCTACTTCGGCACCTGGTGGAAGGCCGCCGAGGTCGACCCTGTGAGTGTGTGCGCCGAAGCCCTGGTCGTGGGCACCGTGGACGACAGCGAGTACGACGCCCTCGCCCTGGGCGTGACGCGGTCCCCGCACACGAGCACGACCTATGCGCGGGAACAACTGCTCCTCGCGGGCAACGCGTCCGACGGAGTGATCCGCGCCGTGTCACCGGAGGGTGCGCTCGCGTATCGGTCGGAGCCGGGGGCTCTGCGGCTGGACGTCATCGGCCGCGTCACTGAGGACGTCGCCACGGCGACCGCCCGCCTGGCCCGGGAGATGATGCGGGGCCTGCTGCTGCGGAACGGCTGGGCGGTGCTCCACGCTTCGGCGGTTGTCCACGACGGACGCGTGATCCTGACGTTCGGTGGAAAGGGCGCGGGCAAGACGACGACCGCTTTCGCCCTGGCGTCCCGCCACGGCCTCGGTCTCCTCGCCAACGACAGGGTCTTCGTGCGGCCCAACGAACAGGGTGGCGTCGACGTCCTGCCATGGCCGTCGGCGGCGGCCGTCGGCCTCGGCCTGCTGGAAGGGCTGGGCTGGTTCGACACGGCCCGGGAGCGCCTGGAGGCAGGCGAGGCGCTGCATCCGACACAGGACTGGCGAGTGACGGAGGCTCTGCTGACCGGGGACCGCACGCCGTTGTGGGAGCGCGGCAAGGAGCTGAAGGCGCAGGTGTGGCCGAACCAGTTCACGGACTGGTTCGGCGTGCCCCTGGCGACCGAGGGCGAGGCCGCCGTGCTGGTCTTCCCTCGTGTGGTGGCTGGCGCGGGCCCGGCCGTCGAAGAGACCAGCCGCACCGTGGGTGACGACGACTTCATGATCGGGAAGACGGAGGACCGCTACCCGGATGTCTTCGGTCTTGTCGGCTTCGACGGCGGCGGTACGCGGGCGGCACGGCAGAGCGTCGGCCGGCTCCTCTCCGGGCTGCCGCATCACGCGGTCGTCCTCGGCCACGACGTGACAGCGAACGCGGACTTCCTTGCGAAGGTCACCGGCTGCGCCTGATCCGACCATGAGCGTGCGGGCCCCAGCGGAAACTCCGTCGGGGCCCGCCCCGTCCTCTGTCGCCCGGCGCCAACGGCCCTGTGCGCACCGCCGGGTCTGCGGCCGGGGCGCCTCGGGCCCGTCCCGCGTCCGCCCCGGGAAGGGGCGACGCGGGCGGGCCTCAGGGGACTCGGGGACGTGTGGCCGTCAGGCCTCCGGTGCGGCCGTCACGGTGGTGCTGAAGACGGGCCGGCCGTCCTGTCGGCCGGTGACCAGGACCGACTCCGGGGCGTCGGGGCCGGACGCGGGAAGGCGTACGGCGTCGATCAGGCAGGGCTGGTCCAGCTCCGCGTACTTGGTGAACTCGCACTCGAGGCCGACCGGCAGGATCGAGGGTCTGGCCAGGACCGCGGTCGCCGCCTGGCGGGCGGCCTCGAGCAGGACCATGCCGGGAACGTGGTCGACCCGGTGGTCGAAGAGGACCGGGTGCCGGGTGTCCACGCGCAGTTGCCAGCGCCCCGGGTCTCCCGTGGGGGAGAGCACCACGTCGGAGGGGGACAGGCGCCCCACGCTCTGCGGCGCCACCGGAGCCGTCAGCGGGATCGGCCGGTGCCCGGCGTCGAACACGTGCGGGGGACGCAGCCGCCGGTACACGGCCGGGGCGAGGGTGGTGAAGGAGATCCGCCCCCACCCGGCGGGCCGCCCCTCGCGCAGGACCGTCGTCTCGTACGTCAGGCCGGACAGCCGGCAGCCGCGCCTGCGGACCTCCGTACAGGTGACGTCGAGGTCCAGTGCGGCCGGTGTCCAGTCGATCCGCGTCTCCTCGGGACGCATCGTGAGCGTGAGGTTCTCCATCAGGAACTGGTTGCCGAAGGGGACGCCGAACTCGGCGTGGGCGAGCAGGGCGCCGACCTGACGGATCGTTTCAGCGGCGATCAGCGGGTCGTGGTGCACCCCCACGGGGGTGAAGAAGCTGTGGCTCCGCGGCCACTGCGCGGCCATCGCGAAGTGCGTGTCGTCCAGCCGCTGCCAGTCGGTGAGCATGACCTCGGCGACAGCCGCGCGGTGCACCAGCTCCCTGGGGACGGTGGTGGACACGGGGCCCTGCCGCAGTGCCGCCCGGGAGGGTTGAGTCATGGCTTCCGCCGCCTGCTCGATCGACGGACCTTCCATCCGAAACGTGCTCGCGGTCATCGCTCCCCCAGAGTGAGATCGGATGTGGTGCGGAGGCCCATAAAGTAAAGACCAACCGGTTTGATTTCCAGAGGAATTGCAGCCTCCGCCCAGGAACGTTCCGAGTCGCCCTGCGGGGACGTACGGGTGGGTTCCGGCGGGGTCGACCCTGCTCCGGTGTTTCTCCAGCTCATGCCTCACGGAGCGCCGGCGTGCGGCCCCGCCGCCGTGCGGCCGCCGCCCCAGCGTTCCTCGAGCGGTGCTGAGGCCCTCCTGTAGCGGTGTGCCGCACGGTGGCCGGGGTGGAGAGGAGCCGACATGGGTGAATCCGGCGTCACGGGGCCCGCGTTGCGCATCGAACGCGGTCGGGCCGACGCGGACGAGCTGGCCGCGCTGGCCGTGGTGCTGTGCTCCGTACTGGCCGGGCGGGCGGCGGCGGACGAGGCTCCGGAGCCCTCCGGTCATCCGTCGTGGCGGCGGGCGGACCGGTCCGGCGAGGCCTACCGCTCGCCCCACTGCTGGCGATAGGGCCCACCGGACCCACCGGGCACCGGCCCGGCAGCACTTACCAGGGCTTATTCATGCGCGTGCCACACGCCCCTCTTATAAACCGCATAGACGGTTTGTTAACCTGAGGGGCCCTGTCGGCCGCGCTCATGAGGGAGGAGGCATCGTGACAGTCCTCAACGACGTTCCTCAGGTGTCCGCGCACCTGTCGGGCGGCCGCGGATGCGTGGCCGAGTTGCACGGGATCCGTGCGCAGGCGCTGGCCGGGCCGAGCGAGAAGGCGACGGCGGCGCAGCACGCCAAGGGCAAGCTGACGGCACGTGAGCGCATCGAGCTGCTTCTGGACCCCGATTCCTTCCGTGAGGTCGAGCAGCTGCGGCGGCACCGGGCGACCGGGTTCGGTCTGGAGGCGAAGAAGCCGTACACCGACGGTGTGATCACCGGCTGGGGGACGGTGGAGGGGCGCACGGTCTTCGTCTACGCGCACGACTTCCGGATCTTCGGCGGTGCGCTGGGCGAGGCGCACGCGACGAAGATCCACAAGATCATGGACATGGCCATCGCGGCCGGTGCCCCGCTGGTCTCGCTGAACGACGGCGCGGGCGCCCGCATCCAGGAGGGCGTCTCCGCGCTCGCCGGGTACGGCGGGATCTTCCAGCGCAACACGAGGGCGTCCGGGGTCATCCCGCAGATCAGCGTGATGCTCGGCCCGTGCGCGGGCGGCGCGGCCTACAGCCCCGCCCTGACCGACTTCGTCTTCATGGTCCGCGACACCTCGCAGATGTTCATCACCGGCCCGGACGTCGTCAAGGCCGTCACCGGCGAGGAGATCACCCAGAACGGCCTGGGCGGCGCCGACGTCCACGCCGAGACCTCCGGCGTCAGCCACTTCGCCTACGACGACGAGGAGACCTGCCTCGCCGAGGTCCGCTACCTCCTCTCCCTCCTCCCGCAGAACAACCGGGAGAACCCGCCCCGCGTCCCGTGCGCCGATCCGCAGACCCGGCGCTCCGAGGTGCTCCTCGACCTGGTCCCGGCGGACGGCAACCGGCCGTACGACATGGCCAGGGTGATCGAGGAGCTGGTCGACGACGGCGAGTACCTCGAGGTCCACGAGCGCTGGGCCCGCAACATCGTCTGCGCCCTGGCCCGCCTCGACGGCCAGGTCGTCGGCATCGTCGCCAACCAGCCGCAGGTCCTCGCCGGCGTCCTGGACATCGAGGCCAGCGAGAAGGCCGCCCGGTTTGTCCAGATGTGTGACGCCTTCAGCATCCCGATCGTGACGCTCCTGGACGTACCGGGGTTCTTGCCGGGTGTGGACCAGGAGCACGGCGGCATCATCCGGCACGGAGCCAAACTGCTGTACGCCTACTGCAACGCGACCGTGCCGCGCATCTCGCTCATCCTGCGCAAGGCGTACGGCGGCGCCTACATCGTCATGGACAGCCAGTCCATCGGCGCCGACCTCACCTACGCCTGGCCGACCAACGAGATCGCCGTCATGGGCGCCGAGGGCGCCGCGGGCGTCATCTTCCGCCGGCAGATCGCGGAGGCCGAGGACCCCGAGGCCATGCGGGCGCGCATGGTCAAGGAGTACAGGTCCGAGCTGATGCACCCGTACTACGCGGCCGAACGCGGCCTGGTCGACGACGTCATCGACCCCGCGGAGACCCGAGAGGTGCTCATCGGCTCCCTCGCGATGCTCCGCACCAAGCACGCCGACCTGCCCTCCCGCAAGCACGGCAACCCGCCGCAATAATGGAGCACTTTGAATGGTCAAACAGGAGCGAGCGCTGCGCACCCGCGAGGCGCTGATCAACTCGGCCGCCACGGTCTTCGACCGGGACGGCTTCAGCGTGGCCTCCCTCACGGCGATCAGCTCGCTGGCCGGAGTGAGCAACGGGGCGCTCCACTTCCACTTCGCCAGCAAGGCGGCCCTGGCCGACGCGGTGGAGGAGGCGGCGGCGGAGCGGCTGGCGCACATCGTCACGGTCCATGAGGACGAGGCCGCCAACGCCCTCCAGCTGCTGGTGAACACCTCGCACGAACTGGCCCGCATGCTCACCGCGGACGTGGTGCTGCGGGCCGGGTTCGAGCTGAGCCGGGACCAGGTCCGCGAGGGCGGGCCGGGGTTGTACCAGCAGTGGCACCGGTGGGTCGAGGGGGCGCTGAAGCGCGCCGCCGGCGAAGGCGTGCTCAACCAGGTCAAGCCCGAGGACGCGGCGACGTCCGTGGTGGCCGCGACCACCGGATTCGAGGTGCTGGGCCCGCAGGACCCGGAATGGCTCTCCCATCGCACGATCACCAGGTTCTGGCGGCTGCTGCTGCCCCGGCTGGCCGATCCCTCCGTCCTCGGCGACCTCGTGGCGGCCGGGAGCAGGCCCCACGTACGACCATAACAGACCGCGTGGTTTGTTAAGGCTGCTAATTATCCCTTTTGTCTTCAGGTGGACCATCGGGGCGGGTGCCGTGACGGCACCCGCCGTGCGGCCTGCCCGGCCTTGCTGATGATCCAAACTGCCTTTAAATCGGGGCTGTTGGCCCGCCAGGGCGACCAAAAACCCAGGAAAAAGCGACTCGTGCGGGTCGACATACGTCCTTCCCATTGACAAACCGACTGTGCTGTTTTTTTAATCGTGTTCTAGCCGGAGTCGTCGAGCGCCGTCCTGGCGCACCAGCGGCGGCCCTCACGGCCTGGATCCGTATGCAACCCGGCATGGACACAAGGGGGAAAAGACAGTGGACATCGAAGTTCTGGGCGCGCTGTCAGTCCGCGAGCACGGCATCTCGATCACACCGACGGCTCCCAAGCCGCGGCAGGTGCTGGCCCTGCTCGCCCTGCACGCCGACCGAGTGGTCCAGGTCTCTTCCCTGATCGAGGAGCTGTGGGACGACGAGCCGCCGCGCAGCGCACGCACCACCCTTCAGACGTACGTGCTCCAGCTGCGGGAGCTGATCGGCGAGGCGCTGGCCAAGGCGGGGGAGGAGGGCGTCACCGCCAAGGACCTCCTGGTCACCCTCCCCGGGGGCTACCGCCTGGACACCCGCGGCGGCCGGATCGACTTCCGTGAGTTCGAGCAGCAGGCCGGGTCGGGCTACCGGGCCATGGACGCCGAGGACTTCACCGGCGCCGCCCGGCGGCTGCGGGAGGCGCTGACGCTGTGGACGGGCTCCGCGCTCGCCGACGTGACCGCGGGCAGCCGTATCGGCCTCGAGGTCAAGCGCCTGGAGGAGGCGCGGTTGTGCGCGCTGGACCAGCGCATCGAGGCCGATCTGCGGCTGGGCCGCCACCGCGAGCTGCTGTCCGAGCTGACCGTGCTCGTCAACCGGCACCAGATGCACGAGAGCCTGCACGGCCAGTTCATGGTGGCCCTGCACCGCTCCGGCCGGCGCGGCGAGGCCCTCAGCGTGTACCAGCGGCTGCGCACCACCCTCGTACGCGAGCTGGGTCTGGAGCCCTCGGCGATGATCAGCCGGCTTCAGCGCTCGATCCTGACGGCCGCCCCGGAGGCCGTCGCGGCCCGCGGCGGGGATGCCACCGGCCGGGCCGTGGCCGCCCCGGTGGGCTGACGCGCCGTACCTCCGCAGCGGCGCGCGTACCCGCACTCGCGCCAGCACCCGCACCCACGCCCGTACCCGCGTGGACCACGGCCGTGGCGCGCGCGGCGGATGGCGGTGGCGCGCGCGAGTACGGCTCCAGCGTTTCTCCCGGACGCCCGGAGCCGTTCCACAGGGGCCCTCTCCGTTCTTCCGGGCGCAAGGGGACCACCGCGAAAGGCGATCGACGGAATTCCTCCGCGACGGTCCGTCGCACAGTCGGTCGCACGGTCAGTCGCACGTCAAGGACGCGCCGGGAAAACCCGGCGCGACGACGCAACACGACGGCTCGAAGACCCCTCGACGATTTCCGAGGGCGGTGTCGTGGCCGGATCCGGTGCGCCTCGTGCATACGTCGCGCGGCGAGGACATCGGCCCCCGAGTGGCGCAATATCGACGAACCTCGGGTGCCGATTCGCACACCGGCTCGGAAACCGGGTTCAGCCGTCGTGGTACGGGGAGGGAAACCATGAAGATTCGTGTTCTGGGTCCACTGAGTGCCGACGTCAACGGCATGTCGATTGTTCCGACGGCCGGCAAACCACGCCAGATCCTCGCGCTGCTCGCCCTCTATCCGGGCCGGGTCATGCCCGTGCCCACGCTGATGGAGGAGATCTGGGGCACCGATCTGCCGCAGAGCGCCCTCACCACGTTGCAGACCTACATACTCCAGCTGCGGCGCCGGCTCGGCACCGCCATGGGCCCCGGGGCCCCCGGCACCGCCAAGGACGTGCTCGCCACCCGGCACGGCGGCTACCTGCTCCAGATACCGGCCGACGCGGTCGACGTCCACGAGTACGAACGCCTCGTCCTCGAGGGCCAGCAGGCCTTCGAGCACGGCGAGGACGAACGGGCCGCCCGCACCTACCGCGACGCGCTGAACCTGTGGCAGGGGCCCGCGCTGGTCGACGTACCCGTCGGCCCGGTCCTCGAGATAGAGGCGATGCGGCTGGAGGAGAGCCGGCTGGTCACGCGGGAGCGCCGCATCGACGCGGACCTCAGGATCGGCCGGCACGCGGAGGTCACCGCCGAACTGATGGACCTGACCGCCCGGCACCCCGAGCACGAAGGGCTGCACTCGCAGGCCATGGTGGCGCTGTACCGCTCCGGCCGGCAGGCGGGGGCACTCGACGTCTACCACCGGCTGCGCCGCCGCCTGGTGGACGAGCTGGGCGTGGAGCCCTCACCGCAGTTGCAGCGGCTGCACCAGGCGATCCTCGCCGTCGACCCCCAGCTGGACCTGGCGGCCGGGCCCCGGCGCAGCTCCACCTTCGACCTGTACGCGGCCTGACAACGCGGTACACACCCTGCGGTGCTCGTCCCGCGGCCGTCAGCCCACCCGGCCCATGTCTCTCAGCAGGGCGCGCTCCAGTGCCGTCAACGGCAGGTCGGGGCGCAGCCGTTCGGGATGGCCGGGCGGCGGCACGTCCACCGGACGGGCGCCGGAACGGGCCGTCTCGCCCGCGAGCTGGGTGGCGCCGACGGCGACCAGGCACTGCCAGACGTCGGTCATCAGGGCACGGGCCAGCCGCCGCACACGCCGGGCGAACACCATCACGCCTCCTTCGGGCCGAGGATCGTCGACACCGCCCGGTCAGGCTGGGTCGGCCCGCTCGAGAACCGGCCGACGTGCGCTCGAGACCGGGTGGAGCGGGGCCTGTACGTGAAGGGGCCCTACGCGGAGGGGCCCTACGCGGAGGGGCTCTCCGCGGCCGGAGCCGGAGCCGGAGCCGGCGCGGGCGCCTCCGTCGCGGGGGCGGGGACCTCCCCGTCGGGGAGGGGCCTCTGCCGCCACGGCAGGAGCAGCGCGCTCGCCAGGCACAGCAGCCCGGCGACGAGCAGGGCGCCGCGCACCCCCGCCGCCGCGGCGACGACTCCACCGGCGATCATGAAGGCGGCCTGGCACGTCTTCTGGCCGACGGACCAGGAGGTGGCGACCCGGGCCATGAACGCGTCCGGCGTGGCCGCCATGCGGTAGGTCGTGAACGACGGGTTGAAGACCCCGGCCGAGAAGAGCAGGCCGAAGTCGACGGCCACGATGACGCACACGCCGAGGGCGCCGGACGGCGTCAGGGGCAGCAGCACCGTCCACAGCGAGCGCGCCACGCCGGACAGCAGCAGGACGCGGCGCGGCCCCCACCGCCGGGTGAGCGGCGGGGTCAGGCGCGACCCCAGCACCCCGCCCAGGCACGGCAGTCCCAGCGCGAGCCCGTACTGCCACGGTGCCAGTCCCAGGTCGTCCAGCATGAGGACGGCCATCAGCGGGGAGGTCATCATGACGGCTCCGCCGAAGAGCAGCGAGTTGAAGAACAGCGGCCGCAGCCCCGGGTGCCGCAGGAGGTACCGCCAGCCGGCGGCGATGCCGCGGCCCGGTCGGGAGCCGGTGGCGCGGGCCGGTGGCGCGGGCTCGGGCTGCCGGATACGGCGGATGCACAGGGCCGACCCGAGGAAGGACAGCGCGTCGGCCGCCAGCGTGGCGGCCGCGCCCAGGGCCCCGATCAGGAGTCCGCCGGCGGGCGGTCCCGCGCTGACGCTGACCCATCTGGTCGTCTCGAACAGGCTGTTGGCGTGCAGCCGGTGCTCGGGCGGGACCAGTGTCTTCAGGTGCGCCCCGCTCGCCGCGTCGAACGCGACGGACGCCGCCGTCTGGAGGATGCCGACGGCACACAGGTGGGCGAAGGTGAGCGTGCCGAAGGCCATGGCGACGGGAACGCTCGCCAGCACCGCACCGCGGGCCAGATCGGCGGTGACCATGACCGGCCGCTTGTACCGGTGCTCGATGTGCACACCGAGCGGCAGGGCGATCACCCCGCTGGCCACCGCGGACAGCGCGGCGAGCAGGGAGACCTGGAACGGCGAGCAGTCCAGCACCAGGAGGGCGACCAGCGGCAGCGCCCCCATGCCGACGGCGCTGCCCGCAGCGCTGACCGTGTAGGCGCCCCACAACCACCGGAAGCCCTGCCCGGGCACCCTCCCCCGTACCGACAACCGAACCTCCCGCAGGTGTGAAGCCGCTCAGAGTAGTCATCGTTCGGCGGACCGCCCAAACGGCCGCGCAGCTCCGGGACGGCCGGGCAGCGCCCCAACGGCCGCGCAACGCCGGGACGGTCGTGGACCGTTGTCGCCGCCGCGGGACAGGGCGCGGTCGGGTGCGGATCGAGCCGGGGTCGGGCCCGGTCGTCGGCGGTGCGGGGGCGCCGTTCCGCGCTGCGGGTTCGAGCGGGGTTCGAGGAACGGGCGAGCCGTCCTCCACCGGATCAGGACACAGTCCATGGCGAGCCTGTACGGGCCGGCGGGTCGCGGCGTCCCATGGCCGTCCGCCCGGCCCCGGGACGTCCGAGACGAGAGGGGTGTGGCGGATGTATCTCGCGCCCGTGCACCGTATGGCCCAGCACACGGAGGTGGACGCACCGGCCGGCGTGCTCTACGGCCTGATCGCCGACGCCCTGCGCTGGCCGGTCTTCCTGCCGCCCACCGTCCACGTCGAACAGCTCGAGTTCGACGGCGAGTCGGAACGGCTGAGGATGTGGGTCACCGCCAACGACGAGATCAGGTCCTGGACGACGCGACGCGTCCTCGACCCCGTGGCCCACCGCGTCGACTTCCGCCAGGAGGTGCTGCCCCGGCCGGTGACCTCCATGGGCGGCAGCTGGTCCGTCGAGCCGCGGGGCCCCGAGCGGTCCCTCGTCACGCTGCGCAACGACTTCTCGGTGGACGGCAACGCGCGCGCCGACGTCGACTGGGTCAGGCGGGCCACCACCGCCAACAGCCGCGCCGCCCTCGCCAATCTGCGCGGGCTCGCCGAGCGCTGGCGCCGCCTCGACGACCTCGTCCTGTCCTTCGAGGACACGACCCGCGTCGACGCGCCGGTCGAGCCGGTGTACGACTTCCTGCACCGCTTCGGCGACCGGCCGGACGCGGTGCCCGGCGCCACCGGCATCGACATCGCCGAGCAGGCGCCCGGGGTGCAGTTGATGACCGTGCGCCTGAACGGTGCCGACGGCACCGCGCGGACGACCGAATCGGTCCGGATCGGCTTCCCGCACGCCGGGCGCATCGTCTACAAGGACGTCCGGGACAGCGAGCAGCCCGCGCTGCTGGCCGCGCACGCGGGGGAGTGGTCGGTCGAGCCCGAGCCCTGGGGGACGGGCGTCACCGTCGTCGCGCGGCACCACGCGGTGCTCGACGAGGACGGCGTGCGCGAGCGGTACGGCGACGGCGCGGACGCGGTGCGTCTCGCTCGGGAGGCGCTGCGCGCACGGCTCGCCCGGGAGAGCGCCGCCGCGCTGCGGCTGGCCAAGGAGCACGCCGAGGGGGCACTGGCCGCACACGGAACCTGAGCCCGCACCCGCCGGTGAAACCCCGTACGCCGTGCCCCTGTGCCGCACGCGCCCGTCCGCACCCGCCGGACGGGCTGAAGCTGGAGGTCCCAGTGAACGACAGCCTGACCGCGGGTGCCGGCACGTCCCTGACCGCGGGGCCGCCCGCCGGCCCCCGTGCCCTCCGGGTGCCCGGTGACGGGCCGGCCCGGGCCCGGTACGTCGAGGACCTGCTCGGCGACCCCTTCGACGCCGGCAACCCGCACGGCCAGCAGGCGCTGCTCGCCGCCGACGAACGGCGCGAGGTCCCCGCGGCCACCGAGGAACTGCTCCACCGCTTCGGTCTCGCCGCCGAGTTCGTGCCGCGGGACCTGGGCGGACGGCTCACCGGTGTCGAGGGGCTCGCCCAGGTGCTGCGGCCGGTCTTCCGGCGCGACGTGGCGCTCGGCTTCGGCGCCGGCATGACCGCCCTGTTCGCCGCGTCCGTGGTGTGGACCGCCGGTGACGAGCGGCAGCGCCGCGACACCGCGCTGCGGCTGCTCGGCGGCGGCCGGTTCACCATCCTGCACCGCGAGTTCGCCCACGCCAACGCGATCCTGCGCGGCGAGTACACCGCGCGCGGGGTACCCGGCGGCGGCTACGTGGTGGACGGCCGCAAGGAGGTCGTCATCAACGCCGACCGCGCCGACGTCTTCGTCTCCTACGTCCGTACCGCGCCCGGCGACGGCCCGGACAGCCACTCCGTGTTCCTGCTCGACACCGGCCGGCTCCCGGCCCGCGCCGTACGGCGGCTGCCCCGCGCCCGCACCCACGGCATGCGCGGCGCCCACTACGCCGGACTCGAGCTCACGCACTGCCCCGTGCCCGCCGACGCCCTCGTCGGACGGCAGGGCGAGGGGGTCTCGCTGGCCCTGCGCACCTTCCAGGTCAGCCGGGCCCTGGTGTCCGGCGGCGCCCTGGTCGGCGGGATGGACAGCGCGCTGCGCTACGCCGTCCGGGCGGCCGGCGAGTCCCGCCGCGGCCTGGTGCTGCACGGCCGTCGCGGCCGGGTGCTCGCCGGGGTCTTCGCCGACCTGCTGGCCTGCGACAGCCTCGCCGTCGCGGGGCTGCGGCTGCTCGACCTGGCGCCCGAGCACGCGCTCGTCCCCTCCGCGGCCGTCAAGTACGCCGTGTCCGCGCTGCTCCACGAGGACCTCGACGAACTCGCCGCGGTGCTCGGCGCCCGGGGCTACGACCGGGGCCCCACCTACGGCGGCTTCCAGAAGCTCGTGCGCGACCTGCCGGTGGCCGGACTCGGACACGCGGGCACCGCCGACACCCAGGCCGTGCTCGTCCCCCACCTGCGCACCCTCGCCCACACCGCCCGGAGCGGCGAGCCGGGGCACGAGGCGCCCGCGGCGCTGTTCACGCCCGGCGCCGAGGAGGCCGCCCTCGACTTCCGGCGGCTCGACGCCGAGCCCCGCGACCCGCACAACGGCTGCGACGGGCTGCTCGCCGCGCTGCTCGGCGCCGCCGCCCGGCTCGACGGCGAGCGCGGGCGCGGCCCCCGGTGGGCGGCGCTCGCCGACCTCGCCCGCGTCTTCGCCACCGAGGTGCGCCACCTCGGCGAGCGGTGCGCCGCGCTCCTGGGACGCCCGGACACCGGGGGCCTCGCCCCGGCCGCGTACGTCCTCGTCGACCGGTACTGCCTGCTGATCGCCGCCGCCTCCTGCCTCGCCGTCCGCGAGAACGCCGGCCCCGCGGCCGGGGACGGGGGTCTGCTCGCCGAGCCCGACTGGGCGCTGCTCGCCCTGACCCGGTTCGGCCGCCGCCTCGGCCTGGAGGTGCCCGACCTGCCGGACGGCGTCGCCCGCGACCTCGCGGCCCGCCTCGTGGACCGCTACCGCGACGGACGCAGCTTCGACCTCTACGGAATGCGGCTCGCGTGAGTCCCGACCTCGACAGAAACGATTCGGCTCCGCCGGTGCCGGGCCGGGGGGCTGGGGCCTTGACGACATCGGACCGGGAGCCCATGGGCGCGGACCGAGAGCCCGTGGAGGCAAGACGGCGACCCGTGGTGTCGGACTGGCGGTCCGGGGAGCCGGTTGTCGGTCCATGGTCTCGGACCGCCAGTCCGAGGCGCCGGATCGGCGACCCGTGGAGAGGGACCGGCGGGCCGTGGGGACGGACCGGCGGTGCAGGGAGACGCATGGGTCGCCCGTAGGGCGGCCCGAGGAGGTGGGTGCGGTGGGGCACGACGAGGTCTCGGTGGTCTCGGTGGTCGGAGAGGGCGGCGGGCCGGTCACGGACGACATCGACGCCCGGGACGCCGGTGGGGTGCTCGGTACCCTGCGGCGGCTGGGCGACCTCGGTGTCGTCGTCACCGCGCACGGCCGTGCCGTCGCGCCGCCCGTGCACGTGCCGCGTCCGGACAGCTCGTGGCTGCCGCTGCGGGAGGACCTGCTGGACCGCGGGGTCACGGTGGCGTACGCGACCTGGACCGAGTGGTTCCCCGCGGTGCTCACCACGCCGCGGCTGCGGCCCCTGCTCGGGCAGGACTGGAACCGGTACACGGCGACCCGCGACCCGGCGGTCCGCTGCCGGTTCGCCGCGTCCCGGCTGCTCATCAAGTACACCGCGGCGGCCGCGCTCGGCATCGGGCCGGAGGACATCGACATCGCCTACCAGCTCGGCGGCCGCCCCTACCTGCGTGGCCTCGACCAGATCGAGGTGGCCCTGACGCACACCGGCGAGCTGATGGCCGTGGGGATCAGCCGGGTGGGCCGGATCGGTCTGGACGCCGAGTGTGCCGACCGGCGCTTCGACCTGGACCTGATGCGCGGCCGGATGTGCACCCCGGCCGAGGCCGCCGAGCTGTCCGCGCTGGCGCGGGAGGAGCAGGCGGCGTGCGTGCTGCGGCTGTGGACGCTGAAGGAGGCGTACACCAAGGCGCTCGGGCAGGGCATGCGGCTGGCCTTCACCGAGTTCGGCTTCGGACTCGGCGAGGGCGGCCTGCGCACCCCCGGCGGCGCCGCGGCCGCCGGCGAGGAGTGGGCGTTCGCCACCCACCCGGTGCTCGGCCGCTATCTGGTCAGCACGGCGTGCCACGACGCCGGGCTCGACCCGGACGGCGACACCTCGGTCGGCACCATGCTGGACCGGCGGCTGCTCACCGCGATGACCCCGCCGGGGGAGCAGGGCCCGGGCGGCGACCAGGGCCCGCCCGGGGAGCGGGGCCCCGTCGCGGACTTCTGAGCGCGGCCGGTCAGTCCCGCGCCGGGGGCCGGCCCTCGGTGAACTGGACCGTGAACGACAGCTCGTCCAGCCGCCACCCGGCAGCCGTCCTGCGCGCCCCGCCGCGCACCAGCGTGCCCGCGCGGAACAGCGGCGGCCGGTCGCCGCCGGGGTGGTGGACGTGGGTGGTCAGCACGTTGGCGCGCAGCACGGCCCGGTCGCCGCTGACGGTGACCACCGCCGGCGAGCCCAGGTGCTGGGTGCGCGCGAACGCCGCGAGCGAGGCGCGGTGCCACTCGGCGAGCCCGGCGCGCCCCTCGTGGCGGCTCATCGGGAAGGTGACGACCGCGTCCTCGGTGAACAGGCCGCGGGCCCACGCGTCGTCGGGCTCCTCGTCGTCGAGGGTGACCAGGTAGCGGCCCAGGAGCTCCGCGACCAGGGCGGCGTCGGTGGATTCGGCGACCGTGGCCGAAACGGCGGGCGAATGGTTGGAAGTCACTGCCCGAGCATGGCGCCGACCGTGCCCGCCGGACCAGATTCCTGCCAGAGATCTGACATTGCCGACAGAGTTCTGTAGTGGATTGCGCAAAGCCTGTACCGCACCCGCTTTACCGTTTCTCCGTGGTCCGGCGATACTCATCAAACACCAGTCGGAAGAGGGCAGATGGACACCTTTGACGCGGACGTGATCATAGTCGGAGCAGGTCCCACCGGACTCATGCTCGCGGGCGAGTTGAGTCTCAACGGAGTCTCCGCCCTGGTCCTCGACCGGCTTTCCGAACCCATCAGGGAATCCCGCGCCCTCGGCTTTTCCGCGCGCACGATCGAGGAATTCGCGCAACGCGGACTCATTTCCCGCCTCGGTGACGTCGATGTCATTCCCTTCGGTCATTTCGGCGGCGTGCCGCTCGACTTCCGGGTCCTTCCGAACGGCTCGTACGGCGCCCGCGGCATCCCCCAGTCGCGGACCGAGGCGATGCTCGCCGGCGTGCTCGCCGAGCGCGGCGTCGAGGTGCGGCGCGGCGTCGAGGTCACCGGCGTCGAGCAGGACGACGACGGCGTCGACGTCCACACGGCCACCCCGGACGGCACCGGCACGCTCCGCGCCCGCCACGTCGTCGGCTGCGACGGCGCCCGCAGCGTCGTGCGCACCGCCGCCGGCATCGACTTCCCCGGCACCGAGCCCACCGTCGAACTGCGCTTCGCCGACATCACCGGCGTACAGCTGCGCCCGCGCTTCAGCGGCGAACCGGTGCCCGGCGGCATGGTCATGGTGCTGCCGCTCGGCCCGGACCGCAGCCGCGTCATCTACTACGACCGCGCCCAGCCGATGCGCACCACCCCGGGCCCGATCACCTTCGAAGAGGTCGCCGAGGCCTTCCAGCGCCTGTCCGGCGAGGACATCAGCGGCGCCACGCCGCTGTGGGTCTCCTCCACCACCGACGTCAGCCGCCAGGCCGCCGAGTACCGCAGGGGCCGCGTCTTCGTCGCCGGCGACGCCGCACACATCCACCTGCCGATCGGCGCCCAGGGCATGAGCGCCGGCATCCAGGACGCCGTGAACCTCGGCTGGAAGCTCGCCCTGGACATCAAGGGTCTGGCCCCCGAGGGACTGCTCGACACCTACCACGCCGAACGCCACCCGGTCGGCGCCCGCATCCTCGCCAACACCCTCGCCCAGCGCACCCTCTACCTCGGCGGCGACGAGGCCGGGCCGCTGCGCCAGGTGTTCACCGAGCTGGCGCGGCACGAGGAGGTGCAGCGCCACCTGGTCGGCATGGTCACCGGCCTCGACATCCGGCACGACGTCGGCTGCGAGGGCCACCCGCTGCTCGGCCGCCGCCTGGAGGACAAGGAGATCACCCGCGACGGCGTGAAGCGGAGCGTCTTCTCCCTCCTGGAGCCGGGGCGCGGCCTGCTGCTCGACCTCGCCGGCGGCGCCGCGCTGCGCGCCGCGGCCGAGGGCTGGTCGGACCGGGTCGACACCGTCACCGTGTCGGGCCCCGACGGCGACTGCGGCCTCGACGGCATCCTCGTCCGCCCCGACGGCTACGTCGCCTGGGTGGGCGGCGCCGGGGACGGTCCCGCCGCCGGCGCCACGAGCACGCCGCTCGCCGACGCGCTCGCCCGCTGGTTCGGCCCGGCCGCCTGACCGGCCCCGCCCGACCCGCACCCACGTCCCGACTCCGTCAGGAGTCCGTCCCGAGTCCCGAGGAAGCGAAGGAAGCGAAGGAACCATGCCGATCATCTCCACCGAGGACAACTACCTGACCGTCCTCAACCTGTTCACCACCGACACCCCCGAGCACCAGGAGCAGCTGCTCACCGAGATGGGGAAGATCGTCGACGCGGCCACCTACGAGGGATGGATCTCCTCCACCGTGCACGCCGGGCAGGACACCCCCGGGACCGCCAACCTGATCCAGTGGCGCAGCGGCGAGGACCTGGAGAAGCGGTACGCCGGCGAGGAGTTCAAGCACCGGACGCTGCCCGTCTTCCGCGAGATCACCACGGCCATCCGGCTGCTCCAGAACGAGATCGTCTTCTCCCAGACCCGCCCCGGCCTCGGGGACGCCGCCGAGGTCTCCCCGGACCGCGACGACTACACGGTCATCGAGGTCCACCGGGTCGGCGACGCCGACCAGGCCGAGCTGGTCAAGCTGCTCGGCGAGGGCCAGGACTGGCTCGTGAACGTCCCCGGCTACCGCTCGCACAGCGTCTTCAAGGGCCTGCGCGCCATGTTCGTCGAGGGCGCCTTCGCCGTCGTCTACGCGCAGTGGGACAGCAGGGAGAGCTACGAGGCCTTCCGCGACCTGCCGCACGAGCGCAAGCCCCGGCCCCGCCGCACCAACGACGAGCGCATCGCCGAGCTGGCCGTCGAGTCCGACACGAACACCTACCGCGTCGTGCACACGCGCGCCGCCGGCGAGTAGCGCGCCTCCCCGCCGGCCGATATGGCGCCTCCCCGCCGGGAGCCGGCCCACCGGACCTTGCCAAGGAGCGAAGACCTATGCACAGCACGCTGATCGTGGCCCGCATGGCGCCCGGTTCGAGCGCGGACGTCGCCCAGCTGTTCGGCGACTTCGACGCGACGGACATGCCGCACCGCATGGGCACCCGGCGGCGCCAGCTGTTCGCCTTCAACGGCCTGTACTTCCACCTGCAGGACTTCGACGAGGACAACGGCGGCGAGCTGATCCAGGGCGCCAAGGACGACCCGCGCTTCGTGCGGATCAGCGACGACCTCAAACCGTTCATCGACCCCTACGACCCGGCGACCTGGCGTTCCCCGGCCGACGCCATGGCACAGCGCTTCTACCGGTGGGAGGCCTCCGCCTGAACGGGCGGTGCGCCGCCCGGCCCACCAGTGACGATCAGCCGGGGCCCGAGCGCCGGCGAGAACCGAAGGAAGTACCCCATGGCCAGTATCCAGTTCACCCTCGACGACCTGAGGCGGATCCTCATCGAGGCCGCGGGCGCGGACGAGAACGTCGACCTCGCCGGAGACATCCTGGACACCACGTTCGAGGTGCTCGGCTACGAGTCCATCGCACTGCTGGAGACCGGCGGCCGCATCGAGCGCGAGTACGACATCGTCCTGGACGACGACGACCTCGGCGACGACGTCACGCCGCGCGACCTGATCGACGTCGTCAACGCCCAGCTGTCCCTGTCCGGGGCACAGGCCGCCTGAGAGGAGCACCCCCATGTCCGACACCGACCGGAGGGTCGCCCTCGTCACCGGCGCGACCAGCGGCATCGGCCTGGAGTCCGCCCGCCTGCTGGCACGCCAGGGCCACCGGGTCTTCATCGGCGCCCGCGACGCGGACAACGTCGCGCACACCGCCAAGGCACTGCGCGAGGAGGGCCTGGACGTCGACGGCCGGCAGCTCGACGTCCGCGACGCCGACTCCGTCAGGGAGTTCGTGCGCGCCGCCGTCGCCGCCTTCGGCACCGTCGACGTCCTCGTCAACAACGCCGGACGCTCGGGCGGCGGTCCCACCGCGGACATCACCGACGAGCTGTGGGACGACGTCATCGACACCAACCTCAACAGCGTCTTCCGGATGACCCGGGAGGTCCTCACCACCGGCGGCATGCGCACCAAGGACCGCGGCCGGATCATCAGCATCGCCTCCACGGCCGGCAAGCAGGGCGTCGTCCTCGGCGCCCCGTACTCGGCCTCCAAGCACGGCGTCGTCGGCTTCACCAAGGCCCTCGGCAACGAGCTCGCGCCGACCGGCATCACCGTCAACGCCGTCTGCCCCGGCTACGTCGAGACCCCGATGGCGCAGCGGGTGCGGCAGGGCTACGCCGCGGCGTACGACACCAGCGAGGACGAGATCCTCAAGAAGTTCCAGGCCAAGATCCCGCTCGGCCGCTACTCCACGCCCCAGGAGGTCGCGGGCCTGGTCGGCTACCTCGCGTCCGACACCGCCGCCTCCATCACCTCCCAGGCACTCAACGTCTGCGGCGGCCTCGGCAACTTTTAGGGGGTGTCGTTTGGATCTTGCCGGGGTCGCGGGGCCTGGCACGCACATCTGCGGCGTTGTCGTCGGTTGTCAACGCTCCGCGTTGCCGCCCTCCTCCGCCTTGCAGCTGCACGCACCAGACCCCGCTCGGGCCGGCCACAAGACACCGTTGCCTGGAGCCGCCCTGATCCAAACGACACCCCCTAAGCCGCCCGCCCCGGGAGAGGGGCCATCCCCCTTCGCCCGCCCCGGTGGGGCCGGCCAGGGCCGGCCCCCTCCTCGCCGTCCGCCCCGCCCGTACCACCGAAGCCGGTACCACCTAGGAGCAGCCGTCATGACGACTCGTGAGGTCGAGCACGGGATCACCATCAACGCGCCCGCCGCCGCCGTCCACCGCCTCCTCGCCGAGGTGACCAACTGGCCGCGGATCTTCCCGCCCACCATCCACGTCGAGCGCGAGGAGCACGACGGCGACCGGGAGCGCATCCGCATCTGGGCCACCGCCAACGGCGAGCCCAAGACCTGGACCTCGCGCCGCACCCTCGACGCCGAGGCCCTGCGCATCACCTTCCGCCAGGAGGTGCCGGCGCCGCCGGTCGCGGCCATGGGCGGGACCTGGATCGTCGAGCCGCTCGACGAGGGCACCTCGCGCGTGCGGCTCCTGCACGACTACCGGGCCGTCGACGACGACCCGCACGACCTGCTGTGGATCGAACGGGCCGTGGACCGCAACAGCACCAGCGAACTCGCCGCCCTCAAGGAGAACGTCGAGCGCGTGCACGCCGCCGAGGCGCAGGAGCTGACCTTCTCCTTCACCGACACCGTGACGATCGACGGATCGGCCAAGGACGCCTTCGACTTCGTCAACGAGGCCGGGCGCTGGCCCGAGAGGCTCCCGCACGTGGCCCGCGTCCGCTTCACCGAGGACACCCCCGGCCTCCAGGAACTGGAGATGGACACCCGCGCCAAGGACGGCTCCACGCACACCACCAAGTCCTACCGGGTCGTCGTCGGCCACCACCGCATCGCCTACAAGCAGGTCACCCTGCCGGCCCTGATGACCCTGCACACCGGCGTGTGGACCTTCGAGGAGACCGACGACGGCGGCGCGACCGCCTCCTCCCAGCACACCGTCACCCTCAACACCGACAACATCGCCAAGATCCTCGGCCCCGAGGCCACCGTCGCCGACGCCCGCGCCTACGTGCACGGCGCGCTGAGCACCAACAGCCTCGCCACCCTCGGCCACGCCAAGGACCACGCGGAGCGGAACCGCTGACATGGCCGGCGCCCCGCACCCCGGCGGCCCCGCGCCGCACACCGGCCCCGCGCCGCGCACCGGGCCCGCGCCGCGCACCGGGCCCGCCGAGACGGTCGACACCCAGGTGATCGTCGTCGGTGCGGGCCCGGTCGGTCTGCTCCTCGCCGGTGAACTGGCCCTGCGCGGCATCCGGGTCACCCTCGTCGAGCGCCGGCACGGCCCCACCACCGAGTCCCGCGCCTCGACGCTGCACGCCCGCACCATGGAGCTGCTCGACAGCCGCGGCCTGCTCGCCGACCTCGGCAGCCCGCCCCGCGAGCCGCGCGGCCACTTCGGCGGCATCCCCCTCGACCTGACGCTGCCCGGCCCCTACCCCGGGCAGTGGAAGGTCCCGCAGGCCAGGACCGAGTCCGTGCTGGAGGAGTGGGCCCTCGGCCTCGGCGCCGACCTCAGGTGCGGCCACACCCTGCACGCCGTCGACGACCGCGGCACCCACGTCGAGGCCGCCGCCACCGGCCGCCACGGCGACCCCCTCACCCTGCGCGCCCCCTACCTCGTCGCCTGCGACGGCCAGGACTCCACCGTGCGCCGCCTGACCGGCGCCCCCTTCCCCGGCACCCCGGCCGCCCGGGAACTGCTGCGCGCCGACGTCGAGGGCGTCGACATCCCCAACCGGCGCTTCGAACGGCTCCCCGGCGGCTTCGCCGTGGCCGCCCGCAACCCGGCGGGCGTGACCCGGGTGATGGTGCACGAGTTCGGCGCCGCGGTCCGCGCACGCGCCGGCGACCCGCACTTCGACGAGGTCACCGCCGCCTGGAAACGCGTCACCGGCGAGGACATCACCGGCGGCACCCCGCTGTGGGTCAACCGCTTCGACGACGAGAACCGGCTCCTCGCCCGCTACCGGCACGGCCGCGTCCTGTTCGCCGGGGACGCCGCCCACCGCCAGATGCCCATCGGCGGCCAGGCCCTCAACCTCGGTCTCCAGGACGCCCACAACCTCGGCTGGAAGCTCGCCGCCGCCGTCGACGGCACCGCACCCGACGGCCTCCTCGACAGCTACGACACCGAACGCTCCGCCGTCGGCGCCGCCGTCCTCGGCAACATCCGCGCCCAGGCCATGCTGCTGCTGGGCGGCCCCGAGGTCGAGCCGCTGCGCACGGTCCTCGCCGAACTCCTCGCGCACGACACCGTGCGCACCCGCCTCGCCGCGATGATCAGCGGCCTCGACATCCGCTACGACGTCGGCGGCCCGGCCCACCCGCTGTCCGGCGCCCGCCTGCCGCACCTCAGGTTGCGCACCGGCGAGATGATCTGCTCCGCGGCCGAACTGCTGCGCTCCGGACGCGGACTGCTCCTGGGCCTGGGCGCACCGCCGCCGCCGATCGCCGCCGGACTGGCCGACCGCGTCGACACCGTCACCGCGCACGCCGCCGCCGACGAGCCGCTCGAGGGCGCGCCCGCCGCCGTCCTGGTCCGGCCCGACGGCCACGTCGCCTGGGCGGGCGGCGTGGACGGGGACGGGGACGGGCTCGGCCGGGCGGTCGCGCGGTGGTTCGGTTCACCGTGAGGTCCCCCTCAGGTCCTCCCTGAGGTCTCACTGAACTCCCGCTCCGGTGCGCCGCGCGGGCCCACCCGTCTTCGCCACCCCCCGCCCGTGCCGCGCACGGACCACTGCCGACCGAGAGGGAATCCACGACCATGCAGGACACCACGATGGACGCCGACGTCATCGTCGTAGGCGCAGGCCCGACCGGACTGATGCTCGCGGGCGAACTGCGCCTGGGCGGGGCGGACGTGATCGTGCTCGACAAGCTGGCCGAACCCACCGGCCAGTCCCGCGGCCTGGGCTTCACCGCCCGCGCCATGGAGATCTTCGACCAGCGCGGGCTGCTGCCCCGCTTCGGGCAGGGCGAGACCCTGGAGATCAGCCCCGTCGGCCACTTCGGCGGGGTCCAGTTCGACTTCACCGCCCTGGAGGGCGCCCACTTCGGCGCCCGCGGCATCCCGCAGAGCCAGACCGAGGCGGTCCTCGCCGCCTGGGCGGCGGAGCTGGGCGCCGACATCCGGCACGGCTGCGAGGTCCTCGCGCTCGCCGACGGCTTCGAGGACGGCGACCTCGCCGAGGTCACCGTGGGGACCGCGGAGGGCGTACGCCGGCTTCGCGCCCGCTACCTGGTGGGCTGCGACGGCGGCAAGAGCACGGTGCGCAAGCTCGCCGGCATCGGCTTCCCCGGCACCGAGGCGACCCGCGCGATGTTCCTCGCCGACGTGACCGGGCTCGACCTCAAGCCCCGCTACCTCGGCGAGACCCTCCCCAACGGCATGGTGATGGCCGCCCCGCTCAAGGAGGGCGTGCACCGCATCATCGTCTGCCCGCACGGCGCCGCCGCCCGCAGCGCCGACGAGCAGGTCACCTTCGAGGAGGTCGCCAAGGCCTGGGAGCACATCACCGGCGAGGACATCAGCTCCGGCGGCGCCGAATGGGTCAGCTTCTTCAGCGACGCCACCCGCCAGGCCGCCGAGTACCGGCGGGGCCGTGTGCTGCTCGCCGGGGACGCCGCCCACATCCACCTGCCCGCCGGCGGCCAGGGTCTGAGCACCGGCGTGCAGGACGCCGCCAACCTCGGCTGGAAACTCGCCGCCGTCGTCACCGGCCGGGCCGGCGAGGACCTGCTGGCCACCTACCACGCCGAGCGCCACCCGGTGGGCCGCCGCCTGCTGATGAACACCCGCGCCCAGGGCATGGTCTTCCTCGGCGGCGACCCGGCCGAGCCGCTGCGCCGCATCCTCACCGAACTCACCGGCTACGACGTGGTCCGCCGCCACCTCGCCGGCGTCGTCTCCCACCTCGACATCCGCTACGACGTCACCGACGGCGCCTCCGAGGACGGCGACGGGGAGGACGCGGCGGGGGCCCACCCGCTGCTCGGACGCCGCCTCGGCAAGGTCCCGCTGACCGGCCCCGGCGGCGAGAGCGACACCTTCCGGCTGCTGCACGCCGGGCGCGGCGTCCTGCTCGACCTCGCCGGCGACCCCGCCGTGCGCGAGGCCGCCGCCGGGTGGGCCGGCCGGGTCGACGTCGTGACGGCCACCGCCTCCGCGGCCGACCGCGGCGCCGTGTTCGCGGGCGCCGGGGCGGTGCTGGTCCGCCCCGACGGGCACGTCGCCTGGACCGGCACCGGCGCCGACGACGGCCTCGGCGCCGCCCTCGCCCGCTGGTTCGGCGCACCCGCCGGCGACTGACCGGCGTACGCGACGCGACGCACGCACCGAGGGGTGCCGCCCGGCGACCGGGCGGCACCCCTCGGTGCTGTGCGGGCCGGGACGACTACCGCACACTCGCCTCCACGACCGAGATCGCCCCCGGCGTCTGCACGACCCGCTCCAGCCGGAAACCCGCCCCGGCGAGAAGCTTCCCGTACTGCGCGGACGTCCGCTCCATGCCGCCCACGAGCAGCATCAGCCACAGGTCGACCAGCTTCGAGGAGTGCGCGGCGTTCGGCTTGTCCGGCACGACCATCTCCATCAGCAGCAGCCGGCCGCCCGGCCGCATCGCGGCCCGCACGTTGCGCAGGATCCGCAGGGCCTGCTCCTCGGGCCAGTCGTGCACGATGTGCTTGAGCACGTAGGCGTCCCCGCCCTCGGGCACCGGCCCGAACAGGTCGGCCGTCACCACCTCGCAGCGGTCGGCGAGCCCCCGCTCGGCCAGGAGCTCCGCCGCGCCGTTCTCCGCCACCCGGGGGTCGGCGAGGATCCCCCGCACACCCGGCGACTTCTCCAGGATCCCGGCGAGCAGGTCGCCGCGGCCCGCGCAGAAGTCGACGACCGTGCCGAACCGCGAGAAGTCGTACGCCGCAAGCAGCGGTTCGGTCTCGGTGGCGGACATGGCGCCCATGCCCTTCATGAACACCTCGCCGTACTCCGGCTTGGCCTCCATGAACTCGAAGGCCGTCATGCCGCGCAGTTTCGGCAGGCTCGGTTCGCCGGTGCGCACCGCGTCGACGAAGTGCGACCAGTCCTCCCAGTGGATCGGGTGGCCCATGAGCACCGCGATGCCGCGCATCGACATCGGCGCGTCCTCGAGCAGGGCGGAACCCATCGGGTTCAGCGCGAAGGCGCCGTCCTTGCGCTCGGCGAAGACGCCGTTCGAGGCGAGCAGCCGCATCAGCCGCTGGAGCGTCTGCGGGTGGGCGCCGACCCGCTCGGCGAGCCGCTCGGCGGACAGCGGGCCGTCCCGCAGCGCCTCGGCGACGCGCAGTTCGGCGGCCGCGTACAGGGCCTGGCTGAGCATGGCGCCCTGGACCATCTCCAGCAGTGAGAACGGTGCGGGGGCCAGCTTCCGGGCCAGCCGCTGCAAACCGGTGCGCACGCCTTCGACGGCCCGCACGACGCGGGCGGGCGGCAGGGGCATGGGTTCCTCCGTGGTGGACGGCGGGCGGCCGGACGGCGTGCCCGCGGGCGGGCAGGTCGGCGCGTACCCGGCTCACGGCCCGGAGCGCGCCCCCGGCACCCACGGTCCGGTGTCCCGGACGGGCCGCGCTCGCGACCGGCTCGAGCGGCCGGTGCGGGGCTCCAGCCGGTTCCCACCCGCGCTCCGGAGGCAGTCGAGGGGGCACGGTGACGATCGGGACCGTCCGTCTCGGCCGTGGCCGAGAAGAGTCCCGGAGGGGGCCGATCCCGTGAAGAAGCTTGCCTCGCCCGCAGCGCTGTCGGAACGCGCCGATCGCATCGCCCGGCGCTCCCGCGCCGGCAACTGGAAGAAGCCCCCGCGGCGCATCGAGACGTCCGAGTGCATCACCTGCGACAGCTGCCTGCGCGGCTGTCCCGCGGAGTTCGGCGCCGTCTTCGACCTGGGCCTCGACGTGGTGATCGTCCCCGAGCTGTGCTCGGGCTGCCCGGCCTGCGTGCTCGAGTGCCCGGTCGACTGCATCTACGTCGACGAGGACTGGTCCCCGACCGACGACGCGATGTGGAACCACATCGAACTCACCGCCGAGAGCGCCGCATGAAGGAGCCCGTGGGACGCCAGGAATCCCGCCGCGCCGCCAACGCGAGGAAGCGGATGAGCCGCCGTCCCAGCAGGCTCGGCACCCCCGCCGGCAGCACGGCCAAGCCGGACCGGGTCGCCGACCCCGACGCCGGGTTCCCCGGGCTGCTGCGGCAGGTGTGGCGCCGCGCGGAGCGGACCGAGGACCTGCGCGCCGCGCTCGACGTCCTGCTCACCCTCGACGGCCACGTCCCCGCCGACGTCCAGCTGCGGGCCCTCAACTCCGCCCAGGAGGCCGCCCTGACCGCCCTGCGCGGCGCGGCGACCGCGCGGGCGGACTCGGGGCCGTCCGGGAACCCGGGCTCCGTCGGCGGGGCCGGTGCGTCCGGCAGCGGGGCCGGTGCGTCCGGCAGCGGTGGTGCCGTCCGGCGCGCGGCGGAGGCCGGTGTCGCGGGTGCGGTGGCGGCGTCCGGGCCGGCGGACTCGGAGCCGTCCGCGCCGGAGGCCGCCGTACGGGCGGACTTGGGACAGTCCGGGGCCGCGGACAGCGCGGGCGGGGCGGACACCCCGGGTGACCGGGTCGCGGACGCGGCGGTGGCCGCGGACGTCGTCTTCGTCGGTGAGGTCGGGCTCGCCGCCAACGGCCGTGTCGCGCTGCGGGTTCCGGGGGGCCGCCCCCTCGACCCCCGCGACCTGGTCGGCGGTGTGCGCCGGGTGCCCTACGAGCGGGCCGCCCTCGACGCCTACCGGCGCGAACTCGGGCGGGTCCGGGAACGCAACGCCGCCCGCGCCGCCGACTGCCGTGCCTGGCTCGCCGGGCAGGGGACCGAGGGCCGCCGGGCGCTGCTCGACCAGGCCCTGGAGGCGGCCGTGCGCACCGCCCCGTTCGTCCTCTACCAGGAGGACACGCAGTACACGAACTTCCGGGAGCGCAACACCCTGACCGGCAAGACCCTGTGGCCCGGCCACCCGGACTGCGCCCTGGGCGCGCTGCGGGACCTGCCCCTGGACCTGTGGACCGACCAGGACACCCAGCTGGTCGTCTGCCTCACCCTGCTCATCCGCTCGGCCGGCTTCGGCCGCGTCGAGGAGGCCAACGGCACCCAGCTGACCGTCGACCACGTCGCGTACACGCTGGAGCGGGTGCGCCGCGCCTACGCCGCCGTACCCGGCGTCGCACCGGTGCCCGCCGCCGCCTCGCACCGCGTCGCCGACCTCGACCGGCTCGCCGTCGCCCTGCGCGAGCGCCGCCGCGAGGTGAGCGGCCACGCGCAGCTGTACCGCGAGATCCACGGGGCGCTGATGCACAAGGTGGAGCGGGTGGCCGCCGCCCCCGGCCCCGCCGCCCGGGCCCGCGAGGACGCCGTCGCCGCCCACCTGCGCGCGAGGCTGCCGCTGAGCGGCCGTACGCTCGCCGACCTCGGCCGCGAACTCGCCGCCGCGCCCGGCTGGCTCGCCGCACCGCACGGCGCCTTCGGCACCGGCCTGGAGTCCCTGGTGCACGAGACCGTCGCCGCGAGCGCCGACGCCTTCGCCGCCGACTTCGCGATGAGCCGCGGCATGCGCTCGCTGCCCGACCTGGTCCGCGCGCTGCGCGGCGAGAACTGGGCGGCGATCTGCGACTGGGACATCACGCACTTCTTCTGCTGCGTGGTGCCCCGGCCCGAGGCCGCCGCCCACTTCGGCGGCTCCCGGGCCGCCCTCGCCGACGCCGCCTGGGCGATGTCCTCGCGCATGAGCTACAACTCCTGGCACTTCGTCGCCGGCAACCTGCCCCGCGAGCCCGAGGTGGTGGCCCGCGACCACTTCGTGCCGCCCGTCATCCCGGACGTCGCGTACTTCTCCGACCAGCACCACCACGGGCACGTCAACAACAACGTGCGCTTCTCGGTGCGTTCCCCGCAGCCCGTCGAGGTCGACGGGCGCCGCTTCGACGGCTTCATGGACCTGCGGCTGCTGCGCTGCGCCGGCGAACCGTTCGGCGAGCAGGACGTGCTCGCCGCCCACCGGGTGTCCGGGTTCGTCGCCCGCGCCACCTCGCTCGCCGCCGCCCTCGTCGCCGCCGGGACCGGCCTCGAGGTCACCGCGTTCGACTCCGACTGGCACTGGACGGCCGTCACCGGCACCGGCCCCGCGGCCCCCGGCGTCCTGGCCGGCCCGGACCGCCGGGCCTCGTGAACGCAAGCGAAGAGAGAAGCGAAGAGAGAAGCGAAGAGGGAAGGGAAGGGGGGAGACAGATGACCGCCCGCGGTGTCGGCGACACCCGACGACTGCTGCGACGGGGCGAGCTGTCCGCCGTCGAACACACCACCGCCGTCCTGGAGGCCGTCCGCGAGCGGGACACCCTCGACGCGTACGTCGCCGTCGCGGGCGAGGAGGCGCTGCGCGCCGCCGCGCGCGCGGACGCCCGGATCCGCGAACTGGGCGCCGACGCCTGGCACACCCTGCCGCTGCTCGGCGTCACCGTCTCCGTGAAGGACCTGCTGCAGACCCGCGACCTGCCCACCGGCCGCGGCTCGCTGCTGCCCAACGACCGCCCCCGCGAGGACACGCCCGCCGTGGCCCGGCTGCGCGCCGCCGGCGCCGTCGTCGTCGGCAAGACCGCCACCTCCGAGTACGGCTGGAGCGCCTCCACGGTCAGCCGGGCCGCCCCGCCCACCCGCAACCCCTACGACCCCCGCCTGACCGCGGGCGGCTCCAGCGGCGGCGCCGCGGCCGCGGTGGCCACCGGCCTGTGCGACGGCGCCCTGGGCACCGACGGCTCCGGGTCCATCCGCATCCCGGCGGCGTTCTGCGGCGTCGTCGGCTACAAACCCTCCCTCGGCCGCATCCCGTACGTCCCCAACAGCGCCGACCGCCTCGCCCACCAGGGCCCCCTCGCCCGCACCGTCGCCGACGCCGCGCTGCTCGGGAGGGTCATGGCGGGCCCGCACCCCGGCGACCCCGACTCCGGGCTCGGCTCCCTGGACGCGCCCCGCACCGGGCGGGTCCTGAGGATCGGCTGGATCGAGTACGAGGGCACCACCGACGAGGTCCGGCGCGTCACCGAGCAGGCCCGCCTCGCCCTGCGCGCCCAGGGGCACCTGGTCGAGGACGTCGAGGTGCGCTGCGCCCGGCTCTACCCCGCGCTCGTCGACCTCCTCGCCGCCTCCGAGGCCGCCGGGGCGCGCCCCGAGGACGACGAGTGGGCCGACCCCGGCCGCCTGGAGGTCGTACGCCACGGGCGCACCCTCGGCGGCGCCGACGTGATCCGGGCCGAGGAGGTCCGCCAGGGCCTGCGCGCCACCCTGCGCACCGTCATGGACCGCTACGACGTCCTCGCCATGGCCACCGTGCCCGTCGAACCCTTCGCCGCCGACGCCGTCGGCCCGCCCTGGGCGGCGGACCCGCGGGACCTGCGGTGGCTGGCCTGGGCGCCCGCCTCCTACCCCTTCAACATGACCGGCCAGCCCGCCCTGTCGCTGCCCGCCGGACTCACCCGCTCCGGCCTGCCGGCGGGCCTCCAGCTGGTCGGCCCCGTCGGCGGCGACGACCTGGTCCTCGGCCTGGCCGGCCGTCTCGAGTCGGACCTCGGCACGCCCGTGCCGCCCTCCGCGCGGGTCCTGGAGCCCGCGGCCGCCCGCTGACCCACGCCCGTGGAAAGCCCTTGGAAAAGCCCGAGGAAAGCCCGTGGAAAGGACGTTCCCATGTACGTCAGGTCCTGGTCCTCGCCCGCAGCGGAGGGCAGCGTCGGGCAGCCCTCGTTCGTGGCCCGGCACGGGCTGTGGGACGAGGCCCGCGTCGCCGCCGCGAAACGGGTCGAGGCGAGCCTCGCCGACGTCGACCTCGTCCGCCTTGTCTTCGGCGACCCGCACGGTCTGGCCCGCTCCAAGACTCTCACCGCCGAGGCGTTCCGCGGCGTACTGCGCAACGGCATGAACTACAGCCCCGGCCCGTTCGTCTTCGACACCGGGCACGCCGTCGCCGTCGACTTCCTCGGCGACCACGGCATCGGCGTCGACGAGATCGCCGGCGCCGGCAACTTCGTCCTGGTCCCGGACCCCCTCACCTTCCAGCCGCTGCCCGGCGGCGACGCCCGCACCGCCTGGGTGATCGGCGACGAGTACCTGCGCGACGGCAGCCCGCACCCGCTCTCCTCGCGGGCCGTGCTGCGCCGCGTCGTCGACCGGTACACCGGGCAGGGCCTCGCGCCCGTCCTCGGCCTCGAGGTCGAGTGGTACCTCACCCGCCGCCTCGACGACGACCCGGGCAACACCGGCAACGGCTTCGGACTCCAGGGCCGGGCACCGCGCGTGGCCGCCCTGAACGCCGGCTACCAGTTCAACCTCGACGGCCACTACGACAGCGTCGCCCACCTCACCGACCCCCTCGCCCTGCACCTGCTCGCCCTCGGCCTGCCGCTGAGGTCGATGGAGCACGAGTCGGGACCCGGCCAGGTCGAGACGACGTTCAGCCCGATGTCCGCGCTGGACACCGCCGACGCGATGCTGCTCTTCCGCACGGTCGCCAAGAGCTGGTGCGCCCGGCGCGGGCACCACGCCTCGTTCATGTCGCAGCCGCTCATCGACGCCGCCGACCCCAGCGGCTGGCACCTCAACCAGTCGGTCACCGATCTCGCCTCGGGCCACAACCTGTTCGGCGCCGAGGGTCCTTCGGGCGGCCTGTCCCCGCACGGCAAGGCGTACGCGGAGGGGCTGCTGGACTGGGCCCGGGAGCTGTGCCTGCTCTCGGTGCCCACCGTCAACGGCTACCGGCGGCTCGCCGCCGAGCACACCCTCGCGCCCACCCGGCCCGGCTGGAGCGAGGAGGACCGCAGCGCCATGGTGCGCGTCGTCGGCCACGGCGCCGGGGCGCACCTGGAGAACCGGATCGGCGAGCCCTGCGCCAACCCCTACCTCGCCGTCGCCGCCCAGCTCTTCGCGGGCCTCGAGGGCCTCACCGCCCGGCCCGACCCCCAGGACGCCGCCACCGCCCCGGCCCCCGCGCCCGGCGGTGCCCCCGGCCTCGTACCGCAGCACCTGCGCGAGGCCCTCGACGCCTTCCGCGCCGGCCGCGCCGCCCGGCTGCTCGGCGAGCCGCTCGCCGCCTGCCTGGCCAAGCTCAAGGAGAGCGAACTGCGCCGCTACGAGGCCTGGTGCCTCCAGGCCCCGCCCACACCAGGACGGGTCAGCGACTGGGAACAGCGTGAGTACTTCGGCGCCTACTGACCCGGCCGAGGCCCCCGCCCCGCCCCCTCCCACCGAGGAAGGCCCCGCATGATCCCCCGGTACACGCTGCCCGAGATGGGCGCGCTCTTCTCCGACCGGCACCGCTACGCCACCTGGGTACGGGTGGAGATCCTCGCCTCCGAGGCGCAGGCCGCCCTCGGCCACGTACCGCACGAGGCGGTCGAGGACATGCGCCGCGCGCGCGTCCCGGACCCGGAGCGGGTCGCCGAGATCGAACGGGAACGCGACCACGAGGTGCTCTCGTTCCTCGCCGCCTACTGCGAGGACATCCCCGAGTCCTCCGC
>NZ_CP108219.1:0-308391 GCF_045041415.1 Streptomyces coelicoflavus | reverse complement strand
ATCGCTGCGCGATGGGCAAGCGAACACCCGCGCTGCGCGCGGGTGTTGCGCTTCCGCTCCGCGGAAGCGCTGGCTGGACGCTGCTCGTCCAGCTCACCAACCCGGCTGCGCCGGGGTGGTGACGCTCCGTCCGCTGCGCTCCCGGAGCTGCGGTGGCCTGCGCTGCGCTCCAGCCGCCTAGTGGCGCTGCGCGCCACAGGACGGACCCGCTGCGCGGGCCCGTCAACGGGCCTTCGGCCCGAGCGCTTACAGGGACAGGGGTGTGGTGCTCCGGTAGCGGGCTGTCAGCAGACCGTGGACTCCGCCCCCTGCGGGCGGAGTCCACGCCCGGATTGACTCGCGGGAAGAGTGATGGGCTGGGCTCTCAGGCGGGAGCGTGACGGCGGGTGCTCGGCAGCTTGTGCGGGGCAGCGTGGTGCCCGGGCCGGCCTGTTGCGGGAACGGCGAGGTGCCGCAGGGCGAGGGTCGCGGTGACGAGCAGGGCGGTGAAGACGATCAGGAAGAGGACGGCCCGGGCACATTTGCCGGCTACCTGGGGCCTGCCAGCCGGTCCAGGCCGCGGACCCTGCCCACAGGAGGATGGCCGCAGCGTAGAAGGAGCGGATACGGCGCAGTTGCCGCGCGGCCCGCAGGAACTGGATGCGTTCGGTCTTCGGTGCCATGCGGCACCGTGTACCCGCGATGCGCGATGCACGCCGGAGGTCGGACGGGATCTTGAGTGGGGGCTCTGTCGAGGGTTTCGCGAGTCTGTCTCTCGATGTGATGCAGCATGTAGAGTTGGCGTAATGTGGGGACACCGGTAGCAGGGTCGGGGGCCGCTGCAGCTTCGGCGTCTTATGCCCGTGGTCCGTCCACTGATGTGATAGCCACGGCCCAGCAAGGCCGGTGGAGAAGGGAAGGGGCGCTATGGGTTCCGATGCGCTGTGGCGTAGCACTTGGCCTGAGGTGGAGCCGTGGACACCGGCGCATCAGGCCGTGGAGATGAGTGGCTACGAGACCCTCGCCGTGCTCCTGGGCGCTGGGGCGGACCCGGGCGAGGTGTGCTTCGAGCTCACGTTGCTGACTCATGCGATCGACCTGGAAGGCGACGGCCATGTGCAGGCGGATTACCCGCTGAACACCGCCTCCACGGCGATCCTGCTGGCCTACGGTGCCGATCCGCGCCTGCCGGCCATCGACGGCGAGACTCCCCTGCAGATCGCCGAGTACTACCACCACGAACCGGCCAAGCGGCTGCTCCAGCGCTCCTTCTCCCTCACCCCGGCCAGATCCGCAGGGAGCGCCGCGTGACGAATGATCGCGGGTCTTCGCCCCTCGGCCCGGACTCCGCTTACAGCGACGCCTCGATCTACGTGGACGCCGTGTCCGCCCCGCGGGTCGTGGGTTGGCTTCGAGACGCCCTCGGCTTCGTTGAGGAGGATGGTGCGGAGCTGACCGTCGGGCCGGTGCGCGTGGAAGCGAGCACAACGACTACAGCATCGGCCGACGGGCCCATCCCTTCGACTTCCTTCAGTGGCCGACCGTGCTGGAGTGCGAGGCCCCCGCGGGAACGCCGGACGAGGTGGTTCAGGCCGTCACGGCCGTGCTCGAAGCACTGTGGCACGGTGGCTTTAAAGCCGTCGCCGCCTGCGACTTCGAGGACGAGCTGCCCGCACGCGGCGGGATCGACAGGTACCCCTGCCCCGCCTCTACCACTGCCTCTGACGCGTCCGCAGTCTCGTCGGGGTCGTGGTGGAGGAATGTGATGTCATCCGGGAAAAGACAAGGATGAGTTCTGTGATCAGTCTCCGGGAACATCAGGTGACCCAGAAAGCAGCCATTCGAGAATGGGTCAGAATTTATGCAAGATCTTCTGTGCCGGGGCAGGGGGCCCGGGGCACGCTGGTGTCCGCCACGGGATCCGGTAAGACGATCACGGCTGCCGCGAGCGCGCTGGAGTGCTTCCCGGGCGGGCGGATCCTGGTGACCGTGCCCACCCTGGACCTGCTCGCACAGACCGCGCAGGCGTGGCGGGTGGTCGGTCATCGGGCGCCGATGGTGGCGGTGTGCTCGCTGGAGAACGACGCGGTGCTGAACGCGCTGGGGGTGCGCGCCACCACGAATGCGATCCAGCTCGCGCTCTGGGCCGGGTCCGGGCCCGTGGTCGTGTTCGCCACCTACGCCTCCCTGGTGGACCGCGAGGGCCCGGAGGACCCGACGGGCCGGCGGACGGTTCGCGGGCCGGTGGAAGCCGCTCTGGCGGGCGGGGAGCGGCTCTACGGCCAGCAGATGGCCCCGTTCGACCTCGCCATCGTGGACGAGGCCCACTCAACCGCGGGTGATCTTGGCCGTCCGTGGGCGGCGATCCACGACCATGCCCGCATCCCCGCCGCCTTCCGGCTCTACCTCACCGCCACCCCGCGGATCCTCGCCTCGCCCCGCCCGCAGAGGGGCGCGGGCGGGGTGGAGGTGGAGCTCGCGAGCATGGCCGACGACCCGGACGGCATCTTCGGGGCCTGGCTTCCCGGCGCCGAGCTCGGGCTCTCCGAGGCGATCGAGCGGGGCATCCTCGCCGGGTTCGAGATCGACGTCCTGGAGATCCGCGACCCCTCCCCCATCGTCGGGGAGTCGGAGGAGGCGCGGCGGGGCCGGCGCCTGGCGTTGCTGCAGACCGCGCTTTTGGAGCACGCGGCGGCGTACAACCTGCGTACGGTCATGACGTTCCACCAGAAGGTCGAGGAGGCCGCCGTTTTCGCGGAGAAGCTGTCGAAGACCGCAGCCGCGCTGTACGCGCGCGACGCCTCCGGCGAGGACCTGGCGGCCGCGGAGAAGCTGCCCGCGTCGTCGGCCGGCGCTTGGTTCTACGAGCTGGAAGCAGGACGCCACGTGCCGCCGGAGCGGGTGTGGTCGGCGTGGCTGTGCGGCGACCACCTCGTCACCGAACGACGCGAAGCCCTGCACGAGTTCGCCAACGGCATCGACGCCGAGGGCCGCCGTGTGCACCGGGCGTTCCTCGCCAGCTGTCGCGTGCTTGGGGAGGGCGTGGACATCACCGGCGAACGGGGAGTCGAGGCCGTCTGCTTCGCCGACACCCGCGGCTCGCAGGTCGAGATCGTGCAGAACATCGGCCGGGCTCTTCGGCTCAACCGGGACGGTTCCACGAAGGTCGCGCGGATCATCGTGCCGGTGTTCCTGGAGCCCGGCGAGGACCCGGCCGACATGGTCGCCAGCGCCTCGTACCGCCCCCTTGTAGCCGTGCTGCAGGGCCTGCGCTCGCATGACGAGCGCCTGGTCGAGCAGCTCGCCTCGCGTGCGCTCACCAGCGGCAAGCGCAGGGTTCACATCCGGCGCGACGAGGACGGGCGGATCATCGCGGCCGACGGCGGAGAGGGCGGAGGCGACCAGGATCAGGGCGGCACCGACGGTTCGGTCGAGTCGGCTCTGCTGCACTTCTCCACCCCGCGCGACGCCGCGACGATCGCGGCGTTCTTGCGCACCCGGGTCTACCGGCCGGAGTCGCTGGTCTGGCTGGAGGGCTATCAGGCGCTGCTGCGGTGGCGGAAGGAGCACCAGATCACCGGCCTGCACGCCGTCCCCTACGACACCGAGGTCGAGGTCGGCGTCACGAGGGCCTTTCCGCTGGGGCGGTGGGTGCACCAGCAGCGAAAAGCGCGGCGGGCCGGGGAGCTCGAGGAGCGGCGCAAGACGCTGCTCGACGCGCCGGAGGCCGGCACGGTCTGGGAGCCCGGCGAAGAAGCCTGGGAGACGAAGCTGGCGGTGTTGCGCTCGTACCACCGTGCGCACGGGCACATGGCCCCGAGGCAGGACGCCCTGTGGGGCGATCCCGCCGACGGCAAGCCTGTCCCCATCGGTCAGCTACTGGCGAATCTCAGGCGTAAGGGCGGCCTCGGCAAGAACCCCGAACGGGCGCGGACACGGGACGCGCAGCTGGCCTCGATTGACCCCGACTGGGACTGCCCCTGGCCACTGGACTGGCAACGCCACCACCGCCACCTCGCCCACCTCGCCGCCGACGAACCCGGCGGAGTCCTGCCCGACATCGCACCCGGCGTCCTCATGGACGGCGACGACCTCGGCAAATGGCTTCAGCGGCAACGCCGCAGTTGGGTGGAGCTCTCCGAGGGACAGCAGCAGCGGTTGACAGCGCTGGGCGTACAGCCCGCTGAGACGCCGGCACCCGCCCCGGCGCCCCAGCGTGCGACGAAGGGCCGCCCGGCCAAGGCGCAGTACGCGTTCCAACGCGGTCTGGCAGCCCTGACCCAGTACATCCAGCGGGAAGGCAGAACCGTCGTCGGGAGGGCACACGTTGAGGAGCTGCCTGACGGTTCGGCGATCAGGCTGGGTGTGTTCTTGAGTAACCAAAAGGCCAGGCGTGACCGGCTGGATGCGGATCAGCGGGCCGCCCTCGCAGAGCTGGGCTACACCTGGGCTGCAGAACGGTCCGGGCGCAGCTGATGTTCGCCGATGCGGCACGCGCCCAGTACCGGACGGGCTGATAAGCCGTTTGGTTCTGTATGCAGGATGCTGGGTGGGGCGGAGCGAGGGCGTGGCGGAGCGAGGGCGTGGCGGTCCGAAGCCGATTCGGTGGACGTGCTGTTTCGGACTGCGGGCGGGGCGACTGAGTGTCCGAGGCGGTCATGGGCGGCCGCCCACGTGGTCTTCGAAAACTGTCCGCCGCTGAAGCCTTCCCGGCCCGCAAAGGCAAGCGGCGGGCGCCGGGACGGTGGCGGTCGGCCACCACCGGGCCGCTGGTGCACTACGGGTCCGCAGCGGCGCGACTGCGTGGGGTGCTCCTCGACCGCGAATCCACGCGTCAGCGGGCCGGAACGCCCGGCCGCTTGGACTGCGGTGGCATGTGCCGAGCGGGGTGCGGGCGCATGCTCCTCAGCCGATGCTCCGGCCGGCCGATGGCCACGGGGTGCTCGCCGACTGCACAGGGGGCGGAGAGCTGACCCGGCGGCAGCGGTCTCTCGCTGCGGTAGTCGGAGAGATCTGTACGGCGGCGGGCCGGCGGTCGTGGGGGCTTGGGCCTCTCGACCCGATCTACCGACGCGATGTGGCCTGGCTGGCCGGACACCGGCACCCGCCGGACCACGGTGGTCGGTTGCCGGCTGCCGCCCTGCAGGAGGCGTTCGCCGAGCCCGCGCCGCCGTGGGAGGGCGTAGGCGGGGCCGGGAGTTCGGCGGGTTGTGTGTCCCGCGCTGTTCCATGCGCTGTGGGCGGGACGGCCGGCGGCGGGCCCGGGGGCGGCGGTGCAGGGGCGGATGCCGGTGGGGGCGCGGGCGGCACGGTGAGGGCCGGCCCGTATGCCGCGAACAGGCCGGCCGGTGCGGCGGCTGCGGGGCGGAGCGGCGCGCACTGGTGGGGTTCACCGGGATGCCCCCGTCGATCTCGCCGACCGCGTCGGCCGGCAGCGCCGACGGCACACGTGGACCCGCCGTCCTTCCGCGGCCCGTACCGCTCCGGCGGGACGGGCCGGGGCCGTTCCCGCTCCGCGTCCGGCAGAACACCGCGGTCCTCCAGTCCCACGTGCGGAGCATGGGCGGACCGGGCGACAGCCGCAGGACCGACCGGTCCGGCCGTTCCTACTTCTTCTCGCTGCCGGGGAGCCGGCCGGGCTTGTCGACGACCGCGCTCTTGAGGAGGGCCGAGCTGTCCAGGAGCGTCCCCGCCTCGGCGTAGGGCGTGTCCTTGGTCAGGCGGGTGGAGTGGCCGAGGTAGGTGAAGTCCTGTGTGCTGAAGACCCATTCGGTGACGACGCCGTTCTTCGTGTCGCTGCGGGCGATGCCCAGGCCCCGGCGGCCGACGGCGTCCTGGGCCCGAGGGGTCTCGGTGACGCCGGGGATCTTCGCTGCGGCCCGGTAGAGCGCGGCGGCCGTACGTGCCGGCATCACCTGGTCGAGGAGGTCGCCGATCTGCTCGAAGACGGCCTGGTCGCGTTCCCTGTTCTCGGCCTGCGGTGCCTTGGCGTACAGGTGGTCCAGCAGCCGGCCGGGGTCGGTCGGCAGCGAGGCCAGCCATTGGTAGGTGGGGCGGCTGAAGCCGGCCGGTGTGCCGTTCGTGTCGCCGAACTCGGCGTTGAGGGGCACGGTCTTGCCGTCGCTGCGGATCAGGCCCTGCTTCTGCACGGGCTCGGGGTCCTGGGAGAGCCACAGCTCGTAGTCGTGCAGCGGGCCGACGACGGCCTTCCCACTGGACAGGTCGGCTTCGCGGACCTTCTCCCTGACATAGGAGAACTGGTCGTCCCGCACCGTGGGAGTGTCACGCTTGCCCGCGGCGTCGGAGATCTGCCCGAGGAGAGCGGAGACGGGCTGCATGTCCGCGGCCGCGTCGGACGACGTGCCGGCGGCGGGCTTGCGGTCGCCGTCGTTCAGGGCGAAGGCCGCGGTCACGATACCGGCCAGGGCCAGCGCGGTCACGGGCGCCAGGAGTACGGGGCGCAGCCGTCGGCGCCCCGGCCGGGCAACAGCGGCGGGGGTGGTGGGGGCAGTGGCGGCGGCGGCGGTGGTGGGGGCGGCAGTGGCGGCGGCGGCGGCGGTGGCGGTGGTGGCGGCGGGGGCGGCGGTGGTGGCGGTGGTGGTGGGGGCGGCGGGGGCGGCGGTGGTGGGGGCGGCGGTGGTGGTGACGGTGGTGGAGGCCTGGTCGCGGTCGATGTGTCGCATCAAGAGGTCCTTGTGATGGAGGTGCCGCCCGCGCGGAAGGTCCCAGTCGGCCGGGGCCGGCAGCAGACGGGCAATCTCCTCGCGCTCGTCCGAGGGCTCGAAAGAAGCCGGGTTCGGGTTCGGCCTGCCGTTCATGTGAGTTCCTTCCGCACGGGCACGGCCGCGAGTGCAGCCGCACCTGTCATCTCTCCGCGGACGGTGGGCAGTTCCATGTTCTCCTCGGCAAGCCGGGCGAGCTTCTTGCGCGCGCGGGACAGACGGGACCGTACGGTGCCGACGCAGATGCCCAGCGCCTGAGCCGTCTGCCGGTAGTCCAGACCGGAGAACACGCACAGGGCGAGCACCTCCCGCTCGTGGCGCCGCAGCCGGCCCAGGCAGGCCTGAACGGCACGCAGCCGGCGCACGTCGTCCAGACGCCCGGCCGCCTCCGGTGCGAAGTCCTCCACCGCCGTGGCCTGCGGCCGGCGCGTCAGGAACAGCTGCCGCCGGCGCACGCTGCGCCGTGCGTTGTCCGCCTTGTGGGTGGCAATGCCCAGCAGCCACGGCAGCAGAGTGCCCCCCTCCTCGTGCACCGCGGCACGGTTGCCCCACGCGGCCAGGAAAGTCTCGGACATGATGTCCTCCGCCGCCGACCAGTCACCGGTCAGCCGCAGACCATGGTTGTACACCGCGCCGGCGAACGCCTCGTACAGCTCGGCGAACGCCTCACGGTCACCGGTGCGCACACGACGCCGCAGGTCGTTGTCTGAGTTCCTCACACCTTGTTCTCTCCACGCCCCCGGACGCGTTCCAGTGATCCACCTCACTCCCACACGGGCCGCCGTTCCCGCCCGAAGACGCCGAGAACAATGTCCCCCTTCGTCCTCCCGCGGCCACGGCCGTGCCAGTCCCCGGTCACCCTCGATCAGCCGAACTCATGGCACGAGAAACGCGGTTGCGGACGGCAGGCGGGCCGTCCAGTACGCCCCCGCGCCGGTCCCCGGGGGCAGTCTTCACGACGGGGCTCGCAACGCCTCGACCGGTTCCATCCGGGAAGCCCGCAGCGACGGATACACACCCGCCAGCAGGCCGACCACCGCGCCGACGACCGGAGCGCCGACGGCAAGCCGGCCGTCGAGTACGGGAGTCCAGTCCTTGACCGCCGACACGGCCACCACGACGACAACCCCCAGCGCGGCACCGATCACGCCCCCCAGCAGCCCGATCGTCGTCGACTCCAGGAGGAACTGAGCGGCGATCTGCCGGCGCGAGGCGCCCAGGGCACGCCGCAACCCGATCTCTCCGACCCGTTCCATCACGGTGACCAGCGTGACGTTGGCGATACCGAGAGCACCCACGATCAGCGAGACGAGCCCGAGGACCAGGAACAGACCGTTGACGTCGCCCTGGACACCCTTGCGTGCCCTCGACAGATCGGGCGGAGCCAGGACGGTGAGCGCCTTGGCGCTGCCCGGTGCCAGGGCGACGGGAGACTGCCGGGCTACCTGCTGCGCGGCACCGAGGGAAGTGTTGACCAGGACGCGGTTCACCGTGTCCAGGCCCAGACGGTCCCTGGCCGTCGTGGGCGGCAGGATCACCGAGGTGGACAGGCGCTGCTCACGCTCGATTCCGCCGAGGATCCCGATCACGGTGAAAGAAAGACCGTTGAAGAAAACCGCGGGCGCGTCCTCCACCCGGGTGACACCGAGCAGGCGAGCGGCCTGGTCGCCCAGCACCGCCACTCTGGCGCCGCGGGCGATGTCACCCCGGTCGTAGAACCGGCCGGCCGTGACCTCACCGCGCACCGCCACCGGCAGCGACGACGAAGCCGCGACAACCGCCAGCGTCTGGCCGGACAAGCCACCAGGCGTGACCACGTCGTTGGCCCGCACCTGCACGGCAGCCAGCTCGTCACTCTGCGCGAGCGCGGCGGACGACTCCACCCCGGCCAGCCGGCCGACGGCATCGACGTCGTCCCAGCCCACCAGCGGCACGGTCTCCGACGCCGGGGGCGGCGGCGGGACCACGACGGTGACCGACGTGGCGGCAAGCGCATCGAACCGGCCCACGATCTGGTGAGCGGCCGTCGACGCCACCCCGACCGTGACGACCAGCGTGCCGATACCCAGCACCGTACCCAGCGTGGTCAGCACGGAACGCACAGGGCGGGCCAGGACCCCCGACAATGCCTCCGTCCACAAATCCTTCGGATGGATCCGGGGACGCTCCACCCCCTTCCCCACACCGACAGCAGCAGCGGGAGCGGTGACGCGGTGACGGCGCTTCACGCGGGTTCCTCCACGAGCCGCCCGTCACGGATACGGACCCGCCGGCCGGCACACCGGCTGACCGCATCGTCATGAGTGATCACGACGAGGGTCATACCCTGGGCACCGAGCCGGTCGAAGAGCTCCAGCACCGAGTGCGTGCTCTCGCTGTCGAGATTGCCGGTCGGCTCGTCACACAGCAGCAGAGCCGGCTCACTCATCAAAGCCCGCGCGATAGCGACACGCTGACACTCACCACCAGAGAGACGATCCGGCCGGAAACCACTGCGATGGGACAAACCCACCCGCTCCAGCACCGCTCCGGCCCGCTCGGCACGCCGACGACGCCCCCCGCCCGCGCCCGGCCCGCGATACACCTCCCCCAACATCACATTCTCCTCCACACTCCGATAAGGAAGCAGATGAAAAAGCTGGAAAACAAAACCAACACTGCTCCCGCGCAGCGAGGTGCGCTGCCGGTCGCTGAGGGCCCCGGTCCTCACTCCGTCGAGCCAGTAGTCGCCCGAGGTCGGGGTGTCCAGCAGGCCGAGGGTGTTCAGCAGGGTCGACTTCCCCGATCCGGACGGTCCGACGATCGACAGGTGCTCTCCTCGCCTCACCGTCAGGTGCACGTCGCGCAAGGCGTGTACGGGCGGTTGGGAGTCGAAGACGCGGTGGACGCCGTCCAGTCTGATGACGTCGTCCCGGTCGGGCGCCTCGGTGGGGGCCGGCTCTGCGGTCACTGGCCGACCACCACGAGGTCGCCCTTCTTGAGCGCGCCGCCGTCCGGTTTCACCTCCACGAGCCCGTCGGCGGAGATGCCGAGGACGACATCGATGCGCCTCACCCGTCCGTCCCGCTCGACCCGCACGCGGGCCTGACCGCCCGCAGATGTCTGCACCGCGGCGACGGGTACGGCCAGAACCTTGCCGTCCGACTCGCCCACCTCGATGGTGACCGTCGCCGCGCCGCCCGTGTTCTCGGCGAGCGGGCCGGGCTTCGCGATGGTCACCTTCAGGGGCACGGGTTCCGAGGTGCCGTCGCCGGACGTTCCGCTGCTCTCGGACTCCCCACTCCCGGACTCCCCGCCGGGTTCGGCGTCCGGGCCCGTCCCGGTGTCCTCAGGTGTCGTGCCCGACCCTCCGATCTCTCGGAGCACACCCTCGGCCTCCTTGCCGTCCGCTGTGGTGACCCGGACGGTCATGCCTTCCCGCAGGGAAGCGGCGTCCGAACCCGGCACGACCGCTTCGACCACGACGTCGGAGCTCGTCACGGTGGCGACCTCTCCGTCCGGGGTGTCACCGGCGCGTACCTTGGCCTTGTCGACACGGACCGGAAGCCGCGGCAGGAAGACGATTTCTCCTGCGGGTACCTTGGTTCCGTAGCCGGCCTTGAAGGCGCTCAGCGCCGAGTTCGCCAGCTCCAGTTGCTTCTCCGCGGACTTGATGTGCAGGTTCCGGACCTTCTCCGAGTCCTTTCTGGGCGTACCGCCGCCGGGGGCCTGCTCGGCGTCGCCACGCGCGGTGAGCAGCGCGACCTGCGCGTCGGACACCGCGGTCTCCAGGTCTCCCAGCCTCTGCCGGTCGGCGCTGGTCGGCTCCTGCGCCGTGTACCCCTTGTTCCGGTACCACCGGCCGACCGCGGACGCCGTGCCCTGGCCGTAGGTCCCGGTGACGCCGCCCGTCGAGAAGCCCAGCCTGTTCAGAGCCTTCTGCAACTGCTTGACGTCGTCCCCCGAGGAACCGGGGCCCAGGGTGCGGTACATCGGTACCGACCCGCGCAGCACCAGCACCGGCCTGCCGCTCACCTGCATGAACACGTCGCCTTCCTTCAGCCGGCTTCCGGCCGAGGGCGCCTTGGTGACCCGCTGTGCTGCACCGTCCTCCTCGTCGCCCTCCTGGGAGGAGCCCACGGCGCCGGCCAGGGTGATACCGCGCGGGGAGCCGTACTCCAGGCTGCCCTGGGCCACCACGGTGGCGGTCAGTGTGCGCTGCTCGACCGGCACGGTCACCGGACCCGCCTTGGGCGCCCGCTGCGAGGCGGCGGCGTCGGCGGGCGACTGCATGCGGGTGCCGGCGAACCAGCCGCCCGCTCCGATCACGGCGACCGCGGCGACCGTCGCACCCAGTCGTCTGGTGCGGCTGCTTTGCTGTCTCCTGCGGCGCTTCACCCGTTGTTCCCCACGTAGGGGTTCTTGTCGTACTTGGGCCAGTACGCGGCCCTGAACTGCTTGCCGCACTCGAGGTCCTTGAGCGCGAGGTCGATCTCACCGGGAAGCTTGGCCAGTGCTTCTTCCTTTCCCGGCTGCCCGCCCGGCGGAATCTGGTCGGCCACCTGGAACTTCACCATGTCGGCGATGCTGGTGGGCTGAGTGGTGGTGACGGTGATGCCTTCCTTGCGCAGGCAGTCGGCGTAGGCCTGGGCGAGGGACACGAGTTGGGGGTCTCCGTTGAGCGCCTGCCCGGCCTGCTTGTCGCGTTCCTGCTGTTCCGCGATCTCCCGGTCCTGCTGAGCTTTCGACTTGGGCGGCCCGTACACCTTCCGTTCGGCCTGCGCGAGGCATCCGTCCTTGGGGGGACGCTGAATCACGCCGTTGGTCTTGCGGAGGGCGCGCAACCGTCCCAATGCCTTGTCGTACTTCTTCTGCTGCGCGGCGGGAAGGGAACTGCGGTAGGACTCGTTGGGGTTGCTCTCCTCTTCCGGCAGGGCCACGGCCGGGTCGTTGGGATAGACGATGCGCGAGTAGGTACCGAAGCCGTACTTCTCCCGGTACTTCTTCGCCAGGCCGTAGTCCTTTCCCTCGCCCGCGTTCATGTCCTCGTTCGGTGTGATGCCGGGAACCGGTGTGTAACTGAACCCGCGCTTCTTCATACAGGCCGCTATCGCGTTCTCGGTCAGGTAGTAGTTCTTCGTATCCGGGTCGGCGTCCTCCGGGACGGTCAACTCGCCTCCCGGCGCGGCCGACGCACTGTCTCCGTCCCGGGCGGCGCCGCCCTGGGTCTCTCCGGGGGAGGACGCGCCGGAGTCGCTCTGGCCGCAGGCCGACAGGGCGACCAGGCCCGTAGCCGCGAGCGCCGTCAACGTACTGCGTAGTCGCAAGGGGATCACTTGTCCGTTCGATGGGGGACGTCGTGCGGCGGTCCGGCCCCGTGACATCGCCGCACAGGGGAAAGGCGCTGGCCCAGCCGCTTTCCTGCACGGCCGGCTTGTGACGTCCACCACATTTCACGGAGTCGGGGCCGCCGCACCCCGGCCGTCACCCGGTTACAGGGGCAAAGGCAGGCGGCGCGGGCCGCCCGCCCGGCCCGGAGAACATGACAGACGAGGAGCACAGCGCATGCGGATCAGTAGCGCGGCGGAACGTGAGTTCGGTGAGTTCGTGGCGACCCGCCGGCCGGCTCTCCTGGGCTACGCCCGCACCCTGGCGGGCGGGGACCGTCACACGGCCGAGGACCTGGTGCAGGAGGCACTCGTCAGGCTGTGGCTGGTCTGGCCCCGGATCGCGCACGGCGCACCGGAGGCCTACACCCGGCGGATACTGGTGCGTGCGGCCGCACGCGCCGCCGGACGGTGCTGGCGGGGTGAGCAGCCCACGGAGAGAGTGCCGGAGCCTGCCTCCGCAGCCGACTCGGCAGACCTGGTGGAGGCCCGCCTCGGGCTGACGGCCGCACTGACCCATCTGCCGCGACGGCAGCGGACGGCCGTGGTGCTGCGCCACTACTGCGACCTCCCGGAGAGGCAGGTCGCCGACGACTTGAACTGCGCCCCGGGGACGGTCTCCTCGCTCGCCTCACGGGGCGTGGCGACGCTGCGGTCACTGATCGGCGGCGCCGACGCGGGCTTGGCGGCGTGAGCGGTGGGCCGGGCGCTCACCTCCGTCGCCCACGGCACGGACACACTCGGGGCAGGGGGCGGGCCGGGGCCCGTCACGACGCGGTCGCCGGGCACCCGGAGCGCCCGGGACGTCTGTCCCGGGCTCGGGCGCGAGAGTGAAGGGACACCGGTGAAAGGCTCGTCGTCGGACTTCGAGGCCTTCGTCGCGGCACGCGGTCCACGGCTGCTGCGCGCGGCCTGGCTGCTGACGGGCGACGCCCACCTGGCCGAGGACCTGGTGCAGACGGTACTGGCCAAGCTGTGGCCCAAATGGCACCGGATCGCCGACGGCAATCCCGAGGCCTACGCCCGCAAGGCCCTGGTCAACACCTTCTCGTCGTGGTGGCAGCGACGGTGGAGGGCGGAGGTTCCGCACCACGAAGTGCCCGCGTCGGCCGCGGCGGACACGTACGCGGGGGTCGACCTGCACCACTCGCTCGCCGCCGCGGTGCGTGCCCTGCCGACCCGGCAGCGGGCGGTGATCGTGCTGCGCTACTTCGAGGACCTGAGCGTCGAGGAGACCGCCGGGATACTCGGCTGCCGCCCGAGCACGGTCAAGAGCCAGGCCGCCAAGGCACTGCGCACGCTGCGCGACTTGCCGGCCCTGCACACGCACGCGCAGGAGGGAGAGCACGGTGTACGACGCTGACGAACAGGACGTGCGGGAACGGCAGTTGCGAGAGTTGCTGGAGCGCGCGGTGCCCAGCCTGCCGGCTCCGGCGGACCGCATGCGCCGGGTTCACCGGCGGGTGAGGGCCCGCAGACGACGGCGCGCGGCCTGGGCGGCGGGCGTGGCGTGCGGGACGGCAATCGCCCTGCTCTACGGCTCCCTCGTCATCCAGCCGCTGCGAAATCAGGTCGCCGCGCAGTCCCCGCACAGTCATCGGACCCACCTCGCGGACGGAGCACTCAGTCTCGATCTGCCCAACGGCTGGTACGCGCGCGAACCTGCGGACCGGTCCGCCACCGCCGGCGTCTATGTCGCCAACAGGACTTTGCCTGCCACATCGTGTCGCATCGTCATCGACACGGACGACTACCGCTGCCCGCCCTTGACCGGACTTGCCGAGGGAGAGGCTCTGATCTTCCTCCGTCACGCAGAAGTCACGGAAGCCTTCGACTCGGACACGGCCCTCGAGCCCAGCTCGTACTCACGGCCGGGCAAGGGCTGCCGTACGCTCGGAGGGGACCAGGAGTGGGTCGGCGCCGGGAGTGTGTTCCTACTGGGCTCCGACCGGATAGAAAAATTCCCCTTCGTTCGTGTCTGTCTCAGGGACGCGTCGGACACGACTCTCGCCGAGGTCAAGGCCATCATCAACAGTGCGGCCTACGACGACACCACGTCGACAGAACCGCGAGGCGCGGCCGACGGCCGTGATCTGAGGCGGTAGATCGACACTCGCCCGGGGTCACGACACCCAGTGTGGTGCCGGGCATTCCGGCGCTGCCGCTGGTGGGCACGCGTGCGCCTGCCCCGCCCGCCTGCCGAGGGGCCGGCGGGCAGGCAGGCGCACGGCGGGCCGACGCGGTGGCGGGACCGGCCCGGGGTCCGTCTCTACGCCGGTCGGCGCTGCCCGGCGGTCAGAGTGGGCTGTCCGCTCCGATACGCAGCCGGACCATGTCGACCACGTGGTCCGCCGCGTCCACCACGACCGGGTCGTGCGTGGCGACCACGGTCACGCAGCCGTGGCGGCGGGTCGTCGCGGCGAGCAGCTCCACGAGGCCGGCCGCCCGTTCCCGGTCGACCGCGGCCGTCGGCTCGTCGACCAGCAGGACGTCCGGTTCGAGCAGCAGTGCGCGTGCGAGGGCGATGCGCTGCCGTTCCCCGCCGGACATCTGGTCGGCCCGGTGCCGCAGCCGGTGCCCCAGACCGACCTCGGACAACAGTTCGGTGGCGCGGGCGCGTACCGCTCGCGGTGAGCGGCCGGCGACGGACGCCGCGGCCAGCAGTTGCTCGAGGGCGGTGAGACCGCTGAGGAGGTTGCCGCTCTGGAAGACGTAGCCGATCCGCTCCCGGCGCAGCCGCGCCTGCTCGGCGGGAGACAGTCCCGCGATGTCCTCGCCCCCGAGCAGCACCCGGCCCGCGTCCGGCCGCAGCAGGGCGCCCGCGACGGCCAGCAGGGTGGACTTGCCCGACCCGGAGGGGCCGACCAGCGCGGTCAGGGCGGCGGGCGCGAAGCTCACGGTCAGCTCGCTCAGCGCGGTGACGCGGGACTCGCCGCGGCCCAGTCGTACGGTGACGTCGAGAAGTTCGAGGCTCATCGGCCGGCTCCCAGCATGGTCATCGGGTCAACGGTGGTCACCTTGCGCAGCGTGACGGCGGTGCCGGCGAGGCCGACCAGGACGACCGTCGCCATGGTGGCTACGAGTGCTCCGGCGGGAAGGCTGAAGGGGACCGCGGAGCCGACCACCAGGCCCAGCACCGCGGCCAGCGCCGCTCCGAGCACCGCACCCGCCGTCACCACGATCGCGGCCTGCGCGAGGGTGTGGCCCAGCAGTCGCGCCCGCGAAGCGCCCATCGCCCGCAGCAGGGCGAGTTCGGGGCGGCGCTGTATGGTCCACACCGCGAAGAAGGCGCCCACGACGAGCGGTGCGATGGCGTAGAGGAACGCCTGGATCGACGTCATCGTCAGACGTTCTCCGGTGTAGCCCGGAGCGGCGGCGTACGCGTCCTCGACGGTCACGGTCCGGGTGGTCAGGGCCCGGTCCGCCGCGGTGAGATCCGCTCCGGCTCCGGCCTGGAGGGCGACCGCGCTGTACTGGTGCGGCGGCTCGACGTCGGCGGCCCGTGTGCCGGGGGTGGCGAAGCGGATGCGCTGCCAGGTCTCGACGGGCAGGTAGGCGACGGGGACGTGCCCGTACGAGGAGCGCCCGGTCGTGCCGGTCACCTCGAGTTCGAGACCCAGGCGGTCGACGGTCAGGGTGTCGCCGACGCGTACGCCGTCCTTCACCAGCTGCTGCGAGACGACGACGCCGGACGGCCCGCCGGCGGACAGGGCCGTGCCGGAGGCGGCGCCGGGGTCGAGGAAGGAGCCGGGCTCGACACCGAAGGCGGCGAAGTCCACCTCCACCTTCCGGTCCGTGGTGCCACGGGCGATGGAGACGCCGAGCGGGGTGGCCTCGACGCCGTCGCGCTCGCGCCAGCCGTCCAGTTCCGCCTCGCCCACCAGGCTGCGGGCGAACTGGTCGGAGTCGGCCCCGCGGTCGAAGGCGAGGTGGGTCGCGGGGAGTCTGCGCAGCGCGGAGATGGTGTCGTCGCCGAGTCCGGTGGTGAAACCGCTGACGATGCCGACGAGCGCGGCGACGAGGACCACGACGCTACCCATCAGGAGAAAGCGGCCACGGGCCGCCTTCAGTTCGAGCAGAGCCAAGTACACGGGAAGGCCTTCCCAGGAAGAATGTTGGGGACACTGTGTCCCCAACATAGAAGATGGCGACACGGCGTCCCCAAGTGGGGGTCCCTCCGTCCCGGGCCGGCCGCCTCCTACACTGACGACGTGCCCAAGATCCGTGCAGCCTCCGTCGCCGACCACCGGGCCCAGCAGCGTGCCGCGCTGGTCGCCGCGGCGCGCGAGATCCTGGAGGAGGGCGACGCCTCGGCCGTCACCTTCGCCACGGTGGCCGCCCGTACCGGACTGGCCCGCAACAGCGTCTACAAGTACTTCGCCGACCGCGGACAGCTGCTGGCCGAGGTCGTGCGGGAGGCCGCGCCCCGCTGGACCTCCCGGATCCGCGCCGAGATGGCGGACGCCCAAACCCCCGAGGAAGCCGTGGCCGCCTACGTGCGGGCGCAGCTGATCCTGGTGCGGGACGGGGAGCACCGCATCGCCCAGGCGCTGGCCGGCGACCGGGACGCGGCCGTGCTCAGAGAGGGCGCGGCACAGGCCCACGCGCAGATCCTGGAACCCCTGATCACCGCGCTCACCGACCTCGGGGACGACACCCCGCACCGCACGGCGCGCCTGCTCCAGGGCTTCGTCAACGCGGCCACCACGGCGGTGGAGTCCGGCGACGACTTCGACGCCGTGACCCGGCGGGCGGTCCGTCTGGCCACGGGAGCGGTGACCTCGCTCGCGGGACCGCGGTGACCCGGCCGGCGGCCCCACCGACGGCGGTTATCGACGCGGTCTGACGCGCTGGAGGTCCTGGCCGACGACGACCCTGCCGTCGTAGCCGCGCTGCGCCCACCGCTTCCACTTGCGCGGGTCGATCGGGTTCGCGGCGACCTCGGAGATGTGCGAGAGCACGAGCGTGCCGACGTCGGCGCGCTGGGCGATCGGGCCGATCTTCTGGACCTCCACGTGGGACTGGAGGAGGTGGTCGACGAAGACCTCGGGCGCCTCGAGGCCCTCGACGCTGATCGCCTCGTGCACGAGGATGTCCGAGCCCCTGGCCAGGGTGATCACGTTGTCGCTGTACGTGGTGTCGCCGGAGAAGGTGACCGAGCCGTGGTCGGTGTCGAAGCGGTAGGCGAACGAGGGGAACACCGGTCCGTGCGGCACCAGGATCGCGGAGACCCTGACCCGGTCGTCCTCCATCACCACGAACGGCTTCATCGGCGGTGCGGTGTTCGTGTGGTCGGCTCCGACCTCGGGCAGCTCGATCTCGTGGACGTCGGCGAGCCCCCGGACGTCCTGGATGCCCATGTCGCGCAGGAACACGTTGGTGCTGTACGCGTACGCGGCGTGGCACCGGTCGGTCAGCGCGGCCAGGCCCGGGGTCGGGTCGTCCGGTGCCACCGTCGGGGCGTCCCCGCCGCCGAACTTCGGCGGGAGCCCTCCGGCCGGGCCGGGGCCGTGGACGGGGACCGGGCCGGTGAGCCGGTCGCCCTCCTGGTTGGGGACGCTTCCGCCGAGCAGGAAGAAGTTGTAGTAGTCGGCGACGTGGTCGGCATGCAGGTGGGTGATGAAGATGCCGCTGAGGGACGCCAGCGTGAGACCGGCCCGTATGTACTGGGTGACGGCCGAGCGTCCGCAGTCGACGACGTACGTGGCACCGTCGACGACGAGCGCGCTGGAGATCCCGGCCCTCAGCGGGTCCACCGGTGGGCCCGCCTTGGTACCGAGCAGCACGAGCTCCAGGGGGTCCCAGTGCGCTCCGCCGGGGTGGCCCGAAGCTCCGGACCGGGTGTCCGCCGCCGCCGGGCCCGCACCGGCCAGCCCGAGAACCACCGGGGTGACGCCGAGAGCGGTCAGCACGGAGCGCCTGCCGACGCCGTGCCCGCCCTCGACGGGAGCTTCGGAACCGCACAGATCACACATGGTCATCCGCCTTGCCGGGTGAAGGGGTTGAAAGGTGAGAGACGAAAAGGCGCGCCGAATCGCCGGAAGACTTGCACGGGAATTCGGGTCCGGCAATGGGGACGAGAAATCAACCGAGTGGAATGTGGTGCAGGTCACGCTGGGTCGGGGCCGTTTCCGGGGAATCGCGCCCAGGCGGCTCGGACATCCCATACACGTTCCCTTGGAGGGGTCCATGGTTTCCTGTATGGCGGCGGGCGTGGTCGGGTTCGTTGACAATTCCTGAGGGGCGTGAAATGCACACGGGCATGGACTTTCGTCAGCTGGAGTACTTCAGAGCCGTCGTCGGGGCGGGTTCCGTTTCGCAGGCCGCCAAGAATCTCGGGATGACGCAGCCGCCGGTGAGTCACGCCATCGCCAAACTGGAACGCGAGCTGGGAGTGCGTCTGCTGGAACGGACGGCGAAAGGCGTCCACCCCACCCAGGCCGGGCTCCACCTCCTGGCCACCGGCGAGCGTCTGATCGCCGACCGCAACCGGGTCGTCGAGACGCTGCGCCTGATGGGCGAGGGTGCGGTCGGCGACCTCCACCTCGGCGTGGAGCCCATGGTCATCAACGAACTCATCGCCGACGTACTGGCGGAGTTCCTCGAGCAGGCGCCCGGGGCGCGCGTCAGCCTGGCCGACGTGACGCCCGACGTCATCGTCCAGAGGATCCTCGCCGGCGAACTCGACATGGGGTGCATCCCCTTCGGCCCGCACAAGTTCGCCGGGTTCGTCGCGGACGGCTGCGACTGGCGGCCGATCCTGGACATCCCGATCAAGCTCGCGGTCCCCAGGTACCGCGCGGCGGAGTCGCATCCCGACGGCAGGGGCTGGGGGCGCTGGATCCTGCCCGCCCGGATCCCCGCCTTCTCCGGCATGCCGGACGCCGCCGAGAAGGCCCTGGCCGGGGATCCCTCGTTCGGGGTCCTCGAGGTCTCCACGCCCCAGACCGCGCTCGCCTTCGTCGCCGCGGGCCTCGGCGTGGCCCCGGTGACCGAACGCATCGCCGGCCGCAGCGACTCCGTCGCCCTCCTCGACCCGCCGAGCTGGCTGCCGCCCATGCAGGCCACCCTCCTGTGGAAGCGCGGCGCGGAGGTGACCCCGCTGATGAGGCGGTGGATCGAGGCGACCCGCACCATCGCGGAGCACCGCCGGGCCATCGCGCCGTGACCCGGACCGTCGCGCCATGACCCGGACCGTCGCGCCATGACCCAAGCCATACAGGGAACCGCACAGCCCCCCTTCGCGCCTGGTATGGAAAGGCCGGCGGAATGCGAGCGAAAAGCCCGGGGAAATTCTTGATTGACTAGTGACGCGCGTCACACGAGGTCGAGTGTTCCGTGTGTCACCCGTCCGCCTGACGCAGGATGAACCTGCTGGTCAGAGACGTGCACCGGCGCAGTCCCGGGGCGGCGCCCAGGACCCCGGACGCCCGCACCGGTCCCTCGGCACCCTTCACGGAAACCCTTGCCGCCCTCCGTACGACCGTGCCAGTCTCCTCGGCAATTCGACGGCGCAGGCGGCTTCGGATCGGCACGGGAAATGGCCCGGCACTCGATCGCTGCCCGCGTACTGGTTGCGCGAACCGACGGCTCGGCCCGGTTCCGTGAACGAAAAGAAGGGGCCGGTCAGTGATGGCGGGAAACATGAATGAGTCGGCGAACACCCCGGCGGGCCGCGAGCACATTCCCTTTACCGGGGCCGAATACCTGGAAAGCCTGAACGACGGCCGCGAGGTGTGGATCTACGGCGAGCGGGTGAAGAACATCGCCGAACACCCGGCCTTCCGCAACAGCGCCCGCATGGTCGCCCGCATGTACGACGCCCTGCACGACCCCGCGCGCAAGGACATCCTCACCGCGCCCACCGAGTGGGGCGGTTTCACCCACCGCTTCTACCGGGCGCCCGGCACCGTGGAGGAGCAGGTCGCCTCCCGCGACGCCATCGCCGAGTGGCAGAAGATCGCCTGGGGCTGGATGGGCCGCTCGCCCGACTACAAGGGCTGCTTCCTCGGCACCCTGGGCGCCAACGCCGAGTTCTACCGCGGCTTCGAGGACAACGCCCGCGCCTGGTACCGCAAGGCGCAGGAGAAGACCTGGTACATCAACCACGCCATCATGAACCCGCCGGTCGACCGCGGGCTCGGCGCCGACGCCGGCAAGGACGTCTTCATCCGGGTCACCAGGGAGACCGACGCCGGGTTCTACGTCAAGGGCGCCAAGGTGGTGGCCACGGGCTCGGCCCTCACCCACCACACCTTCGTCGGCCACGTCGGCCAGGTCGCCGTACAGGACCCGGCCTTCTCGCCCGTCTTCATCACGCCCACCAACGCCCCCGGCGTGAAGCTGCTCTGCCGCACCTCCAACGAGTACCGGGCTGCGGCGCTGGGCAGCCCCTTCGACTACCCGCTCTCCAGCCGGCTGGACGAGAACGACGCGATCCTGGTCCTGGACGACGTGTTCGTCCCCTGGGAGAACGCCTTCATTTACAACGACCTGGAGCAGGCCAACAAGTACAACATCCACTCCGGCTACCTGGAGCGCGCCTCGCTGCACGGCTGCACCCGGTTCGCCGTCAAGATGGACTTCCTGGTCGGCATGCTGGCCCGGGCGCTCGACGTCACCGGGGCCGGTCAGTTCCACGGCGTCATGTCCCAGCTCGGCGAGGTCATCGCCTGGCGCAACACCTTCTGGGCGCTGTCCGACGCGATGGCGAAGAGCGCGGTGCCGTGGAAGGGCGGCATGATCCAGCCCGACCCGCAGTTCGCCGGCGCGTACCGCGTGATGAACCAGCTCGCCATGCCGAAGATCAAGAACATCATCGAGCAGGTCGTCGCCAGCGGGCTGATCTACCTCAACTCCCACGCCAAGGACTTCGCCACCCCCGAGATCCGCGGTTACCTCGACACCTACCTGCGCGGCACCGGCGGCATCGACGCCGAGGAACGCGTCAAGGTCATGAAGATGCTCTGGGACTCCATCGGCACGGAGTTCGGCGCGCGCCACGAGCTGTACGAGATCAACTACATCGGCAGCAACGACGTGACGCGCCAGACCAACCTGTTCGGCGCGCGCGGCAGCGGCCTCCTCGACCGCCTCAAGGACTTCGCGCAGAGCGCCATGGACGAGTACGACCTCGACGGCTGGACCGTGCCCGACCTCGTCGGCCCCGACGACGTCAGCATCCTCAAGCGCTGACCCCGCGCCGCTCCCGCTCCCACCCACCACAGGAGGCACCGTGGCCACGGCAATCGACGCTGCCCAAGTCACCTACGAGGCACCCGACCTCGCCCTGATGGAGAAGTTCCTGACCGCCTTCGGCATGACCAGGGTCGAGGGCAGCGACGACCGGACCCTGTACATGCGGGGCACCGGCACCCAGCACCACATCCATGTCACCCGCAAGGCCCCGAAGCAGCGTTTCGTCGGCGCCTCCATCGAGGTCGCCGACCACGACGACCTGGCCGAACTCTCCGCCCTGCCCGGGTCCTCCCCGGTCCGCGCGTCCACCGAGCCCGGCGGCGGTCACGAAGTCGTGATGACCATGCCCGACGGCATCGAGATCCGCGCGGTCTGCGGCCGGGCGAAGGCGGAACCCCTCCCCGAGCGCGCTCCGTTCGCCATGAACAACATCCGCGACAAGAACCGCCTGCACACCTCCGTCCGGCAGTCCGTCGCCCCCTGCACCGTCGCGCGCCTGGGCCACTTCGTGCTGCACGTCAAGGACCACGACGCGTCCATGGCCTGGCTGGACGAACGGTTCAACTTCCTGCCCTCCGACCACTTCGTGCCGCCCGGCGAGGACGGGCCGATCGTCGGCACGTTCGTCCGGCTGGACCTCGGCGAGCAGCTCGTCGACCACCACTTCATGCTGCTGCTGGAGTCGGACTGGGTGGGCGTCCACCACAGTGCCTTCGAGGTGACCGACATGGACGCGGTGATGTCGTCGCACGACTACCTCGTGCAGGAGGGATTCAGCCTCGACGTCGGGGTCGGCCGCCACCTCCTCGGCAGCCAGATCTTCGACTACTGGAAGGACCCCTTCGGCTTCCGCATCGAGCACTACACCGACGGCGACGTCGTGGACGCGAGCCACCGCCCGACCCGGTTCAACGGCACCGCCTCCGAGACCACCCAGTGGGGCAACCGCCCGCCCCTGGAGTTCTTCCGGTGACCGGCACCGCGCACACGGACCCGGCCGAAGCGCTGACCGGGACGGTACGGGACCGACTGGCGCGCGCCGGCTCGGCCACGGTCGCCAACATGCTGCTCCGGCGCGGCCTGCGCAACGTCCTCATGGCCGGCGTACGGCCCCTCACCGCGGGGCAGCGGCCACTGGTCGGCCCGGCCTACACCCTGCGCTTCATCCCGGCCCGGGAGGACCTCGACACCCTCGCCGGCTACGCGAGCAGCGACCACCTGCACCGGCGGGCGATCGAGGAGTGCCCGCCCGGCGCGGTGCTGGTGATCGACGCCCTCGGCTCCACGGCCGGCGCCTCCATGGGCGACATGATGGCGGCGCGCCTCAAGCGCCGCGGCGTGTCGGGCGCGGTGACCGACGGCGGCTACCGGGACTCCGCCGCCGTCGCCCGGACCGGCCTGCCCTGCTTCCACCGGGGCAACGCCCCGAGGGCCACCCCCGTCGCCCTGCACCCGGTCGCCCTGGACGAGCCCGTCGGCTGCGGCGGCGTCGCCGTCTACCCGGGCGACGTCCTGCTGGGCGACGCCGACGGCGTCGTGGTCGTCCCCCGCCACCTGGTGGCGGAGGTGGCCGCCGAGGGCGCCGACGCCGCCGCCTACGAGGAGTTCGCCGCCCTGCAGATCGAACGGGGACGGTCCCTCTTCGGGCTCTTCCCCGGCACGTCCGAGAGCCGTCAGGAATACGACACGTGGGTGGCAGCGGGCCGCCCCGGTTTGGAGTGAAGAAGTGGACATCAACGCCGAGACCATGAAGTCTCTGGAGGTCCTGATCCACGCGGCGGACCTCGACGAGGACAACTGGATCGACTACCCCGACTACGGCTTCCGCCAGTACTTCCTGTTCAAGAACGCCGAGACCGGCGCCAGCATCGCCCTCCTCGACTACGACCAGGGTGGCACCATCCCCACCAGGCACACGCACGCCTCGAACCAGTTCATGTACTGCCTCGAAGGCGACTACGAGTACACCGACTCGGGCCTCAGGCTGCGCCCCGGCTCCTTCTACATGAACCCCAAGGACCACCCGCACGGCCCGACCCTGGCGCACGAGCGCAGCCGGCTGATCGAGATCTACGACGGCCCGCACTACTACGAGAAGCCCGAGTACCACACCGACGAGACGATCGGCGACTTCCTTGCCAGGGACTGAACCGCCGGCCCGTACCCGACTCCCCTTCGAATCCGCGACGTTGATGAGGCGATGATGAGCGAGACGAACAGCACCGTGTTCGACACCGGGAAGGTGCTGGCCGAGTTCGGCCTGGACCATGTGCACTCCGGGACCTACGCCGACTCGCTCGGCTGGGGGCCGGTCGAGGACCGGCCGGTCATCGAGGCGCAGTGCCCGGCCGACGGCGAGACCGTCGGCCGGATCGCGGCCTCGGACGCGCGGGACTACGAGGCCCTGGTGAGTGCCGCGGTCGAGACCCAGAAGAAGTGGCGCATGGTGCCGCCGCCCCGGCGCGGTGAATTCGTGCGCCGCATCGGGCAGTTGATCGAGCAGCACCTCGACAGCCTCGCCGCGATCGTGTCGCTCGACACCGGCAAGTCGACGATGGAGGCCAAGGGCGAACTGCGCGAGGCCGTCGACATGTCCACCCTGGCGGCCGGCCAGGCACGGATGCTGTACGGCTTCACCCAGCAGTCCCAGCGTGCCGAGCACCGCATGTACGACCAGTGGCTGCCGCTGGGAGTCGTCGGCCTGATCAGCGCGTACAACTTCCCGGCCGCCGTCTGGGCGCAGAACGGCTTCCTGTCCGCCATCGCCGGCAACACCGTGATCTGGAAGCCGAGTCCGAAGGTGCCGCTGACCGCGATCGCCGTGCAGAAGCTGGTCAACCGGGCGGCGGCGGAGCTGGGCTGCGAGGGTGTCTTCTCGCTCTTCCTCCCCGAGGACGACGCCGTCGCCGAGCGGCTCGTCGCGGACACCCGTGTCGCGATGATCTCGTTCACCGGCTCCACCGGTGTGGGCCGCAAGGTCGCCGACACGGTCGGATCGACCCTCGGCCGCAGGTACCAGCTGGAGTGCTCGGGCAACAACGGCTGCATCGTCGACGAGAGTGCCGACCTGGAACTCGCCGCCAAGGCCCTCACGTTCGGCGTGGTCGGCACGACCGGGCAGCGCTGCACCAGCACCCGCCGCGTGATCGCCCACGAGAGCATCGCCGGCGAGCTGGTCGAGCTGATGAAGAAGGCCTTCGACCAGATCACCATCGGCGACCCGCGCGAACGGGACACCGTCGTCGGCCCCCTGATCGACCGGCGCGCGGTGCGGGACTACCAGGACGTCCTCGCCGGCGCCGAGCGCGAGGGCGCCACGGTGGCGTACGGCGGCAAGGTGATCGACCGCCCCGGCCTGTACGTCGAGCCGGCCATCGTCACCGGGGTGCGTCCGCACTTCGCCATCGCCCGGTCGGAGACCTTCGCGCCGATCGTCTCGGTCCTCACCTACCGGGACCTCGACGAGGCCATCGAGATCCACAACGGCGTGGCCCAGGGCCTGGCCTCGGGCATGCACAGCACCAACCTCACCCACATCGAGACGTTCCTGTCCGCCCGGGGCAGCGACTGCGGGATCGTCCGCATCAACATGGGCACCACCGGCGCCGACGTCGGTTCGGCCTTCGGCGGCGAGAAGGAGACCGGCGGCGGCCGGACGGCCGGCTCGGACGCCTGGAAGGGCTTCATGCGGCGCCAGAGCGTCTGCGTGAACTGGGGCGGCACCTCCGCCTGGGACCACCGGATCGACCTCTGAGAACCACCACCACCGCGAGAACCCTGAGGACCACCACCATGAAGAAGGAACGTTTCTGCTCCGACGCGGTGCGCGAGCCCGCGGACGGCATGTGGTCGAACTGCCTGCGGGTGGACGACCTGATCATGATCTCCGGCATGACGGCACGCGGCCGCGACGGGGAGACCCTCGTGGGCGACACCGCCTACACCCAGGCCAGGACCGTCTTCCAGAAGATCAAGGACCTGGTCGAGGCGGCCGGAGCGGCCATGGACGACATCGTCAAGATGACGATCTTCGTCACCGACATGAAGGACAACGCCGACGTCTGGAAGGCCCGCCGGGAGTTCTTCACCGGCGACTTCCCGGCCTGCTCCCTGGTCCAGGTCGCGGCACTCGCCAAGCCCGGGATCCTCCTGGAGATCGAAGCCGTCGCCGTCGCGGGCTGCAGCGCGGACTGACCGCGCGTGGTCACTTTCTTGGAGGGGTAGGAACTGTGTCCTCACACACCGGAATTCCCAGATCCACCGAGTCGGCCCTGGCGGCAGCGGCGGAGGATCACGCTCTGGTCAGCGTGCCCGCGGCGGACCGGAAGAGCGGCTACCAACTCGCCCTCAGCCCGGTCAGCGTCGCGACCGCGCTCGTCGTGTTCGCCATCGCCGGCTTCACCGTCGTCCTGGCCGGCTTCGCCGTCGGCCTCACCGTCGGCGTGCTCGTCGCCGCCTTCGCGGTCCTCCTCGGCAGGTCCCTCGGCCGGATGGCGTTCGAGACCGGCATGTCCTCCACCCTCACCTCCCGGTTCTTCGGGTTCGGCTTCGTGGGGTCGGCGCTCGGTTCGATCGTCTTCGCGTTCATGATCCTCGGCTTCCTCGCCGTGGAGGCCGCCCTGCTCTACCAGGGCACCCTGCTCATGTTCGACCTGCCCGACTCGTGGCCGAACCGCATCCTCATCTACGGCCTGATGACGCTGGCGTGGATCACGCTCGCCGTCTTCGGCCTGAAGTTCGCCCTGCGCGCGTCCGGTGTGCTGACGGCCGTCACCCTGCTCGTCACGGTCTACATGATCGTGCATATCTACGTCATCCAGGGCGCCGACCCGACGGAGGTGTTCCGCTACGGCGGCGTGGTCCCCGGCGGTGTGTGGCCGCGCTTCGAGGCCGCCGTGGGGGTCATGGGCGCGACCGCCGGCACGATCGCACTGGTCACGACGGACTTCGCCCGCTACTGCCGCACGCGCCGCGACGTCACGATCCTCGCCGCGGCCGGCCCCCTCACGCAGAACGTCCTGATGACCGTCCTCGGGTCGCTCGTCGTGATCGGCGGCATGCCCGAGGTCGTCGACCACCTCATGGCCCACAACACCGACCTGGGACCCGAGGCCGCCGCCGCGGCGGGCAGCACCTACGTCATGCAGAACACGGGCGCCTTCTTCGTCGTCTTCGCGGGCTGGGCGGGGTTCATCACCATCTACGCCGCCCAGGCCAAGGCGCAGGCCATCAACGCCTACTCCGGCTCGCTCTCCCTGGTGAACCTCGTCGACTCGCTCACCGGCCGCAAACCCGGCCGCGCGGTCATGGTGGTGGCCGGCAACATCGTCGCCCTGGTGATGATCGCCGCCGGAATCCTGGAGAAGTTCACCGACTACCTGGCCTACCTCGGTTCCATGACACTCGGCATCTGCGGCGTGATGATCGCCGACTACTACCTCGTACGACGCGCCCGTTACGACCGGAGCACCCACCGGGTGGAGCGGTGGAACTGGGCCGGGGTGATCACCCTGGTGCTGTCCGCCGCCGTCGGCATCGTCCTGATGGCCACCGACGTGTTCTCCCTCGGGTTCCTGGTCTCCTTCGCGCTGACCCTCGTCGTCTACCCGGTGCTGCGGCGCGTGCTGCCCGAGGGCACCGGCACCTCCTTCGTCTCCGACCAGGAGGCCGCGGAGGAAGCCGTCTGAAGCCGGCCGGCGGGTGCGAGGGGACGCCCGCACCCGCCGGTCCACCCGAGCCCGTCCCTTCCGCCGGCCCCGCACCGGGCCGGACCCACGAGTCAAGGAGGTCGAGATGACCGACATCATGTGGGACTCCGAGATCTACGAGAAGGCGGCCGACGCCGGCACCCCGGGGTCGGGCCCCGCGGCCCCGTCGCTCGCCGATCCCCGTCAACTGCGCAACGCCCTCGGCAACTTCGCCACCGGCGTCGTCGTCCTCACCTACGAGTCCGGCGGCGAGTTCTACGGCATCACCGTGAACTCCTTCACCTCCGTCTCGCTCGACCCGCCGCTGGTGCTGGTCTCCATGCAGCGGACCTCGCGGTCGCTCACGTACCTGCTGGAACGCCCCTTCGCGGTCAACGTCCTGGGGGACGACCAGCTCGACACCGCCCTGCACTTCGCGGGCAAGCCGCAGTCGCGGCCCGTCGCATGGGTCGAGGACGGGGCCGCACCGAGGATCGGCGGCTCACCGGCGTACTTCCAGTGCACGCCGTGGGCCGGGTACGACGGCGGGGACCACGTCCTGGTCCTGGGCCGGGTCGTGTCCCACGGCCAGCGGGACGACACCAGCCCGCTCCTCTTCTACCGGGGCCAGTGGAGTGCGCTGGCCCAGGAATCCGACGACCCCGAGGGGAGGCGGCCGTGACGGTCCGCGCGGAACAGGACGGTGCCGTCGGCGAGTTGCTGACGGTCCTCGACGACATCTACCCGCTGCTCCAGCGCGAGGCCGCGGACAGCGAGCGCCTGCGGCGTCCGACACCGGCCGTCCAGGAGGCGCTGCGCGCGAGCGGCGTCTTCGGTCTGATGGCGCCGGCCGCACTCGGCGGCATGGAGGCGACCCCGCTCCAGATCATGCGGGTCATGGAGAAGCTGTCCCACGCCGACGCCTCGCTCGGCTGGCTCGTGCGCGCCGTGGCGAGCGAGACGGCGACCGCCGCCACCTTCCTGGGTGACGAGGCCGTGGCCGCCCTCTTCGCCGAGGGCACCTTCCCCCTGGTGGCGGGCCAGTCCACCGCTTTCACCGGCCGTGCGGTGCGCGTCGGGAGCGGATACCGGGTGAACGGTACCTGGCAGTTCGCCCCCGGGGTGTCCATGGCCACCCACCTCAACCTCGCGGTGACGGTCGAGGGGACGGGAGAACGGCTGGTCTGCCTGGTGCCCCGGCCGGCCCTGCGCATCAGCGACAACTGGGACATGCTCGGCCTGCGCGCGACCTCCAGCCTCGACTACCGGGCCGAGGAGCTGCTGGTCGACGACGCGTACGTGTTCGCCGTGGGCCCGCGTTCGCCGCGCGGCCGCGCCGCGAACGGGCCGAGCCCCGCCCTGATGGCCGGTCTGCACCAGGCGGCCTGGTCCCAGGGCGTCGGCCGGCGCATGCTCGACGAGCTGCGCGAGCTGACCCGCCGCAAGGACCCCGCCGAGGGGTCCCCGGTCACCAGCGACGAGTTCTTCGCCGAGTTCGCCCGCCACTACTCGCACGTGCGGGGCACCCAGGCCCTGCTGCGGGACACCTGGCGCGACAACGAGGCCGCCCTCGCGGCCGGCGCGCAGCTGAACGACGAGCAGGAGACCATGTCGCGCCTCGCGTGCAGCCTGGCCACCCGGACCGCACTGGAGATCAGCCAGCTCGTGCACCGCTTCGCGGGCGCGCAGGTCATGCGGGACGGCGTCCTTCAGCGCTTCTTCCGCGACAGCCACGCCGGAAGCCAGCACCGGGGCTCCTCGCACATCGTGACGCAGAAGTGCGGCCGCATGCTGTCGGGCACCCTGCCCGCCGGTTCGCACTGGGGATTCTTCGACCTCGTCGTCCCCGGGACCACCGCCGCCGGCGCCTGAGGAAGGGAACACGGATGAGACTGGCTACGATCCGCACGCGTACGGGGACGAGCGCCGCCCGACTCGACGGTGAGGTGTTCACGGAGATACCCGGCCACGCCGACGTCGGCGCCCTGCTGGCCGACGAGGACTGGCGGGAGGTCGCCCGGGCGGCCACCGGAGGCCAACGGCACGGCCGGGACGAGGCCGAGCTGCACACCCTGGTTCCGCATCCCTCGCACGTGGTGTGCGCGGGGCTCAACTACAAGGCGCACATCAAGGAGATGGGCCGCGAGCTGCCGGCCCACCCCACGCTCTTCGCGAAGTTCGCCGACACCCTGACCGGCCCCGCCGATCCGGTGGCGACCGTGCCGGAGGACCCGGAGATGGACTGGGAGGGAGAGCTGGCCGTCGTCGTGGGGCGCACCGCCTACCGGGTGCGGGAGGAGGAGGCGGGCCGGTACATCGCCGGGTTCACGGTGGCCAACGACATCTCGATGCGCGGATGGCAGAACCGCACCACCGAGTGGCTCCAGGGCAAGATCTGGGCCCGTACCACCCCCGTGGGACCCGTCCTGGTCACCTCCGACGCGTTCGACCCGGCTGGGGCGACACTGCGCACCACCGTCAACGGCGTCCCGGTCCAGGAACACCCGGTCGCGGACCTGCTGTTCAGCCCGGAGTACCTGGTCGCGTACGTGTCGACCATGATCCCGCTCCGCCCCGGCGACCTGATCCTCACCGGCACCCCCGGTGGAGTGGGCCGGGCCCGGACCCCGAGCTGGTATCTGAGGGCGGGAGACCGGGTCGAGGTGAGCGTCGACGGCATCGGCACCGTCTCCACACCGATCACCTGACCGGCGCGGGCGACCGTGGCCCGCGTTACGGTGCCTGCTCGCCCGCCGCAGCGTCACTTTCCAGCACACCAAGACCTGGAAGGAGTCGCCCGACCCCGAGCGTGACGCGGTCGTGGCCCGAACGTGCGGCAGAGCAACGGACGGACGAATCACTCGCGCATACGGTCTGACGCGGGCGAGGCGAGCATCGCTTTGAGGATGCGTTGCAGCTCGACGCGGTCCTGGGGGGTGACCCTCGCCAACCTGCGGTCGTACTCCGCCGCGAGAGCTGCAAGTGCTCGGTCGCGTGCTTGCGTGCCCTCAGCGGTCAGTTCGAGCCGATGACGCCGCAAGTCCGCCTCGTCGATCTCGCGGCGGACAAAGCCCTTGGCGACGAGGTTGCGAACGTAGACCGTCACGCTCGCCTTGGGCAGCAGCAGCGCAGTCGCGATCTCAGCCGGGTACGGCGATGCCTCCACCTCGGCCAGGACGAAAAACTCCTTCGTCTCCAACCCGAGCTCGGCCAGCTCGCCCGTGCAGGCATCCATCACAACACCCAGCAGCCGCTGGTTCAGCGTCCACAGCTGCGCCCCGTCGACCGACATCGACCCTCCATCCAGGTGATACAGTTTCGTATTAGTTTCAGATCGTACAAGAAATTTTTTGTACTGGACTTCTATGGAACAACCATCTCACGAAGGAAGCCGGGCATGCTTCAGCACCTCACGATCCCGCGCGGTCCCATCAACCTCGCCGCGGAGCTCCACCTGCCCGACAACGCCGACAGCAGCACACCGGTGCGCGCCGTGGTGCTCTCCACCCCAGGCAGCAGCGTCAAGGAGCAGATCGGCGCCAACTACGCCTCCCGTCTCGCCGCCCGCGGCATCGCGGCGCTTGTCTTCGACCCCGCTCATCAGGGCCAGAGCGAGGGCGAGCCCCGCGACCTCGAAGACCCCTACCGCCGAGGCGAGGACATCTCCTACGCGCTCGACGTGCTCACCACGACCCCCGGCGTCGACCCGCGGCGCATCGGCGTCCTCGGTATCTGCGCCGGTGGCGGCTACGCCGTACACACCGCCCGCACGGACCATCGCATCAAAGCGGTCGGCACGGTCGTCCCCGTCAACATCGGCGCCTCATTCCGCAGCTTCCAGCCCGACGGTCCGGCCGCAGCACTCGACGCCCTCGCGGACGCACGCACCGAAGAGACCCGTTCCGGCGAGACGACCCGCGTGAACTGGCTGCCCGACACCCTTGAAGACGCCACGGCAGCGGGCCTGACCGACACCGACACCACTCAGGCCGTCACCTACTACCGCACCGAGCGCGGCGGTAACGAACACTCCACGAACCGGCGCCTCCTGCGCAGCGACTCCCTCCTGCTGGGCTACGACGCGTTCCACCTGGCCGATCGGCTCATGACCCAGCCCCTCCAGGTCATCCTCGCCGGACGCATCGGCCACACCGGCTCCTACGACACCGGCATGCAGCTGTGGAAGCTGGCCCCCAACCCCGTCGACCTCATGGTGATCGACGGCGCCGGCCACTACGAGATGTACGACGAACCTGAATACGTCGACGCTGCCGTCGAACGACTCGTCAGCTTCTACGCGAACAACCTGTAAGGCATACGAACCGGCGAACCTATGCGGTCACAGCGCTAGAGGCCGAACTCGAGGTGCTCGATGTCCGTGAACCGGACCTCCTCCAGGCTTCCGGCGCGGCGGCCGCTGTCCTGGAAGTACACCTCCTTGAGCGCTTCGGCGGCGATCTGCTGGAGCTGCTGGTCGCCGGCGCCCTGCTCCCGGGCGTCGAAGAGACGGGCGGCGTACGGGGGTGGCAGGGCGACGGTCAGGTGCCGGAGGCGGCCCTCGTCCGTCGTGCCGACCGGCGCGGTGTAGCCGATCCTGGCGCGGGTGTCGATGACGATGCCGCCGGTAGTCGCCGCCGTCCGCCGCGCCCTGGCACGGATCTGCGGCTGCCACCGCTTCTTCACCTCGCCCTCCAGGCGGGCGGCGAGGTCCGGACGGGGCTTCTTGATCTGGTCCTTCACATACCGTTCGACGGTGCGCTGGGAGACGCGCAGCAGCTGGGCGACCGCGCGGGTGCCCTTCAACTGCCGGACCAGGTAGCGCATCTGCGCGGGCGCGCCCTTGGGCGCCGGGCGGGTGAACGCCTTGTGCACCGCGGCGTCCAGGCTGTCCCCGAACATGCTCATCGCGCTCTACCTACTCCCCGGTGTCCTGGTCGGTGACCGTGCCGTCCTTGATGTACCGGGCGAGGTTGAGGTCCGGGGCGTCGAACTGCTCACGCACGCCCTCGCCCCACAGCACGCTCTGGGTGCCCTCGTGCTTGACCAGGCCCGGGTTGACGCCGAGTCTGAAGCCGCCCGGCAGCGGTTTGCCGTCGCGGTAGGGGAGGAAGTCCAGCGGCGACGGCCCGTCGGAGGCGTAGACGGCGCAGTCGGAGAGGACCGCCACCGGATACTGCCCGGTGAAGGCGGCATGCTTGACGATCTTGCGGTGCATGTTGATCCGGGTCCGGGAGATGACGGCGGCGCGGATGTCCGGACGCCAGGTCGGCCGGGCGAGGGCCCGCCACGGCTGACCCGGCCGCCAGCCCTCGCCCCGGGGGCGCTCACGCAGCTTGCCGATGCCGCCCTTCACGGTCGCCTTGACCGCGGACACCACGATCGCCAGCTCCGGGTCACGCCGCCGGTAACCGTCCATCGCCCTCAGGAACTCCTCCGGCGACAGCTCCGCGCCCACGCCGAGATCGGCCATCGTCGCGAGGTAGGCGTCGCGCAGCCGGTTGTACCAGCCGTCCAGGTATCGCCCGTTGTCGTGGCGCACCCATGCCTCGACCGGGCGCACGTCGTAGCCGAGTTCCACCGCGTACGCCACGGTCGGCGTGGCGTACCAGGCCGGGCCCGTGGGGCGCTCGCCCTTCGGTGTGAACGGGCTGGGCAGCAGCTCCCCGTCCAGGTCCACCCAGGTGTCCTTGCCGGCCTTCACCCGGGACAGGTCGACGTGGGACAGGTCGACCAGCCACGAGCCGGGCAGCTTCGGGTCGAACACCGGCTTCCTGACGTGCGTGGGGGCACCGAGACCGACGGCCAGGCCGTTGGCGCCGGCGGCGAAGGCCATGTTCACGTCGATGCCCACCAGGTGGCGGCGCAGGCATTCGGCGTCGGTGAGCGGGCGCGCCCAGTCGTACGCCTCCTCCACCAGGACCTCGGCCGGGGTGCGCTGGTGGAAGCGCGGCAGATCGGCGAGGAGCGGGTGCCCGTCGGGGGCCTCGCAGGGCGCGCAGTCCACCGGATCCCTGCCCAGCGAGCCGGGGTTGTGCTCGGAGTGCCGCTTCCCCGTCGCGTCCGGTTCGGAGGCGCGGGTCGGCGGGTGCAGCGCGGTCATCAGCTCCAGCCCCGTGACGGCGGTGGAGCCGCGCGGTGTCATCACCCGGGCCGCATACGTGCCCAGCAGCCGGGCCAGATCCGCCGGCGGCAGTTGCCCCGCATGCGCCCAGTGCCGGGTGTCCAGCGCGTCCCACGACGGGATGCACACCTGCACGCAGGCCCGCTCCGAACCCTGCGCGGGGCGGTAGATCCTCGCCCAGGGCCCGAACCCGCGCTTGGTCAGCTGCCAGTCGGCACGCGACAGCTGCTTGACGACCTTGTGGCCCTGCGGGATCCGCCCGGCCAGCCGCTCCTCCCTGGAGAGCGAGACGGGCAGGCCGTAGTGCTCGCAGGCGGCCTCGCTCAGCACGATCAGCGGGTCGGCGTCCTTGCCCGGCCCGGACAACCTCGGCTGACCGAGCCGCCCTTCACGCAGCGTCCACTCCACCAGCGCGGGCAGCGACTTCGCCGGCACGTCCAGGACCAGCCCACCGACGCAGTACGCCGACACCCGGCCGTCCGCGTCGACGTCGACGACCGCCAACGGCCCGTTCTCGAACCGCGCGTCGGCGCCGCCCTGCGATGCGCCCGCGGAGACGGCTTTCTTCGTGGCCGGATGCCGCGACGCCGGCCGGGGCGTGGCCGCCGGGCGCGGGGCGGGGGCGGCGCGGCGCGTGTTCGCGGGCTCCGCGGCCGAGCGTGGGGGTGCGGGTGCGGTGCGGGCTTGGGCCGGTTCGACTGCGGGTGGCGCGAGGGTGGCCGGTATGGCAGGCGTCTCGGGGCCGGCCGGTACGGCAGGGGCCGCGGCGGGCTCGGGGGGCTCCTGAGCGGTGGCGGGGTAGAGCTGGGCGAGGTGCTTGAGCATGCGGGCGTACGCGTCGCGCTCCGGCGGCCGCGGCTCGGTCTTGCCGGCCTCCCAGCCGCTGACCGTCGCGCGCCGCACCTGAAGCGCGGCGGCCACCTCGTCCAGCGTCAGGCCGTGCGCCTGGCGCAGTCGCCTGCGTTCCGTCGGGGGCGGCAACGGGGAGCGGGACGCGACGAGCGCGTCGATCCGGTCGAACAGCTCGGACATGCGGCACCTCCTGTCCCGACCCTAGCGTGAAGCGCGCATCTCGCGCCCACTTCGCGTACGAAACGCGTACGGATCGCGTAAAAGGGGCGGGCAGGTCTCACTGCACGGGAGGTTCGGTGGCGAGGATGCCGCTGAGGAGGGTGTCGACACTCCAGCGGCGACGCTCGGCGGGGGCGCCGGCGACGAGGTTGTCGGCCTGGGCCCGGACGTGGGGCAGGGTCTCGGGTGAGGCGTTGACCAGCGCGTGGCGCAGCTGGATCCAGTCGCGTTCGGCGTTGGAGTCCTCCCGCTGGGCCGAGTGTTCGGCGGCGGAGGCGGTGGAGAGCTGGAGCATGAGGTCGACGCCCCAGGCGGCCTGGCGGTCGGGGACGCCGCCCTCCGCGAGCAGGGAAAGCAGGGCTTCCAGCAGGGCGAGGTAGTTCTCGCCCGCGGCCCTGGCGGTCAGGGCCGCACGGGCGAGCGCCGGATGGGCGAAGAGGACCTGCTCGTAGCTGGCCAGCACGGTGTCCAGGCGCTCACGCCAGTCGCCGCCGGAGTCGGGGTTCAGGTCGACGCGGCCCAGCAGGCGGTCCAGGATCGCGGCGTGCAGTTCGGCGGTGTTGGCGACGTACACGTACAGCGAGGCCGGGCCCGTGTCGAGGGCCTGGGCGAGGCGGCGCATGGTGACGCGCTGCAGACCGTCCTGCTCCATGAGCAGGACGGCGGCGTCAATGATGCCCTCACGGGTCAGGGCAGGTTTGGCGGGCCGCTCGCGGCGGCTCTGCGGAGTCGGCATGCCAGGAATCCTACGTCGAAACAGGTTCGCGCCGAACATGTTCGCAGGCCGCACTGCGCTACGAACTTGTTCGTAGCGAACATGTTCGCTATCGTGGATGCGGTATTACCCAGACGATCCAGACGATCCCCGACCCTTCGGAGTCGCATGAGTACGAGTCACTCCCCCGTCGCGATCATCGGCGGCGGTCTCGGCGGTCTGACGGCCGCTCGCGTCCTGCACGTCAACGGCATCGAATCCGCGGTCTTCGAACTGGAGGCGTCACCCGCCGCCCGCACTCAGGGCGGGATGCTCGACATCCATGCCGCGAACGGCCAGAAGGCCCTGTACGCCGCCGGACTCCACGACGACTTCCTCAAGATCGTTCACGTGGGCGGCGAGTCGATGCGACTGCTGGGGCCCGACGGCACGGTGCACGTGGCCGAGGAGGACGACGGTTCCGGCGAGCGGCCGGAGGTGGACCGCGGGGACCTGCGCGACCTCCTGCTGAACTCCCTGCCCGAGGGCACGGTCCGCTGGGGCCGCAAGGTCACCGGCGCCCGGGCCCTGGACGACGGCCGGCACGAGGTGACGTTCACCGACGGCTCGGTCGTCACGACCGACCTCCTGATCGGCGCCGACGGTGCCTGGTCGCGGGTGCGGCCGCTGGTCTCGGACGCGAAGCCCGTCTACACCGGCATCTCGTTCGTCGAGACGGACCTGCTCGAGGCCGACACACGGCATCCGCGCGGTGCCGCGCTCGTCGGCGACGGCTTCTTCATCTGCCTCGGGGACGAGCGCGGCATCCTCGCCCACCGGGAGACCGACGGCAGCCTGCACGTGTACACCGCTCTCAGGACCGACGAGGGCTGGCTCGACACCGTCGACTTCACCGACCACGCCGCCGCCAAGGCCGCGGTGCTGTCCCGCTTCGAGGGCTGGGACGACGGGCTGCGCGCCCTGGTGGCCGACGCGGAGACGATCACCCCGCGGCGCATCCACGCGCTGCCGACGGGACACCGCTGGGAGCGGGTACCGGGCGTGACCCTGCTGGGTGACGCCGCGCACCTCATGTCCCCCTTCGCGGGCGAGGGAGCCAACCTGGCCATGCTCGACGGCGCCGAACTCGCCCTGGCCGTCGCCGCACACCCAGGCGACACCGAGGCCGCCCTGGCCGCCTACGAGCAGGCGCTCTTCCCGCGCAGCGAGGCGTCCGCCGCCGAATCCGCCGCCAGTCTGGAGACGATGTTCGGGCCGCGGAGCCTGGAGCGGATGGCCGAGTTCTTCGCGGGCGCCCCCGACGACGCCGCCCCCGACGGCACCGGCACCGGCGCCCGGGCAGGGGAAGCCCGGTGACCTCGCTCCGCCGGCAGACCGTACGAATACGGCCCCGTCTGGACCTCGACGTACGTGTGGGCGGGGAGGGCAGCCCCGTTCTCGTCCTGCACGGCGCCCCCGGTCCCGCCGCCCTCACCCCCCTGGCCGAACACCTGGCACGGAACCATTACGTCGTGGCCCCCACGCACCCGGGCTGGGAGGGGACCGCACGGCCCGACGACCTGGACTCGGTCCCGGCCCTCGCGGCCGTCTGCCTGGAGCTGCTCGACCGCCTGCGACTGAGCCGGGTGACGGTGGTCGGCACCTCCTTCGGCGGCTGGGTCGCCACCCAGGTCGCCCTCGACGGCCGCGAGGGCCAGGTCTCGCGACTCGTCCTCATGGACGCCATCGGCCCGGTGATCCCCGGCCACCGGATCACCGTGCCCGGCGGACCTCCGACGCCGCAGCCTTCCGACCCGGCAGCCCGCCCGCCTGCCCGGGGCGGACCCCCGGCTCGGACGACGGCCGCGCTGCGCGCCTACACCGGACCCGACATGGAGGATCCCGGGCTGCTGCCACGTCTGGGCAAGCTCGCCCTGCCGGTGCTGGTGATCTGGGGCGGGGACGACACCGTCGTCACCCCCGCCTACGGCCGGGCCTACGCGGACGCGTTCCCACGGTCGCGCTTCGCGCTCGTCCCCGGCGCCGGCCATCTGCCCCTGCGTGAAGAGCCCGAGGCCGTCCTTGCCCTCCTCGACGACTTCCTCGGCGCGCAGGACCGGACCACACGTCCCTGACGTGCCTGACGTCTCCGACGTGCCCTGGAGCTCCTGAAGCCCCGGCAGCCCCGAAGCTCCTGACACCCGTCGCCAACACTCCGTCTCCGCCACTCGTCTCCCGGGAGCATCATGACCAAGATCGCGATCATCACCGCAAGCACCCGCCCCGCGAGGGCCGGCGTACACGTCGCCCAGTGGGTCCTCGAGCAGGCGCGAAAGCGGGGTGACGCCGTCTACGAACCGATCGACCTGGCCGAGGTGGACCTGCCCCCGATCGACGAACCGTTCCCGCCCGCCACGGGCCGGTACACCCAGTCGCACACCCAGCGCTGGGCCGCCACTGTCGCCTCCTACGACGGCTACGTGATCGTCACCCCCGAGTACAACCACTCCTTCCCCGGCACCCTGAAGAACGCCCTCGACCGCGTCTACGCGGAATGGAACAACAAGGCCGCCGGACTGGTCTCCTACGGTGTCGACGGCGGCGTACGCGCAGTCGAAGCCCTGCGCCCCGTACTCGGCGCCCTGCAACTCGCCGACATCTCCGCCCAGGTGACCTTGAACCTGCGCACCGACTTCGTGGACTTCGGCGCGTCCTTCACGCCCGGAGAACACCATGGTCCCGCCCTGACGACGCTGCTCGACCAGCTCGTGTCCTGGAGCAGCGCCCTCGCCCGAACCCGCGGCAACCCCTCCTGAGGTTCCACGGTCACATCGTCCGCAGTATGAGACGTCCTTCCCGGCGGCAGCCGGCCTCTGCCACCATGCCCCCATGCAGCAGCAGCTGATTATCAGCGGCGGCGTGCCGGCACGGAGCCCGCAGGAGTAACCCTCCCCGGTTCACCGCCCGCACGCAGACCTCTCGCGCATCGCGAGGGGTCTTTCTGTTTTCCGGCCCCCATCAGGGCCCCACGGAAGGGACCACCACCCATGGAACACGCCCGGCTGACCGTCACACTCCGGCCCGGCCACGGAACGCTCGCACGCCTTGCCGCCATCCTCAACAACCACCACGTGCTCGACCTGGCGTACACCACCTCGTCACGGGACTCGGCCGCGGCCGTCGTACGCGTGCCGCGGTCCGACGCCAAGCGCGCTCAGCACAAGCTGCGCAGGCTCGTCGACGTGATCGACGTGTGCCTCGATCCCGCCCCGGCGGCCGGCACCGCCGCGGGGACAGACCTCTGCCCACCCATCGCGGCTTCACGCTGACCCCGGGCCCTCGCGGCGGAGCTGCGGGAGCGGATCCCGGCCCGCCCACGGATCAGGCGTGCGCGGGCGGACCACCGCCGATGTTCGGCACACTGCACGCCGGAACCTGCGTCACCAACCGGGAGGACACCGACCGGATCGTGGTGCCCTCTCGCGTTCCCACCACGATGAGAAGCGTCTCGTCCTCGTGGATCAGAGCCGGGTCGAGGCGGACGGTGCCCAGGCCCTCCCCGTCGGAGAAACGTCATCGGGTAGCGAAAGTGGGCCCCGGGAGCCTCGGGCAGAGCACCCGTGGCGCAGCGGTCGTCCCCTCGAGGACCCTCGCCCGTACGCCCAGCTCGTCGAGCTGACCGCCGCAACCATGAACCGGGTGTGCGGGCGGTGGGTTGGGGTGTGGGTGGGGTGAGGCCGTCGACGGCGACGAGGTCGAGGATCTCGCGCAGGCCTGGAGTGCGGCGACGAAGATGTCGGCGGTGAGGTCCGCGGCCACGTGAGGGCAGGCCGTACGCCTGGTCACGAAGCCGAGGACCTCGTCGAAGTTCGCCTCGTAGAAGTAGATGACGGCGAATCCGGCGGCGTCGGGCCGGGGCGGCGCAGCCCGGCTCGCACGTCGTTCGGGCTCTTCGGCCCGGTCGGGTATCAGGGGAACCCGTTCCTCCTGGGGCGGTGATCCCTTTCACCCGGTACTTGGTGCAGCGGCGCCCGGCTGTTACATCAGCGCCGCGGTCCGGTCCGGCCGTCCCGGGGGCACAGAGGTTCGGCGCGGCCTCCTCGCGTCCGGCCCGTGGGCGTCACTCCGACATGTCGCGGGGCAGCAGGATGCGGAAGGTCGCACCGGCGCCGGGCGCCGTCCGGAGGTCGACGCGGCCGTTGTGGGCGCGTACCAGCGAGTCGACGATGGACAGCCCCAGACCGGCGCCGCCCTCCCCGGGGCGGGCGCGTGCCCGGTCGACCCGGTAGAAGCGGCTGAAGACCCGCTCGGCCTGCTCGCCCGTCATCCCGGGGCCCTCGTCCGCGAACTCGAGGACGGCGTGCCCGTCCTCGGTGCCGACGCCGATGCGGACCGGTGTGCCGGGCGGGGTGTGGGCGACGGCGTTGCCGACGAGGTTGGAGGTGACCCGGCGGAGCCGGGCCTCGTCGCCGAGGACGGGGGCGGCACCGGGCCGTCCGCCACCGAGGCCGGTGAGGGCGACGGGCCGCCCCGGGTCGAGAGCGCGCAGGTCGTGCAGCGCGTCGACGGCCAGGGTGCGCAGGTCCATCGGCGTGAGGTCCAGCGGGAGGGCGGCGGCGGTGCCGTGCTCGTCGAGCCGGGCGAGCAGCAGGAGTTCCTCCACCATGTCGACCAGGCGGGCGGCCTCGCGCTCGATCCGGACCATCGAGGCGTCGACGTCGGCACGCTCGGGCATGCCGCCCATGCGGTACAGCTCGGTGAACCCCTTGATGCCGGCGAGCGGGGTACGCAGCTCGTGGCTCGCGTCGGCGATGAAGCGGCGCATGCGCTGCTCGGAGTCGGCGCGGGCGGCGTCGCCCGCCTCGATCCGGTCCAGCATGCCGTTGAGCGCCGTGGACAGCCGGTCCAGCTCGGTGCGCGGGGCGGCCAGCTGCGGCACCCGGCGGGAGAGGTCCCCGGACGCGATCGCCGCCGCGGTGGTCTCGATACGGCGCAACGGTCGCAGACCGGCGCGTACCGCGAACCACCCGGCGAACCCCAGGAACACCAGGACGAGCGTGTCGAGCACCAGGACGCGGCCGGCGAGGTGCCGCAGGGAGTCGTCGACCTCACCGAGCGAGCCGGCCGCGACCACGCTGCCGCTGCGGTCACCGGTGCCGGTGCCGGTGGCGCGCGGTACGGCGATCACTCGCCAGTCGGCCGCGCCGCCTTCACTCTCCACGGTGAACGGGTCGCCTGAACGGTCGCCGACCGCCGAGCTGTCGAGGCGGGGCAGTGCGGGCGGCTGCCGGACGGCTGGACGGACCAGGCGCTCTACGCGACCGTCGGGGGTCAGGTAGGCGACGTACACGTCCCGCGCCCACCGCAGTTCCACCGCCTCGCGCACCTGAGAGGCGTCGTCCTCGCCGACCGCCCGGGGCAGGGCGGGAAGCCGCGCGGTCACCTCGGCGACACCGCGGACCCGCTCGTCCAGTTGCGCCACGAGGCCTCGCTGGAGCTGGTCGACGGCGAGTCCGGTGCTGCCGAACAGCGCGACCGTCAGCAGGAACAGGGTGATCACGAGCAGCCGGCCGCGCAGCGAGAGCCCACGGACCCGGCGTACCGTCGCGCCCCTCAGCCGCTTCAGCCGCTTCAGTACCTTAAGTACCTTTGACCTCTTTGGTCTCTTTGGCTTTCTTCGCCCCTTCAGCCTCCTCATGGCGTTCACGGCGCGGGCCTGCGCAGCACGTAGCCGGTGCCGCGCACCGTGTGGATCAGCTTGGGCTCGCCGGTGTCCACCTTGCGCCGCAGGTAGCTGATGTACGAGGCGACGATGCTGTCGTCGCCGCCGAAGTCGTAGTGCCATACGGCGTCCAAGAGTTGACGCCTCGTCAGGACCTGGCCGACGTGTTCCATCAGCACCCGGAGCAGGCTGAACTCGGTGGGGGACAGCAGGACCGGCACCCCGCCGCGGGTCACGTGATGGCCCTCGGGGTCGAGAACGAGGTCTGCGACGACCAGGTGGGCGTCCGACGGCCGGCCGGCGGTGCGGCGGAGGATGGCCCGGATGCGCAGGATCAGCTCCTCCAGGTTGAACGGTTTGGTGACGTAGTCGTCGCCGCCCGCGCTCAGCCCGCTGATCCGGTCCTCGGCGGCGTCCCGGGCGGTGAGGAAGAGCACGGGCGGGGGGCCGGCCGGCGCCGGTGCCCCGCTTCTGCCTCCGCTCAGGCGGCGTACGACCTCGAAGCCGTCGAAGTCCGGCAGCATGACGTCGAGGACGACGAGGTCGGGCGGGTCGTGCAGCACCGCCTCCATCGCCTCGGCGCCGGTCGTGACCGCCCGTACCTCGAACCCGGCCAGCCGCAGGCTCGCCGAGAGGAGTTCGCGCAGCGTGGTGTCGTCCTCGACCACCAGGAGCCGTTCCGCCATGCCCGTTCCGTTCTGCTCGTGCGTGCCGACCGCAGCACCGACGGCTCGTCGCGATCGTCGTCGTCGGGCACCGATCCTGCTACGCGTCCCGTCGGCGGAAGGTGAGGAACGCCGCGGTCAGCAGAACCACCACGCATCCTGCCATCACGGTGAAGCCCGGCCACGGGTTCAGCAGGTCGGGGTCCCGGTATCCGGTCACGATCTGCCCGCCCGCGGAAGGCGGCCAGAACTTCGTCGTCCAGTTCGCCAGCGTCCCGGGGAAGGACGGTGCGAGGGCGGGCACGATCAGTGTCGTGGCGAAGAGGGTCGTCACCGTGGCGGTGGTGCTGCGGATCATGATGCCGGCGGCGAGCCCGAGGACCGCGGCGAGCGTCAGGAACAGCCCGCCGCCGAGGACGGCCCGCCACGCTCCCGGGTCACCGAGCGCCACGTAGGGGGCGCCCGAGGACTCGAGCGCGGACTGGCCGGCCAGGAACCCGCCGAGGGTCGTCAGCATTCCGGTCGGCAGCGCGATCGCCGTGAGCACGACGGCTTTGGCGACGAGCACCCGGCCCCGGCGGGGGACCGCGGTCAGGGTGCTGACGATCGTGCGGCTGCCGTACTCGGAGGTGATGGCCAGACCCCCCAGCAGCGCCAGGGTGAGCTGCGCCAGGATGACGCCCTTGAGGCTGGTGGCCAGCGGGTCGAACATGAGCTTGTCCGCGGCCGACATGGCCGCGTACTCGTCCCCGGCCGACGATCCGTTGAGCGTGGCGAGACCCGCCCCGGCGACGAGCGTGGCCACGACCACGTACAGGGTGGCGCGCATGGTGCGCAGCCTGATCCACTCGGCACGCAGGCTGTGGACGAACGTCGCCCGGCCGGCGGGCCCGGCCGGGGCCGACGGGACCGTGCGCAGACCCCGGCGCGGTTTCGCCGGCCGCTTCAGTCGTGTCCTGCGGCTGTCCACAGTGCCCTGGCTCATCACGCGGCCTCCGCCTCGGTGGTGTACTCGACGCTGTCCCGGGTCAGTTCCATGAACGCCTCTTCCAACGACGTCTGACGCGGGGCGAGTTCGTGCAGTTCGACTCCCGTGGCCGCGGCCAGCGCGCCGATCCTCGCGGCCTCCAGTCCGGTCACGACCAGCCCGGTCCCGTCGTCGTTCCCGTCCCCGGCGGTCGTGCGTACGGCGGCGCCGACCGCGGCCAGCCGGCCTGCGAAGGGGACCGCCTGGGGCGTGCGGACGACGACCTCCTGACTCGCGACCGAGGCGATGAACTCCGCCATGCCGGTGTCCGCGATCAGCCGGCCCCGGCCGACGACGACCAAGCGGTCGACGGTGAGTTCGACCTCGCTCATCAGGTGGCTGGACATCATCACGGCCCGTCCTTCCGCCGCCATGCGCCGCATCAGCCTGCGGATCCAGACGATTCCCTCGGGGTCGAGCCCGTTGAGGGGCTCGTCGAGCACGAGGACCGGAGGGTCGCCGAGCAGGGCGCCCGCGATGCCGAGCCGCTGCCGCATGCCGAGCGAGTACGTTCCGGCCGCCCGGCGTGCCACATTCGACAGCCCCACTTCCTCCAGCACGGTGTCGACCCGGCTGCGCGGGAGCCCGTTGCTCGCCGCCAGGGCCAGCAGATGGTGGTACGCGCTCCGGCTGGACAGCACGGCACTCGCGTCCAGCAGTGCCCCGACGGCCTTCAGCGGCACCGGGTGCTCGGCCACGGGGCGGCCGCCGACGGTGGCGGTGCCGGAGGTGGGCGCGTCCAGGCCCAGGATCATCCGCATGGTGGTGGACTTCCCGGCGCCGTTCGGACCGAGGAATCCGGTCACCTCGCCGGGACGCACGCTGAAGTTCAGATCGTTGACGGCCAGGACCTCGCCGTAACGCTTGGTGAGCCCGCGAACCTCGATCATCAGCTCTCCTGACTCGCTCCTTGACAAGCCGCACCGGCACGGTGCGACGAGATCCAGACTTGCCGGAGCCGATGGGAGCGGGATGAGCGTTCGTGTGAGCCGGATGGGAGAAACTGGCAGGAGCGCGACCGAAATGAGCTTTATGTGCCGACTTGAGGGACGGTAGGCTCGCCGGCCGGTGAGGAAACTCCCACGGCCCTGTCAGGACATCGGCCGCATCTCCGGCCATCGAGAAGGGGAAGACTCGTGCGCGCCCGGAGCACCGGCACTGCGACCGCAGCGGCACTGGCCCTGGTGGCCGCCCGCGGCCTCCTTCAGAAGAAACACGCGCCACCGAGGAGCTTCCGGTGCGTGGGGAAGTCCGCGCAGGGTCAGGGACGAGGAAGGCGGATCACCAGGCCTCCACCTGGCGTTTGAGTGCCTGGTTGAAGGCATCGAACCCCTCGTCGCCTCCGCGTGGGCCGTCTTTGACCAGGCGGGCCAGCAACCCGCCGAAGGACTCCCGGTGCATCAGTCTGGTCCCGCCGCCGGGCAGGTCCGAGAACAGGAACTCGTGGACACCGGTGTAGATCGTGCGGGGCATCCAGGCGGCGCCGGGAATCACGGCGCCCCACGCCAGCCTGACACCCGGTGTCGCATCAAGGACGGGTACGTTCACGACGTACGGCTTCTTGTCGGGCGGCCCGATGACGAGCCGCAACCGGTTGCCGACCTCGGCATGTCCTTCGAGTTCCTGGATGTACGTCGTCCACACGGGGTAGCGGGGGAAGTCGGTGAGCACGTCCCACACTTGCTGTGGGCTCGCCTCTATGTCCACCACTGCTTCGACGGTGCGCATTCGACGCAACCTAGTCCAGCGACACGGGGCGTACCAAAGTGCCGTCAACGCGGAAGCAATGTCTGTGACGGCCGCACCGCTGACGTGTCACCCGACCTGGTGACTGGAGCCGGGGCGCGCTGAGCGGGGTGTGCTTGCCCGCCTCGCGTCCACATGCCGCGCCAGCCCGCCCGTGATGAGGGCCAGCCCTGCCTCGAACGCCGACTCGTGGTCGATCTCCGGTACGCCGGGCGGGAGTTCCGCCGTGTCACCCGCACCGGTCTCCGCCTGCTCCTCCAGGACGCAGCCAACGGTGAAGCGGCCGGATGCGAGCATCGCCATCTGGGCCGGGCGCTCGGGCACACCGGACGCGACGAGGAAGTCCATCTTGCGGCGGATCCGGTCGAGGTCGGCGGTGGGTCTGCTGCCCGCGTGGAGCCGAGCACCGTCACGGCGGGCGAGCAGAGTGCGCCGGAAACTGCGCGTGTTCTCCAGGAACCAGGTGTGCCAGTCCTCGCCGGGCTGCGGCAGTGGTTCGGCCGCGTGCGGCTCCATCGCGGCCTGCGCCATGGCCGTCAGGAGATCCCTCTTCGTGCGGAAGTACCAGTACAGCGACGGCTGCTCGACACCCAGGCGCTTCGCCAGCCGCCGGGTGCTGACGCCGTCCAGTCCGACCTCGTCGAGCAGGTCGAGCGCCTCGGTGATCACCGTCTCCCGGTTCATCTTGGTCATGTTGACAACCTATCGCCGATAGATGACTCTGGAAAACAATCATTCACTGATAGATTTTGGGGTGAGAGCAATGACGAAGCGGTCAGGGACGACCTCCCTGCGGGTTCTCGTGGCCGGCGGCGGCATCGCCGGTCACGCCCTGGCGTACTGGCTGGCCGGAGCGGGTCACCGGGTGACCGTGCGGGAGCGGTATCCGGACCTGCGGGCCACCGGCGCCCAGGTCGATCTGCGGGGCCAGGGCATCGAGGCAGTCCGGCGCATGGGGCTGCTCGACACCGTCCGCGGCAAGCTCGTCGACGAGGCGGGCGTCGCCTTCCTCGACGTCCGCGGCAGGCCGAGGGCGACCCTCATGGCCAACACCTCCGGCCGGGGCCGGCAGAGCCTGACGTCCGAGTACGAGATCATGCGCGGCGACCTGGTGCGCATCCTCCACGAGGCGACCGGAGACGACGTGGAGTACGTCTACGGCACCAGCGTGGACGGCTTCGACCAGGACGAGCACGAGGTCGTCGCCCACTGCTCCGACGGATCGTCCGAGACCTACGACCTCCTGGTCGGCGCGGACGGGCAGGGCTCACGCCTGCGGCGGGCGCTCCTCCCGGACGGCACCGACCCGTACTGGCGGGTCGGCATCCACATGGCCTACTGGTTCGTCCCGCGCATCGCCTCCGACAGCAACGTCCGCGACACCTGCATGGTCCCGGGCGGCCGCCAGATCATGCGCCGCAGCCACAACCCGACCGAGACTCAGGTGTACTTCGTCCTGCGCGAGGACTCCGCGCAGGCATCCGCGATCCACCGCGAACCCGTCGAGAAGCAGCGGGAGTTCTGGGCGAGCAGGTTCCGCGACGCCGGGTGGCAGACCGAGCGCTTCGTCGACGGCATGAGGACGAGTCCGTTCTTCTACTCCCAGGAGATCGTCCAGGTGCGCGCCGACACCTGGTCCAGGGGCCGCGTGGTCCTCGCCGGAGACGCCGCGCACTGCGCCTCCCCCTACAGCGGCATGGGAACCTCCGGCGGCCTGGTCGGCGCCCACGTCCTGGCCGGCGAGATCAACCGGCGCCCGGACGATCTCCCGGCCGCGCTGGCGCAGTACGAGACCACCCTGCGGCCCTTCACCGACGGGATCCAGGGCGAGGTCAACCCGCGCCTCCTGAAGCTCGCCATGCCCATGACCCAGCGGGCGATCGACGCGTTCCTCACCGTCACCGGCATGGCCACCAGGCTCCGAGTCCCCGACCTGGCCACCCGCTTCTCGAAAGAGGACCGGGGCGGCGCCTGGCGGCTCCCGCACTACCCCGAACTCCGGGCCGCCTGACCGCGACGCATCCCCACGACGGCACTACGACCGTGCCGACGGCGCCCGACGGGGCACCGGGATCACGTCCGGACGGCGCGCAGGCCGTCCAGGAGCAGTCGCAGCCCGAACTCGAAGTGTGCCGTGAAGTCCGTACCGGTGAGCACCGGCAGGGTCGCGGCGAGGTGGGGATAGGTCCCTGCCGCCACCGCCTCGCGCAGGGCCGCCCCTTCGGCGGGGCCGGTGTCCCCCGGCGCGAGGGCGGCCTGTTCCTCCAGTGTGTGGCCGACGGTGAAGTTGGCCACGGAGTACAGCGCCCGTGCCGCGTCCTCGTCGCCGAAGCCCGCCTCGCGCAGCACGCCGACGAGGCTGTCGGCGAAGCCCAGGGTGTTCGGGCCGGTCGCGTGCGTGCCGGCGAAGACCCGTGCGCCGTCGCGATGGGCGAGCAGGGCCGTCCGTAGTGCGCGGGCGAGGCGCGCCGTTCTCTCGCTCCAGTCGCCGTCCCCCATCGGCCCGGCGGCGTCGGCGATGCCGTCGACCATGTGCTCGGCCATCGCGGTGAGCAGGTCCTGCTTGGCCGCGAAGTAGCGGTACAGCGCACCGGCCTGGACGTCCATCGCCTGAGCGAGCCGGCGCATGGTCAGCGCGTCGAGGCCGGACTCGTTCAGCAGGTCGAGGGCGGTCCGGACGGTGCGGGCCCGGTCGAGTCGGGCGGGCCGACCTCTGGTCCGGCTTGACGGGAGGCTCATGGACCTCACTATAGTGAACACCATTCACGTGAACACTGTTCATTAATGAGAGGACATCTCCGATGAGCATCGATGTGATCGTCGTGGGAGCGGGCCCGACCGGGCTGATGCTCGCCTGCGAGCTGGCCCTGGCGGGCGTACGGACCCGGGTCCTGGAGCGCCGCACCGAACCGCAGCGCGACTCGCGGGCGCTGAGCCTGCACCCGCGCAGCGTGGAACTGATGGACCAGCGGGGGCTGCTCGACCGGTTCCTCCCGCTCGGCCGGGCCGTGCCGGGCTGGCACTTCGCGGGCCTGCGCACCCAACTGGACTTCAGCGCCCTCGACACCCGGCACGGCTACACCCTCTTCCTGGCCCAGGCGCGCACCGAGGCGATCCTCGAACAGCGGGCGCTGGAGCTGGGGGTGGAGATCAGCCGGGGCCACGAGGTTCTCGGCGTGCGCCAGGACGGCGACGGGGTCGAGGTGGAGGTACGCACCCCCGGCGGCGGCACCGAGACCGCGCACGGCCTGTACACGGTCGGCTGCGACGGCGGGCGCAGCATCGTGCGGCGGGCCGCGGGGATCGGCTTCCCCGGCACCGACGAGACCCTGACCGGCGTACTCGGGGACTTCAGGGTCGTCGCCGCGCGGCCCGGTGCCCTCGATGCCGCACGGGCCCGTGACGTGATCGTCGTGCCGCTGGAGGAAGGAGTCACCCGGTTCGTGTACCTGGATCCGGAGCGGATGCGGGTGCCGGCCCGTGAGCCGGTGAGCCTGGAGGAGTTCCGTACGTCGCTCACCCGGATCACCGGCTCCGACTGCGGCGTCGCCGAGCCCGTCTGGCTGTCGCGCTTCGGCAACGCCACCCGGCTCGCGGAGAGTTACCGCTCGGGGCGCGTCCTGCTGGCGGGCGACGCCGCGCACATCCACTTCCCCGCGGCGGGGCAGGGGCTCAACACCGGGCTCCAGGACGCCGTGAACCTGGGGTGGAAGCTGGCCGCCGTGGTGGGCGGCTGGGCCCCTCCCGGACTGCTGGACGGCTACGACGGTGAGCGCCGCCCGGTCGGCCGGTCGGTGACCGAGAACACCGAGGTCCAGACGCTGCTGGCGGAGCTGACGCTGGTCGCGCGGTACCGGCGCCCGGCCGCGGCCCTGCGCGATCTCCTCGACCAGTTGCTGGGCATGGCGGAGGTCAACCGCCGGTTCGCCGACCAGATCTCCGCACTCGGCACCAGCTACCCGTCACCGGAGCCGGGCGCCGATCCGCTGGTGGGCCGGCGCATGCCCGACGTCGGACTGACGACCGTCGGTGGGGAGGAGGAGACGCGGGTGTACGAACTGCTCTGCAAGGGCCGTTTCCTTCTGCTCTCCCTGGCCGGGGACCCGGCCCTCAGGGAGTCCGTCGACGCGGGCTGGGGCCCGCGGGTCACGGCCGTCGCCGTCGACAAGTACGACGAGCACGCGGACCTCGACGGAGTGACCGAGGTCCTCGTACGCCCCGACGGCCACGTTGCCTGGGCCACCCGTGCCACCGACGGCGGCGCACGCGGCGACGAGCGCGTCCGGGCGCTGACCGCGTGGGCGGGTACGCCCTCCTGAACGGCGCTGTCGGCCGCGCCATCGGCGCCGCGTGCGGGCGCTGTCGGGGGCGCTGATGAAACAGGTGGGTGGCGCCGGACCAAGTACCGGGTGAAGGGGATCACCGACCGCTGCGCGCCCCACCTCGGAGGAGATACATGAGCCCTGATCCGTCGCGTCGGCACCGAGGCGACCGCGTCACGGTGTCGGTAGTGATTCCGGTGTACAACGCAGTAGATCACCTGCCCGAGTGCCTTCAGTCAATAATGGACCAGTCGATCGGCTTCGAGAACCTCGAAATCATCGCAGTGGACGACGGGTCCACCGACGGCAGCAGCGAATTGCTCGACGCATGGGCTCAGCCTCGCAGGGATCGGTTCCACGTCGTGCACCAGGAGAACTCCGGCGCCCCCGGGGGCCCTCGAAACCGCGGGATCGAACTCGCAAAGGGCGATTACCTGTTCTTCGCCGATCCAGACGATTTCCTGGGCATCGAGGCGCTGGAGCGCATGGTCGCCGCGGCGGAACGCAACGACTCGGACGTAGTTCTGGGCAAAATAAAGGGAGTCGGAAGGAAGGCACCGGAAACCCCGTTCCGGAAGAGCGTCGAGGGTGGAGATGTTTTCACCACCCATGCCATCTGGTCCCTGACCGCTCACAAACTCTTCCGAAGATCCATGACAGAAGAGCACGGCCTCCGCTTCGCGGAAAACGTCCGCCTCGCCGAAGAGCAGATCTTCGTGGTTCCTGCCTACCTGAAAGCGCGCTCGATCTCCGTGGTGGCAGACTACGACTGCTACTATCTCGTACGGAGAGAGGATTTCCCACATCTGACTCATCAGACGCCTGATCCAGTCATGTTCTACAGTAATCTGCGGAACGTACTGAAGATTGCCAGGGATCATGTCGCTCCAGGTCCGCAACTCGAATCGCTGTTGAATCGGTGGCTCCGGCTTGAGATCTTGGGCCGCTTCGACGCACGGTTTGCAAAGCTGCCCGACGATGCAAGAAATGCGCACGTGAAGCTGGCAGGCGAACTGTTGCGAGAGTACTTTCCGCAAACGCTCATCGACCAACTGGCCCCTCTCTTCAAACTGCGCTGCCAGTTAATAACACAGGGACAGTCAGAGGAGCTCACGGCTTTGACAATGCTGCTGGCGAACGCGAAGCCGAAACCAAAGCCATTAAATTCTGACACCCACACGGCAAAGCGTAAATCCGAGAATCAGAATCGATTCACTCGGCCTCTGATTGCGGCGAGAAGGCGCGTCCGTAAATACTTCAGCCAAGACGGTACCTCAATCCCGTGACAAGGAACCGATGTTGCGCAGTTTCTATGACTTGAATTTCGGGGTCCATCCGGGTGGCACAGAAAAGGATGTTCATTACGTTCGGAGAACACTTGAAGAGGTGAAACACGATCTCTCCGTCGAACTGCTCGACCAGAGAAACATTTACCTTCTGTGTTACTACGGCGCCTGGCTGAATCTTGACGTGTACCAAAACGGAAGGCGTACGGAATCGATCGATCTTCATCCGTTCCTGGAAATATCGATCGAGGGGTACCCGCCCATCACATTCTCCGGCCCGCAGCAACCGGTCGACCACTCCTTCGATCTGGACGAGGAGTCAGAAGACGACTCCTCGGAGTTGTCGCACCGCATGTGGCACAGACGTTTGGGGCACCGGGTCGGCATCACCGTCCATTGGGACAGCATCAATGTGCCACCGCTGTGCAGAAGGACGGTGAGCGAGGGAGATTCCGTAGCGCTGTATCGCCGTCCCTGTCCTGCGTCATACGGTTATCAAGACTTCCGTGGGTAGCGGGGTCGATACCGGAAGTGCGGGGGAGGTCAGTTCTGTGCGGTGGGCCGGACGACGATGTCGTTCACATCGACCGCGGCGGGCTGTTCGATCGCGAAAGCGATGGCCCGGGCGATCGCGTCGGGCGGGATCGCGATGTCGTCCCGCATTTTCGTGATCTCTGCTCTGACCCGGGTGTTGGTTGACGCCTCGGCGAAGTCGGTCGCAGTCGCACCGGGTGAGACGGTGGTCACCCGCAGGGAGTCGCCGGCTTCCTGGCGGAGTCCTTCGCAGAGGGCCCGGACCGCGAACTTGGTGGCGGCGTAGACAGCCATGGTCGGCGCGATGCGAAACGCGGCCGTGGAGGCGGTGGTGACGAAGTGGCCCGTTCCCTGCGCCCGGAAGACCGGCAGCGCGGCGCCGATCCCGTACAGCACTCCCTTCACGTTGACGTCGACCATGTGGTCCCACTCCTCGACGCGCAGATCGTCGAGCGGCGAGATGGTGCCGACTCCGGCATTGCTGACGAGTACGTCGAGTTGGCCGAAGCACTCACTGGCCAGCGCGACCAGGGCCTGCAGGTCGTCCCGTCGGGTCACATCGGTGCGGATCTGTACGGCCGTGCCGCCTGCCCTCTCGATCCGGGCCACCAGTTCCGCCAGGCGTTCGGACCGGCGTGCGCCGAGGACGAGTCGGGCGCCGCGTTCGGCGAGCAGCAGTGCCGTCGCCTCGCCGATGCCACTGCTCGCTCCCGTGATCGCCACCACTTTGCCCTTGATTCCGGACATGAGTTTCCCTCTCCGTCTTCGGCACCGGTGCGGGGCCCGGGATGCCGAGCGGCAGCGGGCCTCAAGGAGCGTCAGGAAAGCCGTTGCGGACCGGACGGCCGGGTGCCGGTGTGACCGTGTGAGGCCGTCGGTCATGCCGCGGCCCCTGTTCGCACACCAGTCTCCGGGGGGAATAGCCTGGTATCCAGACCGTGTTTATTCTGGAACTGAAGGTGCCCGTCATGCCCACGCAGCCGGACCAACGCCGTCAGCTGAGTGAATTCCTGCGCAGCCGGAGAGAGCGCCTGACCCCTGACGAGGTGGGCCTGCCCCAGACCGGCCGCCGTCGGACTCCGGGACTTCGCCGAGAGGAGCTGGCACTGTTGGCCGGGATCAGTGCCACCTGGTACACGTACCTGGAACAGGGGCGACGGATTCGCGCCTCCGCACAGGTGCTCGACGCCCTCGCGGTGGCGCTGCGGCTCGACCGGCACGAGCGCGATCATCTTCTCCAGCTCGCCGGTCACGCGCCCGTGGCCGAAGCCGAGAAACCCGAGCCGCTGACGGCCGAGGCGGGTGCCGTCCCCCTGTTGCTCCAGCCGAACCCGGCGTACATCATCGGCGGCAACTACGACGTCCTCAGTCACAACCAGGCAGCCCACGAGTTGTTCCCGAGGCTCATCACTGAGGCGGACCGACCCGCCAACTTCGCCCGCTGGGTGTTCCTCGAACCGGTGGCCCGGGACATCTTGATCGACTGGGAACCCGAGGCACGCGGCCTGCTCGGCCGGCTTCGGACGCTGGCGGCACGCCATTCCGGCGACCCGCGGTACACCCGACTGATCGAGGACCTGAACGAGGGCAGCCCAGAGGTGCGGGACTGGTGGCCGCAGTACGAGGTGCAGGCCCGGCACAGCGGTCGGAAACGGCTACGACACCCTCAACGGGGTGCGATCGATTACGCGTACACCGCTTTTCACCTGGCCGAACAACCGGAACAGACGCTGGTCGTCTATGTCGACAGCAGCGCCCCCGCGACCGAAGCGCAGCCGTGACCGGCGAATCGCATCAGCCCTGCCGTGGGCAGGCTTCACCCGCAGCCGTCGGGCCGGGAGCGAAAGTCGTGTGCGGTGGCCCGCAACCCCGGCGGCTCACGGACGTCTGTCAGGGCGAAGGGCCCAGGGCTCTGCCTCGGGATCTTCTTCGCCGACAGATTCGAGGATGACGTTGTCCGACCGAACGCGCCGGGTCCTGCCACCCCGGCCCCCAGCCGACCGGCCCGTGGCCGAGGCCGACTCCGTGTCCGGGAACCCGGCGCCGACCCGCCCCGTCCCGGGCACCGCCGGTCGCTGAATGTCCGCGACACCTCTCCTCGTTCCCGTACACCCTGCCCAGGGCATACGCAGGCTGCTGCGGCGCGTCGCCGACGGCCGGGCGGGCGCCGTGCCCGTGCCACCTGTACTGGACGTCGGCTCCGGCTCCGGCTCCGGCTCCGGCTGCGAGGACATCGACTCGCTCTACCACCACCGGCGACTCGAACTCGTGCGGCTCGCCGTGCTCCTCGTGGACGACGTGCCCACCGCCGAGGACGTGGTGCAGGACGCCTTCACCGCCGTGTACCGGCGTTACGGGCCCCGCCTGGCGGGGCTGGACAACCCCGAGGGGTACCTGCGCCGTTGCGTGGTCAACTCGGCCCGCTCGGTACTGCGCCGTCGGCGGACCGTACGGTCGTACGTGCCGCCCCGCACGACGCCCGCGCCGCCGCCGGAGGAGGAGGTGCTGCTGCGGGAGGAGCACCGGGAAGTGCTGGACGCGCTGCGCCGGCTCACTGCCCGTCAGCGCCAGGTGATCGTTCTCCGGTACTGGTCCAACCTGTCCGAGGTGGAGATCGCGGACACCCTCGGCCTGTCCCGCGGCACGGTGAAGTCCACCGCGAGCCGGGGACTCGCCGCCCTGGCGCGGAGGCTGGAGGAAGCTTCATGACCGGGCCGGAGCAGCGACTGCGTGAGGCACTGGAGGCCCGGGCGGCCTCGGTGACGTACCGAGACCTGCGTCCTCCGCTGCCGCCGTCGGCCGGTGGGCCGCTCGTCAGGATGCTGCGCCGGGGCGTGAAGGCGGCGGGTCTGCTCGGTCTCGCGGCTGCGCTGGCGGCGATGATGCTGATGCTGTCGGACGCCCCCGAGCACTCACCCGCCCAGGTGCCCGCCCCGTCCCGGACGCCGGCCCCGGCGCCGCACCGGCCCTCGGCGACACCCGCGACGAGCGCCGCCCCGACTCCGTCCACCGACGTGCCGAGGCCCGAGGGGCCTGAGCCGAAGGCGGGCTGAGCCGAGGGCGGGCTGAGCGGTGCCGTCCCACCCGGCCTCGTCCCACCCGATCTCGTTCCACCCGCAACCCGCAGGCGTCCGGCACGTCTGTGGAAGTGCGGCCCGCCCGGCCTCGGCGGCACGGGGCCGGCCGCCCGCCTCGCACCGTCCACGACACGGCAGGAGAAGCACTGTGCCCGTTGGAACGACCTCCCGGAGGAGTCCGGAACCGTCCCCGTCCCCCCGCCGAGCGGGGGCGAGGCTGCGCCGCGGGGCGCTGCCGCTGCTGGCCGCCGCCACCCTGCTCGGGGTGCTGCCGCTCGCCGGAACGGCCTCCGCCGGGCCACGCCCCGCACAGCGGCCGGAAGGCACGTACGGCACGGCCTCGGCGGCGCGGCAGGGTGCCGTCGTCCGGGAGTCCCGTTACGACCTGGGGGACCAGGCCTTCGCCCCGCCCCCCGAGTTGGGGTACGAGGGCCGCGCGGAAGTCGCCGCGACGGTGTACCGTCCGGCCGACCTCGGCCGCCGGGCTCTTCCCCTGGTCGTCATGCAGCACGGTTCGTGGGAGACGTGTGCCGACGCGGACGCCGCGGCGGAGCGTGCGCGGGCCGTCCGGGCCCGCGACCGGGCCGAGGCGGCCGGGGACGAGGCGGAGGTCGAGCGGCAGAACGCCGTCATCGAGCGCGCGGCCGGCAAGCTGTGGGCGTGGCCGTGCGCCACGGGCACGCGGCCGATCCCGAGCAGTACCGGCTACGACTACCTGGCGCGCGCACTGGCGGCGCGGGGGTTCGTCGTGGTGTCCGTCGGGGTCAACGGCCTCAACTCGACGGAGGGTGGTCAGGCGCCCACGGCCTACCGCGCCCGGGCGCTGCTGGTCGAGCACCATCTGGAGCTGTGGCAGCGCCTGGCGACGCGCGGGGACGGGCCACTGGCGCACGCGTTGACCGACACGGCCACCGGCCGGCCGGACCCGGTGGACTTCCGGGGGCATCTCGACCTGGAGCACGTCGGGCTGCTGGGGCACTCGATGGGCGGCGGCGGCGTCATGCAGGAGGTGTCCGACGACAACCCGCGCGCCCTGCCCGACGGGGTGCGCATCGCCGCCGCGTTCACGCTGGCGCCCACGGCCACCTGGGACTTCGAAGCGGTGACCGGGGTCCCCTTCGCCGTCATGTGGGGCACCTGCGACGCCGTGAACACCGGGTCGTACTTCGAGCACAACCGTGCCACCACCCGGTTCCCGGCGTTCAAGTACACCCTGACCGGCGGCAACCACGACTTCTACAACCGGCAGTGGTCACCGGACAGCGGCCAGGTGGCCTCCCGGGACGACGCCGTGCCGGGCAGCGCTCCCGGCACCTGCCTGTCGCAGTACGAGGACCGTGACCGGACTCAGGTCGACCAGCCCCGTATCACGGCGGCTTACCAGCGGCTCGTGACGACCCACCGGGTGTCGGCCTTCTTCCAGAGGTTCCTGCGCGGCCGGGACGACCTGACGCCCTACCTCACGGGAGACCGCCCGTTCCCCGGCGAGGGACGGCCGGGGCGGGTGTCCGTCGACCACGTACCCGGCACGGGCTCAGGGCGTTGACCGGCGTGCGGCGGCCTGCGGAACAGGAAGGAATGGGCGTGCGGCGGATGAGAGGTGGCGTGGTCGCGCTCGCGGCCGCGGGGCTGGTGCTCGCGGCCTGCTCGGCTCCGGACCGGGACGCTCCCGCCGGGACCGCCGGGGCGTCGCCGGACCGTGTGTCGTCCCCTCCGGTCTCGGCGGGGGACGGGGGTGCGGGCGGCACCCGGACCGACCGGCCGCGCGTACCGGCGAACCCGCCGGCCGAGTACACCCCGGCCTGGCCCGACGACACGGTGCGGACGAAGGCCGGTTACCGGGTGAACACGTGTGTGCCCGAGGAACTGCGGGACAGGGCCACCGTGTTGACGACCCGCGACGGGTTGCATCTGTCCGCGCTGGTCCTCGGTGACGGGCCCGACGGTGTCCTGCTCGACCACGAACAGGGCTACAACATCTGCTCGTGGCTGGAGACGGGGCGGCAACTCGCCGCGAAGGGCTTCCGGGTGGTGCTGCCGGAGTACCGCAACCACGGGGCGTCCGAGCACGACGAGAAGAACGAGGACCCCGACCTGGACGCCGAGGCGGCCCTCGCCGAGCTGAAACGGGTCGGGGCCGAGCGGGTGTTCCTGGCCGGAGCGTCCTGCGGCGGGACCTCGACGATCGTGGCGGGCGCGGCCCAGTCGCTTCCCGTGACCGGGCTGCTGATCATGTCCTCGCCCTCCGCGTGCCTGACCGTCGACGCGGTGCCGTCGGTGCTCCGGATCACGGCGCCCTCGCTCTTCATGGTCGGGTCGGGCGATCTCCAGGGGAACATGGAGCGGGAGGTGCGCGTCCTCTACGAGAACTCCGGCGCCGAGGACAAGCGGCTCGTCGTCGACGACGACGAACTGCACGGCACGGACATGCTGCGCCGGGACCGGTACCGGGCCATGGTGACGGAGTTCATCGAGGAGCACGCCCGGGGCTGAGTGCCGTCCCGGTCACCGAGGCCGAAGCCCCCACTCGCACCGGGCGAGTGGGGGTGGCGCCCGCACGGCCCCGTCAGTGCCGCACGGATGCCGTTCTGCGGGTCTCCACGACCGTGCCCCACCGTTCGGCGAAGGCGCCCCACACCGCCCGCAGGTGTGCGTCCTCGCGTGCCACCCGGCGGACGACCGAGGGCGGGTCGAGGCCCAGTGCCCGCAACGGCGCGTCGTCGGAGGTCCCCCAGGTGGCGATGTGGCCGGCCAGCACCTCGGGGTGGAACTGGACGCCCCACACGGCGGTCCCCACCCGGTAGGCCTGGTGGGCGCAGCGCCTGCTGGTGAGGAGCGGGACTGCACCCTCGGGCGGGACGGACGTCTCCTCCCAGTGCCACTGCACGGCGTGCAGGGGCTCGTCCAGGTCCGCGAGGGGGGCGAAGAGTTCGTCCCTCGACGCGGGGAGCAGCGGGGTCAGCTCGCCCAGGCCCACCTCCGGGTGCTCGGAGTGCCCGACCGTGCCGCCGCAGGCCACGGTGAGCAGTTCCATGCCGAGGCAGATGCCGAGGGTGGGCAGGTCCCGGGCCACGGCCTGGCGCAGCAGGCCGATCGCCTCGGGCAGCCACGGTGCCTCGGCCTCGTCGTAGGGGCCCATGGAGCCGCCGAGGATCAGGAGGCCGTCGTACGCGTCCAGGGTCGCGGGGAGTGGGTCGCCCGCCCACGGACGGCACAGGTCGAGGTCGAGCCCCCGGGCGGTGAGGCGTTCGCCCACCTGGGCCGGGCCGGTGCCGTTCTCGTGCTCCACTACGAGCACGCGGGCCGCGCTCACAGCCGTCCCGCTTCGACGATGCGGCGCAGGAAGGCGCGGGTGCGTTCCTCCCGCGGCTCGCCGAAGATCTGCTCGGGCGGGCCCTCCTCCAGGAGTACTCCCTGGTGGAGGAAGCACACCTTGTGCGACACCTCCCGGGCGAAGCCCATCTCGTGGGTGGCCAGCAGCATGGTCATGCCGCCGTCGGCCAACTCGCGGACGATGGCGAGCACTTCGGCGACGAGTTCGGGGTCGAGGGCGGAGGTGATCTCGTCGAGGAGCAGTGCTCGCGGCCGGGTGGCCAGGGCCCGGACGATGGCCACCCGCTGCTGCTGTCCGCCGGAGAGCTGGTCGGGCATGCGGTCGGCCTTGTCGGCGAGGCCGACGCGGGCGAGGAGGGTGCGGGCCCGCTCCTCGGCCTCGGCGCGGGGTACGCCGGCCACCCGCATCGGCGCGAGGGCGACGTTGCGTACGACGTTCATGTGCGGGAAGAGGTTGAAGTGCTGGAAGACCATGCCGACGTCGCGGCGCAGCCGGTTCACGTCGGTGCCTCGGCCGGACGCGTTCTCGCCCCCGACGCGTATCTCGCCGCCGCTGATGTCCTCCAGGCCGTTGACGCACCGCAGCAGGGTCGACTTGCCGCTGCCGGAGGCGCCGATCAGGGTCACCACCTGGTGCTGTTCGACGTCCAGGTCGATGCCGCGCAGGACCGGGGTGCGGCCGTAGCTCTTGTGCACGGCGTCGATCTCTATGAAGGGCATGTCAGGCTCCCTTTCCGCGTCGCTGTTCCCGGGCCGTCAGCCGGTCCACGAGCCGTGCCTGCGGGATGGTGACGAGGATGAAGAGCGCCGCGACCACGGTGACGGAGGAGAGGTTGAAGTGGTTGGACGCGAAGATCTTCGACTGGTTGAAGGCGTCGATCGTGCCGATGACGTTCACCAGGGCGGTGTCCTTCTGGAGGCTGATGAAGTCGTTGAGCAGGGGCGGGACGACGCGGCGGGTCGCCTGGGGCAGGACGACGTGGCGCAGTGTGGCGCTCTGCGACAGGCCCAGGGAGCGGGCGGCGGCGCTCTGGCCCGGTGCGACGGATTCGATGCCGGCGCGGAACACCTCGGCGACGTACGCGCCGTAGGTCAGGGTGAGGGCGAGGATCGCGAACCAGACCGGGCTCAGTGAGCTGAGCAGCGGCACTTCGGCGAGCGGCAGCCCGAAGCCGATCAGGTAGATGATGATGATCGCCGGGACGGCGCGGAAGCCGTCGATGTAGGTGGTCGCGAGGAGCCGCAGGGGCCGGCCGGCCCGGCCGGGGGCCATGCGGGCGAGGGCCAGGGTCAGTCCCCAGGCGAGGATCAGGACCTGGGCGACGACGGCGATGAAGAGGTTGGTGCCGAAGGCGGACAGGATCTCCCCGGCGCTGAGGCCGATGACGTCGCCGTCGAAGAAGGTGCGCTGCACCGCACGGTCGTTGGTGCACAGGAACCAGGCGGCGCCGAGCACGACGAGCGCGGCCAGGCACCAGCCCAGGGCGGTCCAGGCGTCCTCGCGTGCCTCGGACGCGGCCCGGCGGGCGTCGGCGGGCCGCCCGCCGGTCCAGGCGGCGGTGGCGGCACGGGCCGAGCGCACCGCGCGCAGTGCGGGCCTGAGCAGGGTGAGGACGACGGCGGCCACCGCGACGGCGCCGGTCGCCACCGCGGCGCCGGGCAGTACCCGGCTCGCCGAGGCGGCGGTGAGGCCGGTCAGGGCCACGGTGGCCACGACCGCGGTGACGGCGCCGGCGGCCAGTGGCAGGGCCGGCGGGGGCGGGGTGCGCTTCGCCGGTTCCTTGCGTTCTGTCGTCAGCGGGCCGGATACGAGGGTCACTTGGCGCTCCAGAGCGGGATCGCCTCGGGGTCTCCGCCGAAGGCCTTGGTCAGATAGGTCGAGGCGAGTTCGCCGAGCGTGCCGTCCTTCTTCATCTCCTCGATGGCGCCGTCCAGGGCGGAGGCGTTGGCGCTGCCCTTCGGGTAGAGCGCGCCGTAGGACTCCCCGGTGTCGTACTGGCCGATCACCTCGAGTCTTCCCTTGGACTCGTTCGCCTTGCCCAGCACGATCGCGACGTCGGTGAGGCCGGCGTCGATCTGGCCGGCCTGGACGGCCGCCTGAAGTTCGACGTCGCCGGCGAACACCTTCGGCGCCTTGTCGGGGTGCAGGTGGTCGCGGACGAAGTCGGCCCCGGTGGTGCCCTGTTTCACGCCGAGTCGCAGGCCGGTGATGGTGTCCTGGGTGACCTCCGTGCCGGACTTCACCAGGACGCCGATGTTGGAGGCGAAGTAGGGGGCGGAGAAGTCGACGACCTTGCGGCGTTGGTCGGTGATGGAGATCTCGGCGAGCGCCAGGTCGAAGTCGTTCGTCTTGCCGGCGACGAGCGCGTCGAAGGAGACGTTGCGCACGGTGAGTTTGGACAGGCCGGCGCGGTAGGCGAGGTTGGCGGCCATGCAGTACTCGTAGCCGTTGTCGATCCGGCGGACCGTGTCGCCGTTCCACCAGCCGGGGCTCGGCAGGTCGCCCACGACGGTGAGGGTGTCCTTCTCGACGGTCTCGAGGTCGATCGAGCCGCGCTCGCCGGTCACCTCGCACTCGCCGTAGGTGCGGCCTTCCTTGGCGTCGGTGGTGTGGGACGTGGAGTCGCCGCCGGGGGACGCGGAGCCGCCGCAGGCGGTGAGAGCCGCCAGCAGCACGGTGCCGAGTGCGGGCACGGCGAGGGTACGGAGGGTGCGCATGACACTCCTGGGGACGTGGCCGGAATCCATTGGTGCGCTACAGTGCCCAAAACGTTTTGGGAACGTCAATAGCCCGGACTCGACGAGACCAAAACGTTTTGGGTCCGGTGCGTCGGGCACGATCCCCGACGAATCGCGTGGGAACACGGCCGTCCGGGAGGGCACCGGGGCCGGAGAGGGAGGGCGAGGCAGGCATGACCAGCCGCGAGGACGAGACGGGCAGGACCGGCCGGAGACCCGCACCGGCACCGGCTGCGGCCCCGGCGGCCCCGCCCAGGGGGCCGGGACGGCGCGTGGGCATCCGCGACGTGGCGGAGGCGGCCGGGCTGTCCATCACGACGGTCTCGCACGCCCTGCGCGGCAAGGGCCAGATCGCCCCGGCCACCCGCGAGCGGGTGCGTCGCGCCGCCGCGGAACTGGGTTACCGGCCGGACCCGGTGGCCCGCGGCCTGGTCTCCGGACGGACCGGCATCCTGGGCCTCGTCGTCGGCCACATGTCGGATCTCCCCTGGGCCAGCACCTACCGCCCCTACTACGCCGCCTTCTCCGCGGGCGCCACCATGACCGCCGTGGAGCGCGACTACGCCCTCGTCGTCGTGCCCGGCGACCCGGCCTCCGGCCTGTGGGCCCGTGTGCCCATGGACGGGCTGATCATCGTCGACCCGGTGCGCGAGGACCCACTCCTCGCCGACTGCGCGCGCCGCGGCATGCCCGTGGTCACCGACGGACGCCCCATCGACCCGGGATACGACGGCGTCCCCACGGTGGAGAGCGACCTGGAACACGGAATGGCGGAGATCCTCGGCCATCTGCGCACCTCCGGCGCGGCCCGTGCCGGTCTGCTCACCGGCCCCGAGCCGGACGCCTACACGCAGGACTGCGAACGCCTCTACCGCCAGTGGTGCGACGCCGTCGGCCAGGCTCCCGTCGTCGACTCCCCCGCCGCCGCGGAGGACCCCGTCGAGGCGGCTCTGCGCATGCTCAGCGCCCCGGACCGGCCCGACGCGGTGCACGGGCTCAACGAGACCTACGGGCAGGCCCTCGTCGTCGCCGCGCGGCGGCTCGGCCTCGGCGTCCCCGACGACCTGATGATCAGCGTGATGCGGGAGAGCGACCGGTCGACGGGCACCGCCGACTGGGACGTCCCGTTGACCTCACTCAGCCTGGACGCCCGCCGGCTGGGCGCCGAGTGCGTGTCGGTCCTCATCGACGTGCTCGACGGCAAGGAACCGGACCACGTGGTCGTCCCGTGCACGGTGGTCGTGCGCGGCTCCACGCGCCGCGGCCGCGACGCGACCGGGTAGCGCGGCCGGACACCGGGAAGGGCGAGAATCCGCGCGCACTCCTCCGGGACCGGGAGCAGTCGAAAGAGCAGCCGAGCGAGCAGCCGAGAGACTTCCACCCACGCAGTGACATAAAGGGGATGAATCTATAATGTGGCCGCATTCTCCCCACGGTGTCCCCGTGGCCCCGGGAGGTGTCCCATGCCCAAAGGTGACTCCGTAGCCGCTGTGCTCGAGCGGTTGGGCCGGTCCCTGCTGAGCCACGAGACGGGCCCGGTGGGCGAGGCCCAGCTCTTCGAGCACGTCACCATCCTCTCCCCGGTCGACGACGTGCCCATCCCCGCCCGGGCCATGGTCCTGGGCGTCGGTGTGCACGGGGCACGCGGCATCGTCCAGCTCCTGGAGCGCATCGGCGACGCGGGCGCCACCGCTCTGGTCGTCCGCGGCCCGGCCGAGATCGACGTCGAGGTCCACGCCCGCGCGATGCAGGCGTCCGTCTCCGTCCTGAGCCTGGTCGGCGGGGCGTCGTGGCTGCGCCTCGCGACGCTGCTCCAGCCGCGGTCCGCGGGCGGGGACGACCCGTGGGCGGCGGTGGGGACGGCCGACACCGAACTCGACCTGTTCAAGATCGCCAACAGTCTGTCGGGACTGCTCGACGCTCCCGTGACCATCGAGGACCGCGACTCGCGGATCCTCGCCTTCTCGGCCGACCAGGTACGCGCCGACGAGGCCCGCAAGGCGAGCGTGCTCGGCCAGCAGGTGCCGGGTGTCTACCAGACGCCCCTCACGGACCAGGGCATCTTCCACCGGCTGTACGCGTCGGCGCGGCCGGTGTTCATCGAGCCGTTCATGCGCGGCGCCAAACCGCGGGTCGCCTTCCGCGTGTCCGCCGCCGACGAACTCCTGGGGTCGATCTGGGCCGTCTCCGAGGAGCCCCTGTCACCCGTGCACGAGCAGGCCATGATGGAGGCCGCCCACGTGGCCGCCATCGCGATGCTGCGCTCACGCATCGCCGCCGACGCCGCGCACCGCATGCGGCTCGCGACGGTCGCCGCGCTGCTCCAGGGCGGGCAGCCCGCGTGGCAGGCGGCGCAGAAACTGAGCGCCCCGCGCACCGTCACCGGCGGCTACGTCCTCGCGGCCGGCCTCACCCACGACGGCCGGGTCCCGGTGACCGCGACGGCGGGCCTGGACCACGTCGCCGGCTCCCTCACGATGCTCCTGCGCGGAGAACTACCCAGTGCCGTCTGCGCGTTGCTCGGCGACACCATCTACGGGATCGTGCCGACGTACGCGGACGAGCCGGCCGACCTCGCCACGGTCCGCCGCCTCGCGACCGGGTTCGTGCAGCGCCTCGGCCGCGACTGGCGGGGACTGGTGATCGGCATCGGCGCACCGGTCCATCACCTCACCGACCTGAACCGGTCGCGCGACGACGCGGACCTGGTGCTGCGGGTCCTGCGCTGCTCCGCGGCGGGCGCGGGGACGCCGCCCCTGCGTCTGGCCACGCGCGAGGACGTGTACGGCCGTTCCCTCGTGCTCCGCCTCTCCGATCTCCTGGCCGGCGAAACGCTCCCCCACGTGGGGCCGCTGGACCGGCTGCGCGCCTACGACCGTACGCACGACGCGGCGCTCCTTCAGACGCTCCGCTGCTGGCTCGACAACTTCGGAGACATTTCCGCGGCGTCGGAGATTCTGCACGTGCACAAGAATACGTTGCGGTATCGACTCAAACGCATAACGGAGGTCACGGGAGTGGACCTGACCGATGCCGAAATGCGGTTCGAGCTCATGCTGCAGTTCCGTCTCGATTCCTGAGCAGAAAGCGTCTGGAGCCCCGGCTAAAGAACACCGCCGAGCTTTGGCCGATCAAACCAACACGGGCAGGGCCGGACCGGGGCATGATGCTGCACCACAGCCCGGGCCACCCCCAAGGATCGAGCCACGGGTTGCCCTTCAGGAGGAACTCAGGATGACGACCAGCACGACCGCGCGTCGCGGTCACATCCGCATCGGTGCGGCACTGATGACGTCGATGCTTGCCTTCCCCTTTCTGGTCGGATGCGCCGATCAAGGAAAAACGAACGGTTCCGCTTCGTCCTCGGGAAACTCCGGCGGCATGACGGTCCAATTCGTCAATCCGTTGCCCAGTTACCCGACGTGGCGGCAGATCGGGGACTGCATGAAGGACGAGGCGAAGAAACTCGGAGTCGAGCTCACCGAGAGCGGTCCGACCGGCCAGGCACTGGACGCGACCGCGATGATCAAGCAGGTGCGGCAGGCGACGGCGAACAAGAAGGACGCGATCATCACGTTCCCGTCCAGCACCGGCTTCACCCAGGTCCTCAAGCAGGCGCAGGACGCCGGCGTGGTGACCGGGACCATCTACGGCCCCGGCGGCAAGGAGTTCGGGGCCGACTACAACATCGCGCCGGACTTCTCGGTCATCGGCGAGAAGCTGGTGAACGCCGTCGCGGCGCTGCCCGGCAAGCATGTGCTCGGGCTCGTCGCCGCGGCCGACACCGGTCTCGGCAAGTCGTGGATGGACGGCGTGGAGGCCGCGGCCGCCAAGACCGACAACGTGACCATCGCGGGCGCGGTGTACACCGGCGACGACGCCGCGAAGGCGCTCCCCCAGGTCAACGGACTCCTGACGGCGCACCCCGACGTCACCGAGATCGTCACCCACATGGGCACCGTCACACCGGGCGCGACGGCGGCGATCAAGTCCCACGGACGCGTAGGTAAAACGTTCCTGCTCGCCGGTGGGCACGACAACGGCGGGTCCAAGGCCGTCGAGGAGGGCACGGCGAACCTGATCCTGCTCCAGGACGTCTGCACCCTCGGCAAGCAGCTGCTCGACGGAGTCGTCGACATCAAGCAGGGCAAGCCGGCGCCCGAGGTCCCCATCAAGCTCAAGGTCGTCGGCAAGGACCAGCTGGAGGGGCTCCTCCGCGAGGGGTGGGTCTGATGAGCGCCCCCGCACTGCGACTGCGCGGCGTCCGCAAGTACTTCGGCTCCGTGTCGGCGCTCGAGGACGTCCACTTCGACGCCCACGCCGGCGAGGTGCACGCCATCGTCGGCGACAACGGGGCCGGCAAGTCCACGACGATCAAGATCGTCACGGGCATCCACCGGGCCGACGAGGGCCAGGTGCTGGTCAACGGGGAGGAGCTGGGACACGTCCGGTCCGCGGCCGACGCCCAGGGACACGGCATCGCCGTGGTCTACCAGGACCTCGCCCTCGTCGAGTGCCTCGACATCGCGCACAACATGGCGCTCGGCAGCCTGCCGCGCAGGTTCGGCATCGTGCTCGACCGGCGCCGCATGGAACGGGAGGCCTTCCAGGTCCTCAAGGACCTCAAGGTGCGGGTGGGCGACGTGCGCACCCCGGTCGGGCTGCTGTCGGGCGGTCAGCGGCAGGTGGTCGCGGTCGCCCGCGCCGTCCGGCTGAACAAACCGATCATGCTGCTCGACGAGCCGACGGCCGCACTCGGCGTCCAGGAGACCGCGCACGTCGGCGAGATCATCGACGAACTCCGGGCGGCGGGAAAGGCGGTCATCATCGTCAGTCACGATCTGGACTTCGTCTTCACCCACGCCGACCGTGTGACCGTCCTCCGGCTCGGCCGGACCGTCGGGACACGGCGGATCGCCGACGTCGGCCGCGAGGAGGTCGTCGGCATGATCACCGGCGCGATCCCGCCCGACCGGCCGTCCGGCCCGAGTGACAACGACGAGGTGGCGTGATGGCCGTGACCACGAAGACCCCGCCCACCACGGACCAGGGCCCGACCCAGGTTCCCGAGCGGACCACCGTGCTGAGGAAGATCCTGGTGCGGCAGGAGACCACGCTGATGCTCGTCATCGTGGTGATCGGGGCCTTCGCCGCGTCCCGCTCCGATCTGTTCCTCTCCCAGAGCAACCTGACCGAGATCCTGCGCAGCAGCGTCATCTACTTCGTCATGGCCTGCGGCGCCGCGCTCCTCATCATCGGCGGGGGCCTGGACTTCTCCGCCGGTGCCGTGTTCACCCTCGGCGCGCTCCTGACCTGCAAAATGCTCGTCGACGGCGTCCCCTGGCCGCTCGCGATCCTGATCGGCCTGGTGAGCTGCTGCGCGTTCGGAGTGGTGAACTTCCTGGTGATCACCTATCTCCACGTGCCGCCGATCATCGCGACCCTGGGGACGTTCTACATGCTCACCGGGCTCAACAACCTGGTGACGGACGGCAACGACGTCATCCCGATCCCGCAGAGCTTCCAGGACATCGCCCAGGGCAGTGTCCTCGGCATCTCGAGCGACGTGGTCATCGCCGCGGCCGTCGGTGTCGTGTTCTGGTTCCTGCTCGAGCGCACCCGGTTCGGGGTGAAGGTCCGCGCCCTCGGCGGCAACCGTCAGGCCGCGGTCGGCAACGGGCTGCGCGTGCTCCGGCTCGACGTGGCGCTCTACGTGATCGCCGCCGGCACCGCCGCACTCGCGGGTGTCATCTACTCCGCGCAGGTCGGCGCCGGGCAGGTCACCGCCGGCGGTACGTCCACCACCCTCAACGCGATCACCGCGGTCCTCATCGGCGGGGTCAGCCTGATGGGCGGCATGGGCAGCATCCAGGGCATCGCGGTGGGCGCCGTCCTCCTGTCACTGATCGACAACGCCCTGGTGCTCACGAACATCCCGCCGCAGTACAACAGCATCGTGATCGGCGCGATCCTGGTCAGCGCGGTGGCGGTCGACCACCTGCGCCGGGGGCGCATCTACCGCAAGAGGTAGCCCCGACGGGCACCTCACCGGCGCCGCCCGGCGTTTCCCGGGCGGCACGGAACCCGACATCACCCTCCGCGACTTGGAGCAGCGACGTGCACAACACTCCCATCGATCCCGACGTCACCGCCCTCCTCGACGAGCTGGGACCCCCCGCCCCCGTCGCCGCCGCGGACCTGACCGGGGAGGAGCTCCGGCAAGGGGCGCGCGACGCGATCGCGGTCTTCACCCGCGGCGCCGCCCCCATCCCGGTGCACCGCGTCACCGACGAGTTCGTCCAGGGACGCGGCGGGAAGATCCCCGTCCGGCTTTACCACCCCGAGACGCCCACCTCGGTCATGGTGTACCTGCACGGCGGCGCCTGGATCACGGGCGGCATCGACACCCACGACCTCGTCACCCGACGGCTCAGCCGCGACACCGGGGCCCTCGTGGTGTCCGTCGACTACCGGATGCTGCCGGAGCACCCCTTCCCCGCGCCGTTCGACGACGCCTACGACGCGGTCGTCTGGGCCCGGTCCCTGCACCCCGCGCTGCCGTTGCTGGTCGCCGGGGACAGCGCCGGCGGCACCCTGTCGGCCTGCGTCGCCCTCCGGGCCCGGGACGGCGTGGACAGTCCCCGCATCGACGGCCAGGTGCTGGTCTACCCCGGCATCGACGACGATCTCGACGCGCCCAGCATGCGCGAGTGCCGGGACTGCTCGCGCACCAGCGTCGAGGACCTCCGCTTCTTCCTCCACCAGTACGCCTCGCACGAGGCGGCGGCCGGTTCGGCGTACGCGCTGCCGGGACGGGCGGCGTCGCTGACCGGGCTGCCCCCCGCCGTGGTCGCCGTCGCCGGGCACGACCTGCTGCGGTCGTCCGAGGAGGAGTACGCCCGGCGGCTCCAGGACGACGGCGTGTCCGTGACCCTCCTGTTCGATCCCGAACTCGTGCACAGCTGGATCGACTTCGCGCCGCGGGTGCCGGCGGCCGACCGGGCGTTCACCCGCCTCACCGACGCCGTCAACGACCTCGTCCGCCGGTTGCCGGCGTAGCCCCGGGACGGGAACCCATGGACGACACACGCGTGCGGCTCCCGCGAACAGGCGGTCGCGACGGGCAGCCCGGCTGCGAAGCAGTCCAACCCCGCAGCGACCGTTGTGAGTTCGCCCAATTCCAGCGCCGCACCTTGTGCTCAACCCACAGACCGCCGAACCGATCCAGGCCGGAGTATGGACACTTGACTTCCTCCCCTCCTGAAGGAGGGGGATTCCTACGGCTCGCGCCGTGGGGTCTTCTGCTTCGTCGCCGACTGCCCGCCCGGAGTACTCCGTTGAGGTCTTACACCTGCTCCACAGACAGACGCCGTCAGCCCGACGGCCAGAATGTTCTTCGCCGCGTTCACGTCCCGGTCGTGGGTCGTCCCGCAGTCGCACGTCCAGGTGCGGGCGCGCGCCAGGCTCCGGTTCTTCACCATGTTCCGGACAGTGAGGTCCTCGATCACGATCGTTTGGTTCTCACGAACGAGCCGAGTGGTGAGCTTGTGCAGGTGGTCACGCCTGCGGTCGGTGATGCGGGCGTAGACCTTGGCAGCCTTCCGGCGGGCCTTGGCCCGGTTGGTTCCATCGCCTTTGGCCTTGCGGGCAAGCTGCCGCTGCGCCTTGGCGAGCCGGGTACGGTCGCGCCGCTCATGCCGGGGATTGGCGATCTTCTCGCCGGTCGAGAGGGTCAGCAGGTGGTCGAGCCCGACGTCGATGCCGACCGCCGCGCCGGCGGCGGGGAGCGGCTTCACGGTCGGGTCCTCGACCAGCAGGGACACGTACCAGCGGTCGGCCGCGTCCTGCGACACGGTCACCGTGGACGGCGTTGCTCCCTCCGGGAGGGGACGGGACCACACGATGTCGAGCGGCTCCGTCATCTTCGCCAGGGTCAGCGTGCCGTCCCGGAACCGGAACGCGCTGCTGGTGTACTCCGCCGACTTGCGGGACTTCTTCCGCGACTTGAAGCGCGGGTACTTCGCCCGCATGCCGAAGAACTGGGTGAACGCCGTCTGGAGGTGCCGCAGGGCCTGTTGGAGTGGGACGGAGGAGACCTCGCCCAGGTACGCGAGTTCCTCGGTCTTCTTCCAGACCGTCAGCATCGCCGACGTGGCGTTGTAGTTCACCCGTTCCTGCCGCGTCCACGCTTCCGTGCGCGCGGCGAGGGCGAGGTTGTAGACCTTCCGCACGCAGCCGAACGTGCGCGACAGCTCGGCTGCCTGCGCATCGGTCGGATAGAAGCGGTACTTGAAAGCCCGCTTCACATGGGTGGTCTTCACTGTTCACATGCCACGCCGTCAGTTTGTGACGGGGTGCGGGTAGTTGGGGATGGACGCCGGTCCGCCCTGGCGGCGAACCGGCTCTCCCTGCCCTGCTCCGCAGGAGCTTCGTTTCCTCCCCGCCCTGAAGGACGGGGTATCCACGAAGGAGAGCCCCGATGAGTCATCGCATCCCGCTCGACCGGCCCGAACGTGTCGCGGTCGTCGGGGCCGGCATGGTCGGCCTCTCGACCGCCTGGTTCCTCCAGGAGCACGGGGCGGACATCGTTGTCTACGACCGGGGCGACGTCGCCTCCGGTTCGAGCTGGGGCAACGCGGGCTGGCTGACGCCCAGCATCGTGACGCCCCTGCCGGAACCCTCGGTACTGAAGTACGGAATGCGCGCGGTCCTCGATCCCTCCTCCCCCGTGTACGTCCCGGCCTCCGCCAGCCCGAGGCTCCTCCGGTTTCTCGCGCGGTTCGCCGGCAACTGCACGCAGGCCCGTTGGAAGCGGGCGATGTCGGCCCTGGTGGACGTCAACGAGCAAGCACTCGGCGCCTTCGAGGAGTTGGAGAACCCGGAACTGGGGGTCCGCACGGAGGAGGCCGCCCCGCTCCTCGCCGCGTACCGGGACAGGGGTGCGCGTGAGGTGCTGGTCGAGGAGTTCCGCCACATCGAGCGGTCGGGACAACGCGTGCGCTACGACCTGATCGACGGGGAGGAGGCGCGCGCCATGGAACCCGCGCTCTCCCGTGCGGTCGTCGCGGCGATCCGGATCGAGGGGCAGCGCTTCCTCGATCCCGCGGCCTTCGTCCACGGCCTGGCCGAGGCCGTCACGCGCAGAGGAGCCGAGATATGGACCGGGTCCAGGGTCCGGACGGTGGACCACGACCGCCGGGGTGTAAGGGTCAACGGTGAGCGGTTCGACGCCGTCGTGATCGCCACCGGTGCGCGGCTGCCTGAACTGGCGCGCCCGCTGGGTGTCCGGCGTCTCGTGCAGGCGGGGCGCGGCTACAGCTTCACGGTGGCGGTCGAGCACCTGCCCAAGGGGCCGGTGTACTTCCCGGCCGAGCGGGTCGCGTGCACTCCCGTCGACGGACGGCTCAGGCTCGCGGGCATGATGGAGTTCCGTTCCGTCGACGCGCCTCTCGACCGGCGCCGGATCGAGGCGGTCAAGAACGCGGCGGCCCCGCTTCTGCTCGGCGCGGACCTGGAGGACCGGCAGCACGAGTGGGTGGGGTCCCGTCCGTGCACCGCCGACGGGCTGCCGCTGGTCGGGCGCACGCGCAGTCCCCGGGTGTTCGTCGCGGGCGGACACGGCATGTGGGGCATCACCCTGGGACCGGTCACCGGCAAGCTCCTCGCCGAGCAGATGATGACCGGCCGGACGCCCCCGGCACTGCGCGCCTTCGACCCGCTTCGCTGACCAGATCCACGTGAGTCCGACGGGAGACCATCCAGCCATGGCTGCGCACACACACTCCGTCAGGTCGAGGAACGCCGGTGCCGGCGTGCCCTACGACGTCGTGGTCCGAGGGGGCCGGGTCGTCGATCCCGCCAGCGGCCTGGACGGCGTTCGCGACGTCGGCATCGTCGGCGACCGGATCGCCGCCGTGTCCGAGGGCGGCCTGGAGGGCCTCAGACGGATCGACGCGCGCGGTCTCGTGGTCGCGCCAGGATTCATCGACCTGCACAGCCACGGACAGGGCATCGGAGAGGGCCGCCTCCAGGCGCTCGACGGCGTCACCACCGCACTCGAACTGGAGGCGGGCGTCGCACCCGTCTCGGCCGCCTACCGGAGAGCGGCCGCGGAGGGCCGCCCCGTCAACTACGGGTACTCGGTCTCCTGGGCGTCCCTGCGCCGGCACGTGATCACCGGCGCACCGCTGTCGGGGGGAGCGGACGGGCCGCTGGACCACCTGGGGTCGCATGCGTGGCGTGCGCCCGCCTCGCCCGCCCAGAGGGCCGCGCTGCTGCGCATGCTGGAAGCCGAACTCGGCGAGGGAGCGCTCGGGATCGGCGTACTTCTGGGGTACGCGCCCGAGACGGACCCCGCGGAGTTCGCCGATGTGGCCGGGCTCGCGGCGGCTGCGGGCGTGCCGGTGTTCACTCATGCGCGGCCCCTGACCGAGCAGGACCCCTCGGTCGTCGTGGACGGTGCCGAGGAGCTGACGCGGGTGGCCGGACTGACCGGCGCGCACATGCACTACTGCCACATCAACTCCACGTCGACGCGTCACCTGGACCGGGTCCAGGCGCTCGTCGAGACGGTCCGCGCGGAGGGCGCCAGGGTGACGACCGAGGCCTACCCCTACGGGTCCGGCATGACCTCGATCGGATCCGACTACTTCCACCCCGACCGGCTTCACGTCCTCGGCGCGACCGGCACACCGCAGGACGTGGTCTACGCACGGACGGGGGAGACCGTCGCCTCGGTGGACCGGCTGCTCGAACTGCGCGCGGCCGACCCGTCCGGGCTGGCCTTCATCAAGTCGTTCGACGAGGACGCCTCCCCGGACCGCGTCGCCCGCATCTGCGCCCTGCCGGGCGCGGTGGTGGCCTCCGACGCCGTGCCCTTCGTCATCGAGGGCGGCCACACCTACGACCCCCTGCGGTGGCCGCCGCCGGACTTCGTCAGGACGCATCCGCGCGGCGTCGGCACCTACGGCCGCACCCTGCGGGTGGCCGTGCGCGAGACGGGCGTCCTGTCGCTCTCCGAGGCCATCGCCCGGTGCAGCCTGCACCCGGCGCGGGTCCTGGAGGAGACCGCACCGGCGATGCGGCGCAAGGGCAGGATCCAGCCCGGCTGCGACGCCGACCTCGTGGTCTTCGACGCGGAACGCGTCACGGACGCGGCGACCTACCGGCACACGACGCGTCCCTCGACGGGCTTCGTCCATGTGCTGGTCAACGGGGAACCCGTCGTCAGCGACGGCGTCCTGCGGGAACCCGCCCTTCCCGGGCGGCCGGTAAGAGCCTGACCACACGTCTCCGACAGCCCCTTCCACCCATCCAAGGAGTCCCCCGTGCAGGTCGCGATCGTTCTCTACCCCGGCTTCACCTCGTTGGACGTCATCGGCCCCTACGAGGTCATGGGCCGTCTGCCCGGCACCGAGGTCGTCTTCGTCGCCGAGCGTCCGGGCATCGTCGTCAACGACCTGGGGAACCTGTCGGTGGACGTCGTGACGAGCCTCGCCGACGTGCCGAAGCCGGACGTGGTGCTGATCGGCGGAGGCCCGGGCCAGGCGCAGCAGATGTCCGACGGAGAGCTGCATGCCTGGCTGCGCAGGGTCGACCGGACCTCCGTGTGGACGGCCTCGGTCTGCACGGGCTCCCTGATCCTCGCCGCTGCCGGACTCCTCAAGGGGCGCCGGGCGACGTCCCACTGGGCCGCGCTCGAACACCTCGGCGAGTTCGGCGCGACGCCGTCGAAGGAGCGGGTCGTGGTCGACGGCCACTATGCGACGGCGGCGGGTGTCTCCGCCGGCATCGACATGGCCCTGAGCCTGGCCGGCCTGCAACTGGGCGACGACGTGGCGCGCACCGTTCAGCTCATCATCGAGTACGCGCCGCAGCCGCCCTACGACGCCGGGTCCCTGGAGTCCGCGCCCCCGGAGATCGTCAGGATGGCGAAGGAGCGGCTGGCCCGGCGGTTCCCCGACGGCCGGGGGTGACACTCACCCTCGGGGCGGGACCTCGACGTCGGCGACGGCCGCGATCAGTACCGCGAGGACCAGCATGGCGAGCCGCCGCCTGCGCTCCCGCCGTTGCCCCTGCGTGTCCCCATGGCACGCGACAGCGCATGCATGCCCCGGGAGATGTGCGACTTCACCGCGCCCGTGCTGATCCCCATCGCGTCGGCGATCTCTCGTTCCCTGAGATCCAGCCAGTACCGCAGCACCAGTGCCTCCCGCTGCCGCGTGGGCAACCCCTCCAGGGCGTCGACCACCTGCCGCCGGTCCTCGTGCAGCATCGCCGTCGACTCGGCGGAGGCGACGGGGTCGGGCGGTACGTCCGCATGGCGGCGTGAGACCTGTAGACGCCGTATCCGCATCCGGACCAGGTTGCACACCACGGAACGAAGGTACGCGGCGGCGGCCTGGGGCGCTCGCAGTCCGTACCAGCGGCTGTGCAGCACGCAGAAGGCCTCCGCCACGACGTCCTCGGCGTCCTGGTCCGCCCCCAGCAGCACGGCCAGCCGCACCAGTTGGGCGTGCTGCCCGTCGAACAGCCGGATCATCGCGGCCTCCCGCTCGACGTCGCGCAGGTCGACGCACGTGTCCGTGTCCGTGTCCGTGTCCGTGTCCGTGTCCGTGTCCGTGTCCGTGTCCGCAGGATCCGTCTCCCTCACCGTGCCGCCTCGTTCCGGCGCACGCCTCCACCCGCGGGTCTCGGCAGGCCCGGCAGCCCTCGTGGCACACCGAGCCGGTCCGGCAAGGGCCCGAACGGGACCCGCACGAGGACCGCCGATCCGACGGGTACGACGGGTACGACGGGTTCGACGGCCGAACAGGTGAGGACAGCACCAGGGCTGTTCATGGCTCCTCCACGCTCGAAGTGACGCGATGTCAGTCCGGAGCGCGGCCGGTTGCCCCTTGCGCGGGCGACGACAACGCCCGTGGGGAGCAGACAGGCCGAGTCGCGGGTGCCCCCTCGGGGGTCACGGGCGACTGCCGGACGCGAACCCCGTGCCAGGAGGCCGTCGTCGGGCGGGAAGACATCAGCGTCGAGCGGGATCGACCCTGACCGCTGAGGAGTGAACCACCCTTTCCAGCCAATGAACAGCCCGTCGACATGTCTTCTTCGTGTGCTCGCCCGCCGGCCATGCGCGCGGGCTATGAGGTCGTACGGAGTTCGCGTGTACCGGAGCACCGCTTCCCCGCGTAGCTTCGGCCGAGCCCCGTGCCCACCGTTGTCCGGACCGCTCGCCGCGCAGGTGAGCCCTGTGTCTCACCTGCGCGGCACGGCGTCGACAGGAGGTCAGTCCATCTCCCGTGCCAGTGCCCACACCGCGTTGACGAGTCGCTCCACGTCTCTCCTCTGGTGGAAGAGGTGCGTGGAGACGCGGAGCGCCTGGTGGTCCTTGGCCGAGCCGATCACCGGGAAGGAGATGCTGCGGATCACGATGCCGTGTTCCTCCTTGAGCCGGTTCACGAGTGCGGACGCCTTCTTCGCGTCGACGACGTCGGCCGGGTCGCGGAACGGCGTGAAGCAGGTGAGCGCGGACGCCAGACGCGGGTCGTCCTTCGGTGCGTAGAGGGACTCGACGCCCCAGCGCTCGACGATCAGTTCCTTGAGGTACGCGGAGAGCCCGAGGGTGTAGTCCTGGATCCGGGTGCGTCCGATGCGGTCCCAGATCTCGCAGGTGTTGCGTACAGCGGCCATCATCGCGAGGCTGGTGTTGCCGACGTCCTGGAGGAGCGAGGCGATGTCGTAGCTCGCGGTCGGCCCGGTGGACCGCGGTGGCAGTCCGCCCTGGGTGGGGTAGCTCATGGACACCACGGGCCAGAACTCGGGCAGCGGGTTGGGGTTGTAGCGGGGCAGCACCTTGTTGCGGACGTAGAGGAGACCGGTGCCGGCCGGGGCGCACTGCCACTTCGCCATCGAACCGGCGAGGAAGTCGACGCCCAGTTCGTGGAAGTCGTACGCCATCATTCCCGGTATGTGGGCACCGTCGACGATGGTGATCAGACCGTGTTCCTGGGCGAGCTTCGCCAGCATCGCGACGGGCAGCATGGCACCCGTCTTCTGGGTGGGCGCGGAGAACAGCATCGCCCGGGTCCGCGGGGTGATGGCCCTGCGAAACAGCTCGACGTAGTCCTCGGCGCGCTGGTCGTTGCCGACCGGGAGGTCCACCTGCTTGACGACGATGCCGTGCCGGTCCCGGGCCTGGGCCAACGACGTGAGCGAGGCCGGGTGCTCGTGGTTGGTGATGAGGAACTCGTCGCCCTCGTTCAGGTCGAGCCCGGCGATGATCTTCGATATGGCGTCGGTGGTGTTGTGTGTGACGGCGACCTCGTCGGGGTCGCAGCCGTAGCCGCTCGCGACGACGGCACGTACGTCGGCGAAGTCGTCGTATCCGGAGAGAGCCCCGACGGCGATGTCCCGGTGCGTCCTGGCGAGGGTGTCGAGCACCTCGCGCGGCGGCGATCCCACCGTGCCGACGTTCATGAAGAGCACGTCCTTGTCCAGGACGAACAGTCTCTCCACGGCTTCCCAGTAGCGCGGCGACGAGGTGGGCGGCAGGGTGACCGACGTCGGGCCGGCGGGTGCGCCCACGGCCGGCGAGGCACCGGCCGCGCCGATGCCGACGGCCGCGGCACCGGCTCCGAGCAGTCCGACGAACCCCCGCCGGGAGACACCGGTGCTTTCCGCGGTCGTCCCATTGGTCATGATCATGACATTCCTTTCGCGTGTCTCGGCGCACGTGGCACAGGTTGGTTGCGTCGGGAGCGGAAAGGTTTACGTGGGCAGCCGGTCGAAGAGGGTGTGCGGGACGACAGCCAGTTCGGCGCGGGCCAGGTTGTGGCCGAGGCACTGGTGGACGCCGAAGCCGAAGGCGACGTGATGGTGCCCTTCCATGTCCGGTTCAGCCAGATCGGACACCGGAAAGACAGCTCGGCAGGTCGCGTTCACGCCGTGTTCAGCGCGTGGCGCGAGACTCGGCCGCCCAGCACGATCACAGACGTGAGCGAAGGACTTCCGGGTGAAGAACAGCGCAGGCCGGCAGGACGCGTCCTCGGCCGTTTCCCGACGCCAGTTGGTCAAGTACGCGGGTGTGGGGGCGACCTTCGTCGCCGCGAGTCCGCTGGCGGTGGCGGCTCCGGCCGCGGCGGCCGGCGGTGAGGAGCGCGGACGCGGAGGCGGCTCGCACCGCAGGGCCTGGCGCGCCGGCGACCACCACGTGCACTCCGAGTACAGCGGGGAGTTCGACACCTCCACCACGCCGCCCACCTTCCACAAGGGCGCGGACGCGGTGTACCCGATCGTCACCAACGCGATCATGGCCAAGCACTTCGGCCTCAGCTGGGCCATGTGCACCGACCACGGCGGCCCCACGCACTCGAAGGTGAACCTGGAGCTGGCCTATCCCGACCTGCTGCGCTCGCGCGCGCTGGTCCCCGAGGTCCTCCAGTTCTGGGGCATGGAGTTCGACGCCCCGGCCCTGGACCACCACACGCTGATGATCCCGCACCACTCCGACGAGGCCCGTCAGCTGTTCGAACTGGAAAGCCGCTTCGCCAAGTACGACGCCTTCCCCACGGACCCCCGCCGCAACACCGAGGCCAAGATGGTGGAGTTCCTGAAGACCGCGAAGGACATGCCGCACAAGCCGCTGGTGATCGCCCACCACGCGTCGCGCTCGGCGACCGGTCTCGGCGTCTGGGGCCAGGACACCCCGCGCGAGTTCCGCAACGGCAACAACGCGGCACCGGACGTCTACGTGGGCTTCGAGGGTGCTCCCGGGCACCAGGCGGGACCGCTCCTCGGCCGTGCGCGCGGAGGATACGGCAGCCACCCCACGTACGGCGGCTTCGACCAGATGACCGCCCGGGTGGGCGGTCTGTGGGACGCGTTGCTGGGCGAGGGCCGCCGGTGGTGGATCACCGCCACGTCCGACTCCCACGTGCACTGGACCCGCGGCGGCTCCGACTTCTGGCCCGGCGAGTACAGCAAGACCCACGTGTACGCCCGGCAGGACTACGCCGACATCATGGACGGGCTCCGCAACGGCCGGATCTGGGTGGGGACCGGAGACCTGGTCACCGGCCTCGACCTCACCGTCTCCGGACGGCACGGCGGTGCGGCCACGGGCGAGACCCTCGTCCTCGGCCACCGCGACCGCGACCGGGTCGACATAGAGATCCGGTTCCGGCCCCAGCGGGGCGAGAACGCCAACGGCGACCGCCCCCAGGTGCGCCGTGTCGACCTGATCGTCGGGCAGGTCACCGGACCGGGCTCCGACCTCGACGCCGACACCAACCCCACCACGAAGGTCGTGGCGAGGTTCGGGCCGGGCGACTGGCACCGGCGCGGGCACGAGCAGGTCATCAGGCACACCCTGCGCGACGTGGGGAGCGACCTCTACGTGCGGGTGCGCGGCACGAGCACCGACGAGGCCGAGCCGCTCGCCGACGGTCTGGAGAGTCCCTGGGACGACCTGTGGTTCTACTCCAACCCCGTGTTCGTCGAGGTCCGCTGACCCCGTGGGCCGGCGGCCGGACGGACGCTGGCCCACGCCTGGTATCACCGGTACCATTGGTGCCATGTCTCATCCCAAGGCGATGAACCTGCGATTTCCCGACCCCGCGCAGCGCGCGGCGATCGAGTCGGCCGCGCGGCAGGAGGGCGTCAGCCTCCAGGAGTACATCCTGTCGGCCGCCTACGCCCGTGCCACGGCCGTGGAGAAGCACTTCCTCGACGCGTTCCGGCAGTCGATGGCCCGCAGCGGCGACGCCTTCGCGGAGGCGTCCGGCTCCGCCGTCCCCGGCGCACAGCGGCGTGCGGCGGAGCTGGACGCACGGCACGACCTGGAGCGGCAGCGGGACGACGCCGCGTGAGCGGGGACGGGGCTCCGCATCCGCTGGACGTGGCCTTCCTGCTGCACGCGGCCGAGCTGCTGCCGGGCGATCCGCAGGTCGACGACTACGGCCCGCTGCACGCGGCCGCCGCCCGGGTCGACGCGCGGGCCTTGGAACGCGACATCTACGGCTCCCTGTACCTCAAGGCGGCCGCGCTGCTCCAGACGCTGGTGCGGCTGCCGTGTCTGGAGCACTCCAACGAGGCGTTCGCGTGGCACTCCGCGGAGGCCTACCTGGCGCTGAACGGGTGCCGGCTCGACTATCCGCCGAAGGAGGCGGTCGCCCTGGTCCGGGAGGCGGCTTCCGGCACCGTCGGGGTCGGCCTCATCGGGCGCCGGCTGCGCGGGTGGCACGTCTCCTGACCCGGCCGGCCGCCGTCGCGGAGGGCGGCGCCGCCGGGGCGGGCCGGAGCGGGGGCGGTTCAACACCCCCGCCCCGGCGCGCGTATCCCCCGGTGAACGTCGTCTCATGCGACCCCGGCCGTACGCCACCACCCGACGTCGTGCTGGGACGTCGCGGATTGGTTGGCCCCCGCCATGTCCGAACAGCCCACGCCCGCGGCTCCGGAGAGCACCCCCCGCGACCCCGGCACCCCGCCCCGTACGAGGGGCGCGGCGGTCGTGTCGCGCCGGCGGCTGCTCGGCACGGCCGGGGCCACCGGGGTGGTGCTGGGGACCGCGGGCGCCCTCGCCGGGCACGCGACCGCCGCGCCGACGGGTGACACCCCGCTGTCCTCGGTGGGCTCCGGGCGGTCGTCCTTCCACGGCAGGCACCAGCCGGGCATCACCAGTGAGCTGCAGTCCTGCGGTCATCTCGTCGCCTTCGACCTGGTGCCCGGTGCGGGCCGCAGGGAGGCCGCCGCGCTGCTGCGCCGGTGGTCGGCGACGGCCGGCCGGCTGATGGCGGGCGAGCCGGCCGGGGACGGGGACACCGGGGTGGCGCTGGACGCCGGGCCGGCCTCGCTGACGGTCACCTTCGGCTTCGGCCGGTCCTTCTTCGACCGCACCGGGCTGGCGAGCCGGCGTCCCGGCGCGCTGGCTCCGCTGCCGCCCTACTCCTCCGACCGGATCGACAAGTCCCGCAGCGAGGGGGACCTGTGGGTGCAGATCGGCGCGAACGACTCGCTGGTCGCCTTCCACGCGCTGCGCGCGATCCAGAAGGACGCCGGTTCCGCGGCCAGGGTGCGGTGGCAGATGAACGGCTTCAACCGCTCGCCGGGTGCCACCGTCCGGCCCATGACGGCCCGCAACCTCATGGGCCAGGTCGACGGCACCCGCAACCCCCGGCCGGACGAGAAGGACTTCGAGCAGAAGGTCTTCGTCCCCACCGACGGCGAGCCCGACTGGATGGCGAACGGCTCGTACGCCGTCGTACGCCGGATCCGCATGCTCCTGAACGACTGGGAGAAGCTCTCCCCCGGCGACCAGGAGAGGGTCATCGGGCGGCGCAAGGCGGACGGGGCGCCGCTGAGCGGCGGCGGCGAGACCAGCGACATGGACCTGGAGAAGACCGACGCGCAGGGTGACCTCGTGGTCCCCTTCACCGCGCACGCGCGCATCAGCCGCCCCGACTACAACCAGGGCGCGACCATCCTGCGCCGTCTGTTCTCCTACCACGACGGGTACGGCGAGGACGGTGCGCCGGACGCGGGCATGCTGTTCGTCTGCTGGCAGGCGGACCCGATGCGCGGTTTCGTGCCGCTCCAGTTCCACCTCGACCGGGGCGACGCCCTGTCCCGGTACATCCGGCACGAGGCGAGCGGCCTCTACGCGGTGCCGGGCGGGGCGGCGAAGGGCGAGTACGTGGGCCAGCGGCTGCTGGAGGGGTGAGCGTGCCCGCGTCGTACCGTCACGGCGCGTCGTCGTCGAACTGGGCGAGGAGGTCGTCGGCGGTGAGGTCCGCCGTGCCGCCGGCCGCGTCGGGGTACGGAGTCAGCTCGGCCCAGATGACCTTGCCGTCCGGCGTGTAGCGCGTGCCCCAGCGCTGTGCGTAGTGCGCCACCAGGAACAGGCCGCGGCCGCCCTCGTCGGTGCTCGCGGCCCTGCGCACCCGCGGGGACGTGCTGCCCGCGTCGGACACCTCGCAGGTCAGGGTCGTGTCGTGGAGCAGACGGACCCCGATCGGTTCGGTGCCGTACCGGATCGCGTTCGTGAGCAGTTCGCTGAGGATCAGCTCCAGGGTGAAGGCCGCCTCCTCCAGGCCCCACTCGCGCAGTCGTCGCGCGCACTCCCGGCGCACACCGGCCACCGCCTGCGGGTCCGAGGGCACGTCCCACCGCGCGACCTGCGAGGGGTCGAGCAGCCGGGTGCCCGCCACCAGCAGCGCGATGTCGTCCAGGGGGTGTTCCGGCAGCATGGTGTCGAGCACCTTCTGGCACGTCTCCTCCGGGGTACGGTCCGCCACGTCGCGCAACGCCCCGTGCAGCAGCGCGAGTCCGGTGTCGATGTCCCGGTTCCGGTCCTCGATCAGCCCGTCGGTGTACAGCACCAGCTTCGAACCCTCGGCCAGGCGCAGCTCCGCCGTCTCGAAGGGGACGCCGTTGAGGCCCAGCGGCGGGGAGACCGGAACCCGGGGACTGTCGACGGTTCCGTCCGGGCGCACCACCACCGGTGCCGGGTGCCCGGCCCGCGCCATGGTGCAGGCCCCGGTCACCGCGTCGTAGACCGCGTACAGGCACGTCGCCCCCGTCACGCCCGCGCCCTCGCCCGGCTCGTCGTCGGTCCGTTCGTCGGCGTCGATCCGGATCACCAGATCGTCCAGGTAGGCCAGCAGTTCGTCCGGCGGCAGGTCGAGCGCCGAGAGGTTGTGCACGGCGGTCCGCAGCCGGCCCATCGTCGCCGCCGCGTGCAGGCCGTGGCCGACGACGTCGCCGACCACGAGTGCCACCCGGCTGCCGGGCAGCGGGATGACGTCGAACCAGTCCCCGCCCACCCCCGCCTCCGCGGGCAGGTACCGCCAGGCCGCCTCCAGCGCGTTCTGTTCCGGAACGCCCCTCGGCAGCAGGCTGCGTTGCAGGGTGACGGCCATCGCGTGCTCACGCGTGAACCGGCGGGCGTTGTCGACGGCGACCGCGGCCCGCGCCGCCAGTTCCTCGGCGAGGGACAGGTCGTCCTCCTCGAAGGCGGGTGCGTCCCCGGCGCGCCAGAAGTGCACCATGCCCAGCGTCGCGCCGCGCGCCCGCAGGGGCACCGTCACCAGCGACCGCAGACCGTGCTCCGGCATCGCCCGCACCCGGTCCGGATCCGGGTCGGGACCCCGCTCCCCGTCCGGCCCCGGCCCCGGTCCCGGTTCCCCCGGCGGCGGACCGACGATGTCGTGCGGGACCGTCTCCGCGACGGCCCGCCCGGACTCCAGCGCCCGGTCCGCCGCCGTCCCGGGGGCGACCGTGACCAGCTTTCCCGCCGGGGGCAGCGCCGGTGTCTCCGCACCGCCGCACAGTGCCGTACGGCGCATCCGTCCCCATGCCTCGACGGTGGGCTCCTGCCCCTTCTGCACCGCCTCCAACAGGTCCACGGCCGCGACGTCGGCGAACCGCGGCACCGCCACCTCGGCCAGTTCCTCCGCCGTGCGGGTCACGTCCAGGGTGGTCCCGATCCGCACCCCGGCGTCGTACAGCAGCGTCAGCCGTGCCCGGGCGACCTCGGCCCGGCCCGAGACCGCCGCCAGCTCGGTGGTGTCGCGCAGGGTCGCCACGCTGCCGGGCTGCCCGCTGTGCGGGGCGGTGATCCGTTTGTTCACCGCCAGCAGCCGGTCGCCCGCCGGCCGCACCTCGTCGGTGACCGGCTCGTCCGACGCGAGCATCCGTTCCACGCCCTCGTCCAGACCGAGCGAGCCGATCGGACGGCCCTCGACGTCCGCCGGCAGGTCCAGCAGCCGCCGGGCCTCGTCGTTGGCCAGGACCAGCCGCCCGTCCGGGCCGGTAATCAGCACGCCTTCCCGCACCGCGTGCAGGACCGCGTCGTGGTGGTCGTACATCCGCGCCATCTCCACCGGGCCCAGGCCGTGCGTCTGGCGGCGCAGCCGGCGCGCCACCAGCGCCGTGCCGGCCGTGGACACGACGAGGGCGACGGCGCCGGTGCCCAGGATGATCGGCAGCTGGTTCGCGGCCATGCTCGCCACGCTCCGGACCTTGAGCCCCGAGGACACCACGCCGATCACCGAGCCGTCGGACCCGGTCACCGGCACCACGGCCTGGACGACGCGGCCCGAGGGGGTGTCGAGCGTCTCGACGAGGACGTGACCGTGCAGCGCCGGTTCGATGTTTCCGATGAACTTCTTGCCGATCCGCTCGGGGATCGGGTTGGTGTAGCGGATGCCGCGCGTGTCCGTGACGGTGACGAAGTCGACGCCGCCCCGCTTCCTGACCTCCTCGGCCCGCGGTTGCAGCACCGCCGTGGGATCCGGGGACTTCAGCGCCTGCTCCATGCCCGGGGCGTTGGCGAACGCCTCCGCCGCGGTCACCGACTGCCGTCTGGCCTCCCTGGTGCTGTCCCGGTGGGCCTGGAGGATCAGCGCGGTCACGGCGGCCACGACCAGCAGCACCACGATCCCGACCTGGAGGAGGAACACCTGCCCGGCGGCGCTGCGCGGGCTCAGCAGGGCACGCGGAATCGAGCCGGAGGCGCGTCGTCCGGCACCCGGTTCCCCCTCGCCGGCCTTCGGCCCGTGCGGCGCGTGCGGCGCGTGCGGCGCGTGCGGCGCGTGCGGCGCGTGCGGCGCGTGCGGCGCGTGCGGCGCGTGCGGCGCGTGCGGCGCGTGCCGAATTCGGCGGAAGAGTGCCTTCATGATCATCCCTCGCGCGGTTCACGCGTGAGAGATGCCCCGCGCGCGCGTTTACACTAGAGGCTTTTCATGCGCATCCTACCGTTTCGTGCATTATTCGTCCTTTGACCTTCATGTTCAGAAGGCTGGGCCGCGGCACGTCCGGTCACGTCATCGGCGAGAGCTCCGGCAGGGTGAGGGCCGAGTGGACGTGGCGTTCTCCCGGGGAGGGCACGGTGTCGAGTCGGCGCAGCATCTCGTTGCGCTGCTCCAGTCCCCGGGCGGTGGTGGGGAAGAGCCTGGCGTCGCCCTCGCCGACCACGTCCTGGTTCAGGGTCACGAACTCCCGGGTCCGGTGTTCGTAGGCGGCGAAGCCCGCGGCCGGGCTCCGGTCGGACAGGGAGTCGGCGAGCATGTACGCGCCGACGAGGGCCAGGCTGGATCCCTGTCCGGTCAGGAACGAGGGGGCGAACGCCGCGTCGCCGACCAGCGCGACCCTGCCACTGGACCAGCTCGGCATGCGGATCTGGCTGACCACGTCGAAGAACAGGTCGTCCGCCTCGCGCATGGTGGCGACCATGGCCGGCGCCTCCCACCCCGCGTCCGCGAAGATCCCCGCGACCAGGTCCCGCTGCGCCTCCGGGTTGCGGAACGCGTCGAACGGCGGCTCCGGCCGGGCGAAGACCAGGAAGGCGTGCACCTCGTCCCCGTCGCCCGCCGCGTAGAGCGCCGCGGCCCTGCCCGGACTGTTCCACATCATCGCCTCGTGGGAGAGTCCGAGGGTGTTGGGCATGGTGAATCCCGCGAAGCAGTAGCCCAGGTAGCGGTGGAAGCCTTCTTCGGGACCGAACAGCATCTCCCGGGTGCGCGAATGCAGTCCGTCCGCGCCGACCACCACGTCGAACGTACGGCAGTCTCCCCCGCGGAAGGTGACGTCCACTCCGCCCGGGGTCTGGTCGAGGGTCTCGACACAGTCGTCGAACACGAACTCCACGTCGTCCCGCACCGCGTCGTACAGGGCGGACGTCAGGTCGCCGCGCCGCACCTCGATGTCCCGCCCGGTCACACTGCCGACGACGGCGTCCTGGGCGATCGATGCCACCACGCTGCCGTCCTCGTCGAGGAACGTGGTCCTGCCCGTGTCCACGTGCACGTCCCTGAGCCGGGGCAGGATGCCCATCCTGCGGACGACCTCCAGCGCCGTGCCCCGTACGTCGACGGGGTAGCCGCCGCCGCGCAGTGTGCCCGCCTTCTCCACCACCGTGACCTCGAAACCGCAGCGGTTCAGCCAGTAGGCGAGGGCCGGCCCGGCGATGCTGGCGCCGGAGACCAGGGCGCTCGGCCGCGGTCCGTTGCGGACGTCGGCCATCAGTCCGTCGAACGTCATGTCTCTTCTCCTTCGTTCCGTTCCTGGTGCGGACGGCGGCAACCCGCGCCTCGTCGCGCGAGCCGGCGTGTCCTACCAGGTGACGGGCAGTTCGTTGAGTCCGTAGAGGGCGGTGTTCCGGCGGAAGGCGACGTCTTCGAAGGGGATCGCGAGGCGCAGGTCCGGCAGCCGGCGCAGGAGCGCGGGCAGGGCGATCTGGAGTTCCACCCGGGCGAGGTTCTGGCCGAGGCACTGGTGGGGGCCGTAGCCGAAGGCCAGGTGGCCGGTGGCCGGGCGGCGGACGTCGAGGGCGTCGGCGTCGGTGCCGAGGAACGCCTCGTCCCGGTTGCCGGAGGGGAGGCTGAAGACCAGTCCCTCGCCGGCCCGTACGAGCTGGCCGCCGATGGTGAGGTCCTCCCCGGCGACGCGGACGATGACGTTGTCGGCGATGGTGAGGTGACGCAGGATCTCCTCGACCGCTCCGGCGACCACACGCGGATCGTCGGTGTCGCGGACGAGTGCGAGCTGGTCGGGGTGGCGCAGGAGGACCAGGGTGCCCAGGGCGATCATGGTCGCGGTGGTCTCGTGTCCGGCCACCAGCAGGGCCATCGCCATGGGGACCGCCTGCCGCCGGGTGAGTTCGCCGGTGACGATCCGCTCGGTGACGAGCCGGCTGAGGAGGTCGTCGCCGGGCTCGCGTTCCTTGCGCTCGAGGTGCTGGAGCAGATAGGCGGCGAGGGCTTGGGAGGCGCCGCGGACCTCCGCGGCGGAGAGGGTGAGGTCGAACAGTTTCCGGGCGTTCTCCTGGAAGAAGACGTGGTCCTCGTAGGGGACGTCCAGCAGCCGGGCGATCACTTCCGAGGGGACCGGCAGGGCGAACTCGCTGACCAGGTCGGCGGACCGGCCGTGGGCGGTCATCCGGTCGAGGTTGCCGCTCACCACGTCCTCAATGTCCTGCCGCATGCTCTCGGTGCTCTTGACGGTGAAGAACCGGGTCAGCATGCGGCGGTGTTCGGCGTGGCGGGGGTCGTCCGTGCGGGCGAAGCCGACTTCGTCCTCCGGGCCGGGAATCCGGCTCCCCGGGGCGACCCGCGGGAATCCGGGGTGCCTCACGTCGGCGCTGACGCGGGGGTCGCGGAGGGCGGTGCGGATGTCCTCGTAGCGGGTCACCATCCACACCTGGCTCCCGTCCCACAGGCGGGCCTTGCGCAGGCCGGCGGTCTGCCGCCAGTCGCGGTAGGCGGCGGGCGGGTCGAAGGGGCACCGCGCGGAGCGTTCCTGGGGGAAGGCCGGAAGTTCGGCCGTGGGGTCCGGCTCGGCCTGCGTGGTCATACGTCCTCCATCAGGGTCGTGCGGCAGGTAACGGGGTGCGCGACGGCTCTGCGGACCGTCTCCATGACCTCGGCCGGCGCGGCGCGCGGCGGTCGTTCACGCCTCCACCAGACGGATGACCGCGGCGGGGCAGGCCTCGGCCGCCTCACGGACGCCCTCCCGCGCATCGGGTGCGGGCCGGGCGTCCAACAGCTCGACGATCCCGTCCTCGTCGCGCTGGTCGAAGACCTCGGGCGCGAGCAGCACGCACTGCCCCGCGCCGACGCACTTGTCCTGCTCGACATTCACTCGCATGGATCCGCTCCAATCGGTAATCATCGTTTACCAACTTGATGAACAATGTAAACTGAATGCCGCGGCGAATCAAGCGGAACCAAGCGGAATCGGACGGAACCAATGGGAGAAGCCATGAGCAGCACAGGCCACACAGGCAGGCCTGACGCGTCCGACGGACGCGTCCGCGTACCGAACCGCTGGGGGGAAGGGCAACGGCTGCGCCAGGAGGTCCTGGACGCTGCCAGACGCCTGCTCAGGGAGGGGGGCGGCCCCGAGGAGATCTCACTGCGCGGCATCGCCAGGGAAGTGGGCGTCACCGCTCCGTCGCTCTACAAACACTTCAAGGACAAGTCCGAACTGCTCCTCGCCGTCCTCGACGACATCTGCCGCGAACTGGCCGAGGACATGCGGGAAGCAGCGCGTTCGGCACCCGGCTCCGATCCGTGGACGGCACTGCGGGCCACCGTCGACACGTACTGCCGGTTCGCCACCGATCAGCGGCAGAGCTACCAGCTCATGTTCCACATCGGGCCGACACTGGCCGAGCCGCAGTCGTCAGCGGCGCACCCCGGGCACCGGGTGATGGCGGTGTGGCGGGAGGTCGTCCAGGCGTACCTGGCCGATCCGGCCACCGACTGCGGGCAGAACCAGGGCGCGTCGTCGCTGACCGCGGAGGACCGCACACGGCTGTTGTGGACCGGTCTGCACGGCCAGTTCGGCATCTGGTGGAGCACCACACGCAGCGAGTCGGGCCAACAGCTCCTGGTCCAGTTGCAGAACGCCCTTCTCGTCTCCCTGTTCGGCCGCTCCTGAGCGGGTGCCCGGACCGGGCCGAACGTCCCGGGCGGGCGCGCGGTCAGGCGGCACGGTGATCGGGGCGCAGGGTGAGGCCACGTTTCAGGAACACCTCGGTGTCGTCCGGGCCGAGTCCGACACCGCGGGCGACGGCCGGTCCGCCGCGTTCGCGGTCGCGTGCGTGGTCGCGTGCGCATTCGTGGTCGTAGCCGTGGTCGTAGTCGTAGTCGTAGTCGTTGACGAGCAGAACCTTGCGGTTGGCAGGGTCCCGCATGACCCGGCGGACGGCTTCGACGGTGTGGGCGACGCAGCCGGCCGTGCCGTCCTCCACCACGGCCCGCCGACTCGTGTCGTCCCAGACGTTGAGCCGGAGGACGGCCCCCTCCGTGGAGCAGCCACGCGCGGATCCCGAACCGAGCAGGCACCGCCCGAGCAGCGCGGCGTGCGCGTTCCGCTGGAGGTGGACGGCCCTGCGCAGGAGCCGGTCGACCTCCCGCATCACGTGCTCGCAGTCCTCCCTAGAAGGAACCAGGAGGCTCGGGTGGCCGGACGGCACCATCAGGGACCTCAGCGCGGACAGGCCGAGGGCCAGGTCGTCGGCGATGGCGAGCAGGCCCACCAGGTCCACGTCGCCGCGCCGCCGGGGCGGCGGCAGCTCGTCGGGATAGCTCTGCAGTCGTTCCAGCGGCACGTCCAGGCCGGTCATCGCGTCCTCCTGTACCGGATGCCGAGAGCATCACTCCGATTGTCGAATCATCAATCAACAGAACGGTGGCGTGGGGTTGCACGTTCAACCTACGCAGTGTGCTTTTCCCGCTTGCCCATGGAACGGACGACAAGCAGGGACAGCGCCATCACCACTCCGGCCATGACGAAGCCGGTGACGAAGGAGGACTCGGCCGGGATGTCCGACCCGGAGGGAGTTCCCGCGGTGAGGATCGCGCCGCTGACCTGCACGCCCACCGCGTAGCCGATCACGCGGGTGACCAGGATCAGGCTGGTGGCGATGCCGGTGTCGCTCTCGTCGACGGAGGTGGCGGTGCTGCTCACCATCGCCGTGACGCACAGTCCGTTCGCGAGCGCGACCAGCATCTTGCCGATGATGAGGTGCCAGATCTGGGTGTGCACGAGTGCCAGGGCGAACAGCGCGCAGGTCATCATGACGATGCCGGCTGCGACCACGGCACGCGAGCCGAAACGCCGCGCGCCGATCCCGCTGAGCGGCCCGGCGAGCGAGGCGGCCACGGCACCGGGCAGCAGGAAGAACCCCGTCTCGGTGGCGCTGGCACCGAATCCGTAGGCGTCCTCGGACACCGCGAACAACTGCGGTACGAGGTAGACCGCCACCGACGTGCCGATGCAGATCACGAACGTCAGCACGCACGACTTCCACATCGCGGGCCGGGTCAGCATCCGCAGGTCGACCATGGGCGCGGCCGCGCGCCGCTCCACGGCGATCCATCCGGCCACGAAGCCGGCCAGGAGGACGACGACGGCGACGAGCAGGAGCGGCTGCGCGCCGAGGTCGGGCGCGAGCGCGAGCCCGAGCATGAGCGTGATGAGCATCCCGCTCAGGAGGGCCAGGCCCGGCCAGTCGACCCCGGCGTCGTCCGAGCGGCCCGGCGGATCGGCGGGCATCAGCCGGTACACCAGCACGGTGGAAGCGATGACGGCCAGCGTCGGCAGGGCGAACATCCAGTGCCGGGAGAGGCCTTCCGCCACCGGCCCGGCCGACAGTGTTCCCGCCATCCCGCCGCCCACGAACAGGCCGCTGACCACCCCGATGGCGACCTTCGAGTCGCCCGCCGGGAGGTGTTTGCGCACCACGATGAACGACAGGGGCAGCGCGCCCACCATGGCGCCCTGCAGCACCTGGCCCAGCAGCAGCACCGGCAGGTTCGGCGCCAGGGACGACACCGTGCCGCCGACCGACACCACCACCATCAGCCGGATCAGGACCTTCTTGCCGCCGTAACGGTCGCCGAACTTCCCGGCGACCGGCGTGATGAGCGCGCCGGTGATGAGAAGCATGATGCTCAATAACGCGCCCTCGGCGGGGCTCATGTCCAACTCCCGTTGCAGGAGCGGGAGTGTGGGCGTCACCACCGACTCCAGGGCACCGGTGGCCAGTGCCAGCATGCCGAGTGCGGCGAGAGCGGGCTTCTTGATGCCGACCGGTGAAGCCAACGCCAGGGTCATGCTCGTCCAATCCGTCGTTGCCGAAAAGTGGGGAGCAGTACGCGGGGACGGGAAGTGTCGGAGCCGTGCGAGCCACCGGGCGGGCACGGCCGCGTCCGCCGCGCATCGGCACAGGCACAGGCACAGGCACAGGCACAGGCACAGACAGCGGACCAACGGGCGGTGATCAGGCAGAGCACGGCTTCCGGCCCCCGAGGTAAACTACACCGTGCAGTGTAAGGCGCTAGTATGAAAGCCATGGCGACCACGAAGACACCGCGTCCGAAGACTCTGCGTGCGGGCTCCGCGCAGAAGCGGGCCGCCATCCTCTCGGCGGCCCGGGAGCTGTTCCTCACAGGCGGTTTCGACCGGTCCAGCGTCGACGCGGTCGCCGCCCGGGCCGAGGTGTCCAAGCGGACGGTCTACGACTACTTCGGTGACAAGCAGACGCTGCTGCGGGCCGTCGTCGACTCGATCGGCCAGTCACTGATCACCACGATCCGGCGCACCCTCGACGACACCCTGGCAGGGGTCACCGAAGCAGCCGATCTCGAGGACGCGTTGGTCGCCTTCGCGATGCGCATCGCGACCGGCATGCTCGACTCGGGCGAGTACGCGACGCTGCAACGCCTGGTCCGGGCAGAGTCCCGTCATCTGCCGGACGGGGGCGAACAGTTCATGGCCGACACCCCCGACGAGGCACTGGCCGAACGGCTCGCGGCCTTCGCCGACGCCGGCCTGCTCTCCGTACCCGACGCCCGTCTCGCGGCGGACCAGTTCACCGCCCTGACCTTCTCGGTCGCGCTCAACCGGCTCGGTTCGGCCAACGCCGCCGAGGACCCGCGCGTCCGGCCGCTCGTCGTCGAGGGCGTACGGACCTTCCTGCGCGCCTACCGCCCCGCGTAGGGGAAGCGCCGACCAGGCCGGCGCGGTTCAGCCGCGCGACTCGAGCCACTCCTGGAGTTCGACGAGGTTGCCCGCCGGGTCCTTGAGGTGGGCGACGCGCAGGTGGTCCGTCATGGGGGCGGGACCGTTGACGAGCACGGCGCCCCGCGCGGTGATCTCCTCGCAGTAGCGGTCCAGTTCGTCGACGCGCAGGACGACGAGGGACCGGTATCCGGTCGGCTCGGCGGCCAGCTCACCCAGCATCCCGCTCATCTGGACCCGGTCCTGGAGGGCGATGCCCGCGGCTCCGCCGTCGGCAGTGAACTTCGCGTACGGGCCGTCCTCCGCCTCGAACTGGGGCTTCAGCGCCAGGACGTCCCGGTAGAAGCGGTAGCAGCGGGGGAAGTCCGCGACCAGCAGCCGGATTTGGGCAAGGTTCATGACCGCACCCTACGGGAACGCACGGACCGTTCCGGCATGCCAAATCAACCTGACACTGTTAGGTAAAATTCATACTGCTAAATCTTCCTCTCCTTGACTACCGTCGCTCACGGCGATGAGGAAGCGCGACAACCCCTCATTCACGACCGGCAGGTGCAAACAGAGGAGATGTCATGTTCGAACGCGTGGCCGAGCTGGCGATTCGCCGGTCCCGGCTGGTACTCGTCGTCGCCGCCCTGGCGGTGGCCGTCATGGGCTTCGTGGGCGGCGGCGCCTTCACGAAGCTGCTGCCGGGCGGCTTCGACGACCCGAACTCGCAGTCCAGCCGGGCCGTCGAGGTCATCGACGACAAGTTCGGCGGCGAGACGAACCTGGTCCTGCTGGTCGACACCCCCGACGGCGGTGTCGACACCCCGGCCGCCAAGAGCGCCGGACAGGCTCTGGTCTCCGAGCTCAAGGGTGAGAAGAACCTGGCGAACGTGTACTCCTACTGGGACACGAACCTCGCCGCCCTCCGCTCCGAGGACGGGGAGCAGGCCCTGATCCTCGCCCATGTGAAGGGCGAGGAGGTGGAGTTGCAGGACAACGCCCAGAGCCTCATCGACGCCTACTCCGGAACCTATGGGGACACTCTCGAGGTCAGAGCCGGCGGCGGCACCGCCGTGAGCGCCGACATCTCGACGCAGGTGGTCTCGGACCTGGTGCTGGCGGAGGCCATCGCCATACCCCTGACCCTGGTGCTGCTGCTCTTCGTCTTCGGAAGCGTCGTTTCCGCCCTGCTGCCGCTGGCCATCGCGGTCATCGCCATCGCGGGAGCCTTCGCCCAGCTGTCCGTTCTCGGCGGCATCACCGAGGTCTCCAACACCGCGACCAACCTGGTCACCGCGCTGGGCCTCGGACTGGGCATCGACTACGCCCTGCTGATGACCAGCCGCTTCCGTGAGCAGCTCGCGTCCGGAGCCTCCGTGGACGACGCCGTCCGCCGCACGGTGAGCACGGCGGGCCGCACGGTCGCCTTCTCCGCCGCCACGGTGGCCGCGGCACTCGCCTCGCTGCTGGTCTTCCCCCAGTACTTCCTGCGCTCCTTCGGCTACGCCGGCGTCGGAGTCGTCGCCGTCGCGGCCGTCAGCACCCTGTTCGTGATGCCCGCCCTGTTCGTCGTCCTGGGACACCGGGTCAACAAGGGCCGGATGCCGTGGGCCAAGGACCGGCAGCCCAGCGTCCAGGGTTCCGTCTGGGGCCGCATGGCCCGGACGGTGATGCGGCGGCCCGCGCTGACCGCGCTGCCGGTGCTCGCCGTCCTGCTGGTGGCCGCCGCCCCGCTGCTCGGCATCACCTTCGGCACCCCCGACGAACGAGTGCTGCCGGAGAACGCCGAGAGCCGCCAGGTCACCGCGATGCTCGGCGAGAACTTCAACGGCAACGACGCGGCCGCCCTCCACGTGGTCATCGACCGGGCCGTGGCCAAGGACGGGCTGACCTCGTACGCGGGTGAACTGGCCGCCCTCGACGGCGTCCTGCGGGTCGAGACGAGCGCGGGGACCTACACCGGCGGCCAGTCCGCTCCGGCCGGTCCCGGCAACCCGGCACTCGGGCGCCCCGACGCCCAGCGGATCAACGTGGTGAGCGAACTGACCCCGAAGTCGGACGAGGCCGAGGCCCTGGTCGCGGATGTGCGTGCGGTGACGGCGCCCGAGGGGACCGAGCCCCTGGTGGGCGGCGCCGACGCCGAGCTGGTCGACGCGAAGGACTCCATCAGCGGCCAGCTGCCGCTCGCGATCACCCTGGTCGTCCTCACCACCTTCGTCCTCCTCTTCCTGTTCACCGGCAGCATCGTGCAGCCGCTGCGCGCGCTGGTCCTCAACGTGGTCAGCCTGGGCGCCACCCTCGGCGTCATGACCTGGATCTTCCAGGACGGCAACCTCTCCTCCCTGCTCGGCTTCACCGCCCAGCCGATGGAGGTGTCGATGACGGTGCTGATGTTCTGCATCGCCTTCGGTCTGTCGATGGACTACGAGGTGTTCGTCACCAGCCGGATCAAGGAGCTCCACGACCAGGGCGAGGACAACGAGTCCGCCGTGGCCAACGGCCTCGGCCACACCGGTCGCATCGTCTCGGCGGCGGCCCTCCTGCTGGCCGTGAGCTTCTTCGCCTTCGGCACGGCCAAGATCACCTTCATGCAGATGTTCGGCCTCGGCAGCGGCCTGGCCATCCTGATCGACGCCATCGCCGTACGCGGTGTACTCGTCCCCGCCGCGATGCGCCTGCTCGGTGGCTCGGCCTGGTACGCACCGCCGTTCCTGAAGAAGCTGCACGGCCGGATCGGCCTGAGCGAGGGCGGCCCGGGGCCGGCGTCCACGACGGAGCCCTCCTGGGCCAAGGACACGACGAAGGTCTGACCACCGGTACACAACACCCCGGGCGGGCTCGCGGCACGTATCTGCCGCGGGCCCGCCTGAGGCGTTGTCGTCAGAGGCGATGTCAGTGCCGTTGTCTACCTTCTGATCCGGATCAGGAGTACCGAATCTTCGAGGAGTTGTGACGATGGTGGAGTTGTCCGGGCTGTCGGAGCGCAGCGAGTTCTCACCTGTGATCATCAGAACCGACTTCACGGACGAGGCCGCATGGCAGGAGACGACGGCGGAGCTGGAGAGGTCCTCCCCCTACGACGGCGACCCCGCGCACTCCTACGACGTGGTCGACGCGCCGGAGCTGGACGGGGCGGACACGGACGCGGTCCTGGCGGCGATATCGGCCGACGAGGAGCTGTGGGAACAGCTCAGTGTGGTGTTCGTCGCCGACAGCACGACGATGCGGGCCGGCCGCCACGCCCTGCTCGCGGTCACCACCATGACCCGGGAGGACTTCGACGACGACGAGGACTACGAGGCCACGGTCGAGTTCGGACGCGCATTCCGCACGCTGCCGAGCGGTGTGCACCCGATCCATGTCAACCTCGAACTGGCCAACGCGGACTTCGAGGAATTCTCGTCGAGCGCATACGAGGACTCGGAGGGGGTCTTCCGCTTCTTCGCCGAGCGGTAGGACCGTCGAGACTCACTGCTCGCCCCGGGCGCGGACCCTGCGCCGACCGGCCGCCCCGACACGACGTGGCGGCCGGTGACATGTTGTCACCGGCCGCCACGATTGAGGCCGTCACACGGCTGCGGGCTCCTCCGTGCCGATCTTCCCGCCCGTCTGCTCCTGGGCGTCCGTGGGGCGCTTGCGGCTGCGGGCGAGGGGCTTGAGCGTGCGCTGGACGATGAACCATTCGGCGACGCCGGCGCTGATGAGGATCGAGCCCCACACGGACGTCGTGTAGACGTCCTCGAAGGACAGCCAGTCGAACTGCGACCGGAGGGCGAGTCCGATCAGGAGGAACACGCGGAGCACGACGGCGGCGAACGAGAGCGCGTAGTTCCTGATCATCCAGATGCGGTGGAGCTGGACCTGGCCCTTCCTGATCGTCCGGTAGGCCTGGACCATGGAGTACAGCCAGGCCGCCGTGAGGATGTAGAAGCCGACCTGTGCGGGGAAACCGTCCTCGGAGAACGTCGCCGCGAAGAGGGCGGCCACGGACGCGATGACCATGCTGACCATGTAGACGCGTCCCAGGACCCGGTGCATCTTGCGGTACTTGTTCCGCCAGGCCGGGACGAACTGGATCGGTCCGAGCGCCAGCAGCAGCCCCCCGGGCAGGGCGTGGATGCCGAGGATCAGGTAATGCAGGGCCACGTCCGGATTCAGCGGGATCTTGCTCTGCGACTCGTTGCCGGTCAGGTAGACGGGGACGCTGTACGCGGCGGTTCCGACCGCCAGAACGGCGAGCAGCCACCAGCCGTAGCTCGGCGACCGGCGCTTCGACGTGATCCTGGCTGTGGACATGGGGGGACTCCCGAATTCGTGCCTGGTTGGGGGGACTTGGGGTGGCTGGTGCGCCGTACTCACGGTAGACAGGGATCCAACTGAATTGGCAGCACTAATTTTATTTGACAGTGTTAGGTTGATTTACCACTCTTCGACCATCTTGTCGTCGTGAGGCGTCCGTCGTACGGTCTGAGTCATGAACGGAGACGAATCAGCCGGTGCCCCACTGTCCCTGCGTGAGCGGCGGTGGGCCGTCGCCGTCCAGGAGATCCTGGCCGCCGCCGAGGACCAGATCGCCGAGAACGGACCGGCCGCGCTGTCTCTGCGGGCGGTCGCCCGGAGTCTCGGGATGACCGTGCAGGCGCTCTACCACTACTTCCCGAGCCGGGACGAGCTCATCACCGCGCTCGTCACCAAGGCGTACGGGGACCTGGCCGACGCCGTGCAGGAAGCGGTCGACGCGGCGCCGGAGGACTCCGATCCGCCGCGGATGGTGATCGCCGCCGAAAGGTACCGCCAGTGGGGGGTCGACCATCCCGAGCGGTTCCAGCTCATCTACGGGGCACCCCTGCGCCACTACGCCGCGCCGGCGGAGGGCTCCAGCACCCGGGCGGTCCGCCGGATGAGCGGGACGTTCCAGAACGAGCTGTTCAGGGGATTCACCATGGAGCAGCTCGCCGCCGCGGACACCACCGCACTCTCCCCCGCCCTCGAGCGGCACCTGAAGGAGTTCCTGTCCCCGAACGCACTCGGCGGACTGCCGTCCCCCGCGGTGCCCATCCTGATCAGCGCCTGGGGGCAGATGCACGGCCTGGTCGTGCTCGAGGTGTTCGGGCACACGTCCTTCGTCGGCCCCCATCAGGCCGAGATGTTCCGCCTGGCGATGCTGGCCATGATCCAGGACGTCCGCCGCCGTATTCCGGCCGACGTCACCACGCGGTGACGACACCCCGGCGCACCGCCCGGTCATATGTGTCCCGCCTGTATCGCGTAGGCCATGGCGTGTTCCCGGCGGCGCACACCCCAGCGGTCCATGGCCTGACGCAGGGACCGCTTGACGGCTCCCTCGGAGCACGCCAGGCGTTCCGCGATCTCCTTGTTGCTCAGTCCCTCGGCGACGTGGCGCAGCACGGTCAGCTCGCGCGGTGAGGGAGGGCCCACCGGTCCGGCGGTGGCCCGCCCGGCCGCGGTGCGGCGCACGGACACCGCGAGGGCCAGCAGCCGGCCGACCAGGTCGCCGGACAGGTCGCCGTGACCGGCCGCCGCCGCCGTGACCGCGCGGGCGAGTCGGTCCGGCCCGGCGTCGTGGCTGCGCACGACGACACGGACGCCCGCACCCATCACGTCGAGGAAGTCCGCGTCCTTCAGGCCGCGGGTCACCAGCACGGCGCGGCCCGCCTCGACCTGCGCGCACGCACGCAACCGTGCCTTGACCGCTGCATCGGGAGTGTCGACCGGGAACACGGCGACCGCGTCGCGCCGACCGTCCTCTTCGCCGACCAGCCGGACGGTGGGACACGGGGCCAAGCGGTGCACGATTCCCGCCCGCAGCAGGGGGTCTTCGGCATGGATCACGACGGGTACGCGGTCCGGCGCCGGTGAGGGCGGGTTGGGTGCGGGGGGCGTCATGGTGACTCCGTCCAGGGTCCGTCTTCTTCCGGGCGACGCGCGGGGCGCTCGCGGGGGTCCTCTCATCCTCACCCCACCTCGGGGAACACGGAGTTCGCCGACAAGAAAGCGACAATCCACCACTACTACGATCTTGACGACGGTTCAGCCGGACCGAAGGCATGAGAAGGCTGTCGTCACAACAGCCGGTTCGTTTCCCCCCGTTGCGAGCCGGCTGTCCGGCTGCGCCCTCTCCCCCTTGTGCATAGGGGGCGCAGTCACCAGGTAGCGCAGGCTGTACCTCTGATTGGCCCGACGGCTTCATCGCGGCCGTTGCGTCCCGTTCCTATGTTGGTGATCAAGCCGGTTCGAGTCGGCGGCATCCATCAGCAGAAGGAAGGCCCGGGGCATGGTGATCACGGCGAGGCGCCGGTCACGGCATCACGAGAGCGCGGTTCGGCCGCTCGCGGACATCCTTTCAACGTAACCGCACCGCGTTGCGTAGACCTTGTGTGAGCGGTCGTGCGTACGAGCTATCCGTGTCGCCCGAAGTACCGGTCGGTCAGCGGCCGGGGTACCGGGCGCGAGACATCGTTGTCCGGTCGCGGGCGACGCCCGGCGTGCGCACGACGCCGCTCCTCCTACCACTCCTGCCTTCCCACAAGTCGCTACAGGGGTCTTGATGACACACCACTGGATGTCCCGGGATTCGGCTCCCGGGCACGACACTCACCCGGGCCCGCTCCGCACGGTGTCAGCGGGAAGTGAGCTGACCCGGTGAACGCGATAGACGACCACCCGATGTGGTACGGCATGCTGGGCCCCGTCGTGGTCCGGCACGGCCGTACGTCCCTCGATCTGGGACCGCGGCAACGCCGGCTCCTGCTCACCCGCCTCCTCATCGAGGACGGCCGGCCCGTTTCCCTCACCGAGCTCTGCCACTCCCTCTGGGGGGAAGAGCAGCCCACCGCGGCGGTGTCGTCCATCCGCGCCCACGTCAGCCGGCTGCGGTCGGTTCTGGACCCGGACCGCAAGAGCAGGTCGTCCGTACTGGTCAGTGGCGCCGCCGGCTACGCGCTGGCCGTACCGAGGGAGGCTCGGGACACCACCACGTTCGAGGCGCACGTGCTCCGGGCCCGTGAGGCCTACTCACGGGAGCAACTTCCCCTGGCCCGCGCCGAGATCGACGCGGCCCTCGGCCTGTGGCGCGGGCCTGCCCTCGGCGAAGCCGCCGAGGAGCCCTTCGCGCTGCGCGAAGGCGCACGCCTCAACGCAGCACGCCAGGACGCCCGAGAGCTGCTGGCAGCAATCCTCATCGCGCAGGGCGACCTCGTGCCCGCCGTGAGCGTCGCCGAGCAGCTGACGGTCGGCGCTCCGCTGCGCGAGGTCTCCTGGTCCCTGCTCATGCGTGCCCTCTACGCCGCTGGACGGCCCGTGGAGGCGCTGCGCCAGTACGACCGGTTTCGCACCATGCTCGCCCGGGAGCTGGGTCTGGACCCGAGTCCTGGCCTGCGCGACCTGCACATGGCCGTTCTGCGGCACGACACCGCCGCGCTCGGGCTCCCCCGGTCGCCACGGACGTCCACGACGCTGTCCGGCGCCCCGCCCGTGGCCAGGAATCCGCTCGTAGGCCGGTCGCAGGAGACGGCGCGGCTCCAGACCCTGCTGGGTGAGGCGACGGCCGGGCAGTCCCGGTGGGCCGTGGTCTCGGGCGTACCCGGGTCGGGCAAGACCCGCCTGCTGGACGAGTTCGCCGCACAGGCCGACAAGGCCGGATTCGCCGTCACCCGGGCGAGCGGAGGGCACGCTCTGAGCCGCGGCAAGACCGTGACCCTGCGCTGCGCGGTCACCCAGCTCGCCGACGGGCTGCGCGGGTCCGGTGAGGACGCCGACATGCCGGACGGAGGCGGTGAGGACGTCCTCACCACGCTCGTCCGGCAGATCGCACAGCGGCCCACACTCTGTGTCGTCGACGACCTGGACTGGGCGTCCAGTGACGTCCACGACCAGTTGCGCCTACTCGCCCGCCTGCTGCGGAACGTACCGGTGGTCGTGGTGTGCGCCCTGCGCGACACACAGTCCCCAGCGGTCAGCGGCCTGCTCGCAGAACTGGCCCGCCTGGGCACGGCCTGGCTACGGTTGGACGCGCTCGGCACCGACGACGTGGCGGGCATCCTCGCGGCACGCGGCGAACGCGCTTCCCCGGCCGAAACCGACGAACTGCACCGGCGCAGCGAGGGCAATCCGTTCGTCCTCGGCGAGTTGCTGAAACTGCCGCCTGCACAGCGCACCGGCCCGTGTGCGCTGGTGCCGGACGCGGTCCGCAGCGTCGTCCACGCACGGCTGACCGAACTGCCGGCGCCGACCCGGACAACGCTGATGTACGCCGCCGTCGACGGGGGACGGCTCGACATCACCCTGCTCGCCGGAGTGCAGCGGCTGACCCATGAACAGGTCCTGCGTCAGGTCGACGACTCGGCCGCCCGCAGGCTCGTCGTCTGGGACACGGACTCCGCAGCCGCTGCCGGAGGCCACTACCGTCTGCCCTGCCTCGTCCACGACGTGCTGCTCGACACGCTGGCCACCTCGTCCAGGCATTTGTTCCATGCCGCGATCGCCCGGGAGCTGATCGGTGGCAGAGACCCCGACCAGGTGCGCCTGGCCGGTCATCTGCGCGCGGCCGGTCCGATGGCACCAGCCCGGGCCCTGGCTCCCACGGGGCGGGCAGGCCCTCATCAACGCTCCGCCGCCCGCCGCACCGACGATGTCCGCGCGATCAGATGATCCGGCACGTCGGCCGCGCGCCGTCCGAAACCGACCGAAGGACTGGAACGTGTCCAAAACCATCGTCATCACCGGTGCCAGCGACGGAATCGGCCTGGCTGCCGCCCGTCAACTGCTGCGCGAGGGGCACCGGGTGGTCATGGTCGGACGATCACCGCACAAGACTCGTGCGGCGGCGGAGGAGTTGAGAACGGAACACTTCACGGCGGACTTCGCCTCCCTGGGCGATGTGCGCGCCCTTGCCGCGAAAATCGCCGCTCGTCACCGTCGCATCGACGTCCTGGTGAACAACGCGGGAGCGATCCTGGGTGAACGCACCGTCACGGGCGACGGGTTCGAGGAGTCGTTCCAGGTCAACTATCTCGCCCACTTCCTCCTGACCACGCTCCTCATGGACCCCCTACTCGCCGGCGGTGCGTCCGTCATCCAGACATCGAGCAACGCGGCCCGGCTCTCCTCCCGGGTCGAGCTGGACGACCTCGACAACTCCCGCCGGTACTCCCCGGTGCGGGCCTACGGCAACGCGAAGATGGAACTCATCCTCTTCACCCAGGAGCTCCATCGCAGGTACCACTCCCGAGGGCTGTCCGCAGCGGCCTTCCACCCGGGGGGTGCGGCCTCGGGCTTCGCTCGGAGCAGCCGGAGCCCGGTGGGCACGCTGTTCAGGTCGCCTGTTCCCGGGCTCTTCTTCCAGTCACCCGCCAAGGCAGCCGGGCAGATGCTGTGGCTGGCCACGTCCGAACCCGGCCGACACTGGGTCTCCGGCGGCTACTACGAGAAGAGGCGCCTGCGGGCGGTCAACGTCCCTCCCGTCGCCTCCGAACTGTGGGACCGCAGCGCCGGGCTCCTGGGTCTCGCACCATGAACCGTCGTGGCCGGCGCGGTGTCCGGAACTCTCGCACCGCGTCGAGCGCCCGCACCGTCACCTCGACGTTCACCACCTTCCGATCTCTCCAAGGAGCACGACATGCCCGAGCGGGAATCCGTCGATTTCACCTCGTTGGCCGTCCAGGCCCAACAGATGCAGGACCGACTCTCCGAGGTGCAGGCCGACATGGCGGCCGTGGAGGCCGTGGGGCACGGTGGCGGCGGCCTGGTGACCGCCACGGTCTCGGGCGAAGGGCGCCTCGTGGCGTTGCGCATGGACCCGTCGGTGATCGACCCCGCCGATCCCGAAACCCTGACAGACATGATCATCGCCGCGGTCGACGGCGCCCATCTTGCGGTGGCCAAGGAACGGTTGAAGCATATGACGGACGTCACGGACAGTATCGGCGGCATCGTCGACCGGTTGCACAGGAGCACGTCGGACGCCGGGCCGGGCGTGACCCCGGTGTTCCCCTCCCGGCGCGAGAGGCCGTCGGCCGCTCGGCCCACGCGTCGTCAGCGGTAGCCCGACGCGGGTCCGGGGCTGAGTCTTCGGCTCCGGACCCGATTCCGCCGCGACGGCAGCGTCCCCTATCAGGGACCTGCTCTGCGCGCGAACGGGGGCTACCCGCAGTACGCGCGCTCTCCTAGCGTGTGACCGAGGAGCCGGTGTTCGCCTCGGCCGTCACCGCCGCCCCCGCCATGGCAGTACGCCGCGATCGACGAAGAGCGTTGATGTCTCGCATCGTTTTCCACCGCCCTGCCCGGATCCTGCCGCCTCAGCTCCCGACGGAGCCGGTCGTGCTGGCAGCGCCGCCCCAGCCGGTCGGCAAGGATCCGACCAACTGGCTCGTCATGATGATGCCTCTGCTGTCGAGCATCAGCATGGCCGCCTATCTGATGTCCGGCGGGCGGCGGACACTCATCCTGCTGGGCATCCTCTTCGTCGTGATGTCGATCGGTGTGACCTTCGGCATCCGGATGCAGATGCGCCGCAGCAACCGTACCCAGCGGCTGCGGGCACGCGAACGCTACATGACGCACCTCTCCGAGATTCGGGCCATGGCGCGTCAGGTGGCCGAGAACCAGCGGGCCGCCGCGGCCTTCACCCATCCCTCGCCCTACCGGCTGTGGTCCATCGCCGCACAACGCCGCCGGGTGTGGGAACGCCGGGTCGGGGACCCCGACTTCCTCAGCGTGTGCGTGGGTGTGGGTACGGCCTCGCTGTCCAGCCCGATCCGGCTGGCCACCCGCAACGACCCGACGGTGGAGTACGACCCGGATGCCAAGGCCGCGGCCGACCGGCTGATGAAGTCGATGTCCACCGTGGGCAACCAGCCGGCGGTGGTGGATCTGGCCCGCGCCGGTGTGGTCACCGTGCTCGGCCCGGCGGAGGTGGCCCGCGGCGTCGCGCGGGCCATGGTCTGCCAGGTCGGTGTACTGCACGCTCCCGACGACGTGGGCCTGGCGGTTGTCAGCGGCGACGGAGACTGGGAATGGGCGAAGTGGCTGCCGCACACCCATGAACCCGACGCCACGGGCCCGGCGGGCGTGGTGCCGCTGGTCGCGAAGGAATTCGACAACATCGCCGACCATCTGCGCACCGTGCTGGACCGAGTGGTGGAGCAGTCCATGGGCCGTCGGGGCCCGCTGGACCGGGACGCTCCGGACACTCGGCGGCGGCTCGTGGTGGTGATCGACGGCTACGACCCGAGGGCGGACTGGGCTCGCTCACCACTGCTGGCCGAACTGTTCGAGGTCGCCGGACCCCGCAGTGCCCTCAGTGTGGTCTGCGTGATCGAGCGGGAGAACAACGAACCAACCCGCGCCGACGTGCGGATCCGGGTCACCGGCAGCGGCGCCCTCACCGTCGAGGGACGGCAGGCCGCGCCGGGCGGAACCTCGGAGCATCAGGTCACCAACGTGCTGGCGGAGTTTCCTGAACCACTGCTGTGCGAGGCCACCGCACGGGAACTGGCGCCGCTGCGCCTGTCCGTCGAGGGTGAGGAGATCCTCGCCCAGGTCATGTCGCTGCCGCGCATGCTGGGCATCGGCGACCTGGACTCCTTCGACCCGGAGCAGCTGTGGACCGCTGCGGACGACGCCGACACGCTGCGCATCCCCATCGGGTTCGACGCGGAGGGGCAGCCGCTGCTCCTTGACATCAAGGAAGCGGCTCAGGGAGGTATGGGCCCGCACGGACTGGTCGTCGGTGCCACCGGTTCCGGCAAGAGCGAACTGCTGCGCACCCTGGTCACCGGGCTGGCCGCCACCCACTCTCCTGAGCAACTCAGCTTTGTTCTGGTGGACTTCAAGGGCGGCGCGACGTTCGCCGGCCTCACCGAGCTCCCGCACGTGGCCGGAATGATCACCAACCTCATCGGTGACCTGGCCCTCGTGGACCGGGTGCGCGACGCGCTGGAGGGCGAGCAGCAGCGGCGGCAGCGCGCCCTGCGCGACGCGGGCGACATCGACAACGTCCGCGAGTACCAACTGCGTCGCGCGGCCGGGCAGAAGGGGCCGGACGGGCGCCCGCTGCCGCCTCTTCCCTACCTGCTCGTCATCGTCGACGAGTTCGGTGAACTTCTGTCCAGCAGGCCCGAGTTCATCGAGCTGTTCGTGCAGATCGGCCGGGTCGGCCGCAGCCTGGGCATGCACCTGCTGCTGGCCACCCAGCGGCTGGAGGAAGGCAAGCTCCGCGGCCTCGACGCGAACCTGTCCTACCGGATCTGTCTGCGTACCTTCTCCGCGGCCGAGTCCCGGGTGGTCATCGGGACCCCGGACGCCTACAAACTTCCCCCGATCCCCGGCTCGGCGTATCTGAAGGTGACCGACGCGGTGTACGAGCGCTTCCGCGTCGCACACGTGTCGGGGCCCCACCAGTCGTCAGCGGAACTGACCGCGGGCGGTTCGGCCGCCGCCGACCCCGTGCCCTTCGGCCTCCGGGTGGCGCCCGACCCGGACGCGGGCCCGCGCGCGGAGCCCGAGCAGAAGGGCCCGAGTCCACTTCTGTCGGGCCCCTCCGAGATGCGGATCATCGCCGACCGTCTGGCCACCCTCACCCAGGCAGTGCACCAGGTGTGGCTGCCACCACTGCCCGCCGCGCTTTCGTTGGACGACCTGACCGGGCCCCTGGCCGACCACCCCGGCCGTGGTCTCACGGCCGAGTGGTGGCCCCACACCGGGCAGCTGCGCTTCCCCATCGGCGTGGTGGACATCCCGCTCCAGCAACGCCAGCAGCCACTGGTGCCGGACTTCGTGCAGGCGGGACACCTCCTGGTGGTCGGCGCACCGCAGTCGGGCAAGAGCACGATGCTGCGGACGCTGATGCTGTCGGCGATGCTCACCCACACGCCGGACGAGGCGCAGTTCGCCTGCCTGGACTTCGGCGGCGGCACACTGGCGGCCTTCGAACGCGGGCCGCACGTCAGCGGCGTGGCCGGACGGCATGATCTCGCCCAGGCGAGGCGCATCCTGGCCGAGATCCGGCAGCTCATCACGGAACGCGAGTTCGCCTTCCGGCACCACGGCATCGACTCGATGACCGAGTTCCGTAAGCGGCGCGCCGAGGGCGGGCTGCCCGAGGGGTTGCGTTCGGCCGACGTCTTCCTGCTGGTCGACAACTGGGGTGCGACGCGCGGTGAGATGGAGGACATCGACGCCGAGGTGCTGGACATCGCCAACCGCGGCCTGGGTGTGGGTGTGCATCTGGTGATGACCGCCAATCGCTGGGGCGACGTGCGGATGACACTTCGGGACAGCGTCTCCGGACGGTTGGAGCTGCGGCTCAACGATCCCTCGGAGTCCGAGGTGAACCGTGCGGCGGCGCGGGCACTGGGCGAGTTGCCGCCGGGCCGCGGCCTGGCCCCGCCGGGAGCCGTCTACCACGTGGCGCTGCCACGGCTGGACGGGACGGCCGGCATGGACGGACTGGCCGACGCACAGGCCGACGCCCTCGGCAAGCTCGCCGGCGCCTGGCAGGGCCGGGTCGCCCCACCGATCCGAATGCTGCCCGAACGGCTGACCGTGGCCGAACTCGACACGTCCGGGGCGCACCCGTCCTCCGGCGTTCCGGTCGGCGTCGCCGAGCACGATCTGCGCCCGGTCTATGTCAACCTCACCGAGAGCGACCCGCACTTCCTGGTGTACGGCGACTCGGGATCGGGCAAGACGGAGTTCCTGCGCACCTGGATGAGGGGACTGATGGCCCGGCGTTCGGCGTTCGAGATACGGTTCGTGGTCGTCGACTACCGGCGTTCGCTGCTCGGTGTGGTGCCGGACGAATACCTCGGCGCCTACGCCGGCGCTCCCGCCCCTGCGGCGGACTACGCCCGGGCCCTGGCGGACAAGCTTGCCGAGCGCATGCCGCCCTCGGACGTGACGGTGCAGCAGCTCAAGGACCGCAGTTGGTGGGAAGGGCCCGAACTCATCCTGGTGGTGGACGACTTCGACCTCGTGTCCAACGCTCGGCCCTCGCCGCTGGCACCGCTGGTCGACTACCTGCCCCAGGCCAGGGAGCTGGGGTTCCATGTGGTGGCGGCCCGCCGAGTCGCCGGGCTGCAACGGGGCCAGATGTCCGAGACGATGCTGAACCGGGTCCGCGAGATGGGCACGGACGGGCTGGTGCTCTCCGGAGACCGTCGCGAGGGCGTGGTGCTCGGCGACGTGCGCGCCCGCAGGCTTCCGCCCGGCCGTGGTGTGCTGGTACGCCGCAACGCCCCGAACGCCCTGGTCCAGCTGGCCCTCGAACAGTGACGCCACGACCCCGGCCCCGCGGCTCCACGTGAGAACGCCGGCCCCGCCGTCGACGGCGGGGACCGGTGTCCACCTTCGGGCCGGAGAACGGTCAGTGACGCCAGGTCGCCACGTTGGACCACTCGGCGTCGGAGTAGTTGCCCCAGTTGACGTTCATGGCGTGGGCGATCCGCCCCAGCACTCCGTCGGGACCGAACAGACCGTTCGCGGCGATGTCCCACTCATTCTGCATGTCCTGGTAGTACGTCGCCGCCTGGCTCTCGCTCCACTCGGCCTGGAGCGGGCCGAGCTTGCCCTTGAGCAGGTGGAGCTCTTCCGCCATCGTGCCGGCCATGGCGTTGATCGCGTTGCCGGCCCCGCTCAGACCTTCGTTGACGTAGATGGACGAACCGCTGGCGACCGCATCGAATTCGGGCATGGATCTGGCCTTTCTGAATCAGTCGAAGTTCGTGCCGGTCGAAGGACGCGGAATGTCCTCTCCGAGCGCTTCGAGGTTGTGCAGGTTCTGCTGTTCAGACTCGACGTAGTTCACGTAGGTGCCCCGCAGGCCGCCGGCGATGCCGGTCAGGGCGTTGTGCAGCATGTCCGAGTAGATGCGGTAGTCCTGCATGAGGATGTTGAACTGCTGCTGGGCGATGCCGCCCCACACCTGCTCGAGGGACGTGACGAACACCATGAGCTCGGCCAGCTGCCCGCGGATCTGCTCGGCCGTGTTCACCGTGTCGGAGGCGGCCTGGGCCACGTACTCGGGGGAGACCCGGTAGTTCACACCGCCCACGTTGGTAAACCCGTCGGGCTGTCCGCCGATCGGCGCGTAGTCGACCTTCGGGTAGTCGGCCGGCGTCGTCATGCCGCACCTCCGGTGTCCGGTGAGATGGTGCTGAGCAGTGGCATCTGCAGGATCACGTCTCCAGGTCCCTTCCGGTTGTGTTCCGCCGCCAACCACGTTGTCGAGCGGGCGGGAGAATCCGCACACGTGGGCAGGCCCGGGAGGAACCTGGCCGGGCGCGCTCTGCTTCGGGGCCGGCATGCGTGCGAATGTGGAACGGCGCGCTTCACCGCGGACCGCGGGAACGGCGAACCGGGGCGGCACGGCCCGGTGGGGCGGTGTCGCGGGGCCCGGTCCGCGCGCAGGCGGCCACTGGCCCAGGCCCTGCACGGCCGGTGCCGGTACCACCGTAGCCGCAAGGCGAGCGAAACGGCAGCCGGTCCCACGTTCCTGACGCGGGGTCGTCCTCGGGACATGGCGCCCGCAACCTTCGTGCCGGAGGCGACCGGTATTCTCCACGAACTGACGCGGCCCACCGACGTGTTGAATCGACGCCGCCCTACGTCCCATGTGTCGCCCGAACCGAGAGCAGACGGTGTGTACCGGCCGGTCGGGGCGATTTCCGCAACCAGTTTCCCCATCAGTTACCAGGAGGCAGACGTGGCACGAACACAGCCGGACGATCCGGGTGAAGCCGGTACGGACGGCGCCGACGTCCGGGATCCGGTGCTGCCCGGGCCGGACGCTCCCAGGCCCCCCCGGCCCGGGTCACCGGGCCGCGGCTCGCTCCGGCGACGCCAGTGGTCGCCGCAGCCTGCCGACGGCACTGCGGACGGGGGGTCCCGCGCCGAGCGGGAAGGCGGTGAACCCGAGGCCGGAAGCCCGGTCGACGGCAGCAGCGGGATCGGCGGCATGGTACGGGCCGATGTCATAGGCGGTGGTGACGGTGAATCCACCGGTGCCGGCTCGGCCGGCACCGCCCCTGAGGCCGACGGCACGGCGGAGGCCGGCCGTACCGGGAGCACGCCCGGGACCGGCGAGGACCGCGACGACGGTGACAGGAGTGCGCCACGGACCGCGGCGTCGGTGGGCGCCGGCCGCCCCGGATCCACAAGCGCCGGTGACCGGCCCGGGCGCCGGCGCCGCCTGCTGCCGGCCATGAGCACGTCCGTCCTCACCGCTGTCTGGGTCCTGCTGATCGGCGCTCTCATCGCTGTCGCCTCCACCGTGAACTGGCACGCCGAGAAGCCCGCGCGCGCCTCGCACGAGGAGCAGGTGACCGGCCCATCGGCAAGCGCCTCTCCGGGGCCCACCGTGCAGGGGGACCTGGATTCCGCCGAACGCGTCACGGCGAAGCCGTCGAAGAAGTCCGCGCCGCCCGCCCCGCCGCGGCGGGCGGCGCAACCTCCCGTCATGCAGGCGCCGCCGCCTGCCAAGACGCCGCCGCCCCGCCGGCCGGAGAAGCCGGCCGGACCGGTCCCGGTCTCCTCGTGGAAGCTGGGCTCCGGTCGCCAGGACCTGGGCGCGGACGAGCAGAACGCCAACCCCCTGCTCCTGCAGAACGTGACGAAGGGATCGGGCCACGGCGGCTCCGCCGTGTTCAACGGCAGGGACAGCCAGGCCTACACCGGCGGACCGGTACTCGACACCAGGGCCGGCAGCAGCTTCACCATCTCGGCCTGGGTCTACCTGAACAAGACCGGCGCCCTGTACACGGCGGTCAGCCAGGACAGCGTCAACAACAGTTCCTTCTACCTGGAGTACTCCGAGGAGGAGCACCGCTGGGCCTTCGCCCGGGTCCTGACCGACAAGGTCGGCGCCAAACCGGTACGGGCCGTGTCCGCGGACGCGCCGGAACTCAACACCTGGACGCATCTCGTGGGCGTGTTCGACGCGGCCAGCAACCGGGTCCTGCTCTACGTGAACGGCCGACACGAGGGAACCACCTACGACCCCTCCCCCTACGGCAGCAACGGGCCCTTGGTGATCGGCCGGGCCAAGGCCGCCGGCGGTTACGCCAACTGGTGGCCCGGCCAGATCAACGACGTCGCCGCCTACCCGGTGGCTCTCACCGAGGCGCAGGTCAAGGCGCTGTGACTGCCCGGTGACCCCAGAACGGGGTACTGGCGTCCGCACCCGGGGGTCGGAACAATCCGGGAAGGCATCGAGTGCGGACCCGAGGACGCGTCACCGTGGATGAAGACTGCCGGATCACCGTCGTGGGCGGGCGGCGCCAAGTGGATCTGGCACTGCCCGTACACGCGTCGATCACGACGTACGCCGGCACTCTCGCCGATCTGTGCGGTGAACGCATCACCGGTCATTCCATGCCTCCGGCATGGTCGTTGGGACCGCCAGTCGGTGAGCCCTTCGCCCCGGAGCGGACGCTCTTCGAACTGGGCGTCGTCGACGGGCAGATCCTGCACCTGCGCGACGTCGTCGCCGACGAGTTCGAGGAACCCGCCGTCCACGACGTAACCGAAGAGGTCGAGGAGGTCACCGAGGGGCTCTTCGAACGGCTGTGGAACCCCCGGGCCCGTGTCCTTGCCGTCATGCTGACGGGACTCGGCTGGCTGGTCGCGCTCCTGGTGGTGCTACAGGTCCGCGGACAGCTCAGCACCGTCGTGCGCACCGAGGTATCGGCCTTGGCCGGTGTCGTCCTGGCAGCGCTGGCCTGGGTCGCCGGCGAGCGGAAGTGGCCGGTTCCCCGGCCGCTGCGTGAGGCCCTCGGGCTCGCAGCCGTGCCGCTCATGGCCCTGGCGGGATGGGCGCCGGGCGCCGGGCTCTGGGCGGAGGGGACGGGCGGAGCGGCCGGCCACGCCTCCCGCGGCGGCTTCGGCGTCGCCGGCCTGGCCGTGGGCGCGCTGGCCGGGGCGCTGCTGGCCCAGGTGGCCGTGTCGGGTGTGACCACCGCGGTCGTACTGGCGGCCGTGGCGGCCGCGGCTGTCGCGGCGGCCTTCGTCGCCGTGATCGGCGCGGACGGGACACAGGCCGCCGCCGTCGTGGCGGTGACCGCGTTCGTGCTTCTGACGCTCGCACCACCGTGGGTGAGCCGTCTGGTGGCCTTCTCCTGCCGTAGGGCCGAGGCTCGCCGGGACCCCGAGGAGGAGCGTGACGACGAGGGTGTGCTGGCCGCGGCGGTACGCACCGCGACCACCGCACTGGTCGTGTGGACCTGTGTACTCTCCGCGGTGCTCGTGGCCGCCCTGGTTCCGCTGGCGGCGTCCGATTCGGTGTCCGCCGCGGCGCTCGCCGGATGTCTCTCACTGGCGCTGCTGCTGCGGGCCGGAGGTGCCCGTCTGGCGGCCGAGGTGGTACCCGCTGGAGTGGCGGGTGCTGTCGGGTTGTTCACACTGGCGCTCGTCGGGGGCGACCGGTCCGGCCCGGCCGAGTGGACCGCTCCGGCCGGCGTCGGGCTCGCGGCTGCGGCTCTCCTGGCCTACGGATTCCGTCACCTGATGCGGCGCGTCGAGGTGCCGCCCCGGCCACGTTCCCGGTGGCTCGGCACCGTGTCCTCGCTGCTGGCCGGTACCGCCGTGGGCCTGGCCGTGGCGGTCTTCGGAGTCTACGGATGGTTCATCGAACTCGGGCAGCGGCTGTGACAGGGCACCAACGACGTGCCACGGGGAAGAGCCCTCACTCCGCCGTCGGAACGCGGAGCGGAGGATGACCGTTCCCGTTCACGACCGGCAATCGGAGGCTCCCAGGATCCGGACGCGTTCCGAGAGTGTCCGGTTCGCGCTGCAGCAGGCCGAGTTCTATGGCCTTGCGGGTCAGATCGGCCTTGTTTCCCACGGCGAGTTTGCTCCTGATGCGCTTGACGTACGTGTTGACCGTGGCCTCGGTCAGAGACATCCGGCGGGCGATCTGACCGTGTGTGAGACCCGCGGCGATCCAGCGCAGGGTCTCCAGCTCCCTGCGGGCGAGCAACGGGGGCGCGGCACCGTCGCGGGCACGGAGCTCGGTGTGCAGGAGAGTGGCGAGCACCGGCGAGATGTGGATGCCGCCCCCGGCCACCGTGGCAACGGCGCCGAGCACTTCGTCGTCCGCGGCACGGCCCGGCAGACAACCGTGTGCCCCGGCGCGCAGCACCGCGGTCACCCCGTCGCGGCCGACGAGATCGTCGAGCACCAGCACGCGTCCGTGCCGCGCCAGCGTGGCAACGGTGCCCGCGACGGACTCGTGCCGGTGGTCCGAGACCCGACCCGTCACGATGACGTCGGGGCGCACGTCGGGCGCCAGGGTCCACTGGTGCGGCGCCGCGAAGACGGCGAGAACTTCCGTCTCGGAACAAGCGGAAAGCAAGCTTTCCAGTCCGCGGCGCACGAGACTGTGGCACCCGACGACGACGACCTGCGGAACATGAGACATGACTCTCCTGCGACTCAGCTGCTGGGATGGGTGGTTGGCGGTGCCGACACGGTCCGGGCCGAAGGGGCACCAACCCGTCCATGGGCCGAACGTACCCGCGGTCACAGCAGTGGGCGACCAAGGCGCGTGAAGAGTGGTGCTGGCGCTACGCGGAAGGTACAGCCGCCTGGCGGGCGACAGGCACACACGCCCGGATGCCCTCCCGGGCCCACTCGGTCGCCCATGGAAGACCCCAGGGGGACGCAGGAGAAACAACGAGTAGATCCGAAGCGTCGTACCCCATCGCCGCCGGCCCATTGAGGAGAAGAGCCGCCCGACCATGATCGAAGAAGACTGGAAGGGGTTCGCCACCGCCTTCGACCGCGCGGTGCGCCCCAGCGGCGACGCCGGCCGTTCGAGTCGGCGGATCCTGGTGATCGGTTGTGCGATGACGATCGCCGCCGCCATCGCCGCCCTGATCAACGGTGTGCTGGGCGGCCCCGCCGTCGCCACGCCGGACGAGGTCGAAGCCCGCACCGAAGCCACCACAGCGCCCACCGGCGGCGGGGTGGGCGCGGGCGGTGAGTGGACGGCCGTCGCCGGACCGTCCTGCGCCTCCGAAGGAGGCGGTTCCTTCACCGCGTACGGGTACTACACGGGAACCAACAGCGACCAGACGACCGGCTGGACCTCCCAGGCCCGCGGTGGCTACAGCGGTGGCAGTTGCACCGGCGGCTACCTCTCCATGCCGGTGTCGGGCGACAAGACCTCGTACGACGACTCCCGCTTCGCACTGTGGAAGTTCGACTTCAGCCGGAGCCTCACCAGCGCGTCGTGCAGGCTGGACACCTATGTGCCGAAGGACAGTCGGCGCGATCGTGTCGGCGGCGATCCCGCGTACTACTACTACTACCAGTCCGACTTCGCGTACGGCTCCAACGATCAGCCGCTCGACGGCTACCGGGTGGCGCAGGTCTCCGAACAGGGCCACTGGGTCAGGAGCCCCGCGTTCAAGGTCCGCACCGGACGCGTGACGGTCAAGCTGGTCAACGCGGGCGCGAAGGACACCGCCGCCACGCGTGACGCGCATGTCGCCGTGGCCCAGGTGAAGATCACCTGTCATGCCGTATGAGTCTCCCGGAGGAAGCGGTGGTGAGGCGGGCCGGCGGATGAACGGAGCACTGCGGGTCGCTCCGCGCGGCTGGGGCACCTACCGCTCCGTCGTGGCGGCCGTGCGTGCGGCCGGCCCCGGCGCGACGGTCTCCGTTCAACCGGGCACGTACGCGGAGAACATCGTCCTGGACCAGGGCGTCCGGCTCGTGGCGGAGAAGGGCCCCGGCACGGTGCGGATCGTCGGCGGTCGCGCCGCGGCAGTCACCGTGCGCGGCGAGGCCGGACTCCACGACCTCGTGATCGAGGGCGGTGGCGGCGAACCCGCCGTGCTCGTCACCGCCGGCGGGGCGCTCGTCGAGGGCTGCGAGATCACCGGCGGCCGGGTGCACGTCACCGGGACGGCCGCACCGGTGCTGCGCGACTGCAGGGTCCACCACGCCGGAGAGGTCGGTGTCTACCTGGCCGGTGACAGCACCGCGTCCCTGGAACGGTGCCGGATCACCGACATCGACTCGGCCGGTGTCTTCGTCGACCACGGTGCCGCACCCGTCGTCACGGGAACATCGGTGTCCAGGACGGGTGGACACGGCATCCGGATCACCGGGTCGGCCCGCGGTTCCTTCGAGGGGTGCGAGGTCACGCACACCGCCGCGGCGTCCGTCGCCGTGGACGCCTCCGCCCAGCCCCTGCTGCGCGACTGCCGGTTCGGGGACAGCGCCGCGGCCGGCGTCGTCGTCACCGGTGAGGCGGGGGCGCCGCACGGCGGCGCCGTCCCACGGAGCACCGAGTCCGCGGCCCCCGCAGACCCGGGCGTCGACGAGGAGGACTCCTCGGCCGGCGGCGAGTACGCGGGCGGCGGTGAGTCCGGCGTCATCCTGCACGGTTGCGAGATCACCCGCATCGCCCATGACGGCGTCCATGTGACCTCCCGGGCCGTGGTGTCCCTCGTCGGGTGCCGGATCAGTGACGTACGCGCGGTCGGCGTCCTCGTGAGCGGCGCCGCCCGGCTGCGCGTGGAGGACACGACCGTCACCGACGCCGCGGGAACCGGTCTCGCGGTGGGCGACGACGCACGGGTGGACGTGCGGCGCGGTACCTTCCTCCGCCTCGGGGCCAACGGCGTCTACGCCGCCGACGACGCGCGGCTCGACCTCAGCGGCTCCTCGATCGACGAGACCGCGTACAGCGCGGTGCACGCCTGCGGCACCAGTCGCGTCAAGGTCCGCTCCTGCCGGGTGAACGGCGCCCGGGAGGACGGGCTGCGCATCGCCGCCCACGCCCTGGTGAGCGTGGCCGACACCACCGTCGCGGGCGCCGGTCTCGCCGGCCTGGCGGTCGACGGCGGCGACATGACGGCGGTCGGATGCCGGATCTCCCGGAGCGGCACGGGCATCAGCCTCGACACCGGGCACCGTCCGCTGGTGCGCGACTGCGAGGTGAGCGACTGCACCGGCTCCGGCATCGACATCGCCGCGCACACCGTCGCGCTCGTCGCCGACAGCCGGATCACGGGTGTCGGCGGCACCGGTGTCCATGTCCGCGAGGGCGCCGCGCCCTGGATCACGGACACCTCGGTCACGGACGTCCAGGGCTCCGGCATGGTCGTCCAGAAACTCGCCGAGCCCCGGGTCCGGGGCCTGTCCGTGGCGCGCACCGGCAAGAACGGTCTGTTCCTCGCGGACGGGGCCGCCGGCCGTTTCGAGTACTGCGACATGGGTGAGGCCGGATTCCCCGCGCTCTACGTCGGTGCCGGAGCGGAACCGCTGCTGCGCGGCTGCCTGATCCACGACACCGACGAGGGGCTCAGGCGGGCCGACGACGCCCGGCCGGTTCTGGAGGCGTGCCGGTCCGTGAACGTCAGGAGCGGCGATCTGCCCGAGGAGGCACAGGGCGACGCCCCGGTGGGCGCGGGCCTGCCGGTCCCGGTTGCCGGGGCCGGCCCCGGTGACGGCACCGCGGGCGCGGCCCTGGAGCCGCAGCGGAAGGGCGGCCCGAGGGAAGTGAAAGCGGAGAGTCTCAACGACGTGCTGGAGGAACTGCACGGCCTGGTCGGACTCGAGGGCGTCAAGCAGGACGTCAAGACCGTGGTCAAGGTCATGCAGATGGTCCGTCGGCGTACCGAGGCGGGCCTGGCCTCTCCGCCGCTGAGCCGGCACCTCGTGTTCGCGGGCAACAGCGGCACCGGCAAGACCACGGTCGCCCGGCTCTACGGCCGTATCCTCGCGGCCCTCGGGCTCCTGTCCCGCGGCCATCTCGTCGAGGCCGACCGCGCCATGCTGGTCGGTGAGTACGTGGGTCACACAGCGCCCAAGACGACGGCCGTGTTCCGCCGGGCGCACGGAGGTGTGCTGTTCATCGACGAGGCGTACTCGCTCACGCCCTCCGGACAGGGTGCGGACTTCGGCAGGGAGGCCCTGGCGACTCTGGTCAAGCTGATGGAGGACCACCGGGACGACGTGGTCGTCATCGTCGCCGGCTATCCCGACGAGATGGAGCGGTTCGTCGACGCCAACCCGGGTCTCGCCTCCCGGTTCACCCGGACGCTGGTCTTCGAGGACTACGCCGGCGCCGAACTGGTGCGCATCGTGGAGTGGCACGCGAGGCAGCACCAGTACGAGTTGCCCGGTGACACCCAGGAGGCGCTCGCCGCCTACTTCGACACGTTGGTGCGCGACGACCGGTTCGGCAACGGCCGCACCGCCCGGCAGACCTTCCAGCGGATGACCGAGAACCATGCCAAGCGGGTCGTGGACCTCTCCGCGAGCACGACCGACGACGACCTGGTGACGCTGCTGCCCCAGGACCTGCCCGCGCTGCCGGGCTGAACCGGGGTTCGTGACACAGCGAACCCCGGCCGCCCGCGGATCAGCCGCCGGGACCGGCGGTCATGGCCGAGTTCCGGTCCAGCGTGGCGTAGAGCTGGCCGGCGTTGTTCAGCAGCGCGTTGAACGCGCCCATCGCCTCGATCGCACCGGCCACGGAGTTCAGCAGGTTCTTCATCTGCGGGACGACCGAGTCGGCGAACTGCTGAGCACTCTCGTTGTACTTGTCGGGCTCCCACTTGGGCCCGTCCCGGCCGAGCTCGTTCGCCGCCTTGCCGTGGCCGCCCGAGACCCACTTCCCCACGTTCTCGCCGAACAGGCCGTCCGCCGCCGCGGCCCTCAGGACGTGGGCTTTCAACTCGTCGTAGCCGTGAATGGCGGTCCCGGTCGCGTCCAGGCACTTCTGCTCGGCCGCCCGCAGCGACGAGAGCGACACGGAGAACCTGCCGTACTGCATCTCCTCGCTGCCGCCGTCACCGCCACTGCGGTCCCCGGGAACCAGGTGTGGTGCTTCGGTGTACGCCATCGACAAGGTGGGGACGTTGCCGCTGACCGGTGGCTTGCTGTCCTCGCCCGAGGGCTTTTCCTCGTGGGGGCCGACTCCGTAGATCTCTTCGTACTTGTCACCGGCATCCTTCTGGTTGTCGTCCGACGGGTCGACCGTCGGCCTCCAGGGGTGCGCCTGGTACTGCGACTTCTCGGGATCGGTCATCCACGGACCACTTTCTGCACGTCGCCCACCCTCTCCGGGCCCGGTGATGTGCCTGCCCGCCACGCCGGTGGGGCCTGTCACGATGCTGACACTTCCACTGATTGTGGCGAATCCGCGCACGGACTTCGAAGTCCCCTTTCCTGGACGTCCCCAGCGCCCGAACTGGGCCTGGTGGCGCGGAAGACGCGTTCATAGGGTGCTGTGGGCCACTGACGAACGCTGAAACTGGACGGGAGTTCTCCGTGACGGAACCGGCACCGGAAGACACCGACGTCCAGTATGCGGTGGACGACGAGCCACTGGCCGGCCGCCCGACCAGCGACGGCGGCTTCCTGTCCGACGACGGCCGCACCCATGTCACGCCGGATGGCAGGACCGAGCATGGCGTCACCGCACCCGACGGGACCTTCCTCGTCAACGGCCTGATCCGGCTGATCGACGGACGACAGGTCTACGGCACCCAGCTCGACGACGGATCCTTCCTCTCCCAGGACGGCACCATCCTCGTCACCCCCGACGGCACCGTCCAACACGGGATCACCGCCCCCGACGGCTCCTTCCTCCCCAACGGCCAAACCCGCGACATCGACGGACAACACGTCTACGGCACCAAACTCGACGACGGATCCTTCCTCTCCCAAGACGGCACCACCCTCATCACCCCCGACGGCACCGTCCAACACGGGATCACCGCCCCCGACGGCTCCTTCCTCCCCAACGGCCAAACCCGCGACATCGACGGACAACACGTCTACGGCACCAAACTCGACGACGGATCCTTCCTCTCCCAAGACGGCACCACCCTCATCACCCCCGACGGCACCGTCCAACACGGGATCACCGCCCCCGACGGCTCCTTCCTCCCCAACGGCCAAACCCGCGACATCGACGGACAACACGTCTACGGCACCAAACTCGACGACGGATCCTTCCTCTCCCAAGACGGCACCACCCTCATCACCCCCAACGGCACCACCCAACACGGCCGCACCACCCCCGACGGCCACTTCCAAACCCAACACAACATCAACGGCCACCCCACCTGGGGCACCCCCACCAACAACGGCGGCTTCCTCACCGAAGACGGCACCACCTACGTCGACCCCACCGGGAAAACCACCCACGGCCTCACCGCCCCCGACGGCACCTTCCTCCCCAACGGCCAAACCCGCGACATCGACGGACAACACGTCTACGGCACCAAACTCGACGACGGATCCTTCCTCTCCCAAGACGGCACCACCCTCATCACCCCCAACGGCACCACCCAACACGGCCGCACCACCCCCGACGGCCACTTCCAAACCCAACACAACATCAACGGCCACCCCACCTGGGGCACCCCCACCAACAACGGCGGCTTCCTCACCGAAGACGGCACCACCTACGTCGACCCCACCGGGAAAACCACCCACGGCCTCACCGCCCCCGACGGCACCTTCCTCCCCAACGGCCAAACCCGCGACATCGACGGACAACACGTCTACGGCACCAAACTCGACGACGGATCCTTCCTCTCCCAAGACGGCACCACCCTCATCACCCCCAACGGCACCACCCAACACGGCCGCACCACCCCCGACGGCCACTTCCAAACCCAACACAACATCAACGGCCACCCCACCTGGGGCACCCCCACCAACAACGGCGGCTTCCTCACCGAAGACGGCACCACCTACGTCGACCCCACCGGGAAAACCACCCACGGCCTCACCGCCCCCGACGGCACCTTCCTCCCCAACGGCCAAACCCGCGACATCGACGGACAACACGTCTACGGCACCCAACTCGACGACGGATCCTTCCTCTCCCAAGACGGCACCACCCTCATCACCCCCGACGGCACCACCCAACACGGCCGCACCACCCCCGACGGCCACTTCCAAACCCAACACAACATCAACGGCCACCCCACCTGGGGCACCCCCACCAACAACGGCGGCTTCCTCACCGAAGACGGCAAGACATACGTAGATCCATCCGGGAAGGTCGAGCACGGGATCAGCGCCCCGGACGGCACCTTCATCCCGGGCGGCACCACCCGCACGCTGCCGGACGGCACGGTCGTCTACGGCTCGATGGCGGGCGACGACTTCTTCTCCAGCGACGGACACACCCTGGTACTGGACGACGGCACCGTCCTGCACGGCTCCACGGACAAGAACACCGGGATCTTCACCGGGGACCACGGCAACTACTACTTCGTCGGCGAGAACGGAGCCCAGCAGGGCACGCCGCAGGACGACGGCTCACTGCTGCTGAACGACGGCTCAAGGGTGATGACTCCGTATTCCTGGATGGTCGATCTCCAGGAAATGGCGGGCGCCATCCTCAAGGTCCGTTCCCGTGCCGAGGCGATCGAGGGACACGTCGACGCGATCTCCTCCCAGTACTCGAACGTCCGGCACGACTGGTCCTCCCCCGCCGGGACGACCTTCGACGAGGTGTCGACGCAGGCGGAGAAGGCCATGAGCAAGCTGGGACATCTGCTCACCGACATGCTGGAGCGCATGCAGATCACCCACGACAACTACGAGCGCACTGAACTCGCCAACGTCAACAACGTCACCGAATAGCGGATCGGAGAAACCCCGCCATGGCGCTGCCCGGCAACTGGGACTCGGCCACCATCGCCGTGAACCCATGGGTCCTCCATTCCTCGGCCAAGGCAGTGGTCAAGTCGCTCGAGGACGTCCTGACCGAACTCAACACGATCATGACGGTGTTGGGAGAGCTCAAGCTGTCCTGGACGGGTGACTCCGCCACGCTGGCCGAGCAGTACAACGAGCGTTGGAACAAGGCGATGAAGGAGCTCTACGGCACCAAGGAAGACCCTTCCACCGGCATCCTCAACGTGCTCGCGTCGGGACTGGGCAGTGCCGCCGTGAACTACAGCCGGGGTGAGCGTTCGGTCTCGGACATGTTCGTCCGGTTCGAGGCGAGCCTGCAGGGCGTCTCCCTCGACGGACTTCCTCCGGACGCAGACCTCGAGGAGGAGCTGGAGGACGCGAAGCGGCCCGAACCGACACCGTCCGACCCCACGAAGGCGCCACCGGAGGTCGATGTCACCGATGTCGTGACCGACGGCAACTGGCACACGACATCGGTCAACGAGAAGTTCTGAGCGACGGCCCGAGGCTGGACTGACTAGTGTCTTCTGAAGACTTCCAGGACGAGACCTGGGACCCCAACCCGGTCTACGAACTGGGCAACGCCTGGATCGCGTTCGGGGACCTGCTGGACGAGCAGCTGGCCGCGATGTCCAGCGCGGACTTCAACATGTCCGACTGGTCCGGAGACGCGAAGCGCGCCATGTCGTCGTCGCTGATCAACGGCCTCGAGCCAGTGGTCTTCGAGATCGTCGAGCAGTGCTGGAACATGGGCGAGTCCATCAACTACTACGCCCTGTTGCGTACCCAGCAGCAGCTGTCGCAGGACAAGGAGTCGCTGGCGACGATTCTCGCCGCTGTCTTCGGTCTGCTCCTCGGCGTCGTCTTCTCCTTCGCGGGCGAGATCATCGGGCTGCTCGGCCAGGCCGTGGCGGCCATCGTCTCCGTCGTCGGCAGGGTCGGCGCGGTCATCGCCAACCTCGCCCGGTTCGTCCCCCAGGTGGTGGCAGACCTCGCTTCGAGCCTCGGCAGTGTCACGGTGCCGACGGCGCTCCGCGGGATCGGCACCTTCGCGGTCAACGCCCGCAACACGATCGCCAACTACGGCACCTACGCCGCGAACGCCGGCCGGTCGGCCTATCAGAACCGGTGGTTCAAGTACCCGGTCGAGACGGCCAAGTTCGGCACCGAGTTCGTCGCCATCGGCGCGGCCACCACTGCGGCGGCCAACGGCGCCGCGGGCGTCCACACGGACTGGAGCAAGTGGACTCCTGTTCCCACGACCAAGGAAGGATGGCTGGAGTTCGTCGCGTTCGGGGCCGTGCTGGGACCGATCGGCGTGCTCGCCAACAAGGGCATCAAGAGCGCTCTGCCCAAACCGACGTCCAAAAACGGCGGCGTGAATGTGCCCAAGGTCGAGACCCCGAGCGTCGGTCTCCCCTCGGTCGCCCCGCGTCCGACGGGCTCCGGATCCGCCTCGGGCTCCGGCGGAACGATCGCCCGCGGCGGCCCGGAGGGCCACACGGTCGCTCCCGCCGGCCTGAGGGGCGGAAGGCCGTCCCCCTCCACCGTCGCACCGCCGGTGAAGATCGTCACCAGTTCCCGGCAGGGGACCCCCGAAACGTCCGGCGGCAACCGGCCTACGACCGGGGCGGGCGGCCCCGGCAGCCCACGGTTCCCCCTGCTGAACCGGAGCGCGTCGGAGCCCGGTTCACCGGTCCGCCTGCCGCCGGAGGTCACCCAGGGTTCCCCGAGCTCTCCTGTCGTGCAGCCGCCCCGGTCCGTGCCGAGACTGCCCGAGTACGGCACCACGGGTCCGGCCGTTTCCCGGCAGGCCTCATTCTCCGAGCCGCCGGTGTCACCGCCCCGCCCGGGGGAGCCGGTGGGCACCCCTACGTCACCGCCGACTCCGCGGACGGTGGAGCCCGGTACACGTACTCCGCAGTCTCCGACTTCTCCGGTGTCCCCGGTGTCCCCGGTCCGGCCGGGCGAGGCGGCACCGGGCACCGGGACGCCGGTCTCACCCGTGACACCGGTCAGGTCGGGCGAGTCCGTGGGTCCACACGGCGCTCCGCCGGTCTCCCGCTCCGGCGAACCGGTCACCTCCCACAACACACCACCCACCACCCGCCCCGGCGAACCCGTCACGGGGCAGCCGCAGCGGCCGGTGCAGCCGTCGCGCGCAGGCGCGCCCGACGCACCGCACATGCCGTCCGGGCAGACGCGCCCCCTGTTCGAGCCGGAACCCGTGAACGGCGAGCCCGTGCCCGGTACCCGTGCGACGGGCCCGCTGCCCTCTGGTGAACCGGTACGGCCTCAGGTTCCCGGATCCGCTCGCATCACCCAGACGCCGCACTCGCCCCGGATCGACACCACGGCTCTCGACCCGGTCGCGCACCGCGGCGGCACCGGGGCCCCCGTCGATCCCGTGGCCGGCCGTACGGCGCCACCGGGCCGTGTGCCGGAGGAGGCGGGGCACGCCCCCGACAGTCACGGTGCCTCGCGGAACGCGGCGGACCCCCGGACGACGACGGTCCCCGAGCCGTCGCACTCCACGCGGTCGGGGTCGTCCGACGTGTCCTCGTCCGGTCGCGGAAGCGGCTCGGCGCCCCGGCCCGAGCAGGGGACGCATCACCAGGTCCGTACACCGTCGGAGGCCGACCGCACCCCGCCGTCCGACCCGGCACGCAGCACCACGAGGTCCACGGCCGGCCGGGCGGAGCAAGAACCGTCCGGTACTCCGCGCGGGTCCCACGCCCAGCGGTCGCCGGCCGGTGAGAGCGGCGGCACCACGGGTACCGCAGGCCGCGGTGTGCCGCAGGACCCGCCGCGGGCACCGGGCACGTCCCACTCCGCCCCGGGCACCAGAAACGTCGAGCCGGTGCCGCACGGCCGAACGGCGCAGTCGGCGGCCGTGCCGGACGCGGTGCCACGGCCGTCGGACGCCGCCCGTTCCGGGTCCCGCCCCGGTGAACGGAACATCACGTCCGTCGCGCCGGACCCCGTCCGGACACATTCCGGCGAAGCGGTGGGCGACCGGGTCGTCTCCCTCTCCCAGTCGGCGTCGGACCACGTGGCTCCGGCTCCCGAGCGGACCCGCGCGTCCCTGGACCGGGAGGCGGGATCCAGCGGCCACGGTGTCTCACGGCCCGAGACACCGCGGCCGGCGGAGCGGACCGCGTCCGAGCCCACCGGGCCGGCGGAGGCCGGTGGACCGACTCGACCCGGCGGCTCCCCCGAGCCGGACGTGCGTACGTCCGGGCACCACGACCGGTCGTCGGGTCGGAACGTCACCGGGTCCGAACCGGACGGCTTTGTCTACGACCGTGAGGCCGCGGGTCCCCGCGAGGCTTGGGAGGCGTCCGTGCGCGACCTCTCCGACCAGGCCGTCACCAGGCTCGAGCACGAGCAGTTCCTGTTCCAGGAGCGTGCGCGCACGGGCGACGAGGTGTGGCAGGCCCATCAGGAACACCGCCTCACCGGCCCCACCGCCCGCGACGGCGGCGTCATTCCGGACGTGGAGGCACGGGTCCGCGACGCCGGTGTCCAAGGCGAGCTGGTCGACCCGGTGGTCGAGGCCTCCCGCGCGGCGCAGAAGGAGTACCGCGAGACGCCGTCGTCCGAGCCTCTCGAGGTCGAGGGCGGCACGTCCTCCCAGACCGTCCACGGCAGCTCCCTTCCGTCACTGCTGGCGGGGAAGCTGGAGCCTCTCCTGGCCGGCGGAGACCACCCGTTCTCGCCTGCCGAGCTGGCCCAGAAGATCTTCGGCGCGGACGAGCACGTCCTCCTGCCCGAGAAGTGGGCCCGGGACGCCGCCGTGCCGCAGGACCTCGTCTCCTCCGTCGCCGACGGCTACCGGACGGCGGCCCGCGAGGAGGCTTACGGCTCCCAGGGGCTGGGACCGGACGGTCTCACCCCCGGACGGACGGTCCCGCTCCCGTCGGACACCGTTCCGTCGGCCGGCCGGCTGACCGAGGCCATCGACGGCCGACTGGGCTCCCGCACGGACACACCTCCGGCCCGCGACCTGGCCGACCGCATGATCCGTGCCGCCGAAAGGGACCGGGCGGACCGGACCCAGCCGGTGTTCGCCGCGGTCAAGCAGCGCTTCGACGCCCGGCTGGAGACCCTGCACGAGTCCCATCGGAACGGCACGACCAGCCGCGAGCAGCTGAACGCGCGGACCGACGAACTGGTCGCCGGAATCAGGGACGAGTTCGTCCTCGAGACCGAGGTACGCGCGGTACGCGACACCGCCGCACGGGATTTCGACCGTGCCCTGGCCGATCCTGCGGGCCGCAACACCGTGGAGCACCTTTTCGGCCGGCGCGCGCTGTCACCCGCCGACGAGGCTCGGATCAGGGCGGAGTTCCTGGACGAGATCACGGCCGGTGTGCACGAGGCCGCCTCGCGCGCGAAGATGGACGGCGGGCCGGTGAGCGCGCGGGCCTGGAGCGAGTTCGCCGCCGAGGCTCGGGAGACGTCCCTGGCCCAACGGGCCGGCCTCCAGACCCGGCTGGAGCTGGCGGAGAACGCGACCCGTTCCTTCGACGCCCTGGCGCAGTCCAGGGGTCTGGAACGCGGCACAGCCGACCTGGAGACCCTGCGCGGGGACTTCCTGAAGGAGTACGCCGAGGTCACCGGGTCCCTTCCCGACGGCCGGACGGTGCGCGACCTCCCGCACGGCGAGTGGGCCAGGAACGCCCACAAGCTGGACGGCCCCCTGCGGGGCCTGGAGGAACGCTGGGGGGCACGGCTGGACGCGAAGGCGACCGAGGACCGGCTGACGTCGGCCGCACGCGACGCCAACGAACGCGAGTGGATCGAGAACGCCGCCTCGGAGTTCGGCGGCCGGACCGAAGTGCGCGACGGGGTGCTGGAGCGGCATCTGACCGATCTGCGGCAGGAGGCCGCGGCGATCACCGGCACGCGTTCGCTGAAGGACCTGACTCGCGCGGACTGGGAGTCGTACTCCGCCCGGCTGACCAAGTCCCACGACGCGTTGCTGGCCAAGCTGCCCGGGCGTTACGACCTGGAGGCCGGTCTGGAGCGGGTGTTCGCTCAGGCCGACGGCCGGGTACGCGACATCACGGGGAACGAGTTGCGGGCCACCGACCGACGGGTGGCCGACGAGTTCCGCACCGCCCTGGGCGAGGCGTACCGGGACCGGATCGGGCTGCCCGACAGGCCCAACCAGGACGGGCTGTCCCGCAGGGGCTGGTGGGAGCCCGCGGAACTGGCCGCGCGGGAGGCGGACTTCCGTACCGCGAGCTTCGAACCTTACGCGCGCACGTTGGAACACCGGCTGGCCTTCGAGGCCGATCTGCATGTCTCGCTGGAGGGCGCGGCCGAGCGTTTCCACACGCTGAGCAGCAGTGCCGATCCGCACTCCGGGCGGGCCGTGCGGACGTACCGGACGACCGAGGGCGCGCTGGACCGGCTGGGCATGGAGTTCCGTGCCGACTGGGCGACGGAGTTCCACCGGATCCACGGCCCCGCCGGGCGGGACGTGGCCGCCTGGCTGACACGCGAGCACCTGGACGGGAACGTCTTCGCCACCGGCCGCAGGGCGCACTGGGAGGCGCTCCGGGCCGAGTCGGACGCGGCCCGCAAGGCCGTCGAGCTGGCCGAGCACCGGGCGGCCATGGACCAGTGGCGTACCGGGCTGCGGCGCGGCTTCTCCGATTTCCTGCTGCGGGAGGACGTGCTGCGTGACTTCGACCGCAGGGTCACCGCCGATCTGAAGTCCCTCACGTCTCCCGAAACGAGGACCGCGTACCAGGCGTTCGGCCAGGACCTGCGCGCCCAGTTGCAACGGAGTTGGGACGAAACGGGCGGCGCGGGCGGTGTTCACGCCCGCCGGGCAGCGGTCGACGACGTCCGGGACCGTCTGGACACGATGAACGACGCCGCGCTGCGCCAGGAGAGCGAGTACCGGACGTGGCGGGACCACCCGGAGTGGACGGTGGACCTTCAGCAACAGCAGGTCGTCCGGGTTCCCTTCCGGCCGTCCGAGGCGCTGCCGTCGTGGGCGACGCCGGAGGGGCCCGGCGGTGGTCCCGGGCACACGGTCGGCACCGAACCCGTCACCGGTGCCGTACGCGAGTCCGCGCCCGGCCGGACGGCCGGTTCCGCCCCCACCACCGGCACGCGCGACGCCGCGCTTCTCGCCGAGTCCGGGGCGGCCCGCGCGCTGGAGCAGCTGCGAGCCGGTGTCGAGGCGCGGGAGGCGGCCTACGTCCGTTTCGACGAGCGCCTCGACGGCTTCCCCGCGTCCGCCGGCCACTCGCCGGCCGTCCTGGCGGACCGGGACTGGTTCGCGCGGGAGTGGTCCCGGGCATCGGCGGCCGGGCGGGAACGGCTCGACGTGGAGCTCGACCGGCGGCTGGCCCTGCACGAGGCCGCCGCCGTGGCGCACACGGTGTTCGACGAGACCTTCCCCGTCGGCTCGCACCTGGCCGATCCGCGCCAAGCCGCAGCCCTCACCGCGCTGCGTGACGAGTTCGGCCGGGCCGTAGCCGACCGCGCCCTGGTGACCGACGAGAACCCCGGCGCGCACGCCACGGCCGCCCACGGCGTGGTCCTGGAGTACGCCCAGGACATGGTGGGCGGGTTCCGGGACCGCCATGCACAGGTGGTCGCCGACGGGAGGCTGCGGGAGTACGCCCACCGGGCCTTCGAGCGGGCGCTCGCCACCGCCCCCGAACGGCGCTTCGACGTGAGTCTGGAGCAGGGAGATCCCTCCTGGGGTGCCGGCGGCGAACGCCATTGGTACGAGCGGCAGTTGCAGACACTGCGGCAGGAGTACACACAGGACTGGATCGCCTCCGCACAGGCCCCCGACCCGCAGGTGGTCCGCGGCCGTCTGGACAGCGGCGCGCGGCAGGCGGCCCGTGGGCTGATCACGCGTGCGCCCATGGCGGCGGCACTGCTCCACGGCGCCGAGACGGCCGTGCAGGCGCGGATCCCGGCCGCCTGGCCGCAGCCCGTAGTGTCCTGGTTCCGCGACGCCGCACAGGAGATCGTCCAGGCCTCCGCCCAGCAGCTGACCGAGGTGCCGGATGCCGCCCGTGGCCCGGTCGCGGCGGACCTGCTCGCCCGGCTCGACGCGCTTCAGGACGTCGGGCACGCCCGGGCCCTCGCGCACCAGTCATTCGACCGGGCCGTCGCCGGACAACCCGTCTCCGCGGCGACCGTCACGCACCAGGCGACCACCGGCTGGGTGGGCCGGCGCCTCGAGGAGGTGCGGGAGGAATACGTCCGCGCCCACCTGGCCGCCCATCCTCATGTGCGTGGACAGCAGACCGAGGTGGACACCACGGAGTCCGCGCCGGCCCCGGACTCCGTAAGTCCGCTCGTGCGCGCGCCCTCGTATGCCGACGCCGGCGACTGGCGCGCCCACGCCTGGGAGTCCGCGCAGCTCACCCTGCACCGCGAGTACGACGCCGTCCTCGCCCGGCACGCCGCCAACCGGTCCGCGCTCTCGGCGGACCGGTCCGTCGCCCGTACCGGAGACCCGGCCGGGCGGACGACGACACAGTCCATCGGCGAGGCCGACCGGCGGGCCTTCGACGACGTCTTCGACGCCTGGAGCGACGCGGTCGCCCGCAGGAAGTCCGCGCCGCCCGTCGAACAGGTCCGCGCGCGGGTCCTGGCCCCGTACGTGCGGGACGTCCTCGCCGGCCGGGACCGCGTGAGCGCCCTCGCGGCGCTGCGCGACGGGTTGCGCCTGGAAACCGCGCGCCACCACGCCCTGCGCCGCGGCACGGTGGCCTTCGACCGGGCCTTCGGGGCCTGGGCCGAGGGCACGCACGAGTCCGGCACCACCACGCCGCCGTACCGCGCGACCGAAGAGCTGCTCGCCCAGGTCGAGGACCGCGCGCGCCAGGAGTTCCAGGACAGGCTCTCCCGGTCGGTGCGCCACGTCCTCGGCGACGGCGCAGACCTGGACGACGGTCTGAAGCCGGTGTTCGACCGCGCGATGCCCGCTCTCCGTGAACTCACCGACGCCCTGCCGGAGCGGTTCGGCCTGCTCGCCTCGTACACCGAGGAGACACAGCGCGTCGGTGAGCTGCTGGTGCGCAGGGCCGGCACGGTCGGCGACGAGATCACCGCCCGGGCCTCGGTACGGACGGGCACCGAGGCGGCGGCCGGCACCGTACCGTCGTCCCTGCTCTCCGCGGAGAGCCGCGCCCTGCTGGAGCACTTCGGCGTGCATGTCGCCGCACTGTCCCCGTGGGGGCGCGACGCCGTCCTGGAGCAGATCCGCACGCGGCTCGAGGGGACCTTCACCGACATCTTCGGCCGCGAGTCCGGCATGCCCGGTTCTACCCCGTCGGTCCGGCTCGCCCGCTGGCACACGGAGGTCCGCCGGCAGCTCTCGGAACTCGCCGGTCACCTCGCCGTCCAGGCCGCCCGTGAGGCCGCCGCGCGCCGGACCGCCGACGACGCGGAACGGGCGGAGGAGTCCTGGCTGACCGATCCGCCGGAACAGGCCATCGAGTTCCTGCGCCGGTTCGGCACCGAACCCGGTGAGCAGCCGCAGACCCTGACCCGGCACGGCACGCCCCACCGGGCCGAGACCGACACCGCCGACGCCCTGTTCACCCAGGTCTTCGGCATGCCGGGGACCACCGCGCTGAACCTGACCGAGAAGCTCGTCCGGTGGGAGCGCCGGTACGCGGCGACACTCGGCGACACCGAGCGGCTGAACGCCCGCAAAGCCGCGCGGGCGGCACGCCACACGGTCGAGTCCGGGGCCGACCGGCTCTTCGACGAGGAGCTCGCCGCCTGGCAGGCGGAACACTCCGGCCGGCCCCTCACCGAGGCGGGCGTCGCCAGGGCGCGTGCGGGGCTGCGCGAGCGGGCCCTGAGTGCCTACGACGCCTTGTTCCCGGACTCGGCGACCAGCCTGGACGACCTGACCGGGAACCTCGCGCGATGGGAGCGACGGCTCGCCTCGCTCGCCCGGGACCTGCCCGCCCACCTCTCCTTCGAGGCCGAGGCGTCAGCGGCCCTGCACGGTGCCGGAGCCTCCTTCGCCACCCTGGCCGACGCCCACGGGCTCTTGCTCGGTGACACCACCGGGCCGGAGCACGACAAGCTGGAGCACACCGCCGAACGCTTCCGCCAGGACTGGTACGAGGCATACCGGGTGCTGTGGGCACCGAAGGACCTCTCCCGCACCTGGGCGGACCAGGAAGCGTACGGCGCCGACGCGTTCGGGGCCGCGCTGGCCGACGCGGGGCGGAACGCCGCCCGCAGCCGGTCGGTCACGCTCCACGACCCCGCCCCCGCCCGCCGGTCGTCGTCCGGGTCGATCACCACGACCAACCTCCTCGAACCCGACGTCGCGGACCTGCCGGACCGAGCACTCTCCGGGAAGCCGCTGCCCACATTGGCCACGCTGGAGGCGTTGCCGGACGACGCGCTCGACGCACTGGCGAACGACGCGGCGCTGGCGGACCGGCTGCGGCGGGCACTTGCTCCCCAGGAGTACGCCCGGGTCGTGGCGGCGCTGATCGTGCGGGTGCCGGCCGGGGTGACGCGGCCCGGGGCCGCACGCGAGGCCGCGCAGCGGCAGGTCGCGCGTCTGCTGCAGAACCCCGAGGTCGCGACGCGGCTGCTGAACGCGGGGTCACGCGTGATCGTGATACCGAAGAACACGCCGCTGACGTCACTGGAGCCGTTCCTCGACCTGGCGGGGCAACTGCGCCCCGACGGTACGGCGTGGGACGAGACCCGCGGCGCGGCCGGGCGGGTCGCGGCCGTCGGCGAGGAGAACCTCCTCGGGGAAACCTCGTCGGTCGTCCCGGACGAGGCTCTCCAGGCGGACGGCTATTCGCTGACCGTTCACGAGGTCGCCCACCTGGTGTACGAGATCGGGCTGGACGAGCAGGACCGGGACCTGATCCGGCAGGCCTACCAGGACACACTCCGCGCCGCGCAGCGGGCGGAGGAGGCGGCGTCCAGGGGGGGCAGGCCGAGAAAGCCGAAGAAGGGCCTGGCCTTCCCCGACGGGGACTGGCATCGCCTGGACTCCCAGTGGAAGCCGGTGGGCGACAGCAACTACTCCAGCAGGGACCCGTGGGAGTTCTTCGCTCAGATCGTCTTGACCTACCTGGACTCCAACAAGGGCCGGGACCCCTACACGGGACTGCGGCGGAACAACGGCGGCGCGCCGTGGGTGTGGCTGCACCAGCCGTCGATGCTGCCATTGCTGCGACGGCTGTTCGGCACCGGTGGCTCGGCCGGAGAGCGGGCCAACCCTGTCGCGGCCACGCTCGCAGAGAGCGAGAGGGGCGGGAAGCTCCAGGAGGCGCGGGCCACGACGGAGAGAACCGGCCAGGCCCGGGCTCGCACTGGGACCGCGGTGCGCTCCTCCGCCCCTGTCATCCACGTCACGGGGCTGCCGGACCGCCCGACGGCCGCTCCCCTGCTCCGGCCCGCGCCGCCGGGGGGGCAGGGAGAAGGCACCCAGGGCCTTGAAGCGGCGCTCGAGGGGCTCACGCTGGCTCCGTCCCCTCACTCGGACTACGAAGCACGGTGGACCGAGGCCATGACGTTGCTGAACGTGGTGCGGGCGACCGACCAGCGTTTCGGCGGTGACCGGTTCGACGTGGACGGCATCGTCAGAAAGGTTCTTCTTCTCGACCCGGATTCCGTCATGACCACGGCGTTGCAGTGGCAGGCGGTGGAGGCCACGCTCCGCGCGAGTAACGCGGGACAGGCCTCGACCCTGGCGGAGATCTCGGTTCACCACGCCTTCGATACGGGCATCCTGCACCACGGCACGGGGGTCCTGCGGACACCGGCCGGCTACATGGCCGGCAGGGACTGGACAGGCTACTTCTCCGACTCCGTGGTGGATACGAGCAGGACCGGCATCCGACACGTGAACGGCTCGAAGCAGGAACTGCCGCCGTCGTGGGGCCCCATGACATTCGTGATCGTGGGTGAATGGAAGCCGGACAGTGGGACGTTCGCGATCCAGGACTCGAGAGGCCACGTCCGGCTCGTCGACCCTGATGTGTTCTCGCTGCTGCGCCACCGTGATCCCGGCCGGTCACCGCATGCAGAACTGTTGGAACTGATCATCGGGACGAAGGCGGAATCCCTGGCGACGGAGGACGCCAACGCCCTGAACGTGGTGTCCTGGCAGACAGAGAGTCAGTGGACCCTGGAACCCCTCGACCACAAGGGGACACTGCACCCGCTCCTGGTTCCTCCGAGCCTGCGAAATACAAGGGGACAGTGGCTCCCCAGCCATCCGGGGCACCTGGCAGACGAACCGAACGCAGCGATCAAAACCCTCGACGGCAGGCTTATCCGCGATTCCGATGTGGAATCCCATGGCGTGGTCGACAGAAGCGGACGGCACCGCTTCGGGACGAACCACCGGGCCGAGTGGGACACCGCACGCATAGAAGGCGACATACAGAGAGTCTCCTTCGTAACTCACCATGTCTTCGGACAACTGTCGCACACCGGCTGGCACATCCCTGCGCAGCGACCGGTAGCTCTGCCTCATTTCGACAGCGTTTCCCTCCTGCACGGAAACGGCACACATCTCTATTTTGCAGTCAATGGCGAGTACGTCCCGACGTCTCCCAAGGAGGCAGGAAAATTCATAGCCCGACGCAGGAAGAAGTACGGCCTGGATTCTAGCAATTGGGAGCTCCTGTTCAGGTGCTACAACCCTGATGTTTCCGATGGGCGGGACACGCTGGAGGACCCGTCGGATGCCCAGACGGTGGCCAACGAGATCAACGCCGCCACTATTTCACCGAACCGCACCGTCGGACTGAGAGAAGTCAACGGCACCCTCATGGTTCTCGTGGAGGGCAACCCAGGGGACCAAGATTTTGAATGGCTCATCAGCCGTCCGGAGCCCGACGGGAGGGAACTTACCCGTCTCGCCAATCTTGCAGGTCTGCCTGATTCTCTCAGGGACAGGAAAAGACGAGCCCTGCGCTGGGTGAGAGCTCTTCGCGAGACTTTCGGTTCAACAATCGATTCTGACCCGAACAGCAGGCCACAGTTCAAAGAATGGGTCCGCGGCTTCGGAGTCCTGGAGATGCGACGGATCAACGGCCGAGCCGACACGGGACCGTTCACCTGGTCGACGCTTCGCTCCGCCGTGGACGAATACGCGGCTGCGGAGTCCTTGGACTCCGATGAGTTCGAGTTCATGCTGGACGAGGTACTCACTCACGCCCGCAGTGCTTCCGGAGCCGATCGCACCCATTCGAGTCATGCCGGCTTCCACGCCGCACCGTCCGCCTGGCAAGGCAACGCCGACGACGCGGACGAGAGTGAGACGTGGGAGGGCTACCGGTCTCTGTGGGACCGGGCGGAGGGTACCCGGGACCATGCTGAGGACACCCAGGACGAGACGGAGTACACCGGCGCGACTACGACTGCTCGGGAACCGCTGTCCCCTGCCTCCCTCGCTTCGGCCGCCGAGGCGATGACCGCACCGGGCTCTCCGGGTGTCGAACTGACGCCGTACGCCCGCGATTACGGCACGTCGCACGACGGTCACGTCGGGCCCGTCCAGTTCGAGAAGACCTCCGAAGCGATCCTGAACGGCCTGTACGAGCAGATCGTGCGCGCGCTCGGAATCCCGCCGCTGAGCGAGGACGCCAGGAAGCTGACGAGCCGGCTCAGGGAGATCCTGCGCGCCACGGACATCGAGCACCACCGGCCCGCCCTGCGCAGCAGTCGGGGCCACCGCGTCACCCTGCAGCACGGGGGCAGGACCCGCGTGGTCGACATCCGGCTGTCCCACCGCGACGTCCTTCCCCTGCCGGAGCAGTACGGCATCGGCACGGTGGCGGCGTCCGGGCACCAGATCGAGCGCAGGGCCGAGGCGGCGCAGTCGTCCTCCGCCGCCGAGACGTACGGGAACAGCCGCAAGATCAGCGCGCCCTGGAACCTGATCGAGTCGGTCGACCCCGCGGGCCCGCTGCGCCGCGCGGAGGTCACGGTGTCGGCGTCCGTGACGCACAACCAGCGCACCTCGTCCGTGAACGTGGGCGAGACCTTCCAGGTGGTCAACCGGCACCGTTTCAAAACCCCCTCCCAGCCACTGTCGATGGACGCGTTGTGGCAGGTCCGGGAGCCCGGTTCGACACTGTCGGGCGAGTGGCAGCCGGAGCAGTCACACGGACGCGTGGTGGGCCGGATGCCGCGCTACCGCGCCGTCTCAGACGGCACCTTGGCCGCGGACCTGCCCGAGCCCGCCGGCCTCGACGTCCTCCCCCTGTGGGGTGCCGACAGTGTCGGCGAGCCCGCCCGGCTGTACGCCGAGTTGCTCGCCGCCGAAGGGTTCACCGAGCTCACGGCACTGAACCCGCAGTCCGTGACGGCCCTCGAGAACTTCCTTTCCGAGCCCTATCTACGTGCCGTGCCTCAACTGCAGTCCAGTGGAGGCGTGTTCACCGATCTGCTGGACGACGAGCAGGGGAACGCCGTCGGCTGGGTCGCGCTCACCGCACGGATCGAACCGGGCCGCCCACTCGTGCAGAGCGGCGAAGGGGAGGCCCTGCTGGAGACGAAATTCGTCCAGCGCGCTTCCGTGACCCAGTCCAGGAAGCTCACCAGCGGCATCACCCTGGACGGCACGGGCGGTCCCACGTTCACCACGGATCACGAGCAGGGACATCCCCACTACACGGCGCACCTCGGCGGCAGCGTCGTGGCCCGGGCGGGAGTCGGCGGGCAGACCGAGGAGGAGATGAAGCACGCGGGCTCGGCGGACCTGGGCAGCGGCGTGCGCACCACCAGCGGTCACCTCCTGACCCCCAGCACCGTCACCTACGAGGTCACCTTCCACCGGGCGGCCGGGGGAACGGTCCGAGGGAGCTTCGGCCCTTGGGAAGACGCCCTGCGGCTGCTGGTGCCCCCGCGCACGACCGTCGAAGGCCACGCGCCCGGCCCCCACGAGCTGCGGGAACTGCCGCCGCGGCTGGCCCACCTGACGAGTCTCGGCTTCGGGGAGACACCGGTCGGGGCCGTGGGCGCCGACGCCCTTTTCGCCCGGGCCGAGAAGTGGTTGCGCAAGGAGGGCTTCCTGCCGCCCGCGCAGCCGCGGACTTCCGTGGCCACGAAGGCGGGGCTCGGCAAGTCCCTGCTTCGCGAGCGGTCCGAGAACGAGCTGCGGCTCGCACGGCAGCGGACCCGGTACGCGTTGATGTCGGCGATGCCGGAGGCGGTCGACGGCGGGCACGACGTCTCGTTCACGAAGACCGATCCGGTGCTCGGCACCCGGCAGGTCACCCTGCGATTCACGGCGAAGCGCGACAGCAGCCGGGGCGTTGACCACACCCGTGTGCTTCCCCACGTCAACGTCAGCGGGACCAGTTCGTACGAGTCCAAGGCCGGGCGCAAGCACGGCACCACGCGAAGTGGCGAAGTCGGCCTCGGCGGCGGCGGCGACCTCCCGGTCACGGGCGGCCCGGCCATGGCGATCATCGGCGCCACGGGGACGAGCGGCCACGGGCTGACCCGGGCGGGCTGGGACGACCAGGCGTTCGGCTACGACCAGCTCATGGCATCCCGCAACGGCAGCGGGCTCTTCACTGTTCCGGCGTGGTACGGGCTGGACTTGTACGAGGGGGACGGCGGCAGCGCCACCCCGCTCGTACGGTTCGCCCACGCGACCGGCACCGACGACTCCCCGGCGGACCAGGACGGAACGGACACGGACGCGGCGGTCGATCCGGCGCGTGTGCTGAACGAGTTGGGGACGCTCACCCTGCTCGTTCCGCTCGACATCACCCTGGCTCCCGGCAGCAACCCGGACACCCGGCCCTTGGATCCGCTCATCCGGCCTCTCGTCACGGACGGCGGGCCGGCCGACGACCGGCAACAACTCAAACTGGTGGACAAGCAGGGCAATCCACTGCCCGGTCTGTTCCGGCTGCCGCCCGGATCCGTGGTGCACGCCGTGCGGGGTGTCGCCAAGCTGAACGAGGCCATCGACGCCGCCCTAGCCGGCAAGGCACCCGACGACCGGGAATTGGGAACGGTCGCCCGTACGGTCCAGGACGTCACGAGGGGTCTGTCCGTCGTGGCCGCTCCGGTCATCACCGCCGCGCAAAGCAGTCTCCTCACTGCCCAGAGCCTCGTCCCCGCACGGTGGTCCGGACTCGTCAACCAGAGCGCGTCGGTCGTCACGACCCTGCTGGCCTCCCCGCTGGCCCCGCACTGGCGCCTGCCGTACGTCTGGAGCGCCCTCACCTACAAGTGGGCGTCCCGGGCCCTGGCCGGCCTGCCCAGGAACACGGTGGGCCTGCTGACCGCACGGGCGCGGCACGCCGCGATCCGGCCGGCCCAGCTGATCTCGCGGGCCACACAGATATTCGGCGGTCGCTACCTGGTGGAGGGGCTCACCCGGCCGGGCCTGGCCGCGGACCAGGTCGTGATGCTGGACATCGAGGGCTATCTGCACGAGCCCGACTACCTGGGAGCGCGGGACGCGTACACGGAACAGGGCACGGGCTCGTCCAGGTCCACCGGCCGGTCCCGGGGCCGGCACCGCGCCTCCCAGGGCACGCTCGCCGGTCAGTACCGTGAGCCCGGAACCTTCGGGGGCGGCACCCGGCACTCGAGTTCCGGCGCCCAGTACTCCCATTCCCTCGGTACCGACGAGGACCACGCGGTGGTCTCCGGTACGAAGGTGACCCGTACACCCACCCACACGGGCACGCACCATTCCTTCGAAGCCGACGCGACGCTGCTGCTGACGGTCCGGTGGGGATACCGCACCCTGCTCGCGCCCACCGTCGGGCTGGACGAACGCCCGTCGAAGTCGGTGGCGGTCCACGTGCCGCTCGGGGTGACGTTCTCGGCCCCCGAGCCGACCCTGGCCCACCACGCCCGATGGCTCGGTCTGCTGGCAGGACTGCCCCTCCAGGACCCGGAGCTGCGGACCGTCCCCCTGCCGGAGTGGTTCACCCGCACGCGCGAGCTCGGACACGCGAACGTCCTGGACGTCACGGAGCTGGCCGACGGCCCGGACCGGACACCGGAACGGAACCTGCTGGGCCGCAGGCTCACCGAGCTCGTGGAGAAGGAGGCGCCGGGCGCCACCCGGCCCACGGCCGTGTCCGGCGTGGCCACCTGGATCGCCGACGCCACGTCGCCCGGGGCGCTGCGCTCCCTGCCGGGCCGGGGCACCAAGAACTCCACGGACACCACAGACACCACGCGCGCCACCGGCGCCAAGTACGTGTTCGCGCATCCAACCTGGGGCGGTATGCGGCTGGTCGAGGTGTCCATGGTGGCCACACCGGCGCTCCAGACACCCGCCCTCCGGGCCCTGCGGGGCAGGCCGACGGAGGGCGGCGGGCTGGAGCAGACCAGCACCGCCGTCGACCGGGACCAGACGGACACGCTCGCCACGAAGCGGGCCCAAGGGGCGGAGGGCGGCCCGGTCTTCCGCTTCCCGAGGCCGGGTGACCCGGACTACGTCGACCGCGGCACACCGTCCTTCTCGTGGGCCGGCACCCGCAGCCGCACCGACACGGCGAAGTCCACGAACGAGGCACGGTTCCGGGCACAGGCCGACACCGTCGCCGACTTCGAGGTCGACTACGTCATCACCGGGTCGGTGCGCTCCGAGCTGGTGACCGACTGGCCCCCGAACGTGATCGGCGGCCTGGTCCAGGGTGCGTTGCTGCCCGCGGGCAAGCCGGGGGACTCCACCACGAAGCGCCTGTCCGCGTGGGTCGACGGGATGCTCCGCGGCCGCCCCGCGGCCACCACCGACGTGCAGGCGGAGATGGTGCTGAGGTTCTCCGCCGCGGAGGCTGCCGCACCGCGCGAGCACCGGGAACCCAGCCCGCCCGGGCTGACTTCCGAGAAGCCGGAGTCGGCCGTACCACGCGTCACGCCCACGGGGAACGTCCCGGTCCACGCCTTCAACGCGCTGCGGGAACTGTCGCAGGCGCTGCTGGAGGTCGCTCCGGACCAGGCCGCGTCATGGGGGCTGCGGCCGGACGGCTCGCCGGAGTCGCTGGCCGTTCTCCTGGGCGAACTCGTCCGCTCCCGGAAGCTCCCGTTCGGGCCGCCGTCGCTCACCAAGGACGATCCCTCACCCGCGATGCCGGGCTCCTGGCCCGCGGAGGGGACCGAAGCCGGCGCCGTCCCCACCCTTTCCGTCGAGCTGTACAACCCCCAGCCGGTGACCGAGGCCGACGACGTCGCGGTGGACCGCTCGCGCAAACAGTCCCGCACCAGTACGTCCGCCTCCTCGGCGGGCAGCACCGCCGCCCTGAGCGGCAGGTTCGGTCTCAGCCTGCAGTCCCGCAGGCGCAACCTGCTCACCCTCGCCTTCCCCGTCCTGGCCCAGCAGCCCCCGTCCCTGGCCACCGACACGGCCACGGCCTTCACCCGGGAACACTGGATCGAGGCCGGCCGGACCACGACCGACACGGGCACGTCGGCACGCAGGAGTTACGAGACACTGCTCGACACGGTCATCACGGTCCGCGGCCCGCGGGGCGTGCGTCATGTCAGCGGAAACACGACCATGCGCCTGTCCGAGGCGGACCTGCTCGGCTTCGGCGTCACCGCGGCGCGGCCCGACCCCGGGATCTACGACGTGCCCGCGATGCTCTCCGGGCAGCCGGCCGAGGACCTCCGCGACTGGACCCGGCACCCCTTCGGTGACCTGCCGGGCGTGCTGGCCTCGGGTATCAGCGAGCAGGACTCCTCGGCGCGGCTGTGGCTGGCACTGGGCAAGGACCCCGAAGGGCGGCTGCTCGCCAAAGCCCTGTACGTCGCCTCCCGGACAGCCGTCCTGGCCGGCAGGCCGGTGGAGCTGGTCGTGCGCGACGGCGGCGCCCCGGCTCACTGGCCGTTCGGCGCCGACGGCCGCCTGATGGACACCGACGCGGCCACCGGCGCCGCCTGGCAGGCGCTTCGTCAGACCGCCGACACATACGTGGAGGCGTCCGACGCCGAGGCGCGGCTCGTCGGCCGGAAACCGGAAATGGAAGGGAGGCAGCGCAGCGCGACGGCTGCACTGCGCCGATACGAGAAGTCCCTGACCGTGTCCCTGCACGCGCACGAACAGGCACGCGAAGCGCACACCGCCGCAGTGCGCGCGGCGGAGGTGACTCGCGCGGCCACCGACGCGGCGGTCGACGAGGCCGAGGAACGCCTGACCCTGGCCGAAGGGGAGTTGAGGGAGGCCGAGGCCCTGCCCACCGCCGACCAGGTGGCGCGGGCCGGACTGGCCTACCTGCAGGCGCAGGCGGAGGCACAGGGCATCGAACGCGCCTCCGCGACCTCCGCGACGATACCCGCCGGCCTGGAGCCGGCCCAGGAGCGCGCCCGCAGCGCCCTGCGTCAGTGGAAGGACCTCGAGCGGCGGCACCAGGGCCGTGACAACGCCGTACGCACCGCGCGGGCCGGTGTGTCCGCCGCCCAGAACTCGCTGGCCGAGCAACGCGAGGAGCGCGTCCGTCTCCAGCGCCAGAGCGGAGCCGCCGTGTGGCGCGCCCGGAAGGCGGAACGCTCCGCGGCCCGCACCCTGCGCAAACGGACCGCCACCCGCGACACCGGTACGACCCGGCTGGCCGACGCCGATCACGTCCTGCGCCAGAACCGGGCCGACACGGGCGTCCAGACCGCACGTCACACCACCGCCCTGCGGGAACTGCCCGGCCTGGCGCTCGCCCTGCGCACCGCACGCGGCGCACAGGGCGTCGGGCCGTCGGCCTCGCTGGACGTGTCGGCGTACCCGGAACCGGACTACTGGAACAGCCCGTGGTCCGGTCACGGCGCGACCGCGCCCGAGGACTACGTCGCCCTCCACACCGTTCGGGCGAGCGACGGAAGCCTGGTGGCCCTGACGTCGTTCGGGGCGCGGAATTGGGCTTTGCGCGCCCCCTTCTACGCGGGGCTGCGCGACGTGACGCAATACTGGGAGTGGCGCGTCGAACCGGGCGGGCACCGAGTGGCGGAGCGTCGGCCGCTTCCCGTCACGGCGGCGGCGGGCGCCGTGTTCTGGGTGTCCCACGGCCTGGGCGTGGTGAACTACGGTGGTACCCGGGTCAGCGCCGACCCGGCGGTGATCACCCGTTACATCGCCAAGTACCTGGGCACCGGTTCCCGTGGTCCTCTCGTCTTCCTGGGGTGCGTGGAACCGACGAGCGCGCAGCGGGTGGCGAGCATCGTCGACACCCTTCACCTGCCGTACGCGTACGTCAGCACCGGACGGACCGCGATTACCCCGGCGGACAGCACCGCGGACGGGACACTGGCCCAACTCCACCTGCTGGAGGCCGCGGACGGACGCTCCACGGGCCTGCTGCGGATCACCGGCACCGGCATGCTCGACATCCCGGAGAGTCTGGCCCTGCTCCCGACGGCACCGGTACCGCACGCCGGCACGGGCAACCCGTGGTCGGTGTCGGGCTGGCAGGTCGCCGGGGCCCCGGGAAAGGTACGCTTCGCGGCGTTGTACGAACGTTGGGAGTGGCGTCGGCGGAGCGTCTCCTTCGAGACCGAACTGGCTCACCATCTGGCGTCGCAGGAGCGAACCACGCAGGCCATGCGTACCGCGGTGGAACGCCTGTACCGCTACCTGGCCCATCGGCACGGCCCCGCCGACGCGGCCGATGCGTTCTTCCACGGTTCGGGCGGAGCACGGCAGTTCCAGGGGGCCGACGCGATGCGCCGGTTCCTGTGGAGCGAACCGTCCCTGGACACCCTGACGCAGCGGTTCGCCAACGCGGTGGTCGGCACGTCCCCCACGGCGCTGCGGCACACCCTCCCCGGGCTGATCACCTCCCCCTGGCCCCCGCACCGCCGCGGGTTCCGCAGCGGCGCGGACCGGACAACGCACGACTCCCGCGGATTCCGGTACGTCGGCGGCTCCGTCGGACCTGCCCTGTGGATGATGCAGGCCTACCAGGCGCTGGGCGCGGACAGTGACGAACTGCGAGAGTTCCGCCGAGCGGTCCTCGCTGTGGCGATCCTGACCGAGAGCCACTCCTTGCACGAGGTGGTGCGGGCTTCCCACCTGGCCGGTTTCGGTACGAGTTCGGAGCGCACCGTGCTCGCGCAGGACGCCGCCCGGTTGCACCTGTGGGCCAAAAACGCCTTCGGCCTCGACGCCGCCCTGCCGCATCACACGATCTACGCGCGCGAATGGCGTTTCGTCTCGCGCGTCAGCCCGGCCCGCGGTGTCGCGGTCCCGGAGGACGTCGAGCACGCACTGCACACCGCTCTGAGCGGCAGCTGGTCCGGTGACGAACCCGACGCCCGAGTGCGCACCGCCGAGCAGTGGCTGCGGAGGTTCGGCGACGAGGGTGCCCGTGCGATGCGTGCGCTGTCGCCGGCGCACCTGATCGCCCTGTTCCGCTACACCGGGCGGGACTACGTCACGTTCAAGATGTACACGCAGATCGGCCGGTTCGGCACGGCCGTCGCACGGGAGATGCTGCGCAACCGACTGTGGAGGAGTGCGTGGAGGCAGCCCTCCGTCTCCGAGGTCGAGTTCGCGCTGACGCACGCCGCAGGACTCGACGGCATCGGCGAGGAACTGCGGGATCTGTCAGACCGGACGAGGCGGCGGGAACTGAGCCGGCGTGAAGCCGACGATGCCTACTCCGCGATCGGCCGCCGAGTGGACCGGGCGGTCGATCGCCTGCTCACCGACCTGTCCCTCCATGTCGACATGGCAGCAGAGGCGCTGGAGATGCTCCCTCCGGTGAACGAAACGGTCTGGTTCGGTGACTGGCTGCCGGGTTCCATCGATCGGCCTTCCGCGGACTCGCCTTTCGAGACCGGCGGCCAGCTGTTCCAGCCCCGGTTCCGCAGCACCAGTCTGCTCGTGGACCGGGCCGAGTCGCACATGCGCAAGTACCAGACCCAGGCGCGCGTGGCCGAGTACGAGGGGCTCGGTGCGCCGGAGGGCCATGCCCTGCTGGCCCGGGTGGACTTCTCCACGGCACGCCTGATCGACCCCTTCTCCGCCTGGCCCAGCGAGGGCGAAGCCCTCTATCCGCCGGGTACGTCGTTCCAGGTGCTCGGGCGCAGGGTCATGTCCGACGACGAGACCGGGGAGAGCTTCGCCCGCTACGACCTCGCGGAGACCCCTCGCTACCCGGCGGTCGAATATCACAACTCCGCGCCCGGCACGGAGCCTGCCGCCGAGACGCACGCCGAGTCGCACACGGTGGCACCCTCGGCCTCGGAGTCCGACCGCACGCCCTGGTACATGCGACAGGGTGCGCTGGGATCCGTCACTGTGACAGGGGTCCCGGACCTGTCGGACCAGGTATTTCACGAGCACTGGGTCGAGCTCCTCGCCCAGAGCCTGAGTGTCCCCCTGAACCGGAGCATGGCGGACTTCCCGGGCACGGACGAACAACGTAGACGACTCCGCGACGGTATCGGCGAGGCGCTCGTCGAGGTCCTGTCGACGTCGGACGGGAAGGCATGGGACGACCTGCTCGCCGTCGGGAAGACGCTGGTGATCGAGGGACGGCTGGTGTGGCTGCTGCCCACCCTCCGTGATCTCGTCCCGGCCCCCGCGCGCCCGGACAAGGGTGTCAAGGAATACCAGGTCGGCTTCAGTTCCACGACAATCGGCGAGGAGACCTCCAGCGAGACCACGCACGGCATCGAGGGCCTGCTGATCAGCCTCGTCAACGCGGGCGCCAAGGTGGCCGCGACGTCCTTCGGAGCGCCTTCCCCCCGTCTGGCCCTCAGCTCCACGAGGGAGAAGGCGACCAGCCGGTCGGACACCATCCTTTCCGGCCGCAAGGCTTTCATCAACGATTTCACCGAGTTCGACGCCGGACTGCGGATACGGGTCTTCGTGGGCGGCGAGGAGACCACAGCCCACGACCTCGACCGCGAACACCACCGACTGCGCGTCGCGTTGCCCACGGTCTTCAGCGAGGAGAACACGCCCCAGCTCTCGGTGGACGCACCGGAGGCGTCGTACAAGGCCCGGACCCGGCGGCCGGGGACCGGCTCGACGCAGGCCCGGGACATGCTCAACGCCATCGACATGACACCGGTCGTCGCCGGTTTGCACCGCAATCTGCTGGGCGCCGGACTGACCCCGAGGGCCGTGCAGAAGTTCATGACCGGGCTGGGCATGGACTCGCGCCGGGGCTTTCTGAGCGAGGCGACCGCGCGCAACCGCTACAACTGGTGGTCGGGCGGGGACACGTCCGGCAGCGTCGAGGTGCGCGACCCGTTCCTGGTCGGTTCCTTCAAGGGACATGTACGGCTGCGGATCGAAAAAAGCAGCCTCCAGTACGTGGGTGACACCGAGTTCGGCTCCAGGGACGACTTCGGAGTGGGCGTCAGCCAGACCTCGTCGTACAAGGGCGCGTCCGAGGCCGGCCTGGGTGTCGCCTTCAACGTGCTGGGAGTCGGGGAGACACCCGCCGAGGACATGGGCCTGGGCGGCCACGAGGACGCCACCGACAAGACGACGAAGGCGACGGGCCTCGTCCCGGCGATCACCGCCCTCGTGTCCGGCACCCGTGACGCGGGGTACTCCCTGGACACGGAGCACCAGAGTCACACCGTGCTGAACATCTCCGGCACCCAGTCCCGCTATGCCGCGGGTGTACGAGTGGTGGCCGTGGTGGAGTCCACCACGCACTCGGTGAAACCGGTGAAGGAAACCACGGTCGGCGAGTTGAGCGTGCCGCAGCGGGAGGCGACCGCGTTCGTCCTCCAGACGGTGGGCGAGGGGTGGACCCCGGATCTGCGGCCGACGGCCGGCGAGGACGATGACAAGAAGGACCGCCCGCACCGTGTGTTCACCTCGTCGGCCGCCCGGGACGTGCTGAGGCTGCCGACGCACAAGCCCCCGCTGCGCCGGGATCTGCTTGGGGGACACCGGCCCGAGTTGCCCGTGCCCGATCCGGGCGAACCGCTCTTCCTGGCCTCCCGGCGCGGTTTCGAGTTCGGCACCCCGATCGGTGTCAGCGGACTCGAGACACTCCAGTCCGACATCCGCGACGCCGTCGAACGCTTTCACGTGACGGCGGTCGGTGCCTCGCGGGCCGCCAAGGCCGACTGGTCCGATGCGGACGCGAAGCTGACCGGCTTCTTCAGCTCCGCCGCCCAGCAGGCCGACGTGAACAAGGCCATGCTCGGCGTCTACAAGACGATCGAGCTGGACGGACGCAGGTACAACGTCGCGTTGTGGGCGACATGGGGCGAACTGATCAAGGAGCCCAACCCGCTCACCGACCGGGTCAACCCTGGCAACCCGCCGGATCACGGCTACGACATGCGGATCAACACCCGTACGGTGACCGCGACCTCGGTCACCGCCCAACGCGGCCGGAAGATCAAGGGCAAGTTCGGCGCGGGCGGCGGAGCCGTGCTCGAGCCGCCGCACGCGAACACCCTCGAAGCCTGGGGCGGCAGAGTTCCGGCCTACCCCCGGATTCAAGTGGGCACGTTCGGCCTGCACGGCGGCTTCTCGGCCGGGAAGGAAATAGAGAGCAAGGGGACGGCGAAGTCGTACCAGCGCACCGAGACCGACGGGCGGGCCCGGGAGTACCGGTACCGCATGAGGTACCGCTGGCTGGTGTCGCCGGAGGGTGAACAGTCGTACCGCTCGGAGCGGTTGCCCGCGGTCCTCCGCGTCGCCGTCCCGGTCGAGCACCTCCCCGACCGGCCGATCGCACAGGAGCGGGCCGAGCAGGCCCGTACGGTTCGCGTCAGCAAGACCCTGCCGGAGCTCGTACAGCCCCTCGACTTCAGTTCCGGCACGCAGGGCACCTACGCGTCGTACGCGATGCTGCCCGAGCTGGCGCGACTGGCCGCGGGGATGTACGCCAAGGCGCACGCACTGCCGGACGCCTGGCTGAAGACCCCGGAGAGGTGGCCGGAGACGGTCCGGGATCTGGCCGACCCGACGTTCCTCGCGGCCAGGTTCGAGGAGATGGTCGGCCGGTTCGGGTTCGAGTTCGGGCTGCCGAAGGACGGCGCCTACGAACAGGCGTTCCGGATCAGGCAGTACACGCACGCTCCGACGCCTCCGCGTGACAGCGAGAATGTGGAGCTCGAGGACTACCTCCAGGGATCCGAGACCCTCTCGGTGGACAGGTCCCGGGAGCAGAGTCTGGGTGTCGACGCCGCTCTGGGCCTCGACGCCAGGTTCGGCAGGGAGGCGTCGCACGACTACCAGGGCGCCGGCGGCCGCCTGACGGTACAGGGACAGGCTGAGGCCGGGTATGTACGGGGCAGCGGCACGGTGCGGGCGGACGGCCCGATCGTCATCTCCCGGTCGACGGACAACAGCGGGGCGGTCTCCACGCTGACGACGACCGTGTTCGAGGTCACCTACCTGCGGTGGCGGGGAAAGGCCCGGCCCAGCGAGACGACCCGGTACCTGAGCGCGAGCGATTCCCTGGCCCTCCTGATCTCCAAGCGCAGGGTCGACGAGATCATGCCATTCGTGGCTCCGACGCCGGGCCCGATGTCCCCCAGCAGCGTCACAGCACCGCCCCAGGCCGCGACCTCCGCCGACCAGGACACGACCGCCCGGGAGACCGCGGCTGCGCAGTTCCGGTCGTACCTGAGTGCCGACATGCTCTCCGGCATCGGTCACGGCGCGACGCTGCACGCGGACGCCGTCCTGGACGAGATCCTCAGGCGGGTGCGCAAGCGGGGTCTGCTCCCCCCTGAGGACGGCGAGAACGCGTCGCCCCGCCCCACCAGACTGTGGCTGGCGCTGCGTGGGGCCTTCGAGGGACCCAAGCTGCGGTCCAGGCTGCCCGAGCTGCTCTCGCACGAGGGCGTGCACCGCTGGATACCCCTGGCCCGGAAGTGGGGCGTCACCCAGTACCTGTGGGTGAAGGTCACCGTGACCCGGCTTGAGGCGGCCGGCCCGTCCACATCCGAGAAGGACGTCACGCTCACCTTGCGGGGCGAGGCGAAGCGGGAGAACTCCGCGAGCAAGTCCAAGGGGGTGGAGCGCAGTGCGGGCGTCCACGCCCGGGCGCGGGCCGGCGGATCGGTACACGGTGGCGTGGAGGGATCCGCCGAGTACGTCTCCTCGCGCGGTACGAAGCGGGAAACCACGGAAAAGGAGGTCTCGATCTACCGGGCGGCCCCGCGCGAGGCGTCCGAGCAACTCGGCCACGGCATCACGCTCCGGATCGAGACGGCCCTCACCCGTGAGCTGCCGGAGATCGTTGCCGGGCCGGCGCGTGGTGCGGCCTGGCTCTACAACCGCGTCACCAACCACCTGGTCGGCGGCGAGTCCCCGTTGCTCTGGTACGACGCGGGAGACGGCACCGCGGACAACAGTCCGGAGGTGACGGCGCGCTTCGACATCCTCGTGCCCCGGCATCTGACCACGGCGACGGAACAGCCGGGCCGGCCCGTCGACCTCACCGCCCACCGGGACACCGATGTCGTCTGGGACGGCTCGATCACCACCTGGCAGAAGAATCCGGGCATACGTCCCCGCCGGGAACTTCCGGCGGAGCTGCTGGAAGGCCTGCATCCCTGGTCGGTGGCGCCGGCGGCCCTCGAGATCTCGCGCTGGGCTCTGCTGACCGCGGTGCGGCACCGCACCACACCGAATCCGCGGGCGGGGCACCCCCCGAACTTCCACGAGTTCCACTTCACCCAGGCCGGAAGGCTCTACGACCACGACACCGGTCACGGCATGATGCGGGCGCGCATCAAGGAACTGCTGCGCCACGCGTACAAGGTCAGGGTCGGAGACCAGGAACTCGTCGTCGGTCTCGACCTGGACGACGCCGACGTCCTGCACCAGCCGGAAGGCCCGCTGAACACCCCGGCGATCAAGCAGCGCGGCTACACCCAGAGCGACGAGGAGGAGAAGCGGGAGACCGAGCGGGCCAGCGGGTGGAAGGTCGCGCTCGGCCCCGAGATGGGCGGCGAGGCGGACGAGAGCAAGCTCTCCGGCGGCGCGCCCGTCATCATCAGCGACCGGATGCACGGCCGCAAGAGCTCGGCGGCGCTGGGCGACACCGACGAACGCAATGCGGAGCGCTCGAAGGGCACGTTCCGGAACTACCGGTTCCATGTGACCGCCGTCGTGTACGGGCCCCACGGCACGGTCAGGATCACGGTTCCCGACGGCCTGATCGGCATGCTGCCGATCGACCCGGACACCGGCGAGCTCGAGGGCGGCCTGGAGACGGCGCTCGACGGCCTCCTCGCGGTGAAGCACCCCGCATCTACGGTGGACGCGGGCAACACCGGGGTGACGATCACGTCGATTCCGGAGACCGACGAGGCACCACCGGCACAGACAACCACCACGGACACCATCGAGGCGGCACCCGCGCAGACGGTCACCGCGGACGCGGACGCGGACGAGGGCCGGGGCTGGGACGCGGACCTGCTCACGGGGGTGAATCGTGCCCTGGCCGCGCTCGGCCGGGAGCCGGTGGACGCGGCCAGGGTCGCCGCGGAGTTCGACCGGCTGGCGAGGTGGCAGCGTGGCAGGCCGACCCGGGAGGTGAGCCAGGACATCGCCCACGCGGTGGCAGGCCTCGAGCGGCCTGGACTGCGCGGCGGCGCACCCCAGGAGGACAAGTTCACCGACGCCGGCGCGCCCGACACAGTTGCGCACCTCAGCGAGCTGCTGGCGGAGCTGTACGGTCCCGGCATCTCGACGACCGCGGTGTACCCGGAGCTGGTCGGGGCGCTTGAATGGCTGGACGGACTGAACCGGCGGGCCGCGGCCCTGCGAGAGCCCCGCGGCCTGCTGGACCTGGACGCGGTCGCCCGTCGGGTCCTGTCGCTGGACGACGGTGTCCCGGTGAGCCGGCCGCAACGCGTCCAGGTCGTCGAGCTGGCCCACGAGTTCATGGCCGGAGCGCCGGCGGTCAGGAATCTGTCGGAGCTGGCCGCTCGCTTCACGGCGAAGCAGGGAGCCGAGCCGCGCACGCAGGAGGGCCGCGCGCAGGGGGACGCCGCCACCGCCGGCACCATCGCCGGGCCTGGGAGTACGACGCGGCCGAAACCGGACCTCGCTCCGCGACCAGCACCTTCGCTGAACCTCGATGTGATTCCGCGCGGTGCCGCCGACCCGAAGCAGGCCTCGGTGCAAGCCACGGCGCAGGAGGTCAGGCACACCCCGTCCGACGACGGGAACGGCCGGCTCACACGCCTGCCGGAAGAGCAGAGCGACCAGAAGCCGGCCTCCGCCTCGACGCAGGATTCCTCAGACTTTCCCGAAACCGCGTTGTCCCCGGAGCAGCAGGCCGGGCACGCCCTGGACAAGGCCCACGACGAGGCTCCAGCGCGCACCGACGCCAGGCGGCCGGCACAGTTCACCGACACCGCGCCCCCTTCCGCGCACTGGTATGCGTACACACGGACTGTCGAATCCACTGCCGAGCCACTGCGTTACGAGGTCGCCGACACCGGGCACCTCAGGCACCACCCTCACACCTCACAGAACCAGGCGGCCACCCGTCCCGCACCCGCCGCCGTATGGCACAGCCACTCGCCGTGGCCCGGGGCCCGGTCCACGGCCGTCTCGTCCACACCGCTGACGCGGGGGGAGCTGACGGAGCTGGTACGGCGGGTGGCGGCGGGCGAGCCCACCGGGGTCCTGCCGGTGAACCGCTGCCTCGACCTGGTGGGGGCACTGCGAAGTGCGCTGTACCCGGGTGGAGTGCGGGCCGCCGTGACACTGGACGACAACGCGGTGGTCACTGCCTCGGCCATGCAGTCGATGGCGCGCGGGCCCGGCTGGGGGCGGGTGCGTTCCTGGGACGTGCTGGTGGACTCGGTCACCGCGATGGGGCCGGGCTCGGTGGCGTTCGTCCTGGCACGACGCCAGGGCCCCCTGCTCGGACACGCCTGGGCGGCCTACCACCTGGGCGGGTCCGAGGGCGTGGTGTGGGTGGACGTGTCGGCCGGTGCCGGGCTCGCGCTGTCGTCCGGCACTCCGGCGCTCACGCCGATGTCCGCGCGGGCGGTCTTGGTCGATCCGACCGGTCGGGTGGTGGAGGACGCTCTGCCGGGCTTCGCGGAGTCGGCCTCCACGGAACATGCGTTGATCGACGCGGCGACCGGCCGCGATTACGGTGCCATCGGCCTGGAGTTGGAGTACCACCGGGTATTCTTCGTCAAGAATCCTGCGATAGAGGGGCATCAGGGCGGTGAACTGCTCGCCCGTGGTCCCGGCCTTCGCATCTTCACCGACAGCTATCCCTTCTGGCAGGATGCCGGAGGCAGGCTGTACCTGAATCGGCCGGAGGTGCCGCCGGGTCAGCGACCCCCCGCTTATTCCCCGCAGCCTGTGGGCGAGATCGTCACCCGACCCATGGCCGTACTCCCCCAGGAAAGAGGAACCCGCTGGTCACAGAGGCAGATATTCGCCCAGCTGGACCGAATCGGGGAAATGCTGAACGGCGTGGATGCCCGGCAGACGCCCACCCCGCTGACGGCGCTGCTGTCGGACCTCGACGGCTGGTCGCCGACCGGGGCGGGCCGGTCGGTCGACGTGTATCCGGCGCCGGTGGACGGCGGCCGTTCCGCCTACGTCCACATCACTTCGGGCACAGCGTCAGTCGGGCTGAGGGAACTCCAGGACCTGGCCTTCGACGGGCTGACGATAAGCAATGTCAAGAGCCTCATATTCTCTGGACGACTCTTCGGGGAGCAAGCGGTACTGCGATTCGCCGGCGAGGTCACCGGCCGTACCGATCTGCCGAGCAGCCTGGTTCCCTTCCTCTCGGCCGTCCCGGAGATGGACGAGGTGTGGGGATACAGCTGGCTGGCCTACCAGCACCTCGCGGCGGGTCCGGCTGTCATGGCCCTCTGGTCTTCAAGCGGCCGCAGGCACCTCGCAAAGAACTTCCTCATGACGGCGCTCCGGGGTCCTTTCAGTCATGCGCGACTCGCCCTGCGCCCCCGTGTCCGCGACTACCTGGCCGGGAACTACCACCAGCTCAGCGAGGATGCGCGGCGACGTCTGACACCTGAGCTGGACAAGCTGTGGAGCGGCGCAGGGAAGAAGCATCCATACAGCCGTCAGTACTTCGACGAAATCGGCGGCGCTCTTGGCAACCGGCCTCGTGAAATGGCCACGTTCCTGTTCACGGGGGCCACCCCCCAGGGCGAACGTGTGTCGCAGTTCAAACTGGTCGGAATGAAGGACTACGAGCAGCTGGACAGCGGCAGCGGCAGCCTGACCGTCCCGCTCATCCTGCCGGAGATCAGACATTTCGGCTATGGCGACCGGCGTATGAACAAGACGCAGGTGAAGCGCGCCGTAAAGGATTTCACAAGGCTCGGTCGACAGACCTACGACCGCGCCAGCACGTACCGCCTCCCGCTCTCGGAGCGTGCCCTGCATTCGTCCGTGTCGGCCATCGTCGACGACTGGGTCGTCCAGAGCGTCGCCGGGTTCCTCGAGATCGCCTCGGCGTGGCGGCCACGGCTCCCCAGCAGGACCCGCCCGCTGATGGACGCCGAGGAGACCCAGGCCGTCGCGCACGCGCTGGCTCTGCGTGCTCTGGGAAGGGAGTCGTCCGACAGCTATGATGCCTACGCCGTGCTGGAGCGTGCAGTCGAGGAAGCTCTAGGCCTTCTGGATCGGGTACCCCTTCAGGACAGGGTCCGGACCGCCATCGAGTCCGCACGCGCCGCCCTCCGGGTCCTCCACGACCCCGGCTCCCTCCCTCCGCTGCTGGAGTGGCCCCAGGAGATCACCGCGCTGGACGGGGCTCCCGTCCCCGTGGACCAGGTCTCGCTCGTCAGGCACCCCAATGCGCAAGGCCAGCCGGCCGGTGTGTCGTCACGGCCTGCCCAGGACTGGTCGGACCCCCGTCGGCGCGCCTACGGCCAGCTGGCGGAGACCCACTGGTTCACCGAGGTGTCGCGAGGTCCGGTTCCGCGCGAGGGCGAACTGCAGCAGTTGCCCTTCGACGCGTCCTACGCCATCGGCCTGCTGGGCGACTCCACGGCCATGGCGCTGTCATTGACCGACGACTCGTCCGTCTTCGTCGACCACGCCACCGTCGTCGACTTCCTCTTCGCCACCGACAGCCACCTGACCGCACTCCCGCTGGATGTCGCCCTGCTGTTCCCCACGGCCGACCTCACCGGCCGGCCTCGCCACGATCCGCTGGTGCACCCGGTCGTCGGACAGGTCCTGGCGAACGGTCTCGGGCGCTGGGTGTGGTCCACCGCGGGAGGCGGCGAAGCGTTCCCGGCCGGTGGTGCCCATGAGGGGCACCTTCGACTTCAGCTCACGGAGGGGGACTGGCTGGCCGGATTCCGGCCGGAACCGACGGCCGCGGAACTCGAGCGGCTCGCCGTGGCAGTGACAGGGGACCGAGGCCGGGCCCGCGACGTGCTGCACTGGGTTCGCGCCATCCGTCTGATCTACGGACCGATGTTGGAAGACAACGAAACCGCGTTCTTCACGCTGCTGCAAGGATTCTGGGCTGTGGAACAGAGCCGCGCACCTGCGGCGGGTCCGCTGAGCTGGCGTGATCTGCAGGGCTTGGTGGGCCAGTACCTCGACTCGGCACGGGTCCCCCGCCGGGGACTCTCCACAGATCTGCCGTTCCTCCTGACCGGCGCCGCGTCCTCCGCCGGGATGGCACTGAACCTGCACGAATTCGACTTGACACCTCATCACCACAGCCCCCGCGCTTGGGACCCGTGCCAGCGGGCGGGCTGGTGAGTGCGCCGGCCACCGACCCGATCCGACCCGATGAAGGACCCATGAGCGCAGAGACCTCCACCCCCACCGGCACTGAACCCGCTGGCTCCACCGAGCCGCAGGTCCCCGACGAGATCAGGAAGGCCGCCGAGCTGGCCCCCGACCACTGGCTGGGCATGGTCGATCCCGCCTGGGCCGGCGAAGGCGTACCTCCGGGCTGGGCCATGCTCGGCGAGTGGCGGTCCGGCCCGGAGGGCGAGATCGAGGAGTGGCGGCCCAACGAGGACTACCGGCCTTCGCCCCGTGCCCTCGGCTGGCCCGAGCCCACCGACCCGGTGGACGAGGCGATCCAGCTCGCGGCATCCGGATACGGGCCCGGTGACGCGGTGCCGCGCGCTCTGGCCACGGCCGAGATCGCCGTGCTGCTCGCACCCGGCGGTGGTCCACTGTCCGCGCTCGCCCCCAACGACGAGGCGGTCGTGCCGGCCTTCACCTCCCCCCAGCATCTGCACGCGTCCGGGCGTTTCGGATACGAGCTGATGCCCGCCGCACAGGTACTGGACAAGATTCCGGCGGACCATCTCCTCTACCTCAACGCGTCCGGCGCCGTCAGCATCACCGTGGACGTCGATGCCTTGCGCCACGCCGTCGAGGAGTCGCTCAGGGAGCGGAACGCGACCGACGGGCGACGGGAGGAGGAAGCCGAACCGGCCGCCGCCGTAGCGTCGGACGCCGGGGCATCGTCCCTGCCCGCGGAGCGGGCCGGCGTGTCGGACGGTGCCGGGCCGGAGGACAGGACCACCGGCCGGGGCCCTGCTTCCGGCTCCCCCGCCCGCGGCGCGGCCACCGCCGGCTGACGCGGTCCGCACATCACGTTCTCGAGCAAGGAGTCGCGCGGCATGACAGGTTCCTCGCAGCCGCCCAGCCACGAGACCGCTCCCACCCCTGAGAACCCACGAGAGGAGGAAGCACCGCCGAGCATGCCCGTCGGCTCCACCGCGACCGAGGAGTGGCTTCCTGCAATGCCCAGAGGTCATGCCGGGTTTCGGGAGCCACCGCCGCAGTTCGTGTCCGCGGCACGGCTGGCCCCCGACCACTGGCTGACCATGGTCGACCGGCACTGGGACGACACCGACGACAGTGTCGCTCCGCCGCACTGGGCTGCCTTGGGGCGCTGGCGCAGCGACGAGCACGGCGACATCGTCGAATGGGAGCAGAACCCCCGGTACCGGCCGTCGCCGGATGCCTACGGATGGGGGCCGTCGGCCGGCATCATGGACGAGGCCGCACGCCTCGTCGCCACCGGTTACGGTCCGGAGACGCTCCTCGCCTTCTCCCTCCTGGAGGCGGACGTCGCGGTATGCGTCGACCAGCGAGGGGACCCCGACGTGATCGAGATGACCGACGGCACGAAGGCCGTCCCCGTCTTCACCGTGCCCTCGGACCAGGAGGCGGAGGTACCCCCGCACAAGGTGATGGGCGTGCTCGACCTCCTGGACCGCCTGCCTGAGGAGCGAGAGCTCGTCTTCATCAGTTCCTCGGCGCCGGTGTACCAGCTCGTCAGGACGAGTTCACTGCGTGCGGACGTGGATGCCGTGAAGCGGAACTCGGACTGAGCCGGTGAGCGAGGCCGCGCCGCGCAGGCGTCGGTCGACGGCCGCGTCGGCGTCCGGCCGGTGTCCGGGGTCCCTTCGTCGTCCTCCCGGAGACAACCATTCACTCGGCACGGCCCGGAAGTCAGACGGAGCACGGGCACACGGGAACGCGGGCGATGACGTGCCCTTCGCCGTCCTCGACGATCAACTCGGTGATGGTGTCCTTGTCCATGGACGTCACGATGCGGAAGGTGAACCGCTCCGCGCTCGCCGCTTGTACGCTGCCGCCGACCGCGCGCGCACCGTCCGCGCCCAGCGTCGCCAGACGGTAGGTCTCACCGCTGCTGAGCCCCGACAGCACCACCGGGACCTCGGTGCCCCACGGCCGGCCGATCATCTCGCCGTGCGTGATCAGCGCGGCCGACGGTGTGGGATCGGCCCCCTGCCGGTGCGTCACGGCGAGAGGAACGACCACTGCCGCGGCCGCGACGAGGGCGGCGGCGAACCCGAGGGCGGTCCGCTTTCCGGGACCGGTGCGAGCCGGCCTCGGTGCCTCCGTGCCGTTCACGGAGCGCACCGGGCCGAGCGACGCGGCTCTCCAGCGAGCGAAGGCGTCGACCCGCCGCATCGTACGACTCACGTCCCCGGTCTCGGCGGCCTCGCGGGCACAGTCCGGGCACTGGTCGAGGTGCCGGGAGAGTTCCTTTGGCAGGGGAGTCCCGAGCAGCAGGTGTTCGGTCAGGAACGGCCGATGGTGAACGCATGCCTTGTTCATGGTGCCGGCCACCCCTTCTCCCTGAGGCCGTACGTGAGCGACTGAGTACACGGGGATACGCGGATTCCACCGCCTGTGTTGAAACGGAGGAGGGGAGGGGAGGAGGGAGACGGCGGTACGTCGTGCCCGGTAGCGCAGGCTGTACGACCGTTGGACGTGTGGGCTTCATCGTCGTGGACGGGCCGGAGTACTTAGGTTGGTCGCATTCGAGAGCGTGAGCTTCAACGTTCGCACGCGACCGCCCGTATCCCCCACGGGAACACCTCGTCACGAGCGCGGGCGCATTCTCCGTTGACGAACCTCGAATGACAACGCCGTCCACGTATTCCACCCCCACGGAGTTTTGATGACGCGCCAGTCGCCCTCAGCGAGGACGGAACCCGAATGTGACGCACATCCCGATACCGTCCGGCACCGGTTGTCCGAGGCAGTGATCGACCTGTCGGCCATCGCTCACAACACCCGGATCCTCGCCGCCCGTTCGCGCGGCGCCGCCCTGATGGCGGTGGTGAAGGCCGACGGGTTCGGTCACGGAGCCGTACAGGTGGCACGCACCGCGCTCGCCCACGGAGCCACCTGGCTGGGCGCCGCCTCCACTCCGGAGACACTGGAACTGCGCGAGGCGGGCATCACGGCACCCATCCTGGCCTGGATGCGGCTTCCCCGTGAGGACGTCACCGGGGTGATCCGGCAGGACGTGGACCTGTCGGCCGCCTCCCTGCCGCACCTGGCGGGGATCGCCGCGTGCGCCGAGAAGGCGGGAATCCCGGGTGCCGTCCACCTCAAGGTGGACACCGGGCTCGGGCGCAACGGCGCCGGCACGGTGGACTGGCCCCGACTCCTCGAAGCGGCCGCCGAGTTCGAACGGCGGGGCCTGCTGCGGGTGCGGGGCGTCTGGTCGCACCTCGTGCACCCCGACGATCCCCGGCACGCGGGCGTCGCCGGTCAGGTCGACGCGTTCGAGACGGCGGTGTCGCAGGCCCGTGCCGCGGGCCTGCGGCCCGAGGTGCTGCATCTGGCCAACTCGGCCGCCGCACTGGCCGCTCCCGCCACCCACTACGACCTGGTACGCGCGGGGCTCGGCCTGTACGGGGTGGAGCCGGTCAGGGGCGAGAGCTTCGGGCTGCGGCCGGCGATGACGCTGCGCGGCCGCGTCATCATGAGCCGGCGGGTCGAGGCGGGCATGGGCGTGTCCTACGGCCACGAGTACGTCGCGGAACGACCGACCGCACTCGCCCTCGTACCGCTCGGCTTCGCCGACGGACTGCCCTTCCGGGCCTCGCGCTCGGCGGAGATCCTGGTCGGCGGGGCCCGTCGGCGGGTGGCCGGCCGGATCGCCATGGACCAGTGTGTCGTGGACACCGGGGACGACCAGATCGCGGTCGGCGAGGACGCGGTGGTCTTCGGGCCGGGAGACAAGGGTGAGCCGACGGCCGCCGAGTGGGCGGACTGGGCCGGAACCGTCCCGCACGAGATCCTCACCGGCGTCGGCCCCCGTGTCCCGCGCCGCTATCTCCACGCCGATACGCCCGTCGTCGCGCCCAGAGACACCCGCACGCGTGTCGTGGTCCTGTTCGGCGGGCCCGGCGGTGAGCACGAGGTGTCCTGCGCCTCGGCCGCGGGCATCGTCGGCCACCTGGACCGTTCCCGTTACGCGGTCCAGCCGGTCCGGATCACCAGGGCCAGGGAGTGGGTGCCCGGCCCGTCCGACTTCCCCGAGGGTGCCTGCACCGCCGCCGGCCTCACCGACGTCACCCCCAGCCGGGGCATGGGCGCCGGGGACAGCCTGCGCGCGGTGCTGCCCCATCTGGCGTCCGCCGACGCCGTCGTGCCCGCCCTGCACGGGCCCTTCGGCGAGGACGGCACCGTACAGGGCCTCCTGGAGGCCGCGAACGTGACCTACGTGGGCAACGGCGTGAGCGCGAGCACCATCGCCATGGACAAGGACGCGACCAAGCGCATCCTGAGCTCCGTGGGCCTGCCGGTCGCCGACTGGACGCTGCTGAGGGGCGGGGACAGCACCCTGTCCGAGGCACAGCGCCTGCGTCTGGGGCTGCCCGCCTTCGTCAAGCCCGCGCGGGCCGGCTCCAGCATCGGCGTCACCCGCGTCGAGACCTGGGACGACCTGGGGGCGGCACTCGAATCGGCTCGCTCCTGGGACACGAAGGTGCTGGTGGAAGAGGCGGTACACGGCCGGGAGATCGACATCGCGGTACTCGAGCATCCGGACGGCCGGCTGGAGGCCGGACCGCCCCTGGAGATCGCGGTCCACGACGGACGGCCGTTCTTCGACTACGAGGCCAAGTACGTGGATGCGGCGACCAGTTACACCATCCCGGCCCAGCTCGACGAGGACATCTCGAAGCAGCTCCAGCGCATGGCCGTGGACGTCTTCGAGGCGCTGAACTGCTCCGGCCTCATCCGCGTCGACTTCTTCCTGCGCGACGGCGTCCGACCGGTCGTGAACGAGGTCAACACCTTCCCCGGCTTCACCGCGGCCTCCCAGTACCCACGCATCTGGGCGGCGGCCGGCCTGTCGTACGAACGGCTGCTGGACACCCTGATCACCACCGCCATCACCCGGACCGGCAGTCCCGCGGCGGGCCTCGCTGCCCGGTGACTCCACCCCGAAAGGAGGCACGGATGGTGAAGCCGTTCGCCCACACTCCGGAAGCCCTGGTCATCGCCCCGGTCACGAATGCCACCCGGAACGCCGCTTTCGAGTTCCACCGCTCCACTCTCGGCGAGTTCATGCTGCCCGTGCCCCCGGCGGCTTTCCAACAGATGGTCGAGGCACGCCAGATGGTCGTCGTCGAGCGCCAGGGGCAGGTCGCGGGGCTCTGCTACGTCAAACCGGACGGCAAGGGGCTCGACGCCGTCCCGCGGTGGGAGTTCGGCGGTCTCCATCTCGTCCCCGGCCTTCGCGGGCGCGGCCTCGGCACCCTGCTGAGCGCCGTCGCGATCACGGCCGTCACCCGCGCCGACCCCAAGCCGGTGATGGGCTACGTCCATCAGGACAACTCCGCCGGGATGGGACTGCTCGTCCACAGCCTCGGGTTCGTCGTGACCGACCAGAAGGTGCGCCTCGGTCCCGGTGACGCACCGGGTCACCTGCGCCGCGACGACGCCGGCTTCGCGACCGCCCACGTCCTGCGACTCCCCGACGCCGCGCGGGCACGCCTCTCCGACGGTCTGGAGCACATCGGTCTGGACGTGGACAGCCCCTCCGTTCCGGTCACCCTGCGGTCCCAGTGATCGGACATCGGACGGTTCGGGGGCGGATGGACGAAAAAGACAGGCCGTTGGCTGTGGCACTAATTACTGGACGTCGTTCATGAAATAGGGACGAGTTCGGCCGAGCCCCTCGCCACGACACGCCGCGCGGGCTTCGAAGGGGAGAGAAATCGACATGGCCACATTCGTTCTGGTCCACGGGTCGTGGACGGGCGGCTGGAACTGGGAACTGGTCCGGCCCCGTCTGGAGGCCACCGGGCACCGGGTGTACGCACCGTCCCTGACCGGCCTGGGCGACCGCCACCACCTGGCCACCGAAGGAGTGGGGCTGAGCACGCACGTCGACGACATCGGCCTGCTCCTGGAATGGGAACGGCTGGAGGATGTGGTGCTGGTCGGCCACAGCTACGGCGGCATGGTGATCACTGGCGCCGCGGCCCGGGTCCCGGAGCGAGTGGGGCACCTGGTGTACATCGACGCCTTCCTGCCCCGAACCGGCGAGTCGGCCTGGGACCTGCTGCCCTGGCAGCGCGCGGCCTCCCAGGAACTACGGCTGGAGCAACAGCCCTGGCTGCTCCGGCCGGCGGACTTCGGCGCCGTCTTCCCCGGGCTCGACGGCTTCGACACCACACGACTGACCCCCATGCCCGTCCGCACACACGAGGAGCCCCTCGTGGCAGCGGCCGAGCCGGGCGGCATCGCGGCGACCTACCTCCACTGCACGGCGGCACCGGACGCGTTCGGCGAGATGGCCCGGCGGGCCGAGGCCGACGGGATGACCGTCTCGGAGACGGACGCCGGTCACATGGCGATCTCCACGCACCCCGCCGAGGTGGCACGGGTCCTCCTGGACACCGCCGCGCACAGGGACAAGGCCCGCCGGTAGGCACGCGCCGGCGTCCGCGACCGTCACACCTCGCGCGGCCGTTGCCGCCGACGAGTCCGGAGCCCCGACACGGGGCGATCATCACGTGAGCCAGGCCGTCGTCATAGCCCGCAACATCGGCATCGCGCTCGGCGCCGTCGGGGCCTCGCGCGACGACATCGTCAAGGAGACGATCTACGCCGTCGACTACGCCCCGGACATCCTCATCCCGGTGGTGACCGCCCTCCGCGACGGCACGAGCACCGTACCCGCGAGCACCCTCGTACCCGTCCCGGCCCTCTTCGCTCCCGGCCACCTCCTCGAGGTCGAGGTCACCGCGGCTCTTCCCCCCTGTCCCGGGACAGGGGGGACGAGGCGCCGAGGGGCTGACCGCGCGCGAAGGGTTCAGCAGGACCACGAACCGAGGCTGAACCGGGTGCTGGATAGGGTGGGACGTTCGATGCGATCACGCCGATGCCGGAGGTGCCCGTGGGGCCAGGCGAGCCCGCCGCGGTACGGGTGCCGGTCGGCGAGGGGTCGGAGCGGTGGACCAGCCGGCGGCCCTGCCGTCGGGTGCTCCTGGTGGTCCACAACGTGACCTCCGCGGGGCGTCTGCTCGACGTACTTCCCCTGTTCCACAACGACTTCCGGGTACAACTCCTGGTCACCTCGACCGGATCGTCGGTCTTCCAGGCGGGAATCGGCGAGCTGTTCGCCGAGTTGGGGCTGCCCGTACTGCCCTGGGAGCAGGCACTGGAGACCCCGGTGGATCTCGCGATATCCGCCAGCTTTGGGGGCCAACTGCCTCTTATTGACGGTAAATTGACCATTCTGTCCCATGGTGTGGGATATACTAAGACACTGGCTCGGCCGGGAGCCGGGAGCCGGGAGCCGGGAGCCGGGAGCCGGGAGCCGGGAGCCGGGGCCGGGAGCCGGGGCCGGGAGCCGGGGCCGGGAGCCGGGAGCCGGTGTTCGGGCTGTCAGCGCAATGGCTGCTGTCGGAGGGCGTGCCCTACGTCGACGGACTGGTCCTGTCCCACCCGGAGCAGGTGGCACGGCTACGCGCGGTCTGCCCCGAGGCGGTCGGCGCGTCGGTGGTGGCCGGGGACCCGTGCTTCGACCGTATGCTCGCCGCCCGGGCGCACCGGGACCGTTTCCGGCGCGCTCTGGGCGTCCGGAACGGTCAGCGGCTCGTGGTGCTGAACTCCACGTGGAATCCCGAGGGCCTGTTCGGCAGCGGCGGCGGGGAGGACCTCGTACCGGGCCTGCTGCCGCGGCTGGCGGCCGAGTTGCCGGCCGACGACTTCCGGCTGGCCGCGGTGCTGCACCCGAACATCTGGTACGGGCACGGGCCGGGGCAGCTGCGTGCGTGGCTGGACGAGGCGTGCCGGCACGGGCTGGCGCTGGTGGATCCCGTACGCGCCTGGCGCCAGGCCGTCCTGGCCGCGGACGTCGTGGTGGGTGACTTCGGTTCGGTCTCCTACTACGCGGCGGCGCTGGACGTACCCGTGCTGATCGCGGCCCCCGGCACCGGGAAGCTGGCCCCCGGCACGCCGCTCGCGTCGTTCGTCCGCGATGCCCCGCGCTTCGACCCGCACCGCCCCCTGCGCACCCAGTTGGAACGGGCAACGGCCGGGACACCCTCCCCGGCCGACGCGGCCGCGGGGGTCACGTCGGTCCCGGGGGCTTCCGCGACGCTGCTGCGGCGGCACTTCTACCGCCTGATGGACCTGGCCGAGCCGCAGGCACCCGCCCTCCTGGAACCGCTGCCCCTGCCGGAGTACGACCCGCCGCGGCGCACGGCCCCGCTGCGGGTGCGCACCCGCGTCGACGGGAGGAACGTAAAGATCGAGCGGGCGTCGGTCGTGCCGTACGACGCGCGGGGCGACGTGCACGCCGCCGTGCACGAGGACACCCGGGACCCCGCCGCCCTGGAGGTGGCCGACCTCATCGTGCGTGACGGGCAGCCGGACGATCCCCGTCTGGGCGGCTGGCAGGGGTGGTCGGCGGACGTGGTGCGCAGGTTCCCGCAGTGCGCCATGGCCGTGTTCGTGAGCGGCCCGCATCGCTGCTTCGTACGCACCCGCGAGGGCGAGGTGTTCCGCCTGTCCGCCGGACCGGACGCGGACCTCGACCCGGCGGCCTGCGCCTCATCGCTGTACGCCTGGCTCACTGGCGGCGGCCCTGTGCCCGCTAAGGGGTTCACCCTCCGGGTCCGTGCCGCCGGCCGCGTTCATCCGGTACGCGTACGGCCCCTCACACCGGGGTCTCGCACCGCGCCCGGAGAGCGGTGAGGTACTGGCGGTGCGGGACGGCCGCCGGGTCGAGAAGGCGTTCGGCCCGCGTGATGTGTGCCAGCGCCTCGGTGTCCAGGCCGGCGTCGTGCAGGGTCTCGGCCAGGTCCGTGAGGGCTCGCGCCGTGTTGTAGGCCTCACCCGTCCGCTCGAAGAAGGCGACCGCGGACCCGAGCAGGCGCCGTGATTCGTCGAGCCGGTCCATGCCGCGCAGGGCGCGCCCCTCGTGGCGGTCCAGCAGTGCGAGGGCACGGGGAAGGTCACCGGAGCCTTCTTGGCCGGAAGTGATCCTTTCGTAGACGCCCCGGGCCTCGGTGAAGCGCTCGTGCGCCGCCGGATGGTCCCACCGGTAGAGGTGGAACAGGCCCAGCATCTCGACCGCGGACGCCTCACCGCGCAGATGCCCCGCCGCCCTCTCGCACTCCACCGCGGCGAGCACCGCCCGGTCCGCCTCCTCCCGCTGCCCCAACTGGTCGAGACAGTGGGCCAACTGGAAGTGCAACGCCCCCGCCATGCGGGTGCGGGGCTCGTGGGCGTCGGCGCGGCGCGCGGCGATCCGCAGGGCCGGCAGTACGTCGTCCCAGTGGCCCGCCTTCAGTTGGAGCGGCCACAGCGCGCGGGCCAGCCGGAGGGCCGTGGTGACGTGTCCGTACTGGTCGGCCAGGGAGACCGCCCGGACCACGTTGTCCAGCTCGGTCCGCAGGGCGCCCAGGCCTTCCGCCTCGTCACCGTACGCGGACCCGTCCGAGGGCGCCGGTTCGGTGCGCCAGCTGCCCGGGAGGGCGGCGTGCGCGGCGTGCAGGGCGCGGTGCAGTACGGCTTCCAGGCCGCGCACGACGGCGGCGGAGCACTCGGCGACGCCGTGCTCCGGGCCCGCGGTGTCCGCGAGGTACCGGCGCACCTCGGGCCGGAACCGGTGGCGTTCCCCCGCCCCCGGCTCCACTAACCCGGTGTCGACCGCCTCCGCGAGCATCCCGGCGGCCTCGTCCGGGGACACGTCCGCGACAGCCGCGGCCAACGGGGCGTCGAGGCCGGGCCACGCGCCCAGGGCCGCGAGCCGGCACATCCGCGCGGTCGCCGGACGCAGCCGGGCGGTGGCGGTCCGGACCGCCTCACGGACGGGATCGTTCGCCCCGGTCTCTTCCTCGGGGCCCCCGCCGGATCCTGGGCCGGCTCCGGGCCGCGGGCCGTCCGGCTCTTCGGTGCCCAGCCGGGCCGCCGCCGCTCTGAGGGCGAACGCGTTGCCGGCGCACTGGCGGACCAGCCGCGGCAGCCGGGTCCGGGCCCGGGCGGCCTCCTCCGCGCCCGCCAGGTCCCGCAGCATCCGCGCCGCGTGGCGGTCGCTCAGCGGCCCCACCTCCACGCGTTCCGCCTCCAGGGCGAAGGGCCGGCCGGAGACGACCACGACCAGGAAGATCCCGGGGGCCGACGGGATGAGGCCGCGGACCTGGGCGGGCGAGGTCGCGTGGTCGACCACGACCAGGGCACGGCGGTCCGCCGTCAGGCGCCGGTAGAGCTCCTCCCGGTCGGCGGCCACGGCCGGAAGCAGTCCGGGTTCGACGCCCATCTGCCGCAGCAGGCGCGCCAGGACCGCGCCGGGTCCCGGTCCGCCGTCGGTGGCCGCGTCCCGCAGGTCCACGTAGAACTGTCCGTCCGGGAACCGGGCGTGCTGCTCGGCGCCGAGGCGCAGGGCGGCGGCGGTCGTGCCGATGCCGGGCGGACCGTGGAGCAGCGCGACCCGGGGCCGGCCGTCGGCGGGGCGGGCCGCCTCCCGCGCCAGCCGCCGCAGTTCCCGGTGCCGGTTGGTGAAGTGGCGTGGCGCGGGCGGCAGTCCGCCGCCGCGGGCCAGGGCCGGTGTCCCCGGGCGCCCGTGGGTCCGCAGGACCAGCGCCCACTCCTCCGCCAGCCGCGCGTCCCGCCCGAGGCGGGCGTGCACCAGGCCGGCCAGTTCCGTCCGTTCCTCCGGGCTCGCCGGCAGTGGTGTCTGCCGTCCGGTGGTCCTTCGTACCAAGGCGCCCGTCGACAGCAGGAGTTGCTTGCCCATCTCCCCCGCGGCGCCATTGCCCACGGACATGAGAAACGCGGTCAGCGCGCTGAGCGCCACGACCTCCAGCACGTCGGCCCCCTCCTGCTCCCCGCTCCGGCCCTGGCCGGAGGGTATCCCCACCTCGACATTCCGGGGAATCATTCCGGTCTGTTTCGACGGGCGCCCGATCTCCGTTCGCCATCTCGAAGTCACCCGGGCCAGGCCCTCCCCGCCTAACGTCGTTCGCGATCAAAGCACCCCTCGGGAAGGGCTCCAGCATGTGCGTTCACGGAGAGACGGCGTCTCACGAACCGGCCGGTCAGGGGCGGCGCGGCTTCCTGCGCAACGCGGCGCTGGCGGGCGCCGGGGCGGTGGCGGTCGGCGCCGGTGCGTCCGCACTCGGCGCGGCCCCCGCGCACGCCGCCGACGCCTCCGGGCACGGACACGGGCACGGGCATGTGGGGCGGTGGAATCCGGACCCCGACGCCCTCCGGTTCACCTTCGCCGTCATGCCGGACACGCAGTACCTCTACTGGGGCAGCCAGGACAGCGTCAACCGCGCCCCGCAGGAGGAGTCCTTCCGCTACATCGTCAGGAACAGCGGTGTCGCCGACCAGAACATCGTGTTCATGTCGCATCTCGGTGACCTGTCGCAGGACGCCGACGCGTCGTCGTTCGAACAGATCGACAAGGCCTTCGACATCCTGGACGCGAAGGGCGCCGCGTACAGCGTGGTGGCCGGCAACCACGACGTGAGCGGGGACGACACACGCGGGGACACGCCGTACCTGCGGACCCTCGGACCCCGGCGGTTCAGACACGCGAAGTCCTTCGTCGGGTCCGACGCCACGGGCTACAACACCGCGCACGTCTTCCGGGCCGCGGGCCGGTCGTGGCTCGTGCTGGCGCTGGACTGGCGGACCACCGAGCAGGGCTTCGCGTGGGCCGAGAAGACCATCAAGGCCCACCCCAAGATGCCGGTGATCCTCACGGCGCACGACATCGTCCACCCCGACTACGATGACAACGTTTTCCCCTACGAGTCCGGCGACCCGGAGAACAACGCCTCGCTCTCCGAGTACGGTCAGACCCTCTGGGACCGGCTGATCGCGGACAACGACCAGATCTTCCTGACCCTCAACGGCCACTACTGGCCGTCCGGCCGCACGACCAGGAAGAACGCCCACGGCAACGACGTGCACCTGCACATCGCCAACTACCAGAACCGCTTCTTCGGCGGTGGCGGCATGATCCGGCTGTACCACTTCGACCTGGCCCGGGACACGATCGACGTCGAGACGGTCAATCCGTGGATCCTGGCCCAGAAACCGAAGTCGCGCAGCGCTCTGGCCGCCGAGCACGCCCGCCTCACGAGCCCGGTCGACGACTTCTCGATCCCGGTCGACTTCGAGAAGCGCTTCTCCGGCTTCGCCCCCGTCCCGGCCCGTCCCTCCCGCCCGGCCGACCGCATGCTGGTCAGGGGTACGGTCGCGTACTGGCGCTTCGACGGGCAGGGAGCGCCGGGCACCGCGCTCACGCGGGGGCAGACCGTCCGGGACCTCTCCGGCAGGGGCAACGACCTGACCGTGGTGACCACGCCCGGCACCCCCGCCGACGCGCTGACCTGGTCCGACGACCACCACCCCGACCAGCCCGGGCACGCCAGCCTGAAGTTCACCGGGGGCAGGAACCCGGTCAACGGCTCGTACCTCACCACGAAGGACGCGGCGCCGCTGAACACCGAGACGTTCAGGGGCGGGTACACCATCGAGACCTTCGTGCGCATACCCCTGGACTGGGACGCCGGCCGGAACGGCAACGCGTCGGTCCTCAGCCGCCGGGGCGCCGCCCGCGCCGCCGGAAAGCACGACAGGAACACCGACCCGAACGAACCCCTGGCCCAGCTGGCCATCACCAACAACGGCCGTGAGGTGCAGTTCAACCACTACCCGCTCAACACCACCTACCCGACGACGAACTGGAGCCACGGCCTGGCGGAGCTGCGGTGGTGGCACATCGCCGTCGTCAACGACGGCCGCCGCACCAGGCTGTACGTCGAGAGCTCCCCGGTCGCCGACGATCCGCGGCGCGTGTCACTCGGACTCACCTCGCTCGGCCTGCCGTGGCTGGTCGGGGGCCACGAATACGCCGGCGCGATCGACGTCGTCTTCCACGGCTCCGTCGGTGACATCCGCGTCGTGAACCGCCCACTGGAGCACGGGGAGTTCCTGACCGCGAAGTGAGGGGCCGGGGGTGCCGGTGCGGGCGAAGGCGGTCCAGGCGGCGCGCATCGCTCTGCCCAGGGCGTCCACCTCGGCCCACGGCTCCCGGCCCAGCATCGGTGATGCCCGCCATGCCTCCCGGGTGCCCAGGAGCAACGGCAGTTCCAGGCAGTGGGTCGCGCCGAACGGGGAGCCGGCCGGGCGCCAGTCGAGGCGGTAGGCGTGGACCCGGGCCCCGGCCCGCGCCAGGGCCGCCCCGTAGCGTGCCAGCGGCTCCTCGAACACGCGGCGGGTCAGTTCCGCGACATCGTCGCCCTCCCCCGGGAAGGCGCTCATGTCGTCCGCGTTCCAGCCGTACATGACGTCCAGACCGCGGACGGCCGGGGCGGGCTCCTCGTCGTCCTCCGTGACGGGGGACCCGACGACCGGGAGGAAGGGCGGTTCCAGGGTGCTGCCGGAGCGCCGCAGGTTGACCCCCGCGGTCTCCCGTTGCGCCGCCAGGATCGCGGGAAGAGCAGCGGTGCGCGGGTCCTCGCCCAGCAGGCCGGCGAAGACGCGGCCGAGGTCCTCGGAGTCCGTGCGGGAGCGGGCCGTGATGGACAGGGGCGGGCTCTGGAGGATCGCCCGGTGCAGGAGCCCCCGCGCCTGACGCGTCTCCAGCAGCAGCCGGATGGAGAGGGCGCCCGCGGACTGGCCGAAGACCGTGACGTTGCCGGGGTCTCCCCCGTAGGCGGCGATGTGCTCGCCCACCCAGCGCAGGGCCTCGAGCTGGTCGTACAGGCCGAGGTTGCCCTCGCTGATCCCGTCCAGGCAGAGGTATCCGAGGGCTCCGAGGCGGTAGTTGACGCCGACGACGACCACGTCGCCCTCGGCGGCGAGCGCCCCACCGTCGTACCAGTCCATGAGGCCCGCGCCGCTGCTGAAGCCGCCGCCGTGGAACCAGACGAGGACCGGTCGGGCGCCGTCGTCGCGGGCCGGGGTGGTGACGGTCAGGTGGAGGCAGTCCTCGCCCTGCGGACGGGGGTCGAGCGGGGCTCCCATCACCGCGTCGAGGCGGGAGGGGAGCTGGGGGCAGATCTCGCCGCTCGGCGGGCGGGTGTCGCCGGCGTCCACCGGGCGGGGCGGGGCGAAGCGCGCGGCGGTGGCGTAACGGACGGGGCCGGAGCGCACCACCGCGCCAGTGGGATCGGGCATGTTCGGCCTCCGTGGGGGTCAGGTGCGGGCGACGGCCTGTGCCGGGGGTTCGGCCGCCGGTTCCGGTCCCTTCTCCGGGACCAGGCGGAACAGTGCGACCGCTCCGGCGAGGCTGAGGGCGCACACCCCCACCAGATACCACGTCACGCCGGTCGACGAGCCGCCGGCGTCCAGCAGCGCGGTGGAGATCAGTGGGGCGAGTCCGCCGCCCAGGATCGCGCCGAGCTGGAGGATGAGGGAGGAGCCCGAGTACCGGACGTGGATGGGGAAGGTGTCGGCGATGATGGCGCCCTGCACGCAGTGCGTCACCGGGATGATGATCCCCATGCCGACCAGGGCCAGCAGGGCGAGCAGGGACCTGTTGGTGTTGAGCAGCGGGAAGAACGCCACGCACCAGGCCAGGATGGCGACGGAGCCGCCGACGAACATGGTTCTGCGGCCGTAGCGGTCGGCGACCTTCGTCCAGAACGGGATGGTGGCGAACCAGATCACGGACGCGGCGGTCACGCCGAGGATGAGGAACTTCTTCTTGTAGTCCAGTTCCTTGGTTCCGTACGACAGGGTGAACACCAGGAACACGTAGGCCACGGCGGAGTTCGCGACCACCGCGAGCAGGGTGAGACCGAGGCGGCGGTATCCGACCCTGAGCGCCTCCGCCAGCGGGAACCTGACCACCTCGTCCTGCTCGACGGCGCGGTTGAAGGAGGGCGACTCGGTGACCCTCAGCCGGACCAGGAGCCCCACCGCGACCAGGACGAAGCTCAGCAGGAAGGGGATGCGCCAGGCCCACGAGGTGAAGGTGGCGTCTCCGGCCACGGAGTTGGTGGTGAGGAAGACGACGTTGGCCAGGACCAGTCCGGCGGGGGTGCCCATCTGCGGGAAGCCGGCGTACAGGTTCCGTTTGCCCGCGGGTGCGTGCTCCATCGACATCAGGGTGGCGCCGGCGCCCTCGCCGCCGAGGCCGATGCCCTGGACGACGCGGAGCAGGACCAGCAGCACCGGGGCCCAGAAGCCGATCGCGTCGTAGTTCGGGACGGCGCCGATGAGCGTGGAGCCGACGCCCATCAGCAGGAGCGAGACCACGAGCGTGGCCTTGCGTCCGATGCGGTCGCCGAAGTGGCCGAAGACCAGGCCGCCGAGCGGCCGGGCGACGAACCCGACGGCGAACGTGCTGAAGGCGGCCAGGGTGCCCGCGCCGGGGCTCAGCGAGGGGAAGAACTGCTTGTCGAAGATGAGCGCGGCCGCGGTGCCGTAGAGGAAGAAGTCGTACCACTCGAGCGTGGTGCCGGCCAGGGTCGCGACGGCCGTTCTGCCCGCCGCGGTGCGGCCGGTGCCCGTGCCGTCAGCTGGGGGTGAGTTGCTCATGGGAGGACCTCTCACTCGGGTGGGTTGCGGTGGATCCTGGCCCTCCGAGGCATGACGCACAAATGCCGAACACGCGACCAGCCATAGCCATCTGGGTATAGCCGCATTTCAGCCACCTCTCAGCCATCCCCAACCACCCCTCGCACGCCGAGCTATACCCAAGTGGGCATGCGAATGGACGAGAAGTTAATTTGTCGGGCATGGCCGCGCCTTCCACAGTGAGAGGCATGACGGCAGAAACTGGGCGGTGGATCCGCAACTTCGTCGACGGCCGGTTCGTCGACCCCGACGGCGACGGCGACGGCGACGGCGGCGGCGGCGGTGGCGCCCGGGCCGGCCACCGCGGCTTCGACGCGACCGATCCGGCCACCGGCCTCGTCCACGCCCGCGTCCACGAGGCGGACGAGGCACTGGTGGACCGGGCCGTGACGGCGGCCCGGCGCGCACTGCGCGAGGGCTGGGCGGACACCGCGGTCCGGGAGCGGACCGAGCTGCTGCGCCGTGCGGCCGACCGCATCGAGGAGCGGTTCGAGGAGTTCGTCGCCGCGGAGATCGCCGACACCGGCAAACCCGTCACACAGGCGCGGGAGCTGGACGTCACCCGCGCCGTCGCGAACTTCCGCGCCTTCGCCGACGTGGTCGCCGCGGCGGGCCAGGAGTCGTTCCTGACCGATCTGGCGGGCGGGAAGCGGGCCCTCAACTACGCGGTCCGCAAGCCGCTGGGCGTGGTCGCGGTCGTCGTGCCGTGGAACCTGCCGCTCCTGCTGCTGACCTGGAAGGTCGCCCCCGCCCTGGCCTGCGGCAACGCCGTGGTCGTCAAGCCGAGCGAGGAGACGCCCGGCACCGCCGCGCTGCTCGCCGAGGTGCTGGCCGAGGTGGGTCTGCCGGCCGGGGTGTACAACGTCGTCCACGGCTTCGGCGGCGGCTCCGCCGGCGGGTACCTGACGGCGCACCCCGGCATCGACGGGGTGACCTTCACCGGGTCGTCCGCCACCGGCGCGCAGGTCATGCGGACCGTCGCCCCGCGCGTACGGCCGGTCTCCTTCGAACTCGGCGGCAAGAACGCCGCGGTCGTCTTCGACGACGCCGACGTCGACGAGGCGGTGACCGGGCTGAGCAGGTCGGTGTTCGCCAACACCGGCCAGGTGTGCCTGTGCACCGAGCGGGTCTACGTACAGCGGTCCGTCTTCGACGCCGTCGCGGGCGGGCTCGTGGAGCGCGCCGAACGCCTGCGCCTGGGCGACCCGCTGGCCGAGGAGACCACCACCGGCCCGCTGATCTCACACGCCCACCGCGACAAGGTGCTGGGCTACTTCGACCTGGCCGAACAGGCCGGCGCGACGGTCCTCACCGGCGGCCAGGTCCCCCGGCTCGGTGCGGACCTCGACGGCGGTTCGTGGATCGAGCCCACCCTGTGGACCGGGCTGACCAACGCCGACCGGGTGGTCCGCGAGGAGATCTTCGGTCCCGTGGCCGCCCTCATCCCCTTCGACACCGAGGAAGAGGCGATCGGTCTCGCCAACGACACCGACTACGGTCTCGCCGCCTCCGTGTGGACCAACGACCTGCGCCGCGGCCACCGGGTGGCGCAGGCGATGAACGTGGGCATGGCCTGGGTCAACACCTGGTTCCTGCGCGACCTGCGCTCCCCCTTCGGCGGCGTCGGGCTCTCCGGCCTCGGCCGCGAGGGCGGCGCGTCGTCTCTGCACTTCTACACCGAGCCGACGAATGTGTGCGTACAGCTTTGAACCCTCTCCCCGCTGAAGCACGGAGATTCCTGGCTCACGCTGCCTGCAGGGTCAGCGACCAGGCAGGTCTTCCACGATCAACACCAGCCGGGTTGAAACCGGCCCGGTTTGGGATCACAAGCTTGGAGGTGCTTGTGCTGTCTTGGTTCTCGATCAGCACGGCGTACGCGCTTGGCTCTCGCAACGCACAGTCAGCACTGTACCCGGTTCCGTGGCCAGCGGTCCGCCCTTGGGGCGAATCGCCCATTCCTGCCCTGCTTCGCACGAGTCCGATTCTCCCCCGCAAGCGGGAAGTACCCCCACCCCGGCATGACGGCCGGGACATCCTCGGAGGTCTCCGGTGAACGACCTGACGAACCGGGCGGACCCCGCCCCTCTCCACCCTGCCGGTGCCGGGTCCGAGCGGCCGGTCGAGGCCGCCGTCGCGGCCCTCACCCACGCGGCCGCCACGCGCACCCCCTGCGCCCCGGTCCGCCAGTACCTCGGTACGAGCGACATCGACGCCGCCTACGAGGTGCAGCGCCGCCTCGCCCAGGCCCGCGGCGCGGCCGGCGCGCGCCGGGTGGGCGCCAAGATCGGGCTGACCGCCCCCGTCGTGCAGCGGCAGTTCGGCGTCTTCCAGCCGGACTTCGGCGTGCTCCACGACGACATGCTGTACGCGCACACCGAGCCGCTGCCGCTCGGCCGGTTCCTCCAGCCGCGCGCGGAGGGCGAGATCGCGTTCGTGCTCGGGCGGGACCTGGACCGGCCCGGCCCGTCCGTCGCGGACGTGCTGCGGGCCACCGAGTTCGTGCTGCCCGCCATCGAGATCGTCGACTCCCGCATCGCCGGCTGGGACCTGGCCATCACCGACACCGTGGCCGACAACGCGTCCAGCGGCGCGGTCGTCCTCGGCACCACCCCGTACCCGGTCGCGGGCCTGGACCTGGCCCGGGTCGGCATGACGCTGCGCCGGGAGGGCGAGGCGGTCTCCCACGGCGCGGGGCACGCCTGTCTCGGCTCGCCGGTCGTCGCGGTGGCCTGGCTGGCCCGCGAACTGGTCCGGCGCGAACAGCCGTTGCGCGCCGGGGACGTGGTGATGTCCGGCGCGCTGGGCCCGATGGTGCCCGTCGGGGGACCGGGACGGTTCCGGCTGGAGCTGGACGGGCTGGGAGAAGTGGAAGCAGTGCTCGAGGAGGGAACCAAGTGAGTCCAGCAACCACCGGGCCGGGCGGCACGATCCCGGCCGCGGCCGACACGCCCCCGGCCTCGGACGGCACGGTCCCCGTCGCCGTCATCGGCTCCGGCAACATCGGCACCGACCTGATGATCAAGGTGATGCGGCTGTCCAGGACCCTGCGCATGGGCGCCATGGCCGGCATCGACCCGGCGTCCGACGGTCTCGCGCGGGCCGCACGCCTCAAGGTCGCCACCACCGCCGGCGGCATCGACGGCCTCGTGGAGATGGACGAGTTCGCCGACGTCAAGGTCGTCTTCGACGCCACCTCCGCGAAGGCCCACGTCCGCAACGCCGAGATCGCCCGGCGCCACGGCAAGCTGATGGTCGACCTGACCCCGGCCGCGCTCGGCCCCTTCGTCGTCCCGCCGGTCAACCTGGAGGAGCACCTGGACGCGCCGGACGTCAACATGGTGACCTGCGGCGGCCAGGCGACCATCCCCGTCGTCGCCGCGGTCTCCCGGATCGCCCCGGTGGCGTACGGCGAGATCGTCGCGTCCATCGCGTCGCGGTCGGCCGGTCCCGGCACCCGGGCGAACATCGACGAGTTCACCGAGACCACCGGCGAGGCCGTCCGCGCCGTCGGCGGTGCCGAGGTGGGCAAGGCGATCATCGTCCTCAACCCGGCCGAACCGCCCCTCGTCATGCGCGACACCGTGTACTGCCTCGTCGAGGGCGCGGTGGACGCGGGGACGCGGGAGCGGATCGCCGCCTCCGTACGGGATATGGCCGCCGGCGTCCGGGAGTACGTCCCCGGCTACCGGCTCAAGCAGGACGTGCAGTTCGACCCCGTCGAGGACGTGATGGTCCCGGCGCTGGGCCGCAGGTTCACCGGAGTGCGGGTGTCGGTGTTCCTGGAGGTGCTGGGCGCGGGCCACTACCTGCCCGACTACGCCGGGAACCTGGACATCATGACCTCCGCCGCGGTCAGGACCGCCGAGCGGATCGCCGTACTCCGAGGATGGGTGAGCGCGTGAACCTCTACGTACAGGACGTGACCCTGCGGGACGGCATGCACGCCATGGGGCACAGGTACACCCTCGACCAGGTGCGCCGGATCGTCGCCGCGCTCGACAGGGCGGGCGTCGCGGCCGTCGAGGTCGCGCACGGCGACGGGCTCGGCGGATCGAGCGCCAACTACGGCTTCGGCGCCCACAGCGACGAGGAGTGGATCGAGGCCGCCGCGGAGGTGCTGGAGCGCGCGAAGCTGACCACCCTGCTGCTTCCCGGCATCGGCACCATCGAGCACCTGCGCCGCGCCCACGCCCTCGGGGTGCGCAGCGTCCGCGTCGCCACCCACTGCACCGAGGCCGACGTGAGCGCACAGCACATCGCCTGGGCCCGGGAGCACGGCATGGACGTGTCGGGCTTCCTGATGATGAGCCACCTCAACTCCCCCGCACGCCTGGCCGAGCAGGCGGCGCTGATGGAGTCCTACGGCGCGCACTGCGTGTACGTCACCGACTCCGGCGGGCGGCTGACGACGCGCGACGTCACGGAGCGGATCGACGCCTACCGGCAGGTGCTGGACGACCGTACCCAGATCGGCATCCACGCCCACGAGAACCTCTCGCTCTCGGTCGCCAACAGTGTGGCCGCCGTCGAGCACGGCGCGTACCGCGTCGACGTGGCCCTGGCCGGTCAGGGCGCCGGGGCGGGCAACTGCCCGGCGGAACCGTTCGTCGCGGTCGCGGACCTGCTGGGCTGGGAGCACGGCTGCGACCTGTTCGCCCTCCAGGACGCCGCCGACGACATCGTCCGCCCGTTGCGCGACCGGCCCGTACGCGTGGACCGGGAGACGCTGACCCTCGGCTACGCCGGCGTGTACTCCAGCTTCCTGCTGCATGCCGAGCGGGCGTCCCGGCGCTACGGGATCGACACCCGGCGGATCCTGATGGAGGTCGGACGCCGCCAACTGGTCGGCGGCCAGGAGGACATGATCGTCGACATCGCACTGGACCTGGCCGCGCGGGACGGGGCCGGCACGGAAGGGAGCGCCGCATGAGCACGGCAAGCACCGTGGAGGCCCTCGCGGAGCGGCTCGACACCGCCCAGACGACGCGCACCGACACGCCGAGTCTCGCCGACACGCACGCCTTCGACATCGCGGAGGCGTACGCGGTCCAGGCGGCGCTGGTGGCCCGCCGGGAGGCGCGCGGCGAACGGGTCACCGGGGTCAAGCTGGGCTTCACCAGCAAGGCCAAGATGGCCCAGATGGGGGTGTCCGACGTGATCGTCGGGCGGCTCACCGACGCGATGCGGGTCGCGAACGGCGGCGACCTCGACCTCGGGCGGTTCATCCACCCGAAGGTGGAACCGGAGGTGGCGTACCGGATCTCCCGCGACGTGGACCTGGACGACCCCGCGACGGACATCGAGTCCTGTGTGGACGCCCTCGCCCCTGCCATGGAGGTCATCGACTCCCGCTACCGGGACTTCCGGTTCACCTACGAGGACGTCGTCGCGGACAACACGTCGGCCTCCGCCTATGTGATCGGTTCCTGGCGGCCCCTTCAGAGCGTGCCCAACCGGGCGGTGCGGCTGGTGAGCGGCCAGGCGGAGACGGTCGGCTCGACCGCCGCGATCCTCGGCGACCCGGTGCGCGCCCTGCACGCGCTGCTGGACATGTGCCGGCGCCGGTCCATCCCGCTGCGGGCCGGGCAGGTGGTGCTCGCCGGTGCGGCCACCGCGGCGGTGCCGCTGACCGCCGGGGTCACGGCCTGCGAGGTCGCGGGACTCGGCACGGTGGAAGTGAGGGTCCTCGGATGAGCGACGCACGCGTTCTCGAGGGACGGGCCGCCCCGCGCGGCCGCTTCCCCCACCTGAAGGTCGTCGGCGACCTGGTCTTCGTGTCCGGCACGAGTTCGCGCCGGCCCGACAACACGTTCGTGGGCGCCGAGGCCGACGCCATGGGCACCGTGAACCTCGACATCCGCGCGCAGACCCGCGCGGTGATCGAGAACATCCGGGACATGCTCGCCGAGGTGGGCGCCGAACTCCACGACATCGCCCAGGTCACCTCGTACCTCGTGTCGATGAACGACTTCGGCGGATACAACGAGGTCTACGCCGAGTACTTCGACGAGCGGGGCCCGGCCCGTACGACGGTCGCGGTGCACCAGTTGCCGCACCCGCACCTGCTGATCGAGATCCAGGCCGTAGCCCACCTGCCCGGGGCCTCCCGGGCCTCCCGGGCCCCCCGAACCCCCGGTACATCCGCATCGCACAGCACGGAGGTGGTCTCATGACCGACATCCCCGAGGTCATCGACTTCCAGGGTTGGATCGACGAGCACGCGCACCTGCTCAAGCCGCCGGTGAACAACCGGACCATGTTCCTCGGCGACGACTTCATCGTCCAGATCGTGGGCGGCCCCAACCAGCGCACGGACTTCCACCAGGAGCCGTACGAGGAGTGGTTCTACCAGGTCAAGGGCGACATGCACGTCAACCTCATGACCGGGGTCGGGCCGCGGACCGTGCACATCAAGGAGGGCCAGGCCTGGCTGCTGCCCGGCAACGTCCCGCACTCCCCGCAGCGCCCCGACCCCGAGTCGATCGGCCTGGTCATCGAGCGGGTCCGCGAGGAAGGCACCCTGGAGCGCTTCCAGTGGTACTGCCCGAACTGTTCCGCCCTGATCCACGGGATCGAACTCCAGGTCAGGGACATCGTCGAGGACCTGCCGCCGGTCTTCACCGCCTTCTACGAGGACGAGCGGGCCCGGGTCTGCCGCGAGTGCGGCGCGCTCCACCCGGGGAAGGGCTGACCGGTGGACCGAGTGATCGACATCCACACCCACTACGTGCCCCGGGGCTGGCCCGACCTCAGAGCCGACGGCGGGCCGGACGCACCGTGGCTCCGGCTCGAGACCGAGTCGGACGCGGTGATCATGATGGGGACCAAGGAGTTCCGGCGGATCCGCTCGGACTGCTGGGACGCCGAGGTCCGGCTGCGCGACATGGACACGGACGGCGTGCGCACCCAGGTCGTCTCCCCGACCCCTGCCTTCTTCACCTACGGGCGAAGCGGCCGGGAGGCGGCGAGGATCGCGCGGATCTTCAACGATCTGGCGCTGGAGATCGTCGAGCCCGCACCGGACCGGCTGATCCCGTTCTGCCAGGTGCCGTTGCAGGACCCGGACGCGGCCTGCCGCGAGCTGGAACGCTGCGTCGCGGCCGGGCACCGCGGAGTCGAGATCGGCAACCACGTCGGCGACCTGGACCTGGACAGCGAAGGGATCGTCACCTTCCTCCAGCACTGCGCCGCACTGGACGTACCGGTGTTCGTGCACCCGTGGGACATGGCCAGTTCCCCCCGGCTCGACCGCTGGATGGCCCAGTGGCTGACGGCGATGCCCGCCGAGACGCACCTGTCGATCCTGGCCATGATCCTGGGCGGGGTCTTCGACCGCGTCGACGACCGCCTGAAGATCTGCTTCGCACACGGCGGCGGTTCGTTCGCGTTCTGGCTGGGCCGCATGGAGAACGCCTGGCACGGACGCAACGACGTCATCGGCACCTCACGGTTCCCGCCGTCCCACTACCTCGGCCGGTTCCACGTCGACTCGGTCGTCTTCGACGAGCGCGCCCTGCGGCTGCTGGTGGACACGGTCGGCGCGGACCGGGTGATGGTGGGCAGCGACTACCCGTACCCGCTGGGCGAGCGTCCGGTCGGCCAGGTGGTCCGCAAGAGCCAGTTCCTCGACGACACCGAACGCCGGCAGATCGGCTACGGCAACGCCGAGCGGTTCCTCGGCCTGTCCTCGCCCGAGGGCCGCTGACCACTGGTCGACGGCGCGGCCATGTCACCGGCGACGGTCTCCAGGCTCCGGATGAGGGCCTCGGCGGAGGGGCTCAGCGTCCGGGCGGCCGATCTGGTCAGCCCGACGCTGTGCCCGATCGGGGCCAGCGGGACCGACAGCCGCACCATGCGGCTGTCGTCCCGGACGATCAGGCTGGGCAGCACCGCGACGACGTCGGTCTCCAGCAGGAGCTGGCGGATGGTGAGGAACGAGGTGGTCTCCACCCTGTTCAGCGGCAGGGCGAACCCGTGGCGGCCGAACAGTTCCTCGATCTCCCGGCGCAGCACGGTCTCCGCGCCCGGCAGGATCCACGGGTGGCCGACCAGCTCCGCCAGCTCCACCGCTTCCCGCCCGGCGAGCGGGTGCGTGGCCCGGACCACGGGCTCCACCGACTCGTCGTAGAGCTTGCGGCGTTCCATCCGCTCGTCGGAGGGCGCGGTCAGCCGCCCCACGACGAGGTCGACGCGGCCCGCCTCCAGCTCCAGCAGCAGCGCCTCCGGCGATCCCTCCCGCACGATCACGGTCAGGTAGGGGCGCTCCTTCTTGAGCGCGGCGATGGCGCGCGGCAGGAGGACGTTGGAGCCCGCCAGGTGGGTGCCGACGACCACGGTGCCGCGGTCGGCGTCGGCGAGCTCCACCACATGCCGCCCCGCCTGCGTCAACTGCGCCAGCACCGCCCGTGCGTGCCGGGTGAACGCCTCGCCGAACACGGTGGGCGTGACACCCCGGGGGCCGCGCTCGAACAGCGGCACGCCGAGGATGTCCTCCAGCTCGTGCAGGCTCCGGGTCGCCGCGGGCTGCGTGACATGGAGTTCACCGGCGGCGCCGACGACGCTCCCCTGGCGCGAGAGCGCGTCGATCAGGACCAGGTGCCGGAACTTGAGCCGGCCGTCGAGCAGGCGGGGCATCTCCACCCCGTGACTCTATCCACCACCTGCCGCTCCCACGGCAGGCGGCCACGCGCTCCCCGGCCGATACGCGGCTGATACACGGCCGAGCCGTGCCGGATGCCCCGGCGCCGCACGCGGCAGGCAGAATGCGGACGGTACGAGGTCAGGGCCGCCGCGCGGGATTCACCCGGTGTGCGGCGGGAAGAAGGGTCGGGTCCAGTGAGCGAGGAGGACGCCCCGGCGCCCGTGACGATTCTGCTGGTCGAGGACGACGAGGTGATCCGCAGGTCGGTCACGCTCGCGCTGGAGCGCTACGGCTACCGGGTCGTGGCGGCCGGTGACGGTCTGACCGGGCTGGAGCTGTTCCGCGAGGGCCGCCACGATCTGCTGCTCCTGGACGTGATGCTGCCCGGCCTCGACGGCATCGGGCTGTGCCGGCGGATCCGCGAGACCAGCATGGACCCGGTGCTGATGATGTCCGCGCGCGGTGACGCCCTGGACGTGGTCTCCGGTCTGGAGGCGGGCGCCGACGACTACGTCGTCAAGCCCGTCGACACCGCGGTTCTGGTGGCCCGTATCCGCTCGCTGCTGCGGCGGGCGGTCTACACCCCCGCCGCCCCGCCCGCCACGGGCGGGGGACGGCCGGAGCGGTCCGGTGCCGACGGTCGTGACCTGCTGGTCTTCGGCGACCTGAGCATCGACACCGCGGGCCTCGTCGTGTCGCTGGCCGGCCGGCCCGTCGCGCTGGCCCCGACCGAACTGCGGCTGCTGCTGGAGTTCGCCGCACATCCCGGCACGGTGCTCGACCGGCAGACCCTGCTGCGCAACGTGTGGGACTACGGCTGGGACGGCGACAGCCGCGTGGTCGATCTGTGTGTGCAGCGGCTGCGGAAGAAGATCGGGGCCGACCGGGTCGAGACCGTCCGCGGGTTCGGCTACAAGCTGCGGCGCTGACGTGGGCGCCGTACGTGACCTGCTCAACTGGCGTTCACTGCGCTGGAAGACCTGTCTGCTCGTCACCGTGTGCTGCTGTGCCGTCGCGCTGACCATCGGGACCCTGGTGCACTCCAGCACCCGGGCCCGGTCGATGAACGACGGGGCCGCCAGGGCCACCGCGGCACTCCTCAGGGACGTGGAGGCCTACGAGCGGGACGGCGTCCCGCCCCAGGGGCTCCACCTGGTGCCGGGGGAGCTTCCGGACGAGTTGCTGCGCCGTCTCGACGGCCGGTGGGAACCGGAGGCGCACCCCGACGCGGTCACCTGGTACGAGGAACCGGACGCCGGGGACCACCCCTCCATGTGGGCGGCACGCGTCTACCGCGGCGAGCCCGTCGCCATCAAGATCGACATGACGTCCGACCTGCTCACGCGCCGTGCCCTGGACCGGCACATGTGGAAGTACTCCCTTCTCGTCCTGGCCGTCGTCGTCCCCCTGTCGGCGCTCGCCGCCGAACTGCCGTACCGCCGGCTGCGCAGGGTGGCGCGCACCACCCGCCGGATCACGGACGGCGATCTGACCGCCAGAACCGGAGCCGGGCGCGGCAACGACGAGATCACCGCCATCTCGGCCACGGTCGACTCGATGGCCGACAGCCTGCACCAGCGGCTGCTGGCCGAACAGCGTTTCACCGCCGACGTCGCCCACGAACTGCGGACCCCGCTGATGGGCCTGGTCACCGCGAGCGAGCTGCTCCCCGAGGGGGAGGCGACCGGCCTGGTCCAGGACCGGGTGCGGGTGCTGCGGGCCCTGGTCGAGGACCTGCTGGAGATCTCCCGGCTCGACGCGGGCGCCGAGTCTGCCGAGCCGAGAAGGGTGCCGCTGGCCGAGGCGGTCTCCGAGTCCGTGGAACGCACCGGACTGCGCACGCGGTTCACTGCGCGGGACGCCCTGACCGCCGAGACCGACCCGCGCCGGCTCGACCGGATCGTCACCAACCTCGTCGTCAACGCCCACCGGCACGGTCGCGCGCCCGTCGAGGTCACGGTCGCCGGCACCACGGTGACCGTACGGGACCACGGCCCCGGCTTTCCGGCCGCGTTGCTGACCGGGGGACCCCAGCGGTTCCGCACCGGCGCGCCGGAACGCGGCCGGGGCCACGGCCTGGGGCTCACCATCGCGCTCGGCCAGGCCGAAGTCATCGGCGCATCACTGTCGTTCGCCAACGCGCCCGACGGCGGGGCCGTCGCCACCCTCCGGCTGCCGGCGACCGCGAAACGGCCGATACACAACGGATGACCGGCGGAGCGGAAGCCGCGACCCGGTCACGGCCGTGCGGACATCCCCTTCGCCGAGAGTGGCCGCGATGCGCGAACGACGCGCACCGCGTCCCCCGGAGGTGCTCCCATGCGTCCAGTCCCCGAACCCGGCGAGCGGGACGGATCCCCCGCGCCGCCGTCGGCTTCCCGGCTGCCGCACGGCCTGCGGCGACGCCCGGCGCTCCTCGCCGCCGGCGCGACCGCCCTGGTCACCCTGGTCACCCTCGGGAGCGTTCTGTCGGTCCGTGGATCCGCGGACGACGCCCCGTCCGCCGCGGGCGTCGACGGCGGCCGGCCGGGCGCATCCCTCACCGGGTCGCTGCCCTGGCCGGACGAGGGCCAGGCGGCCGTCCTGGTCGAGGGATTCGGGCCGCGCGGTGCCCCGGGCGTCCACGGACCGGGGCGGCCGGTGCCGATCGCGAGCGTCACCAAGGTGATGACGGCCTATGTGATCCTGCGCGACCACCCGCTGCGCGGCGACGCGTCCGGCCCCCTGATCACCGTGGACGACAAGGCCGCCAACGAGTCCTTCTCCGGCGCCGAGTCCACCGTCGAGGTCCGGCCGGGCCAGCGGCTGAGCCAACGGCGCCTGCTGGAACTGATGCTCGTACCCTCCGGCAACAACATCGCCCGGCTGCTGGCCCGTTGGGACGCCGGTTCGCAGGAGGCGTTCGTCGCCAGGATGAACCGCGCCGCCGACGACCTCGGCATGGACGACACCACGTACACCGGGGCCAGCGGTATCGAGCCCACCACCACGAGTACGGCCGCGGACCAGTTGAAGCTGGCGCGGAAGGTCATGCGCGACGACGTCTTCAGGTCCGTCGCCGCCCTGCCGCGCACCGCCGCGGCAGTGGGTTCCGGTACGATTCCCAACAGCAACGAACTGCTGAACACACCGGGCGTGATCGGGATCAAGACCGGTTCCAGTACCCCTGCCGGGGGCGCGCTGATGTGGGCGGTCGACGTTGCGGACCGGAGCGGCCGGCGGCATCTCGCCCTCGGCGTGGTGCTGCACCAACGCGCCGGCACCAGCCCGCAGGAGGGTCTGCGAACCGCCTTCGACGCCAGCCGCGCGCTCGTGGAGGCGGTACGGCACCGTGTGGCCGCGACCGGCCCCGCGACGACCTCCGCCACCGACGCCCCGTCCGGAACCCGGTGAGACGACCTTGACCGCTGTCCTCGGCACCTCCTCCGCCGCGCCGGAAACCGCCGGGTCCCGGCCGCCGCGTCGCCGCCTCTTCCCCGGCGGGCGTGACGGACTGGCCGCCGGGATCGTCGCGCTGCTGACCACGCTCCTGATGCTGGGCCACTCCCTGATCCCCGACCGGCCCGGACATCTCGGCAGTCTCACCGAGACCTTCCTGCCCTGGACGGGCCTCGTCGTGCCGCTGCTCCTGGTGTGCGCCGCGATCCGCCGTTCCGCGACCGCCGCCGCTGCCGTACTGCTGCCCGCCCTCGTCTGGGGCACGCTCTACGGCGGGACACTCGCCGACAAGCAGACGAGCGGCGGCGACCTGACCGTGGTGACGCACAACGTCAACGAGCACAATCCGCGCCCCGCGCGCACGGCCCGGGCGCTGGCCGACTCCGGCGCCGACGTGGTGGCCCTGGAAGAGTTGGGCGACTCCTCCGTGTACGAGGAGGCGCTGGCCGCCGACTACCCGTACCACTCGGTGCGGGACACGGTGGGTCTGTGGAGCCGCTATCCGCTCACCGACACCCGCACCGTCGACGTCGCCCCCTGGCCGCGCGCCCTGCGTGCCACGGTCCGCACTCCCCAGGGGCCGGTCGCCGTGTACGTCGCCCACCTGCTGTCCGTCCGGTTCAGCCCCGCGTCGGGCTTCGGCACGGACGCCCGGGACCGCGCGGCGGGCCGTCTCGCGGAGGCCCTGCGCGCCGAACCGCTGCCCCGCGCCCTGCTCGTGGGCGACCTCAACGGCACCACGGACGACGGGGCCCTCGCCGCCCTCACCTCGCCGATGCACTCGGCCCAGGAGGCGGCCGGGGCCGGATTCGGGCTGACCTGGCCGGCCGCGTTCCCGCTGGCCCGGATCGACCACATCCTCCTGCGCGGCATGGAGGCGCGATCGGCCTGGACCCTCCCGGCCACCGACAGCGACCACCTGCCGGTGGCGGCGTCCTTGCGGCTGTAGGTGCTTTCCGGAGTTGCCCGTCCGCCCCGCGGGCGACGACGGGCAACTCCGGACGGGACCTAGCCGCGGTGCAGGTAAGCCCTCGTCACGGTCTGGCGGACCTCGTTGCCGTCCCCGTCCCGGGCGGTGACCCGCAGCGTCACGAAGGCGTCGCCCCGCACCTTCGGCGGCTTGGTGACGGTGACGGCGAACCTGCCGTCGCCCCGGGACCTGGTGGGCGCCGCGGTGAAGTGCGCGCCGTCGTCGTAGGAGACCTCGACGCGCGCCCTGACCCCGCTCGGCGCGTCGAGTCCGTCCTGGTGCCGCACCGTCAGCCCGAGCGTGTACGCCCGGCGCGGGCCCACGCTGTTGCGCGCGTCCACCGGTGCCCGGTAGTCGACCTGGAGCAGAGGCAGCGGCGCCGCCTCACCGGTCGAGCCGGTCGGACCGGAGCGGAACGACCAGGCCGTGTCGGTGGCCGTGGCGTACCGCCACTCGTCGGAGGTGCGGCTGGTTTTCAGCCTCAGGCGGTAGTCGGCGGCCGAGGACGGCACCTGTACGTCCTGCCAGGCGTCGGCCAGGTCGGCCACCTTCTCGCCGTCGCGCACGAGTTCGGCGGCGACGGTTTCCGTGGCCGCCGACGTGCCCGCGCCACCGGGCAGGGCGGGATCGGTGATCACGCGGGACCAGTGGCCGGTCCGGGCGTCGGTGAACTCCGGGATCCGCAGCCTCAGTACGTCACCGGCCCGCGTCGTCGGGGGCACGGCGCCGCCCCGCGGGATCGAGGGCCGTACGACCGCGCCCTGCCAGGTCTCGCCGGTCCGCTCGCCGGCCCGGTAGGTGCGGGGCGCCTCGCGCATGCCGACGTCGAGGGGCGAGTCGATGTTCTCCACCGTCTCGTGCAGGACCAGGTGCTGCCACTGGGTGTCGCCCGCACTGACGTACTCGGTGCGGGTGAAGTCGGTCGGCACGTGGCGGGGGAACTGGTCCAGGGCGTACTCCTGGTAGGGCCGCCAGGAGTAGCGCTGTTCCGTGGCCCAGGGCAGGCCGCCGTTGTCGGCGTACACGGAGCGCACGACGGCGCTGTTGCGGCGCGAGACGGTGTGCGTGACGTGGTGCGGAATGCCCTGGGAGGACACCTGGACGACGTCGTAGAGGTAGGGGCTGCGCGGGGTGCCGGTGAACGCGACCGCGGTCCCGCGCCGTTCGATCCGCTTCAGCAGCTCGGTGCCGTCGGTGCGGCCGACGCGGATCAGCGGCACCCGGGTGCGCGCGCCGTTGGGCGTCCACCGGGTCCACGCGTTGTCGTCGTAGTGGACGAGCAGCACGCCGCGGGCGCCCGCTGCGGCGGCCTCGTCGGTGATCTCCCGCTCGCTCTTCCCGTCTCCGGTGTAGGTGACGACGGCGAGCCTGCCCCGGGCGGCGCGGAAGTCCGGCGCGGCCGTGGTTCCGGCGGCGACGGCGGTCAGCCGTGCCCCGCGCGGGTCGAACAGGGCGGACGTCGCCTCGTAGAAGACGTTGAGGCCGCGCGGACCGCCGACGACGTCCGCCTTGAGCATCGGGGCCACGAGCTGCCAGCGGGAGGTGAACTCGAAGGTCCCGTCGGTGACCCGCTCGGTGGGGCTGACGTACAGGTCGCGGACGACGTCGAAGGCCATGACATGGTCGGTCCAGCCGTGTCCGTCGATCTCCCGGTGCGTCTGGTAGCTCAGGGCTCCGCGCTGTTCGGCGGGCCGGGGGGTGCGGATTTCGACCTTGGTCGTCCTGCGGGGGTCGACGACGACGGTGGTGTCCTTGGTGACCTCGACCTGGGGCAGGACCACGTGGTACAGACTGTCCCGGTCGCCCGACTGGTCCGTGGTGGAGGCGAACACCTGGTAGGTGCCTTCCTCGACCTCGGCGACACCCTTCTCCCAGTCCGTGTACGGCACGTAGCCCTCGGCGCCCTGGATCACGGGGAAGTTCTGGACGGGACGGCCCTCGAGGTCGTAGGAGACGACCCGGAGTTCGTGCACGGGACCGCGCACGCGCAGGCTGAGCGTGGTGTGGACGACGGTCCGGCCGTCGGCGGAGGTGGCCGTGAGACGGCCGTAGTAGCGGCCCGGCGCCGCGTGGGAGGGCGACACGGTCAGGGGCACCTCGGCGGTACCGCCGGCCGGGACGGTGAGGCGCTTCGTCGCCGGGCGCACCGCCGCGGGACCGGCCTCGCGGCCGCCGGCGGTGGCCAGCCGGAGGTCCAGGTCGAGGGTGACGTCGTCGCCGGAGTGGTTGGCGTAGCGCACGGTCCGGGTGTGGGTGCCGGTGTCCTCGGTCTCGTACACGCCCAGGGCCTGGGTGCCGGTGGCGACGACCGGGGTCCGTACGGCGGTGGCGAGGTCGATGCGGCCGCCGCCCTGTTCGGTGACGCGCTGTCCCGGCATCGTGCGGGCGGTGCTGATCAGCGCGTCCTTGAGGCGCGGTGCCGTCCAGTCGGGGTGCTGCTGGGCGAGCAGCGCCGCCGCTCCCGCGACGTGGGGCGTGGCCATGGAGGTGCCGGAGGCGGCGACGTAGTGGTCGTCGACCACGGTGCCGAGGGTGGTTCCCGCGGCCCGCGCGGCCACGATGCCGACCCCCGGCGCGGTCACGTCGGGCTTGACCGCGTCGTCGCCGGGGCGGGGACCGCGGCCGGAGAAGTCGGCGAGGGTGTCGTCCCGGTCGACCGCGCCGACCGTCAGGGCCGCGTCCGCGGCGGCGGGGCTGCCGATCGTGCCGGTGCCGGGACCGCTGTTGCCTGAAGCCACGACGAACAACGCGCCCGAGGACTTGGAGAGTTCGTTGAGGGTCTGGCTCATCGGGTCGGTGCCGTCGCTGGGCGCGTCGGACCCCAGGGACAGGTTGACGATGTCGGCTCCCCGGCCGACGGCCCATTCCATGCCGTCGATCACCTGCGACTCGCTGCCGGAGCCGTCGTCGCCGAGGACCTTGCCGATCAGGAGGTCGGCCCCGGGGGCGACTCCCTTGCGGCTGCCGTGGGAGGCCGCCCCCGAGCCGCCGACGGTGGAGGCGACGTGGGTGCCGTGGCCGTTGCCGTCGCCGGTGCCGGTGTCCGTGGAGAAGTTCTTCGTCTCGGTGATGCGTCCGGCCAGGTCGGGATGGCCGGCGTCGGCGCCGGTGTCGAGTACCGCGACCTTGACGTCGTCGCCCTCGTAACCGGCCTTCCACGCCTCGGGGGCGCCGATCTGGGCGGTGCTGCGGTCCAGCGAGGCGCGGACCCGGCCGTCCAGCCAGACGCGCGGGGCGGTGGCGGCAGCGGACACCTCGGCGGGGTCGGGGGCGAGGCGCTTCCAGAACGCGCCGAGGTCGCCGGCCGGGACGCGCACGGCCTCGGCGCCGATGGTCTCCAGGTGGCGGGTGGGCGTTCCGTCGGCGGCCAGCGCGGTCAGCCGGCGCAGGGCGGTGCCTGCCTCGTCCCTGGCACCTTGGGAACCTTGGGCACCGCCCACGATCAACGGCAGGGTGTCCGAGTGGGCCTCGTCGTACCCCTGGGCGAGCAGGGAGGTGACGTCGAACAGGCCGCGGTCCAGCCGTCCCGTGGCCAGCAGGGCGTTGGCGTCGGCCGGGAGGACCATCAGGCGGCCGTCCTCCTCCACCGTGCGGAAGAGCACGTGCCGACGGCCCTCCCCAGGTGTCACCGAGGCCGTGTGCCGGCCGCCCGCGTCCGTCGTCACCGTGACGCGGTCGCCGGTGATCAGGCGCACGGTGGCGCTTTGACCCGGTCCGCTTCCGCCCGGTGCGCCGGCGGCGGCCTTGCCGGTCGTCGGCGGGCCGCCGCGGCTGTCCGCGGCGACCGGGGGCGCGGCGCCGACGGCGAGGGCGAGCCCCGTCACCACGGCCGCCGCGAGGCGTATCCGTCTCATCAGATCTCATGCCTTCCGTCGTGCTGCACACGGCACGGTGGTGCCGTCGCCCCCGTCCGGGCACCCGCCGGCCGCGTCCCGTCCACGAGGGCGACACATGCCTGCTGATCCCGACCGGCTCAACGTGGCGGCCGGACAACGGGTTCACGGCTTCCGGCGCGGCGGCTCAGGCTGCCCTTTCGCCGGCTTCGTGTGTCTGTGCGGCGCGTGACCGCAGCAGCTTCTTGTCGGGCTTGCCGGCGTCGGTCAGTGGCAGTTGTTCCACGAAGGTGATGTGTGCCGGTTCGTACATGGCGCCGCGTCGTACGCGGACCAGAGCCCGCAGCTCGTCCGCGCCCACCTCGGCCCCCGGGGCCGGTACCACAGCCGCGCACACCTGTTCCGTGCCGTCGGTGTCGCGCACACCGAAGGCGGCGCTCTGCAGCACGTGGGGGTGGGAGTTGAGGAGGTCCTCCAGCTCGGTGGTGTAGACGTGTCCGCCGACCACGACGATCATGTCCTTGACCCGGTCGGTGATGGTCAGGTAGCCCTCGGCGTCGAGGAATCCGATGTCGCCGGTGTGCAGCCAGCCGTCCCGCAGTACTTCGGCGGTCAGCTCGGGCTGCTTCCAGTAGCCCTGCATGAGGTGCCCGGAGCGCACGCAGATCTCGCCGTGGTCGCCGTGGGGCAGGTCGTTACCGTCCGTGTCGCGGATGGCCACCTCGACTCCGGGCAGCACCCTGCCCGCGGAGCGCAGCTGTTCGGGACGGTTCGGGTCGTGGTCGTCGGGGGTGAGGACGCTGATGCTGCCGGACTCGCTCTGCCCGTAGCCCTGCATGAGAACGGGTCCCAAGCGGCGTATCGCGTCGGCGATCCGGGCCGGGGATGCCTGGCAGCCGCCGTAGATCAGCCGGCGCAGGCTGGAGGTGTCGGTGCGGTCCGCGTCCGGGTGGTCGATCAGCCGGTACAGCAGCGGCGGCAGGAGATACAGGTGGGTGATGCGCTCGCGTTCGATCGCGGCGAGCACCTGGGCGGGGACGAAGTCGTCCTGGAGCACCACCGTGCCGCCCGAGGCCAGCAGGTGGTCGGCGATGAGTCCGGCGGCGTGCGCGAGGGGGGTCGGCAGCAGTTGCCGGGGCCGGGCGGCCTCGTCCTCACCGGGCTCGGGCCGCATCCTGCCGGCTCTCTCGAAGCTGGTGCAGATGCCCTTGGGGTGTCCGGTGGTGCCGCCGGTGTGGCGGATGGAGCAGATGTCCTCGGGCCGGGCCAGTCCCGAGATCGGCTCGGCGGGCTCGGCTGCGGCCAGCTCCAGCAGGTCGGTTCCGGTCCCGCCGGCGCCCAGGGTCAGGACGTGCGGGACCTGGGCCAGGGCGGTGACCTCGGCGGCCCGCGCGGCATACGAGGGGTCCACGACCAGTGCCCGGGTCTCCACGTCACGCACGATGGCGGCCTGGGCGTCGGCGGAGAGCCTGTTGTAGAGGTGGGCGACCGGGCAGCCGATCAGGTTGGCGGCGTAGCGGGCGGCCAGAGCCTCGGGGAGATTGCCGCTGAGCAGTGTGACGGTCTGCCCGCGCTCGACGCCCTGGGCACGCAGGGCGTGCGCCAGCCGGTAGACCAGGGCGCGGAAGGCACCCGCGGTGATCCGGCGCCCCTGGTGGACCAACGCCTCTCGTGCGGGGGCGGCGGCGAGTGAATCCAGGATGTCGTCCACGAACGAGCGGAAGGGCGGGGCGGTGACGGGCATGTCGGCTTCCTTCAGGGGGTTGGTCGGCCCCGTCGTACCCGCGCACGTACGACCGGGGCGCGGTGGGACTCATGGCGAAGCGGCCGGCTGGAGGAGAGGGGCCGCGCGCCGGCCGCCTCGTGAGGTGGCCGGCGCGGGCTGCGTCTTTCACCCTCTCCTCGGACCGGGCCGGGCCGGGCCGCTCAGGCGACCGGCCTGACCGTCCAGCGCTGGTTCTGCGACCCGTCGCACGAGGCGATCTTCACGCGGCTGCCCCACGTGGTGCCGGGGTCGGCGGTCTCGACGCACTTGTTCGTTCCCTGGGCGACGATCTCGCCCGCGTCGGTGACCGTGAAACGCTGGTTGGCGCCGCCGTCGCACTCCCAGATCTGGAGCAGCGTCCCGTCCGCGGTGGCCCCGTCCGGCACCTCGAGGCACCGGCCCAGCGCCTGCACCGTGCCGCGGGAGCCGACGTACCAGTGCTGTGCGGCCGAACCGTTGCAGCCCCACAGCTGTACCTTGTTCCCGTTCGCCGGGTTCGACGACGGGACGTCCACGCATGTGCCGCGGCTGTCGACGATCTCGTTGACCTGCGGGTCGCCCCCGTTGTCGTGGCCGGAGACCGTCCAGCGCTGGGCGATGGACTCGTTGCACGCGGCGATCGACACCCGGTCGCCGTCCGCGTTCTGGAGGCACTTGCCCGTTTCCTGGGCGACGATCTCACCCGTGCCGGAGAGGGTGAAGCGCTGGTTGGCGCCGCCGTCGCACTCCCAGATCTGGAGCAGCGTCCCGTCCGCGATGGCCCCGTCCGGCACCTCGAGGCACTTGCCCAGCGCCTCGATCGTCCCCCGGGAGCCGACGTACCACTGCTGCGCACCCGAGTCGTTGCAACCCCAGAGCTGCACCTTGTTCCCGTTCGTCGAGTCGCCGGACGGGACGTCCAGGCACTTGCCCGCGGAGTGGGCGATCTCGCCGGTGTTTCCGCCGTCCAGCGTCTCCGCCCTACGGTAGATCGTCTCGGCGGAGCCCCGGAGCGGCGCGTAGTACTCGCTGCCGCCCGCGCTCGCCGAGATGGCGCCGACCGCGTGTCCGGAGCCCGTGGCGGGATCGAAGTCCGCGAGGAAGGGGCCTCCGCTGGAGCCGCCGGTCTGCACGCAGCCGATCCCCAGCATCGTCGAGTCGGGGCGTCCCTCGTCCGCGTACTGGTCGCCCTCGCAGTGGTTCATCCACTCGCCCCTCCCCTCGGCCTCGGAACCGCCGTATCCGAAGGAGTGCACGCGCATGCCGGGCGCGGCGGTGTTGAAGGACAGCCCCAGGCCGCCGACGATGTCGCCCAGGGGGCGGGTGTCGTACCGGGACACGGCGACGAAGGCGTAGTCGTAGTTGAGGTTTCCGCCGCTGCTCACGTAGTCCGCGTCGTGGAGGAGTTGGGCCGCGGTGAACGTGCCGAAGGGGCGCTTCCCCTCTTCGTACCCGGGAACGAAGACCCAGTTCCGGTACACCTCCCCGGTGCTCGCGTCGACGACGCAGTGGCCCGCGGTCAGGAGGGTCGACTTGTTGGCGCTGTTCACCGCGGACGCCGAACAGGTGAACAGCCCGCCGTCGGCCCGGCTGAAGAAGACCCTGCCCGCCGTGCGCGCGACCAGGCCGCCGCCGGTCCACCGCGTCGGGGAAGTGGCGTCGGCGGACGCTTCGGACGTCGACGCGGACACGGACGACGACGTGGACGCAGACGCCGACGTAGATGTCGCGTGCGGGGAGCCCTTCGCCCTGAGCGGGGGTATCTCCACGGCCGGTCGCCCGTCGTCGCTTCCTGCGGAGGGTCTGCTGTCCGGCTCCACCGATCCGGTGGCGGGTGGCGTGGCCTCCCGCGCGCCCCGCATGCGCTCCGTGGACCAGAACGACCGGGCGGCCCGCTGTTCCTTCCCGGACACCGAGGTGGTCTCCACGCGGACCGGTGCGGTGTCCGGGAGCGGCGTTGGGCCGGGGGCGGCCTGGGCGACACCGGCCAGCACTCCCGACAGGCCGAGCGCGAGTGTTCCGACATAGACGGCAGTACGTTTGAGCAACGGATACTCCGAGTCTGGGGATCACCGGTCGCACCGCCTCGCCGTGGCGACGGGACGGCGCTCGACCCCCACAACGTCCGCCGTGGTGAACGGGTTCAGGGTCGGCCCGGTGTCTTTCCGGCCGACGGGAACGGGCCCGGTGCCGACGACGTCGTCGGTACCGGGCCCGTCACTCGCACCCCACCCCGTCCCCACAGGTGGGTGCGAGCCGCCACATGCCGCCTACATGTGGACGGTGGGGGCGGCGTCCGGGTCCGCCGTGGCGATCCCGCGTCGGAAGAGCAGCGCCGTGATCAGCGCGCCCGCGGCGAAGAGCAGGGCCGACCACATGAAGGCGGTGGTGTAGGAGTCCATCGCGGCCTGGGCCTGGACGAGCTTGTCGGCCGGGTTCCTGCCGACGAGGTAGGACGTGGCGGCGCTCGCGGCGAGGGTGTTGAGCAGCGGGGTGCCGATGGAGCCGCCGATCTGCTGCATCGTGTTGAGGGAGGCACTCGCGACACCGGCGTCCTCGGTGGCCACACCGCTGGTGCCGACGCTCATGGACGGGGCCATGACCAGGCCGATACCGAGGCCGGTGACCAGGAGCGGCGGCAGGACGTTGGCCGCGTACGAGCTGTCCAGTCCCAGGGTGGTCAGCCAGAACATGCCGACGGCGCCGAGCGCCATGCCGAGGGGCACCACGATCTTCGGCCCGACGAACGAGAGCAGGAAGGTGGTGGACATCGTGGCCGACACCATCAGGGTGGCGACCATGGGAAGGAACGCCAGGCCGGTCTGGATCGCGGAGAAGCCCAGGCTCAGCTGGAGGTAGTAGGTGAGGAACAGGAACACGCCGAACATTCCGGCGCTGGCGACCAGCAGTGCCGCGAAGGCGGCGCCACGGTTGCGGTCCAGGAGCACACGCAGCGGCAGCAGGGGATGCGCGGCCCTGGTCTGCCACCACGCGAACACGGCCAGCAGGGCGGCTCCGGCGGCCAGGAAGCCCCATGACAGCGGCGAACTCCAGTCGTGCGACTCGGCGTTGGAGAACCCGTAGACGATGCCGAACAGGCCCGCGGTGACCAGCACGGTGCCGGGGATGTCGAGCCTGGCGCCGCGGTCGCGCTCCGTGCGCTCGAGCAGCAGCCAGCCGCCCACGATCGCGACCACGGCGATGATGAGGTTGACGTACAGGGTCCAGCGCCAGTTGAGGTACTCGGTGAGCAGGCCGCCGAGCAGCAGGCCGACGGCCGCGCCGGAGCCCGCGATGGCGCCGAAGATGCCGAAGGCCTTCGCCCGTTCCTTGGCGTCGGTGAACGTGGTGGTCAGAAGAGAGAGAGCGGCCGGGGCGAGGAGCGCGCCGAACAGGCCCTGCAGCGCGCGGCCGGTGACGAGCACCTCGAAGTTGGTGGCGGCGCCGGCTATCGCGGAGGCGACCGCGAATCCGCTCACGCCCACCAGGAAGGCGGGCTTGCGGCCGAACAGGTCGGCGATCCGGCCGCCCAGCAGCAGCAGACTGCCGAAGGCGAGCGAGTAGGCCGTGACGATCCAGGTGCGGCTGCCGTCGGAGAAGCCGAGGTCGGCCTGGGCGGTGGGCAGGGCTATGTTCACGATGGTCGCGTCCAGCACGACCATCAGCTGGGCGAGCCCGACCATGGCGAGGATCCACCATCGGCGGCCGGACGGGGCGCCGTCGGCTTGGTCACCGCCCTTCGGGAACGGGGTTGCCTCCGGCGTCGCGGCGGCTGTCTGGGACATGGGGACGTCCTCCAGTCCTTGGTGGGAGTAGGGGGTGGACGAAGACTCACGAAACGAAACGGTTTCGTATCATCGCAGAGTACGTCCTGCCCCGGACGAACCAAGACGCCCGGATCATCCCCAACGGTGTGATAGCGGCCACATGGCTGCGATGTGGCGGATTCCGGAGAGCGAGCCGTGCCGTCCGGCCGGTTCCTCCGAGGTCACCGCGCCGGTCAACACCGCAGGCAGCGGCCCTGCCGGAGGCGCCACGCCCGCGCTCCGCCCCGCGCGCCACGACGCGTCGAGCGGGCGGCGGCGACGGGGCACCGCCTGTCCGGACCGCGCGAGAAGCAAGGTGGAAGCAATCCTCGCGCGGAGCCGGTCATGTCATACGTCGTCCTCCGGCTCCCGGTAGACGCGGCGGATGCTGGTGCCCAGGCGGGTGATGTCGGCGCCGTAGACGTGCAGGGAGATCGCCTTGCCCGTGCCGCCGTTCCAGACCCGGTGGATGTCACCCGGCGGTGCGAATCCGCACACCTGGCCCTGCTCGTTGACCACGTCCCGGGTGGCGACCAGTCGCCCGGCGGGGTCGCCGGGGATCAGCTCGTACCGGCGCTCGTGCTCACGGCCCTGGTGCACACCGGTGACACACCAGGAGACGTGGTCGTGGATGCCGGTGCGCTGGCCGGGCAGCCACACGAGGGAGACGATCGAGAAGCCGCCGTCCTCCTCCGCGTGCAGGACGTGCTGCCGGTACCGGTCGGCGTCACCCTCGCACTGACGGCCCGTCAGCAGGTCGGCGGCGCCGAGGTGGGGTGCGAGACGGTCCCCGACCAGGCCGGCCGTGCGGTCGGGCGGCAGGCCCCGGCGGACGACGGCCCGGATCTCGTGCACGAGGTGGTCGAGACGGTCCCGACGGCCGGGGTGGTCCTGGTGGTCGGGGTGGTCCTGGAGACCGGGGTGGTCCTGGGAGCCGGGGCGCGTGGACACCCCTGTACGGGTGGTGGTGCTCCGGGAAGAGGTCATGGCGCCCAGCGTCCGGATCGCCCACGACCGCGTCCAACGACGGTTTCTTCGGTTCGGCCCAACGAGCGCTTATGGATCGGTGTACGGCGGACATCTGCTCCTCCTTCCCGTGCCGGGTGCCGGGCGCCGGGTCAGCAGCCCACCCGCCGCTCGGCGACCTTCCTGACCGTGTCGACCACCAGGGCGGTGGCCGGAATCCGCAGGTGCTCGCGCAGCACGTACGCCGAGATCCGGCGGCGCAGGGCCGGCTGGAGGGCCCGGCCGGCGACGCGGTCGAGCCGGAGGAAGGACAGCACGAGGCTCGGCACCACGGCGACCCCCAGCCCCTCGGCGACCAGCGACTGGGTGACCAGACCGTCGTCGGTGGTGAAGGCGATGTCGGGGGCGAAGCCCGACTCGGCGCACTCGTGCAGGAAGTTGGTGCGGCAGCGTGCACAGCCGACGATCCAGCGCTCCCCCGCGAAGTCGGCGAGCCGCACGGCGCGCCGCCGGGCCTGCGGATGGCGGACCGGCATCAGGACCGTGAGCTGGTCCTCCAGCAGCGGGATCTCCACCACGTCGTCGGGTACCGTCTCGGCCGGCCGCGGATAGGTGAAGGCGAGTGTGACGTCGCACTCGCCGCGGGCCAGGCGTGTGAGGGAGTCGGGGGGTTCGTCGTCGAGCAGGTCGACCCGTATCCCGGGGTGACCGGCGGCCAGTTCCGCCAGTGTCTCGGGGACGAGGGTGGCGTTGGCGCTGGGGAAGCCGCAGAGCCTGACCGTGCCGCTGCGCAGCCGGGCGATCGCCGTGACCTGCTCCTCGGCCACGGACAGGCTCTCCAGGATGCTCTCGGCGTGCCGGGCCAGGGTCTCGCCGGCCTCGGTCAGCCGCATCCGCCGCCCCACCCGGACGAACAGCGGGCTGCCCAGCGACCGCTCCAGTGCCTTCATCTGCTGGGTGACCGCGGGCTGGGTGTAACCGAGCAGTGCGGCCGCCCCGGAGTACGTGCCGACGTCCACCACCGCGTGGAAGGTTCTGATGTGCCGGGAATCGAACACGCATCCCATCATAAGCGGAAGTTGGGTCGGCCCGGGGGTGGCGGACCGCCCCGCGAACGCCCTTGACAGGATGCGGGACATGAGAGGCACGACGCCCAACACCCGAGCCGCACTGGCCATGTCCCTGTCCGCGGCACTCGCCCTCCTCACCGCCGGCTGCGCCGGTGCCGGGGACGACGCCCGGCCCTCCGGAACCACCGCGTCCGCCGGACAGACCCCAGGCATCGCCTCCGCCCCCGGCCGTGTCACCGTACGCGTCGCCGGCATCGACCTGACCGTGACCGACGCGGTGGCGCACCTCGGCCCGTCCGGCGGCACGCTGAGCATGACCGTGCGGAACAACGGCACGGTGCCCGAACACCTCGGCATGGTCGGCACGTCCGCGGGTGGCCGGGGCGAACTGGTCGGCGCCGAGGGCACGGAGGGCAGCGGAGCCCTGACCACCGCGGGCATTCTGCTCCGGCCCGGCACCACCGTCGCCTTCGGCGGGGGCGGCGGGCCGAGTGTGAAGCTGCCCCGGGCCGCCCGTGACACCGGCGGGCAGCGCACGCTCCCCGTCACGCTCCAGTTCGGGGTGGCCGGGCTGGTCCACCTCGACGCGCGCGTCTCCGACGGCTGAACGGCGGCTCTCCCCGGCAGGCGTCAGGCGTCAGGCGTCGGGCATCAGGCGTCGGCGTACGGTGCCCCGCGGCCGAAGGCCCTGCGGTACGCGGTGGGCGTGGTGTCGAGCGCGCGCCGGAAGTGCAGCCGGAGGTTGGTGGCGGAGCCGAGGCCGCAGTCGCGGGCCACCACGTCGATCGGGCGGTCGGTGGTCTCCAGCAGTTCGCGCGCCAGCCCGAGCCGCGCGCCCACCAGCCACCGCAGGGGCGTCGTGCCCGTCTCCCCGGCGAACCTGCGCATGAAGGTGCGCTCGGACATGCGGGCGTGCCGGGCCAGCCGGGGCACGGTGAGCGGCTCCCCCAGGTGTTCCAGCGCCCAGGCCCGGGTCCCGGCCAGCGCGCTGTCGCCGCGGTCCGCGACGGGCGCGGGCACGAACTGCGCCTGGCCGCCCTCGCGGTGGGGAGCGGCGACGATCCCCCTGGCGATCCCGTTGGCCACGGCGGCGCCCAGGTCACCGCGGACGATGTGCAGGCACAGGTCGATGCCGCAGCACATGCCGGCCGAGGTCAGGACGGCTCCCTCGTCGACGTAGAGCACGTCGCGGTCGACGTGGACGGCCGGGTGCTCCCGTTCCAGTCGGCCGGTGTACTGCCAGTGCGTGGTGGCGTGCAGCCCGTCGAGCAGGCCGGCCTCGGCCAGCACGAAGGCTCCGGTGCAGATGGACACCACACGCCTGCCCCGGGCGTGGGCCGCGACCAGCGCGTCGAGCACCTCACGGGGGAACGGCGTCGGCGGTGGCCCGGGCGCGAACCCCGGCACGATCAGCGTGTCGGCCGTATCGAGCCCCTCCAGGCCGCTCGTCACGGCCATCGCGAAGCCGTTGGCCGTGGGCACGGAACCGTCGGGCCCGCACACGAGGATCTCGTACGGGGTCTCCGGACGCGGGGCGAAGATCTGCAGGGGGATGGCCAGGTCGAGCGGAGCCATCCCCGCCAGCGCCAGTACGGCCACTCGGTGCACGGACATGGCAGCATCCTAGCGAGAGGGGGCATTTCTGCCACTCGTGGCGGCGACGCGGTCCGGCAACCCTTGTGCCATGAACGGATCCGCTGCTCCCCGGCGTACCGGCCGAGGTGGCCTGTTCCTGCTGGGCTCGATCGTCGTGTCCCTGCTGGCCGCCTCCAGCGCGCCCACGCCCCTGTACGCGACGTACGCGGACGCCTGGCACTTCTCCCCGATCACCACCACCGTCGTCTTCGGTGTCTACGCGATCGCCGTACTCGCGTCCCTGCTCGTGTTCGGGCGGGTGTCCGACCACCTCGGCCGGCGGCCCGTGCTGCTGACCGCGCTCGCCCTCCAGACCGTCGCGCTGGCCGTGCTCGCCACCGCGCACGGCGTGGACGCGCTGCTGCTCGGCCGGGTCCTCCAGGGCGTCTCCACCGGGGGCGCCGTCGGCGCGCTGGGCGCGGCGATGCTGGACGTCGACCGGCACCGCGGTGCCGTCACCAACGCGGCCGCACCGGGCATCGGCACGGGCAGCGGCGCGCTGCTGTCCGGGGTGCTGGTGCAGTACGCGCCGGCCCCCACGCACCTGGTGTACCTGCTGCTCGCCGGTGTCTTCGCCGTCCAGGGCGCGGCCGTGCTCCGGATGCCGGAAACCGTCCGCCGCACGCCGGGCGCGCGCGCCGCGCTGGTCCCCGGGATGGCCGTGCCGTCCGGGCTGTGGGGCACCGTGCTGGCGGCGGCGCCGATCCTCTTCGCCACCTGGGCGCTGGCCGGGTTCTACGGCTCTCTCGGCCCCGCGCTCGCGCGGCGGTTGTCCGGTTCCGACTCGTCGGTGGTGGCCGGACTCGGGCTCTTCCTGCTGACGGTGGCGGCCACCGTGTCGGCCGCCGTTCTCGGCCGCGTCCCACCGCGCAGGGCGATGGTGCTCGGCATCGCCGTGCTCATGGCGGCGACACTCGCCGCGCTGGCCGCGGTCGGGGCGGAGTCCGCACCGGGGTTCTTCGGCAGCACGGTCGTCGCCGGCATCGGCTTCGGCGCCGGGTTCCAGGGCGGCCTGCGCACCGTCGTCTCCCGCGCGGAGCCCCGCGAGCGGGCCGGCCTGATGTCCGTCCTCTACGTCGTGAGCTACCTCGGCATGGGAGTGCCCTCGGTCGTCGCCGGTGTCCTGGTCGTCCACGGCGGAGGGCTCGTCCCCACCGCCCTCCTGTACATGTGGGCCGTCCTCGCGCTGTCGGCCGCGGCCCTCGTCGGCCTGCTGCTGACCAGCCGGTCACCGCGGCCCGCCGGCACGTCGCCCACGGCCGGCCCGGCCGGGCGAGCCTCCGCTCCCGGCGACGCCGCCCACCGGGACGCGGGCGCCGTGTCCTCGGGGGGCCGTTGACCGGATCCGGCGGCCCGGCCGGCTCGTGGGCGACGTCGACTCCTGGGCGGCGTCGGCTCCAACGGGCCTTGTCCGCACAGGGGTTGACCGCCCGAGGCGGGTCCGGATAGCTTGCACTGAACGTTTGACAACGTTGTCTTCCCTCAGGCGCACCACCCGTCTCCGAAGGGAAAGTCCCATGCGAAGATGTGCGACGCTCGTCGCCCTGCTCCTGGCCGCCGCGGCCCTCCCCCTCTCCTCCGCCGTCGCCTCCCCCGTCGCGTCGTCCGTCCACGGGACACAGGACGCGGCGGATCGGCACGGCTGGACCGGCACCTGGGCGGCCGCGGCGAGCGGCACCGTGAGCGACACCGGATTCGCCGGGTACACCATCCGCAATCTCGTCCACACGAGCATCGGCGGCGAGCGGATCCGCGTGAAGCTCTCGAACGCCCTCGGCACCCGGCCCGTTCTGTTCGCCCACTCGACGGTGGGCCTGCAACGTGTGCCCGGGAGCGCCGCGATCGCGCCCCGCTCCCTGCGCGACCTCACCTTCGACGGGCACCGGACCGTGACCGTCCCGGCGGGTGCGGAGGTCTACAGCGACCCGGTCGACCTTCCCGTCGCCGAAGCCTCCGACCTCTTCGTCACCACTTACACCCCCGAGCCCTCCGGACCGGTCACCCAGCACGGCACCGGTCTCGCCACGTCCTACTACGCCACGGACGGCGAGGACCACGCGGGCGACCTCGACGGCGGCGGACTGCCGTCGACGACCCAGTCCTGGCACTACGTCACCGAGGTCGACGTCCGGCCGGGCCCGGCCGATGCGTCGGCAGGCAGTGGTGCCGTCGTCGCCCTCGGGGACTCCATTACGGACGGCCTCGCCTCGACGCCCGGCACCAACCGGCGCTGGCCGGACCTGCTGGCGGCACGGCTGCGCGCGAGTCACGGCCCCGTCTCCCGGCTCGGTGTCCTCAACGCGGGCATCAGCGGAAACCGGGTGCTGAGCGAGGGCGGCGGGCCCAGCGCCACGGCCAGGCTGGAGCGGGACGTGCTGCGACGGGCGGGTGCGCGGACCCTGATCGTCCTGGAGGGGATCAACGACATCCAGCAGATCCCGCGCGAGGGGGACGCGGACCGGATCATCGCGGGCCTGCGGGAGATCGCCGACCGTTCGCACGCCGCGGGCCTGCGCGTGCTGGGCGGCACGATCACGCCGTTCAAGGGCTGGGGCTCGTACAGTCCGCAGCAGGAGGCCGCCCGCACGTCGGTGAACGCCTGGATCCGCGACGGCGGCGTCTTCGACGCGGTGGTCGACTTCGACGCGGCCGTACGGGACCCGGCGGATCCGCACCGGATGCGGGCACGCTACGACAGCGGGGACCATCTGCACCCCAACGACGCCGGCCTGCGGGCCATGGCCGACGCCGTGGACGCGCGTACGCTCGGCAGGCCCGGCCCGGTACCGCCCGCGCCCGGACACCGCCCCGAGCGCTCGCTCTCCATCGCCGCCGCACCGCGAGGGGCCGTCGCGCTTGCCGGCCGCGCCTCCACGGTGTCCTTCGTCGCGCGGGCGACCGTCCAGGGTGCGGGCACGGTCCGCGGGACGGTCACCGCGACGCTCGGCGAAACGGAGTACGAGCACGCCTTCGCCGTCACCAGCGGCGGCCGGTTCGCACAGGTCGATGTGGCGCAGGACATCGCCGTCCCGGCGGACCTGGAGGCCGGTAAGCACCCGGTCCGGTTCACCGTCCGCACCCGTGAGGGCCGCAGTCGCACGACCACGGCCGTACTGGATATCCGCCGGCTGGGCTGTGGTCCGTCCGACGATTCCTGCCCGCTCGACCTGACCGGCGTCCACGACCGCGACTCCATCGCGACGGCCGACCGTCCCGACGACGGCGACTTCGACGGTCTGGGCTGGAGTTACGCGGCAGAGACCCTGCCCGCCGCCGGGCCGTCGGTCCTGGCCGGGGCTCCGTTCGTGTTCCCGTCCTCGGCCGAAGGCGTCCGGAACACGGTCACCGCCATGGGCCAGACGCTGGCCCTGCCCGGCGTGCGGGCCCGGGAACTGCACGTGCTGGGCGCCGCCTCCGGCGGCACGGTGGAGGGCAGCGGCACCGTCACCTACGCCGACGGCTCCACCGCCGCCCTGCCCCTGCGGTTCAGCGACTGGGCGGGCGGCCCGCAGGCCGGCGAGACCGTGGCCGTGGCGGCGCCGTACCGGTACCGCGCCGGCGCGGGCCGCGACGGGCCGCCCGTGAGTATCTACGCACGTGGCGTGCCCCTGGATCCGAACCGCGTCGTCCGTTCCGTGACGCTGCCGGACGACGTCCGGTTGAAGCTGTTCGCCGTGACGCTGGACCTGCGCCGCTGAGAACCCCGTCGCCCGGCTCCTCTCCCCCTTCGGGAGAGGAGCGAAGGCTCCCGGGCACCCGTGCTCAGGCCCCGGCCGCGTCGCGGAAGGCCTCGAGATCGGGCAACCCGTTGGCGGCGGCCTCGGCGCTGCGGGGGAACATGGCCTGCTCGTACTCGGTCAGGGCCCGCTCGAGGTCACCGGGGTGCGCGGCGAGGGCCGCACCGAGTTCGGCGCCGTCGAGCATGGCCAGGTTGGCCCCCTCGCCGTTGGGCGCCGCGAGGTGGGCGGCGTCGCCGAGCAGGGTCACTCCCGGTACCCGGTCCCACCGGTGTCCGGCAGGCAGGGCGAACAGGGGGCGCAGGACCGGTGCTTCGTCGCTGTCGGTGATCAGCGCCGTGAGTTCCGGCGCCCAGCCGTCGAACTCCCGGGCGATGCGTGCGGTGGCCGCGGCACGGTCGGTGAAATCGACGGCGGCGAACCAGTCCTGCGGCTCGGCCAGTCCCACGTAGGCGTGCAGGGTGTCGTCCTTCTCGCGGTGGGCGAAGATCTCCCTGCCCGGTGCGGTGGCGACCAGCATCCCCGCGCCGACCGTCTTCGCCGCGGCCGGGTGCCGTACGGCGGCGTCGTACAGGTAGGTCTCCACGACCGACTTGCCGAGGTACTCGGGAGTGGCGGCGGACAGCAGGGGCCGTACCCGGGACCAGGCGCCGTCCGCGCCGACCAGCAGGTCGGTGACCAGGGTGTCGCCGTCGCAGAAGGCCACTTCGTGGCGGCCTCCGCCGAGGGGGCGGACGCGGTCGGCCTTGCGGCCCCACCGTACGGTGCCCGCCGGAAGGGAGTCGAGCAGGATCCGGCGCAGGTCACCGCGGTCCACCTCGGGGCGTCCGCCGGTGCCGTCGTCCGCCTGGTCCAGCACCACGGTCCCGTCCGGCGCGAGGACCCGCATCGCCTGGCGGCCCTCCAGGACGGCGGCGCGGAACGCGTCCGTCAGACCGGCCGCCTCGAGGGCGAGCTGCCCGTCGCCCTCGTGGATGTCGAGCAGTCCGCCCTGCGAACGCGCCGTCGGGGAGGACTCCGCCTCGTGGACCGTGACCGGGATGCCGTGGACGTGCAGGACACGGGCCAGGGTGAGCCCGCCGAGTCCGGCGCCGATGATCGTGACGGGGGTGTGCATGATGGCTCCTTCGGGAGGGGCCGCCGGGTGGACTCCGGGGCCGTGATCCGGACGATGCCGGGGCGCACCGACATCCGGCCGACCGCACCGACAGATCACCGACAGATCACCGACACCACACCGGGACCTTCTTCAGCGCGCCGGACGCTCGGCGGCTTCGATCGCCGCGGGGCGGAGCTGGGCCGCGCGGATGCGCCGGGTCTCGAACTTCTCCGACCGGTCGAAGGCGTAGACGCCGTTCTGTTCCTGGAAGACGTCGGTCAACTGCGTGTAGCAGTACCCGAACATGTCCGGGTGTGCGAGCAGTACTCCGACGAGTCCCTCGAAGCGGGTGTGGAACTCCTCGACGTCGCGCACCCGGTTGCCGTACCCCCAGGAGGTGGCCTCCGACTGGGGACGGTCCGCCTCGGCCGGGTTCCACCAGATGCCGCCGAACTCGCTGACGAAGAAGGGCTGGCCGCGGTAGCCGACGGACCAGGACTCGCCGGTGCCGTCCGCCCGGTTCACGTAGGGCTCGCCGGCGCCGAGTGCGGCGTGGTTGGCCGCGAACGTGTCCGGGTCCTGTTCGTAGTCGTGGCTGTCGAAGACGTCCGACTCGGTGATCCGGTGCGCGTACCCGGAGGTGTCGAGCACCGGGCGGGAGGTGTCGTGGGCCTTCGTGGCCAGGAACATCGCGCGCATCACGTCGTCCAGGGCGGTGATCCGGTCCCCGTACTCCTGCCAGGTCTCGTTCATCGGGCACCAGCCGACGATCGCCGGGTGGGAGTGGTCCCGGTCGAGCACCTCCAGCCACTCCTGGACGTACGAGGCGTCCGGCCGCTGGTTGGTGGACTGCCCCTGGCCGGTGTTGCAGCCCCAGTCGCCGAACTCGCCCCACACCAGGTAGCCCAGCCGGTCGGCGTGGTAGAGGTAGCGCTCCTCGAAGACCTTCTGGTGCAGCCGGGCCCCGTTGAACCCGGCCGCCATCCCGAGCTGGATGTCCCGGACCAGGTCGGCGTCGCTGGGCGCGGTCATCAGCCCGTCCGGGTAGTAGCCCTGGTCCAGCACCAGCCGCTGGAAGACGACCTCGCCGTTGAGCCGGATCTGCCTGCCGGTGACGGCGACGCCGCGCAGACCGGCGTACGACTCCACCCTGTCGACGACCCGCCCGACCGCGTCCCGCAACTCGATGTCGAGGTCGTAGAGATGCGGGTCCGCGGGCGACCACGGGCGGATCCGCTCCGGCGGCAGCACGAGGCTCAGCCGCGGTGCGAGGTCCAGGTCGGCGCGGACACCGGCGCCGGTCACCTCACCGGCGGCGTCGCGGACCGTGACGTGGACCGTACCGCCGGGCAGGTTCGCGGAGAGCGGCACCTGCACGTCGAAGGCCCCGGCCGCGAGGTTGGGCGTGATCCGCGGACGGCGGACGGCGACCCGGGGCACCGGTTCCATCCAGACGGTCTGCCAGATGCCCGTCGTGCGGCCGTACAGGGGCCCGTTCGGCGCGTAGGCGGCCGACTGCTTTCCCCTGGCCTGCGGCGCGTCCGGTTCGTCCCGGGCGCGCACGACCACGGGCACCGGCGTCCCTGCGGGAGCGGCGTCGGTGATGTCGACGCAGAAGCCGGAGAAGCCGCCCCGGTGCCGCCCGGCCTCGATCCCGTTCACCCACACCGTCGCGTCGTGGTCGACCGCGCCGAAGTGCAGCAGCACCCGGCCGCCCCGCCAGTCCGGCGGCACGGTGACCGTACGGCGGTACCAGACCGCACGCATGAAGTCCTGCTCCCCGACGCCGGAGAGCGCCGACTCCGGGGCGAAGGGCACCAGGATCTCACCGGCCAGCTCCCGTTCGAGCAGGCCCCGCTCCCGGCCGGTGTCGGACCGGTCGATCTCGAACTCCCAGGTGCCGTTGAGGTTCAGCCAGCGGTCGCGGCGGAACTGCGGCCGCGGATACTCCGGCCGGGGCTGGTCGGACGACCGGTCGAGCGCCATGGGGACAGCCTTTCCGTCGGGCTCCTCGGCGGATGGCGCCGGGAGCCGGTGGGGTGTGTGCTTCGGCCGGTGGCATGAGAGGGGAGAGGGCCCCTCAGACCCTCAGACCCTCAGGCCACCGGGGCGCGGAAGCGCAGGGTGAGCAGTTCGAAGGGGCGCAGCTCGAGCGCGACCTCGCGGCCGGGCGTCGACGCGCGGACCGCCGTACCGTCCACGGCACGCTCCAGCAGGTCGGTGGCGACGGCCTCGCTCCAGGAGAACGCGGTCCGCACGCTCGCGCGGGAACGGTTGCCGTGCGCCTCGTACAGGCGCACCACGAGGTCCCCGGAGCGGTCCTCGGCGAGCTTGACGCTCTCCACGACGACGGCGCGGTCGGTGACCTCCAGCAGCGGCTCCACCGCGGGCCCCGGCACCGTGCGCGGGGGCAGTTGCAGGGCGTACCCGTCCGCGACGGCGTCGGGTATCCCGCCGGGGCGGAGGCTGACGGAGAAGGTGTGCCGTCCCTGGTCCGCGTTCGGGTCCGGATAGCGGGGGGCGCGCAGGAGCGACAGCCGGGCCGTGGTCATGGACCGGCCGTCGGGGGTCCGGCCGCCCCGGATGTCGTGGCCGTAGACCACGTCGTTGGCGATGGCGACGCCGTAGCCGGGCTCGCCGACGTGGATCCACCGGTGCGCGACGGTCTCGAAGCGGGCCGCGTCCCAGGAGGTGTTCCGGTGGATCGGCCGGTGCAGATGGCCGAACTGGATCTCCGAGGTGGACCGGTCCGTGCGGATGTCCAGCGGGAAGGCCAGCTTGAGCAGCTTCTGCGACTCGTGCCAGTCGATGTCGAAGGCGTAGTCGATCCGTCCCTCGCACAGCCGGACGGACTGGGTGAGGACCGTCCGCCCGCGTTCGTGCCGCACCACGACCGCGTCGTCGACGATGTCCACGGCCACCGGTGCGAGGAGGTCGGTGCCGCTGCGCTTGTCCTCGTCGTTGATGTCCCAGGCGTCCCACTCGCGCGGTGTGTCGCGGAAGAGCTGGAGGACACCGCCCGCGACACCGGGCGGCAGCAGTTCGCGGTCCGCGCGCAGGTCGCGGACCGACACGAGCGTGCCCCGGTCGTCGATCTCCACGTGCAGCGCCCCGTCGTCGAGCACGATCCGGTCGTCCCGGCGCAGGGGCCGGGCCGCCGCGGGCGCCGTCACCGGTCCGACGCCCATCGCCGGTACGCCGTGCCGGGGGTAGGGGCCGGCGTTGGCTGCGATCCGGGTGGCGTTGGCGGCGGCCGGAACAGTGTCGTCGGCAGCCGGGGCGGCGTCGGCGGCGACCGGGGTGGCGTCGTCGGCGACCGGGGCGCTGTCGCCGGTGTTCGCGCGGAGCGCGTCGAGCGCGGTGGTGATCAGCGTCTCCAGCTCGCCGGCCACCCGCTCGTACTCCGCTTCGGCCTCCTGGTGGACCCAGGCGATGGAGGTGCCCGGCAGGATGTCGTGGAACTGGAGCAGCAGCACCGTCTCCCAGACCCGCCGCAGCTCGTCGTAGGGGTACCGGGCTCCCTCGCGGAGGGCCGCGGTCGCCGCCCACAGCTCGGCCTCGCGGAGCAGGGCTTCGCTGCGGCGGTTGCCGCGTTTGCTGCGCGCCTGCGAGATCAGGGTGCCGCGGTGCAGTTCGAGATACATCTCGCCGACCCACACCGGCGGCTCGGGCAGCTCCGCCTCGGCGGTGCGGAAGAAGCTGCCGGGGTCGTCCATCCGCACCCGCGGCGATCCGTCGAGGTCGCGCTTGCGTTCGGCCGCGGCCAGCATCTCCCGGGTGGGGCCGCCCCCGCCGTCGCCCCACCCGTACAGGCCGAGGACGTGCCGTGCCCGCCCCTTCTGCCGGAACGACCGCTCGGTGCGCGCGAGGTCGGCGGCGCCGAGGTCGGAGTTGTAGGTCTCGGCCGGGGGGAAGTGGGTGAAGACCCGGGACCCGTCGATGCCCTCCCAGTGGAAACTGGAGTGGGGCATCGGGTTGGTCTCGTTCCAGGAGGGCTTCTGGGTGAGGAAGTACCGGGCGCCCGCGGCCCGGGCGATCTGCGGCATCGCCGCGGTGTAGCCGAACGAGTCCGGCAGCCACACCTCGTCGCTCTCCACCCCGAACTCCTCGGCGAAGAAGCGCTTGCCGAGCACGAACTGGCGGACCAGTGCCTCGCCGCCGGGCATGTTGGTGTCCGACTCGACCCACATGCCGCCGACCGGCCGGATCACGCCGTCGGCCACCGCCCTGCGGACCCGTTCGAACAGGCGCGGCTGGCTCTCCTTCAGCCAGGCGTACTGCTGTGCCGAGGAGGCGGCGAACACGAACTCCGGGTGGCGTTCGCTGAGATCCAGCACGTTGGCGAAGGTCCGCGCCACCTTGCGCACCGTCTCCCGGGTCGGCCACAGCCAGGCGCAGTCGATGTGCGCGTGGCCGACCGCCGACACGATCAGCGAGCTGTCCGGTGCGCGGCCGGCCAGCACCGGTGCCAGGACCTCCCGGCCGAGCGCGGCGGTGCCCGCCACGTCCTCGGGGTCCATGACGTCGACCATCCGTTCCAGGGCGTGCACGATCTCCGCCCGCCGCGACCCGTGCGCCGGCAGGACGTCGACCAGTCCGTCGAGCGCGGTCACGTCCTGGAGCAGCTCCCACACCTCCTGGTCCCGCCACGCGACCGACAGCTCGGTGAGGCGGTACAGCGGCTGGTCCCCGGCGGTGGCCCTGTCCCCCATCACGGTGGGTTCGTAGGCGTAGGGCACCTGGACGATCGGGTTCGCGGCCGCCTCGACCAGCAGCCGGAAGGGCCCGGGATCGGGCAGCGGGACCCAGGAGTTGTACGGCTCGATCGCCTTGAGGATCTCCCCGTCCGGCCGGTAGACCATGGCCTCGGCCTGGAAGCCCGGCTGGTCACCGGTGAATCCGAGATCGACGAGGAGCTCGGCGCTTCCCCCCGCCCAGTCGGCCGGCACCTCGCCGCGCACGTCGAACCAGGTCGTGTCCCAGGGCCGCCCCCACCGCCGGCCGACCTCGAAGGGCAGATACGGCTGCGTCACGGCGTCGGCGAACGGTACCGGTTCGCCGCCGACGGTCCACGCGGTGATCCGGGTCGGACGCCTCTCGCGGTGGACGGCGGGCCGGATCCGGTACGTGGTGAACCGCCGGACCCGGAGCATCGCCAGCGCGGTGGCGTCGAGCTGCACCCGGCCGTTCGGATTGTCGTCAACCAAGGGAGCGTCTCCTCGTGCGTGTCGTACGCGCTCGTACATGCCGTACGGGCGCGTGCATGTCGTACGGGCTCATACGTGTCGTACGAGCCGCGGGACGGGCTGGGTGGGTGGGCGGGAGCGGTCAGCTCTTGACGGCGCCGCTGAGGTTCGACCGCATCAGGTGGCGTCTCAGGAAGACGTAGAGCACGGCGGGCGGCACCGTGTAGACGACCGAACTCGCGGCGAGCACGCCCCAGTCGACCTGGTTGAACGCGGTGAACGCGCGGAACAGGCCGATCGAGAGCGGATACAGGTCCGGCGACTGGAGCAGCACCAGCGGGGTGAGGAAGTCCCCCCACACGGCCATGAACGTCAGCATCGCCGCCGCGCCAAGGCCGGGGCCGACCAGCGGGAGGACGATGCGGCGCACGGCGCCGAACCGTGTGCTCCCGTCCAGCCAGGCCGCCTCCTCCAGCTCGAACGGGACGGCGTCGATGGTGCCCTTGAGCAGCCACAGGGTGATCGGCAGCGCGGACGCGGCCTCGACCAGGATCAGGCCCAGGTAGCTGTCGTCCAGGTGCATCTTGACCATGAGCAGGTACAGGGCCACGATCGTCGCGGGCGGCGGGATCACCCGGATGAGCAGGATCGAGAACATGAAGGTCCGGCGCCCGCGGAACCGGTAGCGGGACAGTCCGTAGGCGCCGAGGACGCCGCAGGCCAGGTTGAGCGCGGTCGCCGCGAACGAGACGACGACACTGTTCAGGAAGAGTCGCGGGGTGTCGCCGTCGGTGAAGAACCGGGTGAAGTTGTCCAGGGTGAACGAGGGCAGGGTGACGGTGGATCCCCCGTCGGCGTCCACCGCCGTCAGCACGACCCACGCGAACGGCACGACGCAGAACAGAGCCAGCAGCACCATCAGGGCGTACTGCACCGCGCGCTGCACGGTCCGCCACCCCGGCGTGCCGCGGCGCGGGGCGGCGGGCCCGGCGGCCTTGCGGGTCTCGGCCGTCGTCGTCGTGGCCGCCATCAGACCTCCACCTTGGCCAGCCGGGCGTAGGTCACGCCCAGGATCGTCAGCAGGACCAGCAGGATCACCGAGGCGGCGCTGCCGAGGCCGATCTGCGAGTACTGGAAGGCCCGTTGGAAGATGTAGACGGAGGCCAGCTCCGTCTGGTGTCCCGGACCTCCCTGGGTGAGGAAGTAGACCAGGCCGAAGACGCCGACCGTCGTGATGGTGGTGAGCAGCAGGTAGAGGAAAACCGGCCCGCGGATCAGCGGCAGGGTGATGTGCCGGAAGACCTGGTGTGCGCGCGCCCCGTCCATCCGCGCCGCCTCGATCAGTTCGTCGGGGACTCCCTCCAGCGCCGCCTGGAACATGATCATGGCGAACGCGATGCCCCGCCATACGTTGATGATGACGATGGACGTCATCGGTGAGTCCTGGAGCGGGGCCGCCGCGCCGCCGCCGAACAGCGCGAGCAGCCGGTTGAAGGTGCCGTCCTCGTCGGAGGAGAGCACGCTCGCCCAGGTCAGCGACGCGACGACCTCGGGGACCACCATCGGCAGCAGCACCAGCGCCCCGAAGACGCCCTTGCCGCGCAGCCACTTCTGGCGCAGCAGCAGGGCGGCCAGCATGCCGAGCACCGTCTGCCCGACGATCGCCGACCAGAACACGAACTGACCGGTGCGGCCCAGCGAGGAGAGGAAGTCGCCGGAGCCGAGCAGGGTGCGGAAGTTGTCCAGCCCGACGAACTGCGGGTCGCGGGCGGCGAAGCCGGTCAGCTGCGTGTTGGTGAGGGCGAGGTAGAGGCCGTAGCCGGCGGGGGCGATGACGAAGACCGCGATCAGGAGGACCGAGGGCCCGAGGAAGAGGGGCAGCGCCCAGCGCGCCCGCCCCTCGCGCCCCGTCCAGGGCGCCCGGGGCGTCCGGTCCTTCTGCGCCGTTCGGGCCGTTCGGGCCGTTCGGGCCGTTCGGGCCGTTCGGGCCGTTCGGCCGGAGGTGGCCCCGGCCGTGGTCATCGCGCCACCCGGGCGTCGCCGAGCAGCTCCTCGGCCTCGGTCGCGAAGGTGTCTGCGGCCTCGTCGCCGTCGGCGTCCTCGGACAGGATCTTCTCCGTGGCTTCCTGGACCGCCTGGGACACCTGGTCCTCGCCGTCGCCGCGCGGCGGCTGGACGCTCGACCCCAGCTTGCGCTCCGCCTCGATCAGCGACGGTTCGTCCTTGTACGGGGCGGTGTCCGCCAGGCCCTTGCGCGGGGCGACCGCCCCCACCGCGGCCAGTTGCTCGGCCAGGGCCGTGCCGGAGCTGAGCCACTTGGCCAGCTCGACGGCGGCGTCGGCGTGCGCGCTGTCGGCGTTGACGCTGTAGCCGAATCCGCCGCCGCCGACCGAGTACGGCTCGGTGCCGGGTACCAGCGCCGGGTAGTCCCACGTGCCGACCTTGTCGCGCACGTCCTCGATCGGGGCCGCGCCCTCGGGGCCCCAGTCGTACTTCCATCCCCAGCTGCCCTGGGCCGCGACCGGGAGGGTGCCCTCGACGAACTTCTCGTACTTCGTGGGCTCCCACGGGTTCGGGTTCTGAAGGTCCCGGACGGGGAGCAGGTCGGCCGCGACGAGCTTCGCGTACAGGCCGAAGGCGGCCGACAGTCCCGGGCTGCGGACGTCCCACTTCTTGGTCTTGGCGTCGTAGAAGGTGCTGCCGGTGCCGGCCATGACGGGGAGGAAGCCCTCCGACCAGGATCCGCCGCCCCAGGCGGTGCCGGCGGGCAGGACGAGCGGGGCCTCGCCGGTCTTGGCCCTGACCTGCTTCAGCCTGCCGATCAGCTCGTCCCAGGTGCGCGGCTGCGAGGTGTCGATGCCCAGCCTCTTCAGCACGTCCTCGCGGTAGAAGAGGCTCTGGATGCTGGCCTCGTGCGGAATGGAGTAGAAGCTGCCGTCGGGCTGCCGGGCGCCTTCCTTCACCGACGGGTAGTACTGGTCCCAGCCGTCCCAGCCGTCCAGGTGGTCGTCGAGGTTCAGCAGGTAGCCGGCGCCGGCCAGGCCGGTCACGTTGGTGCCGCCCATGTCGATGACGTCGGGTGCGGAGCCGGAGTGGAGCTCTTGCGTGATCTTGGTCCGGAACTGCTCGTCGGTGAGGGGGTCGGCGACCAGTTCGACCTTGATCTCCTTGCCCTGCTTCGCCATCTCCTTCTCGAACCGCGGGATGAGGTCCTCGACGACCTCGGCGCGGGCCTCCTGGAATTCCAGCAGCTTGACGGTCACCGGACCGTCGTCGTCCGCCGAGCTCGAGCAGGCCGTCAGTGCCCCTCCCAGCAGCATTCCGGCCGCGGCACCGGCAAGGACACGGTTGCGCCTCATTGCGTCACCTCTCCTGACTGTGGTTCCACTCCGTGCTTTTATCCATTGGATTGAGTAAATTTCGGCGATCGTAAGGAGGGGAATCGCTCGACGTCAAGGGTCTTAGGTCCCGCAAGTGTCCGGCAACGACACAATCCGAGGCATCCTCGGACGCGGCGGCCTACTGAGCACCTATCATCAACCCGCTGGATTAAATGAGGCGAGGGCCGTGTCGATCACCGGTCCTCCACGGACGCACGGAGGTGTACATGCGGCGAGGGAGCAACCAACTCCGGCTGGCGGACTACAACCAGGCGGTGGTGCTGGACCTGGTCCGTCGCTCCCCCGGGGTCAGCCGGGCCGACCTGCAACGGGAGTCCGGCCTGAGCTCCCAGACCATCTCCAACATCACCCGCCGGCTGATCGACGACCGGCTGATCCGCGAGAGCGCGCCGGCCGGCAGTGCCCGGGGACGTCCGAGCATCCCGCTGGTCATCGACCGGGACGGGGCGTACTCGGTCGGCGTGCACATCGACCCCGCCCGGCTGACCGTCGTGCTCCTCGATCTCGAGGGCCGGGTCCGGCTGGGGCGCCAGGAACGCACCCCGCAGGCCACGGACCCGGCACGGACGACCGCCGTCATCGCCGAGGTGGTCGACGGACTGCTCACCGAGGCGGACATCGCCACGGACCGGGTGCTCGGGCTGGGCATCGCGGCCCCGGGACCGCTCGACGTGGACGCCGGACTCCTGCTCGACCCGCCCCAGTTGCCCGACTGGCGCAACGTCCGGCTCCGCGCGGACCTCCACGAGGCGACCGGACTGCCCGTCCTCCTCGACAAGGACGTCACGGCCGCCGCCACGGCGGAGCTCCGCTCCTGCGGGGCGGGGTCCAACACGTTCGTCTTCCTCTACCTGGGATCGGGCGTGGGCGCCTCGATCGTCCTGGACAACCAGGTCGTACGGGGCACCACCAACAACCTCGGAGAGGTCGGCGACCTCGTCGTTGACCCCGACGCCGAGCAGCTGGAGTGGAGCGGCCGGCGCGGCGGTCTGGCGGCCGCCTGCGTTCCGGAGGCACTCGTCCTCCAGGCGGCCCGGGTGGGCCTGATGCCGCTGCCGAACCTCAACGACTACGTCGCGGTGGACGACGCCTGCTCCGCGCTGTGCGACCTCGCGTCCGCGGGCGACGCCGTCGCCTCTCGTCTCCTGGAGCGGGCGGCGCGGCGGGTCGCGGTCGGTCTGGGCGTGCTGGTCAACCTGCTGGACGTGGAACGGGTCGTGCTCGGCGGCCCGTTGTGGAGCCGGCTCGGTCCGGCGTTCCTCCCCGTCGTCCCCGACCTCGTCGCCCGCGAACTGGTGGCACGCGAGCGGGTCCTGGTGCAGGGATCCGCCGTGGGCGACCAGGTGGCCGCCGTCGGCGCCGGGGAACTGGTGATGGACCACTTCCTCGCGCCTCGCGCGTCCGCGCTGATGATGGGGTGAGGCCGCGCGGGCTTGCGTAGGACACCGCCGCGCGCGTCCGGAACGTCGTCCTGCGTTCGTTGTCCGAACACCGTTGACCGGCTTACGGTGTTCACCAAACGGGTGGGTAAATGGACAACCGATAGAGGTGACCCCGTGCGGATGAACATGGAGCAGGACGAGTGTGCGGCGATCGAGCTGGTGGCGACGTGAGCGACCGTCCGGTGGTCGTGGTCGGCGCCTCCGCGGGCGGACTGACCACCGCGGCGGCACTGCGCCGGCTGGGGTACGCCGGCCGGCTCGTGGTGGTCGGTGCGGAACCTCATCCGCCCTACGACCGGCCGCCGTTGTCGAAGCAGTTCCTCAGCGGCGCCTGGGATCCTCCCCGGCTCGCGCTGCGCAGCCCGGCGGAGACCAGGACCCTCGGCCTGGACATGCGGCTGGGCACCGCGGCGACCGGGGTGAACCCCGCGGAGCGCCTCGTGCACCTCGACGACGGGACCCGTCTCCCGTACGGGTCCCTGGTCGTGGCGACCGGGGTCCGCGCGCGCCGGCCGTCGGTTCCGGGCGCGGACGGCACCGACGGGATACACGTGCTGCGCACCCTGGACGACGCCCTGGCGCTGAGGCCGAGGCTGCGCGCGGGACGCCGTCTGGTGATCGTCGGCGCCGGGTTCGCCGGCACCGAGACGGCGGCGACCGCGCGGGCGCTCGGCGTCGAGGTCACGCTCGTGGAACGGTCCGCGCTGCCCTTCGCGCGCGTCCTGGGCGACACGGTGGGCGGGTTCCTGACCGGGACGCACCGGGCGCACGGCGTCGACGTCCGCACCGGCGTCTCGGTCAGCGGTGTCCAGAGCCGCCCCGGAGGACGCGTCGGCGCCGTGCTGCTGAGCGACGGCAGCATCGTCCGCGCCGACGACGTGCTGCTGGCCGTCGGCTCGGTGCCGAACACCGAATGGCTCGACGGCAGCGGTCTGGACGTGGCGGACGGGCTGGTGTGCGACCGGTTCTGCGTGGCGGCGCCCGGTGTGTACGCGGTCGGGGACGTGGCCCGCTGGCACCACCCCCGGTTCGGCGCGTCGATGCGCGTCGAGCACCGCACCAACGCCGCCGAGCAGGCCCTGACCGTCGCGCACAACCTGCTCCACCCCGACCGGCCCCGGCCCTTCGCACCGGTCCCGTATTTCTGGACCGACCAGTACGGCGTCAGGCTCCAGGCCTACGGACACCCGCGCGGCCACGACCAGCACGTCCTCGTCGAAGGAGACCTGGCGCGGGGCCGCTTCCTCGTCGCCTACCGAACCGGCGACCGGCTCTCCGCCGTCCTGGCCGCCGGCCTGCCCCCGCGCACGCTGCGCCCCTGGCGGGAAGCTCTCGCCACCGGCACCCCGTGGACGGCGACCGCGGCCGCGACGGCCCCCGCGAGGTCCGTCGCGCCGCACACCGCCGTCCCGGCCACTCACATGGAGGATGCCTGACCACGCGGGCCCACGGTCCGTGCTCGCGTGCCCAGGCAGCGGCGCGGGCACGGACCATGACGTCCCGTCAGGCCACGGCCGGTGCGTACCGGGGTGTGGTGTCGGGTTCGTCGGCCATCATTTCCGCCAGGTTCAGCCTGGCCCGCGCGACGCGGGAGCGGATGGTGCCGACCGGGCACCGGGCCACCTGCGCGGCGTCCGCGTACGGCAGGCCGTACACCTGGGTCAGCAGGAAGGCCTCGCGCCGGTCCCGGGGCAGGGCCTCGACCAGGTGCATCAGGGCGACTCCGTCGTCGAAGCCGGGCAGACCGGCCGGGCGGGCGCGCTCGACCGCGTCCTCCCAGTCGGCGGTGGTGTCCGTCCTCGGCCGGCGGGCGGCCCCTCTGATGTTGTCGGCGACCGCCCGGCGGGCGATGGACAGCAGCCACACGCGGGCCGAGGAGCGGCCCTCGAAGCGGTGCAGCGCGGTCAGCGCCCGCAGGAACGTGTCCTGGGCGAGGTCGTCGGCGGCCTGGGTGTCGTCGGCGAGGTACGCCACATAGCGCAGTACGTCACGTTGGAGGGCGCGCACGAAGCGGTCGACCGCTTCGCTGTCGCCGCCGGCGGCGGCGAGCGCCCATGCCGTGACCGTCTCGTCGGTCACGGCGGGCAGAGCAGGGATCATGGTCCCGTGGTCCTTCCTCGGCAGGATTCCGTACGGCGGCGCCGAGGTGGGGCCCGGGGGCCATGGGCCCGCCGCACGGGTGGGAGACCCGTGCGCGCACGCGCGCACGGGGACCGCCGGGCGCATCGGGCGCGACGGCGGTGCACCGGCTGTCAGACGACAGCGGTCCCCCGGGGAGGGCCACGGGTGGCGAGGGTGTGCACGAGCAGGAGCCGCCGCAGCCGCCTACGGGTCCGCCGGACGGGCCGGAAGGCGGGCGGTCCCGCCGGCGGCACGAGGACGACGAGCACCAGCCGCAGCGGCACGAAAGCGCGGTCGGCGCAGGCGCGTACGAGGGCGAAGGCCGCGCGCTCTCCCTGCGCCAGCCACAGTCCGCACAGGACGGCGGCCAGCAGGTGGGCGGCGAGCATGCCCCAGGACGCGGTGCCGGTCATGTGCCCCAGGTGGAGCAGGGCGGCCGGCCCCGACATGTCCGTGGTGCCCGTCGCGGGCACGGCCCCCGTGGTGTGACCGGGCCCGTGGTGCAGGTGCTCGGTCAGACCGGCCCGCTGCGCGATGCCGTAGGCGCGGGCCGCCTGGGCCGGGGTCGGGTCGGCGCCGCAGAGCAGGTACCGCGCCCACTCCTGGACGCTCTGCGTGCCACCGGCCGCCGCCGTGGACGGCCGGGCGGGGGACTGCGCGAGGGTGAAGCAGACGTGCAGGGCCGCCTGCACGGTCACGGTCAGGGCGGCCACCGCGGCGCCCCGCCGCTCCCGGCCGCCGAAGGACCAGCCCACGGCGCCGACCGCCGCGAGGCCGGACAGCAGGACCCACCAGGGCAGCCCGTGGCCGGACATCAGCACGTGGCCCAGGCCGGCGAGCACCACGCAGACGGCCGCGAACACCGCGGCCCGCAACGCGCGCAACGCCCCGTCGGCAGCCATGGCAACTCATCCTGGCACCCACCGGGAGAAGCCGGACACCCGGGTGCCTTCCCTGCCGGACTCCACTCCGGAGCAGCCGCCGCAACGCGGCCCGCGTCAGGCCAGTACGAGTGCCGTGACCTGGTATCCCGCCTCCTCGATCGCCGCCCGCAGCGACGCGTCGTCCAGGCCGGTGCCGTCGACGGCGACCGATCCCGCGCTCACGTCGACGTTCACGTCGGTGACGCCGGGCACCTGGGACACCTCCTCGGTGACACTCGCGGCGCAGTGCTCACAGGTCATGCCGGTGACGAGGTATCCGATACGTGCCATGGTGCGTCTCCTGACGGTCTCCGAGGTGTGGGTGCGCCCCGGGAGGTGTGCGCCGGCTCCCTCGTTCATGTGGAGCCGTCCCCCAGTGGGTCGCCGTGCGCCCGGGTGGAGTTCCCCGGTGTCGTGCGGGTCACCCGCGCGGGGGCGGCACGTCGGCGGCGAGCGGCTGGGCGGCGTAGGTGATGCGGATGACGCCGTCGTCGTGCCGGCGGGTGCTCGCCCGTACGCCGAAGACCTCCCCGAGGACCTGCGGCGTCAGCACCTCCAGGACCGCGCCCGCGGCCACCACCGCGCCCTCGTGCAGGACGACGAGGTGGTCGCAGAGCCGGGCGGCGAGGTCGAGGTCGTGCAGGACCGCCAGGGTGGTGATCCCGGTGGCGCGGACCAGTTCCAGCAGCTCGAAGCGGGCGCGGATGTCGAGGTGGTTGGTGAGTTCGTCCAGCACCAGCAGGCGCGGGTCCTGCGCCAGTGCCCGCGCCAGCAGGACGCGTTGGCGTTCCCCGCCGGACAGGGAGGCGTAGTCGCGTGCGGCGTAGGGCCGTACGCCGCAGTGGTCGATGGCGTCCTCGACGGCCCGGTGGTCCTCGGCGCCGTCGCGTCCGAGCAGGCCGTGGTGCGGAGCGCGGCCCAGGGCGACGATCTCGGTGACGGTCAGGCCGGTGGTGTTGCCGCCTGAGTCCTGGAGCACCGCCGCGGTGCGCCGGGCGGCGGCGCGGGCGGAGAGCTTCCACACGTCGTCGTCGCCGACCCGCACGACGCCGTCCGCCGGGCGCAGCGAGCGGTAGACGGTGCGCAGCAGGGTCGACTTGCCGCTGCCGTTGGGCCCGACGAGTCCCACGATGTCGCCCGTGCGTGCCTCCAGGTTCACGTCACGCAGGATCGGGTTGCCGTCCAGGGCGATGTGGAGCCGTTCGACGGTGAGGTGCATGCGTCAGTCCATGGCCTTGTTGCGGCGCAGCAGCCAGAGGAAGAAGGGTGCGCCGAGGAGTGCGGTGAGGATGCCCAGGGGCAGCTCGTTGGGGCGGTCGAGGGTGCGGGAGAGCAGGTCGACGAGGACCAGGTAGACCGCGCCGAGCAGGGCGGTCAGGGGCAGCAGGCGGCGGTGGTCGGCGCCGGTGCTCAGCCGGACCAGGTGCGGGATCATCAGGCCGACGAAGCCGATGCCGCCGGCGACCGCGATGACGGTGCCGGTCAGCAGGGCGCTGAGCACCAGCAGGACGATGCGGAGCCGGTTGACGTCGACGCCGAGCGCGGTGGCGGACTCGTCGCCGGCCAGCAGGACGTTGAGCCGGCGGCCGAAGAGGGTCAGCAGGACGGTCGTGGCGATCACCACGACGGCGACCGTGGGGAGCTGGTCCCACTGGGCGCCCGCGACGCTGCCCAGGGTCCAGAACAGCACCGTGCGCAGTTCGTTCGGGGAGGCGTGGAGCTGCACGAAGCTGGTCGCCGACAGGAAGACGTAGCCGACGGCCACCCCGGCCAGCACGAGTCGGGTCGGGGCCATGCGTCCGCGTCGCTGTCCCAGCGCGAAGACCAGGGCTCCCGCCACCATCGCCCCCAGGAAGGCCGCCGTCGAGACGCCGAGGCCGGCGGCGGCCACCGAGCCGCCCAGGGTGATGGCCAGGACGGCGCCGAGGGTGGCGCCGTAGGAGAAGCCCAGCACGGTGGGGTCGGCCAGGGGGTTGGAGACGGCGCTCTGCAACACGGCACCGGACACGGCCAGGCCCGCGCCCGCCAGGGCCGCCAGGACGACGCGGGGAGCGCGGAAGTTCCACACGATCTGGTCGAGGGCGGGATCCGCGGGTGCCGTACCGGATCCGGTGACGTGGTGGACGACGATGTGCCACACGTCGCCGACGGGTACGTTGACCGCGCCGACGCCGATCGCCACGATCATGGTGGCGGCCAGGGCGACGGGCAGGAGGACGAACGCCAGGGGCAGCGTGAGCCGGTTCAGCCGGCGTCGGGGTGCAGCACCTCGGCGATCTTCTTCACGGCCAGGTCGTTGCTGGGGCCGAGGTACATCGAGTCGGACAGTGTCACGTACGTGCTGGTCCTGGCGGCCGGCCACTGGGGGAACTCCTTGAGCAGTTGCTTGGCGTATGCCGCCGCGTCGGTGCCGCTGGCGTCGATCACGACGAGGGCGTCGACGTCGGTGGTGGCCGCCTTCTCCTTGCTCACGTTGGCGAAGAGCGTCTCGGAGGAGTCCTCGAAGGCGTTGACGCCGCCGGCCCCGGCGAGGATGTCGTTGACGATGCCCTTGGCGAAGACCAGGCTGAAGTCGGTTTTGCCGGTCGGGCTGGCGAAGAGCACCATGACCTTCGGAGGCTTGTCCGTCCCGGTCTTCCCGCTGACGGCCGCGATCTTCTTCTCGGACGCGGCGATCAGTTTCTCGGCCCGGTCACCGACGTGGAAGATCTTCCCCATGTCGCGCAGCAGTCGGTAGCTGTCGGCGACGGTCATCTTCGACGGGTCGTCGTCGCAGCCCTGCGGGGAGATGTAGCTGTTGGCACCCACCTGCTGGAGCTGCTCGCGGGTGGCGAAGCCGTTCTTCTGCTCGTAGCCGTACGAGGTGACGGACAGGACGAGGTCGGGGCGCAGTCCGAGCATGGCCTCGCGGGGGATGTCACCGGCGCCGTTGAGCGTGATGCCGCCGGTGGGCAGCTTCTTGATCGCGTCGGCCCGGCCGGGTACCTCGGACCTGCCGTAGCCCTGCTGGTTCGCGACGATCTTGTCCTCGAGGCCGAGGGCGAGCAGTGTGGAGACCTCGGCGACGGACGCGCCGTTCATCACGACGACCCGTTCGGGAGCCTTCTCGAACGTCAGCTTCCGGCCGCAGTTGTCGAGCGTGACCGGGTAGCCGGACGTTTGTCCGGCGGCCTTGCCGGCGGTGTCGTCCGCCGTGCCGGAGGAGGAGCCGCACGCCGCCGTGAGCAGACAGAAGGCCGCGGCCAGGGCGGCGGCGGCCGGCCGTTTCATCGACATGGAACTCCTAGTGGTGCGCACCGTAATCGCCCACGGGCCGAGTGGTTGACCGGCCGAGTGGTTCATGGACCCGAGCGGTCCGGGCCGAGTGGTTCGGCCGAGTGGTTTCGGTGCAGTAGTCGCCGCGGGACCGCCGCGAGTTCCCGGGGCCGGCCATTTCGTAGGTGTCGTACTCGTCACCGGTCCGCGGCGGCTCCGGCGGCCCGGAATCGCGTTAGCTTGTTCGCCCGCCCCGCACCCTTCCGAGAGAGGCCGGTCCGTCATGCCCGACACCGTTCCGTACCGAGTCACCGTGCTGTTGTTCGACGGCGTGGAGGAGCTGGACGCCTTCGGCCCGTGGGAGACCCTGCGCTTCTGGCAGGAGCTGACCGACCGGGACGTGGTCGTCCGCACCGCGAGCCTCGACGGGGGACCCGTGCGGTGCAGCCTGGGGCTGGCCGTCACCCCCGACGGTGCCGTCGACGACGGCCCGAGGCCCGACCTCCTCATCCATCCCGGCGGTTCCGGGATCGACCACCTCCGAAACGACCAGACGCATCTGGCACGGATGCGGTCCTTCGCGGACGCGGGCACGCTCCTGGCGTCCGTCTGCAACGGCGCCCTGGTCCTCGCGGCGGCCGGGCTCCTCGCCGGGCTGCCCGCGACCAGCCACTGGAGCGTGCTGGACGACCTCGCCTCGTTCCCGGACGTCGAGGTGCGCACCAAGCAGCGGTGGGTCGACGCGGGGCACATCGTGACCAGCGCGGGCATCTCGGCCGGCATCGACATGGCCCTGCACCTCGTCGCCCGCGTCGAGGGGACCGAGAGGGCCCGGGAGGTGGCGCACGTACTGGAGTACGCGTGGGCCGACGACACCAACCCCCCGGAGTAGAACCGGGGGGGGGTGCGCCAGCCCGCAGCCCGTCAGCGGGTGCAGAGCGCGGTGTCGAGGGCGGCCTCGATGTGCTCGGCGGCGGGGAGGGTCGTGGGCAGCGCGGTGACGGCGATGGTGGCCGCCCGGCCGTCCTCCGTCACGGCGTTGCGGGTGGTGTAGCCGGGGGCGTTGCCGCCGTGGGTCCAGGCGTAGCCGCCGCAGCTGAGCTTGAAGGTGGCCAGGCCGAGGCCGTAGTGGCCGTCGCCGACGGTGTCGAGGTCGGGGGCGTCGACGGTGGTCTTCATCTCCTTGAGCTGCTCCGGCTCGAGGAGCTTGCCGTCGAGGAGCGCGGTGAGGAACCGGTTGAGGTCACTGGGGGTGCCGACGAGTCCTCCCGCGGCCCAGCCGGCGGAGGGATCCTGCTCGGTGACGTCGGTGTAGGGGGTGTCGGGCGCGGTGGCGAAGTAGCCGTGGGGGTGGCGGCCCTTGATGGTCTGGTCGCCGACGCCGGGCCAGTAGGTGTGCCGCAGGCCCAGCGGCTCGATGATGCGGTGGGTGATCTCCTCGCCGACGGGACGGCCGGTGACCTTCTGCACGAGAAGGCCGGCCAGGACGTAGTTGGTGTTGCTGTAGCTCCAGCCGGTGCCGGGGGCGAACAGCGCCTTCTTGCCGAGACCGAACTCGACGAGCTCGCGGGGTTCGAAGTAGCGGTGCTGCTGCTTGGTCAGGTAGTCCTTCACGACCTCCTCGTCGTAGTCGGCCAGTCCGCTGGTGTGCTGGAGCAGCTGCCGCACGGTGATGTCGTGGCCGTCGATGCCGTCGCCGCGCACCAGACCCGGCAGGTACGTCTCGATCGGCGCGTCGAGGTCGATCCTGCCCTCGCCGACCAGTTGCAGGACCACGGTCGCGGTGAACATCTTGGTGTTGCTGGCGATGCGCACCTGGCCGTCGGTGGGCACCTTGGACCCGGTCTTGAGGTTGCCCACGCCGGCCGTGTAGTTGCGGGCGCGGCCGCCCGGGTCGCTGAGGGAGGCGAGCGCGCCGGGGAAGCCGTCCTCCTTCACCAGCGCCTCGAGGCTCTTGCGGACGGCGGCGTCGGTCCGGCCCCGGAAGGCGTCCTGGCCGTGCGCGGCCGGGGTGGCGGTCGTCGTGCCGCTCGTCAGCGCGCCGGCCGCGGGCACGGACAGGGCGAGGGCCGCGGCGACCCCGCTCAGGGCGGTCAGGGTGCGGCGGAGGCTGGGCTTGGGCAGGACGGACATGACGGTCTCCTTGCGGAACGCGGAAGTGGTCGGCGGGGTGAGCGGGGCCGGGGTCAGCGGGGTCGGGGTCAGCGCGTGCACAGGGCGGTGTCGAGGGCCTTGTTGACGGCTTCGGCGCCCTCCAGGGTGGAGGGCAGCGCCGTCACGGCGACGGTGGCGGCCCGGCCCCGGTCCGTGACGCCGTTGCGGTTCTCGTAGCCGTCGAAGTCACCGCCGTGGCCCCAGGCGACGCCGCCGCAGCTCAGCGGCATCTCGACGATGCCCAGGCCGTAGCGCCAGCCGTCGTGCAGGCCCTTGGCCTCGACCGTGGTCCGCATCTCCTCGAGCTGGGCGGGCTCGAGGAGCCTGCCGTCCATCAGCGCGGTCAGGAAGCGGTTGACCTCGCTGGGGCGGGCGACGAGCTGCCCGGCCGCGCCGCCCCAGGAGGGGTCGACCTCGGTGGCGTCCGTGAGGGGACCGCCGGGCTCGTCGGACGCGTAGCCGTGCGGGTGGCGTTCACGGATGGTCTGCTCGCCCTCACGGGGCCAGTAGGTGTGGCGCAGGTGGAGGGGCTCGATGATCCGGTCGGTGATCTCCTCGCCGATGGGACGGCCGGTGACCTTCTGCACGATCAGACCCGCGAGGGTGTAGTTGGTGTTGCTGTACTCCCAGCCCTTGCCCGGGGCGAAGGACGCCTTCTCCTTGAACGCCATGTCGAGCAGGTCGTGGTCGTCGACGAAGGTGTGCCGCCACTCGGAGAACTTCGGCATGGTCTCGGTGTAGTTGGGCAGTCCGCTGGTGTGCTGGAGCAGCTGCCGCACGGTGATGTTCCGGCCGTCGATGCCGTCGCCGCGCACCAGGCCCGGCAGGTAGGTCTCCACCGTGGTGTCCAGACCGACCTTGCCCTCGCCCACCAGCTGGAGGACCACGGTCGCCGTGTACAGCTTGGTGGTGCTCGCGATCCGGACCTGTCCGTCGGCCGGGACGCGGGAGCGCTTCTTGCGACGGTCGCCCACCCCGGCGGTGTAGTTGCGGGTGTGCCCCTTCTCGTCGCGCACCGAGGCGAGCGCGGCCGGGAAGCCGTGGTCGCGCGTCAGGCCGTCCAGGCTCCGCTGCACCTTCGCGTTCGGGCGGGCGGCGGGCTGGTCGGCGCTGGCCGAGGGCAGCCACACCGCCACGGCGCCGCCCAGGACCGCGAGGGCGGAGACCGCGATGGCGGACCGCCGGCGCAGGCGGGACTTCGAGGCACGGTGCTGAGACACGGGGGGACTCCCTGCTGGACGGTCGGGCGGCTGAACGCTCCTGCTGACATGGATCAGCCTCCTCCGGAGCCCGCCGCGTCTCGATCCCGTCCACTGCCGAGCCTCGGTAGCGCAGGCACCACCCCGCCGGGTGGGGTGTTCCGGAGGACCGCCGTTCCCGCGACGGCGTCCCGAATTGATCCACTTCTCCTTCAACACCACGTGGCGCGGCGGCGTACCCCTTTATGACAACGGTTGCAGAGCCGACGGAGCACGCGAACCGGTCCTTCGAGGTAAATCCGGCGCCACAAGCGCCCGAAGACCGGTCATGCGCGGCGGGGGGACACTCAAATCAAGGAGACAGCCCAGGTGAAACGCCTCAGGACCACGCGCCGGACGATGATCGCCACCACCGCGCTCGCCGCGCTCGCCCTGTCCGGTGCGGCGGTGACCACGGCCAGCGCGGACGCGCCGGAGAAGAAGTCGTCGTCGAAGGGGTTCACCACCACCGTGGTGGACTTCGGTGCCTACACCAGCAAGGTCGAGGTCGCGGACCCCGAGGAGCCCGAGGACCGCGACCCCACCGTCGACGCCACCAACAACACGCTCGCGGTCAGCCCGAACGAGCAGTTCGCCGTGGCGACGAACTCCTACTCGAACCATCTGGTCGTGATCCACGTACCCAGCGGCAAGAAGGTCGCGGAGATCAAGGGGTACGTCAGCCCGCGCAACATCCTGTTCGCCCCGGACAGCAAGAGCTTCACCGTGTCCGACAGCGCGCGCGGAGTCGTGGACCGCATCTCCGTGTTCGGCTTCCGTGTCACGCAGCGTCTGCCGCTCGGGGCCGGTGTGTTCGGCACCGCGCAGAGCGCGGACGGCAAGTGGCTGTACGCCAACAATGCGGCGGCGGACACGGTCACGGTCGTCGACCTCGCCAACAACCGGCCGGTGGACGTCATCACCGGCTTCCACGAGCCGCGGCAGGGCACCAAGCTCTCGCACTCGGGCGACACGCTGTACGTCACCAACTACGGCACGGGCGAGGTCTCGGTCGTCGACCTCAAGAACAAGGACGCCGATCCGGAGACGATCGGCGGATTCAAGGGCCTGCGTGCGGTGTCCGTCAACCGCGCGGGCGACCGGCTGTACGCGGCCAACAGCGAGTCCGACGAGATCTCCGTCGTCAACCTGGTCTCCGGCAAGAGGACCAGCGTCCACGTGGGCGACAAGCCCTACGGTGCGGCGCTGTCCCCCGACGGTTCGGTCCTGCTGTCCGGGAACATGGCGGACGACACCCTGACCGCCGTGAACACTGCGGACAACTCGGTGATCGGCACCGTCGAGAGTGGCCCGAAGGGCGAGCTGAAGGGCCCCCGCCAGGCGATCAGCTTCAGCGCCGACTCGAAGACGGCGTGGGTGCTCAACGACGACCTCACCGTCGCCGAGGTCGACGTGGAGAACCTCAAGGTGACCGACATCCTGGGCGACTGACGGTTCCGCACGCCCCACGCACCGAAGCGGTCCGCCGGCCCGGCCGGCGGACCGCTTCCGCGTTGCCCCGCGCCGAAGCGACAGCACGACCACGATCACGACCACGATCACGACCACGATCACAACCGCGATCACGATGAGCGATCTCGCAACGAACTTGTTCGCTACGAACATGTTCGCTACTGTGGTCCGTGGTCCGGTCGACTCGAACCGACCGCCTTGTCGTGAAGGGGTGATCCCTCGTGCCGTCCCTCTCCGGAGCGGGCCCGACGCCTGCGTCCTCCGATCCGGCCGACGTGCCCAAGAACGTCCGCTGGGTCCTGCTGGGCATCATGCTGGCTCTGCTGCTGTCCATGCTGGACGCGCTCATCGTCGGCACGGCCATGCCGACCGTCGTCGCCGACCTGGGCGGTCTGGAGCACATGTCGTGGGTCGTGACCGGCTACACCCTGGCCACGGCGTGCTCCACTCCCGTGTGGGGGAAGCTGGGTGACCTCTTCCCCCGCAAGACGGTGTTCCTCACGTCGATCGTGCTGTTCCTCGTCGCGTCCGTACTGTGCGGCGCGGCGTCCTCGATCGACTGGCTGATCGCCTTCCGGGTGCTTCAGGGGCTGGGCGCCGGCGGCATGGGCGCCGGCGCGTTCGCTCTCATCGGCACGCTGCTGCCGCCGCGGGAGCGGGGGCGCTACCAGGGCATGGTGGCCGGTGTCACGGCCCTGGGCCAGCTCGGCGGCCCCCTGCTCGGCGGCTTCGTGACCGGGCACCTCGGCTGGCGCTGGGCCTTCTACATCAACGTGCCCATCGGCCTGGTCTGCATCGCCTGGTGCGGGATCATGCTGCACGTGCCCGCGGCCAAGCGGCAGGGAAGGATCACCCTCGACTGGTGGGGCATCACGTTCCTCACCGGCGCCGTCTCCGCGTTCGTCATGGCCGCGACCTGGGCGGGCAGTACCTATGCCTGGGGCTCCTGGCAGATCATCGCCCTCGCGCTCACCGCGAGCGTCCTGCTGGCCGGGTTCGTCGCCACCGAACGACGCGTCGCCGAACCGCTCATGCCGCCGCGCATCTACAGCGGCCACCGCAACTTCCCGCTCTCCGCCGTCCTGCTCACCGTCACGGGTGTGGCGCTGTTCGGAGCCACGCTCTACCTGCCGCTGTACCTCCAGGTCGTCCAGGGCGCTTCGGCAGCCAACTCCGGGCTCCTCCTGCTTCCGCTGATGATCGCGACCCTGATCACCTCGAACATCGCGGGCCGGGTCATGACGGCCACCGGCCGCTACAAGATCTTTCCGGTTCTCGGCTCGCTGTTCCTCGTGACCGGAACGGGGCTGCTGTCCACCATGGACACCGGCACCTCCCGCCTCACGACCTCCGTCTACATGGCTCTGGTCGGCGCGGGCACCGGCTTCACCCTGCAGATGTCGAACACCATCGCCCAGAACGCGGTCGAGCTGCGCGACATCGGCTCGGCCTCGGCGGCCACCAACCTCTTCCGCAACCTCGGCGGCTCCCTGGGCCTCGCGGTGTTCGCCTCCCTGTTCACCGGTGCCGTCACCGGCGGCGGCCGGTCGCCGGGCGAGGACGCCCCCTCCACGAGCGCCGCCGGGCGCCTGTCGGATGCCGCCCGGGACGCCTACCTGGCCGACGTCGTCCATGCCACCCACCTGATCTTCCTCACCACCTCGCTGATCGCTCTCGCCGCGCTGCCGGCGTCGCTCCTCATCAAGGAAGTACCCCTGCGCGGCAAGCCCGGCGGCCGGCGCCCGACCCCCGCGCGCAGCGCCCGCGCATCCCGGCAACTCTCATGGAAGGACACCCGATGACTGCCACACACATCACCAACGCCCGCATCTTCGACGGCGCACAGCCGCTGGACGCCACCACCCTCACCCTGGAGGGCGGGGTCGTCACCGCCGTCGGTGCCCCGGACGCGCCCCGGGACGCCGAGGTCGTCGACGCGCAGGGCGGCTTCCTGCTGCCCGGCCTGATCGACAGCCACGTACACACTTCGGTGGACTCCCTGCGCCAGGCGCTGCGCTTCGGTGTGACCACCGAACTGGAGATGCAGGGCTACTGGACGCCCGAGCAGCGCACCGAGGTCGGCGACGACGACACCCTCGCCGACGTGCGCTCCGCGCTGATCGCCATGATGGCCAAGGGCGGCCACCCCAGCGAACTCATGAAGGACCTGGGCGAGCACGACCCGGCCGCCGGCGAGCACGAGGGATGGCAGATGCCGTCGGTCGGCACGCCCGACGAGGCCCGCGCCCATGTCCAGGCCTTCGCCGCGGCCGGGGCGGACTACATCAAGGTGATGATCGAAGAGGGCACCACCATGGGCCACCCCGGCCTTCCCATGATCGACCCCAAAACCATCGAGGCCGGAGTGGACGAGGCCCACCGGCTGGGACTCAAGGTCGTCGCGCACGCCATCACCCTGGCCGCCACCCGCCAGGCCCTCGACGCCGGTGTCGACGGCCTGGCCCACCTCTTCGTCGACCAGCGCGCGGACGACTCCGTCGTGGAAGCCCTGCGCGACGCCGACGTCTTCGTCACGCCCTGCCTGACCGTCAGTTCCTCGCTCATGGGCCGCACCGCGGCACACCTCGCCGACGACCCCCGCGTGGCCGACCGCCTGTCGCAGCCGTGGCTCGACACACTGCGCGGCTCGTTCAACTCCTATCCCCAGGGCACGTTCCAGCACGTCCTGGACAGTGTCGCCGCCCTGCACGCGGCGGGCGTCGACCTGCTCGCCGGCACCGACGCCTCCGTCCCCGTGCCCAGCCACGGCGGGGTCGCACACGGCGCCAGCGTCCACGACGAACTCGCCCTGCTCGTCCGGGCCGGGCTGTCCCCGCGGGCCGCGCTCGCGGCCGCGACCTCCGTGCCGGCCCGCCGGTTCGGACTCGGCGACCGCGGCAGGATCGCGCCCGGTCTGCGCGCCGACCTCCTCCTCGTGGACGGCGACCCGCTCGACGCCATCTCGCACACGCTCGACATCAGCGCGATCTGGCGCCGGGGAGTCCGCCAGAGCTGACCCGACACCGAGGGAGCGGGGGCTCCGACGGGGCTCCGACGGGGTCGCGCCTCCCTCCGGCCCGGGTGACCCGGGCCGGAGGGAGGCGCGGCCGGTGCTGAGAAGCTGAAGGTCAGGGGCCGCCCCTCCGCACCGCCACCGGCTCCGGCTCCTGCCGGGAGGTCCGCCACAGGGCCATCCGACCGAGGAGCCCGTCCCGCAGCACCAGGACATGGACCAGGACGGCCAGCATGTGCAGGGTGAAGAGGATGAACAGCGCGTAGCCGAGCACCAGATGGGTCTCGTGCAGGGCGGAATAGATCCCGGGGTCGGCCGGCGCGATGGGCGGCACCCGCACGCCGAGCACGGTGAACGGTGTGTCGGACGCCGACACCATGGCCCACCCCACCAGCGGCTGGGACACCATCAGGCCGTACATCAGACACTCGGACGCCAGGGCGGCCCTGCGTTCGCCCGTGCCCATCGACCTCGGGTGCGGGGGCGCCCGGTGGAGGAACCTGTTCACCAGCCGGACCACCGCGAGCAGGAGTACGGCCATGCCCAGGGGTTTGTGTACCGACACCAGCAGGCGGTAGTCGGCCAGGGAGGCCACCATGGCCGCGCCGATGAAGATCATGGCCACCACGAGGACCGCCATCACCCAGTGCAGCCAGCGGGAGAAGAGCGTGAACCGGTCCGGAACGTCCGTGCCCGGACCCTGCGGGTCCGGGGGGCTTTCGGCGACCGGCGCCCCGGCCCCGGCCCCGGCATCAGTCATCGTGCTTCCCCGTCACCTTCACGGTCCCCTTCGTGTCCGGCTCCCCGGTGCGCCGCGCGAAGGACCGCGCGTACACCGACGAGCGGGCACTCAGCAGTGGGTCGTCGGACACGGCGATGCCACGCGGCAGCACCGTGGGGTCGAAGTTGATGTCCCGCGCGTTGCCCGACGCCTCGGTGTGCACCGAGCTGAGGGTCAGGACACCGGCGTCCAGGGTGCGGCGGCTGTCGGGCCACGGGAGCGTGGCGTCGTCGAGCGGGTCCTCGGGCCCGCCGATGGTGAGCACCAGCCGCCACCGCAGCGAACCGCCGTCGAACGCGTCGATCAGCGTCTCGAACAACTCGTTCCGGCCGATCGGCCCCTTGGCCGCCGCACGCACCGGCTGGAGCGGGACCATCGACCAGCGCACCGGCACGCTGCCGCCCGAACCGTTGGTGAAGTGGAAGGCGTTGAGACCGTTGAACGTGCTGTCGGCGAAGCCCGAGGTGGGCGGGTGCTTCTTGGCCAGTTCCATCGCGCGCACCGTCTCGGGGTGCTCCGCCAGGAACGCGGCCTTCTTCTCGGGATCCGGCTGCCCGGTGTCCGGCAGTGCCTTGAAGGCGAGCATCCGGTCGTAGAAGCCCTGGGGGGTGCGGTCCTGGAACACGGGCAGGTTGACCATCGCGGTGCGCCACTGCTCACCGTCGGGAAGGTCGAAACGCAGCGCGAGTCCCCGCACCGTCTTCGTGGCGTCGGCGACGTCCGGGACTCCCCCGGACAGCGAGAACCTTCCGGTCACCGCAGTCCGCCGGCCGTCCTCGAACACCGTGGCCTCGGAGACCGAGGTTCCGGCACCGCTGGCGACGAACTCCCCGGCGACACTGACCCCCTTGGCGTGGTTGCGTCTGAACCCCGGATGCTTGCCGAACACGGTCTCGAACCCGTCCGCCAGCCGTCCCGGCGTCAGTCTGTCCGGCGTCGCCCGTCCGCTCACGTACGCGAACGCCCCGACGTCCACCGCCCCGACGCAGGCCACCGCCCCGATGCCGAGCAGCGCGCTCCTGCGGCGCAGCTCACGAGCGGGTGCCGCCGGCGGCTTTAAATCCTCATGTTCCAAGATGCCTCTCCTTCAACGTTCCGTAAGGCGGCGCGTGGGGGCGCCGGACAATGGCGTCGTCAGGGGGTACGCGGCCGGGCGCGGCGGTGTTGAAGGATTCGCGGGACTTTCCGGGGCGGGTGTCGGGAGCCGGACCGTCGCAGGCCGGTTCCGGCGGGTTGCAGCGAGCTTGTCGGCGCCCCGGGCGCCACCGGAAGCCGCCCTATAGTCGCCGCCATGAGCGCGCACATCCTGGTTGCCGAGGCCGACGAGCGACAGGCACAGGTACTGCGCATGTACCTGCGGTCGGAGGGGCACGAGGCCACGATCGCGCGCGACGGCCGGACGGCGGTCGAGACCGCGCGCCGGCTGCGGCCGGACCTGCTGGTGCTGGACGCGGAGATGCCGAAGGTCGGCGGCCACGACGTGTGCCGGATCCTGCGTCAGGAGTCGGACGTGCCGGTCCTGATGCTGACGGCACGCTCCGGCGAGGACGACCTGCTGCTCGGACACCGCCTCGGCGCCGACGACTGCGTGACCAAGCCCTACAGTCCGTGCGAACTGATGGCGCGGGTCGGTTCGCTGCTGCGCCGCGTGAAGCGATCGACGCCGGCGCCGGACGCCGCCGTCCTCCGGGTGGGCCCCATCACGGTGGATCCGCTGCGTCAGGAGGTGGTGGGGCCCTCGGGCCACCAGGTCGCCTGCACCCGCGGCGAGTTCGCGGTGCTGGAGGTCCTGGCCTCCGAGCCCGGGCGGGTGTTCACCCGCGGGCAGCTCCTCGGCCGGACCGGAGGTCGGGTCTCCTCGATGTCCGGACGCACCATGGACATGTACGTGATGGCATTGCGCAGGAAGCTGGAGCCCGACCCGCGCCGCCCGCAGTACCTGATCACCGTCTACGGCATCGGCTACAAGCTCACTCCGGGCGTCGCCTCCGGTGCGGACGGTGCGGGACCCGGACCGTCCCCTGTTCTCCCGGTCCGGGCCCCGCGTTCGTCGGGCAGGGTCAGCTGCCCTGCACCGTCACGTCGTCGATGACGAAGCTCGTCTGCAAGTAGGCGTCCTCGGTGGACTCGAAGGTCACCGTGACCTGCCGGCCGGCGTAGGCGCTCAGGTCGAGCGACTGCCGGACGTAGCCGCTCGCGGCGTCGGCGTTGGACTTGGTGCTGACGGTGGTGCCGTCGACCTGGACCCGCAGGGTGTCGTACGGGGTGTTCGTCGTCTCCTTCGTGTCGATGTGCAGGTAGTACTCCAGCTTGACCGCGGCACAGCCCTCGGGGACGGTCACCGTCTGGCCGATCGACTCGTTGCTGGTCGTGCCCCAGCCGCCGAGCCAGCTGTACCGGGTGCCGCTGTGCGCCACCTGGCCGTCGTACTGCCCGATGGTCCGGGTGTCGCCGGTCCACGGCGACGTGCCGTCCTCGAAGCCGCCGTTGACGATCTTCTGTCCGGTGTCGCAGCCGCCGCCGTCACCGGTCACCGTCAGCGTGTACGTCGTGGTGTGCGTGGCCGACGTGCCGGTGCCGGTGACGGTGAGGGTGTAGGTGCCGGGGGCCGTCGAGGCCGCGGCGGTGACCCTCATGGTGGCGCGCTCGCCCGAGGTGACGGACGACGGGTTGAACTCCGCCGTGACACCGGCGGGCGCGTTCGGCACCGACAGCCGTACGGTCTGCGCGGAGCCGTTGACGGTGGCGGTGGACACGGTGGTCTTGACGTCACCGCCCGGCGCGACGCTGCCCGAGGTGGGCGAGACGTCCATGGAGAAGTCGTCGGCCGGTGCCTCGCCGCCGACCGCCTGCTCCCAGAGGGTGTAGGCGATGCCGTCGGAGGCGCGGTTGAGTCCGGTCAGGTTGATGTTGTCGATGGTGTCGCAGGAGGAGTGGTAGCACGGGTCGTACGCCCGGCCGGCCGTTCCGCCCCACTTGGCGGCCTGCGCCGACGTCTTGCGGGCACTGGCGCCCATCGCGTAGCCGGAGGTGGCGATGGAATAGCGCTCGAACGAGTAGTCGTCGCTGCGGCCCGCGCCCTCGGTGTTCTCCTCGGGTGCCAGGTTCAGCGAGGCCCAGTACTCCTTCATCGGCGCGGCGGCCGCGGAGTTGATGTGGTTGATGAAGTAGCCGCCGTTGGTGGAGGCGACCATGTCGAAGTTGTAGTACGCCTTGATCTTGGAGCGTTCGGCGGAGCTGAGCGAGCGGACGTAGAAGTCGGAGCCGTTGAGACCCTGCTCCTCGTCGGTCCACCAGGCGAAACGGACGCGGTTGAGCATGGCCGGGTTCTGCCGGGCCAGCTCCAGGGCCGTCTCCAGGAGGGCGGCCGAGCCGGACCCGTTGTCGTTGATGCCGGGCCCTGCGGACACGCCGTCCAGGTGGGCGCCGAACATGTAGACGTTGTCCGCGTCGCCCTTGGGCCACTCGGCGATCAGGTTGTTGCCCGCGCCGCTGGTGCAGCCGGAGGTGCAGGGCTGTTCGGCCACGGTGAAGCCGGCGGCCTGGAGCTTGCCCTTGACGTAGGCGACGGACTGGTCGTAGCCGGTGCCGGTGGAGCGCCGGTTGCCGCCGTTGCGGGTGGCGATGGCCTGGAGCTCGTCGAGGTGGGCCTTCACCTTGGACACGTCGATGTCGGGGGCCTGGCCGCCGGGGTTGCCTCCGCCGCCGATGGTGAGGGTGTACTGCGCGGTGTGGTCGGCCGCGCTGCCGTCGCCCTTGACGGTGAGGGTGTAGGTGCCCTGTGCGGTGGAGTCGGCGACGGTCACCTTCATGCTGGCGCTGCCGCCTGCGGTGACGGACGACGGGCTGAAGGAGACCTGGACGCCGGCCGGGGCGCCGGTCGCCGACAGCGCGACGGACTGGGCGCTGCCGCTGGTGACGCTCGTGGAGACGGTCGCGGTGACCGACTGACCCGGTTCGGCGCTGCCCGAGGCGGGGCTGAGGGCCATGGAGAAGTCGGAGGCCGGGCTGCCGGTGCAGGTCGGGTCGGCGGACTGGGCCGGCACGCTGATGGCGTTCCAGGCGGCCTTCGTCCTGTTGAACAGCTCGCAGGTGGGGTCGAGGTTCTTGGCGGCGGTCAGGGTCGCGGTGCGGTAGCGCTTGTGGGTCATGCCGCTGGTCTTCAGCAGCATGCCGCCGTAGAAGATCTTGCCCGCGTTCTGGATGCCGACGCCGGTGAGGGTGGTGTTGTTGCAGGTGGGGCTGTCGGGCTTGCCGCCCCCGGGGTTGGTGCCCTCGGCGAGCAGGTAGAACCAGTGGTTGAGCGGGCCGGCCGCGGCGTGGACCTCGGTGTCCGGGATCGAGGACGAGTAGCAGTTGGGGTCGCGGAGCCTGGAGGGGTCGTACATGTAGCGGATCGGTCCGTTGCCGACGAGGTCGACGGTCTCGCCCACCTCGTAGTCGCCGGGAGTGTCGTACGGCGCCGGCTGGTTGGCGTACGCCTCGGTCAGGGCGCCGAAGATGTCGCCGGTGGCCTCGCCCAGACCGCTCTCGTTGCGGGCGCCGCCCGGGGTGAACTGGTCGATGCCGTGCCCGTACTCGTGGCCGACGACGTCCATCGAGCCGATCCACTCGTTCTGCTCGTTGTGGCCGATGGCGACGCTGGAGCCGTTCCAGTAGGCGTTGACCTGGTTGAGGCCGACCTTGGCCGGCCAGCTCCCGCCGTTGCCGTCGTGCCCGTCGCGGCCGAGCCAGTCGCGGAGCATGTCGGACTCCTTCTGCGCCGCGTACATCACGTCGGCGCAGCCGGTCTCCCTGCTGCTCGCGTCCCCGTTGCCCCAGTTGTCGTCGGGCCCGGTGAAGACCCGGCCGGTGCTGTAGTCGGCGCAGCTCAGTCCGGGCCTCGACGGGTCGCTGAGCCGGTACTGGCCGCCGGACTGGCTGGTGTCGATGGACAGCGGGCTCGGCCCGTTCCACTGGCTGTCGGCGTGGCCGGCGCGTACGTCGTCGTAGGAGTCGACGACCTTTCCGGTGCGGGCGTCGACGAAGACGTGCAGCCGGCTGGGCGTGCCGTCCTCGGTGGAGCCGGTGACGACGGTCTCCCAGGCGAGGCGCGCCTTGTCGTCGGCGAGCTTCACGACCAGTCGCGGCGACTCGGTCCCGTCGGCCTTCTTCAGCCGGGCGCGGCTGGTGCGCTCGGCCGCGTCGGCCTTGATCCGGGCGTCGGTGCCGACGGATATCCGGACGTCGGACGCGGAACGCACGGCGCGTACGTCGCCGTCGCCGTCGGCCAGGACGACGGCGTCGCCGCCGACCACGGGCAGGCCACGGTAGGTGCGCTCGTAGGCGATGGAGTACATCCCCTTGAGCCAGGGGGTGACCATCCGGCGGTCGTAGCGTTCGTCGGGTCCCTTGGCGAGGGAGTCGAATCCGCTGGCGGTGACCTTGTCGGCGGCGGCGACGGCCCGGTCCAGGGGACCAGGTTCCGCGGCGCCCGCGTTCGCGGTGGCCGTTTGGGCCGCCTGTGCGGTGGTGACGGCGGGCAGTGCCACCGTCCCCAGGGCGACGGCCAGGGAGAGGCCCGCCACGGCGAGTCTTCGTTTCACGAGTGCTCCTCGGAAGGTGGGGGGTTCCGCGTCGAACACCCGGGCAGGAGCGTCGGAACGCGCACGCGGCGAGTTCGTCATGCTCATGCCTGGGCGGCGAGAACACTCACACCGGTCACACCGAGGGTCAACGGAGTTCGCCGACACGACGGGCTGTTGTCAAACGGCGGCAAACGCAGACCGATATGCGGTCGGAGGACGGTGAAGCGGGTGAACGGAAGGTGTGCCTGGGGCCGGTCGGGACATCGACGCCCGTCCGACGCTTTCTCATGTACACGGCAGGTGGTATCACCGGTCCGTGGCAACTGAGCATGGTGGCTGACCGAGGAACCACGCCGGCGGGGAGAGCCGGTGCTACGCCCCGCCGACCCCGCTCGGCGCCCGGGACCGCGTCGTGGTGTGCCATTCACCGAGCGGCGCCCTATGGCCGCACACCGCACAACCCCGTCCGAGAAGCTCCGCGTCGGCCGGACGCTGCTGGTGTCCCCGCTCGGTGACCAGGGGTGGAGTACCTCGCCGACGCCTGGACTGCGACATCCTGCCCGCCGCGGGCCACGTCTACCCTGCGGTCGGATACGGCTCCCGGCCCGGCGTACTTGCAGTTCCAGCGCCGCGTCCAGTTCACCTGCTCCGACGTGGCAGTCGGCGAGGCGCAGCGTCAACAGCGGGCGGGTGGACACATCCCGCCCGGCACCTGCTCCAGAGCCAGTTCGGCGGCACGGGCCGCGCTGCGTACGGTGGCCCGGTCGCCTGTCAGCACCGCCAAGTCCCGCGACGGCCGACTCGATCCGTGACTGCCCCTGCCAGTCCGCCAGTCAGGGGGCCGAGCCAGACCACGTCGGCCGAGCCGGTCTAGTCCGCTGCGGCTGAGGCACGCCCGGCGCCAGCGTTCCGCGCCGTCGCCGACCGCTCCGTACCCACGCGCCAGGTACATGTGCACTGACGTCGCGACCCATGCTACGCCGGGGGTACTGCCGACGAAGTCCTCACTCTGACATCACAGTTGACCAGGCATCCGTTCAAGGATCCGCCGGTGAAGTCGCTCACAGACGTACGGCCTTCGAACTCACTAAGCTCGCGAGTGTCGTTCGATCGGCTCCCCGATCCTCAGCGTTCCCTCTCCCCCCACCTCGCTTTCGCTCGAGTGCGGCCCGAACCGTCCGCCAGTGAGCGTCACGTACCAAGCACGGCACGAATGTAAGGAAAATATGTCCGGTATCGCCGGTTGGCTCGACCGACAACGTGATGTGCGGTCGTTCAGCCTAACGGTCGAACAAATGGCATCCGCCCTCGTCGTCCGTGGCCGCGCAGGCGGCACAGCGTGGCAGGGACGCAATGTCGCCCTGATCCAAAGAGACTTAGCCCAACACCGTGGTGCGGCGATAGCCACGGACGCGCGGGGCGAGGTGCTGGCTGTAGCGGTGTGTGACGGAAGCGTGCTGCCACCGAGCGACCTCGGTTCCGGGGTGGCGCCCCCGGGGATGACGGTGGACAGCGGCAGCGACGAGTCCCAGTCCGTGCTCAGGGCCTATCTACGCTGGAGTCGGTCCGCGCCCTGCCACTTGGACGGATCTTTCGCCTTCGCTGTCTGGGACACCCGCACCCGAGAGCTCCTCCTCGGCCGTGACCGGCTCGGCATCAAGCCGCTGAGCTATGTGCTCACCCCCACCGGAGTGGTGTTCGCCTCCGACGTCGCCACCGTCGTGCGCCATCCGATGGTGCGCGCCGAGCTCGACGGTGCCGGACTGGGGGCCATCCTCACCCAGTTGCGCAGCGCCGGGCAGGGTGTCCTGCGCGGCGTGCGCGAGGTGCGTGCCGGCCACACGCTGTGCATCGCGCAGAACCGCCTGAGTGAGGAACCGTACTGGCGTCTGGAGGCCCGCCCCCACGAGTTGGACCTCGACGACACCGTCAAGCACGTCAGGGAACTGCTGAAGGACGCCGTCGGACGGGCACTGACCGGGGAGCGCGCCGCGGTACTGCTCTCGGGCGGTCTCGACTCCAGCGTGCTGACAGGCCTCGTCGCCTCCGGCGGCCGAAGCGCACCGCAGACCTTCACCGTGCTGTTCGGCGACACCGCCGCGCCGGTCCCGGACCGACCGTACGCCGAGGAGGTGGTCCGGCTGTGGGGCTGTGACCATCGGGAAGTCGCCCTTCGCCCGGGTGAGTTGCTGGATCCGGTGACGTTGGCGGAGGTGCTCGCCGCCAAGGACCAGCCGACCCCCTTCGGCGACAAGAACACCACTCCCTACCTCTTCAGCCGGCGGGTCGCCCCATACGCCCCCGTCGTGCTGAGCGGGGAGGGCGCGGACGCCCTGTTCGGTGGCCTGGGCGGCTCCATCGACGAAGGGAGGGTGCTGACCTCCTTCCCCTGGATCGAGCGTTCACGGCAGTTCGGCCTGCCCTACGGTATCGGCACCGGCCTCTTCGACCAGGCACTCCTGGAAAGCGTCGACGTCAACGGACATGTCGACCGCATGTTCCGCGAAGCCCTGGACGAGGTGCCCCGTTCGGCGGACGACGGCCCGGTCGACCGGCTCGCGCGCCAGGTGGACTACCTCACGGTCACCCGGCTGCTGGAACAGACGGTGCTGCACTCGGAGCGGCTTAGCACCGCGGCCGGACTGCAGGTGCGGTTCCCCTTCACCGACCACCGCCTGCTGTCAGCCCTGTTCAACGTGCCGGCGGCAATGAAGTCCTTTGACGGCCGGGAGAAGAGCCTGCTGCGCGCCCTGGGCCGTGACGTGGTCCCGCCGTCGGTGCTCACCCGGGCGAAGGTGCCCTATCCCATCACCTACGACCCCCAGTACAAGGCTGGCCTGCTGGACAGGCTGTGTGAACTCCTCGACGACAGCACGGCGCCTGCCCGTCCGCTCTTCGACCTGCCGGCGATCCGCCGTATGACGCAGGACCCGGCGCTGCTCGACCGCGGCGGCTGGCTCGGCCGGGCCGACGCCGAGATGGTGCTCCAACTCGACGCGTGGATGCGGCGCCTGGCCGTGCGGACCCGGCTGTAGTCGCCCGCTCCGGGCGACCGACCGGGCGCCCGTACGGGGGCCGGCCTACTCGTCTCCCAGGCCCGCGTTACTCCCACCCCCGCTTCCCTGCTCATCATCCCCGACCACCACCCGGGGTTGCTCGGCATGCCCCGACGAAGGGACAACTCCCTCGATGGGAGGACCTCACATGGCAAGGACAACACCGAACGCGACCAGCGACCCGGATCGGATCAGCTTCCTCGAAGAGCTGTACCAGGGACGTTTCCGCTGGGACCTGATTCGTGACTTCCCCCTGCAGGACCCGGCCGACGCACGGGTCGGCGACCGAATGACCGCGGAGCTGACTACTCTGTTGCACGACCGTGTCGATCCCGACGACGTAGACACGCGCGCCGCCCTGCCCGAAGGGCTGCTCGACGAGCTGGGTGCTCGCGGCTGGTTCGCGCTCCAGGCAGGCCCGTCCCTGGGCGGCCACGCGCTGTCGCACTACAACACCTTCCGCATGGTGTCGACGGCCGCGACGCACTGCACACCCGTGGCGCTCTCCCTCGCCATCGAGAACGCACTCGGTGCTGGGGCGTTCCTGTCCGTCGTCCCGGACGGCCCGCTGCGTGAGCTGCTTGGTGACGTCGTACGACGCGGCGCCCGGTCCGCCAGCGCGGACAGCGAACCCCAGGGCGCGGCCAACCAGCGGCGGTTCACCACCGCGACCCGTATCGAGGGCACCAACGACTACCTGCTCAACGGACGCAAGGTCTTCGTCGGACACGCCCCCGTCGCCGAGGTGGTGAGCGTTTCGGCCACCGTGCACGAGGACGGCGCCGACCGGGTGCGGATGTTCTTCATGCGCACCGACAGTCCCGGAGTGACCAGCGGGGACTGGCACACGTACATGGGTATCAGGGGATTCCCCAACGGCTGGCTTGAGTTCCGCGACGTGAGGGTCAGCGGTGGGCACATGCTGGTCGAGCGCGACGCCGGGCACGTCGTGCGGACCACGCCCGCAACGGCCCGGCTGGTCTGCCGGGGCCGGATGCACCTGATCGCGGCGCCCTCGCTGGCCGTAGCCCGGTTGTCGCTCGGGTGGATGCGCGACTTCGCGTCCCGGCGGGTCATCGACGGACGGCCTCTCGCGGAGTACGACGAGGTGCGGCGCCGGCTGGCCGACAGCATGGCGGAGACGTTCGCGATCGAGACCATGGCCCAGTGGTGCCTGCTCCCCGAGGACCAGGGCAGGAACCTGAACCTGCGATTCGAGCAGAACGCCGTCAAGAACGCCTCCTCGCTGCTGGCCTGGGACATCGCCGAACGCGCCATGTCGCTGCTGGCGGGCGAGGGTTACGAGACGGCATCGAGCAAGCGGCTGCGCGGCGCACCGCCCGTCCCCGTGGAGCGGTATCTGCGCGATCTGCGAAACCTGCGGATCTCCGGTGGGGTCGACTTCCAGATCGACAACTGGATCGGACGGCTGTCCATCCTGTCCTACTACTACCCGGAGCCGGAGCACGCCGAAGAGCTGCGGGAGGACGGGGTGACCCTCGACATGACGGGCACCGCCCTCACCGCCCGCAACCTGGAACACCTGCGGGCGGCGGCCACCGCGACGCGGGACTTCGGACGTATCTGCCTCGAACTTGCCCGAAGCCACCCAGATCGGGAGGAACTCGCCCGTCAGGAGCGGACTTTGATCTTGCTGGCGGCCATCGCCAGAGAGCTGCTGGGCATCTCGCTCACCCTGGCCCGCGCCTCCACCATGTCGGCTGCCGGCGACGACAGCGCCCAGCTCCTCGCCGACATCTTCTGCACCGCCGCCCGGTTGCGGATCGACACACTGCGCAGCCGCCTCCACTCCCCGTCAGCCCCAGACGTCACCGCGGTCACCACCGCCTGGATGTCCGGCGCCGGGTTCGCCTTTCTCGCCGGTGACGGCACACCTCGCCCGTCGCACACCGACCGCCCCGAAGAGAGCACCGTATGAACACCCCTGCGCAGTGCGTTCCGCTGTCCGTCGGCCAGGAGGCAATGTGGGTCGCCTGGGAACTGGATCCCGGGCAGTGGAGCCACATCATCCCCACCCCCTTCCGGGTGCGGGGCACCCTGGATGTCGGACGGCTGGAACGGGCCGTCGCCGAGATCGGTGAGGCCTTTCCGCACCTGCGGGCTCGGGTGCGCACCGCCGAACAGGGTTCCGTCCTCGACTGGTCCGACACGCCCGGGATCCCGGTCCGGCGCTCGCGTACCGAGCTGGCCCCGGACGCGGCGATCCGCAAGGCCTGGCAGGAGCCGTTCGACCTGCGCACCGGCCCGCTCGCGCGCGTCGACCTCATCGACGGCCCCGACTACACGGTTCTGTTGATCGCCGTGCACCACCTGGTGTACGACGGCGCCTCGATCCTGCTGCTCCTGGACGCCCTGCGCAGCGTCTACCAGGGTGGCGAACTGCCGCGCGAGGACCACGCGCCCGCACTCGCCGCGTTCGCCACGCACTCGCGCGAGCTGGCCGACGGCCCGGCCGGTGAGGAGCACCGCGTGTACTGGAAGTCGGCCCTCGACGGCGGCGCCGACGACTTCGCGCTGCCGTCCGGCACGCAGGAGCCCCGGTACACCGTCATCAGCGAGAAGATTCCGGCGGACCTCGCCGCCACGCTGCGCGCGCGAGCCGGCGAGGCGGGCATGTCGTACGCCACTGTGCTGATGGGCGCATACTTCGCACTGCTGAGGCGGCACAGCGGCGCCTCGGAGGTGCTGTCGTTCCTGCCGTACCATGGCCGCTGCTTGCCCGAACTGACAGGGCAAGTGGGGTACTTCGTCAACGCGCTGCCTGTCCGCGTCCCGGTGCGGGACGACGACTCCTACGCCGACCTGCTCGGCCGGGTGCGTGCCCGGGTCAAGGAGAGCCTCGAGCACGGCGACCTGCCGCTGCCAGCCGTGATGCGGTCTGCTGGACTGACCGGGCCCGACGCCCAGCGGCGCACCCACCAGACGGTGTTCCAGTACTGGCACGCCGGTCTGCGCGACGGCCTCGACGTCCACGACGTCCGGCTGCGCCACGACGGCGGCGAAGCACGGCTGAGCCTTCTGGACATGGAGAGCACCGCCGGGTTCCGTCTGGCGCTCATGGTCCGCGAGGACAGCTGCGGCACGCACCTGCTGTGGAAGGACCCGGCGGGCTCGCTGGGCGCCGCGGTGGTACAGGCCATGGCCGACGACTACCTCCAGGTGCTGCGCGCCATCGCCGACGACCCGCGCGCGAGGCTCGCCGACGTGGTCGCCATCGCCCCCGCGGCCGTGGACGCGCCCCCGCAGGGGGCCGACGATACCGGCCGAGCCGCGGGCCGCACGGCCGGGCACGACGCCCGACTGGCCGAGATGGCCGAAGTGTGGCAGGCCGTGCTCGGCACCGGGCCCGTCGCGGGCGGTGACTCCTTCTTCGAGCTGGGCGGTCACTCGCTGCTCGCCGGGACGCTCGTCGGCTCGGTGAACGACCGGTTCCCCGGCTCCGCCGCGACCATCCGCCTGCTCTTCGACCACCCGCGGCTGGAGGACTTCACCGCCCACGTCCTGCCGACCGCTCCCGCCGGTGCCCCGGCCGGCGCGCACGCTGCGGCCGGCACCGACCGCGAGGCCGCCGCCGAGCATACGTCCGCGGTGCCGCCCGCCCTCCCCATACCGGCCGTCGCCTCGGTCCCGCCGGCCGTCGACGAGGTCGCTCCCCTCCCACCCGACGCGGCCCCCACCGGCGACACCTTCCCGGCGTCGAGCTTCCAGCGCCGTATCTGGCTCGCCCAGCGTCTCGGCGATGACCCGGCGGCCTACAACGTGCCGCTCGTCTGGCGCGTGGAGCGACCGCTGGACGTGGACGGTGTCGCCCGTGCCCTGACCGCCACGATCGCGCGCCACGAGATCCTGCGCACCTCCTTCGAAGAGGTCGACGGCGAGCTGATGCAGACCGTGCGCGCGCCCTGGATCCCCTCGGTCGAACGCGTGGACCTCGGGGGCCGTCCCGAGCCGGAGAGCGCTCTGCAGGAGTGGGTGCGCACCGCGGCCCACGAGCCGTTCGACCTGCCCTCAGGCCGTCTGCTGACCGCCGCGCTCATCGAATTGGGGGCCGCCGGGCAGGTGCTCTTCGTGTGCCTGCACCACCTGCTGTGGGACGGTGAATGCGAGGGCATTCTGCTCAGGGAGCTCAACGCCCACTACACGGATCCCGCGCCGGCCACCACGGCTGCCTCCGCCGCCGGCGGGCGTACCAGTACCCGGGAAGGCGGGCAGGTTCATCCGGCGTCGGCACACCAGGAACGCATGTGGTTCGTCGATCGGTTCGAGAACGGCCATCTCTACCCAGCCGCGCCCACCTACCACAACCTCCCCCTCTTCCTGCGGCTGGACGTGCTACCGGACAGGGCGGACCTGGCGCGGCGCACCGCAGCCGTCGTGCGCGCGCACGAGGCGTTGCGCACTGAACTCGTGGAACTGGGCGGCCGCGTCGTACAGCGGGTGCGGGCCGAAGCGTCCATCGTGCCCGAGTGGTTGCCCGCCGCTTCCGGTGCGTCCGGGGCACCGGACGACCTGGAGGCACCCGGCGCTCTGAGCGCCTGGGCCCGTGCTCCGTTCGACCTGTCCGGCGGGCCGCTGCTGCGGGTCGCCGTGCTGCCCGAGGCAGGCTCCACGGGCGGCTGGATAGCGCTGAGCGGCCACCAGGCCGTGGCCGACCGGTGGTCGCTGGAGACCGTCGCCCGGCAGATCATGGCCGGTCCGGCGGCTGAGGCGCTCGTGCCCACCAGCTACCAGGCATGGCGCGACGCCGACGACAAGGAAACCCGGCTCGCTCATCTGACCGCCCGGGCCGCGGTGCTGAGCCCGCCCGCCGACCCCCTTCGACTGCCCGAACGCCGTACTCGCGACGCCGTACACGTCTACGAGGAACGGGCGGTGACGTTCACCGTCCCCGCCGACGTTGCACTGAGGCGAGCCGCCGACCGGCTCGGTGCCCCGGTCTCGGACGTTGCCCTCGCAGCCTTCGCGGCCCTGCTGCTGTGGTACTCCGGGCAGGAGGACATGGTGCTCGGCCTGTCCCACCCCGCGCGCAAGGAGCGGGACGCGCAGGTCGTCGGACCGCTGAGCAACCTGCTGCCCGTGCGCCTGCGTCCGGCCGCCGGGCTCAGCTTCGCCGAACTAGTCGAAGACACCGCCACCGAGACGGCGCACGCCCGCGCCCACGACCGGGCACCGTTCGACGAGTTGGTCCGGCTGGTCGACCCGTCCAAGGACATGAGCCGCACAGCGCTGTTCGACGTGCTGTACAGCTACCTCCCTGCCATGGGGCCGTTGCCCGGACCGGACGGCGGCCCGGTGCGCCCAGTGGACACCGCCGGTGGCCGCGGCAAGTACGACCTGCACCTGTGCCTGCAACCGGACGGCGACGGCCACCGCGCCCATCTCGTCTACAACGGCCGGTACTTCGACCACGACCAGATGACCGCGATGGCCGGACACTACGTGAGCGCCCTGCGTCTGCTGACGGAGCGGCCCGAGTCCGCGGTGGCCGCGGCCGACCTGCTCTCGGAGCGCGAGCGCTTCACCCAGTTGCGGGTGTGGAACGCGACCGAGGCCGCCTACGAGGAGACGCCCGCGCACGAGCTGATCCGGCGGCGGGCGCAGGACCGCCCCGCGGACGTGGCACTCACCCACGGTGCGGACTCGGTCGCCTATGGTGATCTGCTGGCCGACGCGGAGGCGGTCGCGCGCGCTCTGCTCTCGGCGGGCGTGCGGCAGGGGGAACTGGTCGCCCTACTGTTCCCGCGCGGCACGGACCAGGTGCGCGCGATCCTGGGCACCCTGCTGGCTGGCGCCGCCTATCTGCCCATCGACCCCGCCGCCCCCGACGAGCGACGTGCTTTCATCCTGTCGGACTCGGGCGTCCGGCTCGCGCTCGCCCCGTCGCCGGTGCCAGACAGGCAGGGTTTCGACGGGCGGGTGCTCGCCCTGGACCAACTGCTCGGCCCGGCGCACCGGGACGGGAAGACCCCACTGCCACCGGTCACGCTGGATTCCCCCGCCTACTGCATCTACACCTCAGGCACCACCGGACGGCCCAAGGGGGTCGTGCTCACCCACCGCAACCTGGTGCGGCTGCTCGTCAACAACCGGCTTCCGTTCGCCTTCGGACCGAAGGACGTGTGGACGATGTTCCACTCCTACGCCTTCGACTTCTCCGTGTGGGAGCTGTTCGGCGGTCTGGTGCACGGCGGTCGGGTCGTTCTCGTCTCCGAGGACGAGACCCGGGACCCTGGGCTGTTCCTCACACTGCTCCAGCGCGAACGCGTCACCGTGCTGAACCAGACGCCCAGCGCGTTCCGCCGACTGCTCGGCCTGCGGCCCTCGGCAGCGGAGGGGCTCGCCGCGCTGCGCTATGTGGTCTTCGGCGGCGAGGCCTTGCGGCCGACGATGCTGACCGAGTGGTCCGAGCGGTTCCCGCACGTGCGGCTGGTCAACATGTACGGCATCACGGAGACCACCGTGCACGCCAGCGTCCGCACCGTCACCCAGGGCGACATGGAGTCCGACAGCAGCGTGGTAGGAACACCCATCCCGACCACGCGGCTGTACCTGCTGGACCGACACACCGGCCGCCGGCTGCTGCCGGTCGGCGCCGTGGGCGAGATCTACGTCGGCGGCGACGGCGTGGCGGGCGGCTATCTCCACCGGCCCGAGCTGACCGCCGAACGCTTTGTGCCGTCTCCGTTCGGCGACGGCACCCTGTTCCGCAGCGGTGACCTCGCCGCCTACCTGCCCGACGGCAGCCTGCGGTTCGTCGGACGCGCCGACTCGCAGCTGCAGTTGCGGGGGTACCGCATCGAACCGGGAGAGGTGCAGACCCGCCTGTGCGAGCACCCGGACGTCTCCGACGCCGTCGTGTTCGCGGAGGACGACCGGATGATCGCCGCCGTGCAAAGCGAACGCGCCCTGAGTGCAAGCGAGTTGCGCGATCACCTGGCAACCCGGCTGCCCTCGTACATGCTGCCCTCGTTGTTCCATGTGGTGGCGCACATCCCGCTGACCGTCAACGGCAAAGTGGACGAGGCGTCGCTGCGGGCGCGGGCCGCCGCGACGGCGGCCGGCCCCCGGGGTGAGCCGCGCGCCGGAACGGCGGCCGTGCTGGCGGCGGTGTGGCGCGACCTCCTGGACGTCTCGTCGGTGAGCGAGGACGACTCGTTCTTCGCGCTGGGCGGGCACTCCATGCTGGCGGTGCGGCTCGTCGGCGAGATCGCCGACCGGTTCGGCACGGACCTGCCGATCAAGACGCTGTTCGAGTCGCCGCGCCTCGGCGATCTGGCCGAGGTGGTGGACCGGGCCGCCGGCCAGCCGACACCCGCCGTGACCGCGACGTCCGCGGACACCGGTGTCTGCGGCGGGCCGCCACCTGCTGCCACCGGGGAGACGTCGGCGCCCGCGAGCGCCTTCCAGCGGCGCGTCTGGCTGGCCGAGCAGACCGGGCAGTCGGCAGCGAACGTCTTCCTCGGCTGGACTGCCGACGGCCGGCTGGACACGGCGGTCCTGGAGGAGACTTTGGCCCGCCTGGTCGCCGGTCACGAGATCCTGCGTACCGCGTTCGCGGCGCACGGCGGCACCGTACGACAGGTCGTCCAGGCGCCCTGGCGACCGCGCATCGAGGTGTGTGTCCCCGCTCCCGACGAGGGTCCCGCGGACACGGCGGCACGGTGGCTCGACGCTGCCGCCGCCCAGTCCTTCGACCCGGCCTCGGGACGACTGCTGCGCGCCGCCGTCGCGGACTGCGGCCCGCGCGGGCAGGCGTTCATGCTCTGTCTGCACCACCTCGTCGTGGACGGTGAGTCCGTGCCCGTCCTGCTGCGCGAGCTCGAACGCTGTCACCGCGACATCCTCGCCGGCGAGCCCTCCGCACCGCCGGCACTCCAGTACCGGGAGCACAGCGCCGTGATGGAGCGCCCGGATGACACCCGCCGCGCCATCGACCTGGACTTCTGGTCGGAGCGGCTGTCCGGGTGGCCGTCCGGGCTCGACCTGCCGGCACCGGCCCGGGCGGAGGCGAACGGGGCGGTCCGCCTTCCCCTGCCCGCGCGTTTGCTCGGCTCGCTGCGACCGGTGATGGACGAGCACGGCGTGAGCTGGTTCATGATCGTGGCGGCGGCGCTGGCCTCGGGTCTGCACCGGTGGAGCGGTCTGCCGCGGGTGACCATCGGTGTTCCGGCAAGCATCCGGGACCGGGACAGCGCCGATCTGCTGGGCCCGTGCCTCAATCACGTCGTCCTGCGGTCCTCGGTGCGCGGCGACGCACCCGCCGGGGAGGTACTGCGCGCGATGCGCACGGAGGTGCTGGACGCCTTCGAGCACGCCCGGACTCCCTTCGACGAGGTGCTCGCACGGCTGCGGCCGGACCAGGCCGCCGACCTGCCGCCGTTCGGCGACGTTGTGCTGAACATGAACCTGCGCGGCGACCGGAGTGCTGTGCTGGGTGGCACGGCGTTGCGCCCGGTGTTCGCCGAGTGGCTGTGGTCCAACGAGGCCAAGTTCGGCATCACGCTGACCGTGGCCGAGCAGGACGGCGAGCTGGACGCCGTGCTCTCCCACCGAGGCGACCGGGTGTCCGCCGAGGACGCGGCACGCCTGGCGGACACGGTCACCGCGTTCCTCGTCGAGCTGTCGGCCGGGGGATGGCCTCCCCAGTACCGGGACTTCGTCCGCGCCCAGGAGGCGGACCGCGCCGGCGCCCGTCACGAGGCGGCCCTCGCGCACTGGCGGAAGCGGCTGAGCGGAGCGTCCGCGTACGTCGACCTTCCGGAGCCGCAGGAGCCGGCTCCGCACGGTGTGGTGGAGATACTGATGGCCGCGGGCATTGGCGAGCGGCTGCGCGCGCTGCACGAGCGGCACGGGTTCTCGCCGTTCATGACGGCGGCCACGGCACTGGCCCTGGTGCTGCACCACCGCACCCGCGTGAACGACGTCGTCATCAGCAGCCCGATGACCAACCGCGGCCGGGACGGCCTCGCGGACGTGTTCGGGCCGTGTCTGAACACCGTCGCGCTGCGCTCCCGGTTCCGGCCGGAGGCCACCGTGCGCGAGGCACTGGAGGCGATGCGGGACACGACACTGGACGCCTTCGCCCACTGCCAGGTGCCCTTCGAGGACGTCGTCGACCAGCTCAACCCGCCGCGCAGGCCGGGCCGCACCCCGTTCTGCGACGTCTCGCTGGCCTTCAGCACCGCCGCAGTGCGTCCGCCGACGCTCGGCGGACGCGGCCTCGCCGCCGTCGAACTCGACGGCGGCGACGCGGCGTACACCGGAAAGCTGGGGCTGACGGTCGCATTTGTCCTCGACGGAGGTGAAATGCGCGGCCGTATCGCCTACGACGGCGGCCGGATCCGCCGTCCGGACGTGGAGCAGATGGCCGGCACGCTGGCCACCCTGCTGGAAGGGCTGCCCGAGGACCTGGACGCTCCCATCACCAGTCTGGAACTCCTCCCGCCCGGACAGCTCGACCACATGCGGGAGTGGGAGCAGGGACCGCTGCCGGGCCCGGCCACGACGGTGCCGCGGCTCCTGCTGGAGCAGGCGCGCACCAGGCCCGACGCTACGGCGATCGACAACAGCCGGGGCGCTCTCAGCTACCGCGGGCTGGTCGCCCGGGCCCGCTCGCTGGCCGGGACGATCCGTCCGCACCTTCCGGTCGTCGAGCCCACAGTCGCCCTACTCCTGGAGCGCGGCGAGGACTTTGTCGTCGGCATGCTGGCCGCCTGGTTCGCCGGGGCGGCGTTCTGCCCGCTCGACCCCTCCTGGCCGGCCGCCCGGCAGGAGCTGGTCCTCGACGACGTCCGTGCCGACGTGCTGCTGACCCGCGGACCGGTCTCGCCGTCAGCCGGCCGGGCCACAGTCCTCGACGTCGCGGACACAGTGACGTCCGAGGGCGACGACGCCATGGGCGCCAAGGGCCTGCCCGACTGGTCCCCCGATACCAGGGCGTACGTCATCTACACCTCCGGTACCACCGGCAGGCCCAAGGGTGTCGTCGTCCGGCACGGCGGCCTGGCCAACCTGGTGCGCTCGGTGGGGAACACCCAGGGCATCGTCCCCGAGGACCGCTGCGCGCACCTGCTGAGCGTCAGCTTCGACTCCTCGCAGATGGAGGTGTGGCAGGCGCTGGCCCACGGTGCCTGCCTGGTACCGCACGAGGAGCCGGTGACCGCCTCCACCCTCGGCGAGTGGCTGGACCGCAAGGGCGCGACCGTGGCATTCTGCGCCACCGCGCTCGCCGAGGCCATGTGGAGCACCGGCACCGAGTCCCCACGCGGCCTACGCTGGCTGGGCATCGGCGGCGCGGCGCTGTCCCAGCGCCCACCGGCCGGACTGCCCTACCGGCTACTCAACTCCTACGGGCCGACCGAGAACACAGTCGCTGCGTCGGAACACATCGTCGACGCCACCGGCACCGCGCCGCTGAACTGCATCGGCCGGCCCATCGCAGGCGTGCGGGTGCTCGTCCTCGACCCGGCCGGGCGACGGTGCCCGCTCGGCACCATCGGCGAGATCCATCTCGCCGGGGACAGCCTCGCCGCGGAGTACCTGGGGCAGCCCGAGCTGACGGCGGAGCGGTTTCGCACCATCCATCTGGATGAACGGCCGCTGCGCGTCTACGGCACCGGTGACCTCGGTCGCCGACTGGCCGACGGCACGGTGGAGTACCTGGGCCGGGCCGACCGGCAGCTCAAGCTCCGCGGCTACCGCATCGAACCCGGCGAGATCGAGCACTTCCTGCTGCGCCAGCCCGAAGTCGCCCATGCCGCCGTGACGGGCGACCCCCAGCGCACCCCGGCCCTGGTGGCCTACATCACCGCGAAGGGCGCTCAGGCGCCCGACCATGCCGAACTGCTGCGCCGGGCCAGGGCGGAGCTGCCCGTCTTCATGGTGCCGGAAGCCGTCGTGGTGCTGCCCGCGCTGCCGCTGACCAGCAGTGGCAAGGTCGACCACGCCGCACTGCCGCGGCCCGAGCGCGCCGACCTCGTCGGACCGGCCGGTCACGTCGCACCGGGCAACAAGACCGAGTGGCGCGTGGCCGCACTCTGGTCGGAGGTTCTGGGGCTGCACGCCGTCTCGGTCCATGACAACTTCTTCGACCTCGGCGGCAACTCGCTGGCGCTGGCCAAGCTGCACAGCAGGGTCGTCGCGGCGTTCGGCAGGGAGCTGCCGATCACCGCGCTGTTCGAGCATCCGACCGTCGCCGCCCTGGCGCGTGCGCTCGACCACGCGCACCGACCCGGCGATCCGGCTGGCCAGACCGCATCCAGGCGTCCGCAGCGGTCCGGCCGAAAGGCCCGGCGCGGTCGGCGCGGTTCCGGCACGACGGGAGGGGCCTGACCATGACGAACGGAACCACACCGGTCACCCCGGCCGGCCCCGCCCCCGGCATCCAGCAGCACCGCACTCTGCGCGTGCTTCTGGTCGGCGAGACGGTCTCCATGCTCGGCACCCAGCTCAGCGCCGTCGCCATGCCCTGGCTGGTACTCCAGATGACGGGATCCGCAGGGGACATGGGGCTGGTGATGGCTTCCCAGCTGGCCGCCATCGCGGTGTTCGGCTTCTTCGGCGCCTCCTGGACCGGGCGCCTCGGACCGCGCGCCGTCCTGTTGACCGGGGACACCGTGCGCGCCCCGCTCGTGGGGCTGCTGCCATTGCTGTACACCCTCGGCTACCTGAACACGGCCACGCTCGTGGTGGTGATGTTCGCGATCGGCGCGTTCTACGCGCCATACACCGCGAGCCAGCAGGCGATCCTGCCAGGCGTCGTCGGTGAGGACGAGCAACTGCTCGGCCGGGCCAACGCCGCCTTGCAGAGCGCCACGCGGCTCAGCGTGCTGCTGGGCCCGGTGCTCGGCGGTGTGCTCATCTCGCTACTCGGTGCGCCGACCGTCCTCCTCATAGACGCGGTGTCCTTCGCCTGCTCGGCCGTGCTGCTCCGGCTGTACCTGCCACACACCCCGCGCGCCGCCACCGGGCCGGGCCGCCGCTCCCCGGCGGCCGGGCTCCGGCTGCTGATGCGTGACCGGCTGCTCGGCACCTGGTCGGTGGCGCTGGCGCTCGGAGAAATGGCCTGGCAGGCGCTGTTCGCCCTGCTGCCGGTGATCGCGGTCACCCGCGAGCACGGCGCGTCGGTGGTCGCGGGCGGTCTACTCACCGCCTTCGGAGGCGGCGCGCTGACCGGCACCCTGCTGGCCGGACGGCTGCTGCGCCGGTTCCCCGCCCGCACCCTCGGCCTCACCGGCCGGGTGGCGCTGGGCGTGAGCTTCCTGGCACTGCCTCTGCCACTCGGTCTGCCGGTCCTGTTCGTCCTGCTGGTGTGCGTCGGCTTCCTGAACGGTGTCTCCTCCGCGCCGGTCGCCACCGTCCGGGTGCTGCGCATCCCGCAGGCCCAGCGGCCCGAGGCGCTCACCGCCGCGACCGCGCTGGCACTGATCGGCGGGACCGCGGGCTGGGTGCTGTCCGGCACGGTCGCCCAGAAGGCCGGGCTGAGCCCCGCCTTCTGGGGGCTGGCCGCCCTACAGCTGACGGCCGCAGCTCTATTCGTCCTCGGCGTCGTGGGCACCCCCTCCCCAGCGCCTGCCGCGTCCTCCCCCGCCCCGCACTCCACCAAGGATTCTCGATGACCTACGACCAGCAAGAAGCCCAGGAACACCTCGTCGCGGTGGTGGCCATGGCCGGCCGGTTCCCCGGCGCTCCGGACGTGGAGCGATTCTGGGAGAACCTCTGCGCTGGCCGGGAGTCGATCTCCGTGCTGCCCGACCGCGCCGACCCCGCGCACCCTGACTACGTCCCGGCCTACGGGGTGCTGGAGAGGCCCGGCGAATTCGACGCGCCCTACTTCGGCCTGTCGGCCCACGACGCGCTCATCACCGATCCGCAGCAGCGGCTGCTGCTGGAGTGCGCCCACGAGGCACTGGAGCGGGCGGGGCACGGCGGCGAGCACCGCCCGGTGACCGGGGTCTTCGTCGGCGCCGGGAACAATGGGTACGCCGAGGCCGTGCGCGCTCGCATTGACGAACTGCCCTTCCTGGACGAGTGGCAGCTGCGGCAGGCAACCGCACCCGACTTCGTCAGCACCCGCATCGCCTACCACCTGGACCTGACCGGGCCGGCTCTGACAGTGCAGACGGCGTGCTCGACCTCTCTGGTGGCGGTGCACCTAGCGGTGCGGGCGCTGCTGAACGGCGAATGCGATCTCGCGCTCGCCGGGGGTGCGAGCGTCGTCCCGCACCTGCCCCGCCTGCGCTACACACCCGGCGGCATCGTCGCGGCCGACGGGCACTGCCGTGCGTTCGACGCCGACAGCGACGGTACGGTCGCCGCGAGCGCGGTGGGCGTCGTCGTGCTGCGGCCGCTGCCGGATGCTCTGGCCGACGGTGACCACGTGCACGCGGTGATCCGCGGCTCCGCGGTGAACAACGATGGGCGGCACAAGGCGGGCTTCACCGCACCGAGCGTGGTGGGCCAGGCCGAGGTGATCCGCCTCGCCCACGAGGCCGCCGGGATCGACCCGAACGAGGTCGGCTACGTCGAGGCGCACGGTACGGGCACCGCGCTCGGCGACCCGATCGAAGTGGCCGCGCTGTCGCAGGCCTTTGGGCCCGCCACCGGCCGCACCGGCCCCTGCGTGCTCGGCTCGGTGAAGTCGAACATCGGGCACGCCGACTCGGCGGCCGGCGTGGTCAGTTTCATCAAGGCGGTCCTCAGCGTGGAACACGGCGTCGTGCCGGCCACGCTGCACTACCGCAGCCCGAACCCCACCATCGACTTCTCCTCCGCCGCCTTCGAAGTGAACGGCCACACGCGCGCGTGGCCGACCGAGGGCACGCGGATCGCCGGCGTCAACGCGCTCGGCGTCGGTGGAACCAACGCGCACGTCGTGCTGGAACAGGCGCCGCCGGCCGTGCCGTCCGAACCGGTCGGCCGTCCACAGTTGCTGGTGGTCTCCGGCCGTACTCCGCAGGCGGCCGACACCGCGGCAGGCCGGCTGGCTGACCACCTGGCCGCGCGTCCCGAGACACATTTGGCCGACACGGCCTGGACCCTCCAGACCGGCCGTGCCCACCACACTTACCGCAGGTTCGTGGTCGCCGACGATGCCCCAGAGGCGGTGTCCGCACTGCGCGGTGCGCGCCGGGCCACCGGGCCCGGCGCCCCGTCCGACGCCGAGTTGGTATTCCTCTTCCCCGGCCAGGGCGGCCAGCACGTCGGCATGACCACCGAGTTGTACGCCGACGAGCCGGAGTTCCGGCGGCACATGGACGAGGTGGCCGAGGCGGTGACGGGCTCCCTCGGCCTGGACCTGCGGGAGGTGCTGTATCCCGGCACCGAGACCGAACGTCTCGCCGCGACGGGCCAGTTGGCGACCATCGCCGTCGGTCAGCCCGCGGTGTTCGCGGTGCAGTACGCCACCACCGCGCTGCTGTCGTCGTGGGGTCTGCGGCCGAGCGCCGTCACCGGGCACAGCCTCGGCGCGTACGCCGCGGCCTGCGCGGCCGGGACTTTCTCACTGGTCGACGCGGCACGCCTGGTGGCCGAACGGGGCCGGCTCCTCGGCACCGTTCCCGCCGGGGCGATGGCCGCCGTACGCCTGCCAGAGGAGGACGTGCTGCCGCTGCTGCCGGACGACATCACGATCGGTGCGGTCAACGGCCCGGGGCAGTGCACCGTGACCGGTCCGGCCGCGTCCGTGGCCCGGTGGGCGGAGGAACTCACCAGACGCGGCGTTGAGGTCCGGGTGCTTCGGATCGCCACGGCGGGACACTCGCCGCTCGTCGAGCCGATCGCCCGCCGCTTTGCCGAGGCGGTGGAGGCTGTGCCACGGGAGCAACCCGGTGTGCCGTTCCTCTCTGACACGACCGGATCGTGGGCCGGCTCCGACGATGTCCGCTCAGCGGAGTACTGGGTACGGCACCTGCGGCGACCCGTGCGTTTCGGCCAAGCCCTGGACACCCTGTTCGGTACCCCGGACCGGGTGCTGGTCGAGGTGGGCCCCGGCCGTACCCTGGCCACCCTGGCCCGTCAGCATCCGAACTACGACGGCAAGCAGGCCGTCGTGCACCTCGCGCCGCATCCGGCGGAGGACACATCGCAGACGGCGACCCTCCTCGCCGGTGTGGGCGAGTTGTGGGCGCGCGGCGCACGGGTGGACTTCGCAGCGCTGCAGGACAGTCGGTCACGGCGCCGGGTGGCGCTGCCCACCTATCCGTTCGAACGCCGCGACCACCTGGTGCCGGCGCCGCCCGAGGCCGGCGCCGCAGCAGCACCGACGCCGCCGGCGCCGGGCGTGCCGCGCACCGCACCCACCGCACCGGTACCGCAAGCGGTCGCCGGCGCCGGGGCATCGATCACACCGGCCACGGACCGCCCGCCCCTGCTGGGCGCCGTGCTCGGCGCGTTCACCCAGGCCCTCGGCTACCCGGACATCGACCCGCACGACGGTCTCTTCGACCTCGGGGGGGACTCGCTGACCGCGATGAAACTCGCCGCCTGGGCCGCCGCCTCGTTCCACGTCACCGTCAAAGCCGCCGATGTCTTGCGCTCCCAGACCCCGGCCGCTCTCGCCGCGCTGCTGGACGAGCATGGGGCGAGGACCGGTTCCGCCGGTTCCGCCGGTTCCGCCGAGGAGGTTCCCACCCCGTGACCACTCCCCCGTCCTCCGCATTGCCGCCCGGTATTACCACGCGGCGCAGCCGCTGGCTGACCGGCCGCCCTCCTACCCAGCCTCCGCGGCGCCACCTGTACTGCTTCCCCCACTCGGGCGGGCTTCCCGGTGAGTTCGTCCGCTGGAGGATACAGTTGACGGGCACCCAAGTTTACGGGATCTGTCCGCCGGGACGGGGCAGCCGGGCCGGCGAGCCAGCGATCGCCGATCTCGGCACGCTGGTGCGGGAGTTGCTCGAGGAGACGGAGTTCGTCCCGCCGTACGATCTCTTCGGGCACAGCTTGGGCGCGCTGATCGCCTACGAGGTGGCGCGGGAACTCTTCGCACGAGGCCGCCCGTTGCCCGAGCGTCTTATCGTTTCGGCGTTTCCGGCGCCGCATCTGCCCCGTCCGGTCACGGGGCTGGCTGACACGCCTGACGAGGAACTGGTCGCCTCCCTGAACGAACGCTATGGCGGCATCCCGGCATACCTGGCCGCGGACACGGAACTGATGGCATTACTTCTCCCCGTGTTCCGCGCCGACTTCGCCCTTCTGGACGGCTACTCGCACCGGCCGGGCGAGTCGCTTCCGGTTCCCATGGAGGTGGTGGGTGGGGACACCGACGAAGTCACCGCCGACCAGCTCAAGCAGTGGGAGCGTCACAGCACCTCCACCGTGCGGGTGCACCGGTTTGCAGGCGGCCACTTCTACTTCCGCGAGGAACCGGCGCCACTTCTGACCGTACTGGCGCAGCACACCTGACACCGCCCGACCGTGGCGAGGTCATGGCCGACTGCAGCTCGCCGGTGCGGCTACGGCCGACGGTGGCCTGGGGCGGGCCGGGGACCGGGGACACAACCTCTTGCCCCTGGCCCGGATCTCCGCCCCTCCCCCAAACCGGGAGGAAGGACCCGGCAATCACCGTCTGCCGTCACGACAAACTCACCGCTCATCTCCGCGCGGCCGGCCTTGGAGCCATCGCCGACCTCGAATTCGTCGGACTCGACGACAGCGGCCCGGACGGCGATCGGGCGGTGATCACCGGCTACAAGGCTGCCCGGAACCGGTCCCTGACCCGCGGCCAAAAACTGTCCAACAAGGCACTGGCCGCAGTGCGCGCGCCCCGGTCGAGCACGGCTTCGCCCACGTGAAGAAGTGGCGCGTCCTGAGCAAGAGCCGAACGGATCCAAGGTGGGCGACCAGCGTGTACGACTGGCTGCGGCGCGAGGCGGAGATGCAGGTCGCCAACTGCCATGACGAACTGCGTCGGCGCAGCCTCAGTGTGATGCCGGTGGGCGACTCGATCACGGCGGGCTTCAAGAGCACCAACGGTGAGATGTCGCTCGCGCCTGTGGAACAGGCTGAACGAGTCCACGCAGGACCTGAACTTCGTCGGGACGCAGCACAGCGGCAGTACGGTCGACACCGACCACGAGGGTACAGAGGGATGGAGATCGACTACGTGGCCGACCGTGCGGAGACCGCTGTCCAACGCACGGGTCCCTCGGTGGTCACCCTGCGCCTCGGCACCAACGACGTCGACCGAAGCACGAACCTACCTTTCGCCCCCGGACGGGCTGGGCGGGCTCGTCGACCAGATCCTGCGGGACTGCCCGGACACCACCGTCCTTGTCGCAACCCTGGTGCCCTCCAAGAGCATGGACGTCCAGGCGCGCATCGACACCTACAACGACGGCGTGGTCAGGGAGGTCCGGGAACGCGCCAACTCCGGCAAGCACGTCGGGCTGGTGGACATGAGCGAAGTGACGACGGCCGACCTCGACGACACACTCCACCCCAACGACCGTGGCTACGACTCGACGCCATCGCGGGGGCCGCCGAGTCGGGCTGGCTCAAGGACTCTGGAGCGGGCGACAGGTGCAGTGACCAGCAGGGCGGATGGATCTCCCAGGGATAGATCCGCCTCCGGCGTCGGGGGGACCGCCGCAACGTATAGTTCACCGACATCGACGGCGACGGACGCGACGACTACCTGCTGCGCCGCAACGACGGCGCGATCCGGGCCTGGATCAACGCGGGTGGCGACCGGGACGGGGACCCGGGGTAGAACCTCCCAAGGGCGGATCGCCTCCGGTGTCGGCAGGCTCTTGGACGGCCATCGGCTCGCCGATATGACGGCGTCGGGCGTGACAAATATCTGATCGTCACCGCCGAGACCGGTGCGGAGCTTCCCGGGCAACACCCGGGATGCTCCGGGATGTCTGCTGGCCGCGCGACGCATCACCCGCACGGACGGATACGGCCCCTGGCCGACCGTGCTCGACCGCTGCCCGCGCGGACAGCCCCGGTGTCGGCCGTCACCGGTGTCCGAGCGCGCAGGTGTCCCCGTCCGCGGCCGGTAGCCGGGTGCGCCCGAGTTCGGCGCTCAGGCCCCGGCGCTCTCCCCCGCCGCCCGTACGCGCTCTCGGAAGTCGCGCACCTCGCGCACCCCGCCCCAGGTTCCGGTGAGGTGGTCGTACAGTCCCGCCAGCTCCTGCGAGATGGTCCGCCGCCGGGCCGCCACCGCCTGCTCCACCACCGGGCCCGCCAGCTCCAGCGCGGCGTCCAGCTCACCGGCGCCGGCCCGGCAGTCGGCGAGTCGCAGGGTCAACAGCAGCCGGGTGGGGATCATCGCGGCCGGCACCTGCTCCAGGGCCAGCAGGGCGGCCTCGCTCGCGCTGCGCGCCGTGGCCCGGTCGCCCGTGAGCACCGCCAGATCACGCAGTCCGCCCGCGACGGCCGACTCGACCCGCAGCTGGCCCTGCCCGTCCGCCAGCCAGGGCGCCTCCGCCAGGTCACGCCCGGACAGGCGGCCGAGCGCGCTGCGGCCGAGGGCGGCACGGCGCCTGCATTCCGCGCCGTCGCCGATCGCCGCGTATCCACGCGCCTGGTACATGTGCGCCACCGTCGCGATCCACCCTCCGCGTCCCCCGAGCCCGGCCACGGCCCGCGCGTAGCTGAGCGCGGAGGGACCGTCGCCGTCCAGCCGCGCCAAGGTACACAGGTCGGTCGTCAAGGTCACCCGCGTGGTCGTGTCCCCGGCCGCTTCGGCCCACCGCAGGCCGTGCGACGCCCATGCCATCGCCAGCGCTCCCTGCCCCCGCTGCATCCGCAGCCGGCCCGCGAGCTGGGCGTAGTTCGCCGCGATGCGCACCAACGCCAGCGGCGAGCGTCCTACGGCGTTGACCGCCTCGCCCCAGGCCGCCAGCGCGCGCAGCACGTGCTCGACGGTGCCGAGCACGGTGGTCGACGTCGACCGCAGCGCGTTGTACTCGCACCGGTCCAGGAGGGCGAGGACCAGGTGGACCAGGTCCGGTTCCGCCGCGGCCGGTGCCGCCGCCTCGCGGGCCGTCCGTATCCGGTCCGTCAACTGCGTCGGATCGCCGAACGGCGGTACGGCGCACGCCTGGTCGGCTGCGTGCAGCGGGCACCCGCCCGGCGCGAGCCGGTCCGGCCAGTCGTCCGCCGCCCCGTCCGGCGTCGCCGGACGTCCCTCGCCGCCCCCTGGAAGCGGCCCGGCCAGCACGGCGCCCAAGGGGGTGAGGGGCGGGCGCCCCTGCTCGTCGGCGGACGCGATGAGCGGGGACAGCGTGCCTTCGGCGCTCAGCGAGCGTTCCAGGTCGGCCACCGCCCGGGCGGTCGGCGCCCGGGTGCCGCTCTCCCACTTGCTGATCAGGCTGTGGTGATAGCCGACCAGTTGGCCGAGCTGATGCTGCGTCAGCCTGGCGCGACGGCGGCAGTACCGCATCTGCGCCCCGAACTCCGCCCACCGCGCCGCGACGCCGTCGCCAGCGGCATGCTTCCTGCTCACCGGACCGGTTCCCCCGGCGCTCGCGCCTTGGACGGACATCGCCACCCCTGTCCCGCCGATCGGCCGTCATGGACTGGGAAGCGATGGTAGAGGCGTGTGGCGAAAGTGTGGAGACGCCCGGCGGGCGAACATGCTCCGCCCCCGTCGGTACGGGCCTCGCCTTTGACAATGTGTCAAGTTCACGCGGTGCGCTTGTGCGATTCCTTTGGAAGCCCCAATCATTCGACTGACGCACGACCGCCGTTCACATTGTCATGACCATGACCTACATGGATCTGAATGCCCGGAGTCGTGGTCCGGAACGGCCGGCCGGCGTGTCCCAACCCCCCGCACCACCGACCGAGGAGGGACCCTCACATGGCTGTGCCGCGCCACCGCCCCCACCACATCACCCGGCGAAGACTGGCCGCCGTCGGCGCCGCGGCAACCGCGGCCCTCGCCGCGAGCCTCGTCCCCGCGCTGCCCGCGGCTGCCGCCCCGGCCGCCCCGCAGGGCCGCGTCCAGTACGAGGACGCGGCGAACGCGGTCGCCGGCAGCTACATCGTGACCCTGAAGGCCGACCAGGCCAGGTCCAGTTCCGCCGAGGGCCGCGCCGTGGCCGAGAAGTACGGCGCGGACATCGAGCGCACCTACACCAAGGCCCTCAACGGCTACGCGGTCGACGCCTCCGAGTCCGAGGCGAAACGCCTCGCCGCCGACCCGGCGGTCGCCTCCGTCGTCCAGAACCGCACCTTCCACGTCACCGGCACCCAGCCAAACCCGCCCTCCTGGGGCCTGGACCGCCTCGACCAGAAGAGCCTGCCGCTGGACGACTCCTACACCTACCCGGACAGCGCCGGACAGGGCGTGACGGCGTACGTCATCGACACCGGCGTCCGCATCACCCACAACGACTTCGGCGGACGAGCCTCCTACGGCTACGACGCCGTCGACAAGGACAACACCGCCCAGGACGGCCACGGCCACGGCACCCACGTCGCCGGCACCGTCGCGGGCAGCTCCTACGGCGTCGCCAAACAGGCGAAGATCGTCGGCGTCCGGGTGCTCAACAACTCCGGCTCCGGCACCACCGCCCAGGTCGTGGCCGGCATCGACTGGGTCGCCCGCAACGCGGTCAAGCCGGCCGTCGCCAACATGTCCCTCGGCGGCGGCGCCGACAGCACCCTGGACACGGCCGTCCGGGGCGCCATCGCCTCCGGCGTCACCTTCGCCGTCGCCGCCGGCAACGATTCCGAGGACGCCTCCGGCAACTCCCCGGCCCGGGTGGCGGAGGCGATCACGGTCGGCGCCACCACGTCGAGCGACGCCCGCGCCTCCTACTCCAACTACGGTTCGATACTGGACCTGTTCGCGCCGGGCTCGTCCATCACCTCGGCCTGGAACAGCGGCGACTCGGCCAGCAACACCATCTCCGGTACGTCCATGGCGAGCCCGCACGTCGCCGGAGCCGCCGCGCTCTACCTGGCCGACCACCCCGACGCCACCCCGGCCCAGGTCGCCTCCGCGCTGAGGACCGCCGCCACCAGCGGCGTCGTCTCGAACCCGGGCAGCGGCTCGCCCAACCGCCTGCTGCACGTCGCCGGGGGCGGCGACACACCTCCGCCGACCGGCGACCGCTTCGAGAACACCGCCGACTACACCATCCGCGACAACGCCACCGTCGATTCCCCGGTCACCGTCTCCGGCGTCTCCGGCAACGCGCCCTCGTCCCTGTCGGTCGAGGTGGACATCGACCACACCTACATCGGCGACCTCCGGGTCCAGCTGGTCGCTCCGGACGGCACGGCGTACACGCTGAAGCCGTACGGCACCGGTGGCGGCGCGGACGGCATCAGCACGACGTACTCCGTGGACGCCTCCGCCGAGAGCGCGAACGGCACGTGGAACCTGCGGGTGAGCGACAACGCGTGGTGGGACACCGGGCGGATCGACGCCTGGGCCCTCCAGTTCTGACGCCCGTCCGAGGGAATGGGGCGGGAGCGGCTGCCGCCTCAGGGCTGCGTCGGCGGCCGCCAGTCCGCGGGCAGGCCGGACTGGCGGAGCATCGTGGCGCGGTCGTAGTAGTCGGTGTTGACGGCGATCTTCCCGTGCCGCAGTTCGAGGACGGTGGCCATCTGCACCTTGAACGACTTGGACGCCCCCGGGAGGGTCCCGCTGTAGTCGGTCCGGATCACCACGCGGTCGCCGCTGCGGAACGCGTCGGTGATCTCGAGGTCCGCGTCGGGGATGAGCCGCTCGGTGATCGCCTTGAACTCCGCGATCTCCGCCCGCCCGTGCGAGGTGTAGGGAACCGACAGGTCGATGAGGGTGCCGTCCTTCGTAAACAGGTCGGCCAGAGCGTTCGGGTCCTCACCGGTCCACGCGGAATGCCACGCGGCGGCGATACGCGGAACGCGCCCGGACCGGGCCGACGCGTCGGCCGTGTCCACCGGCGCATGTGCCGAGGCCGACGCCGGGACGGTTTCGGTGGCGGTGGCGGTGGCCGGAGTGGTGGCGGTGGCGGGCCGGTCCTCGTCCGCCACCGCCTGACCGACCAGGACCGTGGTGGCGACGGCCGTCATGGTGAGTACGGCGGCCGCGCTGCGTCGGATGCGCGAGGTGGCCATGGTGGGCCTTCCCTTCAGAGGTGGCTGCGGAAACGGGAAGCGCGGGCCCGGGCGGCTACGGCCGCCCGGGCCCTGCTGTTGATCACGCTAGCCACCGGAGAAAGAGTTTGGCAGTGTTCAGTTTTCCTGACGCCAAGCGACCGCACACCGGCTTCAACACCGTGCCGCGGACGTGCGTATACCAGGCATGAGCGACTCTCCTTCCAAGGTGCCGTCCCCACTCCCGGGCCCCAAGGGCGACCCCAGCGGTGCCCCGGTGGGCCGGCGTGTGCTGCTGGGCATGCTCGGGCTGGGCGCCCTCGGCGTCGCGGCCGGGGGCCCGATCCAGGATGTGGTCGCCAAGGGCGTCGACACCGTGGCAAAGAACGACCCGACGGGTCTGTCGGACCTCCTGCCGGGCAACCGGTTCCGGTACTACACGGTCACCTCCAACACCCCCGAGATGGACGAGACGACCTACCGTCTCCGGGTCGAAGGCATGGTGGACAGGGAGAAGACCTACCGGCTGTCCGACCTGGCGGCGCTGCCCCAGACCCGGCTGGTGCAGGACGTGCAGTGCGTGACCGGCTGGCGGGTGCCGAAGACCCCGTTCGCGGGAGTGCGCCTGTCCGCACTCCTCGACGCCGCGGGCGTGTCGCCCGAGGCCAAGGCCATCCGGTTCCGCTGCTTCGACGGCGCCTACACCGAGAGCCTCACCCTCGAACAGGCCCGGCGTCCCGACGTGCTGGTCGCCACCAGCATGGAGGACAAGCCGGTCACCCACGCGCACGGCGGCCCGGTCCGGCTCTACGTGGCGCCGATGTACTTCTACAAGTCCGCGAAGTGGCTGTCCGGCATCACCGTCACCGACGAGGTGGTCCCCGGCTACTGGGAAGAACGGGGCTACGACGTGGACGCGTGGGTGGGACGCTCGAACGGACGTACCGATGCCCCCACGGTCTGACTCCGCCAAAGACGCGCCCCTGTCCCGGACCGGCAGGCTGCTGCGCTTCACCGCCTCGGCACGCTGGGCCCATCACGCCACCGCGCTCCTGGCGGGGGTGTGCATCTTCACGGCCGCGTGCCTGTACATCTCGCCCCTCTCCCAACTCGTCGGCCGCCGGCCGCTGGTGACCGTCGTGCACGAGTGGTCCGGCATCGCGCTGCCCGTGCCGGTGCTGGTGGGCATGGTCTCCCGGGCACTGCGCTCGGACCTGCGGCGGCTCGGCCGTTTCGCGCCCCACGACCGCCGCTGGCTGCGGGCGGCACTCCGCCGCACCGGCACCTCGAACATTCCTTCCGGCAAGTTCAACGCCGGCCAGAAGCTCTACGCCTCCTGGACGGCGGGCGCGGGCCTGGTCATGGTGGGGACGGGACTGCTGCTCTGGTTCCCCGAACTGGCCTCCCTGTCCGTGCGCATGGGCGCGACCTTCGTCCACGACTGGCTCGCCCTGACGATCGCGGTCGTGCTGGCCGGTCACATCTGGAAGGCGGCCGGTGACCCCGGGGCCCGGGAGGGCATGTGGCGGGGCACGGTCTCGCGGACCTGGGCCAACCGGGAACACCGCCTGTGGCGGCAGGAGATGGACGGCCACAACGACCGGGATCCGCTGTCGGACACCCTCACGGATCTGCGCACAAACCCGTCGCGCACCGAGGCAGGCGGGAATCCCCGCGACCCGGCCGGCGCACCACCCTCGTGACCTCGGCCCGGCGACGTCGCCCTGCGGACGGCACCCGGAGAACGGCGCGGCTGCCGGGCAACGCCCAGGACGTCCGCCCGCTCTTAGCCGGCATGAGAACTTCCCCCCGATCCCTGTTCCGACTGCTGACAGGGCTGTTACTCCTCACCGGCGTCCTGACGACAGGGGCTCAGGCCTCCGCCACCACACAGGAGCACCGGGTCCCGGTCGCCGTCGCCGAGTACGACCTCGGCGACACGGCCTTCCGGGATCCGCAGACCGGCACGGTGAGCGAGGTGCGCGCGGTGGTGCACTACCCGCGGCACCTCACCGGCCGGGCCCCGCTGATCATCATGGCGCACGGGTCGTGGTGGGCCTGCGACCGCGTGGACGCCGCCACCTGGCCCTGCCCGTCCGGCTCCCGCCCGTTCCCGAGCCACCGCGGGTACGACTACCTCGGTGCGGCGCTGGCCGCCCGCGGCTTCGTGGTCGCGTCGATCAGTGTCGACGGCATCAACCAGACGTCCTTCGACTACGGCGACCGTGCCCGGCTGGTCAACGAACACCTGCGTCTGTGGCAGCGGTTGGCCGCGGCCCGGGGCGGACCCCTGGCCGACCGGCTCGTCGACCGGGCGGGGCACCCGGTCGCGCCGCGCTTCGCCGGCCACGTCGACATGACCCGCGTCGGCACCCTGGGCCACTCGCGCGGCGGCAAGGGCGTGATGTGGCAGGCGTCCGACAAGCACCGCGGCGAATGGCCCGCGGGGGTGCGTGTGCGTGCCGTCCTGGCACTCGCGCCGGTCAAGTTCGACGACCCCGAGGGCGACAACAGCGACACGCTCGTCACCCGGCTCCCGTTCGCCGTGGTCACCAGTGGCTGCGACGGAGCGGTCCGCGAGGCCGGCCAGGAGTACCTGGACGACGTCACGGGGCGGAACCGGGCAACCGACTACTCCGTGTCGCTCCACGATGCGAACCACAACTTCTTCAACACGACCTGGACGCCGCCCTTCCTGTTCGGCGAGGACGACAGCACCTGCCCGGACCGGCAGGTCACTCCCGACCGGCAGCAGGACGCGCTCACCGCCTACGCGACCGCGTTCTTCGCCAGCCAACTCCAGGGCGACCGGCAGGGGCTGGCGGTCCTCACCGGCGTACAGCCGCTGCCGGGCGGGCCGTCGACGACTCGGGTGGTACCGGCCGTACGGTGACTCGCCCACGGGCGATGCGGTGGTGTGCGGGTCTCCGCGCACCACCGCACGGCCTCTCCGTGCCGGCCGTGACTACGCCGGCCGGTCCGGAAGCGCGCCCTGCCGCTCCCGCGGCGACCGGGCCGGTGCCGGGTGTCGCGTTACGAGCCGTGGGTCCGGTGGGCGTGACGCGTCACGCCGCGGGACGGCGGCGGGGCGGCCGTGGCAGGGCCGCAGGGTGAGCGTCGGCGACTCCGGCAGGGGCAGGACGGCGGTCCTCGCCTCGTCGGCCGTACTGGCGTCCGGCGGCGCGCTCTCGCGCGGCGGCTCCGGTGCCCGCTGGAGCCGCAGTCCCGCGAAGGGATCGCGCCAGAAGGACGACCGCGGAGTCCGCCAACGGCGCCGCTGGGCGAGGATGCGCAGGCCGAAGCCGAGCAGGGCCGCGGCGCATGCGGTCGGGGCGTTCAGCAGCCCGGCGGCCTGCAACAGGGTGACCACCACACCACCGGCCAGGGCGGGGACCGCGTAGAGGTCGGTGGTCCAGCGCAGCAGCGGCGGCACTTCGAGGGCCAGCAGGCTGCTCAGTACGCCGCCGCCGACGGCGCTGGCGGCGCCGAGGGTGACCGCGGCGGGAACGTTGAAACCGTGCGACAGCGCCTTGATGGTGCCGGTGACGCTGAACAGGCCGAGCGCCGCCGCGTCGCCCAGGTCGAAGAGGCGGCTCTCGAGGGCCGTCCCGCCACGGTGGAGCCGGTGACCGAAGTAGACGATGACCGCCGCCGCCCACGGCGTCAGGAAGTATCCGAGGTCGCTGAAGGCGACGGGCCGGACGCCGATCACCAGGTCGCGGAAGAGGCCGCCGCCCAGGCCGGCCGCCTCGCACAGGATGACGGTGCCGATGATGTCGAAGTCCTTGCGCACCGCGAGGATGCCCCCGGACAGGGCGAAGGCGAAAATGCCGATCAGGTCCATCGTGTACTGGACGGCCTGGTTCACGTCGTCGATCAGCACCGGGTGACTCCGCGAGGCGAAGGTAAGAGGGGGTGGCTCACTCGTCGGCCTTCTTGATCGGTCGGGGTGTGATCATCAGGCTAGGCGAACCTACGACGCGTCACGATGACGCCTGCGTGACGTTTCCCGGTACAGCCTGTGCCACCGTGAGCGAGCGTGGCACGCTGGCCGACGAGCCGAATCGGCCCTGGCTACGGTGGCGGTGCGGCCACGGTGGCCGTGTGGTCGAAGGCGATCAGCGGGTCGCCGGTCAGGGGGTGCCCGATCACCGCCGCCCGCACTCCGAAGACGTCCGCGATCAGTGCGGGGGTGAGTACCTCCAGCGGGGTGCCGGAGGCGACGACCTCACCGGCGCGCAGCACATGGAGCCGGTCGCAGACCGAGGCGGCCGCGTTCAGGTCGTGCAGGGACACCAGCGTCGTGCGGTGCTGGGCCCGTAGCAGGGCCAGCAGTTCCACCTGGTGGCGTACGTCGAGGTGGTTGGTGGGCTCGTCCAGGACGAGCACGTCCGGGTCCTGGGCCAGGGTGCGGGCCAGCAGCACCCGCTGGCGTTCCCCGCCCGACAGGGCCGAGAACGCGCGGGTGCCGTGGCGCGCCATGCCCACCCGGTCCAGGGCGTCGGCGACGATCGCCCGGTCACCGTCGTCCTCGCCGGCGAAGGCCCGCTTGTACGGGGTGCGGCCCATCGCCACCACCTCGCGCACGGTCAACTCGAAGTCGCCGCCCCGCTCCTGGGGCAGCGCGGCGACATGACGGGCGGACCGTGCCGGGGACAGCGTCGCCAGGTCGGTGCCGTCGAGCAGGACCCGTCCGGAGGCGGGACGCAGATGCCGGTAGACCGTGCGCAGCACACTCGACTTGCCGCTGCCGTTCGGGCCGATCAGCCCGGTGATCTCCCCGGGTGCGGCGAACAGGTCCACCCCGCACACCACCGTACGGCCGTCGTAGGCGACCCGCAGGCCCTCCACGTCGATCCTCATCGGGCGCGCTCCAGTCGGCGGTCCAGCAGGAACAGCAGCACGGGGGCTCCGACGAAGGCGGTGACCACGCCCACCGGCAGCTCCGTCGACGGCAGTGCCGTACGGCAGACGATGTCGACGACGACCAGCAGGACGGCACCGGTCAGCGCGGAGACGGGCAGCAGCCTGCGGTGGTCGCCGCCGACGACGAGCCGGCACAGGTGCGGCACCATCAGCCCCACGAAGCCGACGGCACCGGACACCGACACCAGGACGCCCGTCAGGACACTGGTCACGACGAACAGTTCCCGGCGCAGCGCGGCCACGTCCACGCCCAGACCCGCGGCGGTCTCGTCGCCCAGCAGCAGGGCGTTCAGGGCCCTGGCCCGTGCCTGGAGGGCGAGCAGACCGAGGAGCACCGCGGCGGCCGGCAGGGCGAGGGTGCTCCACTGGGCCCCGCCGAGGCTGCCCAGCAGCCAGAACAGCACGCCCTGGGTCTGCTGTTCGTCGCCCACCCGCAGGACCAGGTAGCTGGTGAACCCGGACAGGAACTGGCCGATCGCCACTCCCGCCAGCACGAGTCTCAGCGGGGAGAACGCGCCGCCGCGCCGGGCCACGGCCCAGACCAGGGCGAAGGAGAGCAGCGCGCCGAGGAAGGCGGCGCCGGAGACTCCGAGCCCGAGCAGGCCCCCGGTGCCGGCGCCGAGCACGATGGCGGCGACGGCTCCCAGCGAGGCCCCGTTGGAGATGCCCAGCAGGTAGGGGTCGGCCAGCGGATTGCGCACCAGTGCCTGGACGGCGGTGCCGACGACGCCCAGTCCGGCCCCGACGACGGCGGCGAGCAGCGCACGGGGCACCCGCAGCTGCCAGACGATCAGGTCCTGGGTGCCCGGCCGCGGCTGCCCGCCGGTCAACCGGTGCAGCACCGTGGACCACACGTCGGTGAACGGGACGCCGGAGGAGCCCCACGACACGGCCGCGGTGAGCGCCAGCAGCAGCGTCACGGCGAGCCCGGCGAGCAGCAGGCCGACGGGGACGGTCCTGGTGTCCCGGTCGCCGGGCTCCGGTGCCCTTGGTGCTTTCCCGCGTGCCTCGTCGACGTCCGCCGACGGAGCCGTCCGCATCTACCGCACGTCCTGGAACTCGTCCGGATACAGGGTGCGGGCGATGCGCTCGACCGTCTCCGCGTTGGCGACCGACGGGGTCGTCATCCGTTCCGACCGGATCCGCAGGAACCGCCCCTTCTTGACGGCGGTCAGCCCGCGGGTGGCGGGGAAGGACGTGAGAAACCGCTCGGCCTCGTCGAAGGCCTTCTCGTCCGCTTCGGCGCTGCCCCGGTTGCGTACCGTCAGCTGGATCCAGTCGGGGTTCTTGGCGACGACGTCCTCCCAGCCGGTCTTCTCGAAGGTGCCCTCGCAGTCGCGGAAGACGTTGCGGGCCCCGGCGAGAGTGATCACCGCGTTGGCCACCTGACCGCCGCACACCGCGCTGGGCTGTCTGGTGCCCGCGTCGAAGTCGAAGACGAAATACGTGGGCCGGTCCGCCTCGGGCACGGCCGCCACCCGCTCCCCCACCGCATCCACCTTCTCGCGCATCCCGGCCACGATCTCGTCGGCCCGCTCGGACGTTCCGGTGAGGGTCCCGAGCCGCTCGATGTCGCCCATGACCGCAGACAGGTCCTTCTGAGGTCCGGGGTGTTCGGCGGCACAGGCGGTCGAGAGCAGCTCCACCACCTTGATACCGGCCGCGTCGAACTCCTCGGGGCGGGGTCCGGTGGAGGTGCCGTTCGCGGGCCGGAACGTCTGCACGTAGACGTCCGCACCCGAACCGAGCAGCTTCTCCTTGGGGATGACCGTCCGGCCGAGGACCGGCACGCCGGCGGCCTGGCCGGCGAGCTCGGCGGGCAACGCCCCCTTGCCCGGCGGGAATCCGGTGCCGATCACCTTGGGCCCCGCCCCGAGCCGCAGCAGCATTTCCAGCGCCGACGCGTTGCTCGTGACGATCCTGCCGGGGGGCGAGTCGAAGGCGACTTTCTCACCGTCGCAGTTCTCCACCGACACCCGCGGACCGGCGCCCTGCGCGTCCGGTGACGCGCTCCCGCCGCCGCCCCCGCCGCAGGCGGTGGTGAGCAGCCCCGCGGCGAGCACGGCACCACTGACCGGGCGCCACATTCCGGACACGTTCAACCTCCATGGTCGCGTGCGATCGAGGAGCCCTGTCAGCCGGCTCCGCACAAGGGGTCGTGGTGGCGGGGCGCCGGGTTCCCGGCCGTTCGGGATTTCTGGCACCCGTGCGGGCCCGGCGCTCAGGCACCGGCGAGCGCCGACGCCTCCGCCTCCGCCTCCCCGACCAGTCCGGCCAGCGCGGTCCGGGCCCGCGCGACGCGGGAGCGGACCGTGCCGACGCGACAGCCGAGGATGGCGGCGGCCTCGGCGTAGGGGAAGCCGAGGAGCTGGGTGACGACGAAGGCCTCGCGTCCGTCCGCGCGGATGGTCGCAAGCAACTCCCTGAGCGCGACGCCCTCTTCGAAGCCGGGCAGGTCACGGGGCTGGGCCTCCTCGGCCGCCCGGCACCAGTCCTCCCGGTCGGCGCGCCGGGGCCGGGCCGCGGCGTACCGGAAGCTGTCCACCACGGTGCGCCGGGCGATGGTCAGCAGCCAGACGCGGGCGGCCGAACGTCCCTCGAACCGGGGAAGACCGACCAGGGCCCGTACGAAGACCTCCTGGGTGAGGTCGTCGACGTCCTGCGGGTCGGGGCCGAGGTGGGCCACGAAGGTGCGCACGTCGTGGTGGAGCGCCCGGACGAACAGGTCGGCCGTGTGGGCGTCGCCGTCCCTGGCGGCCAGCGCGAGCCGGGTCGCCTCCGCGTCGGAGGCCGCCGTGTGCCGCCTCCCGGAGCGGCCGACGGCGGAACACCGGCCGGGGTGGGGCCGTTCAGGGGTCATCGCCACCAGCTCCTCGCACCGGGCACCTGCTGTCTGCGGGGGTCTCCTCCCGCCCGGGAGCGCGGCCCCGGGTGTCGTTCGGGTTTACGCGCCCTTGCGGCGAAACGTTGAAGCGGACCGGCCCGCATGCCGCCCGTACGCCGCGCTGTGACACCACCCTGTGACACCACCCTGTGACGCGCGCCACGCGCTCGCCCCGGAACTCACGCCCCGAGCTCCCCGACTCCTCAGGAAACGCGGCTCGATCCCTTCGACGCCGCGCACCGCGAGCGACCTGGAGAACCCGTGACGGCCGAATCCCGACCCAAGTCCCCGGAGGCGGGCGCGTCGGCCCGAGCGCTCGCTCCGCCCCCGGTGCTGTACGGCTTCCTCCTGCTGCTGGCGCTGATGTTCGCGGTGTCGTACGCCGTCGGGTCGGTCGCCGGTCCGGTGTCGCCCGGCATGTCGGGCTCGTCGGACGGTGGAGCCGTGTCCCCGGGGGACGGCGGCGGGGGCGGGTCCGGAGGGGGCCAGGACGGCATGGACGGGATGGGCTGAGGAGAGCACCGATGGACACCGAACCCACTGCCCCGGATCCCGTCACCATGACCACCGACCTGACCGTCGGCGGCATGACCTGCGCGGCCTGTGTGAACCGCGTCGAGAAGAAGCTCGGCAAGCTGGCAGGGGTCACGGCCAGCGTCAACCTGGCGACCGGCCGGGCCCGGGTGGAGCACCCCGCGGACATCGGCGCCGAGGAACTCGTCGCGGCCGTGGAGCGGGCCGGTTACACCGCCGCGGTCCCCGAGCCGCCCGGCGGGGCGCGCCCCGCGGACGACGCGGGCGAGGCCGCGGGACCGGACGGCGGGACCGAGGGCGGGGCCGACCGGGAAGAACGCCACCGGCTCGTGGTCACCGCCCTGCTCTCGCTGCCCGTGCTCGCCGTGTCCATGGTGCCCGCGCTGCAGTTCGTGAACTGGCAGTGGCTGTGCTTCACCCTCACCGCCCCCGTCGTCTTCTGGAGCGCGTGGCCGTTCCACGTACGGGCCCTGCGCGGGCTGCGGCACGCGGCGGCGACCATGGACACCCTGGTGTCCCTGGGTGTGGTCGCCTCCTTCGCGTGGTCCACGTACGCGCTGTTCCTGGGCGGTGCGGGCGAGCCGGGCATGGAGATGGCCTTCTCGCTCCTGCCCGGCGCGGCCACCGACGCCCCGGCGATCTACCTCGAGGCGACCGTCAGCGTCCCGCTGTTCGTGCTCGCGGGCCGCTACCTGGAGGCACGGGCCAGGCGCGGGACCGGGGAGGCGCTGCGCTCGCTGGCACGGCTGACGGCCAAGGAGGTGGCGGTCCGCGAGAACGGCACCGAGCGGCTCGTCCCCGTGGAGGAACTGACCGTCGGGCAGGTCTTCGTGGTCCGCCCCGGTGAACGGGCGGCCACCGACGGCCAGGTCGTGAAGGGCAGTTCCGCCGTGGACCTGTCCCTGGTCACCGGCGAGAGCGAACCGGTCGAGGTGGGCCCGGGCTCGGCCGTGGTCGGCGGAGCGGTCAACGCCGGCGGGCTGCTGCTCGTGCGGGCGACCGCCGTCGGCGCCGACACCCAGCTCGCCCGGATCGCACAGCTGGTGACCGACGCCCAGGCCGGCAAGGCGAAGGCGCAGCGGCTGGCCGACCGGGTCGCCGGGTTCTTCGTCCCGGTGGTGCTGGCGCTGGCCGTGACCACGCTGGGCTTCTGGCTGGGTGCGGGGGCCGACGCGCAGCCGGCCGTCACCGCGTGCGTCGCCGTCCTGGTCGTCGCCTGCCCCTGCGCCCTCGGTCTGGCCACGCCCACCGCGCTCATGGCCGCCACCGGCCGCGGCGCCCAGATCGGCGTGCTCGTGAAGGGGCCGCAGTCCCTGGAGGGCCTCCAGCACCTCGACGCGGTCGTCCTGGACAAGACCGGCACGCTCACCTCCGGGCACATGAGCGTCGCCCGGGTGACGGCGGTCCCCGACGGACTGGGCGAGGACGCCGTACTGCGGCTGGCCGGTGCGGTGGAGCAGGGCTCGGAGCATCCGCTGGGCCGCGCCGTCGCCGCGCACGCGCGCCGGGAGCTGCCCGGCGAGGACCTGCCCGAGGTGCACGGGTTCCGGGCGCTGACCGGGCGCGGGGTGTCCGGGCGGGTGGAGGACCGGCGGGTGGAGGTCCTGGCACCCGGCGACGACCTGTCCGGCCCGCTGGCCGAGGCGCTGGCGGCGGCCGAGAAGGCCGCGCACACCCCGGTACTGGTGTGCGTGGACGGGGTGGAGCAGGCCCTGATCGAGGTCGGTGACGTCGTACGGCCCGGCAGCTACCGGGCCGTGGAGCGGCTTCGGCGGCTGGGCGTGCGCCCGGTGCTCGCCACCGGGGACCGCGAGGCGCCCGCACAGGCCGTCGCCGACGCTCTCGGTGTCACCGACGTGTACGCGCGCCGCAGCCCCGAGGACAAGGCGGATCTGGTGCGGCAGCTGCGGGAGCAGGGTTACCGGGTCGCGGTCGTCGGCGACGGTGTGAACGACGCCGCCGCACTCGCCGGCGCCGACCTCGGCATCGCCATGGGCAGCGGCACGGACGTGGCCATCGGAGCCGCCGACGTGACCCTGTCCCGCGGCAGCATCGAGGCCCTGGCCGACGCGGTGCAACTCGCGCGGCACACCCTGCGCACCATCCGGACCAACCTGGTGTGGGCCTTCGGCTACAACGTGGTGACCGTGCCGCTGGCCATGGTCGGCCTGCTGAACCCCATGCTGGCCGCCGCGGCGATGTCGCTCAGCTCCCTGCTGGTGGTCGGCAACAGTCTGCGGCTGCGCGCCTGGCAGCCCGCGCCCGCACGCAGGAGGATCCGATGACCGTCCCGATGAACACACTCCTGCGGCGCCTGTCCCGGCGCCGGCTGACCGACACCGCGCTGGCCGCCCTCGCCCCCGTCGTCGCGTGCGGCGTCGCCCTCGGCGGCCTGACCGCCTGGGCCGGTGCGGGCGGGGCCGGCCGTCCCACCGTGCGGATCGACGTCGCCTACGGCCGGGTCTTCCTGCCGTTCGGCGAGACGACGGAGACGTCCGCGTACTTCGACGTCACCAACACCGGTGACACCGACGACCGGCTGGTGGCGGTGACCTACTCCGGCCGGGAGGCCGGCCTCAGCCGGCACTTCATGACGCCCAGTGGTGCCGCGTCCAAGGAGTCCCTGGATTCCGTCGGCGTCCCGGCCGGCGACCGCCTGTCCATGTCCCCGCACGGCGTGGACGTGACCCTGACGGCACGGCCCGGCTGGCGCACCGGCGACCTCGTGCGCTTCACCCTGCGCTTCGAACGCCGCGGCAAGGTCGACGCCCTCGCGGTGGTCACACCGCCGGGAGCCGCACCGGCATGAACCGCCCGCCGCCACAGGCGTGTTCCGCCCCCTCAGCGTCCGCCGCGCAACCGGCGCACCGCCAGCACGGTGGCGCACACCGCGGTCACGACACCCGCGACCAGGTGCACCCAGGTGCCGGCCCCGGCGTAGGAGGCCACCGTGTTGCCCACGACGCTGACCACGAGGACCACCCAGAGCACGGTGCGGACCACTCCCCCGTCGGCGCCCTCCTGCGGTGTCCCGCCACGGACAGAGACCGGCGGAAGCTGTGCGGGGTCCGGGTAGGTCATGGCTGCTCCGTGAGGGGTGAGGAGAAACGGTGCGAGGCCTTCGACGCTACGGTCCGTCACACCGGGTGCCGATCCCTCAGGCCGCCGGATCGGTGGTACAGCAGGCTGTACCTTTTCCCGCCGCCCCTCCGCACAGGCCATGACGGCACATAGGGTGACGGCGTACTTGGAGGGCCGGTGAAAGGCGAAACGTGACCGCCCGGCACAAACACAGACCGGCGGCCCCGAGCGGGACCGGCCCGGATCAGTCCTGGAAGTCGGCCGTCCTCGGCAGTCTGTCCGCCGCGCTCGCCGCGCTCAGGCAGCTCGTGGGCGGCTTCGGCACGGCCGTCCTCGCCCTGGCGCTCCTCGGCCTGCTCGCGCTGACGGCCGTCGCCTGTCTGGCGGGCGTCGGGCTGCTGCTCGCGCCCACCCTGCTGCGGGCCGTGCACGCGCTCGCCCGCCGCGAACGCGGGCGCCTGTCCCGCCACGGCGTCGAGATCGTCGCCCCGGATCCGGCGCCCGTGCGGCTGCGGCTCGCCCTGGCCGACGACACCACCCGGCGTGAGCTGCGCTGGCTGGCGGTCCACGCCACGTTCGGTCTGCTCGCCGGTCTGCTCGGGCTGCTGCTGCCGGTCTTCGCCGTCCGCGACACCCTCTTCCCGCTGGTGTGGCCGCTCGCCCCGTCGGGTGCCACGAGCACGTCGCTGGGCTTCGGCACCGCCGACTCGTGGGCGCAGGCCAGTGTGGTGTCCCTGCTGGGTGTGGGGTGGATCGCCATCGTCCTGGGGCTGGGTCCCGGGCTGGCCCGCCTTCAGGCCCGGCCCGCGGTGCGCCTCCTGGCGGCCGGTCCGGGCACCGACCTCTCCCTGCGGATCGCCGAGCTGACCGCGACCCGGGCCGCCGCGCTGGACGCCCACGCCGTCGAACTGCGCCGGATCGAGCGGTCCCTGCACGACGGCACGCAGAACCGCCTGGTCAGCGTCACCGTGCTGCTCGGAGCGGCCCGCCGCATGGTGGCCCGCGACCCGGCGGGCGCGGAGGAGCTCCTCGAACGCGCCCAGTCGGCCGCCGAACAGGCACTGTCCGAGCTGCGGGCCGTCGCACGCGGCATCCTGCCGCCCGTCCTCGCCGACCGCGGGCTGGCCGGCGCGCTCTCCGGTCTCGCGGCGAACAGCGGGGTGCCCTGCCGCACGGACGTCGACCTCCCGGAGCGGTGCCCCGCCTCGGTCGAGGCCAGCGCCTACTTCGTGGTGGCCGAGGCCCTCACCAACGTCGCCAAGCACAGTGGCGCCACCGGCGTCGCCGTCACCGTGCGCAGCCGGGGCGGACGGCTCCTGCTGCGCGTCGAGGACGACGGCCACGGCGGTGCCGACGAGGCGGGCGGGTCCGGACTGACCGGTATCCGGCGCCGTATCGCGGCACACGACGGTGTGCTGCGCCTGACCAGTCCGCACGGCGGACCGACTGTTCTCGAGGTGGATTTCCCATGCGGATCGTGATGGCGGAGGACGACCCCCTGCTGCGGGAGGGGCTGGCGCTGCTGCTGCGCGCGGAGGCGCTGGACGTGGTCGCCAAGGTGGGCTCGGCCGACGAGGTGCTGGACGCCATCGACGCCCACCGGCCCGACGTCGCGATCCTGGACGTGCGGATGCCGCCGACCCACACCGACGAGGGCATCCGGGCGGCCGTCGAGGCGCGCCGCCGTCACCCGGGGCTCGCCGTGCTCGTCCTGTCCGCGTACGTGGAGCAGAGCTTCGCCACCGATCTGCTCACCGACGGCGTCGGCGGCATCGGCTATCTCCTCAAGGAGCGGGTCGGGCGGGTGGAGGAGTTCCTCGACGCGCTGCACCGGGTGGCCGCCGGAGGTACCGCCATCGACCCCGAGGTCGTCTCGCAGCTGTTCACCCGCTCGCGTCAGGACGTACGCCTGGAGCGCCTGACACCGCGTGAGCGGGACGTGCTGGCGCTGATGGCGGAGGGGCTCGGCAACATCGCCATCGCCCAGCGCCTCGTCGTCACGGACGGGGCCGTGCACAAGCACATCCGCAACATCTTCGCCAAGCTGGACCTGACACCCAACCAGCAGGTCGACCGGCGGGTCGCCGCGATCCTGCACTACCTGGAGAACGCCCGCCGCCCCTGACCCGTCCGCCGCCCTCGGGGCGTCATCCGGCCGGACCCGGGCCGCCGACGCCGATCACGGCGCTCACCCGTCGTCCCCAGGGATGCCGGACCGTCTCGGTCCGGTCGGCCAGGCAGCCGACGATGTCCAGGCCACGCCCGCATTCGCCGGGCGCGGGCGGCCGGGGCGGCGCGGACGGCTCGCCGTGGTCGGTGACGTCGATGCGCAGGGTGTCCCCGGCCAGGGCGAGTGCGACCGTCAGGTCGGACCGGCCGTGGCGCACCGCGTTGGTGGCGAGTTCGCTCACGATGAGCACGGCCGCCTCGCCGTGCTCCCCGTGCACTCCCCAGCGGGCCAGGACGGCCGCGGTGAAGCGGCGGGCGGCGCGGACGCCCTGCTCGCGTGCCCGCATGTCCACCACGGCCCGCCTGGGGACCGGGGTGGACGGCGGGTCGGCGTCGCCGCTCTTCGGTAACAGTGCCGGGTGGGACATCGGGTCGCCTTCTCGGAGTCGGGGCAAGACCGTGGCCGAGTGTCCTGGTGGGCCGGACGGGGTGTTACGCGTGCGAGCCGTCCCGCGCGCCGCGCCGTCGCAGTACGGCGACGGCGAGCCCGGCGGCCACGGCGACTCCCGCTGCGATCACCGCGATCAGCGGGCCGGACGAGCCGGAGTCGGACTCCTCGGCGGCGGCCGGTGCGGACGTCGCCGCGTCGACGGAAGGAGCACCGGCGGAGGGAGCCGGGGCGGACGCGGAGGTGCCCGGCTGCTGCGCGCCGTCGGCGGAGCCGGGCGGCGGGCTGGCCTCGGGATCCACGACGAGCACCGGTGCGGGGAACTCCGGTTCCTCGTCGCCGGTCTTGGGCTGGTTCCACGCGACGGAGGTGCCGTTGGAGTAGGTCTGTTCGGTGTTGAAGGTCAGGGAGTACCGGTCCGGAACGGGGCCGACGTTCGCCTGGAAGGTCTCGCTCTGGGCGGGCTGGATCTCGTGCCCCTGCTCCGCCGTCCAGACCAGCTGCGTGCCCTTGCCGCCCGTCCCGGGGAGTGTCTCCTGGTTCCAGCCGTCGAGCTTCGGCACCGAGGTGATCATCAGGTCCGTGGGGACCTCGACCGTGATGCGGACGGTGGTGGCTTCGGCGAGTTCGCTGGGCACGCGGAACTGAAGGGTGGCGGGCTTGCCGGGGATGACGTCGCCGATGACCCGGACGTGGGCCGTGGCGGCGCCGGCCGAGAGCAGGACCGCGCCCGCCGCCCCGGCGACAGTGATCAGTGGGGTGATGCGCCGTCGAGTGCGGCGGGACATGGCAACGTCCTCTCAGGTCGGTGTCGGTGTTGGTGTCGGGAGCGGGGTCAGCAGCAGTCGCAGTACAGGAGGTCGGCGGTCTTCACACCGTGGGTGTGGCCGTTGGCCTGGGAGGCGAAGGCCGCCTTCTGGACGGGGCTCACCGCGCCCTTGACCTCGACGGCGATGCTCTCGCCGTTGAAGCTGCCGAAGGACAGCGCCATGGGCGTCTTGCCCTCCTTGTCGGTGGGGAACGTCCGCAGGAGGGTCTTCTTGCCGTCGGCGGCCACGGAGTAGGCCTGGTAGACGGTGTCCGCCTTGAGCCCGCGCGCCTGGAGCTGGATCATGTCCAGTCCGGCCACGGGGCGGATGGTGGCCTCCAGGACACGTCCCTTGACCGGGTCCAGGGTGTCGCCGCGCTTGCCGTCGGGCAGGGTGGTCGGCACGTTGTGGGCCTGCTGGCCCAGCCCCTGGTGGCCGAGGTTGGGAGCGCCGCCGGGCCGGTTGGTGGCCCGGGGGGCGTAGACGATGGCCTGCGGTTCCTGGCCGGAGGCGAGGGTGTCGACCACCTTGTTGGTGGCCGTGTCGATGACGTCCACCGCGTCGGACTTCTCCAGGCCGATGTAGAGACGGGAACCGTCACCGCTGCCCCAGGCACCGTGCGGGGCGTGACCGCCGTTCTTGATCTTGGTGAGGAGCTTGGGGGCACCGTCGGTCCGCTTGTACACCCAGGTCTCGTCGAGCCCGCCCATCGTCAGGTAGACGAACTTCCCCTTGCGGTTGTCGACGAACTGCGGGTGGTTGGTGTCCGGGCCGGTGTTCAGCACGGTGACGAGCTCATTGCGCCTGAGGTCGAGCACGCTGATCTTGCCGTCGCGCTTGTGCGAGACCCAGATCTGCTTTCCGTCCTGGGAGATGGCCTGGTCCGAGGAGAAGGTGGAACCGAGCCCGGTGATGCGCTTGACGATCTTGTGAGAGCGCACGTTGATGACGTCGACTTCGGCCTTGGTGGTGAAGTTGACGTACGCGTACTTGCCGTCGGGGCTCATGAGCACCTTCGAGGGCCCGTCGCCGACGCGCACGGTGCCGGTGACGCCGCCGTGCTTGGTGTCGACGATGGAGATCGTGTCGCGGCCGCGGTTGGCGACCCAGAACTCCTTGCCGTCGGCGGTGAAGCTGCCCTCGTGGGCGGCGCGGCCCACATCGGTGGTGTTGAGGACCTTGTTGGTCCTGGTGTCCACCATGTGCACCGTGTTGCTCGTGACACTCACCACGGCCAGCAGATGACGGTCCGGCGAGTAGGCCAGTCCGTGCACCCCGGAGTCACCGGTGTACTGCGGGCTGAAGGTGCTGCCGACTCGCTGGTCGCCCAGGGCGATGGTGCCCAGCGTCTTGTTGGTCGAGGGGTCGATCACCGTCACCGTGTTGGACGACTGGTCGGCGGTGTAGATCCGGTCCCGGCCCGAGACCGGGATCGGGCGGTGCTTGTCCGTGGCACTGGCCTTGGCCACCGCCTGCTCGGGGCTTGCCTGCGCCATGGAGGCGGCCGCGACACCGCCGCCGCCCACTCCCAGCGTGGCGATGAGCATCCATGTTGCGCGACGCGCAGTAGACATCTGTGGTCTCCGTTGTCTGTCGACTGTTGATTTCGGGCAGGGCGAACCGCCGGGGCTCCGGGTACGACGAGTCGCCCGAGCGCCCGGTGAACGCGGCGTCAGTTGGTCTGTGGGTGCGGTCCCGGCCGGGCGGTCAGGCCTGCCGGGAGGCGGACGGGGAGGGGTCGGGCGGCGACACGCGGACGTGGGTCACCACGCGCCCCGACTCGTCCTCGACCAGCAGCGCGGTGATGGTGTCCCGGCGCATGGCCGTCATCATGCGGGTGGACACCTCGTCGTCGGAATCGGCCCGTACGCTGCCGCCCGGCATGCGCGTGCCCTCGGCGTTGACGGTCACCATCCGGTAGGTCTCGCCCTTCTTGAGCCCGGACAGCACCACCGGCACCTCGGTGCCTCCGGGGCGCTCGACCATCCCTCCGTCACGGACGAGCTCCACGGACGCCGTCGTCGCGGGCGGCGGCTGGTCCTGGTCCAGCGTGAGCGGGACGACCGCCGCGGCCGCCGTGACGAACGCGGCGGACACACCGAGGGCGATGCGTCGCCGGTAGCGGGGCCTGGGGGCGGGCTCCGGCTCGGCCACGATCCGGCGGATACGGTCACCCAGGTCGCTGGAGGGCCCGGTGCGCGCCGCCGGTGTCCGCGCCCCCGTCCAGTCGGCGAAGGGGTCGACCCGCCGCATCGTGCGGACCACGTCCTCGGCCTCGGCGGCCTCGCGGGCGCAGTCGGGACACTGGTCGACGTGCCGGGAGAGTTCCTCCGGCAGAGGCGTCCCGAGCAGCAGGTGTTCGGTCAGGAGCGGCCGGAAGGGTACGCATTCCTTGTTCATGGTGCCAGCCACCCGTTCTCCTCGAGGATGAGCCGCAACGACCGCACGCCGTAGTACAGCCGGCTGCGCATGGTGGACGCCGGGACTCCCAGCTCCTCACCCAGTTCGGCGCAGGTACGACCGCCGAAGTACACCTCCACCACCGCCTCCCTGTGCTGCGGGCTCAGCCGCTCCAGCGCCTCCCCCAGCTGGATCCGCTCCAGGAGCTGATCGACGGGGTCGAACGCCGAGGACGACTCGGACACGGCGTCCCACGAGGAGAAGCCGGTCCCTTCGCGGACCTTGCGCCGCCGGATGGCGTCCACCACCGCGTTCCGGGCGATGGCGAACAGCCAGGTCCGCATGGATCCCTGACTCGGGTCGTAGCCGCGGGGCGACTTCCAGGCGCGGACGAAGGTCTCCTGGACGACGTCCTCGGCGAGCTGCCGGTCGTCCAGCGCCTTGAACGCGAACCCGAAGAGTTCACCGCCGTAGAGATCGTAGGCGGCCTGCACCTCGCGGTCGGTGCGCAGTGCGGTCGGCTCCGTGTCCTTCGACGCGAACCGTCCGCGCAGCCACTTCACGGGGCTACCGCTCACCGACACGGCCGTCCGTGTCCGATCCGTGCCAGGGGGCCATGATGCCGTCCATTTCCGCAGACGATGTGGTCACCAGGGGATACGCGGCCTTCGACATCCGTGTTGAAAGAGCTTGAAATTTTGTTGGTACGACGGAAAACACGCAGGTCACATCCTTGCATTCGCTGATCCCGGGTGCACCGGGACACGTGAGAGGCCCGAGCACCGCGGGAAGCGGTGGCACGGGCCCGGTCACAGTCACAGGGGTGCGGCGGCGCCGACGCCACCGTCACGGGGGGGGGCGTCAGGGGCGCCGACGGCGGTCGTCGGCCGCGGTCAGACCTCCACCTTCTCGGCGGCGGGGCCGGCGGCCTTGGTCCGGTCCGTGAACCGGCCCTCCGACTTCGCGATCACGAGAGCGGCGAGCGAGTTGCCGGTGACGTTCAGACCGGTCCGTGCCATGTCGACCACGAAGTCGACGGCCAGCAGGATGGCGATCCCCTCGGCGGGCAGGCCAATGGTCGCGCCGGCGGAGAAGAGCACGACGATCGAGGCCGAGGGAACGCCCGCGATGCCCTTGGTCAGCAGCATCAGCACCAGCAGGGTGGTGATCAGACGCGGCACCGTCAGCTCCACGCCGTACGCGTGGGCGAGGAAGACCACCGCGAGGCCCTCGTACATCGTGGCGCCGTCGGCGTTGAAGGAGTAGCCGAGGGGCAGGGTGAACGAGGACACCTTCCGGTCCACGCCGAACTTGTCGAGGCGCTCGATCAGCGGCGCGAGGACCACCTCGGAGCTGCGCGTCACGAACGACAAGAACAGCAGGTCCCCGACCGCGCGCAGCATCCGGACGTACGGCACCCGGAACACGACGGCGATGAGCGGGAACAGCACGACGAGGACCACGAGGACGGCGGCGTAGAAGACGAGGACGAACACCGCCAGCTTCACCACCAGGTCCCAGCCGTAGTGGGCGGTGTTGTACGCGACGAACGCGACGACGGCCAGCGGGGTCAGCTTGATGATCCACGTGATCATCTGGAACATCGCGTCGGCGACGGCGTCGAAGACCGCGACCACGGGCTTGGCCTTGTCGCCGATCTTGGTCAGCGCCATCCCGAGGAAGACGGCGAAGAAGAGGATCGACAGCAGCTCCCCCTCGCCCGCCGACGCGAACACGTTCTCGGGAATGATGTGCAGGAACAGGTTCTTCAGATCGACGCTCCGGCCTATTCCCTCGGTGTCGGCAGGGTCGACCGATCCCAGATTCGCGCCCTTTCCAATTCCGGAGACAAAGGCGGCGAACAATGTGAACGCCAGAATCACCGTCGTGACGATCTCGAAGTAGAGCAGCGCCTTGGTGGCCATGCGCCCCACGGTCTTCGCCGATTCCATGCGTGCCACGGACACGACGATGAGCGGGAAGATCAGCGGAACAATGGTCATCTTGATCAGCCGGATGAAGCCGTCTCCCACGATCTTCAGCTCGTCGGAGAAGGCCGGCGCGGCCACGCCCAGCAGGGCGCCGACCACGAGCGCGATCAGGACCTGCACGCCGAGGGGCGGCAGCGTGATCCGTCGTCGGCGGCCCTCGGCGGGCGGCGCACTCTCCGCGACGACCGTTCCTGAATTCGACATGAGCAACAGGTCCTTTCCCTTGCCGGTGAGGAGACATTTGGCGGGATCGGACCCCTCAGGTCAAGAAGAAGGAACGTGTCATGCGTTCTGCGCATGACCGGTGCCGAAACAGACATTGGACAGCGGTTCACCCGGCGGCTTAACTGTTGGCACATTCGCCCGAGGTCACCTGTAGAGGAGCATTCCATGGTCCAGACGGCACGTTTCGCGCGGTTTCCTCTGGGACAGTTCCCGACCGCCCTCGAACCGATGGAGCGGCTGACCGACCATCTGCGGCAGAGCCATGCCTCGGTACCCAACCTGTGGATCAAGCGCGACGACTGCACGGGGCTCGCCACCGGCGGCAACAAGACCCGGAAGCTGGAGTTCCTCGTCGGTGAGGCCATCCAGCAGGGCGCCGACGTCCTCATCACCCAGGGCGCCACCCAGTCCAACCACGCCCGGCAGACCGCCGCGGCGGCCGTCCGCGCCGGCATGGAGTGCAAGCTGTTCCTCGAGAAGCGCCAGTCACGCGACGAGGAGTACGAACTCTCCGGCAACGTACTCCTGGACGAACTGCTCGGGGCGGAGGTCGTCGACCGCGTACCGGCCGGGACCGACATGCAGGAGGCCATGGAGATGCTGGCCGACGAACTGCGCGCGGCGGGCAGGCGCCCGTACGTGATTCCCGGCGGCGGTTCCAACCCGCTGGGCGCGGTGGGCTACGTCCTGTGCGCCCAGGAACTGGAGGCCGCCCCCGTGCCCGTCGACTGGATCGTGCACGGCACCGGGAGCACGGGCACCCAGGCCGGCCTCGTCGCCGGGCTGCGGGCGATGCACAGTCCGGCGAAGGTGCTCGGCGTCAGTGTGCGGCAGCCGGAGGAGAAGCAGATCTCCGCCGTCCTGGGTCTGGCGGAACGCACCGCGGCCCTGATCGGGGCCGAGGGCGCGGTCACCCGGGACGACATCCTGGTCGACGACCGCTGGGTCGGCGGCGGCTACGGCGTGCCGACGGACTCCATGGTCGAGGCGGTCCGCCTCGTCGCCTCCACCGAGGGTGTCCTGCTCGACCCCGTCTACTCGGGCAAGGGCTTCGCCGGTCTGCTGGGCAACATAGCCGAGGGCCGCTTCGCCACCGACGACAACGTCGTCTTCCTGCACACCGGCGGGAGCGCGGCGCTGTTCGGCTACCGGTCCACGTTCCAGACGCCGTGAGCGGGCCCGAGCACCTGGTCGGCATCCTCGGCGGCATGGGACCGGCGGCCACCGCGGAGTTCTACGCCAAGCTGATCCGGCGCACACCGGTCACCCGCGACCAGGACCACCTCCGGGTCGCGATCTGGGCCGACCCGACCGTCCCCGACCGGGTCGGGGCCGTACTGGGCGGCACCACCGACCCCTACCCGGCCATGCTGGAGGGCGCGCGGCGACTGCGCGACCTCGGAGCGACCGTCGCCGTGATGCCGTGCCACACCGCCCACGTCTTCCTGCCCGCCCTCGTCGAGGACTCGGGGCTGCGGTTCCTGGACATGGTCGGCGAGACGGTGGCCGAACTGGAGCGGCGGGACGGCGCGGCGGGCGGGATCGGCCTGCTCGGCACGCGCGCCACGCTGGCCTCGGGTCTCTACCAGAACCGGTTGCGCGCGGAACGCTTCGACGTCGTGCTGCCGCAGGAGCCGACGCAGTGGCAGGTCGACCTCGCGATCAAGAAGGTCAAGCAGGGCAACCCCAGGGCAGCCGGCCAGCACCTCGACAACGCGGTGCGCGCGATGGCCCGCACCGACGCGAGCACGATCGTCCTGGCCTGTACCGAACTCCCCCTGGCGGCACGCCACCTGACCGCGGCGGGCGGCCCGGCACTCCTCGACCCCACCGATCTGCTGGCCGACGCGGTGATCCGGGAGTGCCACGGCACACCGCCCGCGGCGGGCGGGTACAAGGCCGGCTAGGGGCGCCGGGACCCCGGCCGGGGCGGGGGACCGGCCGGGAGGGGCCGGCCGGGTGCCGTCCGGCGACCTGACACGCGGGACGGCACCCGGGCCGGTCGAGGACCTGCCCCGGTCAGGAATCGGTCATCGCGAGTTCGGCGGCCCGGTGCCAGATGGCCGCCGCACGCGAGGGCACCTTGTCGCTCGGCACCCGGTACAGCCGGATCTCCAGTCGCGCCGTCAGCGACGCGTCGCCGGTCTGCCGCAGCGTCCCCGCGGCCAGTTCGGCGGCCACCAGCCGGGCGGGCAGCCAGCCGACGCCCAGACCCGCGCCGATCAGCGCCGCGAGCCCGGAGGTGAAGTCGCTCTGCGCGACGGGTGCGAGGTGCAGATCCCGGTCCGCCAGGACCCGCTCGGTCACCCGGCCGAGGAAGGCGCCCTGGCTGTGCGTGACCACGGGGACCGGGCGGGCCGCGGTGCCGGGCAGCGCGAAGCCGGGCTGCCCGTCGCGCACCGAGGTGTACGGGGCGAGCACATCGTCCGCCAGCACCATCCACTCGACGTCGGCGACCGGGATGCTCAGCGGCAGGGACGGATCCGCGTAGGCGAGCAGCAGGTCGCAGCCGCCGTGGAACAGCGCGTCGTAGGCGTCGAGCGTGTTGGACGGCAGCAGGACGCAGGGCACGGGCCCCTGTTCGCCGCAGCGCGCCCACCACTGGGCGAAGAACGTCGTCGCCAGGGTGTGGGTGACCGCGACCCGCACGGCACCCCGCGGTGCCCGTTGCCGGCCGCGGATCTCGTCGCGGACCGCGCCGATGGCGGCCACGGTCTCGATCGCGCCGGCGCGGACCTTGACGCCCGCCGGAGTCAGGCTCACGGGGTAGGTCGAGCGGTCCACCAGCGGCTCGCCGAACCAGATCTCCAGCGCGCGGATCCGGCGGCTGAAGGCGGGCTGGCTCACGTGCTGCGCCTCCGCGGCGCGCGTGAAGCTGCCGTGCTCGACGAGTGCGAGGAAGCTTTCCAGCCAGCCGATGTCCACGAACGGAGTCTAGCGAGACCGTGTGCGGACAGCCGCAGGCAAGCGAACGACAACGTCCGGCCAAGGGCGTGCGAAGAGTATGGGTTCCAATCTCCCGGTCCGGGACGGGAGTGACCCCCACACGACCGGCGGCACGAGATTGGTCACCACCCATGCACGGGATCACGGAGGCGGGCATCCGCCCCGCCCGACCCCGGCGTCCCACCCCGGACGCCGACCGCGACGGCTTCGTCCGGGGCGTCTACGACGAGTACGGCCCCTCGCTCCTGCGCTACGCGGCACGGCTGCTGGGAGGGGACTCGCACAAGGCGGAGGACGTCCTCCAGGAGACCGCGGCCCGCGCCTGGACGCACGCGGACGTCTTTCGCGGTCATGACCAGCACCTGCGACGGTGGCTGTTCACCGTGGTCCGGAACCTGGTCACCGACCATCACCGGGCCGCGGGACTCAGGCCCCTGAAACTCGTGCCCGCCGAGGAACTCGACGCCGTCTGGGAGCGTCCGGACCACGAGCTCACCCTCCACGTGGTGCACAACGCGGTGCTGGACCTCAACGAACAGCAGCGCACCGTGATCGGGCTCGTGTACTACCTGGAGTACACGGTGGACCAGGCCGCGGAGTACCTCGGCATCCCGTCCGGCACGGTCAAGAGCCGCGCCTTCTACGCCATACGGGCGCTGCGCAAGGCGCTGGAGGACCAGGGGGTGCTCGACGGCTGACGCGGCGCCCGGCACGGACCGAGATTTCTGTCCCGTCCGGTGAACCGAACCACTGACCAGCCCGTTGTGCGGGGTGTGGGAAGCCGGATGTCGCTCTCGCCTGTGGGGGGCGGCGCTTCCGGCGGTGACGCCGCGCACGGTTCCCCGGCCGCGCGTGGCACGGCTCTGGCGGATTCCTTGCCGCATCCGCCAGGGCCGGGGGCCGGCTGAGCCGGCCGGTGGGAACACCGATGGAGTGGGTGTTCCGGGCCGGCTCAGCCAACACACCTTCCCGGCGTATCGGAACGCCTGTCGGTACGCCCCGTCGGCTCAGCCGACGCCGGTCAGCGGCAGTGCCACGGCGACGCACAGCATGACCGCGGCCGTCACGGCGGGCGCCCACAGACGGAGCCCCCGGTCCCCCTGGCCGTCGTGGTAGAGGAAGGCCGCGGCGGTGAGCAGGAAGAGCCCCGCGGCGGCGACGGCCCCGGCCACCATGAGGTAACCCGCCGTCAGCAGCCCCGCACCGCCCAGCAGTTCGAGAGCACCGATGCCCTGGCACGCCGCCGGTGAGAAGCCGCACGCGGCGGCGGGGGTCCGCAGAGGTCCCCGGCCGGCGAGCTGCCCCGTGCCGCTGACCACGAACACTCCTCCGTACAGCACGGTCACGGCCGTCAACGCGATATGCACTTGTCCGGTCTCCCTCTCGCGGCGATGACGGCCCGGGCAGCGGTGCAGTACCGCCCGGACCGTCATCGCGTCAACGGTGGGAACCGTCCCTCGGTTCACACGGTTCGAGGGACCGGCACATCACATTGAGGGACCCGCGCATCACAAGGAGGAGGTCAGGTACTGGAGGGCAAGACTGGTGACCGAGACCACGACCCACAGACAGGCTCCCAGCAGCAGGGGTCTGGGTCCGGCGCGGCGCAGTCCCCGCAGGTCGGTCGTCAGGCCGATCGCCGAGAGCGCCACCGTGATCATGAAGACGCACAGGGTGGTCAGGCCGGGGTGGGCCCGGTCCGGGATGAGTCCGAGGGTGTTGACCAGCGCGGTCAGCAGGAACCCGACGAGGAACCAGGGGACCAGCTTCAGGACGTTCAGACGCGGACCGGCGTCCGGCTCACCGGCGCCCGGCCCACCGTCACTCGGACCGCCGACACCCGGCCCGCCGGTGCCCGCGGCGAGGGCGCGGCGCTTGGTCAGCGCGGCCAGCCACAGGCAGATCGGGATGATCAGGAGGGTCCGTGTGAGCTTGACAACGACCGCGTACTGCCCGGCCTCGTCGCCGTAGGTCGCGGCGGCGGCGACGACCGAGGACGTGTCGTTGACGGCGGTTCCGGCGAAGAGCCCGAAGGCCTGCTGGCTCATGTCCAGCAGATGGCCCAGGACCGGGAAGACGAGCACCGCGGCGATGTTGAACAGGAAGATCGTCGACACCGCGTAGGCGACCTCGGCGCTCGCGGCGCCGATGACCGGGGTGACCGCCGCGATGGCGGAGGCACCGCAGATGCTGGTGCCGACGCCGATCAGGGTGCGCAGGTCGCGTCCGATGCCCAGCCTGCGGCCGACGAAGTACGCGGCGGCCAGACAGGCCACCAGGGACCCCAGCATGACCGGAAGCGAACTGCCCCCGACCCGCACGACCTGGGTGAGCGAGAGCTGGCACCCGAGCAGGACGACCGACAGCTGAAGGACGAACTTGCTCGCGGTGGTGATGCCCGGCTTGAGCCGCTCCGCCGGACGCCGCACGGCCGCCAGGGCGACGCCGATGACGATGCCCGCGACCGGGCCCCCGACCAGGGGGAACCAGCCGCCCACCACGGTGGCCACCGCGGCGACGGCCACCGCGACGGCCAGGCCCGGCAGCCGGTCCACGAGGCGCCGCGACCACGGGCCGCCGGGTTCCGGCGCGGCCGGTGCACCGGTGGTCCGTTCCGTCGCCCTCCCGCTCCGGCCGGGGTTCGCACTGCCGCTGTCATCATTCATGGCGCCACTGTGGGCAGCCCTCTGACCAGGCCGGTAGCCCTCTCATGGTGGGGAGGTCATAAACAAGGGGAATGAGTGCACGGGCTGACTCGCCGGTCAGCCGTTCCTACGCTTGCGGCATGAGTGGTCTGCCGGATGTGGAAGCGCTGCGACTGCTGGTGCTCGTCGGAGAACTGGGCAGCCTGGGCAAGGCCGCCGCCGAGCTCGGCATCGCCCAGCCGTCGGCGAGCAAGCGGGTGGCGACCCTGGAACGCAGGCTGGGTCTGGCGCTGATCGAACGCACCCGGCGCGGCTCCACCCTGACCACGGACGGTCAGGCGGTGGCCGGCCGGTCGCAGCGCGTGCTGGACGAACTCACGGCGCTCATGGCCGACGTGGAGGCCCAGCGCGGCCGGCTCAACGGCACCCTGCGGGTGGCGGCCAGCATGACGGTCGCGGAGTACCTGGTGCCGCCCTGGATCGGCGAGCTGTGCCAGGAGCACCCGCATCTGCACGTCGGTCTTCAGGTCACCAACAGCGAGCACGTCCCGGAACTGCTGCGCAACGGGGCGGTGGAGATCGGGTTCATCGAGTCGCCGCACGTGCCCCGCGACCTGACCTGCAAGACGGTGGCCACCGACCGGCTGATCGTCGTCGTGGCGCCCGCCCACCCCTGGGCCCGGCGCCGCAGACCCCTGCTGGCGGCCGAGCTCGCCGCCACTCCCCTGGTCGTCCGCGAACGCGGCTCGGGCACCCGGGTCGCCCTGGAACGGGCCCTGCGCCGCGCCGGGGCGGAGGAGACCCGCCCGCTGCTGGAACTGGGTTCGGCGGCGGCCGTGCGGGGCGCCGTGATCGCGGGCACCGCGCCGGCGGTGATCAGCGAACTCGCGGTGGGCACGGATCTCACCGACGGCCGGCTCGTCCAGGTGGACGTCGACGGGGTCGAACTGCGGCGTGTACTGCGGGCCGTGTGGCCCTCGGGCCGGTCTCTGATCGGCCCTGCCGCCGACCTGCTCGCCGTCGCGACGCGGCGGCGGGCGTGAGCGGTGCGCGTGACCGGGTACGGCCCGTCCGGTCGGGACGAACCGTACCCGGGCGGCACAGCCCCCTGGGGGGAGTAGGGGCGTGCCACTGCGGGCGAACGCGACACCCACGCAGAGGGATACGCACCTCTCCCGCCGTGTGTTGAAGGCGATCGCCTCACAACGGCAGGGTTATGCCCAGCTCCCTCATCGCGATCGACGGGGGCCCGCCCTCCGAACGCTCGGTCTTGTATCCCCTGACCCGGGCGTCGAGGGTGCGGGGATCCACGGCCTCGGCCGGTGCGCCCTTGGTGTACAGGCCCTCGGGCTCGGCGTCGCGGTCGTGGGGCAGCAGCCAGAACACCCGCCGCCGGAACGTGCCGGAGGAACGGGACGCCTTCGCCCTGGGGCTCAGCCGGGCGTATCCGACCATGCGTCCGTCGCGGTGGTAGGCCGGTTTGCCGCCGCGGGTGGGCAGCCGGTCGAGGCTCTGACGGACGTAGTCGAGCGGTCCGATGTCCTCCAGCCACACCAGTTCGGTCTCATGGCTGATCTCGTCCTCAGTGATCAGGGAACTCATGCCGCCGCTTCCCCCTCTTCCTCGGTGAGCAGACCGATACCCGGGTAGTGCTTGCGCTGGTTGGACAGGATCATCTCCTTCGGCGAAGCCAGCCCGACCAGTTCCCGAGTGCGGGTGGCGAACGCGCGTGACGTCATCGCGGGCGCACCTTCACTCTGGCACCACACACGATACGCGGCGTAGAGAGCCGTCTGCTCGGCGCGCAGTTCGCTGCCGAGGCGGCAGCACTCGTCGTAGAAGCGGCCGGCGTGGTCCTCGGTCTCGGCGTAGGCCGTCGTGGCGATCCGCACCCGCTCGGGTCCGGTCAGGTCGCGGTCGCCCGAGAGGTAGCGGCGGGCCCCGTCGATGAGCCACCCGAGGATGCCCGGGCCCTCCTCGGTGACGAGGATGTCGGCGAGATTGTCGATCTTCCGGTCGTCGGACACGGTGCGTTCGAAGGGGATCAGCCGCATCCGGCGCCAGAACGCGAAGCCGCCGGTGCCCACTTCGGGGCGGTGGTTGCCCAGCAGCCACAGCTTGTGCGTGGGCTGGAAGCTGAAGAAGTCCTGCCGCATGCGGCGGGCCTTGATGCGGTCTCCGCCGGTGAGCAGCTTGACCCGGGCCTCGTCGAACTTGTCACCGTGCTTGACCTCGGAGCAGACGATGACGCGACGGCCGTGCAGCTCCGCGAGGTCCGTCGGGTGGCCCTCGTAGGGGCGGGCCATGAGGAATCCGGGCGGAGCGGCGTCGGCGTAGTCGCCAAGGAGCTTCATCAGGACGTCCAGCAGGACGCTCTTGCCGTTCTTGCCGGAGCCGAAGAGGAACGGCAGGATCTGGCCGCCGACGTCTCCGGTGATGGAGTAGCCGAGCAGCAGTTGGAGGTAGGCGATCACTTCCCGGCCCTCGGCGTCGTCGCCGAAGGTGTCGGTCAGGAAGCGCACCCAGCGCGGCGCGGGTCCGTGGTCGGGACCGACGGACGTGGACCGGGAGTGGAAGTCCTTGTTCGGGTCGGGCTGCTTGATCAGGCCGGTACGCAGGTCGACGATGCCGTCGGGCGTGCACAGGGCGTAGGGGTCGGCGTCCAGCAGGGCGGCGTTCAGGACCATGCCCGGGGCGGACTTCGCCTGGGCGAGCATCGCGTTCATCCCCGTCGTGGACAGGGCCCGGCGGCGGTGCGTCTGCAGGGCCTGCGCGGTGTGGATGCCTCGCGGGTCCTGGACGGTGATGGCCTCCGCGAGGTCACCGGCCGCCCAGAGCACGGTGTCGTCCTCGTCGATCTGCCAGCGCGTGGTGTCCCAGCGGTACCAGCCGATCCCGGGGACGTGCCGGTAGTCACGGCCGTAGAGCTTCACGAACAGCTTGGCGTTGCCCCGGTCGGTGAGGGTGTCGGGCAGCAGTCCCGACGCCGTCGCCTCGCCGTACGCCGTCGCCTCGCCGTACGCGGCCGGCTGGCCGCCGGACTGGACGGGCAGCGGCACCGCCGTGCCCTGCGAACGGATCTGCGCCGCGACGGCATCGGGGTCGAAGTCGAAGAGGACTTCGTTACGGGGCGATGTCATGGGCGCCTTCCCCGTGAGGGCAGTGGATGCTCGCGGCCTGCCGAGAGGCCGCTGTTGATGATTCCTTCCGCCCGGCGTTCCTGACCCGGGCGCGCCGCTGCTGCGCTCTCCCGCAGAGCGCGCCGTGCGGCCTCTTCCCCGATCCGGCCCGCCGCGACGAGGCCGCCCAGCGTGTACGCGGCCCGGTTGAGGGCGTCGGAGAAGCCCGCGCCCTCGGAGACCCTGCCGCAGGCCTCAACGGGCGCCAGAACGGCGGCAAGCACGCCCTGGGCGCCCGTGTGGGCGCCTCCGGCCGCGAGCACCGCCTGTTGGGCGCGCAGCGGCACGGGCCGGGGCGCGGGGACCGCGGCGGCGGACAGGTGCCCGGTGCGCTCGAGTTCCTGCTCCAGCCAGACCGGGAGGACGGCGGGCTCGCGCACGTCTCCGACGGTGGTGTAGTCACCGTCCCGGGTCCGGGTGCCCGGAGCGACGATGTAGCCGCCGTGGGCCCGTACGTCGACCTGCCAGGCGAGCGCGCGGCCCGAACTCGACCCGGACGAACAGTGCCAGCGCCGGTTGGCCGTGGCCCGGTACCAGACGTGCAGGCCGCCCGAGGGCGTGCGCACCCGCAGTGTCGTGTCGTCGTCCGCGGGACTGGGGCGGCCGCGGAGGGCCGCGAGGACCGCCAGCGTGTGGAAGCCGTTCGAGAGCCCGGTCAGGTCCACGTGGTCCGCGATGGGAATGCCCGGCAGGATCCGTTCCCGGCCCGGAGGCCGGGTGGGGTGCGCGTCGATGTCGATGACGACCAGGCGGGCGGGTCCGCACGCGATGCCGATGCCCAGCCCGGGGCGGCCACCCCACCACTGGGCGATGCGTCGTTGGTCGAGGGTGGCCGCGTGGAAGCCGTGACACCAACGGCCCTCGGCGTGGCAGGGACACCGCGCCGGCTGGTGGGAACCTTCGCGGCAGCGGGCGCAGTTGGCCACCGGGGTCTTGCACCCGGGAGCCAGCGGATGCACCGGCCAGCCACGGCGGGCGAACCAACTCGCGGTGGTCAGTGCGTCCCCGGTGTCGGCGGCAGAGCCCGGTCGCTTGGCTTTGTTGGAAGAAACCCGCAGCTCAACGGACACGCACACCCCTCATAAGCGACCGAAGCGACTCAACGACAGACATAGCCTATCCAACGCGTCGCACAAGGTCGTGGAACGTGATCCGGCAATGCGCGGCCTGTTGGGACAGACGTTCGAGCCGCAGGCTCCGTCCAGCGACTGAAGGGAAATCGGCAGCGACCGAAGGCCGTTCAGTCGCTCTCCACGGTCTCTTGAAAAACCGCAGGTCACAGGCTTGCCAGAGCCAAAACAGCGACTGAAGCGACTGAAGGCCTCTATATATGACGCACACGCGCACACATGAGGAGCTCATATACCCGTACCTTCAGTCGCTTCAGTCGCTGCAAGCTTTCGACAACCCGTCTGACCTGCGCTTTTGTCTGTGCCGCCACAGCGACTGAACAGTCGCTGAGTCGCTGTCCTTCAGTCGCTGCCCCGGCTGGCCCGTCTTTGAGGCCCCGTGAGGAATCCGAACTGAACCAAACAGCCGGGGGGCACGTTCCAGTCCCTGCGCGCGCCTGTGCCCGTCTGCTGCCTGGCGCCACGCCGTGACCGGCTCCCGCCCCCGAAGGATTACGCGACAGTGAACAGAAGAAGCACAGGAGCCCTCTGTGCCAGCGTCCTTGCAGTGTCCATGGCTACGGGTTGCGGAATCATCGGTAGTGATGAAAACCGCGTCACACTGGGCAGCACGGCCCAGCTCGAGTACAGCGCCGACGCACCTGCCCCGCTGGACCCCGCGGCCGCCTACGACCTGGGCGCATGGAACATCATGCGCAACGTCTTCCAGACTCTGCTGAGGCCCCCGCTGATGGCCGGCGGCAAGCCGTCTCCCGAGGCGGCGGAGCAGTGCTACTTCACCGATGACGAAGAAACCGAATTCTCCTGCACTCTCCGCGAAGGACTTCAATTCTCCGACGGCGAACCAGTCACGTCCAAGGACGTGAAATATTCCATAGAACGCGTACTGCGGATCAAGTATGCCGGAGGCCCTTTCGGGCTGCTGGAGAACGTGTCCAGCGTGGAAGCACGTGACGACCGGAGAATTGTCTTCCACCTCAAACGCCCGGACGCCACCTTCCCCTACAAACTGTCCACACCCGTCGCCAGCATCGTCAGCGACAAGTACTACCCGTCATCCAAGGTACGGAAGGGATTCGAGGTCGACGGAACGGGTCCGTACACCATGAAGGTGCACTCAAAGGGAAAAATCGGAGAATCGATCACATTTGACAAGAACAACAGGTACAAGGGAAGTCTCGAGGTAAAGAACACGGGAATCGACCTGAAGATCTTCAAGAGTGCCGAGGACATGAGCAGGGCTCTCAAGAAGAGCGAGATCGACGTGATCACCCGAGGTTTCACCTCCACTCAGGTGCGCGAACTGCAGTGGCAGGAGGACGACACCATCAACCTCTACAAGCTGCCGAGCCTCGAAATCCGCTACCTCGTCTTCAACTCCAAGAACCAGGCTGTCGCCAAGAAGTCCGTCCGCCAGGCGATGGCACAGCTGATCGACCGCTCGAGCATCGTGCAGAAGGTCTACCCCGACACCGGGAAGGAGTTGCACTCCATCATCCCGGCGCACATGTTCGGGCACGTGAACTCGTTCTCCAACAACTACGGCGAACCGAGTGTCGAGAAGGCGAGGAAGCTGCTGGCCGCCGACGGGGTGAAGACGCCGGTACGCCTCACCCTGAACTACACGACCGACCACTACGGGCCGGCCACCAAACAGGAGTTCAAGGAGATAGAGCGCCAACTGGACGCGTCGGGCCTGTTCGAGGTGGACGTCACGGGCACCGAATGGTCCCGGTTCGGGACCGAGCGGCTGGGCCAGGACTACCCGGTGTACGGAATGGGATGGTTCCCCGACTATTCAGACGCCGACGGTTTTCTCGCGCCCTTCCTCGGCAGGCGCAACGACTTCGGGAACGAGCCGAGCCCGCGCGTGCGCGACGTACTGCTCCCCCGGGAGCAACGGCAGAGCAACCGTGCCCGTGCCGTCGAGGACCTGGAGGCCATCCAAAATTCGGTCGCCGACGACGTCTGGTTCCTCCCTCTCTGGCAGGGGGTTCAGTTCGTCGCCGCGCAGAACTACGTCACGGGAGTGGAGCTGGCCGTCAACAGCTCCTCGGAGCTCCAACTGTGGGAGCTGCGACGGGGTCTGCCGGCCGAGTGAAGCGCCTCGACCGAGCCACGCCGGACGCTCCCCCGCAGGGACGCACCCGACTCGCCCAGCCCGCTTGCCATGCACAAGACAGCGACTGAAGCGACCGAAGTTCCCCATAAGGGCGAGGCCGAGCCTCCATGCATCGCCAGCAACCCGGAACTTCAGTCGCTTGAGTCGCTCCACCCTTCACGATGCCGCGCTGACCTGGCAATTTTCCGATCCGAGCGACTGAAGCGACCGGATCGCGAGCCACTCGCGCGGCAGTTGGAAACCGGCTGTCACAGGAGAAGTCGTACGACCGCGCCGATCAGTTCCCCACCAGGTCGTACGGTTTCGTGGCGGCGGCCGCGATGGCTCCGGCCAGAGCCTCGGGTCGGGACAGGAACGGAGCGTGCGACGCCTCGAGTTCGGTGACCGTGGTCGGGGACACCGACACGGCGTCGATCTCCTTGACGAAACGGCGTTGCATCGCAGGGGGAATGGCATTGTCCAGGGTGCACACCACGTAGGCGTGCGGGATGCTGCCGAAGCGGTGCCCGGTGACCGTCATCGTCTCGCTGAGTATCTGGAGGGGGGAGTCCGGACTCAGCAGATCGATCGCGGCGTCCGCCGTGCGATCGTCGACGTCGTTGTAGAAGGCTTCCTTGATCCCTGCGCGCCGGTCGGGATCGCGGGGGTCGACGCGCAGGGCGCCGACCCCCGCGGGGTCACCCACCACGAGCGACGGCACGTGCGAGTCGGACATCTCCGGGCGTGCGTTGTACTCCCCCGCCGGCGTTCCGCTCACCGGAGCGTACGCGGCCACGTAGACCAGGCCGCCCACGAGTTCCGGATCGAGTTCCGCGACCGCGGTGGCGACGGTTCCCCCCATGCTGTGCGCCACCAGAAGACAGGGCCGGCCGCCCCCGATCATCCGAATCCTGTCCATGAGGTCCGCCGCCGCGGACGAGGCGGTGACATGGGCCACCGGTGACGGCTCGGCCTCGAAGGCCGCCCTGTCGAACGGCCTTGTCCCGTAGGCACGCGGTGCGGGATTCCGCAGCCCGTGCCCGTCGAGATCGAGCGCGACCGACGGGACCTCGAGGGCGGCCAACTGCTCGACCACGGGACTCCAGCACCAACTGCCGTGCCAGGAGCCGTGTATCAGGATGACAGGCATGGGACTGCTCAACGTCTGCCTCACTCGTGTCCGTCCGGGAGGGCGAGGAGGGCCGACACCTCGGCGGCCGCTCGGACACCGCGTGCCCGGCGCTTCGGGCGTGATCGCGTGTCACAAGGTAGGACGGTCGGCCCGCCACGTTTGTTCCTCCGGGCGTCGTGACCGCGCACACATCCCGGACGCGGCGCGCCGGGCACCTCTCCCCCACGCGTCCCCCACGCGTTCACGCGTCGCGGCGTCCCGGAAGGAACTGATCGAGCACGACTGCGAGGAACTTGGTGTGATCCGGAAGACCGGACTCACGCACCAGCCGGTCGATGATCGCCCGCTGAGCCTTGGTCGGCTTGTACTGCAGCTGGACGGGGCCGAGGCCGCGCAGGTCCGAGTCGTCGGGCTTGACGGTGACGGCGAACAGCTTCGACTGGAACTTGGGCGCGCGCCGTGCGTCCTCGACGACCTGTGCGAGTCCCCTCTCGGCGGCCGCCTCAACGGCGACCAGCACGATCTGGGTGTGCGTGATGTCGTGCTGCTTACGGTACTTGCGGAACCGCGCCGCCACGTTCTGGGACACGTAGAACCCGACGGGCTTCGCCGTGTCCGCGTCGTTGAGTTCGGGCTCGGGATCCGGCTCCTGTACGGCCTCACGGGCGGGCTGGGGAATCACCGGCGGTGCGGCCAAAGGCGTCGGCATCGGCGTCACCGGCGCCACGGGCTGGCTCTGCGCCGGGGCCGGGGTGGCCCAGCCGGCGAGCGCGCTCGACGAGGCCGCAGAACCACCGCCTCCACCTCCGCTGAACAGATTGCCGACTCCCTCGTCGGACATGCTCTGTTCGTCGTCCGCGTCCACGCGCTTCTTGCCCTTGGGCGGGGTCATGCGGCAGCTTCCTTCCTGAGCTCGAGTGCCCTGGCGAACATCTCTTCCGTGAATCCTTCGTAGTCGGAGACGAGTCCTTCGACGGTTTCAGGGATGGCCCGGTCACCTTCCCTGCGCCGGTCGGCCAGCTCCTGGACCAGCAGCCCGCGCTTGCGCACGAGGCGTGCCACCGACTCGGTGTGTCCGATGAGGTGCTTGAACATGTGGGCGTCCTCGCCGAGCACCTTGTGAACCTGTTGCCGCACATCGGCGTGGATACCCGTGTAGGTCCGCCCCGTGTCGAACAGGAGTACCCCGAGAAGCTCCAGGTGCGGGTTGAGCTGGCTGACGAACCTGACGTAGGAGAACTCCAGGCCGATCTGCGCGAGTCCGTCCTCGGCGCCTCCGTCGCTCTTCACCGGGATGATCAGCCAGCGCGCGGTGGAGAGGGCGAGCCGCTGCAGCGACGGGTTCTCGGGCGGGGTGTCGAGAATGATGATCTGGTACTCGTGTGCGATCGGCAGCAGGCACATCAGCAGCCGCAGATACGCGTGCGGCCCTTCCTTCGCGAGCAGCGTGTGGAAGAAGATGCCGAACTCGTCACCGAGGGCCGGACCGCCCATGACGACGTCCAGGTTCTCCCGCACTCCTCGCTGAGGCGTGAGAGGCGTGCCGGTACGCAGGGACTCGAGGAGCCCCGCTCCCCCGTCGTTCCACTCCGCCCGCTTGTAGCCGAGTTCACGCGCGATGTTGCCCTGCGCGTTGCAGTCGATGATGAGCGTGCGCAGCCCGCTGCGGGCTGCTTTGCCCGCAGCGTTGGCCGACACCGACGACTTGCCCACACCGCCCTTGCCGTTGCCGAACATGAAGATGTGCGACAGCGAGGCCCACGGGATCTGGGGCTGGTGCTGCTGACTGTCAGGTGCCGCGAAGGGACTGGCCATGGTCCTCTCTCAGTTCTCAGTGTCGTTCAGGTCCGGGGAAGTCCGGCTGAAGGCGGGCTGGTGGGGCAGATCAGGCGCTGAAACGTCCGTTTTGGCGAGGTTCGCCCGAGCGAAAGTTCTCTCAGAACGATTCTGAGCCCGAAAACGCTCGACCCTGATGCCGAGTACCCCTCAGAACCCCCTTCTGAGGGCCGGCGCAGCTCCCCAACCCTCCATCTGGGCAGGTGAACGAGGGGTTTGGTGATAGCGCTCAAACGTGATACCCCGCATCTCCACTCGCCGGGCCGTCCACTGCCCGGCAAATTGACTCATCAGCCAAGCCGTCAGCGGTGATTCCAGCAGGATGCACAGCCGCCGTTCCCACAGATCCATTCACCCCCAGCGGAGTTGCGACGCAAAGCGATGCACAGACTAGCAGGGTGATCATGATGTGTGTACGACGACATGCCCAGCGGCAGACTTGAGGGCCGAGATGCACACAAGCCACGGAGCCCGCCGCCCCGTCGGCCTGACAACGACCCCGCTCCCCCACACGTCAACGTGCCCGGCGACCTACCCCGAGGCGGACAGACAAGCCGTCAGGCGTACCGACCTGCCATCCCGCCTACCGGCCCGCCAGCTATCAAGTAGGCGACCGGACGACAGGGCCGACGGCTGCACCGACAGCCCACGAACCCCGCACGGAAACCAGCCGACGTGCGTCGCTGCCAACCCCCACCTGTCCCTGAAACCGTGCTACCCACCAAGCGGCGAAGCGGGTGGCCAAGGAAACCTCCACAGCGGGAGGCCACTCCCCCGCCGCTCATGCTGACCACTTGGCACGCACGCAGATTTCCGACCAACCCTCCAAGCCACGTGACCTCCTGACGCACAGTCCCACGAACAGGCCTGCCAGGCATCCCGCACACCCGCTGGGCAGCACGCAAGCCCGTCCACCGACCTGCTCCCGTACCCACACTCGCACTCTCTGTCCCGTAGGGACCCTCACCTACGAGCGCACCGGCAATCCCACGTGGGAACCGGCTCGGCACCGGATGCGCAAGCCAGTGAACATCTCGACCCGGAGACCGACTCGCGGGGGTGCATCCAACTCTGTCGCCCTGCCGACACGTGTACTCATAGACACCTCGGCCCGGCGGCACACTTCCAGTCCCGCCTCCCTCGCCATTTACCCTTGGACAGGTATCCAGGCACCCACGCTCACTTGCGGGCAAGTCTCCACACCCGTGTCGCTGCCTGCACTTTGGCGACCCTGCTTGCACACTCCCGGTCAGACCAACGAATGAGCTTGCAACTCGGCATCGCCTCAAGCCCGTACAAGCGTCATCATCAGGGTGCTGACCAAAGCCAACATCCACACCCACATCGAAGCAAGCTGCAAGACGGAAGCACACACCTTGACCAAGGCGGTGGCCTGAGTTTGGGCCAGCGTTTGACTGCAAGCTTGCTCCAATGTTTGCAGACTTGTTTGTTTCCCCAGGTCAGAGGGCATATTCACACGCTCGAACACGGTCCACACTAGCGGCGAAGGTGCCGGTTGGTCTAGCACCTCGCGTCTTGCCTATGGGGGGCAGAGGGGGAGTGCGTAGGCCATCGATGATGCCCGCATTGCCCTGCACGGCGGCAGGCAATGGAAAGCCAATCGTGCGTCATGGTTGACAGACACAACCACGAACTTGCACACACACCCTGGCGTCGCGCCCTACCGATGCACTCTTCGACGTGACGGAACTTCACAGTGAGGCTGCTACGAAGCGGCTGTACTCGGCTTGATGTCTGCTGCTTGACCACCTCTCACCGGTCAAGCAGCAGGTACCAGGATCCATACGCGTCACGCACCTCCAGGGCCGTCATGCTCCGCTGCCCCAACGCTCAGCAGCACCAACAGAGTGGCCGTCCCTGTGGAGAGTGGACCTGACGCATGCTCGGAGAGCGCGGTGCGTGCCGGTGCCACGATGAGACCGGAAGCATCCAATATGCTCGGCCTCACGGTGGGCAGGCGAAGGTTGGTTGGCATTAATCTCCGTGCACTCGACCGCCGCTATGTGCGGCAGCTCTGCCACTCGCTCCCTGCCCGACGGGTCCGACGCATCCGCTGCCGTCGAAAGCGACCCTGCGGTGGGAATCAGGATGCGCAGGTGCCGACCGACGCAGTGCGCCGACATGGAGTCGTGGCGCCTGAAGACTCCAACGAGCCGCACCTTGACCGGCTACGCCTGTGCTCCCGTGCACCTCGATGACCTTCGCCTGGCCTGAAGGTCCGTCCCGGACGTCAAGGATCGGGAGCAGCTGCTCCCGAAGTGAAACTCCTGATGTCCCGACGGCTTCGCAAAGCAGACCGCAGTCAGGCGATGGACCGGGCTCATGAGAGGAAGAAGGAGGGGAGGGACTCGCAGAGCCTGCAGGAATGTCCTGCCGTGGAGAACTCCACCGGGGTGCCTCTCCGGGCGTACGCAGGTGCCCTCTCTGCCGCACCAAGCGTTCCCCGCGTGGAACGGATCCCCTCGTCGCGTGACGTTCGGTTCCACGGGGACACGTCGCGCACAGACCCGCATTCGTCGATCGGATCTCCCTCCACGGCGCCCGCCCATACGGCCGGTGACCGGACAGGACCTTGCTGCGAAGGGATGCGGACGCGTACGTGGAGGTGGGGGAGTGGTGCGGTCAAGGCGCATGTGAGCAAGCCTCTGCACCCAGCTCGGCCGTAGCCCCGTCCGCCTTCAGGCGGGGGCCCGCATCTCGTCTTGCACGGCACTCGGAGCGGCAGCCCGCATCTCTGGTCCGTGCGCCCACTGCTGCTGCGGGCGTTCCTTACGGCTTGCGCCACGCGTTGTCCCAGCCCGGGCCGATGACATAAGCGGGTTGGTCCCAGCGCGGGGAGACCTGCCTCCTCGGAGGCCGCCAGCGGTTCCGCCCCTGCGGGCTGCCCGAGCGGGAGGCCTGTCCGGGTTGGAGCTCCGGAGGCAATCTGGGAGAGCCTCAGAGCGCCCCGGTCGGTGGTTTCGCCCCGCGCTCAGAGAGGCTCTCAGAGAAGTTGTTATGGATTCAACCATCTTCCGGACGTGCGGTTCGGAAGGCCGACGAGTCGATGAGCGCGCCCTCCAGGCCGTATCCGTTGGTCGGTGCTCCGGGCGGCGTCGGCACCCGGGACGGAGAACCGCTCATGCAAGGGCTACGCAACGCCGCAAATGTATGCTGAGTGGACTCTCCGTAAACGGGTCCCTGTCGTGATCGCCATAGCCTGTGGTTCTCCTTCGAGATCCCGACTTCGGCCGGCGGTCACTCACCAATCGGAGGGCACGCTCCCTACGAACGTCCCGGACACCCTGCGACGGTCGATGAGACGCAGAAGTGCGGTTCTGCGGGGCCCGGGACGCGATTGCATGGGATGTACCACGCTGCCGATCGGGTCGAGGGAGGCTATTCCATCGTGCGCGCTGGTAGACACGTTGCCGGGCGGGTGGGTTGGGTGGTGACGGTCGCCGCGTCGGCCGCCCTGGTCTCCGGGTGCGGTGACAGCCGGGGCGGTCCGCCCTCGCGGCCCGACGGGGGGCCCGCGATCACAAGTTGCGTGACCTCAGCCGGAGTTCTCGTGGCGGATCTGAACGGCGACGGCGCGGCTGACCGGGTCTCCGCTCCTTCTCCGCCGGGGGACGGCCTGACCCTCACCTTCGGGGCCGAGGACGGACGGGTCACGAAGGTACGCCCCCGAGACCTCGTCGGGCACGACGCGCAGGACGCTGAGGACGTGCTGGCCGTTGTGGCCGACTTCGACCGGGACGGCTGGAACGACCTGTTCGTCGTCGCCACTCCTGAGTCCGGCGGTGACGACCCGCGGCCCCCCGACGTCTCCGAACTGCGGCTCGGGCCCTTCTCGGCGCGCGGACGCGGCCAGAGCGATCACCATGTTTCTCTGAGTGAACCACGTGCCCTCGCCGTCGCCGACTACAACCACGACCGATACCCGGACCTCGCGTCTTACGGTCACCAGGGCGACGGTGTCTACGAGGTTACGGCCCGCCTCGGCGGCGAGAAGGGACTCAACGCGGAGACCGACGCGACGAACCGGCGATACAGTGAGGACGTCACCGGGACCGACGATCGGGGCTCCGTGCCCCAGGCCCGTCCGACGGCGTTCCAGCCGCCCTGCGACGGCGGCAGCGGCTGATGCGAGACGCGCGACCGGGACCGCTGCTGTCCTTGGCCACGGTGCCCACCTGCTCGGCGTTGAGCAGAGCGGTCCCGTCATCAGTCTGATGCCGATCTTCCTGGTGGGCATCATGTTCGGGCTGGCCACGGACTACGAGGTCTTCCTCGTCTCCCGGATCCGCGAGTTCCACCTGCACGGCGAACGACCCCGCCAGGCGGTCGTCTCCGGCTTCCTCGGCGCCGAGGATCCCTTGATCAAGATGCTCGCGTTCGGCCTGACCGTCGCGGTCCTCCTCGATGCCTTCGTCATCCGTATGACGCTCGTCCCCGCCGCACTGGCCCTGTTGGGCGACCAGGCCTGGCGGCTGCCGACCTGGCTCGACCGGATCGTGCCCCACATCGACGTGGAAGGAGCCGCCCTGCTCCGTGAGCAGAGTGTCCGGCCGTCCGCGACCGGGGATGACACCGTGCCGGCAGGCACCGGTCCGGCGAGTCAGCGGTAGTACTCCTGAGCTGCCGACGGCAGCCACTCAGCCGGACCCTGATCAGACTGCGACCGGTTCGAACGGGCCCCGACCGCGACCGGACCGGGAGCCGCGTCCAGGTCATCGGCATCTGCCTCCCGGCGCAGGGAGAACGCCTCGGAGCAGTAGACCGGGGGAGGGAGCCACTCACACACCCGCGATGGCCGCGGGCATTACTCGCAGAAGCAAACACTGATTCCACCGCCACCTCGCCCGGCTGGGGAGCGCGCCTCGGGGCACTGCGTGTCGCTCCCCGACCGCCCTGCTCGACCGTCCGTTCCTGACGCCTTCCCGCAGCGGCGCAGCCGCCGTGCCTGGGGCGCATCTCCTGGGAGCCCCGTACGACCCCTGACGGGCCGGTGGATGCAAGCCGAGCGGCTCCTGCGGGCCGGGACGGCACTCGAGCGCCCAGGAGCTTCTGAGACGCACTCACGTGGGTCCCCGGCCAGGCGGGGCGTAGTCCCCACCCTCGTCCCTCATCCTCCTTCCGACCCCGGACGGGCCTGGAAACGCTTCGGTCCCGTTCAGTCCCGCTTGAGTCCCGTACGAGAAAAGTGCAGGTCAACGAGGTGCCCGCCCCTGAAGCACGGGCCCAACGGGACTGACGGGACTGAACCCCCTTGTTCCTTAATCGTGTGCGTGTGCGTGTATGCGCACGCGTGTACTAATGGAGGAGTCACATACGTACGTAGCTTATAAGGGGAGACCTCAGTCCCGTCAGTCCCGTGATCGTTTAGCGCACCCACTCTGACCTGGACTTTTCCTCACGGGACTGAAACGGGACCGAAGAGCGACGGGACTGAACGGGACTGAACGGGAGTCAGGGCACCCCGAGCAGGTTCCCCCGCAGTCAGCGAGCCCCAGCGGCCGGCTGCGGGACTGACGGGACCGAAGTTTCGCGACACGGCAGTGGCCCCCCTTGCGGGGGATGCCTGTGCGCTAGTCTCATGGCCGCAACATGAGAATCTCAGTCCCTTCAGTCCCGTAGTTCCTGGCAGCAACCTCACTGACCAGGATGTTTACGAAGGGACCGAGCAAGGAAGAACGACCGGCGACCATCCCGCGACAAGGACCATCAGTGGCACGCCAGCCTCCGGCAAGCCCGCCGCCCCCGCCAGGGGCTGTCGGCACGGTCAGCGCTGCCGACGTGGCCCGGTGGTGTGCCGGGGCGGGCTGGCCGGTCCACCCGCTCGCTCCCCGCCAGAAGACCCCCGCGGCCAACTGCGAGGCGTGCCGGCGGGAACGGCACGCTCCGGGAACCTGCCGGTGCATTGCCGAGGGCCGGTGGTGTCACGGCTTCCACGCGGCCACCACCTCCCTCGAGCGGATCGACACCTGGTGGGGTGCCCACCCCCGGCTGGGTGTCGGCGTGTCCTGCGGGCCCGCGAACCTCGTCGTCATCGATGTGGACGCGCACGCCGCCGAGGTCCCCGACCGCTCCCGGCTCCTGCCGGGCATCCCCATCGGCCCCCGGGTCGACCTCGCAGGCCTCGCCACGGGCTTCGACACGCTGGCGCTCCTGGCCGCGCTGCGCGGTCGGCCCAGTCCCGCTGACGACGCCGAGACGCTACGGGTACGGACCCCGTCGGGCGGACTCCACATCTGGTACCGCAACCCGGACCCGCAGACCCGCTACCGCTCGTCCACGGGCTCCAGTCCGAAGACCGCGCTGGCCTGGCAGGTCGACGTCCGCTCCGACAACGGGTACATCGTCGCCCCCACCACCCGCACCGCGGCGGGCGCGTACGAGGCGGTGGGGGAGACCCGGCACCCGGCCCCGCTCCCCGACTGGCTCGCCGCCGAGCTGGCCCGCACCGGGCACACCCCGACGCCCGGGACCGCCCCTGCCCCGCTGCCCCTGCCCCGGGCCCGCCGCCCCGCCGCCAAGTCGGCTTCCCGCATACTGGACCCCCTCCTGGACGAGGTGGCACGGTGCGCGGCGACTCCCGAAGGGGCCGGCTTCACCGAGAAACTGAACCGGGCCGCCTACGCTGCCGGGGGACTGGTCCAGGGTGGGCACCTGAACGAGGCCGACGTGCGGGAGTTGCTGCTGCGAACGGCCCGACAGGCCCGCCCGTACCAGGAACGCCGGAACCTGACCATCATCGAATCCGCTCTGTCCGCAGGCGCTCAGCGCCCGTTCCACCCCCGAGGACGCTCATGAGCAGCGCCGAGCACGGCCGGTTCGACGCCGTCGCCGCCGCCGAGCAGATCCAGCAGCAGAGCTTCGACCTCGAGCTGCCCGCAAGCCGTCCGGCCCCGTCTTCGGGGCAGCCGAGCCTGCCCGCGCAGCAGACCGAGGCGCCGAGCGCGAGCGTCGTGGTCGCCGACGGCGGCGGAGCTCCTTCGGGACTGCTGCCCGACGAACTGACCGACCGCGCCAACGCCAAGCTGTTCGCCCGCCTCTACAGCGACCGCTTCCGGCACGTGGAGGGCCTCGGCTGGTACTGCTGGGACCAGTACCGCTGGAAGCGCACGGGCGGCGAGAAGGCGGCGCTCTGGGCGGCCGGTGACATGGCGGAGCAGATGCCGGACACCGACCCGCGCGCCCACTTCAGTCCCCGCGAACTGGCCCAGCACCGCAGGCGCACCCAGTCCACCGCCGGGATGAAGGCGCTCCTGCACCAGGCCCAGGCCGCACCCGGCCTCAGCCTCGACCCCGACGTCCTGGACGGCGACATCTACGCGCTGTGCACCCCCGCCGGGGTGGTCGACCTCAAGACCGGCGACCTGCGCAAGCCGGACCCCGTCACCGACATGCACTCGCGCGCCACGACCGTGGCCCCGCAGAAGATGCCGATCCCGCGCTGGGACAGCTTCCTGAGCGACACCTTCGGGGACGACGACAAGGGGCTGGAGACCACCCGCTTCCTGCACATCCTGCTCGGCTACTCGATCACCGGCGACGTCGGTGCGCAGATCCTGCCCTTCCTCTACGGCTCCGGCGCCAACGGCAAGTCCGTGCTCCTGGACGTGATGACCCAGATCCTCGGCGAGTACGCGAACGCCGCGCCCCCCGGATTCCTCATGGAGAAGGGAAAGTTCGCCGAGCACTCCACCGAGCTGACCGAGCTGCACGGCCGCCGCATCGTGGTGTGCAGCGAGCTCAAGCCGAACGACAAGTTCAACGAGGCCCGGGTCAAACTGCTCACCGGTGGTGACAAGATCACCGCCCGGCGCATGCGCCAGGACTTCTTCAGCTTCACGCCCACCCACAAACTGTGGCTGCTGGGCAACCATCGGCCCGAGGTCGGCACCGGTGGCCACGCCTTCTGGCGCCGGATGCGGCTCATCCCGTTCGAGCGGGTCGTGCCGAACCACCGAAAGATCGACAACCTGGCGGTGGAGCTCGTACGCGACGAGGGGCCCGGAATCCTGCACTGGCTGATCGAGGGCGCCAGGCGTTACCTGGACACCCGCGACCCGCTGCACGGCCCGTCCTCCGTCCGCCTGGCCACGGCCGCGTACGAGACGACCGAGGACCACATCGGCCGCTTCATCGGCGAGTGCTGCACCAAGGGCCAGGACGGCAGGCCCAATCCCGACCTCCGCGTCGAGCAGAAGCTGCTGTACGAGACGTACTGCCGCTGGTGCGCGGAGGAGAGCATCCGGGCCGCGTCCAGCCGCGCCTTCGCCGGCCGCATCCGCCAGGAGCTGGGCCTCTCCTCCCCGTCCGAGATGATCAAGAACAACGACCGCAAGCTCTACCCGGGCCTCGCTCTGCTGCCCGACGCCATGGGGGGCGGACGGTGAGGATCAGCGACGGCCTGGGCCGGTGTGGTTCCTGCCCGTACCATGGTGTGGACGACCACCGCGTGAGCGGCGGTCGGCGGGGGCAGAGAAGAATCGGTGTGACCGCCACACAAGCAGGCCGGTGCGCGGCCGAAGAAATTGAGGAGGGTCCGCGGCCATGAGCTCGATGCTCCAGGACAACCAGCTCACCGACGAGGAAGTCGTGGTGTGGCTGGAGAGCACGGAGAACCTCGACTACGTGCGCCAGGCCCTCGACAAGTCGACACGGCGACGCGGCAAACCGCGCTACGAGCGCGACGGCCGCATGATCGGCTACGCGAACCTCATGCCCGACGCGGGCAAGGACCCCGACAGCGGACTCTTCGAGCGGCGCACGTTCTTCCTCCTCCCGCACGACCGTCCGAACGACCCGACCGGGCCCTACGAAGTCGGTGCCCCCGGCGAGGCGGTCGACCCGCGGACCATCTCGCCCGGCCGGGTCGGCATGAAGACGCCGCGCTCCCAGAGAGGCCGCACCTCGGAGACCGTCGCGTCGTGACGAGGTACGGGTCCCCTGGACCGTGCACCCGTACCACCGTCTCCGCCTCGCCGGGCACCCGGCCGAGAAGAGCGACGCGTCAACCGCTCTTCAGCGGTTCATTCTTCGCGCCTGCCCGGCAGACTGCACGACGGGACCTCGTTCACGACCCAGTCCGTCAGTGTCCGAACGGTTCCGTCCTTCTCGAAGTCCGCCACGAGAAGCAGCGTCGGGTCGGGACGCTGCACATCGTCGATGCGCTTCTTGTTGCCGTCGGCCGTCGCGTCGTGGCCCGTCGGCCGTGATCCCTCCGCGACACGGACCGGGAGGCGGTCCGGGTAGATGCGGACCTTACCCGGATCGGACGGGTAGGTCAGCACGGCCTTCGCGAGGGCCCACCCGCCCGGATACCCCGCGGTGCAGTCCTTGTCCCCCTGCTGGGCGACCGCCCGGATACCGAGCTCCTTCAGCTGTTTCTGCAAGCCGGGCAGCCCCTCCGGGCGGTTCAGGTCGACGATGACCGAACCGTCGTCCTCCTCGGTCACGGCGTAGGCGGGCGAAGCTCCCGAACCGCTCACTGACGGCAGGATCACCGCTGCCGCGGCGGCGGCCGTGGCCACTCCCGCGGCCATCAGCGGGACACGCAGACGACGGACGGGAGCCGCGGCGACGGACGCGGGTGCCGTGGCCGTCGCCATGGCCGACAACTCGGATGCCAGACGGTCCTTGAAAGCGGTGGGCGTGTTCATGAGGCGACCTCCAGGGGGAATTCGATGCGGTCGGTACGTTCGGTGTGCGCGGTTGCGGGCGTGAGTTCGGCACTCAGCGCGCGTCTGGCACGGTGCAGTCGGACCCGTACGGTGGCTCGGTTGATGCCGAGCACTTGAGCTGCCTCGCGCGGGGTGAGACCGTCGACGGCCACCAGATCGAGCACGTCACGCAGCGGTTCGATCAACGCACTGTGCCGCTCGATCAGTTGACGCGCCGTCCGCCCGGCGTCGATCTGCTCGTCGAGGGCCGCGATGTCGGTCTCGTCCAGCAGCCGGTGCCCTTCCAGCCGGGACATCGCCTGGCGCTCGCGCGCGCTTCCCCGGTAGTGGGAGGCCAGAACCCTGCGCGCGATGCCGTACAACCAGGCGCCGGGCTCGCCCCGCCGCGGGTCGTACTGCGCGGCACTCTCCAGGGCCGCCAGGAAGATGTCCGCGGTGAGATCGGCGGCGAGCTGTGGACAGTTGGTACGCCGGGTCACGAAGCCCAGTACGGAGTGAAAGTTCTCGTCGTAGAACACCGCGAAACCACAGGCATCGCCGGCGGGCGGTGCCGCCCTGCTCGCATCCTGTCCGGATTCTGCGATCCGTTGGGATATCAAGGGCATCCGTTCCTCCAAGGTGGTCGGCGATCCCTCCACCCCTTCTTGGACGCTCGCCGCAGAACTGTTTCACCGACGCCGTCGCGGGAGCGGAGACCACGGCGCTCGCCTTCGGGCCACGCCGCGCCGCGACTGGCTCACCAGGAAGGCTGCTCGGAAGAGGGCGAAGTCGCCGACGGGTCGGTGCCCCGCGCGACGTCGCGCGGGGCAGGCAGATCAGGGCCGGGCGGTGCGTTGCGGATCAGCCGGTCGGCGGCGTGATCCGCTCGCTCTTGAGAGTGCCGCGGGTGGCCGGCGGGCATCCGAGCCGGCCGCGGGTGACGATCAGGAGGATGCCCGCGGCGGTGACGGAGGCGAGCAGGAAGGCGAGCTTGGGGGTGGAGTCCGACAGGGTGGGGAACACCTCGGACCAGGCGATGGAGAGGAAGTTGTTGACGCTGGTGTGCAGCAGCATGGCCAGGATCAGTGCCTGGCCCGTGTGGTTGAACACCCAGGTCATCACGAAGCTGAAGGCCGTGGTGGTGACGAGGAAGACCGCCACCTCGCTCCAGGTGGTGCCGGGCCAGCCGCCCCACTCGGTGAGGAACAGGGGCAGGTGCCAGACACCCCAGAGCGGGCCGAGGATCAGGGTGCCGAAGAAGGGGCCGTAGCGGCGCTGGAGGCGGGGCATGGCGAAGTCGCGCCAGCCGGGCTCCTCGGCGATACCGGTCGTGATCATCTGGAGGACCAGGCCGGGGAGGTAGGCCACCAGCACCGCGACGGGCGGCATGGTGGGGTTCTCACCGGACAGCGCGGTGGTGGCGAGGGTCAGCGCGGCGGGCACGGCGATGATGATGCCGACGTACCAGTACCAGCCGAGCCGCCACTTGGTCATCCGGCCCGTCCAGGCCCGGAGCCCCGGACGGCCGTCGCAGACGAGGGTCACGAGGAACGCCGACAGGATCGGGCCCAGGTAGGCACCCGGGAGCACGCCCAGGAGCTGGCTGGTGCCCAGCGCTGCGGGGAACTCGAAGTGCAGTACACCCAGACCGTTCTCGGACAGGATGTAGGGAGTCCATCCCACCCAGCTCAGCAGGAACGCGAGGGAGAAGAACCAGACCAGTGGACGCCGGCGGATCCGTCCCCGCAGCCCGGACCCGTCCATCGGGCCGGTGGAATCCGACGGCCGGACCAGCTCGTCAGGTGTGTGGATGCTCACCACATGTCCTTTCATGGATGCCCTTGTGCGACGTGCTCAGCACATCAAGTGCGGGGCGGCGGATCCATGACGTGCGTGCCCCGAACCGCGGTACAGGAGGCACTACCGAACGCGGCGCCTCCCACCACACGCACCCTGGTCGCACTGCCCGGTCCGCAGCCCTTGACCGGCGACCTGCTGACCGCGTCCGGGCCCACGGCCGCCGGCGAAAGGGGCAGGCCGGGGCACAGGCGCAACGATCGCCGGTCAGCGGAAGCGGGCGGGAGCGGGGCCGGCAGCCGGGCCGTCCTATTCGGGGGTGACGACCACGGTGCCTGTGCGCTCGAACTCCAGGTAGCGTTCGGTCCGCTTCGCCGTCTCGGAGTCGAACTCCCGCTCCATCAGGTGCAGGGCTCCGTCGATACCCGCGCTGACACCGCCCGCACTGACCAGGTTGCCGTCGTCCACGACGCGTGCGTCGCGTACGTCTGCTCCTTGGTCTCTCAGGTGAGCCCGTGCCCCGGCGTGCGTGGTGCAGGGCCGCGTTCCGACCACGCCCGCCGCGTGGAGCAGGACCACTCCGGTACACAGTCCGTAGAGGGTCAGGTTCGCGTGTCCCGCGGCCTCACGCAGCAGACGGGGCAGCTGACCGTCCTTGATCTCGGCCCAGATGCCGGGACCGTCCGTGCGACGGAACCCGCCCCCGGGTACGACGATCACGTCGGCGTCCGAGGGGTTCCAGGGGTCCGGCACGTCGATCCGGGTGCCGAATCTGGCCCGGACCGGCCCGGGGTGGCCGGCCGTGACGAGACGGAAGTCGACCGGTGATCCCATGGCCGCCGTCGCGCCGAAGACCTGGAGCGGCCCGAACACGTCCAGTTCCTCCACCCCGTCGAACACGACGATGTGGATGCGCAGGGTGCCGTTCTCACGTCCTCGTGGTGCGGGGCCGGCCGGTGGGGGAGTGTTGCCGCTGCGGTTGGCTTCTGGCATGCGGATGACTCTCCTCGTGCGGGTTTCGCGTGCGGTGACGTTCAGGTAGTCGCCCCGCGCGGGCCGCTGGTTCCACGCATCGGCACGGGGCGCGGCACCCTCCGGTCGTCGTCGGGAAGGCCCTGGTGGTGGAAACCGTGCCCGGCTCGGTCGAGGCCATGGGGTTGGCCGAGGAGGCTGCCTGGTGGCTTCACGCCTGGACGATGATGGTGCCTATGGTCGATTCCGGGCCGGGCCCTTGCGGACGGTCGACCCTCCACCAACCCAGCACGTCCTGGTACTCGGGCTGCGGGACCGCACGTCCTTCGGCGGTCATCAGGCGGCCCTGATATCCCTGGGCGTACCGCGCTCGAACCGGGTAGACGCCGGGTTCGTCGGGCACAACGAGTTCGCACGACACATGCACCCACTCCGCCGGGCCTGCGTTGTCCTCCGCGAGCGCCTCGACGGGCGTGCCGGCATTGACCACCTTCAAGCCGCCCCCGCTGCGCTGCTTGCCGTTCCACACCGACGCCTGGGCCCGGTCCTGGCCCGCCAGACCAACGATCACCTGGTTGACGGCGTTGCCGCACTCCGAGCAGTCGTGCAGCACGTCGAAACTCACGCTGTGCGAGCCTCCGCCGCGAACGCGCACCGTGCCGGCCCGGCCATCGATCTTCACGTTGCGGATCTTGAACCGAAACCCCTTCCCGCCTTCGTATGGCTCGACCATCTCGGTGTCGGGAGCAAGAGCGGTGGTTCGGTGGGCATCGCCGTGACTCATCTTGTCGGTCATGGGCGAAGTAAACAGGTGACCACTGACAAGGACGGACCCGCCCTTGAACGAGGTCGGCACGTCAGCGTCGGGACACAGCTCCTCGGCCGCCGCACGGGACGCGCTGTCCCGGACCACTCATGCACGTGCCAGACGGCGTCTGCCTGCTCCGGCTGTGGAAACGCACATTCCGATCACTCCTGGTAGTTCCCGCAGGGAGACTGCGGTGGGTTCCTTTGGGGGGCCGTAGGCTTCCAGGCGTGCCTGCCGGACGTCGGGGGCTCGGCGCGACGCCAGCGTGTAGTCGTCGTTCAGCAGCACCAGGAGCTTTCCGAGGACGCGGGTGCGGTGACTGCTGCTGCGTCGGTGCAGGTGGAAGTTCTCGTTCAGGGATGTGCTGTACCTGGCCGGCTGGCGGTCGATTCGACGGCCGATCGCCTGTAGGAGTTGCCGGGCGTTGTGGAAGTCGCCTTGCCAGAGCAGGGCCGTTCCGTCGCACGCCTGTCGGTAGGCGTCGTCGGGTTTCATCCGGTCGTCGGCGGTGACGGTTCGCCGGGGCAGAGGGATGGCGTTCTCGGAATGCCGGCGGGCGGACCGGGGGGTGTTGTCAAGAGGGATACCGACGCCCGGTCCGTGCCGCTTCAGTCCACCCGTCGGGCGGCGACGGCGTCGTCACCGAAGGACGCCGTGAGTGCCCGTGCGATCAAGTCGGGCAGTTTGGTGTGTCCGTCGTCTTCGACCCAGCGCGTCAGCGCCGTGTGCATCGCGGCGATGCAGGCACTGGTCGCGGCCTGGGCGCGGAACGCGGCGTCGCGACCGGTCGCGTCATCCCCGAGGGCATCGACGATGGCCTGTTGCAGTGCGTACTGGCTGTCCAGGTGCCGGGCCCGTAGCGCGGGCGTCGAGACCATGAGCCGGAGGCAGTCCAGCAGGAACCGTTCATTCGCCGCCTGTTCGTCTCCGTTGCCGCCGGTCCAGTTCGTGGCCGCGTCGATGAGCGCGCTGCCGACGCGGCGCACCAGGGGGTGCGCTGCGGATGACGCTGCAACGTGCTCGGCGATGAGCTGGGCGGGCTGATCGATGAGGACGAGGTCCTCCTTGGTAGGGAAGTGCCGGTACACGGTCATTGCGGAGACGCCGGCGGCCTTGGCGACGTCGGCCACCGTCACCGCGTCGTAGCCGTGGTCGGTGAACAGTCGCACCGCGTGCGCCTGGACCAGGCGCCGCGTCTCTGAACGCCGTCGTTCCCGCAGGTTTGGTTGCCGCTCACTCATGTGCTAGACACTACCATAATGTTAGTAACTAACATTCAGATGGGTGAAGACGTGGGCGATCTGATGGGCAGAACGGCTCTGGTGACGGGTGCGTCGCGCGGCATCGGGCAGGCAATCGCGACTCGGCTGGCGGCCGAAGGGGCCACGGTCATCGTGCACTTCGGCACGGACGAGGCCGGAGCCGCGGCAACGCTCGACGCGATGGAACACGCCGGCGGGACCGGCTTTGCCGTCCGAGCCGAACTGGGCGTGGACGGCGACGTCGAGACACTCTTCGCCGGCGTGGAGGCCGGCTTGGGCGGTCGGCCGCTCGACATCGTCGTCAACAACGCGGCGGCCGCACCAGCCGGCGCGCTCGGCGTGACGACGCGGGCGGAGTTCGACCACTTGTTCGCGGTGAACGTGCGGGCACCGTACTTCATCATCGAGCGTGCACTGCCTCTGTTGCGCGAGGGCGCCCGGATCATCTCGATCTCGTCGGTGGCAACCCGGATGGCCAACGCGTCCCAGACATCCTTCGCCATGACGAAGGGCGCGATCGAGACGATGACCAAGACCCTCGCTGCCCAACTCGGTCCTCGTGGGACAACGGTGAACGCGGTCGCTCCTGGGGCCACCAGGACAGCGAGCAACGGAGCCGTCTTCGACGTGCCGGGCCTCACCGAACAGATCTCCGGCATGACGGCACTCAGCAGGCTGGGCGCGCCCGACGACGTAGCCGACGTGGTCGCCTTCCTCGCCTCCGATGCCGCCCGCTGGGTCACCGGGCAGATCCTCGACGCGAGCGGTGGCCTGTTCCTCGGCCCACGCATCTGACAACAAGGACTTGGCGAGGGCAGCGCATCGCGCAAGTCCACGCAGCGTTCCGGCTCCGCGGCATCCGGCCACGGAGTCCGCGCAGGAACTCGTTCGGCGGACCGACTCGGCCGGAAACTGCGCTGCCCGAAGCCGTGGACCGTTCGATTTCTCCGGCGCTTCGAGTGCCGCCCGACCTCGTGTACAGGTGCTGTCGGTTCTCGTGTACAAAGTCACACCAGCCAGGCCAGGGTCAACGAGCTGGCTTCGTCGTCCACTGGCTGGTCCGAGGACTCTTGCGAGTGAGGCGTGGGGTCATCGTAGTGATGAGTGCCCAGTTCAGGTGTGCTTCGGACTGCTGCGGGAGGCGTTCGTAGTCGCGTGCGTTGCGGCGGGCGTTCCACGCAGCAGTCGATCGTGTGCTCGGCTTTCCAATGGCCGGGCGGGAGGACGAAGCCCTTGGCGTCCTTGGGGCGGGAGACGGTGCGCAGGTGAGTCGGAGACGGTCGCGGGCCCAGTCCACGAGGTCGGTGAACGGATAGCCGTCCCCTCGAGTCCAGGTGGTCGGCGTCAGGTTCTCCGCGGCGACGACGTCGCGGACGTGCCGGATGCCCCGGCCGACCTGCGAGCGGGCAAGGCGGGTGGCGGCCATGAGCTGGTAGGTGTGCAGGCCGGCGGGGCGTGCTTCCATCAGGGCGACGCGGACCAGGTCGCTGTAGTGCTTGGCCAGGGGCCGGGCCTCCCGGCACCGAGGCACGGCTACTCCTCACCCTGGAGTAGCTGGACCAGCTGCTCGTCCAGGGCGAACTCACCGTTGTCGAGGGCTCCTTCGAGCCAGTCTGCCGCCGCGCGGACCCTGCCGATCTGCCATCGGACAGTCTCGCGCTCGTCCTGGGTGAACTCCTGCCCGCGCAGCTGCGGAACGAGCCGGCCCAGGGCGGCCCCGAAGCCTTGACAGGAGCCGACCAGGTCGAGGTCCTCGACGGTGCGCTCGGTCTTCCGGGCGGCCGGTGTGCGCTCCCGGATCCGTTCGCGCGTGTCGTTGGAGTTGTCGAACTGCGCACGGCTGACGAGCATCCGGGTGGTGTCGTCCCTGGTCAACTCAGGGGACGGCCCGCACCCGGTCGGCCGGGTGACATGCTCGGTCACCGCAGGCCGCTTCAGCAGATCGGTGGCACCCTGCGCGCGACCTCATCATCCCGGGTCAGGTCAGCGACGGCCTGGACCTTCTCGTCCACAGCGACCGGGCGGTCGACCCGCTGGCCGACGACCCGCTTCGCACCGTCGGGCGTCCACTGCCTCGCCCCCGTGCGCGGGTGGAACGGCGCATCCTCGATCGCCGCCCACCGCTCGTCCTCATCGACGACCGAGGCCAGGATGCGATGGACCGTGAACGACACCCCGTCCTTTCGGCGTTCCTTGGGCCACCGGTTGGCGGTGTAGCTCCAGTCCTCCACCGTCCGCCGTTCGACACCGATGCCGTCCGCGAATATCTGCTGCGACTCCTCCACCGTGAACAGGTCGTCCGTGCCGTTCGGCATCGATCCGCCCACCGAACGCATCCGCTCGATCTCCAGCGCCATCCTGATCGTCCTCGCCACAAGCCCCGACTCGTACTCGTGCCCAGCCACCCTCGACCACTGGACCACACGTGAACTCGATGTCGTGGTGGACGAGTTGACGGGGTCAGTTGGGGGGATGGGAGCGCGGCCAGAGCGTCGTGGGCGGGCGGGACGTTGTAGACGCCACCGCCGATACGCCGTGTCCGTCGTCGCCTTGACCGAGCGCGACGCCCACGAGGGGGAAGGGGAATCGGGGGGCCTCCATGCCTTTCGTCAAGCGGCGCGCGCGTTTCGGGTTCGTAGAAGGTGCTGTCGGGGAGCATCGCGACAGCACACTGGTGCGGTGGCCGACCAGGCAAAGGGGGCTGGGGTGTGGGTCTTTCCGAAGACCGCGCTACGCCACCCGCTCGGCGATCGGACCATCTCCGCGAGGCCTGCCCCGGCGCCAGCCAGGTCGCAACTCGGGGGGCGGGACTCAGGAAGGGGTGCACGCCTCGGCGATCGATACGCTGTTCTCGTAGAGGTGATGCCGGGTGATCCGGCCCTCCTCGACGGTGAGGCGCAGCGCGAAGGGGCCCTCGAAGGACTTCCCCGTCGCGCGCACGGTCCCCGAGAGGTACCCCATCAGGACGGCGTCGGTGCCGTCGACGAGGAACGTGTCGACGGAGGCCCGTGCATCCTCGGCCACCGTGTGCTCGGCCAGCTCCGTGAACTGGGCGGCGCATTCGGCTCCGGTGGAGCGTGGCCGGATCCACGGGACGGCAGGGTTCTCGGCGAGTAGCCAGTCGACGTCGTCCGCGAAGAGCGCGACGAGCCACTCGACATCCCCGGCCATCCGGGCGGCGAGGAACTCCTGGACGACGTGGCGGGTGGTGTCGGCGACGGAACTCGCGGTGAGGTCAGCGGTTTTGATGGGCATGGTTGCTCCTCGCGCCTTAGATGCCGGAATCCTCGTCGGGATCTCGTTGACATGTAGCACGCTGCCGCAGCAGGGGAGCGTGGTCGATTACGTCAGAGGTAATGGCCGGGTGGAGGGCTTCTGCGTCCGTCGTCAAGGCCTGGCCTGTCGGCTGTGTTGGGTGTGTTTGTGATGTCGGTGGTGGTGGGTGTCCGGCTCACCGTTAACGCTGCCAGGCCGTGTCGGCGGTATCGGTTAGTGACCGCAGTGTTGTCATGCCTCGTGAGGTGAGCGAGGAGACGGTTCCTGGGAAGCAGTGTTGGTTTTGTTTTCCAGTCTTTTCACCTGCTTCCTTATCGGAGTGTGGAGGAGAATGTGATGTTGGGGGAGGTGTATCGCGGGCCGGGCGCGGGCGGGGCGCTGCCGGTGGCGGTGCGCGGTGAGGTCACGGCCGGCCGGTTCTACGACCGGGGTGACATCGCCCGCGGCGCCAGAGTGGCGGTGCTGGGCGACCAGGCCGCTCGCCTGCTCGGTGTCACCCGGGTGGAGGACGCGCCCGCGGTTTTCTTCAACGGTCTTTCTTTCACCGTGATCGGGATCCTCGGCGGAATCGAGCGTGAGCAGCGCCTGTCCACCTCGGTGATCCTGCCGCCCACGACGGCCAGGGACCGTCTGGGCCTGGACACGGTGAACCGCGTCCTGGTCAACACTTCCCTCGGTGCCGCGCAGCAGGTAGCCCGGCAGTCTCCCGTCGCCCTGGCACCGGGCAGCGCCAAGGCGCTCACCGTCCTGGCTCCGCCCGATCTGTCGAGGGCACGCAAGGGTGTCCAGGGCGACGTCAACGGTCTGTTCCTGGTCCTCGGGCTCGTCTCGCTGATCGTGGGTGCTCTCGGTATCGCCAACGTCACGCTGGTCACCGTGATGGAACGGGTCGGAGAGATCGGGTTGCGGCGTGCCCTGGGCGCCTCGCGCCGGCAGATCGCCGCTCAGTTCCTCCTGGAGTCGACGACGATCGGGCTGCTGGGGGGCGTGATCGGTGCCGCGCTGGGGGTTGTCGTCGTGGTGGCCGTGTCGGCGGTCAAGGACTGGACTCCCGTACTCGACGGCCGGCTTGCCGTCGGCGCTCCGGTCGTCGGCGCGGTGGTCGGCCTGCTGGCGGGTGTGTATCCGTCGCTGCGGGCTTCCCGGATGGAACCGGTCGAGGCGTTGCGAGCCCCGTCGTGAAGACTGCCCCCGGGGACCGGCGCGGGGGCGTACTGGACGGCCCGCCTGCCGTCCGCAACCGCGTTTCTCGTGCCATGAGTTCGGCTGATCGAGGGTGACCGGGGACTGGCACGGCCGTGGCCGCGGGAGGACGAAGGGGGACATTGTTCTCGGCGTCTTCGGGCGGGAACGGCGGCCCGTGTGGGAGTGAGGTGGATCACTGGAACGCGTCCGGGGGCGTGGAGAGAACAAGGTGTGAGGAACTCAGACAACGACCTGCGGCGTCGTGTGCGCACCGGTGACCGTGAGGCGTTCGCCGAGCTGTACGAGGCGTTCGCCGGCGCGGTGTACAACCATGGTCTGCGGCTGACCGGTGACTGGTCGGCGGCGGAGGACATCATGTCCGAGACTTTCCTGGCCGCGTGGGGCAACCGTGCCGCGGTGCACGAGGAGGGGGGCACTCTGCTGCCGTGGCTGCTGGGCATTGCCACCCACAAGGCGGACAACGCACGGCGCAGCGTGCGCCGGCGGCAGCTGTTCCTGACGCGCCGGCCGCAGGCCACGGCGGTGGAGGACTTCGCACCGGAGGCGGCCGGGCGTCTGGACGACGTGCGCCGGCTGCGTGCCGTTCAGGCCTGCCTGGGCCGGCTGCGGCGCCACGAGCGGGAGGTGCTCGCCCTGTGCGTGTTCTCCGGTCTGGACTACCGGCAGACGGCTCAGGCGCTGGGCATCTGCGTCGGCACCGTACGGTCCCGTCTGTCCCGCGCGCGCAAGAAGCTCGCCCGGCTTGCCGAGGAGAACATGGAACTGCCCACCGTCCGCGGAGAGATGACAGGTGCGGCTGCACTCGCGGCCGTGCCCGTGCGGAAGGAACTCACATGAACGGCAGGCCGAACCCGAACCCGGCTTCTTTCGAGCCCTCGGACGAGCGCGAGGAGATTGCCCGTCTGCTGCCGGCCCCGGCCGACTGGGACCTTCCGCGCGGGCGGCACCTCCATCACAAGGACCTCTTGATGCGACACATCGACCGCGACCAGGCCTCCACCACCGTCACCACCACCGCCGCCCCCACCACCGCCGCCCCCGCCGCCCCCACCACCACCGCCACCACCGCCGCCCCCGCCGCCACCACCGCCACCGCCGCCGCCGCCGCCACTGCCGCCCCCACCACCGCCGCCGCCGCCACTGCCCCCACCACCCCCGCCGCTGTTGCCCGGCCGGGGCGCCGACGGCTGCGCCCCGTACTCCTGGCGCCCGTGACCGCGCTGGCCCTGGCCGGTATCGTGACCGCGGCCTTCGCCCTGAACGACGGCGACCGCAAGCCCGCCGCCGGCACGTCGTCCGACGCGGCCGCGGACATGCAGCCCGTCTCCGCTCTCCTCGGGCAGATCTCCGACGCCGCGGGCAAGCGTGACACTCCCACGGTGCGGGACGACCAGTTCTCCTATGTCAGGGAGAAGGTCCGCGAAGCCGACCTGTCCAGTGGGAAGGCCGTCGTCGGCCCGCTGCACGACTACGAGCTGTGGCTCTCCCAGGACCCCGAGCCCGTGCAGAAGCAGGGCCTGATCCGCAGCGACGGCAAGACCGTGCCCCTCAACGCCGAGTTCGGCGACACGAACGGCACACCGGCCGGCTTCAGCCGCCCCACCTACCAATGGCTGGCCTCGCTGCCGACCGACCCCGGCCGGCTGCTGGACCACCTGTACGCCAAGGCACCGCAGGCCGAGAACAGGGAACGCGACCAGGCCGTCTTCGAGCAGATCGGCGACCTCCTCGACCAGGTGATGCCGGCACGTACGGCCGCCGCGCTCTACCGGGCCGCAGCGAAGATCCCCGGCGTCACCGAGACCCCTCGGGCCCAGGACGCCGTCGGCCGCCGGGGCCTGGGCATCGCCCGCAGCGACACGAAGAACGGCGTCGTCACCGAATGGGTCTTCAGCACACAGGACTTCACCTACCTCGGCCACTCCACCCGCCTGACCAAGGACACGCCCTACGCCGAGGCGGGGACGCTCCTGGACAGCTCGGCCCTCCTCAAGAGCGCGGTCGTCGACAAGCCCGGCCGGCTCCCCGGCAGCGAGAAGAAGTAGGAACGGCCGGACCGGTCGGTCCTGCGGCTGTCGCCCGGTCCGCCCATGCTCCGCACGTGGGACTGGAGGACCGCGGTGTTCTGCCGGACGCGGAGCGGGAACGGCCCCGGCCCGTCCCGCCGGAGCGGTACGGGCCGCGGAAGGACGGCGGGTCCACGTGTGCCGTCGGCGCTGCCGGCCGACGCGGTCGGCGAGATCGACGGGGGCATCCCGGTGAACCCCACCAGTGCGCGCCGCTCCGCCCCGCAGCCGCCGCACCGGCCGGCCTGTTCGCGGCATACGGGCCGGCCCTCACCGTGCCGCCCGCGCCCCCACCGGCATCCGCCCCTGCACCGCCGCCCCCGGGCCCGCCGCCGGCCGTCCCGCCCACAGCGCATGGAACAGCGCGGGACACACAACCCGCCGAACTCCCGGCCCCGCCTACGCCCTCCCACGGCGGCGCGGGCTCGGCGAACGCCTCCTGCAGGGCGGCAGCCGGCAACCGACCACCGTGGTCCGGCGGGTGCCGGTGTCCGGCCAGCCAGGCCACATCGCGTCGGTAGATCGGGTCGAGAGGCCCAAGCCCCCACGACCGCCGGCCCGCCGCCGTACAGATCTCTCCGACTACCGCAGCGAGAGACCGCTGCCGCCGGGTCAGCTCTCCGCCCCCTGTGCAGTCGGCGAGCACCCCGTGGCCATCGGCCGGCCGGAGCATCGGCTGAGGAGCATGCGCCCGCACCCCGCTCGGCACATGCCACCGCAGTCCAAGCGGCCGGGCGTTCCGGCCCGCTGACGCGTGGATTCGCGGTCGAGGAGCACCCCACGCAGTCGCGCCGCTGCGGACCCGTAGTGCACCAGCGGCCCGGTGGTGGCCGACCGCCACCGTCCCGGCGCCCGCCGCTTGCCTTTGCGGGCCGGGAAGGCTTCAGCGGCGGACAGTTTTCGAAGACCACGTGGGCGGCCGCCCATGACCGCCTCGGACACTCAGTCGCCCCGCCCGCAGTCCGAAACAGCACGTCCACCGAATCGGCTTCGGACCGCCACGCCCTCGCTCCGCCACGCCCTCGCTCCGCCCCACCCAGCATCCTGCATACAGAACCAAACGGCTTATCAGCCCGTCCGGTACTGGGCGCGTGCCGCATCGGCGAACATCAGCTGCGCCCGGACCGTTCTGCAGCCCAGGTGTAGCCCAGCTCTGCGAGGGCGGCCCGCTGATCCGCATCCAGCCGGTCACGCCTGGCCTTTTGGTTACTCAAGAACACACCCAGCCTGATCGCCGAACCGTCAGGCAGCTCCTCAACGTGTGCCCTCCCGACGACGGTTCTGCCTTCCCGCTGGATGTACTGGGTCAGGGCTGCCAGACCGCGTTGGAACGCGTACTGCGCCTTGGCCGGGCGGCCCTTCGTCGCACGCTGGGGCGCCGGGGCGGGTGCCGGCGTCTCAGCGGGCTGTACGCCCAGCGCTGTCAACCGCTGCTGCTGTCCCTCGGAGAGCTCCACCCAACTGCGGCGTTGCCGCTGAAGCCATTTGCCGAGGTCGTCGCCGTCCATGAGGACGCCGGGTGCGATGTCGGGCAGGACTCCGCCGGGTTCGTCGGCGGCGAGGTGGGCGAGGTGGCGGTGGTGGCGTTGCCAGTCCAGTGGCCAGGGGCAGTCCCAGTCGGGGTCAATCGAGGCCAGCTGCGCGTCCCGTGTCCGCGCCCGTTCGGGGTTCTTGCCGAGGCCGCCCTTACGCCTGAGATTCGCCAGTAGCTGACCGATGGGGACAGGCTTGCCGTCGGCGGGATCGCCCCACAGGGCGTCCTGCCTCGGGGCCATGTGCCCGTGCGCACGGTGGTACGAGCGCAACACCGCCAGCTTCGTCTCCCAGGCTTCTTCGCCGGGCTCCCAGACCGTGCCGGCCTCCGGCGCGTCGAGCAGCGTCTTGCGCCGCTCCTCGAGCTCCCCGGCCCGCCGCGCTTTTCGCTGCTGGTGCACCCACCGCCCCAGCGGAAAGGCCCTCGTGACGCCGACCTCGACCTCGGTGTCGTAGGGGACGGCGTGCAGGCCGGTGATCTGGTGCTCCTTCCGCCACCGCAGCAGCGCCTGATAGCCCTCCAGCCAGACCAGCGACTCCGGCCGGTAGACCCGGGTGCGCAAGAACGCCGCGATCGTCGCGGCGTCGCGCGGGGTGGAGAAGTGCAGCAGAGCCGACTCGACCGAACCGTCGGTGCCGCCCTGATCCTGGTCGCCTCCGCCCTCTCCGCCGTCGGCCGCGATGATCCGCCCGTCCTCGTCGCGCCGGATGTGAACCCTGCGCTTGCCGCTGGTGAGCGCACGCGAGGCGAGCTGCTCGACCAGGCGCTCGTCATGCGAGCGCAGGCCCTGCAGCACGGCTACAAGGGGGCGGTACGAGGCGCTGGCGACCATGTCGGCCGGGTCCTCGCCGGGCTCCAGGAACACCGGCACGATGATCCGCGCGACCTTCGTGGAACCGTCCCGGTTGAGCCGAAGAGCCCGGCCGATGTTCTGCACGATCTCGACCTGCGAGCCGCGGGTGTCGGCGAAGCAGACGGCCTCGACTCCCCGTTCGCCGGTGATGTCCACGCCCTCCCCAAGCACGCGACAGCTGGCGAGGAACGCCCGGTGCACACGGCGGCCCTCGGCGTCGATGCCGTTGGCGAACTCGTGCAGGGCTTCGCGTCGTTCGGTGACGAGGTGGTCGCCGCACAGCCACGCCGACCACACCCGCTCCGGCGGCACGTGGCGTCCTGCTTCCAGCTCGTAGAACCAAGCGCCGGCCGACGACGCGGGCAGCTTCTCCGCGGCCGCCAGGTCCTCGCCGGAGGCGTCGCGCGCGTACAGCGCGGCTGCGGTCTTCGACAGCTTCTCCGCGAAAACGGCGGCCTCCTCGACCTTCTGGTGGAACGTCATGACCGTACGCAGGTTGTACGCCGCCGCGTGCTCCAAAAGCGCGGTCTGCAGCAACGCCAGGCGCCGGCCCCGCCGCGCCTCCTCCGACTCCCCGACGATGGGGGAGGGGTCGCGGATCTCCAGGACGTCGATCTCGAACCCGGCGAGGATGCCCCGCTCGATCGCCTCGGAGAGCCCGAGCTCGGCGCCGGGAAGCCAGGCCCCGAAGATGCCGTCCGGGTCGTCGGCCATGCTCGCGAGCTCCACCTCCACCCCGCCCGCGCCCCTCTGCGGGCGGGGCGAGGCGAGGATCCGCGGGGTGGCGGTGAGGTAGAGCCGGAAGGCGGCGGGGATGCGGGCATGGTCGTGGATCGCCGCCCACGGACGGCCAAGATCACCCGCGGTTGAGTGGGCCTCGTCCACGATGGCGAGGTCGAACGGGGCCATCTGCTGGCCGTAGAGCCGCTCCCCGCCCGCCAGAGCGGCTTCCACCGGCCCGCGAACCGTCCGCCGGCCCGTCGGGTCCTCCGGGCCCTCGCGGTCCACCAGGGAGGCGTAGGTGGCGAACACGACCACGGGCCCGGACCCGGCCCAGAGCGCGAGCTGGATCGCATTCGTGGTGGCGCGCACCCCCAGCGCGTTCAGCACCGCGTCGTTCTCCAGCGAGCACACCGCCACCATCGGCGCCCGATGACCGACCACCCGCCACGCCTGCGCGGTCTGTGCGAGCAGGTCCAGGGTGGGCACGGTCACCAGGATCCGCCCGCCCGGGAAGCACTCCAGCGCGCTCGCGGCAGCCGTGATCGTCTTACCGGATCCCGTGGCGGACACCAGCGTGCCCCGGGCCCCCTGCCCCGGCACAGAAGATCTTGCATAAATTCTGACCCATTCTCGAATGGCTGCTTTCTGGGTCACCTGATGTTCCCGGAGACTGATCACAGAACTCATCCTTGTCTTTTCCCGGATGACATCACATTCCTCCACCACGACCCCGACGAGACTGCGGACGCGTCAGAGGCAGTGGTAGAGGCGGGGCAGGGGTACCTGTCGATCCCGCCGCGTGCGGGCAGCTCGTCCTCGAAGTCGCAGGCGGCGACGGCTTTAAAGCCACCGTGCCACAGTGCTTCGAGCACGGCCGTGACGGCCTGAACCACCTCGTCCGGCGTTCCCGCGGGGGCCTCGCACTCCAGCACGGTCGGCCACTGAAGGAAGTCGAAGGGATGGGCCCGTCGGCCGATGCTGTAGTCGTTGTGCTCGCTTCCACGCGCACCGGCCCGACGGTCAGCTCCGCACCATCCTCCTCAACGAAGCCGAGGGCGTCTCGAAGCCAACCCACGACCCGCGGGGCGGACACGGCGTCCACGTAGATCGAGGCGTCGCTGTAAGCGGAGTCCGGGCCGAGGGGCGAAGACCCGCGATCATTCGTCACGCGGCGCTCCCTGCGGATCTGGCCGGGGTGAGGGAGAAGGAGCGCTGGAGCAGCCGCTTGGCCGGTTCGTGGTGGTAGTACTCGGCGATCTGCAGGGGAGTCTCGCCGTCGATGGCCGGCAGGCGCGGATCGGCACCGTAGGCCAGCAGGATCGCCGTGGAGGCGGTGTTCAGCGGGTAATCCGCCTGCACATGGCCGTCGCCTTCCAGGTCGATCGCATGAGTCAGCAACGTGAGCTCGAAGCACACCTCGCCCGGGTCCGCCCCAGCGCCCAGGAGCACGGCGAGGGTCTCGTAGCCACTCATCTCCACGGCCTGATGCGCCGGTGTCCACGGCTCCACCTCAGGCCAAGTGCTACGCCACAGCGCATCGGAACCCATAGCGCCCCTTCCCTTCTCCACCGGCCTTGCTGGGCCGTGGCTATCACATCAGTGGACGGACCACGGGCATAAGACGCCGAAGCTGCAGCGGCCCCCGACCCTGCTACCGGTGTCCCCACATTACGCCAACTCTACATGCTGCATCACATCGAGAGACAGACTCGCGAAACCCTCGACAGAGCCCCCACTCAAGATCCCGTCCGACCTCCGGCGTGCATCGCGCATCGCGGGTACACGGTGCCGCATGGCACCGAAGACCGAACGCATCCAGTTCCTGCGGGCCGCGCGGCAACTGCGCCGTATCCGCTCCTTCTACGCTGCGGCCATCCTCCTGTGGGCAGGGTCCGCGGCCTGGACCGGCTGGCAGGCCCCAGGTAGCCGGCAAATGTGCCCGGGCCGTCCTCTTCCTGATCGTCTTCACCGCCCTGCTCGTCACCGCGACCCTCGCCCTGCGGCACCTCGCCGTTCCCGCAACAGGCCGGCCCGGGCACCACGCTGCCCCGCACAAGCTGCCGAGCACCCGCCGTCACGCTCCCGCCTGAGAGCCCAGCCCATCACTCTTCCCGCGAGTCAATCCGGGCGTGGACTCCGCCCGCAGGGGGCGGAGTCCACGGTCTGCTGACAGCCCGCTACCGGAGCACCACACCCCTGTCCCTGTAAGCGCTCGGGCCGAAGGCCCGTTGACGGGCCCGCGCAGCGGGTCCGTCCTGTGGCGCGCAGCGCCACTAGGCGGCTGGAGCGCAGCGCAGGCCACCGCAGCTCCGGGAGCGCAGCGGACGGAGCGTCACCAACCCGGCGCAGCCGGGTTGGTGAGCTGGACGAGCAGCGTCCAGCCAGCGCTTCCGCGGAGCGGAAGCGCAACACCCGCGCGCAGCGCGGGTGTTCGCTTGCCCATCGCGCAGCGA
>NZ_CP108218.1:4492500-7979235 GCF_045041415.1 Streptomyces coelicoflavus | reverse complement strand
CATCGCTGCGCGATGGCAAGGAACACCCGCGCTGCGCGCGGGTGTTGCGCTTCCGCTCCGCGGAAGCGCTGGCTGGACGCTGCTCGTCCAGCTCACCAACCCGGCTGCGCCGGGTTGGTGACGCTCCGTCCGCTGCGCTCCCGGAGCTGCGGTGGCCTGCGCTGCGCTCCAGCCGCCTAGTGGCGCTGCGCGCCACAGGACGGACCCGCTGCGCGGGCCCGTCAACGGGCCTTCGGCCCGAGCGCTTACAGGGACAGGGGTGTGGTGCTCCGGTAGCGGGCTGTCAGCAGACCGTGGACTCCGCCCCCTGCGGGCGGAGTCCACGCCCGGATTGACTCGCGGGAAGAGTGATGGGCTGGGCTCTCAGGCGGGAGCGTGACGGCGGGTGCTCGGCAGCTTGTGCGGGGCAGCGTGGTGCCCGGGCCGGCCTGTTGCGGGAACGGCGAGGTGCCGCAGGGCGAGGGTCGCGGTGACGAGCAGGGCGGTGAAGACGATCAGGAAGAGGACGGCCCGGGCACATTTGCCGGCTACCTGGGGCCTGCCAGCCGGTCCAGGCCGCGGACCCTGCCCACAGGAGGATGGCCGCAGCGTAGAAGGAGCGGATACGGCGCAGTTGCCGCGCGGCCCGCAGGAACTGGATGCGTTCGGTCTTCGGTGCCATGCGGCACCGTGTACCCGCGATGCGCGATGCACGCCGGAGGTCGGACGGGATCTTGAGTGGGGGCTCTGTCGAGGGTTTCGCGAGTCTGTCTCTCGATGTGATGCAGCATGTAGAGTTGGCGTAATGTGGGGACACCGGTAGCAGGGTCGGGGGCCGCTGCAGCTTCGGCGTCTTATGCCCGTGGTCCGTCCACTGATGTGATAGCCACGGCCCAGCAAGGCCGGTGGAGAAGGGAAGGGGCGCTATGGGTTCCGATGCGCTGTGGCGTAGCACTTGGCCTGAGGTGGAGCCGTGGACACCGGCGCATCAGGCCGTGGAGATGAGTGGCTACGAGACCCTCGCCGTGCTCCTGGGCGCTGGGGCGGACCCGGGCGAGGTGTGCTTCGAGCTCACGTTGCTGACTCATGCGATCGACCTGGAAGGCGACGGCCATGTGCAGGCGGATTACCCGCTGAACACCGCCTCCACGGCGATCCTGCTGGCCTACGGTGCCGATCCGCGCCTGCCGGCCATCGACGGCGAGACTCCCCTGCAGATCGCCGAGTACTACCACCACGAACCGGCCAAGCGGCTGCTCCAGCGCTCCTTCTCCCTCACCCCGGCCAGATCCGCAGGGAGCGCCGCGTGACGAATGATCGCGGGTCTTCGCCCCTCGGCCCGGACTCCGCTTACAGCGACGCCTCGATCTACGTGGACGCCGTGTCCGCCCCGCGGGTCGTGGGTTGGCTTCGAGACGCCCTCGGCTTCGTTGAGGAGGATGGTGCGGAGCTGACCGTCGGGCCGGTGCGCGTGGAAGCGAGCACAACGACTACAGCATCGGCCGACGGGCCCATCCCTTCGACTTCCTTCAGTGGCCGACCGTGCTGGAGTGCGAGGCCCCCGCGGGAACGCCGGACGAGGTGGTTCAGGCCGTCACGGCCGTGCTCGAAGCACTGTGGCACGGTGGCTTTAAAGCCGTCGCCGCCTGCGACTTCGAGGACGAGCTGCCCGCACGCGGCGGGATCGACAGGTACCCCTGCCCCGCCTCTACCACTGCCTCTGACGCGTCCGCAGTCTCGTCGGGGTCGTGGTGGAGGAATGTGATGTCATCCGGGAAAAGACAAGGATGAGTTCTGTGATCAGTCTCCGGGAACATCAGGTGACCCAGAAAGCAGCCATTCGAGAATGGGTCAGAATTTATGCAAGATCTTCTGTGCCGGGGCAGGGGGCCCGGGGCACGCTGGTGTCCGCCACGGGATCCGGTAAGACGATCACGGCTGCCGCGAGCGCGCTGGAGTGCTTCCCGGGCGGGCGGATCCTGGTGACCGTGCCCACCCTGGACCTGCTCGCACAGACCGCGCAGGCGTGGCGGGTGGTCGGTCATCGGGCGCCGATGGTGGCGGTGTGCTCGCTGGAGAACGACGCGGTGCTGAACGCGCTGGGGGTGCGCGCCACCACGAATGCGATCCAGCTCGCGCTCTGGGCCGGGTCCGGGCCCGTGGTCGTGTTCGCCACCTACGCCTCCCTGGTGGACCGCGAGGGCCCGGAGGACCCGACGGGCCGGCGGACGGTTCGCGGGCCGGTGGAAGCCGCTCTGGCGGGCGGGGAGCGGCTCTACGGCCAGCAGATGGCCCCGTTCGACCTCGCCATCGTGGACGAGGCCCACTCAACCGCGGGTGATCTTGGCCGTCCGTGGGCGGCGATCCACGACCATGCCCGCATCCCCGCCGCCTTCCGGCTCTACCTCACCGCCACCCCGCGGATCCTCGCCTCGCCCCGCCCGCAGAGGGGCGCGGGCGGGGTGGAGGTGGAGCTCGCGAGCATGGCCGACGACCCGGACGGCATCTTCGGGGCCTGGCTTCCCGGCGCCGAGCTCGGGCTCTCCGAGGCGATCGAGCGGGGCATCCTCGCCGGGTTCGAGATCGACGTCCTGGAGATCCGCGACCCCTCCCCCATCGTCGGGGAGTCGGAGGAGGCGCGGCGGGGCCGGCGCCTGGCGTTGCTGCAGACCGCGCTTTTGGAGCACGCGGCGGCGTACAACCTGCGTACGGTCATGACGTTCCACCAGAAGGTCGAGGAGGCCGCCGTTTTCGCGGAGAAGCTGTCGAAGACCGCAGCCGCGCTGTACGCGCGCGACGCCTCCGGCGAGGACCTGGCGGCCGCGGAGAAGCTGCCCGCGTCGTCGGCCGGCGCTTGGTTCTACGAGCTGGAAGCAGGACGCCACGTGCCGCCGGAGCGGGTGTGGTCGGCGTGGCTGTGCGGCGACCACCTCGTCACCGAACGACGCGAAGCCCTGCACGAGTTCGCCAACGGCATCGACGCCGAGGGCCGCCGTGTGCACCGGGCGTTCCTCGCCAGCTGTCGCGTGCTTGGGGAGGGCGTGGACATCACCGGCGAACGGGGAGTCGAGGCCGTCTGCTTCGCCGACACCCGCGGCTCGCAGGTCGAGATCGTGCAGAACATCGGCCGGGCTCTTCGGCTCAACCGGGACGGTTCCACGAAGGTCGCGCGGATCATCGTGCCGGTGTTCCTGGAGCCCGGCGAGGACCCGGCCGACATGGTCGCCAGCGCCTCGTACCGCCCCCTTGTAGCCGTGCTGCAGGGCCTGCGCTCGCATGACGAGCGCCTGGTCGAGCAGCTCGCCTCGCGTGCGCTCACCAGCGGCAAGCGCAGGGTTCACATCCGGCGCGACGAGGACGGGCGGATCATCGCGGCCGACGGCGGAGAGGGCGGAGGCGACCAGGATCAGGGCGGCACCGACGGTTCGGTCGAGTCGGCTCTGCTGCACTTCTCCACCCCGCGCGACGCCGCGACGATCGCGGCGTTCTTGCGCACCCGGGTCTACCGGCCGGAGTCGCTGGTCTGGCTGGAGGGCTATCAGGCGCTGCTGCGGTGGCGGAAGGAGCACCAGATCACCGGCCTGCACGCCGTCCCCTACGACACCGAGGTCGAGGTCGGCGTCACGAGGGCCTTTCCGCTGGGGCGGTGGGTGCACCAGCAGCGAAAAGCGCGGCGGGCCGGGGAGCTCGAGGAGCGGCGCAAGACGCTGCTCGACGCGCCGGAGGCCGGCACGGTCTGGGAGCCCGGCGAAGAAGCCTGGGAGACGAAGCTGGCGGTGTTGCGCTCGTACCACCGTGCGCACGGGCACATGGCCCCGAGGCAGGACGCCCTGTGGGGCGATCCCGCCGACGGCAAGCCTGTCCCCATCGGTCAGCTACTGGCGAATCTCAGGCGTAAGGGCGGCCTCGGCAAGAACCCCGAACGGGCGCGGACACGGGACGCGCAGCTGGCCTCGATTGACCCCGACTGGGACTGCCCCTGGCCACTGGACTGGCAACGCCACCACCGCCACCTCGCCCACCTCGCCGCCGACGAACCCGGCGGAGTCCTGCCCGACATCGCACCCGGCGTCCTCATGGACGGCGACGACCTCGGCAAATGGCTTCAGCGGCAACGCCGCAGTTGGGTGGAGCTCTCCGAGGGACAGCAGCAGCGGTTGACAGCGCTGGGCGTACAGCCCGCTGAGACGCCGGCACCCGCCCCGGCGCCCCAGCGTGCGACGAAGGGCCGCCCGGCCAAGGCGCAGTACGCGTTCCAACGCGGTCTGGCAGCCCTGACCCAGTACATCCAGCGGGAAGGCAGAACCGTCGTCGGGAGGGCACACGTTGAGGAGCTGCCTGACGGTTCGGCGATCAGGCTGGGTGTGTTCTTGAGTAACCAAAAGGCCAGGCGTGACCGGCTGGATGCGGATCAGCGGGCCGCCCTCGCAGAGCTGGGCTACACCTGGGCTGCAGAACGGTCCGGGCGCAGCTGATGTTCGCCGATGCGGCACGCGCCCAGTACCGGACGGGCTGATAAGCCGTTTGGTTCTGTATGCAGGATGCTGGGTGGGGCGGAGCGAGGGCGTGGCGGAGCGAGGGCGTGGCGGTCCGAAGCCGATTCGGTGGACGTGCTGTTTCGGACTGCGGGCGGGGCGACTGAGTGTCCGAGGCGGTCATGGGCGGCCGCCCACGTGGTCTTCGAAAACTGTCCGCCGCTGAAGCCTTCCCGGCCCGCAAAGGCAAGCGGCGGGCGCCGGGACGGTGGCGGTCGGCCACCACCGGGCCGCTGGTGCACTACGGGTCCGCAGCGGCGCGACTGCGTGGGGTGCTCCTCGACCGCGAATCCACGCGTCAGCGGGCCGGAACGCCCGGCCGCTTGGACTGCGGTGGCATGTGCCGAGCGGGGTGCGGGCGCATGCTCCTCAGCCGATGCTCCGGCCGGCCGATGGCCACGGGGTGCTCGCCGACTGCACAGGGGGCGGAGAGCTGACCCGGCGGCAGCGGTCTCTCGCTGCGGTAGTCGGAGAGATCTGTACGGCGGCGGGCCGGCGGTCGTGGGGGCTTGGGCCTCTCGACCCGATCTACCGACGCGATGTGGCCTGGCTGGCCGGACACCGGCACCCGCCGGACCACGGTGGTCGGTTGCCGGCTGCCGCCCTGCAGGAGGCGTTCGCCGAGCCCGCGCCGCCGTGGGAGGGCGTAGGCGGGGCCGGGAGTTCGGCGGGTTGTGTGTCCCGCGCTGTTCCATGCGCTGTGGGCGGGACGGCCGGCGGCGGGCCCGGGGGCGGCGGTGCAGGGGCGGATGCCGGTGGGGGCGCGGGCGGCACGGTGAGGGCCGGCCCGTATGCCGCGAACAGGCCGGCCGGTGCGGCGGCTGCGGGGCGGAGCGGCGCGCACTGGTGGGGTTCACCGGGATGCCCCCGTCGATCTCGCCGACCGCGTCGGCCGGCAGCGCCGACGGCACACGTGGACCCGCCGTCCTTCCGCGGCCCGTACCGCTCCGGCGGGACGGGCCGGGGCCGTTCCCGCTCCGCGTCCGGCAGAACACCGCGGTCCTCCAGTCCCACGTGCGGAGCATGGGCGGACCGGGCGACAGCCGCAGGACCGACCGGTCCGGCCGTTCCTACTTCTTCTCGCTGCCGGGGAGCCGGCCGGGCTTGTCGACGACCGCGCTCTTGAGGAGGGCCGAGCTGTCCAGGAGCGTCCCCGCCTCGGCGTAGGGCGTGTCCTTGGTCAGGCGGGTGGAGTGGCCGAGGTAGGTGAAGTCCTGTGTGCTGAAGACCCATTCGGTGACGACGCCGTTCTTCGTGTCGCTGCGGGCGATGCCCAGGCCCCGGCGGCCGACGGCGTCCTGGGCCCGAGGGGTCTCGGTGACGCCGGGGATCTTCGCTGCGGCCCGGTAGAGCGCGGCGGCCGTACGTGCCGGCATCACCTGGTCGAGGAGGTCGCCGATCTGCTCGAAGACGGCCTGGTCGCGTTCCCTGTTCTCGGCCTGCGGTGCCTTGGCGTACAGGTGGTCCAGCAGCCGGCCGGGGTCGGTCGGCAGCGAGGCCAGCCATTGGTAGGTGGGGCGGCTGAAGCCGGCCGGTGTGCCGTTCGTGTCGCCGAACTCGGCGTTGAGGGGCACGGTCTTGCCGTCGCTGCGGATCAGGCCCTGCTTCTGCACGGGCTCGGGGTCCTGGGAGAGCCACAGCTCGTAGTCGTGCAGCGGGCCGACGACGGCCTTCCCACTGGACAGGTCGGCTTCGCGGACCTTCTCCCTGACATAGGAGAACTGGTCGTCCCGCACCGTGGGAGTGTCACGCTTGCCCGCGGCGTCGGAGATCTGCCCGAGGAGAGCGGAGACGGGCTGCATGTCCGCGGCCGCGTCGGACGACGTGCCGGCGGCGGGCTTGCGGTCGCCGTCGTTCAGGGCGAAGGCCGCGGTCACGATACCGGCCAGGGCCAGCGCGGTCACGGGCGCCAGGAGTACGGGGCGCAGCCGTCGGCGCCCCGGCCGGGCAACAGCGGCGGGGGTGGTGGGGGCAGTGGCGGCGGCGGCGGTGGTGGGGGCGGCAGTGGCGGCGGCGGCGGCGGTGGCGGTGGTGGCGGCGGGGGCGGCGGTGGTGGCGGTGGTGGTGGGGGCGGCGGGGGCGGCGGTGGTGGGGGCGGCGGTGGTGGTGACGGTGGTGGAGGCCTGGTCGCGGTCGATGTGTCGCATCAAGAGGTCCTTGTGATGGAGGTGCCGCCCGCGCGGAAGGTCCCAGTCGGCCGGGGCCGGCAGCAGACGGGCAATCTCCTCGCGCTCGTCCGAGGGCTCGAAAGAAGCCGGGTTCGGGTTCGGCCTGCCGTTCATGTGAGTTCCTTCCGCACGGGCACGGCCGCGAGTGCAGCCGCACCTGTCATCTCTCCGCGGACGGTGGGCAGTTCCATGTTCTCCTCGGCAAGCCGGGCGAGCTTCTTGCGCGCGCGGGACAGACGGGACCGTACGGTGCCGACGCAGATGCCCAGCGCCTGAGCCGTCTGCCGGTAGTCCAGACCGGAGAACACGCACAGGGCGAGCACCTCCCGCTCGTGGCGCCGCAGCCGGCCCAGGCAGGCCTGAACGGCACGCAGCCGGCGCACGTCGTCCAGACGCCCGGCCGCCTCCGGTGCGAAGTCCTCCACCGCCGTGGCCTGCGGCCGGCGCGTCAGGAACAGCTGCCGCCGGCGCACGCTGCGCCGTGCGTTGTCCGCCTTGTGGGTGGCAATGCCCAGCAGCCACGGCAGCAGAGTGCCCCCCTCCTCGTGCACCGCGGCACGGTTGCCCCACGCGGCCAGGAAAGTCTCGGACATGATGTCCTCCGCCGCCGACCAGTCACCGGTCAGCCGCAGACCATGGTTGTACACCGCGCCGGCGAACGCCTCGTACAGCTCGGCGAACGCCTCACGGTCACCGGTGCGCACACGACGCCGCAGGTCGTTGTCTGAGTTCCTCACACCTTGTTCTCTCCACGCCCCCGGACGCGTTCCAGTGATCCACCTCACTCCCACACGGGCCGCCGTTCCCGCCCGAAGACGCCGAGAACAATGTCCCCCTTCGTCCTCCCGCGGCCACGGCCGTGCCAGTCCCCGGTCACCCTCGATCAGCCGAACTCATGGCACGAGAAACGCGGTTGCGGACGGCAGGCGGGCCGTCCAGTACGCCCCCGCGCCGGTCCCCGGGGGCAGTCTTCACGACGGGGCTCGCAACGCCTCGACCGGTTCCATCCGGGAAGCCCGCAGCGACGGATACACACCCGCCAGCAGGCCGACCACCGCGCCGACGACCGGAGCGCCGACGGCAAGCCGGCCGTCGAGTACGGGAGTCCAGTCCTTGACCGCCGACACGGCCACCACGACGACAACCCCCAGCGCGGCACCGATCACGCCCCCCAGCAGCCCGATCGTCGTCGACTCCAGGAGGAACTGAGCGGCGATCTGCCGGCGCGAGGCGCCCAGGGCACGCCGCAACCCGATCTCTCCGACCCGTTCCATCACGGTGACCAGCGTGACGTTGGCGATACCGAGAGCACCCACGATCAGCGAGACGAGCCCGAGGACCAGGAACAGACCGTTGACGTCGCCCTGGACACCCTTGCGTGCCCTCGACAGATCGGGCGGAGCCAGGACGGTGAGCGCCTTGGCGCTGCCCGGTGCCAGGGCGACGGGAGACTGCCGGGCTACCTGCTGCGCGGCACCGAGGGAAGTGTTGACCAGGACGCGGTTCACCGTGTCCAGGCCCAGACGGTCCCTGGCCGTCGTGGGCGGCAGGATCACCGAGGTGGACAGGCGCTGCTCACGCTCGATTCCGCCGAGGATCCCGATCACGGTGAAAGAAAGACCGTTGAAGAAAACCGCGGGCGCGTCCTCCACCCGGGTGACACCGAGCAGGCGAGCGGCCTGGTCGCCCAGCACCGCCACTCTGGCGCCGCGGGCGATGTCACCCCGGTCGTAGAACCGGCCGGCCGTGACCTCACCGCGCACCGCCACCGGCAGCGCCCCGCCCGCGCCCGGCCCGCGATACACCTCCCCCAACATCACATTCTCCTCCACACTCCGATAAGGAAGCAGGTGAAAAGACTGGAAAACAAAACCAACACTGCTTCCCAGGAACCGTCTCCTCGCTCACCTCACGAGGCATGACAACACTGCGGTCACTAACCGATACCGCCGACACGGCCTGGCAGCGTTAACGGTGAGCCGGACACCCACCACCACCGACATCACAAACACACCCAACACAGCCGACAGGCCAGGCCTTGACGACGGACGCAGAAGCCCTCCACCCGGCCATTACCTCTGACGTAATCGACCACGCTCCCCTGCTGCGGCAGCGTGCTACATGTCAACGAGATCCCGACGAGGATTCCGGCATCTAAGGCGCGAGGAGCAACCATGCCCATCAAAACCGCTGACCTCACCGCGAGTTCCGTCGCCGACACCACCCGCCACGTCGTCCAGGAGTTCCTCGCCGCCCGGATGGCCGGGGATGTCGAGTGGCTCGTCGCGCTCTTCGCGGACGACGTCGACTGGCTACTCGCCGAGAACCCTGCCGTCCCGTGGATCCGGCCACGCTCCACCGGAGCCGAATGCGCCGCCCAGTTCACGGAGCTGGCCGAGCACACGGTGGCCGAGGATGCACGGGCCTCCGTCGACACGTTCCTCGTCGACGGCACCGACGCCGTCCTGATGGGGTACCTCTCGGGGACCGTGCGCGCGACGGGGAAGTCCTTCGAGGGCCCCTTCGCGCTGCGCCTCACCGTCGAGGAGGGCCGGATCACCCGGCATCACCTCTACGAGAACAGCGTATCGATCGCCGAGGCGTGCACCCCTTCCTGAGTCCCGCCCCCCGAGTTGCGACCTGGCTGGCGCCGGGGCAGGCCTCGCGGAGATGGTCCGATCGCCGAGCGGGTGGCGTAGCGCGGTCTTCGGAAAGACCCACACCCCAGCCCCCTTTGCCTGGTCGGCCACCGCACCAGTGTGCTGTCGCGATGCTCCCCGACAGCACCTTCTACGAACCCGAAACGCCGCGCGCCGCTTGACGAAAGGCATGGAGGCCCCCCGATTCCCCTTCCCCCTCGTGGGCGTCGCGCTCGGTCAAGGCAACGACGGACACGGCTATCGGCGGTGGTGTCTACAACGTCCCGCTCGCCCACGATGCTCTGGCCGCGCTCCCATCCCCCCAACTGACCCCGTCAACTCGTCCCCCGCGACATCGAGTTCACATGGTGGTCCGGTGGTCGAGGGTGGCTGGGCACGAGTACGAGTCGGGGCTTATAACGAGGGCGACGGACATTGCGGTGTCGGGGTAGCGGCCGCTGTCGTGGAGCACGAGCGCGAGGACGGCGCCGCAGGCTTCCTCGGGGCCGGTCAAGCTGATGAGCAGGACGCTCCGGCCGTCGGGCAGAGTCCAGATTCCCCCGCGGTTCACAGGGTGTCGTCCTCGCCCGCCAGGTCGTCGCCGAGGCCGAGCGTGGCGAGCTGCTTCGCGGCGTCGAGGGCGGCGGCGCGGCGGGCGGCGCGCACGACGCAGGCGTTCACGGACAGGCCGGCCTCAAAGGCGGCGGCCCGGATCGAGGGAGCGAGGTCGTCGGGGACGCGCAGGGTCATCCTGGTGACCGACATGACAGCAGGACCAGACACCGGACTGTGGTGGCGTGAGGCGGTTGCCGCCGCCTGAGGGAGGGGGCCGCGGAGCGGCATCGGCCGTGACGGTCCCTGGAGGCCCAGGTGACGGCTCAGCTCTGTGATGTGGGGCGGCGCGGGGGCGGCACTGCCCGCAGGAGCTCCCACAAGGGGCGGGAGCCGGACGCCCACACGGCGAGGGTTTGGCGGTCGACGACGTGCAGCCGCTGCTGCTTGGCGAACGTGACCGCCGGTCCGGTCACCCGGCCGTTGGTGACCATCACGGCGACGTCGGCGCCGTGGACCTGGCGGGCGGTTCCGTTGAGGACCTGGAGGTCGGGTGTGCCGACCGGCGAGCCGTGGGCGCCGTTGCGGCGGTGCTTGCACTGGATCACCCAGCGCCGCCCGTAGGGGTCGGTGGCTTTCACGTCGGCGCCGAGGTCGCCGCGGCCGCCGACCCGCTGGGCGTCCTGGCAGCCGTCGCGGTGCATCAGGTCCCGGACGGCGTCCTCGAACCGGGTGTGGTGCAGCGCGTCGAGCTGCGGCAGTCCGTAGCGCAGGCCCTGCGCCCGCACCGCCTCCCACCGGGCGCGCTGCTGCCGGTCGGAGAGCCAGCCGGCGCCGGCGAGGACGGCGAGGACCAGGACGGCGACGAGGACCCACCAGTGGGCCAGCAGCCAGTTGACCACCATCACCACCAGCCCGACACCGGCCGCCGCCACCACGGCGAAGACGAGCAGCTGCGCGTCCCGCTGCCGCTGTCGCCGGCCGGGCCGCCGGCTGCGCCGCCGCACCGGCCGTCGCCGGGTCACCGCTCCCACCGGGTCGGGTAGGACACCGTGGGCCGGGGCGGCGGCGCCTGGGCGGCGGGGGCGTGGTCGAAGCGGATCGGGTACTGGACCGTGGACTGCGGCCGCGGTGTGTCCCCCTCCCCCGTCGCGCTGTTGCTGTTGCCCAGCCCGACCACGGCCAGGGCCACCACGGCGAAGATCATCGTTTCCCGTTTGGCACCCGAAGCCCACCGTGAATGCCCGCGGACCGGCGTCCCGTCAAAGCGCACGTACGGCCTCACCCAAGGCATGCAAGCCTCCCCCTCGTCACAACTCCCCGCACAGCGCCCCATATTGACAGGCAGCACTGACAACACGTCAGCACATCACCACACCGGGTGATCAAGGAAGGAGAGAACAGGCCAGGTCAGACACGGAGCGGGCCCCACCCCCGTGCTCCGGCCGTCCTACAGAGGACGAAGGCGGTGCCCTTCCCGGGTACGCGTGGTGGAGACAGCGTCGCGACCACGTGCCGGCCGCCTTCGCTGTACATCGGTCATCGACAGAACGGGGACGCCGGCCGCAGGCAAGCCGCCTCAGTCGCCGCGTCACCGAAGGACCTGTCTCAACTCGCCGGTTACGACCAGACCGGCGAGCACCCGGGTCATGCTGCTAATGCCGGCATCGCGGACGACGAACCCGTCCGAGCACCAGAAACAGCCGCCCCCCAAGGCCTCCCCGCTCTTCACCCACCGCAAGTGCCGCTGGGACAGCTCGTCACATCCCACACCGTGCGCACCGAGTCCACCGACCGAAGAGGCGTGCGCCGGCGCACGCAACAAACCTGGCAGCGGACCGACCCCGCCACATTCAAACCGACACGCAAAGCCCTCAAGTTCTCAACGACGTCGTGACCGAACCGCGGCCACAGAACAAGCAGGACCCCCGTATCCGGGTCGAAGCCGGCGTCCCGACCCGCATCCGGCGCCCCTTCGGACGACGTGCCTTCATCAGAGCGGAGCTGACAGAAGAAACCGACACATCACAGCATCACGCCCCTCCACACATCACCGACGCACCCACCGAAACCCGACTCCTCCGACCCCGGCCCACCAACAAGCTCACCTCCACTGAAACGACCCCGACCACCGCCACTCTGCAGAACCCGGCCACCCAAACACCGCACACGGCACCAATTGACAGACGACGGGCCTTGACCCCGAATCCTGAACACGGGTTATGCGGCTGGTGCCAGCGTAGTTGGTGTGAGTTGGAGGGCGTCCTCGAAGGCGATCGGTGATCGTTGTCCGAGGCGGGAGTGTCGGCGTCGGGTGTTGTAGCGGTTCAGCCATCGGAAGGCGTCGAGTCGGGCTTCGCGCGCGTCGGGCCAGCTCTTTCGTCCTTGCAGGGTCTCGCGTTTGAAGGTCGCGTTGAACGACTCGGCAAGCGCGTTGTCCGCACTGGAGCCGACCGCGCTCATGCTTCGCCGCACCCCTGCTGACCTGCATGCTTCGGCGAATGCCCTGCTGGTGTACTGGGCTCCGTGGTCGGTGTGCATGATCGATCCGGCGAGGCTGCCGCGAGTGCGGATCGCCGCGGCCAGGGCGTCGGTGACGAGACCGGTGCGCATGTGGTCGGCGATCGCCCAGCCGGCCAGGCGCCGTGAGGCGAGGTCGATGACGGTCGCCAGGTAGCAGAACTTCCCGCCGTCGATGGGCAGGTAGGTGATGTCACCGACGTACTTCGCGTTCGGCCTCTGGGCGGTGAAATCGCGGCCGATCAGGTCCGGCGCCTTGGCGGCGGCCGGGTCGGGGACGGTGGTGCGGTGCCGGCGGCGCAACCGGATCCCTTCGATCCCGGACGCCCGCATGATTCGGGCGACGCGCTTGTGGTTGACCGCCTCGCCGTTCTCCTCACGGAGCTCGGCTGTGATCCTCGGGGCCCCGTAGGTGCCGTCCGACTCCCGGTGCACGGCCTGTATCCGGGCGGCCAGCTTCGCGTCGGCCGCCTGCCGGGCCGCCCGGTCCGCAACCGTCCGGCGCCAGTAGTAGAAGCTCGAGCGGCTGACGCCGAGGATGCTGCAGAGCCGCTTCACGCCGTAACGGCGCTGGAGGTCGGCGACACACTGGAAGCGGTTCACCAGCGTGTCTCCCCGGCGAAATACTTCGCCGCTTTGCGCAGGATCTCGCGCTCCTCCTCCAGCTCGCGGACCTTCTTGCGCAGGGCCGCGTTCTCCGCTTCCAGCGGGGCCGGCGGCTGGGCCGGTTCATGCGTCCGGCGTCCCCGAGGACGACTCGCGCCGGCCGCCCGAACCCAGTTCCGAAGCGTCTCCGGGTTGATCCCCAGATCGGCTGCGACCGACCTGATCGTCGCTTCCGGCCGCGACTCGTACAGCGCGACCGCGTCCGCCTTGAACTCCGGCGGGTAGTTCTTCATCACCACGAGATGTCCGTTCTCAGATCCTCAGGATCCAGTGTCTCGTGTGTTCAACATCAGGGGTCAAGGCCCCTCGTCACATCCCACACCGTGCGCACCGAGTCCACCGACCGAAGAGGCGTGCGCCGGCGCACGCAACAAACCTGGCAGCGGACCGACCCCGCCACATTCAAACCGACACGCAAAGCCCTCAAGTTCTCAACGACGTCGTGACCGAACCGCGGCCACAGAACAAGCAGGACCCCCGTATCCGGGTCGAAGCCGGCGTCCCGACCCGCATCCGGCGCCCCTTCGGACGACGTGCCTTCATCAGAGCGGAGCTGACAGAAGAAACCGACACATCACAGCATCACGCCCCTCCACACATCACCGACGCACCCACCGAAACCCGACTCCTCCGACCCCGGCCCACCAACAAGCTCACCTCCACTGAAACGACCCCGACCACCGCCACTCTGCAGAACCCGGCCACCCAAACACCGCACACGGCACCAATTGACAGACGACAGAGCCACCCCGACCACCCCGACCACCCCGACCACCCACCAGATCGACATACACCCAACCCACAACATCGTGTACCTGACCTGCAGCATCGTGCTGAACGATCCGAAGGGTGTACAGGGGTTCATTGCCCAGCACAGCGCCAACCACCGCGCATCGGACGGAAGCCGACAAGGGATCCTTCTGTTCGTGACGGCTGTTCTGGAAGGCATTGCCGGCATCATCGGCACACTTGGCCGGCAACCCCGCCCACGCCCTCCCCCGAGGCTGTTCCCAGCGGCAATGCACGGGGAAGCCACATCACGGACAGCACCAGCTCCAACCTCCGGGCGGCCCTCCGCCCATCCTCAACCGCAACAACGAGTCTTCTCACTCCCAGTGACCGCGCCACAGAAGTCGAGCCAGAGCCCCCTCGTCAACAACACCACCCGCATGGGGCGCTGTTCAGGACCCCTCCCTCTCCCCTGCAGGTCATCGGCCGGCGCACGTCGAGCAAGCAGTGCAGCCGAACACACCGGCATCCATCGCCCGCAGAACACGCTCCTCACGCTGCCCCAGGACCCGAAACACCGCACTGAGGCCCGGAAGCACGACCTCGGCGGCCCTCGCGGCAGACCACAGCGCCAGCACAGCCACAGCCGCAGCCGCAGCCACAGCGCGGCCAGAACGACACAAACTGCCGGACAGACGACCAGAGTGGAAAAGCCCTGCACGGCAGACAGAACGGCGGCCGACAGATAAAGGACCCGCGGACCGGCAGACCGCAGACGGACCACCACTCCCCACACCACCGACACTCAACACCCCCTCCACACACACATCCACACCCGTCACCACCACCTGGCCAACCGGAACCCGTCCGTCTCGTCCGAGCAGACCTCGCAGGGGGCCACACCCCTGACGACCGGCGTACGGGCCGCCCCAGAGCACGCGCAGGGGCCGGCGACAGCCCTGCCGCAGGGCAACGACGCCACCCCTTCCGGACCACCGAGAGCCCGACAACCGCACGCCCCCCGGAGGGCACGGACCCCACGACGCCGCCGTCGCCGGACACCTACGCGCCCGACGACGGCACGGATGCGGACACGCCCCGGGCACCCGAGGCGGAACCGTCGCCGCCGCAGCCCTGTCTGCTGGTGGTACGCCTCGGCTGACCCAGGTGTTCCTGCCGTGGGCGGGTGGCGGCACCGGATCCGGCTCCGGCTCCGCACAGCTATGTGGCATCCGTTTCACGAGCAGCGGTCGCGGCATAGTCGGTCGGCGTCCGGCCGTAGTACTTGCGGAAAGCGCGTGCGAAGTGGCCGCTGTCGGCGAACTGCCAGCGGGCGGCTATCTCCATGACGCTCATGCGCCGCTGCGGCGCGACGAGCGCGCGGCATGCCTCCTCGAGGCGGCGGCGCCGGATGTAGGTGCTCAGCGGTCGGCCTTCCCTGGCGAAGGCCCGTTGAAGGGTACGCGGGGAGACGTTCAGCTCCCGGGCGACAGCCGAGACGGACAGGGCGGGATCGGTGAGCCGGCGGTCGGCCAGGTCTCGCGCGGCTTGGGCCAGAGCCGGCGACAGCAAAGGCTCCACGTCGTCCAGGCCGCCCCCCGCGGCGGCCCGGGCCAACTCGGCCAGGGTGCCGCGGACGGCGTCGACCCCGGCCGGCCCGAGACGGTCCAGCGACCGGCCCACCATGGCGGCGTGCGCCGTCAGCAGCCGCACCTCGGCGGTGTCGGCCGGACCGGAGGCCGGCCAGCCCCGTTGGGGCCGCAACTCTGCGGCGGGCAGCACGAGTACCTGCACGACGGTGCGCGGCGCCGCGGAGAAGTGGGACAGCCTTCCCGTCTGTACCAGCAGGCGGCCGGCTGGTGCCGTGTGCTCGGCTCCTCCCGGTTCGCCGAACCGCCAGGCCCCTCGGTGGACGATCCACAGGCGTACGTGATCGTCGGCCCCGACCCGTCGGCCCGCCGTCCGCAGGGCGGCCGCGGTCTCGAAGCGGTTGAACATCGTGTCCCGCACCCGGAACCCGCGGGACCGCGCCGAGAAGCCGGACACGGTCGTCCGGCGGAAGGGCGCCAGAGCGAAGGGCTCGCCCATCCGGCTCCGCCACTCGTGGGCGAAGACGCTGAAGGCGTTCGCGCCGCTCACGTCTGCCGAGAAGGTACCGCTCATCGTTGTCGCGAATCTCCCGTTCGAGCTGACGCACCGGTCCGAGGCGCCGCAACCACACGCTTCCTACTCTTGTTCCGGCATACATCGAAGATCCGACATCCGCGGCCCGGAATGTCGATACAAGGGTAACGAGGTGGCGAATTGAGCACGCTCGCGATCGTGGGCGCAGGCCCGCAACTGGGGCGCGCGATCGGCCGGCGGTTCGCCGCCGAAGGGGTCGACGTGGCACTGATCGCCCGCAGCCGCACGACGCTGCAGGCAGTGGCCGACGAGTTGTCCGACACGGGCGTGCGGGCCGAGGCGTTTCCCGCCGACGTGACCGACCGCCCCGCTCTGCACGCCGCACTCACCGCAGCCGAGCAGCGGCTGGGACCGATCGACATACTCGAGTACTCGCCCGCGCCATCCCCGGCCGACCTGCGCCGGGCGCCGCTGGTCGAGGCCACGAAGGTCACCGTCGACTCGGTTCTGGCCCAGCTGGACCTCTATCTGCTCGGCGGCGTGGCGGCGGTGCAGCACGTCCTGCCCGGCATGCTGGAGCGCGGCACGGGGACGATCCTGGTCAGCAGCGGGGCGGGGTCGGGGCCGGTGATCGCTCCGCACGTGGCGAACGTCCAGATCGCCACCGGCGGAATGCGCAACTGGATCCTCAACCTGCACGCGGCGCTCTCCGGTACCGGCGTCTATGCCGCGCACGTGGCGATCGCCGCCTACATCGGCCAAGGGGGCCACGACTCCCAGCCGCAGACGATCGCCGACACCTACTGGCGGCTGCACACCGGGCGCACCCAAGCCGAGCTGGTCATCCAGGATCTGCCGGACGACTACCTGGACCGGGGACTGGCCGACAAGTTCGTCGAGCCCTGAGGCGCCGGCGGCTGCGCGGCCGTAACAGTGGGAGGGAGCTTGCCGTTCCGGCCGTCCGCGGTGGTGGTGCCGTGGACGGCCGGAACGGTGGCAGGGGGCCGGGCCCTGGGAATTCCCGCCGACGGGCGCCGGTCTGCTGCCCGGCGCAGACGTGGTTCACAGCCCCGCGGCCCGGGAGACCGCCAGACTCGCCCTGCGCAGCGCCGTCACGGCCGCGGTCCGGGGCCCGCCCTCATCGGGGGCGACCAACGGCAACGCGCCCAGTGCGTCACCACGACGGTTCAGGATCGGGGCGGCGACGGTCGACATGGCGGTGGGACCGGAGCGCAGTGGGTTGGGCACCGTTGCACCGTCACGGCGCAGACGCCGTCCGTGCGTACGGTGGCCAGGAGCCGGCGGACGCAGGCCGCGTCGTCCGTGCTTCCTTCCGTATGCGCCCGGGGGCGTGCGCCAGCAGGGCGATGCTGATGCCGGCCTCGAAGAGGGGGAGGCGTCCGCCGACCCGGTACTTGACCGCCCCCGCGTCCCGTGCGGACAGCCGCTCGACCAGAACGGCCTCGTCGCCGTCTCGCACGGCAAGGAGAATGTGCTGGCCGGTGACCCGGTGCAGGTCCTGCATGAATCGCAGCGCGGCGGCGCGCAGTCCGTGGCCGCGGGGTGCCAGCGGGGCAATCTCGAGCAGGTGCAGGCCGACGACGAAGTCGCCGTTGTCGAGGCGTTCAAGGGCTCCCACGTCCGTCAGCTGGGCCGCGATCCGGGACGTGGTGCTCTTCGGAAGGCCCGCCCGGGCCGCGGGTGTGTGGAGTGCCAGGCCCTCGCCGGCCTCGGCACCCAGGACCCGGAAGGCCCGCTCCAGGACCGGCTCGCCGTGCAACGGCCTGCCAAAGCGGTACGAGGAGGCGATGGGCCTCCTCTCGGAGCACTTCCACGTCTACGCCGTCGACCTTCGGGGCAGGGGCGCAGCAGTTGGACCCCGAAGCGCTACAGGCTCGACAACTTCGGCAACGACCTGGTCCCGGTTCATCGCCCTCGTCGGTCAGCTCCGCGGCGTCCTGTGCGAGGACCCGCCGTTCTTCGCGTCCGAACTCGTCCCCGCACACGGTCACTCGGTCCGTCAGGGGGCGGGCCCGGTGTTCGAGCTGTTCCGCACGTATCTCGGCGACCAGTGGAGCGTGGGCGACTGGGAGGGGTTCTGCCGCGCGGCCGACGCCTCGGCGTCGCCGACGGCACGGTCCTTCGTGGCGGACGGGATCCCGCAGCATCTGAAGGAGTACGCCCCGGAATGGGCCCGGGCCTTCTACGAGGGCACCGTCGGGCTGAACTGCCCGCACGAGCGCATGCTGGGCCGGGTCAAAACGCCGGTGCTCCTCACGCACCACTTGCGCGGGATCGCCCCGGAGACCGGGAAGCCGCTCGGGGCGCTGTCCGACGAACAGGTCGTGCAGACCATGCGGTTGATGGATTCGGCGGAGGTGAAGGTTGGCTACGGGCGGGTGCGCGTGATCGAGCGGGCCGCCGCTCTGCCGGGACCTCAGGCCCGCAGCCATGAGGGGACGGGTTTCGTCACCAGCCCGCAGGCGAACTCCGCCGTCTCCAGGAGCCGGCGTGTCAGCCGGACCCCGGTGACATGGTGCGCCAGGGCGAACTTGGCCGGGATGAGGCTCTTCACCTCGTCCGCGTCCGCGTCCGGATCTTCCATCGGCCCGAATCCCACCCTGCGCATGACGTCGAGCAGCTCGTCCGGGTCGCTGCCTCCACGGCAGTAGGGGTCCTCGCCGTACGACATCCGGACGGACCTGTCCACGTACCAGCAGAAAGGCCCCACGGGGGATACGTTGGCCATGTGGGAGACCGCTGTCCGCCCCCGTGTCACGGGAAGCATAACCTCCGGTTCCGTGCCCATGAAGCCGTTGTACTCGACCATGAGCGTCCAGTCCCCGACCTGGACCACTCCCACCGGCTGGACCTCCTCGAAGGTGTGGTCCTTCAGGCGGTACAGCTCGATCGTCCACTCGCGCAGCGCGCTCAGCCCAGTCACCGCCGTCCCGGTGGTGACCCGCGAAGCCTTCAGCTCCTCCAGGAGTGCCTCCGGGGAGACAGCCTGCACGTAGGTGAAACAGTGCGACTCCTCGAAGTCATCGTCAGTACCGAAGACGTCGGTGTAATCGGCTTCCGTGGTGAATTCCTTCATGAGCACGTCCCCTTGTGGCTGCGAGCGAGGCAGTGCGGAGGACGAGGAAAGTGCTTGAGTCGGTTCGTCCCGGGCCGGAAACGCCCAGTGTCACCGTGCGCGGTGTCGGTCGCTGTCGCCGTGTCCCTTCAGGGGCTGCCCTCGTGGTTCACCTCCTGCCGGCCGACACCGAGGCCGACACGGGCATCGTGCGCCTTCCTCTCCTGTACCCACGGGGCTCCCCGAGCTGGGCGGCCGCTCCACGACGAACGTCCCCTTGCCGCGCAGGGTGACGACGAGTCGCTCACACCTGGCCCGGGGGGCGCGGTCAGCCGAGCCACGCACTACTCGTCAGCGGTGGAGATCGACAGTGGCGGCGAGGAACGCCCGTCCGGCTTCGCGCCGGTCGTGGCCGCGCAGCGTCGCTCGAAGGTTGCGTGCCTCTTCGGACGCGATGGACTCCAGGTGACGTACACCACGGGGGATCACGCCCGCCCGGTGGGCGGTCAGAGGGCCGCAGACTCACTGCCGCACAATCTCTCCCCCCACCTCGGCGACAGCCTCACCGCCGCCTCGACCGTCCGGTCTCGCCCTGCCCGCGAAACGTGTGTGATCCCGGGCCGGTCTCTCCCTCAGCGAGTCTGACCGGGGAAGGAAGGGCCTGCTTCGCGGCAGCGCCTCCTCAGAGCGTGCCCTCCTCCAAGCCCTCTCCAGGTCGACGTCGGAGCAGAACAGCGGGTCCTGACAAAGGCGTTGGACGTGGCGGTGGGTGATCAGGCCCTCGGTGAGGCCGAGGAATGCTTCGTGGATGTCGTCGCGTCGCTCCCGGCTGCGCAGGCCGCGCAAGCCGTGGAGCCAGGCGATCGTGCGCTCGACGACGCGGTGGAAGATGCCCAGAACGGTGCCGTGTGGCTCGCCTCGCTTCGCGACCACGGGGCGGATGTCTCGCTGCCGGAGCAGGTGGCGGTACCTGTCGTGGTCGTAGCCGCGATCGGCCAGCAGCGCGTCGGGGCGTCGACGGGGTCTGCCGATCCGTCCCGTGACGCGGGGATCTTGTCGAGCAGTGGCTTGAGTTGGGTGACGTCGCCCACGGTATCCGCAGGTCAGCGACACCGTGAGCCGGATGCCCGAGCCGAAGCCGAGTTCCTGGGGGAGGTACTCCCACTGAATGCGTGTGCAGGACGAAGAGGATCCCGCACAGGGCCTGGCGGTCCGGCACCCGTGGTCTGCCCTTGGCCCTCTTCCGACCCGGTTTCGGCAGCAACGGCTCGATCAGCGAAAACAGTTCATCCGACTCGATCTCCACTTACTCCGCGGCCTGCTCATCCTTCAGAAGCTCGACGGTCCGGGCCACGTTCGAGACGTCGAGCACGAACACGGTTGCGGGCAGACGCGCTTCGCGTGCCGCCCAGGTCACGGTGGCCGGTGGTCGCCTGCGGACGCGCAGCAGACTTGGTTTTGAACGACCCGACGGCCAACCGGCGGAGTCCGCCGAGGTGGAAGCGGAGTCGCGCGCCTGGGTGGACGCGCGGGCACGGCTGACCGGAGAGGACCCGAAGTCGCTGTTCCACGCCGGCCCGACTGGTGGCCGCCGTGCGGGAGGCGGTGAATCGGCGGCTGGAGAACTCCCCCGAGTGGGGCGACCCGCCGGCCTGCCCCGCGACCTGAGGCCGACCCGCTCTCGTCCCCGGGTGGGACCCGCGGAGGGCGCAGTACTGCGGATTCAGTACCGCGCAGTGTCGGCAGCGGGACGACGACAGGACATCCCCCTCTTCAGGAGTCTGGAGACACCTTCGAGACCCGGATGTGGAGACCTCCCCGTGGCTGCTTTTCTGTATCGAATGGGCCGCTTGGCCTTCAGGCGACGCTGGACCGTCGCCCTTGTCTGGGCCGCCGTGCTGGCCGCCGTAGGACTTGCCGGCATGACCGCCCCGGAGGCGGAGGAGGAACCCTTCTCCATGCCGGGGATCGAGTCGCAGGAAGCCTTCGACCTGATGGAGGAGCGGTTCCCCGGCGCCGCCGCCGACGGCGCCACCGCCCGCGTCGTCTTCGTCTCGTCGAACGGAGAGAAGGTCACCGCCTCCGAGAACAAGGAGGCCGTCGAGGCGGCGATTGCCGAACTCGGGGACGGCGCTCAGGTCGCGAGCATCGTCGATCCGTACGAGTCCGGCGCGGTCAGCGAGGACGGCTCCACCGCGTACACGACCGTGACCTACAAGGTCGACGCCGCCGGACTCACCGACGCCGGCCGCAGCCACCTGGACGAGTCGCTCGAGCACGCCCGTGACTCCGGGCTCACCGTCGAGGCAGGCGGCGACGCCATGCAGGACATGGGCGGACCCAGCGGCACCGCCGAGGCGATCGGCATCTCCGTCGCCGCCGTCGTCCTGCTGATCACTTTCGGCTCACTGGCCGCCGCCGGACTCCCGCTGCTCACCGCGCTCATCGGCGTCGGCATCAGTCTGTTCGCCATCACGGCCCTGGCCGGTCCGCTGGGCCTGGCCGACACCACCAGCACCGTGGCGATCATGCTGGGTCTGGCCGTCGGCATCGACTACGCCCTGTTCATCGTGTCCCGCTACCGCGAGGAGCGCGCCAAGGGGCGGGCTGCCCAGGAGGCCGTCGCCCTCGCCACCGGCACCGCGGGCTCCGCCGTGGTCTTCGCCGGGCTCACCGTCGTCATCGCACTCGCCGGTCTCTCCGTCGTCGGCATCCCGATGCTGACCGAGATGGGCCTGGGCGCGGCGGGCGCGGTCGTCGTCGGCGTCCTCATAGCGCTGACCCTGGTCCCGGCCTTCCTCGGCTTCTGGCCCAACGCCATACTGACCCGCAAGGACCGCAAGGCCCGCCGAGCGGGCGGTACACCGCGCGAGACGCGCAAGGTCAACGGCGGCACCCGCTGGGCGAGCTTCGTGCTGCGCCGTCCGCTGCCCGTGCTGCTCGCGGCCGTCGCGGGCCTCGGCGCCCTGGCGCTGCCGATGACCGACCTTCAGCTCGGTATGCCCGGCGACGAGGCCCTGTCCAAGGAGACCACCCAGCGGCGGGCCTACGACGCGCTCGCCGAGGGCTTCGGGCCCGGCTTCAACGGACCGTTGACCGTGGTCGTGGATGCCAAGGGCACCGGCGACCCGGAGGCCGCGGCCGAGACCGTCTCCGAGCGGATCGGCGGCACCGAGGGCGTGGTGTCGGTGTCCCCGGCGCAGTTCAACGAATCCGGCGACACGGCGGTCTTCTCCGTCGTCCCCACCACCGCGCCGACCGATCAGGAGACCAAGGACCTGGTCAACACCATCCGCGGCGACCGGCCCGGCATCGAGTCCGAGGCCGGGGCGGCCTTCGAGGTCACCGGCACCACCGCGATGAACATCGACGTCTCCGAGAAGGTGCAGTCCGCGCTGGTGCCGTACCTGCTCGTGGTGGTCGGGCTCGCCGTGACCCTGCTGCTGGTGGTCTTCCGCTCGATCCTGGTCCCGTTGAAGGCGGCCGCCGGCTTCCTGCTCTCGGTGCTCGCCTCGCTCGGCGCGGTGGTCGTGGTCTTCCAGCAGGGCCACGGCGCCGACCTGCTGGGCGTGGAGACGACCGGCCCCATCATGAGCCTGATGCCGATCTTCCTGGTCGGCATCGTCTTCGGCCTCGCCATGGACTACGAGGTCTTCCTGGTCTCGCGGATGCGCGAGGCGTACGTCCACGGCGAGCGGCCCGCCCAGGCCGTGGCCTCCGGGTTCCAGCACAGCGCCCGGGTCGTCGTGGCCGCCGCGCTGATCATGATCGCGGTGTTCTCCGGGTTCATCGGGGACAGCGACGCCATGATCAAGATGATCGGCTTCGGCCTCGCCTCGGCCGTCCTGCTCGACGCCTTCGTGGTCCGGATGGCGATCGTCCCGGCCGTCCTCGCCCTGCTCGGCGAGCGGGCCTGGTGGCTGCCGAAGTGGCTGGACCGGATCCTGCCCCGGGTCGACGTGGAGGGCGAGGCCCTGACCCGCCCGGCCGGTGCCGAAGCGGAACCGGCCGACAAGGACCTCGCCCGTACCTGACCGGGTGCGCAGGAGCCGCCCGGGGTCGTTCCAGCGACCCGGGCGGCTTCGCATCGTCCACCATGGATGCCAGCCCTTAACCGAGAGAGCCCACCATGAACAGCAGCCTGGAGCGCTACACCGAGCGCGTGGAACAGTACGCGTCGCGCTTCCCGCGCTTTCCCCGCTTCGTGGACGTGACGATGGTTCTGGCCCTCATCGGCTGCGCCTTCTTCGGCACCCAGCTCAGCCTCCCCGGCGAAGACCGCCCGGACACGGGGAAGTCGCTGGAGATCCTGCTCGGCCTGTCCTGCTTCGTCCTGCTGAAGTACCGTACCCACACCCGCACGGTCGTGGTCGTGGTCGCCGGGGTCACCATCGCCGCGATCGCGCGCGGCTACCTGCTCACCCCGATGCTGCTGGCCCCGCTGCTCGCCGCGATGTACTGGCTGGCCGTCCTGTGCGACCGCCGGACTGTTCGCCTGTACGCGCTCGTCGCCACGGTGGCCCTGCTGACCGTGAACCTGTTCTCCGACGGCATGCGCGACCTCTCCCCCGTCCTGACCGTGATCGGCCCGGTGTTCTGGATGGCCCTGCCGCTCGTCGGCGGCAGCCTGGCCCGGCTGCGCCGCGACTATCTGGAAGCGGTCAAGTCCCGCGCCGAGCACGCCGAACGCACCCGGGAGGAGGAGGCTCGGCTGCGGGTCACCGAGGAGCGCATGCGCATCGCCCGCGAGCTGCACGACGTCGTAGCCCACCACCTGGCCCTCGCCAACGCCCAGGCGGGCACCGCAGCCCACCTCTCGCGCAGCAACCCCGAGCAGAGCCGGAAGATCCTCGACGACCTCGCGGGCACCACCTCCTCGGCGCTGCGCGAGCTCAAGGCCACCCTGGGCCTGCTGCGCCAGGACGACCGGCCCAAGGGCGAGGGCCTGGAACCGGCGCCGGGGCTCGCCCGCCTTCCCGAGCTGATCGACTCCTACCGCTCGGCGGGCCTGGAAGTCGTCGTCCATCAGGAGGGCGTGCGCCGCCCGTTGACGCCGGGCGTGGACCTGACCGCGTACCGGATCGTGCAGGAAGCCCTCACCAACGTCGCCAAGCACGCCCCCGAACGCGCCACCCATGTCGGCTTCACCTACGCCGACTCCCGGCTGCTCATCACCGTCAGCAATGACGGCCCGGCCACCGCCACCGCCACCGCCACCGCCGGCAACGGGGCGCCCGGCGGTTTCGGGTTGCGGGGCATGCGGGAGCGCGCCCAGTCCATCGGCGGCGACCTGTGCGCGGGCCCTCGCCCCGAGGGCGGCTTCGAGGTCACCACCGCGCTGCCGCTGCAGCCGTCCGCCGCCGTCGAAGGAGAGTCTCCATGACCGTGAAGGTGCTGCTCGCGGACGACCAGGCCCTGCTGCGGGCCACGTTCCGCATCCTGATCGACTCCTGCCCGGACCTGGAGGTCGTCGGGGAGGCGTCCGACGGGGCGGAGGCTCTGGAGTTGGCCCGTGCCCACCACCCGGACGTGGTGCTCATGGACATCCGCATGCCCGGGACGGACGGTCTGTCCGGCACCGCGGGAATCTGCTCCGATCCAGGGTTGGCGACCAGCCGGGTGCTGATTCTGACCACCTTCGAGACCGAGGACTACGTCGCTCAGGCGCTGCGGGCCGGGGCCAGCGGCTTCCTCGGGAAGGACGTCACCGCGGACGCCCTGCTGGCCGGCATCCGCACGGTGGCCTCCGGGGAGGCGCTGCTCTCCCCCGGCGCCACCCGCACCCTGATCACCCGCTTCCTCACCTCCCCTGCCCCCGGCACCCACCTGGTTCCCCCGGAACGGCTCGCCGACCTCACCGGAAGGGAACGCGAGGTGATGGCGCTGGCGGCCGAGGGCAGGTCCAACGCGGAGATCGCCGAGTTGCTGGTGGTCAGTCCACTGACGGTACGGACGCACATCCACCGCGCGATGACGAAACTCAACGCCCGCGACCGGGCACAGCTCGTCGTCATCGCGTACCAGACGGGGCTGGTGCAGGCGGGAGGGGACAGCGGGGCCCCGCCGGGGCACAGGAGCTCCCATACACCTGACGGGATTCCCGGCTGACGGAGCGTCAGAGGCGCCGTGGCCCGAGAAGACGCCGACACCCTCCGCCTCGCGGCTGCCCCGGCGCTGGTGGTCGACCATGTCGCCACCCCCCAGGAGAGGTAGACGGCTTCCCTGCGGTCAGCGTTCGTGCAGCACAGAGGTCGTATCGATGTCCACGGGCCTGCCGTGCGCGTCGGCAGGACGGAGCTCGGAGAGCGGGAGACCGCTTTCGTCAACGAGAACTGAGTGGGCTTCGGATGGTGCGAAGGCGTGCCGCTCGCCCCACTGGCGCGCAGCCACGATGACGGCGAAGAGGTCTCGGCCCGCCTCTGTGAGGACGTAGTGCTGTCGCCGCCCCGTCGGGGCGGTCTGCCGCTCGAGGATTCCACGTTCGACCAAGCGGCGCAGGCGGTCGGTGAGGATGTTCCGCGCGATTCCGGTGCGGTGCTGGAAGTCGGTGAACGCTCGCGCGCCGTCCATCGCGTCGCGAATGACCAGCAGGCTCCACCGGTCTCCGACCAGGTCGAGCGTGCGCGCTACGGGACAGGAGGCGTCGGTCCAGGTCATCTCCTCGACACTGGGCGCGGTGCGAGCCATGACTCCTCCTCAAGAGTTGCGAATCGAGACCATTCTACGTACCTTCATGTTGGTTGCATTTTGCTACTCATTGGAGGTGGGTCGGTGGGTCTCACGTCTGGCCTGAGGACGCTGTTCGCCGTGATCTGCGCGGTCGCGGTCGCGACGATCTACGTGGCGCAGCCCGTACTGGCCCAGATCGGCGGTGACCTGGGCCTGCCGGAAGCCGACCTGGGATGGATCGTCACCACGGGACAGTTCGGCTACCTGATCGGCTTGGTCCTTCTTGTCCCTCTGGGGGACATGTTCGACCGGCGCAAGCTCATTGCCGGACACCTTCTCCTTGCCGCGGTCGGCATGGCTCTGGCAGCAGTCGCTGCCCAGCCATGGTTCCTGCTTGCCGGGGTGGCCCTCGCCGGTCTGTTCGCGGTCGTCGTTCAGACCACGGTCGCCTTCGCCGCCGACCTGTCCATGGCAGCGGAACGCGGCCGCACACTCGGCGCCGTGACCTCCGGTGTCGTCATCGGCATTCTCGGAGCGCGCCTGCTCGCCGGCAGTCTCGCCGCCCTCTGGGGCTGGCGAAGCATCTACGTGGTACTTGCCGTGCTCCTCGTCGCGCTCACCGGCTCCGTGCTGAGGCTCCTGCCGTCCGACCCGCGCGACGGCCGGACCACGTATGGCGCGGTGCTGATCTCGTTGGGGCGCCTGTTCCGTGAGCGCCTGTTCGTGTCGCGCGGACTGATCACGTTCTTCCTGTTCGCATCCTTCGGCACGCTGTGGAGCGGCCTGGCCCTGCCGCTCGCGGCCGAACCATGGCATCTGAGCACGGCCCAGATCGGTCTCTTCGGGATCGCCGGACTCGCCGGGGCGCTGGGCGCCTCCCGGGCCGGGCAGGGGGCCGACGCCGGCCGCGCCAACACCGTCACCGGCGGGGCACTCGCGCTCCTGGCCGCTTCATGGCTGGCGACAGGACAAGCATCCTGGTCGCTCTGGCCGGTCGTTGTCGGCGTGATCGTTCTCGACTTCGCGGTGCAGGCAGTACACGTCAGCAACCAGCACCTGCTCACGGCCGCGTACTCACACCGGACCAGCAGTGTCATCGGCGGCTACATGATTTTCTACTCCTTCGGCTCTGCCGTCGGAGCAACCAGCACCACCGCGGTGTACTCGGCCGCGGGGTGGGCCGGATCCAGCCTTCTCGGCGCAGCCTTCGCCCTCTGCGCGCTCCTTGCCTGGGCCGTCAACCGACACCCAGCCGCCGACACGCGACGAGACGTACTCGTGCGACTGCCTCCTCCTGTCCCGCGCAGCCCCGAACGGACACCGTGACCGTGGAAGCGTCGTTCGCGGGCTTCGGCCAGGGTCTTGACGTGGCTCACTGCTGAGGTGCCGTCAGCCGACCCACGGGCGTGGTGCCCGCCCGAGGACGATCCACAGGCATTCGAGTGCTGCTGCGGCGCGCACCGGTCCCGCCGTCGACGACGGTTGTGGGCCCCGCCCCGCAGGCGGGGCCCACAATCCGCTGTCCACCGGACAGAGATCAACCGCTGACCGTGATGTTCGAGCTTCCACTGCTCTGATAGCCCTCGGTGGCCATGATCATGTAGTACTTGAACTGACCCATGTTCATGCCCGCGCGTGCCCAGGCGTCGAAGTGGTTGCCGGTGGTGATGGTGCCGGACCCGCTGGTCACCTTCGACTGCCGGACGCTCCAGTACTGCTGGAAGGTCTTGGTTCCTTCCACGGAGGGGGCGTTGTACCGGGTCGTCTGGTAGATGTCATAGGTGCCGCCGTCGCTGGAGACGGTGCCCTTGTACGTACCGGTGGGCCGGTAGCTGCCCCAGTTGTCGACGATGTAGTACTCCACCAGTGGGTTCGAGGTCCAGCCGTAGAGGCAGCCGTAGCCGTTGCCCGACGGGTTGAAGTAGCCGTTGTAGCGGACCGTCCTGCGTCCGCCGTTGCCCCAGCCCTTGCCGGCGACGAAGTTGCCGCAGTTGGTCCACTGGGTGCTGTAACTGCCGCCACCGTTGAGCGTCATGGAAACGGAGCCGCCGCCGTCGGTCCAGAACGAGTAGTACATGCCGTCGGTGCCGGTCTGGTTGGTGGTGATGGTGGTGGCGGCGTGGGCGGTGCCGGGCAGCAGCAGCCCGGACGCGGTAGCGAGCGCGAGGGTGCCGGCGCCACCGAGGAAGCCTCGTCGGCTCACTCCGTTGAGGGGGGCGGGGTTCTGCTTGGTCCGGTCCTGCTGTGTGCCGTCCTGCTGCATGCGTGCTCCCGATGAAGGCGGGTGGGGGGCGAGCGACTTCTGCCGCCCGCTGCCTTGCACGAACCACTGCGGGCCTCCCGGTCGTCACGCCGTGACAACCGGTCGCCGTGCCCGGCCACATGACGCGAACGGACCGACGGCCGCCCTGTCGTTCAGTGGCCACAGCTTTCGCAAGTCGTCATGACACTGTCAATAGTTTCGACTGACTTTCGGAAACTTCCTCTTTACGGATAGAAGCCCGCGCGGACACTAACTCCCTGCTCACAGCACCTATTGCCCCAAGCATCGTGAGAGACGAGATGAGAAGCGAGAGGGATGGCCCGCAATCGCGTGTACTATTTGCGAAACTTTCGATGACGGAAGGGAGGCCGTGCGCGTGGCGTCCTGCACGACACTGCTGATCAACTACTCGAAGGCGACATGAGGGAGGTGCGTCGGGAGACGGAGACCAACTCCTTCGGCTTTCGCTGGGCGGACTCCCCCTCAACACCGCAGCCTGACCAACCACTGACGGCGCAGCCCCGAACGCCCACCGGGCACGTCCAGGAGAAGGACAGCGACGGAAGGACGGCCCAGGAGGTGGACGGCGCCCTATCTCCCCCGCGAAGACGATGAGGCCCCTTCCGGTCACGGTCGATCTTCCCGGTCACAGCGCTGGTTTGACTCTCGGCACCCGGACGACTCGAAGGGAAGACCCTCCCGTGCGTATGTACGACAATCCGGTGATCAGTGGGTTTCATCCTGATCCGAGCGTGTGCCGGGTCGGTGACGACTACTACCTGGTGTGTTCCAGCTTCGAGTACTTTCCCGGGCTGCCGCTCTTCCACAGCAAGGACCTCGTGCACTGGGAGCAGATCGGCAACGTCCTCGACCGTCCCGGGCAACTGCCGCTGCCTCTCCCCGGCGCCAAGGCGTCCGGAGGCCTTTACGCCCCGACCATCCGTCACCATGACGGTCGCTACTGGGTCATCAACACCAACATCGACGGTGGCGGCAACTTCGTCGTCTCGGCCGAGCGGCCGGAAGGGCCCTGGAGCGACCCCGTGTGGATCGACCTGACCGGAATCGATCCCGACCTGGCGTGGGAGGAGGACGGCACCTGCTGGTGTGCCTTCTCCGGTCCCCAAGGGGGCGTCAACATGGCCAGGATCGACCCGGTCAAGGGCGAGGTGCTGGAGGAGCCCTTCGCCACATGGTCGGGCAGCGGCCTCAAGTACCCCGAGGCGCCGCACCTCTACCGCATCGACGACTGGTGGTACCTACTGGTCGCGGAAGGCGGCACGGAACGCGGTCACAGCGTGTCCGTGGCCCGCAGCCGCTCGCCCCGCGGCCCCTGGGAAGGCGCACCCGCCAACCCCGTGCTGTCCCACAGCGGTACCGCGCGCCCCATCCAGAACACGGGCCACGCCGACCTGGTGGAGGCTCCCGACGGCAGCTGGTGGATGGTGCTGCTCGGTGTCCGCCCCCGTGGCTTCACGCCCGACGTGCACGTGCTCGGCCGCGAGACGTTCCTGACACCCGTGGAGTGGGACCGGGACGGATGGCCCGTCGTCGCGCCCGTTCCCGTGAGCCGTGCGGCCCCGGGTGGGGCCTGGCACCCCCTTCCGGCCCCGCCCGCCCGGGACGACTTCGACGGGTCTGCTCTCGCACCGCACTGGATCTCGCCGTTCGCTCGCCAGGAAGGTTCCTGGTCGCTCGCCGAGCGCCCGGGCCGGCTACTCCTCAGCGCCACCGGCCCGGCGCTCGACCGCCCCGGGTACACCTTTGTCGGGCGGCGCCAGCAGCACCACGACTGCCGCGTCACCGCCCTGATGGACCCGGGTACGGGACGGGGCGGTCTCTGCGTACGTCTCGACGAGGCCCACCACTACGAGGTGGAGGTCGGGGGCGGGGAGGTCCGTGTCGTCGCCCGGATCGGACCGCTGCGCCAGACCGTGGCGCGCCGACCGGTCCCGGCCGGGCCGCTGTACCTCACCGTGACGATTCGGACTTCAGACCTCGTTCCCGCGTCGCCCGAACTCACCGACGGCGGGACCACGGGGCCCGACACCATCGCCTTCGGGCTCGGCGATCCCGACGCTCCGGACACCCGGCCACTCGCCGAGCTGGACGGGCGCTACCTGTCCACCGAGGTCGCCTGCGGCTTCACCGGCCGTGTGATCGGCATGTACGCCACCGAGGGCACGGTCGCCTTCGACTGGTTCGAGTACGCCCCGGCATCGTCCGCGTGACGCCCGTGGGGCTGAGTAGTGCCCACCCGCTCGGCCGAGAATTGACCGTTTTCCAATTCCGGATCACGGAATCGGACCTGGGCGGCGAGCCGTGGTCGCCGGGCGCGGACGCCGGCCGGGACGGCGGCGTCTCCGGCCGGTCGCTGGGCGCGCCGTCCTGAACCGCGGCCTCGCTCCGCGACCTACAGGAACCGTCTGACGGGGACGACCGCGGCCTCCCGCAGCCGCTGAACGGCCGCCCGCCGTCTCCAGCGGCGCGGATCGATGGTGACACTGCGTTCCAGGTCGGCGTCGTAGTCCCGGTCGAGCACGGCGGTGAACGTTTCGTCCAGCACGGCGAGCATGACCTCTTCGTCGTGGTCCATGGAACGGCGGTTGAAGTTGGTCGAGCCGATCAGCGATGCCACCCCGTCCACGGTGATGATCTTCGCGTGCATCATGGTGGGCTGGTACTGGCGGATGGACACACCCGCCTCCAGCAGCCGGGTGTAGTGGTGCTGGCCGGCGAGCTGGCAGGCACGCTGGTCGGTGTGGGGGCCGGGCAGCAGTATCTCCACGGTGACGCCGCGGCGGGCGGTCGCGCACAGCAGGTCGATGAAGTAGCGGTCCGGGGCGAAGTAGGCCGTGGCCAGCCGGAAGCGCACCTCGGCGGAGGTGAGCATGACGCGGATGAGGGTCTGCATGTCCTGCCAGCCGAAGCTGGCCGAACCGCGCACGACCTGCACGGTCGAGGTCCCGACCTGGTCGTGTCCGGTGAAGCGGTCACGGTCGTCGAAGAGTTCGTCGTGACATTCGGCCCAGTTCTGTGCGAAGGCGGCGGCGATCCCGTCCACGGCCGGGCCCCGGACCTGCACATGGGTGTCGCGCCACTCGCCGGGGTTGCGGGCATCACCGCACCACTCCTCGGCGATGCCTACGCCGCCGGTGAAAGCGGTGTGCTCGTCGATGACGAGGGCCTTGCGGTGGCAACGGTGGTTCTGCTTGAACGGCGACAGCCGCAGCGGTTTGCGGAACCAGGCCACCTGGACGCCGGCGTCCTCCATGGCATCGAGCAGCTCCTGCTCGATCTCCTTGGCGCCGAACCCGTCGAGCAGCAGCCGTACCCGCACCCCAGCCCGGGCCCGGTCGGCGAGCGCGGCGGCGAAGTCACGGGCGATCTGACCTCGCCAGTACACGAAGGTCATCATGTCGATGGTGCGCTCGGCGGCGCGGACCGCGTCGAGCATGGCCGGGAAGATCGCATCGCCGTTGCGCAAGGGTATGAGCTCGTTGCCTTCGGTGGCCGCAATGCCGATCAGGCGCTCCAGCCGCCGACGCAGACGCTGTTTACGGGCCTGCGCGTCGGCCTCCCGCGTCTCGCCGGAGTCCTCGGCGGGTTCGGCGTTCTCCAGGATGCTCATACGGCGCCTTCCGACAACTGAGGGCGGGCAAGCACCTCGCCCGCCCGTGAACAGACGACCAGCAGGGTATCGACGTCCGTCACGCGGAGAGGACACTGGAGCGGTGCTCAGTCGTCGAGCGCCTCCAGGACGTCGGCGAGGTCGACGAACTTGAAACCCGTGGCTTCACGGCCGCCGTCCTCCGGAGCCCATGTGCCCGTCCTGGACGACGAGCAGGCCGTTCGGGTACCTGCTGCCGAGCGGTTCGGCGAGTACGTCCGCGCCGTCGCACTCCTCGGAACCGTCCAGCGACTCCGACGCGGCGCTCACCCGGAAGCCGCCCTCGTACTCGTACTCGTCGGACCTCTCACGGTCGTAGGCGACGAAGGTGTCGTCGCCCTGGCTGGAGGCGAGCAGGTAGCCGTCCCCGTCGTCCTGCTTCAGCAGGGTCAGGCCCTCGACGTCCGCCGACACCCGGACACCCCCGAAGCCGGGGTCGTCGCCCGCCACGCACTCGTCGGAGGCCTCGTCGTAGGTGGCCGGCACGCCGTACTCGCGGACCTTGTCCTGCAGGACGGGAGCGCCCTTGAGGTCGGCCCGCAGCCGCCAGACACCCACGTCTTCTTGCCCGGCGAAGAGTACGCCCGTCTCCGGGTCGACGACCATGCCCTCGACCTGCGGGCCTTCGCCGGGTTCGCCGCAGGGGGACCACTTCGTGCCGTCGGGCATCGTGAAGGCGGCGGGCAGGTCCAGGGTGCGGACCTTCCGGTAGGACACCTTGCCGTCGCGCGTCGTGATCAGCTCCAGCAGCGCGATGCGGGTGGTCGCGTTCTGGCTGACGAGTGCGTAGGACCTGCCGGTCGCGGAGTCGGTGTACGTCGCCAGGCCGTAGGCGGTGCGCTCCTCGTTGACCTCCTCCTGGGAGCCGGAGAAGATCCATGGGGCCGAGGCGTCCGTGACATCGGTGAGCGGGGCGTCCGGCCGGTCACCCGCTACGCGGTAGATGCGCAGCTTGTCGCTGCCACGGTCGCTGACGACCGCCAGGTCCGTGGCGCCAAAGACCGAGGACGTCCGGTGTACCAGGTCGACGTTGTTGAAGCGGCCGGGAGCGTCGTCCGCTCCGGGCGCCGCGGGTGCGGGGACCGACTGCACCTGCCGGGCGTCGAGGTCGTAGACCCGCAGGCCGCCCTCCTTGGCCGTGGCGATGACGAGACTGGCGTCCGGGTCGGCGGAGTTGCGCCAGATCGCCGGGTCGTCGGCGTTCGCGTTCCCGCCCTGGTCGTCGTCGAACAGCGCGGCGGTCTCCGCCCGGGGAACGACCGCGGGTGGCACGGCGGGCGCAGCGGCCTGCGCCGAGGGTACGGCCGCGACGGCGGCGGTGAACATCAGGGTCGCCACTGCCGCGACGACACGGGAGCGGCGTCTTGTGAACGCGTGCACGGACTCTCTCCTTCATCGAGGAGCGGGCGAGGCCGACGTGCATCCGACGCCGGGATCGCGACCGCACCCGCCACTGGGACGACGTCACATGATCGAGAACTCAGGCGGAGGCCACGCATCGCCCCGGCGACACGTCCACGGCTGTTGCATGGCCGAGCGGTGAATCAACCCGTCTTGCCCTCGACTTGGCCTGGGAGCGGGACCGCAGAGGGACAAGGTGCTCGCGGCGGCGTCCGTGCAGCGCAAGTGTCATCGAGGCCCTGCACGCGGGTGCCTCGTCACCCGTCCCGCTCGGGGCACACGCCCCGAGGTCGGTGCCGAGAAGGCGCCGAGGGATGCGGCGGCCGGCCGACGTAGCGCGGTGGATCTCGGGGCCCGGGCCCGGTGGGTACGTGCCGTGGCGGAACCGTCGGACGAGGGGAAGGTCGGGGACGTCACTGACGTCGGCCAGGGACAAGGTCTTCCGCGCGGCGAGCGGGTGCCCGGCGGGTACGACGGCGATCCGTCCCTCGGTCATCAGTTCCTCGCTGTCGAACCCGGCGAGGGAGTTGAACGGGGCTCCGGGCGGCGCGGCTCCCTGGCCCACCCGGCTGTATGCCACCGGCCGCGCCGAATTGCCCGGGAGCCCTCGTCTCACCGCGTGGCACTCCGACAGCACACCGCGCCGGGAACGTCAGACTTGCAGGCGCGTAGGCCGCCCGCGCGGAGCGTGCTCATGCCATCACCGGCGGGCGACGTCCGCGCGAATCCCGCCCGTTGCTTCTTCCTCGCCCCCGGCTCCCTCGACGGACCGACTGTGCGCGGTCACAAGGCTCCGGCGTCCCGGGCCGTCCAGACGCTCGGGTAGATCGGCCGGTAGCCGAGTTCCCGGCGGATCCGCTGGTTGGACATGATGCCCAACCAAGGGTCGGGGTCCGTGACCTCGTACAGCTCGCCGGGCACCTTGGCGCCGTTGAGCTGATACAGCTCCACCGTTGTGACAGGAGCGTCATCGGCGATGTTGTAGATCCGGCCGGCGATGCCCGGTGCGTACAGCAGACGCATCAGGCCCTGCGCGACGTCCGCGTGGTGGGCCATCTGAAGGCGCTGGTGCGGCGCCCAACCAGGCGCCCAGTGCATCACGTTGGCGAGGTGCGGGTCACCCTCGCCGTAGACGAAGGGGAGCCGTCCAATGCGTACGTCCAGACCTCTGAGCGCGAGCAGTTCGCGCTCGGCCTCGGCCTTGGACTCGGGGTAGGCGCCCCACATCGCGCCGCCCGGCCGGCTCGCGTCGTCCTCGGTCAGCGGGCGGCCACGTCCGACGCCGTACACATTGTTCGTACTGACCTGTACGAACCGCTCCACGCCCGAGACCTGCGCGGCGCGGCCCAGGGCCACCGCCGCGTCCCGGTTGACGGCCCAGGCCTCCTCGTCCGGCACCCCGCGGAAGGAGGCGGCAACGTTCACTACGGCGTCCACGCCGACGAGCGCCTTACGGAGTACCTCCCCGTCGCGCATGTCTCCCACGGCGACCTGGGCGCCCAGCTCCTTGAAGCGCTCGCCACGGGCCGCATCCCGCACCAGGACGCGCACCTGCTCGTCCGACCGGCGCTGGGCCAGCAGCCGCGGCACGAAGCGACGTCCGATCTGTCCCGTCGTACCGGTCACCAATGTCAGCATGACGTGCTCCTCACGCTCCGTCTCGTCTGTCGTTGAGGACCAGCCTGGGCCGGTGCGGGGCGAGGAGGGAGAGACTTCTTCATCAGGGGATCGCCAGTCCCTGGATAAGGCGGCCGGCCTCCCGCACCCTGGAAAGGTGAATCGCGCCGAAATCGCCGACTTCCTGCGCCGCGCCCGCGCCCGCCTCCACCCCTCCGACGTGGGGCTCACGGCCGGAGCACGCCGTCGCACACCAGGGCTGCGCCGCGAGGAGGTCGCCCAGCTGGCCGGCATGTCCGTGGACTACTACGCGCGGCTGGAACAGTCGCGGGGTCCGCGCCCGTCCCGCCAGATGCTCACCGCGCTGGCCCGCGCCCTGCGCCTGACGGAGGTCGAACGCGACCACCTCTTCCACCTCGCCGGTGAGGAACCGCCGCGCCGTGGGACGACCAGCACGCACGTGCGCCCGGGCTTGCTCCTGGTACTGGACCGGCTGCACGACACCCCGGCGATGGTGGTGACCGACTGCGGTGAGGTCCTGGCCCAGAACGCGTTGTCGCGGGCCTTGAGCGGAGACGTCCTCACCCGCCCGCCTCGAGGGCGCAACATGATTCGCCGCTTCTTTCTGGATCCGACGGCCCAGGAGCTGTTCCCGCCCGAGGACCGTCCGCAGCGCGCCCGCGAGCAGGTGGCCGGCCTGCGGGCGGTGGCCGCATCCCGCCCCGCGGACCCCGAGCCCGCCGCCCTCGCCGCCGAACTACGCGCCGCGAGTGCGGAATTCGCTCAGCTCTGGGACGAACACGACGTCGCGGTACGGCGCGCTTCCACGAAACGCTTCCGGCACCCTGCGATCGGCACCCTCGAACTCGACTGTGAGGTTCTCGTCAACTCCGACCACAACCAGCAGCTCGTCATCCACACGGCCCGCCCGGGCACGGAGTCGTACGAGCGCTTGCGGTTGCTGCGTGTGGTGGGCTTGCAGAACCTGGCGCCTACGGATGGGGGACCGTGAGGCTCAGGCGTCGTCGGCCGGGCGTGAGTCCGGCAAGAGGGCAGGCAGCGTCAGGTCCCACCAGTCGGCGACGCGGACGCTGACGGCGTGGGGACCTTCGAGGGCCTCGGTGAGGGTGCAGAAGCCGAAGAAGGCACGCACCAGGGTCCGTGCGGTGGCGGCCGGTCGTACGTGGGCGGCCAGGTGCCCCGTGATCCGAGCCTGGGCCAGCAGACGTGTCACCGCGGTCGTCCAGAGAACGAACGGGTCGGGAAGATGCAGGTTGATGGTGTCGCGCTCCGCCCACAGACGGGCGCCGGCCCGGGTCAGGGGATCCTCGGAGAGGGCGCGGGCGACCTCGTGACTCAGTACGACCAGGCGCTCCAGCGGCGGCACGGTGTGGTCGACGTAGCAGGCGGCGAGGCCTGGCCAGGTGGCGAAGCCGCCCTGGACGACGGCCAGCGCGATGCCCTCCTTGCTGGTGTAGTGGAAGTAGACGGACCCGCTGGTGCGTCCGGACCGGGCGCTTATGTCATTGACGCTGGTCCCCGCGTATCCGTGCTGGGCGAAGAGGCAGGCGGCCGCCTCGAGAAGTGATCTGCGGGTTGCTCTGGCCCGTTCCTGCAAGGTTCCGCGCTTTCCGCTCGTCCTGGAATGAATGACGGAAATGTAGTGCGCCCGCGTACGCCTGGAGCAATCGAGCGTCAACCGTGCGCGGTTGTTCCACATTCCTTTCGAAGATGCACGCGTGCGGGTGGACCCCGACCTCACCGGGCGCGATTCCTGGTCAACCGCGCCGCTCCGTCACCGCGCCCCGGCAGGCGTGCCTGGTGCGTCCGAAACGCGGCAAGTCACCTGTCTTGTCCGGCCCATGACTACCAGTCAGCTGCTCGATCGATTCCCGCATCCATGCAGCGCATACACCACGAACGCCTTGCGGGCGAGCACTCGAAATGGTGATTGCGTCTCGTTTCGAGTCGGAAATAACGTAGCCGTCGCAATGTTTTCCTTTTGCGGCTGATGCCCGTAAATGCGCACCCCCTGCTCGAAGCCCGGGCGGGAACGCCGACGGTCGGTCCTGACCGTTCGCCATGCCCTGCGGCATCACCACGAATCGCGGTCCTGCCACGCGCGGGACCGCCCACCCGAGGAGACACCATGGCGCCGATCTCACGCACCCTGGCCGACTGGTCACCCGAGGCCATCGTCTTTGACTGCGACGGAACCCTGATGGACACCGAACGGCATTGGCAGGACGCCCGCACACGGGCCTTCCGCGAGTTCGGACTGCGGACTCCGCCGGGTTTCGCCGAGCGGGCCAAGGGGGTGCACTACCTCGACTGCGGCCGCCTGATGGCACAGGAGACGAACAAGCCCGACCTGGCCGCCGACCTCTCCGCGGCTCTGCTCCGGCACTTCCTCTCGCTCGTCACGGAGGACCCGTTGACGATGCCGGGCGCCTCCGAGTTCGTACGGCTGTGCTCGCGCCGGCTTCCCTTGGCCGTCGCCAGCAACTGCCCGCTGGAGGTCGTGGACGAGAGCCTCCTCCGCGCCGGACTGCGACGGTACTTCCGGCATGTCGTCGTGCCCACGGTGCAGCCCGAGCACTCCCGCGGGCCGAGTCCGGCGGCGGAGGGGGAGGACGAGGCGGAGCAGGCTGTACGGCCCAAACCGTGGCCCGACGTGTACAGCAGGGCGGCCCGCCTGTGCGGGGTTCCGCCACGGGCGGCTCTCGCCGTCGAGGACTCCCTCACGGGGGTCGAGTCGGCGGCACGCGCGGGCCTGCGAGTGCTGGGCGTGGGACCGCTGCCCCACGGCGGCGACCGCGGCCGGGCCGACGTATGGATCCCGGCGCTGGACTGCGAAGAGGCGCTGGCCTGGGTGCGCAGCGGGTGACCGCGTACGACGGGACGCAACCGTCGAGGGCAGGGACGAGGGATGAGATCGGGAGGGCTACGGTGTCAGCGCGAAAGTGCTGCGGCTCGCGCGACAAGGGAGTCGCGGTGGCCCTCGCGTCCGAGGCTCGGGCTCGTCGGCACGTGTCCGTCACGAGAGACGCGAGGACGGTCCACCATGACCATGCAACCCTGGTTCGCCGAAGCCAAGCTCGGCATTTTCGTGCACTACGGCATCTACTCGGTCGAGGGCGTGCCCGAGTCCTGGGCACTGTTCGACCGTGTCATGCCGCACGAACGGTACATGCGCCAACTCGACGGCTTCACCGCGTCCGGCTTCGACGCCGCCGCCTGGGCCCGGCTCTTCGCCCGTGCCGGGGCCGGTTACGCCGTCCTGACGGCTCGGCACCACGACGGAGTGGCCCTGTGGGACACGCGGTTGAGCGACCTGAGCGTGGTCCGTCGCACCCCGGCCGGCCGTGACCTGGTCGCCGAGTACGTGGCGGCGATGCGTGACGAGGGCCTGAGGGCCGGTCTGTACTACTCGCACTCCGACTGGAACCATCCGGACTACGCATCGGTACGGCACCCCCGGTCGCCGCACCCCGAGCTGGTCGACAGCACCTACGTCTCTCCCGCGCCGGGCGCCGAGGACACGCGCGCCTGGGACCGCTATCTCGACTACCGGGACGGCCAGGTACGCGAGTTGCTCACCCGGTTCGGGCCGGATCTGCTCTGGTTCGACGGTGAGTGGGAACGCTCCGCGGAACAGTGGCGGATGTCGGAACTGGCGCGGACCGTCCGCGACCTGGCGCCGGACGCGGTGTGCAACTCCCGGCTGCTCGGCCACGGTGACTACGCCACGCCGGAGCAAGGGCTGCCGGTCTCGGCGCCGCAGGGACCCTGGGAGTTGTGCCTCACCGTCAACGACTCCTGGGGATTCCGGCCGCACGACGTGAACCACAAGACCGTGGGCCAACTCGTGCGGTACTTCGCGCAGACCATCGGCATGGGCGGAAACCTCCTGCTCGGTGTCGGCCCGCGCGCCGACGGCACCATCGTGGCGGAACAGGCTGAACGGCTCGAAGGACTGGGCGAGTGGATACGACGCCACTCCCCTGCCGTGCACGGCAGCGTCGCGGGTCTGCCGCCGGGGCACCACTACGGACCGAGCACGCTGTCCGCCGACCGCCGAACGCTGTATCCGGTCTGTTTCGACCCGCCGAGTGAAACGGTCTGCGTCCGGGGCCTGCGCAACGCGGTACGCCGGATCAGCGTCCTCGGGACCGGGACGGAACTCGCCCACCGGCGCACCGGGGGTCTGCACGACGTTCCGGGGGACCTGTGGATCGACGCGCCCGCGCCGGAGGATCTCGCTGCGCACGGCACCGTCCTCGCCCTCGAACTCGACGGGGAACTGGAGTTGTACACCGGTCAGGGCCGCGACTGAGCACAGCGCGCGGCCACGCCCGAGCACAGGGCGCGCCGTCGATCCCGCGGCTCCTCGCACCGCGCGCCCACCGCTGGCGTCCCGGCGTTCGGGCCGACGCGCGTACAACCTTCGCCGAAGCGCGGACGTCTACTCGGTGAACGCAGCAAGGTCCGTGCCCTCACCGCACCGCCCGACGGCGGGAGACGCACACGGTCGCACGCCCTTCATGTGCTGGAAGCGGCGGCGAGGACCGGTGCCGTACGGCAACGCACCGGTCCCCCGCCCCGGCGAGCGGGGTGGCGGCACACCTTCGCCCGCACCCGCCGCGGCCGGCATGGAGCCGCGGGCGGTCCCGGAGACCAGGGAGGTCTTCCTGTGCGTCACCTCGGACGAGCGGCCGTCACGGCCGCCGTACTCCTCACCCTCGGCGGCGGCGCGGTCGTCGCGGCTCCTTCGGCCGCCCCGGCCCCGACCCCTGTGCCCTTCCCGTCCATCGGGTGGCAGCAGCGCAACTGCGACTACGACGGCAACGGTTTCGACGACGTGCTGACCGGTGCTCCCGGCGCCACGGTGGGCGGCGCTACCGGCGCCGGCTACGTCACCGTCCAGTACAGCTCCTCGAGTGGTCTGAGCACGACGCAAAAGAGCGTGCTCCACCAGAACGTCTCCGGCGTACCCGGCGGCGCCGAGGCCGGCGACCGCTTCGGCGGGGCCGTCGCCTCCGGTGACCTGGACAACGACGGGTACGACGACGCCGTCGTCGGAATCCCGGGTGAGGATCTCGTCGGTCTGCCCGACACGGGCGGCGCCGTGGTGTTCTGGGGATCACCCACCGGGCTGCACGGGTCCGACAGCACCTGGCTGGAGAACGACACCCCGCGGGCCGGTGCCCGCTTCGGACGGGCCGTGGAGGCCGCTCGGTACTTCGCCCCCGATCCGGCGGACCCGGACGCCGACCCGCGTGATTCCCTCGCCGTCCTGGAGAACGACACGCTGCTGTTCTTCACCCTCTCGCCCGGCTCGACGGCACGGCAACCGACGCCGGCAAAGCAGCGTGTGCGAGCGGGCGACCTCGCGCCGTCGGACGCCGGTTTCGAGTTCCGCAACCTCTCCCACGGCAACTACAACGAGGACTCCTGGGCCGACCTGGCCGTCTCCGGCGTCACCAGCGGCGAGCAGCCGGGCGTCGGCACGGTGCGCGTCCTGCACGGCGCACCCGATGCCGGCGCTCTCGGCGACGGGGGCACCTTCCCGGGTGGTCCGGCCGTGGTCTCCGGCGACTGGGACGGCACGGGACAGGACGACCTCGTCATCGGCGACACCGGGGCCGGCGCACCGACGGGAGGCGGCATCACGCTGTACCTCGGCCGGGGCGACCTCTCCGGGCTCGAGCCCGAGCCGGCGCAGTACTGGACCCAGGACTCCCCCGGTGTGCCCGGGACCGCGGAGGCCGGCGACCAGTGGGGCGCCGAGCTGTCGGCCGGGGACACCGACGGCGACGGGCACCCCGATCTGGCCGTCGGGGCACCCGGCGAGGACATCGGCAGCGTGCCCGACGCGGGCGCCGTGTGGGTGCTGCGCGGCGACCGGACCGGCTTCAGCGGCGCCGGGGTGAAGAGCTTCGACCAGCGGCTCGCCGACATCCCCGGAACGGCGGAGAGGTCCGACCGCTGGGGCGGTCAGGTCCGGCTGATCGACGCCAACAAGGACGGTCTCTTCGGACTCCTGGCGGCGGCACCGGGTGAGAACACCAATGACGGCTTCGTCTGGGTGGTGCCCGCGTCGCCGTCGGGCCTGGTCGGCCCCGGTACCTGGACCTACGACGGCACACGCCTCGGAGCGCCGGCGGCCGACGCACAGTTCGGCGCGGCCGTCGACGAGTGACGGCGCGGTGCCGGAGGCCGCCGTCTCCCGGGACGGCGGCCTCGTCGTCCGAGCCCTCCGCCCGGTCAGGCGGTGGGGCGGGCGCCAGGGGTGTGGCCGAAGGTGCGGCGGAAGACGTCGATGAAGGTGCTGGCGGATGACCAGCCGCAGCGATGAGCGACAGCGGTGACAGGGGTGTCGTCGGCCAGGAGGATCAGGGCGTGGTGGAGCCTGATCTGGGTGCGCCACTGGGGATAGGTGAGGCAGAGATCGTCGCGGAGTCGGCGGGAGAGGGTGCGGGCGCTGGCGCCGATCTGCCGTCCGAGGTCGTCGAGGGAACGGTTGTCGGCCGGATCGGCGCGCAGGATGTCGTGCAGTGCCCGGAGCAGAAGGTCGGTGGGGGCCGGCAGGTGCAGCGGCTGCTCGGGGGAGATCCTGAGCTGGTCGAGCATGACGGCGCGCAGGCGCAGGTGGGGTGCGCTGTCGTCCTCGGGATCGCGGGTGTAGGCGACGATGAGTTCGCGCAGGAGGGGACTGACGGCAAGGACGGCCGGTTCACCGAGGCCGAGAGGGTTCTCCGTGGCGGGCAGGCCGACGAGATGGAGGTCGAGTTCGCCGTGGGCCTGGTGCTGGTGGACGGTGCCGGCCGGGATCCAGATCGCGCGGGTGGCGGGGGCGACCCAGGAGCCGGCGTCGGTGGTCACCGCGATGGTGCCCTTGCTGGCGTAGGCGATCTGGTGGTCGTCGTGGCGGTGCGCGTCGATCTCGCCGCCGGACGCCAGACGCTGGGTCCGGGTCGGCGCGACAGGCGTGTGGCGGATTTGCTGCATCACCTGTCAATTTACCGAAAGCGCGACACCAGGTGCTTCTCCCAGCATGGGAGGGTGCGAAGGAAAAAATCGATCGTGCTGCTGGCGGTGGGCCACGCCTGCGTCGACATCTACCAAGGCGCCGTCGCGGCGTTGATCCCGTTCTTCGTGGCCGAACGGGACTACACCTACGCGGTCGCCTCCGGCATCGTGCTGGCCGCGTCCTTGCTGTCCTCGGTGGCCCAGCCGGTGTTCGGCGCGCTCACCGACCGGTGGGCGATGCCCTGGCTGCTGCCGGTCAGCACCCTGCTGGGCGGCGTGGGCATCGCGCTCAGCGGCCTCGGCGGTTCCTACGGACTCACCCTGTTCTTCGTCGCCGTCTCCGGGATCGGGGTGGCCGCCTACCACCCGGAATCCGCCCGCGTGGCCCGGCTGGCCAGCGAAGGCAGCCACAGCGCGATGAGCTGGTTCTCCCTCGGCGGCAACATCGGCTTCGCACTCGCCCCGCTCATGGTCTCGGCCGCGATCGGACACGGCTCCCTGCACTGGACACCCGTCCTCGTCCTGCCCGCGCTCGCCGGCGCCGCGCTGTGCGTACCCGTACTCCGGATGCTCGCCCGTCCCCAGACCGGCACGGCCAAGACACGGGCGCCCCGCGGCGCGGACGACGTGGCCTCGTTCGTGAAGCTGTCGCTGGCGGTCGTCTTCCGCTCCATCGTCTTCACCGGCCTGAGCACCTTCATCTCCCTCTACGCCCAGCAACGCGTGCAGGGCAGCACCACCGCGGGCACCGCCGCCCTGTTCGTGCTCTTCCTGGGCGGCGCCGTCGGCTCGGTCCTGGGCGGATCCCTGGCAGGCCGCTACGACCGCGTCCGCGTCTCCCGCTGGTCCTATCTGCTCTCCGTCGCCGCCGTCACCGGCGTGCTCTACGCGCCCGGCGCGGCCATGTTCCTCTTCATAGCGCTCACCTCCGCCGGCCTGTACGTCCCCTTCTCCCTCCAGGTCACCCTCGGCCAGGACTACCTCCCCTCCCGCATCGGCACCGCCAGCGGCATCACCCTCGGCCTCACCGTCAGCATCGGCGGCCTCATCAGTCCTCTGCTGGGACACCTCGCCGACACCACGACCCTCCGGACCGCCCTCACCCCCCTGATCGCCATGCCCGCCCTGAGCTGGCTCCTCTTCCGCACCCTGCCCGAACCCACCGCCCCCGGCACCCGGACCGCGACGCCCGCATCCGCATCCGCATCCGCATCCGCACGACAAGACGCGCAGTCCCGCACCGTCCAGTGAGCACGCGTGCGGCGCGCCGGACGGACCGAATTCACCGAGGTCGAGTTCGGCAGTGAGAATGCCCTAGGCGTCCCGCAACGGGCCCGCCAGAACCTCTCCGACCGGGGAGACGACGGTGGATCCGCCGCCGATGAGCACGGTGTCCGGGTCGTCGCCCTGGACCGGATGGGCGTCGGCGGGCAGTGCGGAGCGCAGCAGGTACTGGTTGGCGCTCAGTACGAGGCGGCGGCCTTCCAGCGCCATGTGCCTCATGTTGGCCTGCCGGCTCTCGCGGTCGTCGACCGTCGGCGCGCACCAGATGCCCACACCTTTGCGGTACGACTGTTTCAGTCGAGGAGCGCGGTCGCTTCGACCTCGACGAGGACGTCCGGTTCGAAGAGGTGGTCGACGCCGATGAGGGAGGCCGGAGGCAGGGGGAGAGGGAGCCCGATCTCGTCGGCGACGGACTCGACCCCTGCCATGAAGTCGCCGATCTTCTCCGGGCTCCAGCGGGTCACGTAGAACGTCAGGCGCAGTACGTCCTCGAACGACGCACCCGCACCCGTCAGGCCGATGGACGTGTTGCGCAGTGCCTGGGCGACCTGGCCGGCCAGATCTCCGGGTGCGACCGGAGTTCCGTCGGCTCGTCGTGCGATCTGACCACTGACGTGGACGTGCTTCGTCCCCGTGCCCACGGCGACGTGGTGGTACGGGGTCGGCTGCAGCATGCCGTCCGGGGTGAAACGCTGAACTGCCATGGTGTTCTCTCCTCCACAGTAGGTATCTGTACGCTACCTAGTTGAAGAAGGACACTTCAACGAGACCAGGTTTCGCCATGGATACCGACGCCGAACTCCGCATCGACGCCCCGCACCGCGAACTGCTCGACCAGATTCTCGACAAGTGGTCGCTCAGCGTTCTGAACGAACTGTGCGAACGCCCGTGCCGCTTCAACGAACTGCGCCGGGCCGTCCCACAGGTCACGCAGAAGTCGCTGACCTCGACGCTTCGACGACTCGAACGCAACGGCGTGATCGAGCGCGAGGTCGTCTCCACCCGCCCCGTGGCGGTCAGGTACCGGATCACGCCCCTCGGCAAGACCCTTCGCCACCCCATCGACGTACTGCTGGCATGGGCCACGCAGAACATGTCCGCGATCGCCCGCGCGCGCGAAGCCTTCGACGTACGGGAAGAAGAACCCGGCCGCTGAGGCCTCGCTCACTCTCCGGGCTCCCCCGGCTCCCCCGGCTCTCCGGCCATCCGCCGGCCGACGCGGGCGGCGGTCTCGCGGAGCCAGATGTGGGCCGCGTCGTGGGTGTGCACGGGGTGCCACCACATCGCCTCCCGCAACGGCACGGCCTCGTACGGCGGTTCCACCACCCGCACGGCTGCGAGCGGGGCGAGGAGCCGGGCCGGACGGGCCTGGATCAGGGCGACGCGCCGGGTTCCGGCCACCAGCAGCGGAATGATCTGGAAGCTGTCCACGGAGACCTCGACCCGCGGCTCGATGCCCAGCATGCCGAGCTGGCGGACGACCGGGTCGGCATGCGGCGGCCGCGGCTCCAGCGGATCCTCGCCGAGGCCGTACGGGCCGGCGGGGCGTCGGTCCGGCCGGGCACCACCGCCGAGATCCTGGACCAGGACGCGGACGGAGTCTCCGTGCGTCTCAGCGACGGCACCGAGGGCCGCTACGACCCGGTGGTCGCCGCCGACGGCCTCGGTTCCGCCACCCGGGCCGCGATCGGCATCACGGACAGGCCCGAACCGACCGGCATGGCCATCTGACGCTCTTCGTGGTCAGGGCCGTGCCGGTGACGCCGGAGGCGATGGTGTTGGCAACGTCGGCGTCGGTCGCGGACAGCAGGTCCGGCCCGGCGAGGTAGCGGGAACCGTTGTTGACGAGCACGTCGACGCGGTCCGTGTGTTCCGCGACGCCGGAAGCGAAGTCGCGAACCGAGGCGGGGTTGGTCAGGGCCGGCGACTCCCGTGCCGATCGTCATGCGGACCACCCTGGAGGACGACCCAGGCCGTTTCGTCTGGACCACTCCCGCTGAGCGATGTGGGGTGTTGGGTGCTCGGTGTCCGCATGCCTCACCGCATCAGAGGCTGGCGGGGCGTCGGGGTCGGCAGGCCTCCCCCTTCGTCGAGGGTCACCCCGGCCGCGTGCCGCCTTCCGAGGTCCCCCTACCATCGCACTGCGTTCTTCGGCGGACACTGACACCGGTTCGGCCGTGCCCGCCGCCCCACATGACCCGACGACGTCCACCGACGGGGCGACGAAGCCGGCCATCGAGAAGGGGAAGACTCATGCGCGCCCGGAGCATCGGCACTGCGACCGCAGCGGCACTGGCCCTGGTGGCCGCCCGCGACCTCCTCCAGAAGAAGCACGCGCTGCTGAGGAATTTCCCGCTGGTCGGGCACGCCCGGTACCTGCTGGAGACCATCGGGCCGGAGCTGCGGCAGTACATCGTGACGTCCAACGAGGAGGAGCGGCCCTTCAGCCGTGATCAGCGGACGTGGATCTACGCGTCGGCGAAGGAGGAGAACAACTACTTCGGATTCGGCACCGACGTCGACGTCGAGCACGTGCAGGGACGCGCATACGTGAAGCAGCGCACGTTCGCCGACAGCCTGCCCGAGTCGCACGGCCGGCCGGACCTCCCCGATGCCGTGCCGTCCGCCAAGGTGCTGGGGGGACCGCGCGGCCGGGCCAAGGCGTTCCGCCCGAACAGCGTCGTGAACATCTCGGCGATGAGCTTCGGATCGCTCTCCGGCGCCGCGGTCACGGCCCTCAACAAGGGGGCTGCGCTGGCCGGAACGATGCACAACACGGGCGAGGGCGGCCTGTCTCCGTACCATCGCAACGGCGCCGACCTCGTTCTCCAGATCGGTACGGCATACTTCGGCTGCCGCAACGAGGACGGCAGCTTCAACCTCGACAGGCTCAAGGAAGTGGTCGCGGGCGCCCCGGTCAGGGCGATAGAGATCAAGCTGTCCCAGGGTGCCAAGCCCGGGCTGGGCGGGATGCTGCCCGGTGCGAAGGTGACGCCGGAGATCGCGGAGATCCGCGGCATCCCTCAGGGCAAGGACTGCGCCTCGCCGTCCCGCCACACCGCGTTCGGCGACGTCGACTCGATGCTGGACTTCGTCGAACTGATCGCCGCCGAGACCGGGGTGCCGGTCGGCATCAAGAGCGCGGTGGGTGAGATGGACTTCTGGGACGAGCTGGCCACGCTGATGGCGCGTGGCGACCGCGGGGTCGACTTCGTGACCGTCGACGGTGGCGAGGGCGGCACCGGGGCGGCACCGCTCACCTTCACAGACTCCGTGTCGCTGCCCTTCCGGATGGGCTTCTCCCGGGTCTACGGCGCCTTCGCCGAGCGGGGTCTGACCGACGAGCTGACGTTCATCGGCTCCGGCAAGCTCGGTCTGCCCGACAACGCCGCGGTGGCCTTCGCCCTCGGCGCCGACATGGTCAACGTGGGCCGGGAGGCGATGCTGTCCATCGGCTGCATCCAGTCGCAGAAGTGCCACACGGACAAGTGCCCCACGGGTGTCGCCACCCAGAACCCGTGGCTGGCCCGCGGCCTCGACCCGGAGTCGAAGGCCACCCGGGCCGCCGTGTACCTGCGCACCCTGCGCAAGGAGCTGACGAAGCTCTCGGCGGCCGTGGGCGTGGCCCACCCGGGGCTCATCACGGCCACGGACATCGAAATACTCAACGGTGACTACGACGCCCGTACCCTGGCCGCCGCCTACGGCTACAAGGACGGCTGGGGCGAACTCGGCCCGCGCCTCGCCCACGAGATCACCGCGCTGCTCGCGGCCGAGCCGGGCACGGCCCGGGACACTCTGCAGGCCTGACAGGCCCTCCCGTCGGTGGTGCGGGGGCGTTCGCGCGCAACGTCCCCGCACCGGTCCGCCCGGCCTCCGGGCCGGAGTCTCGTCGATGAACACAACGGCAAGTACGACGACGTCCTGAGCGTCAGCGACCTCGACCCGAATCCGCCCGCCGAAGCCACCGGCCCCGCCCTGTGCGGCCCGCTCGTCACGCCGGGATGGAGAGGGAACACCGAGCGGGTCGGTGGTGGGCTGCGACAAACCGCCTGCGGAGCTGTGTGCTTCGGACGACCGGTACGTGTGGCTGGGCCAGTGCCCGCAGAAGGCCGGTGTCCACAGCGGGGCCGGCGTCGCCGACCCCGATCGGAAGGGCCGTGCGGTCGGCACCCCGGTCAAGGGTCAACGACACGCGGACCGGCGGCCTGCCGTGAGGGACGGGCGTACCGTCCTCGCGCACCACGGGCAGCTGGTCGTCGACTCCGAGGCCTCCGTCGGCGAGGGTGACGTAGGCGTTCATGGGGCCCAGCGCGTAGAACGGGCCCTGTGCGACCCCGTTGCCCAGGTGACGGCGGCCGTGGTCCGCGTCCTTGCCGTCCCGCACGTTCTGGTTCCACCGGTCCACCGTGGCGCGCAGGGTGGCCGGGTCGACACCGATCGCGTCCGCCAACTCCTCCAGGGTCTCGGCGCGGTGGTACACGTCCGGCCGGTACCGCTTGTAGTCCTGCACTTAGGCGTACGAGACGCCCGGGAACGTGGAGACCGGGTTCGGCCACGCGGAGAACCTCCGCGCGACCCGCCGGTCGAAGATCATGAACCCCGTATTGCTCTCCGTGGCGGCCACCGCCCGGTACATGGTGACGTTCGGGCCGGTCCAGCTGGTCAGCGCCCCTCGTACAGGCGGTCCATCTGGGGGGTGTGGCCGCCGGCCTCCTCGCCCAGGTGGAAACCGTCGCCCGTGCTCGCCGGGTTCACCGGCGGGATCCGTGCCGCGTCCTCACCCACGTGCTTCGCCTTCAGCTCCGTGGAGGCGGAGTAGTCGCCCGTTGTCAGGACGACGCCCCGGCGTCCGAAGTACCGCATGCCGTTCGGGACGCCGACTCCACCGAGGCCACATCCGTGACGTCCACCGGCCCCGTCGCCCCCGCCACCTCGTCGGCCCACGAGGCCGACGGCAGGTCCAGGGCGAGCGTTCAGCGCGATGAGCGCATGGCAGGGACGAGGAGAGCGTCCACGTCCGGATCGCCCTGGGGGCCGGGGGTTGGGGGCCGCGACCCAGCGGTTACGGCTTGGTGTACTTCAAGGGACGGACGTACAAGTCACCCTGGATTGCCCAGAGCCGCGCCTTGCGCATCGTGATCCTCAGCGCGTAGAACGAACCGCGGTCGAGGTCCATGACGGACGAGTCGTGCCACGTGAGCCGGCGCCAGCCGTGGCCGACGTCTCGGAGCGTGCTGTTGTCGGCTTCGAAGCCGCGCTGGACGACGGTGCCGCCCTGGTTCATGAGGTCCACTTCGACCCAGCCGCCGTCATCGATGTCGACGAGCAGCTCGACGTCGTCGCCGAAGAAGTTGAGGCCCTGTGTGGTGATGGACGTCGGCTTGTTGCCTGTGCGGCTCTCGTAGCAGGCGAACTTGTCCTTCTCGATGTAGCCCCGGCCGAGTGCGGACTCGCGCCAGCCGGTGTGCCGGCCCTTCCCGCCCATGTAGTAGAAGTACAGCTTGTCGTCGATCTCCACGGGGACCGACGAGAAGATGACGCTGCTGTCGAAGTCGCCGCGCGGGTACTTCCCCATCCCCTCGCCGTGCGGGATGAAAGTGCTGTCCCCGGGTTCGACGTTGTTCCACTCGGTCAGGTTGACGGACCACTGCAGGGCCAGGTCGACGGTGTCGTGGTGCGGCAGCGCGGTGTCGCCGTCGCGGTACAGCGAGGCCAGGCCGAGGTAGAGGTCTCCGTACGCGAAGACCGGCATCGAGTAGATCTGGGAGTCGAATCCGTTGCCCCGGTGCACCTCGACCGGCTTGGACCAGTTGATGAAGTCCGCGGACCGCGACATCGCGGACACGCGGATGTTGCTGTCCCACAGCCGTGTGATGAGTACGTACTCGTCCGTGCGCGAGTCGCGGAAGACGAGGTTGTGGCAGTCCGCGCCCGGGGACGGGCTGTTGGCCGGCCAGGGCTTCAGTTCGGTGAAGTGGATGCCGTCGGACGAGAAGGCCACGCACAGCGACGTTCCACCGGCTTCGCGCAGCGTGATCAGCTTGTACCTGCGCGCGGGGTCGGGGTCCTCCGGGTCGTAGAGCACGGATGTGCCTTGGACGTGCTCGTAAAGGATGTTGTTGTTCTTGCTGCCGTCGAAGCTGACCAGACCCAGTGCGGGCTTGGTCCAGTTCACCCCGTCGGTGGACTCCGCGTAGCAGCAGCCGGTTTCCCGGTCGGCTATGACGTAGTCCCGCGTGAGCCGCTGGTCCGGGGGTGTGTCGAGCGAGGCCGGATCGCGGAGGAAGAGTGTGTAGTAGCAGCGGAACTTCTTGTGCTCGGGGTCCCAGAAGACGTTGGGGTACCCGTTGTCGAAGCGTGGTTCCCAGGGCAACCGGGGGTTCTCGAAGATTCCCTCCCGGAACAGCGGATTGTGGTCGTCGTCCTTGACGAAACCGCCCATCCCGATCCGGCAGTTCTCCATCCCCCGGTGGCCGTTCCAGAGTCCGGTGTCGAACGCGAAGTACTTGTGCGACCGGCTCGTCGGGTCGGCCGGCGGAGCACCGGCGGCCGTGGGGGCCGCGGCCTGCGGCCTTGCGCTCGACGGTCCCGCCGTGGCCAGGGCGCTCCCCGCCCCCAACGCCGTCACAGCCACACCACTGCGCAGAACACCGCGCCTCGTCACCGTTCTGCGGGTCTCGTCGCTCATTGCGCTCTCCTTGCCTCTGCCGCGAAGGCATTGCCTTAAAGAACAGACGTAAGACGTCTGCTGTCGGCACGGACAGTGCCAGCAATCAGCGTGTGACGCAAGAGTCACGGATGGTTCTCCCGGAACGTCGGGCCGGGCCCGACGACGGACGAGAACGCGTGATCGCGGACAGCGGAGCATCCAGCCCTGCTCCGACGAAGCTGTGCAGATCCTGCAGCCCCGGGGGCATCTTCGCGAGCTCCACCGTCACGGCTGACGGCGGCTGTTCGCCGAGTTCGACGCCGTGGTGTGTCCGATCACGCCGACTCCCGCGTTCCCGCACGACCACGGCCCTGATCTGCCGGCACGCCGGACCGACATCGACGGCGTCGGGGTTCCCGTACTTGGACCAGCTCGTCTGGGCCGGTCCGCTCACCATGCCCGGCCTGCCCGGCCGGCACGGCCGGGTCAGTCGACGAAGAAGTTCCAGAACGCACCGACCTCCGTGTCCGAGACCGCCAGGATGCCGAAGTCCGTGATGAGACCGTCCCGCTGGGCGTCGACCCCCGCGAAGCACGAGAGGGAGAAGCCCTCGCGGTACCAGTGAGGATCCGTGCCACCGCTGAGGTCCTCGGCGTTGGTGGCGTACACGGCGGCGGGGCCGAACCGGGCCAGCAGGGTGCCGGCGGCCGACCACAGCCGACGCCGTCGCACCGGGTGGCACGCGCCGGGCGGTTGGGCACCGCCGTAGGGTGTGGCGGTCCAGTGCAGCGCGGTCAGCTCCACCGCGGCCTCGTGGGTCAGCAGTTCCAGATGATGGTCGAGGTGATGCGGCTCCAGCCGGTCGAAGGGGTAGTACGGGGAGTGCCTGGTGCGCTCGGGCCATCCGGTGTGGGCGTCGGGCAGCCAGCCGCGCGGATCGCGGGTGCGGAACTGGAGCACCGCAGCGGCGTCCACCAGCCAGTCCTCGTGCCGTCGGGGTCCCACGGCGGCCAACTGGCAGCCCAGGGTGACCAGCGCCTGCCGCCATTCCCGGCGCCCGGCGCCGAGCGACGCCCCGGGAGCGTACGGAAGCATGACGGCACCCTAGCAACCTGAAGGACGGCAGCCCGGCCCGTCCCTGGGCCAGGAACTCGCCACGACCGGGGTGCTGGTCAACGCCGTCGTTCCCGCGGCCGTCACCACGCCCATGACTCCGACGGGGCGCTTCGCCGGCGACCTGCTGAGGAGGCTCAGTCCATGTCGGGCGGGCGGTCGGACTCCAGTGCCCGCATGGCCCGCGACGCGTTGAACGGCAGGATCGTGACCGCGATGTGCGGCAGCAGCTCCAGCGTCCTCGACATCTTCTCGCCGGTCCCCCGGTGCAGGAGCTTGCCGAGGGCGTTGGCGTACATCCGCCGGGGCACGAGCACCGTCAGGGACGTGTCCCCGTCCTGCGTGGTACGGACGGCCAGTTCCCGCATCGCGTGACGGAGCCGGCGGTCGGGGCAGGCCACCACTTCCAGCTCGACCGAGGTCGCGGACGTCGACGCCCAGCGGGCGGACAGACGGCGCGCGTGCGCCTCGTCGATGGCGAAGTGCACGGCACGGACGCTGTCGGGCCGCAGCTCGTGGGCGTAGCGCAAGGCCTTCAGCGCGGCCAGGTCCAGAGTCTCGACGAGGACGAACACCTGGTGGCGCCGGGTACGCGGCCGGTCCGCGCCCATGGGCAGCCGCTCCAGGGCGGCGGCCTCACGCCGGTACTCGCGGTTGATCCGGATCAGTACCCAGACTCCCAGCGGGAAGACCACGACGACCAGCCAGGCGCCCTCGGTGAACTTAGTGACGGCGAAGATCAGCACCACGGCTGCGGAGACGAACGCCGCGAGCGCGTTGACCGTGATCTTCAGTCGGCGCCGCGGTTCACGCCTGCGCAGGTGGTACGCGGTGAGGCCGCTGCCGGCCATGGTGAAGGCGGTGAACACGCCGATCGCGTACAGGGCCACCAGCTTGTCGACGTTGGCGCCCGTGGCGAGCAGCAGGGCGAGCGAGAGGGCGGAGAGCGTGACGATGCCGTTGGAGAACGCCAGCCGGTGCCCGCGCCGGGTGAGCAGCCTGGGCAGGAACCGGTCCTCCGCGACGAAGCTGGCCAGGAACGGGAACCCGGTGAAGGGGGTGTTGGCACCGGTGTAGAGGATCAGCGCGGTCGCCAGCTGGACGAAGACCAGTCCGACGGTCCCCACCGTTCCGGTGCCGAAGGCGAGCCTTGCCTCCTGGGCGATGACGGTGGGGGTCCCGTCGGCGTAGGGGACGGCGTGGGTGACGTGCGCGAGGGTGGAGACGCCCAGGACCAGGGCGGCGAGCACGCAGCTCATGGTGATGAGGGTCCGCCGGGCGTTGCGGCCCTGCGGTTCACGGAAGGCGGAGATGCCGTTCGAGATGGCTTCGAGCCCGGTGAGCGACGAGCCGCCGTTGGCGAAGGAACGCAGCACGATGAAGGCCGAGGCGCCGTAGAGCCAGCCGTCACCGGGGGTTCCGAGCGGCACCACGCCCGGGGCACCGAGGTCGGCGTGCGGCAGGTCGCCCGTCAGTCCGCGCACCGCCGCGACGAGGAAGACCAGGCCCATCGCGGTGATGAAGAGATAGGCGGGCAGCGCGAACACCCGGCCGGCTTCGCGCACCCCGCGCAGGTTCCCGTAGCCCAGCAGCACGATCACCACCACGGACACCGGCAACTGGAGGTGGTCCAGCCCCGTCCAGCCGTGGCCGGCCAGGTGGGCGAGTGAGATCAGCGCGTTCGTGCCGGCCGACACCTGGACGGCCACCGTGACGACGTAGTCGACGAGCAGCGCCACGGCGGCGACCTGGGCGACGTTCGGCCCGAAGTTCTCCCGCGCGACGACGTAGGAGCCACCGGCCCGGGTGTAGATCGTCACGACGTCGCTGTAACAGAGCGTCAGGAGCAGCAGCACCAGCAGGATCGCGCCGGTCACCGGCATGACCATGGTGAAGGCGGCCGCTCCGACCACCGGCACGAGGACCCGGAGCATCTCCTCGGAGCCGTAGGCCGACGAACTGATGCAGTCGGACGCGAGTACGCCGAGCGCCGTGGGGTTGCCGAGCTTCTCCTCGCTGACCCGCTCCGTCGTGAGCGGCGCGCCCAGGAGCCGCCGCTTGACGCGGTACATGGGCCGTTCGAACGTCATGGCGTCGTCACAGCGCGCGGCCGCCCCGGGCGCAGTGACCGGCATCGCCTCGACGCGCGGGCGGGGCGGTGGGCTGTGAGGGCATGGCAGGTCTCCGTTCGCCCCCGCGGGCGGACCTCCGGCTGGGACGGCACCGTGAAGGTGGTGCTCCTGCCGGAGTCGATGTCTCCGGTGTCGAAGGAGCAAGCCGCCCTTGGACGCCGTCACGGTGTGCGTGATCGGATCCTTGTCGACGACGGTGGCCTTCGCACCGGGGGGCCGAGGGGTCAGTAGCCGCCGTTGCCGGTGCTCGGCTTGGTCGTGATCTTCTTGCCGTCGGGGCCGACGACGAACCACTTGGCGCCGAAGGCGTCGACGCCCTGCCCGTTGGTGTCGTCGGCCTTCTGGTCGTCGGCGAACCTGTACAGCGGGTGCCCGTCGTACGTCACCTGCTCGGACCCGTCGCCCCGCTTGGCGGTCCCGAGCAGGTCCTTCTTCACGCCCTTGCCCGCGGTGGGTGTCTTCTTGACGGTGAAGGGCGGCCATGCCTTGGCACAGTCACCGTCGCACTTCGACTTGTTCTTCGTGTCCTTCTCGAAGAGGTAGAGCGTCCGGCCCTTCTCGTCGACCAGCATCTTGCCGTAGGTGCCGTCCTTGACCTCGGCCGCGGGTGCCGCCGACGAGGTCGCCGCCGGAACCACGTTGGTGTCGAGGCGGTCGGCGGCGTTGCCGGTCTCCGTACCGTCGGCGGCGCTTTCGCCGCCGTCGCCCGCACACCCGGTCGCCGCGGTGGCGACCAGCAGGGCGGAGGCCAGTACGGTGGCTGCCCGGAGCCGTTTCATGAAGGTTCCCTTTCTGGTCGGCCACCCCCAGGGGCAGCACCCGGCCCGCCTGTCGGGGCCGACGGGCTCAGTGCACCTCCGGGCTGACGGAGCGACCATCCGACCGCGTCTGTTCGGAGTGCGGCCACACCCGGATGGGCCCGTCACGGTGCCCCGCCCCCTCGGAGCCTCCTCGGAACCGCGTACGTCGTCATCGGCCCTCCCGGACGCACGATCCGTACCCTGGGAGATGTACTGGCCGCTCGGGCTACTCGTTCTCGTCTGCCCGGCAACAAGCGTGCGGTCTCTCGCCCCTGCGGGAGACCGCGGGTGGACGAACGCGGGCTGTCCCCGTTCTCTGGGGTGTCGCCTTGGTTTCCCAGCCGACGGCGCGAATGCAACGCGCACTTCTGCGCGCGGGCCATCTGGCCACCTTCGAACAGATGCCCCTCTTGGTCGCCCGGCACGCCGAGACCGCCGGCCTGCACCGAGCGGGGATCTTCGTGAGCGATCTCCAGGGAGAGGTGCTGCGGGAGGTCACCGGGAGCGGTCCCGACGCGGGCCGGGAGGGACAGCAGCTGCGGATCATGGCCACCGCGGCCGGGAGTGCGTACACCGAATCCCGGCCGATCACGGTCCGTGCCGTGGAGCAGGACCGGCTCCGGCACTGGCTCCCCCTGCTGGACGGCGCCGAGCGCGCCTGGGAGTGCTGCGCGTGGACACCGACCACGGTGACGACGCGGTCCTCGAGGCGGCCTTGGACCTGGCCTCACTGGTGGCACTGCTCCTGGCGAGCAAGCGCACCAACAGCGACGCCTTCGCCCGGCTGATCCGGACCACGCGGATGACCGTCTCCGCGGAGATGCAGTGGCCCGTCATGCCGCCCCGGACCTTCTCCAACGACCGGGTCACCCTCGCCGCGGCCATGGAACCCGCCTACGCCGCCGCAGGGGACGCCTTCGACTACGGCGTCGCCGGCGATGTCACCTACCTGGCGATCCTGGACGCCATGGGCCACGACACCGGCGCCGGCCTGACCGCCAACCTGGCCATGGCCGCCTTTCGCAACCAACGGCGCCAGGACGCCACCCTGCCCGAAATCTGCGCGGTCATCGAGCGGTTGCTCATCACTCACTACGCCCACACCCGCTACGCCACCGCGATCCTGGCCGAACTCGACATGACCACGGGGGTACTGACCTGGGTCAACTGCGGCCACCACGCGCCGGTCCTGGTCCGCGGCGGCCGCTGGACGTCGGACCTGCCGTGTTCGCCCTCGCACCCCCTGGGTACCGACCTCGGCCTCCCGGCCAACGTGTGCGACGTGCAGCTGGAACCGGGTGACCGGGTTCTGCTGTACACCGACGGCATCACCGAGGCACGCGATGCCGACGGCCAGGAGTTCGGACGGGAACGCTTCGTCGACTTCGTCATCCGTCACCAGAGCGACGGCCTGCCCGTGCCCGAGACGCTGCGCCGACTCATCCGCGCCGTCCTGGACTACCACGACGGCAAGCTCGACGACGACGCCACCGTCCTGCTCTGCCAGTGGCACGGCAACATCGACCGCCTTCCCGACCCCACCTACCCACCCGCCTGACCACTCGACCGGCTCGCGGTGCCAACGCGAGTCGGCCGTACTGATCGCGGTCCTCAGGTGGGCGCTCAGGCAGCGTGGTCCGGTGTCCGGTGCGCTTCCGCGGGTGCGAGATGGGCCAGGCACAGGGACGGCTCGACGAAGGGATCGAGCCGTTCGACGCGGAGCGGGGCGCGTACTTCTTCCAGGGCGCCGCGCATGAGGCCCAGGTGCAGCGAACACACCGTGTCGCGGTGCTCTTCGGCGACTTCCCGGAACGGGCAGTGGCGCAGCGGGACGACCGGGTTCGGACGATCCTGGACGGGGCCGGGGGCGAAGCCGACGTCCGTGAGGACCCGGGTCAGCCGCCGGACGGCCTCCTCGGTGTCGATGCGCCGGGCGGGCGAGGGGGTGTCGACGAGGTAGCGGCCCCACGCCTCCCCCGCGCCGACGGCGGCCCGGGCCGGTTGCGCCAGGGCCTCGGTGACGAGGCCGGTGAGCATCCGGGCGAGCAGTTGGTAGCTGCGGTGGCCTTCCCGTACGGGGGAGGTGGCGACGGCGCGGTAGACGACGCGGGGCCTCCCGGGGCGGCCGCTTCCCTCGGTGGCGCGCTCGGCGAATCCGTCCTTGACCAGAGTGTCGAGGTGGAAGCGGGCCGTATTGGAGTGCAGGCCGGTCTGCTCGGCGATCTCCCGTACACCGACCGCGCCGGGTGCGGCACGCAGCACGTCGAGCACATGGGCGCGGCTCTCCCCCACGGCGGGAGGTCCGGCCGGGTCGTGCAGCGTCCGTTCGCTCATTCCGCCGATTTTACCCAGCGCGCGTCGTAGCAACGAGGGGAAACCCGCCGCCTACCTCACCCGTGTGATGCGCACCTGCCACCGCTCGGGCCCGGACTCGACGTACTCCCAGGTGAAACGGCCGGAGTGGGTGGCCTCGAATTCGCGGCGCAGCGGCTTGGGATCGTGGTTGTTGACCAGGACGAAGCTCTCTTCGGCCGCCAGGCGGGCGAAGCGGGTGAAGATGCGCGGGTGGCGTTGGCCGTGCGGGATCTCGCGGACGTCGACGATCGCCGGATCCTCCAGCCGGCCACCCTCCAGGACGGTGGTGAAGTCGCCGACGAGTGCGGACAGGTCCACTCCGGGCAGTGCCGCCAGTGCGGGCAGCAGCACGGCCCGCTCCATGCCGACATGGACCGTGAGCATCCCTTCGAGGACGCGGACCGCGCCGGAGAGTGCACCCCCGTCGCTCGCGGCGGTCAGGGAGTCGGCGTGCCGGCCGATCGCGTCGGCCGCGGCACGGAGCGCCCGGACCAGCAGCCGGGTTTCGGCGGCGCCGGACGCGGCGGCGTACAGGGTCTGATCGGTGGCGGTCAGGAGGTCGCGCAGTTGTCCGGCGAACGCGGTGCCGGTCTCGGCGGCGGGCTCGGACCCGGTCAGCGCGGCCAGCCCCTCCAGTACCTTCCGGTGGGCTTCCTCGATGACCGCCTGGGCCTGGATGTCCGGGTCGGTGTCGGTCGCCTGGATGTACACGTCTGCGGCGGGTGCCATGTGTGATCCCTCTTCGTCCCGGCCGGGGCGGTCTGCCTCGGCGACTACCGGCGCCAATTATTACATGCGGATTCATAACAATGACTCCGTGTAACGCACTGATGCGGCAGCGGTGACGACGGATTTCGAGCGGACCCGTGCGCGGCCCGGGCGCTGTGGCGTCCGGACCCCGCACGGGACGCCAGGTCAGCGCTTCATCAGGGCGAAGACTCCCCAGCCGAGGTACTCACGCGTGCCGCGCGCGTACTGGGCGGGCTCGGTGTCGAGGGCCTTCCGTACCTCGTCGGCCAGTTCGTCGTCCGGATGACGGTCGAGCCAGCGGCGCATGGTGAGCCACTGGGCCGCGGCATAGCGGTCCCAGCACTCCTGGTCGGCGAGCGTCATCTCCACGACGTCGTAGCCGAGGCCCTGGAACTTCCCGATCAGGTCCGGGAGTTCCAGGAAGTCGGCGACGGAGGCGGCGTGGCAGGCGGTGGCGGTCTCCTCGTCCGGAGGGGTCCGCCGCCAGTAGGGCTCGCCGATCACCATCAGGCCGCCGGGGCGGAGGCTGCGATCGAGCAGTTCGGCCGTTCCGGCGACGCCGTTCCCGATCCAGGTGGCACCCACACAGGCGGCCAGGTCGACGGGCCGGTCCGCCACATGGCTCGAGGCGTCTCCGTGGATGAACTGGACCCGGTCGGCGACACCGAGTTCGGCGGCACGGGCCCGGGCCTGCTCGGTGAAGACCGTGCTGATGTCCACCCCGCTGCCCGTGACTCCGTGGTCGCGGGCCCAGGTGCACAGCATCTCGCCGGATCCGCTGGCCAGATCGAGCACCCGGGTCCCGGGGGCGAGGTGGAGAGATTCTCCCAGCGCGGCGAGTTTCGCCGGGGTCAGCGGGTTGTGGATGCGGTGGCCGCTCTCACGGATGGTGAAGATGCGGGGAAGGTCCATGACCGGGTTCCCTTCCGTCGGGCCGCGGTCGGCCGGAGTCGGAACGTGCGCGGGAGAGGAGGGAGCAGGTGGGTACGGCTCGGGTTGACGGGACAACGTGGAGACCCTTGGATCGGGGCCCCGTCGGACGGCAGGCGTGCCGAATCCGCTCCTACGCGGGAGGGAGGCAGGCGGAGGTCAGGACGAGGCCTGGGAGGTGAGGACGACTCGGGCGCCGCGCGCAGCGGGCGTTTCCACGACAGTCATCAACACACCTCCTCGTATCTCCGTAAGCCGAATGATCATCACACCGCTGCGCAGCCTAGCATCCGACTGCACGACCGGTGCACGGATGGCTTCCCTCCTGGCCACGTGAGACGCTGGAGGACGTATCGAATGCGAGACGCCGAGCCCCGCGCATCTCGTCGGCCGAAGCGGAACGGAGAGACCTCACATGGCGGGCGACTTTTCCGTGGGAGACCACGTGCGCTGGAATTCCGAGGCCGGACACGTCGAAGGCGTCATCGTCAAGAAGCACACCCGTGATGTGGAATTCAAGGGCCGTACGCGCCACTGCTCGGCAGACGACCCGCAATACGAAATCAAGAGCGACAAGACCGATCATGTCGCCATGCACAAGGGTGGAGCACTGAAGAAGGCGTAGGGGCGCTGTGAACCTGGTCCACACGCTCGGGCATTCGACGCGTGCATTCGACGAGGTGCTGGAGATGCTGCGCAGCCATGACATCACCTGCCTGGTGGATGTGCGCTCCTACCCCTCGTCGAGGAAACATCCCCAGTGGAACCGGTCCGCTGTCGTGGAGCACTTGCCGTCCGAGATCGAATACCGCTGGATCGCTCAGCTCGGCGGCCGGCGGCACACCCCCAAGGGGGTCCCCAGCGAGAACGGCGCTTGGCGGGTGAAGGCGTTCCGCGACTATGCCGATTACATGGCGGGCGACGAATTCGCGGAGGGTCTGGACCAGTTGATCCGGCTGGCGCGGCAGGAGCGGCCCGCGATCATGTGCAGCGAGGCGGTACCGTGGCGGTGCCACCGTCGGCTGATCACCGACGCGTTGCTGGTCGCCGGGGTGGAGGTCGTGCACATCATGTCGCGGACGGCCACGAGGCCGGCGACCCTGAACGAGCACGCACGGGTCCGCGACGGCCGTCTCGTCTACCCGCCCCCGGACTCGGAGGCGCCGTGACCTTCGTCGACGACGTCCGGGAAGCGGTGTGCTCGATCCCCGCGGGCGCGGTGGCCTCCTACGGTGACGTCGGCGAACGGGTCGGCGTGGGTGCGCGCCAGGTGGGGCGGGCCATGAGTCTGCTCGACGAGAACGTGCCGTGGTGGCGTGTCGTGTACGCGGACGGGACGCCGCCCTCCTGCCACAGCGGGCGGGCGCCGGCCCTTCTGCGGGACGAGAGAACGCCGATGCGCGGAACGCGAGTGGACATGACCCGCGCTCGCCATCGCTGGACGCCGTGACCCTGGCGGGACCGGCCGAGGCGGTATGTCATGGGAGGGGCCACCGCGGATGGCAGTGCGTGACGGCTCACCCCGCGCTGATCGAGACGACCTCCCGGACCACGGCCGAGTTCCGCCCCGCTCCCCGGCACGTCGACCGTGCCGGCGCGGTGCGGTGCGCCCGGATCGACGTCGAACAGCGCCGCTCGGGGCAAGCGGCCCGCGACGCGGATCCTCCAGCGGTCGCCGTCGCGTGACGTCTCGCTGACCGCGTAGTCGTGCCGGTCCGACCGGCCCGAGGACGGCCGCGACGGCGGCCTGCCGCGGCGGGAGGAGGTCCGGGTAGCCCCGCAGGTGCTCCGCGTGGATCCGACCGGCCAGATGTTCCCGCACCGCCGCGACGGAAGCCTCACCGGCGGACTGACCAGCACTCGTTGCCCCCGGCCGGGTTCACCAGTCGAAGGTGGCCCGCGGCTCGACGGTGCAGTGAGTCGTCTTGTCCACGTGTCCGGTACCGGCGACGCCGAGGCGGACGGTGGCTGTGTCCTTCGCCGCGACGGGCTCCTGTGCACCGGCCTCGGCCACGGTGCGGCCGGCCGAGTCCTGGAGGCCGACGGTGACGGAGAAAACGCCGTCGCGTGCGTTGGGGTTGTGCACCTGGAGAGTCACGAAGGGATCGTCCATGGTCGCGCAGCGCGTGAGTACGGCGGTGCCGTCCTTCATCGGCGGGGCGCTGGAGCGGGAGGGAGACGCTGCGGCGGCTGTGGGGCTGGCGTCGTGGGCAAGCCGCGCGTCGTCGGTGCCGCCGCCGTCCGTACTTGCCGCTTACGAACGGCCGTCCTCGCCGGAGACGCTGCAACCGCTTACGCCATCGCTGTCACGGCCGCACCCGGTCTTGTCCTGGCCGAGGGAACAACCACTCAATATGGGCACGATCACCATGGCCGCCACTACGGCCCTGTGGGCCCGCCCCCGCATGTACATGGCGCAAGCGTAACCGGCGCGGTCGGCCCGAGCCCGCGGCGGTCCCCGCCGGCCCGCCACCCACGTACAGTCGGCTCCGAGATGACCTGCGGGTGCGTATCACGGGTGTTGCCGCTGTCGCGCATGGCGAGATCCTCCTGCACTCGTGGGAAGCCATTGGCTCGGTGTCGCGCGTGAACGCGTAACCAGCCATGCACGGAGCAAACAGGTGCACGCGCAACCGGCGACGAGGCGGCTGCTCCGTCACCCGTTCAGTAGTCCTGCGAACCGTCGGGGGGCGCGGCGGGAGAGTGGGACTCCGGGGCGCGGGAGTGAACGCGTTGCAGGTGCAGGTGGCGGGTGAGGCGGATGGCGGGCCGGATGAGCAGTTCGATGCTGCCGATCAGGAAGCACCAGGTGCCGGTCGTGGTCCACTGCTCGGAGAAGAACATGACGCTGCCGGCGATGAACCACAACGCGATGAGCACGTCGTTGGCGATACTGGCGGCCTCGTAGCGCCGCCCGATGACGAGCTCCTCCCCTCCCAGGTGGATGACCAGGGACGTGCTTTTCGCAGTGTTCCTCATCCCTCCACGTTACGGACGCCGCGGGCCGAGACGCGAAGGCGGCGCGGTCACCGGCCGCAGGGAGTTGCTCCGTCTCCTATCGCGTGCGCATGAAGTACAGGTCCTCACCCCATGCGTCGAGTACGTCGCCGTGTCCGGCCTCGCGGGCCGCCGCCTCGACAAGAGTGAACGTGTTCCGTTGCAGGGCCGGGTCGCCCGTTGCCGAAATGTCGTCCACGGCACGGAGCAACACGTCGGTGTCCCAGCCCGGCAGGGGGTGTCGGGAAAGCTCCCACTCCAGGTACTTGTTGTAGGGGCGGGGGCGACGGTCGGTGGCGAAGAGCAGTTCGAGAAGGAACCGGGCGCTGTCAGCGGCGTCCAGGCGGGCTGCGAGGGTCTGGCCGTCCCGGTGGTTCTTGAGCGACCGATAGAGGGAGTTGGCGTACGCGTCGAGCCAGTCACTGGCGTTGCGGAATGCCTCTTCCGTCTCCAGGCTCGCCTTGTCGGCGATCATCCTGGCGATGCCTCCGTCGAGCCGGTCGAGCACGACGTGCGCTCGGGCGAGAGCGTAGCGTTCGAAGCCGGGCATCCCTGCTGCGCGGAAGTCGCTGAGGGAGATGACGACGAGGTCGAGCTGGGCAGTGCGGTGGCCGGCGAACCGGGTGAGATCGGTCGTGGCGTCGTCGGCGAGGACCACGTACACATCGTGGTCGGAGTGTCGGGTGGTCATGCCGTCGTGGGCTCGGGAGCCTTTGAGGACGAGGCCTACCACGGCTGGGTCGGCGGCGGCGAGTTCGGCGAACGCGTCGTAGGTGAGAGGCTGCTGAGCGGTCATGCTGTGGGTCTCCGCGGGGTGTGAAGGAATGCCTGCCGGGGCGGCCCCTTGCTCAAGAGGCGCCCTGCACCGTCTGCGGCAGCACAGGGCCGCCGCCCGGGAGATCAACGCACAGTCCGACCCTAACTCGGGCTCGGCCGTGAGGCAGGGGCTTCGCCGGCAGATGTCCGGGGGCGACGGCTCCGAGACATGGGCCGCCGGCCAACCGTGCACCTGGACAACGATGCCCGCGCCGCGGCCGACTCGCCGCGGGGCGGCCGCGGCGGAGGTGTCAGGCGTCGGTGACCGTCGTGGTCACCGGTGTCCCGACCTCGACGGTCCTGCTCACGGTGCAGAGGCGGTCGTGGGACGTCCTGACCGCGCGGGGCAGGATGGCGCGGGCCCGCTCCGCTCCCTCGCCGTCCGGGAAGGTCACGGTGAACGCGACCTCGAGGTTCGTCATGCGGTTGCCCAGGTCGTCGCTGACCTTGTCCCCCGCGACCGTCACGGAGAAGCGGGTGGGCTCGGCGTGCCGGCCGGTGGCGATGTCCACGTCCACGGCCGTGCAGCCGCCGATCGCGGCCAGGAACAACTCGACGGGGGTGAAGCCGGTGTCCTGATCGCCGTCCGCCGTACCGAAACTGATCGATCCGCCGCGGGTGTTGGTCGCCACGAACTGGCCGCTGCTGGTGCGTTCGACGACGACGGAACGCTTCGAGTGTTCGCTCATGTCGTTCACAGTAGTCACATCGCCGCACCGACCCACGGCGCCGGTCCGGCTCACTTCGAGAGAGGGACGTACGGGCCCCTGGTGCTCTTCCTCCGCCCTTCAGCGGAACGAGTGACCTGCGACGGGTCCGCAGATGTAGTTGCCCGGGTCGGCAGGGTCGTCGCTGATCCAGAACTGGGTCCACAGCACGGTGAATTCGGGTCGGCTGAGGTGACCGTCGGCATCCTGGTCGAGCCGGTCGAACACGTCCCCGGTCGTGACCCCTCGCCCGTGCCACAGGTCGATCAGCTGCTGGTGCTCGCCCCGGGAGATGCGGCCGTCGCCATTCGCGTCCACCGCGTCGAAGACCGTGTCGGCGGTGGCGGCGACGGTCTCCCGCATGGAGGGCAAGCGGTCGACCATGGCGAGGAGGTCGTTCATGTCGATCCTGCCGTCGTTGTCCGAGTCGACAGCCGCCGAGAGGTGCTGCCACCACCCCAGGAGCACGTCCTCGACCCGCGCCGCCAACTCCGCGTCCGCTCGCACCCGCGGCAGACGGCTCCACCGGCTCGCGAGGGCCGCGAAGTCCTCCTCCTCCAGGCAGCCGTCGCCGTTCACGTCGAACGCGTTGAACATGTCCTGCAGCTTGGTCCGCTGAAACTCACTGGCCATCAACAACCCCTTTGCACGCGGTACTGAAGGGATGCTGTCCGCGCACGTCGCCCGCCCAACAGCGTGTGGGAGCACGAGGTGTCGCGGCTACACCACCGAGCGCCGCACCAACGCGCCGTGCGCCTGTTTGAAGGCCCTCGGCACAGCCAGGGCACCGTGGAGGAAATCGCCGTGTGCGATGCGCCGCACGACGCTCTCACCGCCCCGGCGTGCCTTGTTTCCTGCCGCTGCCCGACACACGGTGAACCGGCGGAGATCAACTGATCGGCGCAGCAACGAATCGTTTCGCCGGGTGATCGGTGCGGCCGTTGACCGAAGCGGCTCCCCCGGGGCTGTGAATCTGGGCGTCGCATCGACAACGGATCGGCCGGCACGGGCAGTCCGAGCCGGCGATCCCCTACTGTCTGGAGCTCTCCTTGTCCCTCCGTCGCATCGTGACCAGCGCCCTCGCGTCCTTCGCCCTGGCCCTGGCCTCCGCCGGCGCCGTCACCCTGAGCGCCGGTCCGGCCGCAGCGAACCCCTGCGGCTTCTACGAGACCGCCTCCGACGCCTACTACAACCACTGCACCTCGGACGGCTCGCACATCGTCATCGAGATCGACGACTGGGGGCCCAACAGCGAACGGTGTGTGGTGCCCGGCGTGACCTGGATCGGCTCCAGCTCCGACATCGACGGCGCCTGGTACACCGGCCGCACCTGCTGATCCGCACGGCCCGCCCCGGGGCGCCTTGGCCTTGGGGCGGGCCGTCCGCGCTGCTCGCGGTCAGGCCTCCGGTGGCCACGGGCGGCAGAACGACGCCCAGGACGGTCAGGGGGCAGAATGGTCAGTCGCTCGACACTGGGAGAGGACGGACATCATCGTTCGGCAGCGACTGACACGCTCGGCCCTGGGGTGCATCGTCATCGGGACACTGATGTCCGGGGCAGCCTGTGCCCCTCCAGACCTCGGACCGCTCCCCCCGCGCTTTTCCGGCCCGGCTCTGTCGGCGGACACGGCGGTGTCCGAGATCAGGTCGGCGCTGGCGGCGGAGGGCGTCGAGGTCGACAGAGAGCCTTCGAACTCCCTGGGCAGGTGCTCCGAACGGCTCTCGGGACAGCACGCGCCGCAGACGGTGGAGTCCGCGTTGAAGAGGGCTTTCGCACGGGCCCGCGCCGAGTACGGCTGGCAGCGAGGGCCTGACACGGGGACCGGAGCGCCGACCCTCACGAAGGGCAACTGGACGGTCCTCGTCGGCCGCCCCGTCCAGCCTCCCCGACACGGTCAGGCACCCGTCCTCGTATCGATGCTATGCCTGGACGACGGTGGCGCTTCCCCCTCCCCCGGGCATTCCGGTGGGTCTGCCACGTCCGGGAGATCGCCCGACGACAGCGGCCGCGCGCCCGGCGGCGAACGCTGAGGTCCAGGTACTCCTGATCCATTGCGGGGCACCGGGGTGAGGAGGCGGTCATCGGCCGCCAGTGGCGGAGGAGGGCCCGCGGATTCCGTCCAGGACGTACATGGTGCGGCGGTCGTAGTCACCCCGGGAAGGCCGCTTGCCGTGCTTCAGGGCGAGGGCGTTGTCGACGACGAGGGCGTGGAGGTCGCCCGCCGTGAACTCCGGCCGCAGTGCACCGCAGGCGCGCGCCGCCGTGACGATCTCTTCGTTGGCCTCGGTTCCGGCCCGGCAGATCCTCATGAGCTGCTGCGAGTCCGCATAGGTCTGCAACAGGACGTCGTTGAAGGCGGGCTGGCGGTACTGGAGGTCGCGGATCGCGGTGAGGTAGTACGCGATCCGCTCACCGACGTCGTCGATGGTCCGAGCGTGGTCGATGACGGCGAACAGCGCGCTCGCGACGACCTCTTCGATGACGGCCTCGATGAGGCCGATCCGCCCGCCGAACCGGTTGAAGATCGTGGCCTTGCTCACCCCCGCCGCCTTGGCGACCTCCTCCAGCGGCACCGTCAGGCCCTGCCCCTGAAAGGCGCCGACGGCGGCGGAGCGGATCTGCTCGGAATTGCGCCGGGCGTCGGCACGCAGCCGGGACTCCGAAGGCACCGTATTGGCCACGACCCTCACCGTCTCTTCCTGACACCCACCGACCTAATTTGACCCGCCAGGTCAGGTTACCTACAGTCGGCGGCAGACGAGAAATTGACCAGCATGGCCAACTTACAGTTCCACCCACCCACCGCCGAGACGGACGTCGTGGGCGGTCGGGAACAGACAGGAAGGCCGGCATCATGATCGTTGTCACCGGCGCCACCGGCGGGCTGGGCGGCGCGACCGTCGAGCACCTCCTCGAGCGCATGCCCGCCGACCGGATCGGGGTCAGTGTCCGCGACGCCGCCAAGGCACAGCACCTTGCCGACCGCGGCGTGCGGGTGCGGCAGGGCTCCTACGAGGACCCGGTCGCACTGCGCGACTCGTTCGACGGTGCCGAGCAGGTCCTTCTGGTGTCCGGCAACGACCCGGCCGCCGACATGGTGGGCCTGCACCGCAATGCCGTCGAAGCCGCGGTCGCGGCCGGCGCCCGGCGGATCCTCTACACGAGCCAGCACGGCGCCGTCCCCGGCAACCCGTACCGGCCGTCGGACATCCACATCGCCACCGAGGCGGTCCTCGGCGACTCCGGAGTCCCCTGGACCGCACTGCGCAACGGCGCCTACGGACCGCTCGACCAGGTCCTCGGCCCGTGGCAGCGGACCGGTGTGATCGCCCGGCCGGAAGACGGGCCGGTGCCGTACACCGACCGTGACGATGTCGCCGAGGCCACCGCGGTCGTCCTCGCCGGCGACCGCTCCTTCGACGGTCCCGTCACCCTCACCGCGCCGACCGCGGTCACCTTCGACGACCTCAGCAGGATCGCCTCCGGCCTCACCGGTCGCACGGTCGAGCGCGTGGTCCTGGACGACGAACAGTGGGTCGCCGACCAGATCACGACCGGTGGTGTGCCGGAGCCGATGGCCCGGCTCATGCTCACCTGGTACCAGGCAGCACGCGCGGGCTGCTTCGCCGAAGCCGGCCCCCTGCTCGCCGAACTTCTCGGCCGCGAGCCCCGCACCGCCGCCGACCGTCTCGCGGCCCGCACCGCCGCCTGACGCCGGAGATGCGGCAGGGCTCGGGAAGTCGGTGCCCTCGCAGTCGGCCCGGACCAGATCATGGTCTCGTACGCGTCCTCGAGCAGCTGCTCGGCGGAGCGCTCGTCCGATGCCGCGCCGTTCGACCAGCCGGTCGCCGTGTCGCTCGGCGTGCCGACGGCCACCGCGCGTGGCCGTCGGCTCTTCGGGACGGGGTGCCGGGCCCCCTGGCGTCAGGTCAGTTCGCGTTCACCAGGTCGTGCGGCGGGACGGTCACGGTCCGTGCGTCCGGCTTGCCGCCGAGCACGACCTTCCGCAGCGCGCTGTTGTTGCCGAGGTCGGTCTCCTTGAGCCGCTTCTCGGGGTTGGCCAGGACCTGGATGTAGTACGTGCCGTTGGGTACGTCCGTGATGTCGAAGGACTGGCCCGGCAGGTCCTGGGAGTACGTATCGCCGGAGCCGACGTCGAGCACCTCGCGGACGGAGATGGAGTTCTCCTCCCCGCAGGCGGTGGACAGATCGGTGTTGAACGGGTGCCAGTTGGCGTTCTTGACCGTGTAGTCGATCGCGTCGGTGTTGGCCAGGCAGAAGGCCTCCTTGCCGCTGCGCACGGCCTCCTTCTTGTCCGCCTTCAGCAGCCGGTAGCTGGCGAAGTCCGTGAAGTGCCAGTGCACGTGCCCCGGGCGGGGGTCCCATTCCATGGTGCCGGTCGGGGTGTAGCCGACCTGCTTGCCCTTGGCGTCGTAGAAGTACTGGTAGGCGTCCATCTTGGCCTTGCCGGGCGACCGGAAGCCGTCCACCACCAGTTGCGCCGGACCGGCGTTCCACACGTTGGCGCTGAAGGCCAGGTAGTCCTTGCCGGGGACGTCCTGCTCCCCGTCGCTGACGACGATGCCGTAGGCCGGCAGCGAGCGCAGGTCGGGTTTGGGGACGTCCGGGACGGAGGGCTTGCCGGCCGGGCGCTTCGCCAGGGGCTTGAGCGCCAGGGCCTTGCGCGATCCGTCGGTCTGGCCTCCCTTGTCGCCGAGCGGCAGGGAACGCAGGGCCTGCTTCTTCTTCAGCGCCCACGGCAGGGCGGGGGGCGCCGCCCTGAGCGGACCGTGGCCCACGTTGTACGAGGGTCCTGCCCCGCTCGTGACCGGTGCGGCGGCCTGCGCGGGTGTCGGAGCGTGCCCCGGCCCGTGGCCCGTGTGCGCGGCCGGGGCCTGGTGGCCGGCCGCGTGGCCGGCGTGCTCGCCCGCCGCCGCGGACCGGGACGCGGACAGCCCGACGGCACCCTGGTCGTCGTCGTAACTGCGCTCCACCACGGTGACCTTGACGGTGGCTGGCTTGTTCGCGATGCCGAACAGGTCGCGGTACTTCTTGGCGACCCCGACCTTGGCGGTGTAGGTCCCGGCCGCCAGGGCGACGGGCTCGGTGTAGGAACCCGCGTAGGTGTTGGCCGCCCAGCCCTTCTCGACACCCCAGACCGAACCGAGGGTGAACGGGTTGGTCGGGCAGCTCTCCGGATACTTGGAGGTGGCCGGCGCGTCGGGGCGTACCCGGCCGCTGGCGTTGTTCGGGCAGAAGTCCTCGGTCCGGCTCAGGACCTTCCTGCCCGACTTGTCGGTGATCGTGATCTCCGCGAAGCCGGGAAGCCCGGAGAAGTCCTTCACCGTGCCCTTGGGCAGCGTCTTGGCCTTGGCCTTGCCTGCCTCGTACACGGTCTGGGTGAGGGTCACCGGGTCCTTGTAGGACTTCCGGGTCACCTTCAGCTCCAGCGGCCTGCCGTCCGCGGTGAGGTAGGTGCCGAGGTCGAGGTAGACGCCCGGGTCCTCCTTCCAGGAGGTCAGCGTCAGCGAGTCGGTCGCGGCGATGAGGCTCAGCCTGGGCACTGTCGCCGCCTTCGCCGGTTCCGCGGTGGCGGCCACGAGTGAGGCGGTCACGGCCATGGCGGCGACGGCCGTGGTGCCTGCGAGCAGTGGACGCCGCAATCGGCTGGTGCGCGTTCTGTTCATCTGTCCCTCGTCCTTCAGGTGCTGGGGGGTGCGGTGGGAAGGAAGCAGGCGGACACGTTGCTGTGTCCGCGCTGTGAGAGGGAGCGACCGGATGCCCGGTTGTTCAGCAGGCGGGAAACCGGGGGAGCTTGGCCGGATCGCCGTGCAGTGGATGAAATCAGGCTGAAGTCACGCGTACGGGCCGCTCGGTGTTGGATCGTTTGGTAAAGGGCGCGGCGGTCGCAGGGGCCGTAGGACGCGGCGGCGGCAGGGTGGCGGCGATTCGGCGGGCGACGCCGGCCGCCGTCACAGCGCCGACACCGCTGTCGTTCCGGTCCGGGGCACCCGGCACTTCACTCTCTTCGGGCTTCGCCGTCCGATAAACCGCATTCAACCGATTGTCACTGCTTCGAGGTAAGTGTCTCGTCTCCCTGGGGGATGCGGCCGGTCCAGCGGCTAGCTTCTGCGAGTGGACGGATTGCCGTGATCCATCCCCTTCGTTGCCCACTCCGCCCCTTCTCCCGCTCGGCGCGGCCGTATGCGCCGGACGACTCGTCGTGCAAGGAGAACGCCACTCAATGTCCGTCGACAGCATCCCGGAAACCCAGCCCTCGCCCGTGCCGCCGCAGCAGTCGCTGAGCACCGCCGCGGCCCGTAACCTCGCCACCACCACCAAGTCCGCCCCGCAGATGCAGGAGATCACCTCCCGCTGGCTGCTGCGCATGCTGCCCTGGGTCGAGGCGGAGGGGGGCTCCTACCGGGTCAACCGGCGGCTGCGCCACACCCTCGGCGACGGGCGCGTCGAGTTCGTCCAGGAGGGCGCCGCGGTCCGGGTGATCCCGCGCGAGCTCGCCGAACTCTCCGTCCTGCGCGGATTCGACGACACGGAGGTCCTGACCGCGCTCGCCGGCCGCTGCGCGCAACGCGACTTCGCGGCGGGCGAGGTCGTGGCCGAACGCGGCGCGCCTTCCGACGCGGTCCACCTGATCGCCCACGGCCGGGTGAGCCAGACGTCCGAGGGCAAATACGGCGACCGGAACACCCTCGCGGTACTGGCGGACGGCGACCACTTCGGTGCCGACGCGCTGGTGGACTCCGGGGCCCGGCACGACTGCACGGTCACCGCCGAGACCGCGGGCACCCTCCTCACCCTCTCCCGCGCCGACTTCGCGGCGGTCCTCGCCTCCGCCCCGGGCCTCCGGGACCACCTCGACGCGTTCCGCTCCCGCGCACGGCTGGGGCAGAACAAGCACGGCGAGGCGGAGATCGCCACGTCGGCCGGCCATGTCGGCGAGACCGAACTGCCCAGCACCTTCGTCGACTACGAACTGGCGCCGCGCGAGTACGAACTCTCCGTCGCACAGACCGTTCTGCGGATCCACACCCGGGTCGCCGACCTCTACAACGGCCCGATGGACCAGAGCGAGGAGCAACTCAGGCTCACCGTCGAAGCCCTGCGCGAGCGCCAGGAACACGAGCTGATCAACAACCGCACGTTCGGGCTGCTGCCCAATGCCGACTTCAAGCAGCGCATCCAGCCCAAGTCGGGTCTCCCGACCCCGGACGACATGGACGATCTGCTCTGCCGTCGCCGCGGCACCAAACTCTTCCTCGCGCACCCCCGTACCATCGCCGCCGTCGGGCGTGGCTTCAGCGCCGACGGGCTCTACCCGGAACACGTCGACCTCGGTGGGCAGTCGGTCCCCGCCTGGCGCGGGGTCCCCATCCTGCCCTGCAACAAGATCCCGATCAGCAGGGAACAGACCAGTTCCATCATCGCGATGCGTACCGGCGAGAAGAACCAGGGCGTCATCGGCCTGCGGCAGACCGGCCTGGTGGACGAGTACGAGCCCGGGCTCTCGGTGCGGTTCATGGGTGTCAACGAACAGGCGGTCATTTCCTACCTCGTCAGCACCTACTACTCCGCCGCGGTGCTCCTGCCGGACGCTCTCGGCGTGATGGAGAACGTGCAGATCGCTCCCCGCCCGAGCTGAACGCCGTTCACCGCCGGTCCCTCCGGCGGCACGTCATGCACTCAACGGTGCGACCACCCCACCGCGACAAGGAGCCGCCCATGCCCGACTCGGGCTTCCTGGCAGCACTGCACCCGCCGGTCACGATCCCCGACCCGGCACCGAGCGCGGCACCCGTCTCCCCCGAGGCGAAGCCGCCCCGCACGCCCGCGGACGGCTCCGCGCTCCAGCGGATCCTGCGCGGCCCGACCGGGCCGGGCACGGCCTCGATCGCCCTGCCCGGCAGGGTCGGCCCCGCACCCGCGGACACGGGCGCACCGGCTTCGGCCGCGCCCGCCGAGGGCCGTGCGGTGCCCGGTCTGTACTACCACCCGGTCCCGGAACCCGACCCCGTGCGCGTCGAGGAGGTGAGCCGCCGGATCAAGCTCTGGGCCGAGGAAGAGGTCCAGCTCTACCCCGAGGAATGGGAGGGGCAGTTCGACGGCTTCTCCGTCGGCCGCTACATGGTGGGCTGCCACCCCGACGCCCCCACGGTCGACCACCTGATGCTCGCGACGCGGCTGATGGTCGCCGAGAACGCGGTGGACGACTGCTACTGCGAGGACCACGGCGGGTCGCCCGTCGGCCTCGGCGGTCGCCTCCTGCTCGCGCACACCGCGATCGACCCCTTCCACACCACCGCGGAGTACGCGCCGCCGTGGCGGGAATCGCTGGCTTCGGACGCCCCGCGACGGGCGTACCGCAGCGCGATGGACTACTTCGTCCGCGCGGCCGGCCCCTCCCAGACCGACCGCTACCGGCACGACATGGCACGGCTGCACATGGGTTACCTGGCCGAGGCCGCCTGGGCGCAGACCGGTCACGTCCCGGAGGTGTGGGAGTACCTGGCGATGCGGCAGTTCAACAACTTCCGCCCCTGCCCCACGATCACGGACACCGTCGGCGGCTACGAACTGCCCGCGGACCTGCACGCCCGGCCGGACATGCAACGGGTCATCGCACTGGCCGGCAACGCGACCACCATCGTCAACGACCTGTACTCGTACACCAAGGAGCTCAAGAGCCCGGGCCGCCATCTCAACCTGCCCGTGGTGATCGCGGAACGCGAGCAGCTCTCCGATCGCGACGCGTACCTCAAGGCCATCGAGATCCACAACGAACTCCAGCACTCGTTCGAGGCCGCCGCGGCAGAACTCGCGGAGGCCTGCCCCCTGCCCCCCGTGCTGCGCTTCCTCAAGGGCGTGGCCACGTGGGTCGACGGCAACCACGACTGGCACCGCACCAACACCTACCGATACAGCCTGCCCGACTTCTGGTAAGGAACGGACATCTCTGTGACGACTGAAACGACCCCCCTCGCCACCGCGAAGATCCCGGCCCCGGCGACGCCGTACCAGGAGGACATCGCCCGGTACTGGAACAGCGAGGCCCGGCCGGTGAACCTGCGCCTCGGCGACGTGGACGGGCTGTACCACCACCACTACGGCATCGGCGCCGTGGACCGCGCCGCGCTCGGCGACCCGGCGCACGGCGAGTACGAGACCAGGCTCGTCGCGGAGTTGCACCGGCTGGAGTCGGCGCAGGCGGAGTTCCTCCTGGACCACCTCGGTGCCATCCGTCCCGACGACACCCTCGTCGACGCGGGCTGCGGGCGCGGCGGCTCCATGGTCATGGCCCACCGCCGGTTCGGCTGCCGGGTGGAGGGCATCACCCTGTCCACCACCCAGGCCGACTTCGGCAACACGCGCGCGAGGGAGCTGCGCATCGAGGACCGCGTCCGCTCCCGGGTGTGCAACATGCTCGACACGCCCTTCGACAAGGGCAGTGTCGCGGCCTCCTGGAACAACGAGTCGACCATGTACGTCGACCTGCACGACCTGTTCGCCGAGCACTCCCGCTTCCTGAGGGTGGGCGGCCGGTATGTGACGATCACCGGTTGCTGGAACCCCCGTTACGGCCAGCCGTCGAAGTGGGTCTCCCAGATCAACGCCCACTTCGAGTGCAACATCCACAGCCGGCGCGAGTACCTGCGGGCCATGGCCGACAACCGGCTGGTGCCGCACACCATCGTCGACCTCACCCCCGAGACACTGCCCTACTGGGAGCTGCGGGCCGAGTCCTCGCTGGTCACCGGCATCGAGGACGCCTTCATCGAGTCCTATCGTGACGGCTCCTTCCAGTACATCCTGATCGCGGCGGACCGGGTGTAGGACGCGTCGTGCGGGACCGGGCCGCTCAGCGACGGTCCCGCACCTGCCCGCCGACCGCCCCGTCCCCTCGGGGCGCTGGCCCGTTCGAGTGCAAAGAGTACGGATCGGCCCGCGTGTCATTTGCCTTCGGCGTCGCGCTGCGCTGCGCGAGACGAGAATGCCCCCCGTAATCACCGCAGAGTATCGGGAGGAATGCGCGCTGTGACGACCGTCGAGGGGCCTCACAGGCCGGCAGCCGGCGACCATTACGCGGACGAACTGCCTCTTCTGCGCCAGACGCCCGGCAACGCAGTGATCAAGTGGCTCACGACCACGGACCACAAGACGATCGGCACGCTGTATCTGGTGACGTCGTTCGCGTTCTTTCTCATCGGCGGCGTGATGGCACTGGTCATGCGCGCCGAGCTCGCCCGGCCCGGTCTTCAGATCGTGTCGAACGAGCAGTTCAACCAGGCGTTCACGATGCACGGCACGATCATGCTGCTGATGTTCGCGACGCCGCTGTTCGCGGGTTTCACGAACTGGATCATGCCGCTTCAGATCGGCGCGCCGGACGTCGCCTTCCCGCGCCTCAACATGTTCGCCTACTGGCTGTACCTGTTCGGCTCGATCATCGCGGTGGCCGGGTTCCTGACCCCCCAGGGCGCGGCCGACTTCGGCTGGTTCGCCTACTCGCCGCTGTCCAGCGCGGAGCACTCGCCGGGGATCGGCGGTGACCTGTGGATCATGGGTCTGGCCTTCTCCGGCTTCGGCACCATCCTCGGCTCGGTCAACTTCATCACCACGATCGTCTGCATGCGCGCGCCGGGCATGACCATGTTCCGCATGCCGATCTTCACCTGGAACGTGCTGCTGACCGCCGTACTCGTCCTGTTCGCCTTTCCGGTGCTGGCCGCGGCGCTGTTCGCGCTGGAGGCCGACCGCAAGTTCGGGGCCCACATCTTCGACTCGTCGAACGGCGGGGCCTTGCTGTGGCAGCACCTGTTCTGGTTCTTCGGGCATCCAGAGGTGTACATCATCGCGCTGCCGTTCTTCGGCATCGTCACAGAGATCATCCCGGTCTTCTCCCGCAAGCCGATCTTCGGCTACATGGGCCTGGTGGGTGCGACGATCGCGATCGCGGGTCTGTCGGTGACGGTGTGGGCCCACCACATGTTCGTGACCGGGGGCGTGCTGCTTCCGTTCTTCTCGTTCATGTCGTTCCTGATCGCGGTCCCGACCGGTGTGAAGTTCTTCAACTGGGCCGGGACGATGCTGAAGGGGTCGCTCAGCTTCGAGACACCGATGCTGTGGGCCACCGGCTTCCTCGTCACCTTCCTCTTCGGTGGCCTGACCGGGGTGCTGCTGGCTTCGCCGCCGCTGGACTTCCACGTCTCGGACTCGTACTTCGTGGTGGCGCACTTCCACTACGTGGTGTTCGGCACCGTGGTGTTCGCGATGTTCGCCGGCTTCCACTTCTGGTGGCCGAAGTTCACCGGCAAGATGCTGGACGAGCGGCTGGGCAAGATGACGTTCTGGACGCTGTTCGTGGGCTTCCACGGCACCTTCCTGGTCCAGCACTGGCTGGGCGCCGAGGGCATGCCGCGCCGCTACGCCGACTACCTCGCGTCGGACGGCTTCACCGCCCTGAACACGATCTCGTCGATCAGCTCGTTCCTGCTCGGCATGTCCATGCTGCCGTTCCTCTACAACGTGTGGAGGACGGCCAAGTACGGCAAACCCGTCAACGCGGACGACCCGTGGGGCTACGGCCGTTCGCTGGAGTGGGCGACCTCCTGCCCGCCGCCGCGGCACAACTTCTGCACCCTGCCCCGTATCCGCTCGGAGTCGCCCGCCTTCGACCTGCACCACTTCGACCTCACCTCCCTGGACCAGAAGCAGAACACCGGCCGGCGCGACGCCATCGACGCGGCGGGCCACGAAGGCGAACGGTCATGACCGGCGGTCGGCGCCCGCCCCTCGGCGACGCCTCGGCCGTCGCCGCTGAGGCGGAGGGCTATCTGCGGGCCCAGGCCCACTACGACGAAGCCTGCGGCGAAGCGCGGACACTGTGCGACCGAATGCCCTGGATGACCACGGCCCAGGCCGAGGACTTCACGCGGCACTACGTCGACCATCGGCTGACCTTGACGCGTGCCATGCTCGGCACGACCGTGGCACGCGCCGGAGAGCTGCGCCAGGAGTACGAAGGACGCTACCTCCAACTGCGCCGCGCCCTGCTCAGACGGCACGCGAGTTGGCTGTCGGTCGTACTGGCCGCTGCTGCCGGCATGCACGCGACGGTCTGGATCTGGCTGCGGTAGCCGCGCCGTGACCGGCCGGGTGACGAACCGTCCCCGGTCCACGGGCGCGGCACCGGCGCCGGTCCGCGAGTCGACACCGCCCCAGGGGGTACACGCGAGTGCACGGGGCCGGAACCCGGATCACGGAAGGTGCGTGCAGGTGGACGAGTCATCGGTCAGGGCTGTGGGTTGGGCGCGGTCCCTTCCGATGAGCGGGGACGTGAAGGCGGCGAGGGACTGGTCCCGCGAGCGGCTGAGGGCGCTCGGCTGGACGGACAGCGCACCCGAGACGGTCGACGCGGTACTGCTGACGGTGTCGGAACTGGTCACCAACGCCCATGTCCACGCCCACAGCAACGCCCAACTCGTGCTGACCTGGGACACGCGCTGCCTGCACGTCGCGGTCCACGATGCCTCCACCGACCTGCCCACCACCCGCACGCCGAGCGCCGAACGCCTCGGCGGGCGGGGCATCCTCCTCGTCGACGCCCTGGCCGACAGCTGGGAAGCGCGTCCCTGCCCCTACGGCAAGACAGTCGTCGCCTGCTTCCACCCGCCTGCCGCCACCGCGCCGGACGGCCCGCGGACGTAGTCGGCTGCCGCGTCGGGCGGTGCCGTCTCCCGCGCGGGAATTCGGATGCGGCCCCGGCCGGGGCACCCCTACGCTGCGTCCATGGGGTGGGCGTGTGCCGCCGCATGGGCCTTGCGTGACCGGAGACGTTCCGGATCACGCACGTCATGGATCGAGGGTGCGCGGCCTATGAGCAGTCGACTCTCCGCAATCTGCTTCAACACCGCCATGCCCGCGGGCCTGGCCCGCTTCTGGTCCGGGGTACTGGGCTGGGAGCCGGCCGCCGGTCCGGACGACGGCATCGCGGTTCTGCCCCCGGACGGCGCCGGGTACCGCATTCGCTTCCTGCCGGGCGCGGTACCGAAGACCCCCCAGAGCCGGGCGCACTTCGACCTCACGAGTATGTCCCCGGAAGGTCAGCGGCGGACGGTGGCCAGGGCCCTGGAACTGGGCGGCAGCCACATCGACGTGGGCCAGCTCCCGGAGGAGGGACACGTGGTGCTCGCCGACCCGGACGGGAACGAGTTCTGCGTCATCCCGGCCGGAAACGCCTTCCTCGCCGGTACCGGAACCGTCGGAGCACTGGCTTGCGACGGCACGCAGGAGGTGGGCCACTTCTGGAGTGAGGCGCTGCGGTGGCCGCTGGTCTGGGACCAGGACCAGGAGACCGCGATCCAGTCCCCCGCCGGGGGTACGAAGATCACCTGGGGTGGCCCCCCGGTGGCACCGAAGTCCGGCACCAACCGGATCCATCTCGAGCTCGCGCTCGACGCCGGAGCCGACTTCGCGGCGGAGACCGACCGCCTGCTCGCCCTCGGCGCGTCGCACGCCGGCGGTGAGGAGAGCCACGGCCGGGCGTTCCTGCTCGACCCGGACGGCAACGAGTTCACGCTGAAACACCTCGGCTGACGAGCCCGGGCCTCCCCGCACCGAGAGGAAGTCGCCGCGGAGCCCGGTGCGGCTTCCGGATGTCGGTAGGGTGCGTCGATGCCGACGATCAGGAAGTTCCAAGTCACCTTCGACTGCGCGGAACCCGAGCGCCTCGCCCGCTTCTGGTGCGAGGTCCTGGGGTACGTCGTACCACCGCCTCCCGGGGAATTCGGCACCTGGGACGACTACTGGAGTGCGCAGCCGCCCGAGCGGCGCGGTGCGTGGTTCGCGTGCGCCGACCCCACGGGCGTCGGCCCGCGACTGTACTTCCAGCGGGTCCCCGAGGGAAAGGCCGCCAAGAACCGGGTGCACCTCGACGTGCGGGTGGGCACCGGCCTCGTGGGCGCCGAGCGCCTGGCCGCACTCGACGCCGAACGGGCCCGGCTGGTTCCGCTCGGCGCGGTACACGTGCGAACCCTGTACGACGGCAACGACGCGTGCATTCCGATGCTGGACATCGAGGGCAACGAGTTCTGTATCGACTGAGCGCCCCCGGCTGTGGGCGGGGGGATACGGCCGTGTCGTCGACTCGGACGCATGAACCAAGGGTGACGACTTCCCGGATCCGCCTGCCGGGGCACGTGCCGCTGCCAAGATCCCGGTAGGGAACGCGCCGGTGGGGGCGTGGGCGAGGCGGGGTGGGGCGTGAACGAGCACGGCGCTGGCGGACGTACGGCTCCGGGTGGGGTGGCACCGGCCACGGTGGACCCCGACGGGCGAAGCGACGGGCCGGCCGGTCGAGGCACCGGGTCCGGCACGCGCCCGGTGCCCAGGCACGTGGCCTGCGTGATGGACGGGAACGGCCGCTGGGCGCAGCGGCGTTCCCTGCCGCGCACGGCAGGTCACCGGGCCGCCGAGGCCACCGTCATCGAGATCATCGAGACGGCCAGGTCCGCGGGTGTCGAGTGGCTCACCCTGTACGCCTTCTCCACCGAGAACTGGAACCGGCCCGGCGCGGAAGTCGACTACCTGATGGGCCTCGTCCGACGGGTGGTGCGCAAGCACGCGCCGCTCCTGCTGGCACGCGGCATCCGCTGCCGCTTCCTCGGGGTGACCGACCCGCGCATCCCCCGCGAACTGGCCCGCGACTTCGACGACCTGACGACGTTGACCGACGGCAATCGGGGCATGACGCTGACCGTGGCCTTCGACCACGGCGGGCGCAGGGACATCGTCGAGGCCGCCCGGTCACTCATCCGGAACGGGACGCCCGCGGGCGAGGTGACCGAGCACCTCTTCGCCCAGCACCTTCCCTTTCCCGACACCCCGGACGTGGACCTGGCCATCCGCACGTCGGGCGAGCAGCGCATCTCCAACTTCATGCTCTGGAAGGTCGCTTACGCCGAGTGGACGTTCCCCGAAGTGCTCTGGCCGGACTTCCGAGCCCCCGACTTCCTGGCCTGCCTGCGCACCTACCGGTGCCGCGACCGCCGCTTCGGCAGCCTGCCGACCCGGACCAACGGAGACCCACGATGACGACCGACACGAGCCGCACGGACACCGAGCGTCCCGGCGACCCGCCCCTGTTCGGGCCGGGTTCGCAGTTCCACGCCTTCTTCGACGACCCGCGCTGGGCCCTCGCCATCATCCGCGCGACCGTGCTGGAGGCCGCCCACCCGCAGATCGGTGCGGCCCTCGCCGACAACTCCACCTTCGTCGCCCACCCCTGGCGGCGGCTGCGCAACACCCTCCTCAGCATGCGGCGCATGTACAGCGGAGACCCCGCGGTACGCGAGCGTGAGGCCGCCCGGCTCAATCGGCTGCACGCACGCATGAGCGGCACGGACTCCCGCGGCCGGCCCTACGACGCGATGGACCGCGCCACTCGCGCCTGGGTGGTCGCCACCCTGTTCGAGAGCGCCGTCACGATGTGCCGGCTCAGCGGCCAGCCTCTCGAGCAGGACACGATGGAACGGATGTACGCCGAGTACCGCGCGTACCTCGCCGCCCTCGACGGTGACGCCGGGGAACTCCCCGAAAGCCTCCAGGACTTCTGGGGCTACTTCGACCGAGTCGTCGAGGACGAACTGGAGAACACCGAGGCGGCCCGCATCATCCTGTACCGGCTCTTCGACCACTTGCCGGCCCCGGCACTGCTCGACGGTGCGCCGACCGTGTGGGCGGCGGGCCGGGCCGTGGCCGGACCGCTCTTCGGCGCGATCACCGTCGCCTCCCTCCCGGAGGCGTATCGACGCCGGGCCGGCCTGCCGGAGATGCCCGGTGCCCAGACCGTCATGCGGGGCGCCTACCTTGCCGCCGGGCTGGCTCGCTTCCTGCCCGAGGGCTGGCTCGACGCGGAGAACCTCATCGAACTGCTGACGCGCTCCCCCGCGGCCGACGACCCCGCCGCCGGGACCATGACCGCCCTGCGCGGCCGCATGAAACGGGCCTCGGCCCTGCTGCGCCTGATCACCCCGCCGGGCGGCGCCCCCGGTCCGGACCCGGAGCCCGGAAGCGATCACGAGGGGCGGCGCTCGGCGCGGGAGTTCTTCCGCCAGGTCCTCGACCAGACCGGCGACGGCCACCTCGACTGGCCGGACCTCGCGGCCATGGCCCGGGAACTGTCCACGCGCCTGGATCTGGAAGAACCCGAGGAGACCCGGCTCTACGACGCCTTCGCCGCCTGGTGGCGCGAACTCCAGGAGGCGCTCGACACGGACGGCGACGGCCGCGTCAGCGCCGACGAGTACGCCGCCGCCGTGCCCTCCCTCGCCGGGCCCGCGCTGATCCGCGTCGCCGAGGTCCTGTTCGACGCGGCCGACGAGGACGGCAACGGCACCATCGACGCGGACGAGTACCGGGCCCTCTTCCGCACCGCCTTCCACCGCGACCTCGACACCGGCGACGGGACCTACGGCAGGAGCGCCTTCGTGGGCGACTTCGTCTCCTTCATGTCGGCCCGCCGTACGAGCACTCCGTACGACCCCCTGTTCACAGACGCCTGAGTGGCGTGGTGGTGCCGGGTTTCACTCACTCGCCCGGTTGCGCCGCGCAGGCGAGGTCCCGCGCGGGTCGTTCCCCGGTGGTGAGGAACCCGGTCGCCGCATCCTTGGCGCACGTGTTGCGGCCGTACGGATAGACGCCGTGTCCGCCCTGGTCGGCCGTCACCATCGTGGCCCGCCCGCCGAAGGCCCGGCGCAGCTCCCGGGCGCCGGCCAGCGGCGTACCCGGGTCGCGCTCGTTCTGAAGCATCAGCACGTTCGACGGGCCTCGGCCGGTGATGCGCACCGGTGGCTCGGTCCGCTCCCGGGGCCAGAACGCGCAGGGGTTGATGCTCGCCGTGGAGCCGCCGAGCATCGGGTATGCGCGCCGGTCCACGGCGACGTTGCGCTGGTACTCGCGGACCGTCCCCGGCCAGCGCGAGTCACCGCAGACCACGGCGAAACGCGCGGCCAGGAGGTTCTCCAGGTTCGTGGGCAGCTCCGGGAGCGGCAGCGGACCGCCCGTGTCGACCGCCTGCCAGAACTCGGCGAGCTCGGGCATCAGGGCGTCGACGTAGAGACCTTCGAAGGTGTGGCCGCGGAACGCGGCCCCGTCGACGTTCTGGACCGGATGCGCGTCCAGCCGCTCGGCGAGCTCGAAGAACTTGGCGGTGACCTGCTTCGGCGTGCGGCCCAGACCGTATTCGGGATGCGCCGCGGCGAAGGCGGCGAAGTCCGGGAAGCGGTCTTCCATCCCCCGGGCGAACAGCCGCATGGCCGTGACGTCGTAGCCGCCGGGCCCCATGTTGCTGTCGAGCACGATCCGGTCGCCGTGCCGCGGGAACAGCGTCGCGTAGACCGCGCCCAGGTAACTGCCGTAGGAGGCGCCGAGATACGACACCTTCGGCTCGCCCAGGGCCCTCCGGATGCGGTCCATGTCGCGTGCCGTGTTGGCGGTGGTCGTGTGCGGCAGCATCCACACCGTCCGCGAACCGCCGCACTGCTCGGCGATCTTCCGCGCGGGTCCGGCCTCCCGGGCGACGTCGGCCGCGGTGTGCGCGTACGGCGGGAAGTTGCCGCGCCACTGCTGCTCCCGCGTCAGGTCACAGGTCACCGGCGTGCTGCGGCCGACACCGCGCGGGTCGAAGCCGATGATGTCGTAGGAGTCCAGCACCTTTTGCGGCAGCCCCGAAGCGGCGAGGACGGCCGGATAGACAAGGCCCGAGCCGCCGGGGCCGCCCGGGTTGGTCAGCAGGACGCCGCGCCGCTGCGACGGCTTCTCACTGGCCAGCCGGGAGACGGCGATCTCTATCTTGCGGCCGTCCGGATCGCGGTAGTCCAGCGGGACTTCGAGGGTCGAGCACCGCAGGCGCGGCGCCGAGGCACCTTCGGGGCACGGCCCCCACTGCAAGGTGCCCCGCGGCGGTGGCGCCGTGGCCGCCGACGGCGCCGCCGAGGCCGGCAGTGCGGTCACCGTCAACGCGACGGCGGTGAGAGCGAGGGACAGGCTTCTGCGCATGGGGTGTCCTCCGGTTGAGGGCTTGCTCTGGCACGTGACCGAGTCTGTTCACCGGGGGCGGCCGGCACATCGGCCCGGCGGACCGGCTCCGCCTACGACCCGGGGCGAGGCACCGGTTGGACCTGGGTCCAAGGCGTGTCCGCCCTCGGTCTGATCCGCCGGTCGCACGGGGTGGCGACAATGGCCTGGTGAATACGGACGTCGTACCGCGGCTCGGAGCGTGGCAGCACGCGTGGCGGCTGGTGGTGGCCGCGGTGGTGAGCCTGCCCGTCTGGCTCTCCACCCTCGCGCTGCTGCGGAGCCGGTCCGGCGACCCGGGTCCCTGGGTCCTCGTCGTCGATCCCCTGGTGGCTGCGGGCTGCCTGGCGGTGCTCCGGTGGCGGCGGCGGTGGCCCCTCGCGGTCGCTCTGACGGTCACCGTCGCCTCTACGGTGTCGGCGCTCGCCACGGGCGCCGCGCTGCTGGCGCTGTGCTCGGTCGCCACCCGCCGCCGTCCGGCGGAGATCGGGGCCGTCGTCCTGGCCTACGTGACGGCGTCGCAGCTCGCCGTATGGATCTACCCGGTGCCGAGTTCGCCCGACGCGTTGTGGTGGGTCCAGGTCGTGGTGCCGGCGCTGACCGCGGGGATCGCGGTGGCCGCCGGCATGGCGGTCGGGGCACGGCGGGTCGAGGTACGGTCCCTGCGCGAACGGGCGGAGAGCGCGGAACGGGAGCAGAGCGCGCGGGCCGCGCAGGCCCGGGCCCTGGAACGCAACCGTATCGCCCGCGAGATGCACGACGTGCTCGCGCACCGCATCTCCCTGGTCGCCATGCAGGCCGGGGTCCTCGACCACCGCGGCGATCTGGCGGCCGAGGAGAGCCGCGTCCTGGTCCGCGGCATCGCCGAGGGGGCCCACCAGGCACTGGAGGAACTGCGGGAGGTCCTCGGCGTGCTCCGCGCCGACCCCGGCCGGCCGGAACCTCCGCAGCCCTCCCTCGACCGTGTTCCCGACCTGGTGGCCGACGCCCGCGCCTCGGGTCTCGACGTCAGGCTCACCAGCACCGTGACCGCGGCCCCGCCCGACGGCGTCGGACGGACGTGCTACCGGATCGTCCAGGAGGCGCTGACGAACGCCGCCAAGCACGCCCCCGGCGCTGTCGTGCGGGTCACCCTCGGGGGTGCCGCGGGCGGGAACCTCGACATCGGCGTCCGCAACGGACCGGCGCCCGTACGCACCGCTCGGCCGCCGCTCTCCGGCTTCGGGCTGCTGGGCCTCGGCGAACGGGTCACCGTCGCCGGCGGTGAGCTCGGCCACCGCCCCACTCCCGACGGCGGGTACCTGCTCACCGCGCGACTGCCCTGGCGGGACGGTCCCGCCCACCGCCACGAAAGGGGCGCATGAATGGAAGGCCGACGGGATCCCGTACGGATCGTCGTCGTCGACGACGAGCAACTGGTGCGCATGGCGCTGCGGCTGGTCATCGACGGTGAACCGGACCTGACCGTCGTGGCGGAGGCGGCCGACGGGAACGCCGCTGTCAGGGTGGTGGAGGAGCAGCGGCCCGACGTGGTGCTGATGGACGTACGGATGCCGGGCCGGGACGGCCTGGACACGGCCCGGGAACTGCTCACGCGTCCGGCACCGCCACGGGTGCTGATGCTGACCACCTTCGACTCCGACGACCTGGTGCTCGGGGCGCTGCGTGCCGGGGCGCTCGGTTTCGTCCTCAAGGACACGCCGCCCGCACGCATCCTCGACGCGGTGCGGACCGTCGCGGACGGAAACCCGGCGCTGTCGCCGGCGGCCACGGCACGAGTGATCGCCGCCGCCACGGGACCGGACTCCGGGCACCTGCGCGACCGTTCCCGCGAGGTCGCGCGCGAGCGGCTGTCCCGGCTGACCGAGCGGGAGCGGGAGACCGCCCGGGCCATCGCGGACGGACTCAACAACCAGCAGATCGCCGAGCGGCTGCGCATCACCGTCGCGACGGTCAAGGCGCACACCGGCAGTCTGTTCGCCAAGCTGGCCCTCGAGAACCGGGTCCAGATCGCGCTCCTGGTCCGCGACGCGGGGGATCAGGATGTTGTTCGGTGAGTACGGCAACCGAGTCGCCGAAGGACACGCCCGGACCGGCGGCAGGCGACCCGGGCTGGGCACCTGTCGGTACCCCCGCGCCCGAAGGGGCGGTCTCCGGCAGTGCCAGGTGCCGTCCCTGGAACCGCTTCCGCAGGGCGCGGTCGTGTGTGACCAGCACGATCGCCCCCGCGTACCCGGTCAGCGCCTCCTCCAGCTCCTCGACCAGCGCCGGAGACAGGTGGTTCGTCGGCTCGTCCAGCAGCAGGAGGTCGGCGGGCTCCGAGACCAGTCGAGCCAGATCCACCCGGCGGCGCTGACCGTACGACAGCTCGCCCATCCGCCGGCGCAGCTCCGCCGGGCGGAAGAGGCCGAGGGCGAGCAGGGCATCGGCGTGTTCGCCGTCCGAGCCCACGCGACCCAGCCCGAAGGCCTCGGTCACCGTCAGGTCCGGTGCCCACCGCGTCTCGTCCTGGCGCAGATGCCCCACCCGGCCCGGCACCCGCACGGAGCCCTCGTCCGGCCGCAGTTCACCGGCGAGCAGCTTGAGCAGCGTCGTCTTGCCGGCGCCGTTGGGGCCGGTGACGAGCAGCCGGTCGCGGCGGGCGAGGGCGAGGGAGCCCAGGCGGAGGCGGTCACCCACCCGCACGTCCGACAGCTGTACAGCGGGCAGCTCCTCCGAAGCGACCGGCAGCGCCTCGGAAGTGCTCCCGGTGCCCGTCGCGACTTCCCCGGGGGTTCCCGTCCGCGCCGTGAAGACGAGCGGGGCCGGCGGCGGTGCCACCGGGTTCCCGGTCAGCCGGTCGACCCGCTCGCGGGCGTTGCGGATGCGGGCCATCGCGCCGTGCGCCCGGCCCCGCGCCCGGAAGCCGCCGTGTCCGAAGTTGGCCAACGACGCCTTGCGCGGGATGGCGCCGAGGCGGACCGCGTGGCCGGCGGCCAGCCGCTCGTTGCGAGCGAGCTCGCAGCGCCACTCCTCGTACTCCCGCAGCCTGCGGCGGCGCTCCGCCGCCTTCGCCGTGCGGTAGCCGGTGTATCCGTCGCCGTAGCGGGTGACCCGTCCCGCCTCGACCTCGAGGACCGTGCTGGTCAGTCGCTCCAGGAAAACGCGGTCGTGGGTGACAGCGAGCACCGTGCCGCGGTGCGCCCGCAGTTGGGCCTCCAGCCATTCCACGGCCTGGTCGTCCAGGTCGTTCGTCGGCTCGTCGAGCAGCAGGACCTCCGGGCGGCCGGCGAGGACGCCGGCCAGGGCGAGACGGGAGCGTTCGCCTCCGGAGAGGGTGCCGAGGCGGCGTTCACGGCCGAGCCCGGGCAGGCCGAGATGGTACAGCGCGATGTCCACGCGGTGGTCGGCGTCGTAGCCGCCCCGGGCCTCGTAGCGCGCGAGGAGGGCGGCGTACGCGGCGAGCGCCGCCGGGTCCTCTCCGTCCCCGAGCGCCTGCTCGGCCCGGCGCAGTTCCGCCTCCAGAGCGCGCAGGTCCGCGAGAGCCAGGTCGACGGCGTCCTGGACGGTGGCGGTCGGGGGCAGGGGGAGGGCCTGCGGCAGGCAGCCGACGCCGCCGGCGGCGGTCACGGTCGCCTCACCGCTGTCGGGGCGCTCCTGACCGGCGACGATCCTGAGGAGGGTGGACTTGCCGGCGCCGTTGTCACCGATGAGCCCGGCCTTCTCGCCCGGCTTCAGCGTGAAGGAGACCTGGTCCAGGACGGTGCGGCCGGCGTAGTGCTTGGTGACGTGGTCGAGGGTGAGTTGTGAGGTGTGCAAGTTCGGGTCCCTCCTGGCCGGTGTGTTGCGTCCCGGCCGGATCAGGGGTGAATGGCTGCACGGCGAGGCGCGGCGACGGCGGAGCGGTGCTCCACGCCGTCGGCGCCGGTGATCTCACAGGGAACCCATGCGGAGGACGGTACGCCACGGCGAGCACGTTGACAAGACGATACGTCTCGCCTTGCTGGAGCACGGAGCAGACTCGAACGGAAACGCTCTCAGACTCCCAATATTCAGCACCATCGGGCGACTTGATCGCCCATGAACCATCACTGGCTCACCAGCGGCACCGGCTCCCCTCACGCCCGCACACGCCGGTGTCGGGTCCCTGCTCGAGCGGAGCGACGCGTGCGCGAGGTCTGGACAGTCGTCGGGGAGCGTGTTGTCATTCGGCTTGTCGCGGGATTTCCAACGTTGGAAGAGGTGCTTCTTTCGGAGTGTCGGGAGTGCTGCTCCCCCTATGGGCGGCGGCAGTTCGCCCGACGTCCTCCTCCAGCGGTCCCGGTCCAGTCCCCCTGTGCGAGAAGGTTCGATGACGAGACAACGCACCCTCCCCCAGACCAGAGTGTGGGCACTGCTGACGGCGGCGGCCCTCGTTCTGCCCACCAGTGCCCTGACATCCGTCGCGTCGGCCGCGGAACCGGCCGCGAAGACACCCTCCGCCTCGTCCAGCGACCGGGCCGCCGTCGAGGTGCACGGCCTGAAGGGCGAGTACTTCAGCATGTCGGCCCCGGGCGCGAGGGACTTCGCCGAGCTCGGCGGCACCCTGCTCGACCCGCAGATCAACTTCTCCGGGCTGACCAGCACGTTCCAGGAGCTCACCGGGAGGACGGAGCACACCACCGCCCGCTGGACGGGCAGTATCGAGGCTCCCGCCACCGGCGACTACACGTTCTACGCCTCGGGCGACAACGGCTTCCGGCTCTTCATCGACGGCGAAGCGGTCATCGACCACTGGGAGGGGGACTGGGACAACGAGCAGACGAGCGCGCCGGTCCGTCTGGCCGCGGGCGAGCAGCACGACTTCCGCCTGGAGATGTTCCAGGACACCGGCGGCGCCAACATGTTCCTGCGCTGGTCGACGCCCACGCTGGCCAAGCAGGTCGTGCCGCAGTCGGCGTTCACCCCGCCGGACGGCTTCGAGGTCTACCCGGTGGAGCCGTCCGTCACCGAGGACGGGCGGCAGGTGCGGGCCCGCTTCGAGGGCAGGGTCGGCGGTGACCTGAAGTCTCTGGCCGAGCACCTCGAGGTCGAGTCCGACACGACGCCGATGCCGGTCAAGTCGGTCTCCACCGCCCGCGGCGACCGCAACTCCCTGCTGATCACGCTGTCGGAGCCGATCCAGCAGAACCAGCAGGTCAAACTCACCTACGACGGCGCCGGCAACCTGACCTCCGGCGGCGAGACCGTGCCGAGGATCGTCCGCTGGGCACAGAACGACTCCACGCACCGCCTCACCACCAAGTGGGGCGACAGACTGGACGAGAAGCGCCCGCTGCCGGAGTACCCGCGTCCGCAGCAGGTCCGCGCCCGGTGGAAGAACCTCAACGGCCCCTGGCAGTTCAGCGGTGCCGACGCGGGCGAGCAGCCCGTCTTCGGCAAGGACCTCGACGAGAAGATCATCGTGCCGTTCCCGGTGGAGTCGCAGCTCTCCGGTCTGGAGCGCCACGAGGACCACATGTTCTACCGCAAGCTCATCGACGTGCCCAAGAGCTGGAAGGTCGGCAAGAGCGGCCGCGACAACCGGCTGAAACTCAACTTCGGCGCCGTCGACTACCGGGCCACGGTGTGGGTGAACGGCCGGAAGGTCGCCGAACACACCGGCGGCTACAACGCGTTCAGCGCCGACATCACGGACGCGCTGAAGAGCAAGGGCCGGCAGGAGGTCGTGGTCGCGGTCACCGACACCGGTGGCGCGAACCAGCCGATGGGCAAGCAGTCCACCAACCCGGGTGGCATCTTCTACACCCAGAGCTCGGGCATCTGGCAGACGGTGTGGATGGAGCCCGTCGCCGAGACGGCCATCGACAACGTGGTCACCACGCCCGACATCGACTCCGGCACCCTCGCGGTGAACGTCCGGTCCGGCAAGGCGTCCGCGCGGGCACGCGTCGAGGCCGTCGCCCGCGACAAGCACGGCAGGGTCGTCGGCAGGGTCAACGGGCCGGCCAACGAGGAGTTGCGTCTGCCGGTGGCGAAGCAGCACCTGTGGAGCCCGGACGACCCCTACCTGTACGACCTCGACGTCAAGCTCACGGACGGGCGGTCGACGGACCGCATCGACAGCTACTTCGGCATGCGCGAGATCGGCGTCGAGAACGTCGGCGGCTACCAGAAGCTCGTGCTCAACGGTGAGCCGATCTTCTCGCTGGCCACCCTCGACCAGGGCTTCTGGCCCGACGGTCTGTACACCGCGCCGAGCGACGAGGCCCTCGCCTTCGACCTGAAGGCACACAAGGAGCTGGGCTTCAACGCCGTGCGCAAGCACATCAAGGTGGAGTCCCCGCGCTGGTTCTACCACGCGGACCGACTCGGCCTGCTGGTCTGGCAGGACTTCGTGTCCGGCAACATCACCAACACCTCCGGTCAGCGTGCCTTCGTCGACCAGGGCAGGGAGATGATGCGCCAGCACCACAACTCCCCCTCGGTGATCGGCTGGATCGTCTTCAACGAGGGCTGGGGCGAGTGGAACCGTGAGGAGACCGGCCGGATCGCCGAGTCGGTGAAGGCCGCCGACCCGTCCCGGATCGTCAACGCCCACAGCGGTGTGAACTGCTGCAACTCGAAGGGCGACTCCGGCAAGGGCGACATCGTCGACCACCACGACTACAACAACACCGACCCGGCCTGGCCGGACGAGCAGCGGGCCGCGATGGACGGTGAGCACGGCGGCTTCACACTGCGCACCCCCGGGCACATGTGGCCGGGCGCGCCGACCGTGATCTACAGCGGTGTCGACGACAAGGCGGCGCTGACCCGCAAGTACGTCGAGAACACCGAGAAGTACTACCTCGACCAGGCCGGCGCCGAGCTGTCCGGATCGGTGTACACGCAGATCACCGACCTGGAGAACGAGCTCAACGGCCTCTACACGTACGACCGTCGGGAGATCAAGGTCGATCCGGCCCCCGTCCGTGAGATCAACCGCAAGGTCATCGCGGCCGGCGCCGCGGCCGGCCGGGAAGGCGACCTGAAGGGCGGTGGCTCCTGGTCCCTCGACGAGGGCGCCGGCACCACCGCGAAGGACTCGGGCCCGAACGCGAAGCCCCTGACGCTCACCGGCGGCGCCGCCTGGACCAGCGGTGTCAGCGGCACCGCGCTGAAGTTCGACGGGCAGGGCCAGGCCGCCGAGACCGACGGACCGGTGCTCGACACCACCGGCAGCTACTCGGTCTCCGCTTGGGTGACGCTCGACGCGCTGCCCGGCAACTACGCGACCGCGGTCAGCCAGGACACCCGGCGCCAGGCCAGCCCCTTCTACCTCCAGTACGGCCAGGGCGCCTTCGCCTTCAGCACCCCCGGTGAGCAGCGTGCCCGGCTGGAAACCACCCCCGAGACGGGCCGCTGGTACCACCTGGTCGGGGTGAAGGACGCCGCGAGCAACGAGATCCGTCTCTACGTCGACGGCGACCTGGCGGCGACCTCCACCGCAGGACCGGCCTACCAGAGCACCGGGGGCCTGACCGTGGGCCGCGCCCAGTGGGGCGGCTCGGCCACCGACTTCTGGAACGGTTCCGTCGACGAGGTCCACGCCTACGACAAGGCCCTCACCGGCGAGGAGGTGAGCGCCCTGCACGAGGCCGAGAAGCCGTAACCGGCGGCACGGCACCGAGGGCACCGGCAGCACCGGACGGCCCCGGCGGAAGGCGAGGAGCCTTCCGCCGGGGCCGCTCCGCGTGCCCGCGGGCCGGGCCGGGTCGGCCCGGCGGGATACCGAGGCCCCCGGCGCCGACGCCGTCCCGGTCGCCGTGCGGGCCGAAGAGGGGCGCGGCACGAGAGGCGGTCCCGGTGACGCGGTGCAACGGCCCGGGGGCCGAGGACGGTGGGCGCGGTCCAGCAGCAAGGACGGTCGCGCGGTCCGCCACCGAGGACGGTCACGCAGTCCGGCACCAAGGACGATCGCGTGGTCCGGCACTAAAGACGGTCGCGACGTCCGCCACCAAGGACGGTTCCGGAGCCGTGGACCAGGTCGGCTGCGGGGCTGGCGATCCGCACCGCGGCGGCGTACACAAAGACGCGGCAGCCGGCCTGCGAGAGGCACGGCTGCCGCGTCCGGGGACCGTCACACGAGTTGGCGTCTGCGTCCCAGCCAGGTCTGGGCGATCACGACGAGGGCCAGGAAGGCTCCGCTGACGACGAGTTGGTAGGAGGAGTCGAGGGACCCGATCTGGTTGATGATGTTCTGGATGACCTTGAGGAGCAGGACACCGACCAGGGAACCGCTGACGTAGCCGAGGCCGCCGGTGAGCAGCGTGCCGCCGATGACGACGGCGGAGATGGCGTCCAGTTCCATGCCGTTGCCGAGGATCGTCACCCCGGAGGCGAGCCAGGCGGCGTTGAGGGCGCCGGCCAGGCCCGCCAGCGCCCCGGACAGGGTGTAGACGGCGATCTTGGTGCGGGCGACCGGTACGCCCATCAGCGCGGCGGCGTCCTCGTTGCCGCCGACCGCGTACACGTGCTGCCCGAAGCGGGTCCGGCGCAGCACCACGGCCCCCGCCGCGAACAGCGCCAGCGTGATCCACACGGGGTTGCCCAGGCCGAGCGTGGTGCCCTGACCGAGTTCGGCGAGGAACGAACCCTTGCCGATCAGGTACGTGTTGGCACCCTCGTCGGTGATGGCGAGCATCAGTCCGCGCGCCCCCAGCATGGCGGCCAGCGTGACGATGAAGGGAGCCAGCCGGGAGCGGGCCACCAGCAGGCCGTTGACGACGCCGATCAGGCCGCAGACGACGAGGGGCAGCAGCAGCGCCACCAGGGTGCCGTGCCGTGAGCCCCAGGCCGCCAGCACGCCGCCGAGGGCGAACAGGGATCCTACGGACAGGTCGATGCCACCGGTGACGATGACGAAGGTCATGCCGAGGGCGACGATCGCGAGGAAGGCCGAACCGGTGGCCATGTTCGAGACGTTGTCGCCGGTGGCGAACGAGTCGAAGCTGAAGGAGGCGACGATCGAGACGAGCACCAGCACCGCCAGGGCGCCGTGCTGCTGGACGAGGGCGCTCAGCCGCTCGGAGCGGGCGGAGCCCACCGGTGCGGTGGCGTCCGCCGGTTCGTCGCTCGCGGTGGTCACGGGTGCGTCCGTCTTGGTGGCGGTCATCGCTTCCCCCGTCCCCGTGCCGCGTAGACCGCGCACACGATCACTATGGCCTGGGCGATCTGGGTCCACGAGGGCGGCAGATCGTGCTTGATCAGCGTGGCGGTGAGCAACTGGATGAGCACCGCTCCGGCCACGGTGCCGGCGATGTTGACGCGGCCTCCGGTCAGCGGGGTGCCGCCGACGACGACGGCGGTGATGGCGGACAGTTCCATCAGGTTGCCGAGCGAGGTCGGGTCGCTGGCCTGGAGGCGTGCGGTGGCCAGCACGCCCGCCACCGCGGCCAGCAGCGCGCAGGCGACGTACACGATGATCAGTACGCGTCGTACCGGGAGGCCGGCGAGCTGGGCGGCGGGGCGGCTGTCGCCGATGGCCAGGAGCTGGCGGCCGAAGGTGGTGCGGCGCACCACGAAGGCGACCAGCAGCGCCAGCGCGGCGGCGATCAGGATCAGGTACGGAATGCCGGCGACGCCACCGGAGCCGAGGGAGGCGAGGGCCGGGTTGCGCAGGTCCTCCAACTGCGGGAGCAGGACGAGGGCCAGCCCCCGGCCACCGACCATGAGGGCCAGCGTGGCCACGATGGGCTGGACGCCGATGAACGCGACGAGCGCCCCGTTGGCCAGCCCCACACCGGCGGCGAACAGGGCCACCACCAGCAGGGCGGGCAGCAGACCGTAGCCGAGGTAGAGGGCCGTCACCGAGGCCGCCAGGGCCATCACCGCGCCGACCGACAGGTCCACGCCCTCGGTGCCGATGACCAGGGCCATGCCGAGCGCGACGATGATGACGGGCGCGACCTGGACGGCCTGGGTGCGGAAGTTCTCCGCGGACATGAAGTGCGGGGTGATGACGATGTTGACGACCAGGAGCAGCGCCACGCCGGCGTACACGCCGTAGGTCTGCAACCACTGCAGGACGCGGGCCCGGTCCAGTGGCGGGGTGCGGAGGGTTGCCTCAGCCATCGGTGGCCGCCTCCTTCGCCGCGTCGTGCGCCGGGTCGCCGCCGCCGGCGATGGTGCGCATCAGCTTCTCCTCGGTGACGTCGTCGCCGGTCAGTTCGCCGACGACCGCACCGTCCTTCAGTACGACCACGCGGTCGGACCCTTCGATCAGTTCCTCCAGGTCGGAGGAGATGAGCAGGACGCCCAGGCCGTCGGCGGCCAGTTCGTCGACGAGTTTCTGGACCTCGGCCTTGGCGCCGACGTCGATGCCGCGGGTGGGCTCGTCCAGGAGCAGCACCTTGGGGTTCATGGCCAGCCAGCGGGCGAGGAGCACCTTCTGCTGGTTGCCGCCGGACAGCTCGCCGACCTTCTGGTGCGGGGAGGACGCCTTGATGCGCAGCCGTTCGACGAAGGTGTCCACGATGCTGTCGACGCGGGCCTCGGAGACCAGGCCGAAGCGGGAGAGGCGGGGCAGCGCGGCGAGCGCGATGTTCTCCCGGACCGACAGGCCGGGGACGATGCCCTCGCTCTTGCGGTCCTCGGGCAGGAGGCTGATCCCCGCGCGGATGGCCGCCGGGGTGGAACCGCCGCGCAGCGGCACGCCGGCCACCGTGACCCGGCCCGAACTCCTCGCGAGCGCACCGGAGACGGCCTTCGCCGTTTCGGTGCGTCCCGAGCCGAGCAGGCCGCCCAGGCCGACGACCTCCCCCGGGCGGATGCTCAGGGAGACGTCGTGCAGCTTGTGCGGGACCGTGAGGCCCTCGGCCTGGAGGACGGGCCGGGTGTCGGCGGCCTGGTGGTCGCCGGAGAACTTCGTCGCACCCTCCTCCCGGACGTCGCCGAGGTCCCGGCCCAGCATGGTGGACACCAGCGCGAGGCGGTCCAGGTCGGCCAGGGGGCCGTGGTGGACGCGGCGCCCGTCGCGCAGCACGGTGACGGTGCTGCACATGGCGTAGAGCTCGTCCAGGCGGTGACTGACGTACACGACGGCGATGCCCGCGTCGCGCAGGCGCCGGATCACCGAGAACAGGGTCTCCACCTCGCGCGGTTCGAGCGAGGAGGTCGGCTCGTCCATGACGACGATCCGGGCGTCCGTCGCCACGGCGCGGGCCAGGGCGACCATCTGCTGGGCGCCGACGCCGAGGGTGCGCAGTGGCTGCCGCACGTCCACCCGGACGCCGTACGTGCCGAGCACCTCCTCGGCCTCGCGGTTCATGCGGGCCACGTCCAGCATGCCGAAGCGGTTGCGCGGCTCGCGGCCCAGGAAGAGGTTGCGGGCCACGCTCAGCAGCGGGATGAGGTTGACCTCTTGGTAGATGGTCGAGATGCCGGCCTTCTGCGCCTCCAGCGGGGTGGCGAAGGAGACCTTGCGGCCCTGGAAGGTGATGTCACCCGCGTCGGGCCGGTAGACGCCGGTGAGGAGCTTGATGAGGGTCGACTTGCCGGCGCCGTTCTCGCCGATGAGGGCGTGCACCTCGCCGGGGTGCAGGGTGAGGTCCACGTCGTCCAGGGCCCGGACGCCGGGGAAGGTCTTGCTGAGTCCGCGGACGGCGAGGACTTCGGCGGGGGGTGCCACCTGTGCCTCCAGGAAAGAAGTGGTGAAGGGGGGCCGGGGCCCGGGTGTCCGGGCCCCGGAGGAGGGTCAGTAGGCCTTGCCGATGTCCTGCTTGGCGTTGTCCGCGTTGTAGGCGCCGTCCTCGATGATGATGTCCTGCGGGACTTCCTCGCCCTTGGTGAAGGTGTCCAGCGTCTGGAACGCCAGCGGTCCGAACCGCGGGTTGGACTCGATGACACCGCTGATCCAGCCGTCCACGACGCCCTGTACGGCGTTGCGGGTGCCGTCCACCGTGACGATCTTGACGTCGCCGGCCTTCTTGCCCGCGCCCTTGAGGGCGGTCACCGCGCCGAGGCCCATCTCGTCGTTCTCGGCGTAGACGCCCTTGATGCCCGGCTTGGACTGGATGAGCTGCTCGGTGACCTGCTGGCCCTTCTCGCGGGAGAAGTCACCGGTCTGCTCGAAGACCACCTTCAGGTCCGGGGCCTTCTCGGCGATCCGCTCCTTGAACCCCTTGGTCCGCTCGGTGGTGACGTTGTTTCCGGCCGAGCCGAGCAGGATGGCGACCTCGCCCTTGCCGCCCGTCGCCTCGATCATCTGGTCGGCGGCACGCCTGCCCTGCTCGACGAAGTCGGAGGCGATGAAGGAGACGTAGTCCTTGCAGGGCTCGGCGTTGATCTTGCGGTCGATCGTGATGATCGGCACCTTCTTGGCGGCGGCCGCCTGGAGCACCGGGTCCCAGCCGTCGGAGTTGAGCGGCGCGATCACCAGGAGGTCGGCGCCCTTGGCCAGCAGGTTCTGTACGTCGCTGATCTGCTTGGAGAACTGCGACTGGGCGTTGGCCGTCAGCAGCTTGACGCCCCGCTTCTTCGCCTCGTCCTTGATCGACTGGGTCTCGGCGATGCGGAACGGGTTGGCCTCCTTCTCCGACTGGGAGAAGCCGACGGTGGCGTTCTTCAGGTCGATCTTCTCGGCGCCGTAGGCGTCGATGGTGCAGGTCTCGCTGCCGGGCTTCGGGGTGGCGACCTTCTGCTCGGCGCCGGCGGCCGTCTCGGACTGCTTGTTGTCCGCGGTGTCGTCCTCCGTCTTGGCGCAGGCGGTCGCGGTCAGAGCCACCGCGGCGGCGAGGGCCACGACCACGGGGCGGGCGAGGAGAGGACGACGGGAAGTGGTGCGCTGCATGGTGGTGACCCCGATCCGGGCGAACGCTGAAAGGGAACTGGGGAACCGAGCGACGACCAGAACCGACCGACCCCCCTCGGCGCAGGCAGTGTGTCCGGTGCGCCGCAAGAGCGTTTTACATCGTTGCAAGGACTCTGTAAACCCCTCGCGCAGGAGACGCGGCGGCACCCCGGCACCGTCGGATCCCGAGCGCCGCACACCTCTTGACGCAGGCCCTGCCCTGCCGGAAAACTGAGGCGTCTGTGGGCTGACAACGCTGTCATTCCGCGCGCGCCGAGCCGCTCCGCTCCCGAGACCGGCGGGGCCGGTGTCCCCTGCCTCCCGCCTCTGGCCTCGCGTCGTCTGTTCGTGCGCGTGCTCGTGCGCGTGCCGCCGGGGCGACGGTCCCGTCGTCAGCCCTTCGGGCTCCGGTCCGCAGCACGGCGCCCCAGCGTGCTCTCCCGCTCGACCAGGCGGTAGGGCGCCCGGACGCGCCGGGGTTCGGGAGCGGCGCCCCCCAGCCGGGCGAGGACCGACGCCACCGCGAGCCGGCCGATGGCTCCCTTGTCCGGAGACACCGAGGTGAGCGTCACGGCCCCGAACCGCCCCTCGACCACGTCGTCGAACCCCACCACCGCGATGTCCTCGGGTACCCGGAGTCCCCGCGTGTGGAGCACCCGCATCGCACCGATGGCCATGGGGTCGTTGTAGGCGAAGACCGCGTCGGGACGCCTCCCGGCGTCGAGGATGCGGGTCATGGCCTCCGCACCGTCCGCGTGCCCCCAGCCGTCGGTGGCGGCGACGAGCTCCTCGTCGACCGGGAGTCCGGCGGCGGTCAGTTCCTCGCGCCAGCCGCGCACCCGGAGCTGGGCGGGCTCGTTGCGCCCGCGCCGGGCGCCGATGAACGCCACCTCCCGGCGCCCCAGGGCGACCAGGTGCGCGACGGCGGCGCGGGCGGCGGCGACGTTGTCGATGGCGATGTGGTCGTAGGGCAGGTCGTAGTCCCGCTCGCCGAGCAGCACCAGGGGTACCTCCCCGGCGCGGTCGCGCAGGTCCTCGGTCTCCAGCTCGATGGGGCTGAGGATCAGTCCGTCGATGACCCGTGCCCGGAAGCCCTGACTGACCAGCAGCTCCTGCTCGCGTCGTCCGCCGGTGTGGTCGAGGAGGACGGTGTAGTCGTGCTCGGCCGCGGTGTCGATGACGGCCGCGGCCAGTTCGGCGAAGTAGGGGTTGCCGAGTTCGGGCAGGGCGAGCGCGATGATGCCCGTACGCCCCGCCCTCAGGTGACGGGCCGTCAGGTTGGGGCGGTAGCCGAGTTCGTCGATGGAGCGCTGGACGCGTTCGCGCATGGCCGGTGTGACGTGCTGGAAATTGTTCACCACGTTGGAGACGGTCTTGATGGAGACCCCCGCGTGCGCGGCGACGTCCTTGAGGCTGACCCGCACGGCGTTCCCTTCCCTGAGCGGCCCGACTCGGGTGGTCGGTGCGGGTCCGGTGTCGTCACCTTGAGCCGTGTGCCGAGCCTGTGCGCTGGTTTTGCAACGTTATACATCCGTTGTCGTCGCGCTGACAAGGCGTGGCCGAAAGCGGTCTCTCCGCTCCGCCGAAGTTCCTCCGGGCGAATGGATCGCCAGGGGCGAGACGATGCCCGGGCCTGTTCTCCCGCCCTGTTTACATCGATGTACATTCGCCTCTACCCTGGCGCGGATTTCCTCCTCGCAGGAAGGAAGACCGTCGTGATCCTCCGCCTGTTCCACTTCCTCGGACGCGCCCGCGCACGTGTCGCGCTGTGCGGTCTGACCGGCGTCCTCGGCCTGGCACTGGCCGTTCCGGCCGCCGCCGGCGTTCCCTCGCTCCCCGTCTCCTCGCTCCCTGCCTCCTCGCTCCCCGTCTCCTCGACACCCGTCGCGGCGGACACCACCGCCGCGGCGGCCACCGGGACTCCGCTGCGTGACGGCACGGGTCTCTATCCCCGTGCCGTCCGGCTCGCCCACAACGGCGCGGCGAACGGGCGTGTCCTGGCGAGCGTCGTCACGTTCGACGGAAACAACGGCGTCGGCGCCATCCACGAGAGCACCGACGCGGGCGCGAGCTTCCGCGAGGTCGGCCGCGTCGTCGATCCCGAGTCCGCCGCGGGGCAGGGCCTGTGCTGCGCCACGCTGTTCGAACTTCCCCGGCAGGTGGGCGGGCTGCGGGCCGGCACACTGCTGTGGGCGTCGTCCGCCGGCCAGGACGAACCCGACCGCCGGATGGCGCTGCGGATCTGGCGGAGCGACGACGTGGGGCGCAGCTGGTCCTACCTGTCCTCGTGCGCCGTCGCCGGCGGCACCGGCGGGCTGTGGGAACCGGAGTTCTCCGTGGCCGCCGACGGCGCGCTGGTCTGCCACTACTCCGACGAGACCGACCCCGGGCACAGCCAGAAGCTGGTCGCCGCACGCAGCTACGACGGCGTCCACTGGCAGGACCACCACGACACGGTGGCGAGCGGCTGGTCGGAGGACCGGCCCGGGATGCCGGTGGTCCGGAAACTGCCGAACGGCGACTACTTCATGAGCTACGAGATCTGCAACCCGGGCGGCCAGTACCAGTGCGTGGTGCACTTCCGGACGTCCGCGGACGGCTGGAACTGGGGAGACCCCGCCTTCCTCGGGTACCGGCCGCAGACCGTGGACGGCAAGTACTTCCGCGCGGCCCCGACCGTCGCCTGGGCACCGTCACCGGACGGCGCTCCGAACGGGCGGCTGCTGCTGATCGGCCAGCGGCTCCTCAACAGCGACGGCACGCCCGCCGCCGAGAGCGGCCGCACGATCCTCGCCAACACGGAGAACGGCAGCGGGCCGTGGTACGAGATCGAGGCGCCGGTCGCCGTAGCGGCGCCGGAGGTGAACTACTGCCAGAACTACAGCTCGCCCCTGCTGCCGTCCGAGGACGGTCGCCGCGTGCTGGAGATCGCCACCGACTGGGACGGCTCGGTGTGCAAGCCGTACTTCGCCACCGGGAGCGTCACCGGCGACGCGGCCGGCGTCGTCGACGGCGCCCTCTACCGGCTGGTCAACGCGGGCAGCGGGCACTGTCTCGACGTCGCGGCCGACGCGCGCGAGCCCGGGGGCAACGTCCAGCAGTGGACGTGCAACGGGCTCGGTCCGCAGGACTGGACGGTGCGCGCCCACGGCGGCGGCCACTTCACGCTCACCGGGCGAAACAGCGGCCACTGTCTGGACGTGGAGAACGGCTCACCCGTGCCGGGTGCGAACGTCCGGCAGTGGTACTGCAACGGGCTGGCCGCGCAGGACTGGCGGCTCGAGAACGCGGGCCGGGGCTACTACCGGCTGGTCGCCCGCTCCAGTGGCCAGTGCCTGGACGTCTCCGAGGGTTCGCGGGAACCGGGCGCCAATGTCCAGCAGTGGACGTGCAACGGCCTGCAACCGCAGCTGTGGCGGCTGGAGCGCGTCTGACTCCGGCGGCTTCCGGCGGGGGGCCGCCGGAAGCAACGCGGGTGGCCGCTAAGGCCGTTCACGGGCCGGTCCCCCGCGGTCGTCGTCGAGCCTTCGCTCCAACCGGTCGAAACGCTCGTGCAGCGCCCGGGTCGCCTGCGCGTACGCCTCCTGGGCCGCCTCCTCGGTGTGCCGCACGAGGTGTCCCCTGCGTTCCTGTTCCTTTCCGACGAACCAGGTGGCCAGCGCGGCGGTGACCAGACCGAAGGAGGTGATCCCGGCGACCATCACCACCACGGCCACGGTCCGCCCCCAGAAGGTCACGGGATACAGGTCGCCGTAGCCGACGGTCGTCGCGGTCTCCACGGACCACCACAGGGCCCGCGGATAGGTGACCAACTGCGCCCCGGGGGTGCCGCGCTCGGCGAGAACGGCGAGGTAGGAACCCACGAGGACCACGATCACCAGGACGACCGTCGCGGCACCCGCGGCCTTGAGGTGCAGCGACCTGCCGTGGCGTCCGAGCAGCAGGGTGGCCAATCTGGCCAGGAGACCGGACAGCATGCGTGGCATGCTCCGCCACCGGTCGGGACCGCGGCGCGACAACGCGCCGGAGTGAGCCGAACCCACCCGAACGGGGCCCTGCTCCCCCCCCCGTTGGACGGCGCCGACCGGTTCCCGGCCGGGAACTCCTGCCGGCGTCGCTCCGCCGCCCGGGTCCGACGCCGACCGCGGACCGTCCGTCGCCGCCACGTCGCGGGCGTCCCCATGGGCATCCGCCGTATGTAGCGTGGGGTGCATGAAGCCTGTCACCGTGTCGATCGGCGTGCCCCAGACACCCGAGCAGGTCTACGACTTCCTCGATGTCATGGCCCACCACGAGCGATTCACGGATCACTACCTGACCCACTGGCGCTACGGCGGCCCCGCCCGCGGCATCGGCTCGCGCGCCACGGTCACCGCCTCGCTGGGCGGCGCGAAGACCGACGTCGCCATCGAGGTGGTCGAGGCCGAAGCGCCGCGGCGCATCGTCGAACGCAACGTCAGCGCGGGCGGCCGGCGCCTGGCCCACGGGACCTACACCGTCGAACCGCTGCGTTCCGGCGGGACCACCGTCTCGTTCACGTACGCCTGGGTGCGCGCTCCGCTCGCCGACCGTCTGCTGGCGCCCTTCGTACGCGGCACGATGCGGCGGGCCAACCGCACGGTCATGCGCCGGCTGGCCGCCGAGCTGGACCGCCACGCGTCCGCCACCGGCGCCTGACAACGGCAAGTACCGGCCACCGCACCGCGGTGGGGGAACAGTTGGGCGGTTCCACCTCTGTCGCGCACCGCCTCGCAGGTGTACGGTCTCGGGCCGACGGCCTTTGGGAGCGCTCCCATCGACGTCCTGTCCTGTCATGCGCACGCCAGAGAAGGAGAATCGCGTTGAAACGCCTTTTGGCCCTACTCGCGACCGGCGCATCGGTCGTCGGTCTCACGGCGCTGGCCGGCCCCCCGGCGCAGGCCGCTACCGGCTGCTCGGTCGAATACACCGTCACCAGCCAATGGTCGGGCGGCTTCCAGGCCGGCGTGAAGGTCACGAACCTGGGTGACCCGGTCAGCGGGTGGACGCTCGGGTTCACGATGCCGGACACCGGACAGAAGGTCGTCCAGGGGTGGAACGCGACCTGGTCCCAGTCCGGTTCCGCGGTCACCGCCGGCGGCGTCGACTGGAACCGCACCCTGTCCACCGGTGCGTCGGCCGACCTGGGATTCGTGGGGTCCTTCACCGGCTCCAACCCGGCACCCGCCTCCTTCGCGCTCAATGGCGTGACCTGTACGGGATCCGTCACCGATCCACCGACGGACCCTCCGACCGACCCGCCCGCGACCGGCACCCCGGTCGCCGTGAACGGGCAGCTCCACGTCTGCGGCGTGCATCTGTGCAACCAGTACGATCGTCCGGTACAACTCCGCGGCATGAGCACGCACGGCATCCAGTGGTTCGGCCAGTGCTACGGCGACGAGGCCCTGGACGCCCTGGCCGACGACTGGAAGTCGGACCTGCTCCGCGTGGCGATGTACGTGCAGGAGGACGGCTACGAGACCGATCCGGAGGGGTTCACCGGTCAGGTGAACGCCCTGGTCGACGAGGCCGAGGCACGCGGCATGTACGCGGTGATCGACTTCCATACGCTGACGCCGGGCGACCCGAACTACAACCTCGACCGCGCCAAGACGTTCTTCGCCTCCGTCGCCGCCCGCAACGCGGACAAGAAGAACGTGATCTACGAGATCGCCAACGAGCCCAACGGCGTGAGCTGGGCGGCCGTCAAGAACTACGCCGAGCAGGTCATCCCGGTGATCCGGGCCGCCGACCCGGACGCCGTCGTCATCGTCGGCACCCGCGGCTGGTCCTCCCTGGGCGTCTCGGACGGCTCCAACGAGAGCGCGGTGGTCGACAACCCCGTGAACGCGGCCAACATCATGTACGCGTTCCACTTCTACGCCGCGAGCCACAAGGACGCCTACCGGTCCACGGTGAGCCGAGCGGCCGCGAAACTGCCGCTGTTCGTCTCCGAGTTCGGCACAGTGAGCGCCACCGGCGGAGGCGCCGTGGACCGGGCGAGCAGCACCGCGTGGCTGGACCTGCTCGACCAGCTGAAGATCGGCTACGCCAACTGGACGTACTCCGACGCCGACGAGGGCAGCGCCGCGTTCAGGCCGGGCACCTGCAACGGTACCGACTACAGCGGCAGCGGCGTGCTGACCGAGTCCGGGGCTCTGGTCAAGAGCCGTATCAGCACCCCCGACGACTTCCCGACGAGTTGACCCGCGGCGGGGACCCGGAGCCCGCCGGATCCCCGTCCCCGTAGGCCGGATCAGCGGTGCCGGTCGACGACGGCGCTGACGACGGCGGCCACGTCCCCGCGCTCCGTGGGCCGCAGGTCGACGGAGTTGTGGATGGAGAATCCTTCGATCAGGGCGTCGAGGGCCCGTGCCGTGAGCGGGTCGAAGTGTCTGGCCAGCGAGTCCCGGCTGGCTCCCATCCAGGACCGCATGACGGCGCGTACCTCGGGATGGCGGGTGGCGAAGGCGTAGAGCTCGTAGCTGAGCAGGAGGTTGCGGTCGGTTCCCCAGACCTTGCCGCAGATGATCTCGACGACCGCCGCCTCGGCCTCCTGCCGGGTCCGCGCGGCCTCCAGAAGGGCACCGTAGCGCGTGGAGACGGTCTCGGCGAGCCGGGTGAAGGCCTCGGTCAGCAGGTGCTGCATGTCGTCGAAGTAGTAGGTCAGTGACCCGAGCGGCACCCCCGCCGCCTCGGCGATCTTGCGGAAGGTCACTTTGATGGCGCCGTGCTCGGCGATGACGTCGAGCGCGGCGTCGAGGATCCGTTCACGGCGCCGGGGGTCGTTGGGGCCACGGGTGCTGCCTGTCATCGCTGTTGTCCGCCTTGTCTTCTCGGCCCCTCACCCGGTGTGTACATTTGTGCATACTCGGTGGGTGACGCAGGGTCGTCGCCTGCCTGTCCTCCATTGTCCCCAACACCGGCGGAGCCCTTCCTTGACAGACCGTGCCGTGCGCCGACGCCGCCGGGCGCTGTACCTCTTCTTCTTCCTCAACGGCATCGCCATGTCCTCGTGGATCACGCGCACCCCGGACGTCCGGGACCGTCTGGGCGTGTCCACGGGGCAGATGGGGCTGGTGCTGTTCGGTCTGTCCGTCGGGTCGATGGCCGGCATCCTCTGTTCCGGCCGTTTCGTGTCGCGGTTCGGGACCAGGCCCGTGACGGCGTTCGGCACACTGTTCGTCGTCGCGAGCGTGGTCGTCGTGGGCGTGGGCAGCGCCCTCGGCTCCGCGCCGCTGGTCACCGCGGGGCTGTGCTTGTTCGGCGTGGGGGTCGGATCGGGCGAGGTGGCGATCAATGTGGACGGTGCCGACGTGGAAAGGATCACCGGCGGGCCGGTTCTGCCCACGCTGCACGGGTGTTTCAGCCTGGGCACGGTCATCGGCGGCCTGGCCGGCATGGCGGCCACCGCTGCGGCGTTCCCCGCCCACTGGCACCTCCTGGCGGTGGCGGCGGTGACGGCCGCGATCTTCGGGTACGCCATCGGTGCCGTCCCGGCCGGGACCGGGGTGCGTGCCGCGGCGCCCGCTTCGAACTCCACGCGGCCCGCGGGCCCGCAGGTGTGGAAGGACCGGCGGCTCCTGATGATCGGGGCCATCGTCCTGGCCATGGCGCTCGCCGAGGGCGCCGCCAACGACTGGCTGCCGCTGCTCATGGTCGACGGCCACGGTCTCGACGCCGCCGTCGGCTCGCTCGTCTTCGTGGGGTTCGCCGCGGCGATGACCCTGGGACGCTTCGGCGGCGCGTTCTTCCTCAGTCGCTACAGCCGGGCGACCGTCGTGCGGGCCAGCGCGGTCTCCGGGGCCATCGGTCTGTGCCTGGTCATCTTCTCCGACAACGCCGTCGTGGCCGCGGCCGCCGTCCTGTTCTGGGGACTGGGCGCGTCCCTGGGCTTTCCGGTGGCCCTGTCGGCGGCGGGCGACTCGGGGCCCGACGAGACCGCCCGCGTCGGCCTCGTGGCGACGATCGGCTACATCGCCTTCCTCGTGGGGCCGCCCACCCTCGGTTTCCTCGGCGACCACTACGGCCTGCGTCCGGCGATGCTCGTGGTCCTGGCCTTCGTCGCCACGGCCGTCCTCGCGGCCCCGGCCGCCGGTACCCGCGTGTCCGCCCGAGCAAGCAGTGGTGCCGGCCGGGGCACCGACGCCGCGGGAGCCGACGTACCGGATCCACCGGCGCTTCGGTCGTGAGCCCTCGCACCGTGCGGCTCGCCCCGACCGGACGACGGGCTAGGGTCGTGACCGATCAGCGTCAACGGGAGGGGCGTCAAGGATGAGCAGCACGGTCACGGCGGTCAGCAGCAACGGCACGTACTCGTTCACCAAGCCGAACCGGGACAGCATCACGCTCCTGGCCGGACTCGGCGTGGAGGGCGACGTACACGCCGGTGTGACGGTCAAGCACCGTTCGAGGGTCGCTCAGGACCCCACCCAGCCCAACCTGCGCCAGGTCCACCTCATCCATGAGGAACTCTTCGCCGAGGTCGGCGCGGACGGATTCGAGGTGGCGCCCGGTGAGCTCGGCGAGAACATCACCACCCGCGGCATGGATCTGCTGGGTCTGCCGGTCGGCACGCTGTTGCGCGTCGGCGACGACGCCGTGCTGGAGGTGACCGGGCTCCGCAATCCCTGCCTTCAGATCGACGCGTTCCAGGACGGTCTCCTGAAGCGGGTCGTCGGCCGTGACGAGGCCGGGAACATCGTGCGCAAGGCCGGAATCATGGGCGTCGTGAAGCAAGGCGGCACGGTGCGGCCCGGTGACACGATCACAGCGGAACTTCCCAGCGAGCCGCACCGGCCCCTCGACCGCGTCTGACCCCACTCCCCCGGCTGTCGGCCCGGGGCGTCGCCTCTCGGAGTGAGCCCGGTCCGGACGGTCAGACGAACGGTGGGCGGCCCAGCCGCGTCATCCGGGCCACGGTCGCCCACCTCATCGGCCGACGCGGACCACCGGGCGCACGCACCCCTTCGGCGAACCCGGCCGCCCAGGCCCGCAGACCGCCCCACGACCGGGTCCGCGCCAGGGTCAGCAGGGTCCAGGACGCGAGGTAGGCCGGGACGAGCGGTGCGGGCAGGTGCCGTTTGGCCAGCCACACCCGGTTGCGGGCCGTCATCCGGTAGTACACGGCATGCCGGGCCGGTGACGTCCAGGGGTGCTGGAGCAGCAGCGACGGCTCGTACACCACCCGCCATCCGTCGTCGAGCGCCCGCCACGCGAGGTCGGTCTCCTCGTGCGTGAAGAAGAAGGCGTCCGGCCAGCCGCCGATGCGGTCCAGCATCCGCATCGACAGCGCGTGCCCGCCGCCCAGGAACGTGGTCACCTCACCGCCGCGCAACGGGTCCCCCGACCGCAGCCGAGGGACGTGCCGACGCTGGGTGCGGCCGCGCTCGTCGGCGATCCGGAACGACACGATCCCCAGCCGCCGATCGGCCTCGTACATCGAGGCCAGCGTCTTGAACACGTCCGTGTCGACGAGCAGTCCGTCGTCGTCCAGGTCGACGACGACGTCCACGTCCCCGCATGCCCGCAGGTGCTCGACGGCCGCGTTCCGGCCGCCGGAGACGCCCAGGTTCTCCTCCAGTACCACCCCGGCCACCCCCGAGGGCAGCTCCGGCAGCGGGCTGCCGTTGCCGATCACCACGACGCGTGTGGCCGGGAGTGTCTGTCCGGCCACCGAGTCCAGCAGCGCCCGCAACTCGGCGGGCCGGTTGCCCATGGTCAGGATGGCGATCCCCAGACGAGGGTGGCGCACGGGTGAACTCCGATCGACGTCGCGGCCGACGCAGCCTGTCGGCCCGTGCCCCGCGGCGCGTCCGGCGGCAGGGCCGCCACGTCAGTTCTTGACCGCGACTCCGCAGACGGACACCTCGGCCGTCGACTCCTCGGACCGGTCGGCGTCCGGGCGCCAGGTGGCGGTGGACACGACGCCCGGCTCCACCAGGGTCAGTCCGGCGAAGTAGGCCGCGATCTCCCGCGGGGACCGCAGGTGGTAGGTGTTGGCCGACTGCCCGTTGTAGGCCTCGACCGCCCTGTTGAGCGCCTCGTTGCCGTTGGTGCCGTCGCTCAGGGCCAGGTAGCTGCCCGCGGGCAGCCCCGAGAGCAGCGTGCTCACCAGCTCGGCGGGACGTTCGGCGTCGGAGATCTGCCCGATGATCCCCAGCATGGTCAGCGCGACCGGACGGCTGAAGTCCAGGGTCTTGGCGGCTTCGGCCAGGATCCGTTCCGGGTCCCGGACGTCGGCGTCGATGTAGGCGCAGGCGCCCTCCGGGCTGCTGGTGAGCAGGGCCTGGGCGTGGGTGAGGACGAGGGGGTCGTTGTCCACGTAGACGATGCGGCTCTCCGGTGCGATGCGCTGGGCCACCTCGTGCGTGTTGTCCGCCGTGGGCAGTCCCGTGCCGATGTCGAGGAACTGGCGGACACCGGCCTCACCCGCGAGGAAGCGCACCGCGCGGGACAGGAAGCGTCGTTGCACCCGGGCGACGGCGGCGAACTCCGGAAACGTCGTGAGGATGACGTCGCCGGCCGCGCTGTCGACGGGGTAGTTGTCCTTGCCTCCCAGCAGGTAGTTCCAGACACGGGCGGAGTGCGGACGATCGGTCTGCAGTCTGGCCCTGACTTCTTCACTCGGATGACTCATGGGCAAAGCTTCACACAGAGATGCGTGTTTTTGGGCCAAGTGCCGCGCACCCCGGCGGCATTGGGTCAGGCGGGCGGTGCGGCCGGGGGCCGCAGGCCGAGCCACTGCTCGGCGTCCCAGGCCCGGAACCGCTCGACCTCGGTGAACCCCAGTTTCGCGGCGAGGCGCATCGAGCGGACGTTGGCGGTCTGGGTGGTGAGGACCACCGGCTCGCCGGGCAGGACACCGTCGAGCCAGTCGAGTGCCGCCGCGCACGCCTCGGCGGCATACCCGAGTCCCCACACCCGCGGCAGGAACAGGTAGCCGAGATCCACCAGGCCCACGGCAGCGGGGCGTTGGTGCTCCGTCGGCCTCCTGAGCAGGACCTCGCCGACCATCGCCCCGTCGGCCTCGACGACGAAGCACCCGGGCCACCGCCCCGGCAGCCCGGGCATCTCACGCTCGAGTTCGGCACGCGGGCGGGGGCCGCCGAGGTAGGTGTGCACCTGCGGCGACGCCAGCAGCTCGACGAACACCGCTCGGTCCCGGGCCTCGGACTCGCGGAGCACGAGTCTCCCGGTCCTGATCGGCTCGGGCGGCCAGGCGACGGGTCCCAGGTCCGACATGCGGGCAGGCTAACAGTCCCGGAACACCGTCGGCCGGGGATCAGCGCAGTCCGGCGAAAAGGTCGTTCTCCGGCAGGGCCGCGCCGGTGGTGTCCCGGACGCGCACGAAGGTCTCCATGCCCATCAGCTCGCCGAACCTCTCCTTGCCCATCCTCAGGAAGAAGATGTTCTCGCCCTGGCTCGCGTGCGCGGCCAGCGCGTCGAACTTCTGACCGCTGAACGCGGTGGTGTCGACCCAGGTGGTGATCTCGTCGTCGGGCAGCCCGATCTCGGCCATGGCGGCGGCCTCGGCGGGGTCCGGCTCCGGCAGGTCCTCGTTGAACTCGCGCATGATCTCGCCGAAACGCCCCATCATCGAGCGGGGCGCCGTCGTCCAGTACACCTTCGGCGTCAGCTCGGTCAGGTCCAGTGCCGCCATCGTGACGCGGTGGGCCTGGATGTGGTCGGGATGGCCGTAGAAACCGTTCTCGTCGTAGGTGACGACCACGTCGGGCCGGTAGTGCAGCATGAGTTCCGCCAGGCGTGCGGCGCCCTTCTCCACCGGGGTCCGCCAGAAGGAGCCGGGGGCGTCGTTGCTGGGCCAGCCCGCCATTCCGGAGTCGGCGTAGTCCAGCATCTCGAGGTCGCTGATCTTCAGGACGTCACAGCTCGCCCGGAGCTCCTGACGCCGCATCACGGCGACGGCCGCCGGATCGTGCCCCGGGTCGCCCGGTTTGACTCCCCCCGGTCCGTCGCCGCACCCGCCGTCGGTACACGTCACGAGCACCGTACGGACGCCCTCCGCCGCGTAACGCGCCAGGACACCGCCCGTTCCGGTGGCCTCGTCGTCGGGATGGGCGTGCACGGCCATGAGCGTCAAAGGTCGGTCCGTCATAGGAATGTTTCCTCCTGCAAGACATACGTCTCGATCCGAGTACGGCGGTCGTTCGCCTGTGCAACAGCGCGGCCCGGCCCCGCTGTTCCCGACGCGGCGAGCGTGTGTCAGGGGGTGGGCATGGCGGAGCCGGTGGGGTCGTCCGGGCCGGGTGTGTGGGGCAGGGGGCCCAGGGAGCTGCCCTCCCAGAGCAGTGCCCGCCAGCCCCGGCCGGGCGAACCGGTGAGGATGACGATGCCCGTGTTCGCCAGGGGGTGCTGCGCGGCGTAGGTGATGTCCACGTTGTCCGCCCGCGCCGCCACCCACATGCGGATCGCGGCACCGTGGCTGACCACCGCCGCCGTCCGGGCGCCGTCCCCGTGGGCCTCGGCGACGACGGCGTCGAACCGGGCCAGTGCCTCCGCCCCGTTCTCGCCTCCGGGCATACGGAGCCCCACGTCCCCCGCCGACCAGGCGAAGGCGGTGTGCATGTAGAGGTGTGCCGCCTCGTCGTCGCCGCGCATCTCCAGATCACCGGCGGTCAGTTCCCTGACACCGGCCCGGATCCGGACCTCCAGTCCGGTCGCGGCGGCCAGGGGGGCGGCGGTCAGCTGCGTGCGTACGAGCGTCGACGCGTACAGCGCGTCGATCTTCTCCGAGGCCAGTGCGTCGGGCAGCGCCGCGGCCTGTTCCTGGCCGAGGGAGGTCAGCCCGGGGCCGGGCTCCGCGGTGTCCAGGAGGTGTTTGAGGTTGGACGGGGTCTGGCCGTGCCTGATGAGCAGGAGACGCATGCGACGGGGGCTTTCCGGGGGACGACGGGACATTCCCACTCTGCCACGCCCGCCGGGGGCCCGCGGCGCGCCGGGGCCGGGCCCGGGCGGCGCCGCGTGCGACCGCCCGGGCCGGTGCCTCACCAGTCGTGGACGGTACCGTCGCGGAGCCGGTTGACGGGGAGGTAGGCGGGCTCGTAGGGGAAGCGGGACGCGGCCGCGTCGTCGAGTTCGACCCCGAGGCCGGGGGCGTCGCCGGGGTGCAGGAGGCCGTCCTCGAAGCGGTAGGAGGTGCGGAACACCTCGAGGGTTTCCGGGGAGTGGCGCATGTACTCCTGGATGCCGAAGTTGTGCACGGCGAGGTCGAGGTGGAGGGCGGCCGCCATGCCCACGGGTGAGATGTCGGTCGGACCGTGCATGCCGGACTTGGCGCCGTACACGGCGGCCAGGTCGAGCAGTTTGCGTACGGCAGTGATGCCGCCGGTGTGTGTCACCGCGGAGCGGACGTAGTCGATCAGCCGCTCCTGGAGCAGCGTGGTGTAGTCGTGGACCGAGTTGAAGACCTCCCCGATGGCCAGCGGGGTGGTGGTGTGCTCCCGGATCAGCCGCAGTGCCCTCTGGTCCTCGCCGGGTGTCGCGTCCTCCAGCCAGAAGAGGTCATAGGGCTCGAGGTCCTTGCCGAGCCGCGCGGCCTGGATGGGCGTCATGCGGTGGTGTCCGTCGTGCAGCAGCGGCAGCTCGGGGCCGAAGGTGTGCCGTACGGCTTCGAACACCGTGGGCATGTGGCGCAGGTAGGCGCGAGTGTCCCAGGTCTCCTCGGTGGGCCGGGGGTGAGCGGTGCGCGTACGCCGGGCGGGCTCGTAGTCGTAGCGCTCGCCCTCTCCGGCGGCCGAGGCGGCGACACCGTACACGGAGTCGAGGCCGGGGATGCCGCTCTGGATCCGGACGGCACGGAACCCGTCGGCCAGGTGTGCGCGCACCGAGTCGAGCAGTTCGGGTATGTCCCGGCCGGAGGCGTGGCCGTAGGCCAGCGCGCCCGTGCGGCAGGCACCGCCGAGGAGCTGGTAGACCGGCAGGCCCGCCGCCTTGCCCTTGATGTCCCACAGCGCCATGTCCACCGCGGCCACGGCCGCCATCGTGACCGGGCCCCGGCGCCAGTACGCGCCCCGGTACAGGTACTGCCAGGTGTCCTCGACGGCGTGGGCGTCCCGTCCGAGCAGCAGCGGGGCCACGTGTTCGCGCAGGTAGGCCTCGACGGCCAGTTCACGCCCGTTGAGGGTGGCGTCCCCGAGGCCGGTGAGCCCGTCCTCGGTGGTGATGCGCAGGGTGACGAAGTTGCGGCCCGGGCTGGTGACGACGACGTCGGCTGCGGTGATCTTCACGGTGGGTGCGTCCTCGGGTCTCGGAAACGGCGGTCGGGCGGCGGGGCGCCGGCCACGCCCACCCTTTTACGTGTCGTCGGCGTCGTCAACGACGCGCCCTGGCCGGGGCGGGCGGTCCGGTCGCGTGAGGTAGCGCAGCAGGAGGGTGCCGTCCTCGGCCACCGCGGAGGCCAGGTGCAGGTGGGTGGTCCGGACGGGTGGGCCGGTGGCGATGCGGCCGGCCGGGCCCGCCGTCAGCAGGGGGGAGACGGTCAGCCGCAGTTCGTCGACCAGTCGGGCGGCGGTCAGCGCTCCGAAGAGGCGGGGCCCGCCCTCGCAGTCGATGCGTCGCAGCCCGCGCCCGGTGAGGGCCGGGACCGCCGCGGCGAGGTCGACGGTGTCCTCGCCCGCGACGACGACGTCCGCCCCGGCGTCCTGCCAGGCCCGCCGGGTCGCCTCCGGTGCCGACGCGCAGGTGAGGACGATGGTGGGGACGCGTGCTCGGGTGATGACGGGAGCGTCCGGGGGCAGGCTCCTTCCGGTGGTGACCACGGCGGTGGGCGGGGTGTCGGCCAGGTCGTGCCGGCGGCGGCGGGCGAGGGTGTGCCGGTTGGGGTGGACGCCGCGGAAGCCCTCGACCATGGCGGTGGTGGCGCCGATCAGCAGGACGTCGGCGAGGTCGCTGCCGAGTTGCAGCACCTTGCGGTCGGGCGGCGTGGACAGGGGCCTGGCCAGACCGCCGACCTCCACGGCCCCGTCGGCGCTGGCGACGAAGTTGACGGCCAGCCAGCGCTGACGGAGCGGGTAGGTGTAGAGGCGTTCCAGTTCGTCGTCGTCGAGGGGCCGGACGTGTTCGGCGGGCCAGATCTGCTGCATCATCAGGCGATCCAGGTTCCGGTGCGGGCGGGGGGACGGCTGCCGTTGATGCCGGCGGCCATCTCGACGGTCTGCCGGGTGGGCCGGACCTGGTGGGCCCGGAAGACGGCGGCGCCGTCCCGGGCGGCGACGGCCGTGGCCGCCAGGGTGCCGGTCAGCCGGTCCCCCAGGTCCACGTCCAGCATCTCGCCCACGAACGTCTTGTTGGACAGGGCCATCAGGACCGGCCACCCGGACTGTGTGAACTCCCGGACGTTGCGGAGCAGGAGGAGGTGGTCGGTGGTGTTCTTGCCGTAGCCGGTGGCGTCGATGAGGATGCCGCCACGGGGCACGCCGGCCGCTTCGGCCCGTTCCGCCAGCCGGACGACGGAGGTGCGCACGGCGGCCACCACGTCGGGGTAGCCGGGGCGGAAGGGTGCGGCGCGGGGGGTGCGGCCGCCTGTGTGCGTGCACACGTAGCCGGCGCCGTGCGCGGCGGCCACGTCGATCAGCTTGGGGTCGGCGGCGGCCCAGGCGTCGTTGAGGATGTCCGCGCCGGCCCGGCAGGCCGCGTCACCGACTTCGTGGCGCCAGGTGTCGATGCTGATCAGGAGGTCGGGGTAGCGGTCGCGGGCCCACTCCACCAGGGGGACGACACGGGCGGCTTCCTCCGCGGCCGTGACCTCCTCTCCCGGACTGGCCGCCACTCCGCCGATGTCGATCATGTCCGCGCCCTCGGCGACGGCCCGGGCGACGGCGGTCCGGGCCGCTTCGGCGGCGAAGGTGGCGCCCCGGTCGTAGAAGGAGTCCGGTGTGCGGTTGACGATCGCCATGACCAGGGGCCGGTCGCTGACGATGCGGCGGCCACGGAACTCGAGGTCGACTGCCGGGGATCGCATGGGGTCGTCGCTCCTGTCGTCGGTACGGGCGGGGGTGCTCACCGGTCGGCCGCACCGGCGGTGGCGAGGGTGTCCAGGTCGGCCTCGGCGAGTTGCCGGGCGGACACCCGCGCCCGGGCACCGACCAGGGCGGTGAGCGCGTCACCGTGGTCCCAGGAGTTGACGTTGAGGGCGGCGGTGACGCGTCCGTCGCGCAGCCAGAGGGCGAGGAACTCGCGGGAGGCGGGCTCGCCGCGCAGGACCAGCTCGTCGCGGGCGGGGTCGGCCAGGCCGCGGTACTCGCAGCCGAGGTCGTACTGGTCGGAGAAGAAGTACGGGTCGGCGCTGTAGGCGTCGTGGCCGCCGAGGAGGTTCCCGGCCACGTGGGCGCCCTGTTCCTTGGCGTTGGACCAGTGCTCGACGCGCACGCGCCCCTCGTGGCGCGGGTGGTCGTGGGCGGCGATGTCACCGGCCGCGTAGACGTCGGGGGCGGAGGTGCGCAGTGCGGCGTCGACGGCGACGCCGCCCGACGCGAGGGCCAGACCCGCGGCTTCGGCGAGCTCGGTGTGGGGCAGCGCGCCGACCCCGACGACCACCACGTCGGCGGGCAGTTCGCTGCCGTCGGCCAGCAGTACCACCCGGCCGTCGGCGCGGGTTCCGGTGCCGGTCGCCCCGACGCCCAGGCGCAGGGTGACGCCGTGGTCGGCGTGCAGATCGCGGAAGACCCGCCCGACGCGGTCGCCGAGGACGTACCGCAACGGCAGGGGCGCGGGGTCGACCATGGTCACGTGGGCGCCGTGGGCGCGGGCCGCGGAGGCGACCTCGCAGCCGATCCAGCCCGCGCCGACGATCACCACCCGGGCTCCGTCGGTCAGCTTCTCTCGCAGGGCCAGGGCGTCGTCGAGGGTGCGCAGCGTGTGCACACCGGGACCCTCGAATCCGGACAGGGTCCGCGGGCGGGAGCCGGTGGCGAGCAGGAGCCGGTCGTATCCGTGCTCCGTGCCGTCGGCGTCGACGATCACGTGGTCGGCCGGGCGCAGGGCGGTGATGGTGGTCTCGCGGCGCAGGGCGATGCCGTGTGCGGCGTAGTAGCCCGCTTCCCGGACCCAGTCCGGTTCGTCCCGCTCGCCCAGCAGGACGCCCTTGGAGAGCGGGGGCAGTTCGTAGGGGGCGTGGCTTTCCCGCCCGAACAGGGTGACGTCTCCGTCGAACCCCTGTTCACGCAGGCCGGCGGCGGCCGACGCACCGGCCAGGCCGGCGCCGACGATCAGGATCCGCCGGGGCGGACGCGGTGATGTGGTCATGAGGGACTCCGAGACGATGGGGTGGGGTACGGGCGCGGGCGCGGGTGCCGTCCGGCTACCGCTGGACGCCGGTGAGGGCGAGGAACTCGTGCCGGGACGCCGCGTCGTCGCGCAGGGCCCCGAGCATGGTGGAGGTGACGGTTCTCGAGCCGGTGGCCTGCACGCCGCGCAGCGTCATGCAGGTGTGTTCCGCCTCGACGACGACTCCCACGCCCCGGGGCTGGAGCTGTTCCGCCAGCCAGTCCGCGGTCTGCTTGGTCAGCCGTTCCTGCACCTGGGGCCGGCAGGCGAAGTGCTCCACCACCCGGGCCAGCTTCGACAGTCCGAGGATGCGTGTGCCGGGCAGGTAGCCGACGTGCGCCTTGCCCACGAAGGGCAGCATGTGGTGCTGGCAGACCGAACGCACGGGAATGTCGCGCGCGAGGACGAGTTCGTCGTATCCCTCGTCGTTGGGGAACGTGGTCATCCGGAAGGGCCGCGCGGTGAGGAGTTCGGCGTAGCCGCGGGCCATCCGTGCCGGGGTTTCCCTGGTCCCCTCGCTGTCCACCATGATCCCGAGCGCCGCCAGGAATTCCCGCGCAGCGCGTTCTGCGGCTTCCAGATCGGGTCCGGTGACGTCCTCGACCACCTGTAGCGGGACTGTGGCAGTCATCCCCTCGTCCTCCTCGTGAGCGGATCGGTGCGGGGCGGCCGACGGGATTCCGTCCGGGCCCCGCCGTGGTGGCCGGCCCCGGACGGGGCCGGCGGACGGGTGTCCTCAGCGGGTACGGGCGCCCCTGCCGCCGGGGCGGGTGGACCGGGCGGGGTCGTAGGTGGCGGCGAGCCGGGCCAGGGCGAGCGCGCCCAGGAGCAGGCCGAAGTCGCGCAGCGCGACGTCGTAGAACCCGGAGTAGGTCAGCAGGTTGACGATGATGCCGGTGAGCCAGAGAGCGACGACGTAGGCGGCGTACCGGGGCTTGATGGCCACGGCGACACCGGCGACGATCTCGATCGCGCCCACGACGTACATCGCGGTCTGCGCGGAGAACGGCAGCACGTCGACGATCCACGGCGCGAGATAGGACGGCCAGTCGGTGAGGGCGTTGACGAACTTGTCGATGCCCATCCAGATCGGCAGCACGGCGTACCCGGCGCGCAGCAGCCAGTACGCGCCGTAGGCGGGCTCGTCCAGGACGCGCCGCCGGCCCGAGGCGAGGGACGGAGTGTGCGTGGGGACGTGAGCAGGAGCAGCCATGACAGCCTCCTTGTATCAACAAGTTTTGTTGTTTTTACAGGCTGGCCACGTTCGCGGACGTTTGTCAAATCTCATTGGTGTTACATTGACGGTGTGGGTACGAACGAGGACCGTGACAGGGACGCCATCAGCGACCTGAGCAGCCTGGACGACGCGGTGCGGCGTCGGCTGTACGACTACGTGCGGACCCGCGACGAGCCCGTGGGCCGCGAGGAGGCCGCGGGGGCGGCCGGGGTCAGCCGCACCCTGGCGGCCTATCACCTGGACAAACTGGCCGACGCGGGCCTGCTGGCGACCAGCTACGCGCGTCCCGCCGGACGCGGCGGGCCCGGCGCGGGCCGCCCGGCGAAGCGCTACGCACGCACCGACGAGGAGTTGTCCGTCAGCGTGCCGCCCCGCGACTACGGTCTGCTGGCCGGGGTGCTGGCCGAGGCCGTCGCCGCCGACGGCTCCGGGACGGTACGGGAGGCGGTGGCCGCGGCCGCGCACGCGGCAGGCCGGTCGGCCGGCGGCGAGGACCTCACGACGGCCCTGCGCGGCTGCGGCTACGAACCGGCGACGACCGCCGAAGGGGGCGTCGACCTGCGCAACTGCCCCTTCCACCGGCTCGCCCGGGAACACACCGAGCTGGTGTGCTGGCTGAATCTCCATCTGGTGCGGGGCCTGCTCGAGGCGGGCGGACAAGCGGCCGGGCGCGCGGTGCTGGCGCCCCGCCCCGGCCACTGTTGCGTGGTCGTCGACCCACCCGCGCCGGACGGCGGGGCCCCCCGCGCGGGTGGGCTGCGCGCCGGGAGCGGGAAGCCCGCCGAAGGAAACTGAGCGTCGCACTCGTGGGCCTGGCTCGTCAGCGGGTCACGCGCGCCCGGTGGGCTTCACCGGGTCCGTCGGCCAGGTCCGGCCCGGGGTGTGAGTTGGTCCCCTCCCCTGTCTCGTCTCAGGGCGCGCTCGACGACGGTGTGCCCTGCCCCTGTGGTCCCACTGGCTCCGAGTGCGGTGGCACGACCCGGACGATCGTCCTGCCACGCCTGCCGCGGCCGGGCGCGAACGCCGCTGGCGCTTCGGCGAGCGGGCACACCTCCCCCACGGCCGGCCTGAGCCGCCCGTCCCTGACCCGCCGCATCAGGGCGGCGAGGCCGTTCCGGTCGGGTTCGACGACGAAGAAGACCGCTCGGCCGTTCTCCGGTTTGGCCTCGGGCGGCTCGGCGATGGTGACGAGGGTGCCGCCGTCCCGTACGAGCGCGGTCGAGCGACGGAGGATCTCACCGCCGATCACGTCGAAGACGACGTCGGCCTCTCCCACGGCCTCCAGCCGCTCGGACTCGAGGTCCAGGAAGACCTCGGCCCCGAGACCGAGACAGGTGTCCCGGTCGGCGGAACGGCCGGTGGCGATCACCCGCGCGCCCGCCTCGCGTGCGAGTTGCACCGCGACCGACCCGACGCTTCCGGCGGCGCCGTGGGTCACGACGGTCTGTCCCGTGGTGAGCCGCCCGTGCTCGAACAGGCCCTGCCACGCGGTCAGCCCGGAGACGGGCAACGCGGCGGCCACGACGTGGTCGACGTCCGCGGGGAGGGGTGCCAGGTTACGGGCCTCCACGGCGGTGTACTCGGCGAGCGATCCGTTGCGCGTCCAGTCGGCCATGCCGAACACCCGCTGGCCGACGGTGAGACCGGTGGTGCCGTACCCCAGTTCCTCGACCACCCCCGACAGTTCGTGGCCGGGGACGCTCGGCGTCCGGTCGCGGCCGGCCCGGTCCGTCCACGTACCGGGCCAGGTGAGCTCTCCGCGGGTGAAACCGGCGGCGTGCACACGCACGACGACGTCGTTCTCGGCTGCGTGGGGACGGGGCAGCTCCGTGAGGGACAGCCCGTCGGCGCCCGCGTCACGGTCATGGACGGTGATGGCTTGCATGTGGGTCCTCGGAGGATGCGGTGGTCGTCGGACGTACGGTGCCCTCGGGCGGAGCGGTGGGCACGCCGCGCCCCGTGAATTCGACCGTACGCGCGTGACGCTCCCCCTGTCTGGGCCACTTCCGCGGCGACGGGACGAGCCCATCGCGGACAGTGCGCCGGGAGCGCGGACGCCATCCCAGGGTGCGGGACCACGCTGGAACCTGTGCAGGTGAACTTCAGGGCGCGGGACGACGCGGCGCTCGGCCGGTTCTGGGCGCAGACGCTCGGCTGAAGTGTGTCGAGCGAGGGGCCCGCGTCACCGACCTGGAACCCGTGGGCTTCGACTCCAGCCGTAGTTAGTGATCTTCATACCTGCGCGGCTCGTTGTCGCTGGTGGCCGGCCTGAGATCGGGCCTGGTGGCGGCGTCGCCAGTGGGACCAGCTGAGCCGGTGTGCTGTGTCGTGGACGGGTCGGATGACGACGGTGAAGAACAGGCGCTGGATTTCGTTGCAGGTGAGCGGTATGAGGGCGGCAGGACCGGTGCGGGGTGGCGGGCGTGTTCGTCGCCGCGCAGATGCTCCACCACGTACTCGCGCACGTCGTCGCGTGCCTGGTCGGCGTCCCACTTGGCACGGCTAAGCCCTGTTCTCCGGGAGCTATGGCGAAGTGACAAGTAGCTCTCTGTAGGCTGATCTGGGGCACGCTTGTCAGGGTTTTGATCTCCTGGGCTCATCGGGGGCCGTGCTCGGCGGCCGTCCCCCTTTAGAGTGGGCTTCTGTGCTCTACGGAAGATCTTCGGAAGTCAGTGCGCTCGACGAGGTGATCGCACAGGCCCGCCATGGCTGCGGCGGGGCGGTGGTGCTCCGGGGTGAGGCCGGGACGGGCAAGACCGCCCTGCTCGACGCAGCGGCCGCGCGGGGCGAGGCGATGGGGGTGCTGCGGACCGGCGGCGTCGAATCCGAGTCGGACCTGGCGTTCGCGGCGTTGCACCAACTGTTGTGGCCGGTGGCCGGATTGCTCGACGCGCTGCCCGGTCCGCAGCGCGACGCCGTGCGAGCGGCCCTGGGGCACGTTGCCGGTGGCGCGGGCGACCGCTTCCTTCTGGGCGCCGGCGTGCTGTCGTTGCTGGCCGAGGCCGCCGGGTCGGAGGGCCTCATCTGCGTGGTCGATGACTTCCAGTGGGTAGATCGTGCCTCGGCCGACGCGTTGCTGTTCGCCGCCAGGCGGTTGGGCGCCGAACGGATCGCGATGGTGCTCGCTCTCCGCGGCGACGCTCCGGTCAGGGGCGTGACGTCGACGGTGGGCGTGCGCGGCCTGCCCGAGGATGCCGCGGCCGAGCTGTTGGAGTCCAGGCACGGGGTGACGGCCGGCCCGGTGAGAGGGGAACTCATCAGGCTGACCGGGTCGAACCCTCTGGCCCTGAACGAGATCGCCGCCCGGCTGACGCCCGCACAGCTCGCGGGCCGCGAACCGCTGCCCGACCCGTTGCCCGGTGGTACCCGGCTCTTCGGCGATCGGGTGACCGGGTTGTCGGCCCCCGCTCGGCTGGTCGCCCTGCTCGCCGCCGTCGAGACCGACCTCGAGGTGGTCATGAGCGCCGCTGAGCGGCTGGCGGCGGGGTCGGGGGAGGTGGCTCTGGCGGAGTTGGAGGGGAGTGGGCTGGCCGAGGTGTCAGGCTCAGGTCTGCGCTTTCGTCACCCGCTCGTGCGATCCGCGATTCACGAGGCGGCCGCCCCGGCCGAGGTCCGACACGTGCACGCCGTCCTGGCGGAGTTGACCGGGGGCGACCGCAGGGCCTGGCACCTGGCCGGAGCCGCCCTGGGCCAGGCCGAGCCGGTCGCCGTCGCGCTGGAGGAGGCCGCCGAGCGGGCTCGCGACCGCGGCGGGTACGGCGCCGCCGCCGCTGCCCTGATCAGGGCTGCCGAGCTGACCCCCGAGCCGCGCGCTCGTGCCGTCCGGCTGAAGGACGCCGCCACGGCGGCCTGGCTCGCCGGCCGGCCGGGACAGGCGGAATCGCTGCTGGCCGAGGCAGACGAAGGGGGCGGCGGGGAGATCACACTCGCGACGGAGATCGCCCAGCTCCGGGGCCGGTTCGAGCTGAACTCGGGAAACGCGGCCGAGGCCGTGCGGATCCTGGCGGCGGGCGACAGCCTGGGCATACTGGCCGATGCCGTGGAGGCGGCCTCGTACGTCGGCGACACGGCGGCCGTCGTCGAGTTCGGCCGACGCGCGGCGGCGCACCCCGAAGGATTCCTGCGGGACACGGTGGCGGGGATCGGCCTGACTCTGGACGGCGACGTTGCCGGACCGGCCTTGCTGCGGCGGGCACTGGCGCGGACGGACGGGCTGGAGGACGCGGCCGGCTACCTGTGGGCGGCGGCCGCGGCCAGCGCTCTGGGCGAGTCGGATGTGGCGACCGAGATGGCCGAGCGGGCCGGGCGAGTAGCCAGGGTGTCGGGGATGGCCGGGCAGTTGCCCGTCGTGCTGGAGTTCGTGGCGAGCGCCGAACGCCTCGCCGGGCGGCTCGCGCGCAGCCGGGCAGTCTCCGAGGAGGGCCTGGCACTGGCGCGGGAAGCCGGGTACGAGAACACGGTGGCCGCGCACCTGGCCAATCTGGCGGTGCTGGCGGCCCTGCGTGGCGAGGAGGAGCCCTGCGAGCGGCAGTCCCGCGAGGCGCTGGCCATCGCCCTGCCACACCGGGTGGGGCTGTACGCGGGGGTGGCCGCGTACGCGCCGGCCCTGCTCGACCTGTGTCTGGGCCGCTACGCGTCGGCCCATGACCGCTTCCGGGCGCTCGCGGCGGCGGGGCCGGGCGCGGGGCATCCGACCGTGACGTGGCGGATCATGCCGGACCGGGTGGAGGCCGCGGTGGGTGCGGGGGACGAGGCCGGTGCCCGGGCGGCGGTTTCGGCCTATGCGCGATCGACCGAACACGCCGCGACGCCCGAGTCGCGCGCGCTGCTGGCCCGCTGCCGCGGCCTGGCCGAATCGGACGAGGAAGCTCTCGGTGAGGCTCTGCGGCTGCACACCAACCCGTTCGAGGCGGCCAGGACGGCCCTGCTGCTGGGCGAGCGTCAGCGCCGCGCGCAGCGGCCGGGCCAGGCGCGAGCCCATCTGCGGAGGGCGTGGGAGATTTTCGAGCAGGCCGGCGCCCGGCCGTGGGCACGCCGCGCGCAGGAGGAGCTGCGGGCGGCGGGCGAGAACGCCGGCGCCCCGCCCCCCAGCGCGCTCGACGCGTTGACTTCGCAGGAACTGCGCATCGCCGGCCTGGTCGCCGAAGGGTTGTCGAGCAAGGAGATCGCCGCTCAGCTCTTCCTGAGCCCGCGTACGGTCGAGTACCACCTGTACAAGATCTATCCGAAGCTGGGCATCGGCTCCCGTACAGATCTGGCACGGCTAGTAGTTCTACGGAAGGCACCCGTAGCTGCGGACGACATGCTGTGACGCATGCGAAACGTAACCATCTGGAGTGAAGAGTTCGGTGCCGAGACGGACACGCCGATCCTTTTGATCATGGGGTCGATGTCGCAGGGCATCTTGTGGCCGGACGAGTTCGTCGGCCGCCTGGCCGCCGGAGGCCGCCGGGTGATCCGGTACGACCACCGTGACACCGGCAGGTCGGGCACCGTCGACTTCGCGACCGATCCGTACACCTGGGACGACATCAAGAACGACGTCTACCGCGTACTGGCGGCCCACGGTCTGGACAGCGCCCACCTGGTGGGCCATTCGGCGGGCGGGCTGCTCAGCCAGCTCATCGCCGTGGAGGCCCCGGAGCGGGTGCGCTCGCTGACCGTCATCGCCTCCTCGCCGCTCGGTCGCGGTGAGGGCCAGGTGCTCCTGCGCGCCCTGACGGGCCAGCCGCAGCCCAAGGGCAGCCTCCCGGAGCCGGAGCAGGAGTTCGTGGAATTCCTGCGCGCGCTGATGGCCGCACCGCCCGCTCGAGACCGCCCGGCGCTGATCGACAGCATGATCGCCGAGCAGCGCGTGCTGCACGGCACCGGGCTGCCCTTCGACGAGGACGCGGCGCGCCGACTGCAGGAACGCGTCTACAGCCGGGCCCGCGATCTGTCGGCGGCGTCCCATCACCGGCTGGCCGCAGGGGCCGGCCCTGACTTCGAACCGGTGGACGCGCTGCACCGGGTGAAGGCGCCCACGCTGGTCATCGAGGGCAGCCATGAGCCAGTCAAACCGGGGCACGGTGCGCTCATCGCCGAACAGATTCCGGGGGCAAGGCTGATGACCGTGGCGGGCATGGGGCACACTCTGCCGCTGGAGACCCACCAGGAGCTGGCAGACGCGATCCTCACGCACACGGCCGAGTGAGGAGTCTGTTGCAGAATCCCTGTGTTCATCCCTGTGTTCATCCCTGCGTTCCCGCCATCGAAGTGGCGAACCTGACTCAGCGCTTCGGCGCCAGGCTCGCCGTCGACCGGCTCAGCCTGAGCATTCCGCCCGGAATGTTCTACGGCATCGTGGGCCCCAACGGCGCCGGCAAGACCACCGTCCTGACTGCCATGTGCGGCTGCGCCGTCCGACGGCGGGCTCGGTCAGGGTCGCCGGTCACGATCTGCGCACCGCGCGGGAGGCCGCGCTCGCGCAGCTCGGCGTCATGATGGACGGGCTGTCCTTGCCCGAACGGCTGACCGCCGGCGAGGTCCTGCGCTACAGCGCGGGGCTGCGCGGTCTGGACGGCGGCTGGCGTGCGCGGGCGAGCGACCTGCTGGAGATCCTCGGACTGGACGCGGTTCCACGCACGCTGAGGGCACGGCTGTCCGGTCTGACCGTCACGGCTCCGTCCCGACAGCCGTTGGTCAAGTCTACGGCCGAGATTGCCCATCAAGATCATCGGTACGACCAAAGGGCGTGGTCTTGCTTGCGCTGACGCAAGGTCTATGGCTTCCCCGATGATCTCTGCGCCGATGGATGGTGCGGCCCCCTCGTTGGCAGCACGCTGACGCCCGGGGCTGGTGGCCTCGTCGGTCTCGGCCGACAGGCGGACAGGCGGACAGTGCACGGGTCTGGTCGGTCTTCACGGACCCGTGTGAGTTCTGCGTCCTCGGGCGGGGCTGACGCGGCACCCCCACGCGCCGCGAGAGGCCTGCGAATTGACTGATTGACAGCGTCTCCCGGCGGGCAGGGGAGGCACGGTGGAGCGGGCCGCGCGTGGAAGCCGTGAAGAGTTCGGGCACGCTCCCCCCGCCGCGCCCGTGGCGGAGGAAGACTCGAAGCACTCGCGCGGCGCTTCCGAATGGCGGGGCGCCGGCCATCCCGTTGGGAGACCATCAGCCATGTTCACTCCGGTTCGCAGAAGGGTGCGGACGGCTGCGCTCGCGCTCTCGGCCGCCGCGGCCCTCGTCCTCGGTTCCACCGCCGCGAGCGGCGCGTCAGCGACACCCGCACCCGCTCCGGCCCCGGCCCCGCTGAAGCAGGGGCCGACCTCGGTGGCCTACGTCGAGGTGAACAACAACAGCATGCTCAACGTCGGCAAGTACACCCTGGCGGACGGGGGCGGCAACGCCTTCGACGTAGCGGTGATCTTCGCGGCGAACATCAACTACGACACCGGCACGAAGACGGCGTACCTGCACTTCAACGAGAACGTGCAGCGCGTTCTTGACAACGCTGTCACGCAGATACGGCCGTTGCAGCAGCAGGGCATCAAGGTGCTCCTCTCGGTGCTCGGCAACCACCAGGGCGCCGGGTTCGCCAACTTCCCCTCACAGCAGGCGGCTTCGGCGTTCGCGAAGCAGCTCTCGGACACCGTGGCGAAGTACGGCCTCGACGGCGTCGACTTCGACGACGAATACGCCGAGTACGGCAACAACGGCACGGCGCAGCCCAACGACAGTTCGTTCGTGCGCCTGGTGACGGCACTGCGCGCGAACATGCCCGACAAGATCATCAGCCTCTACAACATCGGCCCGGCCGCGTCCCGCCTGTCGTACGGCGGTGTCGACGTCTCCGACAAGTTCGACTACGCCTGGAATCCCTACTACGGCACCTGGCAGGTCCCCGGCATCGCCCTGCCCAAGGCGCAGCTGTCACCCGCGGCCGTCGAGATCGGCCGGACCTCACGGAGCACCGTCGCCGACCTCGCCCGTCGCACCGTCGACGAGGGGTACGGCGTCTATCTGACGTACAACCTCGACGGCGGCGATCGCACCGCCGACGTCTCCGCGTTCACGAGGGAGCTGTACGGCAGCGAGGCGGTCTACGCGCCGTAGGGGCGTCAGGGCCTGCCGTCAGTCCAGTACGAAGGTGCCGCCGGCGGTGGTCGCCAGGTCGTGCCCGAAAGCGGCCGCCGGCGTCCAGGCCCCCGGTCTGCCGGCGCCACGGACCAGCAGGTCGGTGACCGTGGCGGTGACGCCGGTCGTGAAGGCCATGCCCTCGCCGGCCCGGAGCCATCCCTCGCGCCGGGTTCCGTCGGCCCACTCCACGACGGCGTGCCCCCAGGAGTGCTCGCGCGGCCGGGCCGCGGCCTTGACCGTGACCCGGCCGAGACGGTCGACGGCGAGGCGTCGCAGCGCCGGGACGGAGAGCAGGCGGCCCAGCAGCGGAACCACGGCACGCAGCAGCGGAGAGGTCGGCGCGAGACTGGAGGCGGCGGTGACGAACGGTGCGTCACTGGCCGCCCGCGCCGCGAGGAGCTCGCCGGAAGCGACGCCCGCCGACTTGGCCGACGTCCCGTCCGGGAAGACGAGTCGCCGCGGGTCGGCGCCCAGGCGCGAGGCCACCAGCCGCCCGTTGTCGTAGCGCCGCCCGCCGGAGGTGAGCGTGTCCACGATGCCGGTCGCGAGAGCGACGCCGAGCGCACCCGCCTCGACGGCCACCGAGGCCACGGAGTCGACCCTCACCCGGTGCGGCACGGGCCGCTCCTCGCACAGCTTCGCCACCACCGCCTCCGTCGCCAGCACGCCGAAGCCGGCGCCGGTGACCAGGGTGCTGCCCGCCCGCGCGGCTTCGTCGTGCAGGGCGAGCAGCCCCTGCACGGCGACCACGTCGTTGGCCTGATCGACGTAGTGGCCGCCGACGGACACGCAGGCACGGGCGATCACCGGTGCCGTGGCGGCGTAGGCGCCCATCGTGTTCACCACCACGCGCGGACGCTCCCGGACGACCTCGTCCGCGATCCGCTCCGCCGAGTCGGCGACGACCATCCTGACGCCCGCGGGCAGCCCGGCCTCGGCACCGGCTGCGCTCATCCGCTCCCTGCTGCGCCCGACCGGGACCACCCTCAGCCCCCGCGCGGCCAGCCGCGCCGCCACACCCCGGCCCACACGGCCGGTCGCCCCGACGATCCACACCTCGCCGTCCGGACTGCCCCCGTCTGTCGCCTCGAAGGTCCCGCCGGTCCTGCCGGTCTCGCTCATGTCGTATCCCTGCCTGCTCCACACCGCACCGGGGCGGACACCTCAGTGATGACACACCGTGTCATGACTACAGGCTAGCACCGACGACACAGCGAGACATCACCTGTTAGGGTCGTCCCCATGGCAAGGTGGGATCCGGGTGCGGAGCAGCGCCTGAAACGGGCGGCTCTCGAGCTCTACCTGGAGCGCGGCTACGACCACGTGACCGTGACCGACATCGCCGAGCGGGCCGGACTCACCCGGCGCTCCTACTTCCGCTACTTCCCCGACAAGCGCGAGGTCCTGTTCGGCGGCTCGGAGCACCTGCCCCCGGCACTGGCGGACGCCGTCCTGGCGGCAGACCCCGACGCGGCTCCGCTGACCGCGGCTCTCGACGCCCTCACCCTCGTCGGCACCCGCCTCGTCGAGCAGGTTCAGGGCGCGGCGGAGCGCCGGGCGGTCATCGACGCCAGTCCGGAACTGCAGGAACGCGAACGGACCAAGGGAGCCGCGGTCACCCGGGCGATCCGCGACGCCCTGGTCCAGAGGCAGGTGGAGGCCGAGACTGCCGAACTCGTCGCGCAGCTCGCCACCGTGGCCTTCGGCAACGCCTTCCGGCGCTGGATCGACGCCGAGGGACACGCCGGTTTCGCCGAGTGCCTGGACACGGTGACCGACCAGCTGCGGGCCGCCCTCACCGCGACGTGAGCGGCCCGGAGCGCCGTCGGCCTAGGGCCGTCCCTCCAGGACCGTGGGGACGTACTCCAGCAGCTGGAGCCGGCCGTCGAAGGTGCGGCTCTCGACCAGGTCGAGGGTGACGTCCGGGTACTCGTCGAAGATCCTTTCCCTGCCGGTCGCGCCGGTGATGACCGGGAAGACCACCACGCGGAAGCGGTCGACCAGACCGGCTCGGAGCAGCGACCGGCACAGGGTGAGACTGCCGAGGGTGCGCAGCGGGCGCGTCCCCCGGTGTTTCATGTCCCGCACGGCCGAGACCGGGTCGCCTCGCACCAGTTCCGTGTTGTCCCAGGTCAACGGCGTCTGAAGGGTCGAGGAGAACACCACCTTGGGCATCGCGGTCAGTTCGGCGAAGCCGGGCTCACCGGGCATCTCGGCGGCGAATTTGGACATCAGGCGGTAGGTCGTGGCCCCCATGAGGCTGGTGTGCCGCTTCTCGGCGTCCTCGTCGAGCCAGGCGAGATATTCGGGCCCCTCCATGCCCCAGAATCCGGGCCAGCCGTCCGCGGCCGCGTACCCGTCGAGCGAGATGATGAAGTCGACCATGAGGCCTGCCATCGGTCCGTACCTCCTTCGGTAGCGCGCCTGCGTGTTTCCCACCGGATACGACCGGTGCCGGGCCCGGAAGTCATCGGCCCCGGCGAAGGGGAGGGCATCCGGCCGACACGGTCGTCGCGGCCATCTCGGTCGTCGCGGCCATCTCGGTCGTCGCGGTCGTGCCCGCGAAAAGGGGTGGACGCGGTGACGTGCGCGCTTGTAGCTTTCGGTGGACCGTGACACCGCCCGAGGAGGTGAGACCCATGAACGCTGTATCGACGTGGGTGCTCCCCCTTTCCGTCATGGCCGGCGACTGACACAGGTGTCGCCGGGAGCGCCTCGACACCAAGGCACTCCCGAAAGGCAACACCCATGGACTCTGGGCAGTTCACCGCCGAGCCGTCGTCCGACGGAACGGCCCGGCACGACTTCGACGTGATCATCGCCGGATGCGGACCGACCGGCGCGACGCTGGCCGCCGAGCTGCGGCTGCACGATGTGCGGGTACTCGTTCTGGAGCGGGACACCGAGCCCGCGCCGTACGTCCGCATCGTCGCTCTGCACATGCGCAGCATCGAGCTGATGGCCATGCGCGGACTCCTCGACCGTCTGCTCCGGCACGGCAGGCGGCGCCCGCTCGGCGGGCTCTTCGCCGCCCTTCCGGGGCCGGAGCCCGAGGGTCTGGACTCCGAGTACGCCTATCTGCTGGGCATTCCGCAGCCGGTCGTGGTCCGGCTCCTGGAGGAGCACGCGGTCGCCCTGGGCGCGCGGGTGCGGCACGGGGCCGCGGTAGCCGGTTTCGAGCAGGACGACGCGGGTGTGACCGTGGAGCTGGCCGGCGGGGAACGGCTGCGTTCGCGCTACCTCGTCGGCTGTGACGGCGGGCGCAGCACCGTGCGCAAACTGCTGGGCGTCGGCTTCCCCGGCGAGCCCTCGCGCAACGAGACGCTGATGGGCGAGATGGAAGTGGGCATGCCGCCGAAGGAGGTCGCCGCCAGGGTGGCCGGGGTCGGCGGGACCCGGCACCGGTTCTGGCTGCGGCCCTTCGGTACGGAGGTGTACAGCGTCGTGGTCCCCGCCGCCGGGGTCGGCGACCGTACGGCGGCGCCCACGCTGGACGACTTCAGGGAACAGCTGCGCGCCGTCGCCGGAACCGACTTCGGCGTGCACTCCCCGCGCTGGCTGTCCCGCTTCGGGGACGCCACCCGGCTGGCCGAGCGCTACCGGACCGGGCGGGTACTGCTGGCCGGCGACGCGGCGCACATCCATCCGCCCACCGGCGGACAGGGCCTCAACCTGGGTGTCCAGGACGCCTTCAACCTCGGCTGGAAGCTCGCCGCGCGGATCCGCGGCTGGGCGCCGGACACCCTGCTGGACACCTACGAGGCCGAACGCAGGCCGGTCGCCGAGGACGTCCTGGACAACACCCGGGCCCAGATGGAACTGCACTCCACCGACCCCGGCCCGCAGGCCGTACGCAGGCTCCTCACCGAACTGATGGACATCGGCGAGGTGAACCGCCGCCTCACCGAGAAGATCACCGCCACCGGCATCCGTTACGACTTCGGTCCGGGCCACGAACTGCTCGGCCGCCGCCTGCGGGACGTCGACCTGGCTCAGGGCCGTCTCTACGCCCGGTTGCACCGGGGCCGCGGTCTGCTGCTGGACCGCACCGGACGCCTGACCGCGGGCGGCCGGTCGGACCGGGTCGAGCACCTCGCCGACCCGGCGGCCGCGCTGGACGTTCCGTGCGTCCTGCTGCGCCCCGACGGCCATGTCGCCTGGGTGGGCGACGACCAGCGGGACCTGGACGCCCACCTGTCCCGCTGGTTCGGCGCCGGCTGACGGGGACCGGGTGAGCAGCGCGGGCCGCTGCTCACCCGGTCGGCTGGACCTGGTCGAAGAGGGCGAGGGCCTCGGCGGGGTCCGGGCTCACGAGGCGGTCCAGACCTGCCGTCGTGAACCTCGCCCACCTGCCGGCCCGTGCCCACATCCGCTGCTCGAAGGCGCGGACGGTCTCGTCCAGGTCGTCGGTGCCGGCGGCGACGGCCTCGGCGAGTTCGGCGCCCTCCAGCAGGGCGAGGTTCGCGCCCGCCCCCAGCGGCGGCATCAGATGGGCGGCGTCGCCCAGGAGCGTCACGCCGGGGACGTGGGTCCAGGTGTGCGACACGGGCAGGGCGTAGAGGGGTCGGTGGACGAAAGCGGTGCCGTGGCGGAGGAGGTCGAGGACGGGAGCGGCCCAGCCGTCGAACAGGGCCAGCAGAGCCGACCGCACGGCCCCGGCGTCGGCGCCGTCCAGTTCCGGGTGCCGGTCGAGCGGCGCACGGAACTGTGCGTACACCTTGACGTGGCCCCCGCTGCCGCGCTGGGCGACGAGCGCCCGGTTCGCTCCGTACACGGCCACGGAACCGTCGCCGGTCAGCCGGGCGAGGCCCGGATGGCGGGTGTCGACGTCGTCCAGGGAGGTCTCGACCGCGGTGACGCCCGTGTAGTGCGGTGTCACGGCCGAGACCGCCGGGCGGGTTCGCGACCAGGCGCCGTCCGCGCCGACCACGAGGTCGAACGACTCCCGCCGTCCGTCCGTGAAGTGGACCCGCACTCCGTCCCGCGGTGCCGGGTCCACCCTCGTCACGTCCTCGCCCCAGCGGACGTCCAGCGGGCCGAGCAGCAGGTCGCGGAGTTGGCCGCGGTCGATCTCGGGGTTGGCCCGGTCGTCCGGACCCGGCCGCCAGTCGCGCAGGACGGTCCCGTCGGTGTCCAGGATGCGCATGGCCTGCCCCTCCGGACGGGACAGTGCCTGGAACTCCGCCAGCAGCCCCGCCTTGGCCAGCGCGAGCTGGCCGAGCCCTTCGTGCAGGTCCAGGGTGCCGCCCTGCGGTCGGGCGTCGGGGGCCGGCTCGCGTTCGAGGACGGTGACGGGGTGGCCGTGCCGGTGCAGGACGCAGGCGAAGGCCAGTCCGGCGGGACCGCCGCCGATCACGGCGATACGATGCCTCATACCGATACACTGTATTTCCGCCGTACGACGCATCACAACGGTTCGACGCGGTCAGTACGGTGTGATCATGACTGTGTGGGACCGGCCCGAGCCGCCGAATCGCCCCGTTCCGCTCGACCGGGAGCGGATCGTCGCCGCCGCCGTCGCGCTCGCCGACGAGGGCGGACTGACCGCGGTCTCCCTGCGCAAGGTCGCCGCCCGGCTGGACGCCGGTCCGATGCGGCTGTACGGATACATCTCGACCAAGGACGAACTGTTCGACCTCATGGTGGACGCGGTCTACGCCGAGATCCTCCCCGGAGAACAGCCCGGTGACTGGCGGGAGGCGCTGCGCGTCCTCGCCCATCGCACCAGGCGGTCGGCGCTCCGCCACGAATGGCTGGCCGACCTGCTCGGCGGCCGCCCGGCGCTCGGCCCGAACGGCCTGGCCGTGTCCGAGTCCACGCTGGCCGCCCTCGACGGACTCGCCGACGTCGACACCGTCATGCGCGCCGTGGAAACGGTCAGCGCCTACTTCACCGGCGCGATCAGGCGCGAGGTCACGGATCTGCGGGCCGAGCGCGCCACGGGCCTGTCCAAGAGCGAGTGGCAGCGGGCGCGCGGTCCGCACGTGACGCGCATGCTGGCCACGGGCCGCTTTCCGGCGCTGGCGAAGGCCGTGTACGACGGCACGCACGTGGACGCCGAGGAGTCCTACGCGACCGGTCTGGAGTGGGTCCTCGACGCCGTCGCCGCCAGACTCGCCTGAGGCGTTTCCGGTGCCCGCCGCTCTCCTCTGGGTACGGAACCGGGCAACAACGCCTCGACGAGAGACTGGACATGACTGGACACCAAGCCGCTCACCAACCACCGCAACGCGTCGGCGTCGTCGCCGAGTCCCTGCCCGGGGAGACCCGCGTCGCCGCGACGCCCTCGACGGTGCGCCTGCTGCTCGGCCTCGGTTACGAGGTCGTCGTCGAGCCGGGGGCCGGCGCCGCCTCCGGCTTCGGCGACGAGGCCTACGCCGAGGCAGGGGCGAGCGTCGGCGGGGCCTGGGCCTCGGATGTCGTACTGAAGGTCAACGCGCCGACCGACGAGGAGATCGCCGAACTGCGCGCGGGGACGACGCTGGTGGCGCTCGTCGCGCCCGCGCAGCGGCCCGAGTTGCTGGAGGCGCTGGCCGCACGTGGCGTCACCGTGCTCGCCCTGGACGCGGTGCCGCGGATCTCGCGGGCCCAGTCGATGGACGTGCTCAGCTCCATGGCGAACATCGCCGGGTACCGGGCGGTGATCGAAGCCGCGCACGCCTTCGGGCGCTTCTTCACCGGGCAGGTCACCGCGGCGGGCAAGGTGCCGCCGGCGAAGGTACTCGTCGCCGGGGCCGGTGTCGCCGGGCTCGCCGCGATCGGGGCCGCGTCCAGTCTGGGCGCGATCGTCCGCGCCACCGATCCCCGCCCCGAAGTCGCCGACCAGGTGCGGTCGCTGGGCGGTGAGTACCTCGCGGTGAACGTGGTCCAGGAGGAGAGCGCCGACGGCTACGCCAGGGCGACGTCGGCCGACTACGACCGGGCCGCGGCCGCGCTCTACCACGAGCAGGCCCGCGACGTGGACGTCGTCGTCACCACGGCGCTGATACCCGGGCGTCCGGCACCGCGGCTGCTGACCGCCGCCGACGTGGCGGCGATGCGGCCCGGCAGTGTCGTCGTCGACATGGCCGCCGCCCAGGGCGGCAACGTCGAGGGGACCGTCGCGGGCCGGAGTGTGGTGACCGACAACGGTGTGACCCTCATCGGCTACACGGACCTGGCGTCCCGGCTGCCCGCCCAGGCGTCGCAGCTGTTCGGCACCAACCTGGTCAACCTGCTCCGGCTCCTCACCCCCGGCGAGGACGGCCGGATCGCCGTCGACTTCGACGACGTGGTGCAGCGGACCGTGACCGTGGTCCGGGCGGGCACGGTCACCTGGCCTCCCCCACCCGTTCCCGTGTCGGCGGCCCCGCCCGCCACCGCACCGGCGGCGCCCCCCGCCGCAGCGGTGAGCGCGAAGCCCCGGCTCACCGCGGCAGGACGTTCCGGACTGATCGGTCTCGGCATGGCGGCGGTCTTCCTGATGGTCGCCTTCGCCCCGGCCCGGTTGGCGGAGAACTTCACGGTGTTCGCGCTGGCGGTGGTCATCGGTTACTACGTCATCGGCAAGGTGCACCACTCCCTGCACACCCCGCTGATGTCGGTGACCAACGCCATCTCGGGGATCGTCGTGATCGGTGCCCTCCTTCAGATCGGGCACGAGAGCGCGCTCGTCACCGTGCTGTCCTTCGTGGCGATCCTGCTGACGAGCGTGAACATCTTCGGAGGGTTCGCCGTCACCCGCCGCATGCTGTCCATGTTCTCGAGAGGCGGCTCCCGATGACGTCCATGACCGCCTCCCGCGCCGCCGACCTGGTCGCGGCCCTGCTGTTCGTCCTCAGCCTGGCCGGTCTGTCCCGGCACCGGACGTCACGCGCCGGCGTCGTCTACGGCATCGCCGGCATGGCACTCGCCCTGGCCGCCACCGTCGTGGTCGCGGCGCGGAACGTCTCCGCCGGTCCGGTCGCGTTGATCCTGCTCGCCATGGTGATCGGCGCCGCGTCGGGACTGTGGCGGGCGCGGCGCGTGGAGATGACGCAGATGCCCGAGCTGATCGCGGTGCTGCACAGCTTCGTCGGTCTCGCGGCCGTCCTGGTCGGCTGGAACAGCTACCTCGAGGTCGAAGCCCACGGCTCGACGGGCCGGATCGCCGCCGACCTCGTCGGCATCCACCACGCCGAGGTGTTCATCGGCGTCTTCATCGGCGCGGTCACCTTCACCGGTTCCGTGGTCGCGTACCTGAAGCTGTCCGCGCGGATCAGGTCCCGGCCCCTGATGCTGCCCGGCAAGAACGCCCTCAACCTGGGGGCGCTGGGCGTGTTCGCGGTGCTGACGGTCTGGTTCACCGTCAGTCCGAACCTCCCGCTGATGGTGGCGGTCACGGTCCTGGCGCTCGCCCTGGGCTGGCACCTGGTGGCCTCCATCGGCGGCGGCGACATGCCCGTCGTCGTCTCGATGCTCAACAGCTACTCCGGCTGGGCCGCGGCCGCCGCCGGGTTCCTGCTGGACAACAACCTGCTCATCGTCACCGGGGCGCTGGTCGGGTCCTCCGGTGCGTATCTGAGCTACATCATGTGCCAGGCGATGAACCGTTCCTTCCTCTCCGTCATCGCCGGCGGCTTCGGCATCGAGGCCCCGCCGGGCGGCGACGAGGAGCAGGGCGAGCACCGCGAGGTACGGGCGCACGACGCGGCCGAACTGCTCGCGCGGGCCCGGTCGGTGGTGATCACCCCCGGCTACGGCATGGCCGTGGCGCAGGCACAGCACCCGGTGGCGGAGCTGACGCGGCGGCTGCGCGAGCGCGGGACCGAGGTGCGCTTCGGCGTCCACCCGGTCGCCGGGCGGCTGCCCGGGCACATGAACGTGCTCCTCGCCGAGGCGAAGGTGCCGTACGACATCGTGCTGGAGATGGACGAGATCAACGACGACTTCGCCGGCACGTCGGTCGTGCTGGTCATCGGTGCGAACGACACGGTCAATCCCTCGGCGACCGAGGACCCCGCCAGCCCGATCGCGGGCATGCCCGTGCTGCGGGTGTGGGAGGCGGAGCAGGTCGTCGTCTTCAAGCGCTCGATGGCCTCCGGCTACGCGGGCGTGCAGAATCCGTTGTTCTTCCGGGAGAACAGCAGCATGCTCTTCGGCGACGCCAAGCAGAGCGTCGAGGGGATCCTCCAGGCGCTCGACGCGATGACCGGGCCGGGCCCGGCGGAGGCCGCGCAGGGGGCGACAGCGGTGCGGTGACCGGGCCGTCCTCGACGGTGAGGTGCAGGGCGAACCGGGCGCGGTAGGCGCGTCCGGTGAGCCGGGCCGTCTGGCGGATCTCGCCGAGCACCACCGCATGGTCGCCGTCCACGAGCTTGGAGTTCCGGCGCCGCTTCCATGGACATGGACACGGTCGGCCCCTCCCCCGGCCCGCGCCACGGCGAGGCAGGTGGGCGCGGACTTCCGTCAGGCCCCGTCCAGCCACTCGGCCAGGGCGGCGGCCCCGCTGTGGTCCACGTCCTTGGTCGCCGTCAGCAGGGTGACCTTGGCGTGCGCCGACAGGTCCCGCAGCCGCCGCAGCGGGTCCTGGTGGTCGGAGTCCTCCAGTTCGGCGTAGTAGCGGCGCCGGAACTCCTCGTAGCGCTGGGGTTCGTGGTGGTACCAGCGGCGCAGATCGGCCGACGGGGCGACGTCGCGCAGCCACTCGTCCAGATCGGCCTTCTCCTTGCTCACGCCGCGGGGCCACAGGCGGTCGACGAGCACCCGCTTGCCGTCCTGCGGTGTGGGATCCTCGTAGATCCTCCGGTACGCGACCCGTGCAGCCATGACCCGCCTTTCCGCAGCGACCGGGGACTCCTGGGGACCGGGCGGCTTCCAGCGGCCGGCCGACGTGCTTCCGGTTCAAGTGAACCGCCTCGGCGGGCCGCAAACACGGGCGGGGTGCCGGCCGCGTCAGCCTCGCACGGCGGGCCAGTCGGCGAGCCCCTCCGCCCCGGGCGGCCGCGCGACGGCCTGCTCCACGGAGTCGTGGAAGGAGTAGACCGCCCCCAGGCCGCCGAGGGTGAAGACGTTCAGGAGCCGGTGGTCGGAACAGGCGATCCGCAGCGACCCGTGATGGCCCCGGATGCGCTTGGTCACGGCCACGATCATGCCGAGGCCCATGGAGTCGATGAAGGGCGCGTCGCACAGGTCGAGCACGAAGTGCCTGTGGCCCTCGGCGAGGCGCCGGCCCACCTCGGCCCGGACCAGGGGCGCGAAGGCGATGTCGATCTCCTGGTCCGCCCTGACGACGGTCCAGCCGTTGGCCACGTGGCAACCGACCCGCGTGTCCGGTCCCGCGATGCCCTGCTCGCTCACTTCTCGCTCCCTTGCAACCCTGTCCGATTTGCCCGCCATATCCAGGAAACGCGGTACGGCCCCCGTGCCACAAGAGCCCGGTTTTCAGATGGTGAGCGAGAGCCCCCGGGAGACCCGTTCCGCGGTGTCGAGCAGCGTCGCCACCGCGTCGTCGAGGCAGGTCGTGCGGTTGACGTCCACGGAGATGCCGAGCGATCCGATGGTGTCGCCCCGGCGGACGGGCACCGCGACACAGGCGGTGCCCAGACGGTACTCCTCGATGTCGGTGACGGCCGTGCCCGGCGGGGAGGCGTCGAGACGCCGCAGCAGCTCGGCGCGGTAGGTGACGGTGCGCGGGGTGAGGTCGTTCAGCGCGTGGCGGGAGAGGTAGTCGGCGCGGGCGTCGGCGTCCAGCTCGCGCAGCACGCTCTTGCCGAGCGCCGTGGCGTGTCCCGCGTCCTCGAAGCCGACCCACAGATCGACCCGGGGTGCTTTGGGCCCGTCCACGATCTCGGCGACCCGGATCTCGCCGTCCTCGTACAGGGTCAGGTAGGCCGCGGCCGACAGGCCGTCCCGCAGTTCCGTGAGCGTGGGGCGGACCCTGCTGAGCGCCGTCTGGTCGCGGCTCCCCGCGTGCAGTGCGCCGAGCCGCTCCCCCAGGACGAACGTGCCGTCCTCGAGTTTGCGCACGTAGCCGTCGTGCACCATGGTGCGCAGCAGGTGGTAGGTGGTGCCCAGGGCCAGCCCCGTCTCGCGCGCCAGCTGCTTGGCCGGTGCGCCGCTCTCGTGGGCGCCCACGGCTTCCATCAGCCGAAAGGCTCGCTGCACCGAGGAGATGAGCGTGGGGCCCTCCTGACCGCTCATTCCTCCACCCTGCGCCACGGCGGAACGGTCCGGCAAGTGCGGCCGCCGCGGCGGCACGCGCCCCGCGGGGAACCGCGTCAATGAGTACGGGCTGAGTATCCGCGCTCATGTCACGGCACGTGGCGGGGGCCACACTCCGAGGCATGACGAACCTTCCGCCCCCGGCCGAGGAGCTGCGGCTGCTGGACGCCGAGCTGCGGCAACTCGACCTGCGCCGCGCGGTCCTGCTGCGACGCCGTGAGTGGCTGATCCACACCTTGCGGGCGGCCGCCGCCCCGCCGTCCGCCCAGGGCACTGGCACCACGCCGGTGCCCGGCCGGCCGGACACCGGCGTGAGCGGCGCCGTCCGGCGGCCGGAGGCCACCGCGCCCGGCGTGCAGAACGTACTGCTGGTGCTCGGGGGTGTGCTGCTGGCGGTCGCGGCGATCGCCTTCACCCTGGTCAGCTGGGGTCACATGGGGATCGCGGGACGTGCGCTGGTACTCGGCGCGCTGACCGTCGCCGCGCTGGGCGTTCCCGTGGTGCTGCTGCGGCGCGGGCTGCGGTCGACCGCCGAGGCGGTGGCCGCCCTGGGGACGATCCTGACCGTGCTGGACGCCTACGCCCTCCACGAGGTGGCGTTCGCCGGCACGGACGGCCTGGGGTACACGGCGGCCGGGTCCGCCGTCCTGGCGGCGGTGTGGGCCGTGTACGGGGTGGTGGCGGGCGCTGCGGTGCCCCCGCCCGCCCCGGCGGCGGAGCGCGGCACGGCGGCCGGGGGTGCGCGCTCCGGACTCCGGCATCCCGTCCCGCTCGCCGTGGCCACCGCGCACCTGCCCCTGCTGCTGTGGGCGCTCGCCGTCGGCGCGGGTCCGCACACGGTCACGGCCGTGCTGCTGCTGACCGCGGCCGGCGGCACCGCCGTCGCCCTGCGGGCGGCCCCGGCGCCGGTGCGTGTGGTCGCCGTGGTCGGTGCGCTGGGCATGGGTGTCGTTGGTGTCCTGTCGGCCGGATGGCTCTGCTGGAGCGCGTCCGACGCGGGCGCGGCTGCCCGGGCGGCGGCGCTCCTGGTCGTGGCGGCGGTGGTCGCCCTGGTCGCCGGCCGTTCGGTCCGCGACCCGGGGACGGGGATGGGCGCCGCCCTGGCCGCGGGCCTGTGTCTGGTCGCCGGGGCCGGCGGGGTGCTGCGGGCTTCGCTGCCGGGCGAGTGGACCGTGCCGGGGTGTGTGGTCTGCGCGCTCGCCCTGCTGGCGGCGGACCGGACGCCGCTGTCCCGGCCGCTGCGTCGGGGACTGGTGCGTGCTTCGGCGGCTGTCCAGTGCTTCGCCGTGCTGTGGTCGGTTCCGCTGGTCGCCGGGACCGTGCTCGGCCCGGTGACGCAGGTCGCGCGGCCGTGGTCCGGCGCCCCGGGAGACGTCCGGGACGCCGTGTTCACGGACGTGCCGTGGCCTCCGTACGCAAGCACCGGGCCGCTCGTCCTCGCCGCCGTGGCAGCCGTGGTGCTGGTTGCCGGACGGAACACGGCCCGCAGCGCCACCTCCGGGGTGGTGGCGCTCGTCCTCGGCTGGGCGGCCGTCATCACCGTCCCGGTGGTGCTGCAACTGCCGTACCCGGCCGGGCTGGTGGGGCAGGGGGTCGTGGTCGTGGCGGTGCTGGGCCTGGCGGAGTGGTCCGGCCGGGCCGGGAACCGGCCGTCGCCCCTGCCCCTCACGGCCCTGTTGCTGGCTCTCGTCACCTCGGTCGACCTGGCCTTCCTCGCGCTGGCCTCCGAGTCCGCGACGATCGGTGTTCTCGTGTGCCTGACGGTCCTGTTCGGTGCCGCCTGCCGCGGCCGGGTGGCCGCCCCCTTCGCCGCGCCCGCCGCCCTCGGCCATGCCACGGCGCTGGCCTGTGCGATCGGGGCGTCCGCCGGCTGGCGGCCGCACGACACGGCGCTGCTGGTTCTCGTCGTCCCCGCCGTCGCCGCCCTGGTCGCCTCGCGTACGAGCGGCTCGCGCGCGACGGTGCCGGTCGAGGTGGCGGGCGCGGCCGCGGGACTGCTCGCCCTCGCGCTCGCCGTGACGGATCCGCCGATGCTGGCCGTGGTGCTCTCCCTCTGCGGTGTCCTCACGGCCGGCACCGCGCTGCGTCCGGAGCGACGGGCGGCCGGATACGCGGCTGCCGCCCTGTTCCTGCTGGCCACCTGGGTGCGCCTGACGGCCTGGGAGGTCACCACGCCGGAGGCCTACACCCTGCCGGTGACAGCACCCGCGCTGATCGTCGGGTTGCTGCGCCGACGCCGCGACACGGCCGTCTCCTCCTGGACGGCGTACGGCGCCGGCCTGGCGCTCACCCTGGTGCCGAGTCTGCTCGCGGCCTGGGACGACCGGCACTGGCTGCGGCCCCTGCTGCTCGGCGTGGCCGCGCTCGCGGTGACCCTGGCGGGCGCCCGGTACCGGCTCCAGGCGCCGCTGGTCGTCGGAGGGGGTGTGCTCGCGCTGGTCACACTGCACGAACTCGCCCCGTACCTCGTCCAGGTCGTCGGCGCGCTCCCCCGTTGGGCACCTCCGGCCCTCGCCGGTCTGGTGCTGCTGGCACTGGGGGCCACCTACGAGCAGCGGCTGCGTGACGCGCGGCGACTGCGGGAAGCACTGGGGCGGCTGCGTTGAGCCCGTCACGTGCACAAACGAGGGGCCCGGTGTCGAACCGGTGCAGCTTTGCGGCCGGGGTCATGGAACCCGGACGAGGCCGCACATCTTGCCGTGGGCCGCTGATCGGCTTCGTGATAACACGAAGTGATCAACTCGAAAGGCCTACGACCATGGGTATCTTCAGCCGTCGCCAGACCGCCACCGACGAGCCGACCGCGGCTGCGGGCCAGGACCGGCCCGCCGCGCGGTCCGCGACAGCGGGGGCCGGACCCGATCCGGCCCTTCGCGCCCTGACCGGGCACTGGACCATCGACCGCCCCCACAGCCGGATCGGGTTCTCCGTGCGGCATGCCATGGTCACCACGGTCCGCGGGGCCTTCACCGACTACGACAGCACGCTCTACTTCGACGGGGCCGACCCCTCCGGCTCCCGGGCCGACATCGTCATGCGCGTCGCCAGTGTCGACACCGGCGTGGAGCAACGGGACGCCCACCTCGTCGGCAAGGACTTCTTCGACGTACGCCGCTACCCGGAGATGACCTTCCGCAGCACCCGGGCCGTCCAGGAGTCGGCGGAGACGTTCCGCATGACGGGAGACCTCACCATCCGGGACACGACCCGGCCCGTCGAGCTGCAACTGGACTACCTCGGTTCGGTCGTGGACCCGTTCGGGTACGAGCGGGCCGGTTTCGACGGAACCACCACCATCGACCGCAGGGACTGGGGCCTGGTCTACAACCAGCGGCTCGAGGCGGGCGGCAGCATGGTGAGCGAGAAGGTCCGCCTTCAGTTCGACATCTCCGCGATCCGCTCCTCCTGAGTCCGCGGTCCCGGACTCCTGGTGGACCCCACGGTGGTGGACCGCACGGTCAATAGACTGCTCGCCGAGGCAGCGAGAAGGGACCGCATGTGAGTCACGATGACCGGACAACGATGTCGGAACTGCGCGTCGGCGTGATCGGGGTGGGCCAGCGCGCGCCCATGGCCGCGTTGGCCAACCGTCCCGGTGTCGCCCGGGTCGTCTCCTGCGCCGATCCGGACCCGCGGGGCCGGGACGACGCCAGGAGCCTGTTCGGACCCGACGTGGTGCTGCACGAGCGGTACGAGGAGATGGCCGACGACGGCCTGGACGCCGTGTTCGTGCTCACGCCCGACCACGTGCACACGCGGCCCGCGCTGTTCTTCCTGGCCGCCGGGGTCCCGGTGTTCGTGGAGAAGCCCCTGGCGATCACCGTCGAGGACTGCGACGCCCTGCTCCGGGCCGCGTACGACTCCCGCAGCCGCCTGTACGTGGGCCACAACCTGCGTCATCTGCCGGTGCTGCGGCGGATGCGCGCGCTGATCGACGACGGTGCGATAGGCCGGGTGCGCGCGGTGTGGTGCCGCCACTTCGTCGGGCACGGCGGGGACTTCTACTTCAAGGACTGGCACGCGGAGCGGGCCAACACCACGGGACTGCTCCTGCAGAAGGGCGCCCACGACCTCGACGTGATCCACTGGCTCGCCGGGGGCTGGTCCAGGAGTGTCGTGGCGCAGGGCGCCCTGTCGGTGTACGGCGACAATCCGCGGCGCGGGGCCGGTGATCCGGCACCGGCGGGCGGGCGCATGCCCGACTGGTTCGACGCCGACGTCTGGCCGCCGTCCGCGTTGCGGGACCTGAACCCCGTCGTCGACGTCGAGGACATCAGCATGATGCTGACGCGGCTGGACAACGGCGTTCTGGCCAGCTACCAGCAGTGCCACTTCACGCCGGACTACTGGCGCAACTACACCGTCGTCGGGGACGAGGGGCGGCTGGAGAACTTCGGCGACGGCATCGACGGCGACGACGCGACGATCCAGGTGTGGAACCGGCGCCGCTCCGGCTACCGGCGCGACGGCGACCTCACCGTCCCCGTCGCCACCCCCTCCGAGGGCGATCACGGCGGCGCGGACCGCGCGCTGGTCGACGAGTTCCTCCGCTTCGCCGCCGCAGGGGGGCCGACGGAGACGTCTCCGGTGGCGGCCCGCGAGGCGGTCGCCGCCGCGGTCGCCGCGACGGCCTCGCTCCGCTCGGGCGGCACCCCGGTCGAGGTGCCCGCACCGCCCGCGGAGGTCGTCGACTACTTCCGGCGGCACCAGCCCGCGCGCCCGCCGGTGTGACACGGCGCCCCCGGCGGCCGTCGCGCCCGTCCCGGGCCACTCCGCGGCGGCGTCAGCGGTCGTCCACGAGACGGTCCAGCGCCGGTGCCAGGACCGGGGCGAGTGCCTCGGCGTACGCCTCCGAGAGGTGGCTGTCGTCACGGTGCACGGCGGTGTCGGCGACGACCACGGGGCACAGGCCGGTGCGCGGTGAGCAGACCCAGGGGGCGGGGTCGAGGACCGCGGCGCCCGTGGCCAGGGCTGCCGCGCGGACGGCACGGCGGCGCGTCGCGTCCCGGGTCGCCTCCGGCAAGCGGTGCGCGCAGGCGTGCAGTTGGAGCGAGTTCCCGGCGGCGCAGTCGATCGGGTCGGCCTGGGGCCACGGAGTGTCGAGCAGGGCGGCGACCCGGGCGCCGGAGGCCCCCAGGGCGCGGAAGGTGTGCTCGAATCCGGTGGTCCACTGGCGTGCGGGGTCGGCGGCGGGGTGGGCCGGATCGCCGGCTTCGGAGGAGGAGACGACCACGAGGGCCGGGCGCAGGGCGCCGATCGTCCGGACGGCGTGGGAGCGCCAGGTGTCACAGGCGGTGTACGGCTTGTGGCCGTGGACGACGGTCACGTCGGCGGCCTTGCAAGAGGCCTTGGTCAGGGAGACCAGCCGCCAGCCGCGCTCGCCCGCGAGCCGTCGCAACGCCGGGAACCACTGGGCCGCGTGGGAGTCGCCGAAGAGGACGACCGTACGGGACGAGGTGCGGTCTCCGTAGACGCAGCGCCGCGGTCGGGTGGCCGCGTAGTCGGCGTGGCAGCCGTCCCGGTAGACCGCGGAGCGCGAGGACTTGACCTCCGTGAGGGGCGGCGCGAGGTTGTCCGGCAGCGCGGTCGGGGACGACGTCAGGAGTTCGGCGAGGCGGCGCGTCGGGTCGGGGGCGTCGGTCAGGGCCCGCGCCAGGGCGGGTGCGGGGCCGCCCACCTCGATCGTCGGCGGGACCACCGTCGCCGTCAGGGACAGCGCCGAGACGCTCGCGGTCAGCGCGGCCCCGAGGGCCAGGGCCCGGCGCGGGCGTCCGTGGAGGGCCCGGTGGAAGCGGACGGGGTTCTCGACCAGGAGCAGGGTGAGCCGGGCCAGGCCCAGCGCCACCGCCGACAGCCCGAGCGCCAGGGGCACTTCGGCGGCGCCGTCGGTGCTGCCCAGCGCCGACGGCACGACGACCAGCAGCGGCCAGTGCCACAGGTACCAGCCGTAGGACAGTCCGCCGAGCCGGACCAGCGGCCGTCGCTCCAGCAGCCGCCTCGCGCCGAACCGGGTGGGCGCGCAGCCGCCCGCCAGGACGAGGAGGGTGCCCGCCACCGGCAGGAGGGCGTGGTGGCCCGGGAAGGGCGTCCGGTCGTCGTACCAGAGCGCCGCCCACGTGACACAGGCCAGGCCGAGCCAGGTCAGCGGGGCGGCGAGGCGGGCGGGCAGTCGTCGCAGCCGGGCGTCGGCCAGGGCCAGGAGGGCGCCGGCGCCCAGTTCCCAGGCGCGGGTGGGGGTCGCGAAGTACGCCCAGGGCGCCGAGGCGTTCGTCACCAGGACGCCCGCCGTGAACGAGATCAGGCACAGCGCGGCGAGCGGCACCGCGACGACCGCGCGCCGCCCGCGGGCGATCCGCCACGTGAGGAGCAGGAGCACCGGCCACACCAGGTAGAACTGCTCCTCCACGGCGAGCGACCACACGTGCTGGAACGGCGACGGCGGGCCGTTCTGGGCGAGGTAGTCCGTACCGGACGCGGCCAGCCGGAAGTTGACCGTGTACAGCGCGCCGGCGAGGGCGTCGCCCGCGTACTCGGCGAGCCGGGCCTTCGACAGGAACAGCCACGCTCCGCCGAGCGTCACGGCGATGACCAGGGACGAGGCGGGGAGCAGCCGCAGTGCCCGGCGGGCGTAGAAGGAACGGAGCGACACCCGGCCGGTGGTGGCGAGTTCACGCAGGAGCAGTGACGTGATGAGGAAGCCGGAGATCACGAAGAAGACGTCGACACCGATGTAGCCGCCGCCCACGAGGGGCACGCCGGCGTGGGAGAGCACCACCAGCCCGACGGCGACCGCGCGCAGCCCCTGGATGTCCGCCCGGAGGGCGCGGCCTCCGGAGGGTGCGGTTCTTCCGGCCGCCGGGACGGGGGTCCGTGTCGTGGCGGGTGTGGTGCTGGTCATCGGGGACGGCTCCTCCGGGCGGCTGGCACTCTGCGCCCGGCAAGATCAGTGAGCCGCCGCCCCCGGTTCCGCCGTCGGCGGCGAATCCGGCCCCGGCCGCCAAGGTTCAACGGCGCGAAACCGGTGGTTCAGCCCCCTGCGGCCAGGGCGACCGGAAGCCGCCTTCATCCGGCCTGCGGAGCAGGGCCGGGCGGGGGCCGGTCCGTCACGGCGGCCGTGAAGCGTGCCGCGAGGGCGGCGGCCGCGGCACGCAGTTCGGCTCCGCCCTCGACGCGGAAGGCGAACGGCATCCTGGCGAGCCATTCCTGCGCGTACATGTCCGGGTTGCGGGTGCTGCCGACGAGGACGCAGCCGTCTGCCAGGGGTTCGAGCCGTCCCATGGGCGGGCGGATCCAGGGGGCGACCTCGGCCGGGGGAGCGTCGAACACCACCCGGGTGGCGAACCGCCATCCGCTGCCCAGGTTCTCCTCCAGGGCCGTCACCGGGTCGAAGGCCACCGGTGGCTCGAACCCGTGCTCGGTGGTCCCGACCCGGCAGACCCGGTCGACCCGGTAGGTGCGGACCGCGTCCGCGCGGTGGGAGTGGCAGAGCAGGTACCAGCGCCCGTGTCGGACGACGAGGGACCAGGGGTCCGCCTGCTCCTCCCATTCCCGGCCGGCCTCGCTGCGGTAGGTGAGCAGCACGCGGCGCCGGTGGGCGACGGCCTCGACGAGGGAGCTGGTGACGGCCGGGTCGGGGTGCGCCGCGTACGGGTCGGGAGCGGCGGACGCGTACTCCCGCAGCAGTGCCGCCTGCCGTCCGACGCGCTCCGGCAGCGCCTTGACGACCTTGCCCAGGGCGGTGCCGACGAGGTCGTCGACGTCGGTCACGGCCGGTCGGCCGCTCAGCGCCGCCATGACGAGGCCGAGGGCCTCGGCCTGGGTGAAGTGCACGGGCGGCAGTCGCGTCCCACGTCCCAGCCGGTAACCGCCGTGCGGTCCGCGGGACGACTCCACGGGGATGCCCGCCTCCCTCAGGATCCCTACGTAGCGGCGCGCCGCTCGTTCCGTCACGCCCAGCCGCACGGCGAGTTCGTCGGCCGTCGTGGCCGGACGGGTCCGGAGGATCTCCAGGGCGCGCAGCGCTCGCGCGGTGGGACTGACGTCGTTCGGCACGGGGACAGGCTAGTGCGCGACCCGGAGGCGGACGAGGGACCCGGAAGAAGATCCGGCGGTGGATCGTCCGGATCTCCTCCTACGGTGGGGCGAACGGAGAAAGGGAAACGATCATGGACATTCTGCTCATCGGCGGTCTGTGGCTGAACGGAACCGTGTGGGACCGTGTCGCGTCCACGCTGGAGTCGCTCGGCCATCGTCCCGTGCCGCTCACCCTCCCGGGTCAGGGGGACGGCGCGGCGACCGCGACGCTCGACGATCAGGTGGCGGCGGTGCTGGGCGCGGTGGACGCGGTGGACGGCAGGCCCATGGTGGTGGGGCATTCCGCGGCCTGCTCACTGGCCTGGCTGGCCGCCGACCGGCGACCGGAGCGGCTGGCGAAGGTCGCGCTCGTCGGCGGTGCCCCGACCTCCGACGGGCAGCCGTACGCGGACTTCTTCGAGATCACGGACGGTGCCATGCCGTTCCCGGGCTGGGAGCCCTTCCAGGGGCCGGACGCCGCCGACCTCGACGGGGAGGCGAGGCGTGCGCTGGCGGCGGACGCGGTCCCGGTGCCCGAAGCCGTGGCCCGCGGCGTGGTGCGGCTGACCGACGAGCGCCGGTTCGGCGTGCCGGTCGTGCTGGTGTGCCCGGAGTTCACGCCCGCGCAGGCGCGCAAGTGGATCGACGCGGGCGATGTTCCGGAACTCGCCCGGGCCAGGCGTGTCGACTTCGCGGACATCGACTCGGGCCACTGGCCGATGATCACCAAGCCTGCCGAGCTGGCCCGCATCCTGGCCACGGCGGCGGAGGCGCCCTGACGGGTGCCGTCCGGCCGGCGCCGGTGCCGCCCGGCGGGTTCAGTGCGCGCAGAGGCAGAACGGATGGCCGGCCGGGTCGGCGTAGACCCTCCAGTTGGCTTCCGGGCGGAGCTGGTCCGTCCGTTCCAGCACGGTCGCGCCGAGTGCGAGGGCCCGCTTCTCCTCGCCTTCGAGGTCGTCGACGTCGAAGTCCAGGTGCAGTTGCTGGGGGCGGTCCTGGCCGGGCCATTCGGGCGGCCGGTAGCCGTCCACCCGCTGGCAGGCCAGCGGTGTCCCCTCGAAACCGTGCACCTCGACCCACTCGGGTTCGTCCGGGTCCGCGACCACCCGCCCGCCGAGCAGTTCCGCGTAGAACTCCGCGAGCCGGGCCGGGTCGGCGCCGTCCAGCGCGACCGCCTGCAGCTTTCGAATCACGTCCGTCACTCCTCGCTCTTCGGGCGCTTGCACCGCCTCCGCACCAGGGTCCTACCCGGGGCGGGGGCGCGCATGCGGGCCCCGACCGCTTCTCCCGGGGTGCCGCCGGCCGGTGGGGCCGTCGGCCCGGGGCGCCGGCGCGTCAGCCGGTGTGGAGGACGCGGAAGCGAGCGGGGTCCGCGGGGTCCCGGTCGACGATCTGGACCGGCGCACCGGACCATTGCCACACGCCGGTGTCGGGCGCGCGGGAGAACCGGATCCGCCCCCGGGTGCCTTCGACCGAGACACGGGCCCAGGCCTCGGCGGCCGGCGCCCGGTCGACGCCGTACGCACGCAGCACCTCGGCGAGGACCGTCACCGTGTCGTAGCCCTCGAAGGCGACGAAGGAGGGCGCTTCGGCCGGCCGCTCGCCCAGGGCCGTCCGCACGCGCGCACCGAGTTCGCCGAGGCGCTCGGGCAGGTAGCGCAGGAACGGGACCGCGGCGCCGTCCCCGCCCAGCGACGTCGCCCACTCCGTGAACTCCGGCTGCCCGGCCGGAGCGCCGATCAGGATCCCGGCCAGACGCGGGTCCCGGCGGACGGACCGGACGATCGACACGGCCGGCTCGGGGTGGCCCACCAGGAGCAGCAGGGCGCTCGCGTCCTGCTCGACGAGCGCGTCGCACACCGACGCGGGGGCCGGCTCGCGGAGGCCGAGATCGACGAGGGTGCCGTCTCGCTCGGCGAGGCGGTCCCGCAGGATGCGGGCACCGGACGCCCAGTAGAGGCTCGGCTGGGCCGCTACGGCGACCCGGCGGTGGCCCGCGGCGAGGAGGAAGTCCGCGTAGATCCGCCAGCCGTGGGACTGTGCCGGCGGGAGGCGTGCGATCCACCGCGCCCGCTGCTCGGTGAGGGCGTCGAGCACGGCCGACGAGCACAGGAACGGCAGACCGAGGGCGTCGGCCCTGGTCGCGACGGCGCGGGCGACGACGCTGTGGTACTCCCCCGCCAGGGCGGCCACACCCAGCCGGGCGAGTTCGTCCACGGCCGCCGCCGCCCGGTCCGGATCGGCCGCCGTGTCCCGGACGACCAGCTCGAGGACCCGGCCCGCGATGCCGCCGGCCTGGTTGACCTCGCGTACGGCCAGTTCCATTCCGGCGAGCAGGTGCCGGCCCGCCTCGCTCCAGCCGGGTCGGGTCAGCGGCACGAGGGCGCCGATCCGGACGTGCGTGTCGGTGTCGTCCCGCCCCGGCGGGCGCGCCTCGGTGACCATGCCGGACATTGCATCCGCGGCCGGGGCCGGCCGGCAACCGGTTTTGCGGTCGTCCGGGCCTCAGGTCACGTCCAGGTCGGTGTACAGCATGTCGTGGTCCGAGTGCGTGGTGGCGGCCACCCGGTGGTCGACCGGGGCGATGCCGCGCAGGAAGACGTAGTCGAACTTGCTGCGCCAGTCCGTGGTCGTGTCGCAGGCGCCGACGGGTGCGGGACGGCACTGCGGGTCGGTGTCCATGGCCAGTGCCCACAGGGGGTCGAGTTCGGGGGCGTCGGGCACGGCGTTGAAGTCGCCGAGGACCACGGCGCGGTCGTGCCGGGCGACTTCGCCGGCGAGTACGCGGACCTGGCCCTCGCGGAACTCCTCCTGACGCCGCTGGGCCAGGTGCGTGTTGAAGACCCGGACGGACCGGCCGCCCACCTCGGTGGTGACCGCGAGGTAGCCGCGGTCCTCGGATCCGCCCTCGGGGTACTCGACGTTGACCCGGTCGGTCATCGGTGCCGCCGAGAGGATGGCCTGGCCGAAGCCGCCCGGGTTCCACGGTGCTCCCCCGCAGCGGCTCCAGTTCTCGAGGACCGTCCCGTATTCGACGTGGTAGACCAGCCCGTGGAAGACCTCCAGGTAGTCCCGGATCCTGTCGACGTCACGTGCGCAGGCTTCCTGCATGCCGACGACCTGGGGTGCGTGCCTGGCTATCTCCGCGGCCCGGTCGAGGTTGCTCGCGTCGCAGGGGTTGCACAGGTTCCACGTCATGACCCGGTTGGGTACGGCGTCCTTGACGGCCTTCACGGGCAGTGGCGCGCCGGACAGCGCGCCGCCCGGGGCGCTGGGGCCCACCAGCGCCAGGCAGGCCAGCGCCACGGCGCAGACGAGCAATCGTGAGCCGCCCCTGTTGAGCACCGCCGCCTCCTCGGTGTGGACACACATGGCAACCGACGTTTCCACGCACGAGGTTATGGCACGGCGGGACGGGCCCCGGAGCCGCGGTGCGGCCCCGCGTCCGTGGGGCACGCCTATGCTCGCCCGCATGGATACGGAGGCGGTGCGGTCGTTCGTCCGCGCGGCGGAGCTGGGGCAGCTGCGGCACGCGGCCGACGAGCTCGGCGTGACGCAGCAGGCGGTCTCGAAGCGGATCGCCGCCCTCGAGCGGGCACTCGACGTCCGGTTGTTCCGCCGTACCGCCCGAGGGGTCGAGCTGACCCTCGACGGACAGGCCTTCCTGCCGCACGCGCGGAACATCGTCGCGGACGTCGATCGCGCCGTCGCCGCGATCCGGCGGGGTTCGCGGGCGCTGCGGATCGACGTGCTCGGTCTGCGGACCGCGCAGGCCGTCATCCTGCACGACTACTGGCGCTCGCATCCCGGCACCGAGCTCGACGTGGTGACGCTCAAGGTCGACGATCCGCTACTGGCGGTGGCCGCCGTGCAGGCGGGCGACGTCGACGCCTCCTTCCGTTCGGTCACCGACCCGGCCGCGCTGCCGCCCGAGGTGCGGATGATCCACGCGTTCCACTCCCCGCTGGAACTCGTCGTCGGCCCGCGGCATCCGCTCGCCCCGGCCCGCACCGTGACGCCGGCCCGGCTGCGCGGGCACCGGATCTGGGTGCCGGGTATCGCGCCGGGCAGCGAATGGGCGGACTTCTACGATCAGCTCGCCGCCGCGTTCGACCTGCGCGTGGACGCCGCGGGCCCGAACTTCGGCAACGAGGTGCTCCTCGACATCCTCGCCGACTCGGACGACGTGGCCACTCTCGTGGGCTCGCGGGACCGGTACATCTGGCCGACGGGCCACGACCTGCGCCGCATCCCGATCGCGGGTCCGACGCTCGCCTACCCGCTCTCGCTGCTCCTCCCCCGGGAGAACCCGCACCCTGGGCTCCGGGCCGTCGTCGGCCACTTCGCGAATCTGGCCCCCCTGCCCGGGGACACCTGGCTCCCCTCCTGGGCCACGGCACCGCCGGGCGACGACGGCCCTGGCACCGGACACGCCCCGCGCTGACGGTGCCCAGCGGCGGCAGCGGGCGGGTCAGTCGCGCGGGACGGCCCGCACCCGGGTCGGCGCGGTGGTGTCCGGTGCCGCCTGCACGGCCGTGCCGTCGGCTCCGTCCGCCGCGAGCACCAGTCGGGAGACGGCGTTCGTGAGCGTCAGCGCGCCCCCGCGCGGCGTCAGTTGCCAGCGCTGGGTGCGCTTGTCCGCGTCGCACGTCTCCTGGGTGAGCTCCGCGCCGGGCTCCAGCGGGGCGCCCAGGTAGCGCTTGCCGCGGTTGGCGTCCAGGCACAGTCCCGTCCGAGCCGAACGGAGCGTGTAGTAGCCGTCGGCGGTGGCGGTGGTCTCCCAGGCTGAGGTGTCGCCGGACGTGAAGGCGACCGTGGCGCCGGCCGCGTCGGCCGTGGGCCCAAGATGCCGGTCGCCGGCGGCCAGGGCGTAGCTGCCGTCGGGCAGGGGTGTGCGGTCGGTGTCCGACCGGCCGGGGGCGTGTCCGATGCTCCGCGCCAGGTGCTCGAACCCCTCGTAGGAGGCGCTCGGGCGCGGTCCGCCCCAGGTGGCCTGTGCGATGAACCGCAGGGGCATGAACGCCTTGGCCTCGACCTCGTTCTCCGTCTCGGCGGCACCGTTGTCCGGCCACAGGGAGATCTTGGCCCCGGTGAGGTTGGCGGGCCGGGTGGTGAGTGTCTCGCCCTCGAAACGCAGCGGCGTCCAGCCGGAGTCGTACAGCTGCCGGGTGTTCATGGTGAAGCCGCCGCGCACGAGGTAGAGGGCGTACGCGGAGTTCATCACCGGGCGGCCCTCGGCGAGGAGGGCCGACGGCTTCTGCGTGCTGCCGCCGCCCAGCCAGTGCTCGACGGCGATGTCCGGGTCGAGCGGGACGACCGTGTTGCGGCCCAGCAGCCCGTCGTTCCAGACGCGGAGGGTGCGGCCGTCCGCGCGGACGTGCTCGCCCACCCGGTTCACGAAGTCGGCGAACGCGTCGTCCGGGGTGGCCCCGGCGCCGAACTCCTCGGTGGCGTAGTCCTGGAGCTGCGGGAAGTCGGGGTAGGCGGAGCCGATCATGTACTCGTCGGCGCCCATGTGCCAGGACCTGGTGTCCCAGACCTCGAGCGCCTCGTCCACGAGTGAGGTGTAGTACGTGAACGCCTCCGGCCGGGTGATGTCGAGGCGTGACGGGGAGGCCTTGCCGTTCTTGTCCTTCAGTTGCAGCTCGGGGTGGTTCTCCAGGTACGGGTCCATGTGGCCGGGCGAGTTGATCTCGGGGATCAGCTCGATGTGGTGGCGTTCGGCCATCGCGACCAGGCGGCGGACCTCGTCCTTGGTGTAGTAGCCCCAGACCGCCGACGCCGGGTCGACGTCGCTCTTGACCTTGGCCTCGATCCAGAGCTGGTTGAGCTTGTGGTGCGCCATGTCGCGCATGAGCCGCTCGAACCAGTCCAGGGAGATGTGGATGTAGCAGGCGCAGACGCCGACGCCGCGCTCGCGGTACTCCGGCACGTCGCGGGTCGCGCCGGCGGGTGCGGTGCCGTCGGCGCGCAGGAGCTGGAGGACGGTGCGGGTGCCGTAGAAGACACCGGTGGAGGTGGCGCCGGTGACGGTCAGCCGGTCGCCGGAGCGCAGCCGGTAGCCCTCGGCGCCCAAGTCCCCCTCGGCGGTGGCGTCCTGGCGCAGCACGATGTCGCCCGGTCTGCCGGTCCGCGCCGTCACCACCGCGAGGTTGCGCCCGGTGACCTCGCGCAGCTCCCCCGCGAACCTGCGCGCGTCGGCGGCGGTCGTGGGGTCGGCGTGGGCGAGCACGATCCTGGCGCCCGGCGCGAGCCCGAACCGCCCCGGCTCGGCCCGCCATTCGCGCGGCGTGGGGAGCACCTGCGGGACCTCGGCCGTCACCCCGGTCATCGCCGCGCCTGGATCCGGTACTCCGGCGGCGGTCGCGCCCGGTTCCGGCACTCCCGCGGCGGTCGTGGCCGGGAGCAGCGCGGCCGCGAGGGCCGTCACCGCGCAGACCGCTCCCGCGACACCGCGTCGTCGTCCGAATTTCATGGCCACCCCTCCATGAGCCTCAGCCCCTTGCATGAGCCGGGCATGCCAAGCCAGCGCCCGGGGAACGATGTTGGCCAGAGTAAAGCTGAGACTCCAAGAGGTCTAGACCCCATACGTCTTACGTCTCGTCCCGACCGTGTCGCATCATCCCTGGGTGAACGGCTGATCAGCTGGTCCAGACCAAGCCTGGAGAACTCATGGGAAGACGCACGAAGACTCTGACAACGCTCGGCGTCAGCTTTGCACTGGCAAGCACCCTGGCGATCGAGACGCTTCCGGCCTCCGCCGACGACTCCCCTCCCGCCGCGGCGTCCGCGGTCCCACCGGTCTCGCCGAACCCACAGTCCCTCGGCCGCGCAGGTGACGACGTTCCGGTGACCGACCGGGTGCTCGTCGTGGCGGACCACGACACGGACGCCGCCGCCCGGGCCCGCCTCGTGCGGGAGTTGAAGGCCCACGGCGCGGACCGGGTGGACATCGTCACCCCCGGAAACGTTCCCCGGGCATCCGGGGGCCTGCTCACCGTGCGGCTCGGCCCGGCCACGCGGCCGGACATCGCCCGGGCGCTCGGCGACACGGCGGTGCCGGACCACGCGGAGGGCTACGCCCTGCGCATCTCCGGCGCGGATCGGGCGAAGCGGATCACCCTCGGCGGCACGGACGCCGCCGGCCAGTTCTACGCCGTGCAGACCCTGCGCCAGCTCTTCGTCCGGGCGGGCGGCGACCACTGGAAGGTGGCGGGCGTCCGGGCGAGCGACTACCCGTCGATGCCGCTGCGCGGCACCATCGAGGGGTTCTACGGACAGCCTTGGACGCACGCGGAGCGCCTCGACCAGATGGACTTCTACGGGGACGTCAAGGCCAACACCTACATCTACGCGCCAAAGGACGACCCGTACCACCGGGGCAAGTGGCGCGAGCCCTACCCCGCGGACAAGCTGGCGGAGCTGGGCGAACTGGTGAACCGGGCCACGGCGAACCACGTGCGCTTCACCTTCGCCGTCTCCCCCGGCGAGTCGATCTGCTACTCCGACCCCGGCGACCGCACGGCGCTGAAGGCCAAGCTCCAGGCCCTGTACGACCTGGGGACGCGCGCCTTCTCCATCCCGCTGGACGACATCAGCTACACCCGCTGGAACTGCGAGGGCGACGAGGCCGCGTACGGCGCACCCGGCCGCGCGGCGGCCGCCAGGGCCCAGGTCGACCTGCTCAACGACGTGCAGCGCGACTTCGTCGCCGGCCACGAGGGCGTCCAGCCGCTCCAGATGGTGCCCACCGAGTACGGCGACCTCACCGACACCGCGTACAAGCAAACGATGCGCGAGACGCTGGACCCGGCGGTCGTGGTGATGTGGACCGGCACGGCCGTCGTCCCGCCGAAGATCACCAACGACGAGGCCGACCAGGTCTCGAAGCTCTTCGGCCGCAAGGTCTTCGTCTGGGACAACTACCCGGTCAACGACTTCGGCAACACCAGCGGGCGGCTGCTGCTCGCCCCGTACGACAAGCGCGAGGCCGGTCTGTCCGAGCACCTCTCCGGCATCGTCGCCAACCCCATGAACCAGCCGTACGCCAGCAAGGTCGCCGTCTTCGGCACCGCGGACTTCACCTGGAACGACCGGGCGTACGACGCGGACACCAACTGGCCGCGTGCCATGTCCTACCTGGCGGGCGGCGACCGCGAGGCCACCGACGCGCTGCTGGTCTTCGGCGACCTGGAGCACATGGCCCCGACCTTCGGCGCCACGCCCTGGCAGCCGCAGGCGCCCGAACTCGCCCGGCGCGTGGAGCGGTTCTGGGCGGCGTGGGACGAGGGGAAGCGCGCCGAGGCCGTCGAGGCGCTGCGTGCCTACGCGACCGCGGTCGAGGGGGCGCCGGCCACGATCCGCGGCGGCGCGGTGGACCAGGGGTTCACCGTCGACGCGGCGCCCTGGCTGGACGCCACCGAGCTGTGGGGCGGGTCGATGAGGACCGTGCTCGACGCGCTCGCGGCACGGCAGCGGGGCGACAAGGAGACGTCCGACCGGCTGCTCGCCAAGTCGAACGGCCTCCAGGAGCGGGCCCGGGCGGTGCGGGTCGATCCGCCGCGCAACTCCTGGGGGAAGGTCCAGCCCAAGGTCGGCGACGGCGTGCTCGACGCCTTCCTGGTGCAGGCGGAACTCCGGCTGCGGCTGTGGGACTCGGCGGGCGGCGGGGAGAACCTGGCGCTGAAGGGCACCGCCTCCGCGTCCAGCGTCGAGCAGGACCTCGACCGGCTGGCGGCCCGGTACGTCAACGACGGGCAGCTGGGCACCCGTTGGGCCTCCGGCTACTCCGACGACGCGTGGGTGCAGGTGGAACTGGCGGCCCCGGCGAAGGTCGCGGCGGTGACCCTGGCGTGGGAGGGCGCCTGCGCGACGGAGTACGCCGTCCAGACCTCCCCCGACGGCGTGACCTGGCGGACCGTGTCCACCCGGCGGCCGGACGCCTGCGGCAACGACGTCGTCCGGATCGACCCCGACGAGGCCGTGCGGTACGTCCGCATGCAGGGTGTGGAGCGCAGGACGACCTGGGGCTACTCGCTGTACGAGATGGGCGTCTACGGAACGCCCGCCTCCTGACCGGTCGAGGCGCGGTGCGGTGACGCCGCCGCCGTCACCGCCGGCCCCCGGTGCCTACGCCGGGGGCCTCTTGGCGAGCATCCTCCGCTGCACCCTTCTGCCCTGCGCGACCGCCAGCGGGATGCCGCGCAGTCCGAGCGAGGGAAGGGCGTCGGCCAGACGGGCCTGCACACCCCGCCAGCCCGGCACCGCCGTGACCGGGCGGGGGCGGTCCAGCACCTTGCCGACGGCCGCGACGACCTCCTCCGGCCTGAGCAGTTTGCCGGAGAACGACAGCGCCGAGGCGGGGTCGGCGAGCTTGTCGTGGAGCATCGGGGTCCAGATGCCGTCGGGACAGACGCAGGAGATGTCCACGTTCTTGATTCCGGCCAGGCGCAGGTCGGCGAGTGTGCTGAGGCTGAAGCCGATCGCGGCGTGCTTGGAGGCGGCGTACACCGCCTCGCCCGGTACGGCGGTCAGTCCGGCGAGGGACACCACGTTGAGGATGTGCCCGCCCGTGTGCCGCATGGCCCCGATCGCGGCGACGGTGCCGTTGACGGTGCCGAGCGCGTTGACCTCCAGCATCAGGCGCCGTACGTCGGACGGCTGCTCCCAGGCCGGGCCGGTGACGAGCACGCCGGCGTTGTTGACCCACACCTCGAGACGGCCGGCCTCCGCGACGACGCGGTCCCGTGCCCGGGCCACCTGCGCCTCGTCGCGCACGTCGACGGCCGCCCACGACGCGTCGGGCCCCAGCTCGGCGGCCGCGGCGCGGGCCGCGTCCTCGGACACGTCGGTGACGAGGACGTGGTGGCCGCGTTCGACCAGCAGCGCGGCGATCAGCCGGCCGAGGCCGCGGCCCGCCCCGGTGACCACCGCGCCGGTGCGCGGGCGGCTCACCGCCGGCCGCCCTTGATCTCGCCGTACGCGATGCCGCCGTGGACGTAGGTGGGCACCACCGGCCAGAACCGCTTCCACGGGGCCAGTTCGGTGGAGGGCAGGATCTGGAGCCAGCGCGGGTCGGCCTTGCAGGGGTCGGCCAGGGTCTTCTCCTTGACCATGGAGTCGTACTGGTCCAAGGAGTCCTCGAGGGTGTTGGCGTTGGGGCAGATCTCGCGGCCGAACTCCTCGTGGTAGCGCCGGACGCCGGGGATCCGGGAGAGCTCGGGCTGCCAGTTGTCCAGCGAGATGCCGTTCTCCGAGGACACCCACACCCCGTCGGGGGTGTTGAGCACCAGCGAGTGGTTGCCGTCGGTGTGCCCGGGTGTCCACAGCAGTGCGACGCCGGGGCCGAGTTCGACGTCGCCGTCGAAGGTGACGAACTTCTCCGGGTCGACGCCGCCCAGTCCGCCGTCGACGTACCAGGCCCACTGCATCGGGTGCAGGGACCGCAGGGTCGCCAGTTCGCGCTCGTGCACGAGCATCCTGGCGCCGCCGAACAACGGGCTGCGCGGGGCCTGTTCCCCCTCGATGACCTCGGTGGAGCCCAGGATCATCCGCGGGTCCTGGACGTGCAGGTGGTCGAAGGTGCAGAAGTCGATGTCGTCCGCGGTCAGGCCGAGGCGGCGCAGGACGTCGCCGGGCTCCGCGTAGTACCGCAGGACCGCGCGTTCGAGCAGCCTCCCGCCGGGGACCTTGTCGACCAGCTTCCGCAGGTTGCGGTAGAACGGGGCCTCCGCGGAGCCGTCCGGCACCGTCGGCTCGAAGACCAGGGTGCGGGCCCTGCCGTCGAAGTCGTCGTACTGCACGACGATCATGCGGTTGATCATCGAGATGAGCGGGAGGGTGGGCACCGAGACGGCGTCGTGGAAGGCGTACTTCACCGGGTACGGCGCCGCGGCGATGTCGACCGACCGCACGGCGCGCACCCTGCCCTGGGCCTTGAAGCGCTCCTTGTAGGCCGCGGCCGCCGCACGGACCGCACGCAGCCGGTCACCGCGCGGCCAGACCTCGTGGACGCCGTCGAACTCGGGGATCGTGCGCGCACCGATGCCGGTGAGGTGGTTGGTGCCGGCCGTCGCCATGGGTCACTCCTCGCTCTCGTCGTCGGGGCAGCAGCATGCCCTCGCCCGCCGGGCGGGATTTGTTTCCGCGCGACAATCTCAGCGGATGCCGCGCACCCGGCGGCGCACCTCGCTCGGACTGGCACCCTCCCACCGCCGCACCGCGTGGCTGAGCCCGGACTGGTCGGCGAAGCCCGCCATCGCGGCCACCTGGCCCAGCGGCAGGTCGGTGGTGGTGAGGTAGCGCAGCGCGAGGTCCCGCCGTACGTCCTCGAGGATCTCGGCGAAGCCGGTGGATTCCGCGGCGAGCCGCCGCTGCAGGGTGCGGGGGTGCAGGGCGAGGAGGCGCGCCACCCGGCCGACGGTGACGGGGGTGGTGCCGACGGCCTGGGTCAGGGCCCGCCGGACGTGTGTGGCGGTCAGGGCCTCCGGATCGGTGTGCAGGGCGGCCAGGCGGTCGACGGCGAGCCGGCGGACCGCCGCGTCCGTGCCGCGCAACTCCTTCTCCAGCAGCCGCCTCTCCACGCGCAGCGCGGCGGCCGGGCAGCCGAACTTCACGTCCGCGCCGAAGAACTCCGTGTACCGCGACACCGGTGACAGGGGCGGGTGGGGCAGTTCCACCGAGCGGAGCCCGACCGCGCTGCCCACCAGCGTCACCGCCACCCGGTGGAAGAGGCCGAGTCCGAGTTCGGTCGCCTGCGGGGAGTACGGGGACTCGCGCAGGTCCTTGCGGTAGGTCAGGGCCACCACCTCGCGACGCCCCCGCGGGTCGGGTTCGACTCCGACGCTGAGCGCCGGGCTGTGCACGAACATGAACCGTGCGGCGCACTCCAGTGCCTGCCGCACCGTGGACGAGGCCTGGACGGCCGGGGCGAGCAGGCCGAGGATGCCGAGGTCCTGGCCGTGGGCCAGGCGGAGGCCGAAGTCCGGGCAGCCGAGGTCGCGGGCGGCCGCGTCGAGCATCAGGTCGTGGCTGGTGATCGGGACGAGCCCGGCCTCGGAGGTGAGCGCCTGCGGAGGGATCGAGAACCGTGCCGTGAACTCCCCCGGGACGCCGCCGAGCTCCTCGACGAGGCGCGCGAAGCCGCGCAGGCTGGCTCCCCGGATCATCGCACCCATCGTGTGATGCTACTGGCCGACGAGCGCCTCGACGATGCGCAGCAGCCGCTCCCCCGTCCGGTCGATGCTTCCGTTCTGCGTGCTGACCTGGGCGCCTTCGAGCACGAAGGTGATCTGGGCCGCGACCTGCTCGGGGTCGGGCAGCCCGGCCTCGGTGCACATGCCGACCAGTCGGCGGGTCTGGCGGGCCTTGTGCTCCTCGATCACCTGCCGCGCGGGGTGCGAGCGGTCGGGCAGTTCGGCGAGGGAGTTGACGAAGGGGCAGCCCCGGTACGAGAGCGCCGGCAGTCCGTCGGCGATGAAGCGGGCCAGGCCCAGGATCTGCTCCCGGGGCCGGCCGGGGTGCTCGGCCTCGACGCGGTCGAAGGCCGCCTGGTACTCGGCGGCCAGGATGCGCAGCCACTCGGCGACCAGTGCGTCCTTGGTCTCGAAGTGCCGGTAGATCGCCATCTTGGTCGTCTCGGCCTTCTCGGCGATGGCCTGGACGCCCACGCGCTGGATGCCCTCGCCTCGGAAGAGCTCTTCGGCCGCGTCGAGGATGCGCTCGCGGGGCGGCAGCTTCGCCACTCTGCCCGGCCTGCCGGCGGTCGTTGTCATACCTGCTCCGTGACGTGCGGTCGATGGGCCCCTGCGGCTGCTGCTACGGTACCAGTCCGTCCCATGCGATACCGCTTGGTATCGCATGGGACTGATGGGTACCATTCTGTCGATCCGAGGAGTGACGGTGAGAGTTTCCGAGTACGTGCGCCACGACGCGGTGGGCCTCGCGGAGCTGATGGCCCGGGGCGAGGTGTCGCCCGCCGAGGTGGAAGCGGCCGCGCGCGAGGCGGTACGGGCGGTGAACCCTGCGATCGACGCCGTCGTGGAGACCTGGCCGGCCGACGACCGGCCCGCCCCCGGCAGCACACCGCTGGCCGGCGTGCCTTTCCTGATCAAGGACTTCGGCATATCCATGGCGGGCCGCCGCACCGAGATGGGCAGCCGGCTCACGGCCGGGCACGTCGCCCGCTCCGACTCCTTCCTGATGCGGCGCCTGCGGCGCGCCGGCCTGGTGACCGTCGGGCGCACCGCGACACCGGAGCTGGCCTACAGCATCACCACGGAACCGGTGCTGTACGGCCCCACCCGCAATCCGTGGGATCCCGAGCGCGGCGCCGGCGGATCCAGCGGCGGCGCGGGTGCGGCCGTGGCGGCCGGGGCGGTTCCCGTCGCCCACGCCACCGACGCGGCGGGTTCGCTGCGCATCCCGGCCGCTTACAACGGCCTCTTCGGGCTGAAGCCGACCCGCGGCCGGGTCTCCCTGGGCCCCGCCCTCGACGAGGGGTTCAACGGGCTCGCCGTCCAGGGCGGTGTCAGCCGCACCGTGCGGGACAGCGCGGCGCTCCTCGACCTGATCCGCGGTCCGGAACCGGGTGACCCCTACTTCGCCGAGCAGCCGTCCCGCCCGTACGCGCAGGAGGTCACCCGCCTGCCGGGTCCGCTGCGGATCGGGGTCCTCCCCCAGGCCTGGGGCGGGCGCCGGACCGCGGCCCCGGTGGCCGGCGCGCTGGACCGTACGGTGCGGCTGCTCGAATCCCTCGGCCACCGGACGGAGGAGGTCACGGTCGCGCTCGGCGTCGGATGGGAGGAGTTCGTGCTGGCCAACACCCGTCTGTCGACGGCGAACGTCGCGGCCTCGGTCGACTCCCTGGCCGCTGCCCTCGGCCGGCCCGTCGACTCCTCGACCCTCGAGCCGTCGACGCTGGCCGCCCACCGCTACGGGCGGGGGGTCAGCGGCCCCGAGTTCGTCGCCGCCCTCACGGTCCGCAACCGCGTCGCCCGCGGTCTGGCCCGCTACTTCGAGACCCACGACCTGCTGCTCACCCCCACCCTGCCGGAGCTTCCCCCACTGCTGGGCGCCTACGGCGAGGGCGCCGAGGCGCTCGACGGCCTCGGCTGGATCGAGCGGCTCAACGACCACTCGCCGTTCACCATGGCGTTCAACGTGGCGGGCACCCCCGCCATGTCCGTGCCGGTGACGGCCGACACCGGCACGGGCCTCCCGATCGGCATGCAGTTCGCCGCCGGATACGGGCGCGAGGACCTCCTCTTCCGCCTCGCCGGACAGCTCGAAAGGGCACAACCGTGGTCGGGCCGGACCCCGGGTGTGTGGGCGGGTGGACGTTCCTAGGCGGCAAAATCCGGGTGCCTGCGGACGCAGGGGGCGCTACCTTCGGGGCATGAACGTCATCGGCACCAGCACCTTCGCGACCGCGCGAGCGACCAGCTCGCCGGTTGCCGCCGTCTGACCTTCCCCCTTTCCACCGGCGACCGGAAACGGCCCGTCGGTGGTTCCCGTGGCGCTCAGTCGCCTTCGCCTCGGTGCGAGGACCGCACGGTTTCCGTTCTCCGGTGCCTCTTCCGCCCCGAAGCGAAGGAGCCCTCCCATGGACACCGAGCAGATCGTCCGCACGTTCACCGACTACTACCGGGAACACGGACACCGCCGCATCACCGGTTCGACACTGCTGCCAGACCCGGGCGACCCCGTGCTGTTCACCAGCGCCGGCATGCATCCGCTCACCCCGTACCTGGAGGGCCGACCCCATCCGCTGGGCCGGCGGCTGGTCAACGTACAGCGCTGTCTGCGTACGACGGACCTCGAGGAGGTCGGCGACCGCAGCCATCTGACGGTGTTCCAGATGCTCGGCACCTGGTCGCTGGGCGACTACGAGGGCTCACTGAGCCTGGACTGGGCCCACCGGCTGCTCACCGAGGGCCTCGGCGTCGATCCGGGCCTGCTGCACGCCACCGTGTACGGGGGCGGCGAGCAGGTCGGGCCGGACACCGAGTCCCTGCGGCTGTGGCAGGAGCGCGGCGTTCCCGTGGAGCTGACGGTGGACGACAACTGGTGGTCCAACGGGCCGGTGGGTCCCTGCGGACCCGACTCGGAGATCTTCCTGTGGAGCGGTGACACGCCGCCCCGGTCCACGCCCACGGGCGACGACCGCTGGGTGGAGGTGTGGAACCACGTGATGATGCGTCACCGACGGCTCGACGACGACCGTCTCGTGCCGCTTCCGCAGCGCAACGTCGACACCGGCCTGGGTCTGGAGCGCCTGGCCTCGCTGTTGCAGGGCAGGTCGTCGGTGTTCGATGGCGACGTCTTCGAGCCGTGGCGGCGGGTGCTGCCGTCCCTGTGGCCGCTGGACGAACCGTCCTTCCGGGTGGTCTGCGACCATCTCCGGTCGGCCGTCGTGGTCGTCGGCGACGGAGTCCGCCCGTCCAACACCGGCCGGGGCTACGTGCTGCGCCGCCTGGTGCGGCGGCTGCTCACGGTGCTGTGGCGGGAGGACTCCTCGCGCGGGCTCGGGGACCTGCCGGTGGAACTGATCACGCACACCTCGGACCATTTCCGGCAGGACGTGGACCCGGGGCTCGTGCGCGGACTTCTGGTGGAGGAGGAGCGCCGCTTCCGGCGGCTCCTGGAACGCGGCCGGAACGTGCTCGCCCGGCCCCGCTTCCGGGGACCGCTGGGCGAGGAGGACTTCGCCTACCTGCACGACACCCACGGCCTGCCGCGCGACCTGGTGACGAGCCTGCGTGGCGAGGGGGGTCCCGGAACGGGCGGCGGGGGCGCCGTACGGCCGTGAGGCGTCCTCACCCGGTGCGGCGCCCGGGGCGCCGGCGGAGCGGCCTCGGCCCCCCGCGGCGGCCCGTTCCCTGGCGGAAGTGCTTCTGGAGGACCTGGCCGTCCGGGAGGCCGCCGTCACCAGTGACGCGGTGACCGCCCGCGCCGGTGCGCTCGACGGCCGGGCCGGTGTGGTGCTGGCGATCGGCACCGGGTCGGTCGCCGTCGGCATCGGCACCGACGGTGCGTACGCACGCGTCGACGGGTGGGGTCCCCTGCTCGGCGACGACGGAAGCGGCGCCCGGATCGGCACGGCCGGACTGCGTGCGGCCCTGCGGGCCCACGACGGGCGGGGACCGGCCACCTCGTTGCTGAACGCGGCGGCCGGCCTCTTCGGTGACCTGGAACGGCTGCCGGCGCGAGTCGGACGGGACAGCAATCCGGCCCGTACGGCCGCCTCGTTCGCCCCCGAGGTGGCGCGCGCCGCCGACGCCGGGGACGTCGTGGCCTCGGCCATCGTCCGGGACGCGGCCGCCGACCTGGCCGAGACCGTCCTCGCGGTGGCCGGCCGCATCACCCCGGACGGCGGCCCGCTGCCCCTGGCCGTCACCGGTGGGCTGACGGGTCTCGGACCGGCCCTGACGGCGCCGCTGACCGACGCGATCTCCGGTGCCGGATCCCCGGTGCGGATCATGCCCGCGCTCGGTGACCCCCTCGACGGGGCCCGCCTGCTGGCCCTGGACCGCGCGACCCCGCACGCCCGCCTCGTCGTCCGCGCCCGCCGGTCGTCCCCCACACCCCTCCCCCACGCCGGCGACCCCACCGGCCCGTGCCTAGGGGGTGTCGTTTGGATCAGGTCGGCTCCAGGCAACGGTGTCTTATGGCCTACCTGACCCCGCGCCCCCGGCAAGATCCAGACGACACCCCCTAGGAGCAAGCGTGCGCCAGCTCGACCTCGTGGTGATCGTGGTCTATCTGATCGGGATCGCCTGGATCGGCCTGCGGAAGGCCGGCCGGCAGAAGTCGGCGAAGGACTACTTCGTCGGTGAGAGCCACATGCCGTGGTGGACGGTCTCCTTCTCCGTCGTCGCCACCGAGACCAGTGTGCTGACGGTGATCAGCGTCCCGGGCGGCGCCTACAGCGGCCAGGGGTTCGGCAACGTCGAACTCGCCCTGGGCTACGTCGTGGGACGCGTCGTCGTGGCCACCGTGCTGATCCCCCAGCCCGTTCGCCCTGCCCACGGCCATCGTCGGCGGCGCGATCTTCGCCATGGCCTCGCACGGCTCCGACCAGCTGATCGTCCAGCGGGTGCTGGCGACGAAGACCCTGCGCGAGGGTCAGAAGGCCATGATCGCCTCGGGTGTCTTCGTCACCGTCCAGTTCGCCGCGTTCTCCCTCGTCGGCGCGCTGCTGTGGTCGTACAACGAGGGCCGGTCCTTCTCGGAGCTGGGGCTGTCCAGCTCGGACAACCTCTACCCCGAGTTCATCCTGCACGGGCTGCCCGTGGTCGTCTCCGGCCTGCTCGTGGCCGGCATCCTGGGCGCCGCGATGGGCTCGCTGTCGTCGGCGCTGAACTCCATGTCGAACTCGACGGTCGCCGACATCATCCACAGCTTCTTCCGCACCACCCCGTCCGAGGAGGCGCTGCTGAGGCTCGCCCGCTGGATGACGCTGGTGTGGGCGACGCTGATGGCCGTCTTCGCCTGCGCGTTCAGCGCGAGCACGGGCAACGTGTACCTGACCGGTCTGACCATCGCGGGCTACACCTACGGCGCGCTGCTCGGCGCCTTCCTGCTGGGGCGGCTCGTCAAGCGTGCCAACGAGGTCGACTCCGTCGTGGCCTTCCTGGTCACCATCGGGGTGATGACGTACATCGTGCGCGGGGTGAGGATCGACGTCACCACCGGCGGGACCACGGTGTCCCAGGCGATCGCGGCCCAGTGGCTGGTGCCGATCGGCGTGCTGATCACCCTGCTGGTCGGGGGTGTGCTGAGCCTGTTCCACCGGGCGCCGGAGCCCTCGGCGGGCCCGGCTCTCGACGAGGAGCCCGGCGCCGGACCCGACCGGCTGACCACGACGGCCGGCCGGAACTGACCCCGTCCGGCCCGCTCAACCCTCGCAGGAGTACATCGTGCGTGTGATCGGCCTGATGTCAGGCACCTCCTACGACGCCATCGAGGCGGCCGCCGCGGACCTCGAACTGCGGGGCGAGGCCCTGGTGATGCGCCCGCTCGGCCATCTCTCCGCCCCCTACCCGGACGGGCTGCGCGACCTGATCGCGGGCAGCCTCCCCCCGGCGACGACGACGGTCCGCACCGTCGCCAGGCTCGACACCGGCATCGGCCAGGCCTTCGCCGACGTGGCCGTGCGGGCGGTGCGCAAGCTGTGCGGGGGCGCGGCCGATCTGGTGGTCTCGCACGGGCAGACCGTGTACCACTGGGTGGAGGACGGCGCCGTGCGCGGCACCCTCCAGCTCGGCCAGCCCGCCTGGATCGCCGAGGCGACCGGTCTGCCCGTCGTGTCCGACCTGCGCGGCAGGGACGTCGCGGCCGGCGGTCAGGGGGCGCCGCTGGTGGCCATGACCGACGTCCTGGCCATGGCGGCGCTGCCCGGCGTCCCCGCCGCCCTCAACCTCGGCGGGATCGCCAACGTCACCGTCGTCGCCCCCGGTGCCGAGCCGCTGGCCTTCGACACCGGCCCGGCCAACGCGCTGATGGACGCCGCCGTACGGCACTTCACCGGCGGTGCGGCCGCGTACGACGAGGACGGGCGCCGGGCCGGGGCCGGCCGGGTCGATCCGGGGCTGCTGCGGATGCTGCTTGACGACCCGTACTACGCCAGGCCGGCGCCGAAGAGCACCGGCAAGGAGCAGTTCCACCTGCCGTATCTGCTGCGGGCGCTCGCGGCGGCGCCCGTCGCGGAACCCGACGACGTCCTGGCGACCCTGGCCCGGCTCACCGCCGTCACGGTGGCCGAGGCCTGCCGGGCGCACGGCGTCACGCGGCTCGTCGTGTCCGGCGGTGGCGCGCACAACCCGGTGCTGATGGGCATGCTCGCCGAGGAGCTGCCCGGGGTGACCCTCGGTTCCAGCGACGCGCTCGGGCTGCCGTCCGACGCCAAGGAGGCACTTGCCTTCGCCCTCCTGGGCTTCCTGACCGTCAACGGCCTGCCCGGCGCGATCCCCTCGGGGACGGGCGCCCGCCGGGCGTCCCTGCTCGGCAGCATCACACCCGGTCGGGAGCCGCTGCGGCTGCCCGAACCGGCCGGCGAGCCGCCCCGGGTGCTGCGCGTCGTCGGCGGGCCCTGAGCACTTCCGCGGACGGGGGACGCCTCAGCCGAGGTCGCCGGTGCGGGCCCGCCGCCACAGGTCGACGTCGCCGTCGACGACCGCGTACTTGTCGATCTCGGCCAGTTCGTCGTCGCTGAAGGACGGGTTGGCCAGGGCGGTCACGTTCTCCTCCAGCTGCTCGGGGCGGGAGGCGCCGATCACGAGCGAGGTGACGCGCGGGTCGCGCAGTGCCCAGGCGAGCGCCATCTGCGCCAGGCTCTGGCCCCGGCGGGCGGCGATGCCGTTCAGGGCGCGCAGCCGCCGGACGGTGTCCTCGGTGAGCCAGCCGGTCGCGAAGGACTTGCCCTGGGTGGCGCGGGACCCCTCGGGCACGCCGTCGAGGTAGCGGCCGGTGAGCAGCCCCTGGGCCAGCGCGGTGAACCCGATGACGCCGAAGCCCTCGTCGGCGGCCGCGTCCAGCAGACCCTCGGTCTCGATCCACCGGTTGAGCATGTTGTACGACGGCTGGTGGATGAGCAGGGGGGTGCCCAGGTCGCGGAGGATCGCCGCGGCCTGCCGGGAGCGTTCGGCGTCGTAGGAGGAGATGCCGACGTAGAGCGCCTTGCCCTGCCGCACCGCCGTGTCCAGTGCCGTCATGGTCTCCTCCAGCGGGGTGGAGGCGTCCAGGCGGTGGGAGTAGAAGATGTCGACGTAGTCGAGACCCGTCCGCTTCAGGGACTGGTCGAGGGAGGCGAGCACGTACTTGCGGGAGCCGCCGCCCTGGCCGTAGGGGCCGGGCCACATGTCCCACCCGGCCTTGGTGGACACCACCAGCTCGTCGCGGTACGGCGCCAGGTCCTGCCGCAGGATCCGGCCGAAGTTGATCTCGGCGGACCCGTACGGCGGACCGTAGTTGTTGGCGAGGTCGTGGTGGGTGATGCCGAGGTCGAAGGCGCGCAGGGCGATCCGCCGCTGGGTCTCGAACGGCTTGTCGTCGCCGAAGTTGTGCCAGTAGCCGAGGGAGAGCGCGGGCAGGTCGAGCCCGGAGCGTCCGGTGCGGCGGTACTGCATGGTGCCGTCGTAGCGGCTGGGGTCCGCGACGTGGTTCATGGGGGTTCTCCGGTGGGGAAGCGGGTCGGACGGCCCGTGCCACCTGACCGTCCGGCCGCGGCGGCATCGCGGGCGCCGTCAGTTTCTCACCGTCGTCGGCGACGGCGTGATCCACCCGGTCCGGTCAGGTGGAGATGGTGGTGACCGCGTCGACTCCGTAGGTGCGCGCGTAACCGTTCTCCGTGCCCACCAGGAGGTCGACGACCTCGAAGTACCGGTCCCAGAAGGGCGTCTCGCGCAGGGCGTCGACGAGGAGCTGGTAGGCGTGGTGGTCGTCGGCCTCCCAGACCCACACGTCGGTGACGCGGGCGGAGTAGAACTCCGTGTCGTAGAAGCGTGACCGGACGCCGGTGGTCCTGGCCTTCACGACGGGGACGACCTCCGTGGTGAAGGCGTGCACCCGCTGCTCGACGGTCAGGGCGAGCCACTCGGGTGTGGTCTTGACGAGCATGAACGCGGTGACCGGGGTGTGGGCCGTCTCTTCGGGCATGGTTGCTCCCTGTTCCGGGGTGAGAGTGAGTGTGAGGGCTGGGGGTGGGGGTGGGTGAGGATTCAGGACAGGACCACGGGCCCGAGGGTCCGGGCGACCCAGTCCTCGAAGGTGGTCGGGGTGGCCGTGTCCGGGGTTCGGGTGACGCCCGTGTCGAGGCCGTCGTCCTTGGCCCGCTTCATGTCGACGACGCCGTCCACGAACTCCCGGTCCAGGCCGTGGCCGACGAGGGCGGCGCGCAGGTCGCCGAACGTCTGGCGTTCGTAGCGGACGGGGCGGCCGAGCTGTTCGGTCATGATGCGGGCCAGGTCGTTGGGTGACAGGTCCCGCGGTCCGAGCACCGGGACGCTGCCGGTGCCGGTCCACGACCGGTCGAGCAGGAGACCGGCGGCCACGGCGGCGACGTCGGCGACGGCCACGAGCGGGGCCTTGCGCTCGGCGTCGACGACGTCGGTGAAACAGCCGCGCTCCCGGATCGAGCCGGCCTCCTCCAGGAGGTTCTCGAAGAACGACGGGTTGGCCAGGGCCCGGTAGGCGACGCCGGTTTCCGCGATGAGGTCGTCCACGGCGAGGGACGCGGTGACGAGCCCCGCCCGGGCCGCGACCGGGGTGCCGCGGCCGAGTGCGGAGACGCCGACGACGTGGCCGACGCGGTGCGCGGCGAGCGCCTTCGCGGCGGGCCGGGTGAACCCCCGGTAGCCGTCGTCGGGGGCGCGGGAGGAGTCCGGCGGGACGAGCCAGAAGACGGCGTCGGCGCCGTCGAAGGCCCGGTCGACGACGGCGGGGTCGCCGTGCGATCCGGTGACCACCTCGACGCGCTCGCGCACCGGGGCGGCCAGGCGTCCGGGGTCGCGCACGATCACGCGCAGTTCCTCGCCCCGGGCGGGGGCGGAGTCCAGGAGCAGGGGCAGCAGTCGGCGCCCGATGTTCCCGGTGGGGGCAGTGATGACGATCATGAGAACCTCGTGGGTCGTTCCGTTCGGGTACGCCCACATCCTGCGGAGCCACGAGGCGTTGCCACAATGGGAACTTCAGCAAGGCATTGTTGCCCGGAACGGAATAACACTGGTGAACAGCACAGACCGGATCGCGCCGGTCATCGACGCCAACCTCGCCGTGGCGCTCGACGCCCTGCTCGCCGAGCAGAGCGTCACCCGCGCCGCCGCCCGCCTGCGCACCTCCCCCGCGGCCATGAGCCGCACCCTCGGCCGCCTCCGGCGGATCCTCCAGGACCCCCTGCTGGTCCGGGCGGGCCAGACCATGGTGCCGACCCCGAGGGCGCTGGCCCTGCGGGACGAGGCCGCCACCGTCGTACACCGGCTCGGCGCGCTGCTGACCCCGGCCACCGGCGTCGACCCGGCCACGCTGCGCGGCACCCTCAGCCTCCAGGCCGCCGACCTGGTCGGCGCGGCCCTCGCCGCCGGTCTGCTGACGCTGGCCGGGCAGGAGGCGCCGGGGATCTCACTGCGCTTCCGGGCCGAGGAACTGGAGGCCGGACCGGCCCTGCGCGACGGCCGGGTGGACCTGGAGGTCGGGGCGATCGACCACGTGGATCCCGAGACGCTGGTCGAGCAGCTGGTCACCCTGCGGATGACGGCCGCCGTCCGGCCCGGCCACCCGCTCGCCGAGGGGACCCTGACCCCGGCGCGGTTCGCCGCCGCCGAGCACGTCGCGGTCAGCCGCCGCGGCCGGTTCGACGGTCCGGTCGACGCCGCGCTCGCCGAGCACGGCCTCAGCCGCCGGGTCGCCGTCGTCCTCCCGGGGCATCTGGCCGCACTGTCCCTCGCCGCCCGCACCGACGTCGTCGCGCTGGTGCCCGCCGCACCGGGCGGCGACTCCTCACCCAGCCCCCTCACCGAACAGGCCTCGGTCCTCGGACTGCGGCTCCTCGACATCCCGCTGCCCCTGCCGCCGGTGACCATCGGCATGGCCTGGCACCCCCGGCACACCTCCGACGGCGCGCACCACTGGCTGCGCGCCGCGGTCCGCCGGGTGCTGCGCGCCGAGCCGTCCGGCCGGCTCGGGTAGCCGGGTGGCGGGGTGGCGGGGTGGCGGGGTGGCGGGGTGGCGGGGCAGGGTGCCGATCCGCCTTCCCCACCGCCGCACCCGCCGCACCCGCGTCCCGCAGCCCCCCGCACGCGCACCCGCACCCGTCGCTCGCTCCGCTTGCGGGGGCCGGGCGGCGGCGGAGACTGATACGGACGACGGCACTCCGGAAGGCCTGGACGGATGGGCGAGCACGCGGTGCGTCCCGGCGCCGGGACGCGGCACGGCCGACGAGCCGACGGGCCGACGGACTCCGCCCCCTCCTCCCTCCTGCCCGCCCCGCAGTCGCACCCGCACCCGATTGGCGCGGCCGCTCCAGGGCACACGTGCGGCGGGAACCGCGCGGGCCGGGGGACGGCCCGGGCGTCGGCGGATCCGCTCTGCCGGGCAGGGCGAAGAGGGTCCCGTGCCCCGTGTCCGAGTCGCGCGGCCCCTGGGCGTCAGCCACTCCCCGACGAAAGGCAGTCTCATGACGGACACCCCGCCTGCCACCACCACGGACTCCGGCGCACCGGCGGAGAGCGACGAACACTCGCTCACCGCGGGCCCGGCGGGTCCGGTCCTCCTCCAGGACGCCTACCTCATCGAGCAGATGGCGCAGTTCAACCGGGAGCGCATCCCCGAACGCCAGCCGCACGCCAAGGGCAGCGGCGCCTTCGGCCACTTCGAGGTGACGCACGACGTGAGCGCCTACACCAAGGCGGCCGTCTTCCAGCCGGGCACACGGACCGAACTGGTCACCCGCTTCTCGACCGTCGCGGGCGAGCGCGGCAGCCCGGACACCTGGCGCGACCCGCGCGGCTTCGCGGTGAAGTTCTACACCAGCCAGGGCAACTACGACATGGTCGGCAACAACACGCCGGTGTTCTTCGTCAAGGACCCGATGAAGTTCCAGCACTTCATCCGGTCGCAGAAACGCCGGGCGGACAGCAACCTGCGCGACCACGACATGCAGTGGGACTTCTGGACGCTCTCGCCGGAATCCGCGCACCAGGTCACCTGGCTCATGGGGGACCGCGGCATCCCGCGCACCTGGCGCCACATGAACGGCTACACCTCCCACACCTACATGTGGATCAACGCCTCGGGCGAGCGCTTCTGGGTGAAGTACCACTTCAAGACGGACCAGGGCATCGAGTACTTCACCCAGCACGAGGCCGACCAGATGGCGGCGGCCGACACCGACTACCACATGCGGGACCTCTTCGAGCACATCCGCGACGGCGACTTCCCGAGCTGGACGCTGCACGTGCAGGTCATGCCGTACGAGGACGCCGCGGGCTACCGGTTCAACCCGTTCGACCTGACGAAGGTCTGGCCGCACGGCGACTACCCCCTGATCCCGGTCGGCCGTATGACGCTGGACCGGAACCCGACGGACAACCACGCCGAGATCGAGCAGGCGGCCTTCCAGCCCAACAACCTGGTCCCGGGCATCGGCCCGAGCCCGGACCGCATGCTGCTGGCCCGGCTCTTCTCGTACGCCGACGCCCACCGCTACCGCATCGGCGCGAACTACCAGCAGCTTCCCGTGAACGCCCCGGTGGTCGACGTCCGCACCTACTCCAAGGACGGTGCGATGGCCTACCGGAAGACGACCGACCCGGTCTACGCGCCGAACTCCAAGGGGGGTCCGGCCGCCGACACCGAGCACTTCGGCACGCCGCCCAGCTGGGAGACGGACGGGTCCATCACCCGCACGGCCTACGTCAGCCACGCCGAGGACGACGACTGGGGGCAGCCGGGCACCCTGGTGCGCGAGGTGCTGGACGACGCGGCCCGGGACCGGCTGGTCGACAACGTGGTGGACCACCTCCTCAACGAGGTGACCGAACCCGTGCTGCAACGGGCCTTCGAGTACTGGTCGAACATCGACAGGACCATCGGCGAGCGCATCGCCAAGGGGGTGCGGGCGAAGGCGGGCGAGAAGGACTTCAAGGCCGCCGAACAGCGCAACCCGGCCAGGCAGTCCATGCAGGACAAGGCCTGATCCCTCTCGCGGTTCTCCGCTCCCGCGGGGCGTGCGCCGGCCGGCGCGCGCCCCGTTCCCGCTCGCCGACGGGTTTCCGCGGCTGGTGATTCTGCCGATGGCGCCGGTGCCCCGCACCAGGACTCTGATCGGGTCAGGTACCCGAATCCTCTCCTGGAGGGCTCCATGCGTCGTCGTTCCCCACGCCGGCTTCTCGGTGTTCTCGCGGCCGCCGCGGTCGTGTTCGGCCTCCTCTCCTCCGCGCCGACGGCCGGTGCGGCCACCCCCACGGGCACCGCGGTCGCCACGGCCGCCCGGCCGCTGTCCACGAGTACGCCGGTCGTCTTCGTCCACGGCTACACCGGCAGCGCGTCCAACTGGGTCACCGCCATGAGCGTCTTCCGGCTGAACGGCTGGTCCGGCTCCGACCTCTTCGCCTACGAGTACGACTCCTACGGCGACAACGTCGCCAACGCCCGGGGCCTCGCCTCCTTCGTCGACGACGTGAAGGCGCGGACCGGCGCGAGCCAGGTGGCGATCGTCAACCACTCGATGGGCGGGCTCGTCAGCCAGTACTACCTGAAGGTGCTGGGCGGGCACACCAGTGTCAGCCACCTCGCGTCGATCGCCGGAGCGAACCACGGGACGACGTACGCGGGCGCGTGCCTGATCTACACGACCTGCCGGCAGATGTACCCGGGCTCGTCCTTCATCGATCAGATCACGTCGGGTGACGAGACACCGGGCAGTACCCGGTACGCCACCTGGTACTCGGCCTGCGACGGGATCATCCTCCCGTACACCAGCACGCGGCTGAGCGGCGCGGACAACAACAACGTGCTCTGCCAGACGCACATCGGCTACCTGGCGGACACGGTGGTGCTGGGACGGATAGCCCGCTTCGTGGCGTCCTGATCCACGCCGCCCGGACGATCCTCCAGCGATGACAGTCGCTGACATCGCGTGTTACCGTCGATGTCAGCGACTGTCATCGACGGTTCCGGCGCCCTGCGCCCGCCGCTCGCGTCCGCACCCGGCGGACCCGCGGTCGCCATGTACGGACATATCTGGAGGATTCTCATGCGTGTCTTCGTCACCGGCGCCTCCGGCTGGATCGGCTCAGCCGTCGTTCCCGAGCTCGTCAAGGAAGGGCACCATGTCGTGGGACTCGCCCGTTCGGACGCCTCGGCCGGAGCGCTCACCGCGGCCGGGGCCGAAGTGGTCCGGGGCACCCTGGACGACCTCGGCGTCCTGCGGGACGCCGCCGCCGGCTCGGACGGGGTCGTGCACCTGGCCTTCAAGCACGACATCGCGTTCTCGGGGGACTTCAAGGGCGCGGGCGAGGCCGACCGGCGGGCCGTCGAGGTGATCGGCGAGGCGCTCGCCGGGTCCGGCCGGCCGTTCACGATCGCATCCGGGACGCCCTCGGTTCCCGGCCACGTGGCGACCGAACGCGACGGCCACGACCCGGACCCGGCCGCGGCCGCCCGCGGCGACGCCCAGCACGTGCGGGCCGCCACCGCCGAGCTGGCGCTCTCCCTCGCGGCCCGCGGTGTCCGCTCCTCCGTGGTGCGGCTGGCCCCGACCAATCACGGCGAGGGGGACAACGGCTTCGTCCCGGCCCTCATCGGGACCGCCCGCGACAAGGGCGTCTCCGGCTACGTCGCGGACGGCGCCAACCGCTGGTCGGCGGCGCACCGTCTCGACTCCGCGCACCTGTTCCGCCTGGCGCTGGAGAAGGCCCCCGCGGGCTCGACGCTGCACGCCGTCGCGGAGGAGGGCCTGCCCGTGCGGGATCTCGCCGAGGTGATCGGCCGCCGGCTGGGCCTGCCCGTGGTGTCGGTCCCGGCCGCGGACGCGGGCGCCCACTTCGGCTGGCTGGCGGGACCCCTCGCGGCCAACCGCGCGGCCTCCAGCGTCCTGACCCGCGAGCTGCTGGGGTGGGAACCCGTCCAGGTCGGGCTGGTCGAGGACCTGGAGCAGGGCCACTACTTCGCGTAGCCCCGCTCCGCTCCGGTCCCGGCTTCAGACCAGTTCGGGCTGCGGTTCCGCGGGGCGCGACGGTTCCGGCTGCCGCACCGTACCGGCTACGGAGTCCCACCGCCCGGTGGTCCGCACGTACCCGAGGATCACGGAGGCCAGAGCGAGGACGAGCAGTGGCCCGGCGACCCAGGGGTGCTCGGCCATCTCCACCGACAGGTACCGGTACGACACCAGCAGCACGGCGAACACCGTCGTGCCGTGGACGACCAGCCGGACGGCCCCGCGGTCCCAGCCCCGCGCGAAGGCGCGCATCGAGGCCTCGACGGTGAGCGCGAAGACCACGCCGGCGACGAGGTCCGCGCCGTAGTGGTAGCCGAAGCCGAGCGTCGCGGTGAGGGTGGCGACGAGCCAGAACGTGCCCGCGTACCGCATGGGTCGGGAACCCTTGCGGGAGTGGATGAACAGCGTCGTCGCCCACGCCGTGTGCAGGCTGGGCATGCAGTTGCGCGGAGTGATGTCGTCGAACGGGATCGGGTGCGGCGCACCGGTCGGCGGCGGTGTGCCCGGCCACAGGTTGGCCACCGCCCACTGACCGCCCTCGGCGCCGTAGGCGAAGACCGGCCCGACGACGGGGAAGATCATGTAGACGGCGGGCCCGAGCAGGCCGATGACCAGGAAGGTGCGCACGAGGTGGTGGCTCGGGAACCGGCGCTCGGCCGCCACGTGGCGCAGCTGGTACAGCCCGACGAGGGCGGCGGCCAGGGGCAGCTGGCCGTAGACGAGGTGGAGTACGTGGCCGCCGACCGGCTCGGTGGCCTCGACCAACCGGCCGACCAGCCACGAGGGGTTGCCCAGTGCCTGGTCGGCGGTGGCCACGTACGGGTCGAGCACCGTCTTGCGGGTCTCCGAGGTGATGAGCAGCCAGGTGTCGCCCGTCTTGTGCCCGGCGACGAGGAGCAGGCCCAGCCCGGTCCCCTTGAGCAGCAGGGTCCGTTCGCTGCCCGTGCGGCGCGTCACGGCGAGGACCGCGCAGCCCAGGACCACCCACAGCGCGCCGTTGCCGAAGTTCGGCTCGGCGCCGACCGCCCAGCGCACCAGCAGGAAGACGACGTCGATGCCGATGGCCGCGCCGGCCGCGACGAGGCGCTGGCGCCAGGTGAGCACCACCATCGTCAGGGCGAGACCGGCGTACAGCAGGGGCCCCGAGCGCGGGGAGAAGAGCACCTCTCGCGCCTGGTTGGTGATCGGGCCCCGCACGCCGTAGTGACGCGCGGCGATTTCCAGCGCGACGAGGAAACCGAGGGTCACCACACCGGCCGCGGTCCACAGCACGGCCCGCGGCCGGCGCCACACGGCGCACAGGGTGCCGAGGTCTCTTCGCGAGGATATTCGTGTCGGTGTGGTCTTCACTTGTTGGCCCGTTTGCTAGGGGTCGGACAAATCGGTAGCTCGTACGGATCGTCACGAGCCCGAACATGCTAACGGCACCGCTTCGCCGGCCCCGGCCCCGCCGTCAGGCCGTGTGCTGGTACGCCGGGTAGGTCAGGTAGCCCGCGTCACCGCCCTGGTAGTACGTGGCCTCGTCCACCGGTGCGAGGGGGAGTCCCGTGCGCAGGCGCTCCACCAGGTCGGGGTTGGCGACGAAGCCGCGGCCGAAGCTGATGAGGTCCGCCCCGAGCCCGAGCCAGTGGTCGGCGTCCTCGCGGCCGGTCTGCTTGGGACCCATCGGGAGCACCGGGTTCATGACGAGCGCGCCCGGCCAGGCGCGGCGCAGAGCCACCAGCACCTCCTCGCCGGCGGTGGCCTCGAGGTGGACGTAGGCGATCCGGAGCCGCGACAGCTCGGTCAGCAGCTCGGTGTAGAGGTCGAGGACGCCGGTCTCCTCGACGCCCCAGAAGGTCCCCGCCGGGGAGAGGCGGATGCCCGTCCGGTCGGCGCCGACGGCGTCGACGGTCGCGGACACGGCCTCGACGGCGAAGCGGATCCGGTTGGCCACCGAGCCGCCGTAGCGGTCGGTGCGGAGGTTGGCGTTCGAGGAGAGGAACTGCGAGATGAGGTAGCCGTTGGCGCCGTGCAGTTCGACGCCGTCGAAGCCGGCGTCCACGGCCCGGCGGGCGGCCCCGGCGTAGGACTCGGCCTGTTCCGGTACTTCGGCACTCTCCAGGGCGCGCGGCGTCGGTACGGGCTGCGGTCCGGTCGGCGTGAACACCTCCCCGACGGCCGGGACGGCCGAGGGCCCGACCGGCCGCATGCCCGTGGTGTCGGGGTGCGAGACGCGGCCGCCGTGCATGATCTGGGCGAAGATCCGTCCGCCGTTGGCGTGCACGGCGGCGGTGACGGGGCGCCAGGCGGCGACCTGCTCGTCGGTGTGCAGGCCCGGCGTCCCCGGGTTGGACTGCCCGACCGGGCTGGGCTGCACGCCCTCGGAGACGATCAGCCCGGCCGTGGCCCGCTGGGCGTAGTACGTGGCCATCGACGGTGTGGCCAGCCCGCCTGCGGCGGCACGGACGCGGGTCATCGGGGCCATCACCATGCGGTTGGGCAGCGTCAGTGCGCCGAGCCGGTACGGGTCGAAAAGGGACGTCATGTCAGGGCTCCTCAGCCGTTCGGCCCCGGATCTCGGGACCGACGGCTACGCTAGAACCTGACACTGACGTCAGAGGCAAGGAATTGTGCCGCAGATCACAGTCGGGAGTACGGCTTTGCGCATCGGAGAGCTCGCGTCACGGGCCGGGGTCAGCGTCCGGTCCGTGCGCTACTACGAGGACCAGGGCCTGCTGGTCAGCACGCGCAGCGCCGGAGGCCAGCGCCAGTACACGGAGGAGGGGGTCGAGCGGGTCAGGTTCCTCCAGCGGCTGTACACCGCCGGCCTGTCCAGCCGGACCATCGCGGAGCTGCTCCCGTGCGTCGACGCACCGAGCGCGGACCACTCCGACACCGCCCTGGAGCGCATGGCGCAGGAGCGCGACCGGATCTCCGAGCAGATCGAGGAACTCATGCGCACCAGGGACGCCCTCAACTCCCTGATCGACACGGCGCGCGAATACCGGGACACCCGGTTTGCCCAATCTCATTAGGCAGGCTCATAATCTTCCACCGCTGCCGGTGCGACAGGGAGGACGGGTGTGGCTCGGGTAGGACTGACGACCGAGACCTTGATCAGGGCCGGGGCCGAGACGGCCGACGAGATCGGCTTCGAGCGCACCACTCCGACGGAGCTGGCCAGGCGGTTCGGCGTGAAGACGGCGAGTCTGTACGCGCATGTGAGGAACGCCCACGACCTCAAGACCGGGATCGCGCTGTTCGCCCTGGAGGAGCTGGCCGACCTGGCCTCCGAGGCGGTGGCCGGCCGGGCCGGCAAGGACGCGCTGATCGCGTTCGCGAACGTCTACCGCGACTACGCCCTCGAGCACCCGGGCCGCTTCGCCGCCACGCAGTTCCCCCTCGACGCGGAGGCGGCGGCCGCCGGCGCCGGTGTGCGGCACGCCCGGATGTCGCGGGCGATCCTGCGCGGGTACCACCTGGCGGAACCGCACCAGACGCATGCCGTGCGGCTGCTGGGCAGCGTCTTCAGCGGTTACGTCGGCCTGGAGAGCGCGGGGGGATTCAGCCACAGTGCCCCCGACTCCCAGGAGAGCTGGACGGAGATCCTCAACGCGCTGGACGCCCTGCTGCGGACCTGGCCGACCAGTCCCTGACGCTGCCTCCCGGGTGCCGACGGGGCCGTGCCGGGTCTCAGGACCGCGCGGCGGTGAGGGACAGGGCGTACAGGGCCGTCGAGGTGAAGTCGTCCGCCGGTTCCACCGTCTGCCAGGCCCGCACGTCGTCGACGTAGCCGGCGCCGCGGCCGTCGAACTCCGACCACGGCCTGCCGTCCGGGGCGAAGGAGCAGGGGCGGCCGCCCTCGATGGTGCCGCGTTCCTTCAGCAGGCCCGCGTCGTTCGGGCCGTTGACGACGGCACCCCGCAGGATGTCGCCGCGGCCGGTGCGGCTCATGGCCAGGTTGGCCACCTGGTGCTGGAGGCAGTGCGGGTAGAGGTCGCCCGCGCCCACGACGAAGCTGGTGCCCCAGGCGTTGGCCCCGAACACCCACGCCAGTTGCCGCGCGGCGAACTCGTCGTAGCGGTGGTCACCGGTGACACGGGCGTACAGTTCGGCGGTCGCGAGCAGACCGAAGGTGTTCGGCACCGCGTCGAAGTCGCCGGGGACGACTCCCGACCGGAAGGGGTCCCCGGCCGCCCGCTTCCTGCCCGTCTCCACCTGCCGCCTCAGCTCCGCCTTCAGTGCGGCCGCGAGGCCCGGGTCGGGGTCCGCCGAGGTGAGCAGGCCGGCGTGGGCGAGCGCACTGACGTCGCCGGGTCCCAGGGTGCCGCCCCGCTCCTCCTTCAGGGCAGCACGGGCCCAGTCGGCCGCCTCGTCGCGCCACCGCGAGCGGCGGGCGTCGCCCAGCGTGTCCGCGCCGCGGGCGAGTTCGACGGCCGCCCACTCCATGTCGTCGCGCCAGGAGTGCTCCTGGTAGTAGTCCGCGGGCACCGTGGTGACCAGGGCTCCCCGGTCCGGCCGGGTGTCCGCCCGCGCGTAGACGGCGGCCGCCTTGTCCAGCCACTCACGGGCCTGCGCCGGGTCCTCGGCGGCCTCGGTCTGCGCGGCGAGGGCGAAGGCGGCGCTCACCCGTCCCGCGAGGTTGGGGCTGAGCGGCCCGCCCGGTTCGCCGGCCCGGAAGACGGGCCGGTACTTGATCAGGTAGTCGGCGTCCCCCGGCTCCACGGTGAGCCGGTCGTCCTCTTCGGGCAGCCGCCACACGTCGTGGTCGCCGCGCACCCCCTTGCCGCCGGATCCGAGCCCCACCTGCGCGTAGAGCGTGCCCGTCGTCCCGTCCCACATCCGGTCCAGCCACCGCAGACCGTGCCGTGCCTCCTCCCGCAGCCCGGGCACCGAGGGGGTGTCGCGGACGGTGCTCAGCATCTGCCCGACCACGTAGGACGCCGTCTGCGTGAACTTGAGGAAGTCCCCGGCGTCGAACCAGCCGCCCGAGACGTCCACCGGTCCGCCGCTCCCGGCCGGCTCCGGACCGGCCGCCGCCGCATCGGCGCGCGGCGGTTCGTAGACGCGGGCCTCCTGGTCGGTCAGGTGCGAGGGCTCCCGCCCGGTCGCGTCGGTCAGTACGTCCGCGCCGTCCCGCTGGGTGCCGAAGAAGTGCACGGTGTCCGCGCGCAGCGGGTCGAGCAGTTGCCGGGCCGGTGCCACGCGGAAGCGGGTCTCCGGGCCGGCGTCCGCGCCGACCAGCCGCAGCCGGTAGGTGCCGGTGCGGTCGAGCGAGGAGAGGTCGACGGTGCGCACGGCGGTGTACGTGCTGTTCCAGCCGCCGAGCGAGGGGCCGAGACCGCCGTGGCCGGCCGTGTTCCCCCGTTCGTCCAGGACCTCGTACTCGACGTCGGCCAACCGCTCCCGGTCACCCATGACGTAGGCGAACTTCTTCTCGCCGGTCACGTACCCGACCTGGTTCACGCGGACGGCCACCGACCCGCCGGTGCGGCCCCCTGAGCACGCGGTGAGGCAGCAGGCCGCCAGTACGGAGGCGACCGCGGCCGACACGGTGCGGGCCGGCCGCGAGAAGAAGTGGTTCATGGCGGACAGTCTGGTCGATGACACCACCGCGGTGCGGGCCGAGGTGCCGGTCGGAGGCGCGGAGGCGACAGGAACTGGCGTTCGTGCGGGATAGGCTCTGATCCGCCAGCCCACCCGGACCGTCACAGGAGGAGTCGGCCATGGGCCCACAGGACCCGCAGGAGGTGCCGGCCGCGCGGGACACGGCCGAGCGGCTCCGGGCGATCGGCGGCGAGCTGTCGGACCGCTTCTACGAGCGGGCCGACGTGGTGCGGACGCTGCTGGTGGCGCTGCTGGCCGGTCAGCACTCGCTGGTGCTCGGCCCGCCCGGAACGGCGAAGTCCGAGTTGGCCCGGGAACTCACGGGCCGGATCGTGGGAGCGTCCTACTGGGAGATCCTGCTGTCCAAGTTCACCGCGCCGACGAGGATGTTCGGACCCGTCGACGTCGCCGCGCTGGCGCGCGGGGAGTACCGCCAGGTCTACGAAGGGCGCGCCACCACCGCGCACGTGGCGTTCATCGACGAGATCTTCAAGTGTTCCACGGCGGCACTGAACGAGACGCTGGGCTACCTCAACGAGCGGATCTACCACCCCGAGAGCGGGGGCGAGCCCGTCCGCTGCCCGCTCATCGCGGCCATCACGGCGAGCAACGAGCTGCCCGAGGGTGCGGACTCGGCCGCGATCTACGACCGGCTGCTGGTACGGATCGAGGTCACGTACCTGGAGGACCCCTCGAACTTCGCCGCCCTGGTGCGCTCCGCGGTCAGGCGCCCTGCGGCACCGAAGCGGACCACCGTCGAACTGGCCGCGCTGCGGCACGCCGTCGACGAGGCCGTCCCGGCCGTGGCGGTGCCGGACGGGATCGTGGACGCGGTGTGCACCCTGCGGGCCGCCCTGCGCCGCAGGGAACTGATCGCCTCCGACCGCCGCTGGCGACAGGCGGTGGGCCTGCTCCAGGCGTCCGCGTACCTCGACGGCCGTCCCGCGGTCGCCGAGAGCGACCTGTCGGTGCTGACCCATGTGCTGTGGGACTCCGCCGCCCAACGTCCCACGGTCGAGCGCGAGGTGCTGCAACTGGTGAACCCGGACGCCAAGGAGGCACTCGACCTCGCCGACACCATCGAGGAGCTGGAGACCCAGCTCGACGCAATGGCCGGGCAGTCCCGCGAGGCGCTGAGCGAGTGGGTCATCAAGAAGGCGCACAACCAGCTGGCCACCGCGGGCAAGCGACTGGAGCGGCTGCGCGAGGAAGCGGTGGGCGCCGGACGCTCCACCACCGCCATCGACCGGGTCACCGGCCGTCAGCGCGCCGTTCGCGCCCGTGTGCTCACCGAGGCGCTCGGCGTGGACGCGAGCACGGTGCGGGCCCAGCTCTGAGCACGGGAGCGGACGGCACCATGGACGACGACGCCCGGGCGGACGCGGCCGCGGACGTGGACGTGGACGCGGACGTGGACGTGGCCGCGGACGTGGCCGCGGGGGGAACGGCAAGCCGGCCCGACGAGCCGGCGGGCCGGGCCGGGACGGGGCCGGCCCCGTCGGCCGCCGCTCCGGCCGGGCACGCCGGGGCCGTGGTCGCCGACCGTTTCGACCGCGTCGTCTGGCACGACATCTACGGGCAGTCCGCCGCGCTGCGGGAGCTGGCCGGCGAACTGGGCGAGCGCCACGCGCACTCCGCCGACCTCCTCACCGACGCCTTCCTGGCCGCCTACAAGGCGGCCCCGCGGCTGCGCGAGGCCGCCGAGATGGAGCACTCCCGGCTGGTCAACCACCGTGTCGTCGCCGCCCTGCTGGATTCGCCGGGCTTCGCCGAGCTGCACCGGGAGACGGTCGGCGACCCGTACGCCGCCGCCATGGCCGTGCTCGCCCAGGCCGGCGCGCTGCGCCGGATGCTGGACGACGCCCGGCCCGACCGGGACCGCGACGAACGAGCGGACCGGGCGCGGCAGGGCGCCGGGGACGCGGTCACCGTCGGGGCCGAGGCGCCGCGGCAGACCGGCGACGAGGCCGACGGGAGCGACGGGAGCGACGGGAGCGACGAGGACGGCACCGCGCCGGGGCCGGCCGCCGACGCCGTACGACGGACGGACGGCGACGCCGGGGACGCCGCGCGACGGGCTGCCGTGGACGCCGGCCAGGCCCTCGCGGCGGCGGTTCCCGGCGTCCCTGCCGCCGCGCGGGGCGCGGTCGCGAGATCGGCGGCCGGCGCGCGGAAGGAGGCCGCGCTGATGCGGGCCTGGGGCGTCGGTGCCGGCGAGCAGGAGCGGATGTCCTTCGACGAACGCGCCCGGCTGGCCGAGCGGCTGCGCACCGGCCGGCTCGCCGAGTGGGCCGAACTGATCGGCCGTTTCCGGCAGATGGCCGACGGTGAGCGCGCCCGCAAGGTGGAGAACGCCACCGGGGAGCTGATCGGGGTCACGCTCGGCGACGACCTCTCCCGGGTCGTCCCGTCCGAGCTGGCCAGTCTCGGACTGCCCGAACTGCGGGCGGTGTTCGCCGCGCGCTATGCCGCCGGGGAGCTGATGCTCTACGACAGCCGGGGCGAGCAGGCCACCGGCCGGGGCGCCGTCATCGCGTGCGTGGACACCTCGCACTCCATGTACGAGGCGGGGCCCGGCGGCATCACCCGGGAGGCGTGGGCGAAGGCGTGCGCGCTGGCGCTGCTCGACCAGGCCCGGCAGGGGGGCCGCGACTTCGTCGGCATCGTGTTCTCCGCCGCCGACAAGCTCCGCGTCTTCCGCTTCCCGGCCGACCGGCCCGCCGGCCCCGACCGCGTCCTCGACTTCGCGGAGACGTTCCTCGGCGGCGGCACCAGTTACCAGCGGCCCCTGACCGCGGCGTGCGAGCTCCTCGAGGAGGAGTTCAACGACAGCGCCCGCAGGCGCGGGGACATCGTCATGCTCACCGACGACGACTGCGGTGTCACCGAGGAGTGGATGCGCGGCTGGAACGAGGCCAAGCGCCGCCTGGGCTTCCGGGTGTTCGGCGTGGGCATCGGCGCGCCGCGCGTCGCGGCCGCCGGCTCGGTCCTCGAGGCCCTGTGCGACAACCTCCGTTCCGTCGAGGACTTCACCGACGTCCACGCCGCGGCCGACCTGTTCCGCGTGATCTGATCCCCTGCGGCTGCGACCGTTGCGTACCGCGACCGCCACGTACCACCACCGCCACGGTCCGCGACCGTCAGGGCTTGCGGGCCACCGCTCCGTACATCGCGATGTCCTCGTCCCGGATGCCCTGCTCCCCCGTGCCGTCGGGATGCCACTTGTGCACCTGGACGATGCCGGGTTCGGCCAGCTCCAGGCCCTCGAAGAACTCGTGGGCCTCCTCGACGGTCCGCAGCCGCATCGGCATGTCGCGGGCCGCGTACTCGCGTGCGACCCGGCCCACCTCCTCGGGGGCGAACTCGGCGGTGCCGATGGTCATGGCCAGGTGGCTCCCCGCGGGCAGGGGCTCCAGGAGGCGGCGGACGATGCCGACCGCGTCGTCCTCGTCCAGGACGAAGTGCACGATCGCGATCACGGTGAGCGCGACGGGCTCGGTCAGGTCCAGCGTCCTGCGGAACTCTTCGGACTCGAGGACCGCTTCCGGGTGCTGGAAGTCCGCCTCGATGTACGTCGTGCGGCCCTCGGGGGTGCTGGACAGCAGCCCCTGCGACAGGGTGAGGACGATCGGGTCGTTGTCCACGTAGACCACCCGCGAGTCGGGGGCCACCGACTGCGCTATCTCGTGCAGGTTGGGCGAGGTGGGGATGCCGGTGCCGATGTCGAGGAACTGACGGATCCCCGCCTCCTCGGCCAGCCACCGCACCGCGCGGTTCATCCAGTCCCGGTTGGCACGCATGTGGACGGGCAGTGCGGGCCATTCCCGGGCCATCGCGTCGCCCGCCTCGCGGTCGGCGGGGTAGTAGTCCTTCCCTCCCAGGATGTAGTCGTAGATCCGGGCCGAGTGCGCGTGCTCGGTGTCGATCCGGTCGGCCGGCCATCCGCTGTCGGACAACGTCCGCCCCTCTCCGTCGGGTCGTGCGGTACGAGTGGACTCTCGGTCGTGCCCCCGTCGTGCTCCCCCGGTCACAGCTCCTTGCGGAGCGCGCCGAGGAGTTCCTCGGTGCCCCGGGCCGGCACCGCCTGGGCGCCGAGGCGGTCCAGGGCCTCGCGGTAGACCACCACGTCGTCGCCCTTGTCCAGGTAGACGGCGCCCACGAGCCCACCGAGGTAGACGATGTCGGGGAGTTCGGGCGCCCGGAATCTGAACAGGTCGAACGCACCGGCGCGCATGGCCGGGTGGGGGCCGCCCGCGAAGGGCATGATCTGGAGGGTCACGTGGGGCATCCTGCCCACCTCGATCAGATGATCCACCTGCCGGCGCATCACCTCGGCGCCGCCGACCGGCCAGCGCAGGACCGTTTCGTCCATGACGACCCACAGTCGGGGCGGGGCGGAACGGGTGAGGATCTCCTGGCGCCGCATGCGCAGGGCCACCCGCCGCTCGGTGGCCGCGGAGGAGGCGTGCGGGTTGCCCGCACTCAGCAGGGCCCGCGCGTAGGCCGGGGTCTGCAGCAGGCCGTGCACGAACCCGGACTCGTAGGCGCGGATGTGCAGGGCCGCCTGCTCCAGGCTCAGGTAGGCCGCGAACCAGTCCGGCATGACGTCGCGGTAGGTGTGCCACCAGCCCCGCTTGTTCGCCTCCCGCGCCGACTTCAGGAAGGTGTCGATCTCCTGCTGGTCGCGCACGCCGTAGATCTGGAGCAGTTTCTCCACGTCCGGAAGGCGCAGCCGGGCCACCTTCGCCGCCTCGAGCCGACGGATCGTGGAGTGGCTCACCCCGATCGCCTCACCGGCCTGCTCGAACGTGAGACCGGCACGGGTGCGCAGCTCCTCCAGCTGTCTGCCGAGGATCATCCGCAGCACGGAGGGTGCGCCGCCCCAGTCGGTCTCCGCGGTCACACCGTCTCCCTTTCACCGTCCCGCGCGCGGGAGCGGACACACCAGTCTGTCACGGGCGTCACCCCGCCGCAGGAGCATGCCTCCAGACGCCTGCAATTTTCAACTTGGCGGTTGCGGATGGTTGTTGACGGGTGACACAGTGACTTCACCGCCCCCTGCACTTCTCGACCGACGACCAGGACCGCCCCGTTGCGGACACCTCCCCGCCTCACGGCCCCTCGCGCATGACAACGTTCTCCTGCCGTCCGTCGCGGCCAAAGGACACACCCCCCATGGACCCGCAGTACACCCGCGATCCACGTCCGTCCGCGGCCGCCGTCCGCGACCGCTCCCGCCTCTCCGGCGCCGCCGCCCGCCCGCCCCGCCGGCGCGGTCCCGGCCCCGCCCCACTCCGTCTTCCCCCCGGACTGCGCGCCGGGCTGGGGCACGACGCCGTCGGCACCTCCGTGTCCGACGGGGAGCGCATCCTGGCCCGACTGCCGCGCGCCGGCTGCGTGTTCGCCGACGGGGCCCGCTGGTGGTGGATCGTCCCGTCCGGCTCCGACATCGGGATGGCGTGGCCGTCCGGCACCTCCTACGTCGTCGGCGACCCTTCCTGGACGCGGGCGCGGCCCGCCGACCGGCCGACCGGTGCGCGCCTGGTCCACGGCCCCGACGGCGACTCGCCCTACACCGCGCCCATCCCCCTGTACTTCCTGGTCTGCGGGCTCGCCGGGGTGCCGCCGCGCTGGTCCCTGGCCCCCTGACGGGACGCGTGCCCGGGCGGTGCGCTACTCGAAAAACTTGAGGCTCCAGCCGGTGTCACTGGCGGGGCCGGGCACGTTGGCGCGGCTGTAGGTGGTTCCGCCCCACCAGCAGAAGGTGCCGGTGTACCAGTAGCGGTTCTCCCACGCGTACGGCGTCCCCTTCGCGACGGCGTGGAACATCAGGGGGAACCTGGGGCCGGCGGGCGGGCTCGTGGCGATGTCGCCGTCCAGCAGGACGAAGCTGTGGTGGCCTGGCCCGTCGACGTACAGGGTGGGGTCCCAGCCGGCCATCATCGTGGCGCGGTGCGAGCCGAACAGGCAGCCGTTGGACTTGTACCAGTCCCACACGTACGTCGGGTCGCCGCCGGCCCGCAGTCTCAGGTCGGCCAGGCAGTACTGGTCGCTCCAGCTGCCGTTGGCGGAGTACGCGATGTGCAGTTGCCCGTTCGGGTCCTTGACCGGCTCGGGGCCCTCGTTGACGAACGGGTTGCCGACCACCCTTTCCCAGCTCTCGCGGGGCTGCGAGATGACGTACCGCGCGCCGGTCGGCGTGGTCGGGCTGCTCATCCGCGCGATGTAGAGGTTCTGTTCGACGTTGGTGTCGCCGGCCCAGCCCGACCAGACGAACCACCGCTGCCCCTCGAAGGTGAACAGGGTGCCGTCGATGGCCCACTTGTCGCCGGGCAGCGCCAGCTTCGTCTCGGCCGTGTACCCGCTGTCCGCGGTGGCGGAGCCGATGACGTACATCCGGTGGGCCGCCCCGCGACCGGCCGAGAAGTAGATGTAGTAGCGGCCGCCGTCCCGCACGATCTCGGGGGCCCACACCTCGCCGTAGCCGCGGGTGTCCGTCCAGACCTGCCGGGCGGGCGCCGACGCCAGCGCGGCCGGGGAGGAGGCCCGGCGCACGGCGATGCCGCCCCCGGTGGACTGCACCGAGACGTAGGTGCCGCCGACCCGGATCACACTCGGGTCGGCGGCCCGCATGCCGGTCCGGTCCGCCTGCGCGGGACCGGCGGAGGACACCAGGAGCAGGAGCGCGGTCAGCGCGCCGCACAGCAGGGCGGCGACGGCGCCGCGCAGACGGCGGGAGAACTTCCCGGTACCGTTCGGCGCGCTTCCAGGCAGGGGCGGCATGTCCCTCCGCTTCCACGGGGCGTGACGGGGCGTGGTGTACATCGATGGAAGGAGACAGGTCCCCAGGATCGTAATTGACGGCGGACATGTCAATGAGCGCACCGCGACGCCCCGCTCACGCACGGCACACGGAAACGCGGGATACCCCTCCGCTTCACCTTCCGAACCTGGAGGGCCTTCTTCCGATTGATCTCGTTCAACTAGTTGACATGCCCAGGGAAGGACTACAACGCTGCAAGTCCCCCACACCAAGGAGGACCGTGTGCTTTCCCCACGCAAGCTGACGGCGTCCCTGGCCGTCGCGGCGTCGATCGGCGCCATCGCCGTCGTCGGCGGCCCGGCCGAACCGGCTTCGGCGGTACCGGACACCATCCCGCTCACCCTGAAGAACGACTCGGGCAACGCCGAGCAGGTCTACGTCTACGTGATCGGCACCGAACTCGCTTCCGGGAAGCAGGGGTACGCCGACGAGAGCGGGACCTTCCACGCCTGGCCGGCCGGTGGCGCTCCGCCGGTCCCCGCCCCCGACGCCTCGTTCGCGGGGCCCGCAAACGGCGGGTCAAAGACCGTTCAGCTTCCGAAGTTCTCGGGCCGGGTCTACTTCTCGTACGGCAAGAAGCTCGACTTCCGGCTCGCCGAGGGCGGCCTCGTGCAGCCCGCCGTCCAGAACGCCGCCGACCCCAACCACGACACGCTGTTCAACTGGACCGAGTACACGCTCAACGACTCCGGTCTGTGGATCAACTCCACCCAGGTGGACATGTTCTCGGCGCCCTACTCCGTCGGTCTGACCGCGGGTGACGGCTCCACGAAGCAGACGGGTTCGCTGAAGCCCGGCGGGTACAAGGCGGTCGCCGACGGTCTCACACGGCAGGGCGGCGGCTGGGAGGGGCTGGTCCAGACGCGCGGCGACGGCTCGCCGCTGCGCGTCCTGGCGCCCGGGCACGGCATCGGCTCCGGCGACCTGCCGGCCGGCGTGATGGACGACTACATCGACCGGGTCTGGAGCAAGTACGCCACCGACACGCTGACGGTGACGCCGTTCAAGGACCAGCCCGACACCAAGTTCCACGGCAGGGTCAACGGCGACAGGATGGACTTCACCGACGGCAGCGGCGCGGTGGTGACCTCCTTCGAGAAGCCGGACTCCGACTCGGTCTTCGGCTGCTACAACAAGCTGGCCGCCCCCAACGACCAGGTGCGCGGCCCCATCTCGCGGACCCTGTGCGCCGCGTACAACCGGTCCACGCTGCTCACCAACTCCGAGCAGCCCGATGCCGACGCCTCCGGCTTCTACCAGGACGACGTCACCAACCACTACGCCCGCCTCGTCCACGCGCAGATGCGGGACGGCCAGGCGTACGCCTTCGCCTTCGACGACGTCGGCAACCACGAGTCGCTGGTGCACGACGGCGACCCCAAGGACGCGGCGATCACGCTGGAGTCCTTCGGCTGACCGGCCCCGGCCGGCCCCACCCGGCCCGGACCGCACCACCCTCCCCCACCCCGGTGCCCGCTCCCCCCTCGTGGGAGCGGGCCCACGAAACGGAGAGACATGGCCTCCCCACGACTGCTCCGCGGTTGCCTGCTCGCCGCTCTGTCCGCCACCCTCGTCGCGGCCGCCGCGGTGACCCCCGCACAGGCGGAACTCCGGCCGGCGGCCGCGCAGGCGGTGACGTTCTCGGACACCTTCGACGGACCCGCCGGATCCGGCGTCGACGCAGCGAAGTGGCAGCTCGAGACCGGCGACAACGTCGACAACCACGAGCGGCAGTACTACACGCCCGGCACGGACAACGCGAAGCTCGACGGCCGGGGCAACCTGGTGATCGAGGCCCGCCGCGAGAACCCGGGCAACTACCAGTGCTGGTACGGCACGTGCGAGTACACCTCCGCGCGGCTGAACACCTCCGGAAAGTTCACCGCGACCTACGGGCACGTCGAGGCCCGGATGAAGATCCCGCGCGGGCAGGGCATCTGGCCCGCGTTCTGGATGCTCGGCCAGGACATCGGCGAGGTCGGCTGGCCCGGTTCGGGCGAGATCGACGTCATGGAGAACGTCGGCTTCGAACCGTCGACGGTCCACGGCACCATCCACGGCCCCGGCTACTCCGGCTCGGGCGGCATCGGCGCGGGTTACACGCTGCCGAACGGCGAGGCGTTCGCCGACGCCTTCCACACCTTCGCGGTGGACTGGGCGCCGGACAGCATCACCTGGTCGGTCGACGGCAACGTCTACCAGACCCGCACGCCGGCCGACCTGGGCGGCAAGGAGTGGGTCTTCGACAAGCCCTTCTTCCTCATCCTGAACCTCGCGGTGGGCGGCTACTGGCCGGGCGACCCCGACGGTTCGACCACCTTCCCGCAGCAGCTGGTGGTCGACGAGGTGAAGGTCACCACGAGCGACGGCTGACGGACCCCGGCGCCGGACACGGCCCCCCTCCCGTATCAGAGGGGGGTCGTGCGGGCGGTGTCGGCGCCCGGAGCATCCTCGCCCGGGGCCGCCGGGCCCTCCGGGGGCGGAAAGATCAGGTCTTCGAGCGCGTCGGCGCCGAAGAGGAAGGCCATCATCACGACTGGCAGGAGCAGCGCGAGCAGAATCACAGGACCTCCCGGTGGGTCGGTCTGTGGGCTTCGTGGCCCGGCTTCAAGGATGGACCCGAATGGCGGAACTCGCACGGCGGAGGACCCGGCACCCACCGAAGACCACCCGGCACGTCCCCTACCTCCGGCGATCCTTTGGCCAGCCATTCGCGCATATGCGGAACGAATGTGCAGCACCACCTCTGCCCAAGGCATGCCGGTACGTGTGGAACCTCCCATCGAGACCGGCCGCGGCCCACTCCACCGGCCCGCCGGTGATGGCCGAAGACCCACCTGCGCACGGCGAGGCGCCCTTGACCGGCTGCCCGCCCGCCCCCATATTCACCAGCACCCCGTCAACCACTTCGCAGAGGTGACCGTGAGAAGCCTCAGACCCTGGGCCGCCGTCTGCGCGGCCGTCGCCTTCGCCCTTCTCACCACCACGCTCACCCCCGCCCCCTCCCCCGCGGCGGATTCCGCGCCGCGCGGACCGGGCTTCTCGACGCACTCCGCCAGAGCGGCGCTCACCCGGCTGCTGCCCCGGCACGTCACTCAGTTCACGCTGGTTCCGGTGCGCCGCCCCGCCTCCGGCGACTGGTTCGGCGTCTCCGGCCGCGCCGGCCACGTGCGGGTGCGGGGGACCAGTCCCGCCGCGATCCTCAGCGGGGTCAACTGGTACCTCAAGTACACGGCCAAGGTGGACCTCGGCTGGCCGGGACGCAGCACGGCGAAGCTGCCGCGCGTCCTGCCCGCACCCGAGGGCACCGTTCGCCGGCACGCCTCCGTGCCCCACCGCTTCGCGCTCAACGACACCGACGACGGCTACTCCGGCGCCTACCGCGACTGGACCTCCTACGAGAAGCAGATCGATCTCCTCGCCCTGCACGGGGTGAACGAGGTCTTCGTCCAGATGGGCGCCGACGCCGTCTACTACGAGACGCTCCAGGAGTTCGGCTACTCGAAGAAGGAACTCCGGTCCTGGATCCCCGGTCCGGCGCACCAGCCGTGGTGGCTGATGCAGAACATGTCCGGCTTCGCCGGCCCCGTCTCCGAGCGGCTGATCGAGGAGCGCGCGGCACTCGGCCGCAGGATCGCGAACCGGCTGCGCGAGCTCGGCATGACGCCCGTACTGCCCGGCTACTACGGCACCGTGCCCGCGGGCTTCACGGCACGCAACCCCGGGGGAACGGTGGTCCCGCAGGGTCAGTGGGTCGGCTTCGAACGGCCCGACTGGCTGGACCCGCGCACCGGGGTGTTCTCCAGGGTCGCCGCCTCGTTCTACCGCCATCAGCGTGAGCTGTTCGGCGACTCCACGATGTACAAGATGGACCTGCTGCACGAGGGCGGTCGGCCAGGGAACGTCCCCGTCGGGGACGCCGCCCGGGCTGTGATGAACGCGCTCCAGACCGCCCGCCCCGGCGCCGTGTGGACCCTGATCGGCTGGCAGAACAACCCCTCGACGCAGATCATCGACGCCGTCGACAAGAGCAGACTGCTCATCGTCGACGGTCTGTCCGACCGCTACGACGGCCTCGATCGCGAGACCGCCTGGCACGGCGCGCCCTACGCGTTCGGCACGATCCCCAACTTCGGCGGTCACACCACCGTCGGCGCCAACACCGCGGTGTGGGCGGAGCGTTTCGACCGGTGGCGCACCGAGCCCGGCAGCGCGCTCGCGGGCATCGCTTACCTGCCGGAGGGCACGGGCGGCAATCCGGTCGCCTACGAGTTGTTCACCGAACTCGCCTGGCGCACGGAACCGGTGGACCACTCCGGCTGGTTCGCCGCATACGCGGAACGCCGCTACGGCCGGCCGGATCCGCACGCGGCCCGGGCCTGGGAACTGCTGCGCACCGGCCCGTACAGCATGCCGTCCGGCACCTGGAGCGAGGCGCAGGACAGCCTGTTCACCGCCCGTCCCCGGCTGACGGCCACCTCGGCGGCCAGCTGGAGTCCCGGCGCCATGCGCTACGACCCGGACACGGTGCGCGCGGCGCTGGCCGAGCTGCTGAAGGTCGCACCGGCGCTGCGGACGACCGACGCCTACCGCTTCGACCTGGTCGACGTCGCCCGGCAGGCGCTGGCGAACCGCAGCCGCTCCCTGCTGCCGGAGATCAAGGCCGCCTACGACGCCGGGGATCTGTCCCAGTTCCGTGCGGGGGCCGCCGAGTGGAAGGACGATCTGGACCTGCTCGACCGGCTGCTCGCCACCGACTCCCGTTTCCTGCTGGGCCCGTGGCTGGCGGACGCCAGGTCCTGGGGACGCACCGCGACGGAGAGGGACGCCGCCGAGTTCGACGCCCGTTCCCTCCTCACCACCTGGGGCCACCGTTCCGGCAGCGACGCGGGCGGCCTGCGGGACTACGCCAACCGGGAGTGGTCCGGGCTGGTCTCCGACTTCTACGCGATGCGCTGGACGACGTACCTCGACTCCCTCGACACCGCGCTGGTCACCGGACGGCCGCCGGCCGCCATCGACTGGTTCTCGCTCGAGAACGCCTGGAACCAGCGGCACGACGACTATCCCGTCGAGCCCTCGGGCGACCCCGTGGCACGGGCCGCCGCGGTGCTCGACGCCCTGCCCGCACCGGTGCCGCCGGCACCGGCCGCGTCCGGGGCGCGGCGGTGAGGCGCGTGGGCGGCAGAGCCGCCGGTGTCGTGGTGGCCGTGTTGAGTGGGCTGGCGTTGGCGATGACGTCGACGTCCGCGACGGCCGCGACCGACGGCCCCGACGTCATCGCCCACCGCGGCTCCTCCGGCATGGCACCCGAGAACACCGCCGCCGCCATCGACCTCGCCGTCCACCAACGCGCCGACCACGTCGAAATCGACGTCCAACGCACCAAGGACGGCAAACTCATCAACTTCCACGACTGCACCATGGAACGCACCACCAACATCGAAGACCTCTACCCCGACCGCCCCCACTACCGCGTCTCCGACTTCACCTGGAACGAACTCAGCCGCCTCGACGCCGGCACCTGGTTCCACCACACCTACGCAGACGAACGCATCATCACCCTCGACGACGTCATCCACCACATCCAGCACACCCGCACCGGACTCCTCGCCGAAATCAGCCCCTGCAGCCAATACGGCACCACCATCGCCACCGACCTCGCCGACACACTGCGCGCCAAACCCCACTACGTCCACAAAGCCCTCGCCCGGAACCGACTCGCCGTCCAGTCCTTCCAGACCGACGACGCCCACACCTTCCACACCGCCCAGCCCGACATCCCCATCGGCATCCTCGACGCCGACCGCCCCACCGACACCGAACTCGTCGAACTCAGCCAATGGGCCGACCAGATCAACCCCCAGCACACCGTCACCGACCAGACCCTCGTCGACCGCATCCACCAACTCGGCATGGACATCAACGTCTGGACCGTCGACGAACCCGGCGCCATCCGCAAAATGACCAACCTCGGCGTCGACGGCATCATCACCGACTACCCCCAAACCCTCACCCAGCACTGAGCTCGGCACCCTCCTCGTCATTGGCGCAGCGAAAGCCGACGTTGCCGGACGGTGCCCGCCGGACTCGTGCCCCCGCTGGCTTCCGAGCGCCGTCGCGGTGTGGAATGACCCGATGAAAGATTCCGCACCGCGCGCCGAACGCCCCGAACGTGTCCGTCCCAGCGCGCAGAGCCTCACCGGTGTCGGCCTCGCCGTCCTCGACCCCGACGGGCGGGTGCTGCTGGGGCTCGGTCACGACGGACGCTGGGAGCTGCCCGGCGGCAAGGTCGACGCGGGTGAGTACTTCGAGACGGCCGCCGTCCGGGAGCTGGCGGAGGAGACCGGGCTCGTGGCGGCCGCCGGTGACGTGCGGGTGCTGGCGGTGCTCGTCGACGGCGTGGGCGGGCTGACCCGGGTGACCGCCGCGGCCGTCACCGAGCGCGCGGCCGGTGCGCCCCGGGTGACCGAGCCCGACAAGATCGAGCGCTGGGCGTGGTTCGCCCGCGAGGCCGTCCCGTCGGCGCTGTTCCCGCCGTCCGCCTCGGTCCTGGACTGTCTGTGGCCCGGGGCGGAGCGGCGGGGCGCCGCAGGGGTCCGGCACTACGCGGTGGCCGGGCCGTGGTGAACGGCAGCACGAGCCGGGACGGGTGCGCCGCGTCGCGGTAGACCGTGCGGGTGACGGGGCGGCCCACCGGCAGGTGGAAGGCGTCCGGCCATCGGCGCCGGGAGGCGACGGCAGCCCCGAGTCGGTCCTCGTTCGACAGGCGGCGGAACGTCTCGCCTGCGCTCCTCATTGACATGAACGCGCCCGGGCGCAACGCTGAGAGCGCTCTCAGAATCGGTACGGACCAATTCCCCCACACCCGCACGGAGGTGGAGAGTGCTCTCCCGACTCAGACACCGTCTGCTCGCCCTGGCCGCGGCCGCAGGCCTGACCGGCGCCCTGCTCACGTTCGGCGCCGCACCGCCCGCGCACGCCGCGGTGCCCGCCACCATCCCCCTGAAGATCACCAACAACTCCGCCCGCGGCGACGCCGTCCACATCTACAACCTGGGCACCTCGCTGACGACCGGTCAGCAGGGCTGGGCGGACGAGAACGGCACCTTCCACGCCTGGCCCGCCGGCGGCAATCCCCCCACCCCCGCACCGGACGCGTCCATCCCCGGACCGGCCGCCGGACAGACCAAGACCATCCGGATCCCGAAGCTGTCCGGACGCATCTACTTCTCGTACGGCCAGAAGCTGGACTTCCGGCTGACCACGGGCGGCCTGGTGCAGCCCGCCGTGCAGAACCCGAGCGACCCCAACCGCGACATCCTCTTCAACTGGTCCGAGTACACGCTCAACGACGGCGGGCTGTGGCTGAACAGCACCCAGGTCGACATGTTCTCCGCGCCCTACACGGTCGGCGTACAGCGCGCCGACGGCGGCGTGACCAGCGCCGGACAGCTCAAGGCCGGTGGCTACCGCGGGGTGTTCGACGCGCTGCGGGCGCAGCCGGGCTGGGGCGGGCTGATCCAGACCCGGCCGGACGGCACCGTGCTGCGGGCGCTCGCACCGCTGTACGGGGTGGAGACCGGGGCGCTGCCCGCGTCGGTCATGGACGACTACATCAACCGGGTCTGGCAGAAGTACACGACGACCACGCTCACGGTCGCGCCCTTCGGGGACCGTCCCGACACCAAGTACTTCGGGCGGGTCTCGGGCAACGTCATGAACTTCACCAACACCTCCGGCGCGGTCGTCACCAGCTTCCAGAAGCCGGACGCCTCCAGTGTCTTCGGCTGCCACCGGCTCCTCGACGCGCCCAACGACCAGGTGCGCGGCCCGATCTCCCGCACACTGTGCGCCGGCTTCAACCGCTCGACGCTGCTGAGCAATCCCAACCAGCCCGACCCCTCGGCGGCGGACTTCTACCGGGACCCGGTGACCAACCACTACGCCCGGATCATCCACGAGCGCATGGCCGACGGGAAGGCGTACGCGTTCGCCTTCGACGACGTCGGCAACCACGAGTCGCTGGTGCACGACGGCAGTCCGGCCGAGGCCCGGCTCACCCTCGCCCCGTTCGACTGACCGGCGGCGGACATGGGTCCGCCCCCGCTCGCCGCTTGCGCGGAGGGCGGGGGCGGATCCGGGGTGCGGCACGCCTCGCGGGGCGGCTGGTGCGCACCGCACCGGCCCGGTCAGGCGCCGGGCAGTACGCCGGTGCGGGCGACCTCGGAGTACCAGCGGGCGCTCGCCTTGGGGATGCGGGTGCCGGTCGGGTAGTCGACGTAGACCGCGCCGAAGCGCTTGCTGTAGCCGTGGGCCCACTCGAAGTTGTCCAGCAGCGACCACAGGAAGTAGCCGCGCACGTCCGAGCCGTCGAGGATGGCCTGGTGGACGGCGGCCAGGTGACCGCGGACGTAGGCGATCCGGCCCGGGTCGTTGACCTGGCCCTCGGGATCGGCGTAGTCGTCGAAGGCGGCGCCGTTCTCGGTGATGACCAGCGGCAGCCTCGGGAAGTCCGCGGACAGCCGCCGCAGGAGGTCGTACAGGCCGGTGGGGTCGACGGCCCAGCCCATGGCGGTGGTGTCGCCGGGCGGCTGGTGGAAGGCGACCCGGTCGGCGCCCGGCCACGGGCTGTGGGAGCTGTTGCCGTGCCCGTCGGACGTGTGGGCGCCACTGCCGTCGGTCTCGGAGACGACGGTGGGCGTGTAGTAGTTGACGCCGAGGAAGTCCAGCGGCTGGTGGGCCTGGCGCAGGTCGCCGTCCTGGACGAAGGACCAGTCGGTCAGCTCGGCGGTGTCCTTGAGGAGGTCCTCCGGGTAGGCGCCGTTCAGCATGGGGCCGGTGAAGACGCGGTTGGCGAGCGCGTCGATCCGGCGGGCCGCGTCGGCGTCGCCCTCGCTGCCGGTGAGCGGGCGGACGTGGTGGATGTTGAGGGTGACGGAGACCTGGGCGTCGGCGCGGACGCGGTCCCGCAGCGCCTGGACGGCGAGGCCGTGCGCCAGGTTGAGGTGGTGGGCGGCGCGCAGCGCGGCGACCGGGTCGGTGCGGCCGGGGGCGTGCACACCGGAGCCGTACCCGAGGAAGGAACTGCACCAGGGCTCGTTGAGCGTGGTCCAGGTCTTCACCCGGTCGCCGAGGGCGTCGGCGGCGAGCGCCGCGTACTCGGCGAACCGCTCGGCCGTGGCGCGCTCGGGCCAGCCGCCGGCGTCCTCCAGCTCCTGGGGCAGGTCCCAGTGGTAGAGGGTGGCGACGGGCTGGATGCCCTTCTCCAGCAGCTCGTCCACCAGCCGCCGGTAGAAGTCCAGGCCCTTCTGCACGGCGGGGCCGCGGCCGGTGGGCTGGACGCGGGGCCAGGCGAGGGAGAACCGGTAGGCGTCCAGGCCGAGTTCGGCCATGAGGGCGACGTCCTCGCGCCGGCGGTGGTAGTGATCGGTGGCGACGTCACCGGTGTCGCCGTTGCGGACCCGGCCGGGGGTGCGGGCATAGGTGTCCCAGATCGACGGAGTGCGGCCGTCCTCCGCGGCGGCCCCCTCGATCTGGTAGGAGGCGGTCGCGGAGCCCCAGAGGAAGCCCTTGGGGAAGGTGCGGGCGGCGTCCGGGGCGGACGCGGTCTGCTGTGCTGCGGTGACCACGTAAGTCCTTTCAGTGGTGGGTGTGTGCGCGGGGCGCGCGCCCGAGGGGGTGGTGTGCGGCCCGGACGGCGCGGGGCCGGGCCGCACGGCGGTGGATCAGCCCTTGACGGCGCCGGCCATGATGCCGCTGACGATCTGGCGGCCGAAGACGATGAACATCGCCAGCAGCGGCAGGGTGCCGAGCAGCGCGCCGGCCATGATCAGCGACTGGTCGCGGACGTAGCCCGCGCTGAGCTGGGTGAGCGCGACGGGGACCGTCGGGTTGGTCATGTCGAGGACCACGAACGGCCAGAAGAAGTCGTTCCACGCGTGCACGAACGTGATCATGAACAGGACGGCCATCGCGGGCCGCGCGATGGGCAGCACGATGCTGAAGAAGATCCTGAGCGAGTGCGCCCCGTCCACGCGGCCGGCCTCGACCAGTTCGTCGGGCAGCGCCTCCGTCAGGTACTGCCGCATGAAGAACACGCCGACCGCGCTCACCAGCGTCGGAAAGATGACGGCCGGCAGCTGCTGCGACCAGCCGAGGTCGGCCATCATCATGAACAGCGGTACGACGGCGAGCTGCGGCGGCACCATCATGGTGCCGATCACCAGCATGAGCAGGGCGTTGCGTCCCTTGAACCGCAGCTTGGCGAAGGCGAACCCGGCGAGGGTCGCGAACAGCACCGTGGACAGGGCGATCACCCCGGCCACGATGAGGCTGTTGACCATCGCCTTGCCCATCGCCGCCTCGTCCCAGGCCCGGGCGAGGTTGCTGAACAGGTTCGGGCCGGGCAGGAACGGGGGCGGGGTCTGGCTGACCCGGGTGTTGTCGGTGGACGCGGCCACCATCGTCCAGTACAGCGGGAAGATCGACAGGATCGCCATGATGGCGAGCAGCACGTAGGCGAGGGGGCCGGCGTGGTGCTGGCGGCCGGCGCGCTGGCGCAGTAGCCGGCGGCCGCCGCGGCCGCTCGCCTTCACGGCGGGGGTCCGGGCCGGGGCGTCGGTCCGGGCCGGGAGACTTTGGGTGGTCATGACGGCTCCAGGTCAGGACGTACGGGAGCGCAGGCGCTTGACGACGCGCTGCACGACGAAGACGAGGACCAGCAGCATGAACATCGCCCAGGCGACGGTCGCGGAGCGGCCCATCTGGTAGTTCTTCCAGCCCTCCTCGTACAGCAGCAGGCCCAGCGTCTGGTACTGGTTGTCCGCGCCGCCGGTGACGCCGTTGGGCCCCTGGCCGAAGATCAGCGGCTCGCCGAAGAGCTGGGTGGCGCCGATCGTGGAGAGCACGATGGTGAAGACGATGGTGGAGCGGATCCCGGGCACGGTGACGTGGATGAACTGCTGCCACCGGGAGGCACCGTCGAGGGAGGCCGCCTCGTAGCGGTCGGCGGGGATGGCCTGCATCGCGGCCAGGTAGAGCAGCGCGTTGTAACCGGTCCAGCGCCAGATGACGATGGTGGAGATGGCGATCTGGGCGGGCCACTTGTCGGCCTCCCAGTCCACCGGGTCGATCCCGACCGAACCGAGCGCCCAGTTGATCATGCCGAAGTCGCGCTCGAAGATCATGGTGAAGACGAGGGCGGCCGCGGCGACCGAGGTGGCGTAGGGGACCAGGGAGGCGACCCGGAAGAACAGCGAGGCGCGCATCCGGTAGTTGAGCAGGTGCGCCATGCCGAGCGCCATCATCAGCTGCGGCACCGTGGAGATGACGCCGATGGTGATCGTGTTCTGGAGCGCGTTCCAGAACCGCGAGTCGCCCCACAGCTCCACGTAGTTGTCGAACGCCACCCACTCCATGACATCGAGGGTGGCCAGCTCCACGTCGTGCAGGGAGATCCACGAGGTGTAGATCAGGGGGTAGAAGCTGAACGCGGCGAAGACGATGAAGAACGGCGCGACGAACGCGTACGGGGCGCCCTTGATGTCGAGCCGGTGCCAGAGCGCGCCGCGCCGCCGGGGGGTGTCCCCGCCGCCGCTGCGGGGGGACGGACGCGGAGGCTCGCCCCCGGCCAGGGCCTTGGTGGTGGAGGTGGCCACCGGACTTCCTTCCTGAAAGCGGATGTGTGAGCCGGGCGCCGGGCCCGCCGGCCAGGACCTGTTCCTGGACGCGGGCGGGCCCGGCCGGCCTCGGGAGCGGAGAGTCAGCCGACGGCCTTCTCGATACGCTCCCCGGTGGTCTTCCACGCCTCGTCACGCGTGGCGTCGCCCTGCTCGATCAGGGCCAGGCCCTGGGAGAAGGTGTCCTTGATCGTGCCGTCCTTGCGGCCGAGGACCTGCTTGTCCGGGATCTCCTGGGCGGCCGCTCCGAAGATCTGGCCGATCGGTGCGCCGCTGAAGTACTCGGACTTGGCGTTCTTCACCTCGGGGCTGTCCAGCGCCGTGCGGGAGGAGGGGATGTTGCCGATCTCCTTGAAGATGTGGGCCTGCTGCTCGGGCGCGGTCAGCCAGGCGACGAGCTTCTTGGCCTCCTCCTTCACCGGGCTCTGCTCGACCACACCGAGGAAGGAGCCGCCCCAGTTGGCGCCCTTGGGGGCCTTGGCGACGTCCCACTTGCCCTTGTTGGCGTCGCCGGCCTTCTCACTGATGTGGCTGAGCATCCACGCCGGGCACACCGCGGTGGCGAAGGTGCCGTTGGCCAGGCCCGGGTCCCAACCCGGCTGGAACTGGCGGAGCTTGGCCGTCAGGCCGTCCTCGGCCGCGTCGGCGGAGAGGTTCCAGGCCTCCTTGACGGCCGGGTTGCTGTCGTAGATCAGCTCGCCGTTCTCGTCGTAGTACTGCTCGGGGTAGCCGTAGACCATGGCGTTGAACAGGCCGCTGGCCGCGTCCATGTAGGCCACGTCACCGCCCTTGAAGCCCTTCTTGAAGTCGCGGCCGACCTCGACGTACTTCTTCCAGTCGCCCGCCCACAGCTTGGCGACCTCTTCGCGGTCGGTGGGCAGGCCCGCCTTCTCGAAGTAGTCCTTGCGGTAGCAGACGGCCATCGGTCCGATGTCGGTGCCCAGGCCCAGCACCTTGCCGTCCTTGGTGCTGATCTGGGACTCCTTCCACGGCAGGAAGTGGTCGGTGCCCGGCACGTCGGAGAAGTCGGCGAACTTGTCCGCCTGGGTCTCGGTGATCTCCTTGGCCCGGCCGATCTCGATGCCCTGGATGTCCTTCAGGCCCTTGCCCGCGGCGAGCCTGGTCTGCAGGGCGGTGTAGTAGGTCTGCTCGTCACCGGCTATCTCGGCCTTGATGTCGACATTGGGGTTCTCCTTCTCGTACTGCTCGAGAAGGCCGGTCTCCTTGATGCCCATCACCCCGTACATGCCCATGGTGATGGTGACCTTGCCGTCCTCCTTGCCACCGCCGGTGGCCGAGTCGTCACCGCTGCTGCAGCCGACGACGAGCGCGAGCGCGCCGACGGCCGCGGCCGTCGCCACCGTCTTTCTGCGCAACGAACCGAGAGTGCCCATGGATCTCCTCCTAGCGACGGCGCTGACACATCGGAGTGACGAGTGCTGCGATGACTACTGCGATGGCTACAGCGATGAAAGACAGCGGTTCGAACACGGTATGGGAACGTGCCCAATTTTGGTGGGCACGTTCCCACCGGCGCAACGAAGACTCGTGGCAACGGGCCGATCTGTCAATGACTTGAACGCAAGTTCGCGCGGTGCCCCGCACGCCGCCTTCGCCTCACAGGACCCGGGGGGTGCTCCGCCGGGCTCCGTGTCTGCAAGAATTGCCGCAGGTCACCTCCGCGGCAGGCATCGCAGCCGCGGCCGCCGAGGGGGGAGTTCATGACCGGCAACCGCCGTCCAACGATCAAAACGGTCGCCGCCCGCGCCGGCGTGGGCCGCACCACGGTCTCCCGGGTCGTCAACGGCTCGGAGCTGGTCAGTGCCGATGCCCGGGAGAGGGTGCTTGCGGCGATCAAGGAACTGAACTACGTTCCCAACTCGGTCGCCCGCGGTCTGGTGACCAACCGCACCAACGCCGTGGCCCTGGTGATCCCCGAGTCGGAGAGCCGGCTCGGCTCGGAGCCGTTCTTCGCCGCGCTCATCCGCGGTGTCAGCGGCGCCCTCGCCGAGAGCCGCACCCAGTTGCAGCTCATGCTGGTCCGCGACCAGGCCGAGCGGGACCAGCTGACCGAGTCGGTCGCGACCCGCCGCGTGGACGGCGTACTGCTGGTCTCGGTGCACGCCGAGGACCGGCTGCCGGGCATGCTGGAGGAGATGGGCCTGCCCACCGTGCTCGCCGGCCGCCGCGACGCGGGCGAACGGCTGAGCTACGTCAACTCCGACAACGCGGGCGGGGCCGCCGCCGCGGTACGGCATCTGCTGGGCAGCGGACGGCGGCGGGTCGCCACGATCACCGGCCCCCTGGACATGGACGTCGGCCGCAGCAGGCTCGCCGGCTGGCGCGCCGCGCACGCGGAGGCGGGCGTTCCGGCGAGGGAACTCCTCGTCGAGGCGGGTGACTTCACGGAGGAGGGCGGCGCGGGCGCCATGCGTTCGCTTCTTGAACGTGTCCCGGACCTGGACGCCGTCTTCGCCGCGTCCGACCTCATGGCGGTGGGTGCCCTGGCCGAACTGCGCCGCTGGAAGCGGCAGGTGCCGGGCGATGTCGCCGTGGTCGGCTTCGAGGACTCCATCCTGGCCCGCCACACCAACCCGCCGCTGACGACCGTGCGCCAGCCGGTGGAGGAACTGGGCCGGACCATGGCCCGCATCCTCACCGACATCACGCAGCACGGTGCGCCCCGGCAGCAGATGACGCTGCCGACGGAGCTGGTGGTGCGCGAGTCGTCGTAGGCCCCACACACACAAACGACCGACCGTGGCCGGGCGCTCATCCGGCGTCGGGCAATGCCTCCGGGCGGCCCGTGCCGTCCGTCTGCCGCAGCGCCCGCCGGGCGTTCTCCTCGCGCACCGCGTCCAGCCACCGCCACGGTCTGATCTCGTCCAGGGACAGGCCGGGGCAGGTGAGCTGGTGGGGGACGCGGCAGGTGGCGCCGGGCGGGGGTTCGTCCAGGCCGCCGTTCCAGGCCTGCCCGCCCGGGTCGACGTGCCAGCGGTGTCCGCCGGGGACTAGGTGGGCGGGCACGGTGAGCAGGGGTTCGAGCAGGACGTGCTGGCCGGTGTAGGTGGGGCGGCGTTCTCCGGGCAGGCCGCAGTGCGGGCAGACGGGGCGGGCCGGCGGCTCCGGTCCGGTGGCGCCGTCGCGGACGGCCTGCCGCCGGTCCACGCTCTCCCAGGGGCGGGGCGCGTCAGGGGCCGGCTGCCGGTGTCCGTCCGGTCCCGGCACCGGGAAGAGGTTCGGTTCGCGGGTGTCCCCCATGCCTGTGAGTGTGCGGGACCGTGCGCGGGCGGAGCAGGGCGCAGAACGGGCGCACCGGCTGCACGGTGGAATCATGGGGCTCGGTGGGGACACGTACGGGACCGGTCAGGCGGCGGGTGGTCATGGGAGGCGACGGCTGGGAGTGGGACGAGACGCTGTTCTCCGGTACCGCGTCCTTCTACCGGCGCGGGCGGCTCCCGTACGCGCCCGGTCTGGCCCGCGTACTCGCCCAGGTGCTGGAGCTGGACGGCCGGGGCCGGCTCCTCGACCTGGGGTGCGGGCCGGGGACGGTCGCGCTCGGTCTGGCGGGGCTCTTCGACGAGGTGGTCGGGGTGGATCCGGACGCGGGGATGCTCGCCGAGGCGGCGCGCGAGGCCGCCGAGCTGGAGGTGACGGACAAGGTGCGGTGGGTGCGGGCGCGTGCCGAGGAACTGCCCGCGGGGCTCGGCGACTTCACCGTCGCGGCCCTCGCCCAGTCGTTCCACTGGATGGACCGCGAGCGGGTGGCGGCGACCGTACGGCGCATGCTCCGGCCCGGTGGGGCGCTGGTGCACATCTCCGACCTCAAGGGAGAGAGCCGGACCGTCGACGGGCTGCCTCATCCCCCGGTCCCGCGGGCGGCGATCGACGCGCTCGTCAGGCGGTATCTGGGACCGGTCCGCCGGGCCGGCCGGGGGCTGCTGCCGTGCGGCACGCCCGCCGGTGAGCACGCGATCCTGGCCGGGGCGGGGTTCGCCGGGCCGTACCGCCATGTCGTGCCCGGTGGGCAGGCGATGGTGCGCACCTGCGACGACGTCGTCGCGGGCGTGTTCTCGATGTCGTTCTCGGCTCCGCATCTGTTCGGCGACCGGCTCCCCGCCTTCGAGGCGGACCTGCGCCGACTGCTGAGGGAGGTTTCGCCGTCGGTCTGCTTCTCCGAACGCCGGCCCGGTACCGAGGTGTTCGTCTGGCCGCGCGGGGCGGAGTGAGCGGGCTTCACCCGGGGTGCCGTGTTCGGGGTGCGGGGTGCTCAACGCGGGGTGCGCGGTGTGGGGTGAACCCGACTGGTCCAGTCGGCCCACAGTTGGCGTTTCCCCCCACGCCCTCCCTTCGTTGGGACGGACATGATCAAGAAGCTCGCCTGTGTCTCCGTCATGGCCACCGCTCTGCTGGTCTCCGCCCCCGTCGCCGAGGCGGCTCCCGTGCCCAACCCGTCCGCCGGCGTTCCCGGTGGCCGGCTCCTCGACGGTCTCCTCGGATCGCTGGAGGTGGGGCATCCGGCCACCTCCCCGCAGTCGCTCCTGCCCCAGGGCCTCGTCGGCAGGTGAAGGGTGGGGCGGGAGGGGCTGATTGCGCGCAATCGGCCCCTCCTCCTCCGATGACCGGTTCGACGCTCCGCTCCACCGGCCCCTCCCGGCCCCGCCAGTCCGTGGCAGGGTTCCCGTAACCGCGGTCCGGGAGCCTCCAGGGAGTCGTTCGAGCACGGGAGGCTCAAGTGAAGCTTGCGAGCAAGAGGCGCACCGGTGTCGTGGTGGCCGTGTTGAGTGGGCTGGCGTTGGCGATGACGTCGACGTCCGCGACGGCCGCGACCGGCGGCCCCGACGTCATCGCCCACCGCGGCTCCTCCGGCATGGCACCCGAGAACACCGCCGCCGCCATCGACCTCGCCGTCCACCAACGCGCCGACCACGTCGAAATCGACGTCCAACGCACCAAGGACGGCAAACTCGTCAACTTCCACGACTGCACCATGGAACGCACCACCAACATCGAAGACCTCTACCCCGACCGCCCCCACTACCGCGTCTCCGACTTCACCTGGAACGAACTCAGCCGCCTCGACGCCGGCACCTGGTTCCACCACACCTACGCAGACGAACGCATCATCACCCTCGACGACGTCATCCACCACATCCAGCACACCCGCACCGGACTCCTCGCCGAAATCAGCCCCTGCAGCCAATACGGCACCACCATCGCCACCGACCTCGCCGACACACTGCGCGCCAAACCCCACTACGTCCACAAAGCCCTCGCCCGGAACCGACTCGCCGTCCAGTCCTTCCAGACCGACGACGCCCACACCTTCCACACCGCCCAGCCCGACATCCCCATCGGCATCCTCGACGCCGACCGCCCCACCGACACCGAACTCGTCGAACTCAGCCAATGGGCCGACCAGATCAACCCCCAGCACACCGTCACCGACCAGACCCTCGTCGACCGCATCCACCAACTCGGCATGGACATCAACGTCTGGACCGTCGACGAACCCGGCGCCATCCGCAAAATGACCAACCTCGGCGTCGACGGCATCATCACCGACTACCCCCAAACCCTCACCCAGCACTGAGCTCGGCACCCTCCTCGTCATTGGCGCAGCGAAAGCCGACGTTGCCGGACGAGGAGTCCGGGGTGTTGGAGGAGCGGGCGGCAACCCGGTAGCGGTTGCAGTAGGAGTCGTGGCACAGGTAGGAGCCGCCGCGCAGGACCCGGGTGGTCCCGGTCGCGGGGCCGCGCGGGTCCGTGGTCGGCGAGTCGGCGTAGTAGGTGGGTGAGAACCAGTCGGCGCACCATTCCCACACGTTGCCCGCGGTGTTCCACAGTCCGTGGCCGTTGGGGCGGTAGGACTTGACCGGTGCGGTGGTGAGGTGGCCGTCCTCGGCCGTGTTGACGTGGGGGAAGCGGCCCTGCCAGATGTTGCAGCGCCACCGGCCGCCGGGGGTCAGTTCGTCGCCCCAGGCGTAGCGGCGGCCGGCCAGTCCCCCGCGGGCCGCGTATTCCCACTCGGCCTCGGTGGGCAGGCGCTTGCCGGCCCACCGGGCGTAGGCGGTGGCATCGTTCCAGGAGACGTGGACGACGGGGTGGTTCTGCCGGCCGGTGATGTCGGAACGGGCGCCCTCGGGACGGCGCCAGTGGGCGCCCCGGACGTTGATCCACCAGGGGGCACCGGCGGCGTTGCCGAGGACGTCGGCGCCGGGGGCGGCGACCACGAGGTGGAAGACCGCCGAGGAGCCGAAGCGTTCGGCGTCGGTCACGTGGCCCGTCGCTTTGACGAAGGCGGCGAACCGGGCGTTGGTGACGGCCGTCTCGTCGATGTGGAAGGGTTTCAGACGCACCGCGTGCACGGGGGTCTCGCCGTCGGCCGGATACCCCTCGCCGAAGGCGTCCCCCATCGCGAACCCACCGCCCGGCAGGCGCACCTGACCGCGGGTCGAGCGCGGACGGGTGGCGGGCTCCGGCGCCGAGGCGTACGTGGTGGCTGCGGCGACGGGTGCTGTCGTGGGGGCGCAGCACGGGCGGTGGGCGCGGGTCATGGGGTCCTCGAATCGGGCTGCGGACTTGTCGGTGCTACGCCTTGTACGTGGACTCGTCGAGCCCGCTGAGGGTCGGGTCGTGGCCCACCTCGCCGACGTCGTACATCGAGGTCATCCAGTGGTAGAAGTTGTCGCCGCGCTCGCGCAGTACGTCGTACAGCCGGCGCATCATGCGGCCGCGGACCTCCGCCTGCTCGGGGTGGGCGTACACGTTCTGGAGTTCGTCCGGGTCGGTGTGCAGGTCGTACAGCTCGTTGACGGAGTCGGGGTTGACGACGAGTTTGTACCGGTCCTCGCGCAGCATGCGTTGCGGGTAGGGGAAGTGGTGGCCGTGGAACTCGCAGACGATGTCCTCGGCCCACTCCACCTGCTCGCCCCGCACCAGGGGCAGCAGGCTGCGTGAGTCGACGGCGGGTTTCGGGTCGAGGCCCGCCAGTTCGAGGATGGTGGCGGTGCAGTCGAGGAGGCTGACGAACTCGTCGCGCACCTGGCCACCGGGCGCGCCGGGGACGCGGAGCAGCCCGGGTGTGCGGTAGATGTCCTCGTACATCGCGGGGCCCTTGTCGTGCAGCCGGTGGGAGCCGGTGAACTCTCCGTGGTCGCAGGTGAAGAACACCGCGGTGTCGTCCACCAGGCCGAGCCGTTCCATGGCGTCCATGACCCGGCCGATCTGCTGGTCGATGAGGGCCACGTAGCCCCAGTAGACCGCGATGAGCTTGCGGGTCGTCTCGATGGGCATGGTGTCGAAGGTCCAGTGCGCGCTGTAGTTGCGCTGGACGGGGGGTTTGCCCTCGAAGGTCTCGGACACCGATCGCGGCAGCTGGACGTCGGCCGGGTCGACCAGGTCGAAGTACTCGTCCGGGAGGATGTACGGCAGGTGGGGTCCGAAGAAGTGCAGGGCCAGGAAGAAGGGCCGGTCGCGCTCGTGGGCGTCGGCGGCGTACCGCTCCAGCTGCTCGATGGCGCGGGTGGCCAGGTAGTACTCGAAGGTGGCCTCGACCGGCTGGTGCAGTCGTGCGGCGAGCAGGTTGCCGGGGCCGCCGTTGGGCAGGGTGCCGCGGATCCGGTCGCTGATCTCGTACGGGGGCAGTCCGCGCTCGTCGAGGTAGGCGAGGTAGTCGGGGTGGTCGACGGGGTTGTGCCAGCCGGGCAGGTCGGGGCCGTCGAAGCCGTAGTCGGCCGCGTTGCGCCGGTTGCCGGTGTGCCACTTGCCGAACAGGCCGCAGTTGTAGCCGTGTTCGCGCAGTGCGCGGGAGAAGGCGAACTGGTCCTCGGCCAGGTCCTCGAGGTAGCCGACGTTGCGTTCGTGGTTGGCGAGGAGCTTGTGCCGGAAGGGTGCCTGCCCGGTCAGGAGACTGGCGCGGGCCGGGGTGCAGATCGCGGTGGGGGTGTACCAGCGGTCGAAGCGGGTTCCCGTGGCGGCCAGTTCGTCGAGTGCGGGGGTGTGGGCCAGCGGGTTGCCGTAGGCGCCGAGCGTGTCCGTGCGGTGCTGGTCGGTCATGAGGAAGAGGATGTTCTTCCCGGGCGTGCCGGGCCGGGTGGTGCCGGGGCCGGCGCCGGGCTGGTTCGCTTGGGTCACTTGCCCGCTCCCGTGAAGAGGTCGCCGGTGTAGTAGGTCTCGGGGTCGACGGGCTTCTTCAGCTTGCCGGCGTCGACGAAGTAGTCGTTCATGCCCTTCAGCCACTTGACGACGGTGCCGTCCTCGGTCAGCTTGTCGAGTTCCTCGACGCCGAGCACCTTGTTGTTGGCGGCGTCCGCCTTCACCTGGTCGACGGGGATCTTCAGCTTGGCGGCGGTGAGTTCGATCGCCTCGTCGGTGTGCTCGGAGCGGAACGTCATGGCCTCGCGCAGCACGGCGAGGACCTTCTTGGTCTTCTCCGGCTGGTCCGCCACCACCTTGTTGCCCGCGACGAACGCGGTGGGGAAGGAGACGTCCTGCTCGAAGTCGGTGTTCTTGGCGAGTTCGACCAGGTCGGAAACCTGCTTCTTGATCGTCGCCGCGGCCGGGTACCAGAAGCCGGCGCCGTCGACCTGCCCGGACGAGAAGGCGGAGACGATGGTGGAGGGGTCCATGGGGACGACCTTCAGGTCGTCCTTGGTCATCCCGGCCTTCTCCAGGGCGAGGGTGAGGATCATGTCGCCGGAGGTGCCCTCGGGCACGGCGACGGTCTTGCCCTTGAGCTGCTGCATCGAAGTGATGCCCGGCTGGGCGAGGACCCGGTCGGAGTTGCCGAGGGTGTTGACGGCGACGACCTTCGCCTGGCCGGAGGCGGGAAGCCACATGGCGCCGGGGCCTATGTAGCCGAAGTCGAGGTTGTCGGTGCCGAGGGCCTGGATCTGGAGCGGCCCGTTGGTGAAGACCTTGGCGTCCGCAGACAGCCCGTGCTTCTTCCACAGGCCCTTGGCCTCGGCGATGGCGATGAGGCTGGCGCCGTTGAAGTCGTTGATGTAGCCGAAGCGGACCTTGTCCGAGGACCCGCCGGAGGACGAGCCGCCGCCGCACGCGGCGAGGAGCGCCATGGCGGCCGCGCCGGCGAGGGCGGTGGTGAGGCTTCTGCGGGTGGGGGAGGGTGTCATGGCGGTGGGTCCCTTCCGGGTCATGACGGGGAGGAGTGGGAACCGGAAAGGGCGGCGGTGCGGCCTTCCTGGTGGTAGACGGAGTGCCACACGCGGTTGCGCAGGGCGGCGAACTCGGGGCTGAGCCGGAAGGCCTCGTCGCGCACGATGGCCGGGTCGACGTCGATGACGTCGTAGACGCGTCCGGGGCGGGCTGCCATCACGACGACCCGGTTGGCCAGGAACACGGCCTCGTCGACGTCGTGGGTGATGAACAGGACCGTGCGTTTGTCCTGGCTCCAGGTCTTCAGCAGCTGCTCCTGGAGTTTGACCCGGGTGAGCGCGTCGAGGGCGCCGAAGGGTTCGTCCATCAGCAGGATCGAGGGGTCGACGGCGTAGGCGCGGGCGATGGCGCAGCGCTGGCGCATGCCGCCGGAGAGGGTCTTGGGGAGCGCGTCGGCGAAGCGTTCCAGGCCGACGAGTTCGATGAAGTGCTCGGCCCTGGCGCGTCGTTCCGCCTTGGGCACGCCCGTGGTGCGGAGCCCGAACTCGACGTTCTGACGCACGGTCAGCCAGGGGAAGAGGGCGTACTGCTGGAAGATCACGCCGCGCTCGGGGCCGGGGCCGGAGACGGGGGCGCCGTCCACCAGGGCGCGGCCGGCCGTGGGTGTCTCGAGTCCGGCGAGGATGTTCATCAGCGTGCTCTTGCCGCACCCGGAGGGGCCGACGACGGTGACGAACTCGTGGTTCGCGATGTCGAGGGACACGTCGTCGAGGGCGGTGAAGGTCTCCCGGCCCAGCGAGAAGGTCTTGGTGACGTGCTGGACGGAGATCTTGGCTTCTGTGCTGGTCATCGGCGTTCCTGCCATCGGGTGAGCCGGCGTTCGGCGAGGAGGAGGACGCGGTCCATGAGGAGACCGAGGATTCCGATCGAGATCAGCCCGACGAAGATGGTCGGGAGGTCGTAGTAGAGCTGCGCGTTCTGCATGCGGTAGCCGAGGCCCTCCTGGGCGGCGATCAGCTCGGCGGCGACCAGGGTCGCCCAGGCCGAGCCGAGGCCGACCCGCATGCCGACGAGGATGAAGGGCGTGGACGCCGGCACCACCACGCGGGCGAAGATCGTGGCGTCGCCCGCGCCGAGGACCCGGGCGGCGTTGATCAGGGTGCGGTCGACGTTCACCACGCCCTGGAAGGTGGAGATCACGCAGGCCAGGAACGCGGCGAGGAAGATGACGAAGATCTTCGGCGTCTCGTCGATGCCCATGGCGACCACGGCGAGCGGGATGATCGCCAACGGCGGGATGGTGCGGAAGAACTGGATCCAGGGTTCGATCAGTCCGCGCAGGATGCCGTACCAGCCCATCAGGAAACCCACCGGGACGGCCACGGCCGTGCCCAGCGCGAAGCCGATGAGGACCCGGGTCAGGCTGGCCAGCGCGTCGTCGGCGAGCGTCCCGTCGCTGATCAGCGTGCCGGCCCGGGAGACGACCTCGGGCGGGGTCGGCAGCTTGAACCCGGCGGACGCGAGGGCCCACCAGAGGGCGATGCCGAGCGCGACGGACACGGCGTTGAGGGCGAGCGGAAGCCCGCGCCGGCCGGAACGGGAGGGCTCCCGCGCGGACTTGGTGCCGCCCGCGGTGGTGTCGCCCGCTTCGGACCCGGGCACGGTCCCGGGCTCCTTCTCGGGCTGCGAGTGCCGCTGGCCGGCGCTCCGCTTGTCAAGGACGGACATGGGCGGCTCCTTCGGTGGCGGAGTCGGGCGCGTCGGAACGGCCCTTCACCTCGGCGGTTTCGGGGTACCTCGCCAGGAGGGGTGAGCTGTGGAAGACGGCGGCGAGCGCGCCGATGGCGCCGTCGTCGTCGGAGAGCCGGGCCGCGGCGACGACGGGCCCGGCCGAGGCGGTCGGGAAGATCTCGGCGGCGAGGGTGGCGGCGACCTGCTCCACGAGGACGGGCGCCAGCCGGGTGATCTCGCCTCCGACGACCACCTTCGCCGGGTTCAGCATCATGGTCGCGGCGCCGACCACCCGCCCCAGTGCCCCCGCGGCCTCCCGCAGCACCCGGTCCGCCACGGGGTGGGCGCGGCGCACGGCGGCGGCGAGGTCGTCGAGGTTCTCCAGGCGCAGTCCGAACTCCCAGCAGGCGGCGAGGATGCCGGGCACGGAGGCCACGGTCTCCAGACAGCCCCGCTTGCCGCACCGGCAGGGCCGGCCCGCCGGTTCGACGGTCACGTGGCCCAGCTCGCCGGCCAGTCCGGACGAGCCGGTCACCAGCTGGCCGCCGACGACGAGACCGCCGCCGACGCCGTCCGACAGCCGTACGTACACCAGGTCGGCGACGCTGTCGGCGCCGCTGATCGCCTCGGCCAGGGCGGCCAGGCGGGTGTTGTTGTCGACGATCACCGGTGCGTCGAAGCGCTCGGCGAAGGCCACGTCGACGCCCTCGGGTGCCGGGCGGAGCACGGTGGTGCCCGCCGCGGCGCGGGGCCAGGCGGCTCCCTCCGGTGCCGGGTAGGGGCCGGGCACACCGATGCCGATGCCTTGCAGCGCCCCGTAGTGGACTCCGGCCTCGCGGCTCAGCCGGTCGACCAGTTCCAGGGCCAGTTCGGTGCGGGTCTTCCAGGTCGCGGTGTCCTCGTAGCGGACGGAGCCCGAGACCATGATCTCGTGCGAGGCGTCCGCGACGACGACGTGCACCCGCCGGTGTCCGAAGTCGACGCCCATGAACTGCGCGGAGGCCGGGTCGAGGGCCAGCCGTTCGGCCGGCCGCCCGCTGCCCTCGCGCCGGGAGGCGTCGGTGTCCACGACGACGATGGCGCCTCGTTGCAGGAGGTTGCCGGTGATCTCGGACAGGGTGGTGCGCGACAGGCCCACGACCCGGGCGATCTCGCCGCGGCTCATGGCGCCGTTCTCCTGGAGCGCACGCATCACGCGCTCTTCGTGGGTCCGCCTGACCAGTGCGTGCACTCCGCTGGGCATCTGCATGCCGGTCAAGGTAGGGAGGCTCGATTATTCCGTCAACACTCCGACGGAAAGATGCAACGAAGCGTTCACATTGCCTGGTGGCCGGGACCACGGAAGCGACGTTCCGACGGGATTATTCGTCCGGCCTGTTGACGTAAATGCGCGGGGTTCGCATGCTGTGCGCCGTACCCCCGTCGTGCGGCTCGTGTGCCGCCCCCCGGTTCCCGGACGGGGACGACCAAGGAGAACCCGACTGATGACCGATGCCGAGTACGGACTCCACCGACGCTCCCTGCTGGCCGGCGCCGCCGGTGTGGGGGCGGCGTTCGCCCTGCCGGCGAGCACCGCGCAGGCGGCTCCCGCCGGCGCCCCCGCTTCCCCGGCGGCCGGGGCGTCGAGGCACCGCGCGCGGAACTGGCCCGACCCCGAGCAGTACGGCGTGGCGGACACGCGGAGGGACCTGTGGCCGCGCGAGGACAACTCGTTCGTCCTCCCGCTGGAGCTGCGTCCCCGTGACGAGGAGCGCGGCACGGTGTGGATGCGCGACACCTACGTGAACTGCTTCGTCGTCGACGGCCGTCCGCTGTACGTCGCCACGGGCACCTCCCGGGTACCCGGGCTCGAGGCCGCCGGTCCCTGGAACGACGGGATCTTCGTGTGGCTGGCCCCCTCCCTCGAGGGGCCGTGGCGGCTGGCCGACACCGCCGGCATCCGGCCCGGGGCCGAGCGGGGCAAGGTGTGGTCGCCCGAGTTCGCCGGGGAGAACCGGCCCGGGCGCACGGTCGTCGCGCCCTGGCAGGAGTACTGGCACGACGAGCGGTTCGGCAAGCGCGGTCAGGCCTGGGCGCCGGAGCTGCACTACTTCCGCGGCACCTGGTACCTCGTGGCGTGCATGGGCGACCACTCCCGCAAGGTCGGCTCGTTCATGCTGGTGAGCGAGGGCGGGGTCGAGGGCCCGTACCGGCTGATCGAGGGGAACCTGGAGAAGCCCTTCGGCGACTCCTTCATCGGCGGTCCGAAGTTCATCGAGCCCGGCGCCTACCACCACATCGACGGCGGCCTCTTCACCGAGGGCGACGACGCGTGGCTCGTGCTCCACAACGACCTGTACGCGAGGTTCCGGGACGACATGGAGGACATCGTCACGACGACGAACCTGCCCCGGTTCCGGCAAACCCCCTACTCCCCGGAGCCCTACCTCGAGGGCGCGTACGTGTTCAAGCACAAGGGCAAGTACCACCTCGTCCACGCCGCCTGGGACCGGACGTCGGTCAACGCCGACGGCACCGTCCGCCAAGCCTACGACCAGCCCGCGACCGGCCGGGTGCAGTACCAGTACGACGCGGTCGTCGCCGTGGCCGACCGGTTCGAGGGACCGTACTCGAAGCGGTACACCGCGGGGGTCGGGGCCGGTCACAACAACTTCTTCGCCGACCACAAGGGCGACCTGTGGGCGACGTACTTCCTGAACCCCGCCGCCGGCTACTGGTCCGACGCGTCCCGCGTCGCGGAGTCGGCCGTACCCGGTGTCGTACGGCTGGAGTGGACCGGACCGGCGGACGGCCGGCTGTATGTGAAGCGCAGGTCGCAGGGGCGCGGCGACCGGGACTGAGCGGCGGCCCCGTCCCGCCGCTCCCACGCATGCCGTCGCGGCGGGACGGGCGTAGTGTCCAGATATGGGTGATGTTCGGGGTGGCCGGCGTCGGGCAGCCCTGTCTGCGCGGACGCGGGTGGACGGCTGATGGACTCCGCGATGGCCGCGGTGGTGCGGGCGAGCGGTGCGTACGGAGGAATCCTGTACGTACTGCCGCCGGGCGAGGACGCCGTCTGGCAGGTCCTGGTCACGGGGGTCCCGCAGGAGATGGCCGCCCCGTGGCGGCGGGTCGGGCTGGGGGATCCCATGCCCGTCGCGGACGCGGTCCGCGAACGCCGTCTGGTGTGGGCCGGCGGCCGGGAGAACATGGCACGCCAGTACCCGCGGCTGGCGCTCGTCCTGCCGTACGAGTTCGGTCTCGCGGCCGCGCCGGTGATCTCGGGCACGGCCGTCCGGGGCGGGCTGGTGCTGCTGTGGGCCGGCAACCACCCGGCCGGGCTGAGCGGCGGCGAACAGGACGCCGTCCGGGCGGGCTGCCGCCGCCTGGGTGACAGCATGGAGCGGGCGTTGGCCCGTGGCGAGCCGCTGCGGCAGGACCGCCCCCGGACCCTGCCGCCGCCCTCCCCGCGCCCCTCCTCCCCCGTCGAGGCGGCCGCGCTGTCCGCGTTCGTGGACCGCCTGCCCGGCGGTTCGTGCGCGCTGGACCTGCAAGGACGCCTGACCTTCGTGACCCCGGGGGCCGCGGAACTGCTCGGTGTCGACCGGTCCCTGCTGCTGGGCGCACTGCCGTGGGAGGCGCTGCCCTGGATGGACGTGCCGCACGTGGAGGACCGCTACCGGGCCGCGCTGGTCAGCCGCAGCCCGCAGGCGTTCACGGTGCTCCGCCCGCCGCAGACGTGGCTGGCCTTCGAGCTGTACCCGGACGCCACGGGGCTGAGTGTCCGCATCCTCCCCGGCAGCCCGGGCGCGGACGCGTCCCCGTCCCGGTCGGCGCGGGGCACGGGCCCCAGCCGGGCCACGGTGCTGTACCACCTGATGCACCTGGCCTCCACGCTGACCGAGGCCGTCAGCGTGCCGGACGTGGTCGAGCAGACCGCCGACCAGCTGATGCCCGCACTGGGTGCGCAGGGCATGGTGGTGATGGTCCCGGAGGACGGCCACCTGAGGATCGTCGGCCAGCGCGGCTACCAACCGGAGCTCCTGAAGCACTTCAACGGGCTCCCCCTGTCCTCGGCCGTCCCCGGCGCCGACGTCATCGCCACGGGGGTCCCCGGTTTCTGGCCGACGTTCGAAGAACTCCACGAGGCCTATCCCGCGATGACGCACGAGGACGGGATGGCCGCCTGGGCCGTGCTGCCGCTGATCGCCTCCGGCCGCCCCATCGGCTCCCTTCTGCTCTCCTACCAACGGCCCCACGTCTTCCCGCCCGGCGAACGGGCCGCCCTCACGTCACTGGCCGGTCTGGTCGGACAGGCCCTGGACCGGGCCCTGCTCTACGACGCCAAGCACCACCTCGCCCACCGCCTCCAGTCGGCCCTGCTGCCCCACTCCCTCCCCCACGTGCCCGGTCTGAACGTCGCCGCCCGCTACCTCCCGGCGGCCCGGGGGCTGGGCATCGGCGGCGACTTCTACGACGTCATCCGTCTCGACGAGCGCACGGCCGCCGTCACCATCGGCGACGTACAGGGACACAACGTGGACGCGGCGGCCCTCATGGGGCAGGTCCGCACCGCCGTGCACGCGCACGCGACCGTGGGTGCGCCCCCCGGCGACGTCCTGGCCCGCACCAACCGCCTGCTCACCGACCTGGACCCCGGCCTGTTCACCAGTTGTGCCTACGTCCACCTCGACCTCGCCGCCCACCGTGCCTGCGTGGCGCTGGCCGGGCACCCCCCTCCCCTGCTGCGCCACGCCGACGGGCGTGTCGAGCCCCTGCGTGTCCCTCCCGGTCTGCTCCTCGGCATCGAGCCGGACACCGTGTACCCCTCGCTGGAGTTCCCGCTGCCGCCCGGCTGTGTGCTCGCCCTCTACACCGACGGCCTGGTCGAGGCGCCCGGAGTCGACCTCGACGACGCGATCGCGGCTCTCGCGGGGCTCCTGGAACACGGTGATCCCGGCGACCTCGACGCCATGGCCGAGACCCTCATCCGGCACGCGCCCACGCCGGGCGACGACATCGCACTGCTCCTCGTCAGTCCCCGCGCGGTGGCGGGGCACTCCGGGGGCCGGCCGATCGTTTTCACGGACGAGAAGGACGAACGCCGGTCCGCGGGGGCCGGCAGCGGAGGGGAAGACGCTCGATGAAACACCAGACGGTGCGCGACCTGATGAGTGACGCCGTGGTGCGCGTGCAGCGCGGCACACCGTTCAAGGAGATCGCCCACCTGCTGCTGGAGTACGACATCACGGCGGTGCCGGTGGTCGACGGGGAGAACCGTCCCGTGGGGGTGGTGTCGGAGGCGGACCTTCTGCAGAAGATGTGGGGCGGGGAGCCCGACGGTTCGCCCGAGCACGCCGAGTGGTCCCGGGCGGCGGCGGCCGGCAAGGCGGACGCCACGGACGCGGACGGTCTGATGACCTCGCCCCCGCTGTGTGCCCGCGAGAGCTGGAGCGTGGTGGAAGCCGCCCGGGTGATGGCCCGGCACCGCATCAAACGGCTGCTGGTCGTCGACGAGGACGGGCGCCTTGCCGGGGTCGTCAGCAGGAGCGACCTGCTGCGGGTCTTCCTGCGCACGGACCGCGCGATCCGCACCGAGATCATCGAAGAGGCCCTGGTGAAGGCACTCGGCCTGGCGCCGTCGTCGGTGCAGGTGGACGTGGTGCACGGCCATGTCGTGCTCAGTGGCCGGCTCCCGGCCGACGTGTCCGCCCCGCTCCTGGAGGAGCACTGCCGGAGCGTGGACGGCGTCGTCGCCGTCGAGTTCAGACCGGCCGGCGAGGCCGGTGCCGAGGGTCCCGCGGCCGTCGGCTCCTGACCTCCCGCCCGGGAGCCGTCAGAGGTTCCGGCCGTCGTCCCCGTGCTCGCGGGCCGGGTCCGGGGCGGCCAGGGCCTCGATCTCCGGATGGTCGCGCAGGGCGGCGATGACCGCGTTCACCGCCGCGCGCCGGGGCGCGCCGCGCCGCACCACGACGGCGACGTTGCGGTGCACCGGTGGGCTCAGCCGCCGGGTGACGACGGCGTGGTCGGCCGTGACGGCGAGGGCGGGCAGCAGACCGATCGACCCCGTCGTCTCGACGTGCCGCAGCAGCATGAGGTAGTTGCTGAACCGGCAGGCCACCCGGGGCTCGAACCCGGCCTCGCGGCACAGCCGCACGGTCAGGTCCGCCATGTACGACTGCGGACGGTCGCAGGCCCAGGTCTCCTCCTTGCACGCCGCCAGGTTCACCGCGGTGCGGGAGGCCAGCGGATGGCCGAGCGGCAGCACCAGCACGACCGGGTCACTGCCCAGCGTCATGACCTCGATGTCCGCGCCCCAGGTCAGGCCGGTGTAGTCGGTGGTGGTGACGATGACGTCGGCGTCGCCCGAGCGCAGGGCGGGACCGCTCTCGTGCGGCTCCATCTCGACGAGTTCCAGGTGCAGGTGGGGGTGGGTCGTGGCCAGCCGGTTCGCCGCGGGGACGGCGAGACTGTAGATCGCGCTCTGGAACACACCGAGCCGGACGGTGCCGATGGGTTCGTCGTTCAGGGCGCGCAGTTCGGCCTCGACGTCGGCCATCCGGTCCAGGATCTCCCGGCCCCTGCGGGCCAGCAGAAGCCCGGCCGGGGTCAGCCGCACCCGCCGCCCGGTCCGTTCGACGAGCCGGCACCGGGTCTCGGTCTCCAGCACCGCCAGCTGCTGGGAGACCGTCGACGCGCTCAGGTGCAGCGTTTCGGCGACCGCGCGGACGGTGCCGAGCGTGTCGAGCCGGCTGAGCAGGTGCAGGCGTCCGGAGTTGAGCACGCGGCGATGGTACGGCCTACCGGCCCGGTCTGTACGGTTCTGACGTACAGATGCATCGAAATTGTGCGATGGACACGCGCAGTGGCCCGTCCCTAACGTCGGTCGCATGCCTTCCGACTCTTCCGGCGCCGACGCGGGGCGTCACCTGATCCGCTACTCCGGCCACGCGCCCTTCTCGCCCGAGGTGGTCGTACGCGCCGCGGGCACCTCCGTGTTCACGGAGAACGGCCGTGAGCTGCTGGACTTCACCTCCGGTCAGATGAGTGCCATCCTCGGGCACTCCCATCCGGCGATCGTGTCCACGGTGCGCGAGCAGGTCGCGCACCTCGACCACCTGCACAGCGGCATGCTCAGCCGCCCGGTCGTCGAGCTGGCCCGCCGCCTGGCCGGCACCCTGCCCGAGCCGCTGGACAAGGCGCTGCTGCTGACCACCGGGGCGGAGGCGAACGAGGCCGCGGTACGGATGGCGAAGCTCGTCACCGGCCGCCACGAGATCGTCTCCTTCGCCCGGTCCTGGCACGGCATGACCCAGGCCGCGGCGAACGCCACCTACAGCGCCGGGCGCAAGGGCTACGGCCCCGCGGCCCCGGGCAACTTCGCGCTTCCGGTGCCCGACCGCTACCACCCCTCGGTCGTCGGCGCGGACGGCGAGCTGGACTGGCGCCGCCAGCTGGACCTGGGCTTCGAGATGATCGACGCGCAGTCGGTCGGCAGTCTGGCCGCGTGCCTGGTGGAACCGATCCTCTCCTCCGGCGGCGTCGTCGAGCTGCCGCCGGGCTATCTCGCCGCGCTGAAGGACAAGTGCCGTGAGCGGGACATGCTGCTGATCCTGGACGAGGCCCAGACGGGACTGTGCCGGACCGGCGACTGGTACGCCTTCGAGCACGAGGGCGTCGTCCCGGACATCCTCACCCTGTCCAAGACGCTGGGCGCGGGGCTGCCGCTGGCCGCCGTACTGACCAGCGCGGAGATCGAGCAGCGGGCGCACGAGCGCGGGTTCCTGTTCTTCACCACGCACGTCAACGACCCGCTGCCGGCCGCCGTGGGCAACACCGTCCTCGACGTCCTGGTCCGCGACCGGCTGGACGAGCGGGCACGCACCCTGGGCGCGGCGCTGCGGGAGGGCCTGGACAAGCTGGCCGCCCGCCACCGGGTCGTGGGCGACGTCCGGGGCCGCGGGCTGCTGCTGGGCATGGAACTGGCCGGCGACGAGGTACTGGGCGACGGCGGGGCGGACCGGCTCGGCGCCGCCGTCACCCGGCGCTGCTTCGAGCTGGGGCTGCACATGAACATCGTCCAGCTCCCGGGAATGGGCGGCATCTTCCGTATCGCGCCGCCCCTGACCGCGAGCGACGACGAGATCGCCCGGGGCGTCGCCGTCCTCGACCAGGCGCTCACGGACGCCGTCGGGGACCTGTGACACAGGGCCCCCGATGACCTGGGCTTCCAGGTCACCGGGGGCCGCCGTGCACGCGGGTGTCAGACTCCGGCCGTCTCCGGCTCCCGGGCGGGCTCCGGGGGCGCGGCGGCGTCGCCGAGTTCGCGGTGCAGCTTCTCACCCTCGACGTCGACGTTGGGCAGGACGCGGTCCAGCCACTTGGGCAGCCACCACGCCTTGGTGCCGAGCAGGGCGAGCACGGCCGGAACGATGGCCATGCGGACCACGAAGGCGTCGAAGAGGACCGCGATGGCGAGGCCGAAGCCCATCATCTTGATCATGGCGTCGTTCTCCAGGATGAAGCCGGAGAAGACACTGATCATGATGATCGCGGCCGCCGCGACGACCCGTCCGCCGTGGGTGAAGCCCGTGGTGACGGACTCGGCGGCGGACTGGCCGTGGACGTAGGCCTCCCGCATGCGGGTGACGAGGAAGACCTCGTAGTCCATGGCCAGGCCGAAGACCACGCCGATCATGAAGATGGGCATCATCGACATGATCGGGCCCGGCTGGTCCACGCCGAACACGTCGGCGAGCCAGCCCCACTGGAAGACCGCGACCACCGCGCCGAGCGCCGCGGCCACCGAGAGCAGGAAGCCCAGGGCCGCCTTCAGCGGGACGAGGACCGAGCGGAACACCAGCATCAGGAGCAGGAACGCGAGCCCGACGACCAGCGCCAGGTAGGGGATGAGCGCGTCGTCCAGGGTCTGCGAGAAGTCGATCGTCATCGCGGTCGCGCCGGTGACCAGCATGGTCGCGCCGGTGTCGGCCTCGATGCCGCCGGACAGCGAGCGGATGTCGTGCACCAGCGACTCGGTGGCGACGTCGCTCGGGCCGGTCTTGGGCACCACGGTGAGGACGGCCGTGTCGCCCTTCTCGTTGAAGCTGGCCGGGGTGACCGCCGCGGCCTTCCCCAGTCCGGTGATCTTCTCGCTCACGGTGTCGGCGGCGGCCTTCGGGTCGTCGGCGTCGCGCGCGTCGACGGCGATCAGGAACGGGCCGTTGAACCCGGCCCCGAAGGACTCGGACAGCATGTCGTAGGCCTTGCGCTGGGTGGTGTCGGGGGCCGAGCTGCCCTCGTCGGGCAGGCCCAGCTCCATGCCGGCGGCCGGTACGGCGATCACGCCGAGGCCGAGGACCGCGGTCAGCAGCACGGTGACCGGGCGCCGCTGCACGAAGCGGGCCCAGCGGGTGCCGAGCTTCGGCTTGCCGGAGGCGGCCCGCGCCCCGGCGGATGCCTTGCGGTCCTTGCGGCTGAGGGCCTTCTTGCCCGCGAAGCCGAGCAGGGCCGGGGTGAGGGTCAGGGCGATCAGCACGGCGATGCCGACGGTGCCCGCGGCGGCGAGGCCCATCTTGGTGAGGATCGGAATGTTGACGATGGCGAGCCCGGCGAGGGCCACGACGACGGTGAGTCCGGCGAAGACGACCGCGGAGCCCGCGGTGCCGACCGCGCGTCCGGCCGCCTCCTCGGGGGCGCGGCCCTCGGCTATCTCGGCCCGGTAGCGGGAGACGATGAACAGGGCGTAGTCGATGGCGACCGCGAGGCCGATCATCATGGCCAGCGTGGAGGTGGTGGCGGACAGCTCCAGGGTGCTGCCCAGCGCCCCGATGGCGGAGATGCCGATGCCGACACCGATGATCGCCGAGAGCAGCGGCATACCGGCCGCGACCAGTGAGCCGAAGGTCAGCAGGAGCACGATCGCGGCGACGCCGATGCCGATCAGCTCGGCGGTGCCGCCCATCTCCTGCTCGGCCACGACCGCGTCGCCGCCGGTCTCGACGGTGTACCCGCCCTCGCGGGCGGTGTCGGTGGCGGCGGTGAGCGAGTCCCGCGCCTCGTCGGTCAGCTCCATCGCGTTGACCTTGTAGGTCACGGAGGCGTAGGCGGTGGTGCCGTCCTTGCTGACGGCGTTCGCCTTGAACGGGTCGTCCACCGAGGCGACCTGTGGGCCGGCCTTCAGGTCGGCGACCAGGTCCTGGACCCGGTCCTTGCCGGCTCCGTCGGATATCTTCGCGCCCTCGGGGGCACGGATCACGACGCGGGCGGTGGCGCCTTCGGCACTGGCGGCCGGGAACTGCTCGTCGAGCAGGTCGAACGCCTTCTGGGACTCGGTACCCGGCATGGAGAAGGAGTCTTCGGGAGGGGCGGGCGCGGCCGACGAGGCGACGCCGGCGCCCACGAGTATGGCCACCCACAGCAGGGCGACGAGGCCGCGGCGCCGGAACGCCCTCCGGCCGAGTCGATAGAGAAACGTAGCCACCTTTTGGACCAATCCGTCGGGTTGCGGGCAGGACGAAGACCCGGCACATGGGGGGAAGGCGGAGGCGCGGACCGGGGTACACATCCATGCTCGCCCGGGGTTCCCGGCGTTTGATCCGACCCTGGGTCTGGACCGGCGTACTGCGTCGGGTGTAGTGCGTTCCCGCACTCCTCTCCCCCGGGTGTAGATCACGAACATGGGTGTACGCCGCATTTCGTTGCCGCGGGCAGCCGACGCCGGTCAGCCGGTGACGGGCGTGGCGTTGCCGCCCGCACCGCAGCGGAGGGTCCAGGGCCTGGCGGAGCTGATCCCGTTCTCGTGGATCCGGACGTCGACCTCACCGGCGGGCAGGTCGCCCGGGACCTCGGCGTGGGCCGCGGTGCAGACCAGCTGGCCGACCGCGGTCACATCCAGTTGGCCGCTGCTGACCTGGCCGGGAACGACGACGTCGACGGCTCCCTCGCCGGCGGTGGCGGTGAGCCGTCCGGCCGCCTCGGGCTCCACGTGGGTCGTCAGGCCCCGCTCCCGCTCGGCCGGGGTGGGCCCGTCCAGGAGGAGGTCGAGCGCCTGCTGGGGGGTGAGGGGGGCGTCCGTCGGTCGGGTGACGGGGCGGGTGCCGTAGGGGCCGGCGAAGTACAGGCGTACGGTGCTCGCCTCGGTGCCGGGGCGCTGGACGCCGGACGCGGGCGGGCCGGCCCGCACCGGGCCGGTGGTACCGATGCCGCATCCGGTCGCGACGGTGGCGAGCAGTGCGGTCAGGGCGACGGCTGCCCGCCTCGGGGGCGGCGCGGGGCGGGTCATGTCGTTCCCGGGGAGGAGGCGGCCGAGGGCAGGGTGAGGGTGAACACGGCACCGCCGTCGGGGTGGTTGGCGGCGGTGAGGGTGCCGCCGTGCAGGGCGGCGTTCTCGTGGGCGATGGCCAGGCCCAGGCCGCTGCCGCCGGAACGGGGGCGGGCCGCGTCGGCCTTGTAGAAGCGGTCGAAGACGTGCGGGAGCACGTCGTCCGGGATGCCGGGCCCGTGGTCGGTGACGGTGACCCGGACCAGGTCGTCGCGCGTGCGGACGGCGACCGTCACGGGCGGGCGTCCGTGGTGCAGCGCGTTGGCGACCAGGTTGCCGAGGACGACGTCGATCCGGCGGGGGTCGACGTGTACGGGGGCCGGTTCGGGCAGGTCGGCCCGGACCCGCTCGCCGTGGGCCCAGCCGCGCAGTTGGAGGGTCTTGGTCACCAGGGTGCGCAGGTCGACGTCCTCCCGGTGGACCGGGGCGGCCTTGGCGTCGAAGCGGGAGACCTCCATCAGGTCCTCCACCATCCGGGCCAGGGTGCGGACCTCCTCGCTGATCAGCCGGACGGCGTCCTCCGTGTCGGCGGGCAGCACACCCGACGCGGCGTCCTCGTCGAGGACCTCGGTGACCGCGGCCATGGCCGCCAGCGGGGTGCGCAGTTCGTGGGCGACGTCGGCGGCGAAGCGGCGGGCGCCCGCCTCCAGCCTGCGCAGTTCGGCGGCGTCGCCCTCGAGGGTCTCGGCCATGGTGTTGAACGCGCGGGTCAGGTCGGCGAGTTCGTCCCGGCCCTCGGTGTCCAGGCGCGTGGTCAGCTCCCCGGCGGCGATGCGTTCGGCGCCGTGGCGCAGGCGGCGTACAGGGCGCAGGACGCTGCGCGCCGCGAAGAGGGCGGGGACGAGGGCGAGGCCGAGCGCGGGGACGGCTCCCGCCTGGGCGGCGGTGACCAGGGCATCGATGTCGGCCTGGTCATCGTCGAGGGGGAAGGCGGCGTACACGGTCAGCCCGGACAGCGTGTCCGAGCCCGAGCCCGTGCCCGTGGTGGTGGCTGTGGGTGTGGCAGTGGCTGTCGTGGTGTCCGTGTTCCCTGGCCTGTCGCTGTAGGTGACGGGCATGCCGAGCGCCAGCCAGGGACTGCCGTCGTGTTCGGTTCGCTGGTGGACGGCCCGTCCGCTGTCCCGGACGGTCTCGCGCAGTTCCTCGGGGACGGGGGGCGCTCCCGGGGACGCCGCGACCGGTTCGCCGCCCCGGTAGGAGGCGGACGAGTGCCAGGCCCGGGCGCCGCCGGCCTGGTCGAGCTGCCGGGTGAGCCCGCGCAGGTCGTCGGTGGTGGGTGGGAGGGTCAGGTCGGGGGCGAGGGAGTCGAGTTGGGCGCGCAGATCGGTGACGGCGGTCTCCTCGGCCCGGTCGAGGATGGCCGCGCGGGCCCGCTGGAAGGTGAGGCCCGCGGTGAGCAGGGCGCCGAAGGCCGCGGCCAGGAGGAAGGCGACGACCAGTCGTACCCGCAGCCCGCGGGGCAGGTGCGGCCGGAGTGCGCGCACCGCCGACCGAGCCGGTGGCCGAAGCCTGCTCACAGCGGACCGAAGCGGTAGCCGAAGCCGCGCACGGTCCGCACGTACACCGGCTCGCGCGGATCGTCCTCGATGCGGGCGCGCAGCCGCATCACGCAGGCGTCGACGAGGCGGACATCGCCGTAGAAGGAGTGCTCCCAGACCTGCTCCAGGAGCTGCTGGCGCGAGTACACCTGGCCGGGGGTGGCGGTGAGGAACAGCAGGAGCTTCAGCTCGGAGGGGGCGAGAGGGAGTTCGGCGCCGTGCTTGGCCACAACCAGGGTGGTGCGGTCCACCGTGAGATCGGCGTGCCGTTCGGGGCCGGCGACCGCCTCCTGTCCGGGCAGGCCGTCCTGGGCGGGCGCGACCCGGCGCAGGACCGCCCGGATGCGTGCCTCCAGCAGTTCGGCGCCCGCCGGTTTGACGACGTAGTCGTCGGCGCCGGCCTCCAGGCCGACGACCATGTCGATCTCGTCGCCGCGCGCGGAGAGGATGATGATCGGGATCCGCTTGCTCTCCCGGATGCGGCGGCACACCTCGAGACCGCTCATGTTCGGCAGCATGAGGTCGAGCAGCACCAGGTCGGGCCGGTGCCGCTCCAGGGACAGCAGGCCTGTCTCGCCGCTGCCCGCGACGGCCACCTCGTGCCCCCGGCGTTTCAGCGCGAGCGAGACGCCTCGCTGCACGGCGGGGTCGTCTTCGATGAGCAGGACTCGTGCCATGGGGGTGCGCTCTTCTCCGGATTCTCGGCTCGCCGGGCGGCCGTCTTCTGCCGGCGTGCTCGAAGCGTATGACGCCCGGTTCCGCGTCAGGTGATGAAACGATGACAGCTCTCCCCGGGCCGGGGGCACGGAAGCTGTGCTGGGGGCATGGACAACGAGAACTCCGGCGGGCGGTCGCTGCCCGCGCTCCGTGCCGTCGGTTACGCCCTCGTGGCCGCGGCCGTGGCACTCTCCCTGACCAGCTGTCAGGGCTCCGGCACCGGCGTCGAGGTCCCCGCGGGCGACAGCGCGGGCGGCGATACCTCGGACGGCGGAAAGGACTCCCCCGACGGGAAGCGGGACGACAGGCCGCAACGGCTGCTGTGGATGGGCGACTCGATCGGCGAGGCCCAGGCGCCGGCGCTCGGCGCGGCCATGAAGGCGGGCGGTGTCGACTTCGAGTCGGTGGCCGCCGCCGGCGGGGGCGGTGTGGTCGGCGAGATCGCGGCACCCACCTGGGACCGCCTGCCGAAGACACTGAAGTCCTTCGCGCCCGACGTCGTCGCCTACCAGGTCACCACCTACGACTGGGGCACCCCGGCCGAACAGCGCGCGGCCTACGAACGCCTGGTGAAGACGGTCAACGAGGCGGGAGCCGACCTCCTCCTCGTGTCCGCCCCGCCGTTCAGGCTCGACGACTTCTACCGGCCGCACAAGGCGGAGCTCGAGTCCGCGCCCCGGTCCGCGAAGAGCGTGGCCGGGAAACACCCGGACACGGCCGGTTTCCTCGACGCCTCCGCCCTGTGGGGCGACGACGGCGCCGCCAAGAAGGCGCAGCGCAGCAAGGACGGCATCCACTCCTGCCAGCAGGGCTCGGCCGCGTTCGCCGTCTGGTTCGGCGAACAACTGGAGAAGCGGTACGGCTTCGACCCGGCCGCCGCCGGCACGTGGGCCACCGGCACCTGGACCGGCGAGGAGGTCTACAGCCGGCTCGGCTGCGAGTAGCCCCCGGCGCATCCCGGATCGCCCGCCACGAGGCGTTCGCGGGCCGGGGACGCCTTCCCACCGCGAGGCGCTGCCCGCCGGCCCGGGGACGCCTCGCCTCCTCGACGGAGACCGCCCATGCCGCTGCCGGCCATGCCCTCCCCCGCCCATCGCCGCACCCGCGCCGACCCGTCCCCCGCGCCGAGTTCCCTGCGGCGGCACGTCGCACCCCTGGACGGGCTGCGCGGCGTCGCCGTCCTGGGCGTGCTGTTCTTCCACGCCGGTCACTTCGACGGCGGGTTTCTCGGCGTCGACCTGTTCTTCGTCCTCTCCGGCTTCCTCATCACGGGCCTGCTGCTGCGGGAGGCACGCGTCCGCGACGGCCGGATCGACCTAGTCGCCTTCTGGGGGCGGCGGGCCCGCCGGCTGCTGCCCGCGCTGGCCGTCATGCTCGCGGGCACCCTGCTCCTGGTGTGGGCGCTCGGCCCGCCGTACCTGCTTCGCCACGCGCTCGACGACGGTCCCTGGGTGGCCGCGAACCTGGCCAACTGGCACTTCGTCGCCGACCGGGTCGGCTACTGGGACTCGGCCGGCACCCGGCCCTTCAGCCACCTGTGGAGTATCGCCGTCGAGGAGCAGTTCTACGTGGTGTGGCCGCTGGTGCTCTGCCTGGTGGCCCGCGGCCGGGGCGCCGGATCGCGGGTGGCCGCCGTGGCGGGGGCCGGAGCCGCCGTGTCCCTGGTCCTGATGGTCGCGCTCACCACCCCGGCCGACACCACACGGGTGTACGAGGGCACGGACACCCGCGCGTTCTCCCTCCTCCTCGGAGCGCTGGCGGCCACTTCGCCGGTCACGCGTCTGACGGCCCGCGTCAGCGAACGCGCGGCCGGACGGTGGAGCCTCGTCCTGGGGGCCGGCATCGGGGCCTACTGGGTCGCTGCCGACGGCCAGAACTCTCCCTCCCTGTTCCACGGCGGGCTCTTCCTCCACGCCCTGGCCGCCGCCCTCCTCGTCGCCTGCCTCGCCCGGGCCCCGCGCACTCCGGCCGGCCGCTTCCTCGGTGCCGCTCCCCTGCGCCGGCTCGGCACGGTCTCGTACAGCCTGTATCTGTGGCACTGGCCGGTGTACCTGCTGCTGAGCGAGGAACGGCTCGGTCTTGAGGGTCCACCTCGCACGCTCGTGCTGCTCGCCGTGTCGGTGACACTCGCCTGGCTCTCCAAGGTCCTGGTGGAGGACCCGGTCCGCTTCCGGGCCGGCTGGGCGAAGGGCCGTACCGGGACGATCGTCCTCGTCGCCGCCTTCGCCGCGCTGGCCGCGCTGTGGACGGTCGTCCCCCAGCCGCGAACCGGGGAGGGCTCGGTCGACGTCACACGTCTCGTGCCGGACGACGGCTGACGGCTGACGGCTGACGGCTCACGGCTGACGGCTGACGGCTCACGGCTGACGACTGACGACTCACGGTCGGCTGACAGCTCACGGCCGGCTGACGGCAGGACGGTGGTTGACCTTCACCTTGGGGCAGGCCACAGCATCGGTGTCACCGGGCGACGCGCCCGGTACGAGGAGGGGTGGGCATGGGGTTGCTGACCATCGGGGCGTTCGCGAAGGCGTCCCGGCTGTCGCCGAAGGCGCTGCGGCTCTACGACGAACTGGGTCTGCTGCCGCCCGCCCGCGTCGACCCGGTCACCGGCTATCGCCTCTACGCGCCGGACCAGCTGGAGCGGGCCCGGCTCGTCGCCTGGCTGCGGCGGGTGGGGATGCCGCTGGTCCGCATCCGGCACGTGTGCGCGCTGGACGCGGGGGCCGCGGCCCGGGAGATCCGCGCCTTCTGGGCGCGGACCGAGGCCGACTTCGCCGCACGGCGCGACCTGGTCGCCTTCCTCGTCGGTCATCTGGAACGGGAGGACCCCGACATGACAGCCACCGTGAGTCCGCTGAGCATCCGTTACGCCGCCGGTTCCGACGCCGGACTGGTCCGCGAGACCAACCAGGACACCGCCTACGCCGGGTCCCGTCTGCTCGCCGTCGCCGACGGGTTCGGCGCCGGCGGCGCCCCCGCGAGCGCGGCCGCCGTCGACGCGCTCAAGCACCTGGAGACGGACGGCGTCCCGGCGGGCGGTCTTCTCGACGTCCTGGCGGACGCCGTCGAGCAGGCCGAACGGGCGGTGCACGGCGCCGTCCGGACCGCCTCCGCCGGCGAGGAAGCCGGAACGACGCTCACCGCGATGCTCTGGACCGGGTCGCAACTGGCCCTCGTCCACATCGGCGACTGCCGCGTCTACCTGCTGCGCGACGGCGAGCTGTTCCGGATCACGCACGACCACACCGTGGTGCAGGCGATGATCGACGAAGGGCGCATCGGCCCGGAGGAGGCCGCCTCCCACCCCCAGCGGTCCATGCTGGTGCGGGCCCTGGGCAGCGGCGCCGACGGCACCCCCGACATGCGTCTGCACGACGCCAGGCCCGGGGACCGCTACCTGCTCTGCTCCGACGGGCTGCCGACGGTGGCGCCGGACGGAGAGATCCACCGGGTGCTGGCCGGCGCCGGGCAGCCCGAGCGTGCCGTCCGGGAGCTGGTCGCCCTCGCCAACGGCGCCGGCGGCCCCGACAACGTCAGCTGTGTGGTCGCCGACGTCGTGGCGAGCACCTGACCCCGCCGGGGCGGGGCGTTCCGGGTCACCCCTCGCTCAGGACGGTGCCGCGCCGACCCGGACCCGGTCGACGGCGCCGTCGGAGAGGAAGGACGCCAGGGCCCGCCCCTCCTCGGCGACCTCGGTGCGCTCGGGCCGGGTGAGCCGGCGCAGCGGAGCGACGGTCACCGTGCCGTCCTCGACGGTCCAGGTCGCGCAGACCCGGCCGTCGACGAGGACGAAACGGGCTCCGGTGACCGACAGGCCGCGGTGCGCGTCGTCGATGACGCGGCCGCGGTCCTGGTAGCCGAGGACCGCGTTGTCGAACGCCGGCAGGAACCTCGCCGGGGCCGGGGTGTCCGGGTCGGGTCGCGGTGCGCCGGGGAGGTCGAGCAGTTCCCGGCCGCGCTCGTCGCGGAAGGCGACCAGTTCCCCGCGTACCGCCGCGACCGCCGCGGGCAGCCCCGCGAGGCCGCACCAGGCGCGCAGGTCCGCCGAGGCGGCCGGTCCGAACGCGGCCAGGTAGCGCCGTACCAGCGCCGCACCGACCGGATCGGTGCCCGGCGGGGCCGGCGGGTCGACCTCGCGGCCCAGCCAGGCCCCGACCGGGGCGTTGCGCACCCCGGCCCTGGTGCGCCACAGCCCGCGCGGCGGCAGCTGCACCATCGGGATCAGCGCGGCGACCAGCATCTCTCCGAGCGGTCGCGGTGCGACGTCCGGCCACTGCTCCGCCACGGCCCGGGCGAGTCCGGTCATCGAGCGGGGCTCGCCGTCGGCCAGGACCGCCCGCCCGGCCGCCGCGAGTGCGCCGAGGTCGACCCCTTCCAGCTCGCGGCGGTAGGTGCCGAGGACGCGTCCGCGCAGCATGGCGTCGTGGCGGGAACGCCAGGCCAGTACGTCTTCGGCGGTGACGAGGTGGACGGTGCGCCGCATCAGATGGGTGCGCACCACCCGGCGCCCGGTCAGCAGGTCGTCGAGCGTCCCGGGCGCGAAGTCGCGCAGCCGCGACCACAGTCCGACGAACGGCTCCTGCGGCTCCTGCGCCTGCATGCCGCCGAGGTGCGCGACGGTGTCGAGGACCGGAAGGTCCGCGCGGTCGAGCAGCAGCTGCCGGGCGAGTGCCGCCCGGTTCAGCGACCGGGCGCCGAGCACGCTCACGCGTTGTACTCGCTCACGACGTCGAGGACCCAGGTGACGCCGAACCGGTCCCGCAGCATGCCGTACAGGGGCGCCCACTGCGCGGCGCCCAGGGGGCGCAGTACGGTCGCGCCGTCGGTCAGCTTCTCCCAGTACGCGGTGATCTCCTCGGTGCTCTCGCCGCGGACCGAGACGAAGAAGGCGTTCTCGCCCTGGTTCCACGGCAGGGCGGACGGCACGTCGTAGGCCATCACGCACACGCCGCCGGCGGTGGCCACCTGACCGAACATCACCTGGTCGGCCTCGGCGGGCTCCTGGACGCCGCCGGCGTCCTTGTACGTCACCAGGGTCACGTCCCCGCCGAAGGCGGCCTGGTAGAAGGTGAGTGCCTCGCGGGCGTCACCACGGAAGTTCAGGTGGGTCACGGCTTTGGCGGTCATGTCGGGCTCCTTGCCTCGGGGAACGTGCGGGAAGCGGTGGGACGGCCCGTGGGTTCGGGCCGGCCGTGGGCCGGTTCGGCCCCGCTGCGCCCACTCTGGTCGAGGTAGCGGTCAGGTTGTGGCCGCTATGTGCGCGAGCATGGTGGTCATGCAGAAGACCTCGGCACGGCTGCTGTCCCTGCTCTCGCTGCTCCAGGCCCGCCGGGACTGGCCGGGTGCGGTGCTGGCCGAGCGGCTGGACGTCAGTCCGCGCACGCTGCGCCGCGACGTCGACCGGCTGCGCGAGCTGGGCTATCCCGTGCTGGCGGTGAAGGGCCCCGACGGCGGCTACCGGCTGGACGCCGGTACGCGGCTGCCGCCGCTGCTCTTCGACGACGAGCAGGCGGTCGCTCTCGCCGTCGCGCTGCGGACCGCGGCGGCCACCGGTGCCGCGATCGAGGACGGTGCGGCACGGGCCCTGGCCACCGTGCGCCAGGTGATGCCCGCGCGGCTGCGGCACCGGATCGACGCGCTCCCCGTCGTCTCCGTCGTCTCCGTCGCAGGGTCCGCGCCGCGGCCGCAGCCCCAGGTGGACACCGGCGTCCTGACGGCGCTCAGTGCCGCCGTCCACGCCCGCGAGGTGATGCGCTTCGACCACTCCCCGGCCCGCCCGGAGGACGGCGCGCCCGGCGCCGTGCCGGCCTCGCGCCGTGTGGAGCCGCACCATCTCGTCGCCCGGGGCGGGCGCTGGTACCTGGTCGCCTGGGACCTGGACCGCGAGGACTGGCGCGTCTTCCGCGCCGACCGGATCACCCCGCGCACGCCCACCGGTCCCCGCTTCGGCCCCCGTGACCTGCCCGGCGAGGACGTGGCCGCCTTCCTGACCGGCAGGTTCCGCGGCTCGGACGACGGTGCCACCGACTGGCCCTGCCGTGGTGAGGCCGTGCTCCACCTGCCCGCCTCGGCGGTGTCCCCGCACGCCGGGGACGGAACCGTCGAGGCACTCGGCCCGGACCGCTGCCGGCTCACGCTGGGCTCCTGGTCGTGGCCCTCGCTGGCCGCCGCGTTCTGTCTCTTCGGCTCGGACGTCGAGGTCGTCGGCCCGCCGGCGCTCAGGGAGGCGTTCGCCGGGCTGGCCGACCGCTGTGCCAGGGCCGCCGCCGGACCCGCGGCCCCCTGACGGGGCGCCGTGGCCGGATGCGTGCCGGGCGCGAGAAGAAGGGGGCGGGGCGACCGGATTCGAACCGGCGTCCTCCGAGATGATGTCGCGGCGCACTACCTCTGTGCTACGGCCCCGCCCTTGCCGATGATCATATGCGCTGCCTGTTCGAACGCCCAGTGAGTATCCGGGGCCCGGCCGGCGTCACACCCGCTGGGCCCGGTCCGCGCCCGCGGGCTCGGCGGCCATGCCGCCCATCACGACGCGCGAGCGGCCGTGCAGCCGCAGGGAGACGGCGACGAAGGCGATCGCGACCAGGGTCATCGCCCCGCCCGCCCAGGCGGTGGCCGCGTACCCGAGGTCCGCGTCGATCACCGTACCGCCGAGCCAGGGGCCGCCGGTGTTGCCCAGGTTGAACGCGGCGGTCGTCGTCGCACCGGCGAGGGTGGGCGCGGCGCCGGCGACGTTGAACATGCGCGCGTTCAGCGCGGGCGCCGTGTAGAACGCGGAGACGCCGAGCAGCAGCGAGAGGACGATCACGGCGGCGGGGCTGGAGGCGAACAGCGCGAGCGCGGCCAGCAGGACCGTCGAGGCGGTGATGCCGGAGAGCAGTACGCCGAACAGGTGCGCGTCGGCGACCCGGCCGCCGATCGTCGTACCGATCAGCGCGCCGACCCCGAACAGCGCCAGCACGGTCGGGACCCAGCCGTCCGCGAGCCCGGCCACGTCGGTGAGGAGCGGGGCGAGGTAGGAGAAGGCGCAGAACACGCCGCCGGCGGCGAGGGCGGTCACGACGATGGACAGCCAGACCTGGCGGTCCCGGTAGATCGCCAGCTCGCCCCGCAGCCTGGGCCGCCGCTCGGGCAGCGGGATGCGGGGGATCAGGGTCACCACGCCGACGAGCGCGACGGCGGACGCGCCGCCCACGGCCCAGAACGCGGACCGCCAGCCCAGGTGCTCGCCGAGGAAGGCGCCGGCGGGGACGCCGAGGACGTTGGCGATGGACAGCCCGCCGATCATCACGGCCATCGCGCGGGCCCGCGCGGTCACCGGCACCATGGCGATGGCCACGGCGGCGCCCACGGCCCAGAAGCCGGCGCAGGCGAGCGCGCTCACCACCCGGGAGACGAACAGCACCTCGTAGCTCGTCGCGAGCGCGCCCGCGACCTGGCCGAGGCCGAACACGGAGATCAGGGCGACCAGTGTGGTCTTGCGCGGCAGCCGCAGGGTGGCGACGGCGAGCAGCGGCGCGCCGACCACCATGCCGATCGCGAAGGCCGATATCAGCAGCCCGGCTTGCGGGATCGACACGTCCATGTCGTCGGCGATGGGCGGCAGGAGCCCGGAGAGCATGAACTCGCTGGTGCCGAGCGCGAAGACGGACAGGCCGAGGATGTAGACGGCGAGCGGCATGCGGCCGGCCGCGGGCCGTGGGGAAGAGTCGGGCATGACAGGTGTCAACGGAGCCCCGCTTCCCGCCATTCCCGCGGCGGGGCCCGTCTCACGATGCGACTACGGTGTCACGCGCTCCAGCCGGACGACGATGCCCTTGGAGGTGGGCTGGTTGCTGATGTCGGCGACGCTGTCCAGCGGGACCAGGACCTGGGTCTCCGGGTAGTACGCGGCCGCTGATCCGCGGGCGGTGGGGTACGGGACCACCTCGAAGCCCTCGGCGCGGCGCTCGGTGTCGTCGTGCCAGACGCCGACGACGTCGACGCGGTCGCCCTCGGCCAGGGACAGGGCGCTCAGGTCGACCGGGTTGACCATGACCACCCGGCGGCTGCCGTGGATGCCCCGGTAGCGGTCGTTCAGGGTGTAGGGGATGGTGTTCCACTGGTCGTGGGAGCGCAGGGTCTGGAGCAGCAGGTGGCCTTCGGGGACGTCGGGCGCCTGCCACGTGTTGCGGCTGAACACGGCCTTGCCGGTGGCGGTGCGGTAGACGCCCTCGTTGACGGGGTTGGGCAGGCGGATCCCGCCGGGGCGTGCCACGCGCCGGTTGAAGTCGTGCAGGCCCGGCACGATGCGGGAGATCCGGTCGCGGATGGTGTGGTAGTCGGCTTCGAACTCGTCCCAGTGGATGTTCCCCGGGCCCTGGCCGAGGGTGCGGCGGGCCAGCCGGCACAGGATGGCGACCTCGCTGAGCAGCAGGGAGGAGGCGGGCTTGAGCCGTCCCCGGGAGGTGTGCACCTCGCTCATCGAGTTCTCCACCGTGACGAACTGTTCGCCGCCCGTCTGGTGGTCGCGTTCGGTGCGGCCGAGGGTGGGCAGGATGAGCGCGGTCCGTCCGCAGACGGTGTGGGACCGGTTCAGCTTGGTGGAGACGTGGGCGGTCAGCCGGCAGCCGCGCATGGCCTCCTCGGTGACCGCGCTGTCGGGGGCGGCCCGGACGAAGTTGCCCGCGACGCCGAGGAAGACCTTGATCCGGCCCTGCCGCATCGCCCGGATCGAGTCGACCGAGTCGAGTCCGTGGGCGCGTGGCGGGTCGAAGCCGAACTCCTCGCGCAGGGCGTCCAGGAAGGAGTCGGGCATCTGCTCCCAGATGCCCATGGTGCGGTCGCCCTGGACGTTGCTGTGGCCGCGCACCGGGCAGGCGCCGGTTCCCGCCCTGCCGAGGTTGCCGCGCAGCAGCAGGAAGTTGACGATCTCCCGGATGGTGGGGACGCCGTGCTTGTGCTGGGTGATGCCCATCGCCCAGCAGACGACGACCCGGCTGCTGTTCAGGACCTCGTCGCGGACCTGCTCGATCTCCTCGCGGGTGAGGCCGGTGGCTTCGAGTACGTCGTCCCAGGAGGTCTGCCGGACGTGCGCGGCGAATTCCTCGAAGCCGCTGGTGCTGTCGCGGATGAACGCGTGGTCCAGCACATGGCCGGGCCGGGCGTCCTCGGCTTCCAGCAGCAGCCGGTTGAGGGCCTGGAACAGGGCGAGGTCGCCGCCGGGCCGGATGTGCAGGAACCGGTCGGCGATGCGGACACCCTGTCCGATCACCCCGCGTACCTTCTGCGGGTTCTTGAACCGCAGCAGCCCCGCCTCCGGCAGCGGGTTGACGGCGACGACGCGGGCGCCGTTCAGTTTGGCCTGCTCGAGCGCGGACAGCTGCCGGGGGTGGTTGGTGCCGGGGTTCTGGCCCACCAGGAAGATCAGGTCGGCGTGGTGGAGGTCCTGGAGACCGACCGTGCCCTTGCCGGTGCCGAGCGTCTCGTGCAGGGCGAAGCCGCTCGACTCGTGGCACATGTTGCTGCAGTCGGGCAGGTTGTTGGTGCCGAAGGCGCGGGCGAACAGCTGGAGGACGAAGGCGGCTTCGTTGCTGACCCGGCCCGAGGTGTAGAAGACCGCCTCGTCGGGGCTGTCCAGCGCCTTGAGTTCCCCGGCGAGCAGGTCCAGGGCCTCGCGCCAGCTGACGGGCTCGTAGTGGTCGGAGCCGGGCCGCTTGACCACCGGCTCGGTGAGGCGCCCCTGCTGGTTCAGCCACAGGTCGGAGCGGCCCGCCAGGTCGGAGACCGGGTGCGCGCGGAAGAAGTCGGCGGTGATCCGCCGGGTCGTCGCCTCGTCGTTGATGTGCTTGGCGCCGTTCTCGCAGTACTCGTTGCGGTGCCGGTGGCCGGGCGCGGGGTCCGCCCAGGCGCAGCCCGGGCAGTCGATCCCGTCGACCTGGTTCATGGTCAGCAGGTCCACCGCGGTTTCCTTGGGGGCCGTCTGCTCCAGGGAGTACTCGAGCGCGTGCACCACCGCGGGCACTCCCGCGGCCCAGGTCTTGGGCGGCGTGACGGACAGGTCGTCCCGGGGTTCGTCCCTGGGCGGCTTCTTCATCGGTGGATCGCCTCTCGTTCGCTGTGTGCCCGCACGTGGCTCATCCGACGGGCCAGGCCGGCACCCGGCTGCGCGGCGGTTCCGGTTCCGTGGGCCGTACCTGCCCGTCCCGCACCGTCCCGCGCCAGGCCCCGCTCGCTTCCCCGTGGCCTTCGACGTACGTCTTGAAGTTCGCGAGCTCGCGTCGCAGGACGCGGCCGGTCGCGGCCGGGACGGCGGTGAGCACGCCGGTGAGTCCGCGCGGCTCGGCCGACATCCGCACGGTCAGCGCCGTGCCGCCCGCCCCGGTGGGCCGGAACGTCACCTCGCCCCGGTGGCCGTGGCGCTGTCCGAGGCTCCGCCAGGTGAGGTGCGAGTCGGGCACCTGGTCGACGACCTCGGTGGCGAACTCGCGGCGGACGGGGCCGAGGCCGAGGACCCACAGCGTCACGGTGGGCCTGATCTGTTCGACCCGCTTCACGGTGGTCATGAAACGCGGAAAGCACGCGACCTGGGTCCACTGGTCGTACGCGGTGCGCACCGGTACGGCGATCTCGATCGTCTCCTCGACGGTGTTCACGTCCGGCTCGCCTCCGTGGTCGGCATCGGCATGACAGTTCCAAGGGCGGTGGGGAGTCGCTTCCACCGAAACCCCGTGGCGGCGGCCGCGCAAGCGGAGCGGCCGCCGTGCGGGCGCGAGGGCCGTTGTCAGTGGTGGGCGGCATGATTCCGTCCATGACTACTCCTGCTGCGGTGATCGTCGATGCCACCACCTACGCCCAGGCGGTCGAGGACGCCGCACGCGCGGCCGCCGCCTACTACGCGGGCGGCTCCTCGCCACTCGACGACGACGCCTACGACCGGCTGGCGAGAGGGATCGCCGCGTGGGAGGCCGAGCACCCGGGCGAGGTGCTGCCCGACTCCCCCACCGGGAAGGTCGCCGGCGGTGCGGCCGAGGGCGACGTGCCGCACACGGTGCCGATGCTCAGCCTGGACAACGTGTTCTCGCCGGAGGAGTTCACCGCCTGGACGGCGTCCCTGGCCCGGCGCGTCGACCGCGAGGTCACCCGGTTCAGCGTGGGCCCCAAGCTGGACGGCCTCGCGGTCGCCGCCCGCTACCGGGAGGGCCGCCTGACCCGGCTGATCACCCGGGGCGACGGCACGGCCGGTGAGGACGTCTCGCACGCCATGGGCACCGTGGAGGGGCTGCCCGAGCGGCTGGCCGAGCCGGTGACCGTCGAGGTCCGCGGCGAGATCCTCATGACGACGGCCCAGTTCGAGCACGCCAACGAGGTGCGCATACGGCACGGCGGGCAGCCCTTCGCCAACCCGCGCAACGCCGCGGCGGGCACCCTGCGGGCCAAGGAGCGCGCCTACACGGTGCCGATGACGTTCTTCGGGTACGGCCTGCTGGCCTTGCCCGGCACCGACGCCGCGCTGGCCGCGCGGCTGGAGGAGTCGGCGTACGGCGACCTGATGGCGACGGCGGCCGGACTCGGCGTGCACACCAGCGCCGGCACCGCCGTACCGGACGTGGTCGTCGAGACGCCCGAGCAGGTCCTGGCCCGGGTCCGGGAGATCGCCGCGCTCCGTGCCGAGCTGCCCTTCGGCATCGACGGGATCGTCGTCAAGGCCGACCTCGCCGCGGATCAGCGGGCCGCCGGGTCCGGCTCGCGGGCGCCGCGGTGGGCGATCGCGTACAAGCTGCCGGCCGTCGAGAAGATCACCCGGCTCCTGGACGTGGAGTGGAACGTCGGCCGCACCGGCATCGTCGCCCCGCGCGGTGTCCTGGAACCGGTGGTCATCGAGGGCTCCACGATCACCTACGCCACGCTGCACAACCCGGCCGACATCACCCGCCGGGGCCTGCGCCTCGGCGACCACGTCATGGTCCACCGCGCCGGTGACGTCATCCCCCGCATCGAGGCCCCGGTCGCGCATCTGCGGACGGGCGAGGAGCAGCCGATCGTGTTCCCCGAGGCGTGTCCGCGCTGCGGGTCGGAGATCGACACGAGCGAGGAGCGCTGGCGGTGCGCGCAGGGCCGCAACTGCCACCTGGTGGCCTCGCTCGCCTACGCGGCCGGCCGCGACCAGCTCGACATCGAGGGTCTGGGCACCACCCGCGTCGTCCAGCTCGTCGAGGCCGGTCTCGTCGCCGACCTGGCCGACCTGTTCACGCTGCGGCGCGAGCAGCTGCTCGCCCTGGAGCGGATGGGCGAGACCAGCACCGACAACCTGCTGGCCGCGCTCGCCGGGGCCAGGGAGCAGCCGCTGTCCCGGGTGCTGTGCGCGCTGGGGGTGCGGGGCACCGGACGGTCCATGTCCCGTCGTATCGCCCGGTACTTCGCCACCATGGATCTCATACGCGCCGCCGACGCGGAGGCCATGCAGCGGGTCGACGGCATCGGGGTGGAGAAGGCGCCCTCCATCGTCGCGGAGATCGCCGAGCTCGCCCCGCTCATCGACAAGCTCGCCGCCGCCGGCGTCAACATGACGGAGCCCGGCGCGACCCCGCCCCCGGCCGCCGACGCGGACGGCGGGGACGCGGAAGCGTCCGCCGCGCCGGCCGGGGGCGGGCCGCTGGCGGGGATGAAGGTGGTCGTCACCGGCGCGATGACCGGAAGCCTCGAGCGGCTCAGCCGCAACGAGATGAACGAACTCGTCGAGCGGGCCGGCGGACGCTCCTCCTCCAGCGTCTCCAAGAACACGACGCTCGTCGTCGCGGGCGAGGGGGCGGGCTCGAAGCGGGCCAAGGCGGAACAGCTCGGCGTCCGTCTGGCCACTCCGGAGGAGTTCGCCGCCCTGGTGGCCGACCTGATCGGCTGAGGCTCCGCTCACGCAGCCGGGAGTGTACGTTCGTACGCCCTGGCGGTAGGCTCCGGCGCATGACTGTGGACGTACTGCGCCGGCCCGCCCCGGCCGATCGGCGGGCTCGCGTGGCCGTCGCCGTCCTGTTCTTCACCAACGGGGCCCTGTTCGCCAACCTGTTGCCGAGGTATCCGCAGATCAAGGCGGACCTCGGCATCGGCAACGCCGCCTACGGACTGGCCGTGGCGGCGTTCCCGGCGGGTGCCATCACGGCCGGGCTCGCGGCCGGGATACTGGTGCGCCGGTTCGGCTCGGCACGGGTGGCGGTCGGCGGCACGCTGCTGACCGGGGCGGGCATTCTCGCCGCCGGGCTCGCGGACTCGGTGGCGGTGTTCGCGGGGGCGTTGTTCCTGGCCGGTGCGATGGACGCGTTCACCGACGTCGCGCAGAACGCCCACGGGCTGCGGGTGCAGCGCCGTTACGGACGGTCCATCATCAACTCCTTCCACGCCATCTGGTCCATCGGCGCGGTCACCGGCGGTTCCATGGCCGCCGCCGCGATCGCGCTCGGCGTCTCGCGGGGCCCGCACCTGCTGTTCTCCGCCGTGGTGTTCGCGGTCGCGGCCTGCGTCGCCCTGCGGTACTGCCTGCCGGGGCCCGAGACCGACACCGGAACAGCTGTGGAGACCGGGGAGACCGGCGCCGGGGACGACGCGGCGTCGCCGGAGCGTGCCCCGGCGACGGGCCTGCGGACCGGCTGGGTGCTGGCCGCGCTCGTCCTCATCGCCACGGCCGGGACCCTGGTCGAGGACGCGGGCATGTCCTGGGCCACCCTCTATCTCTCGGACTCCCTGCACGCGACCGCGGCACTGGCCGCGTCCGGGTATGTCGCCCTGGTCGGCGCGCAGTTCGTCGGCCGGATCGTCGGCGACCGGCTCGTGGACCGCTTCGGCCAGCGCACGGTGGCCCGCTCCGGCGCCCTGATCGCCGCGGTCGGCATGGGCCTGGCGCTGGCCGTGCCGACGGTGCCCGGCACGGTCCTCGGCTTCGCCGCGGCCGGGTTCGGGGTGGCGACCCTGGTCCCGGCGGCCATGCACGAGGCCGACGAACTGCCGGGCCTCAAACCCGGTTCGGGGCTGACCCTCGTCTCCTGGCTGATGCGGCTCGGCTTCCTGCTCTCGCCGCCGGTGGTGGGACTGGTCGCCGACGCGACGAGCCTGCGGGTGGGGCTGCTGGTGGTGCCGTTCGCGGGGCTGATCGTCCTCGTGTGCGGCGGAGTGCTCCGGTCCCGGCGAGGCTGAGCCGGACGCCGGACGCCGGACGCCGGAAACCTGCCGCCTGGCGACACGACGGCGACAGGAGTGTACGTTCGTACGCTTCAGGGGTACGATCGGGTGCATGCCGACGGACCACTTCGCGGGCGACTCCCGCACCAACCTCGAACGCATGCTGGCGGGCGACCTCTACATCGCCGACGACCCGGAGATCGCCCGCAGGCAGCAGCAGGCGGTGCGGCTGGCCGCCCGCTACCAGGCGGCGTACGCGGAGGACGCGGAGGCCGCGCGGCCGCTCCTCGCCGAACTGCTCGGCTCCCTGGGCGCCGAGGCCCACGTACGGCCGCCCCTGTACGTCGACTACGGCAGCAACATCGCCATCGGGGCGCGCACCTTCGTCAACTACAACCTGACGGCGCTGGACGTCGCGGCGATCACCATCGGCGCGGACTGCCAGATCGGGCCGAACGTCCAGCTGCTCACCCCCACGCACCCCCTGGAGCCCGGGCCCCGGCGGGACAAGCTGGAGGCCGCCCGCCCCATCGTCATCGGCGACAACGTCTGGCTGGGCGGCGGCGCGATCGTGCTGCCGGGCGTGACCATCGGGGACAACTCCGTGATCGGCGCGGGCGCGGTCGTCACGAAGGACGTACCGGCGAACGTCGTGGCCGTCGGCAACCCTGCCCGGCCGGTGCGGAACGTGTAAGTCTGCTCCCATGGCAACCGGACACACCGATCCGCAGCGGCGTGAGCGCATCCTCGCGGCCACCCTCGACCTGATCGCCGAGGAGGGCATCGCACGCGTCTCCCACCGGAGGATCGCGACGCGCGCGGGGGTGCCCCTCGGCTCGATGACGTACCACTTCAGCGGCATGGACCAGCTGCTGCGGGAGGCGTTCGGCCGGTTCACCGACCACATCGTCGCGGTGTTCGACGAGCACCTCGGGGCCGCCGCCGACCGCGACCAGGCCCGGGAGGCGGTGGCCGACCTCGTGCACGAGCTGTCCGAGGACAGCCAGCGGGACCTGGTGCTCACCCAGGAGCTGTACACGCTCGCCGCGCGCCAGCCCGCCTACCGGGAGCTCACCCACGAGTGGATGCGCCGCAGCCGCGTCCACCTGGAGAAGCACTTCGACCCGGACACGGCCCGCCAGCTGGACGCCCTCATCGAGGGTCTGACGCTGCACCGCGCCCTGGCCCGGGAGCCGCACGGCCGAGCCCTCACCCTGGAGGCCATCGCCCGGGTCACCGCCACGGAGCGGCGGGCACCGCGGGGAAGCGGCACTCCCTAGCGGCGCCCTCGGCGGCGCCCTCAGCGGCCCGTGCGGCGCAGGCCTGACCCCTGTGCCGCACGGGCATCCCCCGTCAGCAGACGCCGTCGCCCGGCCTGGGGTTGCCCAGGCCGAACAGGGGCCGCAGCTTGAGGCCCACCCAGGTGCCGGCCAGTGCGAAGGCGCCCCACAGCCAGCCGCTGAGGCTGCCCGAGGCGATGCCCGCCAGGTAGGCGCCGATGTTGCAGCCGCCGGCCAGCCGGGCGCCGACGCCCATCAGCACACCGCCGAGCACCGCGGCGAGCGCGGTGCGCCAGGGGATGCCCCGGTGCAGCGCCCAGGTGCCGCCCAGCGAGGCGGCGACGGCCGCGCCGATCATGATGCCGATGTCGGTGAGGCTGGTCTTGTCGGCGAGCACCGGACCGGCCAGCATCTCGGCGTTGCCGGGCCGCTGCCACCAGGTCCAGTTCTCCGGGTGGCCGCCGAGCGCGCCCACCAGCTCGGAGCCCCACAGGCTGAAGGCGCTGGTGACGCCCCAGGCGCCGCCGGAGACCAGCAGGACGCCCGCGCCGAGCACGGCCAGCGCCAGGGCGCCGACGGCCAGCGGCCAGGAGCCGCGGAGGGCCCGGACGGCGGCCCGGCGCGCCGAGGGGACGGCGCCCAGCGGCGGCGGGTTGCGCCGGGCCTGGACGCGCCGGCTGACCAGCACCACCAGGGTCAGCGCGGCGACGGTCACGCCCCAGGAGCCGAACCAGCCGATGTGCTCGGACAGCACGACGGGCTCCCAGGCCGGGAGGTCCTTCCACAGGTCGAACTGCCAGGCGGCCAGCGTGGCGCCGGCGACGAACCCGCCGAGTGTCAGCACGATCGACGTCTGTCCCGAGCCGACCGCGAAGAGGGTGCCCGAGGCGCAGGCGCCGCCGAGCTGCATGCCGACGGCGAAGAGTGCCGAACCGGCGAACAGGCCGACGCCGATCGGTCCGGCGGACGGCGCGGGCTGGGCACCGAAGAGCCCGGTCTCCGTGCCGATGACCAGCGCGAACAGGGTGGCCGTGGTGCCGAGGAGCAGGGCGTGCGCCCGCAGCCCGGTCCCGTTGCCGACGGCGACCAGCTGCCGCCAGGCGGAGGTGAAGCCGAACCGGGAGTGGAAGAGGGCGACGCCCAGGCCGAGGCCGAACAGGAGCAGCACGCCGGGTTCGGCGCCGTGCGCGGACCACACGTACGCGGTCAGCGCGGCGGCGAGCAGCCCGGACACGGCGAGCGGCGTCCGCCGCACCGGGGGCAGGGGCGGTGCCTCGGGACGTTCCGAGGAGGTGGGCGAGGGAGCGAACAGCGGGGCGGACGCGCGCGGCGGCGCGGCCGGGGACGACCCGGCCGGGGGTGCGGTGGTCACGGAAGGAATCTCCGGGGTGGTGTGCACGGGGACGGCGGACGCGGGCGGACCGGCGGCGCGGGGAGCGCGCGGCCGGTCCGGGGGTCAGCGTCGACAGAGGCCGTCGTCGACGCACCACGCCGAGCACGCGAAGAGCGCGAGGCACAGCGGCGGAGCGGATGCATACATGCGTACGAAGATACGGAGGAGTGTGCTCCGCATGCCACGCCGTCTCGCCATGCGGATGGCGGACGGCGTGGAGTGCGGGTCCTTCCGGCCGGTTACAGCGTGCGCTCCAGACGGTCCGCCATCAGCTGCACGAACCGGGCGGGCTCCTTGGGCCGGCCGCCCTCGGCGAGCACCGCGAGGGTGTGCAGCAGTTCGGCGGTCTCGGTGAGTTCCGCGCGGTCCCGCCGGTCGCTCCAGGCCCGGTTCAGGGTCTTCACCAGCTGGTGCTCCGGGTTGAGTTCGAGGATCCGCTTGGCGCCGGGCACCTCCTGGCCCATCGCCCGGTACATGTTCTCCAGGGCGGGCGTCAGCTCACCCGCGTCGGAGACGACGCAGGCCGGCGAGACGGTGAGGCGGGAGGAGAGGCGGACCTCCTTGACGTCGTCGCCCAGGTGCTCGGTCATCCAGCCGAGCAGCCCCGCGTACTCCTCGCCCTGCTTCTCCTTCTCGGCGTCGCTCTTCTCCTCCTCGGCGCCCAGGAGGTCGATCTCGCCCTTGGCCACCGAGCGCAGCGTCCTGCCCTCGTACTCCCCCACCGCGTCGACCCAGACCTCGTCGACGGCGTCGGTGAGCAGGAGGACCTCGACACCCTTGGCCCGGAACGCCTCCATGTGCGGGGAGTTCTCGATGGCCTGACGGGACTCGCCCGTCATGTAGTAGATGTCGCCCTGTCCGTCCTTCATCCGCTCCACGTAGCCCTGCAGCGAAGTGGGCTCGCCGGCGTCGTGCGTGGACGGGAACGAACAGGCGGCCAGGATCGCGTCCCGGTTCTCCGAGTCGGTCACCAGGCCTTCCTTGAGCACCGCGCCGAACTCCCGCCAGAACGTGGCGTAGCGGTCCGGCGCGGAGGTCCTGAGGCCCTTGACCGTCGAGAGGACCTTTTTGGTCAGCCGCCGCTGGATCATGCGGATGTGGCGGTCCTGCTGGAGGATCTCGCGGGAGACGTTGAGCGAGAGGTCCTGCGCGTCGACGACGCCCTTGACGAAACGGAGGTAGGGCGGCAGCAGTTCCTCGCAGTCGTCCATGATGAAGACGCGCTTGACGTAGAGCTGGACGCCGCGCTGGTAGCCCTGGGTGAACAGGTCGTGCGGGGCGTGCGAGGGCACGAAGAGCAGGGCCTGGTACTCGAAGGTGCCCTCCGCCTGGAGCCGGATCGTCTCCAGCGGGTCGCGCCAGTCATGGCCGATGTGCTTGTACAGCTCGTGGTACTCGTCGTCGGAGACCTCGTCGCGCGGGCGTGCCCACAGGGCCTTCATCGAGTTGAGCGTCTCGGCCTCGCGGGTCTCGGCACCGTCGCCGTCGCTGCCGTCGCTGCCGTCGCCGCCCGGCTCGGGCAGCAGGCGCACCGGCCAGGTGATGAAGTCCGAGTACCGCTTGACGATCTCCTTGATCTTCCACGCGGAGGTGTAGTCGTGGAGCTGGTTCTCGGCGTCGGCGGGCTTGAGGTGCAGGGTGACCGCGGTGCCCTGCGGGGCCTCGCCGACCCGCTCCAGGGTGTAGGTGCCCTCGCCCTTCGAGGTCCAGCGGGTGCCCTCGGTCTCGCCGGCGTGCCGGGTGACCAGGGTGACCTCGTCCGCGACCATGAAGCCCGAGTAGAAGCCGACGCCGAACTGTCCGATGAGCCCGTCGGCCCCGGCTCCGTCCTTGGCCTCGCGCAGCTCTTCGAGGAACTTGGCGGTGCCCGAGTTGGCGATGGTGCCGATCAGCCGGGTGACCTCGTCGTACGACATGCCGATGCCGTTGTCCCGCACGGTCAGGGTGCGGGCGTCCTTGTCGACCTCCAACTCGATGCGCGGGTCGCTCACGTCGGCGTCGGGGGCGTCGCCGCGCAGGGCGGCGAGGCGCAGCTTGTCCAGCGCGTCGGAGGCGTTGGAGACGAGCTCGCGCAGGAAGACATCCTTGTTCGAGTAGACGGAGTGAATCATCAGCTGAAGCAGCTGACGCGCCTCTACCTGGAACTCAAACGTTTCGGTCGTCATGGCTGGTGAGTACCTCACAGATCCGTCGTGCGCCGTGCGCTCTGGCGGAAGTCACTCTAAAACAGCCCCGAGCCGCCCAGGGCGGCCGCGCACGACTGCAAGAAGTTCTGTCAACAACGTTGACTTGAAGTCAACGACCCCGCACATTACTTAAAAGTAGAACCGCCCAGTAACCCCGCTGCCGCCCTCCCGAAGAAGAGAGAACGCATGCCGAAGCACGCCCTTCGCCGTGTCATGACCGCGACAGCAGCCGCCGTCGGCACCCTGGCCCTCGGCCTCACGGACACCACCGCCCACGCCGCGCCCGCCACCCTCGACTACGTGGCCCTCGGCGACAGTTACAGCGCCGGTTCCGGCGTCCTGCCCGTCGACCTCACCAACCTGCTCTGCCTGCGCTCGACGGCCAACTACCCCCACGTCATCGCCGCCGCGACGGGCGCGCACCTGAAGGACGTCACCTGCGGCGCCGCCCAGACCTCCGACTTCACCGAACCCCAGTACCCGGGCGTCGCCCCCCAGTTGGACGCGCTCGACGCCGGCACGGACCTGGTCACGCTCACCATCGGCGGCAACGACAACAACACGTTCATCAACGCCATCACGGCCTGCGGCACGGCCGGCGTCCTCAGCGGCGGCAAGGGCAGCCCCTGCGAGGACAAGCACGGCACGTCCTTCGACGACGAGATCGAGACCAACACCTACCCCGCGCTCAAGGCGGCCCTGAGCGCCGTGCGCGCCGAGGCGCCGGGCGCGCGGGTGGCGGCCCTCGGCTACCCCTGGATCACCCCGGCCACCGCCGACCCGTCCTGCTTCGCCAAACTCCCGGTGGCCGCCGGTGACGTGCCCTACCTGCGGGCCATCCAGGCACACCTCAACGACGCCGTCCGGCGGGCCGCCGAGGAGACCGGCGCGACCTACGTGGACTTCTCCGCGGTCTCCGACGGCCACGACGCCTGCGCGGACCGCGGCACCCGCTGGATCGAACCGCTGCTGTTCGGGACCAGCCTCGTGCCCGTCCACCCCAACGCCCTCGGCGAGCGGCGCATGGCCGAGCACACGATGAGCGTCCTCGGCCTGAGCTGATCCCCCCGCTCCGCCGCGTACGCTGCTGCCGTGCCGTCCTCCCGCCTGCGCCGCGTCGCCGTCCTGGTGCTCGAAGGCGCGAAACCGCTCGACGTCGGCATCCCGGCGCAGGTCTTCACGACGCGCGCGAGCATGCCGTACGAGGTGCGGGTGTGCGGCGCGGCGCCCGGCCTGGTGACCGGCGGTGACGGCCTGTCGTACCACGTCGCCCACGGCCTGGAGGCCCTGGCCTGGGCCGACGTGGTCTTCCTGCCCGGTTACCGGTCCCCCGACGTGGACGACCCGCCGCGGACCGTCGTCGACGCGCTGACGGCGGCCCACGACCGGGGCGCCCGGCTCGCCGCCATCTCCACCGGCGCGTTCGCGCTCGCCGCCACGGGCCTGCTCGACGGCAGGCGGGCCACCACGCACTGGCACTACACACGGGCCCTGGCGGCCAGGCATCCGCGCGTGCGGGTCGACGAGAACGTGCTGTTCGTGGACGAGGGCAGCGTCCTGACGTCGGCGGGCGCCGCCTCCGGCATCGACCTGTGCCTGCACATCCTGCGCGGCGACCTCGGGGTGGCCGCGTCGAACCACGCGGCCCGGCGTCTGGTGGCGGCCCCCTACCGCAGCGGCGGTCAGGCCCAGTACGTGCCGCGCAGCGTGCCCGAGCCGCTGGGCGAGCGGTTCGCCGCCACCCGCGAGTGGGCGCTGCGCCTCCTCGGTGAGCCGCTCACCCTGGAGGCGCTGGCCCGGCACGCGGCGGTGTCCGCGCGCACCCTCTCCCGGCGCTTCGTCGAGGACACCGGGTACACCCCGATGCAGTGGATCATGCGCGCCCGGATCGACATGGCCCGTGAGCTGCTCGAACGCTCGGAGCGCGGGGTCGAGCAGATCGCCGCCGACGTCGGGCTCGGCACCGGTGCGAATCTGCGACTGCACTTCCAGCGCATCCTCGGCACCACCCCCAGCGAGTACCGGCGCACCTTCGCCCAGGGCGAGTGACCGCGTACCGCCGCCCCGCCACGCCCCGCCCTGGCGTGATCCTTGCGAACCATGGCTCTCGCGCCGCTGCTGCCCCCGGCCGGCCTGCGCGAGCCTGAGGGGGAAGGACCTGGTGGCAGAACGAAGGGACACACCACTCATGACTCGCATCGGCATCAACGGATTCGGCCGCATCGGGCGCAACGTGCTGCGTGCGCTGCTGGAGCGCGACACGAAACTCGAGGTCGTCGCCGTCAACGACCTCACGGAGCCCGCCACCCTGGCCCGTCTGCTCGCCTTCGACTCGACGGCCGGCCGGCTCGGCCGTCCGGTGACGGTCGACGGGGACACCCTGGTCGTCGACGGGCACCGCATCAAGGTGCTCGCCGAGCGCGAGCCGGCCCGGCTGCCCTGGGCCGAGCTGGGCGTCGACATCGTGCTGGAGTCGACCGGCCGCTTCACCTCGGCCGACGCCGCCCGCGGCCACCTCACCGCGGGTGCGCGGAAGGTCCTGGTCAGCGCCCCGTCGAGCGGTGCCGACGTGACGCTCGCCTACGGGGTGAACACCGACGCCTACGACCCGGCCGCGCACACGATCGTCTCCAACGCGTCCTGCACCACCAACGCCCTCGCGCCGCTCGCGGCGGTCCTCGACGAGCTGGCGGGCATCGAGCACGGCTTCATGACGACGGTGCACGCCTACACGCAGGAGCAGAACCTCCAGGACGGCCCGCACCGCGACGCGCGCCGCGCCCGCGCCGCCGGGGTGAACATCGTGCCGACCACGACCGGCGCCGCCAAGGCGATCGGCCTCGTGCTGCCGGGCCTGGACGGCAAGCTCTCGGGCGACTCGATCCGCGTGCCGGTCCCGGTGGGCTCGATCGTCGAGCTGAACACGACCGTCGCCCGCGACGTGACCCGCGAGGACGTCCTGGCCGCCTACCGCGCCGCCGCCGACGGTCCGCTCGCCGGGGTGCTGGAGTACTCCGAGGACCCGCTGGTCTCCTCCGACATCACGGGCAACCCGGCCTCGTCGATCTTCGACTCGGCACTGACCCGCGTGGACGGACGCCACGTCAAGGTGGTCGCCTGGTACGACAACGAATGGGGCTTTTCGAACCGTGTGATCGACACCCTCGGACTGCTCGCCACACGCTGAACGGGCAGCCGGTTCGGCATCACCGGGGGTCACACGTCACAATGGTGCGATGAGCAATTCCAAGGTTTACTTCGACATCGACATCGACGGCCAGGATGCGGGCCGCATCGTCTTCGAACTCTTCGAGGACGTCACCCCCAAGACCGCCAAGAACTTCCTGGAGCTGGCCACCGGCGAGCACGGCTTCGGCTACGCGGGTTCCTCCTTCCACCGCGTCATCCCGCAGTTCATGCTCCAGGGCGGTGACTTCACCAGGGGCGACGGCACCGGGGGCAAGAGCATCTACGGCGAGAAGTTCGCGGACGAGAACTTCCAGCTGAAGCACACCGAGCCGTACCTGCTCTCCATGGCGAACGCGGGCCCGAACACCAACGGCTCGCAGTTCTTCATCACCACCGTCGTCACCTCGTGGCTGGACGGCAAGCACGTCGTCTTCGGCAAGGTCGTCGAGGGCACGGACGTGGTCGACAAGATCGAGGGCTACGGCTCCTCGCCGGCGGGCAAGACGTCCAAGAAGATCACGGTGCGCGCGTCCGGCAAGCTGTAAGGCCTGATCAGTCCCACGGGGACCGGAGCCGACGGGGGTCCGCCGCACGCGGTGCGGTGGACCCCCGTTTTCTCTCGTCTGGTGGGGTACTCCGGGTGGTGCGACGCTGGGGTGGAGGAGCGTCCGCGGAAGGCAACCCCGGGAGGACCCATGGGACGGGACGTCCCGGCGCTGGTCTTCACCCGCGAGGACCGCCGCCGGTACCGGATCAAGATGCAGGAGTGCCTCGAGGCCTTCGCGCAGATGCTGCGCGAGTCCCGGTTCGACACCGAGCGGCCCCAGGTCGGCCTGGAGATCGAGCTGAACCTGGTCGACGACCGGGGCGAACCGGCGATGCGCAACAGCGACGCCCTCGAGGCGATCGCGGACCCCGCCTGGTCCACCGAGCTGGGCCGGTTCAACCTGGAGATCAACATCCCGCCCCGGCAGCTGACGGCGGGCGGCCCCGACGCCTGGGAGACCGAGATCCGTGCCGCCCTGAACCACGCCGAGGACCGTGCCGCGTCGGTCGGCGCCCATCTGATCATGGTCGGCACCCTCCCCACGCTGCGCCAGTCGGACGTGGGCGAGGCGGCCCTGTCGGAGAACCCGCGCTACCGGCTCCTCAACGACCAGGTGTTCGCCGCCCGGGGCGAGGACCTGCACATCGAGGTGGACGGCGTCGACCGCCTGCGGACCTACGCGGACACCATCACGCCCGAAGCCGCCTGCACCAGCACGCAGTTCCACCTCCAGGTCGCGCCTGAGGAGTTCCCCGACTACTGGAACGCGGCCCAGGCCGTAGCCGGTGTCCAGGTCGCCCTCGCGGCCAACTCGCCCTTCCTGCTCGGCAAGGAACTGTGGCACGAGAGCCGCATCCCCCTGTTCGAGCAGGCCACCGACACCCGGCCGCAGGAGATCAAGGCGCAGGGGGTCAGGCCCCGGGTGTGGTTCGGGGAGCGCTGGATCAACAGCGTCTTCGACCTGTTCGAGGAGAACCTCCGCTACTTCCCCGCGCTGCTGCCGCTGTGCGACGAGCAGGATCCCGCGGAGACCCTCGACCGCGGCGACATCCCCGAGCTGGGCGAACTCACGCTGCACAACGGCACCATCTACCGGTGGAACCGGCCCGTCTACGCCGTCGCCCACGACAGGCCGCACGTCCGCGTGGAGAACCGCGTCCTGCCGGCCGGCCCGACCGTCGCCGACACCCTGGCCAACGGCGCCTTCTACTACGGGCTCACCCGCGCCCTGGTGGAGGAGGAGCGTCCGGTGTGGTCGCGGATGTCCTTCTCGGTCGCCGAGGACAACCTGCACACCGCCGCCCGGCACGGCATCGAGGCACACCTGTACTGGCCGGGAGTGGGCGAGGTGACCGTGCCGGAACTGGTCCTGCGCCGGCTGCTGCCGCTGGCCCACCGGGGCCTGGAGCTGTCGGGCATGGACTCCGCCTGGCGGGAGCCGCTGCTCGGCATCATCGAGCAGCGCTGCGTCACCGGCCGCAACGGCGCGGTCTGGCAGAAGGAGATGTTCCACCACATCGATGCCACCGCCAGGCCCGACCGCCACGAGGCGCTGCGCCGGATGACCCAGCAGTACATGGACTACATGCACCTCAACGCCCCGGTCCACACCTGGCCGGTCGACTGACGTCCGGGGCGCCGCAGGCCGCCAGGGAGGCGACGGAGCGATGTGCCGATGGCTCGCCTACTCGGGGACACCCGTCCTCCTGGAGTCCCTGCTGTACCAGCCCGAGCACTCGCTCATCGACCAGAGCCTGCACGCCCGTATGGGGGTGGAGACGACGAACGGGGACGGGTTCGGGGTCGGCTGGTTCGGGCCGGAGATGGCGACGCCCGCGATCGTCCGGGAGGTCGGGCCGGCCTGGAGCAACCGCAACCTGCGGGAGATCGCGAGCCATGTCCGCTCCCCCTTGTTCTTCGCGCACATCCGCGCCTCGACGGGCAGCGCCGTGCAGCAGACCAATTGCCACCCCTTCCGCCACGGCCGCTGGATGTGGATGCACAACGGCGCGATCGCCGAGTTCCACCGGCTGCGCCGCGACCTCGCCCTGGCCGTCGATCCGCGGCTCTTCCTCGACATCGAGGGCTCGACGGACTCGGAGATGATGTTCTACCTGGCGCTCACGCTCGGTCTGGAGGACGACCCGCCGGCGGCCGTGGCCCGGATGGCGGGCCTGGTGGAGGAGATCGGCCACGAACACGGCGTGGAGTTCCCGATGCAGATGACGGTCGCCGTCACCGAGGGGCGGCGGCTGTGGGCCTTCCGCTACTCCAGCCAGGGTCAGTCGCGGTCGCTCTACTACAGCAGCCGGGTGGAGAGCCTGCGTGCGCTGCACCCCGGGCTGCCCTTCCTCAAGGAGGCGTCCGACAACAGCCGCCTCATCGTGTCGGAACCGCTGGGCGACCTGCCCGGCGTGTGGAACAAGGTGCCCGAGAGCAGCTACGGGGTCGTCCAGCCCGAGGGCGACGACCTGCGCCCCTTCGTTCCTCTCGCTCCGTGACCCCATTGACACGGGCGAGGAAAGATCACACAATCGGTGCCATGACCACATACCGGTTCGGCACCGCGGCGGAGTGTTGCCGTGTGCCCGAGCGAACCGGCTGTGAGCGTTCCGGCCTTTAACGGCCTTCTCCGCACCGACCGTCCGACGCCCGTCGCGTCGTAGCCCGTCGGCATCCTCTCCGGCCCACAGCCCGGAGCACCCGTAGCACCTCGTTCACCCCGGCCGTTCGTCGGTGGCCTCGCCGCCCCTTGGCCGGATTCCACGCGTCCCGTCACACACGTCCTGTCACACACGTCCCGTCACACAAGGGGAGGACTCCCATGTCCGTCACGGCCGTCGGCCCGAACACCGTCCTGCGTGAAGCACGCATCCCGGCGGACGGAATGTACGAGGGCCGGCGCACGCTGCGCCGGCTGCCCGAGGGCCGGGAGGAACGGCCCTACGAGCTCTTCGAGATCGTCCCGCAGGCGCGCACCATCGGCGCGGAGATCCGGGGTGCCGACCTCTCCCGTCCGCTCACTCCCGCCCTGCGCGAGGAGCTGAACCGGGCCCTGCTGGAGTGGAAGGTCCTGTTCTTCCGGGCTCAGCACCTCACCTCCGGGCAGCAGCGCGACTTCGCCCGCAACTGGGGCGAGTTGGAGACCAACCCCCTGCTCGCCGCCGGTGCCGGCGACGACATCGTCCGGTTCGACAAGGGCGCCGGGTCCACCCCGACGTACGAGAACGTGTGGCACACCGACGTCACCTTCCGGGAGCGGCCCGCGCTCGGTGCGGTGCTCCAGTTGCGCGAGGTGCCGCCGTTCGGCGGGGACACGATGTGGGCGGACATGGCCGCGGCCTACGACAACCTGCCCCGGGAGGTGAAGGAGCGCGTCGACGGCGCCAGCGCCGTGCACGACTTCATCCCGGGCTTCGCACGGTTCTACGGGCCCGAGCGACTGCTGCCGCACCAGGACCTGTTCCCGCCCGTGGAGCACCCGGTCGTGCGCACGCACCCGGAGACGGGCCGGCGCATGCTGTTCGTCAACACGTCCTTCACCACCCACATCACCGGCATGGAGCGCGACGAGAGCGACCGCCTGCTCCGCTTCCTCTTCCAGCAGGCACATGTGCCCGAGTACCAGGTGCGCTGGCGCTGGCAGCCCGGCGACGTCGCCTTCTGGGACAACCGCGCCACCCAGCACTACGCGGTCGGCGACTACGGCACCGAGCGGCGGGTCGCCGAACGCGTCGCCGTCGAGGGCGACCGCCCCTTCTGATCCGCGTGCACGGGGGCCGGAGGACGGTCAGCTGCGCCGCCTCCGGCCCCGCGCCGGCTAGCCCTCCGGTTCCTCGATGGCCGCCGGGCGCAGCTGGGCGGCCCGGACCCGGGCGACGTCGAGCTTCTCGCCCCGGTCGAAGCGGTAGATGCCGTTCTGCTCCTGGAAGACGTCGGTCAGCTGGGTGTAGCAGTAGCCGAACATGTTCCGGTCCTCCAGCAGCACTTCGGTGAGGCCGCTGAACCGCTCGTGGAACTCGTCCTCGTTGCGGACGCGTTCCCCGTAGCCCCAGGAGACGGTGCGGTCCTCGCCGGACTGCGCGGCGGCCGCCTCCGGGTCCCACCAGATGCCGCCGAACTCGCTGACGAAGTACGGCTGGCCCCGGTAGGGCTGGGAGTAGGGGGCGCCGCCCTCGTGGGCGTTGACGAACGGCGCGTCCTTGGCGAGGCCGGACATCAGCTCCCGGAAGGCGGCGGGGTCCTGCTCGTAGTTGTGGGAGTCGTAGATGTCGGTCTCGGCGACCCGGTGGGCGTAGCCGGACGCGTCGACGACCGGGCGGGTGGTGTCCATGGCCTTGGTGGCCAGGAACATCGCCCGGGTCACGTCGTCGAGCTGGGTGATCCGGTCGTGCAGCTTCTGGTAGGTCTCGTTGAGCGGGCACCAGCCGATGATCGAGGGGTGCGAGTAGTCGCGCTCCAGCGCCTCGAGCCACTGGGCGACGTAGGAGGCGTCGGGCTTCTGGTTGTCGCCCGAGGAGCCGCCCGTCTCGCAGCCCCAGTCGCCGAACTCGCCCCAGACCAGGTAGCCGAGGCGGTCCGCGTGGTGCAGGAAGCGCTCCTCGAAGACCTTCTGGTGCAGCCGGGCGCCGTTGAATCCGGCCGCCATGGCCAGCTCGATGTCCTTGACCAGGGCCTCGTCGGTCGGGGCGGTCATCAGCCCGTCCGGGTACCAGCCCTGGTCGAGGACGAGGCGCTGGAAGACGGGGCGCCCGTTGAGCAGGACGGCCTTGCCGCGCAGGCCCACGGCGCGCAGTCCGGCGTAGCTCTCGGCGCTGTCGACCACCTGTCCCGCGGCGTCGAGGAGTTCGAGGCGCAGGTCGTACAGGTGCGGGTCCTCGGGTCCCCACTCGCGCCGCCGGTCGTGCGGCACCGGCAGGTGCAGGCGCGGTGCGAGGTCGAGGTCGGCGCGGGCCTCGGCGCGGCTCACCTCGCCGTCGGCGTCGGCGAGGACGGCGCGCACCCGGTGCCCGGGGCGGTTGCCGGACAGCGGCAGTTCGAGGTGGAAGGCGGAGCCGGCCAGGTCGGGGGTGATCCGGGGGCGGCGCAGGTGTGTCTCGGGGACGGGCTCCAGCCAGACGGTCTGCCAGATGCCGGTGACCCGGGTGTAGTTGCAGTCGTGGTTGGCGTACTTGATCGCCTGCTTGCCGCGGGCCTGCGGGCCGGACTTGGGGTCGCGGGCCCGGACGGTGATCACGACCTCCTCCCCCGCCCCGGCGATGTCGCCGAGGTCGGCGGTGAAGGGGGTGAAGCCGCCGCGGTGCCGGGCGACCTCCCTGCCGTCGGCCCACACGGTGGTGTCGTGGTCGACGGCGCCGAAGTGCAGCAGTACGCGGCGTCCGGCCCAGGCGGCCGGCAGGGTGACGGCCCGCCGGTACCAGACGGCCTCGAGGAAGTCGGTGTCGCCGATGCCGGACAGCTCGGACTCGGGCGGGAAGGGGACGAGGATCTCCTCGCGCAGCTCGCGGTCGAGCAGACCGCGTTCGAGGCCGCTGTCCCCCCGGTCGGTCTCGAACTGCCAGGCGCCGTTCAGGTTGAGCCAGTCGCGGCGCGTGAACTGCGGTCGCGGGTACTCCGGGCGCGGTACGGAGTGAGTGGGCACACATGCTCCAGTCGATCGGTGGGCCGGGCGTGCGGACGCCGAGCCCGTGGGTACAGCTGTGGGGGTTCAGGAACCGCCGAGGCCGGTGGTGGCCACGGAGTTGACGATGCGGCGCTGGAAGAGGAGGAAGACCACGATCAGCGGCAGCGCGGCCAGCAGGGCGGAGGCCATGGACTGCGCGTACTGGATGCCGTAGGCGTCCTTGACGGTGGCCAGGCCCACCGGGAGGGTCATCAGGTCGGGGTCGTTGGTGACGATGAACGGCCACATGAAGTTGTTCCAGGCACCGATGAAGACGAAGATCGCCACCGCGGCCACGATCGGCCGGGAGAGCGGCAGGACGACCGACCGGAAGACCCGGAACTCGGAGGCGCCGTCGATGCGCGCCGCCTCCTCCAGCTCCTTGGGGATGCCGTCGAAGAACCGCTTCAGGATGAACACCATCATCGGTGCGACGACCTGGGGCAGGATGACCGCCGCGTAGGTGTCGACCAGGTTGAACAGGGTCATCTGGTCGAACAGCGGCACGACGAGCAGCTGCGGCGGGACCATGATGGCGGCCACGGTGACCCCGAGCAGCGCCCGGCGGCCGCGGAAGGTGCCGCGGGAGAAGCCGTACGCGGCGAGGGTGGAGACCGCGACGGTGATCAGCGTGACCAGGGCCGAGATCAGGAAGCTGTTGAAGGCCCAGACGGTGACGTTCCCGCGTTCGAGTATCTGCTGGTAGGCGTCCAGGGTGAAGGCGCCCTTGAACGGGGACAGCCCGGTGGTGTTGATGTCCTCCTCGCTCTGCACCGAGGTGATGACGGCCCACACGAACGGCAGCAGCCACAGGACGGCGAGGACGACGAGCGCGGTTCCGGCCAGGGCGCGGGGCAGCCTCCCGTGGCCGAGGAGCAGGGGCGAGCCGGCCGCTTCGCGGGGTGGACGGCGCCGGGTTCGGAGGGTGGTGGCGGTTGCGGACACGGTCAGTCCTCCCGGCGGAAGAGGCGGAGCTGCACGAGCGAGACGACGACGATCAGGGCGAAGAAGAGGTACGAGACGGCGGAGGCGTAGCCGAGGCGGTAGCCGGTGAAGCCCACGTCGTAGACGTACTCGAGGACGGGCCGGGTGGAGCCGTTGGGGCCGCCCTTGGTGAGGATGTAGATCTGGTCGAAGACCTTGAGGGAGGCCAGGACCTGGAGCATCGCCACCAGTCCTGTGGTCCTGCGCAGTTGCGGCAGGGTGATGGACCACAGGCGGCGCCAGGCGCCGGCCCCGTCGAGTGCCGCCGCCTCGTCGAAGGTCGTGGGCAGGGACTGGAGCGCCGCGAGGTAGAGCAGGAAGTTGAAGCCGACCGTCCACCAGACGGTGAGGGCGGCGACCGACCACATGGCGACGGACTCGTCGGACAGCCAGCCGACCGGTGCCATGCCGAGGGCGTCGAGGAGCTGGTTGGCCATGCCCAGTTCCGGCTGGTACAGCCAGGTCCAGATCATGGTCACGACGGTCACGGGCAGCAGGTAGGGGGCGAAGAACGACAGGCGCCACGCCCACTGCCCGGCGAGTCCGCTGTGCACCAGCAGCGCCATCGCGAGCGCGACCAGCACCAGCGGCACGCTCGAGACGACGGTGAAGAAGACGGTGTTGCCGAGGCTGCTCCACACGTCGGCGTCGCCGAACGCCTCGGTGTAGTTGTCGAAGCCGACGAAGCTCGTGTCGCGCAGGGCGAGCGAGCTGTCGGTGAAGCTCATCCAGAGGCCCTGCACGATGGGCCACACCATGAAGAGGCCGAACACGAGCAGGAACGGCAGGACGAAGACGAGCCCGTTGCCGGTGCGTATGCGGCCGAGGGCGGTGCGGCGCCCGTCCGCCGGAGCAGCGGGCGGGCCGGTCTGCTCCTCGGTGCCGAGGGGTGCGGTGGTGGTCACGTCGGTCACTCCTTTCGCTGGTCAGGCCACCGGGTTGGGCTGCCGCAGCAGGGTGTCCGCCTCGCGGACCATCTGCCGCACCGCCTTCTCGGGGGTGGTGTCGCCCAGCAGCGCCGACTGGAGCGGCTGGCACATCCGGTTCTGGAAGTTGGAACCGGCGCCCGCGAACCAGTTGGGCGGGTCGAGCACCGCCACCTTCGCGGCGTCGGCGTAGGAGGCCTGCGGGTCGAGCGCGGCGTACTCGGGCTCCGCGAGGACGGGCTGGTAGGCGGGAATGTGTCCGGCGCTCGCCCAGGTGAGGCTCTGCTTGAGTATCTGGGCGACGTAGCGGTGGGCCTCGCGGCGCCGGGCCGAGTCGGGGCTGTTCTGGTGCGGGAGGACGAAGCTGTGGCTGTCGGTGTAGACGGCGGGCTTCTCGAAGACCTGCGGGAAGGGCGCGGCGCCCAGCTCCATGCCGGACTTCTTCAGCGTCGGCAGCTCCCACTCGCCGAGCATCGCCATGCCGCCGCGGCCGCTGGAGAAGGCGGCCAGAGCGCCGTTGTAGTCCAGGTTGTTGGGGTTGGTCTTCCCGTCGAAGAGCCGCGTCATGAGGGTGACGGCGCGTACGGCGGCGTCGACGTCGATCTTCGGGGGGCCGCCGTCGGGCAGGTCGAACTCGGCGCCGGTCTGCGCGTAGAGGCCGGCGAACAGGCGCCAGTTCTGGGCCGTGTCGGTGACGTGGCCGAACAGGATGCCCGCCTCCCCGGTCGCCTCGGCGAGGGCCCTGCCGGCGTCCAGCAGGGCCTCGGGGGATCCCATGGGGGCCAGCTCGCCCGAAGTGTCCAGGAGCCCGGCCTTCTCGGCCGCCTTCTTGTCGTAGAACACGATGAAGGGGTGGACGTCCAGCGGGATCGCGTAGACGGTCCCCTCGTGCCGGGTGCGGGACCACACGGCCGGGGTGAAGTCCTTCTCCGTGACGCCGTACTCGGCGAGCAGGTCCAGGTCGAAGGCGTCCACCAGGCCGCCGGGGGCGTAGCCCGCGAGCCGGGAGAGGTGCATGGCGGCCACGTCGGAGGCCCGTCCGCCGGCCGCGGACATGGCGAGCTTGGTGTAGTACGACGGGCCCCAGTCCAGGATCGTACGGTCGACCTCGAAGCCCTCGGCTCCCCCGGTCCCCTTGGACACGGCCTCGATCATGTCGTCCATGAGCATGCCGTCGCCGCCCTGGAAGAGGTCCCAGACGCTCAGGGCGGACGCCCCGGAGGCCGAGGCCGGTGCGGCGCAGCCGGACAGCGGGCCCGCGGCGATCAGGGCTCCCGCCCCGGCCATGGCGTGACGCAGCAGCCGGCGGCGGCTGGGGCGGCGGACCGGGTCGGACACGGCCGGCACCCCCTGGGCAGGCAAACGGGAACTCATCGCGGACCTTTCGACGGCCGGAGCTCATGCGGTGGCTAGTTTTTACATCGATGTACATTGGCTGTAAAGAGCTGGGCGGAAGTGGACCTGCGCCGAAGCCCTCACCACACCGGGACATACACTCGGGCAGCGCGGAAGAGGCAGGGAGGTCTCGGTGGCACGGCCCAGGATCAAGGACGTCGCACGTCACGCGGGCGTGTCGGAGAAGACGGTGTCGAATGTCATCAACGACTACGCCCATGTCTCCGACCGCACCAGGCAGGTGGTGCGCGAGGCCATCGAACACCTCGGCTACCGCGTGAACCTGGCCGGCCGTCACCTGCGCAAGGGCAGAACCGGCATCATCGCCCTCGTCGTCCCGGAACTGGACATACCGTACTTCGCGGAGCTGGCCCGGCATGTCGTCCGCGAGGCGGAGAAACGCTCCCTGACCGTCCTGATCCATCAGTCCGGGGCGGATCGCGCCCACGAACTGGCGGCGCTGGCCGGGTTCGGCTCCACCTTCGTGGACGGCATCATCCTCAGCCCGCTGGCCCTGACCGCCGACGACCTGCGGGACCGCACGGGCCTCCCGCCCACGGTGCTGCTCGGCGAGCTGCTGGAGGAGGGCGCCGACCATGTGGCCATCGACAACGAGCGCGCCGCCCGTGAGGCGACCCGCCATCTGATCGGGCTCGGGCGCCGCACCGTCCTCGCCCTCGGCGGGCGCGACGACGTCGGTCTGGGGACGGCCCAGGCCCGCACCCGCGGCTATCGGGCCGCCCTGGCGGAGGCGGGCATCGCCTACGATCCGGCGGCCGTGCTGCCGGTCGACTCCTTCCGGATGCCCGACGGTGCGCGGGCCGTGACCCGGGCCCTCTCGGAGGGCGCGCGGCCCGACGCGCTGCTCTGCCTCAACGACCAGCTCGCGCTGGGCGCGCTGCGCGCCCTGCACGAGCACGGGGTCAGGGTGCCCGAGGACGTCGCCGTCATCGGCTTCGACGACGTGGAGGGCGGGCGGTTCAGCGTCCCGACGCTGAGCACGGTGGCCCCGGACAAGGCGGCGGTGGCCAGGGTCGCCGTCCAGCTGCTCCAGCACCGCATCGAGGAGGCGACGGCTCCGGACGGCGCCGGGTCGGAGGCCCAGGCGCCCCGGGACCTCGTCGTGGACCACCGGCTCGTCCTGCGGGAGAGCACGGAGGGCAGCGCGCGGCGCTGAGGCCGGGCCGTCGGCCGCCGCGGCCGGCGGCGTCCGGAGAAGCACGCGGGGGCATGCCGCCGCACCGCACCCGCCGACGGCTCGAAAAATGGTATTCCATTTGCCGCAGACCCCTTGACGGTGCGGTTTGGCGAAAACTACGTTCTGGGCACCGGAAAGCCGCTTCCGCTTTGTGAAAGCCTCCAACTCCCCGCACCTGAGCCCAGGAGTCCCGTATGACTGCCCTGGAAGACCGCCGCCCGTCCACCCGGACCGGCGACACCGCGACCAGCTCCGGCCTCTACACGTACGACCTGGCCCCGACGAAGCGGGAAGGGCGCCGCTGGGGCGCCTACAACGTCTTCACGCTGTGGGCCAACGACGTGCACAGCCTGGGCAATTACGCCTTCGCCATCGGACTGTTCGCCCTCGGGCTGAACGTGTGGGGCATCCTCGCCGCCTTCGCCCTCGCCTCGGTCCTGCTCTTCCTCCTGCTCACCCTGTCCGGGTTCATGGGCCACAAGACGGGCGTGCCGTTCCCCGTCATGAGCCGCATCGCGTTCGGCATCAAGGGGGCGAAGATTCCGGCCACCGTCCGCGGTGCCGTGGCGATCGCCTGGTTTGGTATCCAGACCTATCTGGCCTCGGCCGTGCTGAGCGCCCTCCTGGTGGCCATGTTCCCGTCCCTGGCCTCCCTGGACACCAACTCCCTGCTCGGCCAGTCGACGCTCGGCTGGATCACCTTCCTGGCGCTGTGGGCCGTGCAGGTGCTCATCGTCAGCTACGGGATGCAGATGATCCGCCGGTACATGGCCTTCGCGGCGCCCACCACGCTGCTCACGATGTGCGCCCTCGCGGTGTGGATGTTCGTCCGGGCCGACGGCTCGGTCTCCGTGTCGATCGGCGATCCGCTCACCGGCGGCGCGATGTGGCTCCAGGTGCTCCAGGCCGCCGCCCTGTGGGTGGTGATCTACGGGACGTTCGTACTGAACTTCTGCGACTTCACCCGGTCCGCGCGCAGCCGCGGCTCCATCGTCCGGGGCAACGTGATCGGCATCCCGGTGAACATGCTCTTCTTCGCGGTCATCGTGGCGGTCCTCAGCGGAGCCCAGTTCACCCTCGACGGGCACGTGATCACCAGCCCGACGGACATCGTGCGGACCATCCCCAACATGTTCCTGCTGGCCGTCGCCTCGCTCTGTCTCATCGCCCTCACGGTGGCGGTGAACCTGCTGGCCAACTTCGTCGCGCCGATCTACGCCCTGGTCAACCTCTTCCCGCACCGGCTCGACTTCCGCCGCGCGGGTCTGGTGAGCGCGGTCCTGGGCCTGGTGATCACACCGTGGAACCTCTACAACAGCCCCGTCGTCGTGAACTACTTCCTGGGCGGGCTCGGCGCGCTGCTCGGCCCCCTGTTCGGCGTGATCATGGCGGACTACTGGCTGCTGCGGAAGTCCCGCGTGAACGTGCCGGCCCTCTACACCGAGGACGCGGCCGCGGAGTACCACTACCGGCGCGGCTACAACCCGCGTGCCGTCGCCGCCTTCGTCCCCAGCGCCGCGATCGCCGTCGTCGTCGCCCTCGTCCCCTTCTTCCACGCCGCGGCCGGATTCTCCTGGTTCATCGGCGCGGTCCTCGCCGCGGGGCTGTACGCGCTGATCGCCGACCGTGCCTCCCCGTTCCGTGACGTGGACGGCGAGGCCATCGCCGTCGCCGCCGAATAGCCCCCACGGAACCCTGCCCAACGCCCCGCACCGGCCCGCACCCGCGCCGGCCCGTCCCCGCACCGCACCGGATCCGCGCCGCACCGACGCCGCGCCGCCCCGTCCCCGCGCCGTCGCGGAGCACCCGTCCGAGCAGAAGGCCCAGGCCCCCATGCGCATCCTCGTGGTCAACGTCAACACCACGCAGTCCATCACCGACGCGATCGGCAAGCAGGCCGCCGGCGCCGCTTCCCCCGGCACCGAGATCGTGCCGCTGACGCCGGCCTTCGGCGCGGAGTCCGTCGAGGGCAACTACGAGAGCTACCTCGCCGCGGTCGCGGTGATGGAGGCCGTCCGCGCCCATCCGGGGCCGTTCGACGCGGTGATCCAGGCCGGTTACGGCGAACACGGGCGGGAAGGGCTCCAGGAACTGCTCGACGTGCCCGTCGTCGACATCACCGAGGCGGCGGCGAGCACCGCGCAGTACCTGGGCCGCCGCTACTCCGTCGTCACCACCCTCGACCGCACGGTCCCCCTCATCGAGGAGCGGCTGGAGGTGGCCGGACTGAGCGCCAGGTGCGCCTCGGTGCGGGCCAGCGGGCTCGCCGTGCTCGAACTGGAGCGGGACGAACAGGCCGCCGTGGACGCCATCACCGAGCAGGCCGCCCGCGCGGTCGAGGACGACCGGGCCGAGGTGATCTGCCTGGGCTGCGGGGGCATGGCGGGTCTCGCCGAGCGTGTGGTGGAGCGCACCGGTGTCCCCGTGGTCGACGGGGTGGCCGCCGCCGTGACGGTCGCGGAGTCCCTGGTCCGGCTCGGCCTGTCCACGTCCAAGGTGCGCACGTACGCCCGCCCGCGTCCCAAGCGGATCGTCAACTGGCCCCCGCAGGCGGGCTGACCCGTCGTCGCGCCGTCCCGCCCCGGCCGCCCGCGGCCTCCGGGGTATCCTGACGGGCCGCCCGACCGCCGCCCCGCACGGCGCGGTCGGCGTGCCGGGGAACGGGAAACAGACGAGGGACGGCGATGGCTGCGTCAGAGGGCTTCACGCCCGAGTCCGAGCGGGTCACGCGGCGGTTGCGCGACGAGATCGTCGACGGGGTGCGGAGTCCGGGCAGCCGCCTGGTCGAAAGGGACCTGGCCGAGTCCCTCGGCGTGAGCCGGCTCCCGGTCCGCGAGGCCCTCAAGACCCTGGTGTCGGAGGGTCTGGTGACACCGAGGCCACGGAGCTGGGCGGTGGTGCGGGAGTTCACCACGAGCGACATCGCCGACCTGGACGAGGTCCGCTCGGGCCTGGAGACCCTGGGGTTCCGGCTCGCCGCCCAGCGGCACACGCGGGAAGGGCTGGAACGGCTGCGCGCGACGGTGGACGCCGAACTCGACGCGGCCCGCGCGAACGACGCGGTGCGGGCCCGCCGGGCCGCCGCCGACTTCCACGAGACCGTCGTCTCCCTGGCCGCCAACGAGCTGCTCAACGAACTGGAGCGGGTCCTGCGCAGCCGGCTGCGCTGGCTGCTGGGCCAGCACGACGACCTGCTCGCCGTCGCCCTGGAGCACGACGCCCTCTACCGGGCCATCGCGGCGCGTGACGTGGACCGCGTCCAGGAACTGGTGCTCCATCACCTGGCGACGAGCCGCAGCGCGGCCCTGGGCCACCACGCGCAGGAGCGGTCCTGACGGCGTGGCGGGGCCGCCCCTGACGGTCCCTCGCACGACGGGCCGCACCCCGCGGTGCCCGGCGCGGTGCCTCAGACGAGCACGGCCTCCCAGGTGTCGACCGCGAAGTGGACCGTCATGCCGTTGCGGCGGTACAGCCGCGGGGCGCCCGTCGCGTTGGCGGTGTCGACGCCGAGGCCCACCGTGTCCCGGCCCCGCGCGGCGAAGTGGGCGAAGGCGTGGCGCAGGAGGAAGCCGCCCAGACCGCGGCCACGGGCCTCGCCCAGCACGCCGATGCCGCGGATCCAGCCCATGGCCTCGCGGTCGTCCCGGGCGATCAGGAATCCGGCGTCGCCCAGGTCGTCGGTGCCGGCGATCCACACCAGGGACCAGTCCAGCCCGGCGGCGTCGATGTCGTCGAGCCACAGCCGGTAGGGGCGCGGCTGGAAGTCGAAGTGCTGCGCGAAAGACCGCTGGTACAGCTCGTACACCTTGACGCGGTCCGACTCCGTGGCGCACGCCCGCACCCGGACGCCCACCGGGGTCTCGGGCGGGAGGTCGGCCGCCGGGTCCAGCGTGCGGCGCAGTACGTGGTGGGTGCGCACGACGCTCCAGCCGCGCTCGGTGAGGAGCGTGGTGTCGGTGGTGGGCCGGGCGTTGAGGTGCAGGTGGACGACGGCGCGCTCCGCGCCGTTCGCCCGTGCCCTGGCCAGGGCGCGGGCCTCCATGGCCACCAGCATGCGCAGCCCGCACCTCTGGTGGTCGGGCAGCACGTAGTGGTCGATGTCGACGCGTTCCCCGCCGGAGTCGTCCCACAGCAGCCCGTACGCCACCGGCCGGCCGTCGTCGAGGGCGAGCCACGAGTCCTCGGCCAGGTCCGTGCGCGGGTGCTTCAGGTCGGCTTCGACGGTGTGCTGGTCGGTCTCGGGACGGCCGATCTCGATCCGGTCTATCTCGTTGAGGAGTTCGGTGATGGCGGGGGCGTCGGCGAGTGTGGCCGGTCGCAGGTCGGCAGGGGACATGAGGAGCAGGGTCGGGGACCGCGGTGACGGGCGCAACGGAATTTCGGCCAGGGCACCGCACGTAGGACGGCGAACCGGGGGCATACGGATGGCCCGAGGCCTTCTCCCCCGCCGACCCACGGGAGTTCCCTGTGACGCCGAGCCTGCGCACCGCCCGTGCGTGCCGTGCCGCCGCCGTGCTCCTTCTCGCCGCCGCCGGATACGCCGCCACCCGTCACCCCTGGCTCGCCCTGCCCGGTCTGTACGCCGCCGCCGTGTTCGCCTGGTGCGCGGCACGTGAGGGCGCGCTGCACCGGCGCGGTGTCGCCCTGGCCGTGCGCGCCGAGTACCTGGCCCGCCCCGGCGTGCGGCAGCCGCCCGGGGCGGGTCTCGAACCGTGCTGCGCGTTCTGGCGGCACGCCGACGGCGTCGTGCACGGCCCGCAGTGCACGGGCCCCGGCGCACGCTTCCCGGACCACGACGACTGCTGCGAGCGGTGGTGGACCTCTCTGGGCACGTGGCACGACGCGTCCTGCCGTCGGCACACCGGCGCCCCGGACCAGGACCGCGCCCACCCGGCGTCCCAGTAGGGACAGTTCGAGCCGGGACGGTTCGAGCGGGGACAGCCGAAAGTCGCTTTGCCTTCCCTTTGCTTTTGGGGAACCCTGTGGTTCCCGGGCGCGTTCATCGTGGTGACCGCGGGAAATCGCGGCCCAGGACAGACCGATGCACAGCGACAGAAGCCGAGGTGGCACGAGTGGCGATGTGGGACAAGATCAAGGACCAGGCCAAGACCTTCCAGCAGTCCCAGGGTGCTCGGGGAGCGGGCGGATCCGGGCAGGGGTCGCACGGACCCCTGGGAGGCGGCAGGTCCGGCTCGTCCTCCGGCTCCTCCGGCGGTTCCAAGGCCCAGGTGATCGGAATGTTCAAGGCCCAGCTCGCCTCGGCCAAGAACGAGCTCAAGAGCGGGGCCTACCGGGACGCCAGCATGGCCATGTGCGCGCTGGTCGCCGCCGCGGACGGGCGGGTGGAGCCGTCGGAGCGGCAGCGCGTGGAGGAGCTGATCGTCTCCAACGAGGTGCTTCAGAACTTCCCGGCGGACCAGCTCCGCCAGCGGTTCAACCAGCACGTGGACCGGCTCCTCGCCAACTTCGAGCAGGGCAGGGCCGAGGCGCTCCAGGTGATCGCCAAGGCCGCCAAGAAGCCCGCGGAGGCCCGTGCGGTGGTCCAGACCGGCATGGTCGTCGCCGGGGCCGACGGCACCTTCGAGCAGTCCGAGCAGTACGCGATCCGCGAGGCGTGCACCGCGCTCGGCATCCCGCCCACGGAGTTCGGCGTCTGAGGCCCCGTCAGGCGGACTGTCAGCCCCTGCGCCGGTGCGCCGCGACTCGCTCCCTCGTCGCGCAGCGGCGTGAGCAGTAGCGGCGCTCCGGACCGCTGCCCTGCCGGATGAAGACATTGCGGCAGGCACCGGACGCGCAGACCCTGCCGGGTGGGCGCTGGCGGTCCCAGACCAGGACGGCCAGCGCCATGCAGGACGAGGCCAGGAACCATTCCGGCCAGGGCGCGTCGTCGCCGCGGTCGAGGTGCGGGTGCCAGGGCGTGGTGCCCTGGTGGGACGTCAGCCGGAGCGCTCCCGTGTGCGCCCCGAGGAGGCGGTTGAGGGCGTGCGCGGCGGCGTCGGCGCAGTCCGCGGCGAAGACCTCCCGCAGCAGGACGGCCGCCGCGCGCATCCCTTCGACGTCTTGGGAGGTGAGGTCGACGGGATCGATCTCGCCGTGGGCGCGCAGCACTTCGGCGACCGCGTCGGGCGCGGGGTCGGAACCGGCGCCGGGGCCGGGAGGGCCGCCCGAGAGCACGTTGACCAGGGCGGCGGTGCGCCGCGCCGTGGACAGCACGGAGTGCCTGGTGGACCAGTCGGCTTCGGAGGGATCGAGAGGCGTGGACACCGGCCGAATGTAACGCATATTGCGGAGTTTTGAGTTACCTCCGTACCGTCGGCCGGATGCCGAAGGGTTACTCCGTACGCTCCTACCTGGCCGGGGCGACGGCCGCGCGCGCCGGTGACGAGATGTCGGGACCGGCGCTGCTGCTGGCCGGGCTCGCCGTCACCGGATCGGCGACGGGCGCGTCGTCCCTGCTCGCGGGCATCACGGTCGCCGCCGCGGTCGGTGGACCGGTGCTCGGGGCTCTCCTGGACCGGGCGGTGCGGCCGGGCCGGCTCCTGGCCTGCGCACTCGCGCTGTACGCGGCGGGACTGGCGGCGATCCTCGCGGGGCTCGGCCGCCTCCCCACGGCCTGGACCGTCCTGCTCGCGGTGCTCACGGGGCTGCTGGGCCCGGCACTGTCGGGCGGCTGGACCGCGCAGCTCCCGAGAGTGGCGGCGGCCCCACGACTGCCCAGGGCCAACGCGCTGGACGCGATGACCTTCGGCGCGGCCGCCCTGGCCGGTCCGGCCCTCGCCGGTGCGACGGCCGAGGTTCTGGGAGCCTCCGCGGCGGTCGTGGTCGCCGCGGCACTGGTCGCCGTCGCCGCACCCGTGGCATGGCGGTTGCCGGCGCGCACCGCCGCGGTCCCCCGGGCGCGGCCCGCCCCCGTGACCGCGGCCCTCGCCGCCGGGTTCCGTGTCGTCGTCCGGTCTCCGCCGCTGGCCCGGGCGACCCTCGTCTCGGTCGTCTGCTGTGCCGCCCAGGGCATGCTGACGGCCTGTGTCCCGTTGCTGGGCGCACGGGTTCTCGGCGGAGCCGGGCGCGGAGCCCTGCTGTTCTCCTGCGCGGCGGTCTCCGCCCTGGCGGCCAACGCCGTACTCGCGCGGCACCCGCGCTCCGTCGCCCCGGACACGGTCGTCCGGCTCTCGGCCCTGGTGCAGGCCGCGGCGCTGGCGCTGGCGGCGACGGGGCGGCCGGTCGCCCTGGTCGTGGCGGCACTCGTCCTCGGCGTCGGCGAAGGGCCGCAGCTCACCGCGCTCTTCGCGGTGCGCCACCGGGAGGCCCCCGAGCATCTGCGCGGCCAGATCTTCACCACCGGGGCGAGCCTCAAGGTCACCGCCTTCGCCCTGGGGGTGGCCGTCGCGGGCCCCCTGGCCACGTGGTCGCTGCCCGGCGCTCTGTTGACGGCCGCGGGTACGGCGGCAGGCGCGGCGTTCGTCGGTCGGTCGGTGGGCCGTCGGGCCGGCCGGGAAAGCATTTGACGGCCGTCCGCGTCGAAGGGTCGGATGACGCCCATGAGTCCAGGGCAGACACATCGGGGCCCGTACGCCCTCGACGACCGTCTGGTACGGCGGCTGGTCGAAGACCGGTTCCCGCAGTGGGCGGGGCTGCCCGTCCGGCGCCACCCCTCCGGCGGCACGGTCAACGCGATGTACCGGCTGGGCGAGGACATGGTCGTACGGCTGCCGCTGGTCAGGGGCGGCGTGGCGGACGTGGTGACGGAGCGGGAGTGGCTGCCCCGGCTGTCGCCGCTGCTGCCCACCGCCGTGCCCGAGGTGCTCGGGGAAGGCGCGCCGGCCGAGGACTACCCGTGGCCCTGGTCGGTCTACCGGTGGCTGCCCGGGGAGATCCCCGAGGCCGGAGGGCTGGCGGATCCGGTGTCGCTGGCGCGGGATCTGGCCGGGTTCGTGACGGCGATGCGGAGCGTCACCCTGCCGGACGCGCCGACGGCGTACCGCGGCGGGCCGCTCGCCACGCTCGACGCGTCGACGCGGGCCGCGCTCGACGAACTGCGCGGCCTGCCCGAGGAGGACGTCGACTGCGACGCGCTGACCGAGGTCTGGCAGGACGCGCTGCACGCCCCGGCCTGGAACGGACCGCCGCGCTGGCTGCACGCGGACCTGATGCCGGGCAACCTGCTGGTGACCGGCGGCAGGCTGTCCGGGGTGATCGACTTCGGGTGCATGGGCGTGGGCGATCCGGCCTGCGACCTCTTCCCGGCGTGGAACCTGCTGCCGTCCGGCGCGAGGGAGGTCTTCCGCGAGGCACTCGGCGTGGACGCGGCGACCTGGCGGCGCGGCCGGGGCCGCACCCTCTCCCAGGCACTGATCGCCCTGCCGTACCACCGCGGGACCAACCCCGCGATGGCCGGCAACGCGCGCCACGTGATCCGGGCGGTGCTGGAGGAGCGGCGTTAGGGCGCGATCCCGACGCCCTCGATCCTGCTCCACGCCCTTTCCTGCGCGGCCGTCATGGCGGGCCAGGTGAGGCCGCCCGGACGGGGCCGCACCCGAGAGGCGTACGGCGCGGGGTGGAAACCGGGGTCGTAGAAGCAGCCGTCGCCGTAGGCCGCGTCGAAGGCGGCGCAGCCGGCGGCGATCGAACGCGGGCTCGGCCTGTGTCCGGTGCGGACCCAGGCGTCCAGCGCCGAGAGGGAGTTGGCGTACTCGGAGTCGCTCAGCGAGCTGTGCTCGTGCTCGTTCGTGAACGTCTGGACGAGGTTTCCGTCCCGGCCGGCCCCCCGGAGCGTGGCGCGGTAGGCCGCCTCGTGCTCGACGAACGCCGTGGGGTCGTCGATGGCGTGCAGGGTGAGGACGGGAAGGGAGACCCTGCCGGTGAGGTCGCTGTCCCAGGACAGGTCCCGGCGTGCGGTGGGGTCGGCGGAGAAGCGCTCGACACCGGCGTTGAGCGCCTTGTCGTCGTGCGAGCCCGTGTAGCGCACCCCCCGGTTGCTCCACGGGTTCCGCCCGTCGAGCCGGTTGGTCACGATGTCCCGGAACGTGAAGGTGGCGAACCGGAGATGGGACTCCAGGGTGCGCTCGGGGATGCCGGTGACGGCGAGGATGTCGTCGAGGTTGCGCTGCTGCGACGCGGTCCGGTCCGCCCGGTCGGAGGCGTAGCCCGTGCACTCCTGGAGGCGGGCGCGCAGGCCGGCGGTCGTCATGGTGGAGCCGGGGCGCAGGCCCTGCCACAGCGGGTACTGCGGTTCGGTGGGGCGCGGGTGGTTGTGGCAGTAGTACTGGTAGACCACCCGCAGGTCCACGCGGTAGTCGTAGCCGCGCGAACCGCCGCCGAGGACGCCGTTGGTCAGCAGTACCCCGTCGTAGGCCCCGGGCCGCCGGCCGTAGGTCTCGGCGGCCTTGGCGGCGACGTTGCCGCCCCAGGACTGGCCGTGGAGGTAGGTGTGTTCGGGCCGGCCGAACCGGTCGGTGAACAGGCGGCGTACGTTCTCGGTGTCGGCGGCCGCCATGCGGGCCCCGTAGCCGCCGCGCCGGTAGGAGGAGCCGGCCCAGGCGTATCCCTGGTCGACCATCACCGCCCAGCGTTCGAGGTCCTCGGTGCTGCGGGCCGGGTCGGAGGCGTCGCCGAGGTCGGGGCCGCCGTGCGCGTGCACGACGAGGGAGCCGTTCCAGCGGTGCGGCACGGCCATCGCGTAGAAGGCCCCGTTGGCGTCCTGGCCGGTGTAGCAGGTGGCCTGGTCCGCGAGGGCGGGCGGACAGTCGGCGGCCACCGGCTGCGCGCCCGCAGGCTGATCGGCGGCCCGCGCGGGGGCGGCGGTCACGTTGCCGAGGGTGCCGAGGAGGACGGCGGCGAGCGCGGCGGCCAGCACCGCGGAGCGGCCTCTGCGGCGGGTGGGCCCGGCGTCGTGCGCGGGAGCGTGGAGTGTGGGCAAGGTGCGGCTCCTGACGTGCTCTGCTGCGGTCCGGCGCGAAGTCGCGCTGCGAGCAGGGATGTTAGGAACGCGGCGGAGCCGGAGCCACCCCTTCCGCCGTTGCGTTCATAGTGTTCGCGCGCCTTCACGGGCCCGGACCTCTCCGCGTTCCTCGCGTGGCCCCTTGACGCCCCATTGGTCTCTACCTATCGTCACGGCGCAGCCGAACGTTCAGAAAGACATTCAGCGTTCACGTACTCGAACGGATGGACCCCCCACATGTCCTCTGCTCCCACGCGCCGTCACCGCAGATCTCGCGCCGCGCTCCTCGCGACCCTCACCGCCGCCCTCGTCGGCACCCTGCTGGCCGGCCCCGGCCCGGCCGCTCCCCGCGCGGACGCCGCACCGGCCGCGTTCACGCACCCCGGAGTCACCGTCTCCCAGGGGCAACTCGACTTCGTCCGCGCCAAGGTCGCCGCCGGGGCCCAGCCCTGGAAGGGCGCCTTCGACCAGCTGACGGCGAGCAGGTACGCCGACCCGAACCGCACCCCGAAGCCCCGAGCGGTGGTGGAGTGCGGTTCCTACTCCAACCCGAACCACGGCTGCACCGACGAGCGCGAGGACGCCATCGCGGCCTACACCAACGCGCTGGCCTGGTACCTCACCCGTGACGAGCGGTACGCCCGCAAGTCCATCGAGCTGATGGACGCCTGGTCCGCCGTGCTCCGGGACCACACCGACAGCAACGCGCCGCTGCAGACCGGGTGGGCCGGGTCCTCCTGGCCCAAGGCCGCCGAGATCATCAAGTACACGTACGGCGGAACCTGGGCCAACTCCGGCCGCTTCGCCACCATGCTCCGGGACGTCTACCTGCCCGAGATCATCAACGGGTCGAACTCCAACGGCAACTGGGAGCTGACGATGACGGAGGCCGCCGTCGGCATCTCCGTCTTCCTGGAGGACCGGGCCTCCTACGACAGGGCCATGGCCAGGTTCCGCACCCGCACGGCCGCGTACGTGTACCTGGAGTCCGACGGAGCCCTGCCGAAGACCGTCCCGAGCCAGCACCTCGACACCCGGGACAAGATCGTCAGGTACTGGCAGGGCCAGTCCACCTTCGTCACCGGCCTCACCCAGGAGACCTGCCGCGACCTCACCCACACCGGATACGGCATCGCGTCCATCTCGCACGTCGCCGAGACCAGCCGGATCCAGGGCCAGGACCTGTACGGCACCGACGTCGGCGAGCGCCTGCGGCACGCGCTCGGCTTCCAGGCGAAGTACGAGCAGGGCGCGGCCGCGCCGGACTGGCTGTGCGGCGGGGAACTCGACCTCGGGCTGGGCCCGGTCACCGAGGTCGGCTACAACGCGATGCACAACCGCCTCGGCTTCGCCATGACCAACACCCAGGCCCTGACCGAGCGCACCCGCCCCTCCGGCACGAACAACCTCTTCGTCGCCTGGGAGACCCTCACCCACGGCGACAACCCGGCCTGAGCGGGGCCGGACCGTCCCGGGGTCAGCTGTCGTAGTCCACGGTCAGCTTCTCCGAGACCGGGTACGACTGGCAGGTGAGGACGTAACCCGCGTCGACCTCGGCCACCTCGAGGGCGTAGTTGCGGCGCATGTCGACACTGCCGTCGGTGACCAGGGCCCGGCAGGTCCCGCAGACCCCGCCCTTGCAGGCGAAGGGCAGGTCGGGGCGGGTCTGCTGGGCCCCGTCGAGGACCGACCGCTCGCGGGAGAGCGGGGCGGTCGTGGAGCGGCCGTCCAGGACGACGGTGACCTCGCTGACGGGGCCCTCGGGACCGCTCTCCTCGTGCCGGACCTCCCGCACGGGCTCGTCGTCGGCGTAGAACAGCTCCCGGTGGACACGCTCCGCCGGGACGCCGAGGCCGGTCAGGACCTGCTGGGCGTCGGCGACCATGCCCTGCGGTCCGCACAGCCACCAGTGGTCCGCGCTCTCCACGTCCAGCAGAGAGTCGATGAGCGCCGAGAGCCGTGCGGCGTCCAGGCGGCCGGAGAGCACCTCCGCCTCGCGGGGCTCGCGGGAGAGCACGTGGGCGAGGTGGAAGCGGGTCGGGTGGAGGTCCTTCAGGTCGGCCAGTTCGTCGGCGAACATCACCGTGTCGCTGCGGCGGTTGCCGTAGAAGAGGGTGACGGTGGAGCGGTCGTCGGCGGCGAGCACCGACTCGGCGATGGAGACCATCGGGGTGATGCCCGAGCCGGCCGCGATCAGCACGTGGTGGCCGGGGGTGCTCAGGTCGGGGGTGAAGAGGCCGGTGGGGGCCATCACCTGCACGATGTCACCCGGCCGCACGTCCTCCACCAGCCACGCCGAGAACAGCCCGCCCGGCACCACCCGCACCCCGATGCGCGGCGCCGAACCGGCCGGTGCGCAGATCGAGTAGGAGCGGCGCTCGTCCCGGCCGTCCACCTCGCGCCGCAGGGTGAGCGACTGACCGGGCGCGAAGGCGAACTCCCCGGCCAGCTCGTCGGGGATCTCGAAGCTCACGGCCGCGGCGTCCGCGCAGAGCCGCTCCACGGCGGCGACGCGCAGGGCGTGGAAGGCGGGACGGCGGCGGGTGCGCACGGGGGCCGCCGGGACGGGGGCGGTCGGGGCCATCAGATCTCCTTGACGTACTCGAACGGCTCGCGGCAGGCCCGGCAGCGCCACAGCGCCTTGCAGGACGTGGCGGCGAAGCGTGAGGTCTCCTCGGTGTCCGCGGAGCCGCAACGCGGACAGGGCACCGCGGGCCGGGTGGGCGACAGCACCAGGGAGACGGGACCCCGGGGCGCGGCCCCCGGCGGGGCGATGCCGTGCTCGGTGAGCTTCAGGCGGCCCGACTCGGTGATCCAGTCGCTGGTCCAGGGCGGGTCCAGGACGGTGCGGATCTCCACGCGCGGGTACCCCGCGTCCCGCAGCCGCGCCGCGACGTCCGCCCGCATCTCGGCCATGGCCGGGCAGCCCGAGTAGGTGGGAGTCAGGCTCGCCACGACCGTGCCGTCCCCGGTCACCTCGACGTCGCGCAGGACGCCGAGGTCGGCGAGGGTCAGCATGGGCAGCTCGGGGTCGGGCACCTGCTCGGCGACGTGCCGGGCGCGGTGGGCGTCCAGGAGTGCGGGGCCGCCGGTCACCATGTCGCCTCCGGGTGGGCGCGGGCGACGCCCTGAAGCTCGGTGAGGAGCGGCGCCAGGTGCTCGGTGTGTTCGCCGGCGCGGCCCGAGCCGGGCAGCGGGCGGTGGACCGGCAGGGTCAGCCCGGCGGCCCCGGTGACCTGGCGCAGGTCTTCGGCGACCTCGTCCCGCACGTCGTACGCCGTGTGCAGCTCGCCCAGGTAGGGGGCGACCTCGTCCAGTGCGGCGCGCGTCCGGCGGTGCGACTCGTCGGTGCCGTCGCCCAGGCGCACGCACCACTCGGCGGCGTACTGCCGGTGGTAGGTCAGCTCCTTGACGCCCTTGGCGGCGACCGCCGCGAGCACCGGGTCCGGGTGGGCCTCGAGCCGCCGGAAGTGGGCCAGCCGCCAGCTGGAGAGCACCAGCAGCCGTACGACCGCGAACGCGAAGTCTCCGCCGGGGAGTTCGGCCAGCCGCACGTTGCGGAAGTCGTCGGCGTCCCGGAAGTAGGCGTAGGCGTCCTCGTCGCGGCCGGTGCCGTCGGCCTGGCCCGCGCGGGAGTAGAGCAGGCGGGCCTGGCCGAGCAGGTCGAGGCCGATGTTGGCCAGCGCCACCTCCTCCTCCAGCTCCGGTGCCCGCGTGACCCACTCGGCGAGCCGCTGGGCGCTCACCAGGGCGTCGTCGGCGAGCGCCACGCACTCGGCGGCCAGCGCCTTGGCGTCGACGCCCTCGGGGACGGTGGTGTCGACGCCGTGCAGCGGGTCCTCGAAGCCGGTGCCGTAGGCCCAGCGGGTGTCGTCCTCGTGTCCCTCGGCCAGGGTGAGGTAGACGTGGTCGTCACTCATGCCCTGCTCCTAGATGTGGGGGACGTCGTCGGGGATGTCGTAGAAGGTCGGGTGGCGGTAGACCTTGTCGGCGCTGGGGGCGAAGAAGGGGTCCTTCTCGTCGCGGGTGGAGGCCGCGATGTGCTCGGAGCGCACCACCCAGATGCTCACGCCCTCGTTGCGCCGGGTGTAGAGGTCGCGGGCGTGGGTGAGGGCCATGGCGTCGTCGGCGGCGTGCAGCGAGCCGACGTGGACGTGGTTGAGGCCGCGCTTGCCGCGCACGAACACCTCGTACAGCGGCCAGCCCTGCTTCTCGTGGTGCTGGGGCTTGTCGGCGCTCATGCCGCCGCTCCCTTCTCCGTGCGGGCGGCCTGCTTGGCGGCGTGGGCGGTGGCCGCCTCGCGCACCCAGGCGCCCTCCTCGTGGGCGGTGCGCCGCCGCTCCATCCGCCGGTCGTTGCAGGGGCCGTCGCCCTTGATGACGCGCATCAGCTCGTCCCAGTCGGGGGTGCCGAAGTCGTGGTGGCCGCTCTCCTCGTTCCAGCGCAGCTCGGGGTCGGGCAGCGTGACACCCAGCTTCTCGGCCTGCGGGACGGTCATGTCGACGAAGCGCCGACGCAGCTCGTCGTTGCTGTGCCGCTTGATCTTCCAGGCCATCGACCGCGCCGAGTTGGGCGAGGCGTCGTCGGGCGGGCCGAACATCATCAGGGACGGCCACCACCAGCGGTCCACCGCGTCCTGGACCATCTCGCGCTGGGCGTCGGTGCCGCGCATCATCGTCATCAGCAGCTCGTAGCCCTGCCGCTGGTGGAAGGACTCCTCCTTGCAGATGCGCACCATCGCGCGCGCGTAGGGTCCGTACGAGCTGCGGCACAGCGGCACCTGGTTGCAGATCGCGGCGCCGTCCACGAACCAGCCGATCACGCCGACGTCGGCGAAGCTCAGGGTCGGGTAGTTGAAGATCGACGAGTACTTCTGGCGGCCCTCGATCAGCCGCTCGGTGAGGTCGTCGCGGTCCGCGCCGAGCGTCTCGGCGGCCGAGTACAGGTACAGCCCGTGGCCGGCCTCGTCCTGGACCTTGGCGAAGAGGATCGCCTTGCGCCGCAGCGACGGCGCCCGGGTGATCCACTCGCCCTCGGGCTGCATGCCGATGATCTCCGAGTGCGCGTGCTGGGCGATCTGCCGGATCAGCGTCTTGCGGTAGCCGTCGGGCATCCAGTCCCGCGGCTCGACCCGCTGGTCGCGCGCGATCGTCGCGTCGAAGTGCTCCTGGAGCCCGTCCGGCGCGTCCGGGGGCGGCGCCTCGGCGGCGTGTGTCGTGGTCATCGTCACCAGCTTCCCAACCGACCATTCGTTCGGTCTCAGTGTGACGTGTTTCCGCGCGCCGGGCAAGAGCCGGACGCCCGCCGGTCACACTCTTGACAGCGCCGCCGCGTGGCTGGATTACTTGCCCCTGTCGCGAGCTAACCGAATGGTCGGTCGGGAGAACGGGTGGTGGATACGGTGTCGCAGACCACTGGGCGGACGCCCACGGAGGTGATGTTCGCCGCGGACGAGGCGTCACGGGGACTGGGCATCGAACTGGTCGAGCACGGCGCGGGCACCGCGGTCGCCAGGATGACCGTGACCCCGGCGATGGTCAACGGACACCGGATCGCCCACGGCGGCTTCCTCTTCCTCCTCGCCGACACCGCGTTCGCCTGCGCCTGCAACAGCCACGGACCGGTCACGGTCGCGGCCGGCGCCGACATCGTCTTCGTCGCCCCGGCCCGCGAGGGCGACGTGCTGGTCGCCCGCGCCGAGGAGCGTGCCCGGTTCGGACGCAGCGGCATCTACGACGTGAGCGTGTGGCGCGGCGACGAGCTGATCGCGGAGTTCCGCGGCCGCAGCCGCAGCGCCCGGGACGACACGGCGCGCGAGGCGCCCGGCACGACGACGAAGGAGGCGCGATGAGCAGCGAGCCGACGACCGGGGCGGCCCCGGCACCCCGACCGGGCGAGCCCCTCCCCCACGACCTGCTCGACGACGCCGAGCGGCTCTCCCGCGAGCAGCTCCGCGAGCTCCAGCTCGACCGCCTACGCGCGACCCTGCGGCACGCCTACGACAACGTGGAGCTGTACCGCAAGAAGTTCGACGCCGCCGGGGTGACGCCCGAGGACTGCCGCAGCCTGGCGGACCTGTCCAGGTTCCCCTTCACCACCAAGGCGGACCTGCGGGACACCTACCCCTTCGGCATGTTCGCGGTCCCGATGTCCGACGTGCGGCGCGTGCACGCCTCCAGCGGCACCACCGGCCGTGCCACCGTCGTCGGGTACACCGAGAACGACCTGTCCATGTGGGCGGACGTCATAGCCCGTTCGATCCGCGCCGCCGGCGGCCGCCCGGGCCACAAGGTGCACATCTCCTACGGCTACGGCCTGTTCACCGGCGGACTCGGCGCGCACTACGGCGCGGAGCGCGCCGGCTGCACGGTGATTCCGGCGTCCGGCGGCATGACGGCACGTCAGGTGCAGATCATCCAGGACTTCCGGCCCGAGATCATCATGGTCACCCCCTCCTACATGCTCACGCTGCTCGACGAGTTCGAGCGCCAGGGCATCGATCCGCGCGGCAGCTCCCTCAGGGTCGGCATCTTCGGCGCCGAGCCGTGGACCGAGGAGATGCGGCGCGAGATCGAGGAGCGCATGGACATCCACGCCGTCGACATCTACGGCCTGTCCGAGGTGATCGGCCCCGGTGTGGCGCAGGAGTGCGTCGAGACCAAGGACGGACTGCACATCTGGGAGGACCACTTCTACCCCGAGGTGGTGGACCCGCTCACGGACGCGGTGCTGCCCGAGGGCGAGGAGGGCGAGGTCGTCTTCACCTCCCTCACCAAGGAGGCGCTCCCGGTGATCCGGTACCGCACCCGCGACCTGACCCGGCTGCTGCCCGGCACCGCGCGTCCCGCCTTCCGGCGGATGCGGAAGGTCACCGGCCGCTGCGACGACATGATCATCCTGCGCGGGGTGAACGTCTTCCCGACCCAGGTCGAGGAGATCGTGCTGCGCACCCCCGGCGTCGCCCCGCACTTCCAGATCCGGCTCACCGAGCGCGGCCGCATGGACCACATGACCGTACGGGTCGAGGCCCGCCTCGACGCCGGCCCCGAGCGGCGCGAGGCCGCCGCGAGGGCGATCGCCCAGGGCGTCAAGGACGGTGTGGGGGTCAGCGTCGAGGTGGAGGTCGTCGAGCCGGAGACGCTGGAGCGCTCGCTCGGCAAGATCCGCCGGGTGTGGGACCTGCGAGGCGCGTGAAACGTGATCACCGACACGTCCGTTCCCCGGTCGTTCTGGTGTGCGTGGAGATACGGATGGGCAGTAAGTGCATGATCGGGGGAGGTTGAGTACATCCTGGGGGGACGTCCCGTGCGTGTGTGTGTGATCGGTGCAGGCCTGTCGGGCCTGGCGATGGGCCATGCCCTGAAGGAGCGCGGCATCTCCTTCGTCTGCCTGGAGAAGGCACCCGACGTCGGCGGGATCTGGCGTCAGCCGGGGGCCGGCGAGCGCGGTCCGGGCTACCGGACCCTGCACCTGAACACCGCCAAGCAGCTGACGGGCTTCGCGGACTTCCCGATGCCGGAGTCGTACCCGCTCTACCCCCGGCACAGCCAGGTCGCCGCCTACCTGCGGTCCTTCGCCGAGTGGGCGGGCCTGCTCGGCCACGTCGAGCTGCGGACCGAGGTGGTCTCCGTCCGCCAGGACGCCGACGGCCTGTGGACCGTCGTCAGCCGGGGCGCGGACGGCGCGCGGACCTCGCGCCGGTTCGATCAGGTGGTCGTCGCCTCGGGGCACCACACCGATCCGGCCCTGCCCGACCCCCTGCCGGCCGGTGCCGACTCCTTCGCCGGAACGATTCTTCACTCCCTCGACTACCGCGACGGCGGCGACTTCGCCGGCCGGCGCGTCGTCGTGGTGGGCCTCGGCGCCTCCGCGGTGGACATCGCGGCGGACCTCTCCCGGCACGCGGAGCGGACGCTGCTGTCGGTGCGCCGGGGGCTGCACATCGTGCCCAAGCAGCTGTTCGGGATGTCGGTCGACGAGATCGCCGAAGCCCCCTGGTGGAACGAGATGTCCTTCGAGGAGCGGCGCAAGTGGGTGGAGCAGGCCCTGCTGGTGGCGCGCGGCAGGCTGTCGGACTACGGCCTGCCCGAGCCCGACCACCCGGTCTTCTCCTCCGCGACGACCCTCTCGGACGAGATCCTCAGCCGGATCCGGCACGGCGCGGTGACGCCGAAGCCCGCGATCGCCTCGTTCGACGGCGACCGGGTCGTGTTCACGGACGGCAGTTCCGAGCCCGCAGACGCGGTCGTCTACTGCACCGGTTTCCACATGACCTTCCCGTTCCTGCCGGCCGGCTGCCCGGTGGCGGCGGACGGCTCGGTCGAGCTGTACCGGCGGGTCGTCCCGGCGGACCGGCCCGGTCTGTACTTCGTCGGGCTGGTGCGCCCCGTGGGCGCGATCACCCGTCTCGTGGAGGCCCAGGCGGAGTGGGTCGCCCGCCTGATCGACGGTGCCGCGGCACTGCCCGCTGCCGAGGAGATGCGCGAGGAGATCGGCACGTACCTCACCGGCATCGTCCAGCGCTACGGCCGGACCGAAGGGGCCTCGATCCAGGTCGACGTGGGCCCTTACCTGGCCGGGTTCCGGGAGTCGCTGCCCGTGTGAGTGCCCCGCCCGGCGTCGCCGCGCGCGTCCGCGACGGCGCCCGGCCGGGTCCATGACGAGGACTCCCGGTGGATCGCACCGGGAGCCCCGTCGGGTGCGGACGGTCCGGTCAGGACACCGGCACCGGTCGGCCGGCGGTCTCCACGGCCGGCGGCCGCACCGCGTACGCCTCCGAGGAGAGGTACGCCGTGATCCGCGGGGCTTGGTCCCGCTGGTGGGCCAGGGCCAGGTAGGCGATCAGGCCCACCCCGTCCTCGGGCCGCCGCTCGGTGAGGGCCGCCAGGGCGCGGTCGAGCACGGAGGCGTCCATGCCGTGGTGGCGCAGCACTCTCGACGCCCGGGCCAGAGCCTCCCCGTCGTGCCGGACGTAGTCCCTGACCGGGATGTGCAGGGTGAATCCGCTCGGCCGTGCGGTTGTGGTGTCGGTGAAGGAGTGGCAGGACAGGCCGGGCCTTCCGCCGAGCCCCGTCGCGTCGGGTCCGAGACCCGCGGCCGTGCGGAAGAACCCCTCGACCGCCGCGGGCCCGGGGCCCGAGTCCATCCGGGACAGGCGCCCGGCCTGGCCGGCCGAGAGGTTCTCGTGCCGCACGTACACCTTCACCCGGGGTTCCGCCCAGTCCCCGAGGTCCAGGGCGAGGAACGGGTGTCCGGCGCCCCGGGGCAGACCGTCGTACGCCTGCCGGTGCCCGAGCCGGCGCAGAGCCTCGCGCACCGTCGCGGCGGAACGTTCCTCCCCGCCTGCCGCCGGGTTCAGATAGACCTTGACCTTGGGTACGCCACCGGGCCTCAGCTCCAGCGCGCACCACAGGGCGAGGGGGCCCTGCGGAGCGGGCGGCAGGAACAGGTCCCGGAGTTCGTCGAGGACGTCGGTGGCGAAGTGCCAGCGCCGCGCCATGGCCCGGATCGCCTCGAGTCCGACACGGCCGTTGTGAGCCAGGCTGTCTGCGCCGCAGCCGGGTTCGACGAGGACCCGCACGGAGGGTGCCGCGTCCGGTCGGAAGGAGAGGGAGAACTCCACGGGGGTGTGGTCGTCGGACAGGAAGGTGCGGGTGGGCGGCGGCAGGCTCAGCGGCCGCTCGGCCGCCGGGCCCAGTGACTCGGTCAGGACCTGTGCGTAGATCTCGACGTCGGCTCGGGACAGGCCCGCGACCCCCCCGAGTCTTCGCAGCTGACCGCCCGTGAGAGAACCGAGCGTCGGTGTGTGCCGCGGGCCCGTGCCCGTCGGTGCGGCGGTCACCGGCCCGTCCCCGGTCGGAGCCGCACAAAGTGATACCCGCCTCGGGGGGCGGGTATCAGGGGGTCCGGCGCCGGGAAAGCGGCGTTCGTGGATATGTGGTCCACGACACCTCCTTTGACTCGTAAGCAACTTGAGTACCGCGTTGCTCACTACCCGTGCCGTTCGATCTTCATGCGAATGGGGCGGGTTGTGGAGGTGTTGCGCAGATCACCGTGTGAGCCAGTTGAGGAACTGGCTCCACATGCCCTTGTGTTCGGCCGGGCGGGCCGTGTTCGCCGTCTGCTCCCGCTCGGCCGCCGCGGCGGCCTGCCCCGGTTCGGCACGCCGTGCGGAGCGCACCGGGGTGAACCGGGCCGGCAGCGTGGCCAGTGCCCGGTTGAAGGGCCCCGGACGCCACGTCAGGCTGTCTTCGGGCACGGCGAGTTCGACGTCGGGCAGCTCGTTGAGCAGGTGCTCGACGGCCGTGACCGTGATGTGCCGGGCCGGTTCCTTGGACGGGCAGGCGTGCGGGCCCGCGCTCCAGGCGAGGTGGGCCCGGTTGCTGCCCGCCTCGCGGGAGGCCGACAGGGCCGGGCCGGTGTTGGCCGCGGCGAAGCTGACCAGGACGAGGTCGCCCGCCCGGAGCTGCTGTCCGGCCAGTTCGGTGTCGGCGGCCGGATAGTGCGGGGCGTAGTTCGCCATGGGCGGGTTCTCCCACAGCGTGTCGTCCAGCGCCTCGTCGATCAGACCGCCCTCACGGGCGTACCGCTCGTGGGTGAGCAGCCGGTGCAGGGTGTTGCCGAGGAGGTTGCGCAGGGGCTCGGCGCCCGCACCGAGGAGCAGGGCGAGCTGGTGGACCATCTCCTCATCGTCGAGACCGGCCTCGTGCCGCATCAGCCAGGAGGTGACGTCGTCGCCGGGCTTGCGCCGCTTGAGGGCGACCAGCTCCCCCACCGCCTGGAAGAGGACCGCGGTGGCCTTCTCGGCGTTGACGCCGTCGAACATGCCGGAGATGCCGAACAGCACGCGGTCGCCGATGTCGGCGGGGCAGCCGAAGAGTTCGTTGAACACGAACAGCGGCAGCTGCTTGGCGTAGTCCCCGAGCAGGTCGGCCGAACCGCGGTTGGCGAACTGGGAGATGAGGTAGCCCGAGATCTGCTCGGTGCTGCGGCTCAGGCGCCGGGTGTCCACCCGCGCCATGCTGTCGGTGACCGCCTGGCGCAGCCTGAGGTGGTCGGCCCCGTCGGCGAACATGCAGTTGGGACGGTAGGCCAGCAGGGGTGCGACCGGGCTGTCCGGGCTGATCCTGCCCTCGTTGAAGGCCCGCCAGCGGCGCGCGTCCTTGCGGAAGGTTCCGGAGTCCTGCAGCAGTTGGAGCGCCGCCGCGTAGTCCGTGACCAGCGTAGCCTCGACCCCCGGGGCGAGTTCGACGGGGGCCGCGGCCCCGTAGTGACGCAGGTGCTCGTAGTACGCCTGCGGGTCGGCGGCGAACTCCGGCCCGTGCAGCGGCACCCGGGCGCCGGAGCCGTGGGCCGGGCAGCCGGGTGGCGGCACCGGGGCGGTGTCGTGGGCGTTCATGTCTGCTCCCAGCTCCTAGCGGGTGCGGTCCAGCAAGTAGCGGACGAGGGTGGTCAGTGCGGCGGCCGAGGACTTCTCGTCGCGGGCGTCGCAGGTGACGACGGGGGTGTCGTCGAGCAGGTCGAGCGCCTCGCGCAGCGCCCGCTCGTCGCGCAACGGCGTGCCGTCGAAGTGGTTGACGGCGATGGCGTAGTCGAGCCCGTAGTGCTCGATGAGGTCGATCACCGGGAAGGAGTCCGCCAGCCGCTCCGGATCGACCAGGACCAGCGCGCCGAGCGCGCCGCGGGCCATGTCCTCCCACATCTGCACGAAGCGCTGCTGGCCGGGGGTGCCGAAGAGGTAGAGCACGACGCGGTCGCTGATGGTCAGGCGGCCGAAGTCCATGGCGACCGTGGTGGTGGTCTTGCCCTGGACACCCTTGAGGTCGTCGACCGGCTCGGCGGCCTGCGTCATCGTCTCCTCGGTGGACAGCGGCTCGATCTCGGAGATGGAGCCGATGAGGGTGGTCTTTCCCACCGCGAAGTGCCCGACGACGAGGATCTTGACCGCGGTCTGGGTCGCTCCCTCGCGTACGTAGTCCCGCTCATCCAAACTTGGCGCGGAGCCCATTGAGCACCTCCTCCAGAATCTCCCGGTCCGCGAGGCGGGCGCGGGCCACCGGCGGGCGGGTCGTGAGGTGGCCGCCCTCCATCAGGGAGGCCAGCAGGATCCGCACGACGCCCAGCGGGAAGTGGGTGTGTCCGGCGATCTCGGCGACCGAGAGGTAGCCGGCGGCGCAGAGGTCGAGCAGGCTCTGCTCCTCGGGGGACAGCCGGGCCGGCCGCTGCTGCTGCCCGTCGGAGGCGGTGACCAGGGTGATGAGGGAGAGGTCGTCCTCGTCGGGCAGGCCGCGCCCCTTGGTGATGACGTACGGCCGTACTAATTCCGGCGCCTCGGGCTGCCAGCCGTCGTGGCCGGTCATGAGCGGGCGCCGAGGTTCTCGCGCGGCGGTGTCGTCAGCCGCTTGCCGAGCTGGGCGACGAGTTGCTGCATCCGGAAGGTGATGTCCGCCATGTCGACCTCCGGGGACGCGGACACGCCGAGGTAGGCGCCCTCGCCGGCGGAGATCAGGAAGACCCAGCCGCCGTCGAACTCGACGAGGGTCTGCCGCCAGGACTGGCCGGCGTCCTCACAGAAGAAGGCGAGGGTGCGGCTGAGCGACTGCACGCCGCTCATCGCCGCGGCGACCCGGTCGGCGTCGTCCTTGTCGAAGTCCTGCGTCCGGGCCATCAGCAGGCCGTCGGCGGATATCAGGACCGCGTGCAGGGCGCCTGGAATCTCCAGGGCGCTGTCGAGCATCCATGACAGATCGTCGTTCACGAGACCTCATGTCCTTCGCTGCTTGCACCAGGTGTGTCGCTCGTCCGGCCGGCGCTGTCCGGACGGTCCGTGCGGTCCGCGCGGTCCTGCTCGGTGACCCGGCCGGACTGCGTTCCGCGCTGGAAGGCGCCCATGACCTGTGCCTGTTCGGAGTCCGAGCGGCCGGCCGCGCGGGGGGTGGACGCGCTGCCGGGCACGATGGCCATCGGCCGCTTGCGCCGGCGCCGGGGCAGACCGTCGCCGGTCTGGGAGGAGGTGAGCGCGGCCTCGGGGCCGCCGTCCGGGACCGGCCGGGCGGTACCGCGTGCGGCCGGGGCGGCGGCGGGGGCCTTCTTCTCCGGCATCGCGGTGAGCAGTTCGTGCGGCAGCAGGACCACCGCCCGTACACCTCCGTAGGGGGAGGAGGAGTCCACCGACACCTCGAAGCCGAATCGTTCGCACAGCAGGCCGATGACGGCGAAGCCGAACTGCGGCGGGTTGCCGAGCCCCGCCACGCCCGAGGCTCGCTCGGTGGCGAGCAGCTTGTCGGCGCGGGCCCGCTCCTCGTCGCTCATGCCGACACCGGCGTCGTCGACCACGACGCAGATGCCCTTGGGCACGGTCCGGATGTTGATCTCGACGACGGTGTCGGGGCTGGAGTAGCTGGTGGCGTTGTCGAGCAGCTCGGCGAGGGCCAGGGCGACGGGCTCGACGGCACGGCTGGTGATGCCGAAGTCGACCTGGGAGAGGATGTCCACCCGGCGAAAGTGCCGGATGCGTCCCTGGGCGCTGCGCACCACGTCGTAGACCGAGGCGGTGTCGCGCCGGCCGCCGAGCCAGCCGTCGCACAGCACGGCGATGGACTGGGCCCGCCGGCCGAACTGCGAGTTGGTGTGGTCGATCTCCAGCAGGTCCTGGAGGAGGGCGGAGTCGCCGTACTTGGTCTGCAGCCGCGAGAGCACCAGCTGCTGTTCGGCGGCGAGGCCCTGAAGGGTCCGCATGGCGGATTTCAGCACCGTCTTCGTCTCGTCCTCGGCCCGCTCCTGGGCGGCCTGCACGGACTTCCCGTAATCGCTCTCCAGCTCGGTGTAGTGATCCCTGAGCCCCTGGACCTGCTGCCGCAACGCCCGTGCCGCCTTGCGCTGGCGGCTGATGAGCACGGCGGCGGCGACGAGGGCGACGAGGGCGACCCAGAGCAAGGGGTTCCCTGTGTATTCCGTCATAAGACTCTCTTCAGGCGACTGACAGCCGGCTTGCTGAATTCCCGTCCGCGCGGGCGGTCCGGTGGACTGCCCGCACCGGGGGTAGCTGCCCGGGCTGCCCTTTACGTCGGGGATGCCGTCTTTCACCCATCCGCCCGCTCCGCAAACGCGGTGATCGTATCACCGCATGATCAGGTGAATTAACGTCAAGAAGTGGCTGAACGCGAGCGGTTGAGACCGGCAAACACAGGGATCGGAGCGGTGGGTACAGTCGGCCCCGTGAAAGATGCACAAGACACCTTCCGGCCGAGCAGGGGTCCGGGGCGAGGCGGCACGGGGTGACACCGGAGGCCATGGCCGCGGTGTTCGCGGCCGGCGTCGGGGCCGGCGCCATCAACAGCGTCGTCGGCTCCGGCACGCTGATCACCTTTCCGGTGCTGCTGGCCACGGGGCTGCCGCCGGTCACCGCCACCGTCTCCAACGCGCTCGGTCTGATCCCCGGCTCCATCAGCGGGGCCATCGGCTACCGCGAGGAGCTGCGCGGCCAGCGCCGGCGGGTCCTGAAGTTCGGCGCCGGAGCGCTGCTGGGCGGCCTCGGGGGCGCCACTCTCCTGCTGATGCTGCCCGCCGACGCCTTCGAGACGATCGTGCCGGTCCTGGTGGGACTCGCCCTGCTGCTGGTGGCCTTCCAGCCGCAGATCGGCCGGCTGGTCCAGCGCCGCCGGGCCCGCACCGGCGCCTCGCCCCGCCGGGACGGCGGTCCGCTGCTCCAGACCGGCCTGACCCTGGCCAGCGTCTACGGCGGCTACTTCACCGCCGCCCAGGGGATCATCTACCTGTCCCTGATGGGCATGCTCCTGGACGAACCCCTGCAACGTCTCAACGGCGTCAAGAACGTCCTCTCCGCCCTCGTCAACACCGTGGCCGCGCTCTTCTTCCTCTTCGCCGCCGACTTCGAGTGGACCGCCGTCGGGCTCCTCGCGGTCGGCTCGGGCCTCGGCGGCTGGGTCGGCGCCAAGGTGGGACGCCGCTTCAGCCCCACGGTCCTGCGGATACTGGTCGTGACGGTCGGCACGGTCGCCCTCGTACAACTGCTGCTCCGCTAGGCCCTGTCCGGCCCTCGAACGCCGCTCTCCTCCCCGGCGGCCCCCGGCCGCCCCCGGCCGCCCCCGGCCCTCAGGCATAACACGGCGTTATGCGAAGCCGGGACTGTTCGGCCGGTGGCGGGGCCCGGCATGCTGTGGGCGCCCCCACACATCAGCACGCGCCCAGGCGCGTGTCGTCGGAATCGAGGAGCCTTGCGAACAACGAGACTCGTCCCCACCCTGCTCGCCGCCCTCGTGGCCGCGCTGCTGTCCGCCCTCACCCTCGCCCCGAGCGCCTCGGCGGTGGAGCCCCGGCCCGGTGACGGCGGCCCCCAGCCGATCATCGGCGGCGGCTACGCGCAGAACGCGCCCTGGGCGGCACGGCTGTTCTCGGGCGGCCAGCAGACCTGCACCTCGACCATCATCTCCCCCACCTGGATCCTCACCGCCAAGCACTGCGTCAGCGGCGGCAACCTCGCCTTCCGCATCGGCAGCCTCGACCAGGGCTCCGGCGGCACGGTGGCCAACGGCATCCAGACCGTCACCAGCCCCTCGGCGGACCTCGCGCTGGTCCGCCTCGACCGCTCCGTCTCCGCCACCTACGCCCGCCTCGGTCAGCCGGGCACGGTGCGGGTCGGCCAGACCGTGCAGGTCTACGGCTGGGGCGCCACCTCCCGCTGCGGCTCGGAGATCAACTGCCAGTCCCAGTACCTCAAGGTCGCCAACGTGAGCGTCACCCGGGGTTGTTACGACGCCTACTACGGCCAGGCGATATGCGCCCGTCCCGTCGACGGCATCACCGCGGGCGGCGACTCCGGCGGTCCGATGATGGCCGGCGGCGTCCAGGTGGGTGTCGCCTCGACCAGCGACCGGCAGACCACCACGGCGTACACCAATGTGACCGCCTACCGCTCCTGGATCCAGTCGGTGGCGGGCGTCTGACGCCTTCCGCCCCGCGGCACCGGTCCTGCGTCCGTCTCCGTCACCGCGGAGGCAGGCGCAGGACCCCGTGCTCGTCCCGGATGTCCGTGAGGATCCGGACGACCTCGGCGTCGCGGCCCGCCGGGTCCGAGCTCACCAGGGCCGCCAGGTCCCCGAAGCACTGCTTGCCGTCGGCGGGCGGCCGCTCGCAGAACAGCACGTAGCCGCGCATGCGGCGCACGGTCCCCTGCTCCAGTCGCCAGACCCCCATTCCCGCCCCACCGGCCGTCACGGCGTCCGGGTACGTCTCGCGCAGCGCGGGCAGGACCGACGCGTCGATCCGCCGGGAGAAGGCCTGCCGCTCCTCGAACGGCGACACGATCCGCAGGCCGGCCGCCGCGGCGTCGACCGTGCGGCCCTCGTCCCGGCCGACCGGGTAGGCGGCCACGTAGTACGGATCGTGCGCCAGGGCGGCGAGCCGGGGGCCGTGGGTGAACCGCACGACGGTGGGCAACGTGCTCTTCGCCTCCGGGAGGCCGTCCGCCGCGCCCGGGGCCGCGAGGTTGACGGTGACCCACTCCGGCGCCGCACCGGGATCCCGCTCCGCGCGAGCGGTGACCCAGCGCTGCACACAGGCGCCGACCCGGGCGAGGACGTCGTCCACCGTCCGATCGGTCACCCGGGCCTCGATCCAGGGGGCCGTCAGCTTCTCGTCCGTGCCCAGGAGCGGATGCCCGCAGCCGTCGAAGGCGTCGCGCATCGCGCGCAGCTGTCCGGCCTCCCGCCGCGCCCGGTCCACCGCCTCGCGGAGGGCGTCCGCGCAGTTCGGGCCGCCGTCGCAGCGGTCCTCGGCCGCGTCGATCCGGAACCTGACGGCCGCGTCCGGGTCGTCGGCGATCGCCAGGGTGACCTCCGAGCCGGTGGACTCCGGGAACAGGATCCGGGCGTCGACGACCTCGAGCTCCCCGGGGTACGACTCCTCGGCGAGCTCCCGGGCCCGCCGCACGTCGTCCTCGGTGTCGAACGCCGCGCAGCCGGTGCCGAGCAGCCCCACCAGCAGGGCCGCGAGGCCGACGCCGACGCGCCCCGCCCGCCGACGCCCGCTCCCCCGTACCGCGCCCCGACTCCCCATGGCTCCCCCTCCGTGTCCCACCGTCGGCGTCACCCTAGGAGCCGGGCCCGGTGCCGCGGATGAGTACGGGGGCTCATCCGCGTCTGAGTGCCCCCGCTGACGCCCGCCCACCGTCCAGGAAGCGGACGGACCGGCAGGCGTGTGGTGAGTACATCTACTGTGCCCGGTGACCGAACGAGGGGTCCACCGCGCGCGAAGGAGCCACGGCATGACCGGCCAGACAGCCAACTCCCGGGTGAACGAGCGGGAGGCGGACGTGCTCCGGCTCCAGGACGTGAGCGTGCGCCGCTTCACCACCGACCAGCTGATCCTCGACGACGTCGACTGGACGGTCCGGCCGGGCGAGCACTGGGCGCTGCTGGGGGCCAACGGCGCGGGGAAGACCACCCTGCTGCGGCTCCTCGGCGCGCTCATGCACCCCACCACGGGCACCGTCGAGGTCCTCGGCAGCCGGCTCGGCCGGGTGGACGTCCGTGAACTGCGGGCACGCATCGGCCACGTCAGCACGTCCCAGCGCGTGCCGCAGGACCTCACCGCCCACGCGGTCGTGCTCACCGGCCACAGCGGCACCGTCCAGCCCCTGTGGCGGACGTACGACGACGAGGTCCGCGTCCGGGCGCGCGACCTGCTCACCGAGCTGGGCGTCAAGGAGCTGGCCGACCGGCCGTACGGGGTCTGCTCGGGCGGGCAGCGGGCGCGGATCCTGATCGCCAGGGCGCTGATGGCCGATCCGGCGCTGCTGCTCCTGGACGAGCCGTTCAACGCCCTGGACCTGCCCTCCCGCGAGGACCTCGTCGAGGCGATGCACCAGCTGGCCGAGGGGAGGCCGCAGCTGGCCACCGTGACGGTCACCCACCATCTGGAGGAGCTGTTCCCGGCCGTCAGCCACGCCCTGCTGCTGCGCGAGGGACGGATCCTGTCCCGGGGCCCGGTGGACGAGGTCCTGACCGACTCCCTGCTGACCGCATGCTTCGGCCGGGACATCACGGTGGCCCGGCGGGACGGCCGCTGGTCGGCCTTTTCGGGGCGGCGCGTTTCCGGAACATGACACGGCCACGAAGGTGTCGTTGCGGTCCCGGCGGAGCCGACCGGTGGGCCTCGACCGCCTTTCACCCTCTGGTTGGCGTCCACGGCATGCGGTGATTCCGGCGGTTCACGAAGCGGCGCGCCATCGATCCGATGCGCGCCGCGACCGCGGTGTGCAGGCGGGGGCGAGGCGGCGGCCCCGGGCGTATCGGCGTAGGCGACGTCCGGGGCCGCCACTCGGCTCCCCCGCCGGTGGCACTGCCCGTCCGCCGCCCGGGGGAAACGGGAGCGGCGGTGATCGGCAGCACGTGCATGCCCACGGGTTACCCCGGTCAACACGGCGCGGACGGCGGTGGCCCTCAGGCGCAGCCCCAGGCGCCCATTCCCTGGATCCGCGCCAGGCGTTCCGCCACGGCGATCTGCTCGGCGCGGGTGGCGAGGTCCGCGCGCGGGGCGTACTCGAGGCCGCCGGCGGCGATCCAGCTTGACCGCGCGAACTGAAGGCCGCCGTAGTAGCCGTTGCCGGTGTTCGCCTGCCAGTTGCCGCTGGACTCGCAGGCGGCGATGGCGTCCCAGTCGGTGCGCGCGGGCGCCGACGGCGCGGCCACCGCCTGGCCGGTCGCGCCGAGTGCGGTGGCGGCGACCAGGGTCACCGCGGCGGTGCGGATCCTGCGGCCACGCGAACCGCGCACGTCGCTCTGACGATCATTTCGTCTACAGATCATAAGATGACTGATACACCACATGATCGGCCGTCGCCGCCCAAGACCGCCCCGTCCTGGGCCAGTCGGAGCACCGGCCCACTCCCGCTCGCGGCACGGGCCGGCCGTCGGGCGCCCCTCGTTCGTGTGAAGAAACGCGAGAGTGTCGTCCAGTCGGGTGACGGCCGGGCGGGTGCGCCCCCGCGCGCGCTTACGGTTTCGCGGTGACTTCGATCTCCACTGACCCGCGCCCCTTGCGCACCGCCGACCTCGGCACGCTCGTCATCATGTCCTGGCACCGTGAGACGCCCGAAGGCGACGTGCCCTTCCTCCTCGCCTGCTCCCTCGGCGACGGGGACGGCGGCCCGGAGGCGGTCCCCGCCGCCGTCGAGGGGCTGCTGAGCCGTTCCGGCATCGCGGTGGGCGGCGACAGCGTCCTCGACGGCACCGTGCTGCCCGACCTGCCGGTCGGCCTGCTCGTCGTACCCGGCGCGGCGGCCCTCACCATGCCCGGCGTCAACGCCCAGTTCGCCCCCACCCCGCGCTGGCGGGCGGCGGCCGACAAGCGGGGGTACGCCTGTCTCATCTTCGCCACCCGTCCCTGGTCCGGGGGCGAGCCCGGCGACAGTGCGGCGGTCGCCGCCTTCGCCAACCACGAGGACACGCTGTCCACGGCGGCGCAGGTGGTCCTGCCCGTGCGCAGCCTGCGGACCTGACGGCGGGCGCCCGTCCCGCCCGCGGCGGGGCGGCGGCCCGGCTCACGTCCACAACTCGCCGCTGTCGCACACCCGGGCGCCCATGTTCCGCTCCATCATGCGCAACGCCGCGTCCGCCAGATCGGCGTGAATGTGGGCGACCGCGTCGCGCGGAACGATGACCTTCAGATGGCGGATGTGCGCGTCCAGCGCCGAGTAGAGCACGCACTGCTCGGTGACCTGCCCGCACAGCACGAGCCGGTCGATGCCCTGCTGGTGGAGCAGATAGGTCAGCGGGGTCTCGAAGAAGACCGAGTGGCGCGCCTTGACGACGAAGAGGGAGGAGTCGTCGGGCTTCAGCGGCTCGACGAGCCGGGAGTGCGGCCCGGAGAGGGCCTTGTCGAGGATCTCACCGTGGTGCGAGCGCCACTCCCCGAAGTTGTCGTTGACGTAGATCACCGGTACGCCCTGCCGCCGTGCCCGCTCCAGCAGGCCGGTCACCCTGGGCAGTACGGACTCCACGGCGGGAATCAGGGACTCGGCGTCCTGGTGATCGTAGGTATTGATCATGTCGATGACGATCAGCGCGGTCTTGCCCATGTCGTTCAGGTTGCCACCGCGCGGCGCGGAAACCCCGCTCCCCCCGCCGACCGGGGGCGGGTGGGCGGCCCGGCTCACCACGACGCCCGGCCGGACGGATCCGTCCCGTCCTGTCCCGGCCCGGGCAGCTCCCAGGGCGCCGGTCCGCCGCCCGCGCACCAGTCGCGCAGCCGCTCTCCGTTCACGCAGAGTATTCCGCACCGCTCGGCGTAGTCGGCGGCCGGTGCGGTGAAGTCGGTGCTGGCGACGAGGACCGCCAGGTCGGCCCCGTGCACGGTGAAGCAGGTGCCGCCGAAGCGCTGGAGGTCCTGGGAGCCGACCTTGTTGTCCTCGCTGTAGCGCTTGCACTGGATGACGACCCGTCTGCCGTCGGGCGCCACGGCCAGCACGTCGGCGCCCAGGTCGCCGGCGCCTCCCACGACCTCGACCCGGGCGCAGCCGTCCCGTCGGCACAGGTCCGCTATCGCCTCCTCGAACTCGTCGGGGTCCAGCTCCTCGTGCTCGGTGGGGAGGACCGCGGTGGTCTCCTCGCCGCGGGCGTACTCCCCTCGTTCCGTCGCGCGTCCCTCCTCCAGTTCGTCCAGTGCCGTCGCCGTGGCCGCCGCCAGGGCGTCCGTGGTGCGCGGTGCCGTCCCCGCCCCGGCGGTCCGGTTCCGCGCGCGCCGGCGCAGGAGGACGGCCGTGAGCGCCCCGAGCACCAGGACGAACACCCAGACCGGACGGCGCTGCGCCACGTCGTACGCCATGCGCACGACCCACCCCGTCAGCACCAGGGCGATGGCGGCGAGACCGAACGTCACGCTCGTCGCCCGCAGGTCGAAGCGGCGCCTGACGCGCCTGTCGCGGACACGGCGTTCGGGCACGGTCACGGTGGTTCCTCCCCGGGTGGCCGACATGAAGATCACGTAGGCCTTCTGCCCGGCAACCGGCGGTTCAGCGCCCGTTCGTGACACGCCGTCGGATGGCTCATCCCAGCCGTCGGGGAATATTTCAGGCATACCTTTCCGAATATGAAGAAATGCCATGTCGTGTACCTCGTGTGCACCGCAGCGATGATCGGAACGGGGCTCGGTGCGGCCCCGGCGTCCTCCGTCCCCCTGACCCACGTGGTCCACCCCGGGGAATCGATCCAGAAGGCGGTGGACGCCGCCGACGCGGGCGACACCGTCCTCGTCACTCCCGGCGTCTACCACGAGAGCGTCAAGGTGAGCACTCCCCGGCTCACCCTGCGCGGCACGGGCCGCAGTACGGTCATCATGCCCAGCACGAAGAAGGCGGCCGACAACACCTGCGCCGAGGGCGGCAACGGCATCTGTGTGATCGGCACGAAGGACGAGAACGTCAAGGGCATCACGGTCTCCGACCTCACGGTGACCGGGTTCACCCGTACCGGTGTGTTCTCCATGGCCACCGACGGGCTGACGGTCCGGAACGTGAACGCGGTGAAGAACGGCGTCTGGGGCATCGCCCAGGAACGCTCCGTGCACGGCATCATCCGCGGCAACACCGCCCGCGACAACGGCGACGCGGGCATCTTCCTCGCCAACAACATCAAGGCCGAGGAGGGCGCCGCCGACACCGAGGGCACGCTCGTCGCGCACAACCGGCTCGAGGGCAACCGCATCGGCGTCACCGTCCGGCGTCTGCGCAACCTCGCCGTCGCGGACAACCACATCACCGGCAACTGCGCGGGCGTGTTCGTCGTCGGCGACGAGAACACCCCCAAGGCCGGCGACCTGGTCGTGCGCGACAACCACGTCGTGCGCAACAACAAGTCCTGCCCGAAGACCGACCGGCTGGAGGCCCTCCAGGGCTCCGGCATCGTGCTGACCGGCGTCGAGAAGGTCCTGGTCGCCGACAACACGGTCGAGGGCAACGCGGGCAAGTCGTCGATGTCGGGCGGCATCGTCCTGGCCGCCAGCATGGTGGGCACCGCCAACTCGAAGAACCAGGTCAACGGCAACCGGCTGAGCCAGAACTCCCCCGCCGACCTGGTCAACGCCGGGACCGGCGACACCGCCAAGAGCAACACCTTCACCGGCAACACCTGCGGCGCCTCCAAGCCCGCGGGCCTGTGCTGAGCCGGCCGTAACCACCCGTGGACCGGAAAAGGCCCATGGACCGAAGAAGGAAGGAAAGCGGCACATGACGACCGCACAGACTGCCCCGCCCCCGCCCCCGCCCATGCGGCTGAGGGAGCTCGTGTTCGGGGCGGCATGTGCCGCCGCCCTCCGCGCGGCCGCACGGCTCGGCGTCGCCGACGCGCTCGGCGACGGCCCCATGGCCGTGGAGGACCTCGCGGCCGCGGTGAAGACCGAACCCAAGCCGCTGCGCCGGCTGCTGCGCGCCCTGACCTGCTACGGCGTCTTCACCGAGCACAGGAACGGGACGTTCGCCCACACCGACATGTCCCGCCTGCTGCGCGAGGACGACCCGCACAGCCTGCGCAACATCACCCTGTGGTGCACCGAACCGTGGACCTGGGACGCCTGGCCCCTGCTCGACGAGGCGGTGCGCACCGGCTCGAACGTCGTCGAGGGCCTGTACGGCAAGGAGTTCTTCACCTACCTCAACGAGGACGCGCCGCAGTCCGCCGAGGTCTTCAACCGTGCCATGACGACGTCCAGCCGGCAGTCGGCCCAGGACGTCGCCGCCCTCCTCGACCTGTCGGCGAGCACCTCGGTCGCCGACATCGGCGGCGGCCAGGGCCACGTGGTGGCGAGCCTGCTGGAGAAGTACCCGGCCATGGAGGGCACCCTGCTCGACCTGCCGCGGGTGGTGGAGAACGCCGACCCCCGGCTGCGCGAGGGCGGTGCGCTCGCGGACCGCGTCCGCATCGTGCCGGGCGACTGCCGCGAGGCCATCCCGGTGCGGGCCGACGTGTACGTCATCAAGAACATCCTGGAGTGGGACGACGACAGCACCGCCCGCGCCCTGCGCAACGTGATGGCGGCCGGCGGTCCGGGCGCCCGGGTCGTCGTCATCGAGAACCTCGTCGACGACACCCCGTCGATGCGGTTCAGCACCGCCATGGACCTGCTGCTGCTCCTCAACGTCGGCGGTGCCAAGCACACCACCGACAGCATGGTCGGCAGGCTGACTGACGCGGGCCTCGTCATCGACGACATCCGCCCGGTCAACCCGTACCTGCACGCCTTCGACTGCACCGTGCCGAAGTGAGCTGACCCGCGGGCGCCCACGCGTCGGCCGCCGGACCGCTGTGCCGCGGTCCGGCGGCCGACGCGTGGGCGCGGACCGTTCAGGCGTCCGGGGCGCGCCGGTCGGTGACCAGTTCCATCCGGGCACCCTCGAGAGCGCGGACGAGTCCGCCGCCGGTCGGGGAACCGGCGTCCGTGAAGCCGTCCAGGAGGGTCGTCAGCTCGGACACCCGGGCCGGGGCCGGCAAGCCGAGGGTCACCGCGGGATCGCCCCCGTGGAGGTCCCCGCGTACGTCGACCAGCCGCACCACGACGTCGTCGCGCTGGAAGATGGTGCTGCACAGGACGGGGCTGGCCGGGTCCTTGGCCGCCGCCTCGTCGCGCTCGGCGAGCAGCTGGGCCAGCCGCATGCCGCAGCCCGGCCGGGCCGGGTACGACAGGGCGTGCCGCTGTGCCGCACCGTTCTCCTCCCCCGCGGTCACGTGGTGGACGGCGGGCAGCGCCGCCCGCGTGTAGAACACCCGGGCGGACTCCGGGTCGGCGAGGTCCCGGTCCTGCTCCAGGTACGGGTTGATGGCCTCCTCGACGGCCCGCACCTCGGGCTGCTCCGCCACGTGCCGCAGGGCCGCGAGCAGGTCGCCGCGCACCTCGATGGCCCGCACCACGCGGTTGCCGTGCAGGAACAGGGACGTACGGCACAGCCGGGTGGTGTCGTCCACCCGCGGCTCGGGCGAGGCGTAGTCGGCGAGGATCCTGCCGACCTCCTCCTCGCTGCCGGGCTTCACCGTGAAGGTGAGCGCGTGCCGGATGACGCCGTCTCCGATGCGGGGCGCGGCCTGGAGTCCGCCCCGGGCCGACTCGGCCCCGGCCGCGGCACGGCCGGTCTCGCGGACCACGTGGAAGCGGAGCGACCTGGTGTCCCGCACGCAGCTGTGCAGCGGCTTGACCATCCGCACGTGTTCCTCGCTGCTCACCCAGTTCAGGAACGGCGGTGCGCTCTCCCACTCGCTGGTGATGAGCCACTGGGAGGGGTTCTCGATGGACTGGCACAGCTGCTCGCCGATGTGCCCGGGGACGGACTCGACGTGGCTGCGCAGGTTCTCGTACGTCTCGAGGAACTGCTGCTGGGCCCCGTCGTAGACCTCCACCAGCAGGACGACCCGCAGGCGGGAGCCGTCGAACACGGACTGGGAGACCTGGTGCGACAGCTGTCGCGTCAGCTCTTCGGAGGCAAGTGGTTCTGCAGCGGGCGTGGGCGTGGTGGTCATCCTGCGCACATCTCCTTCGCGGGGGCGGTTGCGAACGTCGGCCGCGGTGATGCGACGCCGGCTGCCTCGATCCTGTGGGCGGCCCCGACGGCGCGCGAGTCGTGTGCGGTGCGCGGGTGACCGGCGCCGCGGGCGGCCGGTGGGGCGAGGCCGGGCACGAGGGGCCCGGGACGAGTCGTCTCAGGCGAGGTGTGCGAAGACCACCAGGTTGTCGGTGTAGTCCTTGACCTTGTGGTCGTAGTCGCCCGCGCAGGTGATGAGGCGCACCTCGGGCCGGTCGGCGTCGCCGTAGACGCGTTCGCTGGGGAACTCGTCCTTGGCGAAGGTCTCCATGTCGTCGACCACGAAGGTGGCCTTGCGGCCGTCCGCGCGCTCGACCTGGAACTTGTCGCCCTTGTCGAGCTGGTCGAGGCGGGCGAAGACGGCGGCCGACGTCTTCGTGTCCACGTGTCCCGCGATGATGGACGTGCCCTTCTCGCCGGGAGACGCTCCCTTGGCATACCAGCCGACGAGGTTGGTGTTGCCGGCCGGCGGCGGCTGGAGCTGTCCCTTGTCGCCGATGGCGAGGTCGGTGAAGGGGGCGTCGACGGAGATCTCCGGGATCAGCAGGCGCACGGGTTTCGACCGGGGCAGGGCGGAATCGGCCGCGCCGGTCGCGGGCGCGGCGGAGGAGGCGGTCGTGCCGGGCTGGGCGGGCAGCGGGGGGCGGGAGGAGTCGGCGGACGTGTCGTTGCCGCCGACCAGGCTCACGGCCAGGACCAGCAGGGCCACGGCACTCAGCACCATCCAGCCGGAGCGGGCACCCTGACCGGTCGTCGTCTCGTCGTCGGCGGGGGCGGGGGCGGAAGGGGGGACTGGCATCTGGGACGACCTCACTGGGGCACGGCGGCAGGGCGGACAGGTGGGCGCGGGCGAGCCGGGCCGCCCCGTGGTTCGTGGGTGGCGGCCCGGCTGCTATCGCGCCCGGCACGGCTTACGCCACTCCGTGAGCCGACTTCTTGCGTCGGACGGCGTACAGGCCGGTCGCGGCGACGGCCAGGACGGCCAGCCCGCCCGCGGTCGTGGTCGGCGTGGCCAGCCCGCCGCCGCCGGTGTGCATCCCGCCGCGCGGCTTCTCGTGCTCGCCGCCACCCCGGGAGCTCTCGCCCTCGTCCTGCTGGTAGGTCTGCGAGCCGCCTTCCTTGGACTCGCGGCCGCCGCCGTCCCAGTCGCCCTCGCTCACCGCGGCCAGCGCACCACCACCGGTGTGCATCCCGCCGCGCGGCTCCTCGTGCTTGCTTCCCTTGTCGTGCTCCTCGCCGGAGTCGTCGTGGTTCCAGTCGCCCTCGCTCACCGCGGCCAGCGCACCGCCACCGGTGTGCATCCCGCCGCGCGGCTCGTCGTGCTTGCTTCCGTTGTCGTGCTCCTTGCTGTACGAAGAGTCGTCGTGGTTCCAGTCGCCACCGGCCGCGGCGTAGGCGCCGGGAGCGCCGAGGACGAGGACGGCCGAGGCCGCCGCCGTGGTCAGAAGCATGCGAGCAGAACGCATCTGAGATTCCTTCCGTCACGACCGGGCAGCTGGTGCTTCGTCAGCTGAGGTGACCCGGCCCCGACGTGAATCACCGTCAGCCTGTCGTCCGTCTCGCACCACTCAAGCCGCTCAGCCGGGTGAACACCCCGTCCGTCCGGGTGCCGGGACCGCTCCCCCGGGCGGCGTGAACGGGTCCCGGCGGCGGGGCAGTTGAGCCGGCTGCCGCTGCTCGACGAGCCGCTAGTCCTCCGGGTCCGTGTGGGTCGGGTCCTCCACCTCGGGTTCCTGGCGGCGGGAGCCGGGAGCGGCCCGGTCGGGGGTGGCCTCGCTGTGCCCGGACTGGGGCGGCGGGGGCGGTTCGGTGTCGCCGGGGGCGCCCATGCCGGCGGCGGGCAGGCGCAGGGCGAGCAGGGCGACGTCGTCGCCGCGGGGCGCGATGCGCGCGAGCAGCTCGTCGCAGAAGTCGTCGGGGCTCCACCGGTCCAGCCGCCGGGCCAGGACGCCGGCGTGGTGGCGGAGCTTGTCCATGCCCGCGTCGATCGGACGGTCGCGGCTCTCTACGAGACCGTCGGTGTAGAGCAGGAGGATGCTCTCGGGCGGAAGGTCCTCGCGGGTGTCGGGCCAGTCCAGGCCGAGGCGCAGGGTGGCGCTCATGCCGATGAGCGGTCCGTGGCCGCCCTCCAGGAAGCGGGTCCCGCCGTCCTTGGTGATCAGCAGGGGCGGAGGGTGACCGGCGTTGACCCAGTGCAGCCGCCAGGGACCGCCCTCGGCGCCCTCGACACGGGCGAAGACGAGGGTGGCCATGGGCGCGTCGCTGGTGTTGGTGACGGCTTCGTCCAGGCGTCGCATGATCACGCTGGGCGGCTCCTGGTGGTCCCAGGCGAGGGCGCGCAGCATGTTGCGGACCTCGGCCATGTGGGCGGCTGCCTGCAGGTCGTGCCCGACGACGTCCCCGATGACCAGGGCCATGACGCCGTCGCCCAGGAGGAAGGCGTCGTACCAGTCGCCGCCGACCTCCATGGCGCTCTCGGCGGGCCAGTAGCGGGCGGCCATCCGGAGGTGGTCGACCTGCGGAAGGGGAGTCAGGAGCTGGCGCTGCATGGTCTCGGCGACGTTCTGCTGCTCGTGGTAGAGGCGGGCGTTGTCCAGGACCAGTCCGACGCGGCGGCCGATGTCGGCGAGGAGGGCGACCTCCGCCTCGGTGTGCGCGGGGCGCTCGCCGGTGCGGGCCACGGTCAGGATTCCGTAGGACCGCTGCCGCGTGCGCAGCGGGATGGCGACGGCCGCGTGGCCGCCGAGCCGTTCGAACAGCACCCGGTGGGTGGCGGCGAGCGGGTGTTCCGGGTCCCGGCACAGTTCCGCGGCTCCCAGCGGGACGGGCCGGTCGCCCTTGATCAGCAGGGTCAGTGCGGCGCGTGCCTGGTCCGGCAGCGAGGTCATCGGTCCGCGCAGGGGTCTGGCCCGCTCCGGCTGGGTGCTGCTGCGCACGGCCACCCGTTCCAGTACGTCCGACTGGCCCTGGTACACGTCGACCGCCGCCCACTGACCCAGTTCCGGCACCAGCAGCCGGACGAGACGCCGCAGGGTGGTGGAGGTGCGCTCGGTGGGGACCAGCACGGTGGAGATCTCGGCGACCAGGTGCAGCTGGGCGGTGAGGGCCTCCAGGGCGGCGGTCCGCGCCGCGGTCTCCTCGGCGGCGCTGCGGTGGAGGCTGAAGTCGTGGAAGACGAGGACCAGCCCTTCCTGCCGCCCCGCGCGGACCAGGGGGGTGGTGGCCCAGATGATGGGGACCGTGGTGCCGTCGGCCCGCTGGAAGTACTCGTCGCTGCCCTCCTCGGCGGGCACTCCGTGCAAGGGGCTGCGCAGGGCGCACCGCTCGCGCGGTACGGGGCTGCCGTCGGCGTGCCGGTGCAGGAGGTCGTGCGCGTCGTGCCCGAGCATCTCCTGTTCCGACCGGCCCAGCAGTTGCTCGGCCCAGGGGTTCACCGAGGTGATCCGGGCGGTGGGACCGAGGGTGAGCACGCCGGCACCGAGGGCGCGCAGGACGGCGGCGGGGAAGTCGGGCTCCGCGTGCTCCGGTGTGCCGTCCGCCTCGCCCTGCTCCGGTTCCTCGCCGTCCCGGTGGCCCGCCCTGCGTGCCGTCACGACCCTCCCGGCCTTCCGTTTCCGTCCATCACGCCAGGTTCCCCCGGCGAGCGTGGATGAACCGCTCCACACGCCCGAAGGGAGGAGAACCGCATCGCGTAAACGGGTCGCTCCGTCCGGCGCTCCCCCGTACGTTCAGGTGATGTCCGAACTTCGAACAGACCGTCTTGTGCTCCGCGACTGGCGGGCGGCCGACCTGGCCCCGTGGGCGGCGATGAACGCCGACCCGGTGGTCCGCGCGTACTTCCCCGAGGTGCTGACACGGGAGCAGAGCGAGGCCTCCGTGGCCCGCTTCCGGGCCGACCTGGACCGGCGGGGCTGGGGCTGGTGGGCGGTGGAGCTCGCCGCGACCGGCGAGTTCGTCGGGTTCGCCGGGCTGGATCCCGTGGCGGACGGCATGCCCTTCACCGGTGTGGAGGCGGGCTGGCGGCTGGCCCGTCCGGCCTGGGGCCACGGCTACGCCACCGAGGCCGCGCGGGCGGTGGTGTCGTACGGCTTCGAGAGGCTGGGCCTGGCGGAGGTGCTCGCGGTGACCGCGGCCGGCAATCTGCGCTCCCGGGCGGTGATGGACCGTCTCGGCATGAGCCACGACCCGGCCGACGACTTCGACGACCCGGAGGTCCCCGAGGGCCCGCTGCGCCGCTCCGTCGTGTACCGGATCCGGGCCGGGGACCGGCGGTCGACCGCCGGGTAGGGCAGTGGGCGCGGCACCCGGCCGGAGGCGGTCGGGGGCGGTCGGTCTCCGACGGGTGCGGTGCGGGGTGATGTGCCGCCGGGCACGAATCCGGCCGGAGGACGATGGCTCGGCGGGGGCGACGGCGACGCGCGCCGGGGGCGGCGCAGGGCGGGTGGCGTGTCCCCACGGACACGGGTGGCGCGCGTCGCGTACCCGGGAGGCGTGCCGACGCGACCCGGGCGCATGTCGCCGTGGACCCAACGGCGTACCGGCGCGGACACGGCGACGCGCCGGTGGGCGGCGTGGGGCGGGTGGCGTGTCTCCACGGACACGGATGGCGCGCCGTCGCGTACCCGGGAGGCGTGCCAACGCGACCCGGGCACATGTCGCCGTGGACCCAACGGCGTACCGGCGCGGACTTCGAAGGCGCGCCGATGGGCGGCGCGGGGCGGGTCGCGTGTCCCCACGGACACGGGTGGCGCACCGTCGCGTACCCGGGAGGCCTGCCGACGCCCGGGCACATGTCGCCGTGGACCCAACGGCGCACCGGCGCGGGCTTCGAAGGCGTGCCGTCGCGAACCCCGGGAGGCGCGCCGTCGCGAACCCCGGGGAGGCGCGCCGCCGGGGGGGCCGCGTGGCGCCTCGCCGCGGGCGGGTCAGGCCGAGCGGCCCAGGGTGGTCGCGCTCCGTGGGGCAGGGGCGTCGGCGAGCCGCACCGCGGCCCGCATGCGCTTTCCGGTCGGTTCCCTGTACACCTCGAAGCTCTGGCAGACGGCCATGACGATCTCCAGCCCGTGCCGCCCGACGCGGTCCGGGTCCGCGGGGTGGGGCACGGGCAGTACCGGCTCGCTGTCCCACACCGTGACCTCCACCCGGTCCCCGGCCAGCTCGAGGTCGACCGTCGAGGGGCCGGGCGCGTACTTGCAGGCGTTCGTCAGCAGCTCGCTGACCACCAGTTGCACCACTTCCACCGCCCGGTCGGACACCCTGGCCCCGCGCGCCGTCCGCACGCGTGCCAGGAACAGCCGGGCCAGCTCCCGGCCCCGGGCGATGTCGCCGGGAATGCCCTCGTACTCTGCCGAAACCCTGACCGGCTCGCCTCTCAGCCGGTCCCCGATGCGGGCAGCCCCGTCCATCCGATCCGCCCTCTTCCTGAGCCTTGACCGTTTACGCCAGCCGTCTACCCCCGAATCCGGCAACATCACCCGCCCCGGCACGGCCCCTCCGTGTCACTGGCGGCGGGCCGTCGACTCGGCCGTATCCGGGCTGGTCGGCGTCGGGCGGGGTGGCCGATCCTGTTGACCACGTCGTCGAGCCGGGTGGCCACCGGGGCCGCGCGGCCGGAGTGGGGGTGGGCACGTGGTGCAGGACGGACGGGTCTCCGCGCGGAAGGCCGACCGGGGCCGGACCGGACCGGTGTGCCCGGTCGGCCGGGCGGCGGACGGAACCTGGCAGGTGCACGATTTCGCCGTCGCGCGGGCGCTGCTGCGCGGCCCGGGCACGGTGCAGGCCGGTCTCGGCGTCGAGACGGTGGAGAAGCTCCCCCCGCGCGTCCGCCGGCCCGTGCTCTACCGGGACGGCCCCGAGCACCGGGAACACCGCAGGCAGACCGCCCGCTACTTCACGCCCCGCCGGGTGGACGAGCACTACCGGGAGCCGATGGTCCGGATCGCGGAGGAGCAGCTCGCCCTGCTGCGCTCGGCCGGCGAGGCCCCGCTGTCCGATCTCGCCTTCGGTCTGGCCATCGGCGTGGTGAGCGAGGTCGTCGGGCTGCGCCACAGCCGGCCCGGCATCCGGCGCAGGCTGGAGCGGTTCTTCCCCGAGGAGTTCGGCGAGCCCGGGCTGACCAGTGTCCGGGGCCTGTACTGGCTGGTGCGGCAGAACACCAACTGGCTCCGCATCCACCTGGCCGACGTGCGCCCCGCGATCCGCGCGCACCGCCGCCGCGAGCACGACGACCTGATCTCCCACCTGCTCGCGGAGGGCTGCTCGGACGTCGAGATCCTCGGTGAGTGCCTGACCTTCGCGGCGGCCGGCATGGTCACCACGCGCGAGTTCGTGTGCCTGGCCGCCTGGCACCTGTTCTCGGACGCCGATCTGCTCGGCCACTACCGGTCGGCGGACGAGGCGGGGCGCCTGGCGGTCCTCCAGGAGCTGCTGCGGCTGGAGCCCGTCATCGGGCGGCTGCGCAGACGGGCCACCGAGCCCGTGGAACTGCCCTGCCCGGGCGGGCCGGTGACGGTGTGCCCCGGCGAGGTGGTCGAGGTCCACCTGGACGACGCCAACAGCGACCCGAAGGCCGTGGGCGCCGATCCGCTGGCCGTGCGCCCGGAGCGCGCCGGGACGGTCGGCGCGGGGCTGTCCTTCGGTGACGGGCCGCACCGGTGTCCCGGCGCGCACATCGCGCTGCTGGAGACGGATGTCTTCCTCAGCCGCCTGTTCGCGCTCGACGGCGTCCGGATGAGCGGGGCGCCGCGGGTCACCTTCCAGGAGGCCGTCGACGGCTACGAGATCCGGGGTCTGACCGTGGCACTTCCCCGGGCCGGCCGTGGCTGACCGGCCCGGGACCGCGGTACGGCGTCAGTCGCCGAGGGCGCCCAGGACGACCGTCTTGGCCTCGTCCTGCACCTGACGGAGGTGGTCCGCGCCGCGGAACGACTCGCCGTAGATCTTGTAGACGTCCTCGGTGCCGGAGGGGCGGGCCGCGAACCAGGCGTTCTCGGTGGTCACCTTGATGCCGCCGATGGGGGCGCCGTTGCCCGGCGCCTCGGTGAGGACGGCGGTGACCGGCTCCCCGGCGAGGGTGTCGGCGGTGACCTGGGCCGGGGACAGCTTGGCCAGGCGGGCCTTCTCCTCGCGGGTGGCGGGGGCGTCGATGCGGGCGTAGGCGGGTTCGCCGAAGCGGGCGGTGAGCCCGGCGTAGTGCTCGGAGGGGGTCCTGCCGGTAACGGCGGTGATCTCGGAGGCGAGCAGGGCGAGGATGATGCCGTCCTTGTCGGTGGTCCACACGGAGCCGTCCCGGCGCAGGAAGGACGCCCCGGCGGACTCCTCGCCGCCGAAACCGAGGGAGCCGTCGACCAGCCCGTCCACGAACCACTTGAAGCCCACGGGGACTTCGACCAGGCGGCGGCCGAGGTCGGCGGCGACGCGGTCGATCATGCCGGAGGACACCAGTGTCTTGCCGACGCCCGCGCCGGCCGGCCAGTCGGCGCGGTGGGCGTAGAGGTAGGCGATGGCGGTGGCGAGGTAGTGGTTGGGGTTCATCAGGCCGCCGTCGGGGGTGACGATGCCGTGGCGGTCGGCGTCGGCGTCGTTGCCCGTGGCGATGGTGAAGCGGTCGCGCTGTTCGATGAGGGAGGCCATGGCGTGCGGCGACGAGCAGTCCATGCGGATCTTCCCGTCCCAGTCCAGCGTCATGAACCGCCAGGTCGGGTCGGCGAGCGGGTTGACCACCGTCAGGTCGAGGCGGTGCTGCTCGGCGATCCGTCCCCAGTACGCGACGGAGGCGCCGCCGAGCGGGTCCGCGCCGATGCGCACGCCGGCCGAGCGGATCGCGTCGAGGTCGAGGACGCTCGGCAGGTCGCGGACGTAGGCGTCGAGGAAGTCGTAGCGGCCGGTCCCGGGCGCGGCGAGCGCCCGCGCCCAGGGGATGCGGCGTACGTCCTTCAGCCCCGCCGTGATGATCTCGTTGGCGCGGTCCTGGATCCAGGAGGTGGCGTCGGAGCCGGCGGGGCCGCCGTGCGGCGGGTTGTACTTGAAGCCGCCGTCGGAGGGCGGGTTGTGCGAGGGGGTGACGACCACGCCGTCGGCCAGGCCCGAGGCGCGGCCCCGGTTGTGGGTGAGGATGGCGTGGGAGACCGCCGGAGTGGGGGTGTAACCGTCCGCGCTGTCGACGAGGACGGTCACGTCGTTGGCGGCGAACACCTCCAGTGCGGTGACCCTCGCGGGCTCGGACAGGGCGTGGGTGTCGGCGCCCAGGAAGAGCGGGCCGTCGGTGCCCTGTGCGGAACGGTACTCGCAGATGGCCTGGCTGGTGGCGGCGATGTGGTCGTCGTTGAACGCCGCCGCGAGGGACGAACCCCGGTGCCCGGACGTGCCGAAGGCCACCCGCTGGGCGGGCTCGGCCGGGTCCGGGTGCAGGGCGTAGTACGCCGTCACCAGCCGGGCCACGTCGATCAGGTCCTCGGGGCCGGCCGGCTTTCCGGCTCGGTCGTGCTGCATGCGCCCACTCCTCCGCGTCGGTCGGGACTTCGCTCGCGGGTCCCATCTTCCCCTGTCCGGGCAGTGGCGGTGGCAGTGGCGCGGTGCGTTCCGGCCGGTGTCAGATCCGGCCGCCGGTGAGTCGGGTGAGGGGCCCGTGGGTGTGCCGTCCGGCCCGGCGGCCGACGGCGTACGACGCGGCGCTCACGGCGGTGAGGCCGGCGCCGACGCCCGCGGCGACGAGTTTGCGGTGGGCGACGACCGTCCACGCCGTCTTCGCCGTGGCCGCGACCTGGCCCGAGGCGCCGACGACGGCCTGCCGGCCGGCCGCGACGCCCTTGGCCGCCGACCGGACGGCACCGTTCGCGGCGTCGGCGGAGCGCTGGGCACCGGCCTTGGCGGCCGACGCGGCGTCACCTGCCTTGCCCGCGGCGGCCTGTCCCGCCCGTGCGGCGGGCGCGGTGGCCTTCTCCGCGGTGCCGCGTGCCTTGGCCTCGGCGGTCCGCGTACCGGTGGGCTTCTTGTTCGTGTCCTTGTTCGGATCGCTCATGGACACCGCCTTGCCCCTCACCGCGTCGGCAAACGCGGACGTCCCGCACGGGTGGACGACGACGGGTGCGGGCGCCAACGGGTCTTACGGCGTCGGGGCCTTGACGCGCCGGGGTTCTGACGCGCCGGTGCCTTGACGGACCGGGGCCGCGCGGGCCGTCAGCGGCGCGGGGCGGGCAGCTCCCGTGGCTCGAGCCGCTCCTCCACCGCCGTGTCGCCGTCCCGTACGACCACGTAGGCGCCCTTGCCGCGGGCCTCCGTGACCGCCTCGACCAGTTCGGTGCCGCGGTAGACGAGGCCGACGCCGTCGTCCGTGCAGTGGGCGGTGGGCAGGGTGCCGTCGGCGACGAGGCGGTGGATCAGCGGGCGGCGGCCCGGGTCCACGTCGTAGTGGACACCGTTGCCGTAGGGCAGCAGGCCCAGGGCGTTGGTGACCGGGCGGAGTTCGGGACCGAAGGAGTCGGTCGCGCCGCCCCTGAACCAGCACAGGGAGCCGGCGCTCACGCCGCTGAGCACGACACCCGCCTCCCACGCCCGGCGCATGACGCGGTCCACGCCGTGCACGCGCCACACCGCCAGCAGGTTGGCCACCGAGCCGCCCATGACCCAGACGACGTCCTGGGCGAGCACGGTCTCCTCGATGTCCTCCACGTTGGGCATGGGGAACAGGTGCAGCGGTGTCAGGTCGAACCCGGCGACCCGGGCGGCCTCGGTCATGCGGGCGGTGAAGTGCTCGGCGTCCCCGATGGCGGTCCCGACGTACAGGACGCGGGGGCGCCGGCCGTGCGCGCCGGAGAGTTCCACCGCGTGGTGCACCAGGGCGTCGAAGGCCACCATGGTCCGGCCGCCCGCGCGGTGCCCGCCGGAGGTGGCGACGATGGTGGGCTCGGGTGCCGTCATGACGGTGATCCTAACGGCCCGCCCGCATGTCCTCCCGCCGCCCGCGGCGGCCGGCGCCCGCATCCTCGACGGAGTCTTCGCTTCCCCCAACTCCTGCCGTTACGTTTGGCCTTGAGTGATCGACACCGGAACCGGAGGACTTCACCATGGCCGAGTCGCCCGCCGTGAACGACGCGCGAGGCAGGATCAGGACGGACCAGCCGCACACCGCCCGGATCTGGAACTACTGGCTGGGGGGCAAGGACAACTATCCGGTCGACCAGCAGGCCGGCGACCGCATACGCCAACTGCACCCGGGCATCGGGGAGTACGCCCTCGCCGACCGCCGGTTCCTGGGGCGTGCGGTGCGCCGGCTCGTCGGTGAGTACGGCATCCGGCAGTTCCTCGACATCGGCACCGGCCTGCCCTCCGCGGACAACACCCACGAGGTGGCCCAGCGCATCGCGCCGGAGTCCCGCATCGTCTACGTCGACAACGACCCGATCGTCCTGGCCCACGCCGAGGCGCTGCTCGTCGGCACGCCCGAGGGCCGCACCGACTACCTCGACGAGGACCTGCGCAACGTCGACACCATCCTGGAGCAGGCCTCGCGCACGCTGGACCTCGGCCGGCCGGTCGCGCTGATGCTGCTCGGCGTCGTCATCTTCGTCGAGGAGGACGAGGAGGCGTACGGGCTCGTGCGGCGGCTGGTCGACGCCCTGCCGGCCGACAGCCACCTCGTCCTGTCGCACACCGTCACCCGGCCGGACATGCCCGACGTGGACGCGGCGGTGGCCTTCTGGAACGAGAACGGCACGCCGAAGCTGACCCAGCGCACCCCGGAAGCGGTCACCCGGTTCTTCGACGGCCTCGAGCTGCTGCCGCCCGGCGTGGTCTCCTGCAACCGCTGGCACCCGGAGACCGGCGACGGCGAACTGCCCCCCGAGGTGGCCATGTTCGGCGGGGTGGGCCGCAAGGGCTGAGATCCGCCGGTGACGCTCACGTCACCGCCGCGCTCGGCGGCAGCTGGGCCGGGCTCACCTGCTCGCCCAGCACCTCGGCCATGAACTGCACGAGCCAGCGCTGCGCCGGGCTGCGCGAGGACTCGTGCCGCGCGTACAGGGCGATCTCGATGGGCTCGGTCTCGAACGGCAGGCGCACCAGCCGCACCCGGTGGGAGGCGGTGAAGACCTCGCCGACGTACTCGGGGACGATGGCCACCAGGTCGGTCTGTTCCAGCAGGTAGGGCAGCATCGAGAAGCGGGTGGCGTCCACGGCCACCCGCTCGAGCAGCCCGTGGGCGCCCAGCAGGGCCCTGGGCGTGACGTGTCCGCTCGGCCCGAACACCGTCGCGTGGTGCTCGGCCGCGAGGTCCTCCGCCGTGACCGCGTCGCCCCGGACCCGCGGATGGTCGGCGGCGACCATCAGGACGTAGCGCTCGCGGAAGAGCGGGATGCGCACGGTCAGGTGCGAGGTGATCACCGGGGTGGCCACGAACGCGTCGAGGTCACCGCGGCGCAGCTGGCCCTCGGCGTCCTCCACGTCGAAGGGGCGCACCGTGAACGAGACCCCGGGCGCCCGCTCGCGTGCCGCCGCCACGAGCCTCGGCAGCAGCGTCGCCTCGCCGAGGTCGGACAGGGCGATGGTGAAGCGGCCCGACATGGTCCCGGCGTCGAACAGGTCGCCCTGCCGGACCGTCCCGTCGATCTCGGCCAGCGCGCGCTGGAGCGGCAGATACAGCCGCCGGGCGCCGGCGGTGGGGGTCAGCCCGCGTCCGTTGCGGCGGAACAGCTCGTCGTCGAAGTGCCGTCGCAGCTTGCCCAGGCTGTAGCTGACGGTGGGCTGCGTGACGTGGAGCGTCTCGGCGGTGGCCGTGACACTGCCGGTCTCGTAGAGCAGCACGAAGACGCGGGCCAGGTTGAGATCGAAGGAGCCCATATCGAAGAACTCTATATCGAAGTGGCGAAACATCTATTGGTGCCCATGTCGCGGGGTGCCTAGCGTGTGCCGCGTCACTTCGAAAGGAATGTCCGTGCCATCCGTGCGTCGTGTCTCCCACGATTTCCTGGAGCGCCAGGGGCTCACCACCGTCTTCGGCAATCCGGGCTCCAACGAGCTGCCCTTCCTCGCCGAGCTGCCCGACGACTTCCGCTACGTCCTCGGTCTGCACGAGGGTGCCGTCGTCGGCATGGCCGACGGGTACGCCCAGGCGACCGGCCGCCCGGTGCTGGTCAACCTGCACGCCGCCTCCGGTTCCGGCAATGCGATGGGCGCGCTGACCAACGCCGTCGCCTCCCGCACGCCGCTGGTCGTGGTCGCCGGGCAGCAGGTGCGCCCGGCCATCGGCCCCGAGGCCAATCTGGCCAGCGTCGACGCGCCCTCCCTGATGAAGCCGCTGGTCGGCTGGGCGGCGGAGCCCGCGTGTGCCGGCGACGTGCCGCGCGCGCTCGCCCAGGCCGTCTTCGAGGCGCGGCTCCAGCGCCGCCCGACGTACCTGTCGGTGCCGTACGACGACTGGTCGGCCGAGGTCGACGACAACGCCCTGGCGGTGCTCGACCGGCGGGTGCTGCGCGCCTCGGCGCCAGGCGAGGAGCAGCGCCGGTGGCTGCTGGAGCAGGTCGCCTCGGCCAGGCGCCCCGCGCTGGTGCTGGGCGGCGACATCGACTCCGCCGGCCGCTTCGACGACGCCGTGCGGCTGGCCGAGCGGCTCGGCGGGCCGGTGTGGGCGGCGCCCTCGCAGTTCCGGCTGCCGTTCCCCAACCGGCATCCGCAGTTCCGGGGTGTGCTGCCCGCCGGGATCGCGCCGGTCTCCGAGGCCTTCGAGGGCCACGACCTGGTGCTCGTGCTGGGTGCGCCGGTCTTCCGCTACCACGAGTACCTGCCCGGCCGGTACCTGCCCGAGGGCACCCGGCTGATCCAGGTGACCGAGGACGCCTCCGCCGCCGCCCGGGCACCGATGGGCGAGGCGCTGGTCGCGGACCCGGGCGCGGTCGTCGACGTACTCCTGGAGTCGCTCGACGCGGCCGGTACGCCCGCGGACCCCTACCGTCCCGTGCCGGAGCCGCTGACCGCCGAGGGGCCGGGCCTGCACCCCGAGCAGGTCTTCGCCGCGCTGCGCGACGAGATGCCCGGGGACACCGCGTACGTCGTCGAGTCGACGTCGACCAACGCGGCGTGGTGGCGCCAGATGGACCTGCGCCGGCCGGGGTCCTACTACTTCCCGGCGGCCGGCGGGCTCGGTTTCGGTCTGCCCGGCGCGGTCGGCGTGGCGATGGCGCGGCCCGACCGCCCGGTGGTCGGCGTGATCGGGGACGGCTCGGCCAACTACGGGATCACCGCCCTGTGGACGGCCGCGCAGCACCGGGTTCCGCTGACCGTCGTCCTGCTGCGCAACGGCACGTACGGGGCGCTGCGCTGGTTCGGCGGCCTGCTCGGCGTGCCGGACGCGCCCGGCCTCGACATCCCGGGGCTCGACTTCACCCGCATCGCGGAGGGCTACGGCGTCCGCGCCCAGCACGTCGGCGGGGCCGCGGAGCTGCGTGCCGCGCTCGCCGAGGCCCCGGACCACCCCCGCCTGATCCAGGTGGACACGGCGCTGACCACGCCCTCCTGAACAGCTGACACCCACACGAAGATCCCGACGAGAGGGAAGAAGATGACACTCCTGGACAGCGAGGTCTGGGGCGGAAAGTTCTTCAGCGACGGCTGGCGGGACTCCCCCGCCGAGCAGCCGGTGACCGAGCCCGCCACCGGCGACCGGCTCGGCACGGTGGGCCTGGCCACGGCCGAGGACGTGAACCGCGCCGCCGCCCGGGCCGCCGAGGCCCAGCGCGCATGGGCGGCGACCTCGCCGCAGCGCCGCGCGGCCGTGCTGCGGCGCGCGGGTGAGCTGTTCACCGAACACGCCGCAGGGATCGAGGACTGGCTGGTGCGCGAGGCCGGCTCGGTGCGGTCCAAGGCGGGCTTCGAGGCGGGGCTGGCGATCGGCGAGTGCTTCGAGTGCGCCGGGCTGCCGACCCATCCGCAGGGCGAGGTGCTCACCTCGGAGGACGCGCGCTGGTCGCTCGCGCGGCGCCGGCCCGCCGGTGTCGTCAGTGTGATCGCACCGTTCAACTTCCCGCTCATCCTCGCCTTGCGTTCCGTGGCTCCCGCGCTGGCGCTCGGCAACGCCGTGCTCCTCAAGCCCGATCCGCGCACCGCGGTCAGCGGCGGCGTCGTCATCGCCCGGATCTTCGAGGAGGCGGGGCTCCCGGCCGGCGTCCTGCACCTGCTGCCGGGCGACGGCGAGGTCGGCCGGGCGGTCGTGGAGGCGCCCGAGGTCCGGGTGATCTCGTTCACCGGCTCCACGCCGGTCGGGCGGGCGATCGGCGAGCAGGCGGGGCGACTGCTGAAGCGGGCGCACCTGGAGCTGGGCGGCAACAACGCGCTGGTCGTGCTGCCCGGTGCGGACGTGGCGAAGGCGGCGTCGGCGGGGGCGTTCGGCTCGTATCTGCACCAGGGGCAGATCTGCATGACGACCGGCCGGCACATCGTGCACGAGTCGCTGGTGGAGGAGTACACCGCCGCGCTCGCCGCGAAGGCCGAGGCGCTGCCGGTGGGCGACCCGGCGCGGGAGGACGTGGCGCTGGGTCCGATCATCGACCGGCGGCAGCTGGAGCGGGTGCACGGCATCGTCACCGACAGCGTCGCGGCGGGCGCGAAGGTCGCCGCGGGCGGCGAGACCGACGGCGCCGGCTACCGCGCCACCGTGCTGACCGGTCTGACCACGGACATGCCGGCCTGGCGCGAGGAGATCTTCGGTCCGGTCGCGCCCGTCATCTCGTTCTCCACGACGGAGGAGGCCGCGCACATCGTCAACGACTGCGAGTACGGGCTGTCGGTGGGCATCCTCGGCGACGTCGGTACGGCGATGAAGCTCGCCGACCGGATCGACTCCGGCAAGGTGCACATCAACGAGCAGACGGTCAGCGACGAGCCCAACGCACCCTTCGGCGGGGTCAAGGCCTCCGGCACCGGCTCCCGGTTCGGCGGCGCGGCGGCCAACGTCGAGGCGTTCACCGAGACCCAGTGGCTCACGGTGCGCCCGGACATCGCCGACTACCCGTTCTGATCCCTCCGGTCACCCGTACCGGTCCCACCCGGCCGCCCCGGCCGGTCCGGCTCCGCTCACTCACACCCGTCCCCCGGGGGGAGAGTCATCATGGCTTCCACCACCACGTCCGGCGCGCCCGCGCAGACCGGCCGCGCCGGCAGCGGCACCTGGACGGTGATCCTGTGCTGGATCACCGTCCTGCTCGAGGGCTACGACCTGGTCGTCCTCGGCGCCATCATCCCCACCCTGCTCAAGACCCACCACCTCGGCATGACCGCGGGCGACGCGACCACCATCGCGACGCTCTCGCTGGTGGGCGTCGCGATCGGCGCGGTCTGCGTCGGTCCGCTGGCCGACCGGCTGGGCCGGCGCCGCCTGCTCATCGGCTCGGTCGTGCTCTTCTCGGTCCTCACGATCGTGGTGCCGCTGGCGAACTCCGTCGCGATGTTCGCCGCGCTGCGCCTGCTGGCCGGTCTGGGTCTGGGCGCCTGCATGCCGGTCTCGCTCACGATGATGGCCGAGCACATGCCGGCCAGCCGCCGGGCGCGGGCCAGCACGCTGACGATGACCGGCTACCACACCGGTGCGGTGATCACCTCGTTGCTGGCCCTCCAGGTGACCGACAACTGGGAGATCCTCTTCTACCTGCTCGGCGTCGTCGGCCTGGTGATCGCCGCGATCCAGTGGTTCAAGCTGCCGGAGTCGGAGGCCTTCGTGCGGGCCAAGCAGGACGGGGCGCAGCGGGTGCCGTTCACCGAGCTGCTCAAGCCGGCGTACCTGCGCGCGGGCATCGGCATCTGGGTCGCCTCCTTCATGGGCCTGCTGCTGGTGTACGGCCTCAACACCTGGCTGCCGAAGCTGATGAACGACGCCGGCTACCCCGTGCCGACGGCCGTGACCCAGCTCCTCGTGCTCAACGTCGGCGGCGTCGTGGGCCTGGTCCTCGGCGGGTTCGTCGCCGACCGGCGGGGCATCAAGGGCACCACCATGGTCTGGTTCGCGGTCTCGGTGCTCATGCTGGGGTGTCTGAGCGTCAAGATGGAGAGCGACCTGCTGCTGAACGTGGTCGTCTTCTTCACCGGCGTGTTCGTCTTCTCGGCCATGGTGCTCGTCTACGCCTACGTGACGCACTACTACCCGGCGTCCGTGCGGAGCACCGCGCTCGGCTCGGCGTCCGGGATCGGCCGGATCGGCTCGATCGTCGGCCCGTCGATCACCGGTGCGCTGGTCGCCTCGGGGGTCGGCCACCCGTGGGGCTTCTACTTCTTCGCCGCGGTGGCGGTCCTCGGTTTCCTGGCCGTACTGACGCTGCCGCGCGGCGGGACCGGGCCGGCGGCCGAGGCCGGTGCGGTGCCCGCCGCGCCCGCCGCACCGGCCGGGTGACGCCCTGACGGCACGAGGAACGGGAGCAGTGGGCCGCGCGGCCCGCTGCTCCCGTCGGTGTCAGGGTGGGTCTCAGTCCTTGTCGACCTTCTGGCCCAGTACCTTGCCGTTGGCCGCGTCGACCTCGACGGAGGTCTTGTTCCAGTTCTCCTTGTCGACCACGTCGACGTCCCAGACGACCTGCTGGTTGTCGTTGTCACCGAGTTCGACGTGGGTGACGGTGCCCTTGGCCTTCTCGGTGGCCGCCTTGACCGCCTGCTCCGGGGTCTGCTTGGCCTTGTCCAGCCACTCGGTGATCTGGGTCTTGTCGTCGGGGTCCTGGTCCGGGTCGACCATGGTGCGGAAGACCTTGCCGTTCGCCGCGTCGATGTCGATGCGGTGCAGGGTGCCGTCGGGCTGGGCGACCTTGGCCTCCCACTCCGGGGCGCCCTCACTGGGGGCCGGGTTCGGCATGCTGGGGCTCGCCGACCCGGTCGGCGAGCCGCTCGGCGACGCGGTGGCGTCGGCGTCGGTCCGCTTGAGTTCGAGGTCCACGAGCTTGCCCTCGGGGACCTCCTTGACGGCGGTGTCGGCAGCCTTGTCCCAGGTGACCTTCGCCGCGGAGACGAGGTCCTTGCGCTCGGTCTTGTCCTCGTTCATCGAGGCCGACGCCGAGCCGGTGGAGGACGGGGACTGGGTATCTGTGGCGGTCGTGGAGGGGGACTCGGTCTGTGCCGCCTCCGCGACGCTGGAACGGTTCGTATCGGCGTTGCTGCAGGCCGTCAGAAGCAGGGCGGAGGCGCCCAGGGCACCCGCCACGGCCAGCGAACGCACGGGGGGAAGTCGTCGTGCAGAGCTCATGATGCTGTCCGTAACCGTTCCGTCACGCAGACACACCGGACCGGTGCGAAAATCACCCTATTGGCCGGAAGGTGCGGCGCCCTCGCGGGCCGCGGTGCCGGCGGAGCCTTCAGCGGGCCCGCACGAACTCCACCCGGCCGCCTCCCGTGGCGGCCACCGGGCACCGGGGCAGTGTCCGGACCCCGCCGCCTTCCAGCCACTCCCGGTACGCGGTGGACTGGCGGGCGACCTCCCAGTATGCGTCCTCCAGCGCCGGGAAGACGGCGTCCAGCTCGGCCCGGGTGCGGGCCGCCAGCAGCAGGCGTACGCCGAGGGGGTCGCCGGACAGGCGCCGTACCGCCATGTCGGGCCGGGACTGGGAGCTGGGCTGGCAGACGGTGACGACCTCGCCGGTGGCGACGAGGGAGGCGGCGGTGTGGTAGTCGCCGTGCAGTACCCGGGGGTTGAGGCCGACGGCGCGCAACATGCGGTGCACGCCGTCCCATTCACCGTCGACGGTGGGGTCGACCATCCACCGGTCCTCGGCGAGATCGGCGAGCCGGACGACGGGCCGGACGGCCGCGGGGTGGTCGGCCGGCAGCATGACGAACTGCGGTTCGCGCTCGACCAGGACCCGCACCCGCAGGCCCTCGGGGATGTGCAGGGAACTGCCCTCGACCTCGTGCACGAAGGCGACGTCGAGCTGGCCGTCGGTGACCCGGCGCAGCAGCGCGTTGGCGGAGACGTCCATCTGCAGCGTCGGTTCCAGGCCCGGCCGTCTGAGCCGGCGCAGCCAGCCGGCCAGGGCACGGCTGGCCGTGGAGCCGACCCGCAGCCTGCTGTCGCCGCCGGCCGCGGCGGCCCGGGCCTCGCAGACCAGGGTGCTCATGTCGGCCAGCAGGGGACGGGCCCGGCCGAGCACGGTGCGGCCGAGCGGGGTGGGGCGGCAGCCGGTGCGTTCCCGGACGAACAGGGGGCCACCCAGGGCCTGTTCGATGCGGGCCAGCTGGGTGCTCAACGTGGGCTGGGCGACGCCCAGTTGGCGTGCCGCCCGGTGCAGGCTGCCTGCGTCGGCGATGGCGCACAGCGCGCGTAGGTGCCTCACCTCGAGCTCCATGCAGGGAGCGTAAGGCGGAACAGTTGGTTGCGCCAGGTGAACAAAAGGCGGCGGACCAGGGCGAGTTCTGCACTCTGGTCAAAGCCGCAACGAATGGCCGGACGCGGGGGATAGCCCGGCCCTATCACCTGTTGCCATCATCACAGCGGGCGCACGGGCGCTCCACACTCACCGGTGACGACTTCTCCCCACTCCCCCACTCAAGGAGTCATCGATGCGTATCAGCCTGCCCCTGCTGTCCACCGCGGTCGGTCTCGGCCTGACGGCCGCCGTGCTCGGCACCGGCCCCGCCGCGACGGCCGCGGCGCCCCAGGAGCCGGTCCGGGCCGCCCAGGCGGCCCAGTCCGGCTACCTGCCCTCGGCCGGCTCGGGCGAGGACGCGGCCGCCAACCGGGCGTTCTTCGAGGCGGTCGTCAAGTCCGTCGCCAAGAAGCGCGCCGCCGGTCTCTCGCCGTCGGCCGCCGCGTCCGTCACCGTCTACTACAGCGCCGCCAACGCGCCGAGCTTCCGCTCGCAGATATCGCGCTCCGCCCAGATCTGGAACAGCTCGGTGTCCAACGTGCGGCTCGCGGAGTCGAGTTCCGGCGCGGACTTCGCGTACTACGAGGGCAACGACTCGCGCGGCTCGTACGCCTCCACGGACGGGCACGGCAGAGGCTACATCTTCCTCGACTACCGGCAGAACCAGCAGTACGACTCGACCCGGGTGACCGCCCACGAGACCGGCCACGTGCTCGGTCTGCCCGACCACTACTCCGGACCGTGCAGCGAGCTGATGTCGGGCGGCGGCCCCGGCCCGTCCTGCACCAACCCCTACCCCAACTCCAACGAACGCAGCCGGGTGAACCAGCTGTGGGCCTACGGCTTCCAGGCCGCCCTCGACAAGGCGCTGGAGAAGACCTCCCAGCGCTGACGTCGCGGCGGACAACGTGGGGGCGGCCCGGCCGGGCCGCCCCCGCCTGCGTGTGCCCGCGGCCCGCGCACGCGTGCCCGCGACGGCAGGGGCGCGGCGTTCAGGGACGGACGGGGGCGGGCAGCGCCGCGCCGACGGCCCGGTGGACGGCGCGGGCGAGCCGGGCGCCCCACTCGGAGCGGGGGCCCGCGAAGGCGTGCACCTCGGCGCCGTCGGCCGGGGTCCTGGCGGCGACGCACACCGCGTCGGTCGGGGTGCCGGAGCAGTCGAGACCGGCGTCGAGCAGCGCCTGGACCTTGGCCTCGGTCGCCGTCATCACCGCGTTGACGAGGGCGGCGTCGCTCAGCGCGACGGGCAGCGCGGCGACGATGTTGATCGTTCCGGGGGGTGCGGCCCCTGCGGCGCCCTCGTCGGGCACCGCCGCCCAGCCGCGCACCGAGACGCCGGCGGTCGCCACGGCCTCCGCCCCGCCGTCCCGCGCGCGTCCGTGGGCGGACACGTCGGCGGCCGTCATCAGGCCCACGCCGGGGCCGCGGGCACCGGCGGCCCGGGCCAGGCCGGCGAGGTGCCGTGCCGGGTCGGTGCGCCGGTAGCCGTGGGCGACCTGGGCGTTGAGCACCCACGCGGGCTCGGCGAGTCCGCCGCCCAGTACGGCGCTGCTGACCGTGCGCCAGCCCGGCCCCGGGCGCCACAGCAGGGCGTGCAGCCGTTCGCCGTCCTCCACCCGGGTCAGGTGTTCCAGGTCCATCAGGGGGGTGGTCCCGGCGCGGGGCGGAGGCAGGAGGGCGGGCACGGGTCGGGGGCTCCCAGCGGCGATCGGCGGAGGTCGGAGGCGGACCGGACGATGGTACTCAGCGCCGGTGCCACGGCGGCCGGCCACCCGGTCGGGTGCGGGACGCATTGCGGACCCGGGTCCGGGCACCTTCACTGAACACAACTTCGCCACGAGGCGACGGATCGGAGGCCGCGATGCTGTCCCACACCCTGGAGCATGGGGTCCTGGTCATCACGGTGGACCAGGACCCGGGAATCGACGGGCGGGCCGCACTGACCACGCACATCACCAACCTGGTCGACGCCCATCGGCCGGCCCCCGTCGTCATCGTCCTGACCGAGCGGGCCGCCGGCCACGCCGCGGTCAGCGCGGTGCTCCGGGCCCATCAGTGGTGCGGGCGGCTCGACGTCCTGATGTCCGTCGTGACCCACAGCGCGCCGGCCCGGCGGCTGCTGGAGAACAACGCCGACACCTCGGGTCCGCGCCTGGTGGTGCACGCCCGCGTCGACACCGCGATCAGCACCGCGTTCACCGCTGCGGCCTAGGGGGTGTCGTTTGGATCAGGTCGGCTCCAGGCGACGGTGCCTTGTGGCCGGCCCGAGCGGGGTTTGGTGCGTGCAGCTGCAAGGCGGAGGAGGGCGACAGGGCGGAGCCCTGGCAACCGACGACAACGCCGCAGATGGGCGTGCCAAACCCCGCGACCCCGGCAAGATCCAAACGACACCCCCTAGGGGCCTGTCCGGCGGATCAGGTCGCAGGAAAGACAGGGCACCTAGTCCGCGCCGGTGAGCGGGGTCCGGTGCGTCCATGTGCAAGGCGGAGGAGGGCGTCGACGCGGAGCGTCGGCAACCGACGACAACGCCGCAGATGGGCGTGCCGGACCCCGCGTCTGCGGCATGATCCGCCGGACAGGCCCTAAGCCCGTAGGCGAGTTCCGCGGCGGCCGGGCGTCGGCGGCCGGCCGCCGGCGAACCACCGCTGTTACTGCTGTCCGAGCCAGAGGTCGGGGCCGAACACCTCGTAGTGGACGGCCTCGGCGGGCACCCCGCGGCGCAGCAGGTCGCCGCGGACCGCGCGCATGAAGGGCACCGGGCCGCACAGGTAGACCGTGAGGTTCTCGGGCAGATCGATGCCGCTGAGGTCGGCGCGGCCGGTGGACGCCTCGGTCGTCCGGTCGCCGGGCTCCTCGTACCACAGGTGGAGCCGGGCGTCGGGCAGTGCGCGTACCAGGTCGAGCTGCTCCTGCCGGTGGGCGTGGTCGTCGGGGGTGCGGTCGGCGTGCACCACGGTCACCGGGCGGGTGGCGCCCGCGGCGGCCAGGTGGTCGAGCATCGCCAGCATGGGCGTGACGCCGATGCCGGCGGAGGCCAGCAGCAGCGGGCCGTCGTGCTCCACCAGGCCCAGGTCGCCGAAGGGCGCGGACGTGGTCAGCACGTCGCCCTTGCGGGCGTTCGCGTGCAGCCAGGAGGAGACCTCGCCGTCGGGCCGGCCGCCGCCCTGGACGCGCTTGACGGTGATGCGCAGGTCGGGCCGGCCGGGCGCGGCGGACAGGCTGTACTGGCGGATCTGGCGGGCACCGTCGGGCAGTTCGACCTGGACGCCGATGTACTGGCCCGGACGGAAGGGAGCCGGGGCACGGTCGTCGGCCGGCCGCAGGACGAGGGAGACCGCGTCGGCGCTCTCCTCGACCCGGTCGACGATCTCCATCGGCCGCCAGACGTCTCCGGCCTCGACACCCGTCTCCGCGTAGAGCCGGGCCTCCAGGGCTATGAGCGCGTTGGCCATCAGCCAGTACACCTCGTCCCAGGCGCGGGCGACCTCGGGAGTGACGGCGTCGCCGAGCACGTCGACGATGGCGGCCATGATGTTCTCGTGGACGATCGTGTACTGGTCGGGGGTGATGCCGAGCGAGGCGTGCTTGTGCGAGATGCGCGAGAGCATCACGTCGGCGCGCTCGTCGGGGTTCTCGAGCAGCATGCCGGCGAACGCGGCGATGGAGCCCGCCAGGGCCCGCTGCTGCTCGCCGTTGGCCTGGTTCCCGCGGTTGAACAGGTTCCGCAGCAGGTCGGGGTGGGCGTCGAACAGCTTGCGGTAGAACACGTCGGCGATGTCACCGATGGCCGCCCCGACGGCGGGAAGGGTGGCTCGGACCACGGGAACGGACTGCTCGGAGAGCACAGCGACTCCTTAATTGGTAGATCAGATGCGTGTTTTGGGTCACGACTCGGCGACCGTCGGGAGCGGCACCCCTCAGCCCGGGGGGCGCTCCGTCAGGCCGATCAGAACCGGGCCGGTCGGTGAGGCCACCAGGTCGGTCACGGTCAGCGGGTCGAGTGCGGCGTAGAACGCCTCCTGGGCGTCCCGGAGGGCACCGCGCAGCCGGCAGGCCCCGCGCAGCGGGCAGGGACTCTCCCCGTCGCAGTCGACCACCTCGGCCTCCCCCTCCAGCTCCCGGACCAGCCAGCCCACCGAGGCGTACCGCCCCAGGTCGGTCAGCGTCAGCCCGCCGCCGCGACCGCGCCGCGCCTCCACCACACCCAGGTGCCGCAGGCGGGTGATGGCCTTCGCCGCGTGCGTGTACGGCACACCGACGACCTCGGCCACCTCTCGGGTGGCCATCGGTTCGTCACCGTCTCTCACGACCGCCAGGCGCATGACCGAACGCAGCGCCAGGTCGGTGAACTTCGTCAGCCGCACACCAGGAAGCTATCAAATGCGCATGCTAGATTCGCCTTTACCGGGGGTACGGGCCCTGTGCGGTGCGTCACTGGACCGGCCGCCCCCGGAGCGCGTCGCTCAAGTGGGCGGCGTCCAGGCACGGTTGGGCACACGGATCGGCGGCATCTGATGGCAGTGGAAGACGGCGGCTCCTCCGGTACGGGGGCGGACTCCGGGACGGCGGGAGACTCCGGTGCGGCGGGGGGCTCCCCCCTCCCCCGGCTGCTGTGCGACACGGCGGAACTCGTGTCCCTGGGGAGCGACGCGCCGGCCGGCGCCCTGTGGAAGCTGGCGGAACCCGGACGGCAGCTCGACGCCAACGTCGTCCGCCTTCCCGCCGGGGGCCGGGTGGACACGCACACCGAGCCCGACCTCGACGTCCTGCTCCTCGTCCTCGCCGGTGAGGCGCGCCTCGACTCCGCCGACGGCGGGCATGCCCTGCGCGCGGGCGCCCTGACCTGGTTGCCGCACGGTTCGACCCGGGCCGTGGTGGCCGGACCGGACGGGGTGACGTACCTGACCGCGCACCGCCGGCGGCCCGGCATGCGCATCCAGCCGCCGGAGGCCGCCGACCGGCTGAGGAGGCCGCTGGAGGGCGGCAACGGCGTCTGACCGGCGGCGGGCTGCGGGGGCGTCTCAGCGCGTCTCGGCGCGCAGCTCCGTCAGCGACCGCACCGTCAGGGGGCGCGGTTCCTCGTCGGGGTCGACGAGGACGACGGTGCAGGTGGCGGCGTGGGTGAGGGCGCTGGTGAAGCTGCCGTCGGCGAACTGGGTCAGCGGGCCGCGCGGGGAGCGGCCGACCGCGATCGTGCGGGCGCCCACCTCGGCGGCGTGCCGGGCCAGGGCGCGACCCGCGGCGGCGTGGTCGCCGACGCCGGTGAGGATCTGGCCGGTGGCCGCGACACCGAGGCCGCCGAGCCGGTCGAGGTGCGCGGTGACGGCGGCCTCCGCCTCGGCGTCGGTCTCGGTGTCGGCGGCCTGTTCCTCGACGACGGCGGTCTGCCGTACGTGGACGACCTCGAGCGGGCTCGAGGTGGCGCGAGCGAGCCGTGCGGCGGCGTCCACGACGGCAGCCGCCTCGTGGTGGGCGCCTACGGCCACGACCACGGGCGACGCGCCGGTCGCGGCCGGGGTGCCCACCGGGGTCAGCGTCGGACTCACGGGCGCTGCCTCGCCGGGGTCCGTCTCGGCCCGGCCGAGCAGCCGGTGGCCGCTGGCCAGGACCGGGATGGCGAGCAGGAAGGTGGCGGCACCGAGGTAGAAGGGGACGCTCAGGTCGGTGGCGTCGGCGAGCTTCCCGGCGACGTAGGGGGCCAGACCGCCGCCGATGAAGCGCAGGAAGCCGTACGCGGAGGAGGCCACGGGGCGCTCGACCGGCGAGACGAGCATGACGGCCTGGGTGGTGAGGGTGTTGTTGACGCCGATGAACGCGCCGCTGACGACGACCGCGACGATCACGGTGGTGGGGTCGGTGACCCCGGCCGCTATGACGGCCATGACGACGGCGAGGCCGAGCAGGTTGGCGTAGAGGACGGGCGCGGTGCCGTAGCGGGCCTGGAGGCGGGGGGCGAAGAAGACGCTGAAGGCGGCGACCAGCAGGCCCCAGCCGGTGAAGACCAGGCCGAGTTCGTGGGCGTCCAGCTCCATCGGGTACGGGGCGTAGCCGAGCATGGTGAAGAAGCCCCAGTTGTACAGCAGGGCCATGATGCCCATGGTCAGCAGGCCGCGATGGCGCAGTGCCTTCAGCGGGGCCAGCGGTGAGGTGACCCTTTTGGGCCTGGGCAGGTCGGGGACGAAGGCGAGGGTGGCGATCAGGGCGACGGCCATCAGTGCGGCCACGCCGAAGAAGGGGCCGCGCCAGCTGATGCCGCCCAGTTCGCCGCCGAGCAGCGGGCCGACGGCGATGCCGAGGCCCAGGGCGGTCTCGTAGAGGATGATCGCGCCGCTGAAGCCGCCGCTGGCGGAGGCCACGATGACCGCGAGCGAGGTGGCGATGAACAGGGCGTTGCCCAGTCCCCAGCCGGCGCGGAAGCCGACGATGCCGTTGATGGAGCCGGTGGCACCCGCCAGGGCGGCGAAGACGACGATGACGGCGAGGCCGGTGACCAGGGTGCGCTTGGCGCCGATGCGGCTGGAGACCCAGCCGACGAAGAGCATGGCGACGGCGGTGACGATCAGGTAGCTGCTGAACAGCAGGGAGACCTGACTGGGGGTGGCGTCGAGGCTCTCGGCCAGCGCCGGCAGGATCGGGTCGACCAGGCCGATGCCCATGAACGAGATGACACAGGCGAAGGCGACGGCCCAGACCGCCTTGGGCTGCCGGAAGGGACTGGCGGCCTGTCCACGTGGTGCACTCATGCGCGGTCTTCCTCCGAGGTGTCCTGACGGTTGCGGATGACCCGGGCCAGGGCCAGGAGCGCGGTGGTGGTGGCCTGCTGTTCCGGCCCGGTCATGTCCTCCATGAGCTGCCGGAGGGCCACGGCACGTTCGGCGCGCCGCCGGGCCAGGACCTCGAGGCCGGCGGGCGTCACCGCCACGAGCACACCGCGGCCGTCGCTCGCGTCGGCGGTGCGACGGGCCAGTCCCGCGCGCTCCAGGCGCGTGACGAGCTGGGTCATGTTCGGCTGGGAGACGCCCTCGGCCCTGGCCAGCTCGGTCAGCCGCTGCGGCCCCTCGCGGCTCAGCCGGGCCAGCGTCGAGGAGGCGGCGGTGCTCAGACCGCCGGTCCGGGCGCTGTGCCGCACGTACCGGATCATCTGCTCCACGGCGATGATCAGGTCGTCCGGGCCCTGCGGCGACGTGTCCATAAGCGCATTATGCATTTAGATGTAGCATGAAACAAGGTGGTTGCCCCGGCCTCGCCCTGTTGCCCACGGCCGTCTCGGGGCACTCCTTCAGAGAGCGAGGGAGGAATCGGCATGGACGACTGGCGCGGGTTCGCCCAGCAGATGGCCTCGTTGGCCCGTGATCTGCTGGCCCAGGAATCGCTGAACGACACGCTCGAGAGGATCACCGCTTCGGCCACGGAACTGGTGGAGGACTGCGACGCCGCCGGCATCCTCATCCTGCGCGCCGATCACGTGCAGTCGCTGGCCCCCACCGAGCAGGTCGTCGTCGAAAGCGACGAGTTGCAGGGGCGCCTCAAAGAGGGTCCGTGCTTCGACGCCGCCCGCAGGGACACGGGCGAGCGGCACTTCCGGATCGCCGACTTCACCGACGAGGCTCGGCGCTGGCCCGAGTACGTCCCCGAGGCGCGCAAGCTGAACCTCGGCAGCATGATGGGCTTCCTGCTGTTCACCGAGGACGAGGACCTCGGCGCGCTGAACATGTACTCCTACAAGCCCGGCGCGTTCACCGAGGCCGACGAGACGGCCGGCTGGCTGCTGGCCTCCCACGCGGCGGTCGCCTTCTCCAGCGCGCGTACGCACGCCCAGTTGCAGGAGGCCATCGGCACCCGGCACGCCATCGGGGAGGCCATGGGCATCCTCATGGGCAGGCACCGCCTCACCGAGGACCAGGCCTTCGCGGCCCTGCGCCGCTACTCGCAGGACAACAACGTCAAACTGCGGGACGTGGCGGCCCGGGTCTGCGAGCAGGGTGGCCTGCCGTGAGGGAACCGGCAACTTGAGAGCACAAGCAAGAAGTTGAACACGTTTCTCTCTTTGGGATCACGAACACTCGTATAGTGATCGCCAGTTGAGTGCCGCGTGACAGCCCTCTGCTCGCATGCACCCCGTTGGACGACACGAGGGCCGCTACGGCGGCCTGGCGAGGACCCGATTGATGACCGCGCCCGCCCGCCCCGGCGACCGCCCCTCCCCCCGCGCCCTCGCAGCAGTGGCCCTGCCGTGCGCCGTCGTGGCGGCGCTGGTCGTCGGCGGCGCCGTGGCCGCGGCGCCCTCCTCGGTGCGCCTTCCGCTCGGGCTGGGCGCGGGCGCCGCGGCGATCCTGCTCACCGCGGCCCTGACGGCGGCCGTGCACGCCGTCCGAGCGGAGCGGGCCACACGGCGGCTGCTGGCCGCCGCCCGGGCGGACGCGGATGCCGGGCGGGCCCGTGCGGCGGCCGAGGCCGTTCGTGAACGCGGCGCTCTCGCCGCGGAGTTCGCGCGCGAACGGGAGCGGCTCACGGAGGGTTTCGAGCAGGAGCGCGCGCGACTCGCCGGGCAGCGGGCCGCGGAGACGGCCCGCCTCGCCGAGGAGAGCGCCCGCCTCGGCGCGCGGCTCAAGCGCGCCACCGCCGAGCGTGCCGCCGCCGTCTCCGCGACCGCGAACGCGGCCGGCCGGATGCAGGCGCTGGCCACCGGGATGCTCGCCGACCTGCGCGCCATGGAGGAGCGGCACAGCGACGAGGAGGTCCTCGCCGACCTGCTCCACCTCGACCACCGCACCGCGCAGGCGGGCCGGATCGCCGACTCCGTGGCCGTCCTCACCGGGGCGCGCTCCGGCCGGCGTTGGGCGCGGCCGATCGGCATGGAGTCGATCCTGCGGGGCGCCATGGGCCGTATCGCCGGCTACCAGCGGGTGCGCGTGCACTCCACCAGCGACTCCGCGGTCGCCGGGCACGCCGCCGAGGGCGTCATGCACGCGCTGGCCGAACTGCTCGACAACGCGGCGAACTTCTCCCCGCCGACGGCGGAGGTCCACGTGTACGTGGAGGAGGTGCCGGCCGGGGTCATCGTGTCCGTGGAGGACAGCGGGCTGGTGATGGGCGAGGTGCAGCTGCGCCGGGCCCAGCAGGCGGTGGCCGGTGAGACGGCCGGGCTCGGTGGCCTGACGGGCACCCGGCTCGGGCTGGCCGTGGTGGGGCGGCTGTCGGCCAAGTACGGGCTGAAGGTGTCCTTCCGGCCGTCCGCACGCGGAGGCACGGGTGTGCTGATGCTCGTCCCCCAGGACATCCTGAGCGGCCCCGCCGTCTCCGACGCACCGACGCCGGTGCCGGCGGTCCCGACCACGCCGACCACGCCGACGGTCCGGGCGGACCGGGGACGGGCGCCCGCACCGTCCGCCGCCGAGGCCGGCACCGAGCCCCCACCTCCCGCGCAGACGGATGGCGAGCCGCTGCCCGTCCACGACCACGCGGACCGGGAACAGGACGGAAACCGGGACCGGAACCGCGACGGGGAGCGGGACGGGGTTCAGGACCGGGACGGGCTTCAGGCCCCGGGCCGGGCTCCGGACCAGGACCGGCAGCAGGCCCCGGACCGGGGTCAGGGCCGGGACGGGCAACAGGAACCCAACCGGGGTAAGGACCAGCACCGGCACCAGGACCCAGACCGGAGTCAGGACCAGCACCGGCACCAGGGCCCAGACCGGGGTCAGAACCCGAACCGGCACCAGGACCAGGACCAGGACCGGCATCAGACCCCGGACCAGGTTCAGGACGTGGACCAGGTTCAGGCCCCAGACCGGCATCAGGCCCCGGACCGGGATCAGAACCCGGGTCGGGATCAGGGACAGGGCCGGGATCAGGGACAGGACCACAACCGGCACCAGGGCCCGGCGGCGCAGGGCCAGGCCGCCGTGGAGCTGCCCAAGCGGCGCCGCGGCCGTACCCTCGCCGCCGCCGAACGCGCCCGGGCCGCCGCCCGGGCCGCCGAGCCGCGCCCCGCCCCCTCCGCCGACGACGCCAAGGCGCGCGCGGCCCGCTTCAGCAGCTTCCGCCAGGCCGTACGGAACACCACCGGCGCCGCACCCGAACCGGCCGAGACGGCCCCCGACCATCCGTCCCACTCACCCGCGCACCCGGAAGGCGACACCACTCCATGACCGGCTCGACCACCGCCGACGAGAAGCTCACCTGGCTCATCGAGGGCCTCCTGGAGCGCACTCCGGGCGCGCGGCACGCGCTCGTCCTCTCCCGTGACGGACTCAAGCTGTGCCGCACCCCGGAGCTCTCCGTCGACCAGGCCGACCAACTGGCCGCCATCGCCGCCGGGATCCAGTCGCTGTCCCACGGCGCCTCCGTGGAGTTCGGCGACGGCAGCGGCGGGGTGCGCTCGGCGATGGCCGAGTTCTACGGCGGGGTCCTGTTCATCGTGGAGGCCGGTGAGGGCGCGCACCTCGCCGTCGTCACCTCGGAGGACGCGGACGCGGGGCTCGTCGGGCACAACATGAGCGAACTCGTCGAGCAGCTCGGCGAGCACCTCACCGCGCTGCCGCGCACCTCATGAGCCGCCCCGGCAGGGACGACGCGCCCGACCGCCTGTACACCGTCACCCAGGGACGCAGCAGCTCGGGCCCCGACAACCCCTTCGACCTGGTCACCCTCGTGGTCGCCGAGTGCGAGCCGAGGCCCGGCATGCAGTCGGAGCACACGGCGATCCTGAGGCTGACCGAGGCCCCCACGGCCGTGGTGGAGATCGCCGCCGAACTGCGGCTCCCGGTGAGCATCACCAAGATCCTGCTCGCCGACCTGCACGCCGCCGGCCGGGTGAGCGCACGCCACCCGTACACGGCTGCCGTCCCCGACCCCGACATCCTGGAGCAGGTGCTCGTTGGACTCCGCAATCTCTGACGCCCGTACCCCGGCGAGCGCCCCGGCGCGCACCCCGCTGGGCGCGTCCGCAGACAACGGCCTGAAGATCGTGGTCGTGGGCGGGTTCGGTGTCGGCAAGACGACCATGGTCCGCTCGGTCAGCGAGATACGTCCCCTCAACACCGAGGAGACGATGACGCAGGCCGGTGCCGCGTTCGACGACATCAGCGAGGTGCGCGGCAAGTCCGCGACGACCGTCGCCTTCGACTTCGGCCGGATCAGCCTCGACGCGCGCAACGTGCTGTACCTCTTCGGCGCGCCCGGCCAGGAGCGGTTCTGGTTCCTGTGGGACCGGCTGTTCTCGGGCACGCTCGGCGCGGTGGTCCTCGTCGACACCCGGCGCATCGACGACTCCTGGTACGCCATCGACCGCCTGGAGCACCACGGCACGCCGTTCATCGTGGCCTGCAACGACTTCGGCGGCCCGGAGCACTCGCCCGAGGCGGTCCGCGAGGCCCTCGATCTGGACCCGCGGGTGCCGCTGGTCTCCTGCGACGCCAGGTCCCGGGAGTCCAGCAAGCAGGTGCTGATCACGCTGGTCGAGCACCTGCGGGCCCGCTACGGCGGCCACGCCGCCCCACCCCGACAGGAGTTCGTGTGAGCACCGACGCCCACGGCGTTCCGGGCGCCGTACCGCTCGGCGGCCCCCGCTTCCAGACCGATCCCGCCCTGCTGTACCGGCGGATGCGGCGCGAGCACGGCGCCGTCACACCGGTGGTGCTGGACGGCGACGTACCGGCCTGGCTGGTGCTCGGCTACCGCGAGCTGCACCAGGTGACCGGCGACCCGGTGCTGTTCAGCCGGGACTCGGACCTGTGGAACCAGTGGGAGAACATCCCGGACGACTGGCCGCTGCTGCCGATGATCGGCCGCAAGCAGCCGTCGATCCTGTACACGGTCGGCGAGCGGCACCGCGAACGCGCCGCCATGATCAGCGACGCGCTGGAGGCCGTCGACCCGCACACCCTGCGCGGCCACGCCGAACGCTTCGCCGACGAACTCGTCGACCGGCTCTGCGCCAAGGGCGAGGCCGACCTCGTCGGCGACTACGCCATGCTGCTGCCGGTGCGCGTGCTGGCCCGCCTGTACGGCTTCTCCGACGAGCAGGGCCCGGCGCTCGTCACCGCGCTCAACGACATGATCGACGGCAGGGAGCGGGCCCTGGCGGGCCAGACGCACCTCGCCACGTCGATGGCGGCGCTGCTGGCCGACCGGAAGGCGGCGCCCGCCGACGACGTCGCCTCCCGGATGCTGGCGGACGACGGCGGCTTCAGCGAGGAGGAGGTCGCCCAGGACCTGATGGTGATGATGGCCGCGGGCCACCAGCCGACGGCGGACTGGATCGGCAACTCGCTGCGCCTGATGCTCACCGACGACCGCTTCGCCGCGTCGCTCTTCGGTGGCCGCAACAGCGTCGCCGAGGCCATGAACGAGGTGCTGTGGGAGGACACGCCCACGCAGAACGTGGCCGGCCGCTGGGCGTCCCGGGACACGCAGCTCGGCGGGCGCCGCGTCCGGGCCGGCGACCTGGTGCTGCTCGGCCTTCAGGGCGCCAACTCCGACCCGCAGGTCCGCACCGACGGCTCCGCGCTCACCGGCGGCAACAACGCGCACTTCTCCTTCGGCCACGGCGAGCACCGCTGCCCGTTCCCCGCGCAGGAGGTCGCCGAGGTGATCGCGCGCACCGGCATCGAGGTCGTGCTCGACCGGCTGCCGGACATCGACCTGGCGGTGCCCGCCGGGTCCCTCACCCGTCGCCCCTCGCCCTGGCTGCGGGGGCTGACCGAGTTGCCCGTGCGGTTCACCCCGACCACTGCCCTGGGAGGCACGTCAGCATGACGACCGGCACCGAAGAAGCCCGGATCCCGCTGGACCCGTTCGTCACCGACCTGGACGGCGAGAGTGCCCGGCTGCGCGCGGCCGGACCGCTCGCGGCCGTGGAGCTGCCCGGCGGCGTGCCCGTCTGGGCGGTCACGCACCACGCGGAGGCCAAGGGCCTCCTGACGGACCCGCGTCTGGTCAAGGACATCGAGGTGTGGGGTGCCTGGCAGCGCGGCGAGATCCCCGCGGACTGGCCGCTGATCGGGCTGGCGAACCCCGGCCGTTCGATGCTCACGGTGGACGGCGCCGAGCACCGCCGGCTGCGCACGCTCGTGGCGCAGGCGCTCACGGTGCGCCGGGTGGAGCACATGCGGGAGCGGATCACCGAGCTGACCGACCGGCTGCTCGACGAGCTGCCCGCGGACGGCGGCGTCGTCGACCTCAAGGCCGCCTTCGCCTATCCGCTGCCGATGTACGTCATCGCCGACCTGATGGGCATCGAGGAGGCGCGGCTGCCGCGCCTGAAGGTGCTGTTCGAGAAGTTCTTCTCGACGCAGACCCCGCCCGAGGAGGTCGTGGCGACCCTCACCGAGCTGGCGCAGATCATGGGCGACACGGTCGCCGCGAAGCGCGCCGACCCCGGGGACGACCTGACCAGCGCGCTGATCCAGGCGTCCGAGAACGGTGACCACCTCACCGACGCGGAGATCGTCTCGACCCTCCAGCTGATGGTGGCCGCGGGGCACGAGACGACGATCTCGCTCATCGTCAACGCCGTCGTCAACCTGTCCGCCCACCCCGAGCAGCGGGACCTGGTGCTGGCCGGGAAGGCCGAGTGGTCCGCGGTGGTCGAGGAGACGCTGCGGTACTCGACGCCGACCTCGCACGTGCTGATCCGGTTCGCGACCGAGGACGTGCCCATGGGCGACAAGGTGATACCCGCCGGGGACGCGCTGATCGTGTCGTACGGCGCGCTGGGCCGCGACGAGCGGGCGCACGGTCCGACGGCGGGCGGTTTCGACCTCACCCGTACGTCCGAGAACCGGCACATCTCCTTCGGACACGGGCCGCACGTGTGCCCGGGCGCGGCTCTGTCCCGGATGGAGGCCGGGGTGGCGCTCCCGGCCCTGTACGCCCGCTTCCCGCGGCTGGACCTGGCGGTGCCGGCCGCGGAGCTGCGCAACAAGCCGGTGGTGACGCAGAACGACCTGTTCGAGCTGCCGGTCAGGCTGGCCTGACCGCGTCCGGCCGCGGCCGGGCACCTCACCCGCGGGGCGTTTGCTTCCCGCCCCGCGGGTAACTCCGGCATTCCGGACACCGATCCCCGGGAGTCGCCATGTGGAAGCGCAAGGGCAGGAAGGGCCGTCGGACCGCCAGGCCGGTCCCCATGGAGCTGTGCGACCTGTGCGCCAAAGTCTTCCCCGAGGACGAGTCGGTGACGGGCTACGTGCCGGACTCCTCCGCGGTGCACGCCACCCACGAGTGGTTCGACGGACTGCGACTCGTCACCACGTGCTCGGACGACCACTTCGACCTGATCAAGGCGGGCTACGCCGACCGGCCCTTCGTGGACGAGGAGCTGTGGGCGGCGAAGCTGACCCGGGCCCTGACCACCGGCCCGCCGGCCCTCAGCATGGACCAGCTCGGCTGCCGTACGGGCCTCCAGGAACCGCAGATCCGCGCCGCCATCCTCTGGCACAACGAGCGCATGCGGGAGGCCCAGCAGCGCACCGATCCCTGAGGCGGGCGACCGCGGCCGGGGCCCGTCCGGGTGCACCGACGTTTGCCCGGGCCCCGGCCGGGTCACTCAGTTCCCCGTCGCGAGCCATCGAAAGGACGCCCGAGGAGCACCCGTGAACCGGTTGTGGCGGCCGTTCCACCGTGCGTGGGACTGGTTGGCCGCGTCCGCGCTGGTCCGGCGCGGCCGGGACCTGGAGCTGATGCACCGGGCCATGGGCTTCGCCACGCTCGCGCTCGTCACGCTGGCCCCGCTGCTGATCGTGGTGGCCGCGGCCGATCCGCTGGGACGCGGGGGCTTCGCCTCCTGGCTGGCCGACGGGATGGGGCTGTCCGGTCGGTCGGCCCGTGTGCTGACCGACATCATCAGCCCACCGACCAAGATCGTCGGCACCACCAGCGTGTGGGGCGGAATCCTGCTCGGCGTGTTCGGTGTGTCCTTCGCGGCGAGCGTCCAGAACGGTTACGAGCGCATCTGGGAGCTGCCGTCCGGCCCGTGGCACCGCATCTGGCGCCAGATGACCTGGGTGGCCCTGCTGACCGCCTACCTCTACCAGGAGGTGCAGACGCGGACCGCGCTGCACGGTTCGGCGCGGATCGCCCTGTCCACCGCGAGCGGCATCCTGTTCTTCTGGTGGGGCCAGCACTTCCTGCTGGGCGGCCAGGTCCGCTGGCGCGACCTGCTGCCGGGAGCCCTCGCCACGATGGTGGGACTGATCGGGCTGCGCGGCTTCTCGTACCTCTTCTTCACCCCGCTCATCCTCGACAACGCGTTCAGCTACGGCGCGGTCGGCATCGTGCTGGTGGTGGAGTCCTGGCTGATCGGCGTCGGGTTCGTCGTCTTCGGCGGCGCGATGGTCGGGCACTGGTTCTGCGAGCACCACTGGTGGGCACGGAACATCGACCGCAGGCCGGACTGACCGCGGCTGCCGACCGCGCGGTCGGCAGCCGCGGTCGAGGACGGTGGTCAGCAGCCGGTGCGCCGCCGCAGGCCACCCGCGAGTGCCCCGGCGGCCGCCCCGGTCACCGCGGCGGCCAGGGCCAGCGGCCCGCGGTGACGGGAGATCCAGAACTGGAGGCTGCGCTCATGGGCCTCGTCGTCGAAGACGCCGTGTGCGCCGTAGTCGTCCGGGGCGGTGTCGTCCGCCGGCTTCCACAGGTTGGCCGGCCGTGACGGGTCGACGGGCCGACCGGTCTGCTGCCCGTCGTAGCCGGTGCGGGCCAGATAGCGGTCCAGGAGCCCCGGGGCGAGTTTCTGGCCCAGCAGGGTGGCGACGGTGGAGCCGCCGACCCAGTACATGCGCCGACGCGGATGATCGGTCGCGTACAGCACGGCCCGGGCGGCCACCTCGGGCTGGTAGACGGGGGCCACCGGGCGCGGATGGCGGGGCAGACGGGTGAGGACCCAGCTGAACTGGGGCGTGTTGAGCCCGGGCATCTGGACCATCGTCACCCGTACCCCGCTGCGGTCGTGCAGCAGCTCGCAGCGCAGCGACTCGGTGAACCCCTGGATGGCGTGCTTGGCCCCGCAGTACACGGCCTGGAGCGGGACGCTGCGTTCGGCCAGGGCCGATCCGACCTGGACGATGGTCCCGCGGTCGCGCGGCGTCATGCGCCTGAGGGCGGCCTGGGTGCCGTGCACGAAGCCGAAGTAGGTCACCTCGGTGGCCCTCCTCAGCTCCTCGGGCCGGATCTCCGCCACGGGGGCGAACACGGTCGAGAACGCGGCGTTCACCCATACGTCGATGGGGCCGAGTTCCTCCTCGATCCGGCCGGCCGCGGCGTCCACGGCCTCCGCGTCGGCGACGTCCACGACCAGGGGCAGGGCCTGCCCGCCGGCCTCGCGGATCTCCTCGGCCGCCCGCTCCAGGGCGTACTCGCCCCGGGCCAGCAGGGCGACCCTGTCCCCACGGGCGCCGAAGGCCCGGGCGGCGGCCCGGCCGACGCCGCCGGTCGCTCCGGTGACGACGACGACCTGCCCGCGACGTCGGGCGCCGCTCACTTCTTGCCCCGGCCGGGGAGGTGCTCCGCGTACTCGGTGAGCTTCTGGCGCACGCCCTTGGTGGCGATCCCGGTGGCCTCCGGGTCGTGCAGCGCGGCCTTGACGGCCTTCTTGCCCTGCTCCTTCATGATGTGCGGCGGGATCGGCGCGATCTCCGCGTCCACCTTGAACTCCAGGACCACGGGTCGGCCGGCGGCGAGCGCCTCGTCCCAGGCGGCGCCGACCTTCTTCGGGTTGTCGCAGACGATGCCCTTGAGGCCGAGGAGTTCGGCGTAGGCGGCGTAGGGCACGTCGGGGATGTCCTGCGAGCCCGGGTACTTGGGGTCGCCGGCCATGGCGCGCTGCTCCCAGGTGACCTGGTTGAGGTCCTGGTTGTTGAAGACGCAGAAGATGAAGGGCGCGGGCCCGGACAGGCGGTCCAGGTACCGCTTGACGGTGATCATCTCGTTCATGCCGTTCATCTGGAACGCGCCGTCCCCGACGAAGGCGATCACCGGCCGGTCCGGGTAGGCGAACCGCGCCGCGATGGCGTACGGCGTGCCGGGACCCATCGTGGCGAGGGTGCCGGACAGCGAGGCCCGCATGCCGTCGCGGAGCTTGAGGTGGCGGGCCCACCAGTTGGTGCCGGAGCCGGAGTCGGCCGACAGGATGGCGCCGTCCGGCAGCCTGGACGAGAGTTCGGCGGCGACCGACTGGGGGTTGATCGTCTTGCCGAAGTGCTCACCGGCCCAGCGGTCGCACAGGTCGTTCCACTCCCGGACGTCCTTCTCGATCTTCTTCCGCCAGCCGCGGTCCTTCTTGCGTTCGAGCAGCGGGATCAGTGCCCTCAGCGTCTCCTTGGAGTCGCCGACGACATGGGCGTCCATCGGGTAGCGGATGCCGATCATGCGGCCGTCGATGTCGATCTCGACGCCCTTGGCCTGGCCTTCCTCCGGCAGCCACTCGGAGTAGGGGAAGCTGCTGCCGATCATGAGCAGGGTGTCGCAGCCCCGGATCATGTTGTCGCTTGCCTTGCTGCCGAGCAGACCGATCGGACCGGTCACGAACGGCAGGTCGTCCGGCAGCACCTCACGGCCCAGCAGGGCCTTGGCGACGCCCGCGCCGAGCAGTTCGGCGACCTCGATCACCTCGGCCTCCGCCTTCGCGGCGCCCTGACCGACCAGCATGGCGACCTTGCCGCCCGCGTTCAGGACGCCGGCGGCCTTGCGCAGCTCGTCGGGGTCGGGCAGGACCCGGGGCCGGCTCCAGCCCACACTGGAGAAGACGGAGCCGTGCTCCCTCGGCGGGGACGGCTGGGCCTCCTCCTCCTGGATGTCGTTGGGGATGATGACGGTGGCGACGCCCCGGGTGGTCAGCGCGGTCTTGAAGGCGCGGTCGATGACGTGCCGGGTCTGGCCGGGATGGACGACCATCTGGCAGAACTCGGACACGTCCGCGAAGAGCTGGTCGAGGGCGATCTCCTGCTGGTAGTGGGTGCCCAGCGACAGCCGCTTCTGCTGGCCCACCACCGCGACCACGGGCTGGTGGTCGAGCTTCGCGTCGTAGAGGCCGTTGAGCAGGTGCACGGCGCCCGGTCCCGACGTGGCGACGCAACAGCCCACCTCGCCGGTGAACTTGGCGTGCGCGCAGGCCATGAACGCGGCCATCTCCTCGTGCCGGGCCTGGATGAACTCCGGGTTCCCGTCCGCCCGGTCGAACGCGCCGAGCAGACCGTTGATGCCGTCACCCGGATAGCCGTACACCCGCTGGACGCCCCACTCGGACAGGCGCTGGAGCACGTAGTCGGCGACTTGGGTCATGGAGCTCTCCCGGGCGTGTGTAGGGCATGGGCCGGCTTGTGGGGTTACCCTCCCCGCCGCCCCTAAACCGGTGGTCCGTCCCCCGCGTCCGCCCCACGCCCGCTACGCCGGTGGCGGCGCCGTGCTCGCCCGGGTCACCAGCCGGGTCGGCACCAGGGTCGTGCCCCGCTCCGGGCCGGCCTCGCGCATCTTGCGCAGCACCGCCTGTACGCACAGCCGCCCGACCTCGGCGAAGTCCTGGTGCACGGTGGTCAGCGGGGGCAGGAAGGAGCCGGCCTCGGCGATGTCGTCGAAGCCGATGACGCTGACGTCCTCGGGCACCCGCCGGCCGCGTTCGTGCAGGGCGCGCAGCAGGCCGAGGGCCATCTGGTCGTTGGCCGCGAAGACGGCGGTGCACTCCTCGCGGGCGGCGAGTTCGAGGCCGGCCCGGTAACCGGACTCGGCCGACCAGTCGCCCCGGACCGGCGGCGGCGGGGTCCGCCCGGCCTCGGTGAGGGTGTGCCGCCAGGCGTCGGTGCGGCGCTGGGCGGCGAAGGAGCCCTCGGGTCCTGCCAGGTGCCACACCGTGTCGTGCCCGAGGTCCAGCAGATGGCGCACGGCGGCGCGGGAGCCGCCGGCCTGGTCGGTGTCGACGACCGTGTAGTGGTCGCCGGCGTCGGAGTCGACCACGACGACCTGGACGTGGGGCGGCAGGGTGAGGGAGCCGGCGTCGAGGAGGTGGACCTCCATGATGACGATGACCGCGTCGACGGCCAGTTCCTCCAGCCGCGAGAACGCGCCGCGCACCTCGTCCTGGGTGGGGACGGCGACCGGCAGCAGCGTCACCGCGTACCCCTCGCTCGCCGCGGAGACGGCGATGGCCTCCAGGGTGCGGACGTTGCCCGTGGTGGCCAGCGAGAAGGTGATGACGCCGATGGTGCGGAACTCACCGCGCTTGAGGGCACGGGCCGCGCTGTTGGGCCGGTAGCCCAGCTCCTTCATGGCCGCCAGCACCTGCTGCCGGGTCTCCTCGGTCACGCCCGCGTAGCCGTTGGAGACACGGGACACGGTCTGCGAGGAGACGCCGGCCAGCCGGGCGACGTCCGCCATGGAGGCCGTGCGCTCCCGTCCGCGCCGGGGTCGCGCTGGTGCGCTCGTCGGGACTTCCTCAGCCGTGCTCACTTGCCGTCAGCCGCCTATCTGTCGCTGTCGGGTCCGGGTGCGGAAGGACCCTTGACCGTCGTCGTCGGGGCAGTGTAGACATGCCGCCATCAGATGTTTACGTAAACATATCAGTCCGGCGCCCTTTCGCGGCGCGTGATGTTTACGCAAACATCGGGGTGAGGTTCAGGACGTGGACGAGCGAGGACGACATGACGACGCTGCAACCGCCGGCCGCCGCCGAGCCGCGGCCGGCCCCGCCCCCGGTGCGGCGGGACCGCCGTTCCTGGACCGGGTGGGGCTTCCTCGGTCCCTTCGTGGCCGTGTTCGCCCTGGTGTTCCTCGCGCCGATCGCGTACTCGGTCTACCTCAGCCTCTTCCGCGACCAGCTCATCGGCGGGACCACCTTCGTCGGCCTCGACAACTACGCCGAGGCGCTGAGGGACGAGCGGTTCTGGGCCTCGCTGGGCCGGGTCTCGCTGTTCCTCGCCGTACAGGTGCCGATCATGCTCGGCATCGCGCTGCTGGTGGCCCTGGCGCTGGACAGCGGGCGCCTCTACGGCCGGGACTTCTTCCGCATCTCCATCTTCCTGCCGTACGCCGTGCCCGCCGTGGTGGCCACCCTGATGTGGGGCTTCATGTACGGCACCCGCTTCGGCCTGGTCGGTGACATCAACGGCGCGCTGGGCGTCTCGCTGCCCGACCCGCTCTCCCCCGACCTGGTCCTTGCCTCCATCGGCAACATCGTGACCTGGGAGTTCGTCGGCTACAACATGCTGATCTTCTACGCCGCGCTGCGCGTGGTCCCGCACTCGCTCTACGAGGCGGCCCAGATCGACGGCGCCGGCCAGATCCGCGTGATCACCGCCATCAAGCTCCCGGCCATCCGCGGGGCCCTCGTGATCGCCACGATCTTCTCGATCATCGGCAGCTTCCAGCTCTTCAACGAGCCCAGCATCCTGCAACCGCTGGCGCGCAACGCCATCACCACCGACTACACGCCGAACTACTACACCTACGCGCTGTCCTTCAACGGCCAGCAGCACAACTACTCCGCGACGGTCGCCATCGTCATGGGGCTGATCACCATGGTCATCGCCTACGTCGTGCAGCTGCGCGGCATGCGCAAGGGAGTGTGAGGCAGCGATGACCAGTCCCGTCGCCACCGTCCGTCGCCGTTCCACGGCCGACCCGTCGGGCACCCCGGGCTCCGCGCCCCGGCTGCGTACGCCCCGGCGCCGGCACTCCGCCGACAAACCCCGGCGCAGTGTGCTGCTGACCGTGCTCACCTCGCTCGTGCTGCTCTACAGCCTGGTGCCGCTCGTCTGGCTGACCGTCAGCGCCACGAAGACGCAGGAGGGGCTGTCCCGTTCCGCCGGCCTCTGGTTCGACGGCGACTTCGCGCTGTGGGACAACATCGCCGAGACGTTCACCTACGACGACGGCGTCTTCACCCGCTGGCTGCTCAACACCCTGCTGTACGTGGGGCTCGGCGCGGGCGGCGCCACCTTCCTCGCCGTGCTCGGCGGCTACGCGCTCGCCAAGTTCGACTTCCCCGGCCGGCGGGCCGTCTTCGCCGTCGTGATCGGCGCGGTGGCCGTGCCGGGGACGGCGCTGGCGGTGCCGACCTTCCTGATGTTCAGCAAGATGGGGCTCACCAACACGCCCTGGGCGGTGATCATCCCGTCCCTGATCTCGCCGTTCGGCCTCTATCTGATGTGGGTGTTCGCCACCGAGGCCGTCCCGGCCGAGCTGATGGAGGCCGCCCGCATCGACGGGGCGGGCGAGGTGCGCACCTTCTTCCGGGTCGCCCTGCCGCTGCTGGCACCCGGCATCGTCACCGTCCTGCTGTTCACCATGGTCGCGACCTGGAACAACTACTTCCTGCCGCTGGTCATGCTCAAGGACCCCGACTGGTATCCGCTGACCCTGGGCCTCACCAGCTGGAACCAGCAGGCCGCGACCGCGGGCGGCGAGGCCGTGTTCAACCTCGTCGTCACCGGGTCGCTCATCACCATCCTGCCGCTGATCGCCGCGTTCCTGCTGCTCCAGAAGTACTGGCAGTCCGGTCTCGCCGCCGGAAGCGTCAAGGAGTAGCCCTCCCCCGTTCCCGCCCCTCACCGACAGCCCCGACAACCCTCGACCGGTGCCGGTTCCGGCCACGAAGAAGTGGAAGCACACCCATGCCCACACACCTGCCCCAGCACGCGCGCCGCCTCCTGCGCGGCACGGCCCTCGTCTGCGCCCTCGCCCTGGGAGCGACCGCCTGCGGCGGCTCCGACGACGGGGGATCGAGCGGGAAGGCCGTCTCCGAGGCGGACATACAGGCGGCCCTCAAGGAGGGCGGCACCCTCACGGTGTGGGCGTGGGAGCCCACGCTCAAGCAGGTGGCGGCCGACTTCGAGAAGGCACACCCGGGCGTCAAGGTGGACCTCGTCAACGCCGGCACCAACAAGGACGAGTACACGGCGCTGCAGAACGCCGTCTCGGCGAAGAAGGGCGTCCCGGACGTCGCCCAGATCGAGTACTACGCGATGGGCCAGTTCGCCCTGACCGAGCAGCTCACCGACCTCAAGTCCTTCGGCGCCGACAAGCTCTCCGCGAAGTTCTCCCCCGGTCCGTGGAACGGGGTGAAGGCCGGTTCGGACGGCATCTACGCGCTGCCGATGGACTCCGGCCCGATGGCGCTGTTCTACAACAAGAAGGTCTTCGACAAGTACGGCATCGAGGTGCCCACCACGTGGGCCGAGTACCTGGACGCCGCGCGCGACCTGCACAAGGCCGACCCGAAGGCCTACATCACCGCCGACAACGGCGACGCCGGGTTCGCCACCAGCATGCTGTGGCAGGCGGGTTCGCGCCCCTACACGGTGAACGGCACCAAGGTGAAGATCGACTTCTCCGACCAGGGTGCCAAGACCTTCACGGACACCTGGCAGAAGCTCATCGACGAGAAGCTGCTGGCCACCGTCCCCGCCTGGACCGACGAGTGGTACAAGGGCCTCGGCGACGGCAGCATCGCGACGCTGGCGACCGGCGCCTGGATGCCAGCCAACCTGGAGTCCGGTGCGAAGGCGGCCTCCGGCGACTGGCGCGTCGCCCCGATGCCGCAGTGGACCGCGGGCGGCAAGGTCAGCGCCGAGAACGGCGGCAGCGCGCTCGCGCTCCCGGAACTCGGCAAGAACGAGGCACTGGCGTACGCCTTCGTCGAGTACGCGAACGCCGGGGACGGCGTGCAGACCCGGCTGGAGAACGGCGCCTTCCCGGCGACCACCGCGGATCTGCAGTCCACCAGGTTCCAGGACACCGCGTTCCCGTACTTCGGCGGCCAGAAGGCCAACAAGATCTTCGCCGAGTCGGCCGCGAACGTCCCCGACGACTGGTCGTACCTGCCCTACCAGGTGTACGCGAACTCGGTCTTCAACGACACCGTCGGCAAGGCCTACGTCTCCGGCACCACGCTCGCCGAGGGCTTCGAGTCGTGGCAGGAGGCCTCGGTCGAGTACGGCGAGCAGCAGGGCTTCACCGTCGAGAAGTAGCGCACGCCCCCACACCGGAAGGACCGCCATGATCTCCACCCTCCACTCCCGCAGCCATCGCGGGGCGGACGGTGCCCCCGCCCCCCGTCTCGCCTACGGCGCCGACTACAACCCCGAGCAGTGGCCCCGGGAGGTGTGGGAGGAGGACGTACGGCTGATGCGCGAGGCCGGCGTGAACATCGTGTCGCTCGGCATCTTCTCCTGGGCCCGCATCCAGCCGGGGCCGGACACCTGGGACTTCGCCTGGCTCGACGAGGTGATGGACCTGCTGCACGAGCACGGCGTCGGCGTCGACCTGGCGACCGCCACCGCCTCCCCGCCGCCCTGGCTGACGAGGGCGCACCCGGAGATCCTGCCGGTCACCGAGCGGGGCGAGACGCTGTCGCCGGGAGCGCGCCAGCACTGGCGCCCGACCTCGCCCGTCTTCCGCGAGCACGCCCTGCGCCTGGTGCGGGAGCTGGCGACCCGCTACGCCGGCCATCCGGCCCTGGTCGCCTGGCACGTCAACAACGAGCTGGGCTGCCACAACGTGTACGACTACTCGGACGACGCGGCCCGTGCCTTCCGGGACTGGCTGCGCGCGCGGTACGGCACGACGGACGACCTCAACCACGCCTGGGGCACGGCGTTCTGGTCGCAGCGCTACGGCGACTGGGAGGAGATCCTGCCGCCCCGGTTGGCGGCCTCGCACCCGAACCCGACCCAGCAGCTGGACTTCAAGCGGTTCTCCTCGGACGCGCTCAAGGACCATCTGCGTGCCGAGCGGGACCTCCTTCGGGAGCTGACGCCCGACGTGCCCGTCACCACCAACTTCATGGTGATGCCCGGCACCAAGGGCATGAACTACGCGGACTGGGCCGGCGAGGTGGACTTCGTCGCCAACGACCACTACGTCGTCCCGCACCCGCAGGCCCGCGACGAGCTGTCGTTCTCGGCGAACCTCACCAGCGGCATCGCGGGCGGCAGGCCCTGGTTCCTGATGGAGCACTCCACGAGCGCGGTGAACTGGCAGCCCGTCAACCTGGCCAAGCTGCCCGGCGACATGGCCCGGGACTCGCTGACGCACGTGGCGCACGGCGCCGACGCGGTGTGCTTCTTCCAGTGGCGCCAGTCGGCGGCCGGCGCCGAGAAGTACCACTCGGCGATGGTCCCGCACGCCGGCGCGGACAGCGACCTGTTCCGTTCGGTCACGGCGCTCGGTGACACGCTGAAGACCCTCGCGCCGGTCGCCGGGAGCGAGCGGGAGCCCGCCGAGGTCGGCATCCTCTTCGACTGGGAGTCCCGGTGGGCCAGCGAGCAGGACTCGCACCCCACCTCGCTGCTCGACTACCACCAGGAGGCGCTCGACTGGTACTCCGCGCTGCTCTCCCTGGGCGTCCGCGCCGACGTCGTCACCACCGGCGCCGACCTGAGCCGCCACCGGGTGCTGATCGCGCCGGTGCTGCACCTGGTCCCGGCCGGGCTGGCCAAGGACCTCACGCGCTACGCCGAGCAGGGCGGGCACCTGGTCACCACGTACTTCTCCGGCATCGTGGACGAGAACGACCATGTCTGGCTGGGCGGTTACCCGGGCGCGCTGCGGGACCTGCTCGGCATCCGCGTCGAGGAGTTCGGCCCGCTGCCCGCCGGGCAGCGCGTGGAACTCGACGACGATGCCACGGGCGGCCTGTGGACCGACCACGTCACCGTCACCGACCCCGGGACCGAGGTCCTCGTCCGCTACCGCACCGGTGCCCAGGCGGGCCGCCCCGCGGTCACCCGGCGCGGCACGGGCGGTGGTTCGGCCGCCTACGTCTCCACCGGGCTCGGCGCCGACGGGCTCGCCGCGCTGCTGCCGAGGCTGCTCGGGCCAGCCGGGGTGACGAGCGAACTGCCCGCCGAGGCACGGGGGCGGGTCGAGGCCACCGTGCGCCGCGGCCCCGGTGGACGCTTCCTGTTCCTGGTCAACCGGACCGACGAGACCGTGACCGTCCCCGGGCTCACCGGGGAGGTCCTGGTGGGCACCACCGGCGACGAGGGCACCGTCGTCCTGGCGGGCCGGGGGGTCGCGGTCCTGCGCACGCCCGCCGGCTGATCCCACGCCCACGACTCCCCGGAGCGGCACGCGCCCGCTCCGGGGCCGTCCCCTCCTGCCCCGGACCGGGCGGCGGGGGCCACCACCGCAGCGACCACACCTTTCCGTTGGGAGCACACGATGGCACGCCGTACCCGCAGCAGACGCCTCCTCGGGGCCGCTGTTCTCACCTCCCTGGCCACCGGGGCCGCCCTGCTCGGCGTTCCCGCCCAGGCCGCACCGGTCGCGGCCGCCGCCTCCGTCACGGTGCGGCCGGACCCCTCGTACCAGCAGGAGGAGTTCGAGGGCTGGGGCACCAGCCTGGTCTGGTTCGCCAACGCCACCGGCGACTACCCGCCCGAGATCCGCGAGAAGCTGGCCCGGCTGCTGTTCGGCGACGACGGACTGGGCCTGAACATCGCCCGGTACAACATCGGCGGCGGCAACGCGCCGGACGTCAAGGACTACCTGCGGGCCGGCGGGGCGGTCGAGGGCTGGTGGCAGGCGCCCGCGGGCACCACGCGCGAGGACACCGACTGGTGGAGCGCCGACGACCCGGCCGACTGGAACGAGGACGCCGACGCCACCCAGCGCTGGTGGGTCGAGCGCATCAAGGACGACATCGACCACTGGGAGACGTTCAGCAACTCCCCGCCCTGGTTCATGACCGTCAGCGGCTACGTCTCCGGCGGCTTCGACTCCTCCGCCGACCAGCTGAAGCCCGGGTCCGTCGACGACTTCGCCGCCTATCTCGCGGGCGCGACCAGGCGGCTGGAGAAGGCCGAGGGCATCGAGGTCGACACCGTCGACCCGTTCAACGAGCCCAACACTCCCTACTGGGGGACGCAGTCGGGAGCGGAGGGCGAACCGGTCGGCGGCCGGCAGGAAGGCGCCCACATGGGTCCCGAGCTGCAACGCGAGGTGCTCCAAGCCCTCGCCCCCGCTCTGAAGAAGGCGAAGGTCAAGGCGGAGATCTCGGCGATGGACGAGACCAACCCCGGGACCTTCGCGAAGAACTGGAGCGCCTACTCCGAGGCCGACCGCGCCCTCGTCGGGCAGATGAACGTCCACACCTACGGCACCGGGCAGCGCACCACCGTGCGGGACCTCGCCAAGGCCGCGGACAAACCGCTGTGGATGAGCGAGGTGGGCGGCGACTGGGGCGACGGCCAGGACTTCGAGGACATGCGGCCGGGCCTCGGCCTCGCCCAGCAGATCGTCGACGACCTGCGGGAACTGGAGCCCCGTGCCTGGGTGTTCTGGCAGCCTGTCGAGGACTACGACAACATGAAGCCGGGGGGCGAGTCCGCGAAGGGCGGCAACTGGGGCAGCATCCAGCTCCCGTTCGACTGCACCGCCGGGGACACCCTGGAGACCTGCCCGATCCGGACCAACACCAAGTTCGACACCGCACGCAACTTCACCCACTTCATCAAGCCCGGCGACCGGCTGATCAAGACGGACGACACCTCCAGCGCCGCCGCCGTCACCCGCGACGGCAAGGGCGCCTCGCTCGTCCACGTCAACCGCACCACCGAGGCCCGCACGGTCACCGTCGACCTGTCGAAGTTCCGTGACGTGAGCCGCCGGGCCACCGTCACCCCGGTCGTGACCAGCGCCGACGGCAAGCTGGAGCGGCAGGCCCCGATCCGGGTGAGCGACCGCACGGCCACCTTCACCGTGCCCGCGCAGTCCGTCACCTCGTTCGAGGTCAAGGGCGTCTCGGGCGTCGCGAAGGGCGCCGCCGAGCTGCGCAGGGGCCACACGTACACGCTGACCGGCGTACAGAGCGGCAAGGCCGTCACCGTGTCCGGGGACGGCACGAACCTGGTCCTCGGCACCGGCGCCGACGCGAGCGCCGAGCGGTGGCGGCTGAGCGCGGTGCGCCACGACGGCGGCGTCCGCGACCGCTACGTCTTCTCCCGGCCCCAGGACGGCACGCGGCTGGCCGTACGGGACGACGTCCCCGTGGCGGAGCCCGACACCGGCGGGCGCGACCGGGCCGCCGAGTGGATCGCGTCGACCACCGGCGACGGCACCTGGACCCTGGTCAACGCGGCGACCGGGCGCCTGCTCGAAGTGGGGGGCCAGGCGACCCACGCGGGCGCCGCCGTCACGACCTGGCCGCCCAACTCCGGTGCCAACCAGCGCTGGACGCTGACGGACGTGTCCACCGGCTGACCTCCCCCTGACGGCGGCCCCGTCCGCGCGGCCGCACTCGGGCGCGGACGGGGCCGCGGTCCATCGGTACGGACACGAGGAGACCGTATGACCACCGACCCCCGTGAGCGCGAGGTCCGCCGCAGGATGGCGGCCCGGGAGCTCTACTCGGACGGCGCACCGGGTCTGGAGGGCCTGACGGAGGAACGGCTGCGCGGCAAGGAGCTGGCCGACTCCTACAACCGGACCGGCGCCCGGGACGAGGAGGGCCGCCGGACGATCCTGAAGGAGCTGCTCGGCGCCCTGGGCACGGGCGTGTGGATCGAGCCGCCGCTGCACGTGGCCTACGGCAGCCGGACCCGCCTGGGCGACGACGTGTACGCCAACTTCGGCCTCACCTTGGTCGACGACGTCGAAATCCTCGTCGGGGACCGGGTGATGTTCGCCCCGCACGTGGCGGTCAGCACGACCGGCCACCCCGTCCACCCGGAGCTGCGCCGGGACGGCACGCAGTTCTCCGCGCCGGTGCGCATCGAGGACGACGTGTGGATCGGGGCCGGTGCGCTGATCATGCCCGGGGTGACCGTGGGGCGGGGTTCGGTGGTCGGCGCGGGCAGCGTGGTGACGGCCCATGTGCCGCCGATGACGGTCGTCGCCGGGACCCCGGCCCGGGTGCTGCGCGAAATCACCGACGCCGACCGCGCGTGGACCCACCGTCCACCGCGCACCCTGGGCCGGGACGGCCGGTGAGCCGTGGGCGAACGGCAACTTCCGGCGTCCTTCGGGCACATGGCACGGCGACACAGCAGTACGATGATCGAAAACTGCGGCGCAGCGTCACCTCCCGGACCACGGAGCCTGCCATGACGACGGACCACACCCAGCCTCCCCACATCGACACCGGCCGGGCCCACCCCGCGCGTGTCTACGACTGGCTGCTGGGCGGCAAGGACAACTACCCGGTCGACGAGGCGGTGGGCGAGACGCTGCCGCCGGAGGCCCGGGACGCGGCGCGGCAGAACCGCGCCTTCATGAACCGCGCGGTGGCGCACCTCGCCGCGCGGGGCATCGACCAGTTCCTGGACATCGGCACGGGCATCCCGACGGAGCCCAACCTGCACCAGATCGTCCAGCGGACGGTGCCGAGGGCCAGGGTCGTCTACGCCGACAACGACCCGATCGTGCTGCGGCACGCGGAGGCGCTGCTGGTCAGCAGCCCGGAGGGGGCCACGGACTACATCCAGGCCGACGTCCGCGAGCCGGACGAGATCGTGCGGCACGCCCGCGGGATCCTCGACTTCGACCGGCCGATCGCGCTGTCGCTGATCGCCCTGATGCACTTCGTCCCGGACGACCAGGACGCCCACGGCATAGTCCGGGGGCTGGTGGAGACCCTTCCGTCCGGGAGTCACCTGGTGCTGTCGCACGCCGCGATCGACCTCTTCCCCGAGCTGGCGGAGCAGGTGATCGCCCAGTACGCCAAGGGCGGTATCCGCCTCGGCTTCCGTACCCGGGCGGAGGTCACCCGGTTCTTCGACGGCCTGGACCTGGTGCCGCCGGGCCTGGTGACGGCCACCGAGTGGTCCGGCGAGGGCCTGGAGCCGCCCGCGCCGGAGGAGAGCGGCATCTACGCGGGCGTGGCGCGCATTCCCTGACCGGATGACCGGATGACCGTGCGCCCCGATGACCGGGCGGCCGACGTGCGGTCGGTGAGCGTCGCCTCAGCGGCGGCGCCCGCGCGTCGCCCGGCCGCTGCCGATCCCGGCTACGTGCAGGGCCAGCAGGGCGAGGCCGACGAGCATGACGTTGGTGGAGGTGAAGACGTCGTTGGTCGACACTTCCGCCGCGTTGATCAGCCAGGCGAGGAGGAACAGAACAGCCGCGACGATGGCGAGCACGGTGCACATCCCTTCGGATCGGCGGCACCGGGGCGGTGCCGTGTCTCGCGTATGCCCCCGAAGGGCCGCGCGACACGACGGAAGGTGCCGTGCGCTTCGTACAGTGGAGGGACCGGACCGTGGCCGAGCCGCCCGGTCGTCCCCGCACCTCGCCCCGGAGCCCTCATGCACGACCCGTCCCCCGCGTCGGACGACGGCTCCGACGCCCTGTTCGGTCTCGACGCCCTGGCGCCCGGTCCACCGGCCGCCACGCCCGCCGCCGGACCGCTCTTCCGGGACTCCGCCGCCGCCCGCCGGCTGCTGCCGGTACGGGAGATCCACGCCGAGCCGGCGGCGGCCGCCTCCCCGCGCGGCCGGCAGGTCCTCGCCCGGTTCCCCGACGCCCGCGTCGTCGAGGTGGACTCCCACTGGGGCATCCCCGGTCTCCACGGCAACGAGGGCAACGTCGAGCGCTGGGTGCGCGTCAAGAGCGAGACGCTCGTCCTGGGCGAGCGCAAGACGCTGACCACCCGTCCCAACGGCCGCTCCGCGGACTGGATCGCGCCGGGCGGCTCCAACGGCTGCGCGCTGGCCTGCGCCTACTGCTACGTACCGCGCCGCAAGGGCTACGCCAATCCGATCACGGTCTTCACCAACGTCGACCGGATCATCGCCCACCTCGGCCGGCACATCGCCCGGCAGGGTCCCAAGCCCGAGCCGAACCAGTGCGACCCCGAGGCGTGGGTCTACGACGTCGGGGAGAACGGCGACTGCTCGGTGGACGCCCTGATCTGCGACAACACCGCGGACCTGGTGCACGCCTTCCGGCAGTGGCCGACGGCGAAGGCGTCCTTCGCGACCAAGTTCGTCAACCCCGACCTGCTGGCCCTGGACCCGCGCGGCCGGACCCGGATCCGCTTCTCCCTGATGCCGCCGGACGACTCCCGGCTGCTGGACGTGCGCACCTCCCCCGTCGCCGAGCGGATCGCCGCGGCCGCCGGCTTCCTGGACGCGGGCTACGAGGTGCACTTCAACCTCTCCCCCGTGGTGGTGCGGCCGGGCTGGGAGGCGGCCTGGGCGGAGTTGCTGCGGCATCTCGACGACGTCCTGCCGGAGCGGGTCAAGGGGCAGGCCGCCGCCGAGGTGATCATGCTGACGCACAACAGGGAGCTGCACGAGGTCAACCTGGGCTGGCATCCGCGGGCCGAGGAGGTGCTGTGGCGGCCGGAGGTCCAGGAGGCCAAGCGCTCCGAGAACGGCGCGCTGAACGTGCGCTACCGCGTGGGTGCCAAGGCCGAGGCGGTCGCCCGGCTCCGTGCGCTGGTCGCCGCGCACGCGCCCTGGCTGCGGATCCGGTACGCCTTCTGAGAGCGGTTCTCCCGGGTTTCCGAGGGCGGCGCCCGATGTGAGGTAAGGCGTACCTAAGATCAGAGCATGTTTAGTGTGCAACAACCATCGGAAGCCGACACCGCCCCCGGCGCCACCGGCGAAGAGGGCTGGGTCGAACTCGGCTCCGCCGCGCAATTGCGCGAACTGCTGGGCGAGCCCTGGCCCGTCGTCATCGACAAGGTGCACGACCGGCTCACCGACGACGACCGGGACATCCTGGCCCGCTCCCCCTTCTGTCTCCTGGCGACCTCCGACACGGGCGGCAACTGCGACGTGTCGCCGCGCGGAGACACCCCCGGCTTCACGCACGTCCTCGACTCCCGGACCCTCGCGCTGCCCGACCGGGCGGGCAACCGGCGCGGGGACAGCTTCCACAACATCCTCGGCAATCCGCACGCCGGGCTGCTCTACCTGATCCCCGGTGGCAAGGAGGTGCTGCGCGTCAACGGCCGGGCCCGCATCCTCACCGACGCACCCTTCTTCGACGCGATGGCACGGGACGGACGGCGCCCGGACCTCGCGCTGGTCCTGGAGATCGACGAGATCTACCTCCACTGCCCGATGTCCCTCAACCGGGCGGGACTGTGGAAACCCCGCTCCCCGCAGGGGAGTTGAGCACTCCGGCCCCACCCTGCAGCGGGACTCGCGCCAGTCGCCGCGAAACCTGTGTGAGCCCCGTCTCTACCAGCACTTTTTAGGTTAGGCTAACCTTCACTTCGTGAGATCAGCTGAAGACGCAGCCGGTACCCCGCGCCTGCGCGGTCATGAGTTGTCGGCGACGGGCGTGACCGTCGCGTACGACGGCGTGGACGTCGTGCACGACGCGGGGGTCAGGCTCAGGCCCGGCGAAGTGACCGTCCTGGTGGGGCCCAACGGCAGTGGGAAGTCGACACTGCTGCGGACCGTCGCCCGGCTCCAGCGGGCCCGCACCGCCACGATCGGCATCGACGGCACGACCGACGCGCTGGCGCTGACGTCCCGTGAGTTCTCGCGGCACGTCGCCCTGCTGACGCAGGGACGGCCGACGCCGGGCGGGCTGACCGTGCGGGACGTCGTCGAGTTCGGCCGTTATCCGTACCGGGGCCGCTGGGGGCGGCCCGACCCGGACGGCCCGGCCGCCGTCGACCGGGCGCTCGCGCTCACCGGCGTCACCGAGCTCGCCGACCGCGGCGCCGACCACCTCTCCGGCGGGCAGTTGCAGCGGGTGTGGCTCGCGAGCTGTCTCGCCCAGGAGACCGGCGTACTGCTCCTGGACGAACCCACCACCTACCTCGACCTGCGCTACCAGGTCGAACTGCTCGACCTCGTCCGCGACCTGGCGGACGACCACGGCATCGCCGTCGGAGTCGTCCTGCACGACCTCGACCAGGCGGCCGCCGTCGCCGACCGGATCACCCTCCTCGAAGCGGGCCGGATCGTCGCCGACGGCCCGCCCGAGGACGTACTGACCCCGGAGCGCCTGACCGCCGTGTACGGCATCCGGATCGACGTCGACACCGACCCCACGACCGGCCGGCTGCGCACGCGCCCGGTCGGCCGCCACCACATACGAACCCCCGAAAGGCTCGGCACCACCTCATGAGACGCCTCCTGCTCACCGCGGCCGCCACCACCGCCGCGGCGCTGACCCTCGCCGCCTGCGGCACCACCGAACCCGCCGCCGACAAGACGGAGAAGAAGGCCTCCGAGGCGATCACGCTCAAGGACGGCAAGGGCACCGAGGTGAAGCTCGACGGGCCGGCCACCAAGGTCGTCGCCACCGAGTGGAACGTCGTCGAGAGCCTCGTCTCGCTCGGCGTCGACCCGGTCGGCGTCGCGGACGTCAAGGGCTACAAGACCTGGGACAGCGCCGTTCCGCTGAAGAACGAGCCCAAGGACATCGGCACCCGCGGCGAGCCGAGCATGGACACCGTCGCCTCCCTCGCCCCCGATCTCATCGTCGCCACCACGGACCTCACGCCCGCCGCCGTGAAGCAGCTGCGCGAGGTCGCCCCGGTGATCGAGGTGACCTCCGCCGACGGCACCGGTCAGATCGACCAGATGCTGGAGAACGTCGACCTCATCGCCAAGGCCACCGGCACCACGGACAGGGCGAAGTCGCTGCGCGAGGGCTTCGAGGCGAAGGTCACCGAGGGCAAGAAGGCCCTGGCCGACGCCGGGATGTCCGGCCAGAACCTCGCCTTCGCCGACGGCTACGTCACCGCCAACCAGGTCTCGGTCCGCCCCTACACCGCCACCTCGCTCATCGGCGAGGTCAACGAGGCCATCGGTCTGAAGAACGCCTGGACGGTCAAGGGCGACGCGTCCTACGGTCTCGGCGCCACCGACGTCGAGGGCCTGACCAAGCTGCCCAAGGACACCCAGTTCGCCTACATCGGCAACGACGACGACCCGAGCGCCACCCCGTTCACCGGTGAGCTGGCGAAGAACTCGGTCTGGAAGTCCCTGCCGTTCGTGAAGGCGGGCGACGTGCACCGGCTCGACGACGGCATCTGGATGTTCGGCGGTCCCGGGTCGATGGAGGCGTACATCGACGCCGTCGTCGGCGCCCTGACGAAGTAGCGGGGTCATGGCCGTCACCGCAACCGAACCCGCCACCGAGCCCACCGCGGCCCGTCCGTCGACGGTCCCGTCGTCCCGGTCGGGCGCGGCCGCGGTGACGGCCGGGATCGTCCTGCTGGTCGCCGTCCTCGCCGTCGTCGACCTCACCCAGGGCACCGCCGCCGTCGGTACGTCCGAGGTCCTCAAGGCCCTGACCGGGCAGGCCGACCCGGACGACGCGTCCGTCGTCGTCGCCTCCCGGCTGCCCCGCACGACCGCGGGGCTCCTGGTCGGCGCGGTCCTGGGCATGGCCGGCGCCGTGCTCCAGGCGGTCAGCCGCAACGTGCTCGCCTCCCCCGACACCCTCGCCGTGAACGCCGGTTCCTACCTGGCGCTAGGGCTGGCCGCCGCCACGGGTGTCTCGCTGCCGATGCTCGCCTCGTCCGGTGTCGCCTTCGTGGGCGGACTCGCGGCGGCGGCCGTCGTGCTCGGTCTGTCCGGCCTCGGCACGGGGACCGTCCGGCTGGTGCTGGCGGGCACCGCGCTGATGCTGGGCCTCAACTCCATGACGGAGGGACTGCTGCTGCTCTTCCCGGAGCAGACGGAGGGCCTGTACGCGTGGAACCAGGGCAGCATCGCCCAGAACGGCTTCGACGGCGTCGTGCAGATGCTGCCGATCGCCCTGATCGGCCTGGCCGGGCTGATGCTGACGGCCCGCCGGGTGGACGCGCTGGCCCTCGGCGACGACGCCGCGCGCGGTCTCGGCGTCCCGGTGCGGGCCACCCGGGTCACGGTCGTCGTGCTGGCGGCACTGCTGTCCGCCGCCGCCGTCACGCTCGCCGGCCCGATCGGCTTCGTCGGCCTGTGCGCGCCCGCCCTGGTGCGTCCGCTGGCCCGCCGGTTCGGCGGCTTCGGCCGCTCCCGTACGGTGATGCCCGCGGCGGCGCTCACCGGCGCGGCCCTGGTGCTCGGTTCGGACGTGCTGCTGCGGGCCCTGATCGCGGACGACCGCGCGGTGTCCGTGCCCACGGGTGTGGTCACCAGCCTGGTCGGCGCCGTGTTCCTGGTCGCCATGGCGCTGCGGGTGCGGGACACCGCCGGCGCCGGGGCACCGGACCGGCTGCGCACCCCCGGCCGCGGGGTGTTCCTGACGACGGCCGCCGTCCTGGTCGTGGTCCTGGTGGGGCTCGTGATCGCCGCCGTGCTGGTGGGCGACACCAAGCTGCTGCTCGGTGACGTCGTCAACTGGGCCCAGGGACGGGCCGGGCGGACCGTCTCCTTCGTCCTGGACACGCGGGTGCCGCGGGTGCTCGCCGCGCTGGGCGCGGGCGCGGCGCTCGCCCTGGCCGGCACGCTCGTGCAGGCCGTCACCCGCAACCCGCTCGCCGAACCGAACGTCCTCGGTGTGACCGGTGGCGGCGCGCTGGGTGCGGTGATCCTGGTGACCACGGTCCCGGCCGCCGGGACGTGGGGCGTGGCGGGGGCCGCGTTCGCGGGGTCCGCCGTCACCGCCGTCCTCGTCTTCGGGCTCGCCGCCCGGGGCGGCTTCCGGCAGAACCGGCTGGTCCTCGTCGGCATCGGCGTGGCCTCCGGGACGGCGGCGCTGATCAGTCTGCTGATCGTGCTCACCGACCCGTTCAACGCCACCAAGGCGCTGACCTGGCTGTCGGGTTCGACCTACGGACGGACCATGCCGGACGTCGTGCCGGTCGCGCTGGCGCTGCTCGTCGGCATCGGTGTCGCGGTCGCCCGGCGCACCGAGCTGGACCTGATCTCGCTGGACGAGGACACCCCGCGCCTGCTCGGCCTGCGGCTGGCCCGGGGCCGCCTCGGGTTCCTGGTCCTGAGCGTCGTCCTCAGCGCGACCGCGGTGGCCTGCGCGGGCACCATCGGCTTCGTCGGGCTGGTGGCTCCGCACGCGGCACGCGCCCTCGTGGGCCGGCGCCACGTGCGGGTCGTGCCGGTGGCGATCCTGCTGGGCGCCGTCCTCGTGTGCGCCGCCGACCTCATCGGCCGCACGGTGATCGCCCCGGCCCAGCTCGGCGCGGGCCTCATGACCGCGGTGATCGGCACGCCGTACTTCCTGTACCTGCTGGTACGGAGCCGTCGCTAGGCGACCGTGGGACGACCTCGACGCCCGGGAGCGGGTGGCCCGGCACCGGATCCCGGTCCGGCCGGCCCGCTCCCGGGTCGGCGCGTTCCGCACGGAGCCGACCGCGAGCCCCGGAGGACACCCGGCTGCGCTCTTGTTAGACGTGGCGTCAAGTTACTGAACCGTAATGAGTCAGGTGCTACCCCTGGTAACCCCTGTCCGGTTACGGTCCCGTAACCCCACAGGAGCAGCGCGACCACGGCCCCGGCCCCACGGGACCGCGGACGACCGGATCCGGCCTTTCCCCAGGAGGTTCGCCATGCCCCCACGTCCCCACCTGCTCGTGGCGGCGATCGCCGCCGCGCTCGCCCTCGGCGCGCAGGCCGTCCCGGCGGTCGCGGCCGACGGCGCGGCCACCGACCCGGCCCCCACGACGTCGCGCGGCGTCGAGATACCCGCCTTCTACACCCCGCCGTCCGAACTCCCGGGCGCCGACGGGACGGTGATCCGCAGCGAACCGCTCCCCCTGGCACTGAGCCTGCCCGGGATCGACGGCCCGCTCCCCGGCCGGGCGACCCGGCTGATGTACAAGTCCACCGACGCGAACGGCGAGGCCGTCGCCGTCACCGGCGCCTACATCGAACCAGCCGCGAAGTGGCGCGGCGAGGGGCCGCGCCCCCTGGTCGCCGTCGCGCCCGGCACCATGGGGCAGGGCGACCAGTGCGCCGCCTCGATGGCCCTGGAGCACCCGCTGCGGCTCAACGGGCAGACGGTCTCCGTCGGTTACGAGGACCTGTCGGTCTACCGGCTGCTGCTGCGCGGCGTCGCCGTCGTCGTCACCGACTACGTGGGCCTGGGCACCACCGACCGGCTGCACACCTACGTCAACCGCGTCGACGGGGCGCACGCCGTGCTGGACGCCGTACGCGCCGCGCGCTCCCTCGACTCGTCGTCCGTCACCTCCAGCTCCCGGGTCGGCCTGTTCGGGTACAGCCAGGGCGGCGGTGCCACGGCGGCCGCGGCCGAGCTGCAGCCCTCCTACGCCCCGGACGTCGAGCTGTCCGGCACCTACGCCGGTGCGCCGCCCGCCGACCTGACCAAGGTGACGGAGGCGATCGACGGCGGCGACCTGGCGGGCGCGCTGGGCTGGTCGCTCAACGGCTTCCTGCAGACCGAGCCCGCCCTGCGGCCCATCGCCGACCGGTACATCAACGCCGCGGGCGAGGAGGCGCTGAAGGACCTGTCGACCATGTGCGTGGGCGACGCGCTCTTCGGTTACGGCGGCGAGAGCAGCACGGACTGGACGAAGACCGGGCAGTCCCTCGGCGACATCATCCGGGCCGAGCCGGCGCTCCAGGACTTCCTCGCCGAGCAGCGCATCGGCGCGCTGAAGCCCGGCAGCCCCGTCCGCGTGGCGACGGGCGTCAGCGACGACCTGGTCCCCCACGGCCAGGCCCGCCGGCTGGCCGTCGACTGGTGCGACAAGGGCGGCAAGGTCACCTACGTCCCCGTGCTGCTGCCGGGCGTGGGCAGCGGACTGCTCAACCACTTCGGCCCGCTGCTCGCCGATCAGGGCAACGCCCTCTCCTGGCTCACCGACCGGCTGTCCGGCGAGCCGGCCGGCTCCAACTGCTGGAGCATGCCGGTACAGCCCTGAGCCGTACCGCACCGCCGCTGCCCGGGGCATCCGCGCCGCCCCGGGCAGCGGCTCCGGCATGCGCCCCTTCCGAACTGCGGCACAGAATTCGCTCAGGCGAACCGTGGCGGAACGACAGGAAGGCAGCGGCGTGGACGACGCGAAGTCCGACGGCGGGTCCGGACCCCGGAACGGGGCGAAGATGCCGGGTACGGTCGCGCGCCTGCCGCGGCAGGTGCGCGAGGAACTGACCCGCCGGCTGCGCCGCACCAAGCGGGCGTTTCGCGAGGAGGACGTCCAGGTCGTCGAGAAGCCCCTGCTCAAGCGCGCGGTCGGGGCCTCGGCGCTCGGCAACTGCATGGAGTGGTTCGACTTCGGCGTCTACAGCTATCTGGCCGCCACCATCGGCAAGGTGTTCTTCCCCGGCGCCTCACCCGCCGCGCAGGTCATCTCCTCCTTCGCCACCTTCGCCGCGGCCTTCGTCGTACGCCCGCTCGGCGGCCTGTTCTTCGGCCCGCTCGGGGACCGCGTCGGCCGGCAGAAGGTACTCGCCACCACCATGATCATGATGGCGCTCGGCACCTTCTCCATCGGCCTCATCCCCAGCTATGCCAGCATCGGCATCGCCGCCCCGGTCCTGCTGCTGTTCGCCCGGATGGTCCAGGGCTTCTCCACCGGCGGCGAGTACGGCGGCGCCACCACCTTCGTCGCCGAGTACTCACCCGACCGGCGGCGCGGCTTCCTCTCCAGCTGGCTCGACTTCGGCACCTTCGTCGGCTACGCGCTGGGCTCGGCGCTGGTCACCGTCCTGAACCTGGCGCTGACCGACGCCCAGATGCTGCACTGGGGCTGGCGGCTGCCGTTCCTGATCGCCGGGCCGCTCGGCATCATCGGCCTGTACATGCGGCTCAAGCTGGAGGAGTCCCCCGCCTTCCAGCAGCAGCTCGACGAGCACGAGAAGGGCCTGGCCCAGGAGTCGGCGGGCAGCGAGTTCAGGACGATCGTGCGCGAGCACTGGCGCCCGCTGCTCGTCTGCATGGGCCTGGTGCTGCTCTACAACGTCACCAACTACATGGTCACCGGCTATCTGCCGACCTACCAGACGGAGACCCTGGACCGCTCCAGCGGCTTCGCGGACGTGCTGGTGCTGATCGGCATGGTGTGGATCGTGCTGCTGATCACCTTCCTCGGACGGCTCAGCGACCACGTCGGCCGCCGACCGCTGTACGCCGTCGGCGCCGCGTCGATGATCGTCCTCGCGATCCCGGCGTTCCTGCTGCTGAAGGCGGACGGCATCTGGGCGCCGGTCCTGGGGGTGCTGCTGCTGTCCACCCTGCTGGCCTGCTTCGCCGCGCCCAGCGCGGCCACCCTGCCCGCGCTGTTCCCGACCGCCGTGCGCTACGCCGCGATGGCCATCGGCTTCAACTTCGCCGTCGCGGCCTTCGGCGGCACCACACCGCTCGTCGCCGAGGCCCTGGTGAGCATCACCGGCGACGAGCTGATGCCCGCCTACTACCTGATGGTCGCGGGCGCCATCGGCCTGGTGGCCGTGAGGTTCCTGCCCGAGAGCGCCCAGGTGCCGCTGCACGGCTCGCAGCCCATGGTGGGCTCCCGGCAGGAACAGCGTGAGCTGATCACGACCTCGAAGGACCTCTACAGCTTCTCCAAGGACCGTTCGAGGGCCCTCTGACGCCCCGCCGCGGACCGTGGCCGGCGCCCGACGGGCAACGCGCCCGACCCCACGGCGACCCCGGCGAAGACCAGGGCGCTGCCCACGGCCTGGGCCGCGCCGTAGGAACCCGTGCCGACGAGGGGGGCCGTGCAGGCGGCGGCGACCGGGATCAGCCCGGAGAACAGGGTGGCACGCTCGGCCCCGATCCGCTGCATCCCCATGTACCAGCACACGAACCCGACGACGGTGACCACCACCGCCTGCCACAGCAGCGCGCCCGTCTCCACCGCGTCCGGCCGGCGCAGCCACCCGCCGCCGTCGGCCAGGACGCCCGCCAGAGCCGACTCGGCCGCCGCGACACCGCACACCACGGTGGACAGCAGCCGCGGGCCGAGGGGCCGCAGTACGGGCACCGCCAGCACGGCGAACCCGACCTCGCCGACCAGTGCGCACACCGAGAAGGCGAGGCCCGCGCCGTCGGTACGGCCCCAGCCCTGGACCGTGAAGGCCCCCAGGGCCACGAACAACGCCCCGTACAGGACGACCCGTTGCGGCCGGCGCCCCTCCAGGAGGGGGACGACGACGGCGACGACCACGGGCGCGCAGCCCACGAAGACGCCGGGCACCGCAGGCTCGGCCGTGCGCTCCGCGGCGAGGACGGCGAGGTTGAAGCCGACCATGCCCACGGCCGCGAGCAGCGCGAGGCGCACCCACCGGCCGGCGCCGAGCGCCCGCAGCCGGGTCGTCGCGCCGGGACCGGCGAGCGGCAGGAGCAGCAGGAAGGCCAGGCCGTAGCGCAGGAACTGGCCGCCCGCGTACGGGTAGTCGCCGAGCAGGCTGTTGGCGGTGAAGGATCCTCCGACGAGGAGGCAGGCGAGCGCGGCGAGCAGGGCCCCGCGCGTGGTGGTGGCGTTCATGGCCACGACGCTAGGGAGCGCGGCGGCCCGCCACGGGGTCCACTTCGGGTGCGCCGTCGGGGACCAATCGGGACGAGGCCGCTCACACGACCGTCACCGCTTCTCCCTCGTGTGCATGCCACGGGGATCCGGGGTAGTCGGAAGGCCCCGATGCCAACACATCGGGACAGCAAAGGATTTGACGGTGATGAACAGACATGGGAAGGAACTGCCAGTGCGTACCGGAAAAGTGGCAACCGCCGTGGCGACCGCGAGCGTCTCCGTCGCCCTCCTGGCCGGCTGTGGCGGCGATTCGGCTGACGAGGACAAGCCGTTCGAGGGGCAGAGCGCCGACGACATCGCCGCGAAGGCCGTCGAGGCGACCCGGCAGGCGAAGTCCATGCACGTGAAGGGCGACACCCGGTTGGAGGACGGCAGCACCGTCACCATCGACGTCTCGGTCGACCAGGAGAAGAACTGCCAGGGCACCGTCGGCGCCGGCGGGACCGAGGCGGACGTGCGGCACACCGAGGCGACTCTCTACCTGCGGGGCGACGAGCAGTACTGGGAGAACGCCCTGAAGCAGCAGCCCGACGCGGCACAGAAGATGGCGCCCAAGCTCCAGGACAAGTGGGTGAAGATGCCGGCGAACGACGCCACGACCGCCGGGGTCTGCGACAAGCAGGGGCTCGTCGCCGCCATGGACGAGGACGAGTCCGAGCGCCGGGGCATGAAGCGCGGCTCGACGACGGACGTGGACGGCGAGCAGGCCCTGCAGCTGACCAAGGACGCCTCCGGCGGCGAGAAGCTCACCCTCTACGTCGCGACGGAGGGCGAGCCGTACATCCTGAAGACCACGACCGAGGGCGGCAAGAACCCCGGCAGCGTCACGTTCAGCGAGTACGGCGAGAAGGTGAACCCCGAGCAGCCGCCGGCCGACGAGACGGTCGACATGAAGGACCTCGCGGGCAGGCAGCAGACCTGACCGTCCCGGGCGTCACCGCTCTCCGCGCTCCCGGTCCGAACCCGGCCACACGTAGGGCAGGTCGTCCGGGACTCCCGGGAACAGGTCGGCGTACACCTCCGGCTCCTTGCGCACCAGGGCCGAGCGGTGGCTGCGGTGGAAGGCCTCGTCGCCGAGCCAGGGCGGCAGTTCCCCGGCGGCTGCCAGTGCCGGCTGGTCGCGCACCGGTTCACCGGGGCGGTGCTCGGCGAGCCCCGCGACGAGTGAGGCCGCGCAGCTGTCCTGGTGGCCCTGCTCGCGCCAGACACGGCAGACGTCGAGACCGTAGCGGACGAGCGCCTCCTCGTAGCCCGTCCACATCCGCACGGCGGGGTGTCTGCGCCAGCCGTAGCCGGGGACGGTGAGTCCGCGCAGTACCTGGAGCGCCTCCACGCGCTGTTTGCCGAGACGCCGCCGGTCCAGGGCCAGTGCGGAGTCCCGGAAGCCCGGGTGGGGAAGGAAGGTCTGCATGCGGTGCCGCTCCGTTCAGCCGGGGAACTGGCCGCGGGCGCGCAGGTGTGCGCGGCGTTCGGCGTAGGCGAGGTCGTCGCGCCACAGGCGGCCCGCGGCGGCCCGCATCAGCGGACGCAGGGCCGGTGCCAGGCGCCGGGCGAGGGGGAAGCCGGGCCGGTCCGAGGTGGCGAGCACCGCCTCGACCACCGCGGTGCGCGGCCGGCCGTCGCCGCCCGGGCCGAGCGGCGTGGCATGGCTCTCCACGACGGATCCGGTGCCCTCGCCCCCGGTGATGCGCATGACGACGGTGCGGGGCCCGGGCGCGGTGAACTCGGCGCGTACGGGGACGACCAGACGGCCGGTCAGCCGGAAGGACACGTCCACGAGGAAGCGGTCGCCGTCCCCGTCGGGGTGCGTGCTCTCCCCGGGCGCCTCGACGACGGTGAGGTCCACGAAGGAGTACGGGTGGAACCAGGCTCCGTGCCACGGGTCGAGCCGGTTGGCGACCACGTCCTCGGGCTCGCAGGTCCCCACGCCGCGCCACACCGACGTCAGGGCCGTCGGCCGGGGCGGCCGGCCGGGCACGAGGGGCTCCGGGGTGGGTGGCTCCTCCCCCACCGTGTCCAGCCGTGCCCACACCAGTACACCGTCGTCGTGGACCGGCAGGGGTTCCCACCCGGCGAACGGGGCGCCGTCCAGGGCGAGTCCGTGCCAGTGGCACACGAGTGTGCCGCACCGCACGGGGCTGTCGGCCAGCGGGGCGCCGAGGTGGGGGCAGGCGCCGGGGCCGCCCACCAGCCGCCCGCGCGCGTCCCGCCAGACGACGACCTCGACGCCCTCGACGGTGCCGGACAGCGGGCGCGCGGGACGTACGTCGGTGCTCGCGCCGAGGACGTACCAGTTGCCCGAGGGGCGCGCCCCGGCGCGTGCGAGTGCGGCGGCGACGAGGGCGGGGCGGGCCTCGCGCCACGTCGGCCGCTGCCGCTCCCAGGGGATCGCGCGGCGCCGCAGCCGCAGGGGCAGGCGTCCCCGGCGGGGGCGGGGTTCGGTACTCATCGGGGCTCCTTCACGTCCACGGCGTCGCACGGCACCGGTGCGGGCACGGCGGTGCGGCGTGCCCGGAGCCGGGCGGCGAGGACGCGTACGAGCCCGTCGGCCGCGACGGCCGCGCGCCGCCGGCGGGGCACCACCGCGCGCCGGTGCAGTACCGCGTACCCGCCGTCCGCGATGGTGTCGAGGATGTTCCGGTAGAGCAGGAACGCGGTGCGGATGCAGGGCCGCGCGACGGGGTCGAGCATGGCGAGTCCGGGCTCGGCCTCGCGGTAGACACCCCGGGTGAGGTCCTCGGCGGCCCGCAGCGCGGCGGTGACGCGCCGGTCGTGGCGGCCGGTGGCCCTGCTCCAGAGCAGCAGGTCCCGGTGGACGCCGTGCGCGGCGAGCAGGTCGGCGGGCAGGTAGATCCGGCCGCGGTCCAGGTCCTCGCCGACGTCCCGCAGGAAGTTGGTCAGCTGGAAGGCGACGCCCAGCGCGGCGGCGTGCGGGGCGGCCGGGGCGCGGGCGGTCACGGTGCCCAGCACGGGGAGCATCTGGAGGCCGATGACGGCGGCCGAGCCGTGCATGTAGGTGCGCAGGTCGGCGTAGGTGGCGTAGTCGGTGACCGTGAGGTCGGCACGCATCGAGGCCATGAAGTCGGTGAAGTGCGCCGGTTCGATGGCGTACCGGGCGGCGGTGTCGGCCAGCGCGAGCACCACCGGTTCGGTGCTCGGCCGTCCGCCGGTGAGTGCCCGCCGCAGCAGTCGGTCGAGGCGGGTGAGGGCGGCGGCGCGCTCGGCGGGCGTGGCCTCGGCCCCCATGTCGTCGACGATGTCGTCCGCCCGGCGCGCGAACCCGTACAGGGCGTGCACGGCGGGCCTGCGGTCGGCGGGCAGGAGGCGGGTGGCCAGGAAGTAGGTGCGTCCGTGGCGGGCGTTGAGGAGCCGGCACCTGGTGTAGGCGGCCCGCAGTTCCGGGGCGGTGATGCCGGCGGCGTCGAGTTCGCGGGCGGTCATCGCGGCCCGCCCCTCGCCGACCGGGCGCGGGCCGGTGTGCCGGTGATCCGGGCGGCGGCCAGCTTCCCGGAGACGAGTACGGTCGGCACGCCGACGCCCGGGGTGGTCCCGCAGCCCGCGAGGACCGCGTTGTCGGTGCCGCGTACGAGGTTGCGCGGCCGGAAGGGCCCGGTCTGGGCGAAGGTGTGGGCGACGGAGAACGGGGTGCCCGCGGCGTGCCCCTGCGCGGTCCAGTCGGCGGGGGTCACCAGGCACTCCTCCTCCACGGCGGCGGCGATGCCGGTCAGTCCCCGGCGTTCCAGGGTGGCGAGCAGCCGGTCGCGGTAGCGGGGCGCGAGGTCGCTCCAGGCGTGGGCGCCGGGGCCGATGTCGGTGTTGGGGCAGGGCGCGAGGACGTAGTGGAGGTGGCGGCCCTCGGGGGCGAGGGTCGGGTCGTGGGCGGTGGGCCGGGTGATCAGCAGGGACGGGTCGGTCATGAGGGTTCCGGTCCTGGTGAGTTCGTCGAAGGTCCGCCGCCACGCGGCGCCGAAGGAGAGCGTGTGGTGGGCCAGGTGCGGCCAGGTGCGGGTGGTGCCGGCGTGCAGGACCACGGCCGAGGGCGCGTGCCGCAGGGCGACGGGGCGGCGCGGGCGGCGGCCGAGGAGCCGGTGGGCGACGGGCAGGTCGGGGGTGAGGACGACCGCGTCGCACGGGATGCGCTCGTGGTCGGTGACGACCGCGGTGACGCGGGTGCCGGACCGTTCCAGGCGGGTGACGTCCCGTCCGAGGCGCAGGTCGGCCCCGGCGTCGGCGGCGGCCGCGGCCATGGCCCGGGGCAGGGCGTGCAGGCCGCCGCGCGGGAAGTACACGCCGGCGACGGTGTCCATGTAGGCGATGACGGCGTAGGCGGCCAGCGCCCGGGAGGGTGCGACACCGGCGTACAGGGCCTGGAAGGAGAAGATCCGCTGGAGCCGCTCGTCGGTCAGGAACCGTGCGATACGGGCGTCCAGCCGGCCGAATCCGCCGAGGGCGGCGAGCCGGGCCAGGTCGGGCGTGAGCAGGCCGAGCGGCGAGTCGAAGTTGGCGTCGATGAACCGGCGCATCTGCACCGTGTACAGCCGCCCGAGCCAGTCGCGCAGCCTCCGGTACCCGGCCGCCTCCCGGGCCCCGGCGAACCGTTCGACCTCGGCCGCCATCGCGTCGGCGCCGGTGTGGACGTCGAGGGTGGTGCCGTCGGCGAAGCAGGCCCGGTAGGCGGGGTGCAGGGGCAGGAGTTCGACGCGGTCGCGCAGCCGTTCGCCGACGGCCGCGAAGGCCTCGTCGGCGAGGTCGGGCATGGTCAGCACGGTCGGGCCGGTGTCGAGGTGGTAGCCGCCGAGTGCGCGGCGTCCGGCCCGGCCGCCGGGCAGCGGGTCGCGTTCCACGACCGTCACCCGGCGGCCGGCGCCCAGCAGGTGCAGGGTGGCGGCCAGCCCGGCGAGCCCGGCCCCGACGACCACGACGTGGTCGGTGCGGCCGGGCACCGTCCGCGTCATCGCGCGCCCCGGCCCGCGAGCGGTGGGTGCGGCCGGTGGTCGCCGTGGTCGGCCGTGCTGCGGCGCATCGCGGGTCCTCTCGTACGGGTCGGCGTCAGCCTTCCCCCTTCGCCCCCGGGGGCGACGCCCCACGGGCCGGTTGCCGTCCGGCAGTCACCCGCCCGGCGGTATCGCGACCCCGGGCGGGTACCCGTGTCGCGCCGTCCAGCGCGCCGAACGTTCCGCGGACCGCGGCGGGCGGAATACTCCGCCGGACCGGACCGCGGCGGGACCGGACCGGGCGGACCGGACCTGGGCGGGCCGGCGGGTGGAGACCGACGGGAAGGAGGCGGGCGTGCTCGACGCGGAGATCGTGGTCGTCGGTGCGGGGGCGGCCGGGCTGTCCCTGGTCCACCGGCTCCCGGCCGCGGCGCCGCCCGGTGCGGCGTCCTCCGTCGTCCTGGTCGATCCGCCGCCCGGACCGCTGCGGCCCCCGCGTCGCACCTGGTGCTTCTGGGAGGCCGGGTGCGGCCGCTTCGACCGGGCGGCGACGGCGACGTGGGAGTGGCTGCGGGTGCACGGCCGGGACGGCACGGTCGTCCGGCGGCACATCGCGCCGGCCCGCTACAAGATGATCCGCTCGGACGACTTCGAGGCGCTGGTGGAGCGGGACCTGCAGGACCGTCCGGGGCTGCGGCGCGTCGAGGCCACCGTCGGCGCGGTGACCGTCCTGCCGGACGCCACCGTGCGGGTGGCGGCCACGGACGCCTCGGGCGCGCCGGTCGGCCTGCGCGCCCGCTGGGTCTTCGACTCCCGTCCGCCGGACCGGCTGCCGGCCGCCCGCACCCGGCTGCTCCAGCACTTCCGCGGCTGGTTCGTGCGCACCGAGCGGCCGGCCTTCGACCCGGGGGTGGTCGACCTGATGGACTTCCGCACCGCGCAGCCGCGCCGGGGCCTGTCGTTCGGCTACGTGCTGCCGACCGGACGGCACACCGCGCTGGTCGAGTACACCGAGTTCGGCCCGGCGCCCCTGACGACCGAGGCGTACGACGGTGCGCTGGAGGACTACACGCGCCGTGTGCTGCGCACCGGCGCCATGGAGGTCCTGTCGACCGAGCAGGGGGTCATCCCCATGACCGACGCCGTCTTCGAGCGGCGGGCCGGGGGCTGCGACCGGGTCTTCCGGATCGGCGTCGCGGGCGGGGCGACGCGGGCGTCCACCGGCTACACGTTCGCCGCCGTGCAGCGGCAGTCCGAGGCCGTCGCCCGTGCGGTGCGCGCGGGCCGCCGCCCGGTGCCGCCGCCCCCGCATCAGGCGCGGGCCCGGTGGATGGACGCGGTGCTGCTGCGCGCGCTGGACACCGGCCGGGTCGACGGGCCCGACCTCTTCTTCCGGCTGTTCGACCGCGTACCCGCCGCGCGGCTGCTGCGGTTCCTCGACGGCGGGTCGCGGCTGTCCGAGGACCTCGCGGTCGGGGTGCGCGTCCCCGTCCTGCCGATGCTGCGCACGGCGGCCGAACTGCCGTGGCTGCCGCGCCGTCACCTGCCCGTCCGCTGAACGCCGTCCGTCGACCCTCGACCCGCCAGGAGCCCCCGATGCCCTTGCTGCGCGACGCCGCGCTGACCGCCGCCTTCGACCGCGGGGCCGGCCGCTACGACCGCCTCGTCGCGCTCAACCCCGGCTACCACGCCCAGTTGCGCCGCTCGGCCCGCCGGCTGGGCCTCGCGGACGGCGGTGCCGGGGGCCGGGTGCTGGACCTGGGCTGCGGCACGGGGGCCTCGACCGCCGCCCTGGCCGCGGCCTTCCCGGCGGCCGAGATCGTCGGGGTGGACGCCTCGGCCGGCATGCTGGAGCGGGCCCGGGCCAAGCGGTGGCCCTCGCGGGTGCGCTTCGTGCACGCGGCGGCCGAGGACCTGGATCTGGAGGTCTTGGACCGGGAGAACTTGGACCGGGAGGACTCGGACCGGGAGGGCTTGGACCGGGCCGAGGTCCGCGGCCCCTTCGACGCGGTGTTCGCCGCCTACCTGTTCCGCAACGTGTCCGACCCCGACGCCGTCCTGCGGTCGGTGCGGCGGATGCTGGTCCCCGGTGGCCGGCTGGCGGTGCACGAGTACGCGCTCGGCGGGCGGCGCGGCAACCGGCTGGTGTGGGACGCGGTGTGCCGCGCCGTCATCCTGCCGCTGGGCACGGCGACGGGCGATCGGGAGCTGTACCTGCACCTGTGGCGCAGCGTCGCGGCGTTCGACACGGCCCCGGCGTTCGGCGCGCGGCTGGGGCGGGCCGGGTTCGCGGGGGTCCGTGTCCTGCCGCTGCCCGGCTGGCAGACGGGCATCACCCACACCTTCGTCGGCCGTCGCGCCCACGGGGAACCGGGCGGTACGGCGCGCGAGACGGGCAGCGTGCGGACCGGCGGCAGCGGCACCCGGACCGACGGCACCGGGAGCGGCGGTGTCCGCACGGGCGGCGCGGGGAACGACGTCGCACCGGCCTCCGGGACTCCGGCCGACGGCGCCGGAACCGCCGACGCGCGAACCGGCCACGCGCGAACCGGCCACGCGCACCACGACGCCGTCCGGACTCGCGGACCCGGGGCCCCCGGTTCCCGGACCGACGGCGCCGGAACCGCCGACGCGCGAACCGGCCACGCGCGAACCGGCCACGCGCACCACGACGCCGTCCGGACTCGCGGACCCGGGGCCCCCGGTTCCCGGACCGACGGCGCCGGAACCGGGGACGCGCCGACCACCGGCCCGCGTCACGACGCCGTCCGGGTCCCCGGCACCGGGTCCGGCGGCACGCGTGTCCGCCCCGCGCGCGGCGGAGGGGACCGGTGATCCGGCGGGGTGCCGGCGGCCGGGGCCGTGCGGTGCGGCCGCCCGGGCGGGACCGGCGGGCGCGGATGCTGTGTCCCGGGCCCGGGCGGGAGCGCGTCGAGGGCGGCGCGCCGTCGGTGGCGGTGATCGGCGGCGGCATCGCGGGCCTGGCGGCGGCCACCGTCCTGGCGGAACGCGGGGTGCGCGTCGTGCTGTACGAGCGCGAGTCCGTGCTCGGCGGCCGGGTCTCGGGCCGGACGTTCGCCCTGCCGGACGGCACGCCCGCCACGATGAGCCGGGGGTTCCACGCCTTCTTCCGCCAGTACTACAACCTGCGGGGCCTGTTGCGCCGTGGCGATCCCGGCCTGGCCATGCTGACCGGCCTGCCCGACTACCCCCTGCGGCACAGCAGCGGGCTGCACGACGGCTTCCGCCGGATTCCGCGCACTCCCCCGTTCAGCGCCCTCGCCTTCGTCGCCCTGAGTCCCAGTTTCGGGCTGCGGGACCTGACGTCCCTGCGGCCCTCGGCCGCGCTGCCGCTCCTCGACGTCCGCACCCGCCGCGTCCACGAGCGCCTGGACGACGTCAGCGCCCACGACTTCCTCGACTCCCTGCGTTTTCCCCCGGCCGCGCGGCACCTGGCCTTCGAGGTGTTCTCCCGCAGCTTCTTCGCCGACCCGCGCGAGCTGTCGGCCGCGGAGATGGCGCTGATGTTCCACATCTACTTCCTCGGCTCCAGCGAGGGGCTGCTGTTCGACGTACCGCGTGAGCCGTTCCCGCAGGCGCTGTGGGATCCCCTCGCCGGGCATCTGGCGCGGCACGGGGTCGAGGTGCGCACGGACACCGCCGTCGAGGCGGTCCGGCCCGGCCCGTCCGGCGGGCGGCTCGTGGTCGACGCCGCCGGGGCCCGGCCGTACGACGCCGTGGTGCTCGCGATGGACGTCGGCGGGCTGCGGGACGTGGTGTCCCGCTCGCCGCACCTGGGGGACGCCGGCTGGCGGACGCGGGTGGCGCGGCTGCGGAACGCTCCGCCGTTCCTGGTCTCCCGGCTGTGGCTGGACCGCCCGGTCGCGCCCGGCCGGCCCGGGTTCCTCGGCACCAGCGGTTACGGCTCGCTGGACAACGTCAGCGTGCTGTCCCACTGGGAGGGCGAGGCGGCCCGCTGGGCGGCGCGCACCGGGGGCTGCGTCGTCGAGCTCCACGCCTACGCCGTGCCGTCGGCGGCCGTCCGCGAGGTCGAGGAGAAGCGCCTCGTCGACCAGTTGCACCGGGTGTACCCGGAAACCCGCCGGGCCCGCGTGGTCGCCGCACGGCACGAATGGCGGGCGGACTGCCCGCTGTTCACCGTCGGGGGCTACCGCGACCGCCCCACGGTGCGCACGCCCGATCCGGCCGTCGTGGTCGCCGGGGACCTGGTCCGTACGGATCTGCCGGTGGCGCTGATGGAGCGCGCCGCGACCTCCGGGTTCCTCGCCGCGGGCGCCCTGCTGGAACGGTGGGGGGTGCGGGGCGAAACGCTGTGGACGGTGCCCGACCGGGGCCGGTCGGCGCCGCTGCGGGCCCTGGCCCGGCGGTTCGGGGCGTACTGACACGGGCCGTCCGCGCCCCGCCGGCGGCTACTGCCGCGGGTCCGCCGCGCGGTCGGCCAGCCCGCCCGCGCCCAGCGGCCCGGTGTGGCCCAGGGCCTCCTCGGCCTCCATCCGGGGCAGTTCGTGGCGGGACAGCCGTACGACCGCGGGCGGCAGGGTCACGCGCCCCAGCTGGACCAGGCGCAGCCAGCCCGGCACGTACACGGCGGTACGGCGGCGTTCCACGGCGCGCACCAGGCGGGCGGCGACGTCCTCCGGCGGAAAGGTGCGGCGGGCCGGGGGCGGCATGTGGGCGCGCAGTTCGCGCAGCACCGGGTAGCGGTCGGCGTCGCGGATCATGTCGGTGTCGATCCAGTTGAGGTAGGCGATGCCCACGGCGACGCCGCGGTGGGCCACCTCGGCGCGCAGCGAGTGGGTGAAGGCCTCCACGCCGGCCTTGGAGGCGCAGTAGGCGCTCATCAGGGGTGCGGCGCCGAGCGAGGCCAGCGAGGCGATCTGAAGGTGGTAGCCCGCGGTGTCGAGGAGGTCCGGCAGGAAGGCGCGGGCCGTGTGGGCGCTGCCGGTCAGGTTGACGTCGACGACGCGGCGCCACTCGGCGGGGTCGGACGTGGCGAACGGTCCGCCGTGCGCGACTCCGGCGTTCGACACCACGACCGACGGCTTGCCCAGGCGCCTGCGGGTCTCGTCGGCCGCGTCGGCCAGTGCGGCCGGGTCGGTGACGTCGGTCTCGACGGCGAGTGCCGGGGTCGGCAGGTCCGCCGCCAGGGCGTCGAGGCACGGCTTCTCGAGGCCGAGCAGTGCGAGCCGGGCGCCGCGGCGGGCGCAGGCGCGGGCCACGGCGGCACCGAGTCCGCGTGCGGCGCCGGTCACGACGACGGTGCGGTTCTGGAGGGGGCTGTCTGTCACGGGGGCCCTTCCCTCTTCGTCGGACGGCTCGGGGGCTTGTGCGGACGGTCACCGGCGTCCGGCGACGATCACCGGCATCCGGCGACGGTCACCGGCGTTCAGCAACGGTCGCCCGCCCGGTCTCGTCGGGTCAGGGCCCGCTGCACCCGGGCGAGCCCCGCGAACCGGTGCTGACGCAGCGCGGCGCGCGCGGCGTTGGCGCCGGGTGCTCCGTGCACCCCGCCTCCCGGGTGGGCGCCCGCGGAGGCGAGGAAGAGACCGGCCACCGGTGTCTCCGGCCGCCCGGTGCCGGGCACGGGGCGGAAGACGAGTTGCTGGTGCATGGCGGTGGTGCCGCCGTTGATGGCGCCGCCCTCCAGGTTGGCGTCCATGGCCTGGAGCGCCGGCGGGGCGAGCACGCGGCGGGCCCGGACCAGCGCACGGAACCCGGGGGCGAACCGTTCCACGTGGCGTTCGAGCCGGTCGGCCATCAGTTCCCGCTCCCGGGTGTCCCAGCTGCCGGTGATGCCCTCGTCGCCCGCGTCGGCGCGGACGTCGTGGGGGACGTGGGTGTAGGCCCAGGCGGACTCGGTACCGCTCGGTGAGCGGGTCGGGTCGGTGGTCGTCATCTGCCCGAACAGCGAGAAGGGACGGTCGGGGACCTGCCGCATGGCGATCTGGGCGGCGAACCGGGTCAGCTCGTCGAGGCCGTCGGCGAGGTGCACGGTGCCGGCCCGGGCCGCCGCCTCGCACCGCCAGGGCACGGGACCGTCCAGCGCCCAGTCCACTTTGAAGGTGGCGAAGTCCCACTGGAAGCGCCGCAGGTCGGCGAGGACCTGGTCCGGCAGGTCCGCCGGAGGGACGAGCCCGCCGTAGAGGGCGGGGACGGAGACGTCCGCGAGGACGGCGCGGCGGGCGGTCACCGTCTCCCCGTCGGCGGTGCGGACGCCGACGGCGCGCCGGTCGCGGACCAGGACCCGTTCGACGCGCCGCCCGCAGTGCAGGGTGCCGCCCCGGGCGCGCAGCCGGTGGACCAGGGCCCCGGTGAGGGCGCCGGCGCCGCCGACGGGCACGGGGAAGCCGTAGGTCTGTCCGAGCATCGACATCAGCCAGCCGAAGCCGCCGCTGCCGGCCGCCTCGGGCGCGAGGTCGGCGTGCAGGGCGTTGCCGGCCAGCAGCAGTTTGCCGCCCTCGCCCCGGAACTCCTCCTCGCCCATGCGGCGCACCGGCAGCACCAGGGTGCGGGCGAGCCTCAGCCCGCCCGCGCCGCGCAGCCGCAGGGCCAGCCTGGCGCCGGCGCGCACCGGTGGGAAGGGGGTGAACAGGGCGTCCACGATGTCGGCACGGTAGCGGTCCCACACCGCGTGCAGCCGCTCCCAGGCGGCGCCGTCCCCGGGTGCGAAGGCGTCGAGCGAGGCGGCGGTGGTGGCGACGTCTCGGTCGAGGACGGCGCAGGTGCCGTCGGTCAGGGGGTGCGCCAGTACATGGGGGGCGTGGGCCCAGCGCAGTCCGTGGTCCTCCAGCCGCAGTCCGCCGAGGATCGGGGAGGCGGCGGCGAGCGGGTAGAAGGAACTGAACAGGTCGTTGACGAAGCCGGGGGCGACCTCGCCGTCGTGGCGCACCGCGCCGCCCGGCTCGGGCTGCTCCTCCAGGACCGTCACGCTCCAGCCGGCGTCGGCCAGCAGGTTCGCCGCCACCAGGCCGTTGGGCCCGGCTCCGACCACGACGGCGTCGACGGCGTCCGGGGCGTCAGGCACGGCCGGTTCCCGGCCGGTGGCCCACGGGACCGAGCACGTCGGGCGGGTCGGGACGGCAGCGGTCGCCGGCCTCGGACTCGCACAGTTTCGCGAGCCTGGCGAGCATGGCGCGGTGCCGCACCTGGATCAGCGCCTCGACGCCGACGTTGTGCAGCAGGCCGCCGGGGCCGCGCAGTGGGTGCTCGTCCACGATCACCAGGCACTGCTCGCCCCACGGGCGCAGTTCCACGGCGATCCGGGCCGTGCCGAGCCGGCCCGCCTTGGCCTCCAGCTCCAGTTCGGAGCCCTCCACGCAGCGCCTGACCACCGACTCGTTGTGCAGCCGCAGCGGACCGAGCCGCACCTCGTACGCGATCGTCGCGCCGACCCGCGGCCACTGCCCGGCCCTGGGGGTGACCTCCGAGGGGCCCACCACCCACTCCACGTACGTGTTTCCGTCCGCGAGGACGTCCCAGACGGCCTCCGGGGTCGCCTGGATCAGCCTGTGCCGAACCGCCATGTGTACCTCCCACGTCCAGGGGCCGCCATGGGGCCGCCACAGCGAGGACGGAGTCTGAGTGCCCCGTCGGCGACCGGCCAACCGGACCGAACGGCGAGGTCGCCGCGGCGCGGAACAGGTGGCACGGAAAGCTCGTGCATTGGCATGGACCTGATGACAAGGGCTGGCTAAGCTCGGAACAACCCGATGAGAGCGCTCTCAAACCGCGGTTGTTCCATGCCGGCTGTTCCACCCCCACCTTGCTGGAACGACGAAGGGCAACTCCCGTGAGACGCAGCAGACTCAGGCACCTCGGCCTGGCCGGCCTCCTCGTGCTCGGCGGCCTCACCGCGGCCGGCACACTGCCGGCCTCGGCGGCCGACGCCTCCTCCACCTCCCCCTCCGCCTCCTCCGACCGGCAGCCTGCCTCCGCCGGCCTCCTCGACGCCATGCAGCGGGACTTCGGCCTCAGCCGCGCCGAGGCCGAGGACCGGCTGGCGGCCGAACGCGACGCCACCGGCCTCGAGCCCGTGGCACGCCGGGCCGCCGGAACGGCCTTCGGCGGCTCCTGGTTCGACGCCGACGCCGGAGAACTGACCGTGGCACTCACCTCGGACGCGGCGCCCTCTACCGTGCGGGCGGTCCGCGCCACCGGCGCGCAGGTGCGCACCGTCGAGCACAGCGCGCGGCAGCTGGACGCGGCCAAGGCACGCGTCGACCGCCTCGACGCCCCCGCCGGCGTCAGCGGCTGGCGCGTCGACCACAGCGCCAACACGGTGGTCGTCGACGTGGTCGGGAGCGAGCGCGCCGACAACGATGTCCAGAACTTCCTCGAGCGGGCGCGCGAGGCCGGACCGGTCACGGTGCGCTCGGTGCCGTCGGCCCCGCAGACGTTCGCCGCGGGCACGGTCGGCGGTGACCCGTACTACACCGGCAACGTCCGCTGCTCCATCGGCTTCTCCGTGCACGGCGGGTTCGTCACCGCCGGGCACTGCGGCCGGGCCGGCGCGGGGGTCAGCGGTTGGGACGGCTCGTACATCGGCACGTTCCAGGGCTCGTCGTTCCCCGACAACGACTCCGCGTGGGTCAGCGTGGGCAGCGGCTGGTGGACGGTACCGGTCGTGCTGGGCTGGGGCACGGTCTCCGACCAGCTCGTGCGCGGCTCGAACGTGGCGCCGGTGGGTGCCTCGATCTGCCGCTCCGGCTCCACCACGCACTGGCACTGCGGCACCGTGCTCGCCCACAACGAGACGGTCAACTACAGCGACGGTTCGGTGGTGCACCAGCTGACCAAGACCAGTGTGTGCGCCGAGCCCGGCGACTCCGGCGGCTCCTTCATCAGTGGTGACCAGGCGCAGGGCGTCACCTCGGGCGGCTGGGGCAACTGCTCCGGCGGCGGGGAGACCTGGTTCCAGCCGGTCAACGAGATCCTGAACCGCTACGGCCTGACCCTGCACACGGCCTGATCCGGCGGCGGTGGGGAGGGGCGGCCGGGGCCGGGTCTCCGGTCCGCCCCTCCCGCACCGCCGGTGTCGGAGGCCGCGCTACGCCATGCCACGCCCCGGTGGTCGTCGGCTCGGACGTCGTCGCGGCCCTGCGCCCGGGGGCTCGGACGTCCTCACGGCCCCGTGCCCGGGCGGCTCAGACGTCGCCGGGACCGGTTCCCGGCTCCGGCGCGTCGAGGCCCGTCGCCGTGGTGAGCCGGCGGTAGGCGGCCCGCGCGTGGACCACGCGGGCCAGCGCCGTGCCGACGAGGGCCGCGCCGAGCAGGCAGGCCAGCCAGAACGCGTCCCGCGGGCCGGCCCACGTGAGGGTGCCGGCCGGCGGAATGGCGAAGCCGTTGAGGGACAGCCAGCACAGGACGGCCGTCCCCGGCGCCGCCGTGAACCGGGCGCAGAGCCCGAGCAGGGCCGCCAGCAGGGAGAGCGCGACCAGAGCGAAGCCGGGACGCCCCGAGCCCACGGTGCCGTTGAGGAGCGCGACCAGGAGGAGGGCGCCGCCGAAGGCCCCCGCCCACACCAGGGGAGCCGAGACCGGCCGGGGCACGGGTCTGGCACCGCTGCCCAGGGGCACCCACTCGATCATGCTGACGGCTCCTTCCGGTCCGGACGCGTCCGCCCACGGCGTCGGACGACACCCCGTGGTCAGATTGTCCCACCGGGAGTCGCGGCGCCCTTCCGCCGACGGCGACGACCGGCCACCCACGCGGCTCGCCCGGACGTCTGCTCGCGCTCTACCGCTCCGCCTCGGCGCGTTCCGGGGAAGAGGGCGGGGAACCCGGCGAGGAGGACACCTCGGCCGGCACCGGCAGGCTGTCCGCCTCCGTCCGCCCGCCGTTCCCATCACCCGGTACGGGGACCGGGACCGGTGCCGCCGCCCCGGGCAGCAGCCGGCCGGCGGCCCGCAGCGCGGCGGCGAGTACGTGGGCGCGTCCCGCGACGACGGGACCGAGGACGGCGAGGACGAGCACGTATCCGGCGATGAAGGGGGCGAGCCGTGCGTCCAGTCCGGCGCCCGCGGCCATGGCGGCCAGGATCAGCGCGAACTCCCCCCGGGCGACGAGGGTGGTCGCGATCTCCGCGGCCGGTTCGCTGCCGTAGTGGTACACCCGGGCGACGCACAGCCCGGCGACGACGTTCATGACCACGGTCAGTGCCGCCGCGGCGGCGACCGGGCCTGCGACGGAGGCGAGGTCACCGGGGTCGATGGCGAGCCCGAAGGCGAAGAAGAAGATCGCCGCGAAGGCGTCGCGCAGCGGGTGCACCAGTTCGCGGATCCGCGGCCCGGAGGGAGTGCCGGCGAGGATCAGGCCGACCATGAAGGCGCCGATCGCGTCGGCGACGCCGAGGAGTTCGGAGACCCCGGCGACGAGCACCGCGGCGCCGAGGAAGCTGATGACGAGCAGTTCGTTGTCCCGCGTGTCGATCAGGCGGCCCACGAGCCGGGTGCCGTAGCGGGCCGCGGCGGCCAGCACCAGCAGGAAGCCGAAGGCCTTGCCGGCCTGAAGGACCGTGTCGGCCACGCCGTGCGCGCCCGCGATGACCGGCTGCAGGGCGGCCAGGTACAGCGCGAGGAAGATGTCCTCGACGACGATGACACCGAGGATCAGCCGGGTCTCCGGGCGGCCGATCCGGCCCAGGTCGATGAGGATCTTGGTGACGATCGCGGACGAGGAGATGCCGAGCACCCCCGCCAGCACCAGCGCCTCGCGGGCGCCCCACCCGAGGACGAGGCCGAAGCCGAGCCCGGCGCCGACGTTGAGGAGCAGATAGACGCCCCCGGCCGTCAGCAGCCGTTTGCCGCCGCTCCTGAGGTCGTCGAGGTGGAACTCCAGACCCAGGTAGAAGAGCAGCAGCACCAGTCCGAGCGCGGAGAGCATCTCGAAGTCGTGCGCGTCCTCCACCAGGACGAAACCCGGTGTGTGAGGACCGAGCAGGATGCCTGCGAGCATGAACAGGGGGATCGTCGGGAGTCCTATCCGCCCGCCGAGACGGGCGAAGAACGCGGCGGCCACGAAGGCACCGCCCATGGCGAGCAGGGTGTCAGCGTGTCCCACGGGTCACCGCCTTCGGCCACACGCGGGGTCGGGAGGGCTTCACTTGACGGGGATGGATGCGCATTCTCCTTCTCGGTCGTGCTTCGTCTGCCGTGCTTCGTCGGTCGTGTTTGGTCTGCCGTGCTTCGTCTGCCGTGCTTCGTCGGTCGTCCTTCTCGGTCGTGGACCGCCCGGAACGCCGCGGCATGACACCGCCCGGAGGCGAAAGGGAGGAAACCGGCTGGCCGGCCACACGCCCGGACGACGAGCGCACGCATCCGTGGCGCGTCCGCGGCGGTGAACCGGCCTGACCATCCGCCGCCCCTGCGCCCGGGGTGCGCACCGCACACCCGCACCGCAGACCCGCACCGAACCGTGCGGCAACGCCCGCCAACGGGCGGGACGGAGCTTCCCCGAAACGTCCCCCGGCCCCGAAGGGACCCCCGGGGGCGCGGCGTCGGTACACGGTCACACGGCGGGCCACGGCGCGACCATCGGGGACGACACCCAAATGGTCCGGCGGCCGACACCCATCGCCCACCGGAGCGGGGGAGCCGCTGGGCGGCCCCGGGGGGGGGAGGCGCCGCGGCCGACTCGGGGATACCGGCCGCGGCGCGTCCTGTTGCCCGGGGCGCGGGAGGACGGCGCGCCGCGGGGCACGACCGGCGAATGCCCCGGCCGTCCGTCCTGACACTGCGCCAACCGAGTGCTCGTCAGCTGCGGGCCGTGTTCCGGTTCCCGGACACGCCGTCCGCCCCGCCGCACGGGGCGACGGGGCGGACAGGTTGCGGACGGTCCGTCAGCACGGTGTGGTTGCCATCAACTTCTCGAAGGAAGCCATGCAGTCCGGGCAGTGTCGCGCCCGTTCACCGTCGGATGCTTCTCTGCGTTCGCGGAGCTGCTGTCCGCAGAGTGTGGCCGCGGCCTGTTTGGCCAACACGTGCCACACCAACGCTCCGCCCGCCTTCTCCGGGCCCACGCACATTTCGTACATGATCGGCCTCCCAGCCTGGACGCCGCTGACACCCTCCAGGAGACACCGGTTCGGCCGTGACCAGTAGCGCGCGGGGTCCATTCGGGTGACGGCCGCTTCGGCCGCCCGGAACGGCCGCACACCCGGACGGCTGCAAACGATCAGCCAACCGGCCCTGCACGGGTGCGCCTGACCCGGCGTCAGGGTGCGCGTACGCCGGTGACGACGAAGCCGCTGCGGGGGCGGGTCGGCACGCGGCGCAGCGGGATGCGCAGGTCCTGTTCGGGGACCGTGCACTCCAGGCGCGCCAACCGCACGGCCAGCGCCTCCAGCAGGCCGACGGTGACGCGCTCGCCGGGGCAGCGGTGGCCCGCGGCGGGGTCGCCGCCGCCCTGCGGGATCAGCTCGTCGGGGCCGGGGGGCCGGTCGAGGAACCGTTCGGGCCGGAAGGTGTACGGGTCGCCCCACAGCTCCGCGTCGTGGTGCTGCCCGTAGACGTCGAGCAGCAGGATGCCGTCGGCCGGGACGGACTCGCCGTGCCAGGTGAGCTCGGTGACGGTCCGGCCGCCGAGGAACGGGGCGAACGGGTAGAAGCGGCGCACCTCGTGTGCGAAGGCCGCCGCGAAGGCGGCGTCGCCCACGCGCAGCCGCTCCCGGTGGGCCGGCCACCGGTGCAGGGCGTGGGCGGCGAAGGCCGCGAACCAGCTCACGGCGACGGTGGGGCGCAGGACGTTCAGCAGTTCCACCGCCGCCGTCCGGGACTCCAGCGGGCCCTGCCCCGTGTCGCGGTGCCGGGCCACCCGCTCGAGGACCGAGTCCTCGGGGGCGGCGACCCTGCCCGCCCTCACCTCCTCGATCAGGCCGGCCATCCGGGTCTCCTGCCGGGTGCGGGCACGGCGGGCCCGCAGATGGCGCGGGCCCGGGGTGGCGAAGCCGTCAACCATCGCGACGAGGTCCCGTGCCAGGGTCTCCGGGTCGACGGCCTGCGGCGGGACCCCCGCCCAGTCGCAGACCCCACGGGTGAGCACGACGGCCGCCTCGTCGAACAGCACGACACGCTCGCGCCCGCTCCAGGAACGCACGGCCTCGTCCCAGGCCCCGGTGACGTGTTCGGTGAGGCCGGCGACGCGGCCGGCTTCGAGCAGCGGCAGGAAGAGTTCCTTGCGCGTGCGGTGAGCGGCGCCGTCGAGGGTGTGGACCGCGCCCTGTCCGAACAGCGTGTCCAGGACCGGTGCGGGGATCGCGCCGTGACGGTGGACGTGTGACTCGTCGTAGAAGAAGCGCACGGCGTCCGGTCCCCGTACGGCCAGCGCGGGCCTGCCGAGCAGTCGGGTGCGCAGCACGGAACGGGTGCTGTCGCGCATGCGGTTGGGCAGCCAGGCGTAGCCCTCGACGAGGAGCGCCGGGGTGCGGTCCGTCAGCGGGGGGCGGTGAGCGTTCATGGCGCGTGGGTGCCCCGGGGTGGCGGGCGGACACCCGGGACCGGGGCGGCGGCCGGACCGCCACCCTCCGGCTTCGTGCGTCAGCCGGCCGCGTTGTCGGTGCGCATCCTCACCTGCTCCTCCAGGCGCCGCAGGCTGCCGTCGAGTGCCTCGGCCACCGTCCGCCTCCCCGGGTCGTGTCCCTCGTCGAAGAACGACAGGTGCACCGTGACCTCGCTGGCCCCGCTGTCGAGCCCGGCGACCTGAAGCCAGCCGGCGTAGCTGCCCTGCTCGCGGGTGCCCCACTCGAGCCGCATCTGCTCGGGCCGGGCGCTCAGCAGGGCCGAGGTGTCCTGGTCGGTGCGGTCCTCGTGCACGGTGACGGCGGGCGGGTCCTCCGGCTCCACGTGCAGGTCCCGGGGCAGCCAGGTCTCCAGCTGACCGACGTTCGCGGCCTGGTCGAAGACCTGCTCGGGCTGGGCGGGCATGGTGCGGGAACGCTCGTACTCGGTCATGCTGCACCACTCCTCGGCGCTCGGGGTCGTCCGTGCTGACGCGTGCCCCTTCTGCCGGGACCGAAGCGCCGCACGGACGACCGGCCCGAGGGGCGGGGCGGGACGAGCGGTGCCAGACTGCGGGGCATCGTCCCCCGCCGCGGCGGGCGCCCGACGAGAGGAGACGAGGTGTCCACGCCGGACCCGGACGACGCGGCGCTGCGGCGGTTGCTCGCCGATCCGGCCCACCTCACCCTCGACCTGCGCGACGCCACGGCCCGTTCCACCAAGGCCCTGGGGCTGCGGCACGTCGTCGTCTACCTCGTCGACATCCAGCAGCGTCGCCTCGTCCCCCAGACGGCCGTGGCACCGGCGCTCCCGGTGGACGGCTCCCTGGCGGGATGGGCCTACCGCACACAGTCGCTGCGGGTGGAGGAGTCCAGGACCGGAGGCGGCATCACCGCCTGGTTCCCGCTCCTCGACGGCGCCGAGCGGCTCGGCGTCCTGGCCGTCGACGAGTGCGCCCTCACCGCTTCCTCGCTGACCCGCGGCCGGGCGCTCGCCTCGCTGCTCGCCATGGTGATCACGTCCAAGCGGGCGTACGAGGACTCCTTCGTCCTGCGCACCCGTACCGAGCGGATGCAGCTTCCGGCCGAGATGCTCCGCGCCCTGCTGCCGCCGCGCACCATCGGCGACGGCAACGTCGTGTCGACGGCCGTGCTCGAACCGGCCTACGAGATCGGTGGCGACGCCTTCGACCACTCGCTCACCGACACCACGCTCCACGTGGCCGTCCTGGACGCCATGGGGCACGACCTGGCCTCCGGACTCACCACCACCGTCTCGCTGGCGGCCTGCCGCAATGCCCGCCGTGTCGGCCTGCGCCTGCCCGAACTCGTGCGGAGTGTGGACGAGGCCCTGTCCAGCTGGCTCCCGGACAATTTCTGCACGGGTGTCATCGCGCAGCTGGACCTGGTCACCGGGCTGCTGCACTGGGTCAACTGCGGTCACCCGGCGCCCATCCTGATCCGCGACGAGCGGTTGATCATCGACGCCATGGAGCGTGACGCGGACCCGCCCATGGGCATGCCCTCCCTGCTCACCTCCCAGGCGCGCCGGACGCACGAGATCGCGCTGGAGCCCGGGGACCGGGTGCTGATGTACACCGACGGCGTCGTGGAGGCCCGGACCCGGGAGGCCAAACTGCTGGGCCTCGAACGCTTCGCCGACTACGTCATCCGGGCCACGGCCGGCGGAGAACTGGCGCCGGAGTCGTTGCGCCGTCTGATCCACTCGATCCTGGACGCGCAGGAGGGCCGGCTGCGGGACGACGCGACGCTGCTGATGTTCGAGTGGCGGCCGCCCCCGGAGGGCGGGCGGCCGTTCCCGCGCCCACTGCCCGACTGACGGCGGGCAGGCGAGCAGGCGAGCGGGGACAGGCCGCGGCCTGCCGGCCCGCGCCGGTGTCCGCCTCACACGGCATGTCCCCGTGCGCGCAGCCAGGCGTGCACGGTCTCCTTGTCCGTCGGTGTGATCCGGACGGGCCCCGGAACGTAGGGGCCCTCGTCCTCGCCGAAGCCGGTGTCCGTCACCCTGGCGGTGACCCAGGTGGCCAGGTCCTGCGCGGCCCGTTCGGACAGCGCGCCCCGTTCCCATCCGTCCCGGGCCTCGCCCGCGGCCTCGGAGTCGTGCCGTGCGGTCTCCTCGAGCCACGCCGCCACCAGCCGTTCCACGGTCCGGTGGTCGGCGGGGCCGCTCCCCTGTCGTACGTGCTCCTCGCTCATGCCGGCCGAGTGCCCGCGATCCCCGCGGGACCCACCCGGCGACGGGCCGCGGTGTCGGCGGTACGGCGCCGGGTACCCGCGTGCACAGGGGTGGGCCGGTCCGTGGGACGGGCCGGTCGTTCCGCCCCGTGACGGCGACGGCCCGGAACCCGGAAAGGGGACGACGATGAGGCAGCCCGCCGACGACCACCCCCACGGCAGGCGCGCCGGTGTCTCGGAGCTGCGTCCGGCCGCCGGTGAGCCGGGGCCCGCCCCCCGGCACGAGGCACCTCACGAGGATCTTCCCCTCGACCGCAACCAGGCGATCCTCCAGGCCGCCAAGCAGGTGGGGTCGATTCTCAAGAAGGCGGAGCAGCCGTTCGCGCTGGCCGGGAGCGTCGCCGTGTACGCCCACGGCGGGACCCAGAACCTCCAGCACGACGTCGACTTCTGCATCCGGCCCGAGGACGCGGACGCCGTCGCCGCGACGCTGCGGGAGGCGGGGCTGGCGGTCTACACGCCGCCGGAGGACTGGCTACTCAAGGCGGACTGCCTGGGGCAGCAGGTCGACCTCATCTTCGAGCTGGCGCACGAGCCCGTGACGACGGGACTGCTGGCCCGGGCCCGGGAACTCTCGGTCGACTCGGTGCTGATGCCGGTCCTGGCGCCGACCGATCTGCTGCGCGGTCTGCTGGCGGCCTTCTCCGAGCACCACTGCGACTTCGGCGCGGTACTGCCGATCGCCCGCACGCTGCGCGAGAAGATCGACTGGGAGGCGCTGCGGCGGGACTGCGGCGACGCTCCGATGCCCGCCGCGTTCTTCTTCATCCTCGAACGGCTGGAGATCATCGCCCCGGCCGGTTCCGCGGCCACCGCCCCGAAGGAGGAGCAGCCATGAGCGGTCCCGTCGGACACCAGGGCCCCGCGGCGAGCGGCCCCGCCTCCGCGGACGGGAGCCCCGAGGCCCCCGAATACCGTGTGGCCCATCTCCAGGAGCGGCTCGCCGCGGAGGAGCTGGGCGAGCTCGGCGTACGGGCCGAGTTCCGCGCCGGGGCGGTCGCGGTCACGGGCACCGTGCCCACGGCGCGGTGCCGGGAGACGGTGCTGCGCCTCGCCCGGGAGGAGCTGGCCGGGCTGACCGTGCACACGGACGTCGTGGTGGCGGAGACCGCCCGCCCCGACCATGCGGAGGAGCTGTGGTGATCCGCGTCGCCGCCGTCGGGGACATCCACATGGGACCCGACAGTCAGGGCCTGCTGCGGCCCGCGTTCGAGACCCTGCCCGACTGTGCCGACCTGCTGCTCCTCGCCGGGGACCTCACCCGGCACGGCACACCGGAGGAGGCACGGGTGGTCGCCCGGGAAGTGCGCGGTCTGCCGGTGCCGGTGGTCGCGGTCCTCGGCAACCACGACCACCACGACGAGCAGCCCGAGACGGTCACCTCCAACCTCCGGGACGCCGGGGTGAGGGTCCTGGAGGGCGAGGGCACGGTCGTGGAGTGCGCGGGGGGCAAGGTGGGCATCGCCGGGACCAAGGGCTTCGGCGGCGGGTTCGTCGGGCGCAGCGCGGGCGAGTTCGGCGAGCCGGTGATGAAGGAGTTCGTGCGCACCACACGCCGCTCGGCGGACAGTCTGCACGCCGCGCTGAAGGGTCTGGACGAGGAGGGCTGCGCGGCGCGGGTGGCGCTGACCCACTTCTCCCCCGTCGCCGACACCCTCGCCGGGGAGCCGCCGGAGATCCACCCGTTCCTCGGGAGCTATCTGCTGGCCGAGGCCATCGACACGGCCGGCGCCGACCTGGCCGTCCACGGCCACGCCCACCTGGGTGCGGAGCACGGGATGACGGCGGGCGGAGTCCGGGTGCGCAACGTGGCGCAGCCGGTCATCCGCCGGGCCTTCAACGTCTACCGGCTGGGCGCGGCCTGACCGTCCCCGGGGCCGCCAGGCCGGTGCCGCGCGTCGGATCGGTGCCGGGTCCCGCCCGTCAGGTCCCTGCCGTCTCCCGCGTCGTACGCCCGAGGCAGGTGACGTCGGCGGGGTCGAGGCCCGCGGCGGCGATCTCGTGGAAGCCCAGCCGGTCGTAGAAGGCCCTGGCCGGTGTGTTGGCCGTCGCCATGACCAGGTGGACGGCCGGGACGCCGCGGTCCCGCAGGGCACTCCAGAACGTCCGCATCAGCGTCCGGCCGTGGCCGCGTCCCTGCCAGTCGGGGAGCAGGTCGATGTGCAGGTGGGCCGGGTACGCGGCCAGCTCGGGGACGACCATGCGCTCCGGGTCGTGCAGCAGCCCGGCCATGACCTCGTCCGGGGTGCGGGCGGCGGGCGGGGCCTGCGGTGCCGGGTAACGGCCGGCGACCCGCGGCAGCCACTCGGTCCGGAACTCCTCGGCGAAGCGCGCGGTGTCCGCCGTGCCGAGGATGTAGCCGACCGCACGGCCCTCTCCGTCGTCCAGCACGAAGGCCAGCTCCGGGTCGAGGTGGACGTAGGGTGCGGCGAAGACGGCGGGCAGGACGGCGGGGTCGGCGTACACGGGCCGGCTGTCGCGGCCGTTGTGCGCGGTCCGGATGCAGATGTCGTCGAGGGCGGGGGCGTCGGCGGGGCGGTAGGGGCGTACGGAGGCAGTCGCTGTCACCGCAGCATCCTGCCCGCCTGGGAGCGCTCCCACAAGTGGTCCGCTTCGATCGCCCCCGCCCGGGTACCCGGCGGCCCGCAGTGCGGCGGAACGACGGAACGCGGACGGCAGTGGGCAGGAGGCCGGCGATGGAGGACGTGACGGACCGGATCGCTCGCCCGTGGGGTGCCAGGGCGCCCTTCGGGCGGCACGGGACGTGGCCGGCCCGGGTGGACACGTTCCTCGCGGAGGGAGTGGACCCCGAGTCGGTGCAGCGCTGGGTGCAGTCCGCGTCCATCCTGCACTCGGACGGCGACGCCATGGACATCGCGGTGGCCGACGGCCGCATGGTGGGCGTGCGGGGCCGGGAGGTGGACCGGGTCAACCGGGGTCGGCTCGGCCCGAAGGACCTCTTCGGCTGGCAGGCGAACGCCTCCCGGGACCGGTTGACCCGCCCGCTGGTACGGCGGAACGGGCGGCTGGTGGAGACCGACTGGGACACGGCGATGGACCTGGTGGCCGCCCGCTCCCGCGAACTGCTGGACGAGCGCGGGCCGGGCTCGATCGGTTTCTACACCAGCGGCCAGCTGTTCCTGGAGGAGTACTACACGCTCGCGGTCCTGGCCCGCGCCGGCATCGGCACCAACCACCTCGACGGCAACACCCGGCTGTGCACGTCCACGGCCGCGGAGGCGCTGAAGGAGACCTTCGGCTGCGACGGGCAGCCCGGCAGCTACGACGACTTCGACCACGCCGACGTGATCGCGCTGTTCGGCCACAACATCGCCGAGACCCAGCCCGTGCAGTGGATGCGGCTCCTCGACCGTTTGGAGGGGGCCGACCCGCCGCGCCTGTTGTGCGTGGACCCGCGCCCCACCCGCGTCGCCGAACACGCCGCCGTCCACCTCGCGCCGCGCGGCGGCACCAACGTCGCCCTGCTCAACGCGCTGCTGCACGAGACGATCCGGCACGAGCGGATCGACCGCGACTACATCGCGGCGCACACCGTCGGCTTCGACGAACTGGCCGCCCGGGTGGCCGACTGCACGCCCAGGTGGGCGGCGGAGATCTGCGACGTGCCCGCCGCCCGGATCGAGGAGGCGGCCGAACTCGTCGGCACCACCGACGCGTTGGTGTCGACCGTGCTCCAGGGCGTCTACCAGTCCCACCAGGCCACCGCCGCCGCCGTCCAGGTCAACAACCTGCACCTGATCCGCGGCATGCTCGGCCGCCCCGGCGCCGGCCTGCTCCAGATGAACGGCCAGCCCACCGCCCAGAACACCCGCGAGTGCGGCGCCAACGGCGACCTTCCGGGCTTCCGCAACTGGCAGAACGACGCCCACGTCGCCGACCTGGCCCGGGTGTGGAACGTCGAGCCCGAGACCATTCCCCACTTCGCGCCGCCGACCCACGCCATGCAGATCTTCCGCTACGCCGAGCAGGGCTCGCTGCGGCTGCTGTGGATCAGCGGCACCAACCCCGCCGTGTCGATGCCCGAGCTGTCGCGCATCCGCTCGATCCTGTCGCAGGAGCGGCTGTTCACGGTCGTCCAGGACCTGTACCTGACGGAGACGGCGCACCTGGCCGACGTGGTGCTGCCCGCCGCCACCTGGGGCGAGAAGACCGGCGCGCTCACCAACGCGGACCGCACCGTGCACCTGTCCCGCAAGGCGGTGGAACCGCCCGGCGAGGCCAGGCCCGACCTGGACATCTTCCTGGACTACGCGCGGCGCATGGACTTCCGGGACAAGGACGGCGGCCCGCTGGTCACCTGGGACGACCCCGAGTCGGCGTTCGAGGCGTGGAAGCGGTGCAGCGCGGGCCGCCCCTGCGACTACACGGGTCTGTCCTACGCCCTGCTGCGCGACACCAGCGGCATCCAGTGGCCCTGCGACGAGCGGAATCCGGAGGGCACCGCGCGCCTCTACACGGACGGCATCTCCTGGGCCCACCCCGACGTGTGCGAGAGCTACGGCAAGGACCTGGAGACGGGCGCGTCGCAGGAGGCCGTGGAGTACCGCTCCCTGAACCCGGACGGCAGGGCGATGCTGAAGGCGGCCGCCTACTGGCCACCGCACGAGGAGCCGGACGAGGAGTATCCGTTCCAGCTCACGACGGGCCGGACGATCTACCACTTCCACACCCGTACCAAGACCGGACGCGCCTCCCAACTCAACGACGCCGCTCCCGACGTGTGGGTGGAGATCTCCGCGGGCGACGCGGAGCGGCTCGGCCTCGGCGAGGGCGACCTGGTGGAGGTCTCCGGCAGGCGCGGCGCCCTGCGCGGGCGGCTGCGGGTGACCGGCATCCGGACGGGGCTGCTGTTCGTGCCGTTCCACTACGGCTACTGGGACACCGCCGACGGGTCGGGACCGGGCCCGGACACTCCCGGGCGGGCCGCGAACGAGACGACCGTCACCGACTGGGACCCCGTCTCCAAGCAGCCCCTGTTCAAGACGGCCACGGCCGCGCTCACCCTCGTGGAGCGCGGGGACGGCCGGCCCTCCCCGGCGCCCACCACGACCGCGTCGGCACCGGCCACCGCCGGCGTCGCCCCGCCCACCTCGGGCGGACCGGCGGCGCGCACGACGGAGCGGGAACCCACCGAGTTCCCGCACGCCCACGAGGAGGGCGCCCGGTGAACGGCATCACCCTGACCCTGCGCACCCTGCACCGCGGCGAACGGCATCTGGCCCACGACCTGGTGACCGTCGCCGAGCGGCACCGCGCCGAGCACGAGATCCACCACGTCGCCACCGACCTCGCCCGCTGGTCCCGCGAACACGTGCGGCGGCTCGCCGAGGTCGCCGCGGAGCACGGCGCGAAGCTGGGCGACCCGCCGGACCCCTCCACCGACGGCGTCTTCGCGACGCTGCGCGAGAAGGCGTCCGAGGCCGTCGCGCACCGGCCGGAGCCGGGGCTGCTGCTCCTGCGCGACCTGCGGGAGCTGCACGTCGCCGCGGCGGAGAACTCACTGCACTGGGAGATGCTGGCCCAGGCCGCCCAGGCGTCGAAGGACAGCGGGCTGCTGACGCTCGCCTCCTCCTGTCGTCCGCGGACACTGCGCCAGATGCGCTGGACCAACACCATGATCAAGAACCTGTCGCCCCAGATCCTCACCAGCCTGTGACCTGCGGGTTCCCCCGCCGGGGCGGTACCGGGGACTACCGGTCGCGCCCCGGACGCCGAATGGCGCGGGCCGTCGGAAGCACCTGATGATCCCCGTGGGGCACGCCCCGCCGGTGACCCCGTTGACACCCCATCCGAGAGAGCGAGACAGCGTCATGAGTCTTCTGCGTCTGGCCGGCCGGCCGATGCTCGCCTCCATGTTCGTCGCGGGCGGCCTGCAGTCGCTGCGCAGGCCGCAGGACGTGGCCCCGGCGGCCGAGCCGGTCGTGCGGCCGGTGGCCGACCGCGTGCCGGTGCTGCCGGACAGCACCGAGCAACTCGTACGGCTCAACGGCGCCGTCCACGTGGTCGGCGGCATCATGTTCGGGCTCGGCCGCTGTCCGCGGCTGGCCGCGCTGGCCCTCGCGGTGACGCTGGTCCCCACCACGCTGGCGGCGCACCGGTACTGGGAGGCGGCGGACCCGTCCGACCGCGCCCAGCAGCGCATCCACTTCCTGAAGAACCTGTCCATGATGGGCGGGCTGCTGATCGCGGCCGACGACACGGGCAGCGCGCCCTCGCTGCTGTGGCGCGGCCGGCACGCCGCCCAGGATCTGCGGCACGACGCCCACCTGGTGCACCGTTCGGTCCGGGCCGCCGCCGGGCCCGCCGCACGGGCGGGCGGCCTCCGGGCCAAGCTGGGTGCCTGAAACGGGCGTTAGTCCGCCCCGCGCCCGGGGACCCGGTCGTGCGTACGCCCGTGGCGGGCCGGCCCCGGGCCGCCACGACCTTCTGGAGGTGGAGCATGGGACACGGAGGAAACGTCATCGACGAGCTGACGACCGATCACCGCGAGGTCGAGGAGCTCTTCGGCAGGATCGAGGCACTGCCGCCCGGCCACAAGGACCGCAAGCGGTACGCCGACCAGGCCACCATCGAGCTGGTCCGGCACTCGGTGGCGGAGGAGGCCTATCTGTACCCGGCCGTCCGCGAGCACGTGCCGGGCGGCGGCGCCCTCGCGGACAAGGAGCTCGAGGACCATGCCGGGGCCGAGCAGATCATGAAGGACCTGGAGGGCCACGCGGCGGACGACGCCGAGTTCGACCGGTTGATCGGCAAGCTGATGAGCGAGATCCGTGAGCACGTCGCCGACGAGGAGGGCAATCTGTTCCCCAGGCTCCGCGAGGCGTGCCCCGCGGACGCCCTGGACCAGTTGGGCGACAAGGTCAGGCAGGCGAAGAAGACGGCGCCGACCCGGCCGCACCCGTCCTCCCCGGACAAGCCCCCGATGAACAAGCTGCTCGCCCCCGGCGCGGGCATGGTCGACCGGGTGCGCGACGCGCTGTCGGGGCGGGGCAAGTCCGGCTGAACGGCCGCCGCCCGCACCCGTGCGAGGGCCCGTCGCCGTGGCGACGGGCCCTCGCACGTGCTCGCACGCGCCCCGGCGGGCTGCGCGCGCACGCTCACGCCCACCACTCCCCCGCCCTCTCCTGCGCCGTCTCCCCGGTCGCCGTCGGGACCGGATCGGGCCGCCCGCGGAGGGCGGCGACGGTGCGTTCCAGGCCGTCCTGCCAGGTCACGCTCGGCAGCCAGCCGAAGATCTCGCGGGCGAAGCCGGTGACCGGCCGGGGCTGGAGGTACCCGGCACCGGTGTCCTCGACGAACGCCAGCGGCGAGCCGGAGCCGGTCAGCCCGATCACCAGCCTGGCGATCTCCGCGGCGGTGGGCTCCTCGTCCCCGCCGATGTCCACGGGCCGCACCGAACGGCCGGCCGCGACCAGCAGGACGCCGTCGACCATGTCGTCGACGTAGCACAGGGGGTGCGTCCGGCTGCCGTCCCCGGGGACGGTGACCGGCCGCCCGGCCAGGGCCTGCGCGATGGCGGCGGCCGGCGTCCCCGCGCCGTCCGTCCGCATGCCGGGTCCGTAGCCGGTGAACAGCCGGACGATCCCGGCGTTCGACCCGTGGGCGCCCGCGTGGGCGGCGACCAGGGCCTCGGCGAACCGGACGGCCTCGGCGCAGGCGCTGTGGGGCCGGACGGGGTCGGCGTCGTCCGGCACGTCGCCGCCGCGGGCGTCGGGGCACACCGGCGGCGAGGACGCGAGCAGGAACCGGGCACCGTCGCGGCCGGCGACGGCCAGCGCGGTCCGGGTGCCCACGCTCCCCGCGTCGAGGACGTCCACGGGCCGCTCCGGCCGGGCGGCCGGGGACGCGGGGCCCGCCAGGTGCAGGACCAGGTCGTAGGGTCCGGGGAGCGCCTCCGCGCAGCCGGGTTCCGAGACGTCCCGTTCCAGGAAGCGGAAGCCGGGGCGGCCCGACAGGTGGGCCACCTTCTCGGCGCGCCCGGTGGAGAGGTTGTCCAGGCAGTCGACCTCGGCGCCCGCGTCGAGCAGCCGGGTGCACAGGTGGGAGCCGAGGAATCCGGCACCGCCGGTCACCAGGACGCGGTCCCAGGGCGCGCGGGACTCCCCCCGCGCGCTGAACGCCGCCATCGGCATCATGGGGACGACCTTTCTCCCTCGGCGGGGCGCCGACGGAGCGCCGGGGCGCGCCCACGGAGCGCTCACGGGACGCTCGCCGAGCGCTGAAGAGCGTGCCCCGGGTGCCCCGCCCTGGCCTGCGCATGCTCCCCCCGCCCGCCGCCCGGATCACGCTCCGTGACCGCGGTCACGGCCGGCGGGTCCCGCACCCGGGGCGCCCGGTGCTGTGATCAAGCACACTCGGCTCGCCAAATTTGGCCCGGGCAGCGGCGATTGATGCTTCCGGGCAGCGGGCGGGGACACGGTCAGGCGACGACTCGCCGGTCCGTTCTGTCACGATGGTCGGCGCCGTCTCCGGCTCAGTGGAACGGCCGCGCAGCGCAGCCGGCCCCTCGTTCCCGTCCGTATCCCCTCCGGGTCCCGTGACCCGCCTGCGAGTGGCGCCCTGTGTCCTCTTCCTCCGTCTCCGCCCCGCCGCCTCCTCCCGCTCCCGTGCCGTCCGGGCGCGCGTCCACGTCACCGTGGCGCTCCCTGAGGTACCGCAGCATGCGCTGGTGGTCGGTCGCGAACTTCGTGTCCAACGCCGGTACGTGGATGCAGCTGACCGTGCAGAACCTGCTGGTCCTGCAGATCACCGGGTCAGCCGCCGCGACGGGTCTGTCCATGTCGGTCCAGGCCGCGCCGGCCCTGCTGATCAGCGTGTTCGGCGGTGCGGCCGTCGACCGCTGGCCACGCAGGCTGACGGCCGCGGTCAGCCAGGCGCTGCTCGGCACGGTCGCCTTCGTCACCGCGCTCATGGTGGCGCTGGACCGCCTCGACGTGACCTCCCTGATGGTTCTGGCCGCCGTCACCGGCGTCATCGCCACCGTCGACGGCCCGGCGTGTTCCCTCCTCGGCAACGACCTCGTCCCGCGCGAGGACATCCCGTCCGCCATCGGGGTGGGCGCGCTGGTGCACCAGGCGGGCCGGCTCACCGGCGCAGCGCTCGCCGGCGTGACGGTCGGCTTCCTCGGCACGGCCGCGGCGTACGCCGCCAACGGGCTGTCGTTCCTGTTCGTGGCCTCGGTGATCCCGTTCCTGCGACCGGCGCGCGGTGCGGTGAAGCACGTGGCGGCGGGCCGGGACGGCGGGACGAAGGACACCATGAGCGTGCGCGAGGGCCTGGCCTTCTTCGCGCGCCGGCCCCGGCTGCTGGCGCTGGCCGGTGTCACCGGGGTCAGCGCGGTCTTCGGCCGGAACTACCAGCTGACCCTGGCCGTGCTGGTCACCGGACCGCTCGCGGGCGGCGCGGGTTCCTTCGGCACGGTCTCCACGGTGCTGGCGGTCGGCGGCATCGTGGGTGCCGTCCTCGGTGCCCGGCTGCGCCGCCCCTCCGTGCGGGTGGTGGGCGCGCTGGCTGCGGCGGGCGGGCTGCTCCAGGTGGTGGCGGGCATGTCGCCGTCGCTGGCCGTGCTGCTGGTGATGGTGCTGCCGATGGCCGTCGTGGAGTCCGTCTCCGACACCGCGGGCACGGCGGTGCTGCAGACCGACCCGCCCGCGCACATGCGGGGCCGGGTGCTCGGCGTGTGGGGCAGCATCGGCACGGTGTGGGGCCTGGGCGGGCCGCCTGCGCTGGGTCTTCTGATGGAGCTGGCCGGCGCCCGCGGCGCCCTGATCGCGGGCGGGCTGATCATCGCCGGCACGATCGGCGCGGGCCATCTGCTGCGCGAACGCCGGAGCGCGGTGCCGCGGGTGTCCCCGGTGGCGAGCCTGGAGACGGCCGCCTGAGGCACGCCGGGGTCCGGGCGGGGCCCCGCCCGGCGCGGATCAGGCGACGAGGGCCTGGCCCGGATCCAGCCGGGCCACGAGCTGGGCGTGGTGCAGGCCGGCGACGGGGGCGACGAGGTCCGGATGACGCAGCAGGGCCGCGGCCCGGCGGTCGGCCTCGTCGGGCGCGAGCAGGCGGCGGAACTCCGCGGGCGTCCCGGCCGAGGGGCCACTCTCGGCCAGCGCGGCCACGGCCGGCCCGGCCAGCGCCGGGTCGGTGAGCAGACAGGCCGCCCAGCTGGCGACGACCTCGTCCACCCAGGTCCGCCAGGCATCCGCGTCCGGGTCCGGGTCGGCGGGCGTCGCGCCGTCGGCGCCGGTGATCCAGTCGAGCCGGGCGGCGCCGCCGGGTCCCGCGACGCCCAGCAGCGCCACGTCCATCGGGGTGGGGTAGCGCAGCCGGGCCGCGACCGTCACGGCCTGCCGGGCCTGCACCTCGCACAGGGCTCCGGCCAGCGCGCCGCCGGACGCCGGATAGGCGCGGACGAGCCACTGCGCGGTCGCCGCGATGACGGGGGAGAGATCTGTGTGCACTGCCGGGCCGTCCGAACTGCTCGTCGTGGGGAACACGGGTCCGTGAGCACGGTAGCCCGCGGCACCCCGCGCGGGACATGGCCCGGCTCTCGCCCGCGGCGTGGCCTCGGCCACACGGCCCCGGCCGCACCATGTCCCGCGCGGGCCGTCCCCCTCGGGGTGCGACCCTGTATGCCGTTCACCGATCACCGGGGTCCCACCCGGCTCACCCGGTGTGAAGGAGAAGCCCTGAGTACCGCCGTCCTCTTCGAGGCCGTCCCCGTCGCCCTGCTGCTGGGCGTCCTGGCCTTCGCCGTGCTGCGCCCCCGGGGGCTGCCGGAGGCGGTGGCCGCCGTACCCGCCGCGGTGCTGGTGGTGGCGCTCGGCGCGGTCACGCCGCGCGAGGCGTGGGAGCAGACCCGCACGCTGCTGCCGGTGGTCGTCTTCCTCGCGCTGGTGCTGACGCTGGCGTACCTGTGCGCGAAGGAGGGCCTGTTCGAGGCCGTCGGCGCGGCCGTGGCACGCCGGTGCGGGGGAAGCCCGAAACGGCTGCTGGCCGGGGTGTTCGCCGTGGCCTGCGCGGTGACGGCCGTACTGAGCCTGGACGCCACCGCCGTCCTGCTCACCCCGGTGGTCCTCGCCACCGCGTCGCGGGCCGGCGCCCGGGCCCGCCCGCACGTGTACGCGACGGCGCACCTGGCGAACTCGGCCTCGCTGCTCCTGCCGGTCTCCAACCTGACCAACCTGCTGGCGTTCACGGCCAGTGGGCTGACCTTCACCCGGTTCGCCGCGCTGATGGCGCTGCCCTGGCTGGCCGCGATCGCCGTCGAGTACGCCGTCTTCCGCCGCTTCTTCCGCGCGGACCTGGCCGAACCGGCGTCCCCCGCGCCTTCGCCGGCCACGCCGCCCGCGCCGAAGGTGCCCCGTTTCACCGTGGTCGTCGTGGCCCTCACCCTGGCCGGGTTCGCCGTGGCCTCGCCGGCCGGGGTGGACCCCGCCTGGGCGGCACTGGGCGGCGTGCTGGTGCTCGGGGCACGGGCACTGTCCCGGCGCCATGTCACGCCCCGGGAGATCGCGGGCGCCGCCGCGCCGCTGTTCTGCCTGTTCGTGCTGGCCCTCGGCATCGTGGTGCGGGCGGTGGTGGCGGACGGCCCGGCCGCGGAGCTGGGCCGGCTGCTGCCGGACGGGGACTCGCTGCCGGCGCTGCTCGGGGTGGCGGCGGTCGCCGCGCTGCTGGCCAACCTCGTCAACAACCTGCCGGCCGTGCTCGCCCTGCTCCCCCTGGCCGCGCCCGCCGGTCCCGCCCAGGTCCTCGCCGTGCTGATCGGCGTGAACCTGGGCCCCAACCTGACCTACGTCGGTTCGCTGGCGACCCTGCTGTGGCGGCGCATCCTGCACCGGCACGGCATCGAGGCGGAGCTGGGCCGCTTCACCCTGCTGGGGCTGCTCACCGTGCCGGCCACGGTCGCCGCCTCGACGGTGGCCCTGTGGGGTGCGCTGCGTGTCATCGGCGCCTGACGCCCGCGCCCGCCGCCTCCGGGCGGCGCCCGGTCACTGGGTCGCTTCGACGAGGCAGCGCCGCAGTTCCGCCACCGCCTCGGGGGCACCCTCGACGCTCACGCCGTCGTCCCCGCCGTCGCCCGACCGGTTCCACAGCGACCTCAGCACGCCCTCCGGGGGGCCGCTCAGCGTCACGTCGGCCGTGCCGTCGCCCGCGCCGTCCGTGACGGTGAACTCGCCGGGACCGGTACGCACCCGCCACGCCGCGTCGTCACCGGCCTGCACCAGGAACGTACGCCCCGGTGACCCGTCCAGGATCTCGGTGAAGTATTCGCCCCACTCGGCCACGGAGTACGCGGCGAACACCTTGAGCAGTTCGTCGACGCCGTCCACCGCGAGGTCGTCCGGTACGGCGGAGACGGGCCGCCCGGTGGCGAGTTCGGCGTCGATGCGGTGGACGACGGTCTCCTGCGCCATCCGCCGGATCCAGAAGCCGACGCTCTGGTCGGGGCCGTACCAGGTGCCTGCCGGTTCCTCGGGGGCGCGGGTGGCGAACTCGGCGCGCAGCGCGGTGTAGCCCCGGTCGAGCAGTGTCGTCGGCGCCTCGTCGGCGAACTCCTTCGGCGGCCAGGGCTCGGGCTCGGCCCCGTCGCGCATGGCGGCGGCCTTGTGCAGGTAGACCTCGCCGACGTGGCGGGTGAGATCGGCGACGGTCCAGCCGGGGCAGGTCGGCACCGGCGCGTCGGCGTGGGTCTCGACCAGGGCCCGCAGCCGGTCGTGGTCGGCCGCGAGGCAGTCGAGGAATCGGGTGTACTCCATGGCGCCGAGCCAAACACACGTGCGGTCCCGGAGCACGGGGTTTTCCGCACGTGGTGCGGCACGGCCCGCGCGTGGTTCTGCCCGACCCGTGCGGGGTTCTGCCCTGCCCGCGCGGGCCGTGCTCACCAGGCCGGGCTGGGGACGGCGGGGCGGCGGACCGCCTCGGCCGCGTCCCGCAGGTGCAGCGCGACGGTGATCAGGGCGCGCAGCGCGGAGGGCCGCAGGCTCTGGGCGCTCTCGGCGGCCAGCACCAGCAGACAGCCCGCGGCCTGCTCGACGACCGGCACGGAGAACGCGAAGTCGTCACCGTCGGCGCCGCGGAAGGCGCGCCACGGCGTGGCGGCACCGTCGATGGCCTTGTGCACCGCCTGCTCGAGGTGCTGTGCGGCCTGACGGCACACGGGGGCGGGCAGGATGATCGTGCGATGAAACGCTGAACTGGTCATAATCCCATTGCTCCCCCGCGCCCGGGGTGTCCGATCGGCACACGCGACGCTTTTCACCGGGTCGGCGGCAGCCGGCCCGGTTCGCCGGTCGGGCGGTGACCGCCGAGCGCCCGCCCTCGAAGATCGTCTACGCCGTCATGCGGGGTTCGCCCACTCTTCGCGGAGCATCCCGAAGAGCACGCTGTCGTAGCGCTTCCCGTCCAGCAGCACGGCCGACCGGCGGCGGCCCTCCTCACGGAAACCCAACCCGGTGAAGGCGCGCACGGCGCGCTCGTTGCCGCTCCAGGTATCCAGCTCCAGCCGGCTCAGGCCATACGCGCCGAACAGGTGGTCCACGAGCAGCCGCAGCGCGTCACTGCCGTGTCCGCGGCCCCAGAACTCCCGCTCGCCGACAGTCACTCCCAGCGTGGCCACCCCGACGTACGGGTCCAAGTCCCGGTAGTCGGCCATGCCGATCACGCTTCCGCCCACCAGGTCCTCGACCGTGAACACGGCCGACTCCCTCGGATTCAGGCGCAGCATGGTCTCGAAGCCGAGACCGACCGCCTCCGCCGTCACCGGGCCGAAGCACGGATCGCCGGCCGTGGCCCAGCGCACCACTTCCGGATCGTTGCGCCACCGAAGATGATGCTCCGCATCTTCGGCACGCAGCGCACGCAGCCTCACCAACCTGCCTTCGAACATTGCGCCACTGTAAGCGTTCGCAGAACCGCTGCAGCCAACGAGGTTGCCGGGTTCAGGAGAGACGATGTCGCCGACCTTCCGGAATGACCGCCTTCCTCTGCGAGGTCTCAGATCCTGCGGCGCTCTGCCTCACGCGGGGCGAGCCACGTCGTACGACGATCGTGCCGAGCACCAGGCGTCCCAGCGGGCCATATGTCTCAACGGGTCATGTGTCCCATTGGGACATTTCCAGGTGTACGCTCGGAGGCATGACGGCAACGAAGCCCTCCCGGACCGCCCAGGACCGCACCGAGGACCGGCGGCAGCGCAAGGCACGGCAGACCCGTGACGCGCTGGCCACCGCCGCCTGCGACCTGATCCTGGAGCGCGGGCCGGCGGCGACCACGGTGGAGGCGATCGCCGAGCGCGCGGACGTCACGCGCCGGACGTTCAGCCGGCACTTCGCCGGCAAGGAGGACGCGGCGCTCGACTTCGTCCGCCGGGACGGTGACCGGATCAACGCGCTGCTGCGGTCCCGCCCCCCGGGCGAGCCGCCCCTGCTCGCCTACCGCAGGGCCGTGCGGGACTGGCTGGCCGACCGGGAGGACCCGGCCTGGCACGTGCGTCCCCGGATGCGCCGCCTGCTGGCCCTGGCCGACACCGAGCCCGAGCTGTTCGCCGCCTACCAGCGCATCCGGGTCGACGCCCAGGAGGAGTCGATCCGCATCGTCGCCGGCCGGCTCGGCAGCGACGACGCCCGGGACGTGCGCCCGGCCGCCGTCGTCGACGCCGCCGCCGGAGTCCTGATCGCCGCCCTGCGCCTGTGGGCGCGCGGCGACGAGGGGGACTCGGGAGCCGCAGACCTCGCCGCCCTCGTGGAGCGGGCCTACGACGCCCTGACCTCGGAGGCCGCGGCCGCGACCCCCGACAGCACCACCGAAGAGTGAGAACAGCACCATGAGCACTACCGGAACCACCCCCGCCACCACCGAGTACGCCGCCGAGTTCGCCGGCCGTACCGCCCTCGTCACCGGCGCCGCCTCCGGCATCGGCCTGGCCACCGCCCGCCGGCTCGGTGCCGGCGGCGCGAACGTGGTCGTCGCCGACTTCAACGCCGAGGGCGCCGAGAAGGCCGCCGCCGAGCTCACGGCGCAGGGCGTGCGCGCCGCCGCCGTCGAGCTGGACGTGACCCGCCCGGAGTCCGTCGAGGCGGCCGTCCGGTTCACCGTCGCCACGTACGGCGGCCTGGACCTCGCCGTGAACAACGCCGGCATCGGCGGCCCCAGCGCCCCGACCGGCGAGTACGACGTGGACGCCTACCAGCGCGTCGTGCGCACCAACCTCGACGGCGTCTTCTACTCGATGCGCTTCGAGCTGCCCGCCATGCTGGCCGGCGGCCGGGGCGGCTCGATCGTCAACGTCGCCTCCATCCTCGGCTCGGTCGGCTTCGCCGGCTCCCCCGCCTACGTCGCCGCCAAGCACGGCGTGGTCGGACTGACCAAGGCGGCCGCGGCCGAGTACGCAGCCCGGGGCGTCCGGATCAACGCGGTCGGTCCGGGCTTCATCGACACGCCGCTGCTGAAGACCATGGACGAGGCCGCCTACAACGGCCTGGTCGCCCTGCACCCGGCCGGCCGGCTCGGGCGTTCCGAGGAGGTCGCCGAGCTGATCGCCTTCCTGCTGTCGGACCGCGCGTCCTTCGTCGCCGGCAGCTACCACCTGGTCGACGGCGCCTACACCGCCGTCTGACCACCGGTCACCCGTCCCGGGGGGAGAGAGAACAAAGGAGTTCGGTCATGAAGGCACTGCAGTACCGCACCGTCGGGGCCCCGCCCGAGGTCGTCACCGTCCCCGATCCGGAACCCGGCCACGGCCAGGTGCTGCTGAAGGTGACAGCCGCCGGCGTCTGCCACTCCGACATCGCGGTGATGGGCTGGCCCGCCGAGGGCTTCCCGTACGAGCTGCCGCTCACGCTCGGCCACGAGGGCGTCGGCACCGTGGCCGCGCTCGGCGCCGGGGTGACCGGTGTCGCCGAGGGCGACGCGGTCGCCGTGTACGGGCCCTGGGGCTGCGGCACCTGCGCCAAGTGCGCCGAGGGCAAGGAGAACTACTGCCTGCGCGCCGACGAGCTGGGCATCCGCCCGCCGGGGCTCGGCCGGCCCGGCTCGATGGCGGAGTACCTGCTGATCGACGACCCCCGGCACCTGGTCCCGCTGGACGGGCTCGACCCGGTGGCGGCGGTGCCGCTGACCGACGCCGGGCTGACGCCCTACCACGCGATCAAGCGGTCGCTGCCCAAGCTGGTCCCCGGCTCGACAGCGGTGGTCATCGGCACGGGCGGTCTCGGCCACGTCGCGATCCAGCTGCTGCGCGCCCTGACGTCCGCCCGGGTCGTCGCCCTGGACGTCAGTGAGGAGAAGCTGCGCCTGGCCCGCGCGGTGGGCGCGCACGAGGCGGTGCTGTCGGACGCGAAGGCGGCCGACGCGGTGCGCGAGCTCACCGGCGGTCTCGGCGCCGAGGCCGTGTTCGACTTCGTCGGCGTGGCGCCCACGGTGAAGACGGCCGGGGCCGTCGCGGCCGTCGAGGGCGATGTCACGCTGGTCGGCATCGGTGGCGGCTCGCTGCCCGTCGGCTTCGGCATGCTGCCGTTCGAGGTGTCGGTCAACGCGCCGTACTGGGGCAGCCGCAGCGAGCTGATCGAGGTGCTGAACCTGGCCCGCTCCGGTGCCGTCTCGGTGCACACCGAGACGTACTCCCTCGACGACGCCCCGCTCGCCTACGAGCGGCTCCACGAGGGCAGGGTCAACGGGCGTGCGGTGATCCTGCCCCACGGCTGACACCGGCCCCAGGGGGCGCGACCGGTCCCCCGTTCCGGTCGTGCCCCCTGCCCGTCGAACCTACGTGGACGGCTCCGCCGTTGTGAATCGTGCCGATGCCCGCTGCCGGGCCCGAAGGACTCAGTCGTGCACAGGTGAGTCCGGATGGCCCGGTTTCGTCCCGTGCAGGAGCGGCTGGTCGAGGTCACCGGTCGCCAGGTGGGCCAGCACGACCTCGTACAGGTCGCTGCCGGCGGCGAGCAGCTCGCGTTCGAGGACGGGCTCGGCGCTGCGGACGTGCTCGCGCACGGTCTGCGCGTGCATGCCGAGTTTCTGCGCGGCGCGCTCGGCGTTGCCGCCGGCGGCGATCCAGGTGCGCAGGGTGCGCCGCAGGTCCCGGCCGTCCGGGTCGAGCCGGCCGAGCAGGTCGACGGCCCAGGTGCGCAGCGCGGGCCCGGACAGCAGGCCGGTGAGCCGGGCGGCTCCGGTCCGTGCGCCGGCGCCGGGCGGGGGTTCGGCGAGCCCCACCTGCGAGTTCAGGGCGAGGTGGACGGCGGCCCGGACGGTCAGGTCGGCGAAGTCCGTGCGCAGCAGCGACTCGACCCGGTCCATGCGGGCGCGGACCGTGTTGCGGCTGACGCCGAGGACCTTCGCCGTGTTGACGGCGGTGAACTCCAGGCCGAGCCGGGTGGTGGCCAGCAGCTCGGCACGCGTGTGGTGCGGCAGGGTGTCGAGCGGGCTCAGCACGCCGGCCGTCCAGTCGTGCAGCTCCGCCGGGTCCATCAGCCGCTCGGGACGGGTCCGCTCGGCGTACAGGGCCGCCTTCTGCGGGTGGAACCGGGCCACGGCGAGGGCACTGACGGCCTGGCCGTAGGCGGCCGCGGTACGGGCGAGGCCCTGCGGGGCGCTGCCGCCGAGGAAGACGCCGGGACGGTGGCCGACGAGCGAGCGCAGTTCCCGCCCGGCCGTGTCGCGCGGGGCGAGGACGATCACATGGCCGTCCACCGCCGGGCACCGTACGACCAGGGCCTGTTCCTCCGTGGCCGACACGCACTCCTCGGCCAGGCGGTCCCGTTCGGCGGGGCTGCTCTCCACGACGTACACGCAGGCCGTGTCGGTGTCGAGGAGGCCCGGCCAGAGTCCGGCGGCGACGCGCCGGGCGGAGACCGTGTCCTCCACCATCAGCAGTTGCAGGATGGCCAGGCGCAGGTCGGCGGTGGCCCGCCGCAGCCGGTGCCCGGCCGCGGTCGACTCGTGGCCGGCCAGCAGCAGCTCCATCACCTGGGCGGTGTGCGCGACGATGTCGGCAACGCGCCGGTCGAACGGTGTGGCGCGGGCCACCGCGAGGACGGCGGCCCGCGCCGGGTGGGACCGCTCCACCGGGACGAGCCGCAGATGGCGGCCCCGGTCCTCCAGTGCGGCCGACGCGATCCGGCCGGAGGTGACGTCGGCGACCAGTCCCTCGTCCAGCGGCAGGCGTGTGCCGGCCAGCAGCCGGCCGGTGCCGTCCTGCAACGAGACCGTCGCGTGCGCGGTGCCGGCGAGCCAGGCCACGACCCGGTGCAGGTCGCGTCCGGCCGGCCGCAGGTGCTCGAGCAGTTCCCGTGCCCATCCCGCATGCTCGCCGGCCCCGGATGTGCGCTGTCGTTCCTCGTCCTCTCGGCCCGCCACGTCGGCCTTCTCCTCGTCTCGCCTCGTCCCCGGCCCAGGTCGGGGACGTTACCCCATGGCCCTGTGCCCGGGCCTGTCGCGGAGCCGGCGGCGGGATCCGCCGGGCCTGTCGGGCGGGGCGGCCGGACGGGCATAAGCTCGGTGAATGGCGAAGTACTTCGACGTGCACCCCGACAACCCCCAGCCGCGCAGCATCGCCCAGGTCGCCGACAGCGTCCGCTCCGGTGCGCTGATCGCGTACCCGACGGACTCCTGCTACGCGCTGGGCTGCCGGCTGGGCAGCCGCGACGGGGTCGACCGCATCCGGTCGATCCGCAATCTGGACAGCCGGCACCACTTCACGCTGGTCTGCCAGGACTTCGCGCAGCTGGGCCAGTTCGTGCAGATCGACAACGACGTGTTCCGGGCGATCAAGGCGTCGACCCCCGGCAGTTACACCTTCATCCTGCCGGCGACCAGGGAGGTGCCGCGCATGCTCCAGCACCCCAAGAAGAAGACCGTGGGCGTGCGCATCCCCGACCACGTCGTCACCCAGGCCCTGCTCGCCGAACTCGGTGAACCGCTGCTGTCCAGCACGCTGTTGCTGCCGGACGAGGCGGAGCCGATGACGCAGGGCTGGGAGATCAAGGACCGGCTCGACCACGTGCTGGACGCCGTCGTCGACTCCGGGGACTGCGGCACCGAGCCGACCACCGTCGTCGACTTCTCCGGCGGCGAGGCGGAGATCGTGCGGCGCGGCGCGGGCGACACGTCCCGGTTCGAGTAGCGGGCGCCGTCCACGGAACAACCGAGAGACCGACAGACCGACAGACCGACAGACCGAGAGACCGAGAGACCGAGGGAAGGGCGCAACTCCGGATGACCGCAGTAGAGGGAACCGACGTCGACATCCCCACCGGCGACGGCACCGCCGACGCCTATCTGACGCACCCGGCCGACGGGGCACCGCACCCCGCGGTCCTGCTGTACATGGACGGCTTCGGGCTGCGCCCGTCCCTGCGCGCCATGGCCGACCGGCTGGCCGGGGCCGGGTACACCGTGGCGGTGCCCAACGTCCTGTACCGGGAGGGTCGGGCACCGGTCGTGGCACTGCCCGAGTTCATCGACCAGGCGTCGCGGCCGAGGATCTTCGAGCGCCTCGGCCCGATGATGCGGGCGCTCACGCCCGATCAGGTGGAACGGGACGCCGACGCGTACCTGCGGTGGCTGGCCGGCCGTCCGGAGGCGGCCGGCGGACCGGTCGCGGTGGCCGGTTACTGCATGGGCGCCGCCCTCGCCCTGCGTACCGCCGGCGCGTATCCCGACCGGGTCGCGGCGACGGCCGGCTTCCACGGCGGGAACCTGGCGACCGAGGCGCCGGACAGCCCGCACCTGGTGGCCGGACGCCTCACCGGGGAGGTGTACTTCGCCCATGCCGACGACGACCCGGGCATGCCCGCCGAGCAGCAGGAGCGCCTGGAGGCGGCGTTGACCGCGGCGGGCGTGACCCACCGCTGCGAGGTCTACCCGGGAGCGCACCACGGCTACACCCAGGCCGACACCTCCGCGTACGACGAGAAGGCGGCGGAACGCCACTGGGACGCCCTGCTCGGCCTCCTGAAGCGGACCTTCTGACCCGGACGTGCGCGAAACGGCCCGTGTGGAGCCGGACTTGGGCGGCCCGCCCCCGTCCGGCCCCCGGGCCGGACGTTGTTACCGTGCCGGGGTGTCCAACTCCTCACGTGATTCCGCCGAAGGCGCCGGCTGGGGCTCCGCCGAGCCCGGCGCCTACCGGGCGCTCATGCCGCAGCGCACCGAGAAACTGTCCTGGCTGAGCCCGGCAACACTGTGGGCCGCCCGCAACGGCGTGCTGGCCTCCTGGTTCGGGGACCCCACGGGCCGCACCCGCTCCCGCTGGGTGGCGCAGCGGGCGGCGGCCGGGGCGCCGGCCGGCAAGGTGATCCGGCGGGACGACCCCGACCGGTTCTCCTTCCTGGTCATCGGCGACACGGGAGAGGGCGACGATCCCCAGTACGCCGTCGTGCCCGGGCTGTTGCGGGCGGGCGGGGACACCCGGTTCGCGGTCCTCGCGAGCGATGTGATCTACCCGGTGGGCAGCGCCGACGACTACGGCACGAAGTTCTTCCGCCCCTACGCCGACTACCAGGCCCCCGTCTACGCGATACCGGGCAACCACGACTGGTACGAGGACCTCGGCGGTTTCATGCGCGTCTTCTGCGACGACGCCCCGCCCCTGCCGCCGGAGCCCGCGCCGCGCCCGTTCACGCCCGCGTGGCTGCGGTCCCTGCTGTGGCACCGGCCGCGCCCGGACGACGGCCGGCACCTGGACGAGGCCCGCAAGCTGCGCCCGGCCCCCGCCCAGCAGGCCGTCCAGCCGGGCCCGTACTGGGCCGTCGACGCCGGTCCGGTGCGGATCGTCGGCATCGACACGGGGCTGCTCGGCACGGTCGACGCCGAGCAGGGCGCCTGGCTGCGCGAGGTGTCGCGGGGCGACCGGCCGAAGATCCTGGTCACCGGCTCGCCCCTGTACGTGGACGGCGAGCACCACCCGTGCCCGATCGAGGGCGGCGGCACGGTCGACGACATCGTGCGCGACCCCGCCCACCACTACGTCGCGGCGATCGGCGGCGACATCCACAACTACCAGCGCTATCCGGTCGACGTGGGCGGGCGCACCGTGCAGTACGTCGTGGCGGGCGGCGGCGGCGCGTTCATGCACGCCACCCACACCATCCCGCGCGTCTCGGTGGCCGGCGTCTGCGAGGACGACTTCCGTTCCTATCCGCTGCGCGGCGACTCGCTCGCCTTCTACAGTGCCCTGTACGGCCGCCGGCTGCGGCTGCGCCGCTTCTTCACCCTCACGGAGGCCGAGGCGACGGCCGTGATCGCCGAACGCCTCGGCATCCGCACCGGCCGCGCCCCGGGCGACGCCGCGCGGGTCACCCGGCGCACCCGGATCGTGGCGGGGCTGCTGGGCACGGCCCGGCGGCCCGAGCGCCGGAAGCGGTTCCGGCTGCCCGTGCGCAAGATCTACACGTCGCTGTTCTCGCCGGGTTCGGCGACGTACAGCCCGCCCTTCTTCAAGTGCTTCCTGCGGCTGGACGTGACGCCGGAGGCGGTCCGGCTGCGCTGCTTCGCCGCCACGGGCAACCGGGCGCAAGAGATGGATCCGCCGGTCGAGGACGAGGTGACGATCCCGCTGGGGTGACGCGGCGCGGGCGGGCCGCCGGTCTCACCAGCGGCCCGCCTCGCTGCCCGTGACCGGCTCGGACGGGGTGCCGTCGACACCCACCGGAACGTCGCCGGTGAGCATCACCCGGTGCATGGTGCGGGCGTCGTCGAGGTGGGCGTGGTCGCCGGGGGCGAGGTGGATGGTGGCGCGGTTGTCCCAGAAGGCGACGGTGCCCGGCTCCCAGCGGAGGCGGACGGTGTACTCGGGGCGAGTGGCCTGCTCGACGAGGAGTTCCAGGATCGCCGCGCTCTCGGGGCGGGAGAGCCCGGCGATCTGTTCGACGTAGTAGCCGTTGACGAACAGCACCCGCTCCCCCGTCTCCGGGTGCACGCGGACCAGCGGGTGCACGGTCGCGGTCTGGTGGCCGAGGAGGTGCCGGAGGTAGGCGTCGTCGCCGGGCCGGGGCTGGTAGCCGACGCCCAGGCGGTGTTCGGCGCGCAGGGTGTCGGCGAAGGCGCGCAGGGGCGCGGACAGTCCGGCGTAGGCGGCGGCGAGGTTGGCCCAGGTGGTGTCGCCGCCGTACGGGGGGACGGCCTCGGCGCGCAGGATCGTGAAGGCCGGCGGGTCGACGCGGGCTCCGTGGTCGCAGTGCCAGCCGCGCAGCAGGGTGTGGCGCCGGCGCCGCAGCCACTCGTCGTGCTCCATCCCGAACCGTCCGCCCAGCTCCAGCCGGTCGGCGGTCGTCTCGACCTCCGGGAAGCCGGCCGGGGAGGCCTTGCCGCGCCGGGGCAGGACCACGGGTTCGCCGAAGAGGCGGGCGAACGCGACGTGGCCGGCGTGGTCGAGGCGCTGGTCGCGGAAGAACACCACCTTCCAGCGCAGTACGGCCGCCCGCACCGCCGCGACCTGTGCGGCGTCGAGGCCCGCCGCCAGGTCGACGCCGCGGATCTCCGCGCCGATGTGCCCGGCGGCCGGCCGCACCTCGATCTCCGCGGTCCCGGTGGCCGCCGTACGGGTGTCCGTCGCCGTGTCCGTCGCCGTGCCTGTTGCCCTGTCCGCTGCCCTGTCCGCTGCCCTGTCGGTCGTCATGCGCCGATCGTGGCAGACGCCGTTCCACGCCGTGCGGTTGATCACGGGTCCCGGCGTGGGCGAGGGTGGAGGCGGCGGCACACCGCCGCGCAGAGTCGAGGGAAGGTCCCACGGTGATCAGCATCCCGGCGTACACGCTCAACGACGGCACCACACTCCCCGCCCTGGGCCTGGGCACGTGGCCGATGAAGGACGACGAGGCGGAGCGGGCGGTGCGCGAGGCCCTCGGGGCGGGGTACCGCCTGATCGACACGGCGACGAACTACCGCAACGAGACCGGCGTCGGCCGCGGCGTCGCGTCCGCCGGTCTCCCCCGCGAGGAGGTCGTCGTGACGACCAAGCTGCCCGGCCGGCACCACGGCTACGAGGAGACGCTCGCCTCGTTCGAGGAGTCCCGCTCCCGTCTCGGTCTGGAGTACGTCGACCTGTATCTGATCCACTGGCCGCTGCCGCGTGTGGACAAGTACGTCGACTCCTGGAAGGCCATGGTCAAGCTGCGCGAGGACGGCCTCGTGCGGTCGGTGGGCGTCTCCAACTTCACGGCGGAGCACATCGAGCGGCTGGAGCGGGAGACGGGCGTCCTGCCGTCCGTCAACCAGATCGAGCTGCACCCCCTCTTCCCGCAGGACGAGCTGCGCGCCTACCACGAGCGCAAGGGCATCCGCACCGAGAGCTGGAGCCCGCTGGGCCGCGGCAGCGACCTGCTGGACGATCCCGCCGTCGCCGCGGTCGCCGGGGCGCACGGGGTGTCGCCCGCCCAGGCGGTCCTGCGCTGGCACACCCAGCTGGGCGCGGTGCCGATCCCGAAGTCCGCCGACCCGGCGCGGCAGCGGGCCAACCTGGACGTCTTCGGTTTCGAACTGGACGCCGAGCAGCTGAGCGCGGTGGCGGACCGCGCGCACCGCCGGATCGGCGGCGACCCGGAGGTGCACGAGGAGTTCTGAGCGGGGTACCCGGTCCCGGCGGCGAGGATCGAGGGCCTCCCGGGAAGGAGCGTCAGGTGGGCGGCGAGGACGACGGGCTGCGGGCCTATCACGGCAAACGGGACTTCGGCCGGACCGGTGAGCCCGCGGGGGACGGGTCGCCCGGCGAGGGCGGCGAGCCCCGCTTCGTCGTGCAGATCCATGACGCGAGCACCCTGCACTTCGACTTCCGGCTCCAGGTGGCCGACGTGCTCAAGTCCTGGTCGGTGCCGAAGGGTCCGTCGGCGGACCCGCGCGACAAACGGCTGGCGGTGCCGACGGAGGACCATCCGCTGGAGTACGAGGAGTTCGAGGGCGTGATCCCCGCGGGTGAGTACGGGGGCGGCACGGTCATCGTGTGGGACCACGGCACCTACGAGCCGCTCAGCCACGACCGCCGGGGACGGCCGGTCGACTTCGCCGAGTCGCTGGCGCACGGCCACTCCCGGTTCCGGCTGCACGGCGCCAAGCTGCGCGGGGAGTACGCGCTGACCCGGTTCCGCGGCGGCCCGGACCGCGGCGCCGGCGAGGACGCGGCGTGGCTGCTGGTGAAGACGGCCGGCGGCGGGCGCGGGCACGGCACCCCGGATCCCCGGCGGGCCCGCTCCGCGCGCACCGGCCGCACCCTGGCCCGGGTGGCCGCGGAGGACGGCACGGGACGGGAGCGGCCCGCGTCATGACGCGGGCAGCGGCTGTTCGGCCCAGATGGTCTTGCCGGTGTCCGTCTGGCGGCTGCCCCAGCGCTGGGTGAGCTGGGCGACCAGGAGCAGGCCGCGGCCGCCCTCGTCGTAGGCGTGGGCGCGGCGCAGATGGGGTGAGGTGGAGCTGGCATCGGAGACCTCGCAGATGAGGGTGGCCTGGCGGATGAGGCGCAGCCGGATGGGCGGCTCGCCGTAGCGGATGGCGTTGGTGACGAGTTCGCTGACGACGAGTTCGGTGACGAAGGCCGTGTCGTCGAGACCCCACGCCGTCAGCTGTTCGCCGACGGACCGTCTGGTGGCCGCCACTCCGGCGGGGTCGGGGCTGACGTCCCAGGTGCGCACCCGGTCCTCGCCCAGTGCCCGGGTGCGGGCCAGCAGCAGCGCGACGTCGTCGCCGGGCTCCTCGGGCAGTACGGCCTTGAGCACGCCGTCGCACAGCGCCTCCAGCGAGGTCGCGGGCGCGGCCAGCGCCCGGCACAGTTCCGCGGTGGCGTGGTCGACGTCGCGGTCGCGGTCCTCGATCAGTCCGTCGGTGTAGAGGGCGACGACGGAGCCCTCCGGCAGTTCCAGCTCCGTCGCCTCGAACGGCAGTCCGCCCACCCCGAGCGGCGGCCCGGCGGTCATGGCGACCGTACGGGTGCTGCCGTCGGGGAGGAGGAGGGCGGGCGCGGGGTGACCGGCGGCCGCCAGGGCCAGTCGCCGGGACACGGGGTCGTACACGGCGTAGAGGCAGGTGGCGCCCAGTTCCGCGATCTCCGCGTCGCCGCCGTCGTGCGCGCCGACGGCCGCGAGGTGGGTGACGAGGTCGTCGAGGTGGGTGAGGAGCTCGTCGGGGGGCAGGTCGACGTCGGCGAGGGTGCGCACGGCCGTGCACAGCCGTCCCATGGTCGCCGTGGACGGGATGCCGTGGCCCACGACGTCGCCGACGACGAGGCCGACGCGGGTGCCGGAGAGCGGGATCACGTCGAACCAGTCGCCACCGATGCCCGCCGCGGACCCGGAGGGGAGGTAGCGGTGGGCCACCTCGACCGCGGCCTGTCCGGGCAGGTCTCTGGGCAGGAGGCTGCGCTGGATCGCCAGGGCGGTGGCGCGCTCGCGCGCGAAGCGACGGGCGTTGTCGACGGAGACGGCCGCCCGGCCGGCCAGTTCCTCGGCCAGTACGGCGTCCTCGACGGCGTACGGCTCCCGGGGCGCGGTCCGGGCGGCCAGTGCGACGCCCAGGGTGGTGCCGCGGGCCCGCAGCGGCACGGCCAGGACCGAGCAGACGGCTTCGCGGAAGGGCCGGTTGTGCGGGGCCTCGGCCTCGCGGGTGCGCATCCACCGGTCGAACTCGGGGTCGCCGGGGCCGCTGAGCACGACGCGGCCCTCCCGCATCGCCCGGGCCGGAGGGCTGTCGGACGGGTGGACCTCGTGCCCGCCGAGGTGGACGGCGGGGGTGGGGAAGCCCTCGGTGGCGGAGACGTGGGCCACCCGGCGCAGTCCGGCGTGCTCGGGCGGCGTCGCGAGGGGTTCGTCGGTGCCCAGGACCCAGTCGAGCAGATCGACGGCGGCGAAGGCCGCGAACCGCGGCACGAGGAGCTGGACCAGTTCCTCGGCGGTGCGGGCGACGTCGAGGGTGGTGCCGACCGTGCCGGCCGCGTTCAGCAGGTCCAGCCGCTCGCGGGCGCGGTGCTGTTCGGTGCTCTCGAGCGCGGCCATGGCGACGGCGGTGAGCGCGCCGGAGGCGTCGTGCACCGGCCAGATCTCCACGGTCCAGGCGTGCAGCCGGGTGCTGGCCGGCGCCGGCGAGTAGCTCTCGTACTGGACGCGCCGGCCGGTGTCGGCGACGACGCGCAGGTGGTGCAGGAAGGTCCGGGCGTCGCCGTCGAAGTCCGCCAGCGTGTCGGACAGGCGGCGGCCGATCAGTTCGTCGGCCGGCCTGCCCATCATCCGGCACGTGGTCTCGTTGACGTGCACGAAGCGCAGGGCGGGGTCGAGGACGGACACCGACAGGGGGGCCTGCCGCACGGCGGCGTCGATCAGGGCGGGCGCCGGGCCGCCGGGCGGGTCGGCGGTCACCGCGCAGCCGTCCGCAGCGCCGTCGGCGCCCAGCAGCGGGCAGGCCCGCAGCCGCAGGCTCACCGGGTGGCCGTCGCGGTGGCGGATCACGGCGGTGCCGGCCGGGACGGTGCCGGACAGGAGGCCGGGGGGCGCGTCCCGCGCGAGCAGCTCCCGCGCGGGGCGTCCCACGACCGCCTCGGCCGGGTATCCGGTGAGCCGGCGCGCGCCCTCGCTCCACCCGGTCACCAGTCCGCGGGCGTCGACGATCATCGTGGCGGAGGAGTCCTCCATGCCGTCCAGGATCATCCCAGGACGATGCGCTATCAACCCGGGCGGGGCGCGGGCGGCCTTTTCACTCCCGGTGAGCGCGGAGGGCGGCGAGGGCGCGGTCGGCGTGCGTGTTCATCCTGAGTTCGCTGCGGACGACCTCCAGCAGGGTGCGGTCCTGTCCGACGACGAAGGTGACGCGCTTGGTGGGAGCCAGGCTGAACCCCCGCTTCACCCCGAACCGCTCCCGGACCGCGCCGTCGCTGTCGGACAGCAGCGGCATGCCCAGGCTGTGGCGTCCGGCGAACTCCTGCTGCCGTTCGACGGGGTCGCCGCTGACGCCGACGGGCCGGGCGCCGACGGCGGCGAACTCGGCGGCCAGGTCGCGGAAGTGGCAGGCCTCGGCGGTGCAGCCGGTGGTCAGGGCGGCCGGGTAGAAGAAGAGGACGACGGGGCCGTCGGTGAGCAGTCCGGACAGGCTGCGCGGGGTGCCGGTCTCGTCCGGCAGGGTGAAGTCCTCGACGGTGTCGCCGACGGCGGGAGGCCTGCTCATGACCGGCCCTCGCTGTCCCGGGCGACGGCGCGGGCCCACAGCACGAGCGGTACCTGCACGGGCAGCCGTCCGAGGGCGGCGGCCTTCCGCGGAGCGGGACGGTGGCGCCAGTCCCAGGCCATCTTGACGTTGGCGGGGAAGACCCCGACGAAGAAGGCGGCGGCGGTGAGCGCTGCGGCCCTGCGGGTGCGCGGCAGGGCGAGTCCGGCGGCGAGCGCGAGTTCGGCGACGCCACTGGCGTACGTCCAGGCCCGGGGTGTGCCGGGCAGGGAGCGCGGCACGGTGGCGTCGAAGGGGCGGGGCCGGGCGAAATGGGCGGTGCCCGCGGTGGCCAGCAGGCCGGCGAGCAGCAGGGGTGAGCGTTCGGACCGTGACACGGTTCCTCCTCGTGGGGGCCTGCCGCGCGATATTACTCGAGGGTAAGGTGCGCGGGGCGGCCGGGCGCCGCCTCAGCCGCGGGGCGTGACGGGGGCCAGCCACATGCCCACGATCGCGTCGACGAGGCCGTCGGCCGCGTCCTGCCAGCTGGCGCGCGGGGTGGGGCGGTTCTCGGCCAGGGCCCGCTCCCGCTCCTCCGCGGTGTGCACGATGAGATGGCGGGCCATGTCGCCCCGCTCCGCGCGGACCTCGTCCGGCAGCGCGGGCATGCACCGGTTGCGCCCCACGATGATCGCCCGCAGGGAGACGGAGGCGCGGGACTCCTCGGTCATGATCTCCCGCAGCGCCGGGTCGGTCATGACCTGGGCGCAGAACCGCGCGTACCAGGTGGGGCTGCCCAGCGCCGCCAGGTGGTCGAACTGGGGACGCACCAGGCAGTCCACCCAGTCGCGCAGGTCGGGCGAGTCGCCGAGCGCGGCGAGCTGCCGGGCGCGCAGCTCCTCGACCCGCTCCGAGTGGTGCTGAGCGATGGCCCGGACGAGGTCCGCCTTCGTACCGAAGTGGTAGCCGACCGCCGCGTTGTTGCCCTGCCCGGCGGCCTCGCTGACCTGGCGGTTGGAGATCGCGTACACCCCGTGCTCGGCGTACAGCCGCTCGGCGGTGGTCAGGATCAGCTGCCGGGTCGCGCTGACCTGTTCCGTCCGGCCCGTCCTGCCCGCCATGTTCACCACCGCGCCGGGACTGACTCCTCACGGCCCGCGACGACCAGTCCCTCGAGTCGTCGCAGGTCCGCCGTCGTACGGCGGGTTGTCACGGAAGCCTACGGGGCGGCGGCGTTGGGGCGCCGCCCGGCCCGGAGGCGCGCTTCCCCTCCACACCCCGTAGACTACTTCAAGCGACTGACTTAAATGTTTGCGCTCCGATTCTCACACTCGTGGCACCACTCATCGCTCGAAAGGCTCTTCCATGCCCGCTTCCCCCGCCCCGCCACGGCCGAACGCCGTGGTGGCGGTACTGGCCCTGGCCGGGATCGTCGTCGCACTCATGCAGACCCTGGTCATCCCGATCATCCCGGAGCTGCCGAAGCTCCTGGACGCGTCGGCCTCGGACGCGGCCTGGGCGGTGACCGCCACGCTGCTCGCCTCCGCGGTGGCCACTCCGGTCGTCGGCCGGCTCGGCGACATGTTCGGCAAGCGGCGGATGCTCCTGCTCAGTCTGATCCTGCTGATCGGCGGCTCGGTGGTCTGCGGGCTGAGCGACGAGCTGGTCCCGATGGTCGCCGGCCGCGCCCTCCAGGGCCTGTCCGCCGCCGTGATCCCGCTCGGCATCAGCATCATGCGCGACGAGCTGCCCGCCGAGCGGCTGGCCGGCGCCACCGCGGTGATGAGCGCCTCCCTCGGGGTCGGCGGCGCCCTCGGCCTGCCCGCGGCCGCGCTGATCGCGGACAAGCTGGACTGGCACATGCTGTTCTGGCTCTCCGGGGCGCTCGGCGCCGTCTCCCTGGCGCTGGTGCTGGCACTGGTGCCCGAGTCGGCGGTGCGCACCGGCGGCCGTTTCGACCTGCTCGGCGGTCTCGGCATGGCCGCCGGACTCGCGAGCCTGCTGCTGGCGATCTCCAAGGGCGGCGACTGGGGCTGGTCCTCGGGCACCACCCTCGGCCTGTTCGCGGCGGCCGTGGTGATCCTGCTGGTCTGGGGCTGGTGGGAGCTGCACACCCCGGAGCCCCTGGTCGACCTGCGCACCACCGCCCGCCGCCAGGTGCTGTTCACCAACCTGGCGTCCGTCGCCATCGGCTTCTCGATGTTCGCGATGTCCCTGGTGCTTCCGCAGCTGCTGCAGTTGCCCGAGGCCACCGGTTACGGACTCGGCCGGTCCCTGCTGACCACGGGTCTCGTGATGGCGCCGTCCGGCCTGGTGATGATGGCGTTCGCCCCGGTCTCCGCGAAGGTCTCCAGGTCCAGGGGCCCGAAGGTGACGCTGATGATCGGCGCCCTGATCGTCGCGGCCGGCTACGGTCTCAACATCGTGCTGATGGCCGAGGTCTGGCACCTGGTCCTGGCCTCCTGCGTCATCAGCGCGGGCATCGGCTTCGCCTACGGGGCCATGCCGTCGCTGATCATGGGCGCGGTGCCGGCGAGCGAGACGGCCGCCGCGAACAGCCTCAACACCCTCATGCGGTCCCTGGGCACCTCGGTCGCCAGTGCCATCGCCGGCGTGATCCTGGCCCAGCTGACGATCGACCTCGGCGGCTTCGCCCTGCCGTCCGAGAACGCGTTCAAGGTGGTCATGGGTATCGGCGCCGGCGCGGCCCTGCTGGCCGCCGCCATCGCGTCCTTCATTCCCCGGCACCGTCCGGCCGGCCCGTCGGCCGGCCCGGCCCCGGTCGACGGGGCGGCGGCGCAGCCCGCCTCCGCCCGCTGACCGCGACGGCGCCGGTCCCGCCCGGGACCGGCGCCGTTCAGGCGAACCTGGCGGGCAACGCGCGTGACGGCACCCGGGCGGGTCGAGTACTGACCCGTGGAGCTGCCGCTGATCCCTCCGATGCTCGCCACCCCCGGCACCCTGCCGTCCGCCGCGCAGGACGCACGCTGGGCCTACGAGACCAAGCAGGACGGCCAGCGCGTGGTGGTCTACGTGCCCGGCGACGGGAGCGTCCTGCTGCGCGCCCGCTCCGGCCAGGACATCACCGCCGCCTACCCCGAGCTGGCGCCGCTCGCCACCGTGCTCGGCGACACCCCGGCCGTGCTGGACGGCGAGGTGCTGGCCCTGGACGAACGGGGCCGCGCCGACTTCCAGTTGCTCCAGTCCCGGATGGGCCTCGCGCACGCCCCGGCCCGCGCGGCCCACCGGGCGGCGAGGGTCCCCGTCCATCTGGTGCTGTTCGACGCCCTGCACCTGGCGGGCCGCTCCCTGCTGCGCACCCCTTACACCGGCCGCCGCGAGCGGCTGACGGACCTCGGGCTGAACGGGCCGTCGTGGTCGACGCCGGCCGCGCTGGTCGGCCACGGCGAACAGGCCCTGCGGGCCACCCGCGAGCACGGTCTCGAGGGGCTGGTGTGCAAGCGGCTGGACTCGGTGTACGAGCCCGGGGTCCGCTCCCGTGCCTGGGTCAAGATCCGCAACATGCGCAGCGAGGACGTCGTGGTCGGCGGCTGGCTGCCCGGCAAGGGACGGTTCGGCGGCCTCCCCGGTGCCGTCCTGGTCGGCCAGCGCGCCGCCGGCCGGCTGCGCTACGTCGGCGGGGTCGGCACCGGCTGGAGCGCGGGCGAGCGGTCCGAGCTGGCCGCACTGCTTGCGGCCGCCGCGAGCGACGTCTGCCCCTTCGACCCGGTGCCGTCCGTGCCGGGGGCTCGCTGGGTCGTGCCCCGGCTGGTCGGCGAGGTCCGCTACAGCACCCGCACCCGCGAGGGCATGCTGCGCCAGCCGTCCTGGCTCAGGCTCCGCCCGGACCTGGCGCCCGAGGAGTCCGCCGCGGACGTTCCGGACGACCCGGTGTGAGCGGGTGACGCCGGATCAGGTGTTGGGCCGCTCTTCACCGCGGGGACGCCGGTGCGCCCTTGGCGCGCGAGGGAAAAGAGGGGACCCTGAACTCCCCTTCCCCCCACAGCCGTTGGGCTGCGCCACCCCGAGGAGGACGCGATGTTCCCGCGTACCGCCGCAACGCCCCGCCGCAGATGGCTCGCCGTGCCGCTCGGTGCCCTCGCCCTGGTCGTCGCCTTTCCCGCCACCGCCTTCGCCGCCCCGCCGCCGGGGCTGCCCGGCAACGCCGACAGCCTGGAGCGGGCGTACCAGCCCGCCTACGACTACGACACCGACGGCTGCTACCCGACCCCGGCCATCGGCGCCGACGGAGCGGTCAACGGCGGGCTGAAGCCGACCGGCGCCCTGAACGGCAACTGCCGCGACGCCGCCGACCTGGACAACACCAACGGCTACGCGCGCGCCAAGTGCGACGGCGACTGGTGCGCCTACATGTACGGCCTCTACTTCGAGAAGGACCAGGCCCTGCCCGGTACGAGCCTCGGCGGCCACCGGCACGACTGGGAGCACGTGGTGGTGTGGGTGAAGGACACCGCCGTGCAGTACGTGTCGACGTCCAACCACGGCTCGTTCAGCGTGCACGAGCGCTCCAACGTCCGCTTCGACGGCACCCACCCGAAGATCGTCTACCACAAGGACGGCATCAGCACCCACTGCTTCCGCCTGGCGACCTCGGGCGACGAACCGCCGGAGAACCACAAGGGCGCCTGGCAGTACCCGACCCTGGTGGGCTGGAACGGCTATCCGGCGGGCCTGCGCGACAAGCTGAGTGCCTACGACTTCGGCAGCGCCAACTTCGGCCTCAAGGACGGCAGCTTCGCCTCCCACCTGGCCGCCGCCAAGCCGTCCGGCATCCCCTTCGACCCGAACGCCTGAGGCGAACGGAAGGGGTGGGGCCGGTCGGGCGACCGCCCCATGGCGCCGGCTCAGGTCGAGCGCGTGCGGGCCGGGTCGGCCTCCCCGGAGGTCGACACCGCGCTGCTGTCGGGCGAGGCGGATCCCGCGGTTCACTGCGTCAAGGATGTGCCCGCCGACCGGCCGCCGCCCGCCGGCACGGTGTTCGCCGTGTTCCTGAAGCGGGACGACGTGCGGGACGCGCTCGTCCGTCCGGACGGGCTCACCCTGGACGGGCTGCCGGAGGGGACCCGGGTGGGCACGTCCTCGGTGCGCCGGGTCGCGCAGCCGGCCGGCCCCCACCCGCCCCTGCGGTGCGTGCCCTTCCGCGGCAACGCCGACCGGCGGCCTGCGAAGCTCGCCGCGGGCGAGGCGGACGCGCTGCTGCTCGCCGTCTCCGTCCTGGAGCGCATCGGCCCGGACGGCGACCCGATGGCAGGGCACACCCGCGTGGACCGCGGCGGGGAACTCCCGCTGCGGGCCCGCGTCTTCATGCCGGACGGCAAGACCCGGCTGAACGCCCACGCGTGGGCGGGCCCGCTGGACCCGGCGGCCCCGGGCACCTCGGTCGCGGTGGCCCTGCTGCGGCAGGACGCCCGGGAGGTCACCGACGGCATCGCGCACCAGAGGGTGCCGGCAGTCGGCAGGCCCCCGGGGAACGGGGCCCGAGTGCGGCCGCCCGGCGGGTCAGCCGGTGCCCTCCTCCGACTGGCCCCGCAGGAAGGCGCTCACCTGGTGCGCCACGCCCTCGTCCCGCACCGTGCCGCACGGGGTGGCGCCGGCCCCGTCGGGCAGCCCGAGGGCGCCGCTCCACAGCCGTCGGTCGGTCCACTCCTCGTCCACCCTCAGCTGAACCTGCACGTCCACCTGGCTCAGGCTCGCCTCCGGGCCGGCTCCGTAGAGCACGGCGGTGGCCCGGCGCAGCGGGTACACGTCGAAGCCCTCGATGAACTGGGAGTTGCGCCAGTCGAGGAAGGCGCTCTCCCCCTCGGGGCCGATCCGCACGTCGATCTGGCCGTCCTCCAGATGGATGCCGAGGTGCCGCCCGCCCCGGTTCTCCACGGTCACCCGGACCCGGAAGTACGTGAGCCCCTCGGCGGCGTCGTCGCGCCCGCGCGGCGGCTCGGCGGGCTCCAGACGGTGGACACGGACCCGCAGGCCGGCGTGCTCGTCGTACTCCTGCCAGTCCCCGACCACGTTCGGCTCGTACACGGTGCCCCTCTCGACCTCTCGACGCTGCTTCCTATCTGTGCGCCGATCGCACTGTCAAATGAGCGGAATGCGCTGTGGCCAGGGCCTTCGCCCCTTTTGATCGACGATCAAGCGTTGCGCAGGGACGATCCGCCGGCGCCCGCGCGCGCGATCACCCGGAGCGTGCCGCACATCACGTCCCGCTACCGGGCGGCCGCCCGGTCACCGGCGAGCCGCCGTTCGAGTGGCCGTCCGGGGCAATCGCGCTCAGTATCCATATATACGAGGACTTGCCAGCACCCCTGCTGAGGGAGGTGCGCGTGATGCGTGTCGCCGGCAGAACCCAGCCCCACCCGCACGACGACGCCCCCGACACGGCCGCGGCGTTCGACCGGCTCGCCGGGCTGACCGAGGGACCGGAGCGCAAGGCGCTGCGGGACGAACTGATCCGGGTCTGGCTGCCCATGGCGGAGCGGATCGCCGTCCGCTTCCGGGGCCGCGGCGAGAACCTGGAGGACCTCTATCAGGTGGCGGCCCTGGGCCTGGTGAAGGCCGTCGACCACTACGACCCGGAGCGCGGCCACGCCTTCGAGGCGTACGCGGTGCCGACCGTGACCGGGGAGATCAAACGGCACTTCCGCGACCACATGTGGACGCTGCACGTGCCGCGGCGCATCCAGGACCTGCGCAACCGGGTCCGCAGATCGGCGAAGGAGCTGGCGCAGACCACACCGGGGCGCGCGCCGACCGTCGAGGAGATCGCCGAGCACGCGCAGCTGACCACGGTCGAGGTGCGGACCGGCATGGAGGCCCTGGAGTGCTTCTCCGCGCTGTCGCTGGAGGCGGAGATGCCCGGCACCGACGGGTACGCGCTCGGTGACGCGCTGGGCGGGCCCGATCCCGCCTTCGACGCGGTCGTGGACCGGGTGGCGGTGCGGCCCTGCCTGGAGGCGCTTCCCGAGCGCGAGCGCACCATCCTCTACCTGCGCTTCTTCGGAGGGATGACGCAGAGCGGCATCGCCGAGCAGCTCGGCATCTCCCAGATGCACGTCTCCCGGCTACTCACCGGCTGCTTCGACCGGATACGCGAGGAGATCCTGGCGGAGGCGCGCTGAGCCCGGCCCCGACGCACACGGGCCGCCCCAGGCGGTCCTCCAGGGCGGTCAGGATCTCCTGCGGCATCACTCCGGTGCGCCCCCAGATGAGTACCGTTTCCGCCACATTGCGGAGTTTGATGTTCGTATGCTGGGAAACTTCCTTCAGGACGATCCACCCCTCGTCCGGCGTCACCCCGCCGAGGACGATGATCACACCGATGGCCTGGTCGACGACGGCGTGCGAGACCACCGCCTCCTTGAGCTGCCGCACCTGCTCCTGCAACCGGAAGATCTGGTCGGAGTCGGAGTCCGGGTCGGGGTCCGGACCGGTGCCCGGGCCGGGGTTCGGGCGCACGTCGGTGGGGGGCACGGTCACCTCGGGGCCTCCGTTTCGGCGCCATGTGCGGGGTACTCGCCAGGCGCCCGCCGCACTCCCGGCCGGACGACGCCGGTGTGCAGCCGGTGGCTGCCGGTGGACGAGACCAGGACGCGACTGCCATGAACCACGACATGACCTCCTCCACCCGCGGGGAAGGCCTGCTGTCCACGCACTCCGTGTACGGGGCGCCCTGCTGGGTGAGTCTGACCAGCCGTGACCTGAAGGTCACCGAGGAGTTCTACTCCGCCGTGCTGGGCTGGCAGTGGCGGCCCGCCCGGCTGGGCGAGCCGTTCCGCATCGCCCTGGCCGACGGGGTGCCGGTGGCCGGGATCGCGGCCGTCGCCGCGATGTGGCAGATGGCGGTGGCCTGGACGCCGTACTTCGCCGTGCGCAGCGCGGACGAGGCCGCGTCGCGGGCGCAGGAGCGCGGCGGCACCGCCGCGGTCGGGCCGATCTCCCTGCCGCCGGGGCGGGCGGCCCTGCTCGCCGACCGGGACGGCGCGACGTTCGGGGTCTGGGAGGGCGAGCTGTTCTCGGACTGGGACGCCTGGCGCACCAAGCGTCCCGCCTTCATCCGGCTGCACACCCGTGACGCCTTCGACGCCGCGATCTTCTACGGCGAGATCTTCGAGTGGGCGTCCGGGCAGGGCTGCTGCGAGGTCCGCTACGAGGGGGACGAGGTGGTCCTGCGCCACGAGGGCCAGGTCGTGGCCCGCATCGAGTCGGGGGCGCTGGGCGCGGCCCCGGACCCGGCCGTGCGGCCGCACTGGCAGGTGCACTTCGCGGTCGAGGACGTCACCGCCTGCGCCCGCGCCGCGGAGCGGCACGGCGGCAGCGTGCTCTCGCTGAGCGCCGACGAGGCGGTGCTCCGGGACTCCGACGGCGCGCAGTTCACGGTGACCGCGCGCCGTCTCGGCAGCTGACCTCACGGGCTCACCGGCCGGTGCGGGACGGCCGGGAGAGCAGCACCAGGCTGCGCTGTTCGACGGTCAGCCGGGTGCCCGCCTTGTACTCGGCCTCGTCGGGGACGCCCTCCGGGTCGGCGGTGTCGACGAGGGTCGCCCAGCGTTCGCCGTAGGTGGCGTCGGGCAGCCGGAAGTGGGCCGGCTCCCAGTGGCTGTTGAGCAGCAGCAGGAAGGAGTCGTCGACGACGGCCCGGCCCCGGGGGTCGGGTTCGGCGATGGCGTCGCCGTTGAGGAACACGCCGACGGTGTGCGCGTCGGAGCGCTGCCAGTCGTCGTCGGTCATCTCCCGCGCGTCGGGCAGCAGCCACACCAGGTCGGGCAGCGGCTGGTCGGCGTGGGTGAGGGTCTCGCCGCGGAAGAAGCGGCGCCGGCGCAGCACCGGGTGGTCGGCGCGCAGGGCGATCAGGCGCCGGGCGAAGTCCAGCAGCGCGCGCTGCTCGTCGCCGAGCCGCCAGTCGATCCAGGAGATCTCGTTGTCCTGGCAGTAGGCGTTGTTGTTGCCGCGCTGGGTGCGGCCCAGTTCGTCGCCGTGGCAGAGCATCGGGATGCCCTGGGAGAGCAGCAGGGTGGCCAGGAAGTTGCGCTGCAGGCGGCCGCGCAGCTCCCGTACGGCCGGGTCCTTGGTCTCGCCCTCCGCGCCGCAGTTCCAGGACCGGTTGTGGCTCTCGCCGTCCGCGTTGCCCTCACCGTTGGCCTCGTTGTGCTTGTCGTTGTACGAGACGAGGTCGCGCAGCGTGAACCCGTCGTGCGCGGTGACGAAGTTGACGCTGGCGCGGGGGCGGCGGCGGCTGTGCTGGTACAGGTCGGAGGAGCCGGTCAGCCGGGAGGCGAACTCGCCGAGCGTGTGCTCCTCGGCGCGCCAGAAGTCCCGTACGGCGTCGCGGTACTTGCCGTTCCACTCCGACCACAGCTGCGGGAAGTTGCCCACCTGGTAGCCGCCCTCGCCGACGTCCCAGGGCTCGGCGATCAGCTTGACGCGGCTGATCACCGGGTCCTGCTGGATGAGGTCGAAGAACGCGGAGAGCCGGTCCACCTCGTGGAACTGCCGGGCCAAAGTGGCCGCGAGGTCGAAGCGGAAGCCGTCGACGTGCATCTCGGTGACCCAGTAGCGCAGCGAGTCCATGATGAGCTGGAGCACGTAGGGGTGGCGCATCAGCAGGCTGTTGCCGGTGCCGGTGGTGTCGTAGTAGTGCTGCCAGTCCCCGTCCACCAGACGGTAGTAGGAGGCGTTGTCGATGCCGCGGAAGGAGAGGGTGGGGCCCCGCTCGTTGCCCTCGGCGGTGTGGTTGTAGACCACGTCGAGGATCACTTCGAGGCCGGCCTCGTGCAGGGTCTTGACCATCGACTTGAACTCGCTGACCTGCTGGCCGCGGGTGCCGAGGGCGGCGTAGCCGTTGTGGGGCGCGAAGAAGCCGATGGTGTTGTAGCCCCAGTAGTTGGACAGACCGCGGTCCAGGAGCACTCCGTCGTGGACGAACTGGTGCACCGGCATCAGCTCCACGGCGGTCACGCCGAGCGAGGTGAGGTGCTCCACGACCGCCGGGTGCGCGAGACCCGCGTAGGTGCCGCGCAGTTCGTCCGGCACGTCGGGGTGGGTGCGGCTGAGTCCGCGGACGTGGGCCTCGTAGATGACGCTCTCGGAGTACGGGCGCCTGGGCGGTCGGTCGTCGCCCCAGTCGAAGAAGGGGTCGGTGACCACGCCCAGCATGGTGTGCCCGGCGCTGTCGCCGGGGTCGGCCTTGCCCTTGGCCCGTTCGAAGAGGGAGGCGTGGTTGTCCACCAGCCCGTCCACGGCCCGGGTGTACGGGTCGAGGAGCAGCTTCGCCGGGTTGCAGCGGTGGCCGACGGCCGGGTCCCACGGGCCGTGGACCCGGTAGCCGTAGCGCTGCCCCGGGCCGACGCCGGGCAGGTAGCAGTGCCACACGAAGCCGTCGACGTCGGGCAGCGGGACGGTGCTGTGGTTGCCGTCGTCGTCGACGAGCACGAGGTCGACCCGCTCGGCGACCTCGCTGAACAGGGCGAAGTTGGTGCCCTGTCCGTCGTACGACGCCCCCAGGGGGTAGGGGTGCCCGCTCCACACGGGCGACCCCTTCCAGTTCGGCCTGGCCCGGGTCACCGGGCCTCCTCCAGGATGCCGTCGGGCGTACGGGCCCGGCCGGCCACCCGGGCCACCGGCATGATCTCTCGCGGCACTTCCAGCCCCTCCTGGGTGATCGGCTCGGGATCCGTCGCGACCAGCGGAACGCGTTCGCCGGCGCGGGCGCGGCGCGAGAACCAGATGACCTTGGCGCCGGTGTCGGTGGCGCAGCAGCCCCAGCCGTCGCTGTTGGCCGCGAGGTGCTGCAGACAGGTGCGCAGGTCCAGGTCGGGACGGAGCGCCTGGTCGTTGCCCCCTACGGCCGTGATGAGGTGCTGGTGGTTCCACCACATCTCGATCGACGTGTTCTTGTCGCTCGCGTGCTCGTCTATCGCCAGCAGCAGCATCTCGGCGCCCGAGCAGACGGGTTCGACGAGGTTCTCCAGGTTCCAGAACCGGAGGTGAGCGGCCAGGATGCGCCTGACCTGTCCGACCCGTTCCGGGCTCACTTCCACGTCGAGGTGGTAGTAGCAGGGCACTGCGGTCTTCATCGTCGTGGCTCCTCACCGCGAGGACTCTCGCTCCTCCGCGTCCCTTGGGGGACGGGCTCCCCGATCACGAAGCGTGAGCGCTGATCGCTTCTGAGTCACTCCAGAGTGGGAGCGGTAGTCCATTCGTGCAACACGAACAGCTCGGGGCCGGGATCGGGGCGGAGCGGACACCGGGAAAGCAGTTGAAGATCCAACAAGACGGGGTGTCACCATCCGTGCACCATGTGTGAAGAACTCGATCGCGCCCTCAGCATCGATCGTTCGTCCAGAACCCGATCGTCCGTACCACCGGACCGTCCGGAAGGTGACCGGCCATGCTGCTCCCCGCGAAAAGCGAAGTCGCCCGGCAGCTGCGGCATTACCGCGCCTGGGAACGCTCGATGCTGGCGTCCCCCACGGACGTCACCGTCCGGACCACCTTCGAGGACTCCGGATACACCCTCTGCGTGCTGATGGGGAAGCGGTGCGCGCGCGAGGCCGCGGACGCCGCAGAAAGGTATCTGCGGACGAACCTGCTCACCCACGCGCAGGAGCGGACGGAGCGGACGGAGCGGCTCTCCCCGGCGGGGCACGGGACCCCCTCGGGCGCGGCCTGAACCGATCGGCCCAACCCAGTCGGCCGGGCCCGCGCCCGGCCCCGAGCATGGCGGAGGTGAGATGCGGATGAGTGCGCCCGTGGGGATCGGACGTATCCCGGTCCGGGACGTCCACCCGGTGGTGGAGAACGGCAGGCGCCCGGCGAAGGCGGTGACGGGAGAGACGTTCGAGGTCACCGCGACCGTGTTCCGGGAGGGGCACGACGCGGTGGCCGCCAACGTCGTGCTGAAGGATCCCGAGGGCCGGCCGGGGCCGTGGACGCCGATGCGGGAGCTGGCCCCGGGCACCGACCGCTGGGGCGCCGAGGTCACGCCGGGAGCACCGGGCAACTGGACGTACCGGGTGGAGGCGTGGAGCGACCCCGTCGCCACCTGGCGGCACGCGGCGCGGATCAAGGTCCCGGCCGGCATCGACACCGGCCTCGTCCTGGAGGAGGGGGCCGAGCTGTACCGGCGGGCCGCCGCGGGGGCGCCGGCGGACTCCGGGCGGTCGGTGCTGCTGGCCGCGGCCGGGACCCTGCTCGACGACACCCTGCCGGTGGCCACCCGGCTGGCGGCGGCGTTGACGCCGGAGGTGGACGCGGTCCTGGCCCGGCATCCCCTGCGGGACCTGGTCACCTCCTCCGAGCCACTGCCCCTGCTCGTCGAGCGGGAACGCGCCCTGTACGGCGCCTGGTACGAGTTCTTCCCCCGCTCCGAGGGCACCCCCGACCGGCCCCACGGCACCTTCCGCACCGCCGCCCGGCGCCTGCCCGCGATCGCCGCCATGGGCTTCGACGTCGTCTACCTCCCCCCGGTCCACCCCATCGGAACCACCCACCGCAAGGGCCGCAACAACACCCTCGACGCCACTCCCGACGACGTCGGCGTCCCCTGGGCCATCGGCTCCCCCGAAGGCGGCCACGACAGCATCCACCCCGCCCTGGGCACCCTCGACGACTTCGACCACTTCGTCACCGAAGCCACCCGCCACGGCCTGGAGATCGCCCTCGACCTCGCCCTCCAGTGCTCCCCCGACCACCCCTGGGTCCACAAACACCCCGACTGGTTCCACCACCGCCCCGACGGCACCATCGCCTACGCGGAGAACCCGCCCAAGAAGTACCAGGACATCTACCCCCTCGCCTTCGACACCGACCCCGACGGCCTCCACGCGGAAACCGTGCGGATCCTGCGCCACTGGATGGACCACGGGGTGCGGATCTTCCGCGTCGACAACCCCCACACCAAACCCGTCGCCTTCTGGGAACGCGTCATCGCCGACATCAACGGCACCGACCCCGACGTCATCTTCCTGGCCGAGGCCTTCACCCGCCCCGCGATGATGGCGGCCCTCGCCCAGATCGGCTTCCAGCAGTCCTACACCTACTTCACCTGGCGCAACACCAAGCAGGAACTGACGGAGTACCTCACCGAACTCACGGGGGACGCCGCCTCCTACATGCGGCCCAACCTCTTCGCCAACACCCCCGACATCCTCCACGCCTACCTCCAGCACGGCGGCCGCCCCGCCTTCGAGGCCCGCGCCGTCCTCGCCGCCACCCTCTCCCCCACCTGGGGCATCTACAGCGGCTACGAACTCTGCGAGAACACCCCCCTGCGCCAGGGCAGCGAGGAATACCACGACAGCGAGAAATACCAGCTCAAACCCCGTGACTGGGCCACCGCCGACCGCGAGGGCACCACCATCGCCCCCCTCGTCACCCGGCTCAACACCATCCGGCGCGCCCATCCCGCGCTGCACCGGCTGCGGAACCTCCACTTCCACCACACCGACAACGACGCGCTCATCGCGTACAGCAAGCGCGCCGGGTCCGATGTCGTGCTGGTGGTCGTCAACCTCGATCCGCATCGCACCCAGGAGGCCACGATCTCGCTCGACATGCCGCAGCTCGGCCTGGACCGGCACGCGTCCGTGCCGGTCCACGACGAACTCACGGATCGGACCTACCACTGGGGCCGGACGAACTACGTGCGGCTCGAACCCGGCCGGGCTCCCGCCCACGTCTTCCACGTCCGGCGGCCGTCCGCCGGCACGCCGCAGAACGGAGGGGCAGGAGCCTCATGACCGTCAACGAGCCCGTGCCGGACACCTTCGAGGACACCCCCGCGGGGGACCGGCACCCGGACTGGTTCAAACGAGCCGTCTTCTACGAGGTCCTCGTCCGCTCCTTCCAGGACAGCAACGGCGACGGCGTCGGCGACCTCAAGGGCCTGACCGCCAAACTGGACTACCTGCAATGGCTGGGCGTGGACTGCCTCTGGCTCCCGCCCTTCTTCAAGTCACCGCTGCGCGACGGCGGTTACGACGTCTCCGACTACACCGCCGTCCTGCCCGAGTTCGGCGACCTCGCCGACTTCGTCGCCTTCATCGACGCAGCGCACCAGCGCGGCATCCGCGTGATCATCGACTTCGTCATGAACCACACCAGCGACCAGCACCCGTGGTTCCAGGAGTCCCGCAAGAACCCGGACGGTCCGTACGGCGACTACTACGTCTGGGCCGACGACGACACCCGGTACGCGGACGCCCGCATCATCTTCGTCGACACCGAGGCCTCCAACTGGACCTACGACCCGGTGCGCGGCCAGTACTACTGGCATCGCTTCTTCTCCCACCAGCCGGACCTCAACTACGAGAACCCGGCCGTGCAGGAGGAGATGCTGGCCGCCCTGAAGTTCTGGCTGGACCTGGGCGTGGACGGCTACCGTCTCGACGCGGTGCCCTACCTGTACGCCGAGGAGGGCACCAACTGCGAGAACCTGCCCGCCTCGCACGCCTTCCTCAAGCGGGTGCGCCGCGAGATCGACGCGCAGTACCCGGACACCGTGCTGCTGGCCGAGGCCAACCAGTGGCCGGAGGACGTCGTCGACTACTTCGGCGACTACGCCGTCGGCGGCGACGAGTGCCACATGGCCTTCCACTTCCCGGTCATGCCCCGCATCTTCATGGCGGTCAGAAGGGAGTCCCGCTACCCGGTCTCGGAAATCCTCGCCAAGACCCCGGCCATCCCGTCCGGCTGCCAGTGGGGCATCTTCCTGCGCAACCACGACGAGCTGACCCTGGAAATGGTCACCGACGAAGAGCGCGACTACATGTACGCGGAGTACGCCAAGGACCCGCGGATGCGCGCCAACATCGGCATCCGCCGCAGGCTCGCCACCCTGCTGGACAACGACCGCGACCAGATCGAGCTGTTCACCGCGCTGCTCCTCGCCCTCCCCGGATCACCGATCCTCTACTACGGCGACGAGATCGGCATGGGCGACAACATCTGGCTCGGCGACCGCGACGCCGTGCGCACCCCCATGCAGTGGACCCCGGACCGCAACGCCGGCTTCTCCACCTGTGACCCGGGGCGTCTGTACCTGCCCACGATCATGGACCCGGTCTACGGCTACCAGGTGACGAACGTCGAGGCGTCCATGGCCTCGCCCTCGTCCCTGCTGCACTGGACCCGCCGCATGATCGAGATCCGCAAGCAGAACCCCGCCTTCGGCCTCGGCACCTACACCGAGCTGCCCTCTTCGAACCCCGCCGTCCTGGCCTTCCTGCGGGAGTACGAGGACGACCTGGTGCTGTGCGTGAACAACTTCGCGCGGTTCGCCCAGCCCACCGAGCTGGACCTGCGCGAGTTCGCCGGACGCCATCCGGTCGAGCTGTTCGGCGGGGTCCGCTTCCCCGCCATCGGTGAACTGCCGTACCTGCTGACCCTCGGGGGCCACGGCTTCTACTGGTTCCGGCTCACCCGAGTCGCATCCCGCATCGGCCGCCGCGCTTGAGCGTGGGCCGAGGAAAGGACGCGTCACCATGCCGAAGACCGCACCCCTGCGCCCCAGACGCGGGCAGCTCGCCGAGCCGATGGCGTCGCTCGGCGAGTTGCTGCGCCAGTGGCTGCCGCGCCAGCGCTGGTTCGCGGGCAAGGACCGGCCCGTGGCCGAGCTGGGTCTGCTGTCGATGACCGAGCTGTTCCCCGGCTGTCTGCACCTCCTGGTGCACACCGGACAGGGCTCCGTGCCCTCCCCGGGCGGCGCCCCGCAGGCCGGGGACTGCTACCAGCTGCTGCTCGGCGTGCGCGAGCAGCCGTCACCGCGCCTGGGCCGGGCGATCATCGGGCAGGTGCAGGACGGTCCGCTGGCCGGGCGGACGGTCTACGACGCGCTGCACGACCCGCGCACCGCCCAGCTGCTCCTGGAACGGCTGCGGCATCCCGGCAAGGCGGGACCGCTGCGCTTCGAGGCCGACCCCGCCCGCCCGGTGCCCGGGGGTCTCGCACCGCGGCTGCTGGACGCCGAGCAGTCCAACTCCTCGCTGATCTACGGCGACGAGTTCATCCTGAAGCTCTTCCGGCGCGTCCAGCCCGGGGTCAACCCCGACCTGGAGGTGCCGGACGCGCTGGCCCGGCAGGGCTGCGGGCGGGTCCCCGCACCGGTGGCGTGGATGCGCACGACCCATCCGTACGGGGCGACGCTGGGCGTGCTCCAGCCGTTCCTGCCGGGGGCCTCCGACGGCTGGACCCTCGCCCTGAACGCGCTCGCCGCCGGGGACGAGTTCACCGTGCAGGCGCACGAGCTGGGACGGGCGATGGGCGACGTGCACCTCGCGCTGGCCTCCGCCTTCCCGGTCGGCGCCCCCGGCGAGAACGGCCGCACCGCGGCGGCGATGACCGAGCGCCTCACCTCGGCCGCGCACTGCGTGCCCGCGCTGCAGCCCTTCGTCCCGGGTCTGCGGGCCGCCTTCGCGGCGCTATCCACCTGCGACTCGGGGCCGCCCGCCCAGCGCATCCACGGCGACCTGCACCTCGGTCAGGTGCTCCGGGCCGGCCGGGACTGGTTCGTCATCGACTTCGAGGGCGAACCCTCGCGCCCGCTGGCCGAGCGGCGCAGCGCCCACTCCCCCGTCCGCGACATCGCGGGGATGCTGCGCTCCTTCGACTACGCCGCCCGGCAGCGCCGCCCGTGGCGCCCGGAGTGGGCGCGCCGCTGCCGGGAGGCGTTCTGCGCGGGCTATGCCGCCCGCGCCGGGTGGGACCCCCGCAAGAAGCACGGCCTGCTGCGCGCCTACGAGACGGACCGCGCGGTGTACGAGGTGCTGTACGAGGCCCGGCACCGTCCCGACTGGCTTCCCGTACCCATGGCGGCGATCGAACGACTCGCCGTGAGAGGAGACTGACCCGTGGCCCTCCGCGACACCTCGATCCCCGAGCCGTCCGCCCCGGCCCCGTACGCACCCGGTGCGTACGCGACCGCGCCGCCGCTGGACGACACCGACCGCGGGCGCCTGCTGGCGGGCGCCCACCACGACCCGCACTCCCTGCTCGGTGCCCATCCGGTGCCCGGCGGGGTCGCCTTCCGGGCGCTGCGCCCCTTCGCCCGCGAGGTGGGCGTGGTCGTGGACGGCGAGCCCCACGCCCTGGTGTCGGAGGGGGACGGCCTGTTCTCCGCCGTCCTGCCGCTGGCCCAGGTTCCCGCGTACACCCTGGTGGTGGCGTACGAGCAGGGCGAGGCGCAGGAGACACACGATCCGTACCGCTTCCTGCCCGCTCTCGGCGAGCTGGACCTGCACCTGATCGCCGAGGGGCGGCACGAGCAGCTGTGGCAGGCCCTCGGCGCGGAGCCGATGACCCACGAGGGCGTCACCGGCACCCGGTTCACGGTGTGGGCGCCGAACGCCCAGGGGGTGCGGGTCGCCACCGACTTCACGCACTGGGACGGCACCGCCTTCCCGATGCGTTCGCTGGGTTCGTCCGGGGTGTGGGAGCTGTTCCTGCCGGGCGTCGGCGAGGGCACCCGGTACAAGTTCGAGATCCACTCGCGGTACGGGCACCGGTTCCTGAAGGCCGACCCGATGGCCCGCGCGGCCGAGGAGCCGCCGAACACCGCGTCCGTGGTGACCGCATCGCGCTACGAGTGGGACGACGCGGAATGGATGCGGACCCGGGCCGACACTCCTGTGCACGAGGCGCCGTTCTCGGTGTACGAGGTGCACCTGCCGTCCTGGCGGCCGGGCCTGACCTACCGCGAGCTGGCCGAGGAGCTGCCCGCGTACGTGAAGGACCTGGGCTTCACCCACGTCGAGCTGATGCCGGTCGCCGAGCACCCCTACGGACCGTCCTGGGGGTACCAGGTCACCGGCTTCTACGCGCCGACCGCGCGCCTCGGCTCGCCGGACGACTTCCGCTTCCTGGTCGACGCGCTGCACCGGGCCGGGATCGGCGTGATCATGGACTGGGTGCCGGCGCACTTCCCCAAGGACGACTGGGCGCTGGGCCGCTTCGACGGGGACCCGCTGTACGAGCCCGGCGACGAGCGGCGCGCGACCCACCCGGACTGGGGGACGTACACCTTCGACTTCGCGCGCACCGAGGTGCGCAACTTCCTGGTCGCCAACGCCGTGTACTGGTGCGAGGAGTTCCACATCGACGGGCTGCGGGTGGACGCCGTCGCCTCGATGCTGTACCTGGACTACTCGCGCGACTCCGGCCAGTGGGAGCCCAACCAGTACGGCGGCCGGGAGGACCTGGCGGCGATGGGGTTCCTCCAGGAGATGAACGCGACCGTCTACCGGCGCTGCCCCGGCGTGGTGACCATCGCCGAGGAGTCGACCGCGTGGGGCGGGGTGACCCGGCCGACCGACACCGGCGGGCTCGGCTTCGGCCTGAAGTGGAACATGGGCTGGATGCACGACTCGCTGGAGTACGCCGCCCACGAGCCGGTGCACCGCAAGTACCACCACCACGAGATGACGTTCTCGATGGTGTACGCGTACAGCGAGAACTACGTGCTGCCGATCTCCCACGACGAGGTGGTGCACGGCAAGCAGGCGCTGGTGTCGAAGATGCCGGGCGACTGGTGGCAGCGGCGGGCGAACGTGCGGGCGTACCTGGGCTTCATGTGGGCCCACCCGGGCAAGCAGCTGCTGTTCATGGGGCAGGAGTTCGCGCAGGGCGCCGAGTGGTCGGAGAAGCAGGGCCCCGAGTGGTGGCTCCTTGACGAGGGGTACCACTCGGCGGGCGACCACCGCGGGGTGCGGGACCTGGTCCGTGAGCTCAACACCCGCTACGCCCGCACGCCGGCCCTGTGGCAGCGCGACACCGACCCGGCAGGATTCCGGTGGGTGTCGGTGGACGCGGCCGAGGACAACGTCTTCGCGTTCCTGCGGTACGGCACGGACGGCACTCCGCTGCTGGCGGTGTCCAACTTCTCCCCGGTCGTCCGGCACGCGTACGGGCTCGCCGTCGGCGACGAGGCCGTCGCCTGGCAGGAGGTGCTCAACACCGACGCCGAGGAGTACGGCGGCAGCGGCGTGGCCAACCCGGACCCGGTCAAGCCGGAGGACGGGAGCATCCGGATCACGCTGCCTCCGCTGGCGACGGTCTGGCTGATGCCGTACGCGCTGTGAGGCGACCAGGTGTCCGACCGGCTGCCCGGGGCAGTCGGTCGGTGGCACCGGCCCACAGAAAGGCGGCATCACGTGCGCACCGTCGGAGTGGAGGAGGAGCTCCTCCTGGTCGATCCCGCGACCGGTGAGCCGCGGGCACTGTCCGCCGCCGTGCTCGCCCGGGCCTCGCTGGACGACACCGGGCAGGACGTGTTCGAGAAGGAGCTGCACGAGCAGATGCTCGAGTTCGCCACGCATCCGCAGGCGGACATGGAGCGGCTGCACGCGGAGATCGTCCGGTGCCGTGAGGAGGCCGGGCGGCACGCCGGGGGGATCGGGTGCGCCGTCGCCGCGCTCGCCACGTCACCGCTGCCGGTGACTCCTTCCATCGGCGTGAACCGGCGCTACGAGTGGATGGCCGAGCAGTACGGCGTCGTGGTCCACGAGCAGCTGGTCCTGGGCTGCCACGTGCACGTCTCGGTCGAGTCCGACGAGGAGGGCGTCGCGGTGATCGACCGGGTGCGGCCCTGGCTGCCGGTGCTGGCCGCGCTGAGCGCGAACTCGCCGTTCTGGCAGGGCCGCGACTCCTCGTACAGCAGCTATCGCAGCCGGGTCTGGCAGCGCTGGCCGTCGGCCGGTCCCACGGAGCTGTTCGGCTCGGCGGAGCGCTACCACCGCCGGGTCGCGGACATGCTCGCCACCGGAACGATCCTCGACGACGGGATGGTCTACTTCGACATCCGGCTCTCCCAGCGGTACCCGACGGTCGAGTTCCGGGTCGCGGACGTGTGCCTGGACGCCTCGACGGCCGTCGTCCTCGCCGCGTTCGCCCGCGCGCTGGTCGACACCGCGGCCCGGGAGTGGCGCGAGGGGGCGGAACCTGCCGGGACCAGCGTGAGCCTGCTCCGGCTCGCGGCCTGGCGGGCCGCCCGGTCCGGACTGGCGAGTGAGCTGCTCCACCCCGCGACCATGCGGCGGATGCCCGCCGGGACGGTCGTACGGGTTCTGCTGGAGCACACCGAGGAGGCCCTCGCGGCGGCGGGCGACCTCGAGCGGGTGCGCGAAGGTGTCGACGAGCTGTTGCGGCACGGCAACGGCGCCCGGGTGCAGCGCGAACTGCTGGACCGCACGGGCAGCCTGCGGGAGGTCGTCGCCGCGTGCGTGCGCCGGACCCAGGCGGTCTGAGACATCACCGGTCGGGTCCGGTGGAGCGGTCGGCAGAGCGGGCCGGTCAGCAGGCGGACCGATTAGTAGATCAGGACCAGGGCGTAGCCCAGGAGACCCGCCGCGAAGATCAGCACGACCGCGAGGATCAGCGTCATCGGCCCCTTGGCCCAGCCCTTGGCAGGGTTGCTGAGCAGGTCCTGGGGGCCGGCCTCGGGCATGCTGCTCTCCGCCGGCGGGGTCTCCCCGGGCGGCACGCCGCCGCCGGGCTCCAGGCCGGTGCTGAGCCGGGGGTCGGGATCGGGGTTCACGTAGGTCATGTCCCCCGGGTCCCCAGATCCGGCCGGATCACCGGGTGAGAACACTTCTGCCGTCCCGGCCCCCCGTCGCCCGCGGCTGGGCTAGCCTCCGAGCACCGCCGACCACGGTACCCGTCGGCCACGTCACCGTCCGTACACGTCAGGAGCCGGCGCATGCGCGACCCCGCTCTCGCTCCCCCGGTCGTCCCGCCGCTGACCGGCGGACTCGCCGACAGCCTCTTCGAGACGGCCGCCCGCACGCCGGCCCTGCCGATGCTCGCCCGCCGCCGGGGCCCCGGCTCCGCCCACTGGAACCAGGTGACGGCCGAGGAGTTCCGCGACCAGGTGGTCGCCGTGGCGAAGGGCCTGATCGCGAGCGGGATCTCGCCGGGCGACCGGGTGGCGATCCTGGCCCGCACCCGGTACGAGTGGACGGTCTTCAGCTACGCCCTGTGGACGGTGGGCGCCGAGGTCGTGCCGGTCTACCCGACCTCCTCGCGCGACCAGGTCGAGTGGATCCTGCGGGACGCGGGCTGCGTCGGCGTGCTGGTCGAGGACGAGCAGAGCGTGATGACGGTCGGCTCGGTGTGCGCGTCGCTGCCCGCCCTGCGCCACGTCTGGCAGCTGGACGCGGGCGCGCTGGACACGCTGGCGGAGCGCGGTGCGTTCCTTCCGTTCGCCACGGTCGACTCGATGCGCCGCATCGTGCTGCCGGACTCCACCGCGGTGGTCGCCTACACCTCGGGCACCTCCGGCCGCGCCCTGGGCTGTGCGCTGAGCCACCGTGGTCTGGCCGGGCCCTGCGACACCCTGCTCGCCGGCTGGGGCCACACGGTGGCGCCGCCGGGAGAGCAGGGCGCGGTCCTCGCCTTCCTCCCCTTCTCGCACGTGTACGGGCTGATGATCCAGAGCCTGTGCGTGCGGGGCGGGCTCCTCATGGCGCACGAGCCGGCGATGACCGGGGAGGCGCTCTCCTCCGCCCTGTGTTCGTTCCGGCCGACGTATCTGTACGCCGTGCCGTCGGTCCTGGAGAAGATCTACAAGAACTTCCTGCGCGCCGCCCAGCAGGCGGGGCGCGGTGCCCTGTTCGAGCGGGCCGCGGGCACGGCTCGGGACTTCGCCGCCGCACTCGAGCGCCGGCGCCTCGGCAGGGGGGCCGGGCCCGGCCTCGACCTGCGGCTCCAGCACGCCCTGTACGAGCGGACGGTCTACCGGCGGCTGCGCGACGCGCTGGGCGGCCGGGTGAGCCGGGCCACGTCCGGCGGTTCGCCGCTCAGCCGCGAGCTCTCCCTCTTCTACGAGGGCATCGGCGTCTACGTGCACGACGGCTACGGTCTGACGGAGACCAGCGGCGGCCTGACGATGCAGCCCTGGGGCCGGGAGAAGTCGGGCACCGTGGGGCAGGTGCTGCCCGGCATGGAGATCCGGGTGGCCGACGACGGGGAGATCCTGGTGCGCGGGCCGTCGCTGTTCCAGGGGTACATCGGGGACGAGGCCGCCACCCGCGGGGTGATGCGCGGCGGCTGGCTGGCCACCGGCGACCTCGGGCACCTGGACGACGAGAACTACCTGGCGATCACCGGCCGCAAGAAGGACGTCATCATCACCAGCGGCGGCAAGAGCGTGGCCCCGGCCGCCCTGGAGCAGCGGCTGCGGATGCACCCGCTGATCCACCAGGCGGTGGTGGTGGGCGACAAACGGCCCTGCGTCGGTGCGCTGATCACGCTGGACCCGGAGTTCCTGGCGCACTGGCGGGCGGCCCTGGCCCTGCCGGGCGACGCCCCGGCCCGGGAGGCGCGCGAGGAGAACGCGCTCGGGGAGGAGATCGCGCGGGCCGTGGCCGCGGCCAACAGCGCGGTGTCGCGTTCGGAGTCCATCAGGGTCTTCCGGGTCCTGCCCGACCCGTTCGACGTGGCGGGCGGACTGCTCACGCCGTCGATGAAGCTGAGGCGGGACGAGATCGTACGGACCTACTCCCTGGAGATCGACGCGATGTACGAGGCGCGCTCGCACCGCAGGCCGGAGCGGCCTCCGTCTCGGGAACCGGCCGGCTGGGAGGACGCCGAGAACGTGTTCCTCCGCTGATCCGGCGCCTGTCCCACCCCTGGCCGGGCGACACCGACGCGACTAGGTTCGGCCGGCACGGGAACTTACAACGGAGGGAATGCGAAGCAGAAGGGACGGCGCCCGGCCGGTGCCGGGCCGGGAAGGCGCAATGGCAGCCGAGTCGCGTTGGGACAGGACACTGGCTTCCGAGGAGATCACGAACCGCACCGCCAGCTTCACCGGGGAGTTGCACAACGTGACCGGTGCGCGGCTGGTCGCGGAGGAGTTCCTCTACGACCTCGCCCGGGCGGCGCCGCCCGCGGCACCCGAGCACTGGGACGACATACTCCTCGTCGTCACGGAGCTGGCGGCGAACGCCGTGCAGTACGCCCCGGGACCGTTCCAGCTGCGGCTGCGCCGCACCTTCGACGGCGTGCACGTCGTGATGCACGACACCAGTACGACGGAGCCCGCGCCGCGCCCGTTCCGCCCCAGCAAGGGCGGCGGCGGCATCGGCTGGCACCTGATCCACACCCTGTCCGACCAGGTCAGCGTCGTCACCGGGCAACGGGGCAAGGACATCCACGTCTTCCTGCCCTGGTGACCGCGTCGGTCACCCGGCGGCCGCGGCGCGCAGGGGTACCAGCGCGCTGATCGTCTTGCCGCCCCCCGGACGCAGGTCGACGGCGACGTCCCGGGCGAGGCGGGCGACGAGGGGCCAGCCGTATCCGCCCCCGGGGTGGGTGGTGGGAAACGAGTAGGCGTCCCGGGGCACCACCGCGCTGTTGTCGTGGACGGCGATCCACAGTCCCTCGTCCGTGGGCCGGACCTCGAAGCCGGTCAGTCCGTCGCCGTGCCGGATCGCGTTGGTCACCAGTTCCGAGACCACGAGCAGCAGGTCGACGACGTCCTCCTCGCGCACCTCGCGGCCCGGCCCGCCCCAGCGCGTGCGCGCCACCGACTCCGCGTACGCCCGTGCGGCCGCCGCTCCGGCCCCGGTGCCCGGCGCCGGTACGGCGAAAGGCGGGAGGTCGGGTGGTGCCGTGACGGCCGTACGGGGCGTGGTGGTCCGGTCGGCTGGTCGCATGTCTGTGGTTTCCCCGGCTTCCGCTTGCTGTCGTTCGGTCCGGTCAGGTCGCGGGGCTCTCCCGCGGCGGCAGCCGGTGGTAGTAGTCGCCGACGGACTCCAGGTAGTCCCGGTCCATCGTCTCGCTGTCGGTCCGGAACCTGGGCGCGGCCTTGACCTGGGCCCTGGTGCAGTTCAGCGTGACCGTACGGGCCCCGGCGTCGATGCTCCGGACCACGCCGACCGGCACGAGGACGCTGCGGCCGAACACCCAGACGCCGGTGTCGACGACGAGGTGCGGCATGCCGAAGTGCTCGGCCTGCCGGTCCACGTGCCCGACGGTGCCGTCGCCGGCGACGACGGTGAGGCCCGTCAGGTCCGCCCCCGCCTCGTGACCGCTGTCCGCCGCGTACGACCAGATGCTCTCCATCGGCACGCCGTCCTTCCCTCCCGTGTCGGTGACGACCGTGGAGCCGGGCGGACGCGATGGGCCGGACCGGCTCCACAGCAGCTGATACCCGGCCCGGGCCGCCGCATTCGGGCCCGGCGGCCACTCGGCGTGACCCGTGCGGGGGTACGCGTTCCGCCGGGTGGCACGTGGCTTTGTCCGCACCCGGCACCTGGGTTAGCCTCTGACGTATTTTTCTGCTGGGGGCAATCCGTGAACCGCGCGGACGCGGGCACGGAAGGCCGGACCGCCCGAGCGGTCCGGAGGGGGTGGTGAGTCCTCGCCGCGAGGACTCCCGGGGAGCGGAACGAGGGCAGGCATGACCAGCGACAGCACCGGATCCGTCGACGCGGTTCCCGGCGACCAGGAGTTGCGCCGTCTCCTGGCGGGCCTGACGGCCGTGCGGGACGGCGACTTCGGCACCCGTCTGCCGGACGACGCGGACGGCCTGATGGGCGACATCGCCAAGGTCTTCAACGGCATGGTGGACCAGTTGTCCGTGTTCACCTCCGAGGTCACCCGCGTCTCCCGCGAGGTCGGCACCGACGGACGGCTCGGCGGCCAGGCGAGGGTGCCGGGGGTCTCCGGCACCTGGGCCGACCTGACGGACTCGGTCAACGCCATGGCGGGCAATCTCACCACCCAGGTCCGTGACATCGCCCAGGTGGCCACCGCGGTCGCCAAGGGCGACCTCTCGCAGAAGATCGACGTGGACGCCCGGGGCGAGATCCTCGAGCTGAAGAACACCATCAACACCATGGTCGACCAGCTCTCCGCCTTCGCCGACGAGGTCACCCGCGTCGCCCGCGAGGTCGGCACCGACGGGCGGCTCGGCGGCCAGGCCGACGTCCAGGGCGTGCGGGGCACGTGGCGCGACCTCACCGACTCGGTGAACTTCATGGCGGGCAACCTGACCAACCAGGTCCGCAACGTCGCCCAGGTGGCCACCGCCGTGGCCGAGGGAGACCTCTCCCAGAAGATCACCGTGGACGCCCGCGGCGAGATCCTGGAACTGAAGAACACCATCAACACCATGGTCGACCAGCTCTCCGCCTTCGCCGACGAGGTCACCCGCGTCGCCCGCGAGGTCGGCACGGCGGGCAACCTGGGCGGGCAGGCCCGGGTGCGCGGGGTGTCGGGCACCTGGAAGGACCTCACCGACAACGTCAACGTGATGGCGTCCAACCTGACCGGCCAGGTCCGCTCCATCGCCCAGGTGGCCACCGCCGTGGCCCGGGGCGACCTCTCGCAGCGGATCACCGTGGACGCCGAGGGCGAGGTCGCGGCGCTGGCCGACGTGATCAACACGATGGTGGACACGCTCTCCGCCTTCGCCGACGAGGTCACCCGCGTCGCCCGCGAGGTCGGCACCGACGGACGCCTGGGCGGCCAGGCACACGTGCCGAACGTCGCCGGCACCTGGAAGGACCTCACCGACAACGTCAACTCGATGGCCAACAACCTCACCAACCAGGTGCGCAACATCGCCCTGGTGACGACGGCGGTGGCCCGCGGCGACCTGTCGAAGAAGATCGACGTCGACGCGCGCGGCGAGATCCTCGAACTCAAGACGACGATCAACACCATGGTCGACCAGCTCTCCGCCTTCGCCGACGAGGTCACCCGGGTGGCCCGCGAGGTCGGCACCGAGGGCCGACTCGGCGGCCAGGCCGAGGTGGAGGGCGTCTCCGGCACCTGGAAGCGGCTCACGGAGAACGTCAACGAGCTGGCCGGCAACCTGACCCGCCAGGTCCGCGCGATCGCCGAGGTCACCTCCGCCGTCGCCGAGGGCGACCTGACCCGCTCGGTCAACGTGGAGGCCTCCGGCGAGGTCGCCGAGCTCAAGGACAACATCAACGCCATGGTGGAGTCCCTGCGCGAGACCACGCGGGCCAACCAGGAGCAGGACTGGCTCAAGACCAACCTCGCCCGCATCTCCAGCCTCATGCAGGGCCACCGGGACCTGCCCGTCGTCGCCGAGCTGATCATGGACGAGCTGGTGCCGCTGGTGTCGGCCCAGTACGGGGCCTTCTACCTGGCCGAGGACGGCGACGACGGTCCCGAGCTGCGGCTCGTCGGCTCCTACGGCTACCCGGAGGACACGGCCAGACCCACCCGCATCGCCTTCGGCCGCACCCTCGTCGGCCAGGCCGCGCGCAGCCGGCGCACCATCATGGTGAACGAGCTGCCGCCGGGCTACCTGACCATTTCCTCGGGGCTCGGCGAGGTGGTGCCGGCCGCGCTGGTGCTGCTGCCGATCGTGGTCGAGGGACAGGTCCTCGGTGTCATCGAGCTCGCCTCGGTCGTCCCGTTCAGCCAGATCAACCGGGACTTCCTGGAACTGCTGATGGAGACCATCGGGGTGAACGTCAACACGATCGTGGCCAACGCCCGTACCGACGAACTCCTCGCCGAGTCGCAGCGCCTGACCGGCGAGCTCCAGGCCCGCTCCGCGGAGTTGCAGACGCAGCAGGAGGAGTTGCAGCACTCCAACGCCGAGCTGGAGGACAAGGCGTCCCTGCTGGCGGCGCAGAACCGGGACATCGAGGCGAAGAACCTGCAGATCGAGCAGGCCCGGCAGGAGCTGGAGGCACGCGCCCAGCAGCTGTCGCTGGCCTCGAAGTACAAGTCCGAGTTCCTGGCCAACATGAGCCACGAGCTGCGCACCCCGCTCAACAGCCTGCTCATTCTGGCCCAGTTGCTCGCCCAGAACCCCTCGCGCAACCTCACCCCGAAGCAGGTCGAGTACGCGGGCATCATCCACTCGGCGGGCTCCGACCTGCTGCAACTGATCAACGACATCCTGGACCTGTCGAAGGTCGAGGCGGGGAAGATGGACGTCTCCCCCGAGCGCGTGCCCCTGGGCCGGCTCATCGAGTACGTCGAGGCCACCTTCCGGCCCATGACCAGCCAGAAGGGCCTGGAGTTCACGGTCGCGACGGCTCCCGGGGCGCCGGCGGACCTGCTGACCGACGACTCCCGGCTGCGTCAGGTGCTGCGCAACCTGCTGTCCAACGCGGTGAAGTTCACCGAGCGCGGCGGCGTGGCGCTCTCCGTCGAGCCGGCGCCCGACGACGAGGTGCCCAGGGGCGTCGTCCGGGGCGGGCCCGTGGTGGCCTTCCGGGTGAAGGACACGGGCATCGGCATCCCAGAGCAGAACCTGGAGTCGATCTTCGGCGCCTTCCAGCAGGCGGACGGCACGACGAGCCGCAAGTACGGCGGCACCGGGCTCGGCCTGTCCATCACGCGGGAGATCGCCCAGCTGCTGGGCGGCGCCGTCACGGTGGACAGCACGCCCGACCGGGGCAGCACCTTCACGCTGTACCTGCCGGTGGCCCGGCCGGACTTCGAGGACCTGCTGGCCCGCGGCCCGGAGCGGATCCCGGCCGACGCGTCCGCCGGCGTGCTCGACCGTCCGCTGCCGGTGCCCGAGCCGACCGGCGGCCACCGGCAGCGGCCGCGGCGCCTGCTCGTCGTGGAGGAGCGTCCGCGCGGGCTGCTCACCCTCGTCGCGGAGAGCGTCGTCGCCGATCTGACGCACGGGCGCGACGACGCGGGCGACCGGCCGCCGCTCGACGTGATCACGGCGGTGGGGGCCGAGGAGGCCGCCGGGGCGCTGGCGGCCGAGCCGTGCCACTGCGTGGTACTGGAGCTGGGCATGCCGGACGGCGAGGCGTCCCGCTTCCTGGACGCACTGCGGGGCGACTCGGCGCTGGCGAGCGTGCCGGTGCTCGTGCACAGCGGGCACCGCGCGGACGCCGCCCTGGAGGAGGACCTGCGCTCGGGCTCGGCCGGCCGGACCCTGGAGTTCCTGGCCGGACTCGACGAACTGCGCGAGCGCATCGCCCTGCACCTGGCCGCCGAGGAGCCCGGGGACGTGCTGTCCCTGGTCCGGCCGGACGAGCCGCCGAACCCGGACCCGCGGGCCGGTCAGGATCCGCCCACCGGACGCACGGTCCTCGTCGTCGACGACGACGCGCGCAACCTCTTCGCGCTCAGCGGCATCCTGGAGCTGCACGGGTTCCGGGTCCTGCACGCGGAGAACGGCCGCCGGGGCATCGAGACGCTCGTGGACCACCCGGACGTGGCGCTGGTCCTGATGGACGTGATGATGCCGGAGATGGACGGCTACACGGCGACGGCCGAGATCCGCCGCATGCCGCGGTACGCCGAGCTGCCGATCATCGCGGTGACTGCGAAGGCGATGCCCGGCGACCGGGAGAAGAGTCTCGCCTCGGGCGCCAGCGACTACGTCACCAAGCCGGTCGACACCCGGGACCTCATCGCCTGTGTCCGACGGTGGCTGCCCGCATGAGCACCCCCGAGCAGCCCGGCGATCCGGCCGGCGCGGTCCGGCGGGACGTGTCCGACCCGGTCGGCATGGCCCCGCTGTCGCCCGTGGGCAGGCTGGCGGCCACGGTCGACCGGCTCAGCCGCGAGGTGCGGGCCGCCCAGGCGGAGGCCGAGGGCCGGGCGCTGATCGAGCTGGCCAAGGGCGTCCTGGTCGCGCGGCTCGGCTGTGGTCCGGCCGAGGCCGCCCGGCAACTCGCCGAACTGGCCGAACAGTCCCAGGCGACGCCGCTGGAGTTCGCCGTCGACGTCATCAACCAGGCCGCCCGCGACCGCGTGTCGGAGGTGACGGAGGCGTTTCTCGCGGCCACCGCCGCCGTACGCACCGCGGGTGCGCGGGACACGGACGGCGGGGGCGCCGCGGGAGCCGGGGCGGCCGCGGAGACGGTGGCCGAGTCGGCCGCCGTACGGCTGCGGGCCGCCGAGAGCGGCGCGCTGGCCGCGGACGACACCCAGGCCGTCGCCGACGCGCTGCTCGAGCAGGCGCTGCGCCCGCTCGGCGCGGTCGCGGTGGCCATCTGGGCGGCCGGGTACGACGGTTCGCTCACCCTGGTGGGCAGCGCCGGGTTCCCGCCCGCCGAGGCGGCCCGCTGGCGCTACGTGCCGCCGGACGTGGCGACGGTGGCCCGGTGCGGACTGACCGAGCGGTCGGGGCAGTGGTTCGCGTCGCTCGCCGGAACGGGGCTGCCCAGTGTGGGCCGGCACCAGTACCCGGACGGCGGCAGGGTCGCCGTGCCCGCCGGTACCGGGGGGCGCATCCACGGTGTGCTGGAGATCGCCTGGCCGGCGCCGCTGCCCCCGCAGCCGCCCCAGGTGGTCCGTCAGGTGGAGGCGCTGGCGGAGCTGTGCGCGCACACCCTGGAGTCGTACACGCCGCCGCGCGGCCCCGGGCAGGAGCCGCGGGTCATGCCGGATGCGGTGGAGCTGATGGACCTGGCCGACGGACTGCACGACCCCGCCCTCGTCCTGGTGCCGCACCTGGACGCGTCGGGCCATCTGGCGGACTTCCGCATCCAGCACGTGAACAAGCGCTTCATGGACCCGGCCGGGCGGCCGCGTGCCGTCGTGGGGGGCGCGCTGCTCCTCGAGGCGTACCCGATGGCCGCCGGGGACAGCGAGCTGTTCCAGAACGTGGAGCGGGTGTACGCCACCGGCGAGCCGTTCCGGGCCCGGCACCTGAACCTGACCGCCCTGGTGGACCAGGTGCCGCTGTCGGCGGTCGCGGACATCAGCGTCAGCCGGCACGGCAACGCCGTCCTGCTCATCTGGCGCATCGAGGACGAGACGGCCCGGCTGGCCAGTCTCCTCCAGCACGCCCAGCGGCTCGGCCGCATCGGCGGCTTCGAGGAGAACCTGCTGACCGGCGAGATCACCTGGAACGGGCAGCTCTTCGACCTGTACGGGCGCCCGCACACGAGCACGCCGGTGCCGCTGGAGGAGCTGGCCGCCCACGCCCACCCGGACGACGCCGTGGCCATCGGGCGGTTCCTGCGCACGCTGCTGCACCACCGGCGGCCGGCGTCGGCGGCGTTCCGGCTGCGGCGGCCCGACGGGGTGACCCGGCACGTGCGCGTGGTGGCCGAGCCGGTCCTGGACACCGACGACCGGCTGCTCCTGGTGCGGGGGGCCTGCCAGGACATCTCCGCCCAGCACTGGACGGAGGTGGCGCTCGCCGCGACCCGCGACCAGCTGGCCCACACCGAGCAGCAGGCCGTCGAGCGCGCCCGGCTCACCCTTCAGTTGCAGCACGCCATCATGCCGCCCGCCCAGACCCCCCTCCAGGTGCCGGACCTCCAGGTGGCCGTCCGCTACCGGCCCGCGGAGACGGAGCAGTTGGTCGGCGGCGACTGGTACGACGCGGTGATGCTGCCGAGCGGTCTCGTGCTGCTGTGCGTGGGGGACGTCGCCGGGCACGGGATAGAGGCGGCGACCAGCATGGTGGTGCTGCGCAACGCACTGCGCGGTCTCGCGGTGACCGGGGCGGGGCCGGGGCAGCTGCTGTCCTGGCTCAACATCGTGGCGCACCACCTGACGGGCGGCGTCACCGCCACGGCGGTGTGCGGCCTGTACGACCCGGCCCGGCGCAGTCTGCGCTGGGCGAGGGCGGGCCATCTGCCGCCCGTGCTCGTCCGGGGCCCGGGGGCGGAGCCGCTGCCGATGGTCAGGGGCATGCTGCTGGGGGCGGTGGCGGAGGCGGCGTACGAGGAGGCCGAGGCGCAGCTGGCCGCCGGGGACACCCTGCTCATGTACACCGACGGGCTGATCGAGCGCCGCGACCGCCCGGTGGAGGAGGCGCTGGCCCAGCTGCTGAGCACGGTGCGCCCGACGCCGACCACCCTGGACCAGCACCTGGACCGGCTGCTCACCTACAGCAGGTCGGACACGGACGACGACACGTGTCTGGTGGGCATCCGGGTCGGGTGACGCGCGGAAGCCGGGGGCAGCCGGGGTCCCGGCCGGCAGGTGTGGAGTCGGGATTCGGGGGTATCCGCCCGGCGCGGTGGGCCACACGACGGCCCGCCGCGCCGCCGCGTTGTTGGAGGTACACGTGCCCATAGCCCAGAACCCGCTGTCCGTCGAGGTGACGCTGCCGCGGGAGGATGTCGCGCTGCTCAAGGTGGAGGGTTACCTGGACGTCGACACGGCGACCGAGTTCCAGCACCACCTGGCCAACCAACTCCACCACGGCCGCAGGCACTTCCTGCTGGATCTGTCGGAGGTCCCGTTCATGGACTCGTCCGGCATGAACATCATCCTGCGCGTCTACCAGGAGGCCCGCGATCTGCCGGGCAGTGTGCACATCATCTCGCCGGCCCCGGCGGTGCTGCGCGTCCTGGACCTGACGGGGGTGAGCATCACGGTGCCGGTCTCCGGGAGCGTCGACGAGGCGCTGGCCCGCGTCGACGCGCACCCGGAGGGTCCGCGGGTGCCCGACGCCTGAGCAGGCCGCCCCGCGTCTCCTCCGAGCCCGTCGTACGGAAGCAGGTGTCGTGCGAGGTCGGCGGGTGGATACAGTTGTCGCCCGGCAGAGTCACGTCGCCGGCACGCCGTCCCGTGGGGGCGGGTGCGGCGCAACGCGGATGAGGAGTGGGACAGGTGCCGGAGCAGGCCGAGGGAACCGCGGGAGCGCCGACGCGCGAGGTCAGGGACTTTCTGCGGCGTCGTGGTGAGCAGATCGCCCAGCGGTGGGCGGACGAGCCCTTGTTCCGGGCGGTGTTCACCGTCTCGCGCGACGAGGCGGTCGAGGCGGGCAAGGCCGTCGTGGACGCGCTGGCGCAAGTGGCGGACGCGGCGCGGGCGGAGGACCCGGACGCCGCCGGATTCACGGCGGTGCGCGAGCAGTTGGCGCGGATGGGCGCGGCCCGCTCGCGCGCCGGGCTGAGCACCGCCCAGGTGTCGAGCGAGCTGGCCGCGCTGCGTCCGCCCGTCGAGAACCTCCTCGTGGCCGATCTGCCGGAGGATGCCGCGGTCGAACACGTGCGGTCCTGTGTCACCACACTGAACGTGCTGATGGGCACGCTGCGGGTCGTGGTCATGCAGACGGCGCTGAGCGAGGGGCAGGAGCTCATCGACCGCCAGCGGCTTCAGCTGCTCGAGGTGGCCACGCCGGTCATCAAGCTGTGGGACGGCATCGTGGCCGTGCCGCTGATCGGCACGCTGGACAGCGCGCGCAGCCAGGTGGTGATGGAGACCCTGCTGGAGTCCATCGTCGAGCAGCAGGCGCGCTACGCGATCCTCGACATCACCGGCGTTCCGACCGTGGACTCGCTGGTGGCGCAGCACCTGATGAAGACGGTCGCAGCGGCCCGGCTGATGGGCGCCGAGTGCATCGTCTCCGGCATCCGGCCCGCGATCGCGCAGACCATGGTCCACCTGGGCCTGGACCTCGGCACGGTGGTCACCCGGGCGAGCCTCGCCGACGCGCTGGGATACGTGCTGCACCAGCTCGGGGTCGGCATCACCACGCCCGGCACGAACGGTTCGGTCGCACGGTGAGCCAGGGGTTTCCCGGGGCCCAGGGGGCTCCGGTGACAGGGCATGTTCCGGTGCTCCGGCTCGGTGAGGTCCTTCTGGTCACGCTTCAGGGCGATCTGCACGACAGCACCGCGCAGCAGCTCCAGGAGGACCTCGCCGAGACGATCGTGCGCAGCGGTGCCACGGGCGTGATCATCGACGTCTCCGGCGTGGAGATCGTCGACTCCTTTCTCGGCCGGATCCTGGCCGAGATCGCCGGACAGACCGGCCTGCTGGCCGCGCGGACCGTGCTGGTCGGCATGCGTCCGGCGGTCGCCATCACGCTGGTCGAGCTGGGCCTGACGCTGCCGGGCGTGCACACCGCGCTCAGTACCGAGGTGGCCATGGAGGTTCTCAGGCAGCAGGCCCCGTCGTCCCGCTTCGGCGGACTCGGCCAGGAGCGTTTGTGATGCACACTGCCGCGGGCTCCCAGGCCCGCCTGCCGATCCGTTCGGACATGGATCTGGTGTGGGTGCGACAGCATGTGCGGCAGGCGGCCGCCCAGCTCGGCTTCGGCCTGGTGGACCAGACCAAGCTGGTCACGGCGGCCAGTGAACTGGCCCGCAACACGCTCGTGTACGGCGGTGGCGGCACCATGGAGACGGAGCCGCTCGTCGAGGGCACCACGCACGGGCTGCGGCTGACCTTCAGCGACGAGGGGCCCGGCATCCCGGACCTGGAGCAGGCGCTCAGCGACGGCTTCACCTCCGGCGGCGGTCTGGGCATGGGGCTGGGCGGTGCCCGGCGTCTGGTGCACGAGTTCGGGATCGAGAGCACGCCGGGCGCCGGGACGACGGTGCGGGTGACGTCCTGGGTGGGCCGGCCGCCCCGCCCGCGTGAGGAGTCCTGATGCCCCGCGTGTGGGACGTACCGGTGCACGACTCGACCCGGGTGCGCGACGCCCGGGTGGCCGCGGAGCACGCGGCGGCCCTGGCCGGTCTCGACGAGCAGCGGACCTCGACGGCGGCACTGGTGGCGACCGAGCTGGCCACCAACCTGCTCAAGCACGCCGGGGGCGGCCGGGTCGTCGTCGACGTGGTGGCCCCGCCCGTCCTCGCGGCCGGCCGGAGCACGGCGCCGCGGGTGCAGATCGCCACGGTCGACCACGGCCCCGGGATCGCCGACGTGTCCGCCGCGCTGCGTGACGGCTTCACCACCACGGGCTCCCTCGGTGCGGGGCTCGGCACCTGTGCGCGCCTCGCCGACGACTTCGACCTGCACAGCGTCCCCGGCCGGGGCACGGTCGTCGTCGCCCGGGTGGGCCCGGTGCCCGAGATCCGCGCCTTCGATCCCGGACCGGCGGGCCGGCTGCGGGCCGGCGCGGTGAACGTCCCGTTCGGCGGCGCCGAGTACTCGGGCGACGCCTGGGCCTGGGTCCGGGACGGGGACCTCGTCACGCTGATGCTGGCCGACGGTCTCGGTCACGGCCCGGAGGCGGCCCATGCCTCGACCGCCGCCGTGGAGGCGCTGCGGGGCTCGGCCCACCTGGCGCCGGCCGAAGTGGTACGGCGGCTCGACCGGGCGCTGTCCGGCACCCGCGGCGCGGCCGTCGCGGTGGCCCAGGTCGACACGCGGGCGTCGGTGCTCAGGTTCACCGGTGTCGGCAACATCGGGGCGCGGCTGTGCGAGGGCGGCACCTGGCGGCATCTGGTGTCGCGCCCCGGCATCGTCGGCACCCACCGGCCCACCACGCTGCGCGAGGAGGAGTCGGCCTGGGCGGACGACCGGGTGCTGGTCCTGCACAGCGACGGTCTGCCGAGCCGGTGGTCGCCGACGTCCGACACGTGCCGCACCTCGGCCGACCCGGCGGTGACCGCCGCCGTGACGATCCGTGACGCCAGCAGCCCGGCCCGGCCCGTGCGGGACGACACCGCCGTCGCCGTGCTGGCCCCGACCCCGCCGGATGGCCCATGACCCGAACCTGGCAGATCAGCGACGTCACCGACGCGGCCCTGGCGCGCATCGCCACCGCGCGGCTGGCGACGGCCTGCGGCGTGCCGCCCGTGGAGCGGACGCGGCTGACGGCCTCGCTCGGCGCACAGCTGCGACTGTGCCTGACCAAGGGCGGCACCTGGCGGCTCACCCTGGAGACCGGCCCCGACTCCCGCCCGGCCGCGGGAGCCGGGGGGCAGGTGCTGCACGCCGTGGTGACGCCGTCGCCCGAGGCGGCCGCCGCCGGGCAGCCGCCGTGGCGGGTCACGGTGCCGTGCCCGGAAGCGGCGCCGGACGTCCGCACCGACGGCGTGGTGGACGACCCGGCGGAGCTGGCTCAGGCCCTGCTGGGGGCCGACGAGGACACGGCGCTGGTCCTGGAGCGGCTCACCGAGCAGGAGGACCTGGTCGACTTCCACCGGGAGGAGTTGCAGCAGACGAACCAGGGCGTGGTGGCGCTGCACGCCGAACTGGACGCCGCCGGACGGGCCCAGCGCGAGGCGTTCGCCGCCGAGCGCAAGGCGCGTACCGAGGCGGAGAACGCCCGGCGCAGGCTGACCTTCCTGGCCGACGCGAGCGCGGTGCTGACGGCGTCGCTGGACCATCACGAGATCGTGCGCCGGCTGCCGGAGCTGCTGGTGCCGGAGTACGCGGCGAGCGTGGACATCTGGCTGTTCGACCAGGACGGCGACCGGCCGGGCCCCGCCCACGCGGCCGCCGCGGTGGTCGCCGCCCGCACCGGACGGCCGCAGTACGCCGCCGCGCACCCCGGCGGGCTGCCCGGCGTCGACGACCAGCCGCCCTCGGCACTGGCCCCGGAGCGGCCCCTGCTGTGCATCCCGCTGCCGACGCGGCAGGCACCGCTGGGTGTGGTGACCCTGTCCCCGCCCGGGGAGCGCTGGGACCCGGACGACGCCGTCATGCTGGTCGAGCTGACCCGGCGGGCCAGCATCGCGATCGACCACGCCCAGCGCTACCAGCACAACCGTGACATCGCCGAGACGCTGCAACGGGCCCTGCTGACCGAGTTGCCGGCCCCGCCCGGACTCACGCTGGCCGCGCGCTATCTGCCGGCCACCCACGGGCTGAACATCGGCGGCGACTGGTACGACGCCTTCCGGCAGCCGGACGGCGGTGTCATCGCCGTGGTCGGGGACGTCACCGGGCACGGGCTGCGGGCGGCGGTGATGATGAGTCAGCTGCGCACCGCCCTGCGCGCCTACGCGGTGGACGGCGGCAGCCCCGGGCAGTTGCTGACCCGTCTGCACACCTTCCTGCACCACCTCCAGCCCGACCTGTTCGCCACCGCCGTCATCGCGCGCTTCCACCCCGACGACCCGAGCGTGACCTGGGCGGCGGCCGGACATCCGCCGCCGGTGCTGCGTACCCCGGACGGACGGGTCCGCACCCTGGACGCGAAGCCCGGTGCGATGCTCGGCATCCCGATGCGGCAGGAGATCGCGGACCACACGGTGCCCATGGCGCCCGGTTCGACGCTCGCGCTGTACACGGACGGTCTGGTGGAGCGCCGCGCCCGCGGCATAGACCCGGGCATCGCGCGGCTGGCGCAGGCGCTCGGGTCGTTCGGACCGGCCGAGCTGGACGCCGATCTGGAGGGTTCGGCGGAGGGGATCCTGCGTCCGATGCTCAGCGACTCCGAACGCGACGACGACGTGTGTCTCCTGCTGTGTCACCTGCGCGGTCGCGACTGACACCGCACCGTCTTCACGCGGTTCGCTCCCGCCCGGTGCGTTCCCGGGCGGGGCGGGGCATGGTGGTGACCGGGCCATGTCCCCTGCCCGCACCGGGCCGTGTCGCCTGCCTGCCGCACCCGGCTGGCCGAAGCGGTCCGGGCACGGTGACATGGGGCGAGGTGACATCGGCGAGGTGCGAAGAGGCGATCCTCGGGCAGGCGAATGGCGTTCGCGGCGGACCGCCCCGGAGCCGCAGGAAGGGATGAACACCGTGACACGACCCAGGATCCTGGTGGTCGGCGCAGGTTTCGCCGGCGTGGAGTGCGTCCGTCGTCTGGAACGCAGGCTCTCGCCGAGCGAGGCCGAGATCACTCTGGTGACCCCGTTCTCCTACCAGCTCTATCTGCCGTTGCTGCCGCACGTCGCCGCCGGGGTGCTCACCCCCCAGTCGATCGCGCTCTCGTTGCGCCGCAGCAGCAGGTACCGGACCCGGATCATCCCGGGCGGCGCCATCGGCGTGGACCTCAAGGCGAAGGTCTGCGTGGTGCGCACCATCACCGACCGGATCGTCAACGAGCCCTACGACTACATCGTGCTGGCGCCCGGCAGCATCACCCGCACCTTCGACATCCCGGGACTCACCGACCACGCGTTCGGCATGAAGACGCTCGCGGAGGCCGCGTACGTCCGCGACCACGTCATCTCCCAGCTGGACCTCGCCGACGCCAGCGAGGACCCCGTGGAGCGCGCCTCCCGGCTCCAGTTCGTGGTGGTGGGCGGCGGCTACGCGGGCACCGAGACCGCGGCGTGTCTCCAGCGGCTGACGCACGCGGCGGTCAAGCGCTACACGCGGCTGGACCCGGCCCTGATCAAGTGGCACCTGATCGACATCGCGCCGAAGCTGATGCCGGAACTGGGCGAGCAGCTGGGCCGGGACGCGCAGCGGATCCTCACGCGGCGCGGCATCGAGATCTCCCTGGGTGTGTCCATCGCCAAGGCCGGGGAGGAGGAGGTCACCTTCACGGACGGCCGGGTGGTGCCCACCCGCACGCTGATCTGGACGGCGGGCGTGGTCGCGAGCCCGCTGATCGCGACGCTCGGCGCGGAGACGGTCAAGGGACGGCTCGCGGTCACCGCGGAGATGTGCCTGCCGGACCACGACGGAGTGTTCGCGCTCGGCGACTCCGCGGCCGTGCCCGACCTCACCAAGGGCCAGGAGGGTGCCGTCTGCCCGCCCACCGCGCAGCACGCGATGCGGCAGGGCCGGCACGTCGCCGAGAACCTCATCGCCACGCTGCGCAACCAGCCGATGCGGCCGTACGTGCACAAGGACCTCGGTCTCGTCGTCGACCTCGGCGGCGCCGACGCGGTCTCCAAGCCGCTCGGCGTCGAGCTGAAGGGCCTGCCCGCGCAGGCGGTGGCCCGCGGGTACCACTGGTCGGCGCTGCGCACGGGTGTGGCCAAGGCGCGGGTGGCGGCCGACTGGGCGCTGAACGCGATCGCGGGGGACGATTTCGTACGCACCGGTTTCCAGGCCCGCAAGCCGGCCAAGCTCAAGGACTTCGAGTACACCGACGCCTATCTGACGCCGGAACAGGTGCGGGAGCGGGTGGAGGGGGCGGACCGGGCGGAGTTGTGACCGCGGTCGCCCCCGCGGCCCGTGCCGGACCGGGGCATGACATGCTGAGAAGTGGATCTCGGCGTGAACCGGCCGGGACATGGCTGGAACCGGCTGTGAGGGCCGGCTGAATCGGGAGAGTGTTCGGCGGCGTGAAGGCAGCGGGACGCCCGGCGCGGACACGGCTGCGCGACCGCGTCGCCGCGTCCGACCCCGGGCTGTTGCGGCTGACGGCGGGCTTGCGGACGGTCGGCGCCATCGCGCTGACGCTGGGTGTGCTCGCCCTGTCCGGCGTGGACGTCAAGCATCTGGTGGCGGGCGCCATGACGGCGATGGTCGCGACCTTCGCCATCCGGGAGAAGGAACCGGGTCCGCAGGCCGTCACGCTGGCGCTCGGCCTGCCCGTCGCCCTGGCCTCGGTCTCGCTGAGCACCCTGCTCGCCTCACGGGTCGTCATCGGGGACGCCTTCTTCGTCGTCCTCATCTTCTGCGCGGTCTTCGTCCGCCGGTTCGGCGACCGGGGCACGGCCCTCGGGCTGATCGGCTTCCAGGTCTACTTCGTGTCGCTGTTCGTCGGCGGGAAGGTGTCCGGGCTGCCGGGGCTGTGGGCCGCCGTCGCGGTGGCGTTCGCGTCCAGCGCGGTGGTGCGTTTCGGGGTGGTCCCGGCGACGCCGGCGCGCATCCTGGGCCTGCTGCGGCAGGCGTTCCGGGCCCGGCTGGCCCAGCTGATCGCCACGCAGATCGAGTTGCTGGACGCCGGTCCCGACGCCATCGACAAGACGCTGGAGCGGCTGCGCGACGGCACCGCGCGCCTGCACGAGACGGCCCTTCTGATCCAGTCGCGGCTGGAGGAGGGCACGCCCGACGCGTCCACGGCACGCCTGGTGCAGCGGCGCATCGCGGACGCCGAGATCGCCGCCGAGCGACTCGGTCTGCTGCTGCTGACCGCGCGCAGCGCCGAGCGGGCGGACACCCTGACCCTGCACCTGCCGGGCGCGCCCGCCCCCACCGTGGGCCATTCGCCGGCACCCGGCGAGGCCACGGAGACGCTGCGCCGCGATCTCACGGCGCTGCGCGCCCTGGTGCTGCGCCCGCCCGCCGAGGCACGCGGCACCGCGCTGTCCCATCTGCGCAACCGGCTGCTCGGCTACCGGGACGAGGAGAACCTGCCCGAGGCGACCGCCGCCGTCCAGGACGTGTTCCGCGGCATCGGCGAGACGGCGCGCGCGGTCATGGGTCTCAGGATCGCGCTGGACGGACCGCAGGACGAGTCCGACGACTCACCGGCCACCGCCAGGTCCCGTGAGGAGCTGGACGCCGAGGACGCGGCCATCGACGCCGGTGAGGAGGCGGCGCCGGAGGAGGAGCAGACCGGGCTGCGGCGGCCCACCACGCGCGCCGCGGTGCAGGTGGCCGTGGGATCGTCGCTGGCCATCGCCGGCGGGGAGCTGCTGTCCACGCAGCGCTGGTACTGGGCGGTGCTCACCTGCTGGATCGTCTTCATCAACACCGCTTCCACCGGTGAGATCCTGGTCAAGGGCTACCGTCGGCTGCTGGGCACCGTGCTGGGCGTGGTGGCGGGCATCGTGCTGGCCGGTCTGGTCGGCAACCACACCTGGACGGCGTTCGGCCTGGTGCTGGTGCTGATCTTCGCGATGTTCTACACGGCGCCGCTGTCCTACACGCTGATGTCGTTCTTCGTCACCGCGATGCTCGGGCTGCTGTACACGTTGCTGCACACCTACAGCATGTCGGTGCTGCTGCTGCGGGTGGAGGAGACGGCGCTCGGCGCGGCCTGCGGGATCGTGGCGGCGGCGCTGGTGCTGCCGATCCGCACCGACCGGCGTACGAACGAACTGCTCGGCACGGTCCTGGAACGGCTCACCGACGTGACGGAGGGTGCCGTCGACCAGCTCAGCGGCGGCCCGGAGGCCGATCTGCTGGACACGGCGCGGGAGCTGGACCAGGCGCTCGGCGATCTGCGCGCCGCCACCCAGCCGCTGACCCACCCGATCACGCCGCTGCGGGCCCGGCGCGACACGGCCCAGTACGTGGTGGCGCTGCTGGAGACCTGTGCCTATCACGCGCGGTCGCTGGCGGCGACGGCCGAACTGCTGCCCACCCATCCGTCGATCGCGGCCGACCCGCGGCTGCGCGGCGCGGTGCGGCGCACGGTGCGCAACATCGAGGCGATCGCCGCCAAGGTCGCCGACGACGGCGCGGGGACGGAGGTGGAGACCGGACCGAGCATCGCCTCGCTGCTGGAGCCGGACGCCGCCGGAGTGCCGCGGTACGGCCGCATCACGGGCCGGGTGCTGCGGCACCTGGAGCGGCTGGACGAGGCAGTGGTCGGCCTCGCCCGGCCGCTGGGTGTGCCCGTCAGGGCGCCGCAGCGGTGACGGTCCCACCCGGGTGGTGAGGGTCAGAAGTCGCTGGGCAGGCCACTGGCCTCGGCGATGCCGCGCAGTTCCTCGTTCTGCTGGTGGCGTTCCTTGAGGTAGTCGGCGATCTCGCCGAGGCGCTCGGGGTCGGAGGCGGTGGCCGCGTCGGTGACGACCCGGACCGGGCCGGTCTCGTCGGTGTCGATCTCGACGACCTCGTTGTCGAGACGTCCGGTGACGGCGGTGGCGATGACCAGTGCGGCCTCGTCCCTGATCTCCTGGGGCAGCGCCTCGGCGTTGTCCCCGTCCAGGGAGAAGTCGATGGTCGGCATCTGCTGCTCGTCGATCGCCTGGAGGACCGGTTCCACCACGCTGAGCAGCAGCTGGTAGTCGTCGTTCGGCATGCGAACGCGCAGGAGGTCGAGGTAGACGTCCACGGGACGTCCGTCCGGCGGAGGAATCTCGTGTTCGTTCATTCGCCCCGTGTTCCCCGTGCCGGGCCGCTCAGACCCTCCGCCAGCGGGCGAGGGTGAAGGAGAACACGCCGAACAGCACCAGACCGGCGGCGACCAGGGCCAGCAGCCAGGGGCCGAGAGGGGTGTCGGCGAAGGAGCGGAGGGTGTCGTCCAGTCCCTTGACCCGGTCGGGTTGGTAGTCGACTGCGGCCCGTACCGCGAAGGCGCCCGCACCGGCGAAGACGAGGCCGCGAGCCACCCCGCCGCCGACGCCGGTGACGTCGACCAGCCGCCGGACACGGGGGCTCAGCGCGCCGAGCTTCAGCTTCTTGTGATAGCTGCGGCGCACCGCCTGTACGCCGATCACGGCTCCGGCGACGACGATCGCGACGCCCGCGACACCCACCAGCCACCGGCCGGCGGGTATCTCCATCACCCTGGCCGTGACGTCCCGGGACTGCCGGTCGCTGGAGCCGCTGCCGCCGGCGCCGGCCGCGAAGGCCAGTACGGAGTAGGCGACGAACGCGTAGAACACGCAGCGGGCGGCGGCGGGCAGACGCTTGCGCGCCGTGTGGCCGTCCTTGCCGGTGACGCCGAAGAGCGCCTCGGACAGCCGCCACAGCGCCATGCCGACGAGCCCGGCGCCGAGCGCCCAGAGCAGCACGGCCCCGAACGGCTTGTCCGACAGCTCGGCCAGGGCGCCGCCCCGGTCCGCCTGCCGGTTTCCGGTGCCGAAGGCGATCTGCAGGGCCAGGATGCCGACCAGCAGGTAGATGACGCCGCGGGCGGTGAGCCCGGCCCGGGCGGCACCCTCGGCCGCCGACCCGTTCGCGGCCCGCCGGGCGCGCCCTCGTCCGGTGACTGCCAGGACACGTGCGTTCATGTGAATCCCCTCCCGGAGTCCGGATGCCCCGGCTTCCTGTGCGCACACCGTGCGGTCGTCGGCGTACGGCTGTCGACGTGCGGCTGCCCGTACACCGTCGGGCGGGTACGGGCAGTCGTGGCATCGCGCCCCTGATCGTCCTTGTCCGTGCGTTCCTCGTCAGTCCGCCACGCCGGCGGGCGCGGCGGACTGCGCGGGAGCCGGCTCCAGCGCGTCGGCCAGCTGGCGCCGGGCGGCGTCCAGGGCCCGCGTCACGTCCCGCGTACCGGTCGACACGCACAGCGTGTAGGCCAGGTCCCGGGTCCGCGGGCCCGGCTCGCCCGTCGCGCCCGCGGCCTCGTCCACCGCGGCCGCCTCGTACTCCTCCAGGAGCCTGCGCAGTACCTCGGGGTGTGGCATCAGCATCCGTCTCGTCCCTCCCTGGTCCCCCGGCCCGTCCGGCGTGTCGTCCGTCCGGCTCCTCACGTGCGCACCGCGTGGCCGGGGCGGGTGGCCCGCTCCCCCATCGCCTCGTCGCGCACGCGGGCGCAGCTGCGGCTGATCAGCCGCGAGACGTGCATCTGCGAGATGCCCAGGCAGTCCGCGATCCGGCTCTGCGTCATGTCCTCGAAGAAGCGCATGTAGAGAATGGCGCGCTCACGTTCGGGCAGCCTGCGCAGGCCCTCCTTGGCGGACTCCCGGTCGATCACGGTGTCGTACGAGGCGTCGGCGGCGCCGAGGGTGTCCGCGAGGCTGTAGCCGTCGTCGCCGGCCGACAGTTCGGCGTCCAGCGACAGGGTGCTGAAGCTCTCCAGCGCCTCCATGCCGGCGCCGACCTCTTCCTCGGTCAGCCCGGTGTGGGCGGCGAGGGCGGCCACCGAGGGTTCGGGACTGCCCGGGCTCTGGACGAGTTCCCGGCGGGCGACGCGCACCTTGTTGCGCAGTTCCTGGACCCGGCGGGGCACCCGCAGGGCCCACATCCGGTCGCGGAAGTGGCGCTTGACCTCGCCGGTGATGGTGGGGACGGCGTAGCTCTCGAAGGCTCCCCGGCCGGGGTCGAAGCGGTCGATGGCCTTGACCAGGCCGAGCGCCGCCACCTGGCGGAGGTCCTCGAGGGATTCGCCGCGGTCCCGGAACCGTCCGGCGATCCGGTGGGCCATGGGGAGCCAGGCCGTGACCAGTTCGTCGCGCACGGCGTCCCGTTCGGGCCCGTCGGCCAGTCCGGCCAGCCGGCCGAAGAGCGCCATGGTGTCGGGGGCGTCGTCGTGCCGCCGGCGGGCCGGGGCTGCGGAGGAATCGGCGGTGGGGTGGGGGGTACCGGGACGGATGGTGGGCGTTTCTATGAGCATGCGGATTCGCTCCTGAACGGTGGTCTCAGGGGACTTTCCGCGGGAACGGCGCTGTCCGGGGTGGCCCCGGCACAGCCGGAGTGTCCGAAACAGCCGTACCGCTCCCGCTGCTGCGCCTCCGGTCCGAAGCACGAATCTGCGACTGCCCCTGCCCCGGTGGAACAAACTCCGCTCTTCCAAAAGTCATCAGGACAGCGGAACGACGACGGTGATGCACTTGCCGCCCGAGGGAAGATCTGCCACGCGCACCTCGCGGGCCAGCCGGCAGACGATCGGCCAGCCCCGCCCACCCAGGCGCCGGTGGCCGCGGTCGTCGGTGGGCGGCACGGCCACCGGGAGGTCGTGGCTGCGGTCGCACACCGACAGCAGCACGCCCGGGTGCGCTCCGGGTCCCACGACGTCGACCTGGAAATCGGTGATGCCGCCGCCGTGCAGGATGGCGTTGGTGGTCAGTTCCGAGGCCACCAGCACGGCGTCCGACAGGGCGCGCACGTCGCAGGACGCCGCGCCGTGGAGACCGCGGCACTCGGTGACGGCGTGTTCGACCGCCTTGCGCGCGTCGGCGGGCCTGCACGGCCGGCACCGGTGGTGCGGGTCCGTGCCGCGCCGTTCGACGGGTCGGGTCGTGTCCCTCTCGCTCATCCGTCGGCTCCCTGGTAGGTCCGGTTCGGTTCGCCGGCGTGCGCGCCGTGCGGCCCCGTCACTGTCGGCTGACCTCTGCCGGTACCGGCAAACCTTCGGTCCTCCTTGCGGCCCAAGGGATCCGGGCGCCCTGCGGGGGTACGCGAAGTGCATGACGGATGTTGTGGACTCGGACGAACTGCTGCGCCGCATGCACCGGGCGAGGGCCTGTGCCCTGGAGGAGGGACGCAACTGGCGGGCGCGCAGCGAGGAGCTGCGGCCGACCGACCCGGAGGGCTCGCGGGAGGCCGCCGTACGGACGCTGGCGTACGAGGCCGTCCTGCGGGTGCTCGACGAGGTGCTGACCCCGGGCCGGAACGCGCGGTGAGGGACCTCGGGACAGATTGACGGACCGCCGGAAGGGAAACCGGGCGGCATGACAGCCGATCACCGCCGCGCACCGGTCCTGGAAGCCCTCGTCGAGTACCGCCGCGAGGGGCGGCTGGCGTTCACGCCGCCCGGGCACAAGCAGGCGCGCGGCGCGGACCCGGCGGTGCGCGAGGTGCTGGGCGACGCGGTGTTCCACGGCGACGTGCTGGCGACGGCCGGGCTGGACGACCGGCTCACCCGGGGGCGGGTGCTGCAACGCGCCCAGGAGCTGATGGCGGACGCCGTCCACGCCGATCACACGTTCTTCTCGACGTGCGGGAGCTCCCTGTCGGTGAAGGCGGCGATGCTGGCCGTCGCGGGGCCGCACGAGAAGCTGCTGATCGGCCGGGACGCCCACAAGTCCGTGGTCTCGGGGCTGATCCTTTCCGGCATCGAACCGGTCTGGGTCGAACCGCGGTGGGACGCCGAGCGCCATCTGGCCCATCCGCCGTCCGCGGAGGCGTTCGAGGAGGCGTTCACCGCCCATCCCGACGCCAAGGGCGCCCTGGTGACGAGCCCGACGCCGTGCGGCGCGAGCGCCGATCTGCGGGCCGTGGCCGAGGTATGCCACCGGCGTTCGGTGCCGCTGATCGTCGACGAGGCGTGGGGCGCGCATCTGCCCTTCCACCCCGACCTGCCGTCCTGGGCGATGGACGCGGGCGCCGACATCTGTGTGACCAGCATCCACAAGATGGGCAGCGGTCTGGAGCAGGGCTCCGTGTTCCATCTGCGCGGCGACCTGGTGCAGCCGAAGCTCCTCGGGATGCGCGCCGACCTGCTGAGCACCACCAGCCCCTCGGTACTGATCTTCGCCGGTCTGGACGGCTGGCGCCGCCAGATGGCACTCGGCGGCCAGGAGCTGATGGGCGGGGCGCTGCGGCTGGCGGCCGACGTGCGGGCGGCGATCGAGGAGATCGACGGGATGCACGTCAACGACCGCGACGACTTCTGCGGCCCCGGCAGGGCCCACGGCTTCGATCCGCTGCCGGTCGTCATCGACCTCGACGGGCTCGGCATCCCCGGTTTCCAGGCGGCGGACTGGCTGCGCGAGCACCGCGGCGTGGTCGCCCACATCACCGACCACCGCCGTATCGGCGCGCAGATCACCCACGGCGACGACCGGGAGACCGCGGACGAACTGCTCACCGCCCTCAAGGACCTGGCCCGCGCCGCCGGCGGCCTGGAGCCCGCGCCGCGTGTCGAGGTGCCGTCCCCGGCCCGGCTGCGGATGCCGCAGGTGGTCCTGCCGAGGGACGCCTTCTTCGGGCCCACCGAGGACGTGCCCCTGGACCGGGCCGCGGGCAGGGTCGCGGCGGAGATGATCACGCCGTATCCGCCGGGCATTCCGGCCGTGCTGCCGGGTGAGCGGCTGGCCGAGCCGGTCCTGCGCTATCTGCGCAGCGGTCTGGAGGCCGGGATGTACCTGCCGGACCCGACCGATCCGGCACTGGAGACGATCCGGGTGGTCGCGGAGCGTGACGAGTGAGGAGCGGGCCGGGGCGGGCGAGTGAGGAGCGGGCCAGGGGCGGACGAGTGAAACGGGTCACTCGCCCCGGTACCGGTTTCGCGGAACACCCGGAGATGGTTTAGCGTTCATCCAAGTGGCGACGGAGTCGACCGAAATGTCCTCCGCGGTCACCGCTTACGGCCCTGGCCGGCCTCCCCCGTCCGGCCAGGGCATTTTCATGCTCTTCGCACGCCCTCGCCCCCTCGTTCCCGGTTCTCGCACGGAATCCGTACGGGATTCGCCGTCCGCCGAGGTGCTCAGGGCGCCGGCAGCGACTGAAATGGGCATAGGGAAAGCCCCGGAACCGAATCGCCGGCGAGGAGCCCCGTGCCATGACCAAAGCGATCAAACTCCTGAACGCCCTGCCCCTCCCCCAGCGCGCGCGGCTGATGGAGCTGGCCCAGGAGGTCTCCTTCCCGGAGGACGACCGGATCTTCGAGGCGGGAGGCAGGGCGGACCGCTTCTGGGTCATCCGCTCCGGCGCGGTCTCCCTGACCCAGCGGGTGACGTCCCTGCAGCGGGTCACGGTCGCCAGTCTCGGGGTGGGCGACCTGCTCGGCTGGTCCTGGCTGTTCCCGCCCTACGAGTGGGACTTCGGCGCCGAGGCGTTCAGCCCGGTGCGTGCCTACGAGTTCGAGGCGGACGCGGTGCTCGACCTGTGCGAGCGGGACCCGCAGCTGGGCATCGTGCTGGTGCGCTCGGTCGCGGAGATCCTCGCGCACCGGCTGGAGAACACCAGGGGCCGGCTCATGGAGCACTACGCGCTGCACGGCCGCGGCGCCCTGTGAGGCGCGGTCAGACGCGGTAGCGGCGCAGCGCCGGCATCGCGGCGGCCAGCGCCAGCATCACGGCCACGACGAGCAGCCCGCCCCCGGCCACGGCCTCCCGCGCGCCGAAGGCGGAGCCCGCCCCGCCGTGCAGGACGTCGGCCAGCCGCGGGCCGCCCGCCACGACGACGGTGAACACGCCCTGCATCCGCCCGCGCATCTCGTCGGTGGCCGCGGACAGCAGGATCGCCCCGCGGAACACCATGGAGACCATGTCGGCGACCCCGGCCACGGCCAGGAACGCCACCGCGAGCCACAGGCTGCCGCTCAGGCCGAAGCCGGTGATGGCCGCACCCCACACGACGACCGCGCCGATCACCATCCAGCCGTGCCGGCGCGCCCGCGAGAAGGTTCCGGAGAACAGCCCGCCGGCCACGGCGCCGACGGGGATCGCCGCGAACAGCAGACCGAGCGCGAGCCCCTCGCCGTACGGGGCGTACGTCTCGGCGGCGAGCTGCGGGAACAGGGCGCGGGGCATGCCGAACACCATGGCGACGATGTCGGCCAGGAAGGACAGCAGCAGCACCTTGTGCCCGGCGATGTAGCGGAAGCCCGCCACCACCTCGCGCACGCCCGCGCGCCGGACCGCCGTGCCCGCGAGCGGGGGCAGCGCGGGGAGCCTGTAGACCGCCCACACGGTGACGCACAGGGCCAGCGCGTCGATCAGGTACAGCTCGGGCAGTCCGATCACCGGGATCAGCGCACCGGCGAGCAGCGGCCCGACCACCTGCCCGGTCTGCATGACGGTCGAGCCGAGGGCGTTGGCGGCGGGCAGCTCGTCCTCGGGCACCAGGCGGGCGATGGAGGCGTTGCGGGCCGGGGCGTTGAGGCCCCAGAAGGCCTGTTGCAGCGCGAGCAGCAGCATCAGCGCGGCCACCGACGCCATGCCGGTGACCGCCTGTATCCAGAAGAGCAGCGAGGTCACCGCGATGCCGGTGTTGGTGATCAGCAGAAGCTTGCGGCGGTCCATGGTGTCGGCCACCGCGCCGCCCCACAGGGCGAAGACGATGAGCGGCAGCAGCCCGGCGAGACTCGCGGCGCCGACCCAGGCCGAGGAGCCGGTGATGTCGTAGATCTGCTTGGGCACGGCGACCGCGGTGAGCTGGCTGCCGACGGCCGTGACGATGGTCGAGGACCACAGCCTGCGGTAGGCCGGGCGGCGCAGGGGGCGGGTGTCCATGGCCCACCGGCGCCATCCGCGCTGCCGCGTCCCGTCCGGCGCCGTGGCCTTCACGTCCGGTTCGGTGCCGCTCTCGCCGCTGCTCTCGCTGGTGTCCACGCGCTTCCTACATGCTCGGTACATCTTTCGATTGCGAGGATCACTATCGCAGCTTCGTTCGAGCCCCTTGGGGCGCGTGCGGCCGGATCCGGCCCGCTCAGGCCCCGGCGACCAGGGAGACGCCGAGGACGACCATGGTGGCGGCCACCAGGCCGTCGAGGACCCGCCAGGCCGAGGGCCGGGCCAGGAAGCGGCCGAGGTAGCGGGCGCCGAAGCCGAGCGCGGCGAACCAGACCAGGCTGGCCGCGGCGGCTCCGAGGCCGAAGGTCCAGCGCAGCGGCCCCCGGTCGGCGGCGACGGAGCCCAGCAGGAACACGGTGTCCAGGTAGACGTGCGGGTTGAGCCAGGTCAGCGCCAGGCAGGTGAGTACGGCCCGGCGGCGGGAGCCCGCGGCGTCGCCCTCCGCCCGCAGCGCGCCGGACGGGCGGAACACCCGCCGGGCGGCCAGGGCGCCGTAGCCGAGCAGGAAGGCGCCGCCGATCCAGCCGACGGCGGTCAGCGCGCCCGGCCAGGCCACCACCACGGCGCCCACTCCGCCGACGCCGAGGGCGATGAGCAGGGCGTCGGACAGCGCGCAGATGCCGACCACGGCGAGGACGGCGTCGCGGCGGATGCCCTGACGCAGGACGAAGGCGTTCTGGGCGCCGATGGCGACGATGAGCGAGAGGCCGGTGCCGAAGCCGGCGGCGGCTGCCGTGAGGGCGCTGTTCATGCCCCCGACGCTAAGCGGGCGATCACCGGACGTACAGCTAAAGATTCTTACGTAACATTAGGCAGTGTGATGACGACATGACGCCGCCCTTCGCGGACCTGCCGCTGGACCATGTGCGCACCCTGCTGGCCGTCGTGGACGAGGGCACCTTCGACGCGGCCGCCGACGCCCTGCACGTGACACCGTCCGCGGTCAGCCAGCGGGTGAAGGCACTGGAGCAGCGCACCGGCCGGGTGCTGCTGCTGCGCACCAAGCCGGTGCGGGCGACCGACTCCGGTGCCGTGCTGGTGCGGCTGGCCCGGCAGGTGGCGCGGCTGGAGCGGGACGCCTCGGCCGAGCTGGGCCTGCGGGGGGCGGGCGAGCCGACCCGGGTGACGGTGGCGGTGAACGCCGACTCGCTGGCGACCTGGTTCCTGCCCGCCCTCACCCGCATCCCCCGGGATCCCGCCCTCTGCTTCGAACTGCGCCGGGAGGACGAGGGCCACACGGCGACGCTGCTGCGGGAGGGCGTGGTGATGGCGGCGGTGACGTCGTCGCCGGAACCGGTGCCGGGCTGCACGGTCCGGACGCTGGGCCGGATGCGCTATCTCCCCTGCGCCGCCCCCGAGTTCGCCGCGCGGCACCTGGAGGCGACGCCGCGGGAGGCCGTCGCCGACGCCCCGGTGGTGGTCTTCGACCGGCGGGACGACTTCCAGGACTCCTTCGCGCGCCGGCTGGGTCACCGTGGCGCGAGTGCCGCGCGGCACTACGTGCCGACCTCGGAGGGCTTCGTCGAGGCGGTCGCCACCGGTCTCGGCTGGGGCATGGTCCCGCAGCCGCAGGCCGAGCCCCTGCTGCGCACCGGCCGGCTCGTCGGCTTCGCGCCGGACCTGGCGGTGGACGTCACGCTGTACTGGCAGCAGTGGAAGCTCGACTCCCCGGCTCTGGCCGCGGTGGCGGACGCGGTGGTCACGGCGGCCGCGGACGCGCTGGGCCGGTAGACCCACGGAGGCGGACGCGGCGCCTCACTCGGACCGGGCCGGTTTCACCCCGCTGTCGACAGGTCACCCGCAACGGAGTAAGCCATGCACGAGGACGCGAACGATACCGATCGCAGGTGACTTTGATGGACAACTGGCGAGAGCACGCCGCATGCCGGACGGAGGACCCCGACCTCTTCTTCCCGATCGGCACCACCGGCCCGGCCGCTTTGCAGACCGAGCAGGCGAAGGCGGTCTGCCGGACCTGCCCGGTCCGGGAGCAGTGCCTGCGGTGGGCGCTCGACACCGGGCAGACCCTCGGTGTCTGGGGCGGTACCAGCGAGTTGGAGCGCCGTGCGCTCAAGCGGCGCGAGGCCGTACGCCGCAGGTCGGCGTAACCCGGCGCCCGCGCCGCCCGGTTGGCCGCTCAGGCGGTCTGCCGTGCCGCGGCCCGGCCCGCCGCCCGTCCGGAGAACAGGCAGCCGCCCAGGAAGGTGCCCTCCAGCGCGTTGTACCCGTGCACCCCTCCCCCGCCGAAGCCGGCCACCTCGCCGGCCGCGTACAGGCCCTCGACCGGGGTGCCGTCGGCGCCCAGGGCGCGGGAGTCCAGGTCGGTCTGGATGCCGCCGAGGGTCTTGCGGGTGAGGATGTGCAGCTTGACGCCGATCAGCGGGCCCGCGGCCGGGTCGAGGATGCGGTGCGGGGTGGCGACCCGGCCGAGGCGGTCACCGATGTAGCGGCGGGCGTTGCGGATGCCCTGCACCTGGGCGTCCTTGGCGTACGGGTTGGCCATCTGCAGGTCCCGGGCCTCGATCTGGCGCCGGAGTGCGGCGGCGTCCAGGAGTGGCTTGTCGGTCAACCGGTTCATCCTGTCCACCAGTTGCTCCAGGTCCGGCGCGGTCACGAAGTCGGCGCCCTCGCGCAGGAACGCGTCCACCGGGGCCGGGGCGCCCTTGCCGAGGACGCGTTCGCGCAGGAAGCCGACGCGGTCCTTGGCGGTGATGTCGGGGTTCTGCTCGGAGCCGGAGAGCGCGAACTCCTTCTCGACGATCTTCTGGGTGAGGACGAACCAGGAGTGGTCGTGTCCCGCGAGGTCCTCGGCCGTGCGCAGGTGCCGCAGGGTGCCCAGGGTGTCGTAGCCGGGCAGGTACGGCTCGGGCAGCCGGCGGCCCAGCGCGTCGAACCACATGGAGGACGGTCCGGGCAGGATGCGGATGCCGTGGCCGGGCCAGATCGGGTCCCAGTTGCGCACGCCCTCCGTGTAGTGCCACATGCGGTCGCGGTTGACCAGGCGGGCGCCCGCCTCGGCGCTGATGCCGAGCATCCGGCCGTCGACGTAGGCGGGGACTCCGGTGACCATCTCGGCGGGCGGGGTGCCCAGGCGTTCGGGCCAGTGGCGGCGGACGATGTCGTGGTCGGCGCCGATGCCGCCGGAGGTGACGACGACGGCCTGGGCGGTGAGTTCGAACTCTCCGGCCGCCTCGCGGCTGGAGGCGACGCCGCGCGGCGAGTGGTCCGGGGCGAGGACCGTGCCGCGCACCCCGCGCGCCGTGCCGCCCTCGACGACCAGGTGGTCGACGCGGTGGCGGTGGTGGAAGGTGAGCAGCCCGTCCCGCACCGCCTGCTTCGCGTACCGCACGAAGGGCTCGACCACGCCCGTGCCGGTCCCCCAGGCGATGTGGAACCGGGGCACGGAGTTGCCGTGCCCGCCGGCCCTCAGGTCGCCGCGCTCGGCCCAGCCGACGGTGGGCAGGAAGGTGATGCCGTGTCCCGCGAGCCAGGACCGCTTCTCCCCCGCCGCCCACTCCACGTAGGCCCGCGCCCAGCGCACCGCCCAGGAGTCCTCGTCGTCGGTGCGGTCGAAGCCGGCGCTGCCCTGCCAGTCGCTCCAGGCCAGGTCGAAGGAGTCCTTGACGCCGAGGCGGCGCTGCTCCGGGGAGTCGACGAGGAAGAGGCCGCCGAAGGACCAGAAGGCCTGCCCGCCGAGGTTGGCCGCGTTCTCCTGGTCGACCAGGGCCACCCTCCGCCCCCGGCTGGTCAGCTCGTGGGCCGCGACCAGGCCCGCGAGACCCGCTCCGACCACGATGACGTCGGCATCCATGGCGACCGTCCCTTCCTGTTGTGTCGATGACCCCGTGGTCAGTGACGCGTGCTGCCGTCGGTGAGCAGCGCGGTGAGCAGTTGTCCCAGCCAGATCCGGGCGTGTGCGACGTCCCGGTCGAGGAGCAGCTGGGTGGTGACCCCGTCGTACGCGGCGACCACGGCGTGCGCGGCGTGCTCCGCGTCACCCAGCACGGCGGGCAGGGCGGTGTGTCCGCGGGCCCGGGCGAGCCGGTCGGCGATCGCCCGCCTGAGAAGGGCCCGGTGCTCCAGCAGGGTCCGGGCGACGTCCGGGTCGCGGGCGGCGTGCACGAGGAAGTCCGTCTTCACCAGGAGCCAGTCCCGGTCCAGGAGCAGCACCTCGGTGACGCGCTCCACGGCGGCCGGCACGTCCAGGCCGGGGCCGTCGGAGGCGAGGGCGGCGGACACCTGCTCGGCGATCAGGCCGGCCCGTTGCCTGTAGAGGGCGAAGAACAGCTCGTCGAGGCTGTCGAAGTTGGAGTAGAAGGCGCCGCGGCTGTACCCGGCGGCCTCGCAGACCTCCTCGATCGACACCCGCCCGAACCCCTTGGCGGCGAACACCTCGAACGCGGCGTCCAGGAGGTTGGCGCGGGTGCGCGCGCGGCGTCTGGTCACCCGCCCGTTCGTCTCCCGCACCGCCATGCCCGGCCCCTTCGTTCCGTTCGATGCGCGAATGTATCGGATACAGCGGTGTATCGAAAGGGCCTGGACGCGCGCCTCCCACTAAATAGAACACAGTTTCGATGAAGGAGTACGCTGGTGCCATGACCACGCACCACCTCCAGGGCTCGCTCTTCGACCAGACCGACGAGGTCGGACTCGGCTCCCTCGACGGGCTCCGCCGCACCCGCCTCGGCTCCGGTGCCTGGATCGACCTGCTCCCCGGGTGGCTGAGCGGCGCCGACGCGCTCTTCGAGCGGCTGGCCACCGAGGTCCCCTGGCGCGCCGAGCGGCGCGAGATGTACGAGCGCGTCGTCGACGTACCCCGGCTGCTGGCGTTCTACGGCGCGGCCGACCCGCTGCCGGACCCCCTGCTGACTCAGGCGCGCGACGCCCTGTCCGCGCACTACGCCGAGGAGCTGGGCGAGCCCTTCACCACGGCCGGCCTGTGCCACTACCGCGACGGCCGGGACAGCGTCGCCTGGCACGGCGACCGGATCGGGCGGGGCGCGCGTCAGGACACGATGGTCGCGATCCTCTCCGTCGGCACGCCCCGTGATCTGCTGCTGCGCCCGGCGGGCGGGGGCGGCGAGACGGTGCGCCGCCCGCTGGGCCACGGCGACCTGATCGTGATGGGCGGCTCCTGCCAGCGCACCTGGGAGCACTGCGTTCCGAAGAACACCCGCGCCGCCGGGCCCCGCATCAGCGTCCAGTTCCGCCCGCACGGCGTGCGCTGAGGGCCGGGCAACCGCCCGTGCTCCTTTTCTGGTTGGCTGTCCCGCGCGGGGACCACCGACCTGGAACGCGGGAGACCATGAGCGCGGACGTACGGCAAGTGGCCGACGGTACCTACCTGGTGCACGGCGGCAACACCAACTGGGTCATCCTCACCGACGGCGACGCGGTGACCCTCGTCGACACCGGATACCCCGGCGACCGCCGGGCGCTGCTCGACTCCCTGGCCGCCGTCGGAAGTTCGCCCGAGGCGGTGGCGGCGGTGCTGATCACCCACGCCCACAACGACCACCTGGGCTCGGCCGAGTACCTGCGTGCCGCCCACGGCACCCCGGTCCTGCTGCACGAGGCCGAGGTGCCGCACGCCCGGCGCGACTTCCTCCAGCAGGTGTCGGTGGGCACGGTGCTGCGCAACGCCTGGCGCCCCGGCGTGCTGCCGTGGATGGCGCACGTGCTGCGCACCGGCGGCACCGAGCAGCACCCGGTGACCGCACCGGCGGCCTTCCCGGCGGACGGCGCCCTCGACCTGCCCGGCCGGCCCGTGCCGGTGCACACCCCCGGGCACACCGACGGACACTGCGTCTACCACCTCCCCGACGCCGGGGTGGTGATCTCCGGCGACGCACTGGTCAGCGGCCACGCCATCTCACGGATCGAGGGACCGCAGCTGCTGCCGGACCTGTTCCACCACGACCGGCCGGGCGCGATCGCCTCGCTCGACGTCATCGCCGGTCTGGAGGGCGACGTGCTGCTGCCGGGCCACGGTCCGGTCCACCGGGGGCCGGTGAAGGATGCCGCGGACCTGGCCCGGGAACGGGCGTTCTAGAGTCGGGGCATGGCCTTGCAGATCAGCGCCACCAACCCGGAGCATCCCGCGCTCCTGCTCGAACTGCCCTGGCAGCTGCCGCTGGAGCAGTGGCCCGAGGAGTATCTCGTGCCGCTGCCCCGCGGCATCTCCCGGCACGTGGTCCGCTACGCGCGCGCCGGGGACGAGGTCATCGCGGTCAAGGAGCTGGCCGAGCGGCCCGCGCTGCGCGAGTACCAGCTGCTGCGCGACCTGGACCGGCTCGCCATCCCGGCGGTGGACGCGCTGGCCGTGATCACCGGCCGCACGGACGCCGCCGGGGCCGCGCTGGAGCCGGTGCTGGTCACCCGGCACCTGGGCGGGTCGCAGCCGTACCGGTCGATGTTCGAGACGACGCTGCGCCCGGCGACCATGCACCGGCTGATGGACGCCCTCGCGGTGCTGCTGGTCCGGCTGCACCTGGCCGGGTTCGCCTGGGGCGACTGCTCGCTGTCCAACACGCTCTTCCGGCGCGACGCGGGCGCCTACGCCGCCTACCTGGTCGACGCCGAGACCGGCGAGCTGCACCCGCGGCTGAGCCCCGGGCAGCGCGACTACGACCTCGACCTGGCCCGGGTCAACATCAGTGGCGAACTGCTCGACCTGGAGGCCTCCGGGGCGCTGCACCCCTCCGTCGACCCGGTCGACTTCGGTACGGAGATCTGCGCCCGCTACCGGAGCCTGTGGGAGGAGCTGACCCGCACCTCGGTCTATCCGGCGGGCAAGTACCACTACATCGAACGCCGGATCCGGCGCCTCAACGACCTCGGCTTCGACGTGGCCGAGATGCAGATCGAGCACGCCTCCAACGGCGACGCGGTCACCTTCGTGCCCAAGGTCGTCGACGCCGGTCACCACCAGCGCCAGCTGCTGCGCCTGACCGGGCTGGACGCCGAGGAGAACCAGGCCAGGCGGCTGCTCAACGACCTGGAGAGCTGGATGGCCACCCAGGACGACTACGCCCCGGGCGACCCCCTCGGCGCCCGTCCCGAGGTCCTCGCCCACCGCTGGGTGCGCGAGGTCTTCCGGCCCACCGTGCGCGCCGTGCCGCTGGAGCTGCGCGGCGCGATGGACCCGGCGGAGATCTACCACGAGCTGCTGGAGCACCGCTGGTACCTCTCCGAGCGGGCCCAGCACGACATCGGCCTGGACACGGCGGTCGAGGACTACCTCGTCAACATCCTGCCCGGGGCGCGGGGGACGCTGCGGCCCACGGCGGACTGAGCGGCGGCCCCCGCCGGACCTCACGTGTGCGGGACGACCGCCACCGGGCACTCCGCGTGGTGCAGCACGCCGTGGGCGACCGAGCCGATCCGGGCGCCGACGGCGCTGCGGCGGGCGCGGCGGCCGACGACCACCAACTGGGCGTTCGCGGAGGCCGACAGCAGCACCTGGCCGGCGCTGCCCATCTCCACGTGCTCGACCACCGGAACGTCCGGGAAGCGTTCGCGCCAGGGTGCGAGGGCCTCGCCGAGCGCCTTGTGCTCGTACTGCTCCAGGCCGCCGGCCTCGTCGGCGAGCGCCATGGAGCCGGGGCTGTAGGTGAACACCGTCGGCAGGGTCCAGGCGCGTACGGCCCGCACGGTGGCGCCCCGGGCGGCGGCCGCCTCGAACGCGGCCCCGACGACGTCGGCACTGTCCTCGGGCTCGCCCTGCTGGCCCACGACGACCTCGCGGCCCGCGGCCTCGGCGGCGGCCTCGTCACCGGCGCGCACGAGGACGACCGGCCGGGTCGCCTCGGCGATCACCTGCTGCCCGACCGAGCCGAGCAGGAAGCCGACGACCGGTCCGTGGCCGCGCGAGCCGAGGACCAGCGTCTCGGCGTCGGCCGCGGCGGCGAGCAGGGCCGCCACCGCGTCGCCCTCGCGCAGGTCGGTCGTCACCGTGAGGCCGGGGTGCCGCTCGGTGACGGTGCCGACCGCCTCGGCGAGGGCGTCCCGCGCCCACCCCTCCTGGGTCTCCCGCTCCACCGTGCCCGCCACGCCCTGTCCCTGGAACCGCCAGGCGTGCACGACGTGCAGCGGGGCACCGCGGCGGACCGCCTCCCTCGCCGCCCAGGCCAGTGCGGCCAGGCTCTCCTGCGAACCGTCCAGGCCTGCCGTGATCGGGCGCGTCATGCGGGTCCCTCCCTGTGTCGCGGTCACGTCGTTCATGGCGCCCAGTCTTCCCCAAGCCCGCCGCGTCACCGCGCAGGGGGCACCGGGCGGGTGGCGGCGCCCCCGCGCTGCCTGAGCGAGGACCGGCGATCGAACATACGATGGGGTGCAGGCCGGTGCGGTGACGGGGACGCCGTGCCGTGAATCCGGCCGCGCGACGTGGGGGACGTATGGCACAGGCCGACGCGGAGGCACGGACCGTCATCATGACCGTGGACGACGATCCGGGGGTCTCCCGCGCCGTCGCCCGCGACCTGCGGCGGCGCTACGGCGCCACGTACCGGATCGTGCGCGCGGAGTCCGGCGAGTCGGCGCTCGACGCGCTGCGCGAACTGAAGCTGCGCGGCGACCTGGTGGCCGTGATCCTCGCCGACTACCGGATGCCGCAGATGAACGGCATCGAGTTCCTCGAACAGGCCCTGGACGTGTACCCGGGCGCCCGGCGGGTGCTGCTGACGGCGTACGCGGACACCAACGCGGCGATCGACGCGATCAACGTCGTCGACCTGGACCACTACCTGCTCAAGCCCTGGGACCCGCCGGAGGAGAAGCTCTACCCGGTCCTGGACGACCTGCTCCAGGCCTGGCGCACCGGCGACCACCGGCCGGTGCCCAGCACCAAGGTCGTCGGGCACCGCTGGTCGGCGCGGTCCTCGGAGGTCCGGGAGTTCCTGGCCCGCAACCAGGTGCCGTACCGCTGGTACTCCGCCGACGAGCCGGAGGGGCGGCGGCTGCTGTCGGCAGCCGGGCAGGACGGGCAGCGCCTGCCGGTGGTGGTCACGCCGGACGGGACCCCGCTGGTGGAGCCGGAGGCGCCCGAGCTGGCGGCCCGGGTGGGTCTGGCGACCACGCCGACGGCCGACTTCTACGACCTGGTGGTGATCGGCGGCGGCCCGGCGGGGCTCGGCGCGGCCGTGTACGGGGCCTCGGAGGGGCTGCGCACGGTGCTGGTGGAGCGGTCGGCGACCGGGGGCCAGGCCGGGCAGAGCTCGCGCATCGAGAACTACCTGGGCTTCCCCGACGGCGTCTCCGGCGGCCAGCTCACCGAGCGGGCCCGGCGGCAGGCGGCGAAGTTCGGCGCCGAGATCCTCACGGCGCGCGAGGTGACCGGCCTGGAGGCGAACGGCGCGGCGCGCGTCGTGCGGTTCTCGGACGGCTCGGCGATCGCCGCGCACAGCGTCATCCTGGCGACCGGCGTGTCCTACCGGCAGCTGACCGCGCCGGGCACCGAGGACCTGGCCGGCTGCGGGGTGTTCTACGGCTCGGCGCTGACCGAGGCGGCCTCCTGCCAGGGCCACGACGTGTACATCGTCGGCGGCGCCAACTCGGCCGGGCAGGCCGCGATGTACCTGGCCCGGGGCGCCAAGTCGGTGACGCTGCTGGTGCGCGGCGGCTCCCTGGAGGCGTCGATGTCGTACTACCTGATCCAGCAGATCGAGGAGACGCCCAACATCCGGGTGCGCTGCTCCACCGTCGTCGAGAGCGCGCACGGCGACGGCCACCTGGAGCGGCTCACCCTGCGCGACGCGGAGAGCGGCGCCACCGAACTCGTCGACGCGCAGTGGCTGTTCGTGTTCATCGGCGCGGCCCCGCTGACCGGCTGGCTGGACGGCACGGTGCTGCGCGACGAGCGGGGCTTCATCCTCGCCGGGCCCGATCTGACCCCCGACGGGCGGCCGCCGGCCGACTGGGAGCTGGACCGGCCGCCGTACCACCTGGAGACCAGCGTCCCGGGCGTGTTCGTGGCGGGCGACGCCCGCGCGGAGTCCGCCAAGCGGGTCGCGTCCGCCGTCGGAGAGGGAGCCATGGCCGTGATGCTCGTCCACCGGTACCTGGAGCAGTCGTGAGCGCCCGGCCGATGCCGTGCAGCCCCGAGGAGATCGGGAAGCTGTTCCTGTTCGAGAAGCTCACGCCGGAGCAGCTGGGCCGGCTGTGCGCCGAGGGCCGGGTGGAGCTGTTCGAACCCGGCCCGGTGTACGCCGAGGGTGAGGACGCCACCTGCTTCTACGTGATGCTCGAGGGCACGGTCGTGCTGACCCGCCGGGTCGGCGGGGACGACGTGGAGACCAACCGCACCTCGCAGCCCGGGGTGTACGCGGGCGCGATGCAGGCCTACGTCGGCGACCGGGTGCCGCAGGTCTACAACAACTCCATGCGGGTCACCGGGCCGACGCGGTTCTTCGTGCTCCCGGCCGACACCTTCGCGGCCGTGATGCGGGAGTGGTTCCCGATGGCGGTGCACCTGCTGGAGGGGCTGTTCTTCGGCTCCAAGAACACCCAGCGCACCATCGGCCAGCGCGAACGGCTGCTGGCGCTGGGGTCGCTGTCCGCCGGTCTCACGCACGAGCTGAACAACCCGGCGGCGGCCGCGGTGCGGGCCACCTCGACGCTGCGGGAGCGGGTGGCGAAGATGCGGCACAAGCTCGCCGTGATTGCCGAGGGCCCGTTCTCCCGCGACGCGCTGGCGGGGCTCATCGAGATACAGGAGCGCACGGCGGAGCGGGTCGCCAAGGCCCCCTCGCTCAGTCCGCTGGAGGCCGCCGACCGGGAGGACGAACTCGGCGACTGGCTGGCCGACCACGGCATCGAGCACGGCTGGCAGCTCGCGCCGACCTTCGTGCAGGCCGGTCTCGACACCGGGTGGCTGGAGCAGGTCGCGGCGGCCGTGGACGCGGAGATCCTGCCGGGAGCGGTCGGCTGGCTCAACTACACGGTCGAGACCGAGCTGCTGATGAACGAGATCGCGGACTCCACCGCCCGCATCTCCCACCTGGTGGACGCGGCCAAGCAGTACGCGCAGCTCGACCGGGCGCCCTACCGGACGGTCGACGTGCACGAGCTGCTCGACAGCACCCTGCTGATGCTCTCCGGCAAGATCGGCCCGCGGATCGAGGTCGTCAAGGAGTACGACCGTACGGTGCCCGGGATCCCGGCGTACCCGGCGGAGCTGAACCAGGTGTGGACCAATCTCATCGACAACGCCGTCGCCGCGGTGAACGACGCGGGCGGCGAGGGGACGCTGACCGTGCGGACGGCGCTGCACCACGACCGGCTGCTGGTGGAGTTCCGCGACACCGGCACCGGGATCGCCCCGGAGATCCGGGAGCGCATCTTCGACCCGTTCTTCACCACCAAGCCGGTGGGCGAGGGCACCGGGCTCGGCCTGGACATCTCCTGGCGGATCGTGGTCGACAAGCACCACGGCGGCCTCCACGTCGAGTCCGAGCCGGGCGACACCCGTTTCCAGGTGCTCCTCCCGCTCACCGCCACGGAATCCGACACCGCCGAACCCGGAGAGGCGACCGACCCGTCCGACCCGACCGACCTCACCGATCCGACCGAGGAGCCGGTATGACCAGCGACACCGGAATCGATCCCACCGTCCCGCCGAGCGGCAGCGGCTGCGCCGAGTGCGACGCGGCCGGCGGCTGGTGGTTCCACCTGCGCCGCTGCGCGAGCTGCGGCCACGTCGGGTGCTGCGACAGCTCCCCCGGACAGCACGCGACCGGGCACTACCGGTCCACCGGGCACCCGATGGTGCAGAGCTTCGAACCGGGCGAGGACTGGTACTGGGACTACGCGACCAACGAGGTCCGCGCGTCGGGCCCGGACCTCGCTCCGCCGGGCAGCCACCCGGACGACCAGCCGGCACCGGGCCCGGCGGGCCGGGTCCCGGCGAACTGGGCGGCGACCCTCCACCGCTGACCCGGCCACGGCGCCGCCCTGCCCGAGGGCCGGCCCCGACCGCCCCCCGCGCACCACGCCGTCCGGACACCCGGCCGAACCGCCACCGCGCAGGGTGCACCGACCGGTCCGGCACCGGGCGACCGCCGCACGTCCCGGCGGGAACGCGCCCCTCGGCCCGGACCGGCCGGGCGGCCCCGGAGGATGCGCGGACTTCCCCGGCCCGGCGTCACCGCCGTACGCCCCGCGGAGCGGTCCGCGGAGGGGCCCCGAAACCGGGAGGCCCGTGGTCCGGCCCGCGTGTCAGGATGGGCGGCGTGCCGCAGACCTCACTCACCAGCCCGCTCGTCGGCCGCGAGGACGAACTCGCGCGTCTCACCGGCGTACTGGAGCGCGCCCGCGCCGGCGAGGCCCGTGCGGTGCTCGTCGCCGGGGATGCGGGCGTCGGCAAGACCCGGACCCTGGACGAGGTCGCCGGACGGGCCGCCGCGGCCGGGACGACCGTGCTCACGGGGCACTGCGTGGACCTGGGCGACGTGGGCCTGCCGTATCTGCCGTTCACCGAGATCCTGGGCGTGCTGGCCGCCGACGAGCGGTTCGCCGCCGTGCTGGCCGGGCATCCGGTGGCCGACCGGCTCCTCGGCGGCGGCCCGGACGACGGGACCGACGCCGCGCCCTCGCGCCTCAGGCTCTTCGAGGGCGTGGCCGCGCTCCTGACCGAGCTGGCGGACGTCGCGCCGCTGCTGCTGGTCCTGGAGGACCTGCACTGGGCCGACCAGTCCTCCCGGGACCTGCTGAGGTTCCTGCTCAGCCGGGGCGTCCTGCAACGGCCGGCGGGCGGGACGCCCGGCCACCGGCTCGCGCTGTTCGCCTCGTACCGGGCGGACGACCTGCACCGCCGCCATCCGCTGCGCCCGCTGCTGGCCGAGCTGGTGCGGCTGCCCGGTGTGGAGCGGCTGGAGCTGCGGCCGCTGCCGGACGCCGACGTGGCCCGGCTGGTGCGCTCGCTGCGTCGGCGGCCGCTGCCCGACACCACCGTGCACCGGATCGTGGAGCGGGCCGAGGGCAACGCCTTCTACGCCGAGGAACTGGTCGCGGCCACGGACGCGCCCGCCGGGGGCGTGCCCAGCGGGCTGGCCGACGTGCTGCTCATCCGGTTCGAGCAGCTCTCCGAGACCGCCCAGCAGGTGCTGCGCACCGCCGCCGTCGCCGGGCGCCGCGTGGGACACGGCCTGCTGCGGGACGCCGTCGGGCTGCCCGAGGAAGAGCTGGAGTCGGCGCTGCGCGAGGCGGTGGAGCGGCAGTTGCTGGTCTCCGCCGACGGGGACACCTACTCCTTCCGGCACGCGCTCGCCCGGGAGGCGGTCTACGCCGATCTGCTGCCGGGTGAACGGGCCCGGCTGCACGGCGCGTTCGCGCGGCTGCTCGCCGGTCCCGACCGCCGCTCCGACAGCGCGGCCGAGCGCGCGCACCACTACCGCGAGAGCCACGACCTGCCCGAGGCGCTCGCCGCCTCCCTGGAGGCCGCCGACCACGCCCAGCGGGTCGGCGCGCCCGCCGAGGAACTGCGGCACGTCGAGGCCGCCCTGGACCTGTGGACGGCGGTCGACGCGTCCGCGCGCCCCGCGGGCCCGCACGCGGTGACGCTCACGCTGCGTGCCTCGGCGGCCGCCGTGCACGCCGGTGAGCTGCACCGCGCGGTCTCCCTCACCCGGTCCGCGCTGGCCGGCCTCGGCCAGGACGCCGACCTGGAGCTGGCCGCCCGCGTCCGCTACACCCTCGCCGGCAACCTCCTGAGCGTCGACGACCTGGAGGCCGCGTACGCCCACAGCAGTGCGGCGCTGGCCCTGATCCCCGCCGAGCCGCCCTCGTCGACGTGGGTGTGGGCGGCGGCCACGCATGTGACGACGGCCCGCCAGGTCGGGGAGAACGAGACGGCGCTGCGGGTGGCCCGCCGGGCGCTGCGGGTCGCCGAGGAGCTGGAGGTCACCGACGCCCGCGCCGATCTGCTGATCTCCCTGACGAGCCTGGAGGGCCACAACCGCTCCACCACGGCGGGCCGGGAGCGGCTCCTCGAGGCGCGCGAGCTGGCGCGGCGGGCGGGCAACGCGCCCGTGGAGCTGCGGGCGCTGTTCAACCTCGCCATCGGCTGCTTCGAGTCCGGCGACCTGGAGGACTGCCTGCCCTGGGCGTCGGAGGGACTGGACCGGGCCCGCCGCGCCGGGCTGCTGTCCTCGCCGTACCCGCGGGAGATGCGGTATCTGCGGCTGCTGGTGCGGTACACGCTGGGCCACTGGGACGAGGTGCTGCGGGAGTCCGCCGAGGACGCCGGGGAGGTGACGGTCGTGGAGGGCCACGCCCTCGGGCCCGGGCTGTACGTGGCGCTGGCGCGCGGCGACTCCGGCGTGGCCGACCGGGCCGCGGCCCTGCTGGAGGGGCCGTTCGACTGGATGGCGCGGATGGTCGCGGCCGTGGTGCTGACCGACGCGGCGGCGCTGCGCGGGGACGCGGAGGACGCCGTGCGGTGGATGCGGTCCAGCGTGGAGGCGCTCACCGAGGCGGGCACGCGGCCCACCGTGACCCTCCGGCTGGCCACCCTCGCGCTGTCCGCGGTCGCCGACACCGTGACCGAGTCGCGCCGCGCCTCGGACGCCGCGGGAGTGGCCCGCTGGACGGACACGGCGGCCGAACTGCTGGCCGACGCCCGCTGGTCCGCCGCGCACGGCTACGACGACGCCCCGCAGGGCCCGGAGGGCCGGGCGTGGCTGGCGCGCGCGGAGGCCGAGTGGTCCCGGGTCGCCGGCCCGGTCCCGGACCCGGCGGCCTGGGAGAGGGCGGTGGCCGCCTTCACGTACGGCGACGCCTACGAACGGGCGCGGTGCCGGCTGCGGCTGGCCGAGGCCCTGCTGGCCGCCGACCGCCGCGAGGACGCGGCCGCCGAGGCGGACGCGGTACGCGGGGAGGCCGACCGGCTCGGCGCCACGGTGCTGCGCGAGCGGCTCGACGACCTCGTCCGCCGCGGCCGCCTCACGGGCACGGCTCCGGCCGGTCCGGGCGCCGCCGTGCTGACCGCCCGCGAGCAGGACGTCCTGCGGCTGCTCGCCCTGGGCCACAGCAACCGGCGGATCGGCGAGGAGCTGTTCATCAGCGCCAAGACGGCGAGCGTCCACGTGTCCAACATCCTCGCCAAGCTCAACGCGGCGAGCCGCACGGAGGCGGTGGCGGTCGCCCACCGGCAGGGGCTGGTCGCACCGGAGCACAGCTCGTCGTAGCCCGGCCGCGCCGGATCTTGGCGGAACGGAACGCTCCGGGCCACGATGCCGTCATGAAGGGTGACCTCTTTTCCAGCGAGCACATGGTGCGCCCCGCCACGGCGCCGGGCATGACCGTCGAGAACGCCAAGTGCATCCGGTACGCGGTGAACGGCGAGATGCTCGCCAGACAGGGCGCGATGATCGCCTACCGGGGCAGTCTGCAGTTCGAGCGCAAGGGCCAGGGCGTGGGCGGCATGCTCAAACGCGCGGTCACCGGGGAGGGACTGCCGCTGATGGCGGTGCGCGGACAGGGCGAGGCCTGGTTCGCGAACGAGGCGCAGAACTGCTTCGTCGTCGAGGTCGAGCCCGGCGACGAGTTCACGGTCAACGGCCGCAACGTCCTGTGCTTCGACGCGTCGTTGTCGTACCGCATCGCCACCGTGAAGGGCGCGGGCATCGCCGGCGGCGGACTGTTCAACAGCGTCTTCACCGGGCACGGCAGGCTGGGCCTGGTGTGCGAGGGCAACCCGCTGGTCATTCCGGTCTCGCACCAGTACCCGGTGTACGTGGACACGGACGCGGTCGTCGGCTGGTCCGCGGGGCTGGCGACGTCCCTGCACCGTTCGCAGTCCATCGGCTCGATGCTGCGCGGCGGTTCGGGCGAGGCGGTCCAGCTGGTGCTCCAGGGCGAGGGCTTCGTCGTCGTACGGCCGAGCGAGGCGGCGCCGCAGAAGACGCAGCAGCACTGAGCCGGCCCCGCGCAGGCGACTTGTTGACCTTGGGGAGCTCGCGCGAAAGGCTGCGTACGGGCGCGGATCACCGCCCGCGCCGGAAGGAAGACTGCCTTGATCGCGATCACGGAGATCGAAGCCGCGGCCGAGCGGATCGCCGGACACGTCGTACGCACCCCGACCGTGCCGAGCCCGGGGCTGTCCGCGCTGCTCGGTGTCCCGGTCACCGCGAAGCTGGAGCTGCTCCAGCGCACCGGTTCGTTCAAGGCGCGCGGCGCGACGGCGAAGCTGCTGTCGCTGACCGACGCCGAGCGGGCCGCCGGTGCCGTCGCGGTCAGCGGCGGCAACCACGGCATCGCGGTGGCGGTGATGGCCGCGGCCCTGGACGTGAAGGCCACGGTGGTCATGCCGCGTACGGCGCCGGCCCGTTCGGTGGAGATCGCCGAGGAGGCGGGCGCCGTCGTGCGGCTCACCGACGGCATGGACAGTGCCTTCGCGCTCGTCACCCGGCTCCGGGAGGAGGGGCTGACCCTGGTCCATCCCTTCGACGACCCCGTGGTGGTCGCGGGCCAGGGCACCGTGGGACTGGAGTTCGCCGAGGACGCCCCGGACCTCACCGACGTGCTGGTGAGCATCGGGGGCGGCGGGCTGATCGCGGGCGTGGCGGCGGCGCTGCGGGCGCTGCGGCCCGGGGTGCGGGTCTGGGGCGTGGAGACCGAGGGCGCCGAGGCCATGTCACGGGCGCTGGCGGAGGGCGGACCGCTCGCGGTGCCGCTGTCGTCGGTCGTCACCACGCTGAGCGCGCCGTCCGTCTCGCGGCTGACGTACGACCATGTCGCGGAGCTCGTCACCGAGGTGCTCGTGGTGCCGGACCGGGAGGCGGTCCGGGGTTCGCTGGCGTTCGCCGAGCACGCCAAGGTGTGGACCGAACCGGCCGCCGGCTGTCTGCTGCCGGCGGCCCGGCGGGTGGTGGAACGGGTCGGCGACGACGCCCGGATCGGGCTCGTGGTGTGCGGCGGCAACACGACGGTGGCCGACATGACGGTGTGGGCGGACCGCTTCGGACTGCGCTGACGTACGGGACGGCGCCGAGCCCGGCTTTTTGAAGAAGGGTCAGAAAGGGACCGGTCGGGCGCCGGGGCTGAACGCACCCCGGTCCCCTCGACGTACCTCTGGTCAAGCCGAGAGCCGGCGGTGCGAACGAGGGATGGCCATGGGCAGGGCGCACGTCTCCCCACACGAGCTGGTCGCCGGACGCTACCGCCTGCTCGAGGTCGTCCAGCGCGAGACGAACCGTGTGTGCTGGTCCGGGGAGGACGCCACGACCGGCCGTCCGTGCCTGGTCACGCAGATCGCACTGCCGCAGGACCGGGCCGGCGAGACCGGCCACCGGGCTCCGGGCCGGGTGATCCGCACCGGTGAGGCCATGGCGTCGCTGTGTCCCGGGCGGATCGCCGCGGTCTCGGACGCGGTGGTCGTGGACGGCACGCTGTGGACGGTGTCCGAATGGGTCGCCGGTGTTCCGCTCGGCGACCTCCTCGACCGCCGGGGGGCGTTCGGCCACGCCCGGGCCGCACGCGTCGGGCTGGAGCTGCTCGCGGTGCTGGAGACGGCGCACGCGCACGGCGTGACGCACGGCGAGCTGAGCCCGGGGCAGGTGTTCGTGCGCGAGGAGGGCTCCGTCGTCGTCACCGGCTTCGGGCTGGCGGGCGCCACCCTCGCGCCCCGGCTGACCGCACCCGCGTACGCCTCGCCCGAGCAGGCCCGCGACGAGCGGATCGGTCCCGCGGCCGACCTGTGGACGCTGGGCGCGATCCTCTACACGATGGTCGAGGGCCGTCCTCCGTTCCGTGACCGGGGCCGGCCCGAGGCGACGCTGAGGGGGGTCGACCGGCTGCCGCTGCGCACGCCGGTGCGTGCCGGGCCGCTCACCCGGGTCGTGCAGGGGCTGCTGCGCAAGAACTCCCGGGAGCGGCTGACCCGCCCCGTGGTGCGCGCGGCCCTCGCCCGGGCGCTGGCGGAGGACCCCGACGGGGCCGGGGACGAGGTGCCCCGGACGGGGCCGGGCGGTGGGTACGCGGTCGCCCGGAGGACGGGGCGCGGCCGGTCGCGGCGGACCGTGGTCGCCGGGACGGCCCTGGCCGTCGTCGCGGTGACGGCCGCCGTCCTCGCCGCCCTCGCCCTCACCGACGGGCGCCCAGGTGCGGGTGACGGCGCCGAGGCGGGCGCCGGGCAGCGCACCTCGGCACCCGTCGGCCCGCCCACCGGCTCCGGCCCCTCCTCCCCCGCGGGCGGGCCGGGCGCCGGCGCCTCACCCTCCGCGCCCGGTCCCTCCTCACCCGGCCCCTCAGCGCCGGCCGGGTTCCGCCGCTACGAGGCGCCGGAGGGCTTCTCCGTCGCCCTTCCCGAGGGCTGGCGGCGGTTGGACACCTCCCGGGTGCCGGGCGGCGCCTACCGGGTGGTCTTCGGCGCGTCCGGCGACCCGCGCACCCTCGCCGTCACGTACAGCAGGCGCGCGGGCGACGACCCGGTGGCCGTCTGGCGCGACGACGTCGAGCCGGGCCTCGAACGCTTTGGCGGCTACCGGCGGATCGGCGACATCCGCGCCACCACCTACCGGGGCCGCGAGGCGGCCGACATGGAGTGGCTGGCCCGGGGAGACGGCGCCCGGGTACGCACCTTCGGCCGCGGCTTCCTGCTCGGCGGGGGACGCAGCTTCTCGCTGCGCTGGACGACGCCGGCCGGCGACTGGGACGACAGCGCGAACGAGCGGGCGCTCGCCGCCTTCCTCGGAACCTTCCGGGAGGGCACGGCGTGACCCCTTCCGTCCCGTTTCCCCCTGTTTTCCCTCCGGTCGGGCGGGGACTCGGCCGCCATGGCACACATCGGGTACACGATGATGACCGAGCAGGCCGGCCCGCGGGAACTCGTCGGCCATCTGGTGCGGGCCGAGGAGGTGGGGTTCGACTTCTCGGTGACCTCGGACCACTACTTCCCCTGGCTGCGCTCGCAGGGCCACGCGCCCTACGCCTGGAGCGTGCTGGGCGCCGCGGCGCAGGCGACCTCCCGCATCCCGCTGATGACCTACGTGACGTGTCCGACCTTCCGCTACCACCCGGCGGTGGTGGCGCAGAAGGCGGCGACGCTTCAGCTGCTGTCGGAGGGCCGGTTCCGGCTGGGTCTCGGCTCCGGCGAGAACCTCAACGAGCACGTGACGGGCGGCGGCTGGCCCTCGGTCGACGTACGGCACGAGATGCTCCGGGAAGCCGTGGAGATCATCCGGGCGCTGTTCCGGGGCGGCCATGTGAACCACCGCGGCACGCACTTCGACGTGGAGTCGGCCCGCCTGTGGGACCTGCCGGACAGTCCGCCGCCCATCGGCATCGCCGTCTCCGGGGAGCGCTCCTGCGAGCTGGCGGGCGAGTTGGCCGACCTCGTGATCGCCACCGAGCCGAAGGCGGGGCTGCTGGAGTCCTTCGGCCGGCACGGCGGCGAGGGCAAGCCGCGCGTGGGTCAGCTGCCCGTCTCCTACGATCCCGACCGGGACACGGCGATCGAGCGGGCCCACTCCCAGTTCCGCTGGTTCGGCAGCGGCTGGAAAGTCAACTCCGAGCTGCCGCACCCGGACTCCTTCGACGCGGCCACCCAGTTCGTGACGCCCGACGACATCGCCGATTCCATCCCGTGCGGTGACGACCCCGACGCCTTCGTGGCGGCCGTACGCCCGTACGTCGAGGCCGGGTTCACCGAGATCGCGCTGGTGCAGATCGGCGGCGAGTCCCAACCCGCCTTCCTGGACTGGTCGGAGCGGACCCTGCTGCCCGCGCTGCGCGAGGCGTTCGGCCGCGACTGAAACCGGCGGGCGGGCGAATCACTCGAACGCCGGAGCATCTTGCCCGTGAAGCGGGTACTAGAGGGCTTTACGTCCGTCCCCCTGGAGGCTCTCGTGAACACCGTCGTGCACAAGACCATGGTCGTGCAGCTGCGGACGGGCGACGCCGGCGACCGGTTCCCGGTCCTCGCCCACCTCGGTTACGACGCGGCGGACCCGTTCGCCCTCACCGTGGTCTTCAGCCACGACGGACGGGTGCTCGCCGAATGGGCACTGGACCGGGAGATGGTCGGTGAGGGCCTCACCCGCCCGGTCGGGGTGGGCGACGTGCGGATGCGGCCCGAGTCGCGGGGCATGTGGGACGAGCTGCGCCTCGAACTGCTCGGCGACGACCGGGCCGACGGGGAGCGCCACCGCGCCGTGGTGTTCGTGTGGGCCGCGGCCGTCGAGGCGTTTCTGCGCGAGACGTACACGGTGGTCCGGCCCGGCGAGGAAGAGGTGTGCGCCGACGACTTCCTCGCCGAGCTGACCGCCGAGGGCTGAGGAACCGCCGGGCCCGGTCGCCGAGGCACGGTGCCTCAGCGGGCCGTGTGGCGGTGCCGGGTCCACAGGGGGATCCCGAACCAGCACAGCAGGTACCAGAGCACCACTCCGGTGACGAGGTAGGGCACGAAGCCGTCGTGGGTCGCGACGCGCAGGATCAGCAGGAGCGAGCAGGCCGTCGTCGCGAGCAGCAGCACCAGGCCGAGCACCGTCAGCCGGGACGCCCATCGCACCGCCTGGGGTTTCACCCGCCGCCCGGAGACGAGGCGGTGCAGGGACACCGGTCCGATCAGGGCGCCGGTCGTCACGGCCCCGAGGACCACAGTGATCAGGTAGATCGTCCGGTCGGTGTCCGAGAGGGTGTCGTACTTGGGCTGGAACACGACGGTGAGCAGGAAGCCGAACAGGATCTGCACGCCCATCTGCGCGACGCGGACCTCCTGGATCAGCTCCGTCCACATCCGGTCGGCCCGTTCCTCCTCGGTCTCGTTGCGCCCCCTGCGCCGGGTCTGTCCCTCAGCCGATCCCGAGTCCGAGTCCGGGTCCGGGTCCGAGTGCGTCACGTCTGCCTCCCGTCGACCGTCGCCTGCGTCCCCCTTCCCTCTTCCCGGGATCCCCGTACTCAGGCGCGGGTCCGGCGGCGACGCCCGGTTTGGGTGATCGGGGGGCGGTTACACGGGCCGGGACCCACCCAGGCGCGGCAAGGAAGGCGAAGGATGTCCGACACTCAGCTCACCGTGACGCTCGACGGCGGCGGCATCGACGACGCGCGGGCGATCGTCCACGCGCTGGAGGGTGTCTTCGGGACCCCCGGCGACCTGCCCGCGGACGAGGGGGCGACGGTGCGCACCGCGACCTTCGACTCCCCGGACGCCCCGCGGGCCGCCGCCCCGGCAGCGGGCGGGGCGCTGTCCGGGCCGGTGACGGTCACCGTGCAGGGCACACCGCGGGCGGTGGAGGCGGCGAGCGAGACGCTGTCCCGTGCCTTCACCGCGCGCGACGAGGGAGCGGCCTCCGGCGACCAGGAGCGGGAACGGCAGTTGCTCCTGGAGCCGTGAGACCGTGCGGCACCGCCCGGGGGCCGCCTACCAGCGGCCCTCGACCTGGTCCTTGACGCGCCGCTCGTAGAGGTCGCGGATCGCGGCGAGGGTGGCGTCGGACAGCTCCGGCAGCCGGGCGGCGTCCGTGTTGGCTCGGGCCTGCTCCGGCGAACGGGCGCCCGGGATCACGCTCGTCACACCGGGCTGCTGGACGATCCAGCGCAGCGCCAGCTGGGCCGGGGTGTATCCCTCGGGGGCGAGCGCGGCGAACTCCGCGGCGGCCTCCACACCGGTGGCGTAGTCGACGCCGGAGAAGGTCTCGCCCTGGTCGAAGGCCTCGCCGTGCCGGTTGAAGTTGCGGTGGTCGTTGGCCGCGAAGACCGTGTCCTTGGTGTACTTGCCGGTCAGCAGGCCGGAGGCCAGCGGCACCCGGGCGATGATGCCGACGCCGGCCTCGCGGGCGGCGGGCAGGACCTCGCGCAGGGGCTTCATCCGGAACGGGTTGAGGATGATCTGGACGCTCGCCACGTTCGGCCGGGCGATCGCGGTCAGCGCCTCCTCGCAGGTCTCGACGCTGAGGCCGTACGCGGCGACGCGCTCCTCCTCGACGAGGGTGTCCAGGGCGTCGAACACCTCGTCGCTGGAGTAGACGGCCGTCGGCGGGCAGTGCAGCTGCACCAGGTCGAGCCGGTCGACGCCGAGGTTGCGGCGGGAGCGGTCGTTCCACTCCCGGAAGTTGTCCAGGACGTAGTTCTGCGGGATCTGGTCGACCCGGCGGCCCATCTTGGTGGCGACCAGCACGTGCAGGTCGGGCCTGCTCGCGAGGAAGGTCGCGATGGTCTGCTCGCTGCGCCCGTCGCCGTAGACGTCCGCCGTGTCGAAGAAGGTCACCCCCGACTCGGCCGCCGCCTCCAGTACCGCGAGGGCTTCCTTGTCGTCGACGTCTCCCCAGTCGGCGCCCAGTTGCCAGGTGCCGAGGCCGACCACCGACGCGTGCTGATCCGACCTGCCGAAAGTGCGCTCGTCCATGGCGTCAGTCTGTCATCCGCGGCGCGCGGGCATCGCGTCGGGACGCCCGGAGCCGGCTCGACCGTCGCCGGTGGCGAGCCTGCGCGCCTGGACCGTGCGCGCGACCACCGGTCCCAGGCGGCGCTTGACCCGGCGCAGCGTCTCGAGCCGGCCGGCCGCCCGGTCGATCCGGTAGTACAGGCGGGGCGGGAGATACGGCAGCAGCGGCGAGTGGCGCTGACCGAGCAGGGCGAACATCTGCTGCGGGGGCAGGCGGATGTAGCGGGGCAGGTTCTCGTACCACTGGGCGCTGAGCCGGGCCGCGCTCTGCGCCGGCAGCAGGGCCGTCCTGCGTTCGCGTTCGTAGTGGGCGAGGGCGCCCGGAAGGGGGAGGCCCGGCTCGCGCAGTGCGGTGGCCAGGGCCATGGCGTCCTCCAGGGCGAGCGTGGTGCCGGCGCCGACGGAGTAGTGCGTGGTGTGGGCCGCGTCGCCGAGCAGGACGAGGTTGCCGCGGGACCAGGTGCGGTTGGTGACGGTGCGGAAGACGGGCCAGGCGGTGCCGGCCCGGCCGGAGGAGCGCGCGGTGAGGGGGTGGCCGTCCAGGACGTCGGCGAAGAGCTTCTCCAGCAGGACGAGCCCCTCGGCCTCGTCGGCGCGGTCCAGGCCCAGGCCGGTCCAGGTCCCGGGGGCGCACTCGACGACGCAGGTGCTGCCCTCGGGGCCGTAGCCGTAGCCGTACGCCCAGATCCAGCCGTGGTCGGTCTCGGTGAAGGCGAAGGTGAAGGCGTCGAAGACCTTGGTGGTGCCGAGCCACACGTAGTGGTTGCGGCCGCCGGTGATCTCGGTGCCGAAGTGGCCGGCGTGGTGGCCGCGCAGGGCGCTGCCCGCGCCGTCGGCGGCCACCACGAGGTCGGCGGCGGGCGGGTCGGCGGCGGTGACCGGGTGCTCGTACTCCAGGTGTACGCCCAGTTCGCGGGCGCGGGCGGCGAGGAGGGCGAGGAGGCGGTGGCGGCCGATGCCGAAGCCCTCGTCGCCGTGGTGCCGGGTGGCGAGGTCGCCGACGTGGGCGACACCGTCGCGCCAGCGCACGGAGTGCTCCTCGACGGCGCGGGCGGAGTCGGGGTCGTGCTCCTGGAGCCGGTCGAGCAGTCCGCGCCAGTAGGTGACGCCCCAGCCGTAGGTGGACCCCTCCGGGTCGCGTTCGTACACGGTGACGTCGTGGGTCGGGTCCTGCCGCTTCAGCAGGATCGACAGATACAGTCCGGCGGGTCCACCGCCGACGCAGGCGACCTTCACACACACCCCTGGTATGCACTCATAACGGTCATTCGGGACCGCAGGGTAACAAGGGGAAGGTGGCGGGCCGGCGCCACGCGGCCGTGGACGGCGCGGATTATCCGGCGGCCACCGTGCGGCACTCCGGGTGGCCCCAGCCCTGGTCGTTCTTGGCGATGGACTCGCCGGCGGCGTACGAGCGGCCGCACAGGCAGCGACCGGGGAACTTCGCCTTGATGGTGCGGGCCGAGGAGCCGCCGCCCTTGCGGGCCGTGCCGGACGATCCCCGGCGCGGCGCCTTGCGGGCCGCGGGGACGTCCGGTGCGGGCGGCGGTTCCGGCGAGCCGAGACCGCTGCCCGCGGCCTCCTGCACGACGGCCGCCTGGCTGGCGGCGCGGTCGGCGAAGTCGTTGAGCCGGTCGCCGTCGACCTGGTGGGCGGGTACGTAGCGGAACTCGACCGAGCGCCCGTCGAGCAGCTCGTCGATCCGCACGACCAGCTCCTGGTTGGCGACCGGCTTGCCGGCCGCGGTCTTCCAGCCGTTGCGCTTCCAGCCGGGCAGCCAGGTGGTGACGGCCTTCATGGCGTACTGCGAGTCCATGCGGACCTCGAGCGGCACGCCGGGGTCGGTCGACGCCAGCAGGCGTTCCAGCGCCGTCAGTTCGGCGACGTTGTTGGTGTTCCTGCCGAGCGGGCCCGCCTCCCAGCGGACCGGGGTCTCCGACGCGTCGGCCACCACCCAGGCCCAGCCGGCCGGGCCCGGGTTTCCCTTCGAAGCCCCGTCGCACGCGGCCACTACACGTTCACGCATGCGCTCGATCATGCCATGGTCCGGCGGGGTGTCCGGACAGGGTTCAGGAGGCGTCCGTGACCTTGGGCATCTCCCCCTCGGTGGTCGTGACGTCGATCACCGAGAAGGCCGCGCCCTGCGGGTCGCTCAGCGCCGCGAACCGGCCGAAGGGGGTCGTGACCGGACCGAACCGCAGGATGCCGCCCAGTTTCGTGGCGCGGGCCACGGCGTCGTCGCAGTCCTCGACGGTGAAGTAGACGTTGATGTGGGGCGGGACCTCGGGCGGGAAGTCCTCCGTCATGGCCATGCGGCCCAGGACGGGGTCGTCACCGAGGTCGAAGAGGCGGAAGTCCACCTGGTCGTCCTGCATCTGCCGGGCCCGGTAGGAGAAGACCGCCGGGAAGAAGGCGTCCGACTTCGCGGGCTCGCGGGTGAAGACCTCGGCCCAGCAGTAGGCGCCGGGCACGGCCGTCGCCTCGAAGCCCTCGTGCCGGTCGCCCTGCCAGACGCCGAAGACGACGCCGCTCGAGTCGCGGGCCAGGCACATGGTGCCGAAGTCGCCGACCCGCATGGGCTCGAGGAGCAGTTCGCCGCCGGCCTCGCGGATCCGGGCTGCGGCCGCCGCCGCGTCCGGGGAGGCGAGGTAGAGGCACCACTGCGACTGGTCCTCGTGACCGGGCGGGGGCGGGACCACGGCGGCCACCGCCTTGCCGTCGGCGTAGCACTGCGTGTAGTTGCCGAACTCCGACGACGACTCGCCGAAGGTCCAGCCCAGGACGTCGCCGTAGAAGCGCTTGGCTCCCTCGACGTCGGTGAACATCGCGTCGGCCCAGCAAGGGGCTCCTTCGGGTGGCACGGCCATGGCTGCCGCCTCCTGTGCGAACGTGCGGGTGGATGGGGGTCGGGTGCGGGTCGGTTGGGGGTCGGGCGGGGGTCGCTCCCCGGCGGGTGCGGGTCACTCCCCGGCGTACGCCCGCTCCAGCTCGGCGATGTCGAGCTTGCCCATCGACATCATGGCCTTGTTGGCGCGCGCCACCCTGGCGGGATCGGGGTCGCGGAACATCTCCTCGAGCCGGCTCGGCACGACCTGCCAGGACACGCCGAACCGGTCCTTGAGCCAGCCGCAGGGGCCGCCCTCGCCGCCGCCCTCGGTGAGCGCGGTCCAGTAGTGGTCGACCTCGTCCTGGTCCGCGCAGGTGATCTGGAAGGAGACCGCCTCGTTGAACTTGAACTGCGGGCCGCCGTTGAGGGCGACGAACCTCTGCCCGTTGGCCGTGAACTCCACGGTGAGCACCGAGCCGGCCGGCTGGGGCGCTCCCTCGGGATAGCGGGCGACGGCGCCGATGCCGGAGTTCTTGAAGACGGAGACGTAGAAGTGGGCGGCGTCCTCGGCCTCGCCGTCGAACCACAGGCACGTGGTGAATCCGTCGGTGCTCATGACTACCTCCTGGGGGCGGAACACGGTCACCACTGTCGACCGGCGCGGGCCGCGGAACTCATCGCTCTGCCGGTGGCGAATCTGCCGCGGGCAGAGAAACCCCCGGCGGGGCCCGCAGCGGGCCGAGAGTGGAGGAATCGCGGCACGTCCGGCCGCGCACCACTCCCACCAGCCGTTCAGGACTGGTGACGACTCGACAAGGAGCGCCGATGTCTCCACTCTTCACCGGCCCGGCCCCGGTCGCATCCCCCAGGGCCGAGGAGGGCGACACCCCCGCGACCCGGTTCGACGACCGGCTCGCCGAGCAGTTGCTCGACCAGCGGATCGTGCTGCTGGGCACGCAGGTCGACGAGGTCTCCGCGAACCGGGTCTGCGCCCAGTTGCTCATCCTGTCCGCGCAGGACCCGCGCACCGACATCAGCCTGTACGTCAACAGTCCCGGCGGCTCCGTGCATGCGGGGCTCGCCATCTACGACACCATGCGGCTGATCCCCAACGACGTCTCGACGCTGGCCATGGGGTTCGCCGCCAGCATGGGGCAGTTCCTGCTGAGCGTCGGCACGGCGGGCAAGCGCTACGCGCTGCCGAACGCGCGGATCATGATGCACCAGCCGTCTGCGGGCATCGGCGGCACCACCGCCGACATCGAGATCCAGGCGGACAACCTGGAGTTCACCAAGCGCACCATGGAGCGGATCACCGCCGAGCACACCGGTCAGAGCGCCGAGACCATCTCCCGGGACGGCGACCGCGACCGCTGGTTCACGGCCGAGGAGGCCAGGGAGTACGGAATGGTGGACCGGGTCGTGCAGTCCTTCGCGGATGTGCGCCCGGCCGCCGCCAAGCGACGGATGGGGCTGTGACATGGGGAGCTACACGATTCCGAACGTCGTCGAGCGGACCCCGCAGGGCGAGCGGTCCTACGACGTGTTCAGCCGGCTCCTGTCGGAGCGGATCATCTTCCTGGGGACCGAGATCGACGACGGCGTGGCCAACGTCGTGATCGCGCAGCTCCTGCATCTGGAGTCGTCGGCCCCGGAGAGCGAGATCGCGATCTACATCAACTCTCCGGGCGGCTCGTTCACGTCGCTGATGGCCATCTACGACACGATGACCTTCGTCCAGGCGCCGATCTCGACGTTCTGCGTCGGGCAGGCGGCGTCCACGGCGGCCGTGCTGCTGGCGGGCGGCGACCCCGGGCGGCGGTTCGCGCTGGAGCACGCACGGGTGCTGCTGGGGCAGCCGGCCAGCGGCGGGCGCCAGGGCACGGTCTCCGACCTGGCGCTCCAGGCCAAGGAGATGGTGCGGATCCGCTCCCAGGTGGAGGAGGTGCTGGCCCGCCACACCCACCACGACGTCGCGACGCTGCGTGCGGACATGGACCGCGACAAGGTGTTCACCGCCGAGGAGGCGGTGGCGTACGGGCTGGCCGACGAGGTGCTCGCCCGGCGCCTGGCGCGGGTGTGAGCCGCCGGGCCGGTGCCCCGCTCCCGGCGGGGCCACCGGCCCGTGCGCGACCGCGCATCCTCAGGCGGCCAGGCACATCCCGTCGAACCGCGCGCCGGACGTGCCCCGGCCCGCTCGCGCGCCGGTGTGCCGGGAGGTCAGGCGGACCAGCTCGCCCTGCGCCCGGGCCAGCAGGTCGCCGAGTCCCAGTCCGAGGGCGCCGGCGGCGGCCGCCAGCACCTCCGAGGACGCCTCCTTCCGGCCGCGCTCCACTTCCGACAGGTACGGCATGGAGATCCGTGCGGCCTCCGCGACCTCCTTCAGCGTGCGCTCCTGGTCGAGGCGTTCACGCCGCAGGACGTCCCCGACCAGATCGCGCCACAGGGGCTCGCGCACGGTGGGCGGCCTTCGCTCCGGGGAAACCGGCGAGGCGGCGGGGCGGGCCCCCGGGGGCCCGGACTGCGGGCGCGCGGACTGCGGGCGCAACGGAATGACGCGGGCTTCGTTCGGCACGTGGCTGGTCACCTCCTCAGCCTAGGGTTCCGGCCGGATCACGGAAGGGTGCGGCGTTCCGCCCTCAGGGAAATCCCGGCGGGCTCCGGGGTGCCGCGCACCTCCCGCGGGACTACTCTGAAAAGGTACGCAGCACCCCGCGAAGACGCCGCGGCACACGGATCCGGCCACCCGTGAAAACGGGGGCATGTGCCGCCGCGACCCGGGTACCCGCAAGCGGGAAAAGCCTAGGGAGACGTCGAACCGTGACTTTCGTGGGAGAGGTAATGGAGACCGCCGTGGTCCGGCCGGAAGCGCAGGTTGTCGAGAAGACCGCCGGGAGCGGGACGGGTGAGGGATCACCGCTGGCTCACGTGGACCCCCGCACCGTGGCCCCGCGTGACGCACGGCAGCTGTCCCGCCAGTTCTTCCAGCGCCTGACGGAACTCGAAGAGGGCACGCACGAGTACCAGTACGCGCGCAACACGCTGATCGAGATGAACATGTCGCTCGTGCGGTTCGCCGCGGGCCGCTTCCGCGGTCGCGGGGACGACATGGAGGACATCGTCCAGACCGGCATGATCGGCCTCATCAAGGCGATCGACCGCTTCGAGCTGTCCCGCGAGGTCGAGTTCACGTCCTTCGCGCTGCCCTACATCGTCGGCGAGATCAAGCGCTTCTTCCGGGACACCACCTGGGCCGTGCACGTGCCGCGGCGGCTCCAGGAACTGCGCGTGGAGCTGGCCAGGGCCCGCGAGGAACTCTCCTCCCGCCTGGACCGCGAGCCCACCGTCGCCGAACTCGCCACTCTGATGAACATCGGCGAGAACGAGGTGATCGAGGGCCAGATCGCGTCCAACGGCTACAACTCGTCCTCGCTGGACGCCGCGCTGACCGGTGACGGGCCCGAGAACGGCGAGTCGGTGCTGGCCGACTTCATCGGTGTGGAGGAGGACGGGCTGCGGCTCGTGGAGGACTTCCACTCGCTGGCCCCGCTGATGGCCGAGCTGAGCGAGCGCGACCGGCAGATCATCCACCTGCGGTTCGTCGAGGAGGCCACGCAGGCGGAGATCGGCGAGCGGCTCGGCTGCTCGCAGATGCACGTGTCCCGGCTGATCAAGCGGATCATCGGCCGGCTGCGCGAGGGCATGCTGGGCGAACTCGGCTGCGCCTGAGCCCCGGCCGCTGCCCGGCCCCGCGGTGACGACGGTGCCCTTCACCCTCCGGTGAGGGGCACCACGGCGCGTACCCGCTTGCCGACCGGGACGGGTTCGATGACGACGGTCTCCACCAGGGCGTGCACGATCTCCAGGCCGTGCCCGCCGACGCGCTCGGGGTCCCGGGCGAAGCGTTCGGGCACGGCGCCGCTGCTGTCGTAGACGGTCACCGCCACCGAGCTGCCCGTGCCCTCCAGCTCCAGGATGTACGGCCCCCTGCTGTGCCGGTCCGCGTTGGTGACCAGCTCGCTCACCACCAGGAGCACCGCGCCGTCCGCGCGGGGACCGATGGTGGCGCACCACTCGGTCCTCAGCTGGTCGAGGAAGAGCGAGGCGAAGGAACGCGCCTGCGCTATGCATCCCGGCTCACCGGAGTAGTGTGCCGCCCGCCTCAGCGGTTCAACGGGTACGTCGAAACCAGTCGGTATCACTGCCCCGTCCAGGTACTCGGTCATGCGTTTCTCTCTCGGAAGCCGGACTGGCCGGACGCTACTGCACCTGTCCTCGTACCCCGAGCCGCGCATCGCAGTCCCCGTCTCTTCACAGTGCGGGCATCGTCACAGTGGTGCGGGGAACCCGTGGGTGCGAGAAGGGTGTGCGATCGGGCGGGGGAAGGGTGTGCGATGGACGAACTGATGGCCGCGCGAAGCCTGACCACCCGGCCGGTGGTCACCCTCGGCGGCGATGCCGTCGCCCATGTCAAGGACACCGTATGCGACGCCGCCGCGGGCCGGATCACCGGTTTCACCCTGACCGGACGGGGCCTGCTGTCCGGCCCGCTGAAGGAGGCCCTGCCGTGGCAGGCGGTGTACGCGCTGGGCCACGACGCGGTGATGATCCGGGACCGGCGCGGCCTGGTGAACGCGGCGGCGATGACGGCGCACCAGCAGAACCTGCGGTCCCGGTTGCTGGGGGCCAGGGTGGTGACCGGGGCAGGGGCGGACATCGGCACCGTGCTCGACGTGGTGGTGGAGGGCGGTACCGGGGGGCGGATCGTCGGCTTCCGGGTGGCGGCGAGCCGGCGGTTCGTGCCGGGCCCGGCCCGGCACCGGCGCCGGGTGTACGTGCCGCGCGGCGAGGCGCTCACGGTCGCCGGGCGGGCCCTGGTCCTCCCCGAGGACGCCGTCCGGCACGTCGCGGACGATCTGCCCGGCTTCACCGCCCTGGTCGGCGGGGTGCCCGGCCGGTGGAGGGGTTCGCTGCCGTGATGCTGTTCACCGAGGTGCGGGGGCTGCCGCTGCTCGCACCGGAACCGGCCGGCGGCGGCCCGCTCGGCACCGTGTCGTCCCTGACCGTCGCCGTCGGGTCCGGGTCGGTCAGTCATGTCCGCTTCCGCGACGGGCGGTTCGGCCGTGAGAAGGCACTGCCGTGGGACGCGGTGGACACGGTCGGACCGGGCGCCGTCCGCCTCCGGTCCGCCGCCGTCCTCGAGACGCTGCCGTCCCACCACGACCTGCCGACCCACCACGACCTGCTGGGGCGCCGGGTCCTCGTCGAGACGGGCACCGAGCACGGCACGGTGCTGGACGTCGCCTTCGACACGCGGACCGCCCGTCTCCTCGCCCTGTTCACCACCCGCGGCGAACTGCCGGCCGGCCGTCTGCTGGGCCTCGGCGGGTACGCCGTCGTCGTGCGGGCGGCCTGAACACCGGCCGGGTCCCGGCACTCGCCGCGCTCCGCCGTCCGGTGCGAACGGCCCTGTCGGCGGGCGCCGCCCGCGGGGGCTGCTTAGCGTGACAGCGTGAACGCGCGCACCCCGCCGGTACCGCCCGAGCCTCCCGTGCCTCCCGTGCCTCCCGTGCCTCCCGGATCCTCCGGCCGCGCGGTCGCCCGTCACGGCTGGGCGCAGGCCCTCGGTACGGTGCTGGCCGGGCTGGTGGCCATGGGAGTCGTGGCCGCGCTCGGGCTGTGGGCGGCCGGTGCCGCGGACCTGCCCGACAACGCCTTCCCCCGGGTCGTCGTGGCGACCGTCGTCACCGCCGTGGGCGGCGCGCTGGAGATGTCCGGCGACGCGGGCGAGCTGGCGGCCACCGACGCCGGGCTGACCGTGATGCCGCTGTCCGTCACCCTGACCGGTGCCCTGGTGATCGCCTGGGGGTTTCTGCGGCCGCTGCGCCACCGGTCCGTCATCGGCGTCCCGGAGCTGGCCGGCTGGGCCGGGCGGATCGGCGTCCTGTGGCTGCTCGCCCTCGTCGGGACGGCGTTCGCCGCACGCCAGACCTTCGAGGTCTCCCTCGGCGAGGGCCTGCTGAGCGACCTCGGCGATCTGTTCGGCGTCACCCCGACGGTCGGCTTCACCGCCGACGTGCCGCTGACCGTCCTGTTCGGACTGCTGTGGCTGGCGGGTGTGCTCATCGTCGCCCTGCTGGCCTCGCGGCGGGCACCGCTGCCCGGGGGCCTGCCCCGGTTGCGGACGTCGGTGCGGCCGCCCGCGCAGGCGATGGTCGCGCTGCTGCTCGCGTACGTGGTCGTCGGCGTCGTCGTCGCCCTGGTCACCGCCGGGACGCGTGGTCGTCCCGCGGACACCTTCGCCGTACTCCTGCTCGGGCTGCCGAACCTGGCCTGGCCGGCGCTCACCATCGGCCTGGGGGCGACCTGGAACGGACGGGTGGAGGGGCCGTTCGGTCTTCCGATGCCCCAGGTGCTCGACGAGGTGCTGCGCACGCCGGACGTCTCGACCGTGAACGTGGGCACGCTCGCCGAGCACGACGGGCGGATGTGGTGGCTGCTGGTCGCCGCGGCGGTCCTGGTCACGGCCGCCGGGTTCCTCATGGTGTCCCGCTCCCCCGCCCGGGCGCCGGCCTGGCTGCACGCGGTGCGCATGGCGGTGGCGCTGGCGCTCACGGTCCTCGCGGTCGGCCTCGTCGGCCGGATCTCCGCCCACTACGGACTGTCGGTCCTCGGCATCGGTGACCTGGGCGGCGGGCTGTCCGGGCGGTTGTTCCTGCGCCCGCGCCTGTGGGGTGCGGTCGGTCTGGCGCTGCTGTGGGGGCTGGTCGCCGGGTTCCTGGGCGCGCTGCTCGCGCGGTGGGTGGGTGAGCGGTCCCGGTCCGGCCGGGCGGGTTCCTGATCCTGCCGGTGCGGCGGCACGGGGGCTCAGGCGACGGGGACGACCAGGGGCGGGGCGGCCCGCTGCATGCGGAGCGCGTCCACGGACTCGGCCATCAGCTCGTACTCCGTGGTCTCGTCACTGGTCGCGACGAGCACCAGATGTCCTGCGGCCAACTCGTCGGCGACCAGCTCCTGTTGTACGTCGTCGGCGCACCAGGTGCGCAGCATGCGCGGCACGTCGGGCGCGTCGTCGGCGACGGGAGTCAGGGCGCCGCGCGGTAAGTGGGGGGTGTCGGGCTGCGGATCCAGCCGCTCGGCGATCCAGGTCGCCCGGTCCCGCAGCCACCACAGGGCCAGTGCGAGGGTGGGGGCCCGGTAGGTGCCCAGCGGGACGCCGATGCGCCGGCCGTCGCAGACACCGTAGGCCGTGACGTGGCACAGGAACTCGTCGTGCACTGCTACCCTCCCCCGTCACCCAGGCGCCCTGCCGGTCAGGCATGACGTCCGTGCGGCTCGTGTGCTGTGCGTGAGGGCTCTGTCGCATGGTGTGAGAGGCCCTAGTGGTGAGTATGTTCACGACTGAACCACTGTCACCACGAATTTCCGGCCAGTCTCCTGGCATATTCGGGGCGCGGGTTGGCCGAAACGGCGTGCCGGGTGCCATGACCCCGGGAGTAATCGACGGCGTCCGCCGGGGCGGGCAGTGTGGTCGTACCGGGTCACCGAGACCGGGATCCGGCTCCTGACCAGCGCACCCACCTCATTGGAGGCTGATCGCCATGTCCGCACCCACCCGTCGTTACGAGGACGCCGTCGCCCGCTACTTCGAGGCCTGGAACGCGGCCCCGGACGCGGTGGCCAAGGCGGTCGCCGCGGCCTGGACGGAGGACGGCGGCTACACCGACCCCCTGGCCGACGTGCGCGGCCACGAGCAGATCGCCGCCGTGGTGGCGGCGGCGCGGGAGCAGTTCCCCGGTTTCTCCTTCCGGCTGTCGGGTGCCGTCGACGGGCACCACGACACGGCGCGCTTCTCCTGGGAGCTGGTGAGCGAGGCCGACGGTTCGGCACCGGTGGCCGGGTTCGACGTGATCGCCCTGGACGGCGAGGACCGCATCCGGTCGGTGTTCGGCTTCCTGGACCGGGTGCCCGCGGCGGCCTGAGCACGGCGGGACGCGTACGGACACGTCGATGCCGGAGGCGGGGGTGCCTCCGGCATCGGCGTGTGCGCGTCCCGCCCGGGGGCGGACTGCAGGGGTGCGGACTAGCCCTTGACGACCTTGTCGATGCGCGCCAGTTCGTCGGTGTCGAAGTCGAGGTTTCCGATGGCCGCGACGCTGTCCTCCAGCTGCCGCGGGCTGCTCGCGCCGACCAGGGCCGAGGTCACCCTGCCCTGCCGCAGCACCCAGGCCAGCGCCATCTGGGCCAGTGACTGGCCGCGGGACCCGGCGATGTCGTTCAGGGTGCGCAGCTTGCCGACCAGTTCCTCGGTGACGGCGTCGGAGTTGAGGAAGGGGCTGTCGCTCGCGGCCCGGGAGTCCTCCGGGATGCCGTTCAGGTAGCGGCCGGTCAGCAGGCCCTGCTCGAGCGGGGAGTAGGCGATGGAGCCGGTCTTCAGCTCGTCGAGGGCGTCCAGCAGGCCGCTGGTCTCGGGGCGGCGGTCGAGCATGGAGTAGCGCGGCTGGTGGATCAGCAGCGGGGTGCCCAGGTCGGCGAGGATGCGGGCGGCCTCGCGGGTCTGCTCCGGCGAGTAGTTGGAGACGCCGACGTAGAGCGCCTTGCCCTGCTGCACCGCGGTGTGCAGCGCGCCCATCGTCTCCTCCAGCGGAGTGTCCGGGTCGGGGCGGTGCGAGTAGAAGATGTCGACGTACTCCAGGCCCATCCGGGACAGGCTCTGGTCCAGGGACGACAGCAGGTACTTGCGCGAGCCCCACTCGCCGTACGGCCCGGGCCACATCAGGTAGCCGGCCTTGGTGGAGATCACCAGCTCGTCGCGGTACGGCGCGAAGTCGGCCTTGAGGGCCTCGCCGAGCGCGGACTCGGCCGAGCCGGGGGGCGGGCCGTAGTTGTTGGCGAGGTCGAAGTGGGTGACGCCGAGGTCGAAGGCGCGGCGCAGGATGGCGCGCTGCGTCTCGACGGGGCGGTCCGGGCCGAAGTTGTGCCACAGGCCGAGCGAGAGCGCGGGGAGCTTCAGGCCGCTGCGTCCGGTGCGCCGGTAGGGCATCTCCGCGTAGCGGTCGGGGTGTGCGGTGTACAACGCGACTCCAGAGGGGTTGGCCGCCGAGGTTCGGGGCTTGGGTGGAACCGTCCTCCACTCTCCCGTGACCTGCGTGCAGTGGTCCAACAGAAGAATCCGATGGGATTGCGCGGTTACGCTTCTGAGTCATGGAACTGCGTCATCTCCAGCACTTCGTGGCGGTCGCCGAGGACCAGCACTTCACCCGGGCGGCGGAACGGCTGCTGGTGTCCCAGTCCGGTCTTTCGGCGTCGATCCGGGCGCTGGAGCGGGAGCTGCGGGCACCGCTGTTCGTGCGCACCACGCGCCGGGTCACGCTGACGGAGGCGGGGCGGGCGCTGCTGGAGGAGGCACGGCGGATCCTCGCCCAGGTGCGGTCGGCGCACGAGGCGGTCGCCGCGGTGCAGGGGGTGCTGCGCGGGACGCTGTCGCTGGGCGCCGAGCAGTGCATCGCCGGGGTGCCGGTGGCCGGGCTGCTGGCGGCGTTCCGGCGGCGCCACCCGGACGTGGAGATCCGGCTGCGGCAGGCGGGTTCCGGGGAGCTGGCGGAGGAGGTCGCGGCGGGCCGGCTCGACCTGGCCTTCGCCTACCGCACGCAGGCGGACACGGACCAGCTGCGCTCGGTCTCGCTGGGCGGCGAGCCGATGACGGTGCTGTGCCACCCCGACCACCGGCTCGTGGCGGACGGTGCGGTCCTCACCCCGCACGACCTCGCCGACGAGGTCTTCGTCGACTTCCACCCGGACTGGGGCCCGCGCCGCGTCACCGACGCCGTCTTCGCGGCAGCCGGGGTACGGCGGACCGTGCCGCTGGAGGTGAACGACGTGCACGGGCTGCTCGACCTGATCGACGAGAACCTCGGCATCGCGGTCGTGCCGCGCCATTTCCGGCACAAGCGGGCCGCCCTGACCTCGCTGCCGCTCAAGGACGCGGACGGGACGGAGTACGAGACGATCGCGCTGCTGCCGTCCGCGGCGGCCACCAGCCCTGCGGCGCGGGCGCTGATGGGGCTGCTGGACACGGGGAGCGTGTGAAGGAGGGGGTGAACGGGGAGCGCGCGCGGTCCGACTGCGCGATGGTGGACGTATGCATGCGAAGGACATCCTCATCGAGGGCTACGGCCGTATCCAGGAAGAAGTCCACGCCGCCGTCGAGGGCCTGGACCCCGACGGCCTGAACGCCCGCCCCGCCGCCGACGCCAACTCCGTCGCCTGGCTGGTCTGGCATCTCACCCGCGTCCAGGACGACCACATGGCCGGTGCCTTCGGGCTCGACCAGGTGTGGCTCACCGGGGAGTGGGAGAAACGCTTCGGCCTGGGCCTGCCCCGCCGCGACACCGGGTACGGGCACGGCTCCGCCGAGGTCGCGAAGGTGCGGGTCGACTCCGGCGACCTGCTGACCGGCTATTACGACGCCGTGCACGAGCAGACGCTGACCGCCCTGCGCTCCCTGACCGCGAAGGACCTGGAGCGGGTCGTCGACGACAACTGGGACCCGCCGGTCACGCTCGCGGTGCGGCTGGTCAGCGTCCTGTCCGACGATCTCCAGCACGTCGGACAGGCCGCCTATGCGCGCGGGCTCGTTCAGAGCGCGGACGCGTAGCCCGGCAGGACCACGTCCCGGATGAGGGCGTTGCGCTCGTCGAAGGGGAGGAAGGCGCTCTTGAGGGCGTTCACGGTCACCGTGCGCAGGTCCTCGACGCCCCAGCCCGCCTGCTCGACCAGCAGGGACATCTCGCGGGTCATCGTCGTGCCCGAGACCAGGCGGTTGTCGGTGTTGAGGGTGACGCGGAAGCCGAGGTCCTTCAGCGCGGTGATCGGGTGCTCGGCGATCGAGGTCGCGGCGCCGGTCTGGAGGTTGGAGGTCGGGCACATCTCCAGGGCGATCCGGCGGTCGCGCACCCAGGCGGCGAGCCGGCCGAGCTTGCCGGCGGCGAGGTCGGGGATGTCGTCGGTGATGCGCACGCCGTGGCCGATGCGCTGGGCGCCGCACACCTGGAGGGCCTGGTGGATGCTGGGCAGCCCGTGCGCCTCGCCGGCGTGGATGGTGAAGGGCACGTTCTCGCGGCGCAGGTGCTCGAAGGCGGCGAGGTGGTCGGCGGGCGGGAAGCCGTCCTCGGCGCCGGCGATGTCGAAGCCGACGACGCCCGCGTCCCGGAAGGCGACGGCGAGGTCGGCGGCCTCGCGTACCCGGTCGAACATCCGCATGCCGCAGAGCAGGGTGCCGACCCGGACGGGCGTCCCGGCGGCGGCCGCCCTGGCCATGCCGGCGGCAAGGCCTTCCTGGACGGTCTCCACGACCTCCCCCATCGAGAGCCCGCCCCTGGTGTTCAGTTCGGGGGCGTAGCGGACCTCGCCGTAGACGACGCCGTCGGCGGCGAGGTCGAGGACGTACTCCTCGGCGGTGCGCAGCAGCCCCTCTCGGGTCTGCATCACGGCGAGGGTGTGCTCGAAGGTGGCGATGTAGCGCACCAGGTCCCCGGAGTTGGCGGCCTCGTAGTACCAGGCGGCCAGCTCGTCGGGGTCGGTGGTGGGCAGCGTGTGGCCGACGGCCGCCGCCAGCTCGACGACGGTCGCCGGGCGCAGGCCGCCGTCGAGGTGGTCGTGGAGGACCGCCTTGGGGAGGCGGGTGAGGGTCTCGGTGTCTATGCGCGTAGATGACATGTGCGGTGGTTCCTCGGTGGTTCTGGGAGCGAGTGCGGGGACGGGTGCGTGATGTACGGGGGACGGTCAGGGGGCGGCGGGCTGGAGCAGGTCCCAGCGGTTGCCGTACAGGTCCCGGAAGACGGCGACCGAGCCGTAGGACTCGTGGCGGGGCTCCTCCAGGAAGGTCACGCCGGCCGCCTTCATACGGGCGTGGTCGCGGGCGAAGTCGTCGGTGTGGAGGAAGAAGCCGACCCGCCCGCCGGTCTGGTCACCGACCCTGGCGCGCTGGGCGTCGCCCTTGGCGCGGGCCAGCAGCAGGGCCGTGCCCCGCGCCGGTCCGCCGGGCTCCACGACGACCCAGCGGGAGCCGTCGGGCCGGGGCGTGTCCTCGGCGAGGCGGAAGCCGAGGGCCTCGGTGTAGAAGCGGATCGCCTCGTCGTAGTCGTCGACGACGAGGGCGACCAGGGCGATGCGTGTCATCGGCACCTTCCGGGACGGGCGATTGACGGGAGAGGTTATACGTAAAACTCACCGGACGCCAAGTCCCCCGCCCCGGGGGACCGGCGCCGTGCGGCGCGGGTCAGGCGGTGCGGGCGCCGTCGAGCCGGGCCAGTTCCTCGCCGGTGAGGCGGAGGGCGCCCGCGGCGACGTTCTCGGCGAGGTGCACGGGGTCGCCGGTGCCGGGGATGGCCAGGACGTGCGGGCCCTGGTGCAGGGTCCAGGCGATCCTGACCTGGGCGGGGCTCGCCCCGTGCGCCCGTGCCACCGCGCGCACCTCCTCCTCGTGGGCGGTGCCGGCGCCGCGCGGTCCGGCCTCGCCGGCGATGGCGTAGAACGGCACGAAGGCGATGCCCTGGGCGCGGCACTGGGCCAGGAGCGCGTCGGTGGCGGGGTCGTGGAAGCCGAGTCCGTACCGGTTCTGGACGCTCACCACCGGGGCGATGGCCTGCGCCTCGGCGAGGTGCCGGGGCTCCACGTCGGAGAGGCCGAGGTGGCGGATCAGTCCCGCCTCGCGCAGTTCGGCCAGGGCGCCGAAGTGGTCGGCGACCGAGTCCTGCCGCATGCGGCGCAGGTAGACGACGTCGAGATGGTCGCGGCCGAGCTGGCGCAGGTTCTCCTCGACGTGGGCGCGCAGGTCCTCGGGGCGGGCGGAGGTGCCCCACTCCCCCGCCCAGTCGCGGTACGGGCCGACCTTGGTGGCGATCACCAGGTCGTCGGCGTAGGGAGCGAGCGCACGGTTGATCAGTTCGTTGGCGGAGCGCAGGGAGGAGAAGTAGAACGCGGCGGTGTCGATGTGGTCGACGCCGAGTTCGACGGCCCGGCGCAGTACGGCGAGGGAGCGCTCGCGGTCGCTCGGGGTGCCGAGGTGGAAGGCGGCGCTGCCCGTCAGCCGCATCGCGCCGAAGCCGACGCGGCGGACGGGCAGGTCGCCGAGGTGCCAGGTGCCCGAGGACTCCGCGGTGATCGTTTCCGAGGTCATCGGCGGAGTTTCGCACACCCCGTGAGGCTCAGCAGTACAGGTTTCCGCCCGGGGAGACGCCGAGGATCTGGGCGAACTGCTGGTACTTGGTGACCCGGCTCTGAACCTGTGCGGGGTTCTTGCCGTCGCACTCCAGCGAGCCGTTGATGGAGCGGATGGTCTGGCCGAAGCCGGCGCCGTTGACCATCGCGTTGTGCGGGGTCATGGTGCCGGGTCCGGACTGGGTGTTCCAGTACCACAGGCCGGTCTTCCAGGCGACGGCCGCGTCGTTCTGCACCAGCCAGGGGTTGCCGAGCAGGTCGATGCCGAGCGCGTCGCCGGCGGCCTTGTAGTTGAAGTTCCAGCTGAGCTGGATCGGGCCGCGCCCGTAGTAGGCGGCCTGGCCGGCCGGGCAGCCGTAGGGCTGGTTCCAGTCGCAGTAGTGGGGGTAGTTGGCGGTGTTCTGCTCGACGATGTGCACGAGGCCGCCGGTCTCGTGGCTGACGTTGGCGAGGAAGGCCGCGGCCTCCTGCTTCTTGGTGGTGTCGCTGCCGGTGTTGGCGAAGCCGGGGTAGGCGCTGAGCGCGGCGGTGAGACCGCTGTAGGTGTAGAAGGAGTTCCGGCCCGGGAACATCTGGTTGAACTGGGCCTCGCTGACGACGAAGTCGCCGACCGGCGTCTGCGAACCGCCGTCACAGGCGTACGGGTCCCAGTACCAGGTGCTGATGAGCGGGTCGTATCCCGGGTTGGCGTGCTCGGCGATGTAGGCCTTGCCGTCGGTGTAGCGGACGATGTCGCCGGTGTTGTAGTTCGCGTCGGCCGACCAGGCGGGGTAGCTCGAACACGCGGCGGCCGACGCTTCGTCGGCGGGCGCGAGCAACGGCACGGCGCCCGCGAGGGCGAGTGCGGTGATCACGGCTGATATGCGGCGCCTCGACACAGGCTTGTCTCCTTCTGCGGAGCACGGCCGCTCCCGTACAGGGTCACAGCGGAGCGGAACCTTGTGCGCACGTGCCGGCGGGAACCGGCCACGGCGTGGGGGCGGCCGTGGAGGGGGGTGTGGAGGCACACTCAACCGCGTTGGTATGTACCAGTCAAGGGTGTAGACCAGTCAACTCGACGACTCCCGCGCCGGGTTGGCATCGCCGGGTCAGCGGCGGGTCGCCGGGATCAGCCCGCGGTGCGACAGGAGGCGCTGGACACGCGCGCGAGGTCGACGTGGCGTCGCCGGGTGGGATCCGGTCGCGTTGTCATGCCGACGATCGCGGCAGCTCCGCTCGAGGACGGTCGAGGAGAACCGGACCGGCGGCACTCGCGCGACGATCGCGCGATCAAGCGATCCCGGGCTCCTCATCTCTACACATAAGGGCGGAATAAGAGCAGAATGGACGTATGCGGCGCTACCGCACACCGCACCTCGGCCCAAGCCAAAGGAGACGACTCATGGCCAACGTCTCGCACCCTCGAGGTGACATCACCAGCCACCCGGACGCCCCGGAAATGCAGGCGCGCTACGCGCGCATGCTCGGTGGTCGCGACGTGGCGTTCGTGGACGGGCCGGTGTTCCTGCTCGGCCTCTACTGTGCCGTGTCCCCGTGGATACTCCACTTCACCACCAGCCAGCCCTCACTCGTGGCCCACAACCTGATCGTGGGCATCGCCATCGGTCTGCTGGCCCTCGGATTCACCCGCGCCCCGGAGCGCATGTACGGCCTCAGCTGGGCCATGTGCGCGATCGGCGTCTGGATGATCATCTCGCCGTGGATCGTCGGCTCGAGCCCGGACGCCGGCGTCATCTGGAACAACGTCGTCATCGGCGCCCTGGCCTTGATTCTGGGCATGGTCTGCGCCGGTACGGCGGCGCGGAGCGCCCCACGCAGGCACTAGACGCACCGGAAGGAGACGGCACGGGCCGGGCCCGCACCCGCGGGCCCGGCCCGTCGCCCGTGCTCCCGCGCACGCGCCACCCCCAGCCCCTCCGCCCGCGGTCGCCGACGGGGCGGCACCGGCGGACTGCACCCGCCCGTGGTGGGCAGACGCATCACTGCGGGGGTCACTGCGGGGGTCTTGACACGAAGGGGTGGAGATGGAGATCGACGGCATCATCAGCGCCATCGTCATCGGTGTGGTCATCGGCGTGCTGGGCCGGCTCGTCATTCCGGGCCGGCAGCGCATCGGCGTCCTGTGGACGATTCTCGTCGGCATCGTCGCCGCGTTCGTCGGATCGTGGATCGCGTCGGCGTTCGGCGTGGCCGACACCGACGGCGTCGACTGGGTCGAGTGGCTCATCCAGATCGGCCTGGCCGCGGTCGGCGTGGCAGCACTGGACCGGTCCAGGTCTCGCCCGGGCCGGTGAGAAGGGGCACGACCGTCACCCGTTGCGGAGCCACGCCTCGTACCAGGTGACGGTCGCGTCCACGGTGTCCGCGAGCGACGCCGGGGCGACCCCGAAGAACCGCTCGAAGGCGCTGGAGTCCACGATCTGCGGCTCCGTGTGCTGGTAGAACATCTCCTCGTACTCGGCCATCATCTGCTCGTCGAACGGACCGTAGGCGCGGGCCCGGTCGAGCACCACGACGTTCAGCGGGCGGCCCACCCGCTTCTCGACCATCGCGTGGATCTCGCGCGTGCTGACGGCGGGCGCGGTCGGCAGGTGCCAGACGCGGCCGTCGCCGTCGGGACGCTCACCGAGGGTGGCGAGGCCGGCCGCCACGTCCGCTATGCCGGTGTAGCTGTGCGGCAGGTCGATGTCACCCATGGCCACGACGTCCCCTCCGGTGAGGGCGCCGGGGAAGACCGCCGCGCCCAGGGACGAGTTGAGGACGCCGGGACCGACGAAGTCGGCGCTGCGGCCGAGGACCACGCGGGCCCGGCCCGACCGGTGGGCGGCGAGGTACCGCTCGTCCAGCTCGGCGCGCATCCGGCCCTTCCGGCTGGTCGCCTTCCAGGGACTGCCCTCGGTCATCACCGCTCCCCCGGTCTCGCCGTACGGGTACAGCGTGTCGAGCACGACCAGCCGGGCTCCGCTCTCCTCGACGGCGGCCAGGACAGCCTCCTGGACCCGCGGCATCACCTCGACCTGGAGGTGGTAGGCGACGTTGACGCAGTGGTGGACGACGGCGGCGCCGCGTACGGCGGCTCGGGCGCCGTCGGCCGTGCTCACGTCGGCGGCGACGCGCTCGACGCCGTCGATCTCCGGACCCGCGGCCCCGCGGTCCACCAGCCGGACGGGGTGCCCCCGGCGCACCAGCTCACGAGCGAGCGCGGTGCCGGCCGGACCGGATCCCAGGACGGTGTGCGGGGCGTGCGGCTGCGGGGTTGCGGTGGACATGGCGCTCCTCGTTGACTCGACCGACTAGATGCACTCTCTTTCGTTAGAGACTCTAACGCCCGCGAACAGCAATAGGCAAGATGCTCCCGTGCGGGAGACATAGGCTGAGCGGGAAGGATCACGTCACGAGGAGGGCCGTACGCCATGGTCGTGAAGGACACCGAACTGCCCCATCTGCACCGTTGTGTGGAGCTGGCGGCCGAGGCACTGGAAGCCGGCGACGAGCCGTTCGGGTCGGTGCTGGTGGGCGGGGACGGCACGGTGCTGGCCGAGGACCGCAACCGGGTGGCCGGCGGCGACCGGACGCGTCACCCGGAGTTCGAGCTCGCGCGCTGGTCCGCCGCCCGGCTGACCCCCGGGGAACGCGCCGCGGCCACGGTGTACACGTCCGGCGAGCACTGCCCGATGTGCGCCGCCGCACACGCGTGGGTCGGCCTCGGGCGCATCGTGTACGTCGCCTCGTCGGAGCAACTGGTGGCATGGCTGACGGAGTTGGGGCTCGCCCCGGCGCCGGTGCGGCCGCTTCCCGTGCGGGAGGTGGCGCCCGACGTGACCGTGGAGGGGCCGGTGCCACAGCTCACCGAGGAGATCCACGCCCTGCACCGGCGCTTCCACGCGGGACGCGCCTGAGCCGGGGCGCCGTCGGGTGAGGACGGGCCCCGGTCGACGCGCTCAGCCCCGGGCGCCCGGCCGGAAGCGCCGGTGGAGGGCGGTTCCGCCCAGCACGAGTGCGGCACCGCCGGCGAGGGCGACCAGGGTTCCGTCCGCCCCGGTGTGGGCGAGGGCCACCCGCTCCCGCGGCGGCGCGGCGTGCGGGGACGGTGCGGGCCCGGCGCGCTCCTCGTCGGGGGCGGACGGCTCGGGCTCCGCCGGGGGCCGTACGGCTTCCGGGGTGTCGCCGGAGTCGTTGACCGACTCGTTGCCGACGGCCGGGTTGCCGATGCCGGCCACGTTGACGCTGTTGCCGCTGACGTTCACCGGGAGGTGCACCGGCAGCTGCACCCCGTTGCCGGAGAGCACGCCCGGCGAATCCTTTCCGCTTCCCTCGGCGACCGCGCCGCCCGGCGCATCCCCGGATGCGACCTCCGACGTGCTGCCGGACGCACCGTCCGCGGCCTGCGCCCCGGAGTGCGACGCGTCCGTCTCCGCACCGTTGGCGCAGCTGTTGCCGGCGGCCGGGTTCAGGAGCCCGGCCACGTTCACCGTGTTGCCGCACACGTTGACCGGCACGTCCACCGGGAGCTGGACGGTGTTCCCGGAGATCAGTCCGGGTGAACCGGCCGAGGATCCGTCGGCGGCCGCACCGTCGGACGCGAACGCCGCGCACGCCGGCATCGTGACGGCCAGCGCGCCGGAGGCGGCGACGGCGAGCACACCGTTTCGGGTAACCCTTCTCATGAGGTTCCCTGCCTTCCAGACATGGTCGCGGGCACTCGCCCGCACCGGTTAAACCCCGGGCGCACCATCCCAGTTATGGCTTATCGGTCTTTCACCCCATCGAGTGGGCGGTTCATCGAACAGGTGGTGCCCCGTCCGGTGCGTGCCCCGTACGGTGCGCCGTCGCCCGGAGGCGCCGGGTGCGAAGCCCCCTTATGGTGAGCGAGGGCGCCGACCACCGGTCCGCGACGGGGCGCCCGGGAGGCATCGATGCAGGCCAAGCTGGAGACTCGGCCCACGGTCCGGCGCCGCGCGGTCACCGGAGCGCTCGGCCTGGCACTGCTGGGTGCGGGACTGCCCGCCGCGGATGCCGCGACGACGGTGACCACCACGACCGCCGCCGCCTCGCAAGAGGGGTCGGGCCTGTCCCGGTTCTACGACCAGAAGGTCACGTGGTCGGCGTGCGAGGGCATGGAGATGCCGAAGGACCTGCAATGCGGCAAGGTCACCGTCCCCGTCGACTACGCGCACCCCAGGGGCAGGACCCTCGACGTGGCCCTGGCCCGGTACCGGGCGACCGGCGACTCACGGGGCTCCGTCCTCCTGAACTTCGGCGGCCCCGGCGGCTCCGGCATCAATGAACTCGCCGTCGGCGGCAAGGAGTTCATGCACCTCACCAACGGCTACGACGTCGTGACCTTCGACCCGCGCGGCGTCGGCCGCTCCTCCCCGGTCTCCTGCGGACCGGCCACCCTGAAGATCATGGAGGCCACGGACGGGGACGAGGGGACGGGTGACGCGAAGGACGCGCTGAAGCGGCTGCGGGACGCGGCGGCCGAGTGCGCCAAGTACTCCGGTCCCGTACTGCCCCACATAGGCACGGTCGACGCCGCGCGCGACATGGACGTGATGCGCCGGGCCCTCGGCGACGACCGGCTCAACTACCTGGGCTTCTCCTACGGAACCCGGCTGGGGGCGGTGTACGCGGCCCAGTTCCCCGACAAGGTCGGCCGGATGGTGCTCGACGGTGTGGACACGCTGACGGAGTCGCTGACCGAGCAGGGGCTGGCGGGCGCGCGGGGGCAGCAGACGGCGCTGGAGAACTTCCTCGACTGGTGCGTCGAGGACGTCGCCTGCCCGTTCGGCCAGGACGCGCGAAGCGCCAGGGAGCAGGTCGTGCGACTCGTCGCCTCCCTCGACTCCGACCCGGTGCCGTCGGCCTTCGGCGAGCCCTTCACCGGGCAGGACATGGTCGGCGCGATCGGGCAGGCGCTGTACAGCCGGGACCTGTGGCCCTCGCTCGAGCGGGCGCTCGCGCAGTTGCTGGAGGACGGGGACACCCGCGGCCTGGAGGGCTTCTCGTCCGGCGGCGTCACCTTCCCGGTCCGTGAGGACACGGGCGGGGCCGGGCTCACGGACGAGGAGGACGTCCCCATGGACAACCTTCCGGCCGCCCTGATGGCCATCAACTGCGCCGACGACCCCGACCGTCCCACCGCCGCCCAGGTCACCGCGTCCCTCGGGCCGCTGCGGGCACGGTACGAGGAGGCCTCGCCGGTCTTCGGCCGGTACCGGCTCACCCAGGTGCTCATGTGCTACGGCCGTCCCAAGGGGACGGACTACATCCGGGACGACGTGAAGAACCTCGACACCGCGAAGATGCTCCTGGTCGGCACCCGCGGCGACCCGGCCACGCCGTACCGCTGGACGACGGAGACGGCCGACCGGCTCGGCCCCTCCGCCGTCGTCCTCGACAACCGCGGCGAGGGGCACACCGGCTACGCGTCCTCCGAGTGCGTGCACCGCAAGGTCGACGACTTCCTGCTGTACGGCTCCCTGCCGGCCGGCGGCGGCTCGTGCGGCTCCGAGTCCCCCGGCGACGGGTCCGACTGAGCGGCAGCCCGTTCCGAATGCCCGATATGCCCGTTGGTCCTATCGTGCTGTCATGGAGCACGATCTGAGTCCCGCCACCCTCGCCGGGCTGCGGCGCCCCCGCCCGTACCCGGCCGTGTCCGTACTGACGCCGACGCACCGCCGCGAACCGGACAACGCCCAGGACCGGGTCCGGCTGCGCAACGCGGTCGCCGCGGCCAAGAAGCAGCTGGAGGAGGATCCGTCGGTCAGCCGCGACCGGCGCGCGGAGGTGTCCCGCGAGCTCGACCGGGCCCTGGCCGAGGTCGACCTGACGTACGCCGAGGACGGTCTGGCGATCTTCGCCGCCCCCGGCGAGCACCAGGTCTGGACCCTCAGCCGTTCGGTGCCCGAGCGCGTGGTCCTCTCGGACACCTTCCTGACCCGCAACCTCGTCGCCGCGCAGGCCGCCGAGCGGCCGTTCTGGGTCCTGTCGGTCGCCGCCGACCGCGTCAAGCTGTGGAGCGGCGGCGGCGGCCGGGTCGTCGAGGAACACCTCGGCGGTTTCCCGCTGGACCGGCCCGCGGAGGACTTCGACCCCGAGCGCCAGGAGCGGATCGGCGACGCGCCGAGCACGTTCCGGGACGAGGGCACCCGCGCATTCCTGCGTGACGCCGACGCCGCGATGGGCAAGGTGCTGCGTGCGCACCCCCGGCCGCTGTACATCACCGGCCCCGAGCCGGCGCTGTCCCTGTTCGACGAGGCGGGCGCGCTCGCCTCGGACGCGGTGCTCGTCCCGCACGGCGGGCTCGCGCACGGTTCCGCCGAGGCGGTGTGGCAGGCGGTGCGGCCGGCCCTGGAGGACGAGGCGCGCGGATCGGTCGAGGCGGTGGCCAGGGAGCTGGACGCGGCTCGCGGCCGCAAGGACTTCGCAGCCGGCGTGGACGAGCTGTGGGAGAGCGCCCACACGGGTCGCGTCCGGCTGCTGGCGGTCGAGGAGAACTTCAAGGTGACCATGCGCGACGACGGTGAGCACCTGCTCCCGGCCCGCGACGGCGACCTCGACGCCCGCGAGGACATCGTGGACGAGATCGTCGAGCAGTGCCTCGAGACGGGCGCCGACGTGCGGTTCGTGCCGGACGGCGCGCTCCGGGACGCGGACGGCATCGCGGGGGTGCTGCGGTACTGACGCGCCCCGCCGCTCCGGGGCCGTTCCTCTCACCCGCCCCCTTGACGGGCGTGAAAGCCTGGTCGCCGTACACGCACCCGCTGCTCGCGGGTGGGCGGCGGACGGTGAAGGGGCGGGCGCGGCGTGAGCGATCTTCTGGGTGTGGCGGTCCTGGGCGCCGGCCACATGGGTGCCGACCACGTACGGCGGCTCGACCGGCTGGTGAGCGGCGCCCGGGTCGCCGCGGTGGCGGACCCCGACGCCGAGCGGGCGAAGGAGGCCGTGGGCGGCATCGACGGGGTCGCCGTGCACACGGAGGCCGAGGCCGCGCTGGACGCGCCGGGCGTCGAGGCCGTCCTGATCGCCTCGCCCGGCGAGGCGCACGAGGACGCGCTGCTGGCCGCCTTCGCACGGGGGCTGCCGGTCCTGTGCGAGAAGCCCATGGTGCCGGACGCGGCGGGCGCGCTGCGCGTGGTGGAGGCGGAGGCGCGCCTCGGCCGGAGGCTGGCGCAGATCGGGTTCATGCGGCGGTACGACGCCGAGTACCGGCAGCTGAAGTCCCTCCTGGACGGCGGGCGTCTCGGCCGGCCGCTGATGCTGCACTGCGTGCACCGCAACGTCTCCTCCCCGCCGCACTTCACCTCGGCGATGCTGATCAACAGTTCCGTCTCGCACGAGATCGACGCGGCCCGCTGGCTGTTCGGCCAGGAGCTGAGCGCGGTGACCGTGCTGCGTCCGCGGCCGTCGGCCGGTGCGCCCGACGGCCTGCTCGATCCGCAGTTCGTGCTCTTCGAGACCGAGGGCGGAGCCGTGGTGGACGTGGAGGTCTTCGTCAACTGCGGCTTCGGCTACGAGGTGCGCTGCGAGGCCGTCTGCGAGTCGGGCAGCGCCCGGATCGGGCAGGCCCACACCATGGTGGTGACGGCGGCGGGCGGCGCGCGGGAGGAGGTGCCGCAGGACTACCTCGTGCGGTTCGCGGACGCCTACGACCGCCAGGTGCAGAGCTGGGTGGACGCCACCCGGCGGGGCCGGGTCACCGGGCCCGGTGCGTGGGACGGGTACGCCGCCGCCGCGGTCGCCGAGGCCGGGGTGCGAGCACTGGAGACGGGCGCACGCACGCCCGTCGAACTGGCGCCCCGCCCGGCCCTCCACGACCCGGCATAGAACAGGAGTCCGTCGAACGTCAGAGCGACGACATCCCCGACCATGCGGCTTCTTCAAGTCCCGTAGGAATTCTACGACTTGCTCCCGATCCAGGGGGTGTCGCACGCGTACCCGAGTCACTCCGGGAAGACTGTGGCATATGCCGGAAGCACCACCGTATCGTGTGTTGCCGAATCCCTTACGACGCGTGGTGGGCTGTGCAACAGTCGTAACGGTCCTTCCGTCACCCTCGGTTCCGCCTTGGTCGTACCGTCAGCACATCGGAGTGCGTCATGTCGTCCCATCTCTCCGCGGACCACCCGGCCGCCCAGCCACCGGGGCACGGCTCGGTCGAGGCACTCATATCGCAGGCGCGGCGGCTGCGCGGCGACGTCGACGCGGTACGGCGGGACAGCCAGGAGGGCTCGGCCAACGCCCGGGGACGCTGGCAGCGCGCCCTGTACGACCTGGCGTTGCACCAACTCACCGACCTGGACGCGCACTTGGCGCAGCTGCGGGACGGCCCGGCACCCGCGCCCCGCCCCGGTTCACTGCTCAGCCGCGTCGGCAGCGCGGAGTGGAACCTGCTGACGGACGAGGCGGAGTGGTCCGGGGAGCTCTTCCACATCCTGGGCCGTGCCCCGGGGTCCGTCCCGCTGAGCCTCGACGAACTCCCTTCCCTGGTACTCGCCGAGGACCGTCCGAAGCTGACCGCGCTGGTCACGGACTGTCTCGTCGACGCCCGCCCCATCGACGGCGAGTTCCGCGTGGCCCACCCCGACGGGGCCGTACGCACCGTGCACATGATGGGCGAGCCCGTCCTGGACACCGACGGCAGCACCGCGTCGATGTGGGCGGTGCTGCGGGACGTCAGCGAACTGCGCCGCAGCCAACGGGTGGTGAGCGAGACCCGTGACTCGCTCCGGCACCCTCCGCCGCCGCCCTGGCACGGTCTGCTCCGGTTCCCGGACGAGGGGCGCCCCGGTCTCGACCTGGCCGCCGCGCACCTCCCGTCGGTGCCGTCGGCGGGCCCGCGGTCCCGGTACGGCGGCTGGTACGACGCGTGTCCGCTCGGCGTCGACGGCGACACCCTCCTCACCGTGGGCGACTTCGAGGCCGCGGGGGACACCGAGGCACACGACCCGGCGGTGTTCGTCGGCGCGCTGCGCGGCCTGGCGCTGGCCGGAACCCGGCCCGGACAGCTGCGAAGCCGCCTCGCCGCACTGCTCGAGGACACCGCCCTGTCGCCGGTGCGCGGCGCCGTGTACTGCGGTTACCGGCCGGGCACCCGCACCCTGACGTGGGCCGACGCCTCGGGCGCCGTCCCGCTGTTCTTCCGCGGCGGGACGGGCCGTGGGCTCTCCGGGCAGGCCGAGGCGACCCTCGAAGCGGGCGACCTGCTGCTTCTGCACACCGGGGCGCTCGAACCGGCGGCCGTGCGGCACCTCCTCTCACTGGCCCCCCGGCTGACAGGGGCGGGCCCGGCACAGGACGTCGTACGGATCGTGACGCACGAACTCGATGACTTTCCGAGCCGTCAGGACGCCTGTGTGCTGGTGGCCAGGGTGACGCCCTAGGCCGGCGCGACCGTGCCGCCCGGGCCCTTCCCCCTGGGTGGCTTGCTCTTGGGCAGCGCCAGTTTGATCTCCTCGCGCAGCTCCTGGATCTGCGGGTAACCGGCGTACTCGGCGGTGAGCCGGTACATCTGGCGCAGCCGGTCCCAGGTCCGCTGGGAGGAGTTGGAGCCCATCGACACCAGGGCCAGGCGCGCGTAACGGTCCGCCTGTTCGGGGTCGTCGGCGATGAAGCAGGCGGAGGCCATCGACAGGTAGTCGAAGATCTTCGACCGCTGCCGGCCGTCGATCCTGAGGCCCAGCGCCTTGTCCGCGTAGTGCTGGGCGTGCGCGGCGGCCCCCGGTTCGAACTCGGCGAGCGTCCGGTAGGCCAGGGCCTGCATGCCGTACAGGTCCTCCTCCTTGAACGTCTGCATCCAGTCCGGGGGCGGCACGTCCGCCTTGTCGGAGACGAAGAGGTCCTCGGCCCGGCCCAGGGTGCGGCGCATCGCCTGGCCCTTGCCCATGGAGGCCTGCGCCCAGGCCTCGATGGTGTAGAGCATGGCCTTGGTGCGCGGCAGCACCTGCTCGCCGGAGCCGGACTGGGCGAGCTTCATGAGGTCCAGGGCCTCGTCGGGCTTGCCCAGGTGCACCATCTGGCGGGCCGCCCGGGACAGGGCCTCGCCCGCCCGGGGCCGGTCGCCGCCCTCGCGCGCGGCGTGCGCGGCGATCACGAAGTACTTCTGGGCCGTGGGTTCCAGGCCGACGTCGTGCGACATCCAGCCCGCGAGGACGGCGAGGTTGGCGGCGACGCCCCACAGGCGCCGCTGGAGATGGGGTGGGTGGTGGTAGGCGAGCATGCCGCCCACCTCGTTGAGCTGGCCCACCACGGCCTTGCGCTGGAGTCCGCCGCCCCGGGCGGCGTCCCAGGCGCGGAACACCTCGACCGAGCGCTCCAGTTCCTCCACTTCCTGCGACCCGATGGGGGCGGCCTCGTAGCGGTCGAACCCGGCGGGGTCGGCGTGCAGGGGTTGGTGGAGGTCGGGGGCGTCGGCCGCCAGGGCCGGGTCGGTGTGCAGCCAGTCGTGCATGGCGCTGCTGAGTGCGGAGCCCGCGGCGAGCGCGGCGCCCGCGCCCACCAAGCCGCGTCGGTTGAGCATGAGGTCCATTCCCGTGAATTCGGTGAGGACCGCCGCAGTCCGCTCGGGCGCCCACGGCACGCCGTCGGGATGCTCTTCGCTCCCGTCGTGTGGCCGTTTCCCCGCACGCCCGTGCCGGACCAGACCGAGGTCCTCGATGGTCACGACACGGCCGAGACGCTCGGTGAACAGAACCGCCAGCACCCGCGGCACCGGATCGCGCGGGATCTCTCCCATGTCGATCCACCGCCGCACCCGCGAGGTGTCGGTCGCCAGCTGGGGGTGGCCCATGGCCGCCGCCTGCCGGTTGACCAGCCTCGCGAGTTCGCCCTTGGACCAGCCGGCCAGGCCGAACAGGTCCGACAGGCGGGTGTTGGGTTCTTTGCTCACGTCAAGCCCCCAGGTTCTCGGCTGAGTTGACAGTAGCCCCGTGCGGGTTGCCGGGCGACTATTCGCCACCGTTCGCCAGGGTGCGCCAGATGGTGTGCCACGGGCGGCCGGGTGTCAGGTAGGAATGCGCCACCCCGACCCGGTCGCCGCGGGGACACTCCCCAGGGTGGCCCCAGGCGGCCGGTCGGGCGGCGCGACGGCTTTCGGAAGGCGTGCCCCCGGCACCGAACGGACCGGACGGGCACCGCGCTTCAGGCAGGCACAGCAGGCACACGAAGGGATCTGTCTCGCCCATGTACGCAGCATCGTCCTCCGTGTCCGCCCCGCAGCGCTCGCTGCACCCCCGCCCGGCGGCGGGCGGCGGCCCCTATCTCGCCCCCGCGCGTCCGGCGGCCCCGGTGCTCGGGGCGGGCAGGGCGCGGCACGGCGCGGGGCCCGGCACCCAGCCCCTCAGCGGAAGAATCGACCTGTCCGGCCCCCAGGGCGCCCAACTGCGCACGGCGATCGCCGCCGTGCACCGGATCTGCCCGGAGTTCTCCCCCGTGCAGGTGCTGCGGCGCAGCGGGCGGTCCGTGCTCCTGGTCGGTACGACCGGGCGCAGCACCGCGGTGGCCAAGTGCTTAGTGGACCACTCCCCCGCGTGGGCGGAGCGCAGCCGGCACGAGATAGGGGCATACCGCTCGTTCGTCCGGCAGCGCCCTCCGGTGCGGGTGCCGAGACTGATCGCGGCGGATCCGGACAACGGCACGCTGGTCATCGAGCGGATGCCCGGGCGGGTGGCGGCGTTGCAGCGACACCCCCTGGAGGCCCCGCCCCGGGCCGACATCAGGGCGACGATCGGAGCGGTCTGCCGGCTGAACGCCTGGCGGCCGCCCGCCGGCACCTTCGACGCGCCGCTGGACTACGCGGCCCGGATCTCCCGCTACCACGAGCTGGGGCTGCTCACCGACCGGGACCTGGGCGACCTTCAGAAGCTGCTGCACGGCATCGCCCACGCCGGCGGGCGCCAGGGCCTGGGCCAGTTCTGCCACGGTGACGCGCTGCTGTCCAACGTCCTGATGTCTCCGGCCGGTCCGGTGCTGGTGGACTGGGAGCACGCGGGCTGGTATCTGCCGGGCTACGACCTGGCGACGCTGTGGGCCGTCCTCGGCGACGCCCCGGCGGCCCGCCGTCAGATCAGCCAGATCGCCCAGGCGACGGGCACCGCGGCGCGCGACGCCTTCCTGGTGAACCTGATGCTCGTCCTGACCAGGGAGATCCGTACGTACGAGACGGCCGTGCAGCGTTCGATGCAGGACACGGTCGCCGCGTCGTCGGCGCCGGTCCACCCGGGTGCCGCGCCGACCGGCGAGGAGCAGCGGCTGCTGCTGCGCAGGCTGCACGACGACTGTCAGATGGCGCGCCGGGCCGTGCGGGCGGCGGTCGGCACGCGCTGACGGGACGGCGCGAACAGGACGACGGTGCGCGGTGTGCCCTTCCGACAGGGGGGCGCACCGCGCTTTTCGTGTCCGTCGGCCCGGGTGTACGCAGGGGCCACAGGTGTACGCCACTGACGCCCCGCAGGCCCGTGGGCCGCCGCCACGAAACTCGCCGAATCCCCTGCTGACGTGGGAAATCGCCGCCATGACGGCATGATTGACGGATCGTCGGACCGCCGGGTACGACTGACCCAGCCCGGCCCCGCACGCCCGTCACGTCCCCCACGCCCGACCGTCACAGGAGGCCGCTTTGCGAGGATCCCCCGTCGTGCCCGCCCTGGCCACCGCGGCGCTGCTGCTGCCGCTGCTCGGCGCGGCACCGACCGCCGCCGCGCCCCCGGACGCGCCGCCCGCCCCGGACCGCCTCCAGCGGGCGTTCGCCTCCGCGGCGGCCGAGTACCACGTGCCGCAGAGCGTCCTGCTCGGCGTCTCCTACCTTCAGTCCCGCTGGGACGCGCACGCCGGCGCGCCGAGCGTGACCGGCGGCTACGGCCCGCTGCACCTCACCGACGCCCGCACGGCACTGGCCGAGGCGCCCCGGTCCCACCACTCGGTGGGCACCGAGGACCCGCGCGGCGACGACGCGCGCACCCCGCTGCACCCGGCGGACGGGGCCGCGCCGTCGTCCACCGGCCTGCCGGCCCGGCTGACCACGCTGCCCAGGGCCGCCGAGCTGACCGGGCTGAGTCCCGAGGCGCTGCGCACCGACCCGGCCGCGAACGTGTCGGGCGGCGCCGCGCTGCTCGCCGCCGCCCAGCGGGAACTGGGCGAGCCGCTCAGTTCGGACCCGGCGGACTGGTACGGGGCGGTGGCCCGTTTCTCGGGCGCGGAGGACTCCGCGACGGCTGCGGCGTACGCCAACGACGTGTACGAGGTCATCCGCACGGGTGAGCGGCGCACCACGGACGCCGGCCAGCGGGTCGCCCTGGCCGCCCGCCCCGGCCTGGCGCCCGACGTCTCGCAGCTGAAGGGCGCGGACCTGCGCGCCGCGTCCGCCGCCGGGACCGAGTGCCCGAGGTCGGTGTCCTGCGAGTGGATCCCCGCGCCGTACGAGGAGTTCGGCGACGGCGACTACGGCAACCACGACCTGGGCGACCGGCCGGCCTCCCAGCGGATCCGCTACATCGTGGTGCACGACACGGAGGGCACCTGGAACGGCGTCCTCAACATGGTCCAGGACCCCACCTACGTGTCCTGGAACTACACGCTGCGCTCCACCGACGGGCACATCGCCCAGCACGTGAAGGCGAAGGACGTCGCCTGGCACGCGGGCAACTGGTACGTCAACGCCAAGTCGATCGGCCTGGAGCACGAGGGCTTCCTGGCGGAGCCGGACGCCTGGTACACGGAGGCGATGTACCGGTCGTCGGCGCGGCTGGTGAAGTACCTGGCGAAGAAGTACGGCATCCCGCTGGACCGGCAGCACGTCCTCGGCCACGACAACGTGTCCGGCACCACCACGGCGACCATCCCGGGCATGCACACCGACCCGGGCCCGTACTGGGACTGGCGGCACTACTTCCAGCTGCTCGGCCGGCCCTTCCAGCCGACCGCCGGGAAGAAGTCCTCCCTGGTGACGATCCGCCCCGACTACGACGCCAACCGTCCCGGGTACACCGGCTGCGAGACGGCGGGCGAGCCCTGCGCGGCGCACGGTTCCAGCGAGGTGCGGCTGTACTCCGACCACGACGTGAACGCGCCGCTGATCAAGGACATCGGTCTCGGCACCACCCCCACGACCGGGGTGAACGACCTGTCGTCGCGGGTCTCCACGGGCCAGCAGTACGCGGTGGCCGACCGCTGGGGCGACTGGACGGCCATCTGGTACCTGGGCCAGAAGGCCTGGTTCCACAACCCGGACAAGAGCCCGGCGGCGGTGCCCGCGTCGGGACGCGTGATCACTCCGAGGAAGGGTCTCGCGAGCGTCCCGGTGTACGGGCGGGCGTACCCGGAGAAGGACGCCTACCCGGCGAGCGTGCCCGCCCAGGCGGTGTCGCCGCTGCCGTACACGCTGCCCGCGGGGCAGAGGTACGTGGTCGGTGAGAAGGTGCCCGGCGAGTACTACTACGCGGTCACCTTCGACGGGGCGTCCCGCCGGGTGGTGCGGGGCGAGGACCAGTACTACGAGATCCAGTACGGCCACCGGGTGGCCTACGTGCGCGCCGCCGACGTGACGGTGGCCGCCGCACGGTAGGACCGGGTCTCAGCCCTGCTGGAAAAGCTCCGCCGGGAGCGGCTTCAGCAGGGCGTACAGGTCGTCGGTGATGGGGCGGTCCCAGGCGGCGATGGTCACCAGGACGCCGTCGCTGCGGTCGAACTGGACGCAGGAGATCCGGCTCTCGGAGAGCTTGAGGCGGCGCACGATGAGGAGGTTTTCGCCCTGCATCACGGGGACGTCCTCGGCGCCGACGACCGTGATCTCCTCGTCGTTCTCCAGGGCGAGCAGCAGCTGGGCCACTTCGAAGGGGATCTCTCCCTCGGGGACCTCGCGGGCCGGGGAGCCGTCCGGGAGGTTGCCGATGATCATCGCGGGGCCGCGGCCGCCGAACAGGTCGTAGCGCAGGAAGACGCCCTGGCAGGTGCCGTCGGGCGCGGGCAGCAGGCCGGCGCCGAGGTTCCCGGGCCAGTCGCCCGGGTCCATGGCCAGTACGTCGAAGTCGGGCCCGGCGGGCGTGGCGCTGCGGCGGCGGAGGAACGACATGCCGCCATGGTACGTGGCCGGGCCGGGTGAACGGCGTGCGGGCGGACGCCGGCCGGGCTACGCGGTCCGCCGGTGCCGCTCCTGGTGGCGGGCCACCCGCGCCCGGTTGCCGCAGGAGGGCTTGCACCATTCCTGACGTGGGTGCTCCTTGAGGAAGTAGCGCACGCAGCGCGGTGCGTGGCAGGCCCGCAGCCGCTGCCGGTCGGGCCCCGCGAGGAAGCCGATCACGGCCTGTGCGAGGGCGGCGGCGAGGTCGGTCCGGGCGCCCTCGGCGGGTGCGGCGCGTACCACGGGTGCGGCGGTGCCGGCCCAGGCGAGGACGGGGACCGTGGGGGTGCGCGCGGCCGCCTCGTTCAGGCGCCGCACGGCCTCGGGCACGGGCAGCAGCCGGGCGGCGTCGGCGGGGCTCGGCTCGCCGGGGCGCACGGCGCGGGCGAAGAGCGCGCGGGCGGCGGCCCGTACGTCCCGTACGGCGGCCAGGGCGGAGGCGTCGGCGGTGAAGCGCTCGCCGTCCGGCACGAGCCCGGGGTGATCCGTGACCCAGGCGGTGAGCCCGGCGGGGCCGGCCAGGTCGTCGGCGACCGAGCCGTTTCCGTCGTGCCGGAGGGTCAGCGCGAGGTCGAGCGCGATCCGGGTGTCCCTGCCGGGCGAGTCCTGCATGGGGCCGATGATAGGCACGCCGGGGCGGGGCCGGGTGTCACTCCTGCGGTGGGGCCGGGGGGACCACCGCGACCGGGGACGCCGCGTGCAGCAGGACGGCGTGGGTGACCGAGCCCATCATGCGGGCGGGGGCGAGCAGGCGCCGGCGGTGGCGGCCGACCACGACCAGGTCGGCGTCCCGGGAGGTCGCGACCAGGTGTCCGGCGGCGTCGCCCGGCGCGACGTACGGTTCGGCGCGGACGTCGGGGTGGCGCTCGCGGTAGGGGGTGAGGAAGCCGTCGGCGAGGACCCTGGTCTCGCTCTCGAGGGAGACCTCGTCGATCACGGGGGGCACGATCTGGCCGGCGGCGGCCCAGGTCTGCACCGGCCACGGGTAGGCGGCGACCACCTGGAGGCGGGCGCCGCGCAGCTCGGCCTCGGTGAAGGCGAAGGAGAGGGTGGCGTCGTCGGGGCTGTCCACGTGCAGGCCGACCACCACCCGGGGGCCGGGTTCGTCCGGCGCCTCGCCGTGGACCTCGCGCCCGGGGCGGGGCACCACGACGACGGGGCACTCGGCGTCGCGGGCGGCGGCCATGCCGTTGGAGCCGAGCAGCAGCCCGGTGAAGCCGCCCCGGCCCCGGGAGCCGAGCACCAGCAGCTGGGCGTCGGCGCCCAGTTCCGGCAGCAGGGCGCCCGGTACGCCCTCCATGCCGACGTACTCCGTCGGCACCGCGAAGGCGCGCCCCTGGAGGTGCGCGCGGGCCTGGTCGAGCGCCGGGTCCTCGGCGGTGTCCGGGGGGCCCGCGACCAGGACGTCGGTCTGGGCCCAGGCGGCGTACTGGCGCACGTGCACCACCCGCAGGGGTGCCTCGCGCCGGTGGGCGGCGTCGAGCGCCCAGTCCAGGGCGCGCAGGCCGTCGTCCGAACCGTCGACCGCCGCGATGACCGGCAGGGTGCTCATGGGTCCTCACCTCCGGAGTACGGACTTCCCCCCGGTGGCGGGGCAAACACCCCGGTTCGGCCGGTCGGCGCACCCCGCGGTCGTCCTACGTGAGGTCGAACTCCCCTTCCCGCGCTCCCGACACGAACGCGCCCCATTCGGCCGGGGTGAAGATCAGCGAGGGGCTCTGCGGGCTGCCGCTGTTGCGCATGGCGATGAACCCCTCGACGAAGGCGATCTGGACATCCCCCAGGCCGCGGCTGCTGGACTGCCACTGCGCGTTGGTGAGGTCCAGCTCCGGCTTGTCCCAGCCCATGAGCGGTCGCTGTTGGGTGGTGCTCTCGGCCACGTCCGTGCTCCTCCCGGTTTCGTCGTCCGCGGGTCAGCCTAGCGATCCGGCCCGGCCGCCGACAGGCCGTGCGAGGGGTTCGCCGGGGCCGACGGGTCAGGAACCGGCGAAGCGGTCCCGCAGCTCCCTCTTCAGGATCTTGCCGCTGGCGTTGCGCGGCAGGGCGTCCACGAAGAGGACCCGTTTGGGGGCCTTGAAGGCGGTGAGCCGCTCGCGGGCGTGGGCGATCAGTTCGTCCTCGGTGACCTCGCCGCGCGGCACGACGACGGCCGTGACGGCCTCGATCCACCGTTCGTCGGGAAGGCCGACGACGGCCGCCTCGGCGACGGCGTCATGGGTGTAGAGGGCGTCCTCGACCTGGCGGGAGGCGACCAGCACGCCGCCGGAGTTGATGACGTCCTTCACCCGGTCGACGATCGTGTAGTAGCCGTCGGCGTCTCGTACGGCGAGGTCGCCGGAGTGGAACCAGCCCTCGCGGAAGGCGGCCCCGGTCTCCTCGGGCTTGTCCCAGTACCCCTCGCACAACTGCGGGGAGCGGTAGACGACTTCGCCGGGCGTGCCGTCGGGCACGTCCTTGCCGTCCTCGTCGACCACGCGCGCGTCGACGAACAGGACGGGGCGGCCGCAGGAATCCATGCGGCCCTCGTGCTCGTCGGGGCCGAGGACGGTGGCGAGGGGGCCGATCTCACTCTGGCCGAAGCAGTTGTAGAAGGCCAGGTGGGGCAGGCGTGCGCGCAGCCGTTCCAGGACGGGCACCGGCATGATCGACGCGCCGTAGTAGGCCTTGCGCAGGCCGTCGAGGTCGCGGGTGGCGAAGTCGGCGCGGTTCGCGAGGCCGATCCACACGGTGGGCGGTGCGAACAGGCTGTCGACCCGGCCCGCTTCGATCAGGTCGAAGAGGCGGTCGCCGTCCGGTGCGTCCAGGACGATGTTGGTCGCGCCGACCGCGAGGTAGGGCAGCAGGAAGACGTGGGTCTGCGCCGAGTGGTAGAGCGGCAGCGCGTGCGCGGGGCGGTCGCCCGCGCTCAGGTCGAGGGCGGTGATGGCGCTCAGGTACTCGTGCACCAGCGCCCGGTGGGTCATCATCGCGCCCTTGGGCAGCGCGGTGGTGCCCGAGGTGTAGAGGAGCTGCACCAGGTCCTCGGCGCGGGGTCCGGGTCCGTCGTACGCGGGTGCCGACGCGAGGCGGGCCAGGAGCGAGCCGTCGGCGTCGCGCAGCGGCAGGGTGCGGGTCTCGCCGGGGAGGCGGGCGGCGAGGCCGGGGTCGGCGAGGACCAGGGCGCTGCCGGACTGGGCGACGAGGTAGGCGAGGTCGTCGCCGGTGAGGTTCTGGTTGACCGGGACGTGCACCAGGCCCGCGCGGGCGCAGGCCAGGAAGGCGATCAGGTAGGCGTCGGAGTTGTGGCCGTAGGCGCCGACCCGGTCGCCCGGGGACAGTCCCTCGTCCAGCAGGACGGTCGCCGCGCGGGAGACCGCGGTGTCGAGTTCCCCGTACGTCCAGGTGCGGTCGCGGTACTCCACCGCGACGCGGGCCGGAGTGCGTCGGGCGCTGCGCCGCAGCATCCCGTCAACGGTGCTGCCGGTGCTGTCGTGTCCGGGCGTCATGACATGATCCTCGGCCGGTGGCGGGGGCGGGTCAAGCCGTGTGCGCCGGTCCGCCGGCTCCCCGCTTCCGCCGCGCACGCCCCATTGACACGGGCCGCCCCTGACAGGAAAGTTTCACTCCGCACGGCGAACCGGGAAAGATACTTTCAGCTTCGGCGGCGGGAGGCTCTTCGATGGCCGGTCAGGCGACGAACGGATTCACACGGCGTCAACTGGGTGCCGGGGCCCTGGCCCTGGGCGGCGCCCTGGCCATCACCCCGTTCGCGGCCGGACCGGCACAGGCCGTCGCCGACCGGGGCCGCCGTCCCACCCTCCGGCACGGGTCCGCCGAACGCGCCGGGCTGCTCTCCGGCCATCTGCGCCAGCTCGTCACCGACGCCGAGGCGTTCCTCAACCCGTCGCCCAAGCACCCCTGGTACGCGGGGGCCGTGCTGCTGGCCGGCCGGGGCGGCACGGTGGCGCTGCACGAGCCGATCGGCACGGCGGTGCGCTACCGGGCCTACGACGAGGCGACCGACACCGGTGTCGAGTTCCCGGCGGCGCAGCAGATCCCGATGACCGGGGACACGGTGTTCGACCTCGCGTCGATCTCCAAGCTGTTCACCTCGATCCTCGCCGTGCAGCAGCTGGAGCGGGGGACGCTGGAACTGGAGGCGCCGGTCGCCGCGTACCTGCCGGACTTCGGGCGGGCCGGCAAGCAGGGCGTGACGATCCGCCAGCTGCTGACGCACACCTCGGGGTTCCGGGCCTGGATCCCGCTGTACAGCGCGCCCACGTACGAGGAGAGGGTCCAACTCGTCTACGACGAGGAGCCGGTGAACGCCCCCGGCACGGCGTACCTGTACTCGGACCTGAACATGATCTCGCTCCAGCTGGTGCTCGAGAAGGTCACCGGCCGCACCCTGGACGTGCTGCTGCGCGACGGGATCACCCGGCCGCTCGGTCTCGACCGCACCCGGTACAACCCGCCCGCCTCCTGGCGGCCTGGCATCGCGGCCACCGAGGACGCCCGGCTCCCCTGGTCCGGCCTGGACCGCGGCCTGGTGTGGGGCGAGGTGCACGACGAGAACGCCTTCAGCCTGGGCGGAGTGGCCGGGCACGCGGGCGTGTTCTCCTGCGCGTGGGACCTCGCCGTCCTCGGCCGGACGCTCCTCAACGGCGGTTCCTACGGCCGGGCGCGCATCCTGCGGCCGGAGTCGGTGGAGCTGATGTTCACCGACTTCAACACCGACTTCCCGGGCGACGAGCACGGCCTGGGCTTCGAGCTCTACCAGCACTGGTACATGGGGGCGATGGCGACTCCGCGCACGGCCGGGCACACCGGCTTCACGGGCACCTCGCTGGTGCTGGACCCGACGACCGACTCGTTCCTCGTCGTTCTCGGCAACTCCGTCCACCCGGTGCGCAGCTGGCGTTCCGGGTCGGCCCCCCGGGTGGCGGCGGGCACCAACCTGGCGCGGGCTGTGCCGGTGCGGCCCGCGCACGGACGCACCGCCTGGTTCTCGGGGACGGCGGGTTCCACGACGGCCACGCTGACGCTGCCCGCGCTGGACACCTCGGCCGGGCGGGCGCGGCTGCGCTGCTCGCTGTGGTGGGACACCGAGCCCGGGTCGGACATCCTGGTCCTGGAGGCCTCGGCCGACGGCGGCGCGTCGTGGCGGCCGGTGCCGTTCACCACGACCCGGCACGGCGAGGCGCCCCGGGAGCATCCGGCGGGCTCGGCCACCGGCTGGTCGGGGCGCGTCTGGCACCGGCTGACCGCCGGCCTGCCGTCCGCGCGGGGGCTCGTCCTGCGCTGGCGGTACACGACCGACCGGCTGTACGTGGGCCGCGGGGCGTACGTCGACGGGGTGCGTGCGGAGGCGGGCGGTGACGTCCTGTTCCACGACGCGCGCCCGGCGGACGCGGCGCGCGTCGAGGCGGTGGGGTGGTCGGCGTCGGCCGACTGAGGGCCGGCGCGCGACCGGGCCGCTGGGGCCGTCAGCCGTCGCGCGGGTGCCGGTCGGCTCCGTCAGCTCCGGGCGCCGTCCAGCACCGCCATCGCCGCGTTGTGCCCCGGCACCCCGCTGACCCCTCCCCCGCGCACGGCGCCCGCGCCGCACAGCAGCACGTTCGCCACACCGGTCTCCACGCCCCAGTGGCCGGTGCCCTCCTGGGCGTGGGGCCAGGACAGCTCGCGGTGGAAGATGTTCCCGCCGGGCAGGCGCAGGTCGCGTTCCAGGTCGAGCGGCGACCTGGCCTCGATGCAGGGCCGCCCGTCGGTGTCGGTCGCCAGGCAGTCGGCGAGGGGTTCGGCGAGGTGGGCGTCGAGCTGGGCGAGGGTCGACTTCAGCAGTTCGTCGCGTACGGCGTCGTTGTCCCGGGCGAAGAGACGGGCGGGCGTGTGCAGACCGAACAGGGTGAGGGTGTGCATGCCCTTCGCGGCCAGGTCGGGACCGAGGACGGTCGGGTCGGTCAGCGAGTGGCAGTAGATCTCGCAGGGCGGAGCGTCGGGCAGTTCCCCGGCGGCCGCCCGGGTGTGCGCGGCGGCCAGCTGCCCGTAGCCCTCGGCGATGTGGAAGGTGCCGGCGAAGGCCTCGCGCGGGTCGGCCTCGGGGTCGCGCAGCCGCGGGAGCCGGGTCAGCAGCATGTTCACCTTGAGCTGGGCGCCCTCGGCGGGCGGGGGCGGCGCCTCGCCCGTGAGAGCCGCCAGTTCGTGCGGCGAGGCGTTGACCAGGACGTGACGGGCGGCGCTCACGTGCTCGCCGTCGGCCGAGCGGTGGGTGACCTCGGCCGTCCGCCCGTCGGCCTCGATCCGTACCGCCTCGTGCCCGGTGGCGAGCACGGCACCGGCGGCGCGCGCCGCGCCGGCCAGCGCGTCGGTGAGGGCGCCCATGCCGCCGACCGGTACGTCCCAGGCGCCGGTTCCGCCGCCGATCACGTGGTAGAGGAAGCAGCGGTTCTGGACCAGGGAGGGGTCGTGGGCGTCGGCGAAGGTGCCGATCAGGGCGTCGGTGAGGGCCACGCCCCGGACCAGGTCGTCGGCGAAGTGCTCCTCGATCGCGGCGCCGACCGGCTCCTCGAACAGGGCGCGCCAGGCCGCCTCGTCGTCGACCCTGCGGCGCAGCTCGTCCCGGGTGGGCAGCGGTTCGGTGAGGGTCGGGAAGACCCGCTGGGCCACGTGGCCGGTCATGGCGTAGAAGCGCTGCCAGGCGACGTACTCCCGGTCCGAGCCGGTGAGCCGGGCGAAGGACTCGCGCGTGCGCCGCTCGCCCCCGCCGACGAGGAGCCCGGTGGGCCGCCCGCCGCGCTCGACGGGGGTGTACGAGGAGACGGTGCGGGCACGCACCCGGAAGTCGAGACCGAGGTCCCGCACGATCTTCCGGGGCAGCAGGCTGACCAGGTACGAGTAGCGCGAGAGCCGGGCGTCGACGCCGGTGAACGGGCGCGTGGACACGGCCGCTCCGCCGGTGTGGTCCAGCCGTTCCAGCACCAGCACGGAGCGGCCGGCCCGCGCCAGGTAGGCGGCGGCGACCAGGCCGTTGTGGCCGCCGCCGACGATGACGGCGTCGTAGCTGCGGGAGGGGCGCGAGGTGCTGGGCGGGGTCGTCATGGCTCTTGGTAACACGGCCCGATCGGGGGCGGCCAGCCCGCCGTCGGCCACCGTCCCCCCGCCCGCCGCACGGGCCCGCGGTCACCCCGCCGCCGCTCCGCGCAGTACCGCGACCCTGCGGTACAGCTCCCTGGCCTCGGCGGCGTGGCCGAGTTGCTCCAGGCAGTGGGCCTCGTCGTCGCGGGCGACGAGGGTGTCGGGGTGGTCGGGGCCCAGGACGCGTTCGCGGGCCGCGGCGACCAGGCGGTACTCGGTGAGGGCGGCGGGCCAGCGCGCCAGCCGGCCCAGGGCGACGGCGACCTCGCGGCGGCTGACCAGCGTGTCCGGGTGGTCCGGGCCGAGGGCGCGCTCACGGAGCGCGCGGACCTCGCGGGCCTCGGCGAGGGCTTCCCCCCAGCGGCCCAGCCTGCCGAGGTTGACGCCCAGGCCGTGCCGGGCGCGCAGCGTCTCGGGGTGCTCGGCGCCCTGGGCGCGGGTCCGGTCGTCGACCAGCTCCTCGTACACCCTCAGCGCTTCGCCGCAGCGGGCGAGGCGGCCGAGTGCGACGCCGGTCTCGTAGCGGGCGGCGAGGGTGTCGGGGTGGTCGGGGCCGAGTGCTCCGGCGCGGGCGGCGGTGACGTCGCGGTAGGTCGCCAGGGCCTCCTGCCAGCGGTCCAGCCGGCCGAGTTCGTAGGCGACCTCGTAGCGGGTGACCAGGGTGTCGGGGTGCTCGGGCCCGAGCACGCGGGCGCGGGCCGCGGCCACCTCGCGGGCCGTGCGGTGGGCTTCCTCGGTACGGCCGAGCCGCCCGAGGTTGAAGGCCAGGTTGTGCCGGCAGCGCAGGGTGTCGGGGTGGTCGGCGCCCATGGTGCGCTCCCGGGCGGTCAGGACCGACGCGTACACCTGGTGGGCGTCGGTGTACCGGCCCAGCCGGCCCAGGGTGTAGGCCATTTCCTGGCGGACGGCGAGGGTGTCGGCGTGGTCGGCCCCCAGCGTCCTGATGCGGGCCTCGGCGACGCCCTTGTACGCGCGCAGCGCGTCGGCGGCGCGGCCGGTGCGGCCGAGGACGAAGGCGGCCTCGTAGCGGCTGGCGAGCGTGTCGGGGTGGTCGGGGCCGAGGAGGCGCTCGCGTTCGGCGGCGACCGCGCGGTGCACCTCGCCCGCCTCGACCCAGCGGCCGAGCCGGCCCAGGCTCAGTCCCGCGCGGTGCCGTCCGGCGAGCCTGACGACGGCCTCGGGCGCCGGGAACGGGTCCGGCATGTCACCCGGGACGGGCACGGCGGTCCGGTCACCGGCGGCCGGGGTCCCCACGGTCGGGGTCTCGGCGGTCCTGTCACCGGCGGCCGGGGTCCCGGCGGTCCCGTGCCCGGCGGCGCGGGAGGTCCATGGGCCCGACAGGCCCGCGCCGGGGTCCGGCGGCGTGCTGCGCGGACCGGTGCCGGTGGCCTTGTGTCCGGTGGTCATGCCGCGGGTCCAGGACGGCAGCCCGGCGCGGCGGCCCGGCGGCGCGGGCGTCGGAGGCCGGGCCGCCACCGGAGCGGGCGCGGTTCCCGTACGCCCGGCGCTGATCCGGCGCCCCAGTTCGCGGGCGTCGACCGGGCGCTTCCCGGGGTGTTTGGCCAGCAGGTCCAGGATGATCCGGTCCAGGTACCCGGGCAGTTCGGGGCGGTGGGTGCGCGGGGGCGCGGGCTCGGTGTCGCGGTGGCCGACGAGGACCGCCCAGGCGTCGTCGAGGTCGAACGGCGGGGCGCCGGTGGCGATCTCGTAGAGCACGCAGCCCAGCGAGTACAGGTCGCTGCGCGGGTCGACCTCGTCGCCGCCGATCTGCTCGGGCGACATGTAGTGCGGGGTGCCCATGGCGATGCCGGTGCCGGTGAGCCGGGCGGTGAACCCCGCGTCGTGACCGAGCCGGGCGATGCCGAAGTCGCAGATCTTCACGGTGCCGTCGGCGGTCCGCACGATGTTCGCGGGTTTGAGGTCGCGGTGGACGATGCCCTGTTCGTGGGTGTGGGCGAGTGCGGAGGCGACCTGTTCGGCGATGTCGACGACGTCGGGGACGGGCAGCGGATGGCCCTTGTTGTCCTCCAGGAGCCGGCTCAGGTCGTGCCCCTCCAGCAGCTCCATGACCAGGAAGAGCACGCCGTCCCACTCGCCGAAGTCGTGGACGACGGTCACCCCGCGGTGCTGGAGCGCGGCGGCCACTCGGGCCTCGCGCCGGAACCTCTCCCGCAGGACGTGGGTGAAGGAGTGGTCGTGCTGCGTGCCGAGCGGTTTGAGGCACTTGACGGCTATGCGACGGCCCAGCGACTCGTCCCGCGCCCGCCACACCTCGCCCATGCCGCCGCGTCCGATCCGCTCGAGCAGCCGGTACCGGCCCTGGATCAGCGTGCTGTCCCCCATGACTTCGCCGCCCCCGTGGTTCAGTCCGCCGCGCCCTCCCCTGGCCGGTCCAGTATGGCCGCTTGTCGTCCGATTTTGTATGGCGCCGGGCGCGCGGCCGGTCCGAGCCGTGCCATGGCGCGCAGGATGTGTTGGGGCGGCAGCTGCCAGCGCAGACGTGCCGGGATCAGGCGCAGCAGGGCGCCCGTGGCGCGCAGCCGCCGGGTGACGGTGGCGGGCGGGGGCGCGGGTCTGCCGTAGAGCTCGTGCGCGTACGGCGGTAGTGAGTCGTACGCAAGACGGGCGACCCGCCGCCACAGCAGCTCGCGGGCCGGGACGAGGAGGGGGTGCGTGGGCGGCCGGCGCAGGAAGTCGTCGACCTCGTGCGCGTCCGCCGCCGCGGCCAGCTCCGGCCGTACCCGCTCGAAGTAGGCGTCGAGCTCGGCCCGGTTCGCGGGTACGGAGGCGGGGTCGAGGCCGACGAGGCGGGCGCTGTGCCGGTGTTCGGCGAGGTAGCGGTCGGCGTGCGCGTCGGTGAGCGGGAACCCGGAGCGGCGCAGGACGTGCAGGTAGGAGCCGATCTCTGCGCAGTGCACCCACAGCAGCAGGGCGGGTTCGTCGACTCCGTAGCGCTCGCCCGTCCCTGGGTCCGTGGCGCCGAGCATGCGGTGGATCTTCCTGACCCGGGCGCCGGCCCGCTCGGCGGCCTCGGTGGTGCCGTACGTCGTGGTGCCGACGAAGCTCGCGGTGCGCATGAGCCGGCCCCAGGCGTCGCGCCGGAAGTCGCTGTTCTCCATCACGCCGCGCACGGCGCGCGGGTGCAGGGCCTGGAGGTAGAGGGCACGGATGCCGGCCACCCACATCATCGGGTCGCCGTGCGCCTGCCAGGTGACCGAGTCGGGGCCGAAGAGCCCGGGGTCGGCGTTCGTCCGCGTCGCCGTCATACCGGCAGGCTAACGCCGCCGCGCGGCCGGTTTCCAGGGCTCAGCGCAGGGTGGCGAGGAACTCTCCGCAGGCCCGGGCGCAGTCGCGGCAGGCCTTGGCGCTCTCCTCGGCGCCGGGGTGGCCGTCGAAGACGTGCGCGCTCTCCAGGCACACCTGCCGGCACCACTCCAGCTGGGCGCTGATGGCGGCCTCGTCCACCTGGTTCTGCTCGGACAGCACCCGGCAGGTCGCGTCGCAGACCTCCGCGCACATGATGCCCCTGCGCCGTACGAGCTCCTGGTTCTCGGTCCCGTCCGGGTCCACGAGGCTCGCCCGCAGGGCGCAGGCCCGCGCGCACTCGGTGCAGGCCTGTGCGCAGGCGAAGCGGTCCTCGAGGAAGCGGAACAGTTCCTGCTGGGAAGTCGTCGTCGATGTCACACCGGGCGGGTTGCCGCCGGCGGCGGCGCCAAACCGCCGGGCCCGGTGCGGCCAAGGGCTCGGGGCCGTTTTCCGGGTGGGCCGCGGGGCACCCGTGCACCGCTCCCGCGGCCGGTGGGGGCGACGACGCCGAAGACGCACGGAGGTGCACGGACATGCCGGGACGACAGGAACTGCCGTCGACCCTGGAGCGCTCCCCGCAGGAGGCCCGGCGTACCTGGATCAAGGCCCACGACTCGGCCGTCGAGGAGTACGGCGAGGGCGAGCGGGCCCACCGGGTGGCGTACGGCGCGCTCAAGCACACGTACGAGAAGGTCGGCGACCACTGGGAGCGCAAGGAGGGCGGCCGCAAGGGCCCCTCCGACCCGCAGTCCGGGCGGCCCCGCGGACGGGGCGGGCGCAGCGGCGAGGGCGTCGACGAGAAGGCCTCGAAGGAGCATCTGTACGGCGTCGCCCGGCGCCTGGGTGTCGAGGGCCGTTCGAAGATGACGAAGGCGGACCTGCTCGCGGCGATCAGGAAGGCCAACCGTTCGCGGACGCGAGCGTCGCGGTCGGGGTGAACGGGTTGGTGCCGCGGGCCGCGGGTACCCGCGCTCCATGACGAACGCATGGAAGGACCTGGCAGCGGGCGGCTCCGGCGGCTTCCCCGTGTGGCTGATCATCGCGGCCGTCGTGGTGGTGGGCGTGCTGATCGGCGCGTTCGCTTTCGGCAGCCGGCAAAAGCGCCGTGAGCCGCCGCCCCCGACGGCCGACGAGCAGCCCCGCATGCCCGACGGCGGGCCCGTCCACGAGACGCGGGAGCGTCGGGAGCCGGACGAGATGCCGCGCAGCGACGAGCGCACGCTGCCGCACGAGCTGGGTCACCAGGGCAGCCGTACCGCCGCCGACCAGCAGCGGCCCCGCTGGGACGAGGGCAGCAGCGGCTCCTTCGGCAGCGGCGGCCCGGGCGGACGCTGACCGCTCCCCCGTGTCGAAGGGTGACCGGGCCCGGCCGCGGCGTAGTTTCCGGCACGGGTGGTGGGGAACCCATGCGCCGTGCTGTTGCAGAGGAGAAGGGCCCGCGCCGGTGCACGGGCCCGTCACGCGGGCGAACACACCGTCGACTGGGCCGACGGGCGCCTCCCCGTCTCCGCGGGCGGGGGGCTGTTGCGCAAGGCCTTCCCCGAGCACTGGTCGTTCCTGCTGGGCGAGATCGCCCTGTACAGCTTCGTGGTGCTGCTGCTGACCGGGGTCTGGCTGACGCTGTTCTTCAAGCCGTCGATGACGGAGGTCGTCTACGACGGCTCGTACGAGCCCCTGCTGGGGGTGAGCATGTCGGAGGCCTACCGCTCGACGGTGGACATCAGTTTCGACGTGCGCGGCGGGCTGCTGATCCGGCAGGTGCACCACTGGGCGGCGCTGGTGTTCCTGTCGGCCATCGGGGTGCATCTGCTGCGGATCTTCTTCACCGGGGCGTTCCGCCGGCCGCGTGAGGTCAACTGGCTGATCGGCGTCACGCTGTTCGTGCTGGCGCTCGCCGAGGGCTTCGCCGGGTACTCCCTCCCCGACGACCTGCTGTCCGGGACGGGGTTGCGCATCGCGCAGGGGATCATGCTGTCCATCCCGGTCGTGGGGACGTACATCAGCATGTTCGTGTTCGGCGGCGAGTATCCCGGCGAGGACATCGTGCCGCGGCTGTACTCGGTGCACATCCTGCTGCTGCCCGCGCTGCTGGTCGCGCTGGTCACGCTCCATCTGATCCTGGTGTTCTACCTGAAGCACACCCAGTGGGCGGGGCGCGGGCGCACCAACCGCAACGCGGTGGGCAAGCCGATGTTCCCGCAGTTCATGACGAACTCCACGGGGCTGTTCTTCATGGTCTTCGGCGTCGTGACGGTGCTCGCGGCGGTGGCGCAGATCAACCCGATCTGGACGTACGGCCCCTACCGTCCCGACATCGTCTCCACGGGCTCGCAGCCGGACTGGTACGTCGGGTTCCTGGAGGGTTCGCTGCGGCTGATGCCGCCGTTCGAGACGGCGGTGGCGGGCCACACCGTCATGTGGAACGTCCTGGTGCCCGCGGTCCTGCTGCCGGGCGCCCTGTTCGCGGTGCTGTACGCCTACCCGTTCTTCGAGCGGTGGGTGACGGGCGACCACGAGGAGCACCATCTGTGCGACCGGCCCCGGGACAAGCCCGTACGGACCGGTCTCGGCGTCGCCGCGATCGTCTTCTACGGGGTGCTGCTCCTGGCCGGCGGCAACGACATCCTCGCCCACACGTTCCACATCTCGCTGAACCTGCTGACCTGGATCTTCCGGATCTCCCTCGTGCTGGCGCCGCCGCTCGCCCTCGTCGCCACCAAGCGGATCTGCCTGGCGCTCCAGGAGCGCGACCGCGAGCGCCTGTCCGAGGGCGAGGAGACGGGCGAGGTGTACCAGACCCTCGCCGGCGGTTACGCCGAGATCAACGGGCCCCTCGACCCCGAGGAGCGATACGTGCTGCGCTCCCGCCGGGAGCCCGAGCCGCTCGCACCGTCCCCGAAGGACGGCGAGGCACCGCACGTGGGCCGGCTGCGGGCGACACTCAGCGGCTGGTACTACGACGACCGGGTCGACGTCGAGGAGACGGAGCCGCGGGCCTGCTCGGGCGAGCCGGAGCGCTGAACGCCCCGGTCGGCGTACTGGAAGACCAGGCCGCAGACGCCCATGGCGAGCAGACCGAACCCGATCAGGGCCAGCCACAGGCCGAAGACGATGCCGAAGGCGAGCACCACGGCGGCCAGCGCGGTGGTGATGGGCCAGGGGCTGTGCGGCGGGAAGAAGTCCACGGGACCCGCGGTGTCGACGACCTCGCCCTCACCTCGGTCCTGCGCGCGCAGGCCGCGTCTGCGGTACTGGACGTGAAGGAAGAACGCGACGAGCGAGGCCATGAGGAAGGCGAGGACGAGCGCGGCCGTGCCGGCGGGCTCGCGCGACCACCAGCCATAGAGGGCGGCCTCGCCGCCGAAGAAGACCGCCACACCGGTGAACAGACGGGATTCGGTCCTCACTGCACCTGCCTCTGATCGTGTCGGGTGATCGCGGGGTGATGGAGGTCGAAGGCCGGGGACTCGGAGCGGATCCGGGGCAGCGACGTGAAGTTGTGGCGCGGCGGCGGGCTGCTGGTGGCCCATTCGAGGGAACGGCCGTAGCCCCAGGGGTCGTCCTGTTCGACCTTCTTCCCGTAGTGGTGGGTGTGCCACACGTTGTAGAGGAACGGCAGCGTGGACAGGCCGAGGAGGAAGGCGCCGATGGAGCTGACGGTGTTCAGCGTGGTGAAGCCGTCCGCGGCCAGGTAGTCGGCGTAGCGGCGCGGCATGCCCTGCTGGCCGAGCCAGTGCTGGACGAGGAACGTGGTCTGGAAGCCGATGAACAGGGTCCAGAAGTGGATCTTTCCGATGCGTTCGTCGAGCAGTTTGCCGGTGAACTTGGGCCACCAGAAGTAGAAGCCGGCGAACATCGCGAAGACGACGGTGCCGAACAGCACGTAGTGCAGGTGGGCGACGATGAAGTACGAGTCCGTCAGGTGGAAGTCCAGCGGCGGGGAGGCGATGAGGACGCCGCTCATGCCGCCGAGCAGGAAGGTCACCAGGAAGCCGCACGCCCACAGCATGGGTGTCTCGAAGGACAGTGAGCCGTGCATCATCGTGCCGATCCAGTTGAAGAACTTCACCCCGGTGGGTACGGCGATGAGGAACGACATGAGGGAGAAGAAGGGGAGCAGCACGGCGCCCGTGGCGAACATGTGGTGGGCCCACACCACCGCGGAGAGAAAGGTGATGGCGATGGTGGCGCCGACCAGGCTGACGTAGCCGAAGACGGGCTTGCGGCTGAAGACCGGGATGATCTCGGTGACGATGCCGAAGAACGGCAGCGCGACGATGTACACCTCGGGATGGCCGAAGAACCAGAACAGGTGCTGCCACAGCAGCGCCCCGCCGTTGGCCGCGTCGAACACGTGCGCGCCGAACTTCCGGTCCGCCTCGAGCATCAGCAGCGCGGCGGTGAGTACGGGGAAGGCGGGCAGCACCAGGATCGACGTGAACAGGATGTTCCAGGTGAAGATCGGCATCCGGAACATGGTCATGCCGGGGGCGCGCAGGCAGATGATGGTGGAGATGAAGTTGACGGCGCTGAGCGTGGTCGACACGCCGCTCACCACCAGGCCCATGGTCCACAGGTCGCCGCCGGGGCCCGGGCTGAAGGTCGCGCTGTTCAGCGGCGCGTAGGCGAACCAGCCGAACGAGGCCGCTCCCCCGGGTGTCAGGAAGCCCGCCACCACCATCAGGCCGCCGAACAGGTACATCCAGTACGACAGCGCGTTCAGCCGGGGGAAGGCCAGGTCCGGGGCGCCGATCTGCAAGGGCATGATGACGTTGGTGAACCCGGCGAACAGCGGGGTCGCGAACAGCAGCATCATGATGGTGCCGTGCACGGTGAACAGCTGGTTGTACTGCTGATTGCTGAACAACTGAAGCCCGGGGCGGGCGAGTTCACTGCGCATCAGCATCGCCAGGACGCCGGCGAGGAGGAAGAAGCCGAACGACGTCACCAGGTAGAGATGGCCGATCACCTTGTGATCGGTCGTCGTCGCCCACCGCACCAGCGCCCGCCCGAGCGTACGGTTCGTCCGCTGCCGAGCCGGTGTCCGGCGCGGCGGCTCGGTCCTTCTGTCCACCGCCATGCGGCGGAGAGTACCCAGGCGTCGTGGGCCCAGACCTACGACCACGCCGTGGCCCGGGCCGGGTGTCCGGCGGATGGGCCACCTGGCGCACACGGCCGCGGGACGCGGGTTACGGGGCGTCCGCTCCGCCCGTGTCTCCAGCGCCTCCGGCGCCTCCGGCGCCTCCGGTTCCGCCGGTTCCGCCGGTGCCCCCGGACGGGCAGTCGTCGCTGGAGCGGCCGGCCAGGCGGCCGCCGGGCTGCTCGACGGCCACCTGCGCGCTCCCCAGCGCCGGGTCCTGCCGCAGCCGGGCGACGGCCACCGTGCAGGCCAGTTGGTCGATGGCCGTGTCGCTCAGGCTCCCGGCGGTCCGCGGCAGCTGGACGTTGACCACCGTGCCGTCGGTACGGATGGTGGGAGCCACGGCGGCGGACGGCAGCTCGGTCGTCAGGCCCCTCCGCCGCTCCTGGGGGTCCGGCCCCTTGAACAGCATGAGCACGGTGCTGCCGAGGTCGGTCGAGCCCGCCACGGTACGGGAGACCGCCGTCAGGTCGCCGTCCGCGACGAAGTAGAGCGGAATCCTGACGAGGGGCACCTCCTCGGGCACGGTCTCCGACGGCGCGGCCGTGACGCCCGGCCGCAGCACGCCGGTCGCGGGTTCGCCCGCCTCGACGACTCCCGTCTCGGGGATGCCGCAGGCGGTGAGCGGGAGCAGCGCCGCGAGCAGCACGGGGAGCGCCCGCCGGGCACTTCGGCCGGGCCGGCCGCCGGGCGGATACGGGCCCAGGGCCGCGGCGGCCGTCCGTGAGCGTGCCGACGGGTTCATGTCCGGGCCTCCGTCGCCGAGTCCGTGTGCGGGCCCGGGTCCGTGTACGGGCCCGGCTCCGTGTGCGGGCCCGGGTCCGGCTCCGGGTCCTGGGGCGGTTCCGGGTGCCTGGTCCGGTCCTCCGTGTCGTCCGTTCGCAGGGGCAGGACGACCGTGAAGACGGCGCCGCCCTCCGGGTGGTTGGCCGCCCGGACGGTGCCGTCGTGCAGCCGTACGTTCTCCGTGGCGATGGCCAGCCCGAGGCCGCTGCCCTCGCTCCGGGCGCGGGCGTCGGCGGACTTGTAGAAGCGGTCGAACACGTGGGGCAGGACGTGCTCGGGGATGCCGTCGCCGCCGTCGCGAACCGTGACGACGGCCTGCCCGCCGGCGCGCGGGTCGTTCCGCACCCCGAGTTCGAGGCGGACCGGGGGCGCGCCGTGTCTGAGGGCGTTGGCGACGAGGTTCGCCACGATCACGTCGAGGCGGCGCGGGTCGACCCGGCCGCGCAGCTCCCCCGGTCCGGGCAGGCCGGTCTCCACGGTGTCCTGCCAGCCGCGCGAGGCGAGCGTGCGCCGCAGCGACTCGGCGAGGTCGATCTCGTCGAGGTGCAGGGCCTCCGCGCCCGCGTCGAACCGGGATATCTCCATCAGGTCGTCCACCAGTGCGGCCAGCTTCGTGGTCTCCGTGCTGATGAGGCGCACGGCCGTCGCGGTGTCGTCGTCCAGGCCGGCCGCGTCCTCGTCCAGTACGTCCGTGACCGCCGACATCGCCGCCAGCGGGGTACGCAGTTCGTGGGAGACGTCCGCGGCGAAGCGCCGGGCGCCGGCCTCCATGCGCCGCAGCTCGGCCACCGATCCCTCCAGCGCCGCGGCGGTCTCGTTGAAGGTGCGGGACAGATCCGCGAGTTCGTCGGAGCCCTGCACCGCGAGCCGGGTGTCCAGGCGGCCCTCGGCGATGCTGCGGGTCGCCCGGCGCAGCGCCCGCACCGGCCGCAGGACGCCCCGGGCGGCGAGGAGCGCGATCAGGACGGCCAGCACCAGGGCCGGCACGGTGGCCCGCTCGATGGCGGTGACCAGCGCGTCGACGTAGCCCTGCTCCTCCTGCTGCGGCACGGTGAGGTAGACCTCGAGGCCGGAGGCGCGTCGTTCGGTGCCGTACTGGCCGGCGAAGGTGACGGGCATGCCGACGACCAGCGAGGAGCGGCCGTCGAGCGACACCCGCTGGAACACGGTGGCCCGACGGGAGCGCACGGACTCGCGCATCGCCGGGGACAGTTCGGGGAACGGGTCGCCGGGGGCGGAGGTTACGTCGGCGTCCCGGTAGGCGGCCAGCACCCGCCACGGCTGGGACCGCCCGCCCCTGGAGACGTCGTCGGCGAACGCCTGCAGGTCGGCCGCTTCGGGCGGGAACCGGTAGTTGGGGACCAGGGTGTTGACGCGGTGCCGGAAGTCCTCGATCACCGTGTCCTGGCTCTGCTGAAGGACCCCGGTCCGTGCCTCGCGGAAGGTCAGCGCGCCGGTGGTCACCGTGGCCACGACGGCGACGAGGGTGAAGGCCACCACCAGCCGCAGGCGCAGTCCCATCAGCGCGCGCAGCACCCGCGGGACCCTCACCGGGGGCCGAACCGGTAGCCGAAACCGCGCACGGTGTGGACGTAGCGCGGGCTGCCCGGAGTTTCGCCGATCTTGGACCGCAGCCGTTTGACACAGGCGTCCACGAGTCGTGCGTCCCCGTGGTAGCTGTGCTCCCACACGGCCTCCAGGAGCTGCTGACGGCTGAACACCTGCCCGGCGGAGGCGGACAGGGTGAGCAGCAGCCGCAGTTCGGAGGGGCCGAGGAGGACCGGCTGTCCGCGGTGGGTGACGGTCAGTCCGGCCCGGTCGATGACCAGGTCACCGTGGTGCTCGGTGCGCGGGGTGCCCGGTTCGTCCGGCGCGCCGCCCACGCGGCGGAGCACGGCGCGTATGCGTGCGTCGAGGACGCGGGCGCGGACCGGTTTGACAACGTAGTCGTCGGCTCCGGACTCCAGTCCGACGACGATGTCGGTGTCGTCGCCGCGGGCGGTGGCCATGATGATCGGCACCTGGTCGTGGGCGCGTATGCGGCGGCACACCTCGAGGCCGGACATGCCCGGCAGCATCAGGTCGAGGACCACGGCTTCGGGCCGGAACGACCGGAGCTGTTCGAGACCGTCCTCGCCCGTCGCGGCGGCGGCGACCTCGTGCCCCTGCCGGCGCAGGGCGAGCAGCACGCCGTCCCGGACGGCGCGGTCGTCTTCGATGATCAGGACCCGAGGCATGGAGCTCAGTATGCGCGTGCGCGGGAGGGAGTCCGCGTGCGGGTGACGGCTGTTACACAGCGGTCCAAAAGGCGTCCACGCGCGATCACACGCCCGCGGCACGCTTTGTGATCATGAACGAACGCCGCCGACCGAACCTCCCGCCCTCCTCCGCCCCGGGCCGCCGGCGCCGCGGCGGCCGTGCCCGTCGCCGGCCGGGCGGCCGGTCCCGCCTGCTGTGGCCGGGGCTGGCGGCCGGGGCCGTCCTGGTGCTCGCCGGCGGCCTGGCCCTCAAGGGCGTCACGGAACCCGCCGGCCGCCCCGCCGACGCGGCCGGCGCGTCGCCGGCGACGGAGACCGGTGGGACCGAGGTGGCTCGGAAGGACGCTCCCGAGCCGGAGAAGACGGAGGACGGGAAAAGGGGCGCCGAGAAGAAGAAGGACAAGGAGGCGGGGGCGGGGGAGAAACCGGACCCCGACTCGATTCCGTCGTCCGGGCCCGGGACCTTCGCCACCGCCGACGGCGGCGGCGACCGGGTCGGCGGCAGCGGGCGCACGCTGACGTACGTGGTGCAGGTCGAGGACGGCCTCGGGATTCCGGCGCGGGAGGTCGCGACCGAGGTCGAGCGCGTCCTGGCCGACGAGCGGGGCTGGACGGCCGACGGGAAGGTGGGTTTCCGGCGGGTGTCGGGCGGCGCGTCCGACTTCCGGGTGCGGCTCGCCACGGCGGGGACGGTGGACGACATATGCGGCCAGTACGGTCTGGACACCGGCGGCGAGGTCAACTGCAACGTGGGCCAGGACGTCATGGTCAACCTGAAGCGGTGGCTGCTGGCCACGCAGTACTACGCGGACGACGTGACGTCGTACCGGGCGCTGATCATCAATCACGAGGTCGGGCACTTCCTCGGCCACGGTCACGAGGGGTGCCCGGGGGCGGGGCGTCCGGCGCCGGTGATGATGCAGCAGATCAAGGGGCTGCACGGCTGCCGGACCAACGTCTGGCCCTACGACGCCGACGGCCGGCCGATCACGGGGCCGGCCGTCGGCTGAGTGCTCACGCCGCGTGGCCCTCGGGGGGTACGCCGTTGGCCCTGGCGGCGTCGGCGAGGGCCTGGGCGGCGGCCTCCGCGGCCTGGGCCGTGTCGCTGGCCGCCTGGGCCGCCCCGTCGTCCGACGGGTTCTCCCGGGTGGCCGGAGACTGGGGCAGCGCTTCGGTGAAGGCGCGGGACACCCCCTGGAGCGCGGAGGTGACCTCGCTCGGGATGACCCAGAACGTGCTGCCCGAGCCCTGCGCCAGCTGGGGCAGCACCTGGAGGTACTGGTAGGCCAGCAGCTTGGGGTCGGGGTCGTTGCGGTGCACGGCCTGGAAGACCTCGTCGATGGCCCGGGACTGTCCCTCCGCCTTGAGGATCTCGGCGGTGCGGTTGCCCTCGGCGCGCAGGACCGCGGCCTGCTTGTCGCCCTCGGCGGTGAGGATCTGCGACTGGCGCTGGCCTTCGGCGCCCAGGATGGCGGCCCGCTTGTCCCGCTCGGCCCGCATCTGCTTCTGCATGGCGTCCTTGATGGACTGCGGCGGGTCGATCGCCTTGATCTCCACCCGGTTCACCCGCAGTCCCCACTTGCCGGTGGCCTCGTCGAGCACACCGCGCAGCTGGCTGTTGATGGTGTCGCGCGAGGTGAGGGTCTTCTCCAGGTCCATGGAGCCCACGACGTTGCGCAGGGTGGTGACGGTGAGCTGCTCGACCGCCTGGAGGAAGCTGGCGATCTCGTAGAAGGCCGCGCGCGGGTCCGTGACCTGGAAGTACAGCACGGTGTCGATCTCGACGACCAGGTTGTCCTCGGTGATGACCGGTTGCGGCTTGAAGGAGACGACCTGTTCCCTCAGGTCGATCACCGGATAGACGCGGTCGATGTACGGGATGACCACGCTGAGTCCGGGTTTCAGGGTGCGGTGGTAGCGGCCGAGCCGTTCGACGTTGCGTGCGCGGGCCTGCGGCACGATGCGCACGGCGCGGACCACGGTGAAAACGGCGAGAAGCGCGACGATCACACCGGCGATGAGGAACGCCGAGGCTTCCATGGTCACTCCCGGGGATAGACGAATGCGGTGGTACCGCTGATCTCCAGAACGTCGACGGCCGCACCCCTGGGGATCACCAGCGTCTCGTCGTAGGAACGGGCCGTCCATTCCTCACCGCCGATACGGACCCTGCCCTCCCTTCCCGTCACGTCGGAGACGACGTAGGCGGCCTGTCCGACCAGGGCTTCCACGCCGAATCGCGCGGTCTGGGGCTGGCGGAGGTGGCGCACCGCGACGGGGCGCAGGAAGAAGAGGGTGACCGCGGAGACGACCGTGAACACCAGGAATTGAAACGGCGTCGAAAGTCCGGCCGCCGCGGACGCGGAAGTGATCAGGGCGGCCACTCCGAGCATTCCGAGCGCGGCGGTCAGGGTGAAGATCTCCGCCACGATCAGAACGGCGGAAACGATCAACCAGATCAGCCACGGATCCATTGCGACCCCCTTTCCGCTTTGGAATTATTTTACCGGCTTTCGGGAAAAGCGGACCCGTTCGTCACGGGGAATCGCCGGGTCGCCGCGGGACGGCGCACGCCTCGGTCGGTGCGCGCCGTCCCGCCGCGGTCACGTGGTGCTCACATGGTCACGCGGTTCGTCGGACGGTCACGCGGCCGCGCAGGCGCCGAGGTCTTCCCAGACGCCCCACTCGCCGGTGGTGCCGGGCTCCTCCCCCGTCACCCACCACTTGGCGCGCCAGTTGTGGCCGCCGTAGGACACGGTGTCGCCGCCCCCGTAGACGCTGCCGGCGTTCCACAGCGGCGCGTCGCAGGTGCCCGGGTCGCCGTCGCCGCCCCCGTCTCCGCCACCGTCGCCTCCGCCGGTGCCGCCGATGTTGACGTCGATGCAGGAGTAGAAGGCGTTGCCGGTGTCCGCGACGTTCCAGACGGCCAGGACCTTCTGGCGGCCGGTGAAGCCGCCGAAGTCGACCTGGTGGCTCACGTCCGGGGCGGGTTGCGCACGGTGGCCGTCGAACTCGGCGATCTTCTGGTTGCCGATGAAGTACTGCCAGTTGGCGGTGGCGTGCCGCGCCGTGTGGTGCCAGGTGAAGGTGTGCGTCGCGCCGACCGGGGTGACCCGCCAGCCCTTGCTGTCGTCGTCGAGTTCGGCGAACTGGCTGTTCCCGCCGCTACAGCTCTTCAGCCCCTTGGGGCCCTCGACGCTCTGGGGCTCGTACTTGATCTGTCCGCAGTCGACGATCCCCGCGGCGCACTGGTCCTGCCGGCTGCCGGGCGAGGTCACCCACCCGTGGGCGCTGGCCGTGCTCGCCGGAAGGCTCACGGCCAGCAGCGGAGCGACCAGCGCCCCGACCGCGAAGGCCACCCGTCTCTTGGTGCGCATCTCGTGCCCCTTTCAGATACAGGGATACAGGTCTAGACCTGACAACTTCAGGTCTAGACCATAGCGGCGAAGTCGGTCCGGTCAAGAGCCCGCGCAACATCAACCGCCCACCGGCCGTACGGACTTGACGGCGCGTCCCTCGAGGGCAAGTCGTTGCGCTATTGGTCTAGACAAGGGTCCCCGTGATGGTTAAAAGTCGAACCGGGCCGCGTGTCTCCCCCCTCCCTCGGGACGCCGTCGGGCCCTGCCCCGTGCTGCGCGCCATCCCCACCGGTCGCCCGATTCCGTCGGCGACCGTTGCGCAAGAGAGGAGCACCACCGTTGGAAGCGCTGGAAAAACGCAGGGAGCACGTGATCGCGCTCTTCCGCATCGTCGTAGGCCTGCTGTTCGCCTGCCACGGAGCCGCCACCCTGTTCGACGTCCTGGGCGGACCGCACGGAGCCGCACCCGGCTTCGCCGCGTGGCCCGGCTGGTGGGCGGCCGTCGTGCAACTCGTCGGCGGCACACTGGTGCTGGGCGGCCTCGCGACCCGTGCCGCGGCCATCCTGTGCTCCGGGTCCATGGCCTACGCCTACTTCGTCGAGCACCAGCCCGACGGGCTCTTCCCCATCGAGAACGGCGGGGAGAGCGCGGCCATGTTCTGCTGGTCCTTCCTCCTGGTCGCCGCCCTCGGACCGGGCCGCTGGAGCCTCGCCTCCCGTCTCCGCCCCCGCCGGGCAGAGGGCGGCCGGCCGGTCAGCGAGACGCTGCCCACGGATACGCCGACGTCCGCCTGAGCGGGGGCGTGCCGTCCACGCCGACGGTCGGCACGCCCGCTCCGCCCTGCGGTTCCGGCCCGCCGTTCCGTCCGGTGGGCCGGAGCGGTCACACCGTCGCCCACGGGGCCGAGCGCTCCAGTTGCGCAGCCAGGGCGAGCAGCGTCCCCTCCCCGCCGAGCGGGGCGGCGAACTGCACGCCGAGCGGCAGGCCCTGGCCGTCCCGGCCGAAGGGGACGGACATCGCCGGCATGCCGGTGACGTTGTACACGCTGGTGAAAGCGGCGTGGACGGAGGCGTGCCGGTAGATCGACCCGGGGTCGGCCGTGTCGAGGATGCCGAGCGGCGGCGTCGGCCGGGCGAGGGTCGGGCTCAGGAGAACGTCGACCTCGTCGAACGCGGCGCCGACCGCCCAGCCGATCTCCTGTGCCCGGCGCAGGGCGCGGCTGACGTCGGCGGCCGCGAGGGCGCGGTAGGTCTCGTACAGCACCCGGGTGAAGGGTTCGACGTCGTCGTCGGCCAGGGGCCTGCCGAGCCGTTCGAGACGGGCGTCGATCTGGGCGACCAGGTCGGCGCCCATCAGCGTGCCCGAGGTGCGGCCGACGTCGTCGGGACGGTACCGGGCGGTGGTCTCGACGACGTCGTGGCCCAGCCGTTCGCACAGCAGGGCCGCCGAGCGCACCGCCCGCGCGCAGTCGGGGTGCACCTCCGGGCCGTCCGGCAACGCGGTGAGCAGGCCGATCCGCAGCCGCCCCGGGTCGCGCCGGGCCAGTTCCGCGAACGGCGCGGCCGGCTCCGGTGCGGCGTAGGCGTCGCCGGGCAGCGGACCGGCGGCGACGTCGAGGAGCAGGGCGCTGTCCCGGACGGTGGTGGTGAGGGCGTGATGTCCGGAGACGAGGCCCGACAGGGTGGTGGGCCGGGGCGCGGGCGAGACGCGGCCGCGGCTGGGTTTGAGGCCGAACAGCCCGCAGGCCGCCGCCGGGATGCGGATCGAGCCGCCGCCGTCGCTGGCGTGCGCGACCGGGACCATGCCGGCCGCGACCGCGGCGGCCGAGCCGCCGCTGGAGCCGCCGGGCGAGTGCGTGGTGCGGTGCGGATTGCGGGTGGGGCCGTACAGCGCCGGTTCGGTGGAGGCGTTGAGGCCCAGCTCGGGGGTGTTGGTGGTGCCGAGGACGACGGCGCCGGCCCGGCGGTAGCGGGCGACCAGTTCGCTGTCGCGGCGGGCCGTGACCTCGGCGAACAGACGGCTGCCGCCGGTCGCGGGCAGCCCCGCGACCTCGGTGCCGAGGTCCTTGACGAGCATCGGCACCCCGTGCAGCGGGCCCTCGGGCAGTCCCGCGGCTATGTCGTCGAGGGCGGCCTCGAACCGGGTGTGGATCACCGCGTTGAGCCCGGGGTCGAGCTTCTCGATGCGGGCGATCGCCTGCTCGGTGACGGTCCGGGCATCGCACGTGCCGTTGCCTACGGCGTCGGCCGTGGCGACGGCGTCGAGGCGGTCCCCGGCGCCCGCGTCCTCCCTCTCTCGGCTCACGTCCCTCACCCCCTTCATGTCCCTCACGCCACGTATCCGGCGGGCTTGCCCCAGGTCTCGCGCCGGGTGGTGGCGCGGTCGACCAGGACGCAGCGGGTGCCGGTGAAGTTGGTGGGCATGCACTTGTTGCAGTGGATGCACAGCGAGGGCGTGGCGGCGTCCTCCCGCATCCGGTTGACCAGGTCGGGCTCCCGCAGCAGGGCGCGGGCCATGGCGACGAACTCGAAGCCCTCGCGCATCGCGAGGTCCATGACGGGCTTCTCGGTGATGCCGCCGAGCAGGATCATCGGCAGCTTGACCGCGGCACGGATCTGCCGGGCGTCCTCCAGCAGGTAGGCGTCGCGGTAGGGGTAGCTGTGCAGGAACCGGTCGCCGACCATCTTCACGCCGAGCTTCATCGGCTGGGGCATGATCTCGGCGAACTCCCTGAGCGGGGCGTCGCCCTTGAAGAGGTACATCGGGTTGAGCAGGGAGCTGCCCGCGGTCATCTCCAGGGCGTCGACGGTGCCGTCCTGCTCGAGCCACTGCACCACGGGGATGGCCTCGTCGAGCCAGAAGCCACCGGGGACTCCGTCGTCCATGTTCATCTTGGCGATGACGGCGATGCGTCCGCCGACCGCGTCGTGCACGGCCCGCATGATCTCCCGGGCGAACCGGGCGCGGTTGGTGAGGCTGCCGCCGTAGGCGTCGGTGCGGTGGTTGACGCGGGGGCTGAGGAAGGAGCTGGCCAGGTAGTTGTGGCCCAGGTGCACCTCGACGGCGTCGAAGCCCGCCTCGACGGCGCGGCGCGCTGCCTCGGCGTGGGCCTCGGTGACGCGCCGGATGTCGTCGAGGGACGCCTCCTTCGCGAAGCTGAGGGTGGTGGCGTGGAAGTGCCGGGACGGCGAGAGGGCGGGAGCACCGTTGCCCTTGGGGTTGGCGACGGGGCCGCCGTGTCCGATCTGGGCCGAGACCGCGGCGCCCTCGGCGTGCACGGCGTCGGTGAGGACGCGCAGGCCGGGCATCGCCTCGTCGGTCCAGTGGATCTGGTGGCGGTCGGTGCGTCCCTCCTTGGCGACCGCGCAGTACGCCACCGTGGTCATGCCGACGCCGCCGCGGGCGTAGGCGACGTGGAAGTCGACGAGGTCCTTGGTGACCAGGGACTTGTGGCTCAGCCCTTCGTAGGTCGCGGCCTTGATGACGCGGTTGCGCAGTTCGACGGGGCCCAGCTTGGCGGGCGCCAGCACGTCGGGGGCGGCGGGGGGCGTGGCGGGGCTGTCGGGCGCGGCGGGGGTCTGGGGGGCGGTCACGGGTGGTTCCTCCTGGGTTCGGCGTGGTGGCAGGCGATCCGGTGGCCGGGGCGGATCTCCCGCGGGGCGGGTTCCTCGGCGGCGCACCGTTCGGTGGCCAGCGGGCAGCGAGTGCGGAAGCGGCAGCCCGAGGGCGGGTTCAGGGGCGAGGGCAGTTCGGCGGCCGGTACCTCGGCGGCGGGCGGTCCGGCGGGGGCGGCGGAGCCGAGCTGGGCCTCGGGGAGGGAGGCGAGCAGCAGCCGGGTGTACGGGTGGGCGGCCTCGTGCTGCATGCCGTCGGAGGGCAGCACCTCGCAGACCTTGCCGAGGTACATGACCATGACGCGGTCGCTGATGTTCTTCACCACGGACACGTCGTGGGCGATGAAGACCGTGCTCAGCGCGCGCCGCCGGGTCGTCGTCTCCAGGAGGTTGAGGATCTGCGCCTGCACGGACACGTCGAGGCTGGAGACGGGTTCGTCGCAGATCAGCACCTCGGGGTCGAGCATGAGGGCGCGGGCGATGCAGACGCGCTGGCACTGGCCGCCGGAGAGTTCGTGCGGCCGGCGGTCCCGTACGGTCGCGGGGTCGAGGCCCACGTCGCGCAGGGCGGCGTCGACGCGGGCGTCCTTGTCGCGGGTGTCGTCGCCGGGGCCCCAGATCGACCGGCCCTCCCACACCAGGTCCTTGACCCTGCGGCGCGGGTTCAGGGCGGAGACCGGGTCCTGCATGATGATCTGCATCCGGGCGCGGGCGCGCCGCAGTTCGCGCGGGGCGAGCCCGGTGAGGGTGACGTCGCCGAGGCGGACGGTGCCCGCGTCGGGAGGCGGCAGCTGGATCAGGGAGCGGCCGACGGTGGACTTCCCGCAGCCGGACTCGCCGAGGATGCCGAGGGTCTCCCCCGCCGCGACCTCCAGGGAGACGCCGGAGACGGCGTGCACCTTCTGTCCGCGTCCGGCGGGGAACTCCACGACGAGGTCCGTCGCGGTCAGCGCGGGCGCGTCCCGGGTGGTGGTCATACGGCGGCCTCCTCGGCGGCGCCCAGCGGGTGGTGGCAGGCGACGAGCCCGCCGGCGCCGCGCTCCCCTGCGTAGGCGGTCAGGCCCGGGGACTCGGTGGTGCAGCGGTCGGTCGCGGTGTCGCAGCGCGGGGCGAAGCGGCATCCGGCGGGCGGGTGCAGCAGGTTGGGCGGGCGGCCCTCGATGGCGGGCAGCAGGGTGTGCGGGGGCAGGTCCAGGCGCGGGATGGAGGCGATCAGGGCGCTGCTGTAGGGGTGGCGGGGGCGGTCGAAGACGGCGGCGGTGTCCGCGTACTCGACCAGGCGGCCCGCGTACATGACCGCGACGCGGTCGGTGCGGCCCGCGACGGTGGCGAGGTCGTGGCTGATGAGCACGGTCGCCATGCGCAGTTCCTCGGCGAGCGAGCCCAGCAGGTCGAGGATCTGCTTCTGCACGGTGACGTCGAGCGCGGTGGTGGGTTCGTCGGCGATGAGCAGCCGGGGGCCGCAGGCGAGGGCCATGGCGATGACGACGCGCTGGCGCATGCCGCCGGACAGTTCGTGCGGGTACTGGTCGGCCCGCCGGGCGGGTTCGGGGATGCCGACCTGGCGGAGCAGGTCGACGGCCCGGTCCCGGGCGTCGGCGCGGCCGAGACCGAGGTGGAGCCGGAGGCTCTCGGACAGGTGGGTGCCGGTCTTCTTGACCGGGTTGAGGGAGGTCATCGGGTCCTGGAAGACCATGGCGACCTCGGTGCCCCACAGGGCGCGCCGTCCGGCGGGGGTGAGGGCGTGGACGTCCCGGCCGCCGATCCGGACGGTGCCGGAGACGGTGGTGCCGGGGCCGTCGGTGATCAGGCCCATGAGGGTGCGGCCGAGCACGGACTTGCCGGAGCCCGACTCGCCGACGATGCCGAGGGTCTCGCCCTCGGACAGGGTCAGCGACACCCCGTCGACGGCCCGGACAGCGCCGTGGGGCGTGTGGAAGGCGGTGCGTACGTCGGTGGCGTCGAGCAGCGGGGGTGCGCCGGTGCCGCGGGTGCCGTCGGTGGGGGCCGGTGCGGTGGTCGCGGCCTCTCGCTTCGGGGTCACAGTTTCACGCTCCTGGAGTCCCAGCGCCCGCGAGCCTTCTCGCCGACGATGTTGAAGGCGAACACGGTGAGGAAGAGGAAGGCGCCGGGCACGAGCACGATGTGCGGGTGTTCCTCGAAGACCCGGCCCTCTCCCTCGGCGATCATGTTTCCCCAGGTGGGTTCCGGGGGCTGGATGCCGAGGCCGAGGAAGCTGAGGGAGGCCTCGGCGACGATGAGCACCGAGATCATCACGACGGCGAGGGACAGCACGGGCAGCAGCACGTTGGGCAGCAGTTCGCGCAGCAGGATGCGGGAGCGGCCGGCGCCCATGGCGCGGGCGGCGACGACGAACTCCCGGTTGGCGTAGGCCATGGTGGTGGCGCGGGCCAGGCGCACCATGCCGGGGACGGTGAGCAGCGCCAGGGAGAAGGCGACGTTGCGCAGGTGCGGCTGGAGCACGGTCGCGAGGGCGATGAGCAGGATCAGCGGGGGCACGGCGAGCAGCGAGTTGGTGGCGATGCCCACCGCCCGGTCGACGCTCTTCTGGAAGTACCCGGCGACCATGCCGATCGCCCCGCCGACCACGGTGCCGAGGGCGACCGCGGACAGGGAGATGAGCAGGGAGGAGCGGGCGCCGTAGAGGGAGCGGGCGAGCAGGTCGAGGCCGAAGGCGTTGGTGCCGAGGGGATGGCCGCCGGTGAACGTCGGGGTGGCGAAGACGGGTTCGGCGACGGTGCTCGCGACGTCGCGGTCCTCGGCGAGCGGCAGCCACGGCGCGCACAGGATGGCGAGGCCGAGCAGCAGCAGCCAGGCCACGCCGAACCAGAACACCACGTCGAAGCCGGGCCCTGCCCACACCTTGCCGAGCCGGGAGGCCCCGGCGAGGAGCAGGCCGAGGCCGAGCAGCGCGACGGCGGCCTTGGCGGGCGTGACGAGTTGGGGCGTGGTCGCGCCGAACACCAGCAGGACCAGGCCGATGACGGTGAGGGCGGCGCCGGCGAGCAGGGGCGGCGGGAAGGCCGTCCGCGTGCGCGGAGCGAGGTCAGACATGGACACGTCGCGTCCTCGGGTCGAGGTAGCCGTAGGAGAGGTCGATGCCGGCGTTGATCACCACGTAGATCACGGCGATGGTGAGCACGGCGCCCTGGACCATCGGGTAGTCGCCCTGGCCGGCGGCGTTGACGATCAGGGTCCCCATGCCGGGCAGCGAGAAGAGGTACTCGACGACGACGGTGGAGCCGATCAGCCGGCCGAGGCTGAGGCCGAGCAGGGTGACCAGGGAGAACGAGGAGGGGCGCAGGGCGTCGGTGAACAGGACGCGCAGCGGGTGCATGCCCTTGGCGCGGGCGGCGAGGATGTAGTCCTCGCGCAGGGTGACGATCAGGTCGCCGCGCAGCACGCGGGTGAACATGGCGAGTTCGGCCAGGGCGACGGTCAGTGCGGGCAGGAAGGCGTGGTGCAGGTTGCCCAGCAGGTCGCCGTCGCCGATCCGCACCCATTCGGAGCGTGGGAACCAGCCGGCCGAGTTGACCAGGACGAGGATCAGCAGCAGCCCGGCCAGGAAGCTGGGCACGGACAGCACCCCGAAGGTTCCGGCGCCGATGATCCGGTCGGCCGCCGAGCCCTCCCGGTAGGCCGACCACATGGCCAGCGGCACCGCGATCAGCAGGGCGATGAGGAGTCCGAGGGCGGCGATCTCGAAGCTGACGGGCAGGGCGGACAGCACCCGGTCGGCGACGTCGCTCTGCGGGGGGACGACGGAGCGGCCGAGGTCGCCGGTGAGCGCGCCGCCGAGCCAGTCGAGGTAGCGGGTGACCAGGGGCTGGTCGAGGCCGAGTTCGGTGCGCAGTGCGGCGTACTCGGAGGGCGCCCGGCCGGCGCCGAGGATGTCGACGGCGGGGTCGCCGGGCATCAGGACCACCAGGGAGAAGACCCCGATGCTCGCGATGAACAGCACGCCGAGGAGTTCCAGCAGCCGCAGGGCCGGCCGGCGCAGCGCGGCGACACTCATGGTTCCTCCAGATCTCGGCCCGGCGGCGCCACCGCCGGGCCCGGGGCCGCGGGGGTCACTTGCCGATCCAGGCCTCGCCGAAGAGGGCCATGTACTCGTCGGTCGGCACGATGCCGTGCACGTTCTCGCCCCAGGCGGTGAGGGCGGCGCTGGCACCGAGGTTGATGAGGGGGACGTCCTCGTTGAACAGGGTCTGGATGTCGTCGAGGACCCGCTGGGTCTGCGCCTCGTCGGTCGCTCCCTGGAGCTCGACGAGGAGCCGGTCCATCTCCGGGTTGGCGTAACCGCCGGGGTTGCCGTAGCTCTTGGAGTTCAGGACGCTCTGGAGGCGGTGGTAGGGGTCGCTCTCGGAGACACTGGCCGCGCCGCGGCTGAGGTCGAAGTCGTGCTCGACGTAGGTCTTCGAGGTGCGGTCGGCGATGGAGGAGACGAGGTCGAGTTCCACCTTGAAGCCGACGCGTTCCAGCATCGCCTTGGTGACGACGGCCTTGGCCCGGGAGACGGGGTCGGTGCCGTCCATGTAGGTGACGGTGCCGTCGTAGCCGTCCTTCTTGGCTTCGGCGAGCAGCTTCTTCGACTGTTCGAGGTCGATGCCGAGCGGCTTCACGTCGGAGTGCCAGCGCGACTCGGGCGGGAAGATCTCCTGGCCGGGCAGTCCCTTGCCGTCGTAGGCGCGTTCGGTGTCGAGGGCGGGGTCGAGGGCCAGGGCCATGGCCTTGCGGACCCTGAGGTCGGCGCCGGGGCGGCCCTCGCGGGTGTTGACGACGACCATGTTGCCGAGGCCGGTGAGGGTCAGTTCGCCGGGGTGGCCGGCCTTGACCGCCTCGTCGACCACGTCCGGGCTGCGCATGTACACCACGTCGGCGGTGCCGTCGTCGAGTGCCTCGAGCTTGGCGCGGTCGGACTGCGGCCAGGTGAAGCGGAGCGCGTCGAGGTGGGGCTCGCCCTTCCAGTAGTTCTTGTTCGCCTTGAGGACCATCTCCTCCTGCGGTTTGTACGAGCCCAGGGTGAAGGCGCCGGCACCGATGGGCCGGAACTTCTTCCCGGCGTGGGCGGCGGGCGCCACGATCATGCCGGGGGCCTGGGCGAGCATGGCGGGGAAGGTGGCCCACGAGTTGCGGAGGGTGAAGACGACGGTGGAGTCGCCCTTGGCCTCCATCTTGGCGAGGTTCGGGGCGAGCAGGGCCGTGTCGGCGCCCTTGTTCTCCTGGTACCACGTGATGCTGCCGATCACGGCCTTGGCGTCGAGCGGGGTGCCGTCGGAGAACTCGACGCCGTCGCGCAGGGTGAGGGTCCAGGTCTTGGCGTCGTCGCTGGAGCGCAGGTCTTTCGCCAGCCACGGCTCGTACCTGTGGGCGGCGGTGTCGTAGCGCATGAGGACGTCGTAGACGGCGGCGAGCGCGGAGCCGCCGGAGGCGCCGGTGGCGTAGGTGGCGGCGGGACTGAGGCTGCGGGCCTCGGCGTAGTCGGCGAAGTGCAGGGTGCCGCCGCGGACGGGCTCGCCGCCCGCGGGCTGCTTGCCGACGTTGCCGAACGTGTAGCGGCCGCGTTCGGCCTTCTGCCGCGTGCCGCTGTCGCTGCCCCCGTCGTCCGGTGAGACGCACGCGGAGGTGAGCATCGCCGCGGCGGCCAGGGCTGCGGCGAGTCGGGCTCGCGCCCGTGGTGCTCGCTTCATGTGTTCCTCCAGTAGTCCGGTGGGGGGAAGCGGTGACGGTCCGGAGCCGGACCGGGTGGGTGGATGCCCGGACCGGTGGGTGGAAGCCGGACCGGGTGGATGGGAGCCGGATCGGGTGGGTGGAAGCCGTTCCGGGGGGGTGGAAGCCGGATCGGGTGGGTGGACGCTACGGCCGGCGAAATCCGGCCGACGTGACGCATCCCACTCACCGGGAGCCGGGTGGGCGGGGCGGCCGTTCCGCGTCCGACCGGGCCGTGACACGGTGTCCCGGTGACCGGAACCGGCCGGGGAGCGATCCCCGGTCCGCGCCGAGACTGACCACGACCGCGATCCCCGTGAGGTTTCCGACGCACCAGGAGTCCCGATGCCCAGCGACACGGACCACCGCTCTGCCGCCCTCGCCCGAGTGGCCGCGCTCACCGGCCCGGGCGGCCGGTTCGAGCTCGCCGAAGACGACGTGCTGGGCGCCCGGCTGCCGGTCTTCACCCACCGGCAGCGGGCCCTGCACGAGGTGCTGCACGCGTCCGTCGCGCACGCCGACCGCGACTACATCGTCACCGCGGACCGCCGGATCAGCTTCGCTTCCCACGCGGCCCGGGTCGCCTCACTGGCCCGGGTGCTGCGCGAGGAGTACGGCATCGCCAAGGGGGACCGGGTGGCCATCGCCGCCGCGAACTCCCCGGAGTGGATCGAGACCTTCTGGGCCACGGTGTCGATCGGGGCGGTGGCGGTCGGGTTCAACGCCTGGTGGTCACCGCGCGAGATGGCCCACGGGGTGGCGAACGCCGAGCCGTCGCTGGTGGTGGCCGACGCCCGGCAGTCGGCGAAGCTGGCCGGCTGCGGGGTCCCGGTGGTGTCCCTGGAGGACGACGTGAGCCGCTTCGCGGTGGCTCACCCGGACGCGCCGCTGCCGTCCGCCGACGTCGCCGAGGACGATCCGGCCGTCATCCTCTACACCTCGGGCACCTCGGGCCGCCCCAAGGGCGCCGTGCACACCCACCGCAACCTGCTGGCGGTCGTGGAGTACCACCGGCTGAACGACGCGCTGCTGCACGAGTTCGGCGACCCGCTGACCGCCGAGGACCGCGTCTACCTGCTCACCCTGCCGCTGTTCCACATCGCCAGCCTGCACAACCTCGCCGTGCCGCGGCTCGCCACGGGCAGCCGGATCGCGCTGCACCAGGGCGCGTTCGACGTGGACGCGGTCCTGGCCATGGTCGAGCGGGAACGCGTCACCAACTGGGGCGCGGTGCCCACGATGGCGCACCGGCTGCTCGAACACGGCGGCGCGGACCGGTACGACACGTCGTCGCTGACGGCGTTCGCGCTGGCCTCGGCGCCGTCGACGACGGCGTTCAAGGAGCGGCTGCGGCGCGAGCTGCCGTTCGCGAAGGACTCGCTCGTGGACAGCTACGGGCTGACCGAGTCCTGTACGGCGATCGCGGCGGCGAACCCGCAGGAGCTGGCGGCCGCCCCCGGCACCCTGGGCCGGCCGGTGACCGGCGTCCGGCTGGAGATCCGCGACCCGCTCGGCGAGGTCCTCGGCGAGGGCGAGGAGGGCGAGGTGTGGGTGCGCAGCATGTACAACATGCTGGGCTACTGGCGCGACCCCGGGGCCACCGCCGACACGATCGGCGCGGACCGCTGGCTGCGCACCGGGGATTTGGGGTGCCTGCGCGAGGGCCGGCTGTTCCTGGTCAGCCGCCGCTCGGACCTGATCATCCGGGGCGGCGAGAACATCTACCCGGCCGAGATCGAGACGGTGCTGGTCGAGCACCCGGACGTGGCGGAGTGCCTCGTCGTCGGGACGCCGCACCCCGATCTGGGCCAGGAGGTGGCCGCCGTCGTGGTGCTCCGGCCGGGGGCCGAGGTCACCGAGGAGGAGCTGCGGGAGTACGCGGCGGGGGAACTGGCCTACTTCAAGGTGCCCCGGCGCTGGCGGCTGACCACCGAGGCGCTGCCGCGCAACGCCACCGGCAAGGTCGTCCGGCACTCGGTACGGCTCTGAGGGGCCCGGAGTACGCGGGGCCCCGGTCGCGGTACGCGGCCGGGGCCCTCCGCGGTGCCGGGTGGGTGTCCCGGACGCCGGGGCGGGTGCCTCGCCGGGTCAGAAGTGCGCGGGTTCGCGCAGCGTCGCCTCGGCGCCTCCGTCGACGTAGAGGACCTGCCCGGTGATGTGGGTGTTGTCGTCACCGGCCAGGAAGAGGACGGCCCGCGCCACGTCCTCCGGCCGGAGGTAGCCGTTGAGCGGCATCGGGACGGCGGCGTCCATGACCTTCTTCATCGCGGGGTCGTCGAAGAGGCCCGCGCTCATGGGGGTTAGCACGATGCCGGGCGCGACGACGTTCACGGGGATCCCGGCGTCGGCCCAGCCCTCGGCGACGGCGGTGCGGCGCGCCCACTGGGCGAGCGCGGCCTTGGACGAGGGGTAGAGCCGGCGGGCGTGGCCGTCGGCGACGGCGCGTTCCGCGTGTGCCAGGGCCTTGTCCTCGTCGGCGGCCAGGCAGGCGGCGACGACCTCCGGGTCGGTGGCCTGGGTGCCCGAGATGGAGCCGATGACGACGACGCGGGGCTGCCGGGCGGCGGTGAGGGCCGGGCGGAGCGCCGTGACGAACTCGGTGGTGCCGAAGTAGTTGACGGTGACCATCGCGGTGCCGGGCACGGAGGTGCCGGCGCAGGTGACGACCGCGTCCACGACCCCGCCGGCCGCCTCGGTCGCCGCGGCGGCGGCAGCGGCACGGCCCGGCGGGGTGGACAGGTCGGCGTCGATCTCGCCGCCGCGCAGGTCGACGCCGATGACGCGGTCGCCCCGGGCGCGCAGGAGACCGGTGAGGGCGGCACCGATCCCGGAACCGGAACCGGTGACGACGACGTTGCGGGACATGGGGGCTCCTCAGGTCGGCCGGTGAAGTGCGGGCACGCTAGTCGGCCCGCTCGCGCGAGGTCCCGTCCACTCCCGGTGACCGGGCTGCGGGGCGAGCAGGAGGTGGCAGGCCAGCCGGATGCCGTCCTGCGCGTCCTGGGGCGAGGAGCGCTCGTACAGGACGGTGACGAGCAGCCCGTACCAGGCCTGTTGCAGCAGGCGGGCCACGCGGCGGTCCCGCTCGGTGGGGCGACTCACGCCTGCCGTGCGCAGCATCAGACCGGCGAGGAGTTCGTCGGTGCGGCGGGCCGGGCCGCCGTCGTGGTCGACGGGTGCGGCGTTGTTGGCCCGCATCATCGCGAGGGCCAGCAGCGGCTGTTCGAAGAGCTGTCGGCTCGCCCCGGTGAGCAGGCCGGTCACGGCCTCCACGGGTCCGGTGCCCGGCGGCGGGGGCGGTGTCTCGGCGTCGAGCCGGAGTACCTGGGCGTACATGACCGCGGCGAACAGGTGGGTCTTCGAGGGGAAGTAGCGGTAGAGGGTGGCGATCGCGACGCCGGACTCCCTGGCCACGTCCTGCATCTGCACCCGGTCGAGTCCGTGTGCCGCGCCGAGCCGTGCCGCGCTCCGCAGGATCCGGGCGTGGCGCTGGCGCTGCTTGGCCGAGGTGGGGTGCGCGGGGGTTCTCTCGCCGCTCGTTCGGGGCACGGTCTGGCGTCCTTCCGTCGGCCGCCGATGCTTTCGCGTGCCGTGCGGGCCCGGTGCGCGGCGTTCCGGTCAGTGGGATCCGGCCGCCTGCGACGCGGGGCGCGGACTTGGATGGCTCTTCCCCCCGCCCTCTTCTCCCCCCTTCGCCTCGTCCCCTCCCGTCTGCTCGCGTCCGAGAGAGGTGCCCCCATGCGGATCGGCATCAACAGTCCCGTCGTCACGGCCGTGCCCGGTGTCCACTCCCCGTGGGAGCGCGGTGCCGGCGTCGAGGAGCTGGGGGCGGTCGCCGAGGCCGCCGACCGGCTCGGTTTCCACCACCTGACCTGTTCGGAGCACGTGGCGGTGCCCGTGGACGTCGCCGAGCAGCGGGGCGGGACCTACTGGGATCCGCTCGCCACCTTCGGGTACCTCGCCGCCCGTACCCGCCGCATCCGGCTCGCCACCCAGGTCCTGGTGCTGGGCTACCACCACCCGCTGGCCCTCGCCAAGCGCTACGGCACGCTGGACCGGGTCTCCGGCGGGCGGCTCGTGCTCGGGCTGGGAGTCGGCAGCCTGGAGGAGGAGTTCCGGCTGCTCGGCGCGGCCTTCGAGGGGCGTGGCGGGATCGCCGACGACGCCCTGGCAGCGCTGCGGGCCTCGCTGTCCCGCCGTGAACCGGCCTATCACGGGGAGCACTTCGGCTACGAGGGGTTCGTGGTGGAGCCGCACGCCGTGCAGGAGACGGTGCCCCTGTGGATCGGCGGTCGCACGCTTCGTTCACTGCGGCGGGCGGTGGCGTACGGGAACGGCTGGGTGCCGTTCGGGCTGCCGCTGGACCGGCTGCGCGAGATGGTCGACGCGGCGACCCTGCCGGAGGGCTTCGAGGTGGTGCTGAGCGCGGGACGCCCGCTGGATCCGTCCGGCGACGCGGACGCCGCGGCGCGGGCGCTGCGCAAGGTGTCCGAGGCGGGGGCGACGCTGGTGAGCGTGTCGCTGGCGGCCGAGTCGTCGGCCCACTACGTGGAGCAGTTGGAGGCGCTGGCGAAGATCGCGGGCGTCGCGGCGGCCGGGGAGGCGGCGGCGTGAGCGAGCGGCTGCCGGACGACGTCGAAGCGCGGCTGCGGCGTCTGGAGGACGAGCGGGACATCGCCAGGATGATGGCCTCGTACGGGCCGCTGGTCGACGGCGGCGACGCGGACGGTGTCGCCGCGTTGTGGGCGCCGGACGGTGTCTACGACATCGACGAGCTCTTCCTCGCGGGCCGGGAGCAGATCGGCGCGATGGTGCGGTCCGCCGCGCACCGGGGCTGGATCCGGCAGGGCTGCGCGCACGTCGTGGGACCGCCGCACATCACGGTCGACGGCGACGAGGCGGTCGCCGTGTGCCACTCGCTGATGGTGGTGCACGAGGAGGGCCGGTACGTGGTCCGCCGGGCCACCGCCAACCACTGGCGGCTGCGCCGTACGGACTCCGCCCCCGGGTGGGAGGTGGTCACCCGTACCAACCGTGTCCTGGACGGCCGCCCCGAGTCCCCGGCGCTGCTGGCGGGCGGGGTGCGCGGGGAGCGGGCCAAGGGCTGACGCCGACCGGGTGGCCCACGGACGGGGGGCGGTGACGACTCGTCACCGCCCCGTTCCGCGTCGTGCGGCCCGGTCAGCGGGCGCCGTACACCGGCTGGGGCGTCTCGGCGGCGGCCAGGAGCCTGGTCGCCGTCTCCCCCGCCTCGGCCGGGGTCCAGCGGGCGCCCTTGTCGGCGGTGGGGCCCGGGCGCCAGCCCTCCATCACGGTGATGCGGCCCGCCTCCGCCTCGAAGACCCGGCCGCTCACCCCGGCCGAGGCCGCCGAGCCGAGCCACACGACGAGCGGCGACACGTTCTCCGGGGCCATGGCGTCGAAGCCGCCCGCGCCGGGCGCCGCCATGGTCTCGGCGAAGGTGTCCTCGGTCATCCTGGTGCGGGCGGCCGGGGCGATCGCGTTGACCTGGACGCCGTAGCGGCCCATCTCGGCGGCGGCCACCAGGGTCAGTCCGACGATGCCCGCCTTGGCCGCGGAGTAGTTGCCCTGGCCGACGCTGCCCAGCAGGCCCGCTCCGGAGCTGGTGTTGATCACGCGTGCCTCGGGGACGCGGCCCGCCTTGGCCTCGGCGCGCCAGTGCGCCGCCGCGTGCTTCAGCGGCAGGAAGTGGCCCTTGAGGTGGACCCGCATCACGGCGTCCCAGTCGTCCTCGTCCAGGTTCACCAGCATCCGGTCGCGCAGGAAGCCCGCATTGTTGACCAGGGTGTCGAGCCGGCCGAAGGAGTCGAGGGCGGCGGCGACGAGGGAGGCCGCGCCGTCGCCGGTGGCGATGTCGCCGCCGTGCGCGACGGCCTCGCCGCCGGCGGCGCGGATCTCCTCGACGACCCGCTGGGCGGGGCCGCCGCCCGCGCCGGAGCCGTCGAGGCCCACGCCGAGGTCGTTGACGACGACTTTCGCGCCCTCGGCGGCGAACGCCAGGGCGTGGGCGCGGCCGAGCCCGCGGCCGGCGCCGGTGACGGCGACGACGCGGCCGGCGCACAGGGGGGTCGGTGAGGTCATGAGGGTGTCCTTTCGGGTGGGGCCGGGGGCGGGGCCGTACCGCTCAGTGGCACGGGGCACTCCCCCGGCGTTCGCATCACTGCTACCTTCTGCCTAACAAACGTTTGGTGGAAAGGTAGCTGATCTGCTCATGGGTGTCTCCACCTCCGCCCCGCACAAGGGCGTCGCCGTCGTCACCGTGGACTTCCCCCCGGTCAACGCCCTGCCCGTGCGCGGCTGGTACGAGCTGGCCGCCGCGGTGCGCGCCGCGGGCTCCGATCCCGAGGTGCGCTGCGTGGTGCTCACCGCCGAGGGCCGCGGGTTCAACGCGGGCGTGGACATCAAGGAGATGCAGCGCACGGAGGGGCACGGCGCGCTGATCGGCGCCAACCGGGGCTGCTTCGAGGCGTTCGCCGCGGTCTACGAGTGCGAGGTCCCGGTGGTGGCCGCCGTGCACGGCTTCTGCCTGGGCGGCGGCATCGGCCTGGTCGGCAACGCCGACGCGATCGTGGCGTCCGACGACGCGACCTTCGGGCTGCCGGAGCTGGACCGCGGAGCGCTCGGCGCGGCCACGCACCTCGCCCGGCTGGTCCCGCAGCACCTGATGCGGGCCCTGTACTACACCTCCCGCACCGCCACCGCCGAGGAACTGCACCGGCACGGCTCGGTGTGGCGCGTGGTCCCGCGCGGGGAACTGCGGTCGGCCGCAATGGAGTTGGCGGGTGAGATCGCCGCCAAGGACGGACAGCTGATCCGGCTGGCCAAGGCCGCCATCAACGGAATCGACCCCGTCGACGTACGCCGCAGCTACCGCTTCGAGCAGGGCTTCACCTTCGAGGCCAACCTCAGCGGGGTCGCCGACCGCGTGCGCGACACCTTCGGCACCCACACCTCCGGCACCGGCATCTCCGGCACCGGCACTTCCGGCACTTCCGGCACTTCCGGCACTTCCGGCACGGACAAGGAGCAGCGCGCGTGACCCAGGACAAGACGATGACGGCGGACGACGTCGTCGGCCGGCTGCGCAGCGGCATGACGATCGGCATCGGCGGCTGGGGCTCGCGCCGCAAGCCGATGGCCCTGGTACGGGCGCTGCTGCGCTCGGACGTCACCGATCTGACCGTGGTGTCGTACGGCGGCCCCGACGTCGGTCTACTGGCGGCCGCCGGGAGGATCAGCAAGCTGGTCGCCGCCTTCGGCACCCTGGACTCGATTCCCCTGGAGCCGCACTTCACCGCCGCCCGGCAGCGCGGGGCGTTCGAGATGGTGGAGCTGGACGAGGCGATGCTCATGTGGGGCCTGACCGCCGGGGCGCAGCGGCTGCCGTTCATCCCCGTACGGGCCGGGCTCGGATCGGACGTGATGAAGGTCAACCCCTCGCTGCGCACGGTCCGTTCGCCCTACGACGACGGGGAGGAGCTGGTGGCGGCACCGGCTCTGCGCCTGGACGCGGCGCTGGTCCACCTCAACCGTGCCGACGCGCAGGGCAACGGCCAGTACCTGGGCCCGGACCCGTACTTCGACGACCTGTTCTGCGAGGCCGCCGACCACGCGTACGTCTCCTGCGAGCGGATCGTGGACACGGCGGACCTGCTGAAGGAGCACGGCCCTCAGACCCTGCTGGTCAAGCGCCTGTTCGTGGACGGTGTCGTTCAGACGCCGAACGGCGCGCACTTCACCTCCAGCGTCCCCGACCACGACCGGGACGAGGAGTTCCAGCGCGCCTACGTCCGGGCCGCCCGCGATCCCGAGGCGTGGCAGGCGTTCGAGGCGCGGTTCCTGTCCGGGGACGAAGCCGCCTACCAGGCCGCCGTCGCGGCGTTCCACCAGAACCGGCAGGACCACCAGGACCAGCAGGAGGAAGCATGAGCGTCACCGAGACCGGCCTGCCGGCCGCGACCCGCGCCGAGTACTGCGTGGTGGCCTGCGCCGAGGCCTGGCGCGGCGACGGGGAGGTGCTCGCCAGCCCGATGGGCACCGTCCCGGCCATCGGGGCCCGCCTGGCCAAGCTCACCTTCTCGCCGGGCCTGCTGCTGACCGACGGGGAGGCGCTGCTCATGGCGGACGTCCCGGCGGTCGGCGAGCGGCCGGGGGCCGTGGAGGGCTGGCTGCCGTTCCGCCAGCACCTGGCGCTGACGGCCACCGGCCGTCGGCACGTGATGATGGGCGCGAGCCAGCTCGACCGCCACGGTAATCAGAACATCTCCTGCATCGGCGACTGGGCCCGCCCCACCCGGCAGTTGCTCGGCGTGCGCGGGGCTCCGGTCAACACGCTGAACAATCCCACGAGTTACTGGGTGCCGAAGCACTCGGCGCGGGTGTTCGTCGAGCGCGTCGACATGGTCAGCGGCGTCGGGTACGACCGGGCGGCGGCGGCTGGTCCCGCCGCGACCCGCTACCACCGCATCCCCGAGGTCGTCACCAACCTCGGCGTCTTCGACTTCGAGACCCCCGACCGCACGATGCGGCTGCGCTCCCTGCACCCCGGGGTCACCGTCGAGCAGGTCACCGGGGCCACCGGCTTCGCGCTGACGGTCCCCGACGAGGTGCCCCTCACCCGGGAGCCGACCGAGGAGGAGCTGCGGCTGATCCGCGAGGTCGTCGACCCGAAGGGGCTGCGGGAGCGGGAGGTCCCGGCGTGAGCACGGCGGGCGACGGGTCGTTCGCGACGGCGCTCACCGAGCTGACCGGGGTGCGCTACCCGATTGTGCAGACCGGGATGGGCTGGGTGGCCGGCCCCCGGCTGGTGTCCGCCTCCGCCGACGCGGGGGCGCTCGGCATCCTCGCCTCCGCGACGATGTCCGTGGAGCAGCTGCGGGCGGCGGTGCGGGAGGTCAAGTCCCGTACGGACGCGCCGTTCGGCGTCAATCTGCGGGCGGACGCGGGGGACGCCGCGGACCGGGTGCGGATCATCGTCGACGAGGGCGTGCGGGTGGCGTCCTTCGCTCTCGCGCCGTCCAAGGAGCTGATCGCACGGCTCAAGGACGCCGGTGTCGTGGTCATCCCCTCGGTCGGCGCCCGGCGGCACGCGGAGAAGGTCGCCGCGTGGGGCGCGGACGCGGTGATGGTGCAGGGCGGCGAGGGCGGCGGGCACACCGGGAACGTGGCGACGTCGGTGCTGCTCCCCCAGGTCGTGGACGCCGTCGGCATACCGGTGATCGCGGCGGGCGGCTTCCACGACGGGCGGGGCCTGGTGGCCGCGCTCGCCTACGGGGCGGCCGGCATCGGCATGGGCACCCGCTTCCTGCTCACCTCCGACAGCACCGTCCCGGCGGAGGTGAAGGCGAAGTACCTGGCCGCCTCGGTCAAGGACGTCACGGTCACGACGAAGGTCGACGGCATGCCGCACCGCATGCTGCGCACCGCGATGGTCGACTCGCTGGAGCGGACCGGCCGTCTGACGTCGAGCCTGCGGGCGCTGCGGCACGCCGCGGCGTTCCGGAAGGAGACGGGTGCGAGCTGGCCGAGGCTGGTGCGGGACGGACTGGCGATGAAGCACGGCAAGGAACTGACCTGGGGCCAGGTGCTGCTGGCCGCCAACACCCCGATGCTGCTCAAGGCCTCGATGGTCGAGGGGCGCACGGACATCGGGGTGATGGCCTCGGGTCAGGTGGCGGGCCTGATCGACGACCTGCCGTCCTGCACGGAACTGGTCGGGCGCATCATGGACGAGGCGCGCGCCACGCTGAAGTCGCTGCCCCGGTAGACCGCTTGGCGGCATGTGTGAGGAGGGGGCGGCCCGGAGATCCGGACCGCCCCCTCCCGCATGTGCCTCAGAGGCGTTCGACGATGGTGACGTTGGCGAGTCCGCCGCCCTCGCACATGGTCTGCAGGCCGTAGCGGCCGCCGGTGCGCTCCAGTTCGTGCAGCAGGGTCGTCATCAGCTTGGTGCCGGTGGCGCCGAGCGGGTGGCCGAGGGCGATGGCGCCGCCGTTGACGTTGACGCGGCCGGGGTCGGCGCCGGTCTCCTTGAGCCAGGCCAGGACGACGGGTGCGAAGGCCTCGTTGATCTCGACCAGGTCGATGTCGTCGATGGACATCCCGGCCTTCTTCAGGGCGTACGCCGTCGCCGGGATCGGCGCCGACAGCATGCGGATGGGGTCCTCGCCGCGCACCGACAGGTGGTGGACGCGGGCGCGCGGGGTCAGTCCGTGTTCGGCGACGGCCCGTTCGGAGGCGATGAGCAGCGCGGAGGCGCCGTCGGAGACCTGGGAGGACACCCCTGCGGTCAGCCGGCCGCCCTCGACGACCGGCTTGAGGGCCGCCATCTTCTCCAGTGACGTGTCGCGGCGCGGGCCCTCGTCGCGGGTCACGTCGCCGTAGGCCACGGTCTCGCGGTCGAAGCGGCCCTCGTCGACGGCGCGTGCGGCCCGCTGGTGCGAGCGCAGCGCGAACCGCTCCATGTCCTCGCGGGAGATGTCCCACTTCTCCGCGATGAGTTCGGCGCCGTGGAACTGGTTGACGGGCGCGTCGCCGTAGCGGGCGCGCCACCCCTCGGAGCCCGCGTAGGGACCGTCGGTGAGGCCGAGGGGTTCGGCGGCCTGGCGGCTGGCGAAGGCGATGGGGATCATCGACATGTTCTGGGTGCCGCCCGCGACGACCAGGTCCTGGGTGCCGGAGAGCACGCCCTGGGCGGCGAAGTGGACGGCCTGCTGGGAGGAGCCGCACTGCCGGTCGACGGTGGTGCCGGGCACCTCCTCGGGCAGGCCGGCGGCGAGCCACGCGGTGCGGGCGATGTTCCCGGCCTGCGGTCCCACGGTGTCCAGGCAGCCGAGGACGACGTCGTCGACGGCGGCCGGGTCGATGCCCGTGCGCTCGATCAGCGCCTTGAGGACGTGCGCCCCGAGGTCGGCGGGGTGGACGGCGGACAGTCCGCCCCGGCGCCGGCCGACCGGGGTGCGGACCGCTTCGACGATGTAGGCCTCGGCCATGACAGTGCTCCTTGGTGGTGGATCGGGGGTGGGCCGGGGGCGTCAGCCGCGCGGGGTGATGCCCTCCAGGACCATGGACAGGTACTGCCGGGCGATCTCCTCCGGGCTGTGGGTGCCGCCGGGGCGGTACCAGGAGGCGGCCACCCAGACGGTGTCGCGCACGAACCGGTAGACGAGCCGCACGTCCAGGTCGCCGCGGAAGACCTGCTCGGCGACGCCCCGTTCCAGGGTGCGCAGCCAGGCGTTCTCGAACTTCACCTGGGAGTCGGCGAGGTAGCCGAAACGCGGCTGGGCGGAGAGGTGCCGGGACTCCTTCTGGTAGATGGCGACCGCGGGACCGTGCCGGTCGATCTGCCGGAAGGACTCGGTGACGAGGGCCTCGATGGTCGCCCGCGGTCCGAGCCCGGCGGCGAGCACCGTGTCGTAGCCGGCCCACAGCTCGTCCAGGAAGGCGGTGAGGATCTCGTCGAGCATCGACTCCTTGGAGTCGAAGTGGTAGTAGAGGCTGCCCGCGAGCATCCCGGCGGCGTCGGCGATGCGGCGGACGGTGGTGGCGTTGTAGCCCTGGTCGGCGAAGACCTGGGCGGCGGTGGCCAGGATCTCGGCGCGGCGCTCGGCGGCGGAGGACGAGGGGGTGGACGACGAGGACGTGGACGACGACGAGGTGGACGACGACGGGGCTGAGGAGTTGCGCTTCATCCGCTCATGCTCTCTGACTGCTGACCGAAACCGTCTCACCGGTCATGTACGACGCGTAGCCGCTGGCCAGGAAGACGATGACGTTGGCGATCTCCCACGGCTCGGCGTACCGGCCGAATGCCTCGCGTTCGGTGAGCGTGGCGAGGAGTGCGGGAGTGGTGACCTTCACCAGGTGCGGGTGCATGGCGAGGCTCGGGGCGACGGCGTTGACCCGTACGCCGAAGTCGGCGGCCTCCAGGGCGGCGCACCGGGTGAGGGCCATGACGCCGGCCTTGGCGGCGGCGTAGTGGGCCTGGCCGCGCTGGGCCCGCCAGCCGATGACGGAGGCGTTGTTCACGACGACACCTCCCTCGCCGTCCTGCTCCTTGAACCGGCGCAGGGCGGCCCGGGTGCAGCGGAAGGTGCCGTTGAGCGTGACGTCGAGGACCTTGGCCCACTGGTCGTCGGTCATGTCGACCAGGTCCGCGGTGCCGCCGAGTCCGGCGTTGTTGACCACGACGTCGAGGCCGCCGTGGCGTTCGGCGGCGAGCGCGAACAGGGCGTCGACCTGCCGCTGGTCGGTGACGTCGCAGGGCAGCGCGGCCACGCGGTCGGCGCCGAACTCCTCGGCGAGGGTGGCGGCGCTCTCGCCCAGGCGCCGTTCGTGGGCGTCGCCGATGACGACGCGGGCGCCCTCCTCCAGGAACCGGCGGGCGGTGGCGCCGCCGATCCCGGCACCGGCGGCGGCGGTGACGACGGCGGTGCGTCCGGCCAGGAGCGAGTGCCCCGGCACGTACGGTGGGGGCTTCGGGGTCACGGGCGGGCCTCCCTGGGCAGGCCGAGGACGCGCTCGGCGATGATGTTGCGCTGGATCTCGTTGGACCCGGCGTAGATGGTGTCGGAGCGGGAGAAGAGGAACAGCCGCTGCCAGTCGTCGAGGTCGTAGGGCTCACCTGCGGCGAGCATGCCGCCCGCGCCGCACACGTCCATGGCCAGTTCGCCCAGTTCGCGGTGCCAGGTGGCCCAGAAGATCTTGCCGATGGACGCCTCGGGACCGGGTGCGCCGGACGCGACGCCGTCCAGCATCCGCAGGGCATTGCAGCGGATGGTCTCGAGTCCCGTCCAGGCGCGGGCGAGGCGGTCGCGGATCAGCGGGTCGTCCGCGGCGCCGTTGCGCTTCGCCGTCTCGACGAGGGTCTCCAGTTCGCGCCGGAAGCCGACCTGCTGGCCGAGGGTGGAGACGCCGCGTTCGAAGCCGAGGGTGGCCATCGCCACGCGCCAGCCGTCACCCGGAGCGCCGACGATGTGGTCGGCGCGGGTGCGGGCGCCGTCGAAGAACACCTCGTTGAACTCGGAGGTGCCGGTCAGCTGGGTGATGGGGCGGACCTCGACGCCGGGCTGGTCCAGCGGGACCAGGAGGTAGGACAGGCCGTGGTGGCGCCGCGACCCGGGTTCGGTGCGGGCGACGACGAAGCACCACTGGGACTCGTGGGCCAGTGACGTCCAGATCTTCTGCCCGGTGACCACCCAGTGGTCGCCGTCGCGTTCGGCGCGGGTGCGCACGCCCGCCAGGTCGGACCCGGCGTCGGGCTCGCTGTAGCCCTGGCACCACAGTTCCTCGGCGGCGACGATCGGCGGCAGGAACCTGGCCCGCTGCTCGGGGGTGCCGAAGGCGATCAGGGTGGGGCCGAGCAGCTGCTCGGCGATGTGGTTGACCCGGGCGGGCGCGTCGGCCAGCGCGTACTCCTCGTGGAAGGCGACCTGCTGCTCGAGGGTCGCGCCCCGGCCGCCGTACTCCTCGGGCCAGCCGACGCAGGTCCAGCCGGCGGCGGCCATGTGCCGTTCCCACTCGAGCCGTTCGGCGAAGGCCTCGTGCTCACGCCCCGGGCCGCCGCGGCCCCGCAGGGCGGCGAAGGCACCGGTGAGGTGGGTGGCCAGCCAGCCGCGGATCTCGGCGCGGAACTCCTCGACGCTGCTCATGCCGTTACGTTAATCTACCAAACACTTGTTAGGGAAGGAGGGCCGACGATGTCCGCTGCCCAAGACGAGACCGGCGAACCCGTGCGCTACGAGAAGCAGGGTCCGGTCGCGACGGTCACCATGAACCGCCCCGAATACCGCAACGCCCAGAACTCCGCGATGACCTACGCCCTGGACCGGGCCTTCTACCGGGCCGCCGAGGACGACGAGGTGAAGACCGTCGTCCTCGCCGGAGCGGGCAAGCACTTCTCCGCGGGCCACGACATCGGCACCCCCGAGCGGGATGCCCACCTGCCGTTCGAGCGCCGCGCGGGACTGTGGTGGGACCACTCCGACAAGCAGGGTGCGGAGAGCCGCTTCGCCCGCGAGTCCGAGGTGTACCTGGGCATGTGCCGCCGCTGGCGCGAGCTGCCCAAGCCGGTCGTCGCCTCCGTGCAGGGCGCCTGTGTGGCGGGCGGGCTGATGCTCGCCTGGGTGTGCGACCTGATCGTGGCCTCCGAGGACGCCTTCTTCGCCGACCCGGTGGTGCGGATGGGCATACCCGGTGTCGAGTACTTCGCCCACCCGTGGGTGATGCCGCCGCGCGTCGCCAAGGAGTTCCTGTTCACCGGGGACCGCATGAGCGCCCGCCGCGCGTACGAGGTCGGCATGGTCAACCGTGTTGTGCCGCGTGAGGAACTGGCCGGCGAGACGCAGGCGTTGGCGCTGCGCATCGCCGAGATGCCCCGCCTGGGCCTCGCGCTGACCAAGCGGGCCGTGAACCAGGCCGAGGATCTCCAGGGACTGCACGCCGGCATGGACTCGGTGTTCGGCCTGCACCACGTGGCGCACGCGCACAACGCCGAGACCGCGCCGGACGCGCTCGGTGGCATGGACATCCGGGCGATGAAGAAGGCGGGCGGCTGATGGACCTCGACTTCAGCGAGGCGGACGAGACCTTCCGCGCCGAGGCCCGCGACTGGCTGGCGGCCCACGTGCCGGCCACTCCCCTGCCGTCCCTGGAGAGCGCCGAGGGCTTCGCCGCCCACCGGGAGTGGGAGGCCGAACTGGCCGCCGACCGCTGGTCGGTGGTGTCCTGGCCCGAGGAGTTCGGCGGGCGGAACGCCTCGATCCTGCGCTGGCTGGTCTTCGAGGAGGAGTACTTCGCGGCCGGTGCCCCCGGACGCGTCAGCCAGAACGGCATCAACCTGCTCGCCCCCACCCTCTTCGAGCACGGCACCCCCGAGCAGCGGGCACGGATCCTGCCCGCGACGGCGAGCGGCGAGGTCATCTGGGCGCAGGCCTGGTCCGAACCCGAGTCCGGCTCCGACCTGGCCTCGCTCAGGTCGACGGCCCGGCGCACCGAGGGCGGCTGGCTGCTCGGCGGCCAGAAGACGTGGTCCTCGCGGGCCGCGTTCGCCGACCGGGCCTTCGGCCTGTTCCGCAGCGACCCGGACGCAGGGAAACCTCACCGCGGGCTGACCTACCTGATGTTCCCGCTGGACGCCGAGGGCGTCACCGTGCGGCCCATCGGACGGCTCGACGGCCGGCCGGCCTTCGCCGAGCTCTTCCTGGACGACGTGTTCGTGCCGGACGAGGACGTGATCGGGGAGCCCGGCCAGGGCTGGCGGGTGGCGATGAGCACCACCGGCAACGAGCGCGGCCTCACCCTGCGCAGCCCGGGCCGCTTCACCGCCGCCGCCGACCGGCTGACCGCGCTGTGGCGCGAGCACGGCGACCCGGCCGACACGGCGCTGCGCGACCGGGCCGCCGACGCGGTGATCGGCGCCCGCGCCTACCGGCTGTTCTCCTACGCGGGCGCCTCCCGCATCCTGCACGACGAGGGAGGTCCGGCCGGCGCCGCCTCCAGCCTCAACAAGGTCTTCTGGTCCGAGCTGGACATCGCCCTGCACGAGACGGCCCTGGACCTGCTGGGCCCGTACGGCGAACTCGCCGACCACGCCCCCGAGTCGCCGGACCACGGCGCCTGGGCCGAGGGGCACACCTTCTCCCTGGCCGGGCCCGTCTACGCGGGCACCAACGAGATCCAGCGCGACATCATCGCCGAGCGGCTGCTCGGCCTGCCGAAGGGACGCCGGTGATGCGGTTCCTCCTCGACGCCGAGCAGCGGGAGTTCGCCCGCTCCCTCGACGGACTCCTCACCTCCTCGGACACCCCGGCGGCCGTACGGTCCTGGGCCGCCGGGGACCATGCCCCGGGGCGGGCGGTGTGGGCGCGGCTGGCCGAGGCCGGGGTGTTCGCGCTCGCGGTGCCGGAACGCCACGACGGGCTCGGTCCGCTGCCGCTCGACATCGCCGTCGCCTTCACCGAGCTGGGGCGGCACGCCGTACCGGGCCCGCTGGTCGAGACAGTCGCCGCGGCGGCCCTGCTCGACCGGCTCGGTGACCCGGACGCGGCCGCCGCCCACCTCCCCGGCATCGCCTCGGGCAAAACCGTCGCCACCCTCTGCCTGACCGCCCTCGGCCCGTACGTCCTCGACGCCGACGCGGCCGACACGGTGCTGGTCGTGGACGGCGACGTACTGCGCGCGGGCGTCCGGCCGGGGCCCGTACAGCCCTCGGCCGACCCGGCGCGCCGCCTGTCGCGGCCGTCTTCCGGCGGGACGGTGCTGGCCCACGGCCCCGCGGTGGCCTCGGCCGCCACACATGCCGCCGACGTCGCCGCGCTGGCCACCGCGGCCCAGTCCCTGGGGCTCGGCCGCGCGCTGCTCGACCGGACCGTCGAGTACGTCAAGCAGCGCACCCAGTTCGGTGTGCCCGTCGGCTCCTTCCAGGCCGTCAAGCACCGGCTCGCGGACACACTGATCGCCCTGGAGTTCGCCGAGCCGCTGGTGCACGGCGCCGCGCTCGCGCTGGCCGCCGGCTCCCCGGAGGCCGGCCGGGACGTCGCCGCCGCCAAGGTCACGGCGGGCGAGGCAGCCCACCGGGCCGCACGCACCGCCCTGCAACTGCACGGGGCGGTCGGCTACACCGACGAGTTGGACCTGTCCCTGTGGATCCGCAAGGCCCGTCCGCTGCGCGACGCCTGGGGCACCCCGGCCGTCTGCCGGGCCCGCGTCCTGGCCGCCTGACCGCGCGGCACACCGCGCGCCACACACCCGAGGGGAGCAGCCCGATGAGGCTGACGGAGGAGCAGGAAGAACTGCGGTCGGCCGTACGGTCGTTGCTGACCTGGCACGAGGGGGAGGCGGCGTGGCGGCCGTTGGCCGAGCAGGTCGGCGTCGCCGCACTCGCCGTACCGGAGGAGTACGGGGGCGCGGGCGGCGGCGCCCGGGACGTGCACGTGGTGATGGAGGAGCTGGGCCGGTGCCTGAGTCCGCTGCCGGTGCTCGGCTCGGCGGTGCTCACGGCGGGGGCGCTGCTCGCCTCCGGCGACAAGGAGGCCTGCGGACGCCTGCTGCCGGCGCTGGCCGAAGGGCGCTCGGTGGGCGCGCTGGCCTGGGCCGAGCAGGGCTCCTGGGACCCGGCGGCGGTACGCACCCGCGCCGTACCGGGGCCCGGCGGCGGCGCCTGGTTCCTCAGCGGCGTCAAGGAGCACGTACTGGACTGGCCGGACGTCGACGTGCTGGTCGTCGCGGCCCGTACGGCGGCCGGTGTCTCCCTGTTCGAGGTGGCGGCGGACGCGCCCGGAGCGCGCCGCGAACCCGTCGTCGCCATGGACGGCACCCGGAGCCAGGCCCGGTGGGTCCTGGACGGCGCCGAGGGGCGCCCGGTCGGGGTCGCGGGTGACGGGGAGCGGGCCCTGGCGCACGTGCGGGACCTGGCCTGCGCGGCGCTCGCGGCCGAGCAGGTGGGCGCCGCAGAGCGCTGTCTCGAACTCACCGTCGCCTACGCCCGCGGCCGGGTCCAGTTCGGGCGGGCCATCGGGTCGTTCCAGGCGGTCAAGCACCGGCTGGCGGACGCCTACGTGCTGGTGGAGTCGGCGCGTTCGGCGGCGCTCGGCGCGGCCTTCGCCGCCGACGAGGACCGGGGCGCGCTGCCGCGGGCCGCCGCCGTCGCCAAGTCGGTGTGCTCCGAGGCGTTCTCGGCGGTGGCCGGGGAGACGATCCAACTGCACGGCGGGATCGGCATCACCTGGGAGCACGACGCGCACCGCTACTTCAAGCGGGCGCACGGAGCGGGCGAGCTCTTCGGCCCGCCCGCCTCGCACCGGGCACGGCTCGCCGCCGGACTCGGACTCACCTCGTACTGACTCGTCTCTTGCCGCACAGCACAGCCGCCCAAGCGACCGAAAGGCCGGGAAACATGGACATCGACAACCCGTTGGACTTCACGGGGCGCGTGGTGCTCGTCACCGGCGGCACCAAGGGCATCGGTGCCGCCATCGCGGAGGCGTTCCTCGGGGCCGGGGCCGACGTGGTGGTCTGCGGCCGCAACGCGCCGGGCGCCCTGCCGGCGGCAGGGGGCAGGGAGGCGGTCTTCGTCGCCGCCGACGTGCGCGATCCGGCGGCGGCGGCCGGACTCGTCGACAGCGCGGTGGCGCGCTTCGGCCGTCTCGACGTGCTCGTCAACAACGCGGGCGGCTCGCCGGACGCGGACGCGGCGACCGTCTCACCGCGCTTCGTGGAGAAGATCGTCGCGCTCAACCTGCTCGCGCCGTTCTACGTGGCGCAGGCGGCCCACGGCGCCATGCGGGCCCGGCCGGGCGGCGGCTCGGTCGTCAACATCGGGAGCGTCTCCGCGCACGATCCGCAGCCGGGCACCGCCGCGTACACGGCCGCCAAGGCGGGGCTGCTGGCGCTCACGAAGGCGCTGGCCCTGGAGTGGGCGCCCGAGGTGCGGGTCAACCACATCACCACCGGCCTGATCCGCACCGAGAGCGCGGCGTCCGTCTACGGCGCGGACGGCGGCGCCTCGGTGGCCGGCGTGATCCCGATGGAGCGGATGGCCGTGCCCGGGGACGTCGCGCGGGCCTGCCTGTTCCTGGCGAGCGACCTGTCGGCGTACGTCAACGGGGCGGACCTCGCGGTGCACGGCGGCGGGGAGTTCCCGGCCCGGTTCCTCGCCGCGAGGGCGGCGGGCCAGGAGACGTGACGGACATGCCGGAGCCCGGGAGAGCGCGTGCCGCCTCTCCCGGGCTCGGGTCCGTCAGGGCAGGTCGGGGGCCCAGGCCACGCCGTTGATGTGCGAACCGCCGTCGACGAAGAGGGTGTTGCCGGTGACGTACCGGGCGTCCTCGCTCGCGAGGAACAGCGCGGCCGGGGCGATGTCCTCGTCCGGGTCGCCCATCCGCCCCATCGGGTTCATGGCCCCGACCTGCCGCTCCAGCTCGGGGTTGGCGCTCATCCGCCGCCGGAAGGCCGCGCTCTTCGCGCCGGGGCAGATCGCGTTGACGACGACCCCGGTGGGGGCCCACTCCCGGGCGGCGGTGCGGGTCAGGGTGCGCAGGGCCTCCTTGGCGGCGTTGTACTCCAGGGTGCCCATGTGGGCGTTCACGCCGTTGAGGCTGCACATGTTGACGACCCGGCCCCAGCCGCGCTCCCGCATGTGCGCGAACGCCGCCCGCATCGCCCAGAACGGGCCGTAGAAGCCGATGCCCATCCCCCGGGCCAGCATCTCGTCGGTCTTGTCCTCCACCCGGCCGAGGTCGCCGACCGCCCAGGCGTTGTTGACCAGGATGTCGACGCCGCCGAACTCCCGCACCGCGGTGTCGACCATGGCCAGCACCTGTGCCTTGTCGCCGACGTCGGTGCGCTGGAAGCGGCCGCCGATCGCGTCGGCCACCGCCCGGCCGGTCTCCTCGTTCACCTCCGCGACCAGCACCCTGGCCCCCTCGGCGGCGAACCGCCGGGCCACCGCGGCGCCGATGCCGTCCCCGGCGCCGGTGACGATCGCGACGCGTCCTTCGAGCCGCATGATGTGCTCCTCCTCAGACCAGGTTGTCCTCCACCGTGAGGCCGAACGCCCCGCGGCCGTACATGGCGAGCGCGCGTTCCACGTCGTTGGCGACGTGCACGCTGCCCGCGTGGGCGTCGCGCCAGGCCCGCTCGACGGGGTTGCCGCGGCGCAGCGCGTTGCCGCCGGCGGTCTTGAAGAGCAGGTCGATCGCGGCGACGGCCCGTTCGGTGCCCCGGACCTGGTCGCGCCGGGTGCGCAGCCGCAGCTCCATGGGTATCTCCCGGTGTGCGGCGGCGAGTTCGGACAGCTCGCGCAGGTTGCGGTCCATCTGGAGGACGGTCGCGTCGATGTCGGAGGCGGCGCGCGCGATGGCGACCTGGGCGAAGGGGTCCTCGGTGAACCGGCCGCCGCCCAGGCTGAGCCGCACCCGCTCCTTCATCAGCGACACGTACGACTCGTAGCCGCCGGACACCGCGCCGATCACCGGTGCCGTGATGGCGCTGGTGAAGATGGCGCCGAACGGCAGCCGGTACAGGGGCCCCTTGTTGACCTGCTGACCGGGCACCTTCAGCCGGGCCTGCTCGTAGTTGCGCAGCACCCGGTGGCCGGGCACGAACGCCGTCTCGACGACGATGTCGTTGCTGGCGGTGCCGCGCAGTCCGACCACGTCCCAGGCGTCCTCGATGGTGTAGTCGGCGCGGGGCACCAGGACGGTGAGGAAGTCCACCGGCCGTCCCTCGGCGCCGACGACGAGGGCGCCGAGCAGGGCCCAGGTGGCGTGCTCGCAGCCGGAGGAGAAGCTCCAGCGGCCGGTGAGCCGGTAGCCGCCGTCGACGGGGGTGAGCCGGCCCACCGGCGCGTACGACGAGGAGATGCGGGTGTCGGGGTCCTCGCCCCAGACGTCGTCCTGCGCCCGGCGCGGGAACAGGCCGAGCTGCCAGGGGTGCACGCCCAGCACCGAGGCGACCCAGCCGGTGGAGCAGCAGACGGCGGAGATCGCCCTGACCACCTGGTAGAAGTCGACCGGGTCGCTCTCCAGGCCGCCGTAGCGGGCGGGTTGGAGCATGCGGAAGACGCCCGCGCCGGTCAGTTCGCGGACCGTGGACTCCGGTATGCGCCGTGCCTCGTCGGCGGCGACGGCCCGCTTGCCGATGCCGGGCAGCAGGGCGCGCACCGACTCCAGAACCTGATTGCCCATCGTGCGTCCTCCCGGCCCTCGCGGGCCGTGTCCGTGCGGTGCGTGGTGGCGCCGCGGGTGTCAGTCGGTGCGCAGCGCGGCCTTGTCGACCTTGCCGGCGGCGTTGCGCGGCAGCGCCCCCAGGACGACGACCTCGCGGGGGACCTTGAAGTTGGCGAGCCGTTCGCGGCACCAGTCGAGCAGGGCGCCCGGGTCGCTCCCGGTGCCGGGGCGGGCCGTCACGTAGGCCCGGCCGACCTCCCCGAGGCGCGGGTCGGGGACGCCGACGACGGCGGCCTCCGCGACGGCGTCGTGTCCGGTGAGGACCTGCTCGATCTCGGCCGGGTAGACGTTGAACCCGCCGACCACGAACATGTCCTTGGAGCGGCCGGTGAGCACCAGGTTGCCGCGCTCGTCGAAGTGGCCGATGTCGCCGGTGGTCAGCCAGCCGTCGTCGTCGACGGCCGCCGCGCCGGCCGCCGGGTCGTCCAGGTAGCCGAGCATCACGTTGTAGCCGCGGACCAGGATCTCGCCGTCCCGTCCTGCGGGCAGCGGGCGCCGGTCGCCGTCGGCGATGCGCACCTCGACACCGTCGATGGGGCGCCCCGCGGTCAGCGCCACGGTCTCCGCGTCGTCCTCGGCGGAGCAGACGCTGACCGTGCCGCAGGACTCGGTGAGTCCGTAGGCGGTGAGCACCTCGGGGAACAGTTCGGCCCGCATGCGCCGGACCAGGGCGACCGGCACCACGGCGGCGCCGGTCACCGCGAGGCGCAGCGAGGACAGGTCGAACTGGGACCGGTCGGGGGCGTCGAGCAGTTCGGTGTAGATGGTGGGCGGGCCCGGCAGGACGCTGATCCGTTCGGTCTCGACGGCGCGCAGGGCCCGGTTCACGTCGAAGACCGGTTGCAGCACCATCGTGGTGCCCCGCAGGAGACAGGCCAGTACGCCCGCCTTGTAGCCGAAGCAGTGGAAGAGCGGGTTGAGGATCAGATAGCGGTCGTCGCCGGTGACTCCGGTGCGCGCGCTCCAGGCCCGGTAGGTGGCGAGGTTCTGGCGGTGCGTGGTCAGCGCGCCCTTGGGCCGGCCGGTGGTGCCCGAGGTGAAGAGCAGGTCGGACGGGTCGTCGGGGCGCACGGAGGCGGTGCGGACGGCGACCTCGTCGTCGGGCAGGTGGGCGCCGTAGGCGAGGAAGGCCCCCCAGGGCAGGGTGCCGGGGCGGTCCGCTCCGGCACCTGCGCCGTCCTCGTCGCCGTCGAGCGTCACCACGGCTGCCAGGCCCGGCAGGGACGGTACGGGGCGCGGCTCCTCCGCTGCCTCCGCGCCGTCCCTCAGCATGGCCAGGTAGTCCTTGCCGAGGAAGCCGTTCTCGACGAACAGCACCCTGGCCGCGCCGCGTTCGAGGAGCCAGCGGGCCTCGCCGCCCTTGTAGCGGGTGTTGACGGGCACCAGTACCGCACCGGCCGAGGTGACGGCGAGCGCGGCCACCACCCAGCGGTGACCGTTGGGCGCCCAGACGGCGATCCGGTCGCCGGGCCGGGTGCCGAGGGCGATCAGCGACTTGACGGCGGCCCGCACCTGGTCGCGCAGTTCCCTCCAGGTCAGCCGTACGTCGTCGTCCACCAGTGCCTCCCGGTCGGGGGCGCGGGCGGCGGCGAGGTCCAGGGCGCCGGGGATCGTGAGTGGGGGCTCGGGCTCGCTCATCTGCTCTCCGGGAGGGGACGGCGTACGCGGACGGTGGGAGTGCGGTGCGGCGGCGCGCGGGAGGGTGTGCCGCTCCCCCGGTCAGGTGACGGAGGGCAGCAGCCGCTGGGAGGCCTCGTGCGCGCCGAGGACCAGTTCGGCGCGGGGGAAGCCGCTGCGCCGCTCGGCGGTCTCCACGTTGCCCCCGGCGACCCGCACGGGCCCGTCGGCGAGGTGGTCGAGGCCCTCCCGGGCGACGTCGTCCGGTTCGGCGACGCGGAGGCCGGGGAGGTCCATGCGCAGGCCGGCGCGTTCCATGGCCGGGGTCCGGGTCACGCCCAGGACCAGTTCGAGGACGTGCACGTCGTACTCGCGCAGCTCCAGCCACAGGCCCTCGGCGAAGACGCGGCTGAACGCCTTGGCCGCCGAGTAGACGCTGATCCGGGCCTGGCCCAGGTAGCCGGAGAGGGAGCCGACCAGCATGATGCCGCCGCGGCGCCGTTCCTTCATCAGGGCCCCGAAGTGGTGGGTGAGGGCGAGCTGCGCGGTGATGTTCAGGTCCAGCACGCCCTGGACGCCGTCGAGGTCGCCGGTGACGAAGTCGTGGCCGTAGGTGTTGGCGCCCGCGTTGAAGATCAGCAGCCCGACCTCCAGCCCGTCGGTGACCGCGCGGACCGCCTGAAGGGCCTCGAGGTCGAGCAGGTCGAGGGCGAGGGTGCGGACCTCGACGCCCCGGGCCCGCGCCCGGTCGGCGGTCTCGTGCAGGGGCCCCTGCTTGCGGGCGATCAGCACCAGGTTGATCCCGGCGTCGGCGAGCTGCTCGGCGAACGCGGCGCCGACGCCCTCGGAGCCGCCCGCGACGACCGCCCACGGCCCGTACACACTCTTGTCGATCATCGAGTACCTCTCCTCAGTCCCTGGCCGGCGGTGCCGTGACGGTAGAACGCGCCCCGTGGACGGCGCCGTCGGCGATCCCACTGGCCGGGAGCGTGGCCGGGGCCGCGCCGGGGGAGGTCATGTCCCGCACGGCCAGCGAGGCGAAGACCATCCCGGTGCCGATGGGGACGCCGGGGCCCGGGTAGACCCGGCCGGTGAAGGAGGCGCTGGTGTTCCCGGCGGCGTACAGGCCGGGGATCGGGTCCCCCGCGTCGTCGAGGACGCGGGCGTGGACGTCGGTGCGCAGGCCGCCCTTGGTGCCGAGGTCGGCGAGGACGAGACGGGCCGCGTAGTAGGGCGGGCGGTCCAGCGGGACCAGGCAGGGGTTGGGCCCGGGGGCGTTGCGGGGGTCGGCGAAGAACCGGTCGTAGGGGTCCTCGCCCCGGTGGTGGTCCGGGTCGGTGCCGGTCGCGGCATGGCCGTTGAAGCGGGCGACGCTGTCGGTCAGCGCATCGGCCGGGACGCCGATGCGCTCGGCGAGTTCGGGCAGCGAGTCCGCCTTCACCCAGACGCCGGACGCGAGGTGCTCCTCCCGGTCGGCGGGCGGCACGGTGATGGCGGGCAGGCCGCCGCCCTCACGCGAGTCGAAGATCAGGTGGGCGGGTGCCTGCGCGGTGGCGAGGGCACGGCCCATGCGGTCGTACGGCAGTGACTCGTTGGCGAACCTCCGGCCCGCCGCGTCCACGACGATGCCGCCGCGCAGGCCGAGGGTGAACGCGGCGGTGCCGTCCGGCCGTTCGGTGCCGGGGCACCACCAGGCCTCGTCCAGGAGGTCGGTGGCGGCACCGAGGCGGACGGCGGCGCGCAGCAGGTCGCCCGTGGTCGCTCCCGGGGGTGCCATGGTCCACGCGGCGGCGCCGGGTACGCCGTGCTCGGTGCGCAGCGCGTCGTCGCCCTCGAAGCCGCCCGCGGCCAGCAGCACGCCGCGCCGGGCCCGTACGGTGACCGTGCCCTGCGGGGTCTCGGCCTCGACGCCGGTCACCCGGCCGTGCTCGGTGACCAGGCCGGTGACGCGGTGCCCGGTGCGCACGGTGGCGTTGCCAGTGCGGGTGGCGGCGAGCAGGAGGCGGCCGATCAGGGCGCGGCCCGCGGTCAGCGGACCGTCGGGGTGGCCCTGACCGGCCCGGTCCCGGTCAACCGCCGGGCGGATCAGGGGCAGCAGGTCGCCCAGTTCCTCCGCGGGCAGGTCGCGCGGCACGAAGGACCGCCCGGCGTCCATGCGTCCCGGCGCGGCGACGTAGTCGGGGAAGGCCCGCCACTCGAACTCCACGGCCGGGTCGCTCTCCAGCCGGGCGACCAGTTCGGGCGCGTGCCGCAGGAAGGCCTCCCGGCGGTCCGGTCCGGTGTCGCCGACGAGGGCCCGCAGATAGGTGCGGGCGGCGTCGGTGGAGTCGCCGAGACCGGCGCGTTCCTGCACCTGGGTGCCGGGCAGCCAGCAGGCGGCCCCGGAGTAGGCGGAGGTGCCGCCGAGCAGCGCCGTCCGTTCCAGGACGACCGTGTCCAGGCCGTCCGCGGCGGCCACCAGGGCCCCGGTCATGGCTCCCGCGCCGGATCCGACGACGATCACGTCGTGGATCGCGTCGTGGATCGCGTCGCCGGTGGGCTCGTGTATGGCGCCGTGGGTGGCTTCGCCTTCCCGTCGGCCGTCCCGCATGGATGCCTCCTGCCAGTCGGTGGGTGTTCGGTGGTGTTCGGGGTGTGAGGCCTCAGCAGACCGCGCCGACGGCGGCAGGGGCGGGAGCGGTCCCACTGACCGGTACGAGGGCCGGGCGGCACCTGACGTGGGGCCCGGGGCGCGCGTATTGTCGAAGACCGTTGCCACGAGACGATCGAGCGCCTGGAGGGAGACCGTGCCCAGAATCGCCGAGGCCAGGGCGGGGGCCGAGCCCAGTTCGCCCCGGCAGCACGCGCGCCGGCAGAGCATCCTGCGGGCGGCGGCGGACATCGCCGCCGAGACGGGGCTCGAGCGGGTGCAGATGCACGAGGTGGCCAAGTCCGCGGGGGTGGCGATCGGCACCCTGTACCGGTACTTCCCGTCGAAGACGCACCTGTTCACGGCCGTGATGGCCGACCAGATCGAGGGGCTCGGCGCGCGGCTCGCGGACCGGACCGCGCACGACTCGCCCGAGGACGCCGTCTTCGCGACGCTGGCGGGTGCCACCCGCAGTCTGCTGCGCCGGCCGGAGCTCGCCACCGCGATGATCCAGTCGGCGAACGCCGCCCGCGCCTCGACCGTCCCCGACCTGGCCCGGGTCGACACGGGCTTCCTGGACCTGCTGCTGCGGGCCTGGGCCGTCGAGGACCCCACGGAGCACCATGTCGCCCGGCTGCGGCTGCTGACCCTGCTCTGGTACGGCGTCCTCCAGTCCCGGCTCAACGAGCGGATCTCCCCGGAGGAGGCCGACGCCGACCTGAGGATGGCCTGCCGGCTGCTGCTCGCCCCCGGCGACGACGGGGTCTGACGAGGGCGAGGACCGGGGTCGTTCAGCCCGCCGGGGTCTGCTGGGTGCCCGTCGTGTCGAGCGCGGCGACGCTGTACGCGGCGTAGTTCCGGTGGGGGTCCCGGCCGCTGAAGTACGGGGTGAGCTGGGCGTCGAGCTCCTCGGGGGTGAAGGTGCCGTCGGCGGCGGTGAACTTGTGCTCCACCGTGGGCGGCGCGAGCAGGGCGACCATGTCGCCGTAGACGACGAAGACCTGCCCGTTGATCCCGTCGGCGGCCGGTGAGGCCAGGTGGGCGACCAGGGTGGCGACGCGTTCGGGGGCCATGATGTCGAGGCCGCCCGGCGCGTTCACGCCCTCGCCGAAGGAGTCAGCGGTCATGGCGGTGCGGGCGCGCGGGCAGATGGCGTTGGCGCGCACCCCGTAGCGGGACATGCCCTGGGCGGTGGCCAGGGTGAGCGCGGTGATCCCGGCCTTGGCCGCGGAGTAGTTCGGCTGGCCGGGGGCGCCGAACAGGAAGGCCTCTGAGCTGGTGTTGACGACCCGGCCGTAGACGGGGGCGCCGGAGGTCTTGGAGGCGGCCCGCCAGTGCACGGAGGCGGCGCGGGAGAGTCCGGCGTGGCCCTTGAGATGGACGCGGATGACGTCGTCCCAGTCGGACTCGGCGAGGTTGAAGAGCATCCGGTCGCGCAGTACGCCCGCGTTGTTGACGACGACGTCGAGGCCGCCGAAGGTCTCCACGGCGGCCGCCACCAGGCGCTCGCCCATGGACCAGTCGCCCACGTCACCGGTGACGGCGACCGCGTCCGCGCCCAGGGCCTTGATCTCGGCGACCACGTCGCCGGCCGCCGGGCCGACGTCGTTGACCACCACGTTGGCGCCGAGTCCCGCGAGCGCGAGCGCCTCGGCCCGGCCGAGTCCCGCGCCCGCACCGGTGACGACGGCGGTACGCCCCTCCAGGGTGGTGTTCGTGGTGCTCATGTTGTGCCTCTTTCCGTGTTTCCGTTACGTGTTGTCAGACGAAGGCGATCGACACGGAGCCGAGTCCCTCGAACTCGGCCCGGAACCCGTCCCCCGGTCGCACGTCCACCGCCCTGGTGCACGACCCCGGCAGCACGACGTGCCCGGCCTCAAGACGCACCCCGTAGGAGGCCACCTTGCGGGCCAGCCACGCGACCGCCTCGGTCGGATCGCCCAGTACGGCGCTGGTGTTGCCCCGGGCGATCTCCTCGCCGCCCCGGTACAGGACGGCGGCGACGTCGGCCGGGTCCAGGTCGGCCGGGCGGGCCCGGGCGGCGCCGAGGAGCACTCCGGCGGAGGACGCGTTGTCGGCGACGGTGTCGGCGAGGCCGATCTTCCAGTCCCTGATGCGGCTGTCGATGAGTTCGATGCTCGGGACGACGTACTCGGTGGCGGCGAGGACGTCCGCGGTGGTGCAGCCCTCGCCGGGCAGGCTCCGGCCGAGCACGTAGCCGATCTCGACCTCGATGCGCGGTTGGCAGTAGCGGCCGGTGTCGACGGGTGTCCCCTCGGTCAGCACCATGTCGGAGAGCAGGTGGCCGTAGTCGGGTTCGTCGACGCCCATCATCTGCTGCATGACCTTGGAGGACAGGCCGACCTTGTGCCCGTGGACCGTGACGTCCTCGTTCTGCAACTGCTCGCGGATGTTGAGGAGTTGGATCTCGTACGCGTCGGTGGCGTCGATGTCCGGCCAGGTGGTGGTCAGCGGGTCGACGGGGGCCCGGTCGCGCTGTGCGGTGCGGAGCAGTTCGGCGGCCTCGGCGCGCTGTGCGGGGTCAAGCATCGGGGGTCTCCTCGCGGGTCGGTGCGGCGGGGCCCCGGTCGGGGGCGAAGCGGGCGCGCCCGCCGGAGAGCACGGTGCGTCCGTCGTCGGCCGCCGCCTCGAAGCGGACTCCGGTGTCGTCACCGGCCCAGCCGTGCAGGGCGAGCGGGTCGCCCGGGAAGACGGGGGCGGCGAACCGCGCCTCCAGTTCCGCCAGGTCGGCGGGGTGTGCGCCGAGGGTGTCGGCGAGCGGCAGCAGGGCCGCGGCGAGGGTGCACAGGCCGTGCAGGAACGGTCGGGGCATCCCCGCCGCCTTCGCCGCCCCGGGGTCGATGTGCATGGCGTGCCGGTCGCCGAGCAGCCGGTAGAGGGCGGCCTGCCGGGAGTGCGTGGGCACGGTCAGCCGGTGGTCGGCCGGCCGGTCCGGGCGGCGGGGCGCGGAGGGTCCGCGCTCGCCGCCGAATCCGCCGCTGCCGGGGGCGAAGATCGACCAGGTGGCCGTGAAGCGGTCGCAGTCCACCTCGACGTCGAACACGGCGGCGGAGCCCTTGTCCCACACGTCGGCGACCCGCGCGGACGTCACCAGCTCGCCGGAGCGCTCCAACGGGCGTTTCACGGTGAGGCGTTGGCTGCCGTGCACGGCGGTGGTGATGTCGAAGGCGCCGAGGGCACCGAGGGCGTCGGGCGCCCACTGGGCGAGGGTGAGGGCGAAGGTGGGCAGGACGCGCAGGTCCCGCTCGTAGACGAGGTCCAGCCGGTCGGCCGCGGCGCCGACGGCGAGGGCGTACAGGATGGCGTCGCGCTCGGTGTAGGAGACGGTGCGGGTGCCGAGGTCGTGGCCGTGCCACGTGCGGGTGCTGGTGCGGGTGCTGGTCATCGGTGGTCGGCTCCCAGGATCAGGCCGCTGGTGGGGACTCCGGTGCCGGCGGTGACCAGGACGTGGCCGACCCCGTCCGGCTGGTTGACGGAGGTGCCGCGGACCAGCCGGACGCCTTCGGCGATGCCGTTCATGCCGTGCAGGTAGGCCTCGCCGAGCTGCCCGCCGTGGGTGTTGAGGGGCAGCCGTCCGCCGAGTTCGAGATGGCCGTCGGCGATGAAGTCCTTCGCCTCGCCGGGCTTGCAGAAGCCCAGCTCCTCCAGCTGGGGCAGGACCAGCGGGGTGAAGTGGTCGTAGAGGACCGCCGCGTCGACGTCGTCGGGGCCGAGGCCGCTCTGCCGGTACAGCTGCCGTCCGACCAGGCCCATCTCGGGGATGCCGGTGATGGTGGGCCGGTAGTAGCTGGTCATCATGTGCTGGTCGGCGCCGAGGCCCTGGGCGGCGGCGCGGATCAGCGCGGGCGGGTGGGGCAGGTCGCGGGCGCGTTCGGCGGAGACCACGACGAGGGCCTGGCCGCCGTCGGTCTCCTGACAGCAGTCGAGCAGTCGCAGCGGCTCGGCGATCCAGCGGGAGTCGCGGTGGTCCTGGAGGGTGATGGGGCGGCCGTGGAACCAGGCGGCGGGGTTGTTCGCCGCGTGCTTGCGGTCGAGGACGGCGACGCGGCCGAAGTCGTCGGTGGTGGCGCCGTACTCGTGGAGGTAGCGGCGTGCGAACATGGCCACCCACTGGGCGGGGGTGCTCAGCCCGAAGGGGGTCATCCAGGCGTAGGCGGCCCGGTCGGCGGTGGTGTCCATGGGGCGGGCGGCCTGGCCGAGCCCGTAGCGTTCGCCGGAGCGTTCGTTGAACGCCCGGTAGCAGACGACGACTTCGGCGGCGCCGGTGGTGACGGCCATGGCCGCCTGCTGGACCGTGCCGCAGCCCGCGCCGCCGCCGTAGCCGATGCGGGAGAAGAACGTCAGGTCGCCCATGCCGGTGTTGCGGGCCACGTGGATCTCGGAGTTGGTCTCGGCGGTGAAGGTGACGAGGCCGTCCACGTCGGCGGGCTTCAGTCCGGCGTCGGCGAGGGCGGCGAGCACGGCCTCGCAGGCGAGTTGGAGTTCGCTGCGTCCCGAGTCCTTGGAGAACTCGGTGGCGCCGATGCCGGCCACGGCGGCGGCCGGGAAGAGCGTGCCGGTGGTCATGGCGTCGCCTCCCCGGGCAGGCGCACGGTCACGGTGCCGGTGACGTGGGCGCCGATGCCGTTGGTGCCCTTGACGGCGATGTCGACGTGGCGGTCCGCGTCGGACTTCGCGGTGACCGTGCCGGTGAGCACCATGGTGTCGCCGGGGTGGTTGGGGGCGCCGAGCCGGATGCGGACGGCCTTGACGACGGCGGCGGGTCCTGCCCAGCCGGTGACGTAGCGGTCGACCAGGCCGTTGCTGGTCAGGATGTTCATGAAGATGTCCTTGGAGCCGCGCTCGCGGGCGAGTTCCGGGTCGTGGTGCACGTCCTGGTAGTCGCGGCTCGCGAGCGCCGTCGCGACGATCAGGGTGCGGGTCACCGGGATCGTCAGGTCCGGGAGTACGTCGCCGACGGCGACCTCGGCGTAGGTGCGGGTGGCGGGGAGCGCGGGGGTGTCCGGGGTGCGGGTCATGCGGTCACCGCCGCGGCGGTCAGCAGGGCGCCCAGGCGCTCGAGGTCGGCGCCCGCGCCGCCCAGGGTGGTGGAGATCTGCTTGCCCCACAGGAAGTGCCGGTGCACCGGGTAGTCGGTGTCGACGCCGATGCCGCCGTGCACGTGCTGGACGCGGTGGACGGTGTTCAGACCGGCCTCGGTGGCCCACCACTTGGCGACCAGGGCGGCCCGGTCGGCGTCCGCCGCGTCGCACGGTTCCCGCAGCGCGTCCACGGCCTGCCACAGCGTGACCCGCATCGCGTCGATGTCGATGTAGCAGTCGGCGAGCTGGTGCTGCACGGCCTGGAAGGTGGCCAGCGGACGACCGAACTGGAGGCGCTCGCCCAGGTGGTCGGCCGCGTACCGCAGGGCGCCCTCGGCCACGCCCACCTGGACGGCGGCCAGCGCCACGAAGGAGTCGCGGACCAGTGCCGCCACGGTGCCGTCGCCAGGCGTGCCCACGGCTTCGGCCGGGGCGCCGTCGAGGGCGAGGTGGCCGCTCATGTCGTACGTGGTGGTCTCGGCGGGCTCCCAGGTCGTTCCGGGGGCGTCCGTGGCGACCAGGAACAGGCCGGGGCCCGCGTCGGTGGTCGCGGTGACCAGGACGTGCCGGGCGCCGTCCGGCGCGGGTACGACGGCCTTGGTGCCGGTCAGCCGCCAGTGCGGGTCGTCCTGGGCCGTGTCGTCCGGCGTCGCCCTGATACCGGGCGCGAGCGGATCGGCGGGACCGAACTCCTCCAGCGCGACGGTCGGCCGTACCTCGCCGTTCGCCAGGCCCGGCAGCAGCTCCGCCCGCTGGCGCGGGGTGCCGTGCGCGGCGACGGCGAGGCCTCCGACCAGGGCCGGCCACAGCGGTACCGGCGCCACCCTGCGGCCCTGCTCCTCCAGGAGGACGCAGAGTCCCGCCATGCCGAGTCCGGCGCCGCCGTCCGCCTCCGGCAGTACGGCGCCGAGCAGTCCGGCCGAGGCCAGGTCGGCCCAGAGGCGGCTGTCGGTCCGGGTGGGCGAGGTCTCCACCGCGCGCAGCCGCTCGGGCGTCGCCCGGTCGGTGAAGATCTCCCGCGCCAGGTCACGGACCGCTTCGAGCTCTTCTCCCAGGGAGAAATCCATCAGGGTGCCTCCGTCGGGGCGGGCCGGAACACCGGCAGGGTCAGTTCGGGGTCGGCGTCGAGCCAGTCGAGGACCACGGGCATGCCGATCGCGACGTCGTCGGGCGCGACTCCGGTCAGGTTGGTGATGAGGCGGGTGCCCTCGGCGAGTTCGACGACCGCGACGAGGAGGGGGAAGTCGAAGGCCGGGTGGCGGGGGTGGTGGTTGACGACGTAGCTGTACACATGACCGTGGCCGGAGGCCTCGACGGTGTCCCACTCCAGCGAGTTGCACTCCGGGCAGCAGGGGCCCGGCGGGTGGCGCAGGGCGGAGCAGGCGGCGCAGCGCTGGACGAGCAGCCGGTGCTGCTGGGCGCCCTCGAAGAAGAAGGCGTTGTCCCGGTTGATCGCCGGCCGGGGCCGCAGGGCCGGGGGCCGGCTCGGCTCCTCCACCGGTGCCGGTGCGGGTACAGGTGCCGGGGCCGGGCGGAACCGGAGGGTGCGCCAGCGCTGGGTGGCGACGGTCTCGCCGTGCTGGTCGGTGTACGTCTTGAGGGTGGTGACGAACCTGCCCGTGCCCAGCCCGGTCCGCTTCTCCGCCGAGATCGACTCCACGCTCTCGCGGACGGCGACGTGGTCACCGGGTTCCAGCTCGCGCAGGAAGGTGAACTCCGAGTCGGTGGCCACCACGGAGGTGTAGCCGCCCTCGTCGAGGAGGTCGACCAGTTCGGCGAAGCCGTCCCGCCCGGCCGGCGGGGAGACGGTGGCGGCGTAGCCGCGCATGGTCCAGGCCTGGATCATCGAGGCCGGTGCCACCACTCCCCCGCGTCCGGTCGCACGAGCGGCCCCGGCGTCGGTGTAGACGGGGTTGGTGTCGCCCATCGCCTCCGTCCAGTGCCGGATCATCGGCTGGTTGACCGGGTCCTGGGCCGGGCTGAGGGGGCGCAGTTCCCGTCCGGTGAAGGCCCGCAGCCGCTCCTCGTACCCGGTGTCCCGTCGGGTGTCCTCCCGCCCGGTCACGCGCCACGCCCCTTGCGCGGCAGGCCGAGGCCCTGGGTGGCGACCATGTCGCGCAGGATCTCGTTGACGCCCCCGCCGAAGGTGTTCACGACGCCCTGCCGGGAGAGCTGTTCGACCTGTCCGGCGAGGACGGCGCCCGGTGACTCCGGCCGGATGCGGCCGGCCGCGCCGAGGATCTGCGTCAGACCGCGCTGGACGGCGATGTGGGTCTCGGTGCCGTACGCCTTGGCGGCGCCCGCGTCGGCGCCGGTGAGGGTGCCGGCGGCGACGGCGCCGGTCATCTTCCAGTTCATCAGCCGCATGGCCTCCAGCCGGGCGTGGGTGCGGGCGAACTCCTGGCGCACCCACGGGATGTCGGCCGTGCCGTTCTCCTTCGCCCAGTCCAGGACGCGTTCCCAGAGCTGGATCATGCGGCCGCCGAGGGCGGCGAGGCCGATGCGCTCGTGGTTCAGCTGGGCCGTGATCAGCCGCCATCCGCCGTTCACCTCGCCCACGACGTCGGCGGCGGGGACGCGTACGCCGCTGTAGTAGGTGGCGGTGACGACCATGCCGCCCACCGTGCGGATGGGGCTCCAGTCGAAGCCCTCGTCGGTGGTGGGCACGATGAGGATGGAGATGCCCTTGTGCTTGGGGGCGTCCGGGTCGGTGCGGGCGGCGAGCCACACGTAGTCGGCGGTGTTGGCGCCGCTGGTGAAGATCTTGGAGCCGTCCACGACGTACGAGTCGCCGTCCCGCACGGCCCGGGTGGTCAGCGAGGCGAGATCGGTCCCGGCCCCGGGCTCGGTGTAGCCGATGGCGAACACGATGTCGCCGGAGAGGATGCCGGGCAGGAACCTCCTGCGCTGCTCCTCGGACCCGTACGCCATGAGGGTCGGGCCGACCGTGTTGACGGTGACGAAGGGGAAGGGCAGCCCGGCCCGCTGGACCTCGTCGAAGAACACGTACTGGTCCTCGACGGACCGGCCCTGGCCGCCGTACTCGGTGGGCCAGCCGATGCCCAGCCAGCCGTCGGCGCCGAGCCGTTTGACGACCTCGCGGAAGCGGTCGCCGCCGACGCCCTCCTCGCCGACGCGACGGCGTTCGTCCTCGGGCATCAGGCCCGCGAAGTAGGCCCGCAGTTCCCGCCGCAGCTCGCGGTGCGCGGCGCTCTCACGCAGGTGCATGTGTCGTTCTCTCCTTGGTCGTCGCCGTCGCCGTCGTCATGGCCGCTTCGCCGTTCAGGGCAGGAAGCGTCCGCGGCCGTTGGCGAGGAACTCCTCGCGCAGGGCGGTCTTGTCGTCGTCGGTCATCGGCGCGTACACGGGGCCGCCGCGGCCGGTCCAGCGGTACACGGGGTCGTCGGTGCGCCAGCCGTCGAGCTGCATCTCCTTCTTGCGCAGCTTGTTGGATCCGGTGGTGGGCAGCGCGTGCGAGACGCGGACGTAGCGCGGGGCTCCCTTGGTGCCCAGGTCCTCCTGGCGGGCCAGGAATCCGGGCAGGTCCAGGTCCTCGAAGCGGGTGCCGTCGGGGATCTCGACGGCGGCCATGACCTGGTCGCCGGAGCGGGGGTCGGGCACGCCGAAGACTCCGGCGGCGACGACGCCCGGATGCCGGCGCAGGACGCGTTCGGTGAGCAGCGCGGAGGTGTTCTCGCCGTCGACGCGGATCCAGTCCCCGGAGCGGCCCGCGAAGTAGAAGTAGCCGGCCTCGTCGACGTAGCCGAGGTCTCCGGTCCAGTACCAGCCGTGCCGGACGCGTTCGGCGTCGGCGGCCGCGTTGTTCCAGTAGCCCTCGAAGCGGGCGGCGCCCTCGGTGTCGACGATCTCCCCGATGGCCTCCTCCGGGTTGCGCACCCGGCCGTAGGTGTCGAGCAGGGCGGGCGGGCAGGTCCGGCGGGTCGTCGGGTCGACGATGCGGACGCCGTCGCGGGCGGGCCTGCCGAGGGCGCCCACCGGGCCGTCGGCCACGCGCTTGAGCATGCCCGCACCCTCGCTGGACCCGTACCCCTCGACGAGGCGGCAGCCGAACCGGGCCAGGAAGCGGTCGGCGTCCTCGGGCGAGGCCTCGGTGCCGAAGGCGTGGGTGAGCCGGTTGTCGGCGTCGTCCGGCGTCCCGGGCAACGCGAGGACGTAGCCGATGGCCTTGCCGACGTAGGTGAAGTAGGTGGCGCCGAAGTGGCGGACGTCGGGCAGGAATCCGGACGCGGAGAACTTGCGGGTGAGGGCGATGGTGGCGCCCGCGTGGAGGGCCGGCGCCCACAGGGCCATCAGGGCGTTGCCGTGGAACAGCGGCATCGGGCAGTAGCAGGTGTCGGCGCGGGTGATGTCGTACTTGGCGCTGTTGGCGGCGCCGAGCGCGGCGAGCCTGCCCTGGGAGCAGATCGCCGCCTTGGAGGTGCCGGTCGTGCCGGAGGTCAGCAGGAGCAGCATGGTCGTGGCGGCCGTGACGTCCGGGGCGGCCTGCGCGGGTCCGCGCCCGGCGTGGGCGGCGAGGGCGGTCGCGTACCCGGGGTCGTCGACGACGAGGAAGCGGTCGCGCTTCACACCGACGTCCAGGCCGTCGAGCAGGTCGAGGCCGGCCCGGTCGGTGACGATCAACTGGCACTCGGTGTGCCGCACTTCGCGTGCGAGTTCCGCGCCGCGCCGGGTCGGGTTGATGCCGACGACGGCCGCGCCGGCCAGGGCGGCGCCGCCGAGCCAGAACACGTACTCGGGGACGTTGTCGAGGAGTACGCCGATGTGGAACGGCCCGTCGGTGCGCAGTTCGGCGGCCAGGGCGGCGCGGGCGGCGCTCTCGGCGACGACCTCGTCCCAGGTCCAGGTCCGTTCGCGGGTCAGCAGGCCGGGGTGGTCGTCCCCGGCGCGGGCGAGCAGCAGGTCGGCAATCGTCTGGTGTGGCAACGTCGGTCCCTCTCACCCGGTGGACGGGTCTGCCGGTGTCGTCGGTACGGCGACGGGGCGCCGGTGCGCCCGCGTCGTGTCGGTGGTCGTACGGCGCCCCTCGGGCCGCGCCCGCCCGGTCCCTCCCGCCGTCGGCGACGCTAGCCGCGGGCGGGTCGGCCGGGCCGGGGCGATCCCGCTGACCGGGAGGGACGGGCGTGGGCGGGTGCCGGCAGGACGCCGGGAGGGCGTCCGGAGCGGCGGCGCCGGGGGCTCAGTCGAAGTTGGCCTGGCCGCCGTCGAGCGGCACGGTGGCGCCCGTCAGGTAGCGGGCGTCCGGCCCGCACAGCATCACCACGGCCCGCCCGATGTCCCGTTCGCAGTCGCCGACGTAGCCCAGCGGGATGGTCGCACTGAACTCGGCGGCCTCCTCGGGGTGGGCGTCCTGCCACTTCGCGTAGGCGGGGGACACGGCGTGCGGGGCGATGGCGTTGACGCGGATGCCGTCGCGGCCCCATTCGTTGGCGGCGGCCCGGGTGAGGGTGCGCAGGGCCGTCTTGGCCGCCGCGTAGGCCCCGTAGGTGCTCAGGTCCCAGCGGACCATGGCGGAGGTGACGACGTTGACGATCGCTCCGCCGTTCCGCTTCAGGTGGGGATGCGCGGCGTTCATGAAGGCGAACGCCGCGAACGGCCCGCTCTCGAAGCCCTTGCGGAACTGGGCGCCGGACAGCGACAGCAGGGGGCCGTAGCAGCCGGTGTAGGCGTTGTTCACCAGGATGTCGATGCGGCCGAAGCGTGCGGCGACGGCGTCGACCGTGCCGGGGATGCGGTCCGTGTCCAGCACGTCGAGGACGAACGGCTCCGCCTCCACTCCCCTGGCCCGCAGCAGCTCGCAGGTCGCCTCCAGTTTGGCGGCGGTGCGCCCGAGTACGGCGATGTGGGCGCCCTCGGAGGCCAGTGCGAGGGCGATGCCCCGGCCCACTCCCTGGCCGGCGCCGCTGACGAGGGCCACCTTGCCGTCGAGGCTCCGTACCGGATCCGTCATGGTCGTCTCCTTCCTAGCTCGGCCGCGGCAGCTGCTTGTTGACGAACAGGCCCTCGGCGGTGACGCAGACCCGGCCGCCGGCCGTGATCTCGCCGGCCGTGCGGATGCGCGAGCCGTCCACCGAGACCTGTCGTCCGGTGACGGTGAGGGGCTCGAACAGCGGGGTGGGCCGCAGGTAGCGCAGGGTGAGTTCGGCGGTCATCCCGGAGGTGCCCGCCCAGTGGTTGGCGACGCCCAGGGTGTGGTCGAGGAGCAGCGCCGACACGCCTCCGTGCACGTGACCGGGCGGGCCCTGGTAGGGCAGGTCGAGGGTGACGACGCCCTCGATGGAGCGGTCCTCCCGGCCGTGCAGGGTGAGCGGCGGGGCGACGGCGTTCTCCGGGCCGGTGACGGGGTCGTGGCGGGTGACGCCCTCGCCGCGCCACATCTCGGCGAGGCGGTCGGGGACGGTGGGGGCCTTCTCGGTGAGCCGGTCGGTGACGGCGTCGAGGCGGGCGGCGATCTCGGTCATGTCGGCGCCGGTTCCGTCACCGGCCCGCAGCAGGGCGGTGACCAGGCGGCGGGCGGCGGCGACCGCGGCGTCGACGCCGTCGGTGCGGGGCTCGGCCACGAGCCGGGGGCCGGAAGCGGATGCGGACGTGGGGGTGCCTTCGGCGGCGCGGGCGTTCACGGGCGCACCGTCGCCGTCGCGCGGGTGAGCACGGGCGCGTCGTCGCGCTCGGGGCAGGCGGCGTGCAGCAGGAGCCGCTGGGTGCCGTCGTCGTCCGGTGGCCCGTCGCGCCACACGGACGTCACGATCGACTCGCCGGGGACGAGGGGCCCCGCGAAGCGCACGGTGAGGCCGGTGAGGCGGGTGACGTCGCCGTTGAGAACGCCGTCGACGAGCGCCTTGGCGACCAGTCCGTAGGAGGCCAGACCGTGCAGGATCGGCTGTTCGAAGCCGGCCGAGCGGGCGAAGGCGGGGTCGGCGTGGAGCGGGTTGAGGTCGCCGTTGAGCCGGTACCACAGGGCCTGTTGGGGCGCGGTGGCGGTGGTGAGGACGGTGTCGGCGGGGCGGTCCGGTGCCGCCGTGTGCTCCTCGGGTCCGGCGTCGCCGCCGAAGCCGCCCTCGCCGCGGGCCCAGATGCGGGTGGTCGTGGTCCACAGCGGGTCGCCGTCGGCGCCGGTCGCCGCCGACTCCAGGACGACGAGCGCGGCCTTGCCCTTGTCCCACACCTCGGCGACGCGGGAGCGCAGGGTCGCGGTGCCCGAGGCGGGCAGGGGGCGGTGCACCCGCAGGCCCTGTCCGGCGTGGAGTACGGCGCGCAGGTCGACGTCGATGCCGGGCATCTCCAGGCCCGGTGCGGGGGCCTCGCCGGCGGAGGGGCCGGTGCCGGCCACCAGGGCGAAGGTGGGCAGCACCATGAGGTTCTTCTCGTAGGTCAGGTGCAGCTCGGGGTCGGTGGCCGCGGCGGCACCGGCGCCCAGGCTCAGGTGGTACAGGAGGACGTCGCGCGTGGTCCAGTGGATCTCGCGGACGGCGGGGTCCGCGCGCAGCGCCTTGTCGCGGTCGATGGGCATGGTCGGGTCAGCCTTTCCGGGTGGGCTCGGGGTCGCGGGGCAGGCCGAGGAGGCGCTCGCCGATGATGTTCAGCTGGACCTCGGTGGTGCCGCCCGCGATGGACAGGCAGCGGGAGTTGAGGAACATCCACATGGCGTCGTGGCGTTCGCCCTCTCCGGTGAGCGCGGCGTCGCCCTGCCAGTCCACGCAGGTCTCCCAGACCCGCTGCTGGTCCTCGACGCCGAGGAGTTTGGCGATGGACGCCTCGGCGCCGGGCTGCTGTCCGGAGACGGTGCGCAGGGTGGTGCGCAGGGCGAGGAGGGCGCCGGTCTGGGCGTCGCAGAGATGGCCGCCGAGGGTGGCGAGGCGTTCGGCGTCCAGGCCGCCGGAGCCCAGGCGGTCGGAGTCCGGGCCGTCGGAGTCCGGGCCGTCGGAGTCCGGGCCGTCGGAGTCCGGGCCGTCGGACTCCAGGCCGTCGGAGCCCGGCCCGTCCCAGGCCGCGGCGATCTCCAGCAGGGTTTCGGCGCCGGAGCCGACCGCGTCGTGGGAGAGGGCGACGCGCTCGTTGGCGAGGGTGGTGCGGGCGAGTTTCCAGCCGTCGCCGGGCGCGCCGACGAGCAGGTCGTCGGGGACGAACACGTCGTCGAGGAACACCTCGTTGAACTCGGACTCCCCGGTGATCTGCCGCAGCGGCCGGATGTCCAGGCCGGGGCCGGCCATGTCGAGGAGGAAGTACGAGATGCCCTTGTGCTTGGGCACGCCGGTGTCGGTGCGGGCGAGCAGGACACCCCAGTGGGCGTCGCGGGCCATGGACGTCCACACCTTCTGCCCGTTGATCCGCCAGCCGCCGTCGACCTTCTCGGCGCGGGTGGTGAGGCCGGCGAGGTCGGAGCCCGCGCCGGGTTCGCTGAAGAGCTGGCACCAGCGGATGTCGCCGCGCAGGCTGGGGGCGAGGAACCGCTCGCGCTGGGTGTCGTTGCCGTGGGCGATGAGCGTGGGCACCACCCAGCCACCGATGATCATGTCGACGGGGGTGAGGTCCGCGGCGTCCAGTTCCTCGGCGATGACGAGTTGGGTCACCGGGTCGGCGCCCTTGCCCCAGGGGGCGGGCAGGTGCGGGGCGGTGTAGCCGTGGTCGGCGAGGTGGACGGAGCGCTCCCTGCCCTCCAGGGCGGCGGCCTCCCGCAGTTCGGCGCGGATGCCCTCGCGTACGGTCTCGGCCTCGGGCGGCAGTTCGACGCCGAGCCTGCGCCGGGTGCCGTCCAGGGCGAGGCGGGCGACGCGGCGGCGCCAGGCGGCGGTGGGGCCGAGGGCGACGCGCAGGGTCTGGGCGCGGCGCAGCGCGAGGTGCGCGTCGTGTTCCCAGGTGAAGCCGATGCCGCCGAGCACCTGGATGCAGTCCTTGGCGGTGACGAACGCGGCCTCGACGGCGACGGCACCGGCGACGGCGGCGGCCAGCGCGGCCTCGCCGGGGTCCGCGCCGCCGGGATCGCCGGGGTCGCCCGCGCGGGCCGCGTCCCAGGCGCAGGCGCGGGCCTGCTCGGCCTGGGCGAGCATGCGGGCGCAGCGGTGCTTGACGCCCTGGAACTGGCCGACGGGACGCCCGAACTGCTCGCGCACCCGGGCGTGGTCGGCGGCGGTGGTGACGCAGCGGTCGGCGATGCCGGAGGCCTCGGCGGCGAACAGGGTGGCGGCGAGGTCCCGGGGGTGCTCCGGTGCGAGGGCGAGGAGGTCGGCGGCCGGGACGGGCACCGAGCGCGCGGTCACCCGGGAGGAGCGGCGGGTGAGGTCGTGGCTGCGGACGTCGGTGGTGTCGACGGCGGCGCGGGGCAGCACGAGCCAGGTGGTGCGGCCCCCGTCGGCGGCGGGCAGCACGAACACGTCGGCGAGGTGGCCGCCGACGACGAGTTCGGAGGTGCCGGTGAGGGTGGCCGTGCCGTCGGCGCCGCGGGTGAGGGCGAGGGTGCCGGGGGCGAGGGCGACGGCGCCGACGGAGGTGCCGGAGGCGAGCGCGGCGAGGTGGGTGCGATGTCCGGCGGCGTGCAGGACGGCGGAGGCGAGCGTCGTCGGCAGGAAGGGGCCGGGCGCCATGGCCCGCCCCAGTTCCTCGGTGACGACGGCGAGTTCGACCAGCCCGTATCCGGCGCCGCCCGCGTCCTCCGGCAGGTGCAGTCCGAGCAGCCCCTGCTCGGCGAGGCCGTTGAAGTGGCCGGGGAGGATCTCCTTGTCGGCGTCGGCCGCCTCGCGGAGGGTGTCCTCGGTGATGTGCCGGTTCGCGAAGGCGCGTACGGCGTCGCGCAGGTCGCGGTGCTCCTGGGTGAGCCCGATGGTCATGGCGGCTCCTCAGACGCGTTCGACGACGGTGGCGGTGGAGTGCGCCCCGCCGGCGCACATGGTGATCAGCGCGGTGGACTTCCCGGTGCGCTCCAGTTCGTGCAGGGCCTGGGTGACGAGCCGGGCCCCGGTGGAGCCGACGGCGTGGCCGAGGGCGATGGCGCCGCCGTTGACGTTGACCTTGTCCATGTCGGCCTTGTGGACCTGGGCCCAGGACAGGACGACGGAGGCGAAGGCCTCGTTGATCTCGACGAGGTCGATGTCGTCGAGGGTCATGCCGGCGGTGCGCAGCACCCGTTCGGTTGCGGCGACCGGGCCGTCCAGGTGGTAGTAGGGGTCGGAGCCGACCATGGTGGAGGCCACGATCCGGGCGCGCGGGCGCAGCCCTTCGCGGGCGGCGCGCTCCCGGCTCATCAGCAGGACGGCGGCGGCGCCGTCGCTGATCTGGGAGCTGTTGCCCGCCGTGTGGATGCCGTCCGGCAGGACCGGCCCGAGGGCTGCCAGCGCTTCGGGCGTGGTCTCGCGCAGGCCCTGGTCGCGGGTGACGAGCGCGGTCTCACCGGTGGGCCCCTCGGCGCCGATCACGGGAGCCTCGACGCCGATGATCTGCCCGTCGAAGCGGCCCTCCGCCCAGGCCAGCGCGGCCTTGCGCTGCGAGGCGAGGCCGAGGGCGTCCGCGTCGGCCCGGGTGATGCCGCGGTGCCGTGCGATGCGCTCGGCGGCGGTGAACTGGTCCGGCATGTCCAGGGACCAGCTCTCCGGCACGGGCACGCCGGTGTCGGGCGTGAGGGCCTTGCCGAGGAAGACCCGGCTCATCGACTCGACGCCGCAGCCGATGCCGGTCTCGATGGCGCCCGAGGCGATCAGCCCGGCGACCAGGTGCACCGCCTGCTGGGACGATCCGCAGGCGCAGTCGATGGTGGTGCAGGCGGTGGTGTGCGGGAGCCCGGTGTGCAGCCAGGCGTTGCGGGTGACGTTGTTGGACTGCTCACCGGCCTGGGTGACACAGCCCCCGATGACCTGCTCGACGGTGGCGGGGGCGATACCGGCCCGCTCGACGAGGCCCTTCTGGGCGAGCCCGAGGAGCTCCGCCGGGTGGAGCCCGGACAGGACACCGCGGCGCCGGCCGACCGGTGTCCGCGCGGCTTCGACGATGACGGCCTCGGTCATGGCTCTCCGTATGGGGTGAGGGGGCGTGGGGCCCGGAACTGGCTGACGGTGGTTCCTGCTGCTGGGAGGTTTCTGCTGCCCCGAAAACTAGAATTCGTTCTCGAAGTGGGCAAGATCCAGTCCCGCTCAGTGGCCGCAGCCCCGCGTCTCCGCCTCCCCGGAGCCGTCAGATGTGCGATCCCCCGTCCACCCGCAGCTCGGCCCCGGTGAGGTACCCCGCGTCGTGGGAGGCCGCGAAGGCGATCACCCCGGCGATCTGCTCGGGCTCGGCGGCGCCGAACGGGGCGCGGATCCGCCCGTAGTACGAGACGTCCAGGCCGGGCGGCAGCACGTGCGGCCCGGCCAGCGGCGTGGCGACCGAGCCGGGCGAGACGGGCACGACGCGGATGCCCCGGTGGGCGACCTCGGCGGCCAGGGACAGGGAGAAGCCGAGGACGGCGCCCTTGGAGGCGGCGTAGGCGGTCATGTAAGGGTTCCCGTGCGCCGCGGCCGACGAGGCGACGTTGACGACGACGCCGGTGCGGTCCGGCAGCAGGGGCAGGGCCTCCCGGCAGAACAGGGCGGTGCCGACGGCGTTGACCGTGAAGAGGTCGTGCAGGTCGGCGACGGTCAGCCGGTCGATCGGCGTGGTGCGGTGAATGCCGGCGACGTTCACCAGGACGTCGAGGCCGCCGAGTTCGTCCGCCGCCGCCCGTACGGCGTCCACGACCGCGTCCTCGTCGGCGACGTCGGCGACCCGGGTCGCGATCCGCCCGGGACCGGAGCACGCGGCTGCCGTTTCGGCCAGTCCCTCGCCGGACAGGTCGACGGCGAACACCGCCGCGCCCTCCGCGGCCAGGCGCAGCGCGGTGGCCCGCCCGATGCCGGATCCACCCCCGGTGAGCAGGACCTTCGTACCCTCGAAGCGGTTCATCGCGGCTCCTCTTCACTGCGTGTGCCGACGGACGGGGCGGCGGACTGTACGCCCGCCGGCCGCGTCGTGGGGGGCCCGGTCCCACCGACCGGGACCGCCCCTCGCGCGGCCCCGGACCACCGGTACCGGTCAGTGGGACTCAACGCCGTGGACCCGGAGGTCCGCGCCTACCGTCCGGACCGTGGAGACCACGCGTCCTGAGGGGATGAGAGCAACGTGAGCGCAGTCGAGTCAGCACACGACGACGTCAGGGCCATCGAGGCGGCCGCGGCACCCACCCGCTTCGCGCGCGGCTGGCACTGCCTGGGCCTCGCCGAGAAGTACAAGGACGGCAAGCCGCACGCGGTGACGGCCTTCGGCCAGAAGCTCGTGGTGTTCCAGGCCGGTGACGGCACGCTCAACGTTCTGGACGCCTACTGCCGGCACATGGGCGGCGACCTCTCCCAGGGCACGGTCAAGGGCGACCAGGTGGCCTGTCCCTTCCACGACTGGCGCTGGGGCGGCGACGGACGCTGCAAGCAGATCCCGTACTCCAAGCGGGTCCCGCTGCGGGCCCGTACGGCGGCCTGGCCGACCCTGGACCAGGACGGCATGCTGTTCGTCTGGAACGACCCGGAGGGCAACCCGCCGCCCGCGGACGTGGCCATCCCCCGCATCGAGGGCGCCACGAGCGACGAGTGGACCGACTGGCTCTGGTACGAGACCGTGGTCGACGCCAACTGCCGTGAAGTGGTGGACAACGTCGTGGACATGGCCCACTTCTTCTACGTCCACTACTCCTTCCCGACGTACTTCAAGAACGTCTTCGAGGGACACACCGCCACCCAGTACATGCGCGGCACCGGCCGTCCCGACGCGCGCCCGCAGGAGCAGGACGGCAAGCCGAAGACCAGCGGCAGCAACTCGGTGGCCTCGTACCACGGCCCGTCCTTCATGATCGACGACCTCACCTACCACTACGAGAACGCCGACGACGTGCGCTCGGTCCTGATCAACTGCCACTACCCGGTGGACGCGAACCGCTTCGTCCTCCAGTACGGGATCGTCGTCAGGCGCTCGGCGTCCCTGTCGGCCGAGGCGGCCGACGAACTCGCCGCAGGTATGGGTCAGTTCATCAAGCTCGGCTTCGAGCAGGACATCGAGATCTGGAAGAACAAGACCCGCATCGACAACCCGCTGCTGTGCGAGGAGGACGGCCCCGTCTACCAACTGCGCCGCTGGTACGAGCAGTTCTACGTCGATGCCGCCGACGTGACGGCGGAGATGACCAACCGCTTCGAGTTCGAGCTGGACACCACGCGGCCCGTCGAGGCGTGGCAGCGGGAGGTCGAGGCCAACCTCGCCCGCAAGGCCGCCGTCGCCGAGGGCCGGCCCGTCTGATGCGCACCGATCACCGGAACGACGCTCGGATCGACAACCGGCTCGACACCCAGCGCGCCGACGGGGTCCCGATGCGGCCGCTGGCCTGCGAGCGGTGCGCCGCCGAGGTGCTGGTGCGCAAGAGCAGCTGGCAGCAGACGAGTGTGCAGTGGACCGCGCGGGCCACGGCGGCCTGCGCGGAGCGGGACGCGACCGGCGGGACCGGCGCGACCGGTGGAGCCGAGGGCGCCTTCGAGGGCTGCCGGTCCCTGCGCGACACCATCCGCGAGGCGGCGCTGCACGGGCGGATCGAGGTCGTGGACCCGGCGGGTCCCGGCCCCGCACCCCGCACCGGCCCGGGGCCTGGCTCCCCGCCCGACCCCCCGGACTGAGTCCGGCGCACCCCCCAGGACCGTCCGCCGGGACACTTCCCCCGGGCCCGGCGGACACAACGGTGAGGCCGGGTACGCGCACCCCGCGCGTACCCGGCCTCACCGCGTTCAGGAGGTGGCCCGAAGCCCCGCCGCTGCCGCCACACCGGCCCGGCGGCCGAAGAACGTGCCGTCCCCGAGCGACGTCCCGCTGACGTACCCCTCGCCGTGGATGCCGGAGGCCGCCCGCCCCGCGGCGAACAGGCCGGGCAGGACGGTGCCGGACACGTCGAGCACGGCGCCGTCCACGGTGGTGCGCAGCCCGCCGAGGGTGAACCCGGCGACGCCCGTGCCCGCCCCCGCGCTCGGCCGGCCGCCCTGGTGGAATCCGGCCCTGGGGTCGATCGCCGCGAACGGCCCCTCCAGCGGGCGGAGCCAGCGCGCGTCCTTGTGGAAGTACGGGTCACGCCCGAGCGCCGCGTGCCTGTTGTAGGCGCCGACGGACGACTCCAAGGACCCCGGCGGCATGCCCAGTTCGCCCTCCAGCTCGCCGAGGGTCTCGGACACGAACCGGGGCACGACGCCCCAGCGTTCGCGCTCGGGCACCGCCTCGTAGCCCTCCTCGTCGACGACGACCCAGTAGGGCGCGGGCTGGGTCAGCACGGCGGCCACGCTGAACAGGCCCGGGTAGACGTCCTCGTTGACGAAGCGCTGCCCGTGGGCGTTGACGAGCATGCCGCGCACGGCCAGGGCGGGCAGTGCGGTCAGGGCCAGTTCGACCACGCCCATGCGGCGGGTCGCGGCACCGAGGGCGGCGGCCATCCGGATGCCGCTACCGTCGTCGAGGCCGTCGCTGACCCTGCCGTGGGCGAGGAGGTGCGGGGCGTGGTCGGCGAGCATCTCCTCGTTGTCGGCGAACCCGCCGGTGGTGAGCACCACTCCCCCGCGCGCCCAGTACGCGAGGTCCTCGCCGTGCCGGCGGGCGGTGACGCCGACGACGCGGCCGGTGTCGTCCACGATCAGTGCGGTGGCCAGGGTGTCGGAGTGCGTCACCGCGCCCGCCTCCCCGGCGGCGGCGACCAGCTTCTCCATCACCAGCCAGCCGCCGAACGCCTCGGTGGCCGTGCGGTGCCCGCGGGGCGCGGGCCGGGCGATCTCGTTGTACGGCCAGGCGTTCTCACCCAGCCACATGAGACCGTCCTTGGTGGTCGGCATCCAGGTCGGCGCGTCCCACAGGGTCGGTTCGAAGGCCAGTCCCCGGTCCACGAACCACTGGAAGTGGGCGACGCTCTCCTCGCAGTAGAGGCGCAGTTTCTCGTCGTCGGCGTGCGGCCCGAGGGCTGCCCGGAGGTAGGAGTACATCTCCTCGGGGCTGTCCTCGAAGCCGCAGGCCCTCTGCACCTCGGTGCCGCCGCCCAGGTACAGCTCGCCGCCCGACAGGGCCGACGAGCCGCCGGGGCCGCCCGCGCGTTCCAGGACCAGGACGCCGGCGCCCGCCGACGCGGCCTCGAACGCGGCGGCGGCCCCGGCGCAGCCGTGTCCGACGACCAGTACGTCGGTTTCGGCGGCCCAGCGGGTGACGGTCTCGGCGCGGACGGGTGCCACCGGCCGGGCGGTGCTCACGCGTCGGTCCCGGGCGGCGGGGTGAAGGCGGCGAGCGGTTCGGAGCCGGACCAGTCGTGGCCCCAGTAGCTGTCGGCGGTGATCTCCTCGGCGGTGTAGTGCCGTTCGTCGACGCGCATGCCGTCGCAGCCGTACTCGATGTCCCAGCCGCCGGGGGCGCGCACGTAGAAGGAGACCATCTTGTCGTTGGTGTGCCGGCCCAGGGTGGAGGAGAGCGAGAAGTCCCGCTTGTTCACGTTGTCGAGGGCGCGGCCCACGGCGTCGAGGGTGTCGACCTCGACCATGAGGTGGACGAGGCCGGGTTCGCCGCTGTGCGGGGCGGGGCAGACGGCGAGGCTGTGGTGGCGTTCGTTGACGCCCATGAAGCGCACCCGGCGGGGCGGAGCTTCGGGCGACTGACCGCTGAGCCGGATCCCGCCGCGCGGCAGGAAGCCCAGCACCTCGGTGTAGAAGGCCACCGTGTCGTCCATGGCGGTGGTGGGCAGCACGACGTGCCCCATGCCCTGGCCGTCGGTGACGAACCGCTGCCCGAGGCCGGTCAGTACGGGGCTGTGGTCGAGGATCGGCGCGAAGAACACCTCGACGGGCACGCCCGCCGGGTCCTCGAAGGCGAGGGCGGCCTCGACTCCCCGGTCGTCGGCCTCCTCCTGGCTCAGCATCTTCACGGCCGTGCCGGACGCCTCGACGGCGCGGCCGACGGCGGCCAGGGCGAACTGGTCGCGCACCTCCCAGCCGACGGACAGCACGCGGTCGGTGTCGCCGGGCAGGACGACGAGCCGGGCGCGGCGCTCGTCCATGCGCAGGTAGAGGCCGTCGGGGTCGGGCCCCGAACCCTCGGCGAACCCGAGGGCGTCCACGGTGAGTTCGCGCCAGCGGTCGATGTCACGGGTCTGGACCCGGAGGTAGCCGAGTCCTCGGATCTGGGTCATGTGTGTCTCCCCTTGTTGTCCCACTCGTGGTCAGATCATCGAGCGCATGGGGCCCTGTGGCGGCTCCACGCCGATCTCCGTGAGGGCGGAGGCATGGAAGACGGACCCGGGCACGTGGATGGCGTGCGCCAGGCCCGTGTGGACGTCGCGCCAGAAGCGCTGGATCGGGTTGTCGAGCCGCATGGCGTTGCCGCCGGAGCGGGCCACGATCTCGTCGACGGCGCGGACCGCGCGCCAGGCGGCGGCGGCCTGGGTGCGCCGGCCGACGGCACGGCGCTCGAAGGTGATCTCCTGTCCGGCGGCGACCATGTCGTACATCCGGCTGACGTTGTCCAGCAGCGCGGCGCGGGAGGCGGCGATCTCGGCCGCCGCGTCACCGACGGCGTAGAGCACGTACGGGTCGTCCCGCACGGCCTGCCCGGTGATCTGCACGCGGTCGCGCTGGTAGGCGAGGTGGTGGGCGAGGGCGCCCTCGCACATGCCGATGACGGCGGAGGTGATGCCGAGCGGGAAGGCGGCGGAGAACGGCAGCCGGTAGGCGGGGTTGGTCAGGCCCGACTCGGCGGCCAGGGAACCGTCCACCACCTTGGCGTACTCGATGACCCGGTACGCGGGGACGAAGGCGTCCTTGACGACGACGTCCTTGCTGCCGGTGCCGCGCAGGCCGACGACGTTCCAGGAGTCCTCGACGATCTCGTAGTCGGCGCGGGGCAGGATGACGTGCACGGATTGCGGCGGGTTCAGCCGGTTGCCGTCGGCGTCGGCGAGGAAACCGCCGAGGAAGATCCACCGGCAGTGGTCGGTGCCGGAGGAGAACTGCCAGCGGCCGTTGAAGACGTAGCCGCCGTCGACGGGCCTGAGCAGGCCCATCGGCGCGTACGGGGAGGCGATCCAGGTGTCCGGGTCCTCCCCCCAGACCTCTTCCTGGACCCGCGGGTCGGCCATCGCCATCTCCCAGGGGTGTACGCCGACGACACCGGCGACCCAGCCGGTGGCGCCGTCGCAGGCGGCGATCCGCATGACGGTCTCGGCGAACTCGCGCGGGTGCAGTTCGAGTCCGCCGTAGGCCTTGGGCTGGAGCATGCGGATGGCGCCGACATCGCGCAGGACCTTGACGGCCTGGTCGTCGAGCCGGCCGAGGGCTTCGTTGGCGGGGCCGAGGGCGCTGATCTCGTCGGCGCGTGCCTCGACGGCCTCGAGTACGGGATTGGTCATGGCGGTGCTCACTTCCCCGGGGAGGTCGGTGCGGTGGTGCGGTCCCTCTCGGCGAGGCCGACCGCGATCTCGATGAGCTGGTCCTCCTGGCCGCCGACGAGTTTGCGGCGCCCGGCCTCCAGCAGGATCTCGGCGCCGGACACCCCGTACTTGCCGGCCTGGCGGGCGGCGTGCTTCAGGAAGCTGGAGTAGACGCCGGCGTAGCCCATGGTCAGCGACATGCGGTCGAGGAGGCACTCGCCGTCCATGACGGGCCGTACGACGTCCTCGGCGGCGTCGATGATCTTGAGCACGTCGATGCCGGTGCGGATGCCCAGGCGCTCGGCGACGGCCGCGAACCCTTCGACGGGGGTGTTGCCGGCGCCCGCGCCGAAGCGGCGGGTGGAGCCGTCGATCTGGGTGGCTCCGGCGCGTACGGCGAGCACCGAGTTGGCGACGCCGAGGCCGAGGTTCTCGTGGCCGTGGAAGCCGACCTGGGCGTCGTCGCCGAGTTCGGTGACGAGGGCGGCGATGCGGTCGCTAGTCTCCTCCATCACGAGGGCGCCGGCGGAGTCGACGACGTAGACGCACTGGCAGCCGGCGTCGGCCATGATGCGGGCCTGCCGGGCCAGTGCCTCGGGCGGGCTGCTGTGCGACATCATCAGGAAACCGACGGTCTCCAGGCCCAGTTCGCGGGCGAGGCCGAAGTGCTGGACGGCGATGTCGGCCTCGGTGCAGTGGGTGGCGATGCGGCAGATCGAGGCGCCGTTGTCGGCGGCCTCGCGGATGTCGTCCTGGAGGCCGAGGCCGGGCAGCATCAGGAAGGCGATCTTCGCGCGCCGTGCGGTCTTCACCGCGGCCTTGATGAGTTCCTGCTCGGGGGTGTGGCTGAAGCCGTAGTTGAAGGAGGACCCGCCGAGGCCGTCGCCGTGGGTGACCTCGATGACGGGGACGCCCGCGTCGTCGAGGGCGGCCACGATGGAGGTGACGTGGTCGACGGTGAACTGGTGCTGCTTGGCGTGCGATCCGTCCCTCAGGGACGAGTCGGTGACACGGATGTCCAGGTCGGTGCTGTGGGGCATGACTCGTGTACTCCTCGGTGGGCGGGTCTCAGGCACCGGTGCGGCGGGCGGTGATCCGCTGGGCGAAGCCCTCGCCGACCTTGGTGGCGGCGGCGGTCATGATGTCGAGGTTCCCGGAGTACGGGGGCAGGAAGTCGCCCGCGCCCTCCACCTCCAGGAACACCGCCACGCGGGCGAGTCCGCCGCTGACCGGGGTCGGCTCGTCGAACTGCGGCTCGGTGCGCAGCCGGTAGCCGGGCACGTAGGAGGCGACCTTGGCGACGGTCTCGTGGATCGAGGCGGTGACGGCGGCGTGGTCGGCGTCGGCGGGGATCGCGCAGAAGACGGTGTCCTGCATGAGCATCGGGGGTTCGGCCGGGTTGAGGATGATGATGGCCTTGCCCTGGGCGGCGCCGCCGATGGTCTCGATGCCGCGGCTCGTGGTGAGGGTGAACTCGTCGATGTTGGCGCGGGTGCCGGGCCCGGCGGACGGCGAGGCGACGCTGGCGACGATCTCCGCGTAGGGCACCTCGGTGACCCGGGAGACGGCGTGCACGATCGGGATGGTGGCCTGTCCGCCGCAGGTGATGAGGGAGACGTTCGGCGCGTCGAGGTGGTCGCCGAGGTTGACGGCGGGCACGACGGCGGGGCCGATGGCGGCCGGGGTCAGGTCGATGGCCTGGATGCCGAGGGCGGCGTACCGGGGCGCGTTGGCCTTGTGGACGTGCGCGGAGGTGGCCTCGAAGACCAGGTCGGGCCGCTCAGCGGTGGACAGCAGCGGTTCGACGCCGTCGGCACCGGTGTGCAGTCCGTGGTCGGCGGCGCGCTTGAGGCCGGGGCTCTGCGCGTCGATACCGATCATCCAGCGCGGCTCGATGGTCTCGGAGCGCAGCAGCTTGTACATCAGGTCGGTGCCGATGTTGCCGGATCCGACGATCGCGGCGGTCGCCTTGGTCACTGTTTCGAACCTCATCCGAGTCGAGGGAGTCCAGAGAAGAGAGGGAGGCGGGAGGGCGGTCAGCCGTCGTAGGTGACCCTCAGCCGGTCGCTGACCGGGCGGGCCTGACAGGCGAGGACGAGTCCGTCGGCCAGGTCCTGGGCGTCGAGGACCTCGTTGCGTTCCATGACGACCTCGCCCTCCACGAGGACGCAGGCGCAGGCGCTGCACGCGCCCTCCCGGCAGGAGTAGGGGGCGTCGAGTCCGGCCGCGAGGAGCACGTCGAGCAGGGGTTTGCCGCGCGGCCAGTCGACGGTGCGGCTCTCCCCGTCCAGCTCCACCTCGGCCGTGCTGACGGGCCCCTCGGTGTCGGCCTCCGGGTCGTTGTCCGGCTCCGCGAAGGGGTCGCCGGTCAGGGAGGTGAACCGCTCGACGGTGATCCGGCCGGCGGGCACCCCCAGGCCGGCGAGGGCGCCCGCGGCCAGGTCCATGAAGGGGCCGGGACCGCAGACGAAGGCGGGACGGTCGGCGTACGGCGCGGCGAGGGCGCGCAGTCCGGGCGCCGTGGGCCGGCCCTGGAGGGACTCCAGCCAGTGCAGGACGGTGAGCCGGTCGCCGTACTCCCGTGCCAGCGCGGTCAGTTCCTCGCGGAAGATGACGGACCGCTCGTCCCGGTTGGCGTAGACGAGGGTGACGCGGCCGGTCCCGGCGTGCAGCGCGGAGGTGAGGATCGACATGACCGGGGTGATGCCGCTGCCCGCGGCGAGCAGGAGGAAGTCTCCGTCGAGGGAGTCGGGGGTGAAGGTGCCCGCGGGCCGCAGCACCTGGAGGGTGTCGCCCTCGGTGACGTGGTCGCAGATCCAGTGCGAGGCGTAGCCCCCGGCGGTGCGCTTGACGGTGACCTTGAGCAGCTCGTCGCGGACCGGGGAGCTGCACAGCGAGTAGCAGCGCGCGGCGCCGCCGTCCCGCTCGGAGGGCACCCGCAGGGTGAGGAACTGGCCCGGGCGGTAGGCGAACGCGGCCCGGTCCTCCTCGGCGGGCTCCAGGACCAGCGAGTGCGCGTCGGCCGTCTCCCGGATCACCTTGACGACGCGTACGGTCAGCGGACCCGGGCTCACGGCGCGTCCTGGGCGGTGACGGGACCGGTGCGTTCGGCGGCGGCCGCGTGCCGGGCGGCGATGTGCCCGAACACGATGGAGGGGCCGATGGTGGCGCCGGGACCGGCGTACTCGCCTCCCATCACGGACGCCGAGGTGTTGCCGGTGGCGTACAGTCCGGCGATCGCCGAGCCGTCCTCGCGCAGTACCCGGCTGTGCTCGTCGCAGACCAGGCCGCCCTTGGTGCCGAGGTCGCCGACCTCGATGCGCACCGCGTAGTAGGGGGCCTTGTCGATCTCGTCGAGGTTGGGGTTCTTGAGGGTGGGGTCGCCGTAGTAGCGGTCGTAGGCGCTGTCGCCGCGGCCGAAGTCGGTGTCCTTGCCGCTGCGGGCGAAGCCGTTGAACCGCGCCACGGTCTCGGCCAGCGTGTCGCTGGGGACGCCGATCCGCTCGGCGAGTTCCCCGATGCTGTCGGCGCGGTGCACGGTGCCCTTGTCGTAGAACGCCTTGGGGAACGGCAGGCCGGGCAGCACCTGGGCGAAGGGGTAGCGGGCGCGGGCCTTGGCGTCCATCACGAACCAGGCGGGGACGTGGCCGCCGGCCAGCTGGTCGTGGACGAAGTTGACGTACGGCGACGACTCGTTGGTGAAGCGCCTGCCGTCGCCGGAGACGATCACCGACGGCGGGATGCAGCGCTCCGAGACGAGCGGGACGGTGGCGCCGGAGGGGTGGTGGACGGACGGCATCCACCAGGCGTCGTCCATGAAGTCCAGTGCGGCGCCGAGGGACTGGCCGGCCGTGATGCCGTCGCCGACGTTCTCGACGGCTCCGGCGCTGTGGTTGTCCCGGCCGCCCTCGGGGAGGTACTTCTCGCGCATCTCCGGGTTGTGGTCGAAGCCGCCGGTGGCGAGGAGGACGCCGCGGCGGGCGCCGACGCGCACGGTACGGCCGTCGCGGGTGACGACGACCCCGGTGACCTTCCCGGCGTCGTCGACGACGAGTTCGGTCATCGGGCTGCGCAGCCACACCGGTACGCCGGCGTCCTTGAGGGCCATGCGCAGGCGGGCGACGAGGGCGCGGCCGCCGGTGGCCATGTGGCGGCGGCGCACGACGTTGGAGGAGACCCGCCAGGCGGCCACGAGCGAGGCCCAGCGTCCGCGCCAGGTCCGCTTGACCATGGCGAGGTCGCGGTAGTCCTTCGCGGTGATCCACAGGCCGAGGGGGCCCTTGAGGCTGTTGGGCCGCTGGTGCTTCTCGTCCTCGCCGAGCCTGCGGGTGTCGAAGGGCAGCGCCTCCACGGAGCGGCCGAGCGGGCGTCCGCCGTCGTACTCGGGGTGGTAGTCGGCGTACCCCTTGACCCAGAAGAAGCGCATCCAGCGGCTCTTGCCGAGCAGTTCCATCGCGGCGGGGCCGTGGTCGACGTAGGCGTCGAGGCGGGCGGCGGGCACCCGGCCCTCGGTGAGCCGGTCCAGGTAGCGGCGGATCGACTCGCGGCTGTCGTCGTGGCCCCTGGCGCGCAGGGTGGGGTTGTTGGGGATCCAGATGCCGCCGCCGGAGATGCCGGTGGTGCCGCCGTACATCGCGCCCTTCTCGACGACGACGGTGCTCAGTCCGCTGTCGGCGGCGGTCAGCGCGGCGGCCATCCCGCCTCCGCCGCTGCCGACGACGACGAAGTCGAACTCCTCGTCCCAGCCCTGCCGGGCGGGGGCGCTCACGCCGCGTCCTTGCGCGTCGCGTCCGCACCGGCCGATGCGTCGCGGGTCAGGAAGGCGAGGACCGCGCTCTCCCAGGCGGCCTTCTGCTCGATCATCACCCAGTGCCCGCAGTCGGGGAAGACGTGCAGCTCGGCGTCCGGGATGGTGCGCATGGGCAGGAGGGCCATGTCGACGGGGCTGACGCGGTCGTCGCGGCCCCAGGTGAGCAGTGTCTTCGCCGTCAGCCGGTGCAGCAGCGCCCAGTACGGTGCCTCGTCGGAGGCGGCCGCGGCGGCGGCGCGGGCGGCGAAGGCCTCGCTGCCGTACATCAGGCGGGCGCTCGCGAGCATCTCGGGGTCGGTGGCCTGCGCCCAGCGCTCCTCGATCAGCTCCTCGGTCACCAGTGCCGGGTCGTACACCATGGAGTGGAGCCAGCGCACCAGGCCCTCGCGGGAGGGCGCGTCGGTGAACTCGGTGAGCAGTTTGATGCCTTCGCCGGGCGCCGGGCTGAACACGTTGCGGCCGATGCCGCCGATCGTCACCAGGCGGCGCACCCGGTCGGGGTGGGCGAGCGCGAAGCGGGTGCCGACGATGCCGCCCATGGAGTTGCCGACGACGTCGACCCGCTGGAGGCCGAGGCCGTCCAGGAACCGCGTGACGGCCGAGGCCGCGGTCGCCATGGGGTGGCCGTCGGCCGGGTCGCTGACGCCGAACCCGGGGAACTCCAGGACGAGGCAGCGGAAGTGCTCGGCGAAGGTGCCCAGGTTGTGGCGGTAGTTGCGCCAGCCGGTGACGCCGGGGCCCGAACCGTGCAACAGCAGCAGGGGCGGACCGTCTCCGGCCTCGTGGTAGCGCAGCACACCCTGATCTGTGGGGAGTTCGCGCAGTGTGGAGTCGTGACTCAGCTCCGTCATCATTCCCTGCCCTCGGTGGACCTCGGTGGTCGGTGGTCCCGGACGGTAGTCAGGGCCGGCCGGGCCGCGCGGGAGGCGTCTCGGTCAGCGGGATGCGTACGGCGGGGGCGGGTTCGGCACGGCGAGGGGGCCCGGGCCGGAGGGTGGTTCCACTCATCGGGAACGGGCACCCGGCCCGGCCGGAGGGTGTCCTAGCTTCGGCCCCCTGCCCGCTCCCGGGCACATCACCGCACCGTCCCCCTCGAGGTGAAACCGATGACCGCAGAGTCCCTGTCCCCGCCCGAGGCCGCCGAGGAGACCGAGCCGACGCCCCTGCGGATGCGGCGCGTCATGGGCACCTTCGCGTCCGGCGTGACCGTGGTGACGGGGACGGGCCGGGACGGCGCCCCGGTGGGGTTCGCCTGCCAGTCCTTCGCGTCCGTCTCCCTCGAACCGCCCCTGGTCCTGTTCTGCGCCGACCACCGGGGGCGCGCCTGGCCGAGGATCAGGGAGTCGGGCCGGTTCGGCGTGAACATCCTCGGCGCGGAGCAGACGGATCTGTGCGGCCGGTTCGGGTCCAGCAGGGGCCGCAAGTACGAGGGGCTGGACTGGGAGCTGTCCCGCTGGGGCACTCCGGCGCTGCCCGGGGTCCTGACCCGGGTGCACGCCGACGTCCACGCCGTGCACCCGGCCGGGGACCACGACGTGGTGGTGGGCCGGGTCCTCGCCCTGGAGACCGTGACCGAGCGGGAGCCGATGCTCTTCTTCCGCGGCGGCTTCGGCGTCCGGAGCCCGGCCGCGGCAGCGGTCTCGGCCCCCGACGTGTGGGGGTGGGGCGACCACTGGGGGTGAGCGGCGGGGCGGTCGGAGACCCGTACCGGTCCCGCCCGGCCCGCCCCGGACCCATCGGGGCCGGGGCGGTGCCCCCGTCTACTGCCAGTCGCCGTACTGTCCCGCGGCGAGCAGACGGTCCATGGCCTGCGCGGACCACGTCTCCTCCGGCACGGGGGCGGACGCGGTCCCGCGCGGCGCCCGGACCGGGGCCTGCCGGCGGGGGAACAACTCCCGCGACACCTGCCGGGCGGCGTCCACCACCAGCGGGGCGACCTTCTCCAGCGGCGACCAGGCGTCCCCCACCAGGGAGATCGCGGCGACCGGCCCGTCGGGGCCGCGCACCGCGGTGGCCGCGCAGGCGATGTCGGGGAAGCACTCCCCGCGCTCGAAGGCGAGCCCGTGCCGGCGCCGGATGCGGTCCAGTTCCTGGTGCAGGGTGCCCATGTCGCAGATCGTGCGCTGGGTCAGCCGGCCGATGGACTCGCCGGCCCGGGCCTCGACGTCCTCCGGTTCGAGCCAGGCGAGCATGGCCTTGCCGAGTGCCGTCGAGTGGGCCGGTGCCCGGCCGCCGACGCGCGAGGGGACGGTCGCGGCGAACCGGCCCCCGACCTTGTCCAGGTAGTAGACCTCCGCGCCGTCGAGGACGGCCAGGTGGACGACGAGTCCGGTCCGGAGCTGGAGCTGGTGCAACCGGGCGGCGGCGGCCTCGCGGATCCTGCTGTGCACCCCGTCTCCGCCGCCGAAGCCGAGGGCCCGGCGGCCCAGTCCGTAGCCCAGGCCGGTGTGTTCGAGCCAGCGCAGCCGCACCAGCTGGTCGAGGATCCGGTGCGCCGTCGACCGGGGCAGCCTGGTGCACCGGGCCACTTCCTCCAGGGACAGCCGGGCTGTGCGGCCCTCGAACAGGTCCATGATGAGCGTCACCCGCTCGACCATCGACGGCGGCAACTCTCGACGGGCCGGCGCGTGCTCGGTGGAAAGACCATCGACAGCCGTCATGGGAGCCTCCAGTCACAGACTGAAATGAATTCTTGTTTTCCGGAATGTAACAGCGCTCCCGAACGGTGAGAAGAGATACGGGCCGGCTCTTTTGCCGCCGCGGCCACCCTCGGCGCGCCCCTCGGCGTGTGCGCCGTCTCACGCATCCCGATGCCGCCCAAGTTGCGTGGGTCACTGCGCAAATGCCCCTTTCGCCGCCATGCTCGACGTACGGAGCGCCGCCCCGATGTGGCCCGAAGTGGTGCGCGCCGCCGACGACTTGGCCGACGCGGGTCGAAGTGAGCCACACCACAGCACGCGTGACGCGTCCCCTCACCACGGCTCACCCGCTCCGCAGACTCACCCGCTCACCCGCTCACCCGCCTCGCAGAATCCGTAGAAAGGTGCCGAACGTGGCCGCATACCTGTCCGCTCCCGCCGTGATACACGGCGAGCACTCCGTGGACACCCGAGAGATCGTGGCGGAAGTACACGGCCGGCACCCGGACACGGCGTGGGCGCCGCGGGTCGACGGCATCGCGGCCAGTACGGGTATCGAGACCCGCGGCTGGATGCTCCCCCTGGAGGCCGCCGTCGCGCCCGGAGCCGGGAGCGGTGCCGGTCCGGCCGGCGCGGGGCCCGCCCGGGAGGCGCTGATCCGCGACGGGTTCACCGAGCAGGACGCGGACCGCGTGATCGCCGCTCTCGGGGCGGTGCCCGCGCCGCAGACCGTCCAGGAGCGCACCGCCCCGGCCTGGGAGGCCGTGCAGGCCTACGGGGAGCGTGCGGCGCGCGGCGCCCTGCAAGCCGCCGGTCTGGACGTCGCGGACGTCGACTGCCTGATCACCAGCAACTCCACCACCCCGGCGCTGCCCGGACTGGACGTCGCCCTGGCCAACCGGCTTCCGCTGCGCCGCGACACCATGCTGCTCCCGGCCACGCAGTGGGCCTGCGTGGCCGGGACCCGTTCGCTGGCGCTGGCGGCGGACCTGGTGGCGGCGGACCCCGACCGGGTGGTCCTGGTCGTGATCTCCGAGGCGCTGAGCACGACCTACCAGCCCGCGGACGACACCCTGGAGTCCCTGATCGTCCGGCTGCTGTTCGCGGACACCGCGGTCGCCGCGGTGGTCACCGGCCGCCCGAGGCCCGAGTCGGTGCTCCGGCTGGACGCCGCCTGGCACCACACCCTGCCGGGCACGCGGGACCTGCACCGCCTGGAGACGCGGGCGGACGGCACCCACTTCGTGATGGACCGGCGCGGCCCGCGGGCGGTGCAGGAGACGGTCACCGCGATGTGGGAGTGGCTCCGCGTCCGCTACGAGGACGACCCCGCCGCCTGGCACCCCGACGTCCTGCTCGCGCACCCCGGCGGCACCAGGGTGCTGGAGTACATGGAGCAGACGATGCCCGACGAGTGGCCGTCGGGACTCCTGGAGTACAGCCGGGACAGCTACACCACCGGCAACCGCGGGGGCGCCGCCGTGTTCGACATCCTGCGCCGGGCGCACGACGCCGGGCAGAAGGCGGGCAGCCGTGCCGTCCTGTACGCGGCGGCACCCGGCCTCACGGCCACCGCCCTCGAAGGGGAATGGCTGTAGGGGAGGCCGCGGGAGCGGGACACCGTCACCTTCCGTGTTCGCGGTGCGGCCCACTGGTGTGGGCGAAGCGCCCGCGGGTGTTATTGAATGGGGTGTGCGGTCGGGGTACTCGGGGCTCTTCCGCACGGGTTCGGGTACGGCCCCGGCACTGGCCGGGGGTGGCGAGTGAGCTGAGGGAGCCGCATGGACTCCACACCCCCCTCTTCGTCCTCGTCGCCGTTCGACCTGGTCAGCAGCGCCCTGGGGCGCTACATCCCGCGTGGTCAGGCGGCGGCGCCCGGCCCCGCCGGGGCACCGGCCGACCCTGTCGGCGGCCCGCCGGAGCAGGACCTTCCGGCAGCGGGCCCCCAGGAGCAGATCCTCGGCGCGGTCAATCTCGACCGGGAGCTGAGAGTCACCCACCGCAATCTCGAGGCGCCCGTCTTCGCGGGGCTGGACGCCGCGACCGGGAGTCCGTTCGTCGACCTGCTGCCGCAGGGGGACGTACCGACGGTCACCCGGCGGCTGCGGCAGGTCCTCGAGACCGGTGAGGCGCACGTGGCCCGGGTCCAGCGGCTCCGCCGGGCCGACGGGTCGGAGCTGGTGGTCTCGATGAGCATCCTGCCCGCGGCGGCTCCCCAGGAGGGCCTGACCGTCTCCCTGATCGCCATGGCCAGGAGGCTGCACCTGTACGCCGCCGAGACCGCGATCGGCACCTCGCTGGACATCGGCGAGACCGCCCAGTCGCTCGCGGAGTCCCTGCTCGCCTGGGGAGACGTGGCCGCCATCGATCTCGACTTCGCCGTGTGGACGGGCGAGGGGGTCACCGAGCGGGCGCAGGACCGCATCCGGCTGCGCAGGGCGGCCCTGGTGCCGGACCGGGCGTGGCCCGAGGGCTATGTCACCCTGGGCGACGATCTCCCCGGCGAGGCGAGTCGCCTGCTGGCGCAGGCCATACGGCGTGCCGACACCCCGCAGTCCATCGTCGTCCCCGACCGGGCGACGATCGAACGCGTACTCGGAAGTCCGCGGCTGGTGCGTGCTCTGGTGCCCTCGGACCGGTCGGCGGGTGTGGCGTGCGTGCCGCTGGTCCTGGAAGGCGATCCGCCCGTCGTCCTGGGCGTGGCGGAGGTCTGGCGCCGGGCCGACCGCCCCTTCGCCGACAGTGAGCTGCTCGACCTGGAGGAGCTGGTCGCCAGGACCTCCCACCACGTGGACCTGGCCCGCCAGCACCAGCGCGAGCACACGCAGGTGCTGGCCCTGCAGCGCCGGCTGCTGCCGCGGTCCGGCGGTGGCACCATCCAGACCGCCAGCGTCTACCAGCCCACCACCCCCGACAGCGCGGGCGTCGGCGGTGACTGGGTGAACAGCTTCCCGCTGCCGGACGGACGTACCGCGCTGGTGGTCGGTGACGTCGTCGGGCACGGGCTGGGCGCCGCGGCGACCATGGGCCAGCTGAGCATGGAGGCCCGCGCGCTGCTGTCCGCGGGGCTCGCGCCCGACGAGGTGCTGGAGCACCTGGACGAGACCGTGACGCTGCTGGACGACGCGGAGACCGGGCTGGCGGCCGGCTACAGCGCCCTCGGTTCGACGTGCTGCATCGCCGTCTACGACCCGGTCAGCCACCGGGTGGCGCTGTCCAGCGCGGGCCACCTCCCTCCGATCCTGGTGTCGCCGGACGGACGTGCCGGCCCCCTCGCGCTCCACCCGCACCCCGGCCTGGGCGCCGAGTTCGCCCTGCGGGAGCCGTTCGGCGTGCACACCTTCGTCGCGCCCCCGGGTTCCCTGCTCGCCCTCTACACGGACGGCCTGGTCGAGGATCCGGCCGTACCGATCGACGAGGGCATCGGCAGGCTGTCGGACGCCGTGGCCTCGGTGCACCCCTGGGACCCGTTGCAGCAGGCCGCGCGGCGGGTGGTGTCCGAGGTGATGCCGGCGCGCCAGCGCGACGACGTGACCCTGCTGCTCGCGCGCATGATCGGCTACCGGAAGGAGGACACCGCGACCTGGCGGCTGCCCGCCCGGGACGACGCTGCCGTCCGGGCCCGCGCGCTGGTCTCCGCGCTGCTGCGGCAGTGGCGCACCAGGGACGGCACCCGGGACAGCGTGCTGCTCCTGGTCAGCGAACTCGTCACCAACGCGGTCCGCCACGCCGGCGGGCCCATCACCGTCCGGCTGATCCGGGACGGTCCCGGCCTGCTGTGCGAGGTCGGCGACACCGGCAACGGCAGACCGCGGCTCGGCCGGGCCGGGCTCCTCGACGACGCTGGCCGCGGCCTGCACGTGGTGCACCGGCTCACCACCCGGTGGGGGGTGCGCTGGACGGAGACGGGCAAGGTGGTCTGGGCGGAGGTCGTACGGTGAGGCGGCCGCGGGCCGGTACGCCGGGAGGGTGCGGGGAACCGGGGCACGGAAGCCGGACGTCCGTCGAGGTGGAAGATCACCCGTGCGCCCCGAGGGAGTCCCGAGATGACCGGCACCGCCACCCGCTACCTCTACCTCGCCCGGCACGGCGAGGCGTCACCGGACGAGAGCGAACTGACGGACTCCGGCCGGCGCCAGGCCACCCTGCTCGGCAGACGCCTGAGGGACGTCCCCTTCACCTCCGTCCACCACGGCCCCCTGCCACGGGCGGAGCAGACCGCAGGCCTGGTCGCCGCCGAACTGAAGGGCGTCACCCCGCACGCCTGCGAAGCCGCCGGTGACTACGTGCCCCATCTGCCGGAGCGGTCCGAACTCCCCGCCGAGTCGGCGGACTTCTACCTGCGTTTCCTCGCCGGTGCCGGCCAGGAGGAACGCGAGCGCGGCCCCGAACTCGCCCGGCTGGCGCTGCGCCGGTTCACCGGGGCGGTCACGGACGGCGCGGAGGACCGCCACGACCTGGTCGTCACCCACAACTTCCTCATCGCCTGGCTGGTCCGGGACGCCATGCACGCGCCGAAGTGGCGCTGGCTCGGCCTCAACCACGGCAACGCGGCGCTCACGGTCATCCGGTACGCCCCCGGCCGGGCGGCCTCCGTCCTCCTCGCCAACGACATGCGGCACCTGCCCGACGAGCTGCGCTGGACGGGCTTTCCCCCCGAAGTGCACGTCTGACCGCGTCCCGGTCGCTGCGACTACGCCCGCGTCCGGGGCGCAGCCGTGCTGGCACGCACGACCAGGGCGGGCTCGACGGAGGCGGGTTCCGGGGCAGCGGCCGGGTCCGCGATGTGCCGCAGCAGGTGGGCGACCGCGAGGGCACCCATCTCGGCGAACGGCTGGGCGACCGTGGTCAGCGAGGGCGAGCAGTACTCGGCGAGCGCGATGTCGTCCACGCCGACGACGGAGATGTCCCGCGGCACCCGGCGGCCGAGTTCGTGCAGGGCGCGGATCACTCCGAAGGCCATCTCGTCGCTGGCCACGAACACCGCGGTGACATCGGGGATCTTGCCCAGGACCAGTCCGTTGCGGTAGCCGGAGGCAGGCGTCCAGTCCCCCTCCAGCACCGGCGGCACGGGCAGTCCCGCCTCCTCCAGGGTGTCGCGCCAGCCGGCGCTGCGGCTGGCGGCGTCGAGCCACTCGGCCGGCCCCGCGACGTGCCAGACCGCCTCGTGGCCCAGCTCGATGAGGTGACGGGTCGCCAGCCGCGCCGCCAGGGTCTGGTCGACGGCCACGACCTCGGTGGCCCGGGTTCTCGATCCGTCGACGGTCACGGTCGGTACCGAGCGGGTGAGCTGCTCGATCCGCGGGCTCACGTGGACCAGCGGCACCGAGAGGATCACCCCCTCGACGTCCTGCTCCGCCAGCCGGGACAGCGCACCCTCGATCTCCGCGGTGTCCAGTGACGCCGTGGTCGCGGTGCTGACCGCGTACCCGGCCTCGCGGGCCGCGGTCTCGATGCCGAAGATCAGGTTCGCCCGGGAGTAGAAGGTGGTCTGGAGGGTCACGACGCCGATCGTCCGACTGCGCCCCGACGACAGCATGCGTGCCGCGTTGTTCTTGCGGTAGCCGAGCTGCTCGACCGCGGCGAGCACCTTGGCGCGAGTCTTCTGCTGGACGTTGGGGTGGCCGGCCAGGGTGCGGGACACCGTCTGGGCGGAGACGCCGGCGAGCCGGGCGACATCGGTCATCCCCGGCTGCCGCGCCGCCCCGTCGTCGACCGTCCGCTTGCCCGGGGGCGTCCTGCCGGCTTCCGGCGTTCCCGATGACATCGCTTGCCTCTCCACAGAAACCGCGGCCCGAGCCGCCTGTGCCACGTGATGGTCCGTACCGCAGTCTAGCCGGGCAAGACCCATTGGCATCGATAACATCCTCTGCCATAGTTTCCGCCAACGCACAGCTCGAGGGACGTTAGTTCACCGTGCGCGCCGGGAGCGGCGCCCGAGGAGGTGGAATCAACACCGGAGTGGCAGCGCTAACATCGCGCGGAACCAGGCAGTCGGGAGCCGCCCGAACCCACAGCGGAACACCCGGGCGCGTCCGCCGCCCCGTAGCGGGCCTCCCGGCCGCACCGAGGATTCCGTCCCGTGCCACCCGTGCCGCCCGGCCCTCACACCTCCGGCGTCCCCTCGTCCCCGTCCCTCGTCCCCGTCCCCCGTCCCCGTCCCCGTCCTTCGTCCGACCCGAGGAGGAAGCACCCGTGGATCCCATGGCACCCCCGTCACCCCGCCCACCCGGCCGCAGACGAGTGCCGCGCCCCGGCGCCGTCGCCACCGCGCTCGGCCTCACCGTCGGCATGCTGTCGACCGCCGCCGTCCCCGCGGGCGCGGCGCTGCCCCGGGCGGTGTCCGCGGCGGCTCCCGCGGCGACGCCGGTGGAGCTGAGCCGGGGCGGGCTGACCGTCACCGTGGCCGAGGAGTTCCCCCAGGTCATCTCCTACCGGCTGGGGCGGCGCAGCCTCGACGGCAGGGCGACGGCCCTGGACAGTTTCACCATCAACGGCGAGGCCCACCGCGCCACCACCACCATGAGCGCGAAGGGCAGCAGGGCGACCTACACCTCCACCTTCGCGGATCTGCCGGGTCTCACGCTCACCTCCACGATCACGGTGACCGGCAGGAGCACGGTCGTCTTCGCCGTCGAGAAGATCTCCGGCGAGGCCGCGTCGACCGTACGCACCCTCGCGATCCCCGGTCAGTCCCTGGTCTCCGTGGACTCCTCCGACCCGGGCGCGAACCTCGCCCGGACGAAGATCTCCACGGACTCCACGACGACCGCCGACCGCTTCGTCCGCCTCACCGGTGACACCGCCCCGGACAAGGGGCCCGTCGGCGCCCCGTACGCGTTCGTCGGCAATGCAGAGCTCTCGGCGGGCGTCATCACCAACGCGACCGAGGACTCGCCACAGGACGACAACACCAACTGGAACACCCGCCTGCTGTCCCGCATCGTCGACGCGGGTGAGGGCCGGCGCCGGGCGGAGCTGTCGGTCGGCACGTACACCTACCATCCCGACGGCGCCACCGACCCCCGCGTCGACACCTACGAGCTGCCCCGGGCGACCGTGGTCCTCGCCGCCGACGCCAACGAGGACGGCACCGTCGACTGGCAGGACGGCGCCATCGCCCACCGGGAGCACATGCGCAGCCCGCTCGGCGCGGAACGCGTGCCCGAACGCGTGGTCCAGCGGATCCCGTTCAACTTCGCCAGCCAGGCCACCAACCCGTTCCTGAAGACGCTGGACAACACCAAGCGCATCTCCATGGCCACCGACAACCTCGGCCAGTGGGTGCTCGAGAAGGGCTACGCGAGCGAGGGCCACGACTCCGCCCACCCCGACTACGGCGGCAACGAGAACGTCCGCGCGGGCGGCTGGAAGGACCTGAACCGCCTCACCCGCACCGGCGCCGGCTACAACGCCGACTTCGCCGTCCACGTCAACGCCACCGAGGCGTACGCGCAGGCCAGAACCTTCACCGAGGACATGGTCGACGGCCAGGTGAACGGCTGGGACTGGCTCAACCAGGCCTACCACATCAATCAGCGCAAGGACCTGGGCACCGGAGCCGTCCTCGACCGGTTCAAGCAGCTCCGCAAGGACGCGCCGGGCATCAAGACCGTCTACATCGACGCCTACTACTCCAGCGGCTGGCTGGCCGACGGCCTGGCCGCCGAACTGCGCAAGATGGGCTTCGAGGTCGCCACCGAGTGGGCGTACAAGTTCGAGGGCTCCTCGGTGTGGTCGCACTGGGCCGCCGACAAGAACTACGGCGGCGCCACCAACAAGGGCATCAACTCCGACATCGTCCGGTTCATCGCCAACTCCGACCGCGACGTGTGGAACGTGGACCCGCTGCTCGGCGGGGCCAGCATCGTGGAGTTCGAGGGCTGGACCGGCCAGGACGACTGGAACGCCTTCTACCGCAACATCTGGACCGACAACCTGCCGACCAAGTTCCTCCAGCACTACCAGGTGATGGACTGGGACGCCGGCAAGTACGCACAGCTGACCGGCGGAGTGAGCGTGAAGTCCGTCGACGGCGAGCGGCGGGTCTCCATGGGCGGTGCCGAAGTCCTCAAGGGCGACACCTACCTGCTGCCCTGGGGGAACGCCGGGAAGGGCGACGGCACCTCCTCGCCCGGCGACGCCGACAAGATGTACTTCTACAGTGCCTCCGGCGGCGAGCACACCTTCGCACTCACCGAACAGTTCGCGGGCAACAAGAACTTCACCCTCTACGCACTCACCGACCAGGGCCGGGCGAAGAAGGCCGAGGTGAAGGCCCACGACGGGCGGGTGACGCTCACCGCCGAGAAGGGGCGGCCCTACGTCCTGGTGCCCGTCGGCGGCAAGGCGCCCCACAAGGACGCTCACTACGGCGAGTTCACCGGACTGTCCGACCCCGGTTTCAACGCCGGGGACCTCGACGCCTGGAGCGCCCGCGGCGGGGCGGAGATCGTCCGGGCCGGCAACGGGGACAACGTGGTCCGCCTCGGCGAGGGCGCCTCCGGCATCTCGCAGCGGGTTGGCGGCCTGACCCCGGGCAAGCGCTACACGCTCGGCGCCGACGTCGAGATCGCCCCCGGTGAGCGACGGGACACCACGCTGCGGGTGCGCGCCGGCGAGGACACCCGGGAGCGGGCCTTCGACATCACGCCGGCGCGGAACCGGATGGCGTCCGACGAGAAGCGGGACACGTACTCCCAGCGGGCCTCGGTCTCCTTCACCGCACCCCGCAGCGGGAATGTCACCGTGGAACTCGGGGCCGCCGCCGGTCGTGCCGCGGTCGTCCTGGACGACGTACGCGTCATGGCGGACACCACCACGCCGCTCCCCCGCGCCGAGGACGGCACCGTCGTCGCCCACGAGGACTTCGAGGGCAACCAGCCGGGCTGGGGGCCCTTCGTCAAGGGCGACGCCGGCGGGGTCACCGACCCCCGCACCAGCATCAGCGACCTCCACGCGCCCTACAGCCAGAAGGAGTGGAAGAACACCTACTCCCCCTACGACTCCGGCACGCTGAAGGGCAAGGCCGTCGACGACGTACTGGCCGGCCGGCACTCGCTGAAGTCGCACGCGGAGAACACCGGGCTGGTCCACCGCACGACCCCCGCCACGGTGCCCTTCGAGGAGGGCCACAAGTACGAGGTCTCCTTCTCCTACCAGACCAACATCGAGGGCCAGTGGGCCTGGGTCACCGGCGCGGACAAGGTGGCCGACGGGAAGACCACCTCCCGCGACATCACCCGCGACGTCCTGGAACCCGCCCTGGACACCGCGACCTACTCCCGCGAGATCGTCGCCGGCTGCGGGGACACCTGGGTCGGACTGCGCAAGCTCGGCAGCGCCCGGGGCACCGATCTCGTCCTCGACGACTTCACCGTGACCGACCTGGGCGAAGCCGAGGGCGGGGCCGCCTGCGCCGCCGTCACGGCCCCCTCCGGCGCCGAGCTGAGCCCCGGAGTCCCTGGTGAGTACGTCACGACCTTCACCAACCACGAGTCGGCCGACGCCACCGACGTCGGTATCGCACTCCAGGGCCTGCCCGAGGGCTGGAAGGCCGAGGTGACGGAGAAGAACGGCAACCTCTTCCAGGGCGTGAAGCCCGGCGCGACCGTCCGCACCACCTGGCTCCTCACCCCGCCCGCCGACACCACCGACACCTCCCCCACATGGAAGGTGAGCGCCACGTACGCCCATGCGGGAGCCACCAAGACGGTCTCCGTGGACGGCGGTGCCGCACTGACCGACGAACCGGTGCTCGCGCCCGGCTCAATGACCGCGACGGCCGACTCGGAGAACACGTCCTCGGGGGCGGGCGAGGGACCGGTGTCCAACGTCCTCGACGGTGACGCCGGCACCATCTGGCACACCGACTACACCGCCTCCCAGGCGCCGTACCCGCACTGGGTGACGCTGGAGCTGGACGGCGCGGCCGACATCGACGGGTTCGGATACCTGGGCCGGCAGAGCGGCGGCCCGAACGGACGCGTCGGCGACTACGAGGTCGCCGTGTCGGACGACGGCGGGACCTGGACGACGGTGGCCGCCGGCACCCTGAAGGACGTCCCGCAGACCCAGCGCGTCTCCTTCGACCGGGTCCGCGCCTCCCACGTCCGCTTCACCGCGCTCGACGCCCTCAACGGGCAGCCCTACGCGGCCGCCGCGGAGATGCGCGTGTACGGCGTGCCCGTGGACCTTCCCACGGGCTTCCCGCCGGGCGAGCGCCCCGCCGGCGCCCGCTGACGCCCACCGGCACCGACGGCCCGCCGGAGGAGTCAGTCGAAGGTCTCGACGTACTCCTCCGGCGGTCCGAGTTCGGGCCGGTCGCGCAGGGTGACGCGGTCACCGAAGCGTTCGAGTTCGAGCACCGTCAGCAGGTTCTCGCCGGACCGCAGGAGAGGGGCGGGCAGGTAGAGCGTGGTCTGCGGCCCGATCTCCCAGTAGCGGCCCAGCAGGGTGCCGTTGACCCAGAGGAAGCCCTTGCCGAATCCGGGCAGGGCGACGAACGTGTCCGCCGGTTCGTCCACGGGCAGGACGGCGGTGGCGAATCCGGCGCGACCGCCCGCCGGGGCCGCCGCGGCGGCTCGAGCCGTGTCCTGCGCCGTCCACCGGTCGAGCGGCAGGGGACGCGTCGTCCAGCCGTGCACCAGCCGGCGCTCCACCCGCACCCCGCCGAGGATGCCCTTGCCCTGACCGAGCAGCGGGCCGTAGTTGATCCGCCCCTGGTTCTCCACCAGCAGCGCGAGCCGGACGCGCGCTCCGGCGCCGGAGACGGTGAACGAACCGCTCTCGCGGTCCAGCACGGCGACGGGTGCGCCGTCGACGAAGACCTGGGCGCGGTCGTGCAGGCCCGCCACGGTCACCTCGTGCTCCCCCGGTGGCAGCAGCGGCTCGGCCTCGTAGAGGACCAGGCCGGAGGCCAGCGACAGTTCCTCGAAACTCAGCGGCAGCGGTCCGGGGACGGGTTCCGCCGCCGCGCGCAGCGCGTCCAGCAGGGCCGCCCGCGGGGTGACGGGGAGATCGCGGGGCGGGAGCAGCGGCGGGGCGGCGGGCAGCGGGCGTGCGGCCACGGCGCCGTCGAGCGCGGTCAGTCTCTCCCGCAGGGCGAAGAACTTCGGGGTGAGGGCGCCGTTCTCGGCGACGGGGGCGTCCGAGTCGTAGCTGGTGACGGTCGGCCGGAGCCGGCTCCCGTCGTGGTTGGCGCCCGCCCACAGGCCGAAGTTGGTGCCTCCGTGCGCCATGTAGAGGCTGACGGAGCCGCCCTCGTCGAGGATGCCGCCGACGGTCTCGGCCGCGCTCTCGGCCGACCGGATGTGGTGCTTCTCGCCCCAGTGGTCGAACCAGCCGTTCCAGAACTCGGCGCAGAAGAACGGCTCGCCGGACCGGCGCGAGCGCAGCAGCGCGGCGGCCCGGTCGGGGCGTGAGCCGAAGGTCGCCGCCGCCAGCTCGCCGGGCAGAGCACCGCCGTCCTGCATGAGCGGGGTGGGCCCGTCGGCCGTGTAGAGCAGTTCGGTGATGCCCCGCTCGACCAGGGCGTCGCGGATGTGGCGGACGTAGGCGTGGTCGTCTCCGTAGCTGCCGTACTCGTTCTCGATCTGCACGGCCACGACCGGTCCGCCCCGCCCGGTCTGGAGGTCCGCGACGCGCGGGATCAGCTCGTCGAACCAGCGGTCGACGGCCCGCAGGAACGGGCCGTGGCAGGTACGCAGCCGCATGCCGGGCGTGCCGGTCAGCCAGGCGGGCAGGCCGCCGTTGTCCCACTCGGCGCAGATGTAGGGACCCGGGCGCACGACGGCGTCCAGTCCCTCCTCCTGCGCGAGCCGCACGAACCGGGCCAGGTCCCTGGGCCCGTCGAAGCGTACGTCGCCCTCGTCGCGCTCGTGGAAGTTCCAGGGGACGTAGGTGTCGACGGTGTTCAGTCCGAGGGCGGCGAGCCGCCGGAGCCGGTCGGCCCACTGCTCGGGGTGCACGCGGAAGTAGTGCAGCGAGCCCGCCAGGACGCGGTGGGGGCGCCCGTTCCGCAGGAGGACACCGTCGGCGTACGTCAGAGCGGCCGGGGGAATGTTATCGATACTTTCGCTGCGGACGCTGGTGGTGGATCGCTTCACAACTCCCCCTGGACACTGTGTGCGGCTGCGCGTATGGATGCGTGTGCGCATGCGGGTGGACGGTCGACAGCTGGAACTATGACAGAGAATGATATCGATGCCAATGATCGTTGCGCGCAACGGGAGGACCGGCGGTGTGGGCGGCCTCACCAGCGCCTTCGGCCCCGGCGCGGATAGGGTCGGCGGTGGCGCGGCCGGGGCGGCGCCCCACCGAACCGCGCTCGACGAGGAGCGCACCCTGGAGACACCGTGACAGCCAAGCCCGCATCGGCACTCCCCTGGTACCGGGAAGTGAGCCGCAGCCAGTGGAAGTCGTTCTTCGCCGCCTGGATCGGCTATGTGCTGGACGGATTCGACTTCGTCCTCATCACGCTGGTTCTCACCGAGATCAGTGACGAGTTCGGTCTCAGCACGGTCGAGGCCGCCGGCCTGGTCTCCGGTGCGTTCATCACCCGCTGGCTCGGCGGCGCGGTGCTCGGCGCGGCGGGCGACCGCTTCGGGCGCAAGGCGTCGATGGTGGCGAGCATCCTGCTGTACTCGATCGGCACCTTCGCGTGCGGCTTCGCCTGGGACTACACCAGCCTGTTCACCGCCCGGCTGCTCATCGGGATGGGCATGGCCGGCGAGTACAGCGCGAGTGCGACGTACGTGCTGGAGAGCTGGCCGGTCCGGGTGCGCAACCGCGCCTCCGGCTTCCTCATCTCGGGATTCTCGATCGGTTCGGTGCTCGCGGCCGAGTGCTACAAGTGGGTCGTGCCGAGCCTGGGCTGGCGCTGGATGTTCTTCCTCGGCGTCCTGCCCGTGGTCGTCGCCCTGTGGGTGCGCCGCGCACTGCCCGAGGCCGAGGAGTGGAGCGCCTCGGTCGGCGAACGGGCGCAGCGCCCCAACCCCTTCCGGCCGCTGTTCGCCACCCGCGCCCTGGCCACGGTCAACACGGCCCTGGTGGTGCTGGGCACGGTCACCCTGTTCGCCGTGTTCAGCCCGGTCGGGGCCGGCGCCGTCCCCGTACTGTCGGTGCTCGCCGGCGCCTGCCTGGTCGCGCTGACCGTTCAGCTCGGCGGCCGCAAGGGCTGGCTGCTGTACCTGTCCCTGATCGTCACCGTCTTCGTGGCGTTCCTGTACACCTGGCCGATCCAGGCCCTGCTGCCCACCTACCTCAAGAACGATCTCGGCTACACGCCCGGCCAGGTCACGGACGCCCTGTACTTCGCGGGCTTCGGCACGGCCGCCGGCTGCGTCCTGGCGGGCTTCGTGGGCGACTGGATCGGCACCCGCAAGGCGTACGCCTTCACGTTGGTCGCCTCGCTGGCGTTCGTCTTCCCGGTGTTCGCGACCAAGGACAACCTGTTCCTGATGGGCGTGCTGCTGTTCGCCCTTCAGGCGCTGAGCTTCGGCATCTCGGGGCTGCTGCCGCGCTACATCGGCGGTCACTTCCCCACCGGAAGCCGCGGTTCGGGGCTCGGGTTCACCTACAACGTCGGCGCGCTTGGCGGCGCCGTGGCCCCGGTCCTCGGCGCCCGGCTCGCCGAGGGGAGGTCCCTGGGCACCTCGCTGGCCCTGCTGACGTTCGCCGGCACGATCCTGGTGGCCCTCCTGGTCGGCTTCGACGTCCCGGCCCGCCTCAACCGGCTGATCGACCCCGACGCCCCGCGCGACCACCTGGCGCACGGGGTCCCGGCAGCGGACGGGCCGGCGGCCGGGCCCGCGCCCGCCCGGTCGGCGGTCCGCAAATCCCCCGGACGGCAGTCGGCCGCGGGACGCCCCGGCTCCGGCGGGCGGGACTGAGCCACGCCCTCCCGGCACGCCGCCGGCCGCCGGATGCCCGTCAGCCGCCGCGGCGTCCCGGGCACCCGGGGCGTCCGTCCGTCAGACCTGCGGCGTCCGCACCGCGGGCCAGTCCAGGCCGCGGAGCTCGGCGTCCAGGCCACCGTCGCAGTACATCAGCGTGCCCACGCAGTAGCCCGACTTGGCGGACAGCAGGAAGAGCACCAGTTCCGCGACCTCGTCGGGGCTGCCCGCCCGGCCCGCCGGTACGGACTTCAGGAAGGCGTCGATGCCGGCGGCGATCCGCGGGTCCTTGCGGCCCGCCCGGGTCATGGGGGTGTCGATGAATCCCGGTGCGACGGCGTTGAGGCGGATGCCGTCCGCGACGTAGTCGGCGGCGCGGGTGCGGGTGTAGTGGGCGATCGCCGCCTTGGTGGCCGGGTAGGTGAGGACGCCGCCCTCGTCGGTCTGGGCGTCCGCCAGCGCCCGGGCCGCCTCCTCGTCACCCGCCAGGCAGGCCGCGGCCAGCTCGGGGCTCCAGCCGGGCTGCGTGGTGGTGGAGTTGGACGAGGCGAGGACCACCGCGGACGTCCCCGCCGCGGCCAGCGCCGGACGCAGCCCCTCCAGCAGTCCGACGGCGCCGAAGTAGTTGACGGAAACCAGCAGACTCGCGGGCCGGCCCGCGCCGCCGGAGATCCCGGCGAACGGCACGAAGCCGTCGAGCCGACCGTCGCACAGGCGGGTGACCTCGGCCGCGGCGGCGGCCCGTCCCGCCGGGGTGCCCAGGTCGGCCTCCACGTCGGCGTCGCGCAGGTCGACGCCGATGACGCGGTGGCCCTGTCCGACGAGCCGGGCCGCGATCGAGGCGCCCATGCCGGACGCGGCTCCGGTGACGGCGATGGTTCCCATGATGCTCTTCTCCTGGTGGTTCACGGTGGGGGTGATCAGTCGCGCGGGCTCCCGGCGGCCGGGGTCTCTCCGCCGGCTGCCGCGACCGCGCACGCGCTTCAGCGGAGCTTCACGGCCCCGCCGTCGGCCATCACGGTCTGGCCGGTCATGTACTGCGCGTCGTCGCTCGCGAGGAAGGCGACGATGGGCGCCACGTCGCGCTCGGGGTCGCCGAAGCGGCCCAGCGGCACCGAGGCGGCGGACTGCGCGTACTGCTCCGGACGGGCCTCGGCCCACTGGGCCACCCCGGCGGTCAGGGCCATCGGGCAGACCACGTTGACCCGGATGTTGTGCGGCGCCCACTCGTTGGCGGCCACCCGGCTCAGGCCGCGGATCGCTTCCTTGGCCGCGGCGTAGGACGCCTGGTTCGGCTGCCCGTTGAGGCCGGCGCCGGAGCCGAAGTTGACGATGCTGGCGTTGCCGGTCTTCTTCAGTTCGGGCAGTGCGGCGAGCATGAAGTTGCGGGTCGCGTACAGGCCGGTGTTCATCGCGAGGTCCCAGTCGTCGTCCGTCTGCTCTTCGAACGGCTTCTGCCGCGACACGCTCGCGTTGTTCACCAGCACGTCCAGGGATCCGAAGCGGTCGACGGCGGTGGCCACGGCCGTGTCGGCGACCTTGCGGTCACCGACGTCGCCCCGGAGGAAGACCACGGCGTCGCCGAGTTCGTCGGCGATGCTCCGCCCCGCCTCTTCGTCCAGGTCGACGATCACGACCCGGGCGCCGCGCGCGACGAAGAGCCTCGTGACGGCACCGCCGATGCCCGACCCGCCTCCCGTGACGATGGCCGTCCTGCCCTGGAGGCTGCGTGTGCTCATGGTGCTGTTCCTTTCGTGACCGCCCGGGACCCTTGGAGGGCCAATATGTATGTTACATACACAGACCATGACCCCGCAACGCCGGAGGAAGCACCGTCCAGAGCACCGTGCAGAGAGGTGGAACCCGCTCCCTGGTTCCGGTCCGCCGGACGGAACCTAGCCCCCCTGTCCTGCGAGCGTGTCCAGGACGTCCGCAACCGGGGTGGGATCCAGAGGGCCGACGTGTGACGCCCCGGGGAAATCGTGCACCCGGAAGCGGTTGCCGGGTGTGGACGCGTCGGCTTCCGCGATCATCCTGTCCTGGAGCGCGGTGGCGATCGTACGGTCCCTGCCGAAACGCAGGTACGTGCGGGGAATGCGTCCCCAGGTGCCGGCCCGGCCGACCGCTCGGCCCGCATAGGCGGCGACGGGCTCGTCGGTCTGCATGCCGGCCAGGATCCGGCGGAAGTCGGCGTCGGGGTAGTCGGCGCAGATCATCTCCTTCAGGAGGGCCAATTCACCGCTGACGCCCGTACGGAAGTTCAGCCGCAACACCCCGAGCCGGTCCGGGTCACCCACCGTCAGCTCCACCGGGCTGACGGCGTTCGCGTTCTCGGGCGCCGCCGTGCAGGCGTCCGCCGTGGGCAGGACGCGGCTGGGACAGAAGGCCGCCATGTAGCAGATGTGGTGCAGCAGGTGCGGGACGGCCTCGCCGACCCGGCTGACCGACACGCCACCCAGGCTGTGCCCGACCAGCACCACCGGGCCGTTCCGTGCGGCCCGCCGCACGACGCCCGTGACGCGCGCCTCGTAGTCGTCCAGCCCGAGGCCCTTCAGCGGGGACGGTTCGACCGCCATCGCGGCGAGGTCCTGCCGCTGGTAGGACTCCGCCACGAAAGCCTCCGCGCCGTGCCGCGGCTGGTCCACCATGACGGCGCGGTGGCCGCGCAGCACCAGTTCCCGCGCGATCGGCATCCAGAACGCGCCGGCGCTGTGGGTACCGTGCACCAGCACGTAGGTGACGGGCCGTCGACGCGGGGCCGCCGCGGCCGGCGAGCTTGCGAGCCCGGTGCCCACGGCCATGCCCCCCATCGCGAGCCCCAGCCCACGCAGCGCCGTTCGCCGGGTGGCACCTTTTCGTTCTTCGTTCGTGTCATCCATCATGAACACAACGCTATGAACGGCCCGTTCGGCCCACCAGCGGTCCAGCACCCCACCTGGGGTGGGCCCAGAACCACCCTGGTGAACCCTCGCAGGTCAAGGGAGCACAACGACTCCGAGAAGCACCACCGGCACGGCGGCCAACGGGATCGAGGATCACCGAGCTGACGAAGAGCACCTTCAGAGAGACCGGAGGAAGCGACTCACAGGCGTGGACGGCACCGCTCGGCGTCGTCCGGTTCCGCGTGTGCCGGTCCGGCGGCATACGCCAGCGGGGGTGCGATTGCCTGGGCATCGGCTCCCTCGCCGACCCACAGCCCGATGAAGAGCGCGGCGGTCGCCTCCAGGAGGCCCGCCCGTTCGAGACCGCCGCCGGCCAAAGGCTCGCAGCCGGCATCCCGCACCAGCTCGCGTACGAGCGCGAGGGCGGTCTCGTCGTCGCCGCAGACGGGAACGGCCAGCGGCCGTCCGTCGAAGACGGGCGGCGACATGCGCCACACGTCCTCGTGGCAGAGATTGAACGCCTTGACCACACGGGCTCCCGGCGCCGCCGCGGCCAGTCGCTGTGCGGCCGAGCGTCTGCCCTGTGTCAGCAGCCGGAAGCCCGGACCGACCGGATTGGAACAGTCGATCAGAACCTTGCCGCCCAGGACCGCCTGCAGTTCCCGCACCACGTCCGTCCCCGCGCCGAAGGGCAGCGCGGCCAGCACCACCTGCCCGAACTCGGCCGCCGCCCGCAGACCGGCGGGCTTCGCGCCGCCCCCGAGGCGCGTCGCGAGCCGCTTCGCCTTGTGCACGTCCCGTCCTCCGACGGCCACCTCGTGCCCGGCCCGCACCCAGTGGTCGGCGAGCGCGTCCGCCATGCCGCCCGTGCCCAGTACGCCGATTCTCATCACGCATTCCCTCCCAGGACCTGCTTGGACCGTCGACTTCGACGCTAGAGGTCCTGTCGGGCACCATTTGGTACGTGACGACCGACGCCTTCCTCGCCGACTGCCGCGCCCGCCTCGCCTTCGACCTCCTCTCCAACACCTGGAACGCCGTCGTGCTCTGGGCACTGCGCGACGGCCCCAAACGCCCGGTCGAACTGCGCGAGCTGATCGGGGCGATCAGCTCCAAGGTCCTCACCGAGACGCTGCGGCGCGTGCAGTCCTACGGACTCGTGGACCGGCAGGCACACCCCGGAGCGCCACCGCGCGTTGAGTATCGGCTCACCGCCCTGGGCCGGACTCTGCTGGCACCCGTCGACGCCGTCGGAGCATGGGCCGTCGAACATGGCGATGAGGTCATGGCCGCCCAGGAAGGCGAATGCACCGCCGGCCTCCGGCCCCCCTCGGCTTGAGCGCAGACCGGTATTCCCTGACCTCTACAGACGTCACCTCGCGTGACCTTCGCGGTCGCAAGATCGATACGGCCCCGGCAGGACTCTGGTCGGTCCGCAGTCGGCTTGCTCCAGTTCGCGGCAGGGTTTCGCGGCGTCGATGCAGCGTGTGGGATGACTGTGCGGGTGGCTGGGCATGGGTGCACTGGACACGATCGTTCGGGTCCGACAACGCGTGGGAGGGGCGGGGACGTGAGCGAAATGGTCCATTCGGCGGAATGGATACCGGTGTCGGCCACGCAGTTGTCGGCGTGGCGGGGCCGACGGGTCGGATCGACCCTGCGACTGGAGGGGCCGTGCCCGGCCTGTCGTCACACCGCCACGGCGGTGGTGCGGCTCACCGAAACCTCGTTCGAGGGCGGAGGAGTCGCGACGGCCGGGCCGTCCGCACTCACCGTCACAGCAAGCTGCACTTGCGGCCGGGAGCACGCGGGGCAACCCGTCGAACCACCGCGCGGGTGTGGCCGGACGTGGACCGTGACCGCCGAGACCGACGCGGCCGGCGATGTCGCATTGCGCCCTTCGGACGACCCCTACCTCATCGAGGCAGCCGAGGCCTGGCGGACGGCACAGGCAGATGAGCTGACGAGCTTGCGCGCGGGAGCAGAGAAGTGGACCGCGGGCATCGCGTCGCTGCTGGGGCTGCTCGGTGTGCTGGGCATCGGGTTGCAGACCGACCGGATTGCCGGGCTGACCGGCAGCGGGAAGACCGCGGTCGCAAGCTTGATTGCCGCGGTGGTGATCCTCGGTGGCTTCGCCGTGATTCAGGGCTGCCGAGCAGCCTACGGCTGGCCGCGGACGCGTACGGTCACCTCTGACCAGGATCTGATCAGCTGGTACTCCTCACTGCGGGCACTTCCTCTCACGGCGGCGGTGCGCCTGCGCGGCGCGGTGATCGCGGCCGGGGCCGCGCTGACCGCGGTGACCGCCGCGGCCATGCTTCCATGGCTGCTGCCCGCGGCGGCTCCCCCCAGCCCCGTGGTGAAGGTCGCGTTGACGGACCGTTCCGCGACGTGCGGGACCCTGCTGCCCTCAGCGACCGCCGGCCGTATTTCCGTGCGCCGGACCGACAGCGGTGCCGTGCAGACCATTCCCCTCAACACTGTGGTGCGAGTGTCCCCGGTGGAAAAGTGCTGACCACCGGAGCGATCGGCACAGCCCGGTTGTAGGCGGGGACGTGCCAGGGATCCTGCTGCGGATCGCCCGCCTGATGAATCGCGGCCAGATCCAGCGCCAGAGTGAAGCAGGGGGACCCCGACGATCCGTGGTCGGTATCGGCTGTATGCCGGATCCTGGTGCCGTTCGCAGTGACCGCTGTGACCTTCCCGAAGGCCAGCCGCATGGGGCCGCCCAGCAGATGCTGGAAGACCACGATGTCATCCCCTTCGCGTAGCGTCACCGGCGCATGCGCGTCGATCCAGCCCCGTTCCGGCGAGCTCGGTTCCGCGTCGTCGCCAATGGGGCGGTCACCCGGTGAATCGGCCAGCCGCAGGAGAGCGAAGTCCAACTCCCCAGCGGCCGGCACCCGCTCCGCGACCGGGTCCCGGTCGGCGTCCCCGTAGGGCGCGAAGGCCACGCACCACTGCTCGGCGAGGCCGGACACCGCTTCCGTGGCCGGCTGCGGCACGCCCGGCGCGCCGGGGCCGCCGCCGCGCTGAACGCCGAGCTTGAAGTCGAACCGCACCCGGACCTCGTCCGGCCGTAGCCGCCCGCCGAAAAGTCCCTCCACCACATGGAAACTGGTCAGGCAGAGGTCGGGGCCCACCAGGAACCCGGTGCCCAGTGGGCGGGGCACGCCGGACCGGGCCGCCTCCACCCTGCACACCCGCCCCTCGATCAGGCCGAGACCGGCGCGGAACAGCGCCGGATGGATCTCGGGAGCACGGACGTTGAGGATGCTCTCCAAACCACGGGTGTCCACGGCCAGCCCAAGATCCTGAGCGGCCCGGAAGAGACCGGCGTGCCCCGGGCGCGACTGCCGGGCGGCCGTGACGAGGTGGTCGAGCCAGCCTTCGGAGTCGGCAGCCCTGAGCACGTCGAACACGACGGCGTCGTAGGTGGACTGCATCGAGATCCGGGCCAGCTGCTTGTTCAGCCGGTAGTAGAGGAACTGCCGCAACTGCTCTGGCTGAAAGGCGTCCATCAGCGCCTCGCTGAACCGCTCGGCGACCCGCCCGTCCATCGGCATGCAGCGATCCCCTCTCCGTTCCGCGTCGTACGCCCCTCCAAGTGTGTCGGGAAACATTGTCCCGGCGGGAGCGAAGGGACGCGATACGATCGAAGCGTGACCGAAGTACGAGAGGTGAGCGGCAGCATGGTTCACGACCGTGCCGTCGATCCGTGGCTCGTCTTCGTCAGCCACAGCCGTCGCGACCGTTCGTCCACACTGCGCCTGGTGCGCCGATTGCGGTCCACCGGCCTGCACCCCTGGATCTGCGGCCCCGAACTGCACTCTCCTGCTTGGCGGGACACCGTCTTTCCACAGATCGAGCACTGCCGCATGGTCGTCGTAGTGTCCAGCGCGCACGCGGACGCTGCCGACGGGGTGCGCCAGGAGATCGCCTACGCCGAGTTGCTCGGCAAGCCCGTGGTCCGGGTCGGCGCCCACGACACGGGGCTGCGGTCAGTCCCCCAACGGCAGCACGAAGCCTGTTGCGTCCGAGGGGTGGACGACGATGCGCAGTTCGCGGCACACCGAAGCGCGGCGAGTGTGTTCACGGAACGACGCCAGGGTCATGTTGACGAGCGTCTCACGCTCCAACTCCAGCCGTGACAGACCGGCGCCGAGCACGGGCATGGCGACCGCGCGGTCGGTCTCGCGGCGCCTGACCTCCTCCCAGAGATTGCCCAGGCTCAGGTGGAGAAAGGCCTCCGTCGACTGAGCAGTCAGGGTGTTGGCCATCTGGCTGAAGGCGACGGCGAAGACGCGCCACCGCTCCCGTTCGAGTACGGCTACCGTGCCCACCGGATAGCGCGCCAGTTTTCCGTGCCGCTTGCCCGAACGGCTCTCCACGCTCTCGGCGTTCACCGCGGCCAGCGCCCGGTCGAGGTCGGCGTCCAGGGCCTCCACATCGCCTTGGTAGATCCGCTCGACGAGCTGCCCCTGGAGGCTCGACGGGCTGATCACCAGGCTGCCGTCGGTGGCGGTGTCGAAGGTGTCACTGAAACCGATGACCAGGTCGGCCTCCTGCTCGAACAGGTCGCCGTGCACGAAGACCACCTCGCTGTCGGCCAGCCCGTTCGCCGTACTCGCGGGCACTCGCGCCAGCACGCGCGACGCGCGTCTGGCGCCCACTGAATCACGCTTCAGCATCTCCAGCCGGTCCCGGACCGCGGCGGCGATGAGCTGGCCCTTCGACGCAGCCGCGCAGATCTCGCGGAGTTGGCTCTCCAACCGGATCTGCTCAGCGGACACGGCACCGGGCGCAGCCGCCGCCGTCGCCCGCGATCCCTGATCGGGGCGGTCGGTCCGCAAAGCCACCAGGGTTTTGCAGAGGCCGCTGATGTCCCTTTCTGTCGTCGCGGGTGGCGCCTGCGCCGGCGCGAACATCGGCAGCGCGGGGAAGGTGAGCAATGGCTCGCCGTCCGCCGCGAGGAGAATGTGTGAGGGATCGATGGGCCCGTAGACAGCGCCGCGGTTGTGCGCGACGGTGAGCGCGTCGGCGAGCTTCGCCCCGATGTCGATCACTTCGGTCACCTCCAGGGGAGACGGCCGAAGGATGTCGGCTTGCCCGATGTCTTGCACCAGGTAGGGATGTCTGTCCGCCGTCAGCCCGGCGTCCAGGAGGCCGGCGACCCGGTGATGGGCCGCAGCCTGCCGCGCCTGGCGCGCCTCGTTGAGGAATCGTCCCGCCGAGGCCTCCGTGTCGAGGACGAGTCCGTGCACACGGACGAGGTAGTTGCGCGACATGTCCTGATGGCGCAGGCAGAGGTGCGCCGCGTCGTGGTGGATCACCATCGACTCGAACGTCATGTCGGCGGGGCCGGCTGCTGCGGCCCCCTCGACGATCCCGCGGATTTCACGCAGGTCGAAGGCCAGCCGAGGAGGCCGTGCACCCTCGGACGACGCCGGGGGCGGCAGGTGCGGCTCGGCCCATTGCGCCAACCCCGCGTTGTCCGGTCGGTCATGCACGACCGCCTGCACCAGTTCCCGCACCCAGCCGTCCTGTTCGGCGTTCTGGATGACCTTGAACACCAGATCGTCGTGGTTGTCGGCCGCCCCCACGATGGAGCCAAGACGACGGTTCAACCCGAACCAGAAAAGCCGCTCAAGATCATTTCTTGAGGTGTAGGCGCCCAACAGCAGCCGGTACAGCTGCACGCGCTCATCGCGACTCAACGACCAGGCGTCGACCGGACACCTCCAGTTTCCGGACTGCGTCACCACAGTATCGGCAACGCCCCCGCCGCCCAACGCCTTCGGGACGGCCTCATGGCATCGGCACGGGCCCGCCGGTTTTCCGTCTGCGCAACCCGCGGGCCCACCTCTGCGCCGACACGCGGCGCCAGCCGTTCAGGGACTCGGGCGCGCCCATGCGGTTCGCCCACGTGACCTTCGCTGCCGCAAGGCCGATACTGCCGACAGCAGCGATCCCGACCAAGCCGCCCCCAGCCGTCCGGCAGGCCTGACGAGCCGTCACGGAAGTCGGCATCAGCACTGCCAGAACCCGCTCCAGCCCGTCACGCAACGCCAGGACCGAAAACCGCCCCCGCCCGCTCCGACCAACAAATACGCAGGTCATCGACTTGCCTGCCAGGTTTCCCAGGAGGTACCCATGAGGATGCTGATCAACGTCCCCGAGACCGTCGTCGCGGACGCGCTGCGCGGTATGGCGGCCGCCCATCCCGAGCTGACCGTGGATGTCGAGAACAGGGTGGTCGTGCGGCGGGACGCCCCCGTGGCCGGACAGGTCGCGCTGGTGTCGGGGGGTGGTTCCGGGCACGAGCCGCTGCACGGCGGGTTCGTGGGCCCCGGGATGCTGTCGGCCGCCTGTCCGGGTGAGGTGTTCACCTCGCCGGTGCCGGACCAGATGGTGCGGGCCGCGGCGGCCGTGGACAGCGGGGCCGGAGTGCTCTTCGTCGTCAAGAACTACACCGGTGACGTGCTCAACTTCGACATGGCCGCCGAACTGGCCGAGGACGAGGGCATCCAGGTCGCGAAGGTGCTGGTCAACGATGACGTGGCGGTGACGGACAGCCTCTACACGGCCGGCCGGCGCGGCACGGGGGCGACGCTGTTCGTGGAGAAGATCGCCGGTGCGGCGGCGCGGGAGGGGCGGCCGCTGAAGCAGGTCGAGGCGATCGCCCGCCGGGTCAACGACAGCTCCCGCAGCTTCGGTGTGGCGCTCAGCGCCGTCACGACGCCGGCCAAGGGCAGCCCCACCTTCGACCTCCCCTCCGGGGAGCTGGAGCTGGGCATCGGCATCCACGGGGAGCCCGGCCGGGAGCGGCGGCCCATGATGACCTCGGGCGAGATCGCCGAGGCCGCCGTGGACGCGGTGCTGACCGACCTCGGCCCGCGCAACCCCGTCCTCGTCCTGGTCAACGGCATGGGCGCGACGCCGCTGCTCGAGCTGTACGGCTTCAATGCCGAGGTGCAGCGGGTCCTCGGCGAGCGGGGTGTCGCCGTCGCCCGCACCCTCGTCGGCAACTACGTCACCTCCCTCGACATGGCCGGCGCCTCGGTCACCCTGTGCGAGATCGACGAGGAGCTGCTCGGACTGTGGGACGCGCCGGTCAGCACCCCGGGTCTGCGGTGGGGCATGTGACGGTGGGCGGTGGAAGCATCGCGACGTACCTACCAGGCAAGGAGATCCTGTGCTCGACGCCGACTTCTTCCGCCGCTGGATGACGGCGACCACCGCGCTGGTCGACCGTGAGGCGGAACGGCTCACCGCTCTCGACTCACCCATCGGCGACGCCGACCACGGCAGCAATCTCAAGCGCGGGTTCACGGCCGTGGCCGCCGCGCTCGAGGAGGAGGCGCCCGCCACACCCAGCGCCGTCCTGATCCTCGCCGGGCGGCAGCTCATCTCCAAGGTCGGCGGGGCCTCGGGGCCCCTCTACGGGACGCTGCTGCGGCGCACCGGCAAGGCGCTCGGGGACTCGGCCGAGGTGAGCGCGGGCCAGCTGGCCGAGGCCCTGCGGACGGGGGTGGACGCCGTCCGGACGCTGGGCGGTGCCGCGCCGGGCGACAAGACCATGATCGACGCCCTGGTGCCCGCCGTGGACGCCCTGGGCGATTCGTTCGGCGCGGCCCGCACGGCGGCCGTGGAGGGGGCCGAGGCGACCACGCCGTTGCAGGCCCGCAAGGGCAGGGCCAGCTACCTGGGCGAGCGCAGCATCGGTCACCAGGACCCGGGGGCGACCTCCGCCGCGCTGCTCTTCGAGGCGCTGAAGGAGGCGGCCGGTGAGTGACGAGCGGCAGCTGGTGGGCATCGTGCTGGTCTCCCACAGCGCCGAGGTGGCCGCCTCGGTGGCGGAGCTGGCGAAGGAGTTGTCGGGCGGTGCCGGGGCGGTGGCCGTCGCCCCGGCGGGCGGTACCGCCTCCGGCGAGTTCGGTACCAGTTCGGAACTGGTCGCGGCCGCCGCCGCGTCCGTGGACCGGGGCGCGGGGGTCGCCGTGCTCACCGACCTCGGCAGTGCGGTCCTCACCGTCAAGGCGCTGCTCGCCGAGGGCGACGAACTGCCGGACCGCACCCGTCTCGTGGACGCGCCGTTCGTCGAGGGCGCGGTGGCGGCGGTCGTCACGGCCTCGACGGGCGCCGGCCTCGACGCCGTGGAGGCGGCGGCCGCGGAGGCGTACTCCTACCGGAAGGCCTGAGCGGCCGGTTGCGTCCCGGCGGAGAGTCCGGGGCGGCCGGGACCCGGCGGGTCCCGGCCGCCCCGGACGGCTCAGCAGCACCCGGCCGGTTCAGGCCCCTCCAGCTCCGGTCCCGGCCCGCTCAGCCCCCGTCCACGAACTTCCGCGCCAGCCGCTCCGCCGCCTTCTCGGCCGCGGCCGTGTCCTCGATGGGCTCGGCCTCGCTGTCCTTGAAGACGATGTACGTCACGTCGGAGGCCACGCCGCCGCCCGCCGGGTCCGCCGGGATGCCGAGTGAGCGGGCGGCGGCGTAGGAGGCCTCGCCGATGAGGTCGCTGGGGCCGACGTCGCCGACGACGGCGTACCGCACCCGGTCCCCGTGGACGAGGGCGGCGAGCGATCCGCCGCGGACGTCGTCCTGCCGGGGGTCCCAGGTGCCGCTGGGTCCGGGCACGACGACGTAGGGCAGGCGCTCCGCGTCCAGCGGGCGGCCGTCGGACTCCGTGTACGCGGTGGCGGGGCTGAAGTGCGGGTCGGTGCGGCCGTTGCACCGGTCGCCGGGCCGGCCGTCGCAATCGATGTCGAGGTCGGCCTTCCAGTACACGGCGTCCCGTGAGCCGCAGACGGGGATGTCCGCCGGTGCTCCGGCGTCACTGCGGTAGCGCCCGCGCGAGACGGGGTCGCAGTCCCGCACCCTGGCCAGCAGGTCGGCGGCGCGGACCGGTCCCTCGTCGCCGCTCCGCTTCGGACGGGCTCCGGCCCCGGAGTCCGCTCCGACCCGGGAGGGGGGTGCGGGCTGCCCGGCCGGGAGGTGGGGGACGGGTCCGACCCGGACCCCGGACCGGTCGGCGCGCGGCGGCTCGACCCGGTCGGGGGCGCCGGGCAGCAGGATCCGCGCCGGGTCGGGCAGTGGCGGAGCGGGCGGAGCGTCGGGGAACGTCGTGGGGGCGAGCAGGACGGCGCTGGCCGCGACCAGTGTCAGCGACTGGACACGCACGATGTGGCCTCTCCTCGGAGACAGGGACGAACACTCGGCCCCATCTGTCCCCGAAACGCGCACGCGACCACCTTTCGCAGGGCCAGACGGTGCACACCCGCCGTCCGGTCCGTGCGTCGCGAGGGGCGACCGGGGGCGGGCGGGCCGTGCCTGTTCCGGCTCCGGCCCGTCCGGCCGCCCGCGCCGGCGCGGGGTCAGCGACGACAGCGGTCCGCGCGCCTTCGACCCGAACCCCCCTGTCCATACGGAGAGTTCGGCCGTGGGACGACCCAGCATACGTAACCCGTCCGAGTGACCGTGACTCACGACCCTCTTGATGTGACCGCGTCACAGAGGTCATATTGGTCCGGACCATTATGGGCCGGTGTGGGGAGGCAGAGCCGTGCGTGAGGTTCCCGTTGCCGTTCTCACGCGCCGGTGCGCCCTGCTCTGCGGGGTGCTCGTCCTGCTGACCTCCTGCGGCTGGGGCGGGGGCGAGGACGGCGAGGGCGGTGCACTGCCCGGGGCACCCACGGGCGTCACCGCGGCGGCCGGCAGCGCGACGACCGTGCACGTGATGTGGCACGCGGTCGACGGCGTCGAGACCTACGAGGTGTATCGCGGCGGCACGCTGGTGAAGGAGGTGCCGGCGCCCGAGCGGATGGTGGACGTCACCCGGCTGCACCCGTCGACGGCGTACGCCTTCACCGTGCGGGCCCGGGACGCCGACGGGCGGCTCGGACCGCGCAGCCGGGAGGTGCGGGCGACCACTCCCGCCGCGGCGAGCGACGGCAACGCCCCGACCCGCCCGGAAGACGTGCACGGCAGGGCGGCGGGCAGCCGGGCGGTCCAGCTCACCTGGTCGGCCGCGAAGGACGACCACGACGTCGTGTCGTACGACGTCTACCAGGGTGACGCGAAGGTGCACAGCGTCGGTGGCGAGCAGACGGCGGCCGTGGTCACGGGGCTGCGGCCGGGCACCCGCTACTCGTTCACCGTCCGGGCGCGGGACGCCGCCGACAACGTCTCCCCCGCCGGCGGGCCCGTCCGCCTCGCCACACCGGGCTCCGACGACGGCCGCGCCACCGCGCCCACCGGACTGCGCGCCGACTCCCACCTGGCCGACGGGGCGTACTACCTCGACCTGTCCTGGATCCCGCCGCGCACCGACGGTCCGGTGACCGAGTACCAGATCCATCTGGACGGCCGGGCGGCGACCTCGCTGGTCTACGGGGCCGACGTCCCGCGCGACCGTGCCGAGTACAGCTTCTACGCCGGGCGCGAGGCCGGGGTCGCGCACCGGGTGAAGGTCCGGGCGAGGCTCCCCGACGGCACCTGGGGCGGGTTCTCGGCGGAGCGGAAGGTGACCACGGGCGCGGAGTGACGGTCCCCGGCCGGCGCGGTGCCGGGGCGGGGCGGTGAACGTGTCACCTGGGCGGTCGCGCTCCGCATGCGGGGGCGGCCGGCGCGCTGTTGGCTGCCAGAGGGGGCACGGGCGTTCCCGATCCCGGCGGCGCAAGGGATGTCCCGCCGACCGTGCCGCCGGAGGGCAGTCCACATGCGCATCTCATCGCCACTTCTCCGCTCCGGTGCGACCGTGGCAGCCGTCGCCGCGCTGCCCGTCGTCCTGTCCGCCGGACCGGCGTCGGCCGGGCCGGGTATCTCCGTGAGCACCACCGGGACCACGGTGTCGGTCACGACCACGGCCTGTGCCCAGCTCAACGGCAGTTGGGGCACCGCCTCGCTGCTCACCAGCAGCCAGCGGGACTTCGCCCAGGGGCGTCAGGTGGCGCTGTCCGGCACCGGTTCGGGCCAGTCCGCGGCCTGGTCGGGGATCTCGCCGGGCACCTACACGGTGATCGTCATGTGCTCGAACAACAGCACCGCCGGCACCCAGACGGTCATCGTCTCCTCGGCGCCCTCTCCCTCGCCCTCGCCGAGCCGTTCCGCCACTCCCTCCCCGTCCGCGTCGCCGGGCGGTGTCATGGGCGGTCTCGGCGGGGCCGTCCAGGACTACGGCACGGCCACCCTGGTGGCGGGCGGCGCGCTGGTGGGTACCGGGGTCATCGCCGCGGCCTGGTTCCTGCGCCGCCGCTCGAAGCCGTACCGGTTCTGAACGGGCGCCCAGGAAGGCGGTCACGCCGGCTCGTCGCCGGGCAGCTCGGCGAACTCCGCCAGGGCGTGCCCGATCCACTGGGTCCAGAACGTCTCCAGGTCGATGCCGGCCCGCAGCACCAGGTGCCGCAGCCGGTCCTCGGTGCTGTCCCGCCCGGGCGGGAAGTCCCGCTCCTCGATCTCCTCGTAGTCGGCCAACTGACGCTCGTGCAGCTTCAGATGGCGGCGCAGGTCCGCCTCGACACCGGCGGTGCCGACCACCGCGGCGGCGCGCAGCCGCAGCAGCATGGTGTCCCGCAGCGGCTTGGGGTCGTGCGGGGCGGCGGTCCAGCGGGCCAGTTCGGCGCGACCCGCGGGCAGGACCTCGTAGGACTTCTTCTGGCCGCGGGCCGGCGGCTGGCCGGGCAGCGCCCGGATCAGGCCCTCCGCCTCCAGCTTTCCCAGCTCGCGGTAGATCTGCTGGTGCGTGGCCGACCAGAAGTAGCCGATCGACCGGTCGAACCTGCGGGTCAGCTCCAGCCCCGACGACGGCTTTTCGACCAGGGCGGTGAGGATCGCGTGCGGGAGTGACATGGGCTCATCCTAGGGACGGACCGCCGCTGCCCCGCCCGCCGCCCGCGCCCTCCCCTACAGCGCCGCCGCCAGCTCGGTGCCCTGCTTGACGGCGCGCTTGGCGTCCAGTTCGGCGGCCACGTCGGCGCCGCCGATGAGGTGCGCGGCGACGCCCGCGGCGATCAGGTCGTCGTACAGGCTCCGGCTCGGTTCCTGGCCGGTGCACAGGACGACGGTGTCGACCGCCAGCACGGTGGACTCGTCGCCGACGGTGATGTGCAGTCCGGCGTCGTCGATCCGGTCGTAACGCACGCCCGGGACCATGGTGACGCCGCGGTGCTTCAGCTCGGTGCGGTGGATCCAGCCGGTGGTCTTGCCGAGCCCGGCGCCGACCTTGCTGGTCTTGCGCTGGAGCAGGTGGACGCTGCGCGGCGGGGCGGGTCGTTCGGGCGCGGCGAGTCCGCCGGGGGCGCGGTAGTCGGTGTCGACGCCCCAGAGGCGGAAGTACGTCTCGGGGTCCTCGTGCGCCTTGTCGCCGCCGTCGGTGAGGTACTCGGCGACGTCGAAGCCGATGCCGCCCGCGCCGAGGATCGCGACGCGCTCGCCGACGGGGGCGGCGTCGCGCAGGACGTCGAGGTAGCCGACGACCGAGGGGTGGTCGACGCCGGGGATGTCGGGGGTGCGGGGGGTGACGCCGGTGGCGACGACGACCTCGTCGTGGCCGGTGAGGTCGTCGACGCCGACGCGGGTGTTCAGGCGTACGTCGACGCCGTGGTCCGCGAGCCGCGTACGGAAGTAGCGCAGCGTCTCGTCGAACTCCTGCTTGCCGGGGACCTTGCGGGCGACGTTCAGCTGCCCGCCGATCTCGCTCGCGGCGTCGAACAGGGTGACCTCGTGGCCGCGTTCGGCGGCGCTCACCGCGCAGGCCAGTCCGGCCGGTCCGGCGCCGACGACGGCGACGCGCTTGCGCCGCCGGGTCGGGGCCAGGACGAGCTCGGTCTCGTGGCAGGCGCGCGGGTTGACCAGGCAGGAGGTGATCTGCCCGCTGAAGGTGTGGTCCAGGCAGGCCTGGTTGCAGCCGATGCAGGTGTTGATGGCCTCGGGGCGGCCGGCGGCGGCCTTGGCGACGAAGTCGGGGTCGGCGAGCATCGGGCGGGCCATCGAGACCATGTCGGCGGTGCCCTCGGCCAGCAGCCGCTCGGCGACCTCGGGGGTGTTGATGCGGTTGGTGGTGACGAGCGGGACGGACACCTCGCCCATCAGCCGCTTGGTCACCCAGGTGTAGGCGCCGCGGGGCACGGAGGTGGCGATGGTGGGAATGCGCGCCTCGTGCCAGCCGATGCCGGTGTTGATGATCGTGGCTCCGGCGGACTCGACGGCCTTGGCGAGGGTGATCACCTCGTCGAGGGTGGAGCCGCCGGGCACCAGGTCGAGCATGGACAGGCGGTAGACGACGATGAAGTCCTCGCCGACGGCCTCGCGCACCCGGCGGACGATCTCGACGGGGAAGCGGGTGCGGTTCTCGTAGGAGCCGCCCCAGCGGTCGGTGCGGTGGTTGGTGCGGGCGGCGATGAACTCGTTGATCAGGTAGCCCTCGGAGCCCATGATCTCGACGCCGTCGTACCCGGCCTCGCGGGCGAGACGGGCGGTGCGGACGTAGTCCTCGATCGTGCGCTCGATCTCGGCGTCGGTCAGCTCGCGCGGCACGTGCGGGCTGATCGGGGCCTGGAGCGGGCTCGGGGCGACCAGGTCGGCGTGGTAGGCGTAGCGGCCGAAGTGCAGGATCTGGAGGGCGATGCGGCCGCCCTCGCGGTGCACGGCGTCGGTGACGACCCGGTGCCGCTCGGCCTCCGCCCCGGTGGTGAGCCTGGCCCCGCCCTCGTACGGGCGGCCCTCGTCGTTGGGGGCTATGCCGCCGGTGACGATCAGGCCCACTCCGCCGCGGGCCCGGGCGGCGTAGAAGGCGGCCATGCGCTCGAAGCCGCGCTCGGCCTCTTCCAGGCCGACGTGCATGGAGCCCATCAGGACCCGGTTGGGCAGCGTGGTGAAGCCCAGGTCGAGCGGGGTCAGCAGGTGCGGGTATCGGCTCATCGGGCCCTCCGTGCGCGGTGTGGTGCCTCTGTTGTAGAGGACCGCCACCCCATTGTGCAACTAGTTGCACAACAGGGTGGCGCACACCTCACCGCACGCGGACGGCCCGGCTCAGTGGCTTTCGAGCCGTACGTGCAGCTCCCGTTCCTGGTCGCCGGAGGCCGTGCTCAGGTCGTGCACGGTGAACAGGGAGTCCAGCGTGGTGCGGAACCTGTCGATCGCCCAGTAGCCGCCCTGCACGTCGGCCTCCACGGACGAGCCCAGCCGGGCGGGGTCGCACTCGCCTCCCCGGGCGTCGGCCACGTCGAAGGTGCCGAGCCAGACGGTCGGGCGCACCTCGTGGTACTCCCGGGTCACGTCGCCGGCGTGCCGGTCGGAGGAGAAGCACGCGCACAGGGTGTCGAACACGACCCGGGCGTCCTCCTTGCTGCATCCGCTCAGCTCCACCGAGACGGACTCCGGGTGCAGTCGCTCACCGTCCATCGTGATCGCTCCCTCTCGTGGTCATGGGCCGAGTGGTCATGGGCCGATACCACCAGAAAAGCACCACCCGCCGCCCGGCGCGAAGGGGCCGGGTCAGCCCCGCGTGAACCGGTAGGTCTTGCTGTCGGTCAGCACGCAGAAGCCGGGCGACACGACGATCACGCGCAGGGTGCCGGTGCGCCGGTCGTAGTCGACGCCCTCCGCCTCGAAGGAGCCGGAGCAGGCGCTGCGCAGGGGCAGCTGCCGCAGGGCGGTGACGTGTCCGGTGACGTCGGCGGTGCCGCTGGGCGCCGCCGACAGGTCGATCCGCAGCAGCGGCTTGGTGAGGCCGAAGAGCGTGCCCTCCGGATCGTCGGAGGAGCAGAGCAGCGTGGTCGCGTCCAGGAAGTCGCAGCCCTGGACGTCGCGCACGGCGTGGTCCAGGTGGACGGTGGCGGCCTGCGGGAGGTCGGCCGAGGGCGAGGTCGCGGGGTTGACGCCGGGGGTCGGGAAGACCAGGAGCCGGTTCATCGTGCCCCACTCGCCCGCCAGCATCCACTGGCCGTCCGGCGAGATCGCGGACCACGAGTTGTTCAGCGCCTCCCCGGGGCTCAGCGTGTGCACGTACTCCGACCAGCCGCCGTCCGGCGCCTGCACGCGGAACATCTTCGTGTTCCCGTCGTCGCGCTGGTACGGCTCCACGTAGTGGCCGTCGTAGGAGGCGTCGGGGTCGCCGACGTGGTTCCAGCCCCGGACGCTCAGGGCGAGCGGGACGGTGCCGATGCCGGTGTAGCGGTTGGGGCTGCCGGCCGGGACCTCGACCGAGGCCAGGCCCTGGCTCTCGGTCAGCGGGTCGGCGCGGTCGGAGCCCACCTCGGTCCAGGATTCGGCGGCGGGGGCGTCGGCCGTCGCCGGGCCGGCGAGAGCGAGGGAGAGGGCGAGGACGGCGAGTCCGGTCAGGGCGGCGTGACAACGTTGCCTGGCGCGCGGGGGCATGGGGGCTCCTCGGTGGGCGTGGCCGGGGCGGCACGGGCGGGGTCGGGACACTCGGCGCACAGTCTGGACCGCTCATGCGGTCATGTACAGACCAACTCCGGACGCGCCGGGTGCGGCGCAGGCCGCGTTTCGTGCGACACGAGCCGCGCTCCGTGCGGCGCGGGCCGTGCTGCGGGGAGATGCTGGAAGGAGACGGCGGAGCCACGGACAACCGGTCCCGTGCGCGGTGGAACGCGGTAGAACAAGGGAGCGGCAACGAAGGGCGTGCCGCGTCGGACGGTGAAGGCGGGGCACGGGATGAGTGCAACGGGGTCTGCCGGATTCGCGGGCGAGCCGTCGCCGCGCGGGCCCGTGCGGCCCAGTGGACTGCTCGACCTGCTGAACGTGGCCTCGATCGTGCTGGACACCGAGGGCCGGATCGTCCTGTGGAGCCCGCAGGCCGAGGAGCTGTTCGGGTACTCGGCGCCGGAGGCGCTGGGGCAGTACGCCGCCCGCATCATGGTGCACGAAAGCCATCTCGACCTGGTCGTGAAGCTGTTCGGGGACGTCATGAGGACCGGCCGGAGCTGGGCCGGCGCGTTCCCGGTCCGGCACAAGGACGGCAGCACCCGCCTGGTCGAGTTCCGGAACATGCGGCTGCTGGACGACCGCGGCGACGTCTACGCCCTCGGACTGGCGGCCGACCAGTCGATGGTGCGCCGGCTGGAGCGGGACGTGGCCCTGTCCACGCGGGTCATCATGCAGTCCCCGATCGGCCTGGCCGTCCTGGACACCGAGCTGCGGTACGTGTCGGTCAACCCCGCCCTGGAACAGCTCAACGGCATCACCGCCGAGGAGCACCTCGGCCGGACGATCCGCGACCTGCTGCCGCAGGTGGACGCCGGCCCGCTGGAGGCGGCGGCGCGGGAGGTGCTGGAGACCGGGCGCCCGGTCGTGGACCGGCCCGCGACCGGGCGGACCCCCGCCGACCCGGACGAGGAGCACGCCTGGTCGGTCTCGCTGTACCGGCTCGAGGACGCCCTGGGGGCCGTGCTGGGCGTGGCGGTCTCGATCGTCGACGTCACCGAGCAGTACCGGACGGCGGCCGAGGCGGAGGGCGCGCGGCGCCGGCTGGCCGCCGTGGCGGACGCCTCCGCGCGGATCGGCACCACGCTGCGGCTGGACCGCACCGCCTACGAACTGGCCGACGTGGCCGTGCCCGGCCTCGCCGACATCGCGGCCGTGGACCTGCTGGACGCCGTGGTGGCGGGCCGGCGCAGCACGCTGGGTCCGGCCGAACCCGCGGTGATCAGGGCGCTGGCCGTGCGGGCCGAGGACGCCGGGGACGCGCTGCGGGCGGCCGACCGGCCCGGCGAGGTCGCCCGGTACGGACCGGACCGCCTGGTCACCGAGTGCGTGCGGACCGGCCGTCCGGTGATGGTGGCGCGGGTGACGCGGCAGGACCTGGAGCGCATCGCCCGCTCACCGGAGGCGGCCGAACTGCTGGACCGGGCGGGCGTGCACTCGTACCTCGCCGTGCCGCTGATCGCGCGGGGCGAGGTGCTGGGCGCCCTGGACCTGAAACGGATCGCCAACCCCCTGCCGTTCGGCGAGGACGACCTCCTGCTCGCCCGGGAGCTGGCGGCGCGGGCGGCGCTCCAGATCGACAACGCCCGCTGGTACCAGAACGCCCGCGACACCGCGCTCACCCTCCAGCGCAGCCTGCTGCCGAGCCATCCGCCGGTGACGGGAGGTCTCGAGGTCGCCTCCCGCTACCAGCCGGCCGGGGGCACCAGCGAGGTCGGCGGCGACTGGTTCGACGTGATCGAGCTGGCGGGCGGCAGGACCGCGCTGGTGGTGGGCGACGTGATGGGCAGCGGCATCGCCGCGGCGGCCTCCATGGGGCGGTTGCGGACCGCGACGAACACCCTGGCCGCCCTCGAACTGGACCCCGCGCTGCTGCTGGGGCACCTGGAGCGGACCACGGCGGGCCTGGACCAGGCCATCGCCACCTGCCTGTACGCCGTGCACGACCCGCACCGGCGGCAGTGCCGGATCGCCAACGCGGGCCACCTCCCGCCGGTCCGCCTGCGGGCCGGACGGCCGCCCGAACTGCTCGACCTGCCCACCGGGGTGCCGCTCGGAGTGGGCGGCGTCGCCTTCTCCACCACCACCGTCGACCTGGAGCCGGGCGACCGGCTGGTGTTCTACACCGACGGCCTGGTCGAGACGCGCCGGCAGCCGCTGGACGAGCGGCTGGACGCGCTCCTCGCCCTGCTGGAGGGGCCGGACCGCCCGCTGGAGGAGGTCTGCGACCTGCTGCTGCGCACCCTGCACGAGCCCGAGAACTCCGACGACGTGGCCCTGCTGATCGCCCGGGCCACGCCGCCGGCGCGGTAGCGGTACGGGGCGGAGACGGTCAGTCCCGGACGCCGATCACCACATGGGCGTACAGGTCCTCGCAGACCGCGAGGCGGGGCGTCAGGCCCGCCCGGGTGAAGGCGTCGACGGCGGCGGCCGCCTGGCGTTCGCTCGTCTCGACCAGCAGGCAGCCGCCCGGCGCGAGCCAGCCCGGCGCCGCGGCCGCGACCCTGCGCAGCACGTCGAGGCCGTCGCTGCCGCCGTCGAGGGCGACCAGCGGCTCGTGGTCGCGGGCCTCGGCGGGCAGCAGGCCGACCTCGCCGGTGGGGACGTACGGCACGTTGGCCGCGAGGATGTCCACCCGGCCGCGCAGTGTGTCGGGCAGCGCGTCGAACAGGTCACCGGCGTACACCCGGCCGCCCGCGTCGGCGAGGTTGCCGCGGGCGCAGCGCACGGCGGCCGGGTCGACGTCGGCGGCGTGCACCTCGGGCCGGTCGAGGGCGGCGGCGAGGGCCGCGCCGACGGCACCCGACCCGCAGCACAGGTCGACGACGACGTCCGCGTCCGGCGCGTGGGCCAGGGCCTCGGACACCAGGAACTCGGTGCGGCGGCGGGGCACGAAGACACCGGGGGCGACGGCGACCCGCAGGCCGCGGAACTCGGCCCAGCCCAGGACGAGTTCCAGGGGCAGGCCGGTGACACGGCGTTCGACCAGCGCGGTCAGTTCCGCGGCGGTGCGGGCGGCGGCCAGGATGAGCGCGGCCTCGTCCTCGGCGAAGACGCAGCCGGCGCCGCGCAGCACGGCCACGACGGAGTCACGCGACGGGAGGGACGCGGAGAACGGGGATGCGGAAGGAGCGGGGGAAGCCGAGGACGAGGGTGATGCCGGGAAGGTGGGAGGCATGGAAGCCGAGAGCCTTTCGGGAACCGAAGGGCGCTCTCGCGGTCACTCGTTCTCGGTGACCGCACTGCCGTGAGGTGAGAGCACCCGGGCCGACACAGCGGTAATCGGTCTCACCTCCCGGTCGTCACGCGGCCGGGGCTGTCCGCGGCCGACGGTCACACTACCCCAATGATCAGACGGCGACGGCCCTCCCGAAGTAGTCGTTCACGCAACCCGGAAGTAGTTGTTCACGCAACCTCGTAGCGGAGTTGTACTGTGCAACCAGCAAGGCGAGGAGGACCCGTGGCGGCTGCCGAGACACCGGACGAGACGACCGTCGGCCTCGGCGGACACCCCGCGGACGCGGCCGTGGAGACCATCCACCGTGAGCTGACGGCCTTCGCCCGCCGGGCCCGCGCCTCGGCGGGGCGCATGCATCCGGAGCTCTCGCTGGTGTCGTACACGCTGCTCGGACACCTGGAGGAGCGGGACGGCCGCCGGGCCACGGACCTGGCCGCCCACTACGCGCTGGACAAGTCGACCGTCAGCCGCCAGGTGTCCGCGCTGGAGCGTGCCGGGCTGATCGAGCGGCGGGTCGACCCGGACGACCAGCGCGTCCAGGTGCTGCATCTGACGGAGGCGGGGCGGCACATCCTGGGCCAGGTCACCGAGAGCCGTCGGGCCGCCTTCCGCGAGCGGCTCGCCGGCTGGCCCGCGGAGGACCTGCACCGCTTCGCCGCGTACCTGGAGCGGTACAACGCGTGGCCGGGCGGGGAGCCGGACCGGGCGACGCCCCGGGACACGTACGGTGGGAGGGGTACACACTGATCACGCCGGCCGCCGGCACCCCGCCCCGGCGGCCCGAAAGGCACCACCGCATGAACACCACCCGAGGCTTCACCGGGCGCCCGCGCACCGCCCGGCCGGGACTGCCGCCCGGCCAGTACGACGCGGGCGACGACTGGCCCGTGCTGTCCGCCGAGGTCACTCCCGAGATCGCGCCCGCCGACTGGACCTTCCGGGTGGGCGGCCTGGTGGCCGAGCCCCGCAGCTGGGACCTGGCCGGGGCGCGCCGGCTGCCGGCCTCCGCGTATGCCGGCGACATCCACTGCGTCACCGGCTGGTCGAAGTTCGGGGTGCGGTTCGGGGGCGTGTCGCTGGACGCCTTCCTGGACGCCGCGGGTCCGCTGCCGTCCGCCACGCACGCCGTCGCCCACGCGCACACCGGATACACCGCGAACCTGCCGCTCGCGGACCTCACCGGCGGACGGGCCTGGATCGTCTGGGAGTACGACGGGCGGCCGCTCGCCCCCGAGCACGGCGGTCCGGCCCGGCTGGTGGTCCCGCACCTGTACTTCTGGAAGAGCGTGAAGTGGATCGCGGGCCTCGAGCTCCTCGACCACGACGAGCCGGGCTTCTGGGAGCACAACGGCTACCACGCGCGCGGCAACCCCTGGCAGGAGCAGCGGTACTCCGGTGACTGAGACAGCCACGCACACGGCGGGGACGTTCACTCCCCCGACGCGGTTCGCCGTACCCGGGCGCATCGAGGTGACCGGCGAGGTGGCCGGGAACTGGCAGACCGCCACGCTCACGGAGATCCGCCGCGAGACGCCCCGCGCGTCGACCTTCCGCCTGGCCGTGCCCGGCTGGGCGGGCCACGTGCCCGGCCAGCACCTGATGCTGCGGCTCACCGCCGAGGACGGCTACCGGGCCCAGCGCCACTACTCACTCGCCTCCGCCCCGGACGACTCGGGGCACGTCGAGCTGACCCTCGACCGGGTGCCCGACGGGGAGGTGTCCGGGTGGTTCCACTCGGTGGCGCGGCCCGGTGACGAGATCGAGGTCCGCGGCCCGCTCAGCGGCTTCTTCGCCTGGCCGGGCGACCGGCCCGCCCTGCTCCTCGGCGCCGGATCCGGGGTGGTCCCGCTGATGTCGATGGTGCGGCACCACCGGACGCGGGGCCTGACGGTGCCGCTGCGCCTCCTGGTGTCGGCGCGCGGCCCCGAGGAACTGATCTACGCCCGTGAGTACGGCGCGGAGACGACGCCCGTCTTCACCCGCACGGCGCCGCCCGGGACGCCCGTGGGCCGGCTGGCCGCCGCGCACCTGGCGCCGCTCCTGGCCGAGCCGCCCGCCGGGGGCTGGGAGGCGTACGTGTGCGGATCCAACTCCTTCGCGGAGCACGCGTCGCGGCTGCTGGTGGCGGCCGGGCAGCCGGTGGACCGGATCCGGATCGAACGCTTCGGCTGATCCCGCCCGGATCGTGAGCGAGGTCCGCCGGACTGGGTACCTGTCCAGTGCGGGCACTCGCACACGTGGCGCGACGCGAAGGGGCGGCGGCCTCCCCGCACTCCCCCGGCCGTCCGTCCGCTCCTCGGGTCGCGGTGATCGCGGGGAGGTCGACATGCGAACCCGGGTACGCGGCTGGCGGTGGCGGCGCAATCCGCTGCGGCGCCGGTCGGACGTCGTCGAGGCGTGGACCACCGTGGTCGTCGCCCTGCTGCTGTTCCTGGGCGCACCGCTGCTCGGGGCCGCCACCGCCTGGTGGGGCTACGGGCAGGCCCAGGCGATCGTCGCCGAGCAGCGGGCCGAGCGGCACCAGGTCCGTGCCACGGTGGTGGACCGCACCCCCGAGTCCCTGTCGACGAACCAGCTCGGCGGACAGCACTCGTACCGCGCGACCGTCCACTGGAAGGCCCCGGACGGCACGGAGAAGAGCACCACGGCGCGGGTGCCGGCCGACGCCCGCCACGGCGAAACGGTCGTCGTCTGGCTGGACTCGCACGGCGAGAGCGTGCCGCCGCCGTCGGACGGTGCCGAGATCTGGCAGCACAGCGCCACCATCGGCTCGTTCACCGCCATCGGGACGGCGCTCACGGTGCTTCTCGCGCACCGGGCCGTGCGCGCGGTGTCCCTGCGTCGCCGCATGGCGGAGTGGGACCGCGACTGGGCACTCACCGAGCCGCAGTGGACCCACCGCAGGGCCTGACGACACCCGGCCCGCACGGCCTCGCGGCAGCGTCCGGACCTGGCGGTTCCGTCGGCCGCTCACGTACGGTGTGATCACTCGTACGGTCTGACACATTCCCCGCGAAGGCGGTACTCGATGGCCCTGTTCGACCTTCCGCTCGACGAACTCCACGCGTACCGCAGTGCGTCGGCCGAGCCCGAGGACTTCGACGCGTTCTGGAGCAAGACGCTCCAGGAGTCCCGCGAGTACGAGCTGGACGCCCGTTTCGAACCGGTCGACACGGGGCTGTCCACGGTGCGGGTGTACGACGTCACGTTCGCCGGGTTCGGCGGTCACCCGGTGAAGGGCTGGCTGACCCTGCCGGCCGGGGCGGCCGAGCCGCTGCCACTGGTCGTGGAGTTCGTGGGGTACGGAGGCGGGCGGGGACTTCCGCACGAACATCTGCTGTGGGCGTCCACGGGCCGGGCGCACTTCGTGATGGACACCCGCGGCCAGGGCAGCGCCTGGGGAGGCGGTGGCGGCACCCCGGACCCCGTCGGCGGCACGCCCGCGTACCCGGGCTTCATGACCCGCGGCCTGGACGCCCCCGAGAACTACTACTACCGCCGGGTCTTCACCGACGCCGTGCGCGCGGTCGAGGCGGCCCGCTCCCACCCGCTGACCGACCCGGCGCGCACGGTGGCGCTGGGCGCGAGCCAGGGCGGCGGCATCACGCTCGCGGTGGGCGGTCTGGTGCCGGATCTGGTCGCGGTGGCGCCGGACGTGCCGTTCCTGTGCGACTTCCCGCGCGCGACCACGCTCACCGACCGGCACCCCTACCGCGAGGTCGGCCTGTACCTGAAGACGCACCGCGGCCGGACCGAGGAGGCGCTGCGCACGCTCTCGTACTTCGACGGCGTGCACTTCGCGGCGCGGGGCCGGACGCCGGCCCTGTTCTCGGCCGCCCTGGAGGACCAGACCTGCCCGCCGTCCACCGTTTTCGCCGCGTTCAACGCCTGGTCGCACGAGGACAAGAGGATCGAGGTGTACGACTTCAACGACCACGAGGGCGGCGGGCCGTTCCAGGAGGCCGCCAAGCTGCGCTGGCTGGGCCGCCACGCCTGAGGTTCGTGGGTGGTGTTTCGGCCGAACCGGCGGACCGGCCTTCCCAGCTGGTTTAGACCAATGGTAATTCTGGTGGCGCACCGAGCCCACGCGGCTACCGTACGTCATCATCAGGAGGCGCGGCATGGCCCGCACCACCCCCCACGACCAGTCCACCCCCGACATCCGGCCGCCCCTGTACCGACGGGTGGCGGACCAGTTGCTGGCCGAGCTGCGGGACGGGATCGTCCCACCGGGCGAACGGCTGCCCGGCGAGCGCCGGCTGGCGGAGCACTTCGGGGTCAGCCGGGAGACCGTGCGCCAGGCGCTGGACGTGCTGCGCCGGGACGGTCTGCTCAGCACCGACCGGCGGGGCAGTCACGTCGCCCTGCCGGGCGCGCCGGCCGGAAGTCCGGCTCCGCTCGTCTTTCCGGTGGGCGCCCGGGCGGCGGAGCCCCGCACCGGCGACCGGGCCACCGTGGTCTGGGCCCCGCCGCCGCCCGAGCATGCGGCGGCGCTGGGACTGGTGCCGGGCCGGGCGACCCTGGTGCACCGCTACACCTCGTCGGCGGCGGGAGGAAACGGCAGGCGGACGGCTGTGACATCGTTTTCCGCCGTCGCGCTCGCGGAGGTGGAGGAGCTGGCCCGCTACCGCGACCGCGCCGACGGTGTCGCCTGCGCGCAGTTGCGGCGGGCCTACGACTGGATGCGCAGGGCCGGCCTGGCGCTGCACCACCGGGACACCATCACCCTCCAGCCCGACACCGCGTCGGTCCGGGTCGTGCGGCGGGTGCACGACCAGTACGCGCGGCCGCTGGAGATCACGGACCTGCTGGTGGACACCCGGCAGGACGCCCTGGTCTACGAGTTCACCCTGCCGGCGGCCGGCTGACCCGGCGGCCTACGCGAGCCGCCGGGCCACGACCAGCCGGGCCCGCGGACTGCCGTCGGGGCGGCGCCCGAACTCCGGCAGGGCGTGCAGGCCGGCCCGGAATCCGGCGCGGGACAACTCCCGTCCCACGTCCCCGAGCCGGAACGTCCGGTAGTACATGACGAACGGGGGCCGCCACAGCGCGTTGCGCACCCGCATCGCCGCGTCGAAGCCGAGCAGCGTCCAGTACCCCGCGGAGCCGGGCCGGGGCGGGGCCCCGACGGGGAAGGCGAAACAGCCGCCGGGCCGGAGTACGGAGCGCACCTGGCCGAAGAGGCCCGGCAGTTCGCGGGGCAGGAAGTGCCCGAACGCCCCGAAGCTCACCACGAGGTCGAAGGCGGGGCCGAACGGCAGGGCGCGGGCGTCCGCGCGCACCCAGGAGACCGCCGGGGCCGGGGGCAGGGCACGGCCGCGCGCGACCTCCAGCATGCCCGCGCTGAAGTCGACCCCGGTCACGCGCTCCCGGCAGACCCGGGCCAGGACGTCCACGCCCGCGCCGGTGCCGCAGCACAGGTCGAGCCCGGCCGCGAAGGGTCCCCGTGCCTCCAGCGCTCGGGCCACGGCGTCCAGCACCCGGTCCGGCGTCCGGTACGGGGTGTGGTCGAACTTGGGGGCGAGCAGGTCGTAGCCCCGCTCGACCGACGACAGTGCCTGGACGGCGAGTTCGCGCAGGGTGGGACCCTCGGGGCTGAACATCCGCTCAGCCTAGGGCCTGTCCGGCGGGCCCGGCGGGAGCGCGGCGCCCGTCGAGCACGGTGAGCACGCGCTCGCACCAGCGGGCGTTCTCCCGCTCGAAGGTGATCCCGGCGGCCAGGGTGAGATAGGGCCCGACGCGGTCGGCCTCCCGCAGGTGCTCCTCCTCGGTGCGGCCGTCCAGGAGGCGTTCGCGCACCCGCTCGTAGCGGGCGAGCTTGCCCAGCGACCAGGCCCTGCGCTCCTCGACCAGTGCACGGACGGTCCGCGGGTCGACGCCGTCCATGGCCTGCATCTTGATCAGGAACTCGTCACGGATGGCGGTGGGCCTGCGGGTCGGCTCGGCGGCGAAGGCGCCCAGCTGCTCCCGGCCGGCCTCGGTGAGCGAGAACAGCCGCTTGGTGGGCCTGCGTTCCTGCTGCACGGTCCGGGCCTCGATGAGTCCGTCGCCCGCGAGGCGCTCCAGCTCCCGGTAGAGCTGCTGCGGCGTGGCGGGCCAGAAGTTGGCGAGCGACACGTCGAACACCTTGGACAGCTCGTAGCCCGAGGCCTCGCCCTCGAGCAGGGCGGCCAGGACGGCGTACTTGAGAGACATGTCGACACGCTAGCAAGCACGCGTCACGCCGACTATTCTACTCCACACCTATTCAAATAGTTCAGTATGAAGGAGTGGCGATGCGGGCATTCCGCGAGGCGGTCGAGGCGCACGACCTGGACGCCGTCGAGGCACTGCTGGCGGACGACGTGGTCTTCTCCAGCCCCGTCGTCTTCAAGCCGTACCGGGGCAGGGCCGTCACGGCGTCGATCCTGCGGGCGGTCGAGCGCGTCTTCGAGGACTTCCGCTACGAACGCGTCATCGGCGAGGCGGACGGCCGTGACCACGCCCTGCTCTTCACGGCACGAGTGGGCGACCGGGAGATCAGCGGCTGCGACTTCCTGCACCTCGACGCGTCCGGCCGCATCGCCGAACTGACGGTGATGGTGCGCCCGCTGTCGGGGGCTCAGGCGCTCCAGACGGCGATGGCCGCGCAGTTCGAGCGGATCGCCCAGGAGGTGCAGGAGGCGGCCGGCTGACCCCGACGCGGCGCACGCGGAAGGAAGACGGAACAAAAGCCGACTCGGCCGCGTTCCCCCTGGTGAGACGCCCGGGGCGGGACCTCGATCGTCCCGTCCCGCCACCACGGCACCTGATCCCGTGGTACGGTGCGGACAGCACTTGTGTACGCCCCCTCGACTGGGGCGTCGGTGCCAGTTTCCCTTCGGTTCGCAGACCCGCCCGTCCCGGTGCGACCGGCGCGTCCGCTTCTCAGCACGACCTCGTGAGCGGGGCTCTCTTTCACCCCGCTGCGTCCGAGGTGCTGTTCCCGCCGCCCGGAGGCGTGTCGTCCCGACCGCCCGCGGCTCTCCCTTCCTTCCGCATGTCCCATGCCCGTGTCCTCGAAAGGACCGCCCACCATGACCACCACACTCGAACACCCCCCTGTACGGCAGTCCCCGGCCGAGACCGCGAGCGGCGTCCTCGACCTCGAAGCGGGCGGCAAGGGGCGCCTGCGGGGCGAGAGCCTGCGGCCGGAGCCCTCCGACCTCGCCCTCTCCCCCGCCCTGATCCGCCGGCACGGACTGCGCAAGGGCGACCTCGTCGAGGGCGTGCGCGGCGACCGGCGCACCCTGACCGACGTCGTGCGCGTCAACGGCCGTACGCCCGACGGGCGCGGCGGCCGGCGGCACTTCGCCGACCTGACCCCGCTGCACCCGCACGAGCGGCTGCGGCTCGAACACCCGGCGGCCGGCCTCACCGGACGCGTCGCCGACCTGATGACCCCCGTCGGCAAGGGCCAGCGCGGCCTGATCGTCGCACCGCCGAAGACCGGCAAGACCGTCCTCCTCCAGCAGATCGCCGCCGCCGTGGCCGGCAACCACCCCGAGGCCCGGCTGATGGTGGTGCTGCTCGACGAACGCCCCGAGGAGGTCACCGACATGCGACGCTCGGTGCGGGGCGAGGTGTACGCCTCTACCTTCGACCAGAGCGCCAAGCAGCACATCGCGCTCGCCGAGCTGGTGATCGAGCGGGCCAAGCGGCTCGTCGAGGCCGGGGAGGACGTCGTCGTCCTCCTGGACTCCCTCACCCGGCTGTGCAGGGCGCACAACAACGCCGCCTCGTCCGGCGGCCGCACGCTCAGCGGCGGCGTCGACGCCGGGGCGCTGCTCGGGCCCAAGCGGTTCTTCGGCGCGGCCCGCACGGCGGAGGAGGGCGGCTCCCTCACCATCCTCGCCACGACCCTGGTCGAGACCGGCTCGCGCGCCGACGACTTCTACTTCGAGGAGCTCAAGAGCACCGGCAACATGGAGCTGCGGCTGAGCCGGGAACTCGCCTCCCGCCGGGTCTTCCCGGCCGTGGACCTGACCGGGTCAGGCACCCGGCGCGAGGAGCTGCTGCTGTCCGCCGCCGAGACGACCGCCGTGCGCGGGCTGCGCCGGGTGCTGGGTGCGCGGGACGGGCAGTCCGGCCCGGAGACCCTGCTGGAGCGGCTGCGCCGCACACCGGACAACGCGACCTTCCTGCGACAGGTACAGCCCACGCTGCCCGCCGGCTGAGACCCCGCCACCCGCGGACGGACGGCCCCCGCCCCCAGCCGTCGGCACCCGTCGGCCCCCGCCGCCACTCGCTACGGCATCCGGGTGCTTGCGGGCGCGACCCGGCCCGGTCAGCGGGGCGGCTCGGGAGGCCGTTCCTACGTTTGCGGTATGACTATCGGATTCTCATTCCGGGCGGCTCGATCCACCTGCCTGCTCTGCGTGGCGGGGTTGCTGACCCTCGTGCCGGCCGCCGCGGCCGCCCGTGCGGGGCGGCCGGATCCCGGCCCGCCCGCCGGTGCGGCGGCTCAGCAGGCGCCGTTGTACCGCTCCGGTACCCAGGTCCGGCCGCACCCCGGAGCGCCCCGGGTTCCCGATGTCTCCGCCCTGTCCTGGGTCGTGGCGGACGCCGGCACGGGAGATGTGCTGGCGGCGAACGACGCGCACCGCGAGCTGCCGCCGGCCAGCACCCTCAAGACGCTGTTCGCCCTCACCGTGCTGCCGGCCCTGCCCGGCGGCCTCCACCACGAGGTCGCTCCGGAGGACCTGTCCGGCATCGGTCCGGGCAGCAGCCTGGTCGGTGTCGTCGAGGGCGAGACGTACCGCGTCTCCGACCTGTGGAACGGTGTCTTCCTCAACTCCGGGAACGACGCCGTGCACGTCCTCGCCGCGCTCACCGGCGGCTGGAGCGCCACGGCCGCCCGGATGCAGGCCGAGGCCCGCGCGCTCGGCGCCCGCGACACCCACGTCCGTTCACCCGACGGGTACGACGCGCCGGGCCAGGTCTCGTCGGCGTACGACCTCGCGGTCTTCGGCCGGGCGGGCCTGCTGCGGCCCGACTTCGCGCGGTACTGCGCCAAGGTCGACGCGATGTTCCCCGGCCGCGACGGGAGTTCGTACGGGATCATGAACACCAATCGGCTGCTCACCGGGGCCGACGGGGTGGAGCCGTACCCGGGGCTGATCGGCGTCAAGAACGGCTACACCAGCAACGCCGGCAACACGCTCATCGCCGCCGCCCGCCGCGACGGACGGACCCTGGTCGTCACGGTGATGAACCCTCAGGAGGGTGGCGGCCACGCCGTGTACGAGGAGGCCCGTGCGCTGCTCGACTGGGGCTTCGAGGCGGACGGGGAGGTCGACCCCGTGGGATCGCTGATCCCCGAGGGTGCGCGGCCCCGGCAGGGGCCTCAGGCGGTGCCGGCCGAGGACGGGCCGGGCTGGCCGGAGACCGGCGCGATCCTGGCGGTCGCGGGGCTCGGCGCGGGCGTGACGGCACTCGCCCTGCGGATCAAGTTCGTGCGGGACGACGGCAGCTGACGCGACCGGGTCAGAACACCGAGAGGCCGGTCAGGGTCGTGAAGCGGTCCAGGGCCGCCACCCCGGCCACCGAGTTGCCCCGCTCGTCCAGGCCGGGGCTCCACACGCACAGCGTGCAGTGGCCCGGCACGACCGCGATGATGCCACCGCCCACCCCGCTCTTGCCCGGCAGGCCCACCCGGTGCGCGAAGTCGCCGGCCGCGTCGTAGGTCCCGCAGGTCAGCATCACCGCGTTGACCTGCTTGGCCCGGCTGCGGCTGAGCAGCCGGGTGCCGTCGGCGCGGATGCCGTGCCGGGCCAGGAAACCGGTCGCAAGCGCCAGGTCGGCGCAGGACGCCGTGACGGAGCACTGGCGGAAGTACTGCTCGAGCAGCACCGGCACCGGGTTGTCGATGTTGCCGTACGACGCCATGAAGTGGGCGAGGGCGGCGTTGCGGTCGCCGTGCGCGGCCTCGGAGGCGGCGACCTCCTCGTCGTGGGTCAGGTCCGGGTTGCCGCTCTCCGCGCGCAGGAAGGCCAGCAGTTCACCGGCCGCGTCGCCGGTACGGGTGTGCAGCCGGTCGGTGACGACGAGGGCGCCCGCGTTGATGAACGGGTTGCGCGGGATGCCGTTCTCGTACTCCAGCTGCACCAGGGAGTTGAACGGGTTGCCGGACGGCTCGCGGCCCACGTGCTCCCACAGGGCGTCGCCCTCCCGGGCCAGGTCCAGGGCGAGGGTGAACACCTTGGTGATGGACTGCGCGGAGAACGGCTCCCGCCAGTCCCCCACCCCGTACACCGTGCCGTCCGGTTCGGCGACGGCCATGCCGAAGCGGCGCGGGTCGCGGGCGGCGAGCGCGGGGATGTAGTCGGCGGGCCGGCCGCTGCCCGGGGTCCGCTCGATCTCCTCGGCGATGCGCTCCAGGACCGGCCGGAAGGTCGTCGGTGTGCTCATGATCGCCATTGTCCTCCCCGGACCGCTCCGGACGGCGGAGGGCCGACGGTGGGTGACGGTGGGTGGACCCCAGTTCCGGGGTGGTGCTGGCCTCACCCCCGTTTCGGGGGTAGCCGTCATCCCCCCGCCGGAGGAACTGCCCACATACTGAGCCGCATGGTCAACCCAACGGTGCTCGTCGAGAGCCTGCCCACGCCCGCACAGGAGAAGGATCGCGAGAGGGGAAGCGACTTCTCCGAGCTCTCCCGGCGCATAGCCGACGCGGGGCTGCTCCGGCGCCGCCCGCTGTACTACACGGTGCGTTTCGGCGCCGTCGCCCTCGCGCTCGCCGGCGGTGTCGCCGCGTTCGTCGCCCTGGGGGACAGCTGGAGCCAGCTGTTCGTCGCGGTCGCGCTCGCCGTCGTCTTCGGGCAGCTCGGGCTGGCGGCCCACGACCTCGCCCATCGGCAGGTCTTCTCCCGCCGGCGGCCCAGCGAGGCGGGCGGTCTGCTGACGGCCAACCTGCTCCTCGGCATGAGCTACGGCTGGTGGATGAACAAGCACACCCGCCACCACGCCAATCCCAACCACGAGGAGAAGGACCCGGACGTCTCGCCCGACATCCTGGTGTGGTCGCGGGGCCAGGCGAGCCGGGCGACCGGGCTTCCGCGGTTCGTCGGCAAGCACCAGGCCGCCCTGTTCTTCCCGCTGCTCACGCTGGAAGGGCTCAACCTGAGCTTCAACAGCTTCAAGGCGCTCGGCGGCCGGGCCGTGAAGCGACCGGTCCTGGAGGGCACGCTGCTCGTGGCCCACTTCGTCGTGTACTTCGGCGGCCTCTTCACGGTCCTCTCCCCGGGCAAGGCGCTCGCCTTCCTCGCCGTGCACCAGGGTCTGTTCGGGATCTACCTGGGCTCGGTCTTCGCGCCCAACCACAAGGGCATGCCGATGATCGAGGAGGGCATGCGGCTGGACTTCCTGCGACGTCAGGTCCTGACCTCCCGCAACGTGCGGGGCGGCGCGCTCGTCGACGCCTTCATGGGCGGCCTCAACTACCAGATCGAGCACCACCTCTTCCCCAGCATGCCGACCCCCGCCCTCGGCCGGGCCCAGGCCCTCACCGAGGCGTACTGCGCCGAGCTGGGCGTGCCCTACCACCAGACGGGGCTGCTGGCCTCGCACCGCGAGGCCCTGCGGCACATGAGGAGCGTCGGGGAGCCGCTGCGCGCCGCACCCTGAGCGTCGGGCCGCCGGTCAGCTGTGCAGCACGCCCGTGCCGAGCAGCCCGAAGAGCAGGACGCCGACCGCGATCCGGTAGATCACGAACGCGTTGAAGGAGTGCTTGGCGACGAACTTCAGCAGCCAGGCGATGGAGGCGTAGGCCACCACGAAGGAGACGAGGGTGCCGACCGCCAGGGGCGCGGCACCCGCTCCGGTGCCCAGGGCGTCCTTCAGCTCGTACAGGCCGGCTCCGGTCAGGGCGGGGATGCCGAGGAAGAAGGACAGCCGGGTGGCGGCGACCCGGTCGAGGTCGAGCATCAGGGCGGTGGACATGGTGGCGCCGGAGCGGGAGAAGCCCGGGAAGAGCAGGGCGAGGATCTGGGAGCCGCCGACGAGCATCGCGTCCTTGAAGGACGTGTCGTCCTCGCCCCGCTTGTGCCGGCCGGTGCGGTCCGCCCACCACATCACGCCGCTGCCGACGATCAGCGAGCCCGCGACCACCCACAGCGAGGCGAGCGGGCCCTTGATCAGGGGCTTGGCGGCCAGGCCGACGACGACGATGGGGATGGTGGCGAAGATGACCCACCAGGCGAACTTGTAGTCGTGGTGGTACCGCTCCTCCCGGTCGCGCAGCCCGCGCCCCCAGGCGGAGAGGATCCGCGCGATGTCCTTGGAGAAGTAGACGAGCACGGCGGCGATCGCGCCGACCTGGATGACCGCGGAGAAGCCGATGACGGCGTCGTCGTCGACCGGGATGCCCATCAGCCCCTCGACGATCTTGAGGTGTCCGGTGGAGGAGACGGGCAGGAACTCGGTCACCCCCTCGACGGCTCCGAGGACGACGGCCTGACCGATGCTGATGGCGCTCATGGCATCCAGTTCCTACTACACCAAGCTGTGTGCCCGGCGTCAGGTCCAGAGCGCGTCGGCCAGAGTCACCCCCGCGAACGCCGCCGCGAGGCCGGCCGCCACGCTCCCCGCCACGTTGACGGCGGCCTGCAGGCGCGCGCCGGTCTCGGTGAGCCGGAGGGTCTCGTAGGAGAAGGTCGAGTACGTCGTGAGGGCGCCGCACAGGCCGGTGCCCAGCAGCAGCCGCAGCTCGGAGCCGACCGCTCCGGCCAGGGCGGCCCCGGTGAGCAGGCCGAGGACCAGGCTGCCGACGACGTTCACGGTGAAAGTGCCCCAGGGGAAGACGGAGTCGTGCCGGGACTGCACGGCACGGTCGGTGAGGTAGCGCAGCGGGGCGCCGACCATGCCGCCCGCGACGACCAGCAGCCAGTTCACGACGGCCGCCTGCCCTCGTACCTGACGACCTCGCACGGGTCGAGGGTGACCAGGCCCTCGGTGACGAGTTCGTCGAGCAGCGGCAGGAAGTCCCGTACCCGCTCCTCGGTGTCGACGACGACGACGGCCACCGGCAGGTCCTCGCTCAGGGACAGCAGCCGGGTGGTGTGGACGATCGAGGAGGCGCCGAAGCCCTCGACGCCGCGGAAGACGCTGGCACCGGCGAGTCCCGCCGCGTGGGCGCGGTGGACGATCTCCGAGTACAGGGGGCGGTGGTGCCAGGTGTCGTTCTCGCCCACGAGGACGGTCAGGCGCAGGGCGCTGCCGGTCAGCCTCGTCATGACTGCCTCCATTCAAGGAACCGGCGGGTCGCCCATGCGGCGAGCCACACCGCCGTGAGTGCCGCGAGCGGGGTCACGGCGAGGTAGGCCAGGCCGGTGCGGACCCGGCCGTCGGCGAACAGGGACCGGCTGTCGACGGCGTAGGTGGAGAAGGTGGTGAAGCCGCCGAGCACACCGGTGCCGAAGAAGGGCCGGACCAGGCGGTGGGCGGGCCGGACCTCGGTGACGACGACCATGAACACGCCGATCACGGCGCAGCCGACGGCGTTGACCGCGAAGGTCGTCCAGGGGAAGCCCCCGGCCGGTGCCGGCCACCACAGGGAGGCCGCGTAGCGGGCGGCGGCGCCGGTGCCGCCGCCCAGGGCCACGACCGCGACGACCGGTGCCTGGCCGCTCCACCGCGCTCGCTGGGGGACGGCCGGCCGGATCCGGCCGATGCCCCCGGTCCTCGGGACTGTCATGGTCGTACGTCTCCTACTCGCCGGGCAGGGGGATGCCCTCCTGCGCTAGTCAAGTAGGGACCGTTGGCGGCGTCCGAGCCGCGGTTCGGGTACGGCGGGCCCCACCGCCGCGCCGCGTCCCTGCGGGCCGCGGCTGATGCTCAGCCTAACGCCGGGGCGGCGCCCGGGTCACTCCGGCCGGGGTGCCCGCGCCTACCAGCCCTTCTCGAACGTCCGCGCCACCTCGGCGATCCGGACCTCGTCGCGCCGGTAGTACGTGCGGCGGCGGATCCGCCTGGCCCGGAGCAGGCCGAGGCCGGTGAGGAGGCCGAGGTGGGTACGGGCCACGCGGCGGGGCACACCGAGTTTGGCGGCGACCAGCCCCGCGTGGACGCCGTGCTCCACGGGGTCGACGCGGCGCTGCGGGGCGAAGTGCGCGGCCGGGTCCTTCAGCCACTCCAGGATGTCCAGACGCGTGCCGTGCACGGGGGTCCTGAGCATCTCGTCCTCCCTCCGTGCGGGCCCGCCCGTACCGTGTCCCTCCACTTTCCCGCAGCCGGGGGCCGATTGTCCGGCAACCGGGCCATTTGCGCATTCAACCAATATCGGTTGCGGTGCTAACGTTCGGTCATGGCAGCCAGGACCGCCGGTGCGCGGCTCGAGGAACGGTGGCGGGACATCCTCGCGGTGCACGCGCGCACGATGTGCGAGATCGACCGGGCGCTGCATCCGCACGGTCTGGGCGCGAGCGACTTCGAGGTGCTCGACCTCCTCGTGGCCGAGGCACCCGAGGACGGCGACCGGTGCCGGGTGCAGAACCTGGCGGGCCGGGTCCACCTGAGCCAGAGCGCACTGTCCCGGCTCATCGCCCGGCTGGAGCGGGACGGACTGGTGCATCGCTCGATGTGTGCGGAGGACCGGCGCGGTGTGTACGTCGCGCTGACGTCCGAGGGCCGCCGGCTGCACGCCGAGATACTGCCGCTTCAGCGGGCCGCGCTGGCCCGCACGCTCGGCGAGGCCGAGGACCCCCGCCCCTCCTGAGGGGGACGGAGGCCTCGGCGGGTGAGGCGCCTGCCCTCAGGGGCGGGCCAGCAGGGTGCGCACGCCGTCCGAGGTGAGGGTGAGGCGGTGCTCCGAGCCGGCGTCGATGGACAGCGACAGGTCGTCGGCCGGCCACTGCGCGGCGAGTGCGCCGAGCGGCACCATGCGGTAGCGGGAGACGTACGGCAGCAGGTCGGCCATCTCCAGTTCCGAGGTGAACACGGGCACCACCTGGCCGCCGCCCTGCTGTTCCAGCACCGGCAGCGCCAGCATCCCGGGGTCGGCGGCGTCCTGGTCGTTCGCGTCGTCGGGCACCGGCACGAGGACGTCGCTGCTCGCGAGCGTGTCGAGCGCCGCCGTGTTGTCGGCGGTCTCGGTGGTCTCGGCGAGCGTGTCCAGCGCCCGCTGGGCGGGCGTGACGGGGTGGTCGTTCGCGGGTGTCTCCATGGCAGATTCCCTGGTAGCGGCGGTGATACGGCCCGCGCGGACGATCGGCGCCGACGCGGTCCAGCCTCGCGTACCCAGGGCCTCCGTGGCGCAATCCTGTTCGAGGCCCCCGCCCGGTCCGGCACTCATCTGATCGGCGAGGGGCCCACTTGATCGATCAGAAACACGGTCGGGTTAGCATATGAGCGCCGCCTAGCTCGAAAGATAGAGACGTGACTGCCAACGACGACTCGTTCACCAACTGGAAACACCGCGAAGAGACCGCGGAATCGATGATCCCGATGATCGGGAAGCTGCACCGGGAGCAGGACGTCACGATCCTGCTGCACAGCCGTTCCCTGGTGAACAAGTCGGTGGTCAGCATCCTCAAGACCCACCGCTTCGCCCGCCAGATCGCCGGCGCGGAGCTGTCGGTCACCGAGACGATGCCCTTCCTGCGGGCGCTCACCACGCTCGACCTCGGGCCCTCGCAGATCGACATCGGCATGCTCGCCGCGACCTGGAAGAGCGACGGCCGGGGTCTGTCGGTCGAGGAGTTCACCGCCGAGGCCGTCGCCGGTGCCACCGGCGCCAACAAGATCGACCGGCGGGACGGCCGCGACGTCGTCCTGTACGGCTTCGGCCGCATTGGCCGGCTCGTGGCCCGGCTGCTCATCGAGAAGGCCGGGTCGGGCAACGGGCTCCGGCTGCGCGCGATCGTGGTCCGGGGCGGTGGGGAGCGGGCCGCCGAAGACATCGTCAAGCGCGCCTCGCTGCTGCGCCGCGACTCGGTGCACGGCCAGTTCCAGGGCACGATCACCGTCGACGAGGACAACAGCACCATCCTCGCCAACGGCAACGCCATCAAGGTGATCTACGCGGACGACCCGGCGCAGGTCGACTACACGGCGTACGGCATCAAGGACGCCATCCTCATCGACAACACGGGCAAGTGGCGCGACCGCGAGGGCCTGTCCAAGCACCTGCGTCCGGGCATCGACAAGGTCGTGCTGACCGCGCCGGGCAAGGGCGACGTCCCGAACATCGTCCACGGCGTCAACCACGACACCGTCAAGCCGGACGAGCGGATCCTGTCCTGCGCGTCCTGCACCACCAACGCGATCGTCCCGCCGCTGAAGGCGATGGAGGACGAGTACGGCGTGCTGCGCGGTCACGTGGAGACGGTGCACTCCTTCACCAACGACCAGAACCTGCTGGACAATTACCACAAGTCGGACCGTCGTGGCCGCAGCGCGCCGCTGAACATGGTCATCACGGAGACCGGTGCCGCCTCCGCCGTCGCCAAGGCGCTGCCCGAGCTCAAGGCGCGGATCACCGGCAGCTCGATCCGGGTGCCGGTGCCGGACGTGTCGATCGCGATCCTCAACCTCCAGCTGGCCCGGGAGGCGAGCCGCGAGGAGGTCGTGGACCACCTGCGCGAGGTGTCGCTGACCTCGCCGCTCAAGCGGCAGATCGACTTCATCAGCGCCCCCGACGCGGTCTCCAGCGACTTCATCGGCTCGCGCCACGCCTCGATCGTGGACGCCGGCGCGCTGAAGGTCGAGGGCGACAACGCGATCCTCTACCTCTGGTACGACAACGAGTTCGGCTACTCCTGCCAGGTCGTCCGCGTCGTCCAGCACGTCTCCGGGGTGGAGTACCCGACGTACCCGGCTCCGGCGGTCTGATCCGGTTCCGTCCCGGTGGACGGACCGCGCGAACGTGCGCGAGGGGCGGTGGGGGAACAGGTTCCCCCACCGCCCCTCGCGCGTGCCGGGTCAGTGCGCCAGGGCGTCCACGAAGAGCCGGGTCAGCGCGGTCGGTGCCGTGATGGCGGTGCCCACGACGACGCCGTGCGCACCCGCGGCCAGGGCCCGGGCGGCCTGCTCGGGCGTGGCGACGCGGCCTTCGGCGATCACCGGGGTGTCCAGCGCGCCGGCGAGGTCGGTCACGAGTGCCAGGTCGGGGGCGTCCTGCACCGGGGAGCCCGGCACGTAGCCGGACAGGGTGGTGCCGATGAAGTCCGCCCCCTGGTCGGCGGCCGCGCGGCCCTCGCCGAGCGTGGACACGTCGGCCATGACCAGGGCGCCCGCCGCGTGGACGGCCTCGACCAGTTCGGCGAAGGTGCTGCCGTCGGGGCGCGGCCGGGCCGTGGCGTCGGCGGCGACGACCGCGGCGCCGGCCTCCACCAGGGCCAGGGCGTGGCGCACGGTCGGGGTGATGAAGACGCCGCTGTCGCCGTCCTTCCACAGGCCGATCACCGGCAGGTCGACGGCCGCGACGGTGGCCGCGACGACCTCCGGGTCGTTGACGCGCACGGCCGCCGCGCCGCCGGAGCGCGCCGCCAGGGCCATGCGGACCAGGGTGTCGGTGTGGCGCATCGGGTCGCCGGGAGGCGCCTGGCAGGACACGATCAGGCGGCCCTCGAGCTGCTCGGCCAGGGACGGGGGCGAGGACGGGGTCGGGGTCGGGGGCGGGGTCATGACGGTGCTCCGGTGGTGGGGGGCTGGTGCAGGGGCAGGGTGCGGGGCAGCACGGCCGCCCCGAGGACCGCCGCGTCGGCGCCGCCCCTCGGCGGGCGCGGGCGCAGGTCGCGCAGCGGGGGCATGAGTTCGGCGGTGAAGGCCGCGCACAGGGCGTCCCAGTACAGGGCGCCGATGCGGGGCACGCCGCCGGCGACGACGACGCGGTGCGGTCCGAGCGCGTTGGCGAGGCCGCCCAGGGCCCGGCCCGTCGCGCGGGCGCCGAGGGTGATGGCCGTGGTGGCGTGCGGGTCGCCCCGGGCCGCGCGTTCGGCGACGGTCTGGAGCCGGTCGGCCGGCTCTCCGCCGAGCCGGGCGCAGTGGGCGGTGATGGCGGGGCCCGCCGCGACGGCCTCCAGGTGGCCGGTGGCTCCGCAGGTGCAGGGCAGCCCGTCGGCCTCCGGGCTGGGCAGGTGCCCGAGGTGTCCGGCGATTCCGGCGGCGCCGTGCAGCATGCGGCCCGCCGCGGCGACGGCGCCGCCGACACCGGTGCCGACGGCGGCGTAGAGGAGGGTGCTGTCGTCGTCCGGGCCGTCCAGTTCCGTCGCGGCGGCGGCGCGTACGTCGTTGTCGCAGGCGACGGGGAGGCCCGTGCGGGTGGCGAGGCCCGCCGCGAGGGCGGTGCCGGCCCAGCCGCGGATGGTGTCGGTGGCGCTGGTGACGGTCCCGGTGGCGGGGTCGATCACGCCGGCCGCGGCGACGCCGATCGCGGTGGTGCCGGGCGCCCACACCTCGCGGGCCGCCTCGGCCAGCGCGTCCAGGACCACCCCGGCGCCCCGTGTCGCCGGGGTGGGCCGGGTGTGCCGGGCGAGCACCGTGCCGTCGGTCCCGACCAGGGCGGCGGCGATCTTCGTGCCGCCCAGGTCGAGGCCGATGACCGGTGCGTCCGGGTGCGGTGCCGTCATCGGACCGGCAGCAGCCCGGCGCCGCGCAGGTGCCGCTCGACGTGGGCGACGGCGTCCTCGCCGAGCTGGATCTGCGGGGCGGCGGTGGTGCCGTGGCCGAACACGCCGAGCAGCCGCAGGGCGTGCTTGAAGGCGCCGATGGCCGAGGAGTTGCGGCCCATCTCGTCCTCCGGGCCCGCGTCGACCAGGCCGAACAGCTCGACGAGCCGCTCCTGTTCCTTGACGGCGCGGTCCAGGTCGCCGCCGCGCACGGCGTCGTACAGGCGGACGTAGCCGGCCGGGTCGACGTTGCCGAGGCCCGGGACGACGCCGTCGGCGCCGGCCAGCAGGGCGGCGTCCACGGTCAGTTCGGAGCCGGTGAGGATGCTGAAGGAGGGGGCGGGGCCGTCGGCGCGGCCGTGGCGTCCGCCGAGTTCGACCATGAGGCGGCGCAGGCCGCCCTCGTCGCCGCTGCTGTCCTTGAGCCCGGCCAGCGTGCCGTCCTCGGCGAGTTCGCGCACCAGGGGGGCGGAGAGCTTGCTGTGCACGGAGACGGGGAGGTCGTAGGCGTACAGGGGCAGGTCGACGGCGGAGCGGATCGCGCGGAAGTGGGCGGCGATCTCGCGGGGGTGGGTGCGGGCGTAGAAGGGGGCGGTGGCCACCAGGGCGTCGGCGCCGGCCTTGCGGGCGGCCTCGGCGTGGACGAGTACCCGGGGGGTGGTCATGTCGATGACCCCGGCCAGGACGGGGACACGGCCCGCGACGGCCTCGACGACCGTGTCGAGGGCGACGGCGCGCTGCCGGTCGGTGAGGAAGGCGACCTCGCTGCTGGAGCCCAGGGCGAACAGCCCGTGCACTCCCCCGCCGACGAGGTGCTCGACGAGCCGGGTGAGCGAGGCGGTGTCGACTTCGCCCGACGCGTCCAGAGGAGTGCAGACGGGCGGCACGACGCCGCTCAGGGGCTGGGACGAGGACATGGTGTTTCTCCTGGGCTGTGCGGGTGGTGGTACGGGTGGAACGGGCCGCCGGGCGCCGGGGTGCCGGCGCCGGGCGGCCCGTGGCCGGCTACGGCTGGGTGACGGTGAACGTCTTGTCGCCGTAGGAGTGCTGGCGACCGCGGACCTCGTAGGTCGCGGTGGACCGCACGTCGCCCGCGGTGGCGTTCGCGGGGACCGTGACGGGGATCTTCATGTTCGCGCCCTGACCGGGGTCGAGCGCGGGCACGTCGGCCTCCGGTGCGCTCCAGCCGTCCGGCAGGTCGAGCGAGACCGTGCCCGCCGGGAGCCGCACGTCGTTCTGGCTGACGACGCGGACGGTGACGGTGGTGGTCCGCCCGGCGGGCAGGGAGGCGGGCGAGGTGACGGTGACCGGCGCGCAGACTCCGCCGAGCCACTGGAGGTCGAAGGAGGAGTAGGTGATGTGGTCGACGTTGCCCCGCTCCCACAGCAGGCCCATGCCCGGGTTGGGGCCCGTGCCGTCGCTGAGCGGGGTGAGCGTCGAGTAGGCGGCGGCGCCGGACTCGACGGTCCTGCGCACCGGCCAGGTCTGCCCGTTGTCGCAGGAGAGGCGGACGGTGAGGTTGCTGCGGCTGTTGGTCGTAGCGGTGTTGCTGAACATCAGCCACGAGGCGCGCGGGTGCGAGGCGTCCACGTTCGGCGCGAACCGCGTGACGGAGCCGTTGTTGGCCGGGTCCGGCAGCTCGGTGTCCTGCTGGAAGGGGGTGTAGGTGACGCCGCCGTCGGTGGAGTAGGCGACCGTCCGGTAGGGCCTGGAGCGGTTGTTGAGCATGACGCGGCCGTCGGACAGCTCCACGGTCTTGTTCTCGTCGCCGCCGGGACCGACGGGGGTGCCCATCCTCCAGGTGGCGCCGTGGTCGTCGCTGTAGGCGCTCACCGCGTAGTTGGCGCCGTCCTTGCGGATGGCGTACTGCTGGATCAGGCGGCCCTTGTGGGCGCCGTGGCGCAGCTGGATGCCCTCGCCGGAGGCGGCGAACATGCCGGCCCAGGAGGGGTCCTTGATGTCGGCGGTGATCCGCTCGTGCTTCCAGGTGAGGCCGTCGTCGTCGGAGTAGCTGTAGTCGGCCTGGAGGACGTCGGGGTCGCTCTCGTCGTTGCCGGTGGCCGAGCCGAAGAAGCCCTGGTTCACGGAGGCCGCGTAGAAGAGGAAGACGCGGCCGGTCTCGCGGTCGACGAGGAGGCTGGGGTCGCCGTAGCCCTTGGGGGCGGCGTCCTTGCGCACGACCTGCTGGGGCTGCCAGGTGGTGCCGCCGTCGGTGCTGCGCCTGAGGACGACACCGATGTTGCCCGGCAGGTCGCCGAGGGTGGGCCGGGCGTCGTAGGCGGCGAGCAGGGTGCCCTTGGTGGTCCGGGTCAGGGCGGGGATGCGGTAGTAGGGGGAGCCGGTGCCGGCGGTGGCGAGGTCCTGCGAGGCGAGGGCGCCGGCGGCCGCGGCGGCCTTGCGGGGGGAGTCGGCCGCGTGGGCGGCGGGGACGGTGGTGCCCAGGACGACCAGGGCGGCGGTGCCGACGGCCATGGTGACTCTTCGCTGCATGAACAGGCCTCTTCTCGGGTGAGGGGTCAGGCGAGTTGGGGGTCGTGCAGTGCGGTCGGGACGGTGGGGGCCTCGGGGCGGGGTGCGGTGAGCAGCTCGCGCACCCAGGCGAGTTGTTCGCGGCGGTGGTGGCCGCCGCCGCCCTCGTGGCCGTTGAACTCGTAGACGCGCAGGTCTTTCGGACCGCCGTAGCGGTGATAGGCCGCGAAGCTCGTCGAGGGCGGGCAGATGTCGTCCATCATCGCGATGGAGAAGAGCGACGGGGCCGTGGCGCGGGCGGCCAGCAGGGCGGCGTCGACGTAGGACAGGGTGGCGAAGACGGTCTCGGTGCGGTCCCGGTGCAGGCGCAGGTACTCGGCGATCTCGGTGTAGGGCGGCCGGGCCGCGATCGTGGCGCCGCGCCGGATGTCGCAGAGGAAGGGGACGTCGGGCATCACCCCGGCCAGGCCCGGCACGAGCCCGGCCACCGCGAGGGCGATGCCGCCGCCCTGGCTGATTCCGGTGACGACGACCTTGCCCGGGTCGACGGCCGGATGCGCGCGGGCGGCCTCCACGAAGCACACGGCGTCGGTGAACACCCGCCGGTAGTAGTGGTCGTGGGGGCTTTCGACGCCGCGGGTCAGGAAGCCGGGGACGGTGCCGTTCAGGGCGGCGGTGTCGGGGGTGTCGCCGCCGGCGGTGGACCAGCCCTGGCCGCGGGTGTCCATGACGAAGTGCGCGTAGCCGGCGTTGGCCCAGAGGACCTGCTCGTGCGGCAGACCGCGGCCCCGTCCGTAGCCCAGGAACTCCACCACGCAGCCGAGCGGCCCGCTCGCCCGGGCGGGCAGGTGCAGCCAGCCCCGGACGGGCTCGCCGGCGAAGCCGGGCACCGTGACGTCGTAGGTGGTCACCTCGGTCAGTCCGGTGTCCACCGGCGTGAAGCCGGGTGCGCCGCCGGCGTCCCGGGCCCCGTGGAGGGTCTGCTCCCAGAAGGCGTCGAGGTCGGCGGGCTCGTCGAGGTCGGGCCGCAGTGCCAGGCACTGGGCGAGGGTGAGGTCCGTCAGTGGCATGGAGGGGCCCCGGTGGGTGAGGCGTGCGCGCGGCGCAGCGCGGAGGAACGGACGGGACCGGCCGGACCGGACCCGACGGGGAGGGCGGTTGCCCTCGTCAAGAGCAGACGTCTGATGTCTGCTGATCGAGGACATTAGAGATCGGGGCGGCGACCGTCAAGTGCCCGGGCCCGGCACCCGACAGGGGAACGGGCCGTCGGAGCGCACAAAAGAGGCGCCCCCGGCGGGGACGCCTCCTTCACCGGTCCGCTGCCGGGTCAGCGCCGGGCGCGGGCCTCCGCGATCCGCAGCCGCACCGGCGCGTAGTGCTCGGCGAGGGCCGCCGCGAACTCGACCGGGTCCCGGTCGCGCACGGCGTCCACGATGCGCTGGTGATTGGCGATGGTGGCCGCCTCGTGCTCGCGCGTGAACACGTCGAGGTGCGGCGCGACGATGACGTAGACGTCCCAGAACGCCGCGGACAGCTGACCGATGAGGTCGTTGCCGAGCGGGGCCAGGAGGAGGGTGTGGAAGGCGCGGTCCGCCTCGACGAAGCCGTGCCCCTCTCCCGCGCCGGCCCTGCGCATCTCCTCGACGTGGGCGTCGAGGCGGGCGATCTGCTCCTCGTCCAGGGAGGAGACGAGCCGTTCGGCCATGCCCCGCTCGAACAGCTCGCGCACCTCGATCAGGTCGCTCATCACCTGGAAGTCGTCGTCGGGGCTGAGCAGACCGCGGAAGGTGAGGCTCTCCACCAGGGCGGACAGGCTCAGCCTGCCGACGTAGGTGCCGTGTCCGTGCCGCACCTCGACGATGTCGAGCGCGGTGAGGATCCTGATCGCCTCGCGCACGCTGGACCGGCTCGCGCCGAGCGCCTCGCACAGGGCGGGCTCCGTCGGCAAGGGATCTCCCGGGCGCAGGTCGTTGCGCAGGATGTAGGCCTTGATTCCGTCGACGACCTCCTGCCGCAACGGTTGTCGTGCCGTCTTGGGCTCCGGCTCTCTGTGCCGAATCGCCCTTTGCCCCACCGCCACCTCTTGACCCCTCTCACTTGCCCGGCTACGTTCCCACGTTATCAAGCATCAGACATCAGACGTCTGATGCACCGTCGGTGAGGCGCCGACCACACTCGCCTCCTCCACCTTGCTCGACTCTCATCTCCCGCCTGGAGGACTCCTTGTCCGCGCGCAGTGCAGCCGGCGTCGATCGCCGCACGTTCATGAGATACACCAGCGCCATCGGTGTGGCGACCGCCGTCACCACCGGCCTGACGGCCTGTGGAGGGCCGGCCTCCAGTGGAGACGGTACCGGTGACTCGGGCGGCGACGGCGGCACGATCGAGGCCGGCCTCTCCTACGCGCTGTCCACCGGCTTCGACCCGATGATCACCTCGGGCGCGACCCCGTACGCGGCCAACATGCACATCTTCGAGGGGCTGGTCGACCTCGACCCCGCCACGCTCGTGGCGCGGCCGGCGCTGGCGACCGGGATGCCCCAGAAGATCAACGCGACGACCTACCGCGCCACCCTGCGCGAGGGCGCGACCTTCCACGACGGCTCGCCGGTCACCGCGGACGACGTGGTGTTCAGCTTCGAGCGGGTCCTGGACGAGGCGAACGCCTCGCTGATGGCGCAGTTCGTCCCGTTCATCGACCGGGTCACGGCCGTCGACAGGTCGACGGTGGAGTTCAAGCTGAAGTACGCCTTCGCGCTCTTCCCCTCGCGCATATCCGTGGTGCGGATCGTGCCGAAGAAGATCGCGGGCGCCGACGCCAAGTCGTTCGACGCCCGGCCCGTGGGCTCGGGCCCGTACAAATTCGTGTCGGCGGTCCGCGAGGACAAGATCGTCATGGAGGCGTACGACAAGTACAACGGCCCGCACCCGGCCAAGGCCAAGAAGATGATCTGGCGGCTGATGTCCGACCCGTCCGCCCGGGTCAGCGCGCTCAAGTCCGGCCGTGTGCAGGCCATCGAGGACGTGCCCTACATCGACGTCAAGGGCTTCACCGGCAAGGACAAGGTGGAGTCGGTCCAGTCCTTCGGACTGCTCTTCCTGATGTTCAACTGCGCCGACGAGCGGTTCAAGGACAAGCGGGTGCGGCAGGCCCTGCACTACGCGCTGGACACCGAGAAGATCATCTCCACGGCGCTGCTCGGCAACGCCGAGGCCGCCACCGGTTACGTCCAGGCCACGCACCCGGACTACCGCAAGGCGGCCACCGTCTACACCCACGACGTCGCCAGGGCGAAGAAGCTGCTCGCCGAGGCGGGCGTGGGCAAGCTCTCCTTCACGCTGATGCTCACCGACACCGGCTGGGTCAAGGACGTCGCGCCGCTGATCAAGGAGAGCTGGGCCGCGGTCGGTGTCGACGCCCAGCTCGACATCCAGCAGTCCGCCGCCCAGTACGCCAAGATCGACCAGGGCGACTTCGACGCACTGGCCGCGCCGGGCGACCCGTCCGTCTTCGGCAACGACGCCGACCTGCTGCTGCGCTGGTTCTACTACGGCTTCTGGCCGGAGAACCGTTACGGCTGGAAGGGCAGCGACGCCTACAGGCGGACCAGGTCGCTGCTCGACAAGGCCGCCGCGGAGGCCGACGAGGCCAAGCGCATGGAGCTGTGGGGACAGGTGACCGACCTGGTCGCCGACGAGGCCGCCCTGTACCCGATCCTGCACCGCAAGCTGCCCACCGCCTGGCGGGAGGGGGCGCTGACCGGGTTCAAGCCGCTGCCCACCACCGGGCTGTCCTTCATCGACGTCGGCCGGGGCTGACTCCGCACGCCCGGCCCGCCGGGCCGCCGCCGCGCCACCGCGGGCGGCGGCCCCCGCCCCAATCGCTAGGAACCTCACGATGGTTGCATTTCTCCGGCTCGCGCTGCGCCGCGTCGCGATGATGCCGGTGATGGTCCTCGGCATCGCGCTGCTGGTCTTCGTGGTCCTCCAGTTCTCGCCCACCGATCCCGCGTACAACGCGCTGGGCGAGTCGGCGAGCCCGGAGGCACGAGCGGCGTTCGCCGAGGCCAACGGACTCGACGACCCCCTGCCCGTGCGCTACTTCGCCTTCCTGGGCGATCTGCTGCGGGGGGACCTCGGCGTCACGATGTCGCCCAGTCAGCCCGTCACCGACCGGATCGCCACCGCGTTCCCGCTCACCCTGCAACTGACCCTGCTCGGCCTGGCGCTGGCCGTCGTGCTGGCGCTGCTCTTCGGTGTCCTCAGCGCCGTCTACCGCGACCGCTGGCCGGACCAGGTCTTCCGGGTGCTGTCGATGGCCGGCATCGCGCTGCCCTCGTTCTGGATCGGTGTGCTGCTCATCCAGCAGTTCTCGCTGAACATGCCGCTCTTCCCGACCGGCGGCTACGTCAACCCGGCCGACTCCTTCTCCGGCTGGATCGAGAGCATGACGCTGCCCGCGCTCTCCCTCGCCCTGCCGGTCGCCTCGTCGCTGGCCCGCCTCATCCGCACCTCGATGGTCACCGAACTCGACCGCGACTACGTGCGCACCGCCAGGGGCAGCGGCCTGCCGCCGTTCCTGATCATCCGGTCGGTGCTGCGCAACGCCCTGGTCACCCCGCTGACCGTGCTCGGCGTCAAGGTCGGCTACATGCTCAGCGGCGCCGTCGTCATCGAGGCGATCTTCGACCTGCCCGGCATGGGCAAGCTGATCCTCGAGGGCGTCAACGGAGGCGACGTCGGCCTTGTCCAGGGCACCGTGCTCACCATCGCGATCGCCTTCCTCGTGGTCAACGTCGTCGTCGACCTGCTCTACCTGCTCGTCAACCCGCGCATCAGGACGGTGTGATGTTCGCTCCACGCTCCCTCGCCGGGCGCCTCGCCCGGCCCGGCACCCGCCTGCGCCGGCTGCCCCTGCCCTCCCGGATCGCCTTCGGAATCCTCCTCGTGGTGGTGCTGGGCGCGGTCTTCGCGCCGCTGCTCACCCAGGACCCGCTCGCCACCGGCATCCCCGCCCGGGCGCCGGGCGCCGACCACTGGTTCGGCACCGACCGGGCCGGCCGCGACGTGTTCGCGCGGGTCGTGCACGGTGCGCGCTACTCCCTGGTCATCGGCCTCGGCGCGACCCTGCTCGCCCTGGTCCTCGGCTCCGCCCTGGGCGCGCTGGCGGCCACCTCGCGCAAGCTCGCCGACGAGTCGGTGATGCGCACGCTCGACGTCGTCATGTCCTTCCCGCCGATCGCGCTGGCCGCCGTGCTCGTCGCGGTCTTCGGGCCCAGCGTGCCGGTCATCATCTTCACCATCGCGTTCGTCTACTCGCCCTCACTCGCCCGCGTGGTGCGGGCCAACGTGCTGGAGCAGTACGGCGAGGACTACGTCGCCGCCGAGCGGGTCATCGGGGCGCGCCGCGGCTACATCGTGGCCCGGCACGTCGCCGTCAACTGCGCGGCGCCGATCCTGGTGTTCGCGACGGTCATGGTGGCCGACTCCATCATCTTCGAGGCGAGCCTGTCCTTCATCGGCGCCGGTGTGCAGGACCCGGACCCGAGCTGGGGCAGCGTGCTGGCCTACGGCCGGCAGATCCTGCTGTCGGGCGGCTGGTGGGCGACCCTCTTCCCCGGTCTGTGCGTACTGGTCACGGTGCTCGCGCTGAACGTGCTCTCCGAGGGCATGACCGACGCCGCCGCCTCGCCGGACACGTCCCGCACCGGCGGCACCGACACCGACGACAACGCGGCCGAACTCGCGCCGGCGGTCGACGAGACCGAGGTGAACGCCGCGCTCGCCGAACTGGCGACCCGGCTCGAGGCCATGGAGCCCGCCGTGCCACCGCTCGCCGAGGACGCGGCCGACCTGCTCGTCGTACGGGACCTGTCCATCCGCTTCCCGGACCGGTACGGCGACACCCGCGTCGTCGACGGCATCTCCTTCACCGTCCGGGAGGGCGAGACCCTCGGTCTGGTCGGCGAGTCGGGCTGCGGCAAGTCCATCACCAGCCTCGCGATCATGGGCCTGCTGGCCCGCAACGCCGAGGCCGAGGGCGAGATCCGCTACCGGGGCCGCGACCTGCTGAAGCTGGCGCCGAAGGAGCGCCGGGCGCTGATGGGCCCGGAGATCGCCATGGTCTACCAGGACGCCATGTCGTCCCTGAACCCGTCCGTGCTGATCGGCACCCAGCTCAAGTGGCTCACCTCCCGGGGCGGCACCCGCACCCCCGCCGAACTGCTCGAACTGGTCGGCCTCTCCCCCGAGCGCACCCTGCGCAGCTATCCGCACGAGCTGTCCGGCGGGCAGCGCCAGCGGGTCCTGATCGCGATGGCCCTGTCCCGCAGCCCGCGCCTGCTCATCGCCGACGAGCCGACCACCGCCCTCGACGTCACCGTGCAGGCCCAGGTCGTCGAGCTGCTGGTCCGGCTCCGCGACGAACTCGGCTTCGCGATGGTCCTCGTCTCCCACGACCTGGCCCTGGTCGGCGACCTCGCCCACCGGGTCGCGGTCATGTACGCCGGCCAGGTCGCCGAGGCGGGCGACACCCGCGCGCTGCTCACCGACCCGGCGCACCACTACAGCAGGGGGCTGCTCGGTTCGGTCGTGTCGCTGGAGTCGGGTGCCGAGCGGCTGCACCAGATCCGCGGTGTCGTACCGGCCCCGAAGGCGTTCGGCGCCGGCTGCCGGTTCGCGTCCCGCTGTGCCGCCGCCACCGACCTGTGCGCCACCACCCCGCCGCCCGCCACCGACCGCGACGCCGGTCTCGACCACCTCTTCGCCTGCCACCACCCGGCGGCCGCGCACCGGACGCCCTCCGGGAACGGGCCGGCCTCCGGGACCGGGCCGGCGAAGTCGCTGGAGAGTGCCCGATGACCGCCACCGAGGACAGCACCATGGACCCACTCGTCCGGCTCGACCGCATCCACGTACGGCACAAGGCCCGCAGCGGCGGCATCCTGCGCCGGGACGCCGTGCACGCCCTCACCGACGCCTCCCTGGAGGTCAGGCGCGGCGAGATCCTGGGACTCGTCGGCGAGTCGGGCTGCGGCAAGTCCACGCTGGCCCGCGTGGTCACGGGATTGCAGCGCCCCACCGAGGGACACGTCCACTTCCGGGGCCGGGACCTGTGGACCATGGGCGCCGCCGAGCGGCGTACCGGATTCGGGGCCTCGGTCGGCGTGGTCTTCCAGGACGCCTCCACCGCGCTGAACCCGAGGCTGCCCGTGCGCCGGATCCTGCGCGACCCGCTGGACGTGCACCAACGCGGTACGCGGCCCGAGCGCGAGGCCCGGGTGGAGGAGCTCCTCGACCTGGTCGGGCTGCCCGGCCACACCCTGGACGCGCTGCCGGGCCAGCTGTCCGGCGGTCAGCGCCAGCGCGTGGCCATCGCCCGTGCGCTGGCCCTGGAGCCGGAGCTGATCGTCGCCGACGAGCCCACCAGCGCCCTGGACGTGTCGGTGCGCGCCCAGATCCTCAACCTGCTGGTGGACCTGCGGGCCCGGCTCGGCCTCGGCATGGTGTTCATCTCGCACGACGTCCAGACGGTCCGGTACCTCGCGGACCGCATCGCGGTGCTGTACCTGGGCCGCGTGGTCGAGGAGGGCGGGGCCGCCGAGGTCTCCGGCGCCTCCCGGCACCCGTACACCGAGGCGCTGCTCTCCGCGACGCCGAGCCTGCTGGAGCGCCCCGACCGGATCGTGCTGCACGGCCCGGTGCCGTCGGCCACCAACCCGCCCACCGGCTGCCCGTTCCGCACCCGCTGCTGGAAGGCGGACGACGCCTGTGCCACCGCCTTCCCGGCGGCGACGGAGGGGCCCGGGGGACATCGGTGGCACTGCGTCCATCCCCAGGACAGCAGGGTCCCCGACGAAGTGGTGAGCGGAGGCTGACAGGTATCGGCCGGCCCGGGGCGGGGCATGCGTGTCTTGGCACTGCCCCGCCGGGCGCCGTGCGGCACGACGGCCGGCCGATACGAGAATGGTTCCATGAACGCACTGGATCGGCGCTCGCCCTGGGTCGGGGTGCTGGTCTGGTGCGTGGCGGTGCTGAGTTTGACCGTCCTGGCCACGGCGGCCGTCGTCCGCAGCACGGTGCTCGACCCCCAGTTCTACGACCAGGTACTGGAGGACGAGCGCGCCTACCAGCGCTTCTACGACGAGGTGCTGGTGGACCCGGGCAGTACGCCGCTGACCAGTGACCTGCTGGAGCGGCTGCCGGTGCCGCAGTCGACCATCACCTCGAACCTCAAGGTGGTGATCCCCCCGGAGACGCTGCGGACCATGGGCGAGGGCCAGATCGCGGAAGTGGTCCACTACCTGGAGGGCGACCGCGACCGGCTGCGGATCACGGTCGACCTGGAGCCCGTCGTCGCGAACGTCGAACGGCTCAGCCAGGCGTACTTCGGTGACGCCGTCGCCGCGTTGCAGAAGCGGTCCGAACCCGACTTCCAGGCCTTCGTGCAGCGCCTGTCGGAACTGGTGGCGCGGGTGGTGGCCGGTGAGGCGCCGCTGGAGGAGCTGCCGACGCTGCCGCTCACCCACGGCCAGGCGGCCGCGGCGACGGACGCGCTGATGCGTCTGGTGCCGGACGGCGCGACGCGCGACGGCGTCAGACCGACCGTGATGACCGCCCTGGACCGGGGCGACGTGGCCTCGGCCCTGGCCGCGATCGCCCCGGTCGCCCTGACCGACCAGGTCCGGGACGCCGCCGAGGAGCTGCTGCGGGAGGCGAGACAGGGCACCTGGGTGGTGACCGTCGATCTCGAGCCCGGCACGGAGGCGCTGGCTCCGCTGGACCGGGCCCGGGGCGTCACCCGGCTCTTCCAGGACGTGGTGGAACCGGCGGCGGCCGTGCTGTGCGCCGCCGCGCTCACGCTGCTGTGGTTCCTGACGCCCTCGCCCGCGAAGCGGCGGCTGATACCGCTGGGCTGGGTACCGGCCGCCGCCGCCGCCCTCATGGCGCTCACCGTGCTCCTGCTGCGGCTCACCCTGGGCGACACGCTGTTCGGCACCCCGGCGTCGTGGCCGCCGGCTGCCTCGGGGCTGCTCGCCGACGTGGAGGCCGCCGCGCTCGACCGGCTGCTCACCACCGCCGTCGTCGTCGCGGTGATCCTGCTCGCCGCGGGCGCCCTGCTGATCACCGTCGGCTGGGTCTGGCAGACCCGGCCCGGCGTGCCGGTCCTCACCGACCCGCGGCACGTCCCCGCGCTGACCTTCGCCGTCACCGCCGTCGCCCTCGTCGGGACCATGCTGGCGCCGGTGGCGATCACCGGTTCCTCCCCGCGCATCTGCCAGGGCAGCGCCGAGCTGTGCGACGCCCGCTACGACGAGATCGCCCAGCTGGCCTCGCACAACGCGATGGCGACGACGGCGGACCGGTTCATCGGCCCTCTGCAGGACCCGGACATCGTCGGTCAGCTGGGCGCCGGGTCGCGGGTCCTGCTCCTCGACACCCACCGGTGGGAGCGGCCCGAGGAGGTGGCGGAGCGGCTGAGCACCTCCGACTTCTCCCCCGCCGAGCGCCGTCGGCTGACCACGATCCTGGAACGGGTGAACCCGCCCCACTCCGGCCTGTGGCTGTGCCACTCGGTGTGCGGCGCCGGCGCCCTCGAACTGGAGCCTACGCTGCGCCAGATCGGTGAGTGGCTGCGCGACAACCCCACGGAGATCGTGACGCTGATCCTCCAGGACGGCGTGGACGCGGTGACGACGCAGGAGGCCTTCGTCCGGGCCGGCCTCTCGGAGCTGCTGTACGAGCCGGACCGGGACCCGGACCGCCCCTGGCCGAAACTCAAGGACATGATCGACAGCGGTCGCCGGCTGGTCGTCTTCGCGGAGAAGGCGGACGGGCCCGCGCCCTGGTACCGGAACCTGTACCGGTACGCCATGGAGACGCCCTTCGCCTTCCGCAGCCCGGACGAGATGTCCTGCCTGCCCAACCGGGGCGGCTCGGACAAGCGGCTGTTCCTGCTCAACCACTTCGTCACGGCGGGCGGCGGGTTGCGCCTGGACGCCGGGGTCGTCAACTCCCGGCAGCGGGTGCTGGAACGGGCGCACACCTGTGAACGGCAGCGCGGCAGGCCGGTCAACTTCATCGCGGTGGACTACGCGACGATCGGCGACGCGCTGGGCGCGGTGAACGAACTCAACGCCGAACGGCTGGAGGACGACGGTCCCAAGGTCCCCGTGGAGCGCTCGCCGGGCCGGCTGGAGGGCGCGGCGGAAGCCCGGCGACGCGGTGGTGTTCCGCGCCGCCGGGCGGGCGGCGGCTGACCGGGTCCGGCCCGATCGTGTGCTACCGCCGGTCTCCTACTGGTTGATCTTGAACTGCGAGCCCGGTTCGATCCGTATGTCGCCCTCCGCCGAGTTGGTGATCGTTACGTCGGTCAGGGTCGCGCTGCCGCGGGCGCCGCCCATCGCGAGGATGCCGGAGCCGTTGTTCGACTTGTCGATGCGGACGTTCTCGATCTTCACGTCCGGCATCGCGCCGCCTCCCGTCTTGAACTGGATGCCGTCGTAGGTGGAGTCGAGGATCTCGGTGTCCCGGATGGTCACGCCCGGGATGTCCTGGCCCTGCGCGAAGAGGGTGATGGCACCGAACTCCTGGTCCTCGTTCCAGAACGCGCCGCCCGTGCGGTGCAGGGCGTTGCCCGCGATGAGGGTCTGCCCGGAGAACGGCAGCGGGTCGTGGTCGGTGGCGAGCATGATGCCGGGGTAGTTCATGGTGTCGGAGACGACGTTGTTCTCGATGGTGTTGCCGTAACCCCCGTACACCGCTATGCCGTTGGCCCGCCACGGCAGCTGGATGGTGTTGTTGCGGAAGTGGTTGTCGTGGCCGATGTCCACCGACGGGTCCTTCACGTACTTGTTGGCCCAGACCGCGAGCGAGTCGTCGCCGGTGGTGCGGAAGGAGGAGTTGTACACGGACGAGTTGCGGGTGCCGTTGGAGAAGTTGATGCCGTCCGCGTAGGTGTCGCGGATGCGCATGCCGGTGAACTCCAGGCCGTCGGCGGGCCCCCACAGCTCGGGGATGTTCGAGTAGTCGCGGCCGACCCAGACGCCGACGTTGGCGTGCTCGATCCACACGTTGCTGATCTTGGTGTTCTTGCCGAAGCGGCCGTTGAGCCCGACGCCGCCCTCCGCGTTGCCGTCGCCGCCGCGGATGGTGCCGGAGCCGAAGATGGCGAGGTCGGAGATCTGGGTGTTGTCGTCGATGTCGAAGCCGAAGTTGCCCTCGTGCGGGTGGTTGATGCCGCCGGCCTCCTGCGGCGGGGTGAGGGTGTAGAGCTGGGAGTGCCACATGCCGGCGCCCCGGATCGTGACGTCGCTGATGCCGACCTGGTTGTACTGGCCGCGGTTGAGCGGGTCGTCGGTGAGGATCTTCTGTTCCTGGCGCCATTGCCCGGCGGGGATCCACACGCAGTCGATCCTGCCGTTCTGGTCGTCGGTGACGGCGCGCTGGATGGCGTCGGTGTCGTCGAGTCCGTCGCCGGGGACGGCCCCGTACTCGGTGATGGAGGTGCACTCGGCGGGCTTGGCCTTGGCGGGGGCGACCTGCTCCAGGTCGATCAGGTCGATGACGTAGAAGGCGGCCGAGTCGCCGGAGTCGCGCTGGAGGCGGAACTCGGTGCCCTGCGGGAAGGTCCGGTCGAGGAGCGCGTGGGACTCGTCGAACAGGCGCCGGGCGTCGCCGCCGGGCCGGTTGGTGAGGCCCTCCGGGTCGTCGGTGCTGCCGTAGAGCCAGCTGTGCTTGGACGAGAGGTTGAGCTTCTGCACGAACGCGCCGTCGGCGTAGAGGCTGAGGGTGGCCTCGGCCCCGCCGCCGCCGGGGGCGTCGGGGATGGAGTTGCGCACGACGATGGAGTTGGTGGGCGTGGTGGAGGTGAACTCGACGTACTCGCCGGTCGCGTCGAGCCGCACGGACTCGCGGCCCGAGGACTCGGTGCCGAAGTTGGTGTGCCCGAAGGTCCGCTTGGCGTCGGTGGTGAGCAGGGTGCCGTCGTAGCGGCCGTCCTCCGCCTCGTACTCGGTGTACGGCACGGCGGCGCCGCGTCCGACGACGAGGGACTTGGCGAGCACGTTGTTGTTCTCGTTGGTCTCGCTGACCCGTGCGGTGGCGTCGGCGGTGGCGGTGAGGGTGACGCCGCCACCGGTCGCCTTCCAGGTGCCGTCGATGGGCACGTTCACCGTGGCGCCGGCGGCGATCTGCCCGGTGGCGCCGTCCAGGGTGGTGGTGCCGGCCTGGATCCGGGTCACCGTGCCCGCCTCGGCGGCGCTGGTGCCGCGGTTGTGCACGGCGACGGTGAAGGAGACCTCGGCGCCCACCGCCGGGTTGGCGGGGTTGGTGGTGACGGAGCGCACCTCGAGGTCGGGTCCGGGTGCCCGGTCGACGACGAGGCGGTCGGCGGCGGCGCGGCTGTTGTTGGTGTCGTCCAGTTCGGCGACGGTGTCACGCGGGTCGACGACCGCGGCGACCGCGTAGCTGCCGGCCGCGTGGGTGCCGGTGGAGACGGGCACTTCGGCGGACTCCCCGGGGTCGAGCGCGGGGACCGCGGCGCTGCCGGCCGTGGTGCCCTCGACGGTGACCTCGGCGGTGGTCGCGGCCGAGCGCGCGGTGCCGGCGTTGCGGACCGTGGCGTCGACGGTGACCTCGTCGCGCTCGTTCGGCGCGGCGGGCGACCAGTCGAGGCCGGTGACCGTGAGGTCGGGCGCGGGGGCGGCGGTGCCGAGCACCTGGAACTCGGCGACCTGACCGCCGGGTGCGCCGGTGTTGGAGAAGAACCGGAGCCGTACGTCGGAGACGCGGCCGGTGACCGGGATGGTCACGGCGTTGTCCTGACCGGGGCTGAAGGCGTAGTCGGCACGGTCGCGCAGCGAGGTGAAGCCGCTGTCGCCCTCGGCCCGGCCGAGCACCTGGATGCTCTGGGTGCGGGCGGACCACACCGGGTCGGGGTTGAGCTTGACGACGACCCCGCTGACGTCGGCGTCGGCACCGAGCTTCACGGTGAGGTCGGCCGGGTTTCCGGCGGCCTCCCAGTAGGTGGAGGTGGAGTCGTCGGTGGCGTTGGCGGCGACGTAGTTCTGGGTGGTGGAGGTGGCCTCGGCGGGCTTGTTGCGGGCGAGGTTGGTGCCGGTGGGCGGCGGGCCGGTGTCGACGTCGTCGCCGTAGACCTCCAACTCGGCCAGTTGGGCGGCGTTCCAGCCGGTGTTGCCGGTGATGTCGACGCGGACGTAGCGGGCCTCGGAGGGGGTGTCGAGGTCGATGGCGACGGTGCCCGCCCGCTCCGGACCGAACGCCCGTCCGTCGGAGGCGTCGAGACTGTGGAAGGTGGAACCGTCGGTGCTGCCCCGCAGGGAGAGCGTCTGGGTCCGGTTCTCCCAGCCGGCGGGCAGTTTGAGGACCACGCGGTCGACGTCGCGGGCCGTGCCGAGATCGACCTGGAGCCACTCGGGGAAGGTGCCGGCCGGTCCCTCCCAGTAGGTGGCCTGCTGTCCGTCGGTGGCGTTGCCCGCCGGGTAGGCGCCGTGCGAGCCGCCCGCCTGGGCGGGGCGGCCGAGGGCCAGGTTGACGTCGGCGGCGGCGGTCACCGGCGCCGGTGCCGCCTGGGCGGTGGCGGTGAGGGGCAGCGGCAGCAGCCCGACCGTCATCAGCCCGGCGACGGCGGCGCCCGTGAGCGTCCGCCGGCCGAGGGATCTCCGTCTCATGGGGGTCCTCTGTTCCGTGGGGAGTCGGGGAGGGCGCGACGGTCCGGCAGTTGGGGAGAAGCACCGACTCTGCGCGCCAATTGAGCTGGACAGTCGATTCTTTGCGGAAAGTGCGTCATCAGGTTTCTAGCGCGTCATGTATTTGTCAACGGTCGTGACCAGGGCCGGAGTTGCCCCGTAAACCGCTTGCGTCGCTTGCGGAGTCCTTGCGTGGCACTTGAGCTGGTAACCAAGCACCCGAGCGGGTGGAGCGGGTCAGCGGAAGCTCGCAACGCACGCAAGTCGTGCACGACGGAGAGCAACAGAAGGGCCGGCCCGACACCCTGAGGTGTCGGGCCGGCCCTTGCCGGTGCGGGGTCCCCTCGGACGGGAGACGGGGGGTCAGTCCGTGCCGGACTCCATCGCGGCGCGGTCCAGCAGCTCGTCGTCGGCGGAGACCTCGCCGCGGGAGGCGATGGCCTGCGCGCCGCCCTCGGGCATGGCACCGATCAGTCCGGTCGCGGCGGCCTGCGCGGCACCGATGGCGGGGTTGGCGGTACCGATGAGGCCGAGACCGGCGTACTGCTCCAGCTTGGCGCGGGAGTCGGCGATGTCCAGGTTGCGCATGGTCAGCTGGCCGATCCGGTCCACCGGACCGAACGCCGAGTCCTCGGTGCGCTCCATGGAGAGCTTGTCCGGGTGGTAGCTGAACGCCGGGCCCGTGGTGTCGAGGATCGAGTAGTCCTCGCCGCGCCGCAGCCGCAGCGTGACCTCACCGGTGACCGCCGAGCCGACCCAGCGCTGGAGGGACTCGCGGATCATCAGGGACTGCGGGTCGAGCCAGCGGCCCTCGTACATCAGCCGGCCCAGGCGCCGCCCCTCGGTGTGGTACTGGGCGAGGGTGTCCTCGTTGTGGATGGCGTTGACGAGGCGCTCGTAGGCGGCGTGCAGCAGGGCCATGCCGGGCGCCTCGTAGATGCCGCGGCTCTTGGCCTCGATGATCCGGTTCTCGATCTGGTCGGACATGCCCAGACCGTGCCGGCCGCCGATGGCGTTGGCCTCCATGACCAGGTCGACCGAGGTGGCGAACTCCTTGCCGTTGATCGTCACCGGGCGGCCCTGGTCGAAGCCGATGGTCACGTCCTCGGGCGCGATCTCGACCGACGGGTCCCAGAACCGCACGCCCATGATGGGCTCCACGGTCTCCACGCCGGTGTCGAGGTGCTCCAGCGTCTTGGCCTCGTGGGTGGCGCCCCAGATGTTGGCGTCGGTGGAGTACGCCTTCTCCGTGGAGTCCCGGTAGGGCAGGTCGTGGGCGACCAGCCACTCCGACATCTCCTTGCGGCCGCCGAGCTCCGTCACGAAGTCCGCGTCCAGCCAGGGCTTGTAGATCCTGAGCTGCGGGTTGGCGAGCAGGCCGTACCGGTAGAACCGCTCGATGTCGTTGCCCTTGAACGTGGAGCCGTCGCCCCAGATCTGGACGTTGTCCTCGAGCATCGCCCGGACGAGGAGGGTGCCCGTGACGGCGCGGCCCAGCGGCGTGGTGTTGAAGTAGGCGCGCCCGCCCGAGCGGATGTGGAACGCCCCGCAGGTGAGCGCGGCCAGCCCCTCCTCGACCAGCGCCTCGCGGCAGTCGACCAGACGCGCGACCTCGGCGCCGTACGTCTTGGCGCGGTCGGGCACCGAGGCGATGTCGGGCTCGTCGTACTGGCCGATGTCGGCGGTGTACGTGCAGGGGACGGCGCCCTTGTCACGCATCCACGCGACCGCGACCGAGGTGTCGAGGCCGCCCGAGAAGGCGATACCGACGCGCTCGCCGGTGGGGAGGGAGGTGAGGACCTTGGACATAGGAAGAGTATGCATGATTACGCATGACCATGCAAAGCCTCCCGGTCAGCGGGTGGGCATCGCCACGTACTGGTACTCCAGGAACTCCTCGATGCCGACCCGGCCGCCCTCCCGTCCGAGACCCGACTGCTTGACGCCGCCGAAGGGCGCGGCGGGGTTGGAGACCAGGCCGGTGTTGAGCCCGACCATGCCCACCTCCAGGCGTTCACTGACCCGCAGGGCGCGGTCCAGGCCCTCGGTGAAGACGTAGCCGACGAGCCCCCAGGGGGTGTCGTTGGCCCGGCGGACCACCTCGTCCTCGTCGTCGAAGGTGAGGATCGCGGCGACCGGGCCGAAGATCTCCGTCGCCGTCAGGCGGCTGTCCGGGGAGACGTCGGTGAGCACCGTGGGCGGGTAGAAGCAGCCGGGGCCGTCCGGCACGGTGCCGCCGACCAGTACCCGGGCGCCGCGCTCCACCGCGTCGGCGACCAGCTCCTCGACCTTGGCGCGCCCTGCGGCGTCGATGAGCGGGCCGACGTCGACGCCGTCGCTGGTGCCGGGGCCCACTACCAGCGCGCCCATCCGGCGGGCCAGCCGGTCGGCGAACTCCCCCGCCACCGAGCGGTGCACGAAGAAGCGGTTGGCGGCGGTGCACGCCTCGCCCATGTTGCGCATCTTGGCGACCATCGCGCCGTCCACGGCGGCGTTCAGGTCCGCGTCGTCGAAGACGACGAACGGCGCGTTGCCCCCCAGTTCCATCGAGGTCCGCACGACGGTGTCCGCGCACTGCGCGAGGAGCAGCCGCCCGACGGCCGTCGAACCGGTGAAGGACAGCTTGCGGATCCGGCCGCCCCGCAGGAGCGGTTCGCACACCTCCCCCGCCCTCGACGTGGTGACGACGTTCAGCACCCCGTCCGGCAGCCCAGCCTGCTTGAGGATCGCGGCGAGGGCCAGGCTGGAGAGCGGGGTCTGCGGGGCCGGCTTGAGCACCATCGTGCAGCCGGCCGCGACGGCGGGGCCGATCTTGCGGGTGCCCATGGCGAGCGGGAAGTTCCACGGGGTGATCAGCAGACAGGGGCCGACCGGGCGCCGGGAGAGCAGCATGCGGTTGCGGCCGTCGGGGAGGACTCCGTGGCCGCCGTCGATCCGTACGGCCTCCTCCGAGAACCAGCGGAAGAACTCGGCGGCGTACGCCACCTCGCCCCGGGCCTCGGCCAGCGGCTTGCCCATCTCGGAGGTCATCAGGCGGGCCAGTTCGTCCGTGCGCTCCAGGACGATCTCGTAGGCCCGGCGCAGGATCTCACTGCGCGCCCTCGGTGCCGTACGGGCCCACTCCTGCTGCGCCTGGACCGCCGCCTCCTCGGCGAGCCGGGCGTCCTTGGCGCCCGCGTCGGCGACGTGGGCGAGGATCTCGCCGGTCGCGGGGTCGTCCACGGGCATGACGGCGCCGTCCGCGGCGTCCACCCAGGCACCGCCGAGGAACAGCTGTGTGGGGGTGTCGGTCATGGGGTCCCTCCTGATCGCGGGTGCGCGGGCCGTGCGGGGCGGCTCGTGGGCCGGTTCGTCGGGCGGCTCGTGGGGCGGTGCGCGGTGCGGCTCGTGGGGCGGTTAGTGGGGCGGCCGATGGTGGGCTGCGCGGAGGCCGTCATCGTCCCGCCGCCCCCGACGTGCCGGCCTCGACGGCGGCGGCCCAGGCCCTCAGTCCCTCGTCCACGGCGCTCTCGTCGATCACCAGGGCCGGGATCATCCGCACCACCTGGTTCCAGGCGCCGCAGAGCAGCAGGAGCAGGCCCTCGTCGACGGCGGCCCGCTGCACCCGGGCCGCGGTCTCCGGGTCCGGCTCTCCGTCGGCGGTGACGAACTCGCTGGCCAGCATCAGGCCCATGCCCCGTACGTCGCCGACGGCCGGGGTGCGGGACGCCACCGCCTCCAGGCCGTGGCGGAGCCGGGCGCCCATCGTCTCCGCGTTCTCGACGAGTTTCTCGTCGCGTACGACGTCCAGCGTGGCGCAGGCCGCCGCGCACGCGACCGCGTTGGCGCCGTAGGTGCCGCCCTGCGAGCCGGCCCAGGCCTTGCGCATCAGCTCCTCGGGCGCGGCGATGCCGGACAGCGGGAAGCCGCTGGCCAGGCCCTTGGCGGTGACGAGGATGTCGGGGGTGACACCGAAGTGCTCGTGTCCCCAGAACCGGCCGGTGCGGCCCACACCGGTCTGCACCTCGTCGAGGATCAGCAGGAACCCGTGCCGGTCGGCGCGCTCGCGCAGGCCCTCGACGAAGGCGCGGTTCGCGGGCACGTACCCGCCCTCGCCGAGGACCGGTTCGACGATGACGGCGGCGGTGTCCGCGGGCGAGGAGATCGTCTGGAGGGTGTAGTCCAGCTCCCTGAGGGCGAAGCGGGTGGCGGTCTCCTCGTCCCAGCCGTAGCGGTAGGCGGTCGGGAAGGGGGTGACGACCACGCCGCTCATCAGCGGTGAGAACCCGGACCTGAAGCGGGTGCCGGAGGTGGTCATGGAGGCGGCGGCCACCGTGCGGCCGTGGAAGCCGCCGTGGCAGACCAGCACGTTGGGGCGGCCGGTGGCCTGGCGGGCCAGGCGCAGCGCGGCCTCGACCGCCTCGCTGCCGGAGTTGGTGAAGAACAGACTGTCCAGGCCGTCCGGCAGTACCTCGCCGAGCTTGTCGACCAGACGGCGCAGCGGCGGATGCATGACGGTCGTGTACTGGCCGTGGACCAGGGTGGCGACCTGCTCCTGGGCGGCGGCCACCACCCTGGGGTGGCAGTGGCCGGTGCTGGTGACGCCGATGCCGGCGGTGAAGTCCAGATAGCGGCGGCCGTCCTCGCCCTCGATGTGGACCCCCTCGCCCCGGACCGCCACCACGGGGGTGGCCTGGCGAAGGTGCGGCGACAGTGCGGTCATGCTCGTCTCCCGGCCTGCTCGTCGGTCTTCTGCGGTCCCCCGAGCCTTCCCGCCCCGGCGGGCGCGGCAACGCGTGATCTGTCCGGCCGGGGCGGCGTGTCCGGACGATGTGTCAGGCGTTCGGCGTAACGTGAGGACGCAGGGAGGCACCGTGAGCGAGAACCGGCAGCCGGGCCCGGCGGGCCGTTCGCCGACCGTGGCCGACGTGCTGGCACTGCCCGTCCTGGCCGGGGGCGGTCCGCGGGTGGTCGCCGGCGAGGAGCACGTGGACCGTCCGGTCCGCTGGGTCCACATCACCGAACTGACGGACCCCGCCTCCTTCCTCAAGGGCGGCGAGCTCGTCCTCACCACCGGCATGCCCCTGCCCGAGGACGCCGCCGGTGTCCGCCGCTACGTCGACGAACTCGCCGCCGTCGGTGCCGCCGCCCTCGTCATCGAGCTGGTCCGCCGCTACCACCGGCCGCCCGACGCCCTGGTCCGGGCCTGCCGTGCGCGGGGGCTGCCCCTCGTCACGCTCGCCAGGGACGTCAACTTCCTGGAGGTCACCCAGGTGGTCCACACGCTCATCCTCGGCCACCAGGCGGAGGCGATGCGCAGGACCCAGGGCGTCCACGAGGCGTTCACCGCCCTCACCCTGCGCGGCGCCGGGCCCGAGGAGGTGCTGCGTGCGGCGGCCGGGATGAGCGGACGCACGGTCGTCCTGGAGAACCTGGTCCACCGGGCGCTGGTCTGCGAGCCCTTCGGAGGCACGGCGCGGGCCGCGCTCACGGACTGGGAACGGCGTTCGCGCACCACGCCGGCCACCGACCGCGCGGAGGTCACGGGTCCCGAGGGCTGGCTCACGGCTCCGGTGGAGTACCAGGGGGAGCGGTGGGGCCGGGTGGTCATGCTCCCGCTCCCCGTCGTGCCGCCCGCCGTGCCGCCGGGCCCGGGCTTCGGACCCGAGGACGTCACGGTGCTGGAGCGGACCGCGATGGCACTCACCATCGCCCGTCTCACCCGCCCCACGCCCTGGGAACGCACCGCCCACCGCAACGTCCTGCGCGACCTGGTCGAGCAGCGGCACCGCTCTCCCGGGGACGCGCGGGCCCGGGTCGCGGCCCTCGGCCTGCCCGCGGACGACGCCCGCTTCGTCGCCGTCCTGGCGGACCTGCCCGCCCAGGAGGACGCCGGGGCTGCCGAGGTCCGGCTCGCCGAGGAGCTGGGTGCGACGGGAGCGCAGGTGCTCGTCGGCCTCCTGTCCCCCGCCCGGCTCGGGGTACTGCTGGCGCTGCGCCCGTCCCGGCCGTGGCGCCAGGCCGTCGAGCGGCTCGGCCGCACCGTCCTGGACACGGCCCCGGGCGCGACGGTGTGCGCCGGCTCGCCGACCCGCGACCTCGCCGACGTGGCCCGCTCGTTCCGCGAGGCGGTCCGGGTGGCCGAGGCCACCGAACCCGGCCTGCCGCTCCCGTCCGGCCGCTCCTTCCACGAGCGGTCCGACATCGGCCTGCGCCGGCTGCTCTTCGCGCTGCGCGACGACCTCCGCGTCCAGGATTACGCGGAGCGGCAGCTGGGCCCGCTCCTCGACCACGACGCCCGGCACGGCACCGATCTCGTCACGACCCTGCGGGGCTACCTGGACGCCGCGGGCAACAAGACGGTCGCCGCCCGCTCGGCGGGGCTCTCCCGGGAAACCGTCTACCAACGGCTGCGCGCCATCGAGCGGCTGCTCAGCCGCGACCTCGAGTCCGGCGAGCAGCGCACCGAACTCCACGTGGCCCTGCACGCCGTCGACGCGCTGCGGGCGCGCCCGCACCCCGGAGGCCGCGACCGATGAGTTTTCCGCCGGCCACCGGTCGTAAGGGCGGACCGACCGCACACGAACACGTTGAGGAACCCCGCATGCGTACTCTGATCAGCACCGCCTTCGTCTCGCTCGACGGGGTCGTGGAGGCCCCGGGCGGCGAGCCCGGCTACCGGAACACCGGCTGGACCTTCAAGCTCGTGGACTTCCTCCCCGAGGCCTACGAGATCAAGGGCCGGGAGCAGGAGGAAGCCGCGGCGCTGCTCCTGGGCCGGGTCAGCTACGAGGCGTTCAGCCCGGTGTGGCCGGACATGGAGGAGTTCCCCGGGTACCGGGCGATGCCGAAGTACGTCGTCTCCACCACCCTCACCGAGGACGACCTGGTCACCAACTGGGGCGAGACGACGATCCTGCGTTCGCTCGACGAGGTCGCGGCACTGAAGGAGACCGAGGGCGGCCCGGTCATCGTCCACGGCAGCGCGGCCCTGAACCGGAGCCTGTCGGACGCCGGTCTGATCGACCGCTACCACCTGCTGGTCTTCCCACTCCTGCTCGGCGCGGGCAAGCGGCTGTTCAGCGACGCGGACCGGGACGCGCAGAGGCTGAGGCTCGTCGAGCACGAGGTGTACTCCAACGGCATCCAGAAGAACGTCTTCGACGTCGTGCGCTGAGCCGGCGGCGAGCGGTGGTGCGGCGTCCACCGCTCGCCGCCGACGGCGGCGGCTCAGGCGCCCTCGACGGCCTCCTGCGCGAACCCGGCGTGCAGCCGCCGGGTGTGGTCCACCTGCCGCTCCGGCCCGGTGAGCGCGACCGTGGCGGTGAGCCGCGGCTCGGTGCTGGACGCGGCGAACCGCAGCTCCAGGTCGCCCGGTTCGACGACGCGGCGGCCGTCGCGGCCGGTGAACGAGGCGAGGTCGGCAGGGACCTCGACGCGCACCCGGCGGGCCTCGCCGGGGGCCAGCGGCACCCGCGTGTAGCCGACGAGGCGCTGCACCGGCTGGACGACGGAGGCGACCGGGTCGTGCAGGTAGAGCTGCACCACCTCGGTGCCGTGCCGCTCGCCGGTGTTGCGGACGGTGAGCTCCAGCGAGAACGTGCCGTCGGTCGGCGCCTCCTTGGTGTGCGCCACGAGATCGCTCCAGGCGAACGAGGTGTACGTGAGCCCGTGTCCGAAGCCGAAGGCCGGTGTCGGGTCGATGTTGGACACCTCGCTGGCCTGGGCGAGCCGCGCCCCGAGGTAGGTGGTCGGCTGGGCGCCCGGGCTGCCGGGCACGCTGACGGGCAGCCTGCCGGTGGGGCTGGTGCGTCCGCCGAGCACGCCCGCGAGCGCCGCGGTGCCCTCCTCGCCGGGGAAGAACGACTGCACGATCGCGGCGGACTCGGCCACGGCGCGGCCGAGGGCGTAGGGCCGTCCGGCGAGCAGGACGGTGACCACCGGCTTCCCGGAGTCGAGCAGCGCGTCGAGGAGTTGCTGCTGGGCGCCGGGCAGCGTGAGGGACTCGGCGTCGCAGCCCTCGCCGCTGGTGCCGCGACCGAACAGACCCGCGCGGTCGCCGAGCACGGCGACGACGACGTCCGCCTCGCGGGCCGCGTCCACCGCCTCGCCGATGCCGGACAGGTCGCCGTCGTCGACACCGGTGCCGCGGGCGACGGTGATGTCCGCGTCGGGGAACTCGGCGGTCAGGGTGTCGCGCAGAGTGGGCAGGTCGATGCCGACCGGAATCTCCGGGTGCCGCACCCCGACGTGCCGCGGGAAGGAGTAGCAGCCCAGTACGGCGGTCGCCTCGGTGGCGTTGGGGCCGACCAGGGCGATGCGGCGGGGCCGGGCGAGCGGCAGGATGCCGTCGTTGGTGAGCAGCACGACCGCCTTCTCGGCGATCTCGCGGGCCAGTTCCCGGTTCTCGGGCCGGTCCAGGTCGATCCGGCCGCGCAGCGCCTCGGGGTCGGAGAGGTCCGCCCCGTCGAGCGCGGGCGGGACCGGGCTCCAGTCCGGGTCGAGCAGTCCGAGCTCCGCCTTCTGGCCGAGGACCCGGCGCAGCGCCCGGTCGATGAGCGCCTCGGGGACCCGGCCCTCGGCGACCGCCTCGGCGAGCGGCGCGCCGAAGGTCTTCACGGTGGGCAGTTCGACGTCGACGCCCGCGTGCAGGGCGGCGCCCGCGGCATCCGCCCAGTCGGCGGCGATGCCGTGCAGGGTCTTGAGGAAGGCGATGCCGAAGTAGTCGGCGACGACGGTTCCCTCGAAGCCCCAGGTGTCACGGAGCAGTCCGGTCAGCAGCGTCTCGTCGGCCGCGGCCGGCACACCGTCGATGTCGGTGTAGGCGTGCATGACGGAGCGGGTGGCGCCCTCGCGGACGGCCATCTCGAACGGCGGCAGCAGGACGTCGGCGCGTTCGCGGGCGCCCACGGACGACGGGGCGAGGTTGCGGCCGGCGCGGGAGGCGGAGTAGCCGACGAAGTGCTTGAGGGTGGCGACGATCCCGGCGGACTCCAGGCCCCGTACGTAGGCGGTGCCGATGGTGCCGACGAGGTAGGGGTCCTCTCCGATGGTCTCCTCGACCCGGCCCCAGCGGGCGTCGCGGACCACGTCGAGGACGGGTGCGAGGCCCTGGTGGACGCCGACGGAGCGCATGTCGCGTCCGATGGCGGCGGCCATCCGGCGCACCGCGTCCGGGTCGAAGGTGGCGCCCCAGGACAGGGGGACGGGGTAGGCGGTGGCGCCCCAGGCGGCGAAGCCCGCCAGGCACTCGTCGTGCGCGAGGGCGGGGATGCCGAACCGGTTGGCCGACGTGATGCGGGCCTGGCTGCGCATGAGCGACAGGGCACCCAGCGCGGGGTCGACGGGGACCGTGCCGAACGGGCGGGTCAGCTGGCCCAGTCCGGTGGGGAGCAGCGCCTCGAGGTCGACGGCCTCCTCCATGTCGTGCTGATGCGGGGCGACTTCGCCGCCCTGGTCGGAGGCGCCCACCCACACTCCGTACAGCTGGGCGATCTTCTCCTCGAGGGTCATCGCGGCGACGAGCGCGTCGACTCTGGTGGCGACGGGGTGGTTGGGGTCGTTCCAGAGGGGGATTTCGGGGGTGGTCTCTACGGCCACGTCGGCAGTCACTTTCCTCCGACGCCCATCAGCCCCTGAACCAGGGCACGACGGGCGAACAGGTAGACGAGCAGGATGGGCACCATGGACAGCACCACGGCTCCCAGCAGACCGGGGATGTCGATGCCGTGCGCGGTCTGGAAGTTGTACAGACCCAGGGTGACCACCTTGGTGGACTCGGACTGGGTCAGCACCAGCGGGAACAGGAAGCCGTTCCACGCCTGGAGTGCGGAGAACACCACGATCGTGGAGAGCCCTCCGCGGGACAGCGGCACGACGAGCTGGAAGAACATGCGCCGCGGGCTGGCGCCGTCCATGGCCATGGCCTCGTACAGCTCCGGGGAGATGTCGCGCATGGCGCCGCTGAGGATCAGCGCGGACATCGGCAGGCAGAACGCGGCCGTGGGCAGGATGACGCCGAGCAGGTTGTCGTACAGTCCGGCTTCGCTGATCAGGTAGAACATCGGCACGATCACGGCCTGGGCCGGGATGGCGAGGCCGAGCAGGAACAGCCGGAAGATCGCCGACGTGGCCCGGCCGCGGCTGCGGACGATGGCGTAGGCGAGCGGCGGGACCAGCAGCAGCACGATGCCGATCACGCAGGCGGTGACGACGAGCGTGTTGAAGAAGTACTGGCCGAAGCCCGAGTCGAAGGCGCCGGTGAAGTTGTCCAGCGTGAAGCTGTCCGGAAGCGAGACCGGGCCGTTCTCGGCGTAGTCCTGGCGGGTGCGCAGCGTCGCGGCGAGCAGCACGAACAGCGGCAGTCCGACCACGAAGAGCCAGACGAGTGAGCCGGCGCCGGCCAGGTAGTTGGGTCGGCGCCTCATGACACACCCTCCATGGAGCTGCGCATCTTGTCGTAGCCGGAGACCCGGACGACGATCAGCGAGATGATCGTGGCCGCCACGACCAGGGCCAGGGCGATCGCGGAACCGGTGCCGTAGTCGAAGCTCTTGAAGGCCTTGTCGTACATGTAGTAGGCGCTGATGGTGGTGTCGGTGCCGGGGCCGCCCTGGGTCAGGATGAGGACGGTCTCGAACGTGGTCAGGCCGCCGACGATCATCAGGATCATCGAGGTGATCATGGAGGTGCGCAGCTGCGGCAGGGTGATGTGGAAGAACTGCCGGTAGCGGCCCGCTCCGTCGATCTCCGCCGCCTGGTACAGCACCGGCGGGACCGCGCGGGCGGCGCCCTGGTAGATCAGCGTGTGGAACGGGGTGAACTGCCAGGTGCTGACGAAGGCCAGCACCCCGATGGCGGTGGTCTGTTCACCGAACAGGTTGCCGTCGCCGAAGAGCCAGGTCGCCTCCGCCGGGATGCCGAAGTTCGGGTCGAGCAGTGCTCGCCAGAGCACGGACACGGCCGTCGCGGACAGCAGCAGCGGAATGAAGTAGATGACGGACAGGACGGCGCGGTTGCGCTGGTGACCGGCGGCCCAGACGCCGAGCAGGATGCTCAGCGGGGTCTGGAGGACCACGCCGAGCGCGGTCAGCAGCAGGGTCAGCCAGATGCTCTTGAGCATCACCGGGTCGTCGATCAGGCGCGACCAGTTGTCCGTGCCGACGAACTCGGGCGGGCTGATCCCGTCCCAGCTCATGAAGGACAGCACCGCCACCATGATCAGCGGGACGATCGCGAAGAGGAAGAAGAACACTGCGGCGGGCACCGCCCAGCCGAAGCCGGGGCGGCCCACCGTCGTCGCGGACGAGGCGGGCGGCCGCCGCCGGGACTCCTTGCGGGGTCCGGCGGCGGGCCGTGCGCTCGTGAGGTGTGTGGTCATGAGCCGTTCGTCACTCGGTCGGGAGGGCCTGCATGGCCTTGATGAAGCCGTCCGTGTCGAGCTGTCCGTTGAAGAACTGCTGGATGGCCTTGTGCAGGTCCGAGCTGGCCTTCTGCGGGTAGGCCTGGTCCCAGGACAGCTGGAAGTTCGGGGCGTCGGAGACCAGGTCGTACTGGAAGCGCGAGTACTCGGGGGTGCCCGAGCTGTCGATGAACTTGTCGGTGTTGGTCGTGGTCGGCAGGTTGCCGATGTCCAGCTGCGCCTTGACGAACTCGTCGGAGTACATGAGCTTCAGGAACTCGGCGACGGCCTCGGGGTGCTTGGTCTTCTTCATCACCGAGTAGTAGTTGTTCGTGTTGCCGGCCAGGTTGGCCGGGTCGCCCTTGCCGCCCGCGACGGCCGGGAAGGCGGTGTAGCCGAGGTCCTTCTCGGCGAACTCCTTGTGGTCCGTGAGCTGCTGGGAGTAGTACCAGGAGCCCATCAGCTCGAAGCCGGCCTTGCCGGAGGCCACCAGCTGGACCGAGCCGCCGTTGGTGTACTTGACGGAGTCGTAGTTCTTGCCGAAGGCTCCGGAGTCGACGAGCTCCTTGATCATGTCCAGCGCCTTCTTGCTGTCCGCGCTCTCCCAGGCGCTCTTGTCGCCGCCGACGGCCTTCGCGAACAGCTCGGGACCGGCTATGCGGTCGTAGAGGTACTGGAACCACATCTGGGTGGGCCAGACGTCGCCGCCGCCGAGCGCGATCGGGGTGACGCCCGCGTCCTTGAGCTTGTCCACGGCGGCGAGCAGCTCGTCCCAGGTCTTCGGCGGCTGGACGCCCGCGTCCTCGAGGACCTTCTTGTTGTGGAAGAGCAGGACCGGCTGGGTGCCGCGCATCGGAATGCCGTACGGCTTCCCGTCGACGACGGCGCTGTTGAAGACGGACGGGAGGAACTTGTCCTTGAGGCCCGGGTCCTTCTTGATGAAGTCGTCGAGCGGCAGCAGCAGGTCCGCCTTGACGAACGGCTTGATGCTGCCCCCGCCCCAGTTGAAGAAGACGTCCGGGGCCTGCGGGGTGTTGATGATCGTCTGGAGCTTCGTCTGGTAGTCGGCCCCGGGGATGGTGTCGAGCACCGCCTTGACGTCGGACGTCTTGTTGAAGGTGTCGACGATCTGCTGTTCGACCTTGTTGCTGGCGTCCCCGTAGACCAGGACATGGATCTTGCCGTCGTCCGACGACGCCCCGCCGCTCCCGTCACCGCAGGCCGACAGGCTCAGCGCCAGGGCGAGCGTCGCACCGGTGGCGACCAGTCTGGGCAAGCGCGCACGTGTCTTCATCGTTCGCCTTTCGAAAGTTTCGGCACCATCACCGAAAGTCCATGCTGGTCGGACAGTAAAGTGAGAGGGGATTTCGGGTCAATGGCCGTGCGCCTGCCGACTCAAAACGTTATCGATCGCATGGTCGACCCCATGGCCTATCCTGCGTGCATGCACGATGAAGTTGAGGTGGGAGCCAGGGTGACCCTGGCCGAGGTTGCGAAAGAGGCGGGGGTCTCTCCGCCGACAGTTTCGAAGGTCCTCAACGGTCGTTCGGATGTCTCCCGCACCACCCGGGCCAGGGTGGAGCGACTCCTCGAGGTGCACGGCTACCGCCGCCGGACCGCGGGCCGACCGCGCTCGCCGCTGGTCGAACTCGTCTTCCACGAGCTGGACAGCGTGTGGGCGATGGAGCTCGTCCGGGGCGTGGAGGACGTCGCCAAGGCCAACCGGACCGAGGTCGTGCTCACCCGCAGCGGCACCCGGCACGCCCCCGCGCCGGACTGGATCGACGGCGTGCTCAGGCGCAGGCCGCTGGGGGTCGTGCTGGTCTTCTCCTCACTCCCCGCCGAGGTCAAGCAGCGGCTGCGCGCCTGGAACATCCCCTTCGTCATCGTCGACCCGGCCGGCGACCCCGACCCCGACGTTCCGTCCGTCGGCTCCGCCAACTGGGCCGGGGGGCTGGCGGCCACCCGCCACCTCACCGACCACGGACACGAACGCGTCGCGATCATCACCGGGTTCGAGGACATGCTGTGCTCACTGGCCCGGCTCGACGGCTACCGCTCGGCGATGACGATGGCGGGCCTGCCGATCGACCCGGCGCTGGTCCGGTACGGCGACTACAGCGTGGAGAGCGGCTTCGAGCACGGCATGGCCCTGCTCGCGGACCCCGGCCGGCCGACGGCGGTCTTCGCGGGAAGCGACCTCCAGGCGCTGGGCGTGCTGGAGGCGGCCCGGGTCACGGGCCTGAGGGTCCCTCAGGACCTGTCGGTCGTCGGCTACGACGACGTGCCGCTGGCCCAGTGGTCCAGCCCGCCGCTGACCACCGTCCACCAGCCGCTGCGGCACATGGCCGAGGAAGCCACCCGCATGCTCTTCCACCCGGACGACCCCGGCCGCGCGGGCCGGCGCATCGAGCTGGCGACCCACCTCGTCGTACGGCAGAGCACTGCGCCACCGGGCGGGGCACGGCAGCCGCCCGGTGGCGCGGGTGGGTGAGGAGGACCGCGGCCGCCTACCGGCCCGAGCCCCCGCGGACGCCGGGCAGGGGCACGTCGGGCACGTCGGTCATGCGCGCGTCGTAGCCGGTGACGGGATCGACGGTGCGGCCGGCGGCCCACCAGTTCTCCCGCGCCGTCTCGACGGCCATCAGCATGACGTCCTCGGCGGGAACGCCCGCGCGCAGCCGGAGGTTGTCGACGATCGCCCGGAAGAGTTCCGCCTTCTGCTCCGCGCCGCGCTGGTTGAAGGACAGCTGGATGAACAGGGTTCGCCGGCTGCGCGGTATGCCGAACACCACCGGTTGCATGACGAAGTTGTCGTCCGTGACCTCGTGGAAGACGTGGAACTGGTCGTCCCGCGGGATCTTCAGGACCTCGACCATGGACTCGTGGAGCGCCTCGGAGACGAGACGACGGTGCTCGGGCGTGGTTCCCCGGCGCAGGGAGATGCTGATCAAAGGCATGTCATCGACGCTAGGAGGCCGCCGGCCATTCCGACAGTGAATGTCTGGCATGCTGGATATGCTGTGGGCTCATGAGCATGGCCGATGTGACGCTGGTCGGGCTGCGGGTGCTGCGCGAGGTGGCGGACCGGGGCACCTTCACGGCGGCCGCGCGCAGCCTCGGGTACACGCAGTCGGCGGTCTCCCGGCAGGTGGCCGCGCTGGAACAGGCGGCGGGCGCCCGGCTCTTCGACCGCTTCCCCGGCGGCGTGCGGCCCACCGGCGCGGGCCGCGCCCTGCTGCGCCACGCCGTCGCCGCCCTGGACGCGCTGGAGGCGGCCGACCGGGAACTGCGCGGGGCCCAGGACCCCACGAGCCGGGTCCGGCTGGGGTACTTCCCCGCCGCGGGCGCGGTGATGGTGGCCGACGCGCTGACGGCGCTGCGCCGGGAAGGCTCGCGCGTGCGGGTGACGACGCGGGAGGGGAGCACTCCGGCGCTGGTCCGCGCGCTGCGCAGCGGCGCCCTCGACCTCGCGCTCCTGACCTCCCGTCCCCCGCACCGCTCCCCCGACACGGACGCCCCGCCGCTGCGCGTCGAGCCGCTGCTGGAGACGCGCCTGGCCCTGGCGGTCCCGGCGGACAGCCGGTTCGCCGACCGCGGTACGGCCGACGTGGAGGACATCGCCGCCGAACCCTGGATCGCCGGTCCCGGCGGCGCGGGTGAGCCGCTTCTCGGTGTCTGGCCCGGGCTGCCCGGCCGGCCCCGGATCGCCCACACCGCCCGCGACTGGCTGACCAAGCTGCACCTGGTCGCGGCCGGGGCGGGCATCACCACCGCCACACCGGCCCTGCTGCCCGTCGTCCCGCCCGGTGTGCGCTTCGTGGACGTCACGGGCGTCGCGGAGGAAGTACGGCGCGTCAACCTGGTGTCGCTGCCGGACCGGGGCACACCGCCGTCCGCGGCCCTGGTGAACGCCCTGCGCGGGCGGGCCGCGGCCCTGGCCGGCTGAGGCGCTGCCCGGCGCCACCCCGCCCGGGCACCCGGCGTGCTCCGCACCCGGCACGCCGCCGCCGACGGCCGGAGAACAGAATTCCCCAGGAACTCCCTCTTTCCGTCAGACCTCAACACCCCTACTGTGAGCGCGCGTTGACGGTGCGTGCTTCCCTCACGCGCCGCTTCCGACGAGCCGCGGAGGAACGTAACGATGCGTCACCTTCCCATGCGCGTACCGCGCGTCACCGGGCGCAGAGCCCTGGGCGCGATCACCGCCGGGCTGCTCGCCGCCGGAGGACTGGGGGTGAGCGCGCAGGCCGCCCCGCCCGCGGCGCGGACCCCGGCCCCGGCATCGGCGGCGTCCGGCCACGAAGGGCTGGCCCTCACACCCCCGATGGGCTTCAACAACTGGAACTCCACCCACTGCCGGGACGAGTTCGACGAGTCGATGGTCAAGGGCATCGCCGACCTCTTCGTCGAGCGCGGCCTGAAGGACGCCGGCTACGAGTACGTCAACCTCGACGACTGCTGGGCGCTCCCCGAGCGCGACGCCGACGGCAAGCTGGTGCCCGACCCCGAGCGCTTCCCCAACGGCATCAAGGCCGTCGCCGACTACGTCCACTCCAAGGGCCTGAAGTTCGGCATCTACACCAGCGCGGGCACCAAGACGTGCAGCAGCATCGGATTCCCCGGCGCACTGGGTCACGAGTACAGCGACGCCCGGCAGTTCGCCGACTGGGGTGTCGACTACCTGAAGTACGACAACTGCAACAACCAGGGTGTCGACGCGAAACAGCGTTACACCACCATGCGCGACGCGCTGACGGCGACCGGCCGGCCGATCGTCTACAGCATCTGCGAGTGGGGGCAGAACAAGCCCTGGGAGTGGGCCGGCGACCTGGGCCAGCTCTGGCGCACCACCGGGGACATCAGCGACTCGTGGAGCTCGATGTCGTCCATCATGAAGGCCAACCTCGCACTCGCCCCGTACGCGCGCCCCGGCGGATGGAACGACCCCGACATGCTGGAGGTCGGCAACGGCGGCATGACGGACACCGAGTACCGCACGCACTTCTCCATGTGGTCGATCATGGCCGCCCCGCTGCTGATCGGCACCGACCTGCGCACGGCACCCGAGTCGGCCTTCGAGATCCTCACCAACGACGAGGTCGTCGCCGTCGACCAGGACCCCCTGGGCAAGCAGGGCGAGGTCGTCTCCTCCCAGGACGGCCGGTGGGTCGTGTCCAAGGAGATGGCGGACGGCAGCCGGGCGGTCGCGCTGTTCAACGAGAGCTCCCGCGCGCAGCGGATCGAGACGACCACGAAGGCCGTCGGCCTGCCGAAGGCGCGCGGCTACACCGTGCGGGACCTGTGGAAGCACCGTGACACCAACACGACGGGCACGATCGCCGCGACGGTGCCCGCGCACGGCACCGTGCTGCTGCGGGTGGAGGCCGACCGGAAGTGGGCCCAGCACCCGCCCGCCCTGGACGTGGCCGCCGACGGCGGCGCGGTGACCGAGGCCGGACGGACCGAGCGGATCACCTCCGAGGTCACCGACCTGGGCGGCACCGCGGCCCACTCGGTGAGGGTCGCCCTGACCGGCCCCGAGGGCTGGCGCATCACTCCGAGGTCCGCCACGTCGGCGCGCGCCCTGAAGCCGGGCGGAACCCTGGCGACGGACTGGGACGTCACGGTTCCCGCGGGCACCGCCGCGGGCGACCGGGACCTGACCCTCACGGTCGAGCACCGCACCCGTTCCGGCACCCGGCTCACTTCCACGGCACCCGTCACGGTGCGCGTCGGCGTGCCGCTGCCCGCGGGCGAGTCCGCCCTGTCGGACGCCGATCCGCTCAGCGCGTCGAACGGCTGGGGTCCCGTCGAGCGGGACCGCAGCGTGGGCGAGAGCGGCGCCGGCGACGGCGGGCCGATCACCATCGGCGGCACGACGTTCTCCAAGGGGCTCGGCGTCCACGCACCGAGCAGCGTCGAGTACTACCTCGGCGGCGCGTGCACCACGGTGACCGCGCGGGCCGGCGTGGACGACGAGTCCGGCGACAGGGGCAGCGTGGTCTTCGAGGTCTGGGCCGACGGCACCCGGGCCGCGTCGACGGGCACGGTGACCCACGCCGACACGGCCCGCGCCCTCTCCGCCGACGTCTCCGGGGCGGACGTCGTCCGCCTGGTGGTCACGGACGCCGGGGACGGCATGGACTACGACCACGCGGACTGGGCGGACCTGCGGGTCACCTGCGCCTGAGCCACCGGCACGGGGTGAGGCCCCCACATGGGCACACCCCGTGCTTCAGGAGGAACCGCCCGGCTCGAACCAGGTGGGTGCGTCGGACAGGGCCTGCTTGATCCTGGTGTGCCCGAACTCCTTGATGTCCGGCAGGGCGTCCACCGCGAACCAGCCGACCTCCAGCGACTCGTCGTCGTTGACCCGTGCCTCGCCGCCCACGGCGCGGCAGCGGAAGGTGATGTCCATGAACTGGCAGACGTCGCCGTTGTCGTAGGTGACCGGCTTCATCGCCTGTACGAGGACCAGCCGCTCCACGGCGCACTGGACGGCGGTCTCCTCCTCGACCTCGCGCACGGCGCAGGCGGCGGGCTGCTCCCCCGGCTCCGGGATGCCTCCGATCAGCGACCAGCGCCCGTTGTCCGACCGCCGGCCGAGCAGCACTCTGCCCTCGTCGTCGAAGACGACGGCGGTGACTCCGGGGAGCCACAGGAGCTGGTGTCCGGCCGAGGCGCGCAGGTCGGTGATGAATTCGGGAGTAGCCATGTGCCCGACCCTAACCGGCCCGCCGGACCGCTCCGGACGACGTCACGGGGCGTGCGACGGGCGTACGGCTACACGTCGCGGGCGCGCCGACCGCGCACACCGGCGCCGACGGCCCAGCCGAGTCCGCCGGCGGCGACCAGCACGAGGGCGATCTCGGGTGCGATGCCGAGCCGGGTGGCGGGCGTCTCGGAGGAGCGCAGGGGCACCTCCTGGACCAGGGAGTCGGCCACGAACATGCCGGTCTTCTGGGTGATCCTGCCGTCCGGCATGATGATCGCGCTGACGCCGCTGGTCACCGGGACGGTGACGGTCCGGCTGTGCTCGACCGCGCGGACCCGGGACATGGCGAGCTGCTGGTAGGTCATCTCGCTGCGGTCGAAGGTCGCGTTGTTGCTGGGCACCGAGATCATCTGGGCGCCGTCGGTGACCTCGGAGCGCACGGCCCAGTCGAAGGCCGCCTCGTAGCAGGTCACCAGGCCTACCTTGGTGCCGGCCATGGTGAACACGCCGGGCTCGGTGCCCCGGCTGAAGTCCCGGCCGACCATGGCGGTCCAGTCGTCGTTGATCGCCCCGATGAGCGAGCGCAGCGGCAGGTACTCGCCGAAGGGCTGGATCTGCCGCTTGTCGTAGGTGTCGACGGGGCCCTTGTCCGGGTCCCACAGGATCTGCTCGTTGAGCAGCTTGCCGTCGCGGTCCACGACGCCGCCGACCGAGATGGGCGCACCGATCGCCTTGGCCGCCCGGTCGATGACGAGGCGGGCGTCGGCGTTGGCGAACGGGTCGATGTCGGAGGAGTTCTCCGGCCAGAGCACGAAGTCGGGTCGGGCCACCTTGCCGGCCTCGACGTCGGCGGCCAGACGCTGCGTCTCGCGCGCGTGGTAGTCGAGTACGGCGCGTCGCTGGGAGTTGAAGTCGAGGCCCGCGCGCGGCACGTTCCCCTGGACCACGGCGACGGTCGCGGTGCCGTCCTCCGCCTCGTCGCTGACCAGCGGCCGTGCGGCCACCGCGCCCACGACGGGTACGGCCACGCCGAGCAGTGCCACCGCCGCGGCACCGCGTCGTACCTCGTCGCCGCGGCGGGCCCGGAGGGCCAGGCGCACGGCCTCGCAGAGACCGAAGCCGCACAGGACGACCGCGAAGCCGAGAACCGGTGTGCCGCCGACGGCCGCGAGCGGCAGGAACACACCGTCCGCCTGCCCGAACGCGATCTTCCCCCAGGGGAAGCCCTCGAAGGGCACGCGCGCGCGTGCCGCCTCCCCCGCGGTCCACAGCGCCGCCGCCCACACCGGCCATCCCGGCAGCCTGGACACCGCGGCGACGCCCGCGCCGACGGCCGCCACGAAGAGCGCCTCGATCGCGGCCAGGGCGAGCCAGGGGCCGGGGCCGACCTCCACGCCGGTCCACACCAGCAGCGGCAGCAGGAAGCCGAGGCCGAAGAGATAGCCGAGGCCGAGGCCGGCCTTCCAGCCGCGGCCGCGCAGGACCTGGCCGAAGACGGCGAAGGCGGGCAGCGCGAGCCACCACAGGGTGCGCGGCGGGAAGCTGACGTACAGGAGCACTCCGGAGAGCGCCGCGGCGGCGGCCGGGACGAGGCGCTTGAGCCGCGCGACGGCCCGGGAGCCGGTCGTGGCCTGCGGCTGCGTGCGGTCCGACTCGCCGACGGAGGTTGCGGTGGCTGTCACCCCCCGGAGTGTACGGCGGGTGACCTGGCGGCGGACAGGACGGTCCGCGGACGTCGCAGGGGCTCGGGGCGGCCCGTGCCGCACGTTTCGCCACAACCGTGCGCCGCCCGGTCCACTATCCGCCGACCGGCCGTTACGGTGTGGCCGAGCCCCGGTCGCCGGCCCGATGCGCCGGGCGGCGGGGCCCGTCAGGTCGGGGGCGACGGGGGCGGGGGGCACGGTGGGTTCGAGGCGGACGGCGTCCGCGGCCGGCGAGGCCGCGGGCATCGGGGGACGCGGAGGCGTGGACACGGCGGGCATGGCGATCCTCGCCGCCTGCGCCTCCTGGTCACTGATCACCGCGGCCGCGCGCGACGGGCGCCCGGAGGGCGTGCTGCTCGCGGTGCTGGCCGTGGCCGCGGGTTACGCCGCGGGACGGATCGGCGGGGCGCTGCTGCCGGTCGCCGCGCCGTGTGCCGCGGCGCTGGCCGGGGTGGCCCTCACGGTGGCCGTCCCGCGTCTCGCGCCGGGACCGGCGATCACGGCGCCGCCCGGGCACGCCGGGGCGACCGCCGCCCTGCTCGCCCTGTCGGCGGGCGCCGCGTGCTGCGGGGCGTGGGCCGGCGGGGTTGCGGCTCTGCGCACCGCGGCACGGCTGCTGGCCGCCGGGATCGCGGTGACCGCAGCGGTACTGGGCTCGGTCGTGGGCTGCGTCGCGTGTGTGGCCGTGCTGCTGTGCTCGCTCGCAGTCGGCCGGGTACGCCGCCGCGGCGCGGCGATCGCCGGGCTGGGGCTCGGCGCGGGGGCGGTGACCGGGCTGACCTGGGCTGTTCCGGGCGGCCTGCTGCCGGACGGGCTCGCCGTGGCCCTGGAGGGACAGCTGACCTCCCGTCGTGTCCGGCTGTGGGCCGACGCGCTGGACCTGCTGCGGGGGGACGTGGCCCTCGGTGTCGGACCGGGCCGGTTCGGGGCGCTGAGCCCCACGGCCGCCCAGGCGCCGTCGCCGGACGGCCGGCCGCACTCGGCGGTGTGGCAGCAGGCGGCCGAGGAGGGGGTCGTGGGGGTGGTGCTGCTGGCCGCGGCGTTCGGCTGGGTGCTGTACGCGCTGTGGCGCTCGCCGCGCCCGACCCCGGTCGTCCTCACCGCGGGCGTGTCCCTCACCGGGCTCGCGGCGATCGCCGCCGTCGGCAACGCGCTGAGCTTCACCGCGGTGCCGCTGGGCGCGGGTCTCCTCGCGGGACTGGCCACGGCCCGCCCCTTCGCCGAGGAGCCGGCGCCCGGCGTACCGCCCCCCCCCCCCGGCGGGGGTGTACGGACACGGGCTGAGCGCCGGCCCCGGTGAGGCCGTGAGGATCGGCGCCGCCGGCGACCGGGCCCCCGGCGCGTCCCTGCGCTGTCGCCCGGCGGGCCCCGGCGTTGTCGACCGGCAGGGCCGGAGCGCCGCCGCTAGCTCAGTGCGCCGGGCTCAGTGCGCCGGGCCCGGTGCCTTCGGGCGCAGCCGGTCCTTGATGACCTGGACGGCGGCCTCCGCGTCGTCCACGGTGATCGTGAAGGTGTGGCCGTCCCACAGCCGCAGGATCAGGCCCTCCCCGCGCCGCACGACGACGGCGGTGCCCCGCTCGGGACGCCACCGGTAGCCCCAGCCGCCCCAGTGGCGCGGGGTGACGTGCGGCGCGAACTCGGCGCCGGCGACCTGCGAGAGGGGGATGCGGCGACGGGGCACCCCGATGTGGCCGCAGCGCACTTCCAGGCAGTCTTCGTCAACTCTCAGCGCGACGTGCACGAAGGCGAGCGTGCCGAACAGGACCAGCAGTCCCGCCGCGATGCAGCCTACGACGGCCATGGCGAGCGGGGCGACGCCGGACTCCCAGGCCGATTCGACGGCCAGGGCGATGCCGAGCGCCACGCAGGCGGCGCCGATGAGCGCCAGGAACCACTGGATCCGGCTGGTGGCACGGCCGGTCCAGACGTTCGGCTGGGGAACGGTCTCGCCGTGGCGATGCCTCATGGATATGAGGTTACTCATGTTTCGCTGCGCGGGTACCTCGTCGCACAGGGTGACTGGGCCGACCGGGCGGACGGGCCCGTCAACCGGCCGGGGTGACCGCGTGCAGAAGCCGGCCCTCGTCGTAGGCCAGCGCGGGTACGGGCAGGGCGCCCTCACGTCCGCTGAGCAGCACCGTCAAGGTGCCCGCGGCCGGGGCGCCGGGGTCGGGCCGGACCCCGATCCGGCGCAGCGCCTGCGCGGCCACCGCCCCGGCGGATCCGTGCAGGACGAGGCGGGGTGCGTCGGGGCGCTGCACGGCGGCGCGGATGCGCTCGGCGACCAGTTCGTAGTGGGTGCAGCCGAGGACGACGGTCGTCACGTCGTCGGGCGTGAGGGCGGCCGCGGCGGCGACGGCCGCGGTGATCGCCGCCTCGTCCGCGTGCTCGACGGCGTCGGCGAGTCCCGGGCACGGCACCTCGGTGACGGGCGCCCCGCCCGCGAACTCGTCGATCAGATTCCGCTGGTAGGGGCTGCCCGTGGTGGCCGGCGTCGCCCAGATCGCCACGGGGCCGCCGCCCGCCGCGGCGGGCTTGATCGCCGGCACGGTGCCGATGACGGGCACCCCGGGCTCGAGCCGGGCGCGCAGCGCGGGCAGCGCGTGCACGGTGGCGGTGTTGCAGCCGACGATCAGGGCGTCCGGACGGTGCGCGGCGGCGGCCTCGGCCACGGCGAGGGCGCGACCGGTCAGGTCCTCGGGGGTGCGCGGGCCCCAGGGCATGCCGTCGGGGTCCAGGGAGAGGATGAGATCGGCGTCCGGTCGCAGTCGCCGTACCGCGGCGGTGGCCGCCAGCAGACCGATTCCGGAGTCCATGAGCGCGATCTTCACCCGGCCACCATAGACGATGCGCCGCCGCCGGCCCGTGCCGTGGTGCAGACTGCGCACGTGAGCGCCGATGTGTGGACTTCCGTCGTGACCGTCGTGACCTTCGTGTCAGCCCTCTCCCTCGCCGCCTGGCTGTGGCTGCTGCTCGCCCGGGGCTTCTTCTGGCGTACGGACGTCAGACTTCCGGCCCGGGAGGAACCCGCCGTCTGGCCCTCGGTGTGTGTCGTCGTTCCGGCGCGCGACGAGGCGGCGGTGCTGCCCGCGAGCCTGCCCTCGCTGCTGGCCCAGGACTATCCGGGGCGGGCGGAGGTCTTCCTGATCGACGACGGCAGCACGGACGGCACGGGTGGGCTGGCCTGCGAGCTGGCCCGGCGGCACGGCGGGCTGCCGCTCACCGTGGCCTCGCCGGGGGAGCCGCCCGCGGGCTGGACGGGCAAGCTGTGGGCGGTGCGGCACGGCATCGACCTGGCACGCGCGCGTGAACCCGAGTACCTGCTGCTGACGGACGCCGACATCGCGCACGCGCCGGACAGTCTGCGCGCGTTGGTCTCGGCGGCCGGCACCGGCGGGTTCGACGTCGTCTCGCAGATGGCCCGGCTGCGGGTGGAGAGCCTGTGGGAGCGGCTGGTGGTGCCCGCCTTCGTCTACTTCTTCGCCCAGCTGTATCCGTTCCGGTGGATCGGTGGCGGCGGCGCGGGGAGCGGGAGGAAGGGGACGCGGACGGCGGCCGCGGCGGGCGGCTGTGTGCTGCTGCGCACCGGGGCCGCCGAGCGGGCGCGGATCCCGGACGCCATCCGGCACGCCGTCATCGACGACGTGGCTCTCGCCCGCGCGGTCAAGGGCTGCGGCGGGCGGGTCTGGCTGGGCCTGGCCGACGGGGTGGACAGCGTCCGCCCGTATCCGCGGCTGCACGACCTGTGGCGGATGGTCTCGCGCAGCGCGTACGCGCAGCTGCGGCACAACCCCTTGGTGCTCGCCGGAACGGTCGTCGGTCTGGCTCTGGTCTATCTGGTGCCGCCGGCCTCGGTGTTCGTCGGCCTGGCGGCGGGGCAGGGGGCGACGGCCGTGCTGGGCGGCGCCGCCTGGCTGGTGATGGCGGGGACGTATCTGCCGATGCTCCACTACTACCGGCAGCCCTGGTGGCTCGCGCCGCTCCTGCCGTTCACCGCGTTCCTCTATCTCCTGATGACGGTCGACTCGGCGGTGCAGCACTACCGGGGGCGCGGCGCGGCCTGGAAGGGCCGCACCTACGCCCGTCCGGACGCCGTGCCCGAGGAGGGCTGAGCACCCGCCCCGGGGCGGGTCACTTGCGGCCGGGGGTCCAGTTCATGCCCCAGCCGTAGACGTGGTCGACCGTCCGCTGCGGGCTCACCCCGCGATCGGGCACCAGGTAGCGGGCCTCGCGCTGGACGACGAGGTCGTTTCCGGTGTTGGTGATCAGCGCGAGGGCGCACACCGTCGAGGGCACGGTGCACTCGTCGAGCGAGAAGTCGACCGGGGCGCCGTACTGCGGCTGGAGCGTGACCGTGGCGTGCAGGTCGGCGAAGGAGCGGGCGCCCTCGTAGATGGTCACGAAGACGAGGATGCGCCGGAAGTACCGCTGGTGGTCGAGGCTGATGGTGAGGTTCTCACCGGTCGACACGGCGCCGGTGCGGTCGTCGCCGTCGAGGTGGATGAACGGCGGCTGGTGCAGGGCGCCGAAGGCGTTGCCGAGTGCCTGGACGACGCCCTTGCTGCCGTCGCTCAGTTCGTACAGGCAGCACAGGTCGAGGTCGAGGTCGTCGTGCATGGCGACCGGGCGGCCGAGCTTGCGGGCCCAGCCCGAGAACTGCTTGCGCACCTGCCAGTTGAGGTTGACGCGCATGGCGCCGGAGGTGCCGCCCTGTTTGGTGAGCGAGACGGAGGGCGCGGCCTTGGTGAGCGTGACCTTGGTCAGGGGGACCGGTGCGGTGGAGGAGGGCGCGGCCGGGGGCGGCGGGGGCGGGGCGGCGGCCGGCCGTGCCGCGGGAGGTGCGGCAGGTGCGGCAGGTGCCGACGGGTACGTCGTGGCCACGGGAGCGGGCGGGACCGGCGGCGTGGGAGGCGCGGCCGGGGGCGTGTGCTGCGGCTCGTCCACCGAGATGCCGTAGTCGGTGGCCAGTCCCTCGAGTCCGCTGTCGTAGCCCTGGCCGACGGCGCGGAACTTCCAGGTGCCCTGCCGGCGGTAGAACTCGCCGAGTACGAAGGCGGTTTCGACGGTCGCGCCCGGGTTGTCGAAGCGGGCGACGACGGTGTTCCGCGCGGCGTCGCGGACCTCGATGTACAGATCCGGGACCTGTCCGAACGCGCCGCCGTCCGAGGAGGCGGCGAGGATCACGGTCTCGATCGCGGGCTCCACGCGCGCGAGGTCGACGAGCAGGCCGTCGGTCACCCGGCCGCCGGCGTCCCGCTTGCCCTCGTGGCGGACCGCGCCGGAGGAATGGGCCGCCTGGTTGTAGAAGACGAAGTCCGCGTCGGAACGGACCTTCCCGCCCACCAGGAGGAGGGCGGAGGCGTCCGCGTCTGGCACGCCGGGGCCGGACCGCCAGCCCAGTTCGACCCGCAGTGCCGTCGTCGGCACCGGGGTGTTCGATCCTTTCGGCATGGACATGCCTGCCCCCATCACGTGTCACCGAGCCGGGCAGTGTCCCGGCGAGTCGTCGATTTCTCGACACCCAACCTATTCTCCGGACCGCCCGCCCTTGGAGAGGCGTCCGGCAGAAGGTTCGGTCAACCGCCGGTATCCCGCCCGGAACTCGGCCTTTACCGCAAAACAGCGCGGCATGACGCCCCTTTTTGCCAAGTTCGCTCGCATTGGGGATACCGGGTCACTGCGGACACGGAAAACAACCCTCTTATCGGTCTCCCCAACCAGCACATCGTGGGCTTAACTTATGGCCATGACCTCCCCCCGCTCCACTTATGGCGGCGGCTACTACTCCGCCTCCTTCCCGGACACCCCGATCTACGACTCGCTCGTGGCCGAACGGGGCACACCGCAGATCGCCCCGATCCGGGTCCCCGCCGCGTACGACATGCCGAGCAGCAGCCATCTGCCCGCGCTGCCGTCCGCCCTGCCCGCCCTCCCGGCGGGCCCTTCGCAGCCCTCCTACGGATATCCGCAGCAGGCCCCGCAGCCCGCCCCGCTGCAGCAGGCCCCCGCCGCGTACATCCCGCACCAGGCGTCCGCGCCGCGCGGATACCCCGGCCCCCAGCATCCTCAGCAGCCCCGCCCGGCCGCGCCCGGCCCCGCGGGGTACGAGGCGATGCGCCCCGCGGCTCCCCGGCCGGCCCCCGCGCCGTACCAGGACCCGTACAACCAGCAGCAGTACCGCGGCTACTGAGCCGTCCCCGGGGTTGTCGGTGCCACCTGGCACGATGACCCCATGGGGTACGCGCGACTGCAGTCGATCCACGTCCATCCGGTCAAGGCGTTCCGGAGCCTGTCGCTCCAGGAGGCCGTCGTGGAGCCCTGGGGGCCGGCCGGAGACCGACGCTGGATGCTGATCGACGACGGGGGAAAGGTCGTCACGCAACGCACGCGGCCGCGCCTCGCCCTGGCCGCCGCCGAGCTTCTGCCCGGCGGCGGCGTACGGCTGTCCGCACCGGGCGCGGCACCGCTCACCGTGCCGGTTCCGCGCGCGGCGGGCACGGTGACGGTGCGCCTCTTCAACGACAAGGTGGAGGCGCTGCCCGCCGAGGACGAGGCCGCGCACGCCTGGTGCAGCGCGCTGCTCGGAGCCGACGTCCGGCTGGTGCACCTGGACGACCCGGCCACCCGCCGCCCCGTGGACCCGCGTTACGCGCTGCCGGGCGAGACCGTCTCCTTCGCGGACGGCTTCCCGCTGCTCCTGACCACCACGGCCTCGCTCCACGCCCTGAACGCCCTGATCGCGCGGGGCGAGCACGCGGACGAGGGCCCTCTCCCCATGAACCGGTTCCGGCCGAACCTGGTCGTCTCCGGCACCGAGCCCTGGGCCGAGGACCGCTGGTCCCGCGTTGCCGTCGGCGAGGTGGTCCTGCGGGTCGCCAAGCCGAGCGGGCGGTGCGTCGTGACCACCACCGACCAGGCCACCGCCGACCGCGGCGCCGAGCCCCTGCACAGCCTCGCCCGGCACCGGCGCACGGCGGGCAGACTGCTCTTCGGGCAGAACCTGGTCCCCCTCGGCGGCGGCACGGTCCGGGTCGGCGACCCCGTGCGCATCGTCGAGTGACGTGCGCCCGTTCGCCCGGAGCGGGCGGACCCGCCGGGCGAAGGCCCCGGTCCGGGGCGAACGGCGCGGTGACGGGAACCCGTTGCGGGGTCCGCGCGTTGAGCTTTGTGAGAGGTTCATGAGAATCCGGCCGGCAGGGTCCACCGAGCGGGGGCGGCACGCTTGCCCCGCTCCGTCCGGATTCCGCGTGAACGGCTCGGCGGGGGATGCGGAGCGGAGCGGGAAGGGGGCGCGGGCGTGCGAGCGATCAGAGGTCTCTGGCGCTGGCGAGGCAATCCCCTGTGCCGCACGAGCGACCTGGCCGAGGCCTGGGTGGCCCTGACGGCGCTGCTGCTGATGCTGTCCGTGGCGCCCCTGGTCGGTGCGCTCCTGGGCGGCGCGGCACACGGCGCGCTCCAGCGTTCGGTGCGCGAACAGCACGAGTCCCGGCACCGGGTGACGGCCACCGTCATCCGTGCGCTGGAGCGTTCGCCCCTGAGTGTCGACCCGGAGGGTGCCTCGGGGGAAGACCTGCGCCACCGAGTCCTGGCCGGCTGGACGGGGCCGGACGGCTCGCGGCACGAGGCGCCCGTCCTGGTGGGCATCGACGATCCGGGCAGCGGCGACCGGTTCGCGATATGGACGGACGCGCGGGGCCGCGAGGTGGCCCGCCCGCTGGACCCGGCGACCGCGACCACGCACGCCGTGCTCGCCGGGCTCGGCACCGCGGTGGCGGCCGCGGCCCTCCTGGAGGCCGCCCGGCGGACCGTGGTCTGGCGCCTCGTGCGCCGCCGGTACGCGCGCCTGGAGCAGGAGTGGGAGCGGGCGGGGCCGGACTGGGGCAGGACCGGTGCGGGCAGTTGACGGGCTTGAGCCTCCGGTCAACTCACCACCTGCGCGCACGCTACGGTGGACCGGCCGAACCGAATCGGCGACGACCCGCGTACGACGAGGTGGGGGCACAGCAACGCCATGGCACAGGGCACGGTCCAGGTGACGCACACCGGCACCTCGCGGTGGCGGCGCCGCACGGGTGAGTACGCATCGCTCTCCGCCGCCCTGGAGGCCGCGGCCGACGGTGACGTCCTCACCGTCGCCCCCGGGACCTACCGGGAGAACCTCGTCGTCCAGCGGGCGGTGACCCTGCGCGGCCCCGAGGGCGCTCAGGGCTCGGTGCGCATCGCACCCTCCGACGGGGTCCCGCTGACCGTGCGCGCCTCGGCGGTGATCCAGGACCTGCACGTCGAGGGCCAGGACGCGGCGGCGCCCGCGGTGCTGGTCGAGGACGGCACACCGGAGCTGCTGGGCCTGCGCGTCGTCGCGCGTTCCGCCTCCGGGATAGAGGTGCGCGGCGACGCGCGTCCCACGGTGCGGCGCTGCACCGTCGACAATCCGGCCGGCGTCGGCATCGCCGTCCTGGACGGCGGGGGCGGCGTGTTCGAGGAGTGCGAGGTCGTCGCGGCCGGTCAGGCGGGCGTCGCGGTGCGCTCCGGCGCCCACCCCCGCCTCGAGCGCTGCCGGGTGCACCACGCCGCGGGTTCCGGACTGACGGCGACGGGCGAGGGCTCCGCCCTCGAGGCCGTGGGCTGCGAGGTCTACGAAGTGCGGGGCAGCGGCGTGCAGGTGACCGCCCGGGCCACCGCCCACCTGACCGACTGCGACGTGCACCGCACCACCGGCGACGGCGTCACCCTGGACACCGACGCGGTGCTCACCCTCGCCGACTGCCGCATCCACGACATCCCGGAGAACGCGGTCGACCTCAGGTCCCGCTCCGTCCTCACCCTGACCCGCACCAGCGTGCGGCAGTTCGGGCGCAACGGCCTGTCGGTGTGGGACCCGGGCACGCGGGTGGACGCCAACCAGTGCGAGATCTTCGACAGCACCGGCGACTACCCGGCGGTCTGGGTCAGCGACGGCGCCACCGCGGTGCTCGACTCCTGCCGGGTGCACGACGTGCCGGACGCGCTGTTCGTCCTGGACCGCGGCTCGCGCGTGGACGTCGTCGACAGCGACCTCTCCCAGGTCCGCAACACCGCCGTGTCGGTGAGCGACGGGGCCACCGCGCAGCTCGACGACTGCCGCATCCGGGACGCCGCCACCGGCGCCTGGTTCCGCGACCACGGCAGCGGAGGCACCCTGAACAACTGCACCCTGGACGGCAACCGCACCGGTGTGATCGTCACCAAGGGCGCCGACCCCACCATCGAGCGCTGCACGGTCGACTCCCCCTCCGAGGCGGGCGTCTACGTGTCGGCCGGCGGCCGCGGCAGCTTCCTGAACTGCCGGGTCACCGGCAGCGCGGGGTACGGCTTCCACGTGATCGACGGCTGCCGTACGACGCTGCGGAAGTGCCGCACGGAGCGGTGCGCGCGCGGCGGGTTCGAGTTCGCGGAGGGCGGCCCCGACACGGCGTACGACTCCGGTCCGCTCGTCGAGGACTGCACCAGCGACGAGAGCACCGGCCTGACGGCGCCCGCCGCGCCCGAGCCGGTGGTGCAGACGGTGGCCCAGTCCCCGGGTCTGCTCGGCTCGATCCCCGGCCAGCGCACCACCGAGCAGGAGCCGCTGATCACGGCCACCGCCCCGCCGGAGCCCGCCCGGACCTCGAAGGCCGTGCTGGGCGAACTGGACGCCCTGGTGGGCCTGGACAGCGTCAAGCGCGAGGTGCGGGCGCTGACCGACATGATCGAGGTGGGCCGGCGCCGGCAGCGGGCGGGCCTGAAGGCCGCGTCGGTCAAGCGGCACCTGGTCTTCACCGGCTCCCCCGGCACCGGCAAGACGACGGTCGCCCGGCTGTACGGCGAGATCCTCGCCTCGCTCGGGGTGCTGGACAAGGGGCACCTGATCGAGGTGTCCCGGGTGGACCTGGTGGGCGAGCACATCGGGTCCACGGCGATCCGCACCCAGGAGGCGTTCCAGCGGGCGCACGGCGGCGTGCTGTTCATCGACGAGGCGTACGCGCTCTCCCCCGAGGACGCGGGCCGGGACTTCGGCAAGGAGGCCATCGACACGCTGGTCAAGCTGATGGAGGACCAGCGGGAGTCCGTCGTCGTGATCGTCGCGGGGTACACGGCGGAGATGGAGCGCTTCCTGTCCGTCAACCCCGGTGTGGCGTCCCGCTTCTCACGCACCATCACCTTCGGCGACTACGGTGCCGGGGAGCTGCTGCGGATCGTGGAGCAGCAGGCCGACGAGCACGAGTACCGGCTGGCGCCGGGCACGTCCGAGGCGCTGACGAAGTACTTCACGGAGATCCCCAAGGGCCCGGCCTTCGGCAACGGCCGCACCGCCCGGCAGACCTTCGAGGCGATGGTGGAGCGGCACGCGAGCCGGGTCGCCCAGCTGCCCGACCCGAGCACGGACGACCTGACGCTGCTGTACCCCGAGGATCTGCCCGAGCTGCCGTAGGGAGCCGGAGCCCGGGCCGGGCACGCGGCGCCTCAGCAGTCTCCGGTCGCGTCGTCCGCCGCCGGGACGGACGCCGCCGCACCGCCCGTGTGGCGCGGCGCCGGCACCTCCGGGCGCAGCCGGGCCAGCAGCCGCGCGCGTTCCTCGGCGAAGGCCGGATCGGCCTGGTAGTCGGAGTGGCCGAGGACCGGCGCCGGCAGCGGGTGGAGTTCGGTGCGGCCGTACGTCAGCGGGTCCTTGAGGGGTGCGCGGTCCACTGCGGGGCCCGCGTCGCCCGGCAGCCGCATCGGGCCGCCGATGGGGTCGGTGCGCCGGTAGAGGTTGCGCCAGCAGTCGACCTCCTCGTGCAGCGAGGCGAGCGCGTCGGGGCCGAAGTGGGCGGGGAACCAGCGGCCGTACAGCCGCTCCAGCGGGGAGCCGTAGGTGAGCAGGGCGACCCGCCTGCGGGCGGACGGCTCGAGCTGCCAGGACGCGGCGGCGGCGAGGACGCTGCCCTGCGAGTGCCCGGAGATGACCAGCCGGCCGCCGGTGGCACGGGTCCAGGTCGCCATCCGCCAGGTCAGGTCGGGCACCGCGCGCTCGGCGTAGCAGGGCGGTGCGAAGGGGTGCGCGGCGCGCGGCCAGAAGGTGCCGACGTCCCACAGGATGCCGATGGTGCGCCGCGCGGAGGCGTCCTTGTAGGCGCGCCTGCCCCAGGTGACGAACAGTATGAAGCCGAGGCCGATGAGCCAGGAGCCCAGTTCCTGCGCGGTCTGCGCGGCGCCCTGGACGACGGCGTACGTGCCGCGCGCGGCCTCGCCCGGCACCTGTCCGGTCGTCAGGGCGCCCACCAGGGCTCCGGCGCCGAGGAGCAGGGTGGCGGTGGAGGTGATGGCGACCAGGAGGGGCGCCCGGTCGGTCAGGGTGGCCATGGCCCGGGTGAGCGCGATGCGCCGGGTGCGCCCCGCGTCCCCGGTCTCGCCGGGGTGGTCGCGTTCCACGGCGTCCCGTTCCGCGCGGGCGAGGCGCAGCGTGTGCCGGGCGAGCGCGGCGCACATCAGCAGCACGACGACGAGCAGCGGCGGGATGACGGACGCCTGCCAGGTCAGCAGGACGGGCGGGCCGTCGAGGAACGCGCCGGTACCGTCCATCCAGTCGGAGACGCGCTGGGCGACACCGCCGGACATGACGCCGCCCAGCGCGCAGGCCAGCATGGCGACGGCGGGACCGCCCAGCCCCCGGACGGCGGCGCGGGCGTCGGGGCGGCTGCGGTGGAGCAGGTGGGCGACCACGGCCAGCGCGATGACGAGCAGCCCCTGCACCAGGGCGATGGTGCCGAAGGCCGAGTCCCCGGACAGCCGGCCCTCCGACGTCCATCCCGGGCGTGCCCAGCCGCCGTACAGCAGGGCGAGGACGAAGAGGAGGAGGGCGGCGAGCGGCAGGCGGCGCACGAGGCGTGCGTCGAGTTCCCGGTCGAGGCGGTTCTCGCTGCGGCCCCGGCGGCACACCACCGCGACCACGGCGACCGCCCCCGCGACCAGTGCCCCGAGCAGCGCCCACCCCAGCGTGTCGAGCGGCGCGGGGCCGCCCGGCCCGCGGTCGAAGCGGGCCGCCGGCAGGCCGACCCCCGCGGCGACGGTCAGCAGTCCGGCGGCGGTGTGCGCGGCGCGCAGCCGGGCCACCAGGCGGCGTCCGTACCAGAACCCGGGGCGGCCCAACGCGCCGTGGCGGGGGTCCTCCTCGGCGTCGCTCTCGCGGCCCATCGGCTGCTGGGACTCGTACGCACGCCAGGTGCGCAGCGACAGGTACCAGAGCAGCCCGGTCAGTGCGGCGGGCACCGCGGCCGCGAGGGCGAGTCTGCGGCCCGGCGTGCTCCACCAGCCGCCGTCCGACGTCACCGGCGACAGGAAGCCCAGCCAGGAGTGCCGCTCGGCGCACGCGCGCGTGCCCGCGCACTGCCAGGCGACGAGGTCGAGGGCGACCTCGCAGGCGGCGGCGACCAGGAGCACCGTCAGGGTGAGGCCCGTGAGCCGCAGCAGCAGCCCGTAGAGGCGGACCGTGCGGATCCGGCCGTCGGCGGAGGGCCGCATCCAGTGGGCGATGTTGACCACCATGAAGGGCAGGAGGAGCAGCCACAGGGCGCGGGTGCCGTTGCCGGAGGTGAGGTTGCACCAGACGTAGGCCTCGGGCACCGGCCGGCCCCGGTAGTCCTCGGGCCGGGACTCGGCGTCGGCGTCCTCGGTGCGCCGGAAGACGGCCGCGACATGGTCGCCGGTGATCCGCACGGTCCGCGGGTCGTCCAGCATCTCGGCCGGTGTCGTGCCGCCCACTCCGTGCACCAGGAGTTCCAGGGCGGTGCCGCTTCTCCCGTCCGCCCCGGTCGTCCCGTCCGCCCCGGTCGTCCCGGTCGTCCCGCCCTTCCCCGCCCTTTCCTGTGCCTGTTCCACTGTCCGCACTCCCCCGTGACGCGCCGTCGGCTCTGTCCGTGCGGGCACAAGGATCTCCGTTCCGGGGGCGTCCTACACCCCTGGGCACGGAATCTCCCCGATCCGTGTGACCGGTGCGGCCGGGGCGGGCGGTGGCGCGGGCCGTCGCGGGGCGTGCGAGGATGGGGCGTCCGCGCACGGGTGCGGGGAGAAGTCCTCATCGGAGCGAGTGCGTCGGCGTGTCGGACGGTTTTGCGGCGAAAGGACCGAAGCGTACGTGAGTGAGAATCCGAACCTCCTCGCGGAGCAGCGGCGCGCCCTGATCCTGGACGAGGTGCGCCGCCGGGGCGGGGTCCGGGTCAACGAGCTGACCCGCAAGCTCGGCGTGTCGGACATGACGGTCCGCCGCGACCTGGACGCACTGTCCCGGCAGGGCGTCCTGGAGAAGGTGCACGGCGGCGCGGTCCCGGTGGCCGAGGCCAGCACCCACGAGCCGGGGTTCGAGGCCAAGTCGGGCCTGGAGCCCACCGCCAAGGAGGACATCGCGCGGGCCGCTGCGGAGCTGGTCGCGCCGGGCGCCGCGATCGCCCTGTCGGGCGGCACGACGACGTACGCGCTGGCGCACCGGCTGGTGGACGTGCCGGATCTTACGGTGGTCACCAACTCGGTGCGGGTGGCCGACGTGTTCCACGTGGCGCAGCGCACCTCGGGGGCGCGGCAGGGCGCGGCGACGGTGGTGCTCACCGGCGGGGTGCGCACGCCCTCCGACTCGCTGGTGGGCCCGGTGGCCGACCAGGCGATCGCGACGCTCCACTTCGACGTGCTGTTCCTGGGCGTGCACGGCATATCGGCCGAGGCCGGCCTGTCCACGCCGAACCTCGCGGAGGCCGAGACGAACCGGCGGCTCGTGCAGTCGGCACGGCGTGTCGTGGTGGTCGCGGACCACACCAAGTGGGGCGTGGTGGGTCTGAGTTCGTTCGCGACGCTGGAGCAGGTGGACACGCTGGTGACCGATCCCGGCCTGTCGGCACAGGCCCGCGCGGAGGTCGCCGAGCATCTCGGTCTCGTCGTGGCGGGCGAACCGGAGCCCGCGGCCGACTGACGCCCGCGGCGCGGCCCGCGGCCGCCCCCTGCCGTGCGGCGCCGCCCCGCTGACACTCGGAGCGCGCGGGGCTATCGTGGCGCCACCCGGCCGATCGTCCGCACGCGCGGCTTCGCACCAGGGGGTGGTGGTCATGGCTCGCCGTCTGCGTCCGGTGGGTCTCGACTTCGTCGAGACGGCGCCGGTACGCCTGGTCTTCGCGCGGGACGTCCCGGCCGCTCCTGACGCGGTCTTCCGCGCCCTGGCCGAGGAGGTGCCCGGCTGGCCGGCCTGGTTCTCGGCGGTGACGTTCGCCCGGCCGATCGGTGACGGGGCGGGGCGCGAGGTCCGGCTCAGGGGCGGTATGCGTTTCGTGGAGACGGTGCTGGCGGCCGAGCGGCCCGAGGTGTACGCCTGCCGCGTCGACGTCACCAACGTGCCGGGCGCCCGGGCGATGCTGGAGGAGTGGCGGCTGGCGCCGGCCGGTACCGGGACACGGGTGCGGTGGACGTTCGCGGCGGACGGCACCGCGCCGTTCCGTTTCGTGCTCGACCGGGCGCGTCCGGGGCTGGGGCGGGCCTTCCGGGCCGCGGTCGGATCGCTGGACCTGCGGCTGCGGCGGCCGTAGCCCGCACGGCCGTGGTCAGCGGGGCCAGGTGCCCGTGCGCAGCAGGGACTCGATCGCCGCCGTGTACGGCTCGATGTCGAGGCCCTGTCCGGCGAGCCAGGCGTCCGAGTAGTACTTGTCGAGGTACCGGTCCCCCGGGTCGCACAGCAGCGTCACGACGCTGCCCCGTTCCCCCTCGGCCACCATCTCGGCGACGATCTTCAGCGCGCTCCACAGGCCGGTGCCCGTGGAGCCGCCCGCCTTGCGGCCGATGACCTGCTCCAGGGCCCGCACGGCCGCGACGCTCGCCGCGTCGGGCACCTTCATCATGCGGTCGATCGCGCCGGGCACGAAGCTCGGTTCCATCCGGGGCCGGCCGATGCCCTCGATCCGGGAGCCGCGGTCGCAGGACACGTCGGGGTCGCCGGTGGTCCAGCCTTCGAAGAAGCAGGAGTTGTCCGGGTCGGCCACGCAGACGCGGGTGTCGTACTGCATGTAGTGGACGTAGCGGGCGAGGGTGGCGGAGGTGCCGCCGGTGCCGGCCGTGGCGACGATCCAGGAGGGCTCGGGGTACCGCTCCAGGCGCAGCTGGCGGAAGATCGACTCGGCGATGTTGTTGTTGCCGCGCCAGTCGGTGGCGCGCTCGGCGTAGGTGAACTGGTCCATGTAGTGGCCGCCGGTCTCCGCCGCGAGGCGGGCGGATTCCTCGTACATCCGCCGGGAGTCGTCCACGAAGTGGCACCGTCCGCCGTGGAACTCGATCAGGCGGATCTTCTCGGTGCTCGTCGTGCGGGGCATGACGGCGACGAAGGGCACGCCGATCAGCTTGGCGAAGTACGCCTCGGAGACCGCCGTCGAGCCGCTGGACGCCTCGATCACCGGCCGGTCCGGCCGGATCCAGCCGTTGCACAGACCGTAGAGGAACAGGGAGCGGGCGAGGCGGTGCTTGAGGCTGCCGGTCGGGTGGGTCGACTCGTCCTTCAGATACAGGTCGATGCCCCAGCGCTCCGGGAGCGGAAAGAGGAGCAGATGGGTGTCGGCCGAGCGGTTGGCGTCGGCCTGGACCTTGCGGACGGCCTCTTTGAGCCAGGCGCGATAGGCGGCGTCGCTGTGGTCGACGTCCAGGGTGGCGCCGGTGCCGGTCTGCTGGGAAGTGCTCACTTCGGGGGCTCCTTACGCTGCGCGCCGACGGCGGACAGCGCGGCCGACAGCTCGATCATAAACACCTTGCACACCCTTCTCACCTGCATAAACACCTCTTTGGGAGCCTCAAAGTCCCCCCTGGGGGGACGCCGGGGAAGCGGTGGGGGCGCGGTGGGGGGCGCATTCGCGCGAGTGCTCCGGTCGCCTCCGGAAAGGGCGGCGCGTACTGGTGCTCGGGGCGCGGTGCGGGCAGACTGCCAGCGGCGGGACCGGATTCCGGTCGCGGGCGCACACTGGAGCACGACACGAGCCGGTACCGGCAGCATCGCGGTCGGTGCACGGTCCGGCAACCGACGCGCACGAGGGGGCGACGGCCATGGCGGAGCCGGAGTTCAGGGCCACGGGGGTGCGGATCGGCAAACGGCTGCGGTCACTCACCCGGGCCGGGACGGTCCGGATCAGCGGTGGCCGGGTCGAGCTGCTCACCAGCTACGGCAGTGAGATAGACAGCGCCCCGGTGCAGGCGGTGCGGGCCTCCCGCCCGTGGTTCGGCCCCGAGGACCGCGCGCTGGCCGATCTCAACGGCAAGCGGTACCTGCTGACCCTCGGCGAGCGCGACCCCGCCCCCGGCGAGCCGGGTCCGCCCGCCGCCCGGCGGTTCATCGAGGCGGTGCGCAGGGCGGCCGGACGACGCGTCTGAGAGATGTCCGTAACTTGCGGTGCCGAACCCCTTGCGTCACGCTGGTCTCACGTCACTCTGGGTTTACCGGCGATAACGCTGCGAACCAGCCCGCCGGCCATGACAGCGGGCGGCGTGCGCCGTGTGCGCCTCGCTGGATCCGAACTCCGTGTTCTTCCGGACCTCTATGTCGGGGAGTCGCAGCCGTGATCAGTCACCCAAGCAGACATTGCACGGTGGAGCTGCAAGCCCTGCCGTCGCGGATCGGCCAGGTCCGCAGAATCGTATCTGCGCAATTGCGCTACTGGCATATGGATCTCCTGATCGACCGGGCGGTGCTCGGCGTGACGGAGTTGCTGACCAACGTCCACCTGCATGCCCGGCCGGACAAGACGTGCACCGTGGAGGTGGAACTGCTCCTGGACCGGCTCACGGTCTCGGTGCGCGACCACGATCCGCGACTGCCCGTCGTGGACGACGCCGAGCCGCTCGCGACCTGCGGGCGGGGTCTGGCCATGGTGGCCGCGATGAGCGAGAGCTGGGGCGCCCGGCCGGAGGGCGAATCGGGCAAGGTCGTCTGGTTCACCCTCCCGACGGCCGTCACCCCGGCGCCGCCCACTGCGCCACCCGTGGCGGCGCGTCCGCCGCGCCGTCTGGTCGAGGAGGTACCGGCCGCCGCCTTCGCGGAGGTCGAGCACCCGGTCGACCTCGGCAGCCCCCAACCCGCTCCCGCCCGGTCGGCCGTTGTCGGCTGACCGGGCGGTGACCGTCCGCTGCCGCGGGCCGTGCGTTGCGGTTCCGGTTCCGGCGACGTCCGGAACGCGGGTGCGCGTCCCCGGCGGTCGGCAACCGGTTCGGCCGGTACCGGCCCTGACGGCGCGTCGGCCGCCCGGCGTGTTCGCACCCGCCGTCCGGCCCCGCGCGCCGGTGCGGCACTCGCCGTGGCGGGTGCCGCACCGGCGGCCGGGTCCGCCGGAGGATCGCCGGGCCGGCGCGGGTCACTCCGTGGCGACGGCGCGCAGTACGTCCAGGCGGGATGCCCGCCGGGCCGGACGCAGGCCCGCCAGGGCGCCGGCCGCGAGACCGACCAGGGCCACCACCGCGAGCCGCACGGGCGGCACGGCGAAGGCGAAGGCGCTGTCCGAGGCGCCGTCGGAGGCCGCCACGAGGACCCAGCCGAGGAAGGCTCCCAGGCCGAGCCCGCCGACCGTGCCGAAGGCGGCGACCAGGACGGACTCCCAGCGGACCATGGCCCGCAGCTGGGCCCGGGTCTGCCCGACGGCGCGCAGCAGCCCGAGTTCGCGGGTGCGCTCGTGGACCGCCAGGGTCAGGGTGTTGGCGATGCCGAGCAGGGCGATGAGCACCGCGAGGGCGAGCAGCGCGTAGACGAGGGTCAGCATCATGTCGATGCCGCCCGCCGAGGACTCGGCGTACTCGTCACGGGTCTGCACCTGCGGGTTGCCGTACTGGCCGGCGACCTTCTCGACCGCCGCCTTGCCCGCCTCCGCGCTCACGCCGTCCTCGAAGGCGACGGCGACCAGGGTGTCGGAGTCCTGGGTGCGGTGCGGGGCCCAGGCGGCGCGGGTGATGACGTAGTCGCCGGCGAGTTCTGACTGCCCGTAGACCGCGCGGACGGTGAAGTCCGCGCTGCGCCCGTCGGTGAAGGTGAGGCGCGTGGTGTCGCCGGTGGTCAGCCCCTGCTTGTCCGCCTCGCTCCCGGTGACCGCGATGCCGTCGGTGCCGAGGTCGTCCAGTGAGCCGTGGACGGTACCCAGGTCGAAGGTGCGGTGCAGGGCGACCGGGTCGGTGACGGTCAACGCCCGCCCCTCGCCGTCCACTTCCGCGACGCCCCTGCCCAGGCCTACTGCGGTGTCCACCTCGGGCAGTTCCTGGACCGCGCCCGCCAGCCGCGGGCTGAGGCCGCTGCCGCCGGCGCCGAAGGACGGCGCGCTGACGGCGACGTCGCCCGCGAAGGACCGGGAGACGGTCTGGTCCGTGGTCGCCTTGAGCGAGGCGCCGAAGACCGTGAACAGCGACACGACCGCCACACCGATCATCAGCGCCCCGGCGGTGGCCGCCGTGCGCTTGGGGCTGCGCAGGGCGTTGCGCCGGGCGAGGACGCCGGTGACGCCGCGCAGCCGGTCCAGCGGGGCCCCCAGGACGCGTACGGCGGTGGCGGAGGCGACCGGGCCGAGCACCACGAAGGAGACCAGGGCGAGGACGGCGCCCAGTCCCGCCAGCCACACCGACGGGGAGAGCAGGACGCCGACGAGTGTCACCGCGAGGGCGAGCGCGAGCAGTGCCGTGCCGGTGACCGCCCGCGCCCGGGAGGCGCCGGAGGCGTCGACGGCCGTCTCGCGCAGCGCGGCCAGGGGTGCGGTGCGGCCGGCCCGGGCCGCGGGCAGCAGGGCGGAGCCGAGGCAGACCACGACGCCGACGGCGAGCGGGAGCAGCAGCGACAGGGCGCTGATCACCAGGTCGCCCTCGGGGAACGGGAAGCCGATCGCCGGGAAGAGGGCCTGGAGTCCGGCCGCTATGCCGATGCCGCCCGCGAGCCCGGCGGCGGACGCGGTGATCGCCACGGCGGCCGCCTCGACGAGGGTGGCGGCGGTGACCTGGCGGCGGGAGGCGCCGAGGGCGCGCAGCAGGGCGTTCTCGCGGGTGCGCTGGGCGACCACGACGGCGAAAGTGTTGTGGATCGAGAAGGTCGCGACCAGCAGGGCGATGCCGGAGAAGACGAGCAGGAACGTCGTGAACAGGGTCAGGAACTGGCTGGAGATCATGTCGGTGTTCTCCGCCGCCGACTCCTGTCCCGTGATGGCCTCGACGCCGTCGGGCAGTACGGGGGTGAGCCGGTCGACGAGTTCCCGCTGGTCGACGCCCGGACCGGCCCGCACCTGGATGCTCGCCGCCCCGCCCGGCCGCGCGGTGAGGTACTTCTCGGCGTCGGCCCGGGTCATGCCGGTGTAGGTCACCTGGGCCATGCCGTCCTCGCCGCCGAAGGTGGCGAGAGTCCGACGATGGTGACCTCGACGGGGTCGGGGGTGCGCAGGGTGGTGGTGTCGCCGATCGCCAGGCCGCCCTTCTCGGCGGTGCCGCGGTTGACGACGACCTCGCCGGACTCCTGCGGGGCGCGGCCCTCGGCCAGGCGGTACGGGTTCAGCTCGGGGTCGGTGATCCAGTTGCCGGCCAGGGTGGGCGGGCCCTGTCCACCGATCGGGTCGCCGTTCGCGCCGACGAGCTGACCCGCGCCCTGGATGCTGGGGGCGACGGCGGCGACGCCGTCCACCCGCTCCAGGGTCCGCACCAGGTCGGTGCCGACCGGCTGCCGTACACCCTGGCTCTCGCCCGGTGTGGTGATGGCGTCCGCGCTGCGCACCACGGCGTCGGTGCCCCCGGCGGCGTTGCCGAACATGGTGTCGAAGCTCACGCGGAGCGTGTCGCCCATGACCAGGGTGCCGGCCAGGAAGGCGACGCCGAGGACCACGGCGAGGAAGGTCCCGGCGAAGCGGCGCTTGTGGGCCCTGAGCGAGGAGACGCTCAGACGGACGGGGACGGGGGTGTTCACGACGGCACCTCGAAGGCTTTCATCCGGTCCAGGACCTTGTCGGCACTCGGCGCGTCCATGCGGTCGACGAGGCGTCCGTCCGCGAGGAAGACGACCTCGTCCGCGTGGGCGGCGGCGACGGGGTCGTGGGTGACCATGACGACCGTGCGGCCGGTCTGCCGGACGGTGCTGCCGAGCAGGCCGAGCACCTCGCCGCCGGAGCGGGAGTCGAGGTTGCCGGTGGGCTCGTCGGCGAAGACCACGTCCGGCCGTCCCGCGAAGGCGCGGGCCACGGCGACGCGTTGCTGCTGTCCGCCGGACAGTTCGGCGGGGCGGTGGTGGAGGCGGTCGCGCAGTCCTACGACGTCGATCAGCGCGTCGACCCATTCGGTGTCGCCCCGCCGTCCGGCGAGGTCGAGGGGGAGGGTGATGTTCTCGGCGACGGTCAGCGTCGGCACCAGGTTGAAGGCCTGGAAGACGAAGCCGACGCGGTCGCGGCGCAGCAGGGTGAGCCGGCGGTCGTCGAGGGTGCCGAGGTCGGTGTCGCCGATGTGCGCGGCGCCCGAGGTGAGGGTGTCGAGCCCGGCGGCGCAGTGCATCAGGGTGGACTTGCCGGAGCCGGAGGGGCCCATGATGGCGGTGAAGCGGCCGGCCGGGAAGCCGACGCTGACGCCGTCGAGGGCGCGTACGGCGGTGTCGCCACCGCCGTACACCTTCACGGCGTCCACGACCCGGGCGGCGGCCCGGGTGACGGTCGTCGCGGTCATGCCGCACCGCCCTTGCCGGTCCGGCCGAACTGCTCGTCCAGCACGGACATCCGGCGCCAGTACTCGTCCTCGTCGATCTCGCCGGAGGCGAAGCGGTGGCCGAGCACCGTGATGGGCGAGTTCTCCTCGACGGCGCGCGGCCGCCCGGGACCGCGGCGCCCGCGCCACACCGTGCGGCGCAGCAGGGTGATGACGCCGCCGATGACCAGTGCCCAGATCACCGGGAAGAGCAGGATCCACGGGCCGGGCCCGCCGTCTCCGAACTGTGCCAGGGTCTCCATGTCGTCCAACTCCTCGGTCGCGATGTCCCTTGTGTCGCTTCCGAGCCTGGCTCCGGGAGGGGGTCCGGGGCGTCGTACGGCCAGCGGCAGTGTGCGTACCCCCTGGGGAGTACTTCGGAGGTCCGCGTCTGCTTCCCCGGTCCCCGGGCGCCGCTCGACTTCTGTAACTACTAGTATGTACAGTGCTCTCATGAGCACCTCGGAACGCCTGATCGAGTCGACCCGCGAGTTGTTGTGGGAGCGGGGGTACGTGGGCACCAGCCCCAAGGCCATTCTCGAGCGGGCCGAGGCCGGACAGGGCAGCATGTACCACCACTTCAAGGGCAAGCCCGATCTCGCGCTCGCCGCGATCCGGCGCACGGCGCGGGAGATGCGGGCCGCGGCCGGTGCCGTGCTGGACGGTCCGGGGACGCCGTACGAGCGCATCGAGGCGTATCTGCGGCGCGAGCGCGACGTGCTGCGCGGGTGCCCGGTCGGTCGTCTGACGATGGACCCGGACGTGATCGCGGACGACACCCTGCGCGCCCCCGTGGACGAGACCCTCGACTGGCTGCGGGAGCAGATCGCCCAGCTGGTCGAGGAGGGCCGGGAACAGGGCGAGTTCGCGCCCGGGCTGGACGGCGAGGAGATCGCGGCGGCGGTCGTCGCGACCGTGCAGGGAGGTTACGTCCTGGCCCGCGCGTCCGGCTCCCCCGCCGCCTTCGACGCGGGCGTCCGGGGACTGCTCTCGCTGCTCGCGACCCACAAGAACTGAGGGGGCATCCGATGCATGCCATGCAGTACACCTTCACCCTGCCCGCCGACTACCCGATGGACGTCATCAGGGAGCGGGTGGCCCGCACCGGGCATCTGCTGGACGACTGGCCCGGGCTCGGACTCAAGGCGTACCTGGTCCGGGAGCGCGGGAAGGGCGGCTCGTCGGTCAACCAGTACGCGCCGTTCTACCTGTGGCACACCGTCGAGGGCATGAACTCCTTCCTCTGGGACGGCGCCTTCCAGCGGCCCACCGACGACTTCGGCCGACCCGCGGTCCGGCAGTGGACGGGCCTGGCGTACGAGGAGGGCGACGCCGCAGGATCTCCCGCGCGGGTGGCGGTCGTGCGGCGGCGGCCGGTGCCGGACGGCGTACCGCTGTCGGAGGTGGCGGCGGACGCGGTGCGGGAGACCGGACGGTCGGCGGCCGTGGACGGGGCGCTGCTCGCGGCGGCGGTCGTGGACACCGCGTGCTGGGAGCTGGTGCAGTTCTCGCTGCACGCGGGCGAGGCTCCGGACGGGGTGGAGGGCGAGGTCTTCCAGGTACTGCACCTGTCGGAGCCGGGGCGGGGTCTGCTGACGAGGGGACGTCAGTGGTGAACGCCGTCCGCACGGTCCTCGGGGACGTCGGCGGCGCGGAGCTGGGCGTGTGCGACGCCCACGACCACCTGTTCTTCGCCAGTCCCCGGCTGCCCGGCGAGGAGTTGCGCGACGCGGCGGCGGCCCGGGCGGAGCTGGCCGCGTTCCGGGAGCGGGGCGGCGGCGCGGTGGTCCAGTGGACGCCGTACGGGCTGGGGCGGCGGGCCGCCGACCTGCCGGCCCTGTCCCGGGAGACCGGCGTCCACGTGGTGGCCGCGACGGGGCTGCATCAAGACGTCCACTACGACGAGGACACGCTCGCCGCGCTGCGGGGCCGTGCCGCCGACGTCTTCGTCGCCGAACTGACCCGGGGCATCGGGACGTCGGGCGTGCGCGCGGGACTGATCAAGGTGGCGGGCGGTTTCCACGCGCTCGACGCGCACGCGCGGTGGACCATGTCGGCGGCGGCCGAGGCGCACCACGCGACGGGAGCGCCGATCGCCGTGCACCTGGAGCTGGGTACGGGTGCCCTGGACGTGCTGGACCTGCTGTGCGGCGAGTCGGGGGGCCGGCGGAACGGGTGATCCTCGGTCACCTCAACCGCTCCCCCGACCCCGTGGCCCACCGGCAGGCCGCCGCGTCGGGGTGCTGGCTGGCGTTCGACGGGCCGTCGCGGGCGCACCATGCCACGGACTGGCGGATGCCGGACGCCGTGCGGGACCTGGCCGAGGCGGGGTTCGGCGATCGGCTGCTGCTCGGCGGCGACACGACGACCGCGGCCGCCCGCTCGGTCGACGGCGGCCCGGGGATGCCGTACCTGCTGCGCCGTGTGGTGCCCCGGCTGACGGCCGCCGTGGGCGAGGAGCTGGTGCGGCGCGTCCTCACCGAGAACCCCGCGCGGGCGTTCGCCGTCGACTGGCGCTGACGTCCGCCCCGCACACCGGCCACCGCTCAAGGCGTCCGCCCCGGACACCGGCCACCTCCGACGCGTCCAGTCCGCACACCGGCCGCCTTCCGAGGCGTCCACTCCGCACACCGGCCACCACTCGACGGGAGACCCCTTCATGCCCTTCGTCCGCATCGACGCGCACGGTGGCGGCACCGGCGCCGGCCGGCTCGACGCGCTCGGCCGGGCCGTCCACGACGCCCTGGTCGAGACCCTCGGCATCCCGTCCGACGACCGCTTCCAGGTCCTGACCGCCCACGACGCCGCAGCAGGCACCCTGCGCTACGACGACTACCTCGGCGTGCACCGGGACGAGGGCATCGTGTTCGTGGCGATCACGCTGCGGGCGGGCCGGACGACCGGGCAGAAGGAGGCACTGTACGGCCGGATCGCCCGGCTCGCCGAGGAGTACGCGGGCACGGACCCCCGCAACGTCTTCGTCACGCTGACCGAGAACGCCTCCGCGGACTGGTCGCTGGGCAACGGGCTGGCGCAGTACGTAGGGTCGGGATCATGCTGAGACTCGGAATCCCCGTCATCGGTGTCACGGACCTCGCCCGCGCGGTCGCGTTCTGGACGGAGGCGCTGCCCCTGGTGGCCGCGGACGAGTGGCAGAGCGAGACGTGGCGGACGCTCGAGTACGCGGACGGCTCGGGGCGCGCCCTCGGCCTGCTGCGCAGCGACTCGCCGCCCGAGCCCCGGCCCCGTCTCCACCTCGACCTGTTCACGGACTCGGCCGAGGAGCAGCGGGCGGAGGTGCGACGCCTGATCGGCCTCGGCGCACGGGACGTCGAGTGGGAGCTGTACCCGCCCGACCCCGACTTCGTCGTCCTGGCCGACCCGGACGGCAACATCTTCTGCGTCGTCGACCTCAGCCACGCCCCGAGCGGCGGCGACCGGCCCGCGCCCTGAGGTGCGGGCCCGTCCGGCCGGCTACGCCGGGACGCCCAGCGGGTCGTCCAGGACCGGCTGCCAGGCCAACTCGGCCGCGCCGACCAGGCTGTTGTGGTCGAGTCCGCAGGGCAGGATCGGCACCCCGCCGCTCTGCCCCCACAGGCTGCGCCCGGCGACGACCGCGCGCAGCCGCTCCGGGTCCGCGTCGAGGAGCGCCCGGTGGAGCCCGCCGAGGATGATGCGGTCCGGGTTGAGGATGTTCACCAGTCCGGCGAGGCCCAGGCCGAGGCGGTCGATGAGGGTCTCGGTGGCGGTGCGGACGGCCGGGTCGGCGTAGTGCTCGCGGATCAGGTCGTAGGACTGCTGGAGCAGGGACACCTCGGGCCCCGGTTCGCGCCGGGCAGCCGTGAGGAAGGCCAGCGGGTCGGTCTCCACGTCCAGGCAGCCGCGGCTGCCGCAGTGGCAGGGGCGGCCCTCGGGGTTGACGGCGAGGTGGCCGACCTCCAGGGCGAGCCCGGAACTGCCGGTGTGCAGGCGCCCGTCGAGGACGAGGGCGCCGCCGACGCCGCGGTGGCCGGTGGCGACGCACAGCAGGTCGCGGGCACCGCGTCCGGCGCCGTGGCGGTGCTCGGCGAGGGCGGCGAGGTTGACGTCGTTGGCGGCGAAGGCGGGCCCCCCGATGCCCGCGGCGCGCACCTGCTGCGCGAAGATCTCCCGCACGGGCGCGCCGGCCGGCCAGGCCAGGTGCAGCGGGTTCAGGGCGAGGCCCGCCGGTTCCGCGACGGCGGACGGCACGGCCAGCCCGGCACCGACGCAGCGCCGCCCGGTCTGCCGCAGCAGCTCCGCGCCCGCCTCGACGACGGAACCCAGCACCTTCGCCGGATCGGCGTCGACGACCTCGCAGCCGGGCGCGGTGGCGACGATCCGGCCGCCGAGACCGACCAGCGCCGCGCGGAAGCCGTCGGCGTGGATCTGGGCGGCGAGGGCGACGGGACCGTCCTCGGCGACCGCGAGTCGGTGCGAGGGGCGGCCCTGGGAACCGGCGGCGGCCCCGGGCCTGGCGTCCACGCGGATCAGGCCGAGCGCCTCCAGTTCGGCGGCGACCGCGCCGGCCGTGGCCCGGGTCACGCCGAGTTCCGCGGTGAGGACGGCCCGGGTGGGGGCGCGTCCGGTGTGCACGAGCTCCAACGCGGGTCCGAGCGCACCGCGCCCCCGGTCCAGCCGCGTCCTCGAGGTGGTCCCTTCCCCCGCCGCCCGGGGGTCCGCCTTGCCGCTCATGAGGGGGAGTCTCCCATGATCCGTCCGTGGCGCGGGCCTGGAGGCCGCTGACCCGGAGCGTGATGTTCAGCCGCCCGGCGAGTCCCCACTCGGGCGGCGCCGGGCGCGGTCTCGGCGCGGGTCCTGGGGAACAGCTCGGCGTCCATGTCCTCCGTCCTGCCTCCGGGAGGGGCCCCACCGGGCGCGACCAGCGCCGAGCCGGCGCTCGGCTAGCCTGGACGCACGATGAACGACCGCAGCACGAACGACCGCAGCGACAGTACGAACGGCCGCGGCGACCGCATGACCACGCCCTGGGGCGAGCACCTGCTGTCCCGCCATCCCGAGGACCCGCGTGACCGGCTCCGCGCCTGGGACGCCTCCGACGAGTACCTGCTGGGGCACCTCGCGGAGCGGGAGGTCCCGCTCGACGGCACGGTCGTGGTCGTCGGTGACCGCTGGGGAGCGCTGGTGACGGCGCTGGCCGCGCACCGGCCGGTACAGATCACCGACTCCCACCTCGCGCGGGAGGCGACCCGGGCCAACCTGGCGCGCGCCGGTGTCGAGCCGGGCTCGGTGCGCCTGCTCACCTCGCAGGACCCGCCGCCGGACCGGGTGGACGTGCTGCTGGTGCGGGTGCCGAAGAGCCTGGCGCTGCTGGAGGACCAGTTGCTGCGGCTGGCCCCCGCGCTGCACGGGGGCACGGTCGTGGTCGGCACCGGGATGGTGAAGGAGATCCACACCTCGACGCTCCGGCTGTTCGAGCGGATCGTCGGGCCGACCCGGACGTCCCTGGCCGTGAAGAAGGCGCGGCTGATCTTCGCGGAGCCCGATCCCGCGCTGAAGCGGCCTCCCAACCCGTGGCCGCTCGGCTACCGGCTCCCCGACGACGTCGGACCGCTTCTCTCCGGCCGGCCCGTCGTCAACCACGCCGGGGTCTTCTGCGCCGACCGCCTCGACATCGGCACCCGTTTCTTCCTGCGGCACCTGCCGGACACCAGGGGCTTCGGGCGGGTGGTGGACCTCGGCTGCGGCAACGGTGTGGTCGGCACGGCGGTGGCGCTGGCCGATCCGGACGCGGAGGTGCTGTTCACCGACGAGTCGTTCCAGGCGGTGGCCTCGGCGGAGGCGACGTACCGGGCGAACGAGGTCGCGGGCCGGGCGGAGTTCCGGGTGGGCGACGGGCTGGCCGGGGTGCCGGACGGCAGTGTCGGCCTGGTGCTCAACAACCCGCCCTTCCACTCCCACCAGGCGACGACCGACGCAACGGCGTGGCGGATGTTCACTGGGGCGCGGCGGGTGCTGCGCCCCGGCGGCGAACTGTGGGTGGTCGGCAACCGGCACCTGGGCTATCACGTCAAGCTGCGGCGCCTGTTCGGCAACAGCCGGCTGGTGGCGGGTGACCGGAAGTTCGTGGTGCTGAAGGCGGTCAAGGAGTAGCCGGAGGAAAGGCGGGGGCGGTCCGGGCGACCACCTGGATGAGCGTCGCCACCGTCCGGGCCATGGCCTCCCTCCCGGCGGTGAGGTAGCCGCGCGAGTCGACCGCGTCGGGGCGTGCGGCGAGATGCTCCCTGATCGCGCCGGTCATGGCGATGTTGAGCGCGGTGCCGACGTTGACCTTGGCGATGCCGCCCGCGACGGCCGCGGTGAGTTCGCCGTCCGGCACCCCGGAGGAGCCGTGCAGCACGAGCGGCACGTCCAGGGCGCCGGACAGTTCCTTGAGCAGGTCGTGGTCGAGGGCCGCGGTGCGCGTCGTCATGGCGTGGGAGCTGCCGACGGCGACGGCGAGGGCGTCCACGCCGGAGTCGGCGACGTAGGCGTGTGCCTCGGCGGGGTCGGTGCGGGCGCCGGGCGCGTGGGCGTCGAGCGGCGGGGCGCCGTTCTTGCCGCCGACCTCTCCCAACTCGGCCTCGATCCACAGCCCCTGGGCATGCGCCCAGTCGGCGGCGGCCCGGGTCGCCGCGAGGTTCTCCGCGTACGGCAGCCGCGCGGCGTCGTACATCACGGAGCTGAACCCGGCGTCCGCGGCCTGGCGCAGCAGGCCGTCGCTCTGGACGTGGTCGAGGTGCAGGGCGACGGGCACGGCGGCGCCCTCGGCGGCGGAGACGGCCGCGCGGGCCAGGGGCAGCAGGCGGCCGTAGCGGTACTTCACGGCGTTCTCGCTGACCTGGAGGACCACGGGCATTCCCACGGACTCGGCGCCGGCGACGACGGCCTCGATGTGCTCCAGGGTGATGACGTTGAAGGCGGCGACGGCGGAGCGGCCGGCCGCGGCGCGGCCGACCAGGTCGCCGGTGGTGGCGAGGGGCACGGTCTGGTTCCTTCCCGGGCGTCGGGCGTGGGCGTCAGGGGGCGAGGATGACCGAGCGGGTCAGGTGACGCGGCCGGTCCGGGTCGAGACCGCGGGCGGTGGCGACGGCGACGGCGAGCCGCTGGGCGCGGACCAGTTCGGCCAGCGGGTCCAGCGCTGCGGGCACCCACATGGCACCGGTCTCCCGGACCTGCTCGGCCAGCCCTTCGGGCGCCTCGCCGAACATCCAGGTCGCCGTGCCCGTCGTGCTGATGCTGATGGGGCCGTGCCGGTACTCCATCGCCGGGTAGGCCTCGGTCCAGGACAGGGAGGCCTCGCGCATCTTCAGGCCCGCCTCGTTGGCCAGTCCGACGGTCCAGCCCCGGCCGAGGAAGGTGAACTGGGTGCGCTCCACGAGCCCTTCGGGCAGGTCGGCGGCGAGCGCGGCGCGGGCGTCGGCGACGACGGCGTCGGTGTGCAGGCCGAGGTGGGCGCGGAGCAGCGTGAGCGCGGTGGTCGCGAACCTCGTCTGCACGACGGACCGTTCGTCGGCGTAGTCGAGGACGACCACGTCGTCGGCGGCGGTCATCACCGGCGTCTCCGGGTCGGCGGTGAGGGCGACGGTGCGCGTACGGCCCTTCAGCTCCGTGAGCAGCTCCAGTACTTCGGTGGTGGTGCCGGAGCGGGTGAGGGCCACGACCCGGTCGTACGTCCGCCCCCGGGGGAACTCGGACGCCGCGAACGCGTCCGTCTCGCCGAGGCCCGCGTCCTCACGCAGGGCCGCCGCCGACTGCGCCATGAAGTACGAGGTGCCGCATCCGACGATCGCCACCCGCTCCCCGGCCGCGGGCAGTGCCGCGGTGTGGCGTGCCGCGTCCCCGGCGGCGCGCGTCCAGCACTCGGGCTGGCTGTTGAGCTCGTCCTCGACATACGTCATGTCGCACACTCCCCGAACACGGTTGATTGTTCCTGCAAGATATAGCGAGCTTTCGAGCACAATCAAGCAATCCGAGGGAACAGTACGGTGCGCTAGGGTCGGCGGGGATCGAGGAACGGAGGCGCGGATGTCGCGCGACGCCCGCTGGAAGGCGCTGCTGGAGCTGCTCGTCGAGCGCGGCCGGCTGGACGTCGAGGAGGCGGCGACCGAGCTGGAGGTCTCGGCCGCGACGATCCGCCGGGACTTCGACCGGCTCGCCGAGCAGCAGATGCTCGTGCGCACGCGCGGCGGCGCGGTGGTGCACGGGGTGTCGTACGAGCTGCCGCTGCGCTACAAGACCGCCCGCCGCGCCTCGGAGAAGCAGCGCGTCGCACAGGCGGTCGCCGCCCTGGTGGCGCCCGGCGAGGCGGTGGGGCTGACCGGGGGTACGACCACGACGGAGGTGGCGCGCGCCCTGGCCGTGCGCGCCGACCTGGCCTCCGGCACCCCCGCGCTGACCGTGGTCACCAACGCGCTCAACATCGCCAACGAACTGGCCGTCCGGCCGCAGTTCAAGATCGTGGTGACCGGCGGGGTGGCCCGCGCCCAGTCCTACGAGCTGATCGGGCCGCTCGCGGACGGGGTGCTGGGCCAGGTGACCCTCGACGTGGCGGTGCTGGGCGTCGTCGCCTTCGACGTCGCGCACGGTGCCGCGGCCCACGACGAGGCGGAGGCCGCGATCAACCGGCTGCTGTGCGACCGCGCCGAGCGGGTGGTCGTGGCCGCCGACTCCAGCAAGCTGGGCCGGCGGGCGTTCGCCCGGATCTGCGCGACCGGGTCGGTGGACACGCTGGTCACGGACGGCGCGGCCGACCCGGAGCTGGTGCGGGGGTTCGAGGAGGCGGGGGTCCGGGTCGTCACGGCCTGAGGAAATCCCCTGACGGCGGCGCCGGCGTTCAGTGTCCGTGGCCGTCGGTGTGCTCCGGCGTGGCGGCCGGGGCGGGCTCCTGCGCGCCCGGCGTCGATCCGGCGCGCACGGTGAACGCCGCGGTGTGGACCTCGCCCTGGTGCCGGAAGTCCAGGAAGAGACGGTAGGTGCCGCCGCTGGGCGCGGTGGCCGTGAAGGAGACCTCCGGGCCGGGCGCGGTCGTGCCGTCACCGGGTTCGCCGTTCGGGTGGACGTGCAGGTACGCGAGGTCGCCGGAGCGCAGGGCGACCAGATGGCCGTAGGCGCCCAGGTAGGGCTGGAGGTCGCCCACGGGTTCGCCGTCGCGGGACACCTTCAGCCTCAGCTCGCTCGCCCTGCCGGGACGCAGGGCACCGGCGAGTTCGACCTCGTAGCCGTCGGTCCGGGCGGTGTCGTCCGGGGCCGGGAGGCGTGCGGGCTCGTAGCGGCCGGAGGCGGCCAGGTCGGCGCCGAGGGTGAGGTTCTCCGCGCCCTTTCCCGCCGGGGTGAAGTCGGCGAAGACGCGGTAGCCGCCCGCCGCGGGCAGGTCGACGGGGGTGCTCCAGGTGCCGTCGGCGGCACGGGTGGGGTGCAGGTGGCGGTAGGTGACCAGGTCGCGTGAGGCCAGGACGAGGTGGAGTTCCTTGTCGTGCTCGCGCTGGTACGCGGTGACGGCGTCGCCGTTCGCGTCCCGGACGGTGAAGCGCAGTTCGGTGCTCCGGCCCGCGGTGACGCGCGGGGTGGCGAGGTCGAGGGTGTATCCGCCCTCGGAGATCTGCAGACCGCCGGGCGGGGTCCTCTCCTGCCCCTCGTGGCTCTTGTCCCCGTGCTGCGCCGCCGTCGGCCCACCGTGCTCGTCGTGCGGCGCGGGTTCGCTCTCCGCGACGACCGGGTCCACTCCCCTGCCCACGCCGTAGGCGGTGCCGAAGGTGGCGGCCAGCGCGGCGGCGAACGCGGTGATCCTCAGTCCGGTGTGCATGGCGATCCTCTCCTCGAATGTGGCGTCTCCAGCTCACGCGGAGGCCTCTCCATGCACTTCACAATACCCCTGGGGGGTACCTAGTCAAGCGACGCGACGGCTTGCGTCAGATACCCCTTGGGGGTATACATGGAGCCGCCGGGCCGGATACCCCCGCCCCGTATGAATTCCGACGCCACTCCGGAGGAAGCAATGACCTCGAACGTCACCGCCCCCGTCACCACCACCTACGCCGTCGCCAGCATGAGCTGCGGCCACTGCAGCGCGACACTCACCCGGGTGATCGGCGAACTGGAGGGTGTCACCGGCGTCGACGTCGCGCTCGACACCGGCCACGTCACCGTCACCTCCGCCGCCGAGCCGGACGACGCCGCGATCGCCGAGGTCGTCGACGAGGCCGGCTACGAGCTGACCGGCCGCCGCTGACCGGCCCGCGCTCCCTCCCCCGTCGAACCTCCGCACCGCCGCACCGCCGGGGCCCGCACGCCGGGTCCCGGCCGGCGGCCCCGCACCAGGAGCAGCCATGACCACCAGTACGACCAGCGCACCAGCCGAGGTGGAACTCGCCATCGGCGGCATGACCTGTGCTTCGTGCGCCGCCCGGATCGAGAAGAAGCTCAACCGGATGGAGGGGGTCACCGCCACCGTCAACTACGCCACGGAGAAGGCCAAGGTCAGCCATGCCGCCGACGTCTCCGTCCCGGAGCTGATCGCCACGGTCGAGGCCACCGGGTACACGGCCCGCGAACCCGAGCCGGTCCGCCCCGGGCCCACGGGCGGCAGCGAGGGGGCCGAGCCCGCCGACGCCCTGCGACCGCTGCGGCAGCGGCTGGTCACGGCCGTGGTGCTGGCGGTCCCCGTCATCGCGATGGCGATGGTGCCGGCGCTTCAGTTCGAGTACTGGCAGTGGCTGTCGCTGACCCTGGCGGCGCCCGTGGTGACGTACGCCGCCTGGCCCTTCCACAAGGCCGCCTTCACCAACGCCCGCCACGGCGCGGCCACCATGGACACCCTGATCTCCGTCGGCACGTCGGCGGCGTTCCTGTGGTCGCTGTGGGCGCTGTTCCTCGGCACCGCGGGCACGCCCGGCATGACCCATCCCTTCGAGCTGACCATCGCCCGCGGTGACGGCTCGGGGAACATCTACCTGGAGGCCGCCGCCGGGGTGACCGCCTTCATCCTCGCCGGGCGCTACTTCGAGGCACGCTCCAAGCGCAAGGCGGGTGCCGCGCTGAAGGCGCTGCTGGAACTGGGCGCGAAGGACGTCACCGTCCTGCGGGGCGGCATCGAGGAGCTCGTCCCCGTCGGCGAGCTGAAGACCGGGGACCGCTTCCTGGTGCGCCCCGGCGAGAAGATCGCCACCGACGGCACGGTGGTCGAGGGCACCTCGGCCGTCGACGCGTCGATGCTCACCGGCGAGTCCGTGCCGGTCGAGGTCGGTGTGGGCGACGGGGTCACCGGAGCGACCCTGAACGCGGGCGGCCGGCTGGTGGTCGAGGCGACCCGGGTCGGCGCGGACACCCAGCTGGCGCGGATGGCGAAGCTGGTCGAGGACGCGCAGAACGGCAAGGCCGCCGCCCAGCGCCTCGCCGACCGCATCTCCGCCGTCTTCGTCCCCGTCGTCATCGTCCTCGCGCTGGCCACCCTGGGCTTCTGGCTCGGCAACGGCTCGGGACCGGCCGCCGCGTTCACCGCCGCGGTCGCCGTCCTGATCATCGCCTGCCCCTGTGCCCTAGGCCTCGCGACCCCGACCGCGCTGATGGTCGGCACCGGGCGCGGCGCCCAGCTCGGCATCCTCATCAAGGGCCCCGAGGTCCTGGAGTCCACCCGCAAGGTCGACACCGTCGTCCTCGACAAGACCGGCACCGTCACCACCGGCCGCATGACGCTGCTCGCCGTGCACACCGCCGAGGGCACCGAGGAGACCGAAGTGCTCCGGCTGGCCGGGGCGTTGGAGCACGCCTCGGAGCACCCGATCGCCCGGGCGGTCGCCACGGGCGCCGCCGAACGGACCGGCACCCTGCCCGTCCCCGAGGACTTCGCCAACGTCCCGGGGCTCGGCGTCCAGGGCGTCGTCGAGGGCCGTGCGGTCCTGGTCGGCCGCGAGAAGCTGCTCGCCGAGTGGGCCATGGAGCTGCCCGCCGGCCTGGCCCGCGCGAAGACCGCGGCCGAGCAGGCCGGCCGCACCGCGATCACCGTCGCCTGGGACGGCGAGGCCCGCGCCGTCCTGGAGGTCGCCGACGCGGTGAAGGAGACCAGCGCCGAGGCGATCACCCGGCTGCGCGGCCTGGGCCTGACGCCGGTGCTGCTGACCGGCGACAACAAGGCGGTGGCCGCCTCCGTCGCCCGCGAGGTCGGCATCGACGCCGAGCACGTCGTCGCCGAGGTACTGCCGCAGGACAAGGTCGCCGTCGTCAAGCGCCTCCAGGGCGAGGGCCGTTCGGTGGCGATGGTCGGCGACGGGGTCAACGACGCCGCCGCGCTCGCCCAGGCCGACCTGGGGCTCGCCATGGGGACCGGCACCGACGCCGCCATCGAGGCGGGCGACCTCACCCTGGTCCGCGGGGACCTGCGGGCCGCCGCCGACGCCATCCGGCTGGCCCGCAGGACGCTGGGCACCATCAAGTCGAACCTGTTCTGGGCCTTCGCCTACAACGTCGCCGCCCTGCCGCTCGCCGCGGCCGGACTCCTGAACCCGATGATCGCCGGGGCGGCCATGGCCTTCTCCTCCGTCTTCGTCGTCGGCAACTCCCTTCGGCTGCGGGGCTTCAAGGCCGCCGGCTGATCCACCGCCGCGCCGCCGGGCCGCCGGCCGACCCCTCGAGGGCCGGCCGGCGGCCCGTCGCCGTGTGGTCCCGGTCATGCCGGGCCGCACCCCCCGGACCTCGGCCGCCTCACTCCCGCCGCCCCCCGGACGGGCCCCGCCCACGCGCCGTCGCGCCCGGGCGCGACCAGGATGGTTCGGGTCCCCTCTCCCCGCGGAGCAGGAGCCCATGACCGAACCGACCAACGCCGACGGCGACACCCGTGGCCCGCTCGGGCCAGCGCCGGCCCCCGCGCACCGGCGGGCCGTCGCTGCCGTGCTCGGGGACCTGCGTGCCGTGGACGGCGCGCTCTACGCGGCGGTGGCCGCCACGTCCACGCCCACGCTCGACCGGGCGCTGCGGCGCCTGTCCCATGCCGCCGACCATTCGAAGGTCTCGCTGGGGATCGCCGCCGCGCTCGCGCTGGGCGGGGCGCGGGCGCGGCGGGCGGCCCTCGTCGGTGTGGGGGCGGTCGCCGTGGCGTCGGCCTCGACGAACCTGCTGGGCAAGCGCCTGGTGCACCGGGCGCGGCCGGACCGGGAGGCGGCACGGGTGACGGTGGACCGGTATGTGCCCATGCCCCGGTCGGCGTCGTTCCCGTCGGGGCACACGGCCGCCGCGGTGGCGTTCGCCACGGCCGTCGGCGTGGTCCTGCCCGAGGCCGCCGTGCCGCTCGGCGCGCTGGCGAGCGCCGTCGGCTACTCCCGGGTCCACACCGGCGTGCACTATCCCGGTGACGTCGCCGCGGGCGCCGTCCTGGGCATCGCCAGTGCGGCGGCCGCGTTGGCGGCGGCGGCGCCGGCCCGGGTTCGTCAGCCGAACACCTTCACGGCCTGGTAGTACGTCCACGCGGTGCTGTTGCAGGCGGTCTTGGTGGCACCGCCGTAGCGGGCGCAGACCCGCTTGAGGTCCTCGTAGAAGGCACTGTCCAGGCGGGACTTGTTGGCGTCGAAGGTGCCGGCGTCCTTGTAGTTGCGGTAGCCGAAGTCGTGCCGTGCGCAGGAGGTGCTGAAGGGGAAGCCGAACGGGTTGTCCGGCGAGGAGGAGCAGTAGTCGGTGGTCCAGTCGAACCCGTAGGCGGACCAGGCGGACTTGTCCGCCCGGGCGGCGGTCCAGGCGTTGTAGCTGGACCCGCTGGTCTGCGTCCAGCTCGCGAGCACCTGTCCCTTGTCGGAGGGAGCGGCGTCGGCGGTCGCGGCGGTGGCGACGACGGTGGTCACCGCCAGTGCGGCGGCGGTGAGTCCGGTGGCGAGTCTGCGGTGCATCCCAACACCTCCATGAGGATGCGGCCCGCCTCTCGGGCCGCAGGTTCATGTCAAGATGATGCGCACCTGGACCCCCTGTTCACACCTCTTTCGCCCCAACCCGCCGTGAACACTTCGATTTTGAGCTACGCGCGTCCTTCAGGGGCCCAGTCGGGATGGCCGCCGTGCATGGCCGCGTAGAAGGGGTCGCCGGGCCCGATCTCCCCCGCGTGCACCGGCCGCCCGGTGAACGCCGCCTTGTACAGGGCCGCGGCGAATTCCAGCGTGGCGCGGGCCTCGAAGCCGCTGCCGGGCGGCCGGACTCCGGCGTCCAGGGCGTCCAGGACGGCGCCGAGCTGCGCCGTGTGGGAGCTGGGCACGTCGGCGTGCGGGGTGCGCCAGGCGGCGGCGCGCTCGGGTGCGACGTGCCGGGCCGGGGTGTAGACCCAGTCGTCGTTGCGGTGCCCGTACAGATGGGTCAACTCGACCGTCGCGTCACGGCAGTCGACGCGTATCCGGCTGGTCTCGTCCGGGGAGAGCACGCTGTTGACGACGGTGGCGAGGGCGCCGCTCCCGAAGCGCACCAGGGCGGTGGAGACGTCCTCGCTCTCGGTGTCGTGCACCAGGCGCGACGCCATGGCCCGTATCTCCGCCCAGCAGCCGAGCAGATGGAGCAGCAGGTCGTACTGGTGGATGCCGTGGCCCATGGTCGGGCCGCCGCCCTCGGTGGACCAGCGTCCGCGCCAGGGCACCGCGTAGTAGGCGGCGTCGCGGTGCCAGGTCGTCTGGCAGTGGGCGACCAGCGGGGCGCCCAGCTCGCCGCTCGCGATCAGGTCGCGGGCGTGGGCGGCGCCCGAGCCGTACCGGTGCTGGAAGACCACGGACGCATACGCCCCGGACGCCTCCTCGGCCGCCGCGATGTCGTCGTACTCGGCGAGGGAGAGGCACAGCGGCTTCTCGCACAGCACCCACGCGCCCGCCTCGAGCGCGGCCACCGTCTGCTCCCGGTGCAGGGCCGGCGGCGTGCCGACGAGCACCAGGTCGGGCCGTACGGCTTCCAGCATCGCGCCCGGCGACGCGTACCCGGTGACGTCGCCGGGCGCCTCGGCGCGGAAGGCGTCGAGCCGCGCGGGGTCCACGTCGACGGCGGCGACCAGCTCGGTGCGGTCGGCGTGGGCGGCGAGCGCCGGCAGATGACCGCCGGTGACGATGGCACCGGTGCCGATCACCGCGACCCGGCGGCGGGCGGGGCGTGGGGACATGCGGTCCTCCTCGGACGGCGGGGCGGCACGCGGCGCACGCACCGTGCGGCACCACGCCGCCGCAGAAAGCGCTTTCAGCGCAGACCGACCATAGGCGGACCGCGTCCCCCCGGACAACCCCCACCGTTTGCGGGCCGGGCGCACGCCTGGTCGACTGTCGCGGGGGGAACCCGGGCCGTCGGCAGCACGCCGGGCCCGCCCTTCAGTCCTCTCCAGAAGGAGTACAGGCGTGAGTTCCCCGAAGCCGAAGCCCCCGTCGTCCGCGGAGCACCGGTCGGACGGCAGCCAGCCCTGGCTGCACCAGAAGGGCCGGACCATTCAGGAGTTCGGCACCGTCAAGCAGTTCCCCGTGGCCCTCACCATGGACACCCGGCTGTACTCCTGCCAGCGGCTCAACAAGGTCCTGGCGGACACCCGGATCCTGCACGACCTGTACAAGAAGTACCACTGGCTGATGCGCGGGGCGACGTTCTACCAGCTGCACCTGCTCCTCGACAAGCACGCGGGCGAACAGCTGGAGCTGATCGACACCGTCGCCGAGCGCGTCCAGACACTCGGCGGCGTCGCGGTCGGCGACCCCCGGCACGTCGCCGAGATCACCACCGTGCCGCGCCCGCCGGACGGGGTGGAGGAGGTGCCGTCGATGCTCTCCCGCCTGCTGGAGGCGCACGAGCTGATCCTCACCGAGTGCCACGACGCGGCGGCCCGCACCCAGGAGTACGGGGACGACGGCACCAACGACCTCCTGGTCTCCGAGGTGCTGCGCACCAACGAACTCCAGGCGTGGTTCGTGGCGGAACACCTCGTGGACACACCGCTGGTCCACGCCTGACCCCGCCCGGACATGGCGCACCTGTCCCAGGACGCCGACGGCGGTCCCCCGGCCGGCGGGCGGTGGTCCGCCTTCCGGCGGTCGCCGTTCTGGCCGGCCACCGTCCTGGTGCTGATCCTCGCGGCCGCGGCGGGCCTCTTCGCGGGGTCGTACACCTACTCGATGGCGAACCCGACGCCGCGCCTGATCCCCACGGCCGTGGTCGGCTCGTACGAGAAGGCGGCCGGCCGGGCCTATCTCCGCGGTCTGGAGAAGGCGTTGGACACCTCGGTGAAGGTGCATCCGTACGAGACCCGCGCCGCGGCCCGCGAGGCGATCGAGCAGCAGGAGGTCTTCGCGGTCTTCGAGCTGCGCGACGACGGGCGGAGCGCCGCCCTCGACGTGTCCGGCGCGTCCGGCGCGTCGGTCGCCGAACTGCTCTCGCAAACGGCACCGGCCGTGGGCAAGAAGCTCGGCGTGCGGGTCTCGGTGCGCGACGTCAATCCGTTGCAGGAGGGCGACCCGCGCGGGCTGGCGATCTTCTACATCTCACTGGCCGCCGTGATCATCGGTTTCGTCGGGGCGATCCAGCTCAGCGTGCACGCGCGCACGCTCACCCCCGTCGAGCGCATCCTGTTCACGGTGGCCTACGCGCTGCTCGGCGGGTTCGCCATCGCCGCCACGGTGGACTGGCTGCTGGGCGCGCTGAACCTGCCGTTCGCCGAGTCGTGGCTCATCCTGGCGCTCACGATGTTCGTGTCCGGCATGGTCTTCACCATGTTCAACACGCTGTTCGGCCGCTGGGCGATGCTGCCCACCTGGGGCCTGATGGTGATCATCGGCAACCCCTCCTCCGGCGGCGCGGTGTCCTGGCCGCTGCTGCCGTCGCCGCTCGGGACGATCGGCCGGTGGCTGCCGCCCGGGGGCTCGGTCAACGCGCAGCACACCGCGGTGTACTTCCAGGGCCACCAGCACGCGTTCCCGTTCCTGGTGCTGGGCGGGTGGGCGCTGCTGTCCTGCGCGGTCTTCTGGCTCTGGCGGCACCGGCACCCCGGCGGCCGCGAGCGGGACCCGACGGGGGCGGAGGACACCTGACCCGCGGGTCGCGGGCCCCTGTCGTCGGCGCCGAGCGGCTGCGATCATGAGGCCGGAACACCCGCCTTCGGGAGTCCGCGCTTCCGGAAGTACCGGCTTCCGGGAGTCCCCGCCTTCGGTTGGAGTGCACATGGCCCTCGACGTCGACGCGATCCGCGCGCAGATACCCGCCCTGAAGTCCGGCTCCGCCCGCTTCGACGCGCCGGGCGGCACCCAGACCCCGCAGCCCGTCATCGACGCGATCGCGGAGGCGCTGTCCAACCCGCTGGCCAACCGCGGCCGCACCACCGAGGGCGAGCGCAACGCGGACGGCATCGTCGCGGACGCCCGCGGCGCGCTGGCCGACCTGCTGGGCACCGAGCCGCGGGGCATCGTCCTCGGCCGCAGCGCGACCCAGCTGGCCTACGACCTGTCCCGGACGCTCGCCAAGTCGTGGGGGCCCGGGGACGAGGTGGTCGTCACCCGGCTGGACCACGACTCCAACATCCGGCCCTGGGTCCAGGCGGCCGAGTCGGCCGGCGCGACCGTGCGGTGGGCCGACTTCGACCCGGCCACCGGTGAACTGCGTCCCGAGCACATCGAGGCGGTCCTCTCCCCGCGCACCAGGCTGGTGGCGGTGACGGCGGCCTCCAACCTGATCGGCACCATGCCCGACCTGCCGGCAATCGCCCGGCTGGCGCACGGCGTCGGCGCGCTGTGCCACGTGGACGCGGTGCACTACGCCTCGCACGCCGTCGTCGACCCGGCGGCGCTCGGCGCGGACACGCTGGTGTGCTCGCCGTACAAGTTCCTCGGCCCGCACCTGGGAGTGCTGGCGGCCCGGCCGGAGTTCCTCGAGACCCTGCGTCCGGACAAGCTGCTGCCCTCCAGTGACGCCGTCCCCGAGCGCTTCGAGCTGGGCACGCTGCCGTACGAGTTGCTGGCCGGCGCCCGTGCCGCAGTGGACTTCCTCGCCGGTCTGGAGCCGGACGCGCGCGGCACGCGCAGGGACCGGCTGGTCGCCTCGTTCGCGGCGCTCGAGGCCCACGAGGACGTCCTGCGTGAGCGGATCGAGCGGGGGCTGGCCGGTCTGGAGGGCGTCACCGTGTACTCGCGGGCCGCACGGCGCACGCCGACCCTGCTGTTCACCGTGGCGGGCCTGCGCCCGGCCGACGTGTACCGGCGACTGGCCGAACGGGGTGTCGACGCGCCCGCCGGGTCGTTCTACGCCGTGGAGGCCTCGCGCCGCCTGGGCCTGGGCGACGCGGGCGCCGTCCGGGTCGGACTGGCGCCCTACACCAGCGCGGACGACGTGGACCGCCTCCTGACCGCGCTGGCCGGCCTCGGCCGCTGACCCGGGCGGTCTCACGACAGCGGTACGGTCACCTCCCCTTCGCCCCGCGCGCTCGCGCCGCCCGCGACCCGGACGGTGAAGGGGCGGTCGGTACCGGTCGCGGTGACCCGCAGGACGTCCCCCTCGCGCCGCACTCGGAAGCTCGCGGCCGGTGTGCCCAGCAGGTCGGGCACGCCGGCCTCGGCCGTGTAGCCGGCGTCGGCGGACGGGTGGACGAGCAGGGTCGGGGCGTCCAGCCAGTCGCCGTCGGGGCGGCTGTCGTCGGAGGCCAGCGGCAGGACGGCGCCCTCGCGGACGTACAGCGGCAGGCTGTCGTAGCCGTGCCGTTCGGTGCGCCAGGCCGGGCCGGTGACGCGCTCGCCGGTCAGGAGGTGGGTCCAGGTGCCCTCGGGGAGGTAGACCTCGACCTCGCCGTCCTCGGTGAACACCGGGGCGACCAGGACGTCGGAGCCGAGCATGTACTGACGGTCCAGCGGGCGGCAGGCCGGGTCGTGAGGGTACTCCAGGACCATCGGCCGCATCATGGGCACGCCGGTGCGGTGGGCCTCGGCGGCGACGCCGTACAGGTAGGGCATCAGGCGGTGCTTGAGGAGGGTGAAGCTGCGGGCGACGTCGACGGCCTCCTCGCCGAACTCCCACGGCACCCGGTAGGAGGAGGAGCCGTGCAGCCGGCTGTGCGAGGAGAGCAGGCCGAAGGCGAGCCAGCGCTTGAAGACCGCCGGGTCGGGCGTGCCCTCGAAGCCGCCGATGTCGTGGCTCCAGAAGCCGAAGCCGCTCAGGGACAGGGACAGACCGCCCCGCAGTGACTCGGCCATCGCCTCGAAGGACGACCAGCAGTCGCCGCCCCAGTGGACGGGGTACTGCTGGCCGCCCGCGGTCGCCGAGCGGGCGAAGAGGACGGCCTCGCCCTGCCCGCGCTCCTTCTCCAGGAGTTCGAAGACGGTGCGGTTGAACAGGTGCGTGTAGTAGTTGTGCATGCGCTCCGGGTCGGAGCCGTCGTGCCAGACCACGTCGGTGGGGACGCGCTCGCCGAAGTCGGTCTTGAAGCAGTCCACGCCCTGGTCGAGCAGGGGCTTGAGCTTCCCGGCGTACCAGTCGCGGGCGGCCGGGCTGGTGAAGTCGACCAGGCCCATGCCGGCCTGCCACAGGTCCCACTGCCAGATGTCGCCGTCCGGCCTGCGCACCAGGTGCCCGAGGGCGGCGGCCTCCTCGAACAGTGGGGACTTCTGGGCGATGTAGGGGTTGATCCAGGCACTGACCCTCAGCCCCTTGGCCTTGAGCCGGGCGAGCATGCCGTCCGGGTCGGGGAAGACGTCCGGGTCCCATTCGAAGTCGCACCACTGGTACTCGCGCATCCAGAAGCAGTCGAAGTGGAAGACGGAGAGCGGGATGCCGCGCTCGGCCATGCCGTCCACGAACGACGTCACCGTCCGCTCGTCGTAGGACGTGGTGAAGGACGTGGTGAGCCACAGGCCGAAGGACCAGGCCGGCGGCAGGGCGGGGCGGCCGGTGAGGGCGGTGTAGCGGGTGAGGACGTCCTTGGGGGTGGGCCCGGCGACGACGTAGTACTCCAGCGTCTGGTCCTCGACGCTGAACTGCACCTGGCCGACGGACTCGGAGCCGACCTCGAAGGAGACCGCGCCGGGGTGGTTGACGAAGACGCCGTAGCCGCGCGAGGAGAGGTAGAACGGGACGTTCTTGTAGGCCTGTTCGCTGCTGGTGCCGCCGTCGGCCTGCCACATGTCGACGACCTGGCCGTTCTTGACGAACGGGGTGAAGCGCTCGCCGAGGCCGTAGATCTGCTCCCCGACGCCGAGGGCGAGGCGGCCGAGCATGTGGTGGCCTCCGTCGCCGGTGGTGGCGAAGGCGGTGCCCTTGGCGTCGGCGCGGGTCAGTTCGCGTCCGTCGGCGTCGTGGAAGGTGAGGCCCCAGGGGCCCTCGCGGTCCAGGCGGAGGGTGAGCGCGCCGCTGGTCAGCTCGGTGACGGAGCCGTCCTGGGACACCTCGCCGGCGCCGTCCGCCGCGCCGGTGAGGGCGAAGTCGGGGCCGGGCCGGCGTTTGCCGGCGTGGTGGGTGACGCGGACGCCGATGACGCCCTCGGCGGGAGAGAAGCACTCGACCGTGAGGAGCGGCGCGTTGAGCGTGTCCCCCCTCCGCGTCACCTTCTTCACGGCGGCATGGGCGGTGAAGCGCTTCGATTCGGGACGTACATCGCGTACCTCGGTGGCGTACGAGAGGTGCACGCCCTCGCGGATGAGCCAGAAGCCGTCGGTGAACTTCATGATCTTCCTCGGGTGGGGCTGGAGCTGTCGGATGGGGAGCACGGTGGCCGTCTCACAGCGATGTGATCGTACACAAGTCAAATCCCCGCGCCGAGGTGTTGGCAGCACCAGCACCGCTCTGAGCAGGAACTATTACCTCAGAGAACAACTTCGTCACCGCACGGAGCGGAGAGAGAGGGGCTACTTTGCTCTAGCGCGGAAGCAGGTCCGTGACGTATTAGTCATCACACCAAACAAATCGGTCCGGCGAGGAAGCCGGACGGTACGACAGCAAGGGCCCGCACCATGTCGAAGCGCTTCACCTCGCTCGCCTTGACAGCACACCCTCCGGCTGCCACGCGCCGCGGGCGAGGACGCTCACGCCGAGTCCTCGCCCCGTTCACCGCCGCATCCGTGCTGGTCGCCGGAGCGGCACTGGCCGGCTGCGGACAGCAGCGCGACGCCGGCACGTACACCGTGATGAACTCCTCGACCGACGAGTCGTACCACCGCTGGGACGCGGAGGCGATGGCCCGCTGCGGCAAGGAGCTGGGCGTCACCATCGAGCAGCAGAGCGTCCCGGCGGCGCAGGTGATGACGAAGGCGCTGCGCATGGCCTCGTCCAAGTCGCTGCCGGACATCGTGCAGTTCGACGCGTCCGAGATGCCGACCTTCGCCGACGCGGGCGGCCTCGTCGACCTGAGGACGCTCGGGCTGAGCACCGGGGACATCCCCGACGGCATCGTCGACTTCGGCTCGTACGAGGGCACGTACTACGGCGCGGCCCGCTCCGTGAACACCCTCGCCCTCTTCTACAACAAGGACGTCCTCGACGAGGCGGGCGTCGATGTGCCCACCACCTGGGACGAGTTGCGGCGGACCGCGAAGGAACTCACCGAGGGAAAGCGGTACGGGCTGGCGCTCAGCGCGGGCGGCGCGGAGGACGGCGTCTTCCAGTTCACGCCGTTCATGTGGTCCAACGGCGGCGACGAGACCGACCTGGACGGTCCGAAGGTGGTCGAGGCCCTGGACTACTGGAAGGGCCTGCTGAAGGACCGTTCGCTGTCGAAGTCGACGGTCAACTGGACGCAGGCGGACGTCAACGACCAGTTCATGGCCGGGAACGCGGCGATGATGATCAACGGCCCGTGGCAGGTGGAGACCCTCAACAGCGACAAGTCGCTGCACTGGGGCATCGCGCCGATCCCGGTGCCGGAGGCCGGTGACGACTCGGTGGGCCCGCTCGGCGGTGCCGTGCTCACCGTGCCCAACACCGGTGACGAGGCCAGGGAGAAGACCGCCGGGAAGATCGTCGCGTGTCTGGCGAGCGAGAAGGAGCAGCTGACCTACGCGCTCAACAGCTGGATGGTCCCGGCCAACGCCAAGGCCGCCGCTGTCTGGCGCGAGAAGGTGCCCGAGCTGGACTCCCTCGCCGACCAGGTGGCCGTCGCCCGGTCCCGGACGGCGAAGCTCGGCGCCGGCTGGTCGAGCGTGTCGCTCGCCCTGCAGAGCGCCTTCCAGTCGGCCCTGACCGGCCAGTCCAGTGAGACCGCCCTGAAGCGCGCCCAGCAGCGGGCCACGAGCGGGAACTGAGGTACGCCCCCATGACCACGCCCATGCCCACGTCCACCGTCTCCGCGCAGGCGCCTGCCAAGGCGTCCACGTCACCTGCCGCGCCGGACCCCGGCCGGATCGCGCGCCGCCGCAGGCTCGCCCAGTGGGGGTTCGTCGCCCCCGCCGTCGTCTTCATGCTGCTGTTCTTCGGCTACCCGCTCGTGCGCAACGTCGTGATGAGCTTCCAGGACTACACGCCGAAGACCTTCTTCACCGGTGAGGCGCCCTTCAACGGCGCCGACAACTGGTCCAACGTGTTCCAGGACGCCCTGTTCGGCAAGGCCCTGTGGCACACCCTCGTGTTCACGGCCGGGTCCCTGCTCGGCCAGTTCTGCATCGGCCTGGCGCTCGCGGTGTTCTTCAGCCGCCGCTTCCCCCTCAACGGGGTGCTGCGCTCGCTGATCCTGCTGCCCTGGCTGGTGCCCATGGTGGTGTCCGGCATCGTCTGGCGGCGCATCCTCGACCAGGACACGGGCGTGCTCAACTCGTTCCTGGACACCCTCGGCATCGGCGGCCACACGCCCTGGCTGACCAGCCCCGAGATGGCCCTGCTGTCGGTGATCCTGGTCAACATCTGGATCGGCATCCCGTTCAACATGGTCATCCTGTACGGCGGTCTCCAGGAGATCCCGAAGGAGCTGCACGAGGCGGCCGCGCTGGACGGCGCCTCGGCCTGGCGGACCTTCCGGTCGGTGACCCTGCCGATGCTCAAGCCCGTCGTCACGGTCGTCCTGGTGCTCGGCTTCATGTCGACGGTGAAGATCCTCGACCTGATCCTCGCGCTCACCGACGGCGGCCCGGCCGACGCCACCCAGACGCTCGGCACGCTGACCTACCAGAACTCGTTCGTCCAGCTGGACTTCGGCGCGGGCGCCGTGGTCGGCAACGTACTCATCCTGATCTCCGCCGTGTTCGCGGTGTTCTACCTGCGGGCCAACCGCACCGAGGGGAAGTGACGTCCATGGCCTCCCACACGCCCACCGCCTCCCGGCGCCGCTGGGGTTCCACCGTCGCCGGCGTTCTCATCCTGTGCGTGATGCTGTTCCCGCTGTACTGGATGCTCAACACCGCGCTCCAGCCCGACTCGGGACTGCTCCAGGTCGACCCGGTGCCGAGCGGCCTGGACCTGTCCGGCTTCTCCAAGGCGGTCAGCGACCAGGGCGGGCACCTGCTGACCTCGCTCGCGGTCTCGCTCGGCGCGGTCGCCATCTGCCTGGCGATCTCGGCACCGGCGGCCTACGGGCTCGCGCGGTTCGGGCTGCGCGGCTCGCGCACCATCGTGTTCGGCACGCTGATCACCCAGATGGTGCCGGGCATCGTCATCGCCAACGCGCTCTACAACTCCTACGTCGACCTGGGTCTGGTCAACTCCTACTTCGGCCTGATGCTGGCGGACGCCTCGCTGGGCATCCCGTTCTCCATCGTGCTGATGCGCTCCTTCATGGTCTCGATCCCGGGCGAGGTGATCGAGGCCGCGCAGATCGACGGAGCCGGACCGGTGCGCACCTTCGTGCGGGTGGTGCTGCCGATGAGCCGCAACTCGCTGATCACGTCGGGGCTGTTCGCGTTCCTGTTCTCGTGGAGCGACTTCATGTTCGCGCTCACCCTGAACACGACCGACGACGTCAAGCCCATCACCCTGGGCATCTACCAGTACATCGGCGCGCACGTCGGCGACTGGGGCTCGGTGATGGCCGCGTCGGTGCTGTCGGCGGTGCCCGCCGCGATCCTCCTCGTCCTCGCCCAGAAGTACATCGCCGCCGGGATCACCGGCGGCTCCGTCAAGTGAACCCCGTACCCATGGAATTGAGCTGTACAGCATGAGCGACTACCCCGGTTTCCCGCCCGGTTTCGTCTTCGGCGCCGCGACCGCCTCGTACCAGATCGAGGGCGCGGCGGCCGAGGACGGACGCGGTCCGTCGATCTGGGACACCTACAGCCGCACCCCCGGTCTGGTCGTGAACGGCGACACGGGTGACGTGGCCTGCGACCACTACCACCGCTACCCCGAGGACGTGGCCCTGCTGCGCGACCTGGGCGTGGACTCGTACCGCTTCTCGATCGCCTGGCCGCGCGTCGTGCCGGCCGGCTCGGGCGCGGTGAACCCGAAGGGTCTGGACTTCTACTCCCGTCTGGTGGACGAACTGCTCGCGGCGGGCATCGAGCCGGCCGCCACCCTCTACCACTGGGACCTGCCGCAGGCACTCGAAGACGTCGGGGGCTGGCGGGTGCGGGACACGGCGGAGCGGTTCGCCGAGTACACGGCGGTGGTCGCCGAGCACCTGGGCGACCGGGTGCCGCGCTGGATCACCCTCAACGAGCCGTGGTGCAGCTCCTTCCTCGGCTACTCCATCGGCCGGCACGCGCCCGGCGCGAAGGAGGGCCGGGGCGCGCTCGCCGCCGCCCACCACCTGCTGGTCGGCCACGGGCTGGCCGTGCAGGCGCTGCGCGCGGCCGGGGTCCGCGAGGTCGGCATCACGCTCAACCTCGACCGCAACCTGCCCGCCACCGACTCCCCCGCCGACCTGGCGGCGGTGGTCCGCGCGGACACCCAGCACAACCTGGTGTGGACCGAGCCGATCCTCGCGGGCCGCTACCCGGCCACCGAGGAGGAGACCTGGGGCGAGCTGATCACCGGGGAGGACTTCCGGCGGGAGGGCGACCTGGAGCTGATCTCCCAGCCGCTGGACTTCCTCGGCGTCAACTACTACCGGCCGATCGTGGTCGCCGACGCCCCGCACCGCGAGAGCGACCCGGCGCGGCGCGTGGCCACGGACAACCGGTACGAGGAGGTACGGCACCCCGGCGTGCGGCACACGGCGATGGACTGGCCGGTCGTGCCGGCCAGCTTCACCGACCTGCTCGTCGCCCTGAAGGAGCGGTACGGCGACGCGCTGCCGCCCGTGCACATCACGGAGAACGGCTCGGCGGAGGACGACGCGGCCGCCGCCGACGGCACGGTGCACGACACCGACCGGGTCGCCTACCTGCGCGACCACCTCACCGCGCTGCGGGCGGCGATCGACGCCGGCGTGGACGTGCGCGGGTACTACGTGTGGTCGCTGCTGGACAACTTCGAGTGGGCGTACGGCTACGACAAGCGCTTCGGCATCGTGCGGGTCGACTACGACACGCAGGAGCGCACGCCGAAGGACAGCTACCGCTGGTACCGGGAGCTGATCGCCGCGCACCGCGGCTGACGGAGTGGGGGGCGGGACCACGGGTGCCGAGGGTCGCCGGGCGGCTGCCCTCGGCATCGGCGCGCGGTGGGGCGGGGCGGGTCGGGAAAGCAGTCTTGCCCGTCTGCGCCCCCGCCTCTAGCCTGACTTTGTGCCGCAAATAAACAAAGCCCGATCGCACAGCGCCGTGCCGGGCACCCGCGACGACCTCACCCGTCTCCGTACCGCTCTGACCGCCTTCTTCGCCCTCGACGGCTTCGTCTTCGCCGGCTGGGTGGTCCGCATCCCCGCCATCAAGGAGCAGACCGGCGCCTCCGCCAGCGCCCTGGGGCTCGCCCTGCTCGGTGTCTCGGCGGGTGCCGTCGTCACCATGACGCTCACCGGACGGCTGGTCCGCCGCTACGGCAGCCATCCCGTCACCGTCGCCTGCGCGGTCCTGCTCTGCCTCAGCATCGCGCTGCCCCCGCTCACCCACTCGGCGCTCGCCCTCGGCGCCGTGCTCCTGGTGTTCGGGAGCGCGTACGGCGGGATCAACGTCGCCTTCAACAGTGCCGCCGTCGATCTGGTGGCCGTACTGGGGCGCCCGATCATGCCCAGCTTCCACGCGGCGTTCAGCCTCGGCGGCATGGTCGGCGCGGGGCTGGGCGGTCTGGTCGCCGGGTCGTTGTCGCCGACGCGGCATCTGCTCTCGCTCACCGTGACCGGTCTGCTGGTCACCCTGGTCGCGGGCCGCGCCCTGCTGCGCTGCGAGCCCGCCGTGCCGCCGGACCGCGCCGCCGAGGAGGCCCCCGAGCGGGACGGTGCCGCGCACCGCCGCGACCGCCGCACCCGCCGCCTCGTCATCACCTTCGGTCTGATCGCCCTGTGCACGGCGTACGGCGAGGGCGCCATGGCCGACTGGGGCGCCCTGCACCTGAAGCAGGACCTGGACGCCTCGCCGGGCCTGGCGGCCGCGGGGTACTCGTGCTTCGCCCTCGCCATGACCGTCGGCCGGCTGACCGGGACGACGCTGCTTGAGCGGCTGGGCCGGACGGTCACGGTCGTGGTCGGCGGCAGCACCGCCGTGGCCGGCATGCTGCTCGGCTCGCTCGCCCCGTCCGTGTGGGCGGCGCTGTTCGGCTTCGCGATCACCGGCCTCGGTCTCGCCAACATCTTCCCGGTCGCGGTCGAGCGGGCCGGCGCGCTGGGCGGCCCGAGCGGTGTCGCGACCGCGTCCACGCTGGGCTACGGCGGCATGCTGCTGGGCCCGCCCGCGATCGGTTTCATGGCCGACTGGTTCTCCCTCCCGGCCGCGCTCACCAGCGTGGCGGCGCTCGCGGCGGTCGCGGTGCTGGTCGCGGTGGCGACACGACGCGCGGGGGTGGCCGGCTGAGGCGGGTCTCCCCGGAACACCCGCCCGCTCTGGGAGACTTCACGACGTGGACACCAACGGGGGACGGCGCTCGCAGCGCGAGCGGGACGCCATCACGGTCGAGATCGGCTACGCCCTGTGCAGCGCCGCGTTCGCGGCTGCCGTGCTGTTCGGGGCGGTGGCGGGACCGGCGTATCTCTTCGGCCTGGCGGGCGGACCGCGCGCCGCGCTCGTCGGGTCCGGGGCGGCGTCGGCCGTGGTGGTGTTCCTCGTCCGGGTGGTGAGCGTGCTGGTCCGGTTCGCGCGGGGTGGTCAGCCGAGCCAGCCCGGCCGCACCAGCCCGGACTCGTAGGCGAGGACCACCAGTTGGGCCCGGTCGCGGGCGCCGAGCTTCACCATGGTGCGGCTGACGTGGGTCTTGGCGGTCAGCGGGCTGACGACGAGTCGCCGGGCGATCTCCTCGTTGGACAGTCCGATGCCGACCAGCGCCATCACCTCGCGCTCCCGCTCGGTGAGCCGGGCCATCTCGTCGGCCGCCGCGGGCTCCTTGGAGCGGGCCGCGAACTCGGCGATCAGCCGGCGCGTCACCCCCGGCGACAGCAGCGCGTCGCCGTCCACCACCGCACGGACGGCGCGCAGGAGTTCCTCGGGTTCGGTGTCCTTGACCAGGAATCCGGAGGCGCCGGAGCGGATCGCCTCGAAGACGTACTCGTCGAGTTCGAAGGTGGTGAGCATGACCACCTTCACGTCCTGGAGCCCGGCGTCGCCGGTGATCTCGCGGGTCGCGGCGAGGCCGTCCCGCAGGGGCATGCGGATGTCCATGAGGACGACGTCGGGCCGCAGTTCGCGGATCGAGCGCACCGCCTCCTCGCCGTCGGCGGCCTCCGCGACCACCTCGATGTCCGACTGCGCGTCCAGCAGCGCCCGGAACCCCGCCCGGACCAGCGACTGGTCGTCGGCGAGCAGTACGCGGATCACCGGTCGTCCCCCTTCACCTGCGGCGTGTGCTTCATGTGCGCCGTGTCCTCACGTGCGCCGGTTCCTTCCGCGTGCGCCGTGACCTCACGTGCGCCGGTTCCTTCCGCGTGCGCCGTGACCTTCACGTCGGTCGGCAGGGCCGCCAGCACCCGGAAGCCGCCGTCGGGACGCGGGCCCGCCTCGATGGTGCCACCGAGGGCCGCCGCGCGCTCCCGCATCCCGGCCAGCCCGTTGCCGCTGCCGCCCGCCTCGGCGCCCGTCGCGGGGCCGTCGTCGTCGACGCGCAGCCGCAGTGTGCGCCCGTCCCGCTCCAGGCGGACCCGCGCGTGCCGCGAACCCGAGTGCCGCACGACGTTGGTGAGTGCCTCCTGCACGATGCGGAACGCGGCGAGATCGGTGCCGGGCGACAGGCGCGGCGGCTTCCCCGACACCTCGACGGTGAGGCCGGCGCTCGCCGCCTGCTCGACCAGTTCGGGGAGCCGGTCGAGGCCGGGGGCCGGAGCGCGCGGCGCGTCCCCGGGGGTGCGCAGGGTGTCGAGCACCTGCCGCACCTCGCCGAGCGCCTCCTTGCTCTGGTCCTTGATGGTGGTGAGCGCGGATCGGGCCTGCTCCGGGTCGGTGTCCAGGAGGGCCAGTCCGACGCCGGCCTGCACGTTGATGACGGAGATGCTGTGCGCGAGTACGTCGTGCAGCTCGCGGGCGATCCGCAGCCGCTCCTCGTCGGCACGCCGGCGTGCCGCCTGGGCCCGCTCGGCCCGTTCCCGGGCCCACTGCTCGCGGCGGGCCCGGGCCAGCTCCGACAGTGCGGCGACGGCCACCACCCAGGTGGCGATCACGAGTTCCTGCCCCCAGGACGCGGCCTCGTCCCCGGACGGCGGCAGCCACCGGTAGAGCCAGTGCGCCAGCAGGGCGTGTCCGGCCCACAGCGTCCCCATCGCCGCCCACGCGGCCTTGCGGTGCCCGGCGACGACGGCGCTGAAGCAGGCCACCGCGACGGCCACGAACACCGGGCCGTACGGATATCCGGCGCCCAGGTAGACCAGGGTGGTGACCGCCGTGCCGAAGACGACCGCCACCGGGTACCGCCGCCGCCACAGCAGGGCGGCGCCCGTCACGAACAGCAGCACGCGCGCGAAGGGGTCCAGGGCGTCCCGCTCTCCGGCCTGGGCGTGGGCGGCGAAGTTGGAGCCGAACAGCACGAACGCCGTGACGAGCACCGTGGAGCGCCAGGGCCACCGGGGGCGGCGCTCCTCGTCGCCCCGCCGGTCCCACCACGCGGGCCCGTGCCGCCACCACCGCGGTGCCCGGCCCCCGGGCTCCTGCTGTCCGTCCATGCCCGCCACGCTAGACGCCGGGCACGTCGGGCGGCGTCACCCGCGCGTGGTGACCACGCCTACTCCCGGCGAAGTACGCCCTTCGCGGGCGAGGGGTCAGGGGCCGGTCGTCTCCCCCGCCGCCGGCTCGGACGGAGCGGACGACGCGGGCGGGTCGGACGGTGCGGCCGGCTCGGCACGCCGGTCCATCGCCGCCAGTGCCCGCTGCGCCAGCGGATGGCCGCGGACCAGCTCGCCCAGCGAGGTCGAGCCCTGCGTGATGTCCTTGAACGCCTTCCACGCCGGACGGAACCCGGTCAGGGCCGCGTGGAACAGTCCGGGCCGGCGCTCGAACACCGTCAGCATCCGCTTGCCGACGCTCATCTCCACGCCGAGCCCCGCCTTGATGGCGAAGGCGTAGTTCAGGGCCTGCTTGCGCGCGTCCACGGCGTCGTGCGCCTCGGAGACGCGGACCGCCCACTCCCCCGCGAGCCGGCCGGAGCGCAGCGCGAAGGAGATGCCCTCGCGGGTCCACGGCTCCAGCAGCCCGGCCGCGTCTCCGCACACCAGGACGCGGCCGCGCGACAGCGGCGAGTCGTCCGCGCGGCAACGTGTCAGATGACCGGAGGAGATGCTCGGTTCGAAACCGGCCAGCCCGAGCCGGGCCACGAAGTCCTCCAGGTACCGCTTGGTCGCCGCGCCCTCGCCGCGCGCCGAGATGACCCCGACGGTCAGCGTGTCGCCCTTGGGGAAGACCCAGCCGTAACTGCCGGGGATCGGGCCCCAGTCGATGAGCACCCGGCCCTTCCAGTCCTCGGCGACCGTCTCGGGCACCGGGATCTCCGCCTCCAGGCCGAGGTCGACCTGGTCCAGCTTCACCCCGACGTGGGCGCCTATCCGGCTGGCGCTGCCGTCCGCGCCGACGACGGCCCGTGCCAGGACCGTCTCGCCGCCCTGGAGGACGACGGCGACCGTGCGCCGGTCCGGCACCGCCGACCCGTGCTGCTCCACCCGGGTCACGGTGGCCCCGGTGCGCAGCTCGGCGCCCGCCTTCTGGGCGTGCTCGACGAGCTGAAGGTCGAACTCCGGCCGGTTGATCAGCCCGAACAGCATCTGCCGGGAGCGCCGGGTCCGGGTGAAGCGCCCGTTGTTCGAGAAGGTCACCGCGTGCACCCGGTCCTGGAAGGGCAGCTCGAAGCCGGGCGGGAGGGTGTCGCGCGAGGGGCCGATGATGCCGCCGCCGCACGTTTTGTAGCGGGGCAGCTCGGCCTTCTCCAGCAACAGCACGCGCCGCCCCGCGACCGCCGCCGCGTAGGCGGCCGAGGCCCCCGCCGGTCCCGCGCCCACCACGACCACGTCCCAGACCTGACGCGTGTCGTCCGCCGAAGAGTTCTCGCTGCTCACGATGGTCTACTGCTCCGATCAAACCGCCTGCCGCACCTGACCCCCGCATCCTACGGCGGGCATCGCCGCAGGCCACTGTGGGAGGATCGGCCCATCATTCCAAGTACTCCTTGGTACAACGTCGCACCCACAAGGAGCGTGCCCATGTCGCCGAATCCGGTCGCCGAGACCGTCGCTTCGCTGATGCCCCGCGCGAAGGAGGAACTCGCCGCGCTGGTGGCCTTCAAGTCGGTGGCCGACTTCGACCAGTTCCCGCGCAGTGAGAGCGAGGGCGCCGCCGAGTGGATAGCGACGGCCCTGCGCGCCGAGGGCTTCCAGGACGTGGCCCTGCTGGACACCCCCGACGGCACGCAGTCGGTGTACGGGTACCTGCCCGGCCCCGAGGGCGCGAAGACCGTGCTGCTCTACGCCCACTACGACGTGCAGCCGCCGCTGGACGAGGCCGGGTGGGTCACTCCCCCGTTCGAGCTGACCGAGCGCGACGGCCGCTGGTACGGGCGTGGCGCCGCGGACTGCAAGGGCGGTGTGCTCATGCACCTGCTGGCGCTGCGCGCGCTCAAGGCGAACGGCGGCGTGCCGGTGCACGTCAAGGTCATCGCCGAGGGTTCGGAGGAGCAGGGCACGGGCGGCCTCGAGCGGTACGCGGAGGCGCACCCCGAGCTGCTGGCCGCGGACACCATCGTCATCGGCGACGCGGGCAACTTCCGCGTCGGACTGCCGACGGTCACCTCCACGCTGCGCGGCATGACGCTGCTGCGGGTGAAGGTCGACACGCTCGAAGGCAACCTGCACTCCGGGCAGTTCGGCGGTGCGGCGCCCGACGCGCTGGCCGCCCTGATCCGCGTACTGGACTCGCTGCGCGCCGAGGACGGCTCGACGACCGTCGACGGCCTCGCGGCGGACAGCGAGTGGGAGGGTCTCGCCTACGACGAGGAGCAGTTCCGCCGGGACGCGCGCGTGCTGGACGGCGTGGAGCTGATCGGTTCCGGTTCGGTCGCCGACCGCATCTGGGCGCGGCCGGCCGTCACGGTGCTCGGCATCGACTGCCCGCCGGTCGTCGGCGCCACCCCGTCGGTGCAGGCGGGCGCGCGGGCGCTGGTGAGCCTGCGCGTGCCGCCGGGCGTGGACGCGGCCGAGGCCACCAAGCTGCTCCAGGCCCACCTGGAGGCGCGGACGCCGTGGGGCGCCCGGGTCGCCGTCGAGCAGATCGGCCAGGGCCAGGCGTTCCGTGCCGACACCACCAGCCCGGCGTACCAGGCCATGGCCGACGCGATGGCGGTGGCGTACCCCGGCGAGGAGATGCAGTACGCCGGCCAGGGCGGCTCGATCCCGCTGTGCAACACGCTGGCGGCCCTCTACCCGGACGCGGAGATCCTGCTGATCGGGCTGAGCGAGCCGGAGGCGCAGATCCACGCGGTGAACGAGAGCGTCTCCCCCCAGGAGCTGGAGCGGCTGTCGGTGGCGGAGGCGCACTTCCTGCTCAATTACGCGGCGGGCTGAGCCGGATCGCGTTTCGGGTTCCGCCGTCGGCACAGGGGTCTCGCCACCCGGCGGGGCCCTGCCTACGGTCGTCCCGTGGATGTCGTCGAGCTCCTCCCGCACCTGCGCCTGTCGCGTGTCCCCGGGCGGTCTCAGCCGACCGGCGAGCCCGCCTCCAGATAGTGGGCGGCACCGCGCTCCCGGGCCCGCAGCGCCCAGCGCAGCCGCTCGTAGCGGACCGGGGGCAGCAGGGCGGCGGCCTCGTCCTCGGTGGCGAAGCGCCAGGCGCGCAGCTCGGAGCCGGGCAGCAGGACCCGGTCGGCGTCCGCGGAGTCGAGCTGTCCGCCGTCGAACAGCAGCCGCAGGCCGCCGTGGGCGGGGGGTGCGGGTGGTTCCCAGTCCACGACCAGCAGGGCCGGTACGTCGTCGAGGCTGAGCCCGGTCTCCTCGGCGACCTCGCGCATGCCGGCCCGGGCCGGCGCCTCGCCGGGTTCCACGACGCCGCCGGGGAACTCCCAGCCGGGTTTGTAGGTGGGGTCGACGAGCAGGACCCGGTCCCGGTCGTCGAAGAGCAGGACGCCGGCGGCGACGGTCTCGCCCGTGGGCTCCGGAGTCTGCACGATCTCGCAGGCCGGTGCCTCCCCCGTGCCGACGGCCTCGGCGACCCGGACGGCGGCCTCGTACGGGGTGAGGGCGCCGGTGTCGACGGGATGGGCGTCGGCGGTGAGCCAGGAGGCGAGGGCCGCGCGGTAGGGCTCGATGTGGTCGTAGGACCACTGCCGCACCCGCATCTCGCCGTCCGGCAGGCCCTCGGGTATCTCGCGGCTCGCTATCCGCTCGCGCAGGATCGTTTCAGCCGGAGCCAGCAGGACGTGCCGGACCTCGATCCGGCGGGCGGCGAGACCGCCGAAGATCTCGTCCCGGTACTCCTGGCGCAGCAGGGTCATCGGGACCACGAGCGTCCCGCCGAGGTCGGCCAGCAGCGCGGCCGCCGTGTCGATCACCAGCCGGCGCCAGATCGGCAGGTCCTGGAAGTCGCCCACCTCGGCCAGGCGTTTGGGCGGCAGCAGGTGCGCAAGCGCACCGCCGACGACCTCGGGGTCGAAGAGTGTGCTGTTCGGGATCAGTTCGATCAGTTCCCGTGCGGTGGTGGTCTTCCCCGCACCGAACGCGCCGTTGATCCAGACGACGGTCACAGGTCCCCCTCTTCTGTTGGCCCCCTGTGGCTTGCCCGCTTCACCCTGCCACGGAAACCAGGCCGAGTTGAGGTGCGTGAAAGGGCATATGACAACGGCGCCGACGCCCCTCGGGGGCACCGGCGCCGCGTGGGTCCGGCCGGGCGTGCGGGCCCGGCCGGCGGGTGTCAGCCCCGCTGTCCCAGGGCGTCGTCGTCGAGGGCCAGGCTCTCGGTGGCGACGGTGTCCTGGAGGGTGCTGACGGTGTCGTCGACCCCGAGACCGAGCGGGAGGTCGCTCGGGGCCGCGTGGGACGGGCTGACGGCCGCCACGACGAAGCCGGTGGCGAGGGACGCGAGGGCGAGCATGCTGCGCTTCTTCATGCCCCGTTCAACTACGCCGACGCGCCGGGGTCACGGGCAGAACGGGCAAGCCTCGGAAGCCCCGGTTCCCACCGGCCCCCGGGACCCGGCCCGTGCGACGACCGCAGCCGCCGACCCCGGACGTCCCGCGGCGCTCGTCCCATCCGCCCGTACCCGGACGCCCCGCGGCAGGTCCGTACCGGCTCCCGCGCCCGAACCGGCCCCATGGCCGTGGCACCCGCCGCAGCGGACGAGCGCGACGGCCGTCGCACCCGCTCATCCATGGCATCCAGGTAGCCGACCGACGCGGACACCCACACACGCACGGCAGCCGTCGCACCCGCCGCGCCCAGACCTTCGCGGCACTCGCCGCACCCACCCGTGCTCAGACGTGCGCCGCGGTCGTCGCGCCCTCCCCGAACCCGGACGCCCCGCGGCGGGTCCGTACCGGCTCCCGCGCCCGAACCGGCCCCATGGCCGTGGCACCCGCCGCAGCGGACGAGCGCGACGGCCGTCGCAGCCGCTCATCCATGGCATCCAGGTAGCCGACCGACGCGGACACCCACACACGCACGGCAGCCGTCGCACCCGCCGCGCCCAGACCTTCGCCAAGGCGTCGCCCACTCCCCGAACCCGGGCGCCCCGCGGCGGGTCCGTACCGGCTCCCGCGCCCGAACCGGCGCGGCGGTCGTCGCCCCCTCCGCGCCCAGACGTGCGCGGCACTAGCCGCACCCGCCCGTGCTCAGACGTGCGCCGCGGTCGTCGCGCCCGTCGTCCGCGACAGGGCCGCCGCGGCCGCGCCGACCAGTCCGGCGTCCGTTCCCATCTGGGCGGGGACGACCACCAGGCGCTGGACGAAGGACAGCGTCGCGTAGTCGGTCAGCGCCTTGCGCAGGGGGGCGAAGAGGACGTCCCCCGCCTTGCCCACTCCCCCGCCGACCACGGCGATGTCGATCTCGACGAGGGTCGCGGTCGCGGCGATACCGGCGGCCAGCGCCTGCGCGGCCCGCTCGAAGGACGCGACCGCGACGGGGTCGCCCAGCCGGGCGGCGGCGGCGACCGCGGCGGCGGAGGTGTCGCCGTCGGGGCCGGGCACCCAGCCCCCTTCCAGGGCGCGGCGGGCGATGTTGGGGCCGCTGGCTATGCGCTCCACGCAGCCGCGCGCACCGCACGGGCAGGGGTCGCCGTCCAGGTCGACGCTGATGTGGCCGATGTGGCCGGCGTTGCCGGTCGGCCCCGGGTGCAGCCGGCCGCCCAGCACCAGACCGCCGCCGACGCCGGTCGAGACCACCATGCACAGCGCGTTGTCGTGCCCGCGAGCGGCGCCCTGCCAGTGTTCGGCCGCCGTGATGGCCACCCCGTCGCCGATCAGTTCGACGGGCAGGCCACCGGTGGCCGCCCGGACCCGGCGGACCAGCGGGTAGTCGCGCCAGCCGGGCACGTTCACCGGGCTGACCGTGCCCGCCGAGGCGTCCACGGGGCCCGCGCTGCCGATTCCGACGGCCGTGGCCCGGCCCCACAGCGGCGACGTGGTCAGTTCCGCGAGGACGGCCTCGACGGCCCCCATCACGGTGTCACCGTCCTCCCGGGCGGGCGTCGCACGCTGTGCGCGCGCCTGGATGCGGCCGTGGCCGTCCACCAGTGCGCCGGCGATCTTGGTGCCGCCGATGTCCAGCGCTGCCACTAGGTCGGTGTGCATCAGAGTCGGATCTCCCCGTCGGACCGAAAGCGAAAAAGCCGTACAACACGAGCGCGCGGCAACCGGCCCCGTGGTGGGGACGAGGGCCGGAGAGTGCGATGGACAGTGTCTCCCGCATCTGACAACGTTGTCCAGGCTCTATGCTCGACGCCACATCCTCATACAAGCCCATGACCGACACATCCCCCCGGACAGCAGGAGCCGACGCAATCCCGTGGACGACAGGACAGGACACCGCATCGTGCCCGACGTGACCCGCCGCGCAGACCGCCTCCCCGGGAACCGTTACGGCAACCGCCCGACCATGAAGGACGTCGCAGCCCGGGCGGGAGTCGGCCTCAAGACCGTCTCCCGGGTGGTCAACGGAGAGCCCGGTGTCACCCCGGAGACGGAGCGCCGCGTCCAGGAGGCCATCGACGCGCTGGGCTTCCGCCGCAACGACAGCGCGCGGGTGCTCCGCAAGGGCCGCACCGCGAGCATCGGCCTGGTCCTGGAGGATCTGGCCGACCCGTTCTACGGGCCGCTCAGCCGCGCCGTCGAGGAGGTGGCCCGCGCCCACGGCGCCCTGCTGATCAACGGGTCCAGCGCGGAGGACCCGGAGCGCGAGCAGGAGCTGGTGCTCGCCCTGTGCGCGCGGCGCGTGGACGGTCTCGTGGTCATCCCGGCCGGGGACGACCACCGGTATCTGGAGCCCGAGCTGAAGGCGGGCGTCGCCACGGTGTTCGTGGACCGTCCGGCCGGGCAGATCGACGCGGACGTGGTGGTCTCCGACAACTTCGGCGGTGCCCGCGACGGCGTGGCCCACCTCATCGCGCACGGGCACCGCAGGATCGGCTTCATCGGCGACATGCCCCGCATCCACACCGCCGCCGAGCGGCTGCGCGGCTACCGGGCGGCCATGGAGGACGCGGGCATACCGGTCGAGGACGCCTGGATGTCCCTGGGGGTCACCGACCCCGAGCGGGTGCGCCGGGCGGCCGAGGAGATGCTCGCCGACCCGCATCCGGTCACCGCGATCTTCACCGGCAACAACCGGGTGACGGTGACCGTGATCCGGGTCCTGGCCGGACAGACCAGGGACGTCGCCCTGGTCGGCTTCGACGACATCGAGCTGGCCGACCTGCTCCGGCCCGGCGTCACCGTGGTCGCGCAGGACGCCGCCGCCCTCGGCCGCACCGCCGCCGAGCGGCTCTTCCGGCAGCTGGACGGCACCCTGCTCGCCCCCGACCGCATCGAACTGCCGACCAGGCTGGTCACCCGGGGTTCGGGCGAGCTGCCGCCGTCGGACTGAGCGGACCGCGCCGCCCCGGCCGCCGGGAGGAGACCCACCGTGTCGCAATCACCGTCCGAGGACCGCGAGCCCGTGCCGCCGCCCGGCGGCGACCGCACGCTGCGGGCGCTCGGTCTTGACGGTGTGCCGCGCGAGGAACCGCTGCTGTACCCGGGTGCGTGGCCCCGCGAGTCCGGGCTGCTGGACGGGGACCGGCTGCTGCCGCTGGACCGGCCGTCGTGTCAGGAGTGGGAGGACGGGGAGGGCCGGGTGCCGGTGCTGGCGATCGGCTCCAACGCGAGCCCCGCCCAGCTGCGGCACAAGATGGCGGAGTTCGGCGTCGACTCGGCGATCCCGATGGTCAGGTCGCGGGTCACGGGGCTGGACATCGGCGTCTCCGCGCACGTGAGCCGCATGGGCTACGTGTCGGCCTCGCCGGTGGGCGCTCCCGGCGCCGTGCGGGAGCTGTTCGTCCTGTGGCTCGACGCCGGGCAGCTCGCGGTGATCGACGCGAGCGAGGGCGTGCCGATGGCGGGCGGCAACTTCGACCGGGTCTGGCTGCCCGCCCCGGACGTGCGTGTCGAGCCGGGGGACGGCTCGGTACTGCGCGGCGCGTACGCGTACGTCAACCGCCACGGCGTGCTGCACGACGGCACCGGCGCGCCGCGGCGGCATCCGGGCGAGCAGCGGCCCCTGATCACGGAGTTGCTGCACGGGTCGGCCCGGCTGCGGGAGCTGTTCGGGACGACGCCCGAGGAGTTCAGCGCGCGGGCGCGGGCGGACCGGCGGCTGTGCGACCGGGGGACGCGGCTGTTCGCCGAGGAGCAGCGGGTGACGGCGTCCGGCCTGGAGCGGTACGCGGGCTCCGGGCCGGACGATCCCCTCGCCGGGGGCCGGACGCCGTCGGCGGGACCTACTGCGCCGATGCCGTGAGGTCGCCGCGCCGCGGGCCCGAGAAGCCCTCCAGGTCGGCGCGGGTCAGGCCGGTCAGCCGGGCGACCTCGCCGATGTCGAGGGCACCGCAGTCCAGGCCGCGCAGCAGGTAGCCGCTGAGGGCCTTGGCGGTGGCGGGCTCGTCCATCACGTCGCCGCCGGTGCGGTTGGCGTAGCGGGCGAGGCGGGCGGCGGCCTGCTCGAAGCCCTCGCGGTAGAAGGCGAAGACGGCCGCGTACCGGGTGGGGATGTGGCCGGGGTGCATGTCCCAGCCCTGGTAGTAGGCGCGGGCCAGCGCGCGGCGGGTGAGACCGTAGTGCAGCCGCCAGGCCTCGTGGACCTGCGCGGTGGGGCCGACCGGCAGGACGTTGGTGGAGCCGTCGGAGACGCGTACGCCGGTCCCGGCGGCGGCGACCTGCATGACCGCCTTGGCGTGGTCGGCGGCCGGGTGGTCGCTGGCCTGGTGGGCGGCGGAGACGCCGAGGCAGGCGCTGTAGTCGAAGGTGCCGTAGTGCAGGCCGGTGGCGCGGCCCTCGGCGGCCTGGATCATGCGGGCGACGGTGGCGGTGCCGTCGGCGGCGAGGATGGACTGGCTGGTCTCGATCTGGATCTCGAAGCCGATCCGGCCGGGTGTGAGGCCGCGCGCCTCCTCGAAGGCCTCCAGGAGCCGCACCATGGCGGTGACCTGCTCCGGGTAGGTCACCTTGGGCAGGGTGAGGACGAGTCCTTCGGGCAGGCCGCCGGCCTCCAGCAGGCCGCTGAGGAAGACGTCGAGGGTGCGGATGCCCCGGGCGCGCACCGGAGCCTCCATGCACTTCATGCGGATGCCCATGCAGGGGGCGGCCGTGCCCTGCTCGTACGCCTCGGCGATCAGCCGGGCGGCGCGGGCGGCCGCCTCGTCCTCCTCGGCGTCCGTGCGGTTGCCGTAGCCGTCCTCGAAGTCGACGCGCAGGTCCTCGATCGGCTCGCGCTCCAGTTTGGCGCGTACGCGGGTGTACACGGGCTCGGCGAGGTCGTCGGCGAGGCCGAGGACGGCGGCGAAGGAGGCGGCGTCCGGGGCGTGTTCGTCGAGGGCGGCGAGCGCCCGGTCGCCCCAGGAGCGGACGGTGTCGGCGGCGAAGACGTCACCGGGGACGTAGACGGTGTGGACGGGCTGGCGAGTGCCCGGGTCTCCGGGGTAGCGGCGCTCCAGCTCCGCGTCGACCGGTGCGAGGGAGGCACTGATCTCCTCGCCGACGGCGCCCGCGAGGCTCGTTGCCACCTTCTCCTGCTGACCCATTCGACACCCTCCTGATGTTCATTTTTCCGCTGAACGGAATCTGTTATCCGTAGAGTGAAGTTATCTGCCGGTCTCTCGCCGGTCAACACCATCCTGCGCGCGCACCGAGGCCCCCGCGACGTCCGTGGACGTCACCGGGGGCCTCGGTGTGCGGTGCGGCGGGGAGGATCAGCCCTTGCGGGTCTTGACCTCGTCGGTGAGCTGCGGGACCACGTCGAAGAGGTCGCCGACGACGCCGTAGTCGACCAGCTCGAAGATCGGGGCCTCGGCGTCCTTGTTGATCGCCACGATCGTCTTCGAGGTCTGCATGCCCGCGCGGTGCTGGATCGCGCCCGAGATGCCGGAGGCGATGTACAGCTGCGGGGAGACGGACTTGCCGGTCTGGCCGACCTGGTTGGTGTGCGGGTACCAGCCCGCGTCCACCGCGGCACGCGAGGCACCGACGGCCGCACCGAGGGAGTCGGCGAGCGCCTCGATGATCGCGAAGTTCTCCGCGCCGTTGACGCCGCGGCCGCCGGAGACGACGATCGCGGCCTCGGTCAGCTCCGGACGGCCGGTCGACTCGCGCGGCGTGCGCGAGGTGACCTTGGTGCCGGTCGCGGCGGCGGAGAAGGTGACGGACAGGGCCTCGACCGCACCGGCGGCCGGGGCGGGCTCCACGGCGGCCGAGTTCGGCTTGACCGTGATGACCGGGGTGCCCTTGGAGACACGGGACTTGGTGGTGAAGGCGGCGGCGAACACCGACTGGGTGGCCACCGGGCCCTCGTCGCCGGCCTCCAGGTCGACGGCGTCGGTGATGACGCCGGAGCCCAGGCGCAGCGCCAGGCGGGCGGCGATCTCCTTGCCCTCGGCGGAGGACGGGACCAGCACGGCGGCCGGGGACACGGCGGCGACGGCGGCCTGGAGGGCGTCGACCTTCGGCACGACCAGGTAGTCGGCGTACTCGGCGGCCTCGTGGGTGAGGACCTTCACCGCGCCGTGCTCGGCGAGGGCGGCGGCGGTGTCACCGGCACCGTTGCCCAGCGCGACGGCGACGGGCTCGCCGACACGGCGGGCCAGCGTCAGCAGCTCCAGGGTCGGCTTGCGGACGGCACCGTCCACGTGATCGACGTAGACGAGAACTTCAGCCATGGGACTTCTTCTCTCCTGCTTGCGAAAGATGAGGGGCGGTAAGGGCGGCAGGGCCTCAGATGAACTTCTGGCCCGCGAGGAACTCGGCGAGCTGCTTGCCGCCCTCGCCCTCGTCCTTGACGATCGTGCCCGCGGAGCGCGCCGGACGCTCGGCGGCCGACTCGACGACCGTGTAGGCGTTCTCCAGGCCGACCTCGTCCTCGTCGATCTCGAGGTCGGAGAGGTCCCAGGACTCCACCGGCTTCTTCTTCGCCGCCATGATGCCCTTGAAGGACGGGTAACGCGCCTCACCCGACTGGTCGGTGACCGACACGACCGCCGGCAGGGAGGCCTCCAGCTGCTCCGTGGCGGAGTCGCCGTCGCGGCGGCCCTTGACCGTGCCGCCCTCGACCGACACCTCGGACAGCAGCGTCACCTGCGGCACGCCCAGGCGCTCGGCGAGCAGCGCGGGGACGACGCCCATGGTGCCGTCGGTGGAGGCCATGCCGGAGACGACCAGGTCGTAACCGGCCTTCTCGACCGCCTTGGCCAGCACCAGGGAGGTGCCGATGGCGTCGGTGCCGTGCAGGTCGTCGTCCTCGACGTGGATCGCCTTGTCCGCGCCCATGGACAGCGCCTTGCGCAGCGCGTCCTTGGCGTCCTCGGGGCCCACCGTCAGGACGGTGACCTCGACGTCGTCGTCGGAATTCTCGGAGATCTGCAGCGCCTGCTCGACCGCGTACTCGTCCAGCTCGGAGAGCAGACCGTCCACGTCGTCCCGGTCGACGGTCAGGTCATCGGCGAAGTGCCGGTCGCCAGTGGCGTCGGGCACGTACTTCACAGTGACAACGATCCTCAAGCTCACGCCGGCTCTCCTACTGCGTCGACATTTCAGTGCTGCCTCTTGCAGGCAGCATAGGCGCCCCAAGCGGCCGATCCCGGTCGGGGCGACCTGCGCTCCGCCCGGAATATTACTCGTCAGTACACCCAGTTCTTTCCCGCTAAGCAAGCGCTTTGAACTGTGACCTTCGCAACGCAGCGTAACCGGAACTCGACGCCTCCGCAGAAGCCGTCCCGCTGACCGGTCAGTCGCGCAGCCCCCGGTAACGCCCCTGGTGGTACAGCAGCGGCTCACCGGCTCCGGCGGGGTCGCCGAGGAGGACCTCCGCCAGCACGATCCGATGGTCCCCCGCGGGCACCCGGCCGGCCACCCGGCACACGAGCCAGGCGAGCACGCCGTCCAGCACGGGCACCCCCTCGGGCCCCTCCCGCCAGGCGGTGGGCGCGGCGAAGCGGTCGGCGCCGCTGCGGGCGAAGGTGGCCGCCAGCTCCCGCTGGTGCTCGCCGAGCACGTGGACGCCGACGTACTGCGCCTCCGACACCGCGGGCCAGCTCGACGAGCCGGTGCCGATGCCGAAGGAGAGCAGCGGCGGGCGGGCGGAGACGGAGGTGAGGGACGTGGCCGTGAAACCGACCGGCCCGCCGGGACCCCTCGCGGTGATCACGGCGACGCCCGCCGCATGCCGCCGGAAGACGGACCGCAGCAGGTCGTCGGTGGCGGGCCGCGGCGAGGCGAGGCCGGGTGTGACCGTCATACGGGGTGGTCCTTCTGCGTTGCGCCTCGGTCCCGGGACCTCGGAGCGGGGCACGGGGGCGGGCTGACGACGGGTGGCACACACAGTCAATTACGTCCCGGGATCTCGGAGCTGTGGAGAAGACCTCACCGCTCGGGTGGCGCTTGTCACACCGCCTCGCCGAGCGCGGCGATCACGTCCGCCGTGCGCGGCTGCCCGACGGCACGCCGTACGACGCGGCCGCCGGCGTCCAGTACGAGCACGGTGGGGGTCTTGAGCACGTCGAGGGCGCGGACCAGTTCCAGGCGGGCCTCGGCGTCGATCTCGACGTGGGCGACGCCGGGGACCATGCCGGCCACCTCGCCCAGCACCCGCCGGGTGGCCCGGCAGGGCGCGCAGAAGGCGCTGGAGAACTGCACGAGCGTGGCGCGGGCCCCGAGTTCGGCGCCGAGGGCGGCCGCGTCCAGTCGCGGGGTGCCGGTCCCGGACCGCCTGCCGTCGTCCTGCTCGCCCACCAGTGCGCTCCCGTTCCGCCGCCATCGCGGCTCTCCTGGACGCGCGTACCCGCGCGCCGCCGATCCGGTCCTCCGAAGGTGCAGCGCCCCGGAGGCGGCCAGGATTCCCGCCGACCGTCGCGTTTCGGCCACCAAACGGCCGGGTGAGTGATGAGGATCTCCCCTCACACGGGCACCAAGGCTGGTACACCGGCCGTTCTTGGGGCACGATCGGCGACAAGCCGAAAACCTACGGCTGCGTAACTTTCGACTGGGAGCCCCCTTCCCAGGCCGACAAGGAAGGGTCCGACCCGCCCATGGCAGAACTCGCCTACCGCCCGGCCATCGGTCTCGCCCGCACCCTGTTCAAGGTGTGGGACCTCAAGATCGACTGCCAGGGTTCGGAGAACATCCCGCGCTCGGGCGGCGCCGTACTGGTGAGCAACCACATCAGCTACCTGGACTTCATCTTCGACGGCCTGGCGGCGCTGCCCCAGAAGCGACTGGTGCGCTTCATGGCGAAGGAGTCGGTCTTCCGGCACCGGGTTTCCGGCCCGCTGATGCGCAACATGAAGCACATCCCGGTCGACCGCAAGCAGGGCGAGGCGGCGTACGCACACGCCCTCGACTCGCTGAAGTCCGGCGAGATCGTCGGGGTCTTCCCGGAGGCGACGATCTCCGAGTCGTTCACGCTGAAGAGCTTCAAGTCGGGTGCCGCGCGCCTGGCGCAGGAGGCGGGCGTCCCGCTGATCCCGATGGCACTGTGGGGCACCCAGCGGCTGTGGACCAAGGGCCACCCGCGCAACTTCAAGCGCAGCCACACCCCGATCACCATCCGGGTCGGCGAGGCCATGGAGGCCTCCCGCGAGCAGTACGCGGGCGCGATCACCCGGCGGCTGCGCGAGCGGGTGCAGGAGCTGCTGGAAGCGGCGCAGCGTGCCTACCCGGTGCGCCCCAAGGGGGCCGACGACACCTGGTGGATGCCGGCCCACCTCGGCGGCACGGCCCCGACGCCCGAGCAGCTGCGCACGGCCCAGGCGCACTGAGCCGGGCGTTCAGAGCGCGGTGGGGAGGGTCTGCCACAGGTGCGGGCGGTCGGTGGCCGCCTTGAGCACGTCCAGCACCTTCGGATGCGGCGCCGCGTACAGCTCCGGGTAGTCCGCCTCCCCCGCCGCGTGGTCCGGCGTGAAGGCCAGTCGCTCCCGCCCGAGGGAGAACCGCGCGTTCACGCCGGGCTTGTTGCCGCGCGGATCCTGCCGGTGCCAGGCGCCGTCCAGGCGTACGGCGACCAGTCCGTGCACCACGTCGAACCGCTGGTAGCACAGCGCGGTGGGGATGTCCTCGGCCCGCAGCAGCGCGGCCAGCGCGTGGGCCTTGGCGTAGCAGATGCCGGTGCGCTGCTCCAGCACGTCGGAGGCCCGCCAGGTGACGCGCGGGTCCCCGGAGTCCTGCGAGTGCGGGATGGTGTCACGCACGAAGTCGAAGGCCAGCCGCGCATAGTCATACGAATCCGCCGCCTCCTTGGCGAGCAGGCCGGCCGTCTCCCGTACGCGCGGGTGGTCGTGGTCGATAGCCTCGTCGGCTGCCAGATAGGCGGACAGGTCAGGGGTTGTCTGGATCGGCTCCATGCCCGCAGAGCATAGGAAAGCGATCACCCGTCAGTCAATGACTTTTCAGGTGACCGCATACCTATGCAATTCCGGGAGATGCTCCGTGCGGTGCTCCCGTCAGCGCGCCATCTCCTCCTTGAGGGCGGCCACGAACGCGTCGACGTCGTCCTCGGTGGTGTCGAACGCGCACATCCAGCGCACGTCACCGGCGGACTCGTCCCAGAAGTAGAAGCGGAACCGCTTCTGCAGGCGCTCGCTCACCTCGTGCGGCAGCCGGGCGAAGACCGCGTTGGCCTGCACCGGGTAGAGGATCTCCACGCCGTGCACGGCGCGCACGCCCTCGGCCAGGCGCTGGGCCATCTCGTTGGAGTGCCGGGCGTTGCGCAGCCACAGGTCCTTGGCCAGCAGCGCCTCCAGCTGCACGGACACGAAGCGCATCTTGGAGGCGAGCTGCATGGACAGCTTGCGCAGGTGCTTCATGTGCCGCACCGCGTCCTGGTTCAGCACCACGACCGCCTCGCCGAACAGGGCGCCGTTCTTGGTGCCGCCCAGCGAGAGCAGGTCGACGCCGACCGCGTTGGTGAACGTGCGCATGGGCACGTCCAGCGAGGCGGCGGCGTTGGCTATCCGGGAGCCGTCCAGGTGCACCCTCATGCCGTGCGCGTGGGCGTGCTCGCAGACGGCGCGGATCTCGTCGGGCGTGTAGAGGGTGCCCAGCTCGGTGCTCTGGGTGATCGACACGACCTGCGGCATGGCCCGGTGCTCGTCGTCCCAGCCGTACGCCTGCCGGTCGATCAGGTCGGGCGTGAGCTTGCCGTCCGGGGTGGGAACGGTGAGCAGCTTCAGGCCGCCCATGCGCTCGGGGGCGCCGCCCTCGTCGACGTTGATGTGCGCGCTGTCGGCGCAGATCACCGCGCCCCAGCGGTCGGTGACCGCCTGGAGCGCGACGACGTTGGCGCCGGTGCCGTTGAAGACCGGGAACGCCTCGGCGCCGGAGCCGAAGTGGCTGCGGACCACGCGCTGGAGGTTCTCGGTGTAGTCGTCCTCGCCGTACGCGACCTGGTGACCGCCGTTGGCCAGCGCCAGGGCGGCGAGCACCTCCGGGTGGGCCCCGGCGTAGTTGTCACTGGCGAAACCGCGGACCTCGGGGTCGTGATGACGACGCGCGTCGGTCTTCGGGGGGTTCACGGCTTCTCGGTCAGCCACAGGCGGTTTCCGTTCACTTCCGCGGCGGGCTTGTCCCAGACACCGGCGACGGCCTCGGCGAGGTCACGCACGTCCGTGAAGCCCGCGAACTTCGCGTTGGGGCGCTCGGCGCGCATCGCGTCGTGCACCAACGCCTTGACCACCAGGATCGCAGCCGCCGACGTCGGTCCCTGCTCGCCCCCCGCCTTGCGGAAGTAGTCCGCCATGGCCAGCGTCCACGCCTCGGCGGCGGCCTTGGCGGCCGAGTAGGCGGCGTTGCCCGCGGTGGGGCTGGACGCGCCGGCGGCGCTGATCAGGACGTAGCGGCCGCGGTCGCTGCGCTGGAGCGCCTCGTGGAAGGCGAGGGAGGTGTGCTGCACGGTGCGGACGAGCAGCTTCTCCAGGAGGTCCCAGTCGCCGAGCTCGGTCTTGGTGAAGGTCTTGCTGCCGCGCCAGCCGCCCACGAGGTGGACCATGCCGTCGACGTGGCCGAACTCCTTCTCGGTGCGGTCGGCCCAGGCCCGGGTGGAGTCCAGGTCGAGCAGGTCGACGGTCTCGCCGGTGACGGTGGCGCCGCCGTGCGCGTAGCGCGCCGCGTCGACCGCCTCGGCCAGCCGCTCCGGGTCGTTGTCCGCGCCGACGACGGTCGCACCCGCCTCGGCGAGCCGCAGCAGCGCGGCCCGTCCGGCGGGTCCGCCCGCTCCTGCCACCGCGATCACCGCGCCGTCGAGCGCCCCGTTCCCCATGGTCCTCGCCTCCCGAGCCTGCTGAGCCTGTGTCTGCCGTACATCTTCCCGCGTGCCGCCGCCGTCGCTCACGCGGCGGCCCGTTCGGCGCCGTCCGTGGCCGCGGTGATGCCGCGGGTGGAGGCGATCACCTTCTTCAGCTTCTTGGACAGGGCCTCGTAGAACATGCTCAGCGGAAACTCGTCCGGAAGCACGTCGTCGACGAGTTTGCGCGGCGGCAGGGTCAGGTCCAGGGCGTCGGGGCCCTTGGCCCACTTCGAGCCCGGGTGCGGGGACAGGTAGGTGGAGACCAGCTCGTAGCCGGCGAACCAGTGCACGATCTTCGGGCGGTCGATGCCGTCGCGGTAGAGCTTCTCGATCTCGGCGCACAGCTGGTTGGTGACCTGCGGGGCGCGCTGCCAGTCGATGAAGAGCTTGTTGTCGGTCCAGCGGACGACGTCGTGCTTGTGCAGGTAGGCGAAGAGGAGCTGGCCGCCGAGGCCGTCGTAGTTGCGCACGCGCTCGCCGGTGACCGGGAAGCGGAACATGCGGTCGAAGAGCACCGCGTACTGCACGTCGCGGGCCTGCGAGACGCCGTCCGCCTCCAGCTTCACGGCCTCCCTGAACGCGGTGAGGTCGCAGCGCAGCTCCTCCAGGCCGTACATCCAGAACGGCTGGCGCTGCTTGATCATGAACGGGTCGAAGGGCAGGTCGCCATGGCTGTGGGTGCGGTCGTGGACCATGTCCCACAGCACGAACGCCTCTTCGCAGCGCTTCTGGTCGTGGACCATGGCGGCGACGTCCTCGGGCAGCTCCAGACCCAGCAGGTCCACGGCGGCCTCGGTGACGCGGCGGAAGCGGGCGGCCTCGCGGTCGCAGAAGATGCCGCCCCAGGAGAAGCGCTCGGGGGCCTCGCGCACGGCGATGGTCTCCGGGAAGAGGACGGCCGAGTTGGTGTCGTAGCCGGCCGTGAAGTCCTCGAAGGTGATGCCGCAGAACAGCGGGTTGTCGTAGCGGGTGCGCTCCAGTTCGGCCAGCCAGTCGGGCCAGACCATGCGCAGCACGACCGCTTCGAGGTTGCGGTCCGGGTTGCCGTTCTGCGTGTACATCGGGAAGACAACCAGGTGCTGGAGGCCGTCCGCGCGGTTCGCGGCGGGCTGGAAGGCCAGCAGCGAGTCGAGGAAGTCGGGCACCTGGAACCCGCCGTCGGACCAGCGGCCGAGATCGGTCACCAGGGCCTCGTGGTAGGCACGGTCGTGCGGCAGCAGCGGGGACAGCTCGCGCACGGCGCCGGTGACACGGCGTACGGCGTCCACGGCCGCGGCCCGATCCGGGGCGCCCTCGGCGTCGAAGTCGATCGACCCGTCCTGGGACTGCCATGGCCGGATCCGCTCCACGGCATCCTTGAGCACGGGCCACGCCGGGTGCTCAACCACCCTGTTCGCCGGAGGAACATCGCCCTCCACACCCACCTGCGCAAGAATTTCCGTCATGTCCCATCCTCCACGGGAGAAGCTAGCGTGACGCCACCGTAGACATACGACGTTTCTCCAATCAAGGGGAGGCTCCGTAAATTATCCTGCCTGACCCCGGACTTCGCCGCATTTTTTCCTGTCGAGCGCCGGGTTCGTATACCCGGCGCGGCACGGGGGAAACGGTCCGGCAGGGCCGCTAGGCTGCCGCCCTGCCCACGCCGACGTCGACGGAAGCGAGTCGAGCCTTGAACTTCCTCACCATCGGTCACCGCGGAGCGATGGGTGTCGAACCCGAGAACACCCTGCGCTCCTTCGTCGCCGCCGAGCAGGCCGGCCTCGACGTCGTCGAACTGGACCTGCATCTGAGCAAGGACGGCGCGCTCGTCGTCATGCACGACGCCGACGTGGACCGCACCACCGACGGCACCGGCGCGATCGCCGACAAGACCATCGAGGAGCTGCGCGCCCTGGACGCCGGGCGCGGGGAGCGGATCCCGGTCTTCGAGGAGGTGCTGGACGCCGTCTCGGTGCCGTTGCAGGCCGAGATCAAGGACGCGGCCGCCGCACGCGTCCTCGCCGAGGTGATGCTCCGCCGGGACCTGGTGGACCGGGTCGAGGTGATCTCGTTCCACGACGAGGCCATCGTCGAGATCGCCCGGCTCGTGCCGGGGGTGCGGACCGCCCTGGTCGCGCAGTACTACGGCCCCGAGGTCGTGGACCGCGCCGTGGAGGCGGGCGCCCGGACCCTGTGCCTCGACATCAACAGGATCACGCTGGAGATCGTGAAGAAGGCCCGCAAGGCGGGTCTGCGGGTCTTCTCCTGGACCGTGAACACCCAGGACCACCTGCGCCTGGTACGCGCCCTGGGCCTGGACGGCGCGACGACCGACTATCCGGAGATCAAACGCACCGGCCGCTTCACGGCCTGACCGGCCCGGGCGGGCCGGGCGTGCCGTTCCCGCGTCACGCCAGCGGCTTGACCAGCAGCTCGAACCGGAGGTCGTCGCGCTGCGGGATGCCGAAGCGCTCGTCGCCGTACGGGAAGGGGGTCGTCTCTCCCGTACGGCGGTAGCCGCGGCGCTCGTACCAGGCGATGAGGTCCTCCCGCACGGAGATCACGGTCATGTGCATCTCCGTGGCGCCCCAGGTCTCGCGGGCCTGCCGCTCGGCCTCCGCGATGATCGTCTTGCCCAGTCCCTCGCCCTGGAGCGCCGGGCTGACGGCGAACATCCCGAAGTAGGCGTGCGCCCCGCGGTGCTCGAGCTGGCAGCAGGCCACGATCCCGCCGTCCCGCTCCACCGTCAGCAGGCGGCTGTCCGGCGCCTTGACGACCTCCAGCACGCCCTGCGGGTCGGTGCGCTGCCCCTGGAGGATGTCTGCCTCCGTGGTCCACCCGGCCCGGCTGGAGTCTCCCCGGTACGCGGACTCTATGAGCGCGACGAGCGCGTCCACGTCGGCGTCGGTGGCGTCGCGGTAGGTCAGTGGGCTGTCGGCGGTGTCCATGGGGGCGTCTCCGGTTCGTTCTCGGGCGCGGCGCGGGCACCGATGAGCGTAACGCCGCCGGCGGCCGCCACTACGCTCGGGACGCATGGTGCACGTACTCGGCAGCCGGACCCTGCTCCGCCCCACCGACCCCGACCGTTCCCGCGCCTTCTACGGCGAGCAGCTCGGCCTCGCCGTCCACCGGGAGTTCGGCACGGGCCCGGAGCGGGGCACCGTCTACTTCCTCGGCGGCGGCTTCCTGGAGGTCTCCGGACGTTCCGCGGCACCCGTCACCCCCGGTCTCGCCCTGTGGCTCCAGGTCGAGGACGCGGCGGCGGCGCACGAGGAACTGCGCGCCAAGGGGGTCGAGATCGTGCGGCCGCCGGTCGAGGAGCCGTGGGGCCTGGTGGAGATGTGGATCGCGGACCCGGACGGCACCCGGATCGTGCTGGTGGAGGTGCCCGCGGAGCATCCGCTGCGCTACCGGCCGGGCATCTGAGCTGCGCGGGACGTACCGCGACCGGTGTGCGCGGGCGCCGGATGGCCGCGGTCCCGGCCCGGCCTTAGCGTGCTGGAGGGGGACGGACGGTTCCCGGCCACCGCGGAAGGACGCCACGACGATGAAGCTCCATGAACCGGTGCCCGGCGGGCCCTGCTGGGCGGAGCTGGGGACCACCGAACTGGAAGCGGCCAAGCGGTTCTACACCAAGCTGTTCGGCTGGTACCCGCGGACGGACCCCCGGCAGCAGGCGGGCGGCTACACGATCGCCCGGATCGGCGACGCGGCGGTCGCCGCCCTGACGCCGCTGTACCAGCCGGGTCAGCCGGTCGCGTGGAACGTGTCCTTCGCCGTGCGCGACGCGGACGCGGCCGTACGGCAGGTGACGGCGGCCGGCGGTGCGGCCCTCCAGGGACCGACGGACGTCTTCGACTCGGGCCGCTTCGCGGTGGCCGCCGATCCGACCGGGGCGGTCTTCCAGCTGTGGCAGGGCCGCTCGTTCCCCGGGGCCGGGCTGTTCAACGCGCCCGGCTCACTGGGCTGGGTGGAGCTGCTGACCCGGGAGCCCGACCGGGCAGCCGACTTCTACGAGACGGTGTTCGGCTGGAGCATCACCCCCTCGCAGAGCTATCCGCAGTGGGGCATCGGCGGGGCGGACTTCGGCGGCATGGTGACGATGGACGACAAGTTCCCGCACGAGGTGCCGGCGCACTGGCTGCCGTACTTCGCGGTGGCGGACGTGAACACCGTCGCGGTCGACACGACCGACGGCGGCGGCAGCGTGCTCATGGAACCGACCTCGGTGCCCGACGGACCGCGCATCGCGGTGCTCCGGGACCCGCAGGGCGCGATGTTCGGCGTGTACCGGGCGGGCGACGAACGCTGACCCGGACGGCGCGCGGGGAGGCCGCCGGGAGCACGCCCACCGGGCGGCGGCCGTTCAGGCCCGCAGCGCGTCCAGGCGGCCCTCCAGCTGGCCGAGGAGTCCGCCGAGGAGCGCCGCCAGCTCGCCCTGCCGCACCCCGTCGACGCCGGAGAGGACGGCGGACTCGTAGGCGAGCTGTTCCGGCAGGATGCCGTCGACGAGGTCGCGTCCGGTGTCCGTGAGGCGGAGGTGGGCGACCCGGCGGTCCCGGGTGTCGCCGCGCCGCTCGACGAGGCCGCGCTCGGTGAGCTGCTTGAGGCGCTTGGTGACGGCGGCTCCGGAGGAGAAGGTCTCCCTGGCCAGCTCGCCCGGTGTCAGCTCGTGCCCGGTGCGGCGCAGCGCACCGAGCAGGTCGAACTCGGCGCGGCTGAGGCCCGCCCGGCGCAGCGGCGCGTCCTCGGCCTGCTGCAGGAGGGCGGCGCAGCGGTTGATGCGGCCGATGATCTCCATCGGCCCGGTGTCGAGGTCCGGGCGGACGGCACGCCACTGGCGTACGACGGCGGCCACGGTGTCCCCGCCCGGTCCCGCCGCCCCGCCGTCACCGGCTCCCCCGTCGTGGGCTCCCCCGTCGGTTGCGGTCATGGCCGTACGTCCTCCGTTCTCGTGCCCGTGTCCCGGTCCGGACGCGCTGCCTGGCGTCGCACCGCCTCGGCGAGCGTACGGTGTCCGGACTGCTCGGCCAGCACGACCCTCTCCTGGGGCAGCGCGCGTCCCCACCATTCACCGGCCGCCGCGTCGGCGGTGGCCCGCAGGTCGGTCAGCGCGGCGGACAGGGACCGCCGGGCGGCTTCCAGGTCGCCGGGGGCGGGCGCGGGCTCCGCGAGGAGGCGCGCGGCCCGCTCCCGGGCCCGGTCGGCCGCGGTCACCGCCTGTTCGACGCGGTTCCCGGCCCGCCGGTTGGTGACGACGACGGCGGCGAGGAAGCCGACCAGGGCCCCGACGAGGGTGTCCACGGCCCGCTCGGTCATCAGGTCGCCGGGGGCCTGGTAGCCGGCGAACTCGGTGACGAGCAGGGCCATCGGGGTCACGCAGACGCTGCCGAGCCAGTAGTTGCGGGTGATGAGTGCCTCGGCGCCGAAGTTGAGGGCGAGGCAGCACAGGACGAGCAGCACCTGCGCCAGGTGGGCGAGCGGGGCTATGGCGGCGAAGAGCAGCACGCCGGCGAGGTTGCCGACCACGCGCTGCACGGCCCGGCTCCAGGTCAGGGTGAGGTTGGCCTGGTAGAGCGCGGCGGCGGTGACCAGGGCCCAGTAGGGGCGGCCGATGCCCAGGGCGAGGGACGCGTAGCCGGCCAGCGCGCAGCCGAGGCCGGTACGCACGGCGATCGGGGCCAGCGGGCCGAGCCGCCGCCACAGGGGCGCGGGGCGGGCGGCGAGTTCGGCGTCCACGCCGAGGAGTTCGTCGCCGTCGGCCGGGGCGTCGCCGGTGCGGGGGATCCGGCCGCCGCCGCGCAGGGCGCGGGCCCAGGCGCGCAGGCGCTCGGGGTCGGTGTCGGCGGGTGCGGCCAGCGCGACCTCGGCGCGGACGACGAGGCGTTCCAGGGCATGCCGGGTGGCGGCGCGGGCGCCGGTCGCGGGGAGGGACAGCAGCGTCTGCCAGGCGGCCTGTACGGCGGCGTACCCGGCGGCGCGGGCGGAGGCGTGGCCGTCGCCGGTGCCGCGGGTGGCGGCGTACGCGGCGGCGGCGTTGAGGGCCTGGGCGGTGGCCCGGCGTTCCGGTCCGTGCGGGCGGACCAGGGCGGGTGCCATGCCGACCAGCCAGGCCCAGACGCCCGCGGCGGCGGCCAGCGCCAGGTGCCCGGGGATCTGGGCGAGGGTCTGCGGGGCGAAGAGTGCGGCGGAGCTGATGAAGGTCAGGATCACGTTGCCCGGCGGGCCGACGCGGCCGGCGTCGCACAGGGCCTTCTGCACGGCGGCCAGCAGCGCTCCGACGGTGACGAGGACGACGGCGTCGCGGGTGAGCGAGGCGGTGACCAGGGCGACGGCGACGCCGCCGAGCATGCCGAGTACCACCCACGCCAAGGTGCGGGCACGGGCGGCGTACGGGCGGTTGTGGGCGTAGAGCGCGCACAGGGACCCGGCCATCGTGTACATCGCCAGGTCGAGCCGGCCGAACGCCAGCAGGAGCAGGTTGGGAGGGGCGACGGCGGCGACCGAACTCAGGGCGGGCTTGAACCAGATCTCCGAGGGTCGGCGCAGGCGCAGCACGCCTGCCAGGGACAGGCGTCGGACCGGTGAGGGGCCGGGGGTGGGGGTCGCACTGCTCATGTCTACGAGATTAGCAAGTGTTTTACTCGTGAATCAAATGCTGGACGTGAGACCGCCCACGCCACCGACCAGCGACGACACACCGCGGCGAGGTCGCGCGCTCCCCCGAATGCCCCCGCGTGCCCCCTTGCGCTCGCGTGCGCGCCGCACGGGCCGGGCAGTCCTTGACCGACCGTGGCCCGCGGAACGGGGAGGTGCGTGTGCACGGACCGGCGTCGTCCGGATGGCTGCTGGTCGCGCTGTGCACGGCGACCGGCGTCTACTGCCTGCTGCGGATGCGCAGCAGGGTCGAGGAACAGCGCAGTGCCGCGGGCGGTGAGGCGCTCATGGGGTTCGGCATGGCGGCCATGGCCGTGCCCGCGGCGGTGTTCACCCCGCCGGCCTGGGTCTGGCCCGGCTACGCGGTGGTGTTCGGCGCCGCGGGACTGCGGGCGTTGTGGGCGGCCCGGTCCGGGCGTCACCATCTGCACCACCTCGTGGGCGCCGCGGCGATGGTCTACATGGCGGTGGCGATGGCCGGCTCCCCGGCCCACGCGCATGCCCACGGCACGTCCGGCACGCCGGTGCTGACCGGTGCGCTGCTGCTCTACTTCACGGGATACGTCCTGCTGTCCGGCGTACGCCTGATACCCGTCGTGGCAGTGGCCGGGGGCGGCGCGGGTGGGGCGACCGTGCCCGCGCCCGGCGGTGGTCCGGGGGCCGGCGGCCGGGTGGCGAGCGGGTGGGGCGACCGGCCGGAACTGGCGCGGGCGTGCCGGCTCTCCATGGCGATCGGGATGCTGGCCATGCTGCTGCCCCTGTGACGGCTGCCGGCCGGGACCCGGTCACCGAGGACCCGGCCGCCCTGGGACCCGGCCGGTCTGGGCGGGCCCGGGACCCGGGTTGCCCGGGGTTGGCCGTGCGCAATCGTTGCCTGCGTCACTTTGCGCCTCGGGCCGTACTGCCGACGGCGCGGCGCTCATAGGCTGCTGCCATGATTCTCCCCGCGGCACTGCTGCTGCTCGGCGCGCTGACCGCCGTGCTCGCCCCCAGGCTGCTCGCCCGGGCCGACTGGCCCGATCGCGAACCGGTGGTCGCGCTGTGGGTCTGGCAGTGCGCGGTGGCGGCGGTGATCGTGTGCTGCGCGCTGTCGATGACGTTCAGCGCGGCGGCGGCCTGGCACGCGGTGGGCGGTCCCGTCTTCGCGACCGCGCCCGGCCCGGTGGTCGAGGCCTACGCGCTGGGCACGTCCGGCCTCTGGGCGGACACGACCGCCCTCACGCTGGCCTGCGGCGGTCTGTGGAGCGTCGCGATGCTGGCCCGGGAGGTCGTGCGGGCCCGCTCGCGGCGCCGGGTGCGCCGCGCGGAGCTGAGGCACCGCGCCCCGCTGCTCCCCGGCGAGGAGCCCGGCCCGGGCCGGCTCGTCGTCCTGGAGGGCGAGCGGCCGGACGCCTGGTGGCTGCCCGGCACTCCCCCGCAGCTGGTGGTCACCACCGCGGCGCTGCGCCGCCTCGAGGGCCGGCAGCTCGACGCGGTGCTCGCCCATGAGAAGGGGCACGCGCAGGCGCGGCACGACTGGCTGCTGAACTGCTCCACCGCGCTGGCGGACGGTTTCCCGCAGGTTCCGGTCTTCGCGGCGTTCCGCGACGAGATGCACCGGCTGGTCGAACTCGCCGCCGACGACGTGGCCTCCCGCCGCTTCGGCCGGCTGACGACGGCCCTGGCCCTGGTCGAACTCAACGAGGACCGCGGCGTCTTCGGCCCGTGTCCGGCCGCGCAGGCCCACGTCCCGCAGCGGGTCCATCGTCTGCTCACCCCGCCGAACCGGCTGACGGCGGGCCGGAGGCTGCGGCTGACGGCCGCCGCCGCACTGGTACCGGCGGTGCCGGTGCTGGTCGCCTTCGCACCGGGACTTCGGGCTCTGGGATAGCCGGCCGCCGGGGAACTGGCCCCGGAACCGCCGGTTCGGCGAGTATCGCAGCATGCAGACGCCACCGGTCGACTCCCCGCCCGCCCCGCCGCAGCCGCGCACCGCCCTCCGCGTCACCTGGGTGCTGGCCGTGTGCTCCGCGCTCCTGCTCACCCTGGTGGCCGTGGAGTGGGGCCCGTTGCTGCGGCTGGACGACGACATCGCCGGCACGACCCACCGCTGGGCCGTCGACGAAGGTGGCGTCACCCATGCCATGCGGATCCTCACCGACTGGGTGTGGGACACCTGGACGATGCGTCTGCTGTGCGCGGCGGTGGTGCTGTGGCTGTGGTGGCGCCGCGCGGACCGGTGGACGGCCGTGTGGCTGGGCACGGCCTGTCTGCTGGGCAGCCTCCTGCAACAGGCCCTCAAGGCGGCGGTGGACCGTCCCCGCCCGGTCTGGCCCGACCCCGTGGACTCCGCGCACTACGCGGCCTTCCCCTCCGGGCACGCCATGACCGCGACGTTCGTGTGCGGCCTGCTGGTGTGGCTGCTGCACCACTACGGCGCGGGCCGCGCTCTGCGCCGGGCCGGCCTCGCCCTCGCGGTGGTGTCGGTGGCCGGGGTCGGTGTGACCCGGGTGTGGCTCGGCGTCCACTGGGCCACGGACGTCCTGGGCGGCTGGCTCCTGGGCGCCCTGGTCGTGGCGCTCGCGGTACTGGTGCACCGGCACCGGCATCCCGCGAGCCCCGATGACGGGACCTAGGATCCGGCCCATGACCGCCGTGCTGTTCGACTTCTCCGGGACCCTGTTCCGCATCGAATCCACCGAGGCCTGGCTCCGCGCGGCCCTCGACGACGCCGGACTCGAGCTTGCCGCACCGGCGTTGGCCGAGACGGCCGGTGCGCTCGAGCGAGCGGGGGCGCTGCCCGGCGGCGCACCGCCCTTGCGCGTGCCGGAGGAACTCGCCGAGGTGTGGGAGACCCGCGACGAGAGCTCCGCGCTGCACCGGACCGCGTACACGGGTCTGTCCCGGCAGGTGTCACTGCCGGTTCCCGGCCTCCACGACGCGCTGTACGAGCGGCACATGTCACCCGGCGCGTGGAGCCCCTACCCGGACGCCGCCGAGGTGCTGGCCGCGTTGCGCGGGCGCGGCGTCGCCGTGGGGGTCGTCAGCAACATCGGCTGGGACCTGCGGCCGGTCTTCCGCGAGCACGGTCTCGACCGGTTCGTGGACACCTATGTCCTGTCGTACGAGCACGGCATCCGCAAACCCGATCCCCGGCTGTTCGGCGTCGCCTGCGCGGCGTTGGGCGTGGAGCCCGGACGGACGCTGATGGTCGGCGACGACCGGCGGGCGGACGGCGGGGCGAAGGCGCTGGGGTGCGGGGTGCACTTCGTGGAGCACCTGCCGGTGGCCGAGCGTCCCGACGGGCTGCGACCGGTGCTGGACCTCGTGCGCTGACCGGCGCCGACACGAACTGCGCACACCTTCACGGCAACCCGTCCCCGTAGCCCGAGGCAACCGGTGAGTGATGCCGTCCGCCTCGGACGATCCCCCGTGTCGCCCGAGGCAGACGGTAGCCGGAGCGGACCCCGGGGGCCCGTCCGCCTGCGCCGAGTATAGTTGGCTGGTAGCCAGTCAACGCAGGAGTACAGCATGTCCCCGCGCAGCGCCTCGGTCAATGAAGAATTGCGGCGGCGCTCGAAGGAGCGTCTCCTGCAGGCCGCCGTGGAGCTCGTGGGCGAGCGCGGGTACGACGCGACCACGCTGGGCGACATCGCGGACCGGGCGGGCTCGGCGCGCGGACTCGTGTCGTACTACTTCCCCGGCAAGCGCCAGCTGGTGCAGTCCGCCGTGCACCGGTTGATGCACCGCACCCTGGAGGAGGCCCTGGAGCGCGAGCCGTGCACCAGCGACGGGCGTGAGCGTCTGGCGCGGGCCATCGACGCGATCCTCGGACTGGCCCGGGAGCGGCCGGTGCTCATGCGCCAGCACATGGCGGGACTGCTCCAGGCCGAGGTGGGTTTCGTGCCGTGTCCGGAGCAGCGGCGGCTGGCGGAGCTGCTGCGGGACAGCGTGGCCCGGCGCGGTTCGACGGACGTCGACCACGACTACCCGATGTTGCGCGCCCAGCTGATGGGCGCCGTCTTCGCGGCTCTCGTGCCCGGCGTGCCGATGCCGGTGCCCGAACTGCGCGCCGAGCTGTTCGAACGCTACCGGTTGGACTGGGAGCTGGGTGTCCCGCCGGACGCCGAGGCGTCCGGCGGGACGTCGTGCGACCCGGACCTGTCGCGGTTCTTCGCGACCGGCGTACCGGATCAGCCGGTCCGCGCCGACCGGGCCGACCGGACCGGCCGGACCGCTCAGTCGAAGTAGTCCGGCTGCGTCTGCGTGTTGAGCTCCCGCAGATGGACCCGCTTGGCTGGGTCGGTGCGCCGGTCGCTGAGCTTGAGGACGTCGAAGCCCTTGGCGATGTCGTTCGAGTAGATGTAGCCGTTGTAGTAGTACGCCGACCACGAACCGCCGGTCTGCATCGTGTCGGTGCTCAGCGGACCCCGCTCGAAGTAGGCGATCTCCCTGGGCCGCGAGGAGTCGGTGAACTCCCAGACGGAGACACCGCCCTGGTACCAGGCCTGGACCATGATGTCCTTGCCCTTGACCGGGATCAGCGAACCGTTGTGGGCGACGCAGTTCTCGGTGTCCGCCTGGTGGCGCGGGATCTTGAAGTAGCTGCGGAAGACCAGCTTGCGGTGGTCGCCCCGGCCGACGATGTCGTAGATGCCGTCGGCGCCGCGGTCCGGGCCGATCTCCGCGTTGCACGTGGCGGCGCCGCCACCGCCCAGCTCGTCGGTGAACACGACCTTGTTCGCCCTCTGGTTGAAGGTCGCCGAGTGCCAGAACGCGAAGTTCACGTTGTCCTGCACGCGGTCGATGACCTTCGGGTGCTCGGGGTCCTTGATGGAGAACAGGATGCCGTCGCCCATGCAGGCGCCGGCCGCCAGGTCCTCGGAGGGCAGGACGGTGATGTCGTGGCAGCCGGTGGTCTTGGAGACGCCCGGGTTGGTGGGTCCGCCCGGGTTGCCGCCGCCGTCGGGGCCCTCACCGGGGAAGAGCACGGGGAAGCCCACGAGGGCCGCCCGCTCGGGTGCCTTGCGCGGCACCTTGATCACGGAGATCCCGTCGTGCGGCGGTTGGCAGTCGGGGTAGGCGGCGTTCGGCGAGTACGAGGAGACATAGACGTAGACGTTCCTGCGCTCGGGCACCAGCGTGTGGGTGTGCGAGCCGCAGGCGGTCTCGACGGCGGCGACGTACGTCGGGTTCCGCTTGTCGCTGATGTCGAAGACCTTCATGCCCTCCCAGGAGGACTTCTCGGTCGCGGGCTGCGTGGTGCTGTTGCAACTGCTGTCGCTGCGCGAGGAGTCGGTCGACAGGAAGAGCAGGTCGCCGGAGACGGATATGTCGTTCTGCGAGCCGGGACACAGCACCTGGGCGACGGTCTTCGGCTTCTTCGGGTTCTTGATGTCGAAGATGCGGAAGCCGTCGTAGTTGCCGGCGAAGGCGTACCGGCCCTGGAAGGCCAGGTCGGAGTTGAAGCCGGACAGCGCGTCCTTGGGGATGTTGGCCAGGTGCTCGATGTTGTCGGAGTGGACTGCCTCGTCCTGGCCGGGTATCTCGTCGTTCTGGATGGCCTCGCGCACCTCCGCGCGTGCGCTCTTGGACACGTCCTTCGACGTGGCCGGAGTGTCCCCGGGGTCGGGGGTGGCGACGGCCGGGCCTGCGGTCAGCAGGGCGGCCAGGAGTCCGGCGGCCGCGGCCGCCACCCCCAGCCGTCTGCGCCGCGCTCGCGGGTCGTTCAACAGGGTCACTGTTTCCTCCCAACGTCCGTTCCGGTTGGAACGGTTCACGCTTCCGGCAGTATCGTCGTCGCCATGCTCATATCAACAGGGGGCAACAAACACGCAATGAAGTTTTCTGATCACTGACGCGCGGAAGCGTGCTAGGACGGTCGTCGCACCCACGAGGTGTTCCGCATCCCTCCGCCGGGGGTGCGCCCCCAGCCACAGGAGGTCGTAGTGTCCCTTCGCCCCGGGTTGTCCAGCGCGCCGCTCGTCACGGCCGCCATGACGGCACTGGCCGTGCTCGCACTGGGGGCCTGCGACTCGGGTTCGGACACCGGCCGGGCGGCCGCCGCCGGGCCTTCGGTGATCGCCCCCGGCAAGCCGGGCGAGGGCAACCGGACCCTGTCCGCCGAGGACGCCGAGAAGCAGCGCGCCGACGACGACTCCCCCAACTCGGCGGACGTCTCCTACGCGCGCATGATGATCCAGCACCACGCCCAGGCACTGGAGATGACCGAACTGGTCCCCAAGCAGGCCCGGTCGGGGCAGGTCAAGAAGCTGGCCGAGCGGATCTCGGCCGCACAGGGGCCGGAGATCAAGGCGATGGAGGGCTGGCTCGAGACCAACGGCGAGAAGGTGACGGGCGGCGGGCACGACCACGCCACGATGCCGGGCATGGCCACCGAGGCACAGCTGAAGAAGCTGCGCGCGGCCGAGGGCAAGGCCTTCGACCAGCTCTTCCTCACCCTGATGATCACTCACCACGAGGGCGCGATCAGCATGGCCACGGACGTGAAGTCCGAAGGGAACAACGTGCTGATCGAGGAGATGGCCGACGACGTGGTCGCCCAGCAGACGAGCGAGATCTCACGGATGCGCGCGATGCTGTGACGCGGCGGCGGCCGGGCGGCGACGCGGACCCGCGGACGCGTCTCAGCGGCGCGCCCGGCGCGGCGCCAGGAATCCCTCGTCACGCGCCTGACCGATCAGCCTGAGCGACCTGCGCCTGCTGTGCCCGGTCGCGCTCATCACCGCGAGGACCGGGTCGCCGCCCTCCGCCCGGGCCGCCCGGTACTCCTGGGCGACGAGCCTGCGTCCCTCCCGCCCACGCGGCCACCCGGGCCGGGCCCGCCGCGACGCGGCCGGCGCGCCACGGGCGGGGGCCGGCACACAGGCCTCGAACAGCGGGTTCTCCAGCCAATCGGCGAGCACGGCGAGGTCGTCGAGGGACAGCGCCGGCTGGGCGCGCACGTCCTCGACCCGCACGCTGCGGCCGGACAGCACGGCCAGCGCGTCCACCCGGGCACCGTCGGCGAAGGCAAGACGGACGTCGAACCACGAGGTCGTGACGCCGCCCTCGCTCACCGCCCAGGCATGGCGCACGGACATCTCACCGTCGTCCGGACAGCGGTCGGAAAGCTGAAGAGAACGATCAACGAAGGATGCTTCCAGCACCTACGCAACGTAACCGAATGATCACATTCCATACGAACGGAACACGCTCCGTTCAACGGACGCGGCACCCTGTCAGCGGAGCGGGCCCGCCGGGCAGGCGGCTCCCGCCCCGTCGGTCAGCCGCCCCCGCTCGTCAGCCGCCCTCGACGGCGGCCGCCTGCCGGGCCGCGGCGGCCAGCAGGGCGTCGAGCAGCCCGGGGAAGAGGGCGTCCAGATCGTCCCTGCGCAGGCCGTTCATCTTGGCCGTACCGCGGTAGGTCTGCCGGATCACCCCGCTCTCGCGCAGCACCCGGAAGTGGTACGTGGTGGTGGACTTGGTGACCGGCAGGTCGAAGTACGAGCAGGCGAAGAGCGCTCCGCCATCCGCGGCGAGGTCCCGCACGATCCGCAGCCGCACCGGGTCGGAGAGCGCGTGCAGCACCCCTTCGAGCCGGATCTCCGCACGCGTCGGGTGGGGCAGCTCGCGGGTGCCGGCGGCAGTGGCGGCGGGGGTCACGGCGGCTCCAGTTCGTCGAGGGCCCCACCGGTCGGGCGGGGTTCCCATTGTACGAAGGACGCCGTAGTTTGACACTCGACGTACTACGAGAGTTACCGTACGAGCCGTCCCGTCCCGTGAACCAGGGAGCAGCCCGCCATGAGCGCCCTCTTCGAGCCCCTCCAGCTCCGCGACACCACGATCCCGAACCGGGTCTGGATGCCGCCGATGTGCCAGTACTCGGCCGCACCCGAAGGCCCCTCGACGGGCGTGCCCGGCGACTGGCACTTCGCGCACTACGGCGCCCGCGCGGTGGGCGGCACCGGCCTGATCGTGGTGGAGGCCACCGGCGTGTCGCCCGAGGGCCGCATCTCCCCGCAGGACCTCGGACTGTGGAACGACACGCAGGTCGAGGCGTTCCGCCGGATCACGGGCTTCCTTCGCTCACAGGGCACAGTGCCCGCGATCCAGCTGGCCCACGCCGGCCGCAAGGCCTCCACCGCGCAGCCCTGGAAGGGCGGGGCGCCGGTGGGACCGGACGCGTACGGCTGGCAGCCGCTGGCCCCCAGCGCGCTCGCGTTCGACGAGCGGCACCCGGTGCCGACGGTGCTGACGGTCCCGCAGATCCAGGAAGTCGTCGGCCGGTTCGCGGACGCCGCACGCCGGGCGCTGGCCGCCGGTTTCGAGATCGCCGAGATCCACGGGGCCCACGGCTACCTGATCCACGAGTTCCTGTCGCCGCACTCCAACCACCGCACCGACGCCTACGGCGGCTCGTACGAGAACCGCACCCGGTTCGCCCTGGAGGTCGTCGACGCGGTACGGGAGGTCTGGCCCGACGACAAGCCGCTGTTCTTCCGCGTCTCGGCGACCGACTGGCTGGAGGAGGGCGGCTGGACGCCGGAGGACACCGTCCGTCTCGCCGGCGACCTCCGGGCCCACGGCATCGACCTCCTCGACGTTTCCACCGGCGGCAACGTTCCGCGCGTCCGGATCCCGACCGGGCCGGGCTACCAGGTCCCGTTCGCCGCACGTGTGAAGGCCGAAAGCGCACTGCCGGTCGCCGCCGTCGGCCTGATCACCGAGGTCGAGCAGGCCGAGAAGATCCTGGCCAACGGCGAGGCCGACGCGGTGCTGCTGGGCCGCGAGCTGCTGCGCAACCCGTCCTGGGCCCAGCACGCGGCGCGGGAGCTCGGCGCGGACGCCCGGATGCCGGAGCAGTACGGCTGGGGCATTTGAATATGATCATCGGCGCCCCGGCCGCGGACGGCGTCCACTGCAAGGGCAGCTGCACGCTCCAGAACGTCTGGCGGGAGGACGTCGGCGAGGATGCGGCGACCTTCCGGGGCTCCTCGTCGTCGAACGTCTACACGGTCTCGGGCGGCGGCGCCAAGGAGGCCGGCGACAAGGTGTTCCGGTTCAACGGCGCCGGAACGCGAACATCGAGGTGAGCTGGAAGGGCGGCCGGATCGCCGGAATCAGCACCAACCACGGCGACAGCGCGACCCTGCGCGGCATCACGATCGTCGGGGACAGCGGCAAGAAGATCGTCCCGTGCCAGAAGTACGTCGGCAACGACGACGGCGACGAACCGGACTCGAACGGCTCGGGCGCCGACGGCACCCACTGCACGTACTCCTAGTCCGACATCACCTGCAAGTGACGCGTCAGGTCCGGGCGTCGTGCGCCCGGACCTGTCCGGACTGCTCCCGCTGGTACCGCGCGTAGGCGTCCCGCAGGGCCGCCCCCGGCCAGTCGGGCGGGAGCAGTTCCGCGGGCAGCACCGGATCCGCGAGCAGGTGCCGCACGACGGCCGCGAAGGCGGTGAGCCGGTCGGCCGGACGCCGGGCCCCGCCGACGTGGGCGAGCAGCGCCCGCGCCGTGTCCGCCCAGTCGCCCAGCGGCCACAGGCGAGCGGCCAGTTCGGCGGCAGGGGAACCGGGGCGCGAGACGAGCCGCTCGGCCACCCGGTCGAGAGCGGTGGGCAGCGGACGGTCGAGGTTGGCGGGACGCAGCCACACGCCCTCGCGGAGTTCGGCCAAACGCAGGGCGGTCAGCCGGGCGCGCAGCTCGGCACGGGCGGCGGGGCCGCGCCCCGTCGCGGTGATCACGAGCGTCTCCCAGTCGCCGTCCCACGCGCGCGTGTGCGGGCGCAGCGCCTCGTCCTGGCGCCGCTGGCGCTCCAGCAGGCGTTCGCTGAGCCGGTAGCCGGTCTCCGTGCGCCGCAGGTCCCCGGCGGCGGCCATCCGGCTGAGCGCCGCCCGCGCGGTGGAGGCGCCGACGTCGAATCCCTCCACGAGCCGCACCAGCTCCCGCCCCGGCAGCTCCGGGGGGTGGGTGCCGAGCAGCAGGCTCAGGACCACCGACCGCGCGGACAGCGGACGCGGCACGAGCCCGCCGGAGCCCTCGGAACCGCTCATCAGCGCGCGCAGGTGTCGTTCGTCCACATGGGCACGTACTGTACGTGCGCCGACCGTGTTGCACTATTGCTGCGACCGCAGAGAGAGTGCAACACTCGGGTCATGACCACACGCGTGCAGGAGCCGCCGTACGAGCCGTCCGAGGAGCCCTGGAACGGTCCGGAGGGCCGCGCGACGCACGACGTCACCAATCAGCCGCCCCCCGTGGCCCCCTACGACGCGTCCGACGACACCGCCCTGCTGGAGGGCGTGCGGCGGGAGGGCGCCGGGTGGGCCGAGGACGGTCTGCGGCGCCTCGGCCGGCGGGCGGGGAGCGTCGAGGCGCAGGAGTGGGGCGACCTCGCCAACCGCCACGAGCCCGTGCTGCGCACGCACGACCGGTACGGCAACCGGATCGACGAGGTCGAGTACCACCCGAGCTGGCACCACCTGATGCGGGTGGCGGTCGGCGAGGGCCTGGCCGGGGCACCGTGGGCCGACGGCCGGGCGGGCGCCCACGTGGCGCGGACCGCCGGCGGACTCGTCTGGGGGCACACGGAGGCGGGGCACGGGTGTCCGACGTCGATGACGTACGCGGCCGTCCCGGCGCTCCGCGCCCAGCCCGAGCTGGCGAAGGTCTACGAGCCGCTGCTGACCTCCCGGGAGTACGAACCGGGGCTGCGGACGCCCGCGGACAAGCGCGGTCTGCTGGCCGGCATGGGGATGACCGAGAAGCAGGGCGGATCGGACGTCAGGACCAACACCACGACGGCCACCGCGACCGCCGAGCCGGGCGTGTACACGCTGCGTGGGCACAAGTGGTTCACGTCTGCGCCGATGTGCGACGTGTTCCTGGTGCTGGCCCAGGCGCCCGGCGGCCTGTCGTGCTTCCTGGTGCCGCGCGTGCTGCCCGACGGCACCCGGAACACCTTCCGGATCCAGCGCCTGAAGGACAAGCTCGGCAACCGGTCCAACGCCTCCTCGGAGCCCGAGTTCGACGGGACGGTGGCCTGGCTGGTCGGGCCGGAGGGGCAGGGCGTCAAGACGATCATCGAGATGGTCAACTGCACCCGGCTGGACTGCGTGATGTCCTCGGCGACGCTGATGCGCAAGACCCTCGTCGAGGCCGGCCATCACGTACGGCACCGCAGCGCCTTCGGTGCCCGGCTGGTCGACCAGCCGCTGATGCGCAACGTCCTGGCCGACCTCGCCCTGGAGTCCGAGGCCGCGACGACGCTCACGCTGCGGCTCGCCGGCGCGGCCGACCGTGCCGTGCGCGGCGACACCGGGGAGGCGGCGTTCCGGCGGATCGCCACCGCCGTCGGCAAGTACTGGGTGACCAAGCGGGGGCCGGCGTTCACCGCGGAGGCCCTGGAGTGCCTGGGCGGCAACGGCTACGTGGAGGAGTCGGGCATGCCCCGCCACTACCGCGAGGCACCCCTGCTGTCGATCTGGGAGGGCTCGGGCAACGTCAACGCCCTCGACGTGCTGCGGGCGCTCGGCCGCTCCCCCGCCTCCGCGCACGCCCTCTTCGGCGAACTCGCCCTCGCGCGCGGGGCCGACGCCCGGCTGGACGCCGCGGTGACCCGGCTGGAGTCGGGACTCACGGAGGCGTCCGAGACCGGTGCCCGCCGGCTGGTGGAGCTGATGGCCCTGACCCTCCAGGCCTCCCTCCTGGTCCGGCACGCCCCGCCCGCCGTCGCCGACGCCTTCTGCGCGACCCGGCTGGGCGGCGACTGGGGGCACGCCTTCGGCACGTTGCCGGACACGGCCGACCTCGACGGGATCCTGGCGCGGGCGCTGCCGGGCGAGGGCTGACCGGACCGCGCGCGGACACCTCCGCGGACCCGACATCACCGTCCTGACCTGGGGCGAAGCCCCTTCCAGGGGTGACTGTCAGTGGCTGGGTGCAGACTGGCCCGTGTCCGAGACGAAGGCGTCGACGAGGACGCCGCGGAGGTGATCGGCATGACCGAGGTACTGCTCGCCGTGGGCACCCGCAAGGGCCTGTTCATCGGGCGCCGGCGGGGTGGCACCTGGGAGTTCGACGAGAGTCCCTACTTCAACGCACAGGCGGTCTACTCGGTCGCCCTCGACACCCGCGGCGACACCCCGCGGCTGCTGGCCGGGGGCGACAGCGCGCACTGGGGGCCGTCGGTGTTCCACTCCGACGACCTGGGCCGCACCTGGACCGAACCGGCCGCGCCCGCCGTCAGGTTCCCCAAGGAGACCGGCGCCTCGCTGGAGCGGGTGTGGCAGCTGCACCCGGCGGCCGCCGAGCCGGACGTGGTGTACGCGGGCACGGAGCCGGCTGCGCTGTACCGCTCGGAGGACCGCGGGGAGAGCTTCGAGCTGGTCCGCCCGCTGTGGGAGCACCCCACGCGGTCGAAGTGGGTGCCGGGCGGTGGCGGTGAGGGGCTGCACACCGTCCTCACCGACCGGCGCGACCCGCGGTCGGTGACGGTCGCCGTCTCGACCGCGGGCGTGTTCCGCACGGCCGACGGCGGCGCGAGCTGGGCGCCGTCGAACTCGGGGGTCTCCGCCGTCTTCCTGCCGGACCCCGACCCGGAGTTCGGCCAGTGCGTGCACAAGGTCGCGCGCGACGCGGCCAATCCGGACCGGCTGTATCTCCAGAACCACTGGGGGGTGTACCGCAGCGACGACGCGGGCGCGCACTGGACGGACATCGGCGAGGGCCTGCCCTCGACGTTCGGCTTCGCGGTGGCCGCCCACCCCCACCGGGGCGACACGGCGTACGTCTTCCCGATCAACGCCGACGCCGACCGGGTCCCGGCGGACCACCGGTGCCGGGTCTTCCGCACCGCGGACGCGGGCAAGAGCTGGGAGCCCCTCTCGGCGGGCCTGCCCCAGGAGGACCACTACGGCACGGTGCTGCGCGACGCGCTGTCCACGGACGACGCCGGGCAGGCGGGCGTCTACTTCGGCAACCGCAACGGCGAGGTGTTCGCGTCGGCCGACGACGGCGACAGCTGGCGGCAGTTGGCCTCCCACCTGCCGGACGTGCTGTGCGTGCGGGCGGCGGTCGTCGGGTGAACCGGACCGGGGGGACCGGCCTTGGCCACCGGTTGATCGGCGTCACCCGTACGGCAGTAGGGTGACGCCCGTGGCACCACGACCCTTGAATGAAATCGTCGAAGCGGGCTGGGCGAAGGCCCTGGAACCCGTCGCCGGACGGATCACCTCGATGGGTGAGTTCCTGCGCGCGGAGATCGCCGCCGGACGCACCTACCTGCCGGCCGGGGCGAACGTCCTGCGGGCGTTCCAGCAGCCGTTCGACGACGTACGGGTCCTGATCGTCGGACAGGACCCGTACCCCACCCCGGGACACGCCGTCGGGCTGTCGTTCTCCGTCGCGCCCGAGGTGCGCCCGCTGCCCGGCAGCCTGGTGAACATCTTCCGTGAGCTGAACGCCGACCTGGGCCTCCCACAGCCCTCCAACGGGGACCTGACGCCCTGGACGCAGCAGGGTGTGCTGCTGCTCAACAGGGCGCTCACCACGGCCCCGCGCAAGCCCGCGGCGCATCGCGGCAAGGGCTGGGAGGAGGTGACCGAGCAGGCTATACGCGCGCTCGCGGCGCGCGGCAAGCCGATGGTGTCCATCCTCTGGGGCCGCGACGCCCGCAATCTGCGGCCGCTGCTCGGTGACCTGCCGGCGGTCGAGTCGGCGCACCCGTCCCCGATGTCGGCCGACCGGGGCTTCTTCGGTTCACGTCCGTTCAGCCGGGCCAACGACCTGCTGACGCGTCTGGGAGGTCAGCCGGTCGACTGGCGTCTGCCGTGAGCGGCGCCGGCTTCCTGGCCGTGGACTCCGGCGGTTCGGGGCTGCGGGTCGTCGTCGGCACCGTCGGCGGCGACGGCCCCGGTCCGCTGGGCCGGCGCGTCTCGCGCGAGCCCGTTCGCACCGGTCCGCGCGGGATCGACCCCGGCCACCTCCTGGGGCAACTTCTGCCCATGGCCAGGGCATTGACCGAGGAGACGGGCGTCGCCGGGCTCGGCACCGTCGTCGTGGGCGCCGCCGGGCTGGCCACACTGGGCGACGCCCTGCGCGCCGAACTGCCGGGTGCGCTGGCCCGGGAGCTGGGCGCGCGGACGGTCGCGCTGGCCGCCGACGCCGTGACCGCGTACGTGGGCGCCCTGGGTCCCCGGGCCGGGGCGGTGGTAGCCGCCGGCACCGGCCTGATCGCCGTCGGCACCGATCTGTCCCGCTGGCGCCGGGCGGACGGCTGGGGGCATCTGCTCGGCGACTGCGGCAGCGGTGCCTGGATCGGGCGGGCCGGCCTGGAGGCGGCGCTGCGCGCCCATGACGGGCGGGAGGGCGGTTCCGCGCGGCTGCTGGCCCGGGCCGAGGCGCGTTTCGGTCCGGTGGCGGGGCTGCCCGGGCAGGTGTATCCGCGCTCCGACCGTCCCGCCGTCCTCGCCTCCTTCGCTCCCGAGGTGGCCGCCTGCGCGGCCGCCGACCGTGTCGCCGCGGGCATTCTGCGGGCCGCCGCACGGCACATGGCCGACTCGGCCGCCGCGGTCTGCCCGGCCGACGGCGAGCCCCGGGTCGCGGTCACCGGCGGGCTGCTGCGGATGGGCGACCCGCTGCTCGTGCCGCTGGGGGAAGAGCTGGCGAAGCGGCTGCCGCAGGCGCGGCGCACGACCGCGGAGGGTGATCCACTGGACGGCTCGGTGCGGATCGCGACCGACCTCGCGGCCGGCTCGCTCACGCTTCCGGGTGACGAGCGGATGCTGTGGGTGACGCGTGTGCCGGGCGGCTGAGAAGTGGTCCGCCGGCGAGGTGAATCGTGCCGATGTCGGCCGATCCGTACGTCACTCATCAGACAAAACCGGACGGATACCGCTCACCTGCACCCTCCCCGAACAGGGAAACCCCGGAAACCAGTAACATGCGGCGCCATGAGCTCCCCCACTGGGCCCGCGTCCGGCCTGCCAGTACGAATGCCGCGCCCCCGCCAGCCCGGACGGCACCGCCGTCCCGAACCACTGGTGGCTCCCGAGGGCGCGCCGGCGCTCGTCCTCGCGGTGCCGGGGACCCCCAGCAGCGCCACCCGAAGCCTCGCCGACGAGGTCATCAGCATCGCCCGTTCCGAGCTGCCCGGGCTCGACGCCCGGATCGGCCACCTCGACGGGGACGACGACACCGAGTTCCCCTCCCTGTCCGCCGTGCTCGTGCGGGCCGCCGAGGAGCGCGCCGCCCGCTTCGAGCAGGCCCGCGCCGCCGGCCTGGACGTGAAGGAGCCCGAGGGCCCCGTCGCGGTCGTCGTGCCGCTGCTCGCCGGGCCGGACAACGCGCTGCTGCGCCGGATCCGGCAGGCCGTCATGGACAGCAGGATCGCGGCCGAGCTGACCGATGTGCTCGGCCCGCACCCGCTGCTGGCCGAGGCGCTGCACGTGCGGCTCTCCGAGGCAGGCCTCGCCCGCGCCGACCGTGCCCGTCTGTTCACCGTGGCGACCGCCGCGGACGGCATCATCCTGGCCTCCGTCGGCGGTGACGAGGCCGTCCAGGCGGCCGGGATCACCGGCATGCTGCTCGCCGCGCGTCTCGCCGTGCCGGTGATCGCGGCGGCGCTGGACGAGGAGGGTTCGATCGCCTCCGTGGCCGAGCAGCTGCGCTCCTCGGGCTCCCAGCAGCTGGCGCTCGCGCCGTATCTGATCGGTCCGGAGATCGAGGCGTCCGTGCTGGAGGAGGCGGCCAAGGAGGCGGGCTGCTCCACCGCCGAGCCGCTCGGTCCGTACCCGGCGATCGGCAAGCTGGCGCTGGCCAAGTACACGACGGCGCTCGGCATCTCGCCGCAGCAGGCGCAGGGGGCGTCGGTTCAGTGACGTGCGCGTGCGCGCGCAGGTGCCGCTGTTGGTGAAGGGGCCCGCTCCTGGTGAGGAGCGGGCCCCTTCGTCGTTGTGGCGCCGCCGGTCGATTCAGGCACCGGGGGAGGCACGATTGCCCGCGGCTACGGGGCGAAGATCACGCAGGAGGCTGCCGGGACCGGCAGGGAACCGGTGCGGCGGGGGATGCCGGTGGCGGGGTCCAGGGCGAACCAGGTCACGTCTCCGGAGCGTTCGTTGGCCGCGTACAGGAAGCCCTCCGACACGGTGATGTCGCGGGGCCAGTGGCCGCCGCAGGGCACGGTGGCGGCCAGGCGCAACCCGTCCGGCTCCACGACGAACACGGACAGGACGTCCTCGCCCCGGGTCGCGGTCCACACGAAGCGGCCGTCGGGCGAGACGGCGATGCCGGACGGATAGGCGTCGCCCGCCGGGGCCCCGGGCAGCACCGGCACCTCGGTGAGGGGCTTGAGGGCGCCGTCGGCGGCGTCCCAGTGGCAGACGGTGACGGTGGGCGCCAGTTCGTTGACGACGTAGGCGTGGGAGCCGTCCGGGTGGAAGGCCAGGTGCCGCGGTCCCGAGCCGGGGCGCAGCGCGATCTCCCGGTGCACGGCAGGGACACCGTCCGCGAGGGTGCAGACCCGCACCGAGTCGGTGCCCAGGTCCACGCTGACGGCCCATCGCCCGCTGGGGTCGGGCCGCACCTGGTGGGCGTGGGGTCCCTGCTGCCGCTGGGCGTGCGGTCCGGAGCCGGTGTGCCGCAGGACGCCGGACGCGGACCGGGCGAGGGTGCCGTCGGCGCGGACCGGCACGGCGGTGACGGTGCCGGAGCCGTAGTTGGCGGTCAGCACGTGCCCGGCGTACAGGCTCAGGTGGGTCGGTCCGGCCGCCTCGACGGGCACCGGCCGCCCGGTCGGCTCGGGCCTGTCCCCGCTCACGCCGTAGGCGGCCACCGCGCCCTCGGCCGTCTCGCTGACGGCGTAGAGCGTGTCGCCGTCGGGCGCCAGGGCCAGGTAGGAGGGGTCGGCCAGACCGTCCGTGCCGCTGACGACCGTGAGGGCGCCGCTGTCGGGGGCGACGGTCGCCGTCAGGATCCCGGGGCCGCCGGCCGCCGTGAACGAACCGATGAATGCCCGCCGCTGCCGCCTGCCACCGTCCGCCACCGCTGCCCCTCTCGTCACTGACCGACCGAACCGATCGACGCCCGGGAGCGACGGTAGCAGTCGATCACTTGCGGTCTAGACCAAATGGGTGTCGCGAGTACGACGGGTACGACGGGTCAGGCTCCGGCCAGGCGCGAACCGGAGGGGCTGCGCAGGGGCGCGGCGAGTTCGGTGAGGGCGTGTTCCAGGTCGTGGAGGTGGGCCAAGGCGGGTTCGGCGGCGCGCGGTCCGCCGGCACCGGCGGGGACAGTGCCCCCGCCGGTGAGTGCCTCGACCGCGGCCTCGACACGCCAGCAGGCGGCGGCCAGCCGGGCGTCGTGCGAGGCTTCGGGGTCGGCGGCGACGGCGACGAGGCCGCGGATCTCCCGGGCGCAGTCGTCGAGCAGGTCGAGGACCCGGCGGGCCCGCCGCCTGCGGCCGTACATGGGGCTCAGCGGGTGCACGAGCGGGGCGACGGACAGCCGTACCCGGCCGAGCAGCTGCTCCAGTTCCGCCACGCGCGGCGCCGGGTCGGCGCCCTCCGCACCGGCGAGGCGGGCGGCGGCCTGAGCGGTGCAGGCGTGCACACAGTGCAGGGCCCGCTGGATCCAGACGTCGGTGACGGCGTGCGTGGTGACCGGCAGGACGAAGAGCACGGCGAGCGCGGCACCGAGCGCGCCCACGCCGGTCTCGGCGAGCCGCAGGGCGAGCAGGCCGGGGCTGAGGAAGCCCAGGAGGCCGTAGAGCAGCTCGGCGAGCAGGGTCACGCAGAGCATCATCCAGGTGTAGGAGACCGCGGCGGTGTAGAAGATGCCGAACACGCAGGCGGCGGCCAGCACGGCTGTGGGCACCGGGGCCCCGGCCACCGGCACCGCGATCAGGAAGCCCAGGCCGATGCCGACGACCGTGCCGAGGACGCGGCGGAAGCCGCGCACCAGCGTCTCGCCGCGCGAGGTGGTGTTGACGAAGACCCACCAGGTGGCGCCGACGGCCCAGTACCAGCGGTCGCCGGACACCAGCTGGCCCACGACCAGGGCGAAGCCCGCACCCGCGGTGGCCTGTACGGCCTGCCGGGTGGTGATGCGGGCCAGCCCGGTACCGGCGGGCGGCGCGGGGACGGCGGGCGCGGGACGGCGGCGCTCGTAGCACCACAGGCCGAACCGCACCGCCGCGGCGGCGGCCACGGACAGCAGGACGGCGGCGTACATCTCGGGCAGCCGGTCCGTGGTGGCGTGCAGGAACTGGGCGATGAAGAAGGTCATGAAGGCGAACACGCCGAGGCTGTGCCCGCGCGGCCCCCAGCGGCGCGCGTACACGCCGGCGCCGACGACGGCGAGGAAGGTGAGGTCACGGGCCACGGGCAGGTCGTGCAGCGCGGCGGCGGCGGTGAGCACGGGCAGCCCGGCGACCGGCAGCAGCGCGGTGGTGACGGCCTGGCCGCGCACGGTGGCGTCGGTGACGGTGAACAGCGCGAGCAGGGCGGCGAGGCCGCCGATGATCGCGCCGATCAGGGAGGTACCGGCCAGCCCGCACACCACGACGGCCAGCCCGATGCCGAGGACGGCCCGGGCGGCGAACCGCAACCGGGACCGTCCCGGATCCGGGCTCACGAACACCTTCTTCAGCACTTGATTACCGCCCCCTCGCTCTCACGCCCACTGGTCCGGAAGTCACCGCATGCAAAAGGCGCCGCGGGATCCCGCAGCGCCATCGACGCGTCCATAGGAGCATCTTTTCCACCAGTGGCTCAACCCGACACTCAGAGACTGGGCCATTGGTACAGTGATCACGGCATGCCTGCGGCCACTGGAGAGCCAATGGCCGACGAGAGGGGCCGGACCCGCGATGGCCGTCGACGAGCTCGACACCCGCATCCTGCGGCTGCTGCTCGAGCAGCCGCGCACCAGCGTGCGCGAGTACGCCCGCCTCCTCGGGATCGCCCGCGGCACCCTCCAGGCCCGCCTCGACCGGCTGGAGCGGGACGGCGTGATCACCGGCACCGCCCCGTCCCTCTCCCCCGCCGCCCTGGGCCACCCGGTGCTCGCGTTCGTGCACATCGAGGTCACCCAGGGACACCTGGACGAGGTGGGCGAGGCGCTGGCGGCGGTGCCGGAGATCGTCGAGGCCTTCTCGATCACCGGCGGCGGGGACCTGCTGACCCGCGTCGTGGCCCGCGACAACGCGCACCTGGAGGACGTGGTGCAGAAGCTGATCAGCCTGCCCGGCGTGGTCCGCACCCGCAGCGAGGTGGCGTTGCGCGAGCGGGTGCCGCACCGGCTGCTTCCGCTGGTGGAGTCGATCGGCCGCTCGGCCCGCAGGTGACCCTTGGCATCCTGGACACCATGAGCACTCTGGGCGCACTCGGCGGCATCTCGGTCGTCTTCGATCTCGACGGAACCCTCGTGGACAGCGAGCCGAACTACTACGAAGCGGGCCGGCGCACCCTCGCCGAGTACGGCGTTGCGGACTTCACCTGGGCCGACCACGAGGCGTACGTGGGCATCAGCACCCGGGAGACGGTCGCCGACTGGAAGCGCCGGTACGGTCTGCGGGCCACGGTCGGGGAACTGCTCGCCGTCAAGAACCGCCACTACCTGGGGATCGCCCGCACCTCGGCCCGCGCGTACCCCGAGATGCGGAAGTTCGTCGAGCTGCTGGCGGACGAGGGCGTACCGATGGCGGTGGCGTCGGGTTCGTCGCCCCAGGCGATCGGGACGATCCTCGCCCGCACCGGCCTGGACGCACACCTGCGCACGGTCGTGTCGGCCGACGAGGTCGCGCGGGGCAAGCCGGCCCCCGACGTGTTCCTGGAGGCGGCCCGCCGGCTGGGGGCGGAGCCGGCCCGCTGCGTGGTCCTGGAGGACGCCGCTCCCGGAGCCGCCGCCGCGCACGCGGCGGGGATGCGCTGCATCGCGATCCCGTACGTCGCGGACCAGGCCGACGCCCCGGAGTTCGCCACCGCGGACCTGCTGCTGCGCGGGGGCCAGGAGGAGTTCACCGCGCGGGCGGCGTACGACTGGCTGGTGCGACGGGAAAAGAATTGAGCAACTGCCCGGACCGGTGATCAGAACGCCGCCCGTATCCGTACCCCCTGGTGTCCGAGCCTGTCTTCGCCCCGGGAGGCACGATGCGCGTCACGCGCACCACGGCAGGGACCGCCTTCGTGGCCGGTGCCCTGGTCCTCACTCTCACCGCACTCGCCTACCCGACCATGCTCGGGGTGCAGAACGCGGGCAACGACCAGGCCCGGATCGTCACCAACACCCGGTACGGGCCGCTCACCGAGCAGGACCGGGACTTCGTGGTGAAGGTGCGTGCCGCGGGGCTGTGGGAGCACCCGCTGGGACTCATGGCCATGGAACGGGGGACGACACCCGAGATGAGGGAGGCCGGTGAGCACCTGGTCGTCGGCCATTCCCGGCTGGACGCCACCTGCCGCAGGATCGCGCCGGAGCTGGGCATCACCCTGCCCAACCTGGCGTCTCCCCAGCAGCAGCAGTTCGTGTCGACCGTGGACGGGACCCGGGGCAAGCAGTTCGACACCACCGCGGTCAACATCATGCGGATCACGCACGGCCAGATCTTCCCGGCCATCGCCAAGATCCGCGCCAACACCAAGAACTCCCTGGTGCGGCAGCTCGCCGACCAGGCCAACGACACGGTCCTCGACCACATCACCGTGCTGGAGAAGACCGGGCTGGTCAATTTCGACCAGGTCAACTTCCAGCAGACCGCCCCGCCCAGCCTGCCCAAGGTGCAGCTGACGCCGCCGGCTCCGCAGCCGGGCGAACCGGTGCTCTCGCTCACCGCGCCGCCCGGGCTCGAGGTCAACACGTCGGCGCCGTCACCGAGCCCGACGGTCCGCTGACGGTTCGCCCGCCGGCGGTGCGCCGACGGGGTCGCCCGCGGGGGGCAGCGGTGGTGCGGGGGGGGCGGGGTCAGCGGTGGTGCGGCCTGCCGCCGCGGCCACCGCCCTTGCCCTTGCCGGTGCTTCCGCCCCGGCGGTTGCCACCCGTGCCGCGCCGGGCGCCGCCGGTCTGCTTTCCGCCGGTCTTCCCGCCCGCGGCACCCGACCCGCCCGTTCTGCCGCCGCCCGTCCTGCCGCCCGCCGGTTTGCGGCGCGCCGGGGTGCTCGCTTCCGCGCGCCCGTCCTTCGAACGCGCCGCTTCGGGCTGCCGGCCGCGGGTGCTGTTGACGGTCCGGCCCCGGACGATGCCGATGAAGTCCTCGACACGGTCCGTGTGCGCGTCCTCGGGCCAGCACAGGGCCACGCCCGATTCGGGGGCGTCCGTGACCGTGCGGTACGTGAGGTCCTTGCGGTGGTGCAGCCGGGCCAGCGACAGGGGCACGAGCAGCACGCCGATCCCGGCCGCCACCAGTTCGACGGCGTCCGCGGTGGTGGCCGGACGTTCCAGCGCGGGCCTGCCCGGCAGCCTCTCCCACCCGAGGACGTCGTCCAGGGGGTGCAGCACGATCTCGTCGGCGAGGTCCTCGACGGTCACCTCGTCGGCCGCGGTGACGAGATGGTCCTTGGGGATCAGCACGACCGTGGTCTCGGTGTAGAGCGGGATGGCGCTGAGCACGGTCCGGTCGACGGGCAGCCGCAGCAGCCCGGCGTCGGCGTCACCGTCCAGCAGCACACCGCCCGCACCGGCGGCGGGGACCTGGGCGAGGGAGAGGGGGACGTCCGGCAGCCGCTCGTTCCAGATGCGCACCCATTTGTCGGGCGTCACCCCCGGGACGTACGCGAGCCGGAACGAGGGGGGAGCTTCCGAGCCTGTCACCCGGCCAGGTTACCGGGCGTGGTCGGGAGCCACTCACACGATCGATACCCTTGACGGCATGACGTCGCACCAGAACACCCAGGCCATGAAGCCCGCGACCGCGGCGAAGAAGCTGGGTGTGTACCTCGAGGCCACACCCGCCGAGTTCCGGGAGGGCGTCGTCACGCGCGCCGAGCTGAACGCGCTTCAGGCCGACCCGCCCGAGTGGCTGCGCGAGCTGCGGCGCGACGGTCCGCACCCGCGCCCGGTGGTGGCGGCCAAGCTGGGCGTCTCCATCGCGGGCCTGCACCGGGGCGGGGTGTCCGAGCCGCTCACCACGGAGCAGATCGACGCGCTGAAGCAGGAACGCCCGGAGTGGCTGGAGCGCGAGCAGGCCGTGCAGGCCGACGTGCGTAAGGAGGCGGTCCGCGTGAAGAAGCTGCACGCCGAGCGGGCGGAACGCGCCGAGCGCGACTGACCGGCGGTCCTGCCCCGCAGGTCTCCCGCTCACTCCTCGGCCTTCTGGGCCGTAAGGCTCCACGCGTACTGCAACCAGTCCGACACGACGACCGCGCTCAGGCCCGCGCACAGCAGCCGCGCCGCCCGGGGCGCGACGGCGTAGGTGCCGACGAGTCCGCCGGCCACCCAGGCCGAGGTGCAGAACGGGCACGAGATCAGGTCGCCGACGGCGCGGCGCAGACCGGTGCCGCGCCCGGCGTCCATCACCTCGTTGGCGTTGCCGTGCCCCTCCCGGCTGGTGAACGGCGCCCGCAGGAAGCTGGTGACCTTGTCCTTGGTGAGCAGCCGGGAGGCCTTGAACGTCGCCGTTCCCAGCAGGGCCACGTCCCAGGCGGGCACGGTGTCCGGCAGCCGGACCCCACGGCGCCACGCCGTGACCGCGAACACACCGGCGCTCGCCGCGAAGGTCGTCGCGAGCGCCGCGTATCCGGCGAGGGGCGTTTCCTCCCCGTCGGCGTAGCGCTGCTCCACGTCCGTCATGGGTGTCTCCTCGATCTCAGTGGGATGCTCCGGTGGGGCGCTCCCGGTGCGGTACCGGGCCGCCGAAGAGGTCGGCGCAGTCCGCGGGCAGGTGGGAGAGCAGACGGTCGACGCGCTCGCGGGGCACCGCTTCGGCGAGCGTGGCCAGCACGGCACCCGCGTCCCATTCGGCGGTGCGCGGCCGGGCGCCGGTCTGCTGGGCCACCCGCCGGAGGAACTCCTGGCGGCCGAAGGACTCGGGACGCCCGCGTTCCGGCCGGAGCGCGTCGTCCAGTGGTGCGGGCAGGCCGTCGGCCAGACCGGCGGCCTCCTCCGGGGTGACGCGGGACGCGATCACCCACAGGACGGCCTTGGTGACCTGCTCCGCCTCGTCGTCGCTGTGGAACTCACCGCGGTCGCGGACCCGGGTGAGGAATTCGTCGAGCCGCACGACGTCGCCTCCTTGTGCCGGTTCGCACTCCGGGGCGGGTGCCCTGGGCTCGGGCGAGAAAACGGAGGCGCTCACCCGGTACGGGCGTCACGGCCGTAGGCGCGCCCCCGGCGTCGTGCGCGTGCGCGTGACCCGTCGGCGACGTCGGTCACCAGGGTCAGGGCGTCCCCGTTCTCGGTGAACAGCGCGTGCCCGGCGGCGATCCGCTGCTCCCGGGCCGGGCCCGGTGCGGTGAGCCGCCGCAACGCGCCCAGCAGCTCGACCTCGTCCTCGGCGACCTCGGAGACGCCCAGCGCGGCCATCCGCCGCACCCCGTCGGCGCCGTGGCCGGGCAGGGGACGGTGGCCCACGACCGGCAGTCCGGCGGCGAGCGCCTGTACGGCGGTCTGCCCGGCCGCGTTGTCGACCAGCGCCCGGGCGGCGTGGAGCAGGCCGGGCATGTCCGTCACCCAGCCCAGGGCGAGGACGCCCGGTGCGCCGGACAGCGTGCGGCGCAGCCGCCGGTTGCCGCCGCAGAGCACGACCGGCAGGAAGCCGTGGTCCGTCAGGAGCCGGACCGTGGTGTCCAGGTGCGAGCCGACGCCCCAGGCGCCGGCGGACAGCACCACGGCGGGCCGCCCGGGACCGAGTCGGCCGAACACGTCCCGCCACTCGGCCGTCCCCGGAGCACCGGTGGTGCCGGCGAAGAACTCCGGTGCCACGACGGGGCCGCACCGTCGCGCCGGCCTGCCGGTACTCCCCCGCGCCTCGCGCGCCGCGTCCTCGGTGAGGCACAGGTAGTGGTCGTTGCCGGGATGGAGCCACTGCCGGTGCACCTCGAAGTCGATCACCAGGACGGCCGCTGGCACGGGCAGCAGCCCGCGGTCCCTGAGGTGGCCGGTCAGCTGGGCACCCAGGTGGAAGACGGGCACGACGACGTCCGCGCCCGTGCGCCGGGCCAGCTCGCGCAGTCTGCCCCCGGCGAGCCGGGCCAGGGGCGTCCCGCTGGGGCGGCGTCCCGGGCCGGGGCGCAGGAAGATCCGGTACACGGCGGCGTACGCCCAGGGTAAGTGCCGTACCGACCCGCGGTAGAGGAACCTGAGGACGGTGCCCAGGCCGTAGGGCAGGAGGGCGAGGACGTCGACGGTTTGAGCGGTGTCGCCGCGCTCGCGCGCCCGGCGGACCAGTTCGGCGGCGACCGTGTCGTGACCGGCGCCCATGCTGGCGCTGACCACCAGCAGACGTCTGCCGCCGTGCGGGCCGCTCGGAGCACCGGACGGCTGGGGCGCTGACGGGCTGCGAGGGTGCACAGCGGACCAGGTTGCCGACGTGCGGGGTTCCAAACCACCGCGCATCAGGGCGTTTCGGATGCCCTGTCGGGGATACTCCGTGACCGCCCGTCCGGCCGGACGCCGGAGCCGACCGCCCGGTCGGACGGTCCCCGGTGCCCGCCCCGAGCCAAGGTGGTCCTCATGGTCCATGCGTTCTCCCGTCCCCGGTCCGTACCCGGACCGCAGGTCGTCGCCCCCGACGCGGACCACGCGAGGCCCCGGCCCCGGCCCGTGGCGGACCGGGGCACGCGGACCCGCACGGCGCTCGTGACGGGGGCGTCCTCCGGCATCGGCGCGGCCGTGGCCCGCCGGCTGGGTGACGAGGACGGCTGGCGGCTGGTGCTCACCGGACGCGACCCGGTGCGGCTGCGTCAGGTCGCCGACGACACCTCGGCCACCGCCTTCGCCGCGGACCTCACCCTGCCCGGAGCCGACCGGCAGCTCACCGACTTCACCACGGCCACGTCCGGCCCGGTGGACCTGCTGGTGGCCGGAGCCGGGGTGGGCTGGGCCGGGGAGTTCCTGGACATGCCCCCGCACACCATCGACGAGGTGTTCGACATCAACGTGCTGGCCACGCTGCGCCTGGTGCGGCTGCTGCTGCCGGGCATGGTGGCGGCGGGTACCGGGCGGGTGGTGCTCATCGGATCGCTGGCGGGCAGTGTCGCGGTGCGCGACGAGGCCGTGTACTCCGCCGCCAAGGCCGCGGTCGGCGCCTTCGCCGACTCGCTGCGCTACGAGTTGCGCGGCACGGGCGTGGGGGTCACCCACGTGGTGCCGGGCGTCGTCGACACACCGTTCTTCGAGCGTCGCGGCACTCCCTACCGGCGGTCCAGGCCACGTCCGGTGCCTCCGGAGCTCGTGGCCGACGCGGTGCGCAGCGCGGTGGTACGGGGCCGGGACGAGGTGTACGTGCCCTCGTGGCTGCGTCTGCCGTGCCGGGTGCGGGGCGCGGCTCCGGGCCTGTACCGGCGGCTGGCCGCGCGGTTCGGATGACCGGGAGCCCGCCGCGGTGAGTGTCCTCACCGTCGTCCTCGCCCTGTTCGCGGCGCTGTCCAACGCGGCGGCGTCGGTACTTCAGCGCCGGGCCGCGGCGCAGGACGAGGACCGGACCGGGGCGAGGCACACGGCGCTGCGCTCGCTGCTGCGGATGACGCGCGACCGGTACTGGGTCGGCGGGGCGGCGCTGCTCGCGCTGACGACGGTGTTGCAGGCGTCCGCGCTGGCGGTGGGCAGCCTGGCCGTCGTTCAGCCGCTGATGGCCACCGAACTGCTGTTCACGCTGGTGGTGGGCAGTGCGGTCTTCCACCGGCGTCCGGACCCGCGCACCTGGCTGGCGTTCGTGGCCCTGGCCGTGGGGCTCGCGCTGTTCCTGGGCTCTGCCGCTCCGGCGCCCGGCCACGACACCGCGACCGGGGGCCGGTGGATCTGGGCGGGGCTGGCGCTGTTCGTACTGATCACGGTCCTCGCCTCGGTCGGCAGCATGGTGCACGGCGCGGCCCGCGCGGCGCTGTTCGGGTCGGCCTCCGCGGTGGGGTTCGGCGGCACGGCGGCGCTGCTGAAGGAGCTCACCGGACGGCTCCCCCAGGGGGTGGGCGAGGTGCTGACCCAGTGGCCGCCGTACGCGACGGCGGTGGTGGGTGTGGTCAGCTTCCTGCTGTTGCAGAGCGCTCTGCGGGCGGGGACGCTGGCGGCCTCCCAGCCGGCGCTGACCCTCGGCGACGCGCTGACCAGCGTCGCGCTGGGCTGGGCCCTGTTCGGCGAGGAGATCCTGCTCGGGGTACGGGTGCTGCCCGAGCTGATCGGCGTGGCCCTGATCGGCCTCGGCAGCGTCGGACTGGCCCGTGCTCCCTCGGTCCACGGCGCCTGGGACACCGCCACGGCGGCACGGGACGGGCCCGAGCGCGCGGCGCGGCGATGAGCCGACCGAGACCGACGAGCCGGGACCAGCGAGCCGGGACCAGCGAGCCGGGACACGATGCCCGAGACCGGTCAACCGAGGCCGGTGAACCGAGACGGCCGGAGGGGCCAGCCATGCGCCAGAGGATTTCCGCCGGGCGGGCGGGATACGTCGCCGCGCCGCTCGCCGCCGTCGCGCTGGCCCACATCGGCCCGGCCGCGACCTGGCTCCCCGGGCTGCGCCGGCGCCGGTTCCCCGGACTGGCCGGGCAGGGCAGCCCCGGTCATGTCGCGCTCACCTTCGACGACGGCCCGGATCCCGTGTCCACGCCACACTTCCTCGACGCACTGGACGTACTCGGGGTACGGGCGACGTTCTTCGTCCTGGGCGAGAACGCCGTACGGCATCCGGCGCCGGCCCGTGAGCTGGTCCGGCGCGGACACGAACTCGCCGTCCACGGATGGACGCACGACCGCCCCTGGTGGCCTTCGCCGGCCCGGGACGCGCGCGAGTTGGCTCGGGCCGCCCACGTGGTGGGCGAGGTGGCCGGCCGGCGGCCCCTCTGGTACCGGCCGCCCTACGGCATCCTCACCTCCGGACGCTGGGCGGCCGCCCGCCGGGCCGGGCTGCGGCCGGTGCTGTGGACGGCGTGGGGCAAGGACTGGCGGCACGACGCGACGCCCGCCTCGGTGCGCGCGACCGTCGCGGCGGACCTGCGCGGCGGCGGCACGGTCCTCCTCCACGACACCGACCACGCCTCCGCGCCGGGAAGCTGGCGGGCCGCGCTCGGCGCGCTGCCGGACATCGTGCGCGACTGCCACGAGGCGGGTCTCTCGGTGGGCCCGCTGGGCGAGCACGGGACGGTGCACGGGACGGGCCCGGCCGGGGAGGAGCCGGGAACCGTGCGAAGCGGGTGGACCGTGCGGAGCGCACCGTTTCGGTCACCGGCGCCGGGATAGCCGTAGCGTCATGAAGGACGGCGACGATCAGCGAGCGGCGGCACCGGACACGTCGTGCCCGCCCTGGGCACTGCGCGAGTACGCCGTACTCGCCGACGGCGAGCGGGGTGCGGTCCTGGACCCCCGGGGCCGGATCGTGTGGCTGTGCGCCCCGCGATGGCACGACGACGCGGTGTTCTCCGCGCTGATCGGCGGAGCCGGTCACTTCACCGTGGAGCCCGCGGACCCCTGGCACGTCTGGGGCGGCTCCTACGAGGACGGCACCCTGATCCGGGTGAGCCGGTGGGTGACCGCCGACTGCGTGATCGAGTGCCGCGAGGCCCTGGCCCTGCCCTCCCGTACGGACCGGCTCGTGCTCCTGCGCCGTATGCGCGTGGAACGGGGCGAGGCCCGGCTGGACCTGGACCTGGACCTGGACCCGCGGCCCGGCTTCGGTACGGCCCGGATGCGCGAGCCGCGGCGGGAGCACGGCGTGTGGACGGCCGAGGCGGCGGACCTGCGGATGCGGCTCGCCGGGGCGCCGGACGCGGTGTGGCGGGACGGGTCCGGGCTCTGCGGCGACTTCCGGCTGCGTGAGGGCGAGACGCACGACCTGGTCCTGGAACTGTCGACGGGACGGGAGACCGAGCCACTCGACGCCGACGCGTTGTGGCGGGCCACGGAACGGGAGTGGCGGCGGACGGTCCCGGACTGCTCGCGGCTGGTCGCACCCCGCGACGCACGGCACGCGTACGCCGTGCTCCGCGGCCTGACCAGCGTCTCCGGCGGGATGGTCGCCGCGGCCACCACGTCCCTGCCGGAGCGGGCCAACAGCGGCCGCAACTACGACTACCGCTACGCGTGGCTGCGCGACCAGTGCTACGCCGGTCTCGCCATCGCCGCGCACGGCCCGCACCCCCTGGTCGACGACGCCGTGCGCTTCGTCGCCGAGCGCATCCTCGCGGACGGCGACGAGGTGCGACCCGCGTACACGGTCGACGGCCGACCGGTCGGACACGAGCGCTCCCTGCGGCTGCCCGGCTATCCCGGGGGCAACGACCACGTCGGCAACGACGCGGGCGCCCAGTTCCAGCTGGACACCTTCGGCGAGGCGCTGCAACTGTTCGCCGCGGCGGCCGCGCACGACCGGCTGACCGAGGAGGCGGAACGGGCCGCGGCGGTCGCCGTGGACGTGGTCGAACGACAGTGGCTGAAGCCGGAGGCCGGTCTGTGGGAGCTCGAGGACCGGTGGTGGACCCACTCCAGACTGAGCGTGGTGTGCGGTCTGCGCCGGATGGCCGAGGTGCTGCCCGGGAAGGCGGGGCACCGGTGCGCCGAGCTCGCCCACACGGTGCTGCGGGAGACCGGGCGCCGGTGCCTGCTCCCCGACGGCCGCTGGCGGCGGGCCGAGGACGACGACGGGCCCGAGGCCGCGCTGCTGGTGCCCATGGCCCGCGGCTGCACCTTCGGGGACCACCACGACGCGGCCACCCGCGCGTACGTCGAGTCCCGCCTGACCGAGGACGGCTACCTGTTCCGCTTCGAACATCCCGGCAAGTCGCTCGGTGAGGCGGAGGGAGCCTTCCTGCTCTGCGGCTTCGCGATGGCACTCGCCACGCACCGCGTCGGCGACCGGGTCGGCGCGTTCCGCTGGTTCGAGCGCACCCGGGCGGCCTGCGGACCGCCCGGGTTGTTCGCCGAGGAGTACGACGTGCGCCAGCGCCAGCTCCGCGGCAACCTCCCGCAGGCCTTCGTGCACGCCATGATGCTGGAGTGCGCGGTGCGCCTGGCCGGCGAGTCGAAGCTGCCCTGACCTTCGGGCACCCGCCCGGGGGTGTCCTCGCGGTGTGCCGCACGCCGGCATCCGGCGACGTCGCGCGTCCGCCGCGGTCCATCACGCCGCGGCCGGTCCGGCACCTGAACCGGGTGGCGGACTCGCCCGGAGCCGGGACGGTCGTCCGGCGGCCCCGGCCGTCCGGGCGGACTCGGCGGCCCGGCAGGCCCGGCAGGCCCGGCAGGCCCGGCAGGCCCGGCAGGCCCGGCAGGCCCGGCAGGCTGGATGAGCGTAGGGCCGCAGGCCCTCGCAGGCATCACCGGGCCCGGTGTGCGCCACCGGCCGGTCCGGCAGGGGTCCCGTCCTCCCCCTCAGGCGGCAGCCCCCGTCACCTCCCGGTGGATCGGTGCCGCCCCGCCCGTCAGGGGTGTGCCCGTGCCGCCGCGGCGGAGGGCGACGATCTCCGCCGCGATGGACAGGGCCGTCTCCTCGGGGGTGCGGGCGCCGAGGTCGAGGCCGATCGGTGAGCGGAGCCGGGAGAGCTCGTCCTCGGTCAGGCCCGCCTCGCGCAGCCGTCGGTCGCGGTCCTCGTGGGTGCGGCGCGAGCCCATCGCGCCGACGAACGCGACCGGCTTACGGAGTGCCTCCACCAGCAGCGGCACATCGAACTTGGCGTCGTGGGTGAGCACGCACAGCATCGTGCGCCCGTCGGTCGGGGTGTCCCGCAGGTAGCGGTGCGGCCAGTCGACGACGACCTCGTCGGCCTCCGGGAAGCGGGCCCGCGTGGCGAAGACGGGCCGGGCGTCGCACACCGTGACGTGGTGTCCCAGGAACTTCCCCGCCCGTACCAGCGCCGCGGCGAAGTCGACCGCCCCGAAGACGATCATGCGGGGCGGCGGCACGCTGGACTCGACGAGCAGGCTGAGCCCGCCGGGGCAGCGCGATCCGTCCTCCGAGAGCCCGACCGTGCCGGTGCGCCCGGCGTCGAGCAGCGCCCGGGCTTCGGCGGCCGCGGTGCGGTCCAGGTCGGGGTGGCCGCCGAGACCGCCCTCGTGGGTGCCGTCGGGACGCACCAGCATCGCCCGGCCCAGCAGCTCGGACGGTCCCCGCACCACCCGGGCGAGCGCCGCGGTCCCGCCCCGGGCGGCGGTGGCCAGCGCCGCCCGGAACACCTCCCGCGACGGCGCGTCGGCGCCGACCGGCGTGACCAGGACGTCGACGATCCCGCCGCAGGTCAGGCCGACCGCGAAGGCGTCCTCGTCGCTGTAGCCGAAGCGTTCGCGCACCGTCTCGCCGCTGCGCAGGGCGTCGGTGCACAGCTCGTACACCGCCCCCTCCACACAGCCGCCTGAAACCGAGCCGATCACCGTGCCGCCGCTGTCGACGGCGAGGGCCGCGCCGGGCCCGCGCGGTGCGCTGCCGCCGACGGAGACGACGGTGGCGACGGCGAACTCCCGGCCTTCGGCGAGCCAGCGGTTCAGCTCGTCGGCGATGTCAAGCATCCGTGCCGCCCCCGGCCGTGGGCACCCCCGCCGCCAGCACCCGGTCGGGCCGGATCGGCAGGTTCCGGTGGCGCACGCCGGTCGCGTGGCGCACCGCGTTGGCGACGGCCGCCGCGGCACCCACGATGCCGATCTCGCCGACGCCCTTGATGCCGACCGGGTCGTCCGGGTCGGGGTCGTCCACCCAGTCCGCCTGGATGTCGCCCACGTCGGCGTTGGTGGCCACGTGGTAGCCGGCCAGGTCGGGGGCGTACAGGGCGCCGCTCGCCCGGTCCCGTACCGCCTCCTCGTGCAGGGCCATGGAGATGCCCCAGACCATGCCGCCGACGAGCTGGTTGCGGGCGGTGAGCGGGTTGACGATCCGGCCCGCCGCGAAGATGCCGAGCATGCGGCGCACCCGCACCTCGCCGGTGGCGGTGTCCACGGCCACCTCGGCGAACTGCGCCCCGAAGGAGTGCCGTTCCTTCTGTGCGAGGCGGCCCAGGGCCTCGGTGGTGTCGGACCGCACGGTGATGCCGTCGGCCGGGATGTCGGCGCCCAGGGCGAGGCGCTCGCGCAGTTCCGCGGCCGCGGCCGTGATCGCCCAGGCCCACGAGCGGGTGCCCATCGAGCCGCCCGCGATCATCGCCGGCCCGAAGTCGCTGTCGCCGATGCGGACCCGGACCCGCTCGGGAGCGACCTCCAGCGCGTCGGCCGCGACCAGGGTGAGCGCGGTGCGGGCGCCGGTGCCGATGTCGGCGGCGGCGATCCGCACGGTGAAGCTCCCGTCCGCTTCTGCGGTCAGCAGGGCCGTGGAGGGGCCGGCGCCCGAGTGGAAGGAGGCGGCGGCCGTGCCCGTGCCCAGCAGCCAGCGTCCGTCCCGGCGCACGCCGGGGCGCGGGTCGCGCTCGGCCCAGCCGAACCGCCGGGCGCCCTCGCGGAAGCAGGCCTCCAGATTGCGGCTGCTGAACGGCAACCCCGAGACCGGGCCGACCTCGGGTTCGTTGCGCAGGCGCAGCTCGATCGGGTCGACGCCGCAGCGCTCGGCGAGTTCGTCGAGAGCGGACTCGATGGCGAAGGACCCCGGCGCCTCGCCCGGCGCGCGCATGAACGTCGGCGACGGCACGTCGAGCGGCGTCACCTCGTTGGCCGTGTGGTGGGCGTCGGCGTCGTACATCACCCGGGCCACGCCCGCGCTGGGCTCGACGAACTCGTAGACGGTGGACGTCTGGTTCAGCGAGCGGTGCTCCAGGGCACGCAGCCGGCCGTCGGCATCGGCGCCGAGCCGCACCCGCTGGACGGTGGGGCTGCGGTAGCCGGCCAGCGAGAACATCTGGCGCCTGGTCATCACCACGCGCACCGGCCGCTGCAGTTCGGTCGCGGCCATCACGGCGGCGACCTGGTGGGCGCGCAGACCCTTGCTGCCGAAGCCGCCGCCGATGTGCTCGGAGCGCACCCGCACCCCGGACGCGTCGAGGGAGAACATGCTGGCCAGTTCGGTCTGGATCCAGGTGGTGCCCTGGTTGGAGTCGACGACCTCCAGCCGGCCCCCGTCCCACCGGGCCGTGGCGGCGTGCGGCTCCATCATGCTGTGGTGCTCTTCGGGCGTGGTGTACTCCTCGTCCACCACGACGGCGGAGGCGGTGAGGCCGGCCGCCAGGTCGCCCTTGCCGGTCTCGCCGGGCATGACGCCGCCGGCCGGGTGGGCGCCCGGGTGCCCGGTGGTGAGTTCGGTGTCGTGCGGTTCCTCGTCGTAGGCGACGACGAGGGCCTCGGCGGCCTCCCTGGCCTGCTCGGGCGTCTCGGCGACGACGAGCGCGACCGGCCAGCCCACATGGTGCACCCGGTCCTGCTGGAAGACGGCGGCCGTGGGGTCCGGCGGGATGCCCAGCAGGCCGATGTAGTCGGTGTCGACGCGCGGGGCGTTGCCGTGGTGCAGGACGGCGAGCACGCCGGGCATGGCGAGGACGGGCTCGGTCTCGATCGCGCGCACACGGCCGCGGGCCGCGGTGGACAGCACCAGCCAGCCGTGCGCGAGGTCGGCGAAGGGGATCTCGCCGGCGTAGCGGGCCGCTCCGGTGACCTTGTCGCGGCCCTCGACGCGGGTGTGGGCGGTGCCGACCGCGCCCTGGGCCGTCGTACGGCCGGTGGTGGCGGTCGTCATCGGGCGGCCTCCCCGGCGAGTTCGGTCAGGACGGCCACGACGAGGTTGCGCATGAGGGTCACCTTGTATCCGTTGTCGGGCAGCGGCCTGGCGGCCGCGAGTTCGGCGTCCGCGGCGGCGGCGAAGGTGTCGCCGTCGGCCGGTGCGCCGGTCAGCACGGCCTCGGCCGCGCGGGCCCGCCAGGGCCGTGAGGCGACCGCGCCGAAGGCCAGCCGGGCCTCGCGCACGACGCCGTCCTCGATGTCGAGCGCGGCGGCGACCGAGCCGATCGCGAAGGCGTACGAGGCCCGTTCGCGGACCTTGCGGTAGCGGGAGTGGGCGGCGACCGGGGCGGGCGGCAGGGTGACGCCGGTGATCAGTGCGCCGGGCGGCAGTGCGGTCTCCCGGTGCGGGGTGTCACCGACGGGCAGGTAGAAGTCGGCCAGCGGCAGCTCGCCCGGGCCGTCGGCGGTTTCGTACTCCACGGCGGCGTCGAGGGCGGCGAGGGCCACGCCCATGTCGGAGGGGTGGACGGCCACGCAGTGGTCGGAGGCGCCCAGCACGGCGTGGTTGTGGTGCTCGCCGCCGATCGCGGAACAGCCGCTGCCGGGGGCCCGCTTGTTGCAGGGCCTGCTGAGGTCGGTGAAGTAGCCGCAGCGGGTGCGCTGGAGGAGGTTGCCGCCGACGGTGGCCATGTTGCGCAGTTGTCCCGAGGCGCCGGCCAGGACCGCCTGGGTCAGGACCGGGTAGCGGCGGCGTACCTCGGGGTGGGCGGCGAGGTCGCTGTTGGTGACGGTGGCGCCGATGCGCAGGCCGCCGTCCGAGGTCTCCTCGATGCCGTCCAGGGGGAGTTCGCGGACGTCGACGAGCCGGGCGGGGCGCTCGACCCCGGTCTTCATCAGGTCGACGAGATTGGTGCCGCCCCCGAGGAAGCGGGCGTCCGGGTCGGCGGCGAGCAGGGCCACGGCGCCGGAGACGTCGTCGGCGCGCTGGTATCCGAACTCCCTCATGCCGCCGCCTCCTTCGCCGTCCCGGCCGGGGTGCCGTCGTCGTCGCGGGCGGCCGCCTCGTGGGCCTCGGCCGCGCGGGTGACCGCCTGCACGATGGAGACGTAGGCGCCGCAGCGGCACAGGTTGCCGCTCATCCGTTCGCGGATCTCGTCCGGCGTGAGGGGTGGGGGTCCGGCTTCGGGACGTACGTCCTCGGTGGCGGCGCTGGGCCAGCCGGCCGCGTGCTCCTCGATGACGGCGATCGCCGAGCAGATCTGCCCGGGGGTGCAGTAGCCGCACTGGTAGCCGTCGAGGTCGAGGAAGGCCTGCTGGACCGGGTGCAGCCGGTCGCCGTCGGCCATGCCCTCGATGGTGGTGATCTCCCGTCCTTCGGCGGCGACGGCGAGGTTGAGGCAGGAGACGGCGCGTCGCCCGTCGACGAGGACGGTGCAGGCTCCGCACTGGCCCTGGTCGCAGCCCTTCTTGGTACCGGTGAGATCCAGGCGCTCGCGCAGGGCGTCGAGCAGGGTGGTGCGGTGGTCGACGGTCAGCTGGTGCTTCTCGCCGTTGATGTTCAGGGTGACGGCGCTGGACGTCGACGAGGGCGTTGGGGCCATGGTCAGCCTTCTTTGGTGTCTGGTGACAGCGGGATGTCTGTTGACAAGGAGAAATGGGCTGTAGGCAGTGGGGGGTCATTCGCGGCCGGTCGACCACCGTCGGGTTCACGCGGCCGCGTCTGCCGCTAGACTGGGCGGGCAACCGGACAACTGTCCGCTCACGAAAACGTAACGGACAGCTGTCCGCTTAGCAAGGTCGGGATTCGGCCACAACCCGAAAGGGGGACGAGTGCCGCAGCCGATGAAGGACAAGCCGGACACTCCCTTGCGCTCGGACGCCCAGCGCAACCGCGAACGCATCCTGGCCGTGGCCACGGAGGAGCTGACGCACTGCGCGAACGCCCCCTTGAGCGCCATCGCCAAGAAGGCGGGGGTCGGGCAGGGCACCTTCTACCGCAATTTCCCGAACCGCGAGGCGCTGGTCCTGGAGATCTACCGCTACGGGATGCAGCAGGTCGCCCAGGCCGCGCCCGAGATGCTGGCCACCCGGGAACCCGACCTGGCCCTGCGCGAGTGGATGGACCGCCTCGCCGAGTTCGCCATGACCAAGGCGGGTCTGGCGGACGCGATCCGGCTGGTCACCAGCGCACCCGGGGCGCCGGAGAAGCCGCGCCCCACCCCGCTGGAGGACGCGGCCGAGCTCCTGCTCCGTGCCAACCACGAGGCCGGCACGATCCGGCCCGGAGTGACCGGAGACGACTTCTTCCTGGTCCTCGGCGGTCTGTGGGTGATCGGACCCGGCGAGGACCGGCAGCCGCGGGTCACCCGGTTCCTGGACTTCGTCATGGACGCCCTGCGTGCGGGAGCGCCAGGCCGGTGACCGCGCCGCGGAAGCGGTAGCGGCGCTCGGGCCGCCCGGCCACGCCGTAGCGCAGGGAGACGTCGGCGCTGCCCACGGTGTGGAAGTGCTCCAGGTACCTGCGGGCACTGACCCGGGAGATGCCGGTCAGCGCGGCGCACTCGCTGGCGGACAGCGTGCCGTCCGCCTCCCGCAGGGTCCGCTCGACGAGTTCGGCGGTCTCCACGCTCATGCCCTTGGGCAGCGCGGGGGCCGTGGCCGCCTGCGCCGCGGCGCCGGCCAGTACGCGGTCGACGTCGGCCTGGCTGCGCACGACCGTGCCGAGCAGCCGGCCCCGCTGGAGGGCGTAGCGCTCGAGCCGGACCCGCAGGTCCTCGAACTCGAACGGTTTGAGCAGGTAGTCGACCACACCCTGCCGCACGGCACCGCGCACCGCCTCCGCCTCGCGCGCCGCGCTGATGACCATGACGTCACAGTCGTGGCCCGCGGCGCGCAGGCGAGGGATGACGTCGAGACCGAAGACGTCCGGCAGGTACAGGTCGAGCAGGATCAGGTCGGGGCGCAGCTCCCCGACGGCGGTGAGCGCCTGCTCCCCGGTGCCGGCGACACCCAGGACCCGGAAGGGCTCGACCCGTTCGACGAACGCGCGGTGGACACGGGCCACCATGAAGTCGTCGTCGACCACGAGCACGCCGATCGGGGCGGCGGAACGGGGCGCGTGCGGGATCGCGGCGGTGGGGGCGGTCGCGTCGGACGTGCCGCTCGTTGCCGTCATGGTGCTGCTCCTTCCGCCACCGCGTCGGTGAGGTGGCTGACGGTCATGCGTGCGGTGAACATGGCCCCGTCGGGGGTGTTGGTCACCGAGATCTCACCGCCGTGACGTTCGCAGACCAGCCGGGTCAGCGCCAGACCGATGCCGCGCTCGCCCTGCCGGGCGGCCTTGGTGGTGAAGCCGTGGGAGAAGACCTCCCGGGCCAGTTCGGGCGCCACGCCGGGCCCGGAGTCGCGGACCACGATCTCGACGCTCGCGGCGTCCTGCCGCAGTTCGACCTCGACCCAGGCGTCGTGTGCGTCGCCCGGGGCCGCGGCGGCGTCCACGGCGTTGTCGACGAGGTTCCCGACCACGGTCGCCACGTCGGCGGCGTCCGCCGGCTCGAGCCTCTCCAGCGCCGTGCGGTCCGAGACGCGCAGGGCGACCCGGCGCTCCGCCGCGAGGGAGGACTTCGCCGTGATCAGCGCGGCCACCGCGGTGTCCCGGACCCGGCGGCTGAGGGTGACGTCCAGGGACTGCCGGCGCTGATTGAGTCCGCGGACGTAGCGCACCACCTCCTCCTGTTCGCCGATCTGGATGAGCCCGGAGATGGTGTGCAGTTGGTTGGCGAACTCGTGGGCCTGGGCGCGCAGCAACTCGGAGGTGCTGCGGAAGGAACCGATCTCCCGTTCCAGGCGGGCGAGTTCGGTGCGGTCGCGCAGGGTGGTGACCGAGCCGAGCGCGCGGCCGTCCTTGGTGACGGTCATCCGGTTCATGACCAGGACCCGGCCGTGCCGGACGACGACCTCGTCGCGCGGCCGGGCCGCTTCGGGCGTGGCACCGGCGAGTACGTCGCGCAGCCGCCCGTCGATGCCGAGCCCGTCCAGGCTCTGGCCCACGCAGTCGGCGGGCAGGTCGAGCAGGCGCCGGCCCATCTCGTTGACGAGGGTCAGCCGGTGCTGCGGGTCCAGGGCGACGACGCCCTCGGCGATGCCGTACAGCATGGCCTCGCGGTGTTCGGCGAGGCCCGCGATCTCGCGCGGCTCCAGGCCGAGGGTCTGCCGTTTGACGCGCCGGGCCAGCAGCCAGGACCCGGCCACGCCGAGGCCGCTGGCGATGCCGAGGTAGGCGATCAGGTAGGAGGAGGCCCCGCTGAGGCGCTGCCACACCGTCGGGTCCGCCTCGCCGACCATGATCGTGCCGAGTTTCCGGCCGAGGGTCTGCCGGGTGGCCCCGAGGACCGGGACCTGGGCGACGAGTTCCCGGCTGCCCTGCACGCTCAGCGGCCCCGACCAGCCGCTCGAGGCGCCTGCGCCCTTCCCGCGCGGCAGCCTGGCGCCGATCAGCGTGGGGTCGGTGGAGCTGACGACGCGGCCGTCGGCGTCGGCCACCGTGACGGAGGTGACCCCGGACTGGGTCTGGGTGGAGTTGACCAGCGGGGCGAGCGCCTCTCCCGGCACGGGTCTCAGCAGTTGGCTGCGGACCAGCGGCGTGGCGGCCAGCTGTTCGGCCAGGGCGGTGACCCGGCGCCCCTCCACGCGGTTGAAGGTGGCCTTGGACTGCGCGAGCGAGACGGCGGCGACCGCAAGCAGGACGACCACGACGATGGCGAGCTGGAGGACCAGCATCTCGCCCGCGAGGGTCTGGCGGCGGAAGGTGGGGGCCACGGCGGACTCGTTCTCGGTTCACGGAGGTGGTGGGGACGGGGCGGGGGCGGGACGGAGACGGGGGCGGCACGGAGACGGGGACGGTGCGTGGACGGGGGCGGGACGGGGATGCGGTGACCGGCGGGGGGCCGGCGGGTGTGCCGGGTCGCCATCATGGCCTCCACCTGCGGCAAGGGAAAGGGATGTGCCTTCGATGTGCCTGCTTCGCAATGAACCGGCGATCCGACAGCGATGTCGATCACGCGGTTCCGGCGACCGCAATGAACACAACCTCCCTTGGTTCCGCAAGGAAGACACGAGCCAGACACGCGGGCACCATGTGGCCCACGTCACCCTCCCCCACAGGGCTCCCCTACCGCTCTACCCAACCGACAGGTGGTGTCATACGTGCGCCTGCGCACCCCCCTTGCCCTGCTCGGGGCCGCCGTGCTCGTGCTGGCCGGACCGCCGTTGCTCTCCTCGGGCGACGACTCCGATTCCGGCACCCAGATCCCGGGCCTGCGCTTCATGGTTCCCAACACGCCCGGCGGCGGATACGACATCACCGCCCGCACGGCCGCGAAGAACGCCGAGGACGCCGGACTCACGCACAACATCGAGGTGTTCAACCTGCCCGGCGCGGGCGGCACCGTGGGTCTGAGCCGACTGGTCAGCGAACACGGCAACGGCAAGCTCGCCATGTCCATGGGCCTCGGCGTCGTGGGCGCCGTCCGCTCCAACCACGCGCCCAAAACCCTCGCCGACGCCACACCGATCGCGCGGCTCACCGAGGAGCAGGACGTCGTGGTGGTCGCCAAGGACTCGCCGTACAAGACGATCGACGAGCTGGTCGACGCCTGGAAGAAGGACCCGGGCAAGATCCCCGTGGGCGGTGGTTCGTCGCCGGGCGGGCCCGACCACCTCGCCCCGATGCTGATGGCGCAGGCCGCCGGTATCGAACCGAAGTCGGTCAACTACATCCCCTTCGACGGCGGCGGTGAACTGCTCGCCTCGATCCTCGGCAACAAGGTCGGCTTCGGGGTCTCCGGCGTCGGCGAGTACCTGGACCAGATCAAGGCCGGCGAGCTGAGGGTGCTCGCGGTCACCGGCCCCGAGCGGGTGGACGACCTCGCGGACGCGCCCACGCTCATGGAGTCCGGCTACGACGTGAACTTCACCAACTGGCGCGGCATCGTCGCCCCGCCCGGCCTCTCCGAGGCGCAGCGCACCAAGCTGACCCGCCTCTTCGAGGAGCTGCACGACTCCCCCGAGTGGAAGAAGTCCATGGACCAGAACGGCTGGGACGACGCCTTCCTGACCGGTGAGAAGTTCGGCGACTTCCTGGACGCCCAGGACGAGCGCGTGGTGTCGGTGCTGAAGGAGCTGGGACTGTGACGACGCGGACCGAACTCCCCGACGACCGCGGGGCGACGGCCACCGGCCCGCGGTCGTGGCTGCGCGAGCACTCCGAGCTGGGCGTGTGCGCCCTGTTGCTGGCGCTCGGCGTGCTCGTCCTGACCGACGCGCTCACCATGGACGTCGACATCACCCAGCGCGGCCCGGTCGGCCCCAAGACCGTGCCGATCGTGGTCGGCGTCGGACTGCTGGTGATCGCCGCGCTGCTCGCCGTCGACGTGCTGCGCGGCGGCCGGGGCGAGGCCGAGGGCGGCGAGGACGTCGACCTGTCCGAACCGGCCGACTGGCGCACGGTGCTGCTGCTGTCCGGGATCTTCCTCGGCGCCGCGGCCCTGATCGAGCCGGCCGGCTTCCCCGTCGCGGGCGCACTGCTCTTCTGGGGCGCCGCCTTCGCCCTCGGCAGCCGCCGCCTGGACCGTGATCCGCTGATCGCCGCGGTGGTGTCCCTGATCACCTACGTCGTCTTCGACCAACTGCTCGGAGTACCGCTGCCCGGCGGTCCGCTGATGGGAGTGCTCTGACATGAACGCCCTCAACTCCCTCATGGACGGCTTCGGCACGGCCCTCACCCCGGTCAACCTCCTGTGGGCCGCCCTCGGCGTGCTGCTCGGCACGGCCATCGGTGTCCTGCCCGGCATCGGTCCGGCGATGGCGGTGGCGCTGCTGCTGCCGGTGACGTACGGGCTGGACCCGGTCGCCGCGTTCATCATGTTCGCCGGCATCTACTACGGCGCGATGTTCGGCGGTTCGACCACCTCCATCCTGCTCAACACCCCCGGCGAGAGCGCCGCCGTGGTCGCGGCCATGGAGGGCAATCCCATGGCCAAGGCGGGTCGCGGCGCGCAGGCGCTGGCCGCCGCCGCCATCGGCCACTTCGCGGGCGGCATGATCGGCACGATCCTGCTCGTGGCCCTCGCCCCGACGGTCGCCGACCTGGCGGTGGACATCGGCGCCCCGGACTACTTCGCCATCATGGTGCTGGCGTTCATCGCCGTGACGTCGGTGCTGGGTTCGTCGCGGATCAGAGGCCTGGCCTCGCTGCTGATCGGTCTGACGATCGGTCTGGTGGGCCTGGACCAGATGACGGGCCAGCAGCGGCTGACCTTCGGTTCGCTGCAACTCGCCGACGGCGTGGACGTGGTGATCGTGGCGGTCGGTCTGTTCGCGATCGGCGAGGCGCTGTGGGTGGCGGCCCATCTGCGGCGCGGGTCGGCCGAACCGATCCCCGTGGGCCGCCCCTGGCTCGGCCGCGGTGATGTGAAGCGCACCTGGAAGTCCTGGCTGCGCGGTCCGCTCATCGGCTTCCCGTTCGGCGCGATCCCGGCGGGCGGCGCGGAGATACCCACCTTCCTGTCGTACGTCACGGAGAAGCGGCTGTCCAAGCACAAGGACGAGTGGGGCAAGGGCGCCATCGAGGGCGTGGCAGGACCCGAGTCGGCGGCGTCGGCCTCGGCCGCGGGCACGCTGGTCTCCATGCTGACCCTGGGCCTGCCGACGACGGCGGTCGCCGCGGTCATGCTGGCCGCCTTCCAGCAGTACGGCATCCAGCCCGGCCCCCTGCTGTTCGAACGCGAGCCCGAGCTGGTGTGGGGTCTGATCGCCTCGCTCTTCGTCGGCATGGTGCTGCTGCTCGCCCTCAACCTGCCGCTGGCACCGGTGTGGGCCAAGCTGCTGCGCATCCCGCGTCCGTACCTCTACGCGGGGATCATGTTCTTCGCGGCGGTCGGCGCGTACGCGGTCGGCGGTGAGGTGATCGACCTGGTGATCCTGCTGGTCATCGGTCTGATCGGGTTCGGCATGCGGCGCTACGGCCTGCCCATCCTGCCCGCCGTGATCGGCGTCATCCTCGGCCCGAACGCCGAGCAGCAGCTGCGCCGCGCCCTGCAGATCAGCGACGGCAGCGTGTCGGGCCTGGTCAACACGCCGTTCTCGGTGACGGTGTACGCGGTGATCGTGCTGCTGCTGGCCTGGCCGCTGGTGAAGCGGCTGGTGGGCCGGGGACGGGCGCGGGCGAACGCCTGACCACCGCCCCGGAAGAACGGCACCGGGCGGCTGCCCCACCTGGCCGAGCCGGATGGTGCCGGTGACGCGGGACCGGGTACGGATGCGAACGGCGAGGTACTCGCACCGTCCCCGGCCCGCTCGTGCTCACGTCCAGGCTCCAGACCACGCTCACAGAAGGCGAACCCATGATCTTCATCACGGCGAAGTTCCAGGTACTCCCCGAGCACGCGGACCAGTGGCCGGAGATCGCCGGCGAGTTCACCCGGGCCACCCGGGCGGAACCCGGCTGCCTCTGGTTCGACTGGTCGCGCAGCGTCGAAGATCCCACGGAATACGTCCTGGTCGAGGCGTTCCGCGACGACGAGGCGGGCGCGGCCCACGTCCAGTCCGCCCACTTCCGCGCCGCGCAGGAGGAACTGCCGCCCCACCTCGCCCGGACGCCGCGCATCGTGAACGCGTCGGTCGACCAGGAGGGCTGGTCGGAGCTGGGCGAGATGGCGGTGAAGTAGTGCTCTCCTAGCGTTTCACCCGGCCACGCACAGCGAGGACGGCCAGACCGAGGAGGGCGGGTTCAACGAGCCGGGAAGCCATCTCGGTGTAGTTGCCGGCGGTGGTCAGGTTCCGGCCGGAGGAGCGGAAGGCCACGGAATTGATGACCACCCGCAAGGACTTCTCGAACCTCTTGGCCGACAGACGCTCGCGATAGGGCCCGTCGGGATTGACCGGCTCGGCCCCAATGGTGGTCAACGTGAGGCGCCGGCCGGTCAGCGTGCCGGTGCTCTGGGGCTTCGGGTCGTCCTTCGGCAGCCCCCACAGCATCATCAGCAGCACGGTCGTGGCCATGCCTCCCAGCAGCCAGCCCAGGGCTCGGGAGGCGCGCAGACCGTAGCCGGAGAGTGCCCAGTAGGTGGTGAGCAGGGCCCGTTCGCTGCGTGGGATGTCGTGGGCGTGACGGCGCATCTCCGTCTCGCCGTAGTGCAGTTCCTCCCCCAACGGGGTGCCGCGGTGGTCGACGTCCGCGCCAGGGCGCAGGCCGGCGAGGTAGGCGGAGCGTTCGACGTCGCCCAGATGGGCCAGGCACGCCGCGTGGGGCTCGACGATGAGGCCCCGGCACCCGACGTCGTTCGCTGTGGCGCCGTACCGGCAGTACGGCCAGGGAGGGGCGTCCGGGTTGGTCGGGTGAGGTGGAGGTCATGCCTCTGAGACGTGGGGCCGATACGCCTGGTTGCGCACCACTGCCGCGAACGGGGCGTAGACCGGCTCGACGGCCGGCCGGGGACTCGGACCGACCCGCGCGGCCGGATCCGTTCTACGGGCCGGTCCGGTGGAGTTCCAGGTTTGTGGCGAGGCGGATGACGGCGGTGTGCCAGTGGGACGTGGCGGGGCCCGGGCCGTGGGTGCGGAGGGTGGTTGTCACGGCGGTGACCTTGTCCGCGGTGGTGCGGAAGCCGGTTCGGTGCAGGAGTGCGGCTGCAGATTCGAGGGTGTCGTGGTCGGTGGCGGTCAGATTCCTCAGGCCGTGGTGGGCGGCCTCGGCGAGGGCGGCGAGCGCCTGTTCCAGGGCGGTGGTCAGGGGGTCGTCCGGGGGGTGCGGGGCGACGGGGAGGGCCGTGTCGCCGTCGCCGGGGGCGAGGTCGGGGACGAGGACGCCGTGGGAGGTGCGGACGGCGAGAGGGGCGAGATGGACCCTGCCCCGGTCGTGGCGGAGGGTGCCGCTGATCCGGTCGACGGTGCCGGAGGCGAGGGCGTCGGCCAGGGCGTCCAGGGTGCCGGGGCAGTGGGGGTTGTGTGCGCTGCTCAGCAGGACCTCGTTGCCGGCCGGGTCGTGAAGGACGGCTTCGAGGCGCTGTGCGGCCGGGTCGTACCGCACGGGTCCGGCCTCCGCGACGGCGAGGACGCGCATGGACTCGGCCTCCACCCTGGGGCGGACGAGGCGGGGAGGGAGGGTACCGGGGGCGGGGAACTGCGCGGCGAGGTCGGTGACCAGCAGCCCGGCCGGCAGGTCGTCCCAGGCGGTGCCGACGGGGGTGACGGAGGTGGTGGCGATCCGGCCGCGGGAGATCTCCACCGTGCGGCCGGCTGTGCGGGAGGTGGCCTCGCTGACCACGTTGGCGGCGGCAAGGGTGCGCAGGTTGGTACCGAGGATTCGGCGGGAGCCGAGGTCGTGGCCGGTGGGTGCCTGACCGTCGAGCCGCTCCCAGCGTTTGTGCAGGACGAGGACGACACCGGCGTCGGGGTGCGCGAAGAAGACGTCGGCGGTGCGGTCGCCGGCGGAGCCGTCGACGTGGCAGCCGAGGGCCACGAGGCGGACTCGGCGCAAGGCCGTGCGGGCCGTCTCGGCAGTGCCCAGGACGGCCGCAGGATCGGTGGGGGCGGCGCGGTGGCGGGCGTGGAGTTCGGCGAGGAGCAGGGCGTGGGTCTCGCGGTCGTGGCGGGCGCCGCGGACGGCGTGCTCGGCGAGCTGGTGGCGTATCTCTTCGAGGGCCGCGGCGGGCCAGTGGCGGCCGGCCGCCGTGAGGGCGGCGCCGGCACGGCGGAGGGTTCCGTCCAGGACGGGGCCGGCCTGGGGGACGCCTTCGACGAGGAGTTCGTCGACGAGGTCCATGGCTGCACGGTGGGCGCTGTCGCCGTGGTCCGGGGTTGTTTCCCTTCCTCCGACGGTGACTTGGTCGCTGCCCTCGGTGTCGGCGGCACGGAAGGCCCAGACGGCGAGAACGACCGTCGCGCCGTGCAGCGGCTCGGCGGCGTCGGTGACGGCGAAGCCCGGGCGGTGGGGCACGGGGAAGCGGACGGTACAGGCGGGGAGTTCGACGGCGGGAACGGGGTCGGCGGGGGTGGGGCGGTGGAGGACGGCCCGGTAGCCGCGGTCGTGGGTGCGACGGGCCGCGGTGAGTGCGGAACGGCCGAAGGCCTCGGCGAGGGCGGTGTCGTCGATGCTTCCGGGGGACCAGTCGGTGAAAGGCGGCGGGGTGTCCGATGCGGTCGCGGTGCGCTGATAGGCGAGGACGAGGCCGATGCGGTGGCGGCAGACTCCGTGGGCCTCGCAGCTGCAGCGGGCGTCCTGGAGGGTGGTGCCGGGCGGCAGTCGGGTCTCGGTGCCGTCGGGAAAGCGGCCGTGCACGGTGTGGTCGTCGGTGACGTCCAGGTCGGGGCCCGCTCCGGCGTCGAGCTCCTTGGCGGCGCGTTTGACCAGGCCGCGGTTGGCGAGGGCGGCGAGGGTGTCGGGGGTGAGGGCGAGCAGGTCGGTGCGGGTCACGCCGTTCGTCCTCCGTGGGCCATTGTCTCGGCGACGAATTCGGCGAGGTGGCCGGGGGTCATGGCGCCGATGTGGGCGCCCGCCTCGGCGAGGCGGCCGGCCAGGTCACGGTCGTAGGCGGGGACGGCCTCCTCGTCGAGGGCGGCGAGACCGAGGACGGTGACGCCCTGTCCGGTCAGGCCGCGGACGGTGCGGGTGAGGCGGCGGGCGTCGCCGCCCTCGTAGAAGTCGGTGATCAGGGCGACGATCGTGCGGCGCGGGTTGTCGACGAGGCCGGCGGCGTAGTCGACGGCGCGGGCGATGTCGGTGCCGCCGCCGAGCTGGACCTTCATCAGGAGTTCGACGGGGTCGGTGACGTCGGAGGTGAGGTCGACGACCTGTGTGTCGAAAGCGACCAAGTGGGTGCGCAGTCCGGGCAGGCCCCAGAGGCAGGCAGCGGTGACGGCGGAGTGGATCACGGATCCGGCCATGGAGCCTGACTGGTCGACGAGGAGGATCAGCTGCCACTGCTCGAGGTGGCGGCGGGTGCGGGAGTGGAAGTGCGGATGCTCGATGAGGATGCGGCGGTCCTCGGGCCGGTAGTGGGCGAGGTTGGCGCGGATGGTGGCCCTGAAGTCGAAGTTCCGGGCCAGGGGGGTTCGGCTGGGGCGGCGGGAGCGGGCTCCGGTGAGGGCGCGCTGGATCTCCGGCCTCAGCCGCTCGGTCAGGTCGCGCACGACGGCTTCGACGATGCGCCGGGCAGCAGCCAGAACCTGCGGGTTCATCAGGTGTTTGGTGCGCAGCACGGCCCGCAGCAGGCTGGTGCTGGGTTCCACGCGGAGAAGGACGTCGGGATCGGTGACGATCTCGTCGATGCCGTAGGTCTCCACGGCGTCGCGTTCGAGGCGTTCGACCGTCTCCCGGGGGAAGAGGCGGTGGATGTCGTCGAGCCAGTCGACGACGGTGAGTGTGGAGGGGCCGTCGCCACCCTCCCGGCGGTCGGCGGTGCCGCGGCGTTCACCTCGGCGGGCGAGGTCGTCGTCGCGGCCGTAGAGCCACTGGAGGGCGGTGTCGCGGGCGGCGTCCGGGCCGTCGAGGCCGCCGGTGCGGCGTTCGGCGGGGGCGCCGAGGATCAGCCGCCAGCGTTCCAGTCCTGCGCGGGGGTCGTCGGGGGTCATCGGGGTGCTCCGAGGGCGTGCCGGTCCAGCAGCAGGTCGGTGTGTTCCTCGAGGGCCGCGGCACGGGCGAGGAGCAGGGGGTCGGTGGTGGTGCGCAGCAGGGGGCGGGCGGAGCCGCGCAGGTTCCGGCGGTCGAGAAGGAGTTGCGCGACGCGTTCGCGTTCGCGGGGCGGGAAGAAGGCGAAGGCCTGGCGCAGGGCGGGCAGGGCGTGGAGGAAGACGTCGTCGGTCATGGTGGTGACGACGCCGTCCAGGGTGTCGAGCAGGGACTGTTCGCCCTTCGGGGCGGGCCGCAGGACTTCTTCGCGGGCGAGGGCGAGCAGGCCGGCCAGCCAGTCGCCGAGGACGGCGGGGTCGGCCGCGGCGGCGAACGCTTCGGCCTCCCCGGCGGGTTCGGCGGGGGCTCCGAGGGCGCGGCGCAGGCCGAGGGCGGCGCCGCGCAGGTCGGCGGGGGCGTGCCGGTCGCGGGCGATGCGGGCGGCGGTCGCGGCGGCGGTCTCCGGGGTGAGAGCAAGGGCGGGGGCGGCGTGGAGGAGGGCGTCGCGGGCGGCGGTCAGGGCGCGCAGGCGGGGGACGTCGACGCCGGGCGGGCCGCCGTGGAGGCCCTCTACGAGGTGGAAGAGCCGGTCGACGGCGTGGTCGAGGACGGTGCCGAGCAGCGGTTCACGGGCGGTGCCGAAGACGCGGTCGTGGCGCCAGAGTCCCAGGACCACGGCGAGGGCGCGCCCGAGGGGGCCGGGGTCCGCGGTGGTACGGATCCGGTGGGCGAGGCCGTCCAGGAGGTCGCGGGAGAGGGTTCCGGCTCCGCAGAGGACGGCGTCGAACAGGAGGACGGCGGTGGTCCCGGCGTCGGCGGCCGTACCGGTGTCGCGAAGGCGGTGGGTGAGGACGGCTGCGGCGGCCTCGTCGGGGCGGGCTCCGTAGGCGCCGGCCTCGGTCAGTGCGGCGTCGCGGCCGGTGCGGGGGCGGGGTTCCCAGGTTTCGTGGTCGCGGGGGTCGGCTCCGTGGTCGGGGCCGGTGAGGCGGGTGTGACCGGGGATGCCGAGGATGCGCAGCTGGTGGAGGAAGCGGCTGCGTTCGAGCCCTCGGGGGTTGGTGAGGTCGAGGTCGAGGGTGCGGTCGCCGTCGAGGCCGAGGCGGATCTCCTCGGCGGTCACCTGGTGGACCAGGGGTGGCAGCGGGGTGTCGGGGTGGAGGCGGCCGGTGCGCTCGCCGGTGCAGGCGGCGACCGTTTCGACGACGGCGGGGTGGGCGCCGGGCCTCAGCGGGCCGTCGGTGTTCCAGGGGAGCGGCTGGTCGAGGTCGTCGGTGATCAGTGCGGCGGCGAGGCCGTCCAGGACGTCGACACGGGCGGGGTGGGGGTGTCCGCGGAGGGCGGCGAGGCCTTCGGTGAGGGTGTGGGCGGAGATCAGGGCGGCGGTGGAGGCGGGGAGGTGGCGGGCGCGGAGCCGTTCCACGACGGTGCGACGGAGGGTTTTCGCGGCCGCTTCGGGGCCTTCGTCCCACAGGCGCTGGTAGTAGCCGGGGGACGGCATGCCGGACTGGTAGCCGGCGAAGGCGTCCATCTGGCGGAAGGAGTAGGGCACCAGGAAGCTGCCGCCCACGGCCCCGTCGGGCGGGGCGGGCACCGAGGGCCAGGCGGCGGGTTCCGCTCCCGGAGCCGTGGCGGGGGCGGCGGTGAGGGCGCGCAGGGCGGGCTGGTGGAAGCCACCGGTCACCACCAGGACCGGCCGGTTGTCGGCGTGTGCGACCGCGGCACGGACCCAGGAGGCCATGTACCGCTCGCGGGCGCGGTCCCCGTCGTCGGCCTCGGTGTCGCCGCGTACCAGGGCGAAGTAGGCGTCCAGGCGGTCCCGCAGGCCGTCCGGATCGGCGATCTCGAAGACGCGGTCCCACAGTGCGTCCACGGTGTCGACCCGGTAGCGGGCGCGGAGCCGTTCGGTGGCGCGGCTGTAGCGGGCCTCGGCGTCGGCGTAGCGGTTGGCCGCGCCGTCGGGGCGGTCGGTGAAGGCGTGGTGCCAGGCGGGCAGGTCGATGAACCGGACCTCGGCGCCCGCGGCACGGCCCTCGGTGAGTGCCACCCACTCCGGGGAGTACGCGCACAGCGGTGCCCAGGAGGTGGCGACCCGTTCGGTGCCGCGGTAATGGCTGAAGAGGGCGATGGGCAGTTCGTGTCCGAGGAGCAGTTCGCCGATCCGGTCGTTCATGTCGGCGGGGCCCTCGACCAGGACGTATGCCGGGCGCAGTGCGCGGATCGTGCGGCGGGCCAGGCCGGCGCAGGCCGGTGAGTGGTGACGCACCCCCAGGAAGGTGACGGGGGCATCGCTCACCGTTGGTCCAGCAGGTGCCGGGCCTCGTGGAGGGCCTGCCACTGGGCGCCCCGGCGCAGACGGGCCTGCTGTTCGAGGAAGCGGCGCAGGCGGGCGAGGTCCTCGGGGCTGTCCTTGGCGGCGGTGCCGGCGAGACAGGAGACGATGTCCGCGGCGTTGCCCGCCTCGCCGCGCAGGAACCAGCCGCGCAGGCCGACGGCGTGGGCCGTGGAGACGGCTTCGGCGGTGCTCATCACCGCGGACGGCCGGTCGCTCCGGTCGGGTGCGCCGCGCAGTTCACGGAAGGTACCGACCAGTACCTCGAGCACGTCGGGGTCGGGTGCCCGCTCGACTCCGGACTCGCGGAGCAGGGCGGTGGACTCGGCTTCGACCAGGGCGAGTTCGGTGTCGAGGTCGGGTATCGGGAAGACCGTCTCGAAGTTGAAACGGCGTTTGAGCGCGGCGCTCATCTCATTGACGCCGCGGTCGCGGGTGTTGGCGGTGGCGATGACGTTGAAGCCCTGGCGGGCGAAGACCATGCCGTCGTCGCCGTCGAGTTCGGGGACGGCGACGACGCGTTCGGAGAGCAGGGAGAGCAGGCAGTCCTGGACCTCGAGGGGGCAGCGGGTGATCTCCTCGAAGCGGACGATGCGTCCCTCGGCCATGCCGCGGAGCACGGGGGCTGGCACCAGGGAGCGGCGGGAGGGGCCTTCGGAGACCAGCAGGGCGTAGTTCCAGGAGTACTTGATCTGGTCCTCGGTGGTGGCCGCGCCGCCCTGCACGGTGAGCGTGGAGGTGCCGCTGACGGCTGCCGCGATGAGCTCGGAGAGCAGCGACTTGGCCGTGCCGGGTTCGCCGACGAGCATCACACCCCGATTGGTGGCCAGGGTCACCAGGGCCCGTTCGACGAGCGACGGGCTGCCGACGAACTTGCGGCTGATGCCGGCGTCCGGGTCTCCGACCACGAAGCGGAGGGCGGCACGGAGGCTGAGCTGCCAGCCGGGCGGCCGCGGTCCGGTGTCCCCGGCACGCAGCCCGGCGAGTTCGTCGGCGTGGCGCACTTCTGCGGGCGGGCGCTGCAGGCGGGGCGGGTGCGGGTCGCTCACTGTGGTCATGGCGGGGCTCACTTGGCGGTGATGTCGGTCAGGTCGGCGAGGATCTCGGAGGCGATGACGGGGTCGATCTCGCCGAGGCGGTGCGGGTACGTGTGGCTGCGCCAGTAGTCGCCGGGGGCGGTGTCGATCCAGACGGTCTCGAGGGTCTGGTCGGGGAACTCCTCGACCATGCCGACGGCGATGCCCTCGTCGAGGGCGATGACGAGGTGGCGGTCGCGGGTGATCGGGCGGGAGAACCAGCGTTCCACGCCGTTGTCCTCGGGCGTGCCGCGTTCCCAGCCGCGCTTGGTGAGGCCGAGGAGTTTGCCGACTGGGACGGTGACGCCCTCGAAGCGGGGCAGCCGGTGACCGGTGGCCTCCTCGTCGGTGAAGGCGTGCACGGGGCGGCCTAGCTGTGGGAAGGGCTGGAGGATCTCGTAGTCGGCGAAGAGGCCGGCCCAGGACCCGAGTTCGCCTCCCAGGTGGAGGGGGTGGGCGAGGCGCACGGTGGCGTCGGTGGGGAGGGTCCATGCGTCGTCGTGGACGTCGGCGAGTGTGAGGTCCTCGGCGACACGGAAGGCGGTCACCTTGCCATCGCCGTCGCCGTCGCCGTCGCCGAGCCAGATCAGGCGGCGCACCAAGTGGCGCAGAAGGGGGTGCTCGACGAGCAGTTCGCGGAATTCGGCGGCGGTCCAGGAGCGGCCGGTGACCATGGCGGCCTCCAAGCGGCGCAGCTGGTCGGAGGCGATGGTCCGGACCTCCTTCTTGAGGGCGGCGAACCGCTTGCGCTCGACAGGGGCGAGTTCCGGGTCGTCCTTGACGCCCGGGGCCGGCAGGGCCTTGCGGAGCTTGCCGGTCTCGTCGCGGACACACGGGCGCAGCTGTTCGTCGAAGGTGACGGTGAAGCGGCGCGGGCCGTAGTCGATGACGGTGCTGCCGTCGTCGGCGAGGCCGAGGTCGGGGACCAGCCGGTCGGCGAGCTGGTCGGTGGTGAGGCCGAGGTTTTCGGCGACCTCGTCGATCTTTTCGCGGGCTCGCTTCTTGAGGGCCTTGAACGGCACCCGCTGGGAGATGCCGTGCAGATGGCGCAGGGCGGTGTCCGTGCCGATCTCAGCGAGGACGGTGAGGCCCTCGACGGCCCGGTGGTGGGCGTTCTCACCGGGCCAGGCACGCACGAGAGGGGTGAGACGGCGGACGGTCTCGTCGTCGCCGAGGAGGCCGAGGGCGTGGAGGGCCCAGCTGTCCTTGGCCGGCATGCCGTGGAACCGCCACGTCTCGAAGAGGGACCAGGCGAACTCGGCGAGGGATCCGGCGTCGCACTGCTCGGTGACGATGGCGAGGCCTGGGTAGACGTCACCGGGCTTGGAGATCTGCAGCATGGTCATCATGTGGCGGACGGCGTCGGCGGGCAGGGCGCCGCGGCCGCCGGTGAGCCGGATCTGTGGGAACAGGGCGGGGTCGGCCCAGGTGCAGGGGGTCGGCATCCTCGCCGGGAGGGCGGCCTCCAGCGGATCGCCGGCGAGGAGGTCGGCGACGATCTCCTCGGCCTCGGCGCCGCAGCCGGCCGCCGTTTCCCGCACGGCGTCGGCGCCCACCTCTGCGGCGAGTTGCCGCAGGGCGTGTTCGGCGTGGGTGCGGGGCGTGCCCGCCGGGCCGACGGCGTCGGGAACCAGGTGGACGGCCGCCGCCCTGCCGTGGCGGCGGAGCCAGGCGAGAACCGTGGGCCTCAGCGACTGGCGGCGCACCAGCCACTCGGCCATCTGCCGGGCCACCTCGACGCTGCGGTAGGGCAGCAGCAGGCCGCCGGCGGTGGCCGGGTACCGGGCGGCAAGCCGGCTCAGCATCGGCAGGGCGTACAGGCCGTGGCGGGCGGCGACGGGCCTGAGGTGGCTCTCGGTGTCCCAGACGTGCTCGGGGGCGAAGGCGTCGAGCAGTGGGCGTACGACGTCCTCGGGGCCGGTGACGAAGAGGCGGGCGGCGTGGATGTTGCCCCGCCATGTCCCCTGCTGCATCTGCTGGATCTCGCGGGACCAGTCGTACTCGCGCCACCAGGGGGTTTCGGCGACGACGGTGGCCGCCCAGGCCTCCTGCTCCCCGGGTTTCCAGGCCATCTCGGCCTGCGGCGCGCCGGGGACGTCGCGGGCCACGCGGGCCTTGCTCCTGGTGCGCTTCCGGGTCCACGGCGGGGCGACCAGCAGGGCGGGGAGCGCTTCCGCAGGCGCTTCGGCGTCCCGTTCGCCCTGCTTCAGCAGCGGAGCGACGACGGCTGCGGATGCTTCGGGCAGGGCGGGCAGCGTCTCCTTCGTGAGCTCCGCGTGGGTCACCACGTGCAGCGGCAGCAGCATCCGGGCGAGGGACGCGTGTTCGTCGTCGCCTGCCGCAGCGGCGGAGAGCAGTCGCAGGGCGCGCCGCGGGTAGCGGTTCATGGCGTCGAGCAGGGCGGGGCGGACGTTGCGGTCGCCGCCCTTCCTCAGCAGCAGGCGGAAGGCGTCGTCGGTGGGCAGTTCGGCGGCCCAGCCCGCGACGTCCCGGTGTCCGTCGGATCCGTAGGCGCCGTCGAAGGCGTCCTCCAGCAGGGACCCGACGGCGGGACCGAGCCGGTTCGCGAGGGTGGCGAGCAGCGGGAGTTTCCAGCCGTTCCAGCCGAGTCCTGCTCCTTCGCGGATGAGGGCGATCTGCTCCGGCCGGTACAGGGAGAGAAGGAGCATGCGCCACAGGGCGGAGTCGTCCGGTATCGGGCCGTCGCAGCACTCGTCGACCCAGGCATGCTCATCGGGTACCAGGTAGGAGACCACGATGCGGCGCTCGACGCTGTCCCGGAGGCCGGCGAGGGCCTCGACGGTCCGCCGTCGGGTCTCCTCGTCGACCGCCGCGAGCAGTTCCCGGACACGGGCGGCGGGCTCCCACACGTAGTAGGTCTGGTAATCCGTCACCCTCCGCAGCGCCGCGTCGTACCGTTGAGAACCTGCCTGCTTGTAATGGGGGTTGACACCTCCCAGCTCCACGACGGCACAGGCGGCGAACGGCAGGCCTTGTTCGGTCACGCAGGCGTCGACGAGCACGTCCACCATCGTGTAGTGCCAGCCGACGGCGATCTCCACGGCGGCTCCGAGCGGAGAGGGCCTGCCCTCCCGGTGGGCCCGGCCCTCCTTCACCAACTCCGAGTCGCTGCCGGAGGAGGAGAACATCTCCTCGCACCAGGCCGCCTCCTGCGCGTAGCGGCGGGCGGCCTTCTCCACCGCGTCCTCGGCCGGCTTCGCGGCGGCCCGGGGCGCGGGCAGGGCCCGCAGCCAGGCGGCGGGCATCTCGAAGCGGTCCTCGTCGGCGATTTCCTGGTGCATGGCGCTGTTCCTCCCCGTCACCCGTTGCACGGGGACCTCATGAGCAGTTGCCGATCACGTTAGACCTCGGCACTGACAACGGTCGGGCCCGTGCACGCACTCCGGGGGCAGTTGGTGCGGCCGGACGTGCCCTCCACGGTCCGCACCGCGTCGGCGCCCTACCCGAGGAAGCTCAACCGGACCTGACGGTCGTGATTCGAGACGTTGGTGTCCACCAGGCACACCGACTGCCAGGTCCCCAGTTCCAGGCGGCCGCCGATCACCGGCAGTGTCGCGTGGGGCGGGACGAAGGCGGGCAGGACGTGGTCGCGGCCGTGTCCGGGGCTGCCGTGGCGGTGCTGCCAGCGGTCGTCGGCCGGGAGCAGGGTGTGCAGGGTGGACAGCAGGTCGTCGTCGCTGCCGGCGCCGGTCTCGATGATCGCGATTCCGGCGGTGGCGTGCGGGACGAAGACGTTGAGGAGGCCGTCGCGGCCGGACGCCGTCTCGCGGAGGAAGGACTCGCAGTCGCCGGTGATGTCGGCGACCCGCTCCGCCGAGCCGGTAGCGAGGTTGAGGACTCGGGTGGTGAAGGCATCTGGCATGACCCCATCCTGACACCGGGGGAAGATCGGGGCCTCCGGCGCCGTTGGTAGAAGCGTGAACAACACACGCGAGGTCGAGGTCGTCGTCATCGGTGCCGGTCAGGCCGGGCTCGCCGCCGCCTATCACCTGCGGCGCACGGGGTTCGAGCCGGAGCGCGACTTCGTGGTGCTCGACCACTCCCCCGGCCCCGGCGGCGCCTGGCAGTTCCGCTGGCCGTCGCTGACGTACGGCAAGGTGCACGGGATGCACGCCCTGCCGGGCATGGAGCTGACCGGGGCGGATCCGGAGCGGCCGTCCGCCGAGGTGGTCGGCGGGTACTTCGCGGACTACGAGCGGACTTTCGACCTGCGGGTACTGCGGCCGGTCGACGTGCGCGCCGTGCGCGAGGGGGCGGACGGGCGGCTGCGCGTCGAGACGTCGGCCGGGTCCTGGTCGACGCGTGCGCTGATCAACGCGACCGGCACCTGGGACCGGCCCTTCTGGCCGCGCTACCCGGGGCAGGAGACCTTCCGGGGGCGGCAGCTGCACACCGCGCGGTACGCCGGACCCGAGGAGTTCGCCGGGCAGCGCGTGGTCGTGGTGGGCGGCGGTGCCTCGGGGACACAGCACCTGCTGGAGATCGCCCCGTACGCGGCGGCCACCACCTGGGTGACCAGGAGGCCCCCCGTGTTTCGCGAGGGGCCCTTCGACGAAGAGGCGGGCCGGGCGGCAGTGGCGCTCGTGGAGGAGCGGGTGCGGCAGGGGCTGCCGCCGAGGAGCGTCGTCTCGGTGACCGGGCTGCCGCTGAACGACGCGATCCGGGCCGGGCTGGAGTCGGGCGTGCTGGACCGGCAGCCCATGTTCGACCGGATCACTCCCGAGGGTGTGGAGTGGAGTGACGGGCGGCGGGTGGCCGCGGACGTCATCCTGTGGGCGACCGGGTTCCGCCCCGCCATCGAACATCTGCGGCCGCTGCGGCTGCGGGAGGCGGGCGGCGGTGTCCGGATCGAGGGAACGCGCGCGGTCGCCGATCCGCGGATCCATCTCGTCGGCTACGGCCCCTCGGCCAGCACCATCGGCGCCAACCGGGCGGGGCGCGCGGCCGTGCGGGACATCAGGCGGCTGCTGGCCGAGGGGGAGCCGGTCGCCGCGTGACGCCCCGACCGGTCACTTGGCGGCCTCGGCCTTCTTCGAAGCGCTTTCCTGGAGGCGGTTGAACTCCGCCACGTTGCGCTGGTGTTCGGCGTAGTCGGCGGTGAAGCGGGTGTCCCCGGGCTTGACCGTGACGAAGTACAGCCAGTCACCGGGGGTCGGATTGATCGCGGCGCTCATCGCGTCGTCGCCCGGATTGGCGATGGGGGTGGGCGGCAGCCCCATGCGCTGGTACGAGTTGTAAGGACTGTCGATCTTCGTGTCCTTGGTGGTGGTCTTCAGGGTGGAACGGCCCAGGGCGTAGTTGATGGTGGAGTCCATCTGCAGCGGCATGCCGCGTTCCAGCCGGTTGAAGATCACCCGGGCCACCTTGCCCATGTCCTCCTCGGTGGCGGCCTCCGCCTGCACGATGCTGGCGATGGTGACCGCCTGGTAGACGTTCAGCGCGTTGCGCTGGGCGCCCGCCGCGACCGGAGCTCCGGTGAACCTCTTGTTGGCCTTGTCGACCATGGCCGTCAGCAGCTTCTCCGGGGTGGGGTTCTCGCCGAGCGGATAGGTGGCGGGGAAGAGATAGCCCTCCGGATTGCCCTCGGCGTCGTTCGGCAGCTTGAGGTTGGCTTTGGCCAGGGATTTCTTGGTGGTGCCCGCGGGCAGGGCGAGGACCTTGTCGACGGCCCCGTACACCTGGGTCGCGCGCCAGCCCTCCGGGACCACCAGCGACGTGGGGGCGGACTCGCCCTCGTCGTCCGTCGTCAGCAGCGGCACCGCCACCGCGGTAGCGGCCACTACGGCGCCGACCGCGATCAGGGCGACACGGCCCCGGCGCGTCAGCCGGATCGCTCTCCGGGGGCTTCTGGGGCCTCGGAGACCTCTGGCGCTTTTCAGGGCCTCTCTGGGGCCTCTGGCGCTCCTCGCGCTTCTCGCGCTCCGTGGTGGAGTGTTCATCTGCATGGGGGCACGGTAACCCCCATATGCATACAAACCCGGCATATCTTCATCTTGTCGGCTCCAGTCGGGCGTCCCGGCGGACCAGCGCGGCGTACTTCCCGTCCTGCGCCAGCAACGCCTCGTGCGTGCCCTGCTCGTCCAGGCGCCCGGAGTCGAGGACCACGATCCGGTCGGCGCCCTGAACGGTGGAGAGACGGTGGGCGATGGTGATCGTCGTACGGTTGGCGGACAGGGCGTCGATCGCACCCTGCACCGCGGCCTCGGTACGGGTGTCCAGGGCACTGGTCGCCTCGTCCAGGACCAGGACGGGCGGGTCGCGCAGGATGGTGCGGGCGATGGCCAGGCGCTGCTTCTCCCCGCCGGAGAACCGGTGGCCGCGCTCGCCGACCACGGTGTCGTAGCCGTCGGGCAGGGCGGCGATGTGGTCGTGGATCTGCGCGGCCTTCGCCGCCGCCTCCAACTCCGCGTCGGTGGCGTCCGGCTTGGCGAAGCGCAGGTTCTCGGCGACCGAGGCGTGGAAGAGGTACGTCTCCTGCGAGACGATGCCGACCGCGCGGGCGAGGGTGTCGAAGTCGAGGTCGCGCACGTCGACTCCGTCGAGGGTGACCCGGCCGCCCGTCACGTCGTAGAGCCGCGGCACGAGGTGGCCGAGCGTGGACTTGCCGGCGCCGGTGGGGCCGACGACGGCGAGGCTGCTGCCCGCGGGGACGGTGATGTGGATGCCGTCGAGCACCGGGCCGTCCTTGCCGCCGTAGCCGAAGTCGACGTTCTCGAAGCGGACCTCGCCCTTGATGTGGTCGAGGTGGACGGGGTCCTCCCGCTCGGTGATGTCGATCGGCAGGTCCAGGTACTCGAAGATGCGCTGGAAGAGCGCGAGGGAGGTCTGGATCTGCACACCGGTCGACAGCAGGCTCACGGTCGGACGGAACAACCCCTGCTGCAGCGAGACGAAGGCGACGATCGTACCGAGGGAGACGTCGGGGCCGCCGAGTTGCAGGGCGATGCCGGCGGTCCAGTAGATGACGGCCGGCATGGCGGCCATGACGATCGTGATGACGGCCATCCGCCAGCGGCCTGCCATGTTCGACCTCACTTCGAGGTCGACCAGGCTCTCGGACTCGTCCGCGAAGGCGCGGGTGAGCGAGTCGGAGCGGCCCATGGTGCGGCCGAGCAGGATGCCGCTGACCGAGAGTGACTCGGTGACCGTGGCGGCCATCGCGGCCATCTGCTTCTGGCGCTGCGTGGTGATCTTCCTGCGTTCCCTGCCGACGCGGCGGCTGATCCACACGAAGACCGGGAGGAGCAGCAGTGAGACGACGGTCAGGCGCCAGTCGAGGACGACCATGGCGACGATCGTGGCGACCACGCTGGTGAGGTTGGAGACCAGGGACGTGGCCGTGGAGGTGACGGTGGCCTGCATGCCGCCGATGTCGTTGGCGATGCGGGACTGGACCTCGCCGGTACGGGTGCGGGTGAAGAAGGCGAGGGACATCCGCTGGAGCCGGCCGTAGACGGCGGTGCGCAGGTCGTGCATGACGCGCTGACCCACGGTGGTGGAGATCAGGGTCTGCAGTACACCGAAGACACTGGAGAGAACGGCACCGAAGATCATGCCCAGGGCGAGCAGGCTCAACAGGCCCGTGCGGCCCTCGGGGATCGCGACGTCGAGGATCTCCCTGAGCAGGAAGGGCGTGGCGACCGACACCAGGGATGCGGCGCCGACCAGCAGGCCGACGACCGCGAGGCGGCCGCGGTAGGGGCGGAACAGCTTGAGGATGCGGCGCACCTGCCGGGGCTGTTCCTTTGCGTCGGCGGGTGCGGTCCAGGCGGATTCGCGATCGGGGTGCATGGGCTCCTTCGGAGGGGGCGGCGGGAGCTCCGCGGAGCCCTCCGGGCGGCAGACCGTCGGGTACTGCCGCGGGCACGCGCGGATCTTATGGATCGTAGGTCATTGTTACCTATACTCACAATGAACGTCATCCTGATATTGTTCCCGCATGACCGCCCCAGATCCCGACGGCCTGCTCGCCGAGCAGTTGCTGCGGCTCACCCGCCGGGTGCACCGCATCCAGAAGCGCCATCTCGAGCACCGCGACCTCGGCATCACCCCGGCCCAGTCCCGGTTGCTGCGCACGCTGGCGCACTACGGCTCGCCGCCGCGCATGGCCGACCTCGCCGAGCGCCTGGAGGTCGTGCCCCGGGCGGTGACGACACTGGTCGACGGGCTGGAAACGGCCGGCAAGGTACGCCGCGTCCCGGATCCCGCCAACCGCCGCGTCATCCGGATCGAACTCACCGACGACGGGCGCGCGGCCCTCAGGGAACTGCGCGCCGCACGCCGGTCCGCCGCCGAGGAGATCCTCGCCCCGCTGAACGACGGGCAGCGCGCGGTGCTGGGCGGACTGCTCGACACACTGATCGACGGGCCCGACAACGGCCGCGACCACCGTCACACCGCCTGAACGAGGGGTCCGGCTGCTCCGGGACCCGGCTGCCGCGGGCTTCCGGGAGCCCGTGCTCAGGCTTTCAGGTGCGCCCTGTCCCCCATGACCACCACGGGGTGCAGGTCCGGGTCGAGCGTGCGCAGCAGGTACTCCATCGCCGACTTGGGCAGGCTGACGCAGGCCGATGTACCGCTGCCGTGGTCCATGTGGAGCCAGATCGAACCGCCCTTGGCCGAACCCTCGGGTCGGGTCGGGTCGTTCGGCGGGGTCCCCTTGACGCGGTTGTAGTCGATGGCGATCACGTAGTCGAAGTCGTGCCAGTACGACTTCGCCCACCAGTGCGGCGCCGCGAAGCTCGCGGACCGGCTGTAGGGCAGGCCGGTACCGGGGGCCGGGTCCGGCAGCACGCCGCCCGCGTCGCTGAGCGTGAACACGCCGACCGGGCTGCGCTTGTCGTTCTCGTGGTGGTCGGTCGTCCACCCCTTCGTGCCGTTGTGCGCCGCCCAACCCCGGGCGCGGTGCCAGGTGGAGCCCTGCTTCGTGTAGAGCACGGCCGTGGAGTCGGCGGAGTCCCTGCCGTCGCCGTACACCGCGACGACCTGGCGCGAGTCGGCGGGGATGCGGCGCTGGAGCCGGTCGCCGACACCGGGGACGCTGGTCGGGGCGGCCGTCCCACCGCTCCGGTCCTCCCCGGCGGAGGGCGCCCTCGCCTCCTTGTCCGCTCCGTGGCCCGTCGGGCCACCGCAGGCGGACAGCGCCGTCACCGTCAGCAGGGAGCCAAGGGCCGCCGTCGCGACCGCCGTACGCCGTACGCCACCACTCGCCATTCGTCCATCGTCGCACTCGTCCCGGGCATGCCGTCAGGGCCGCGGCGGGCGAACACGGGTGGAGCGCCTCGGACGGACTCGGCCGGTGCTCCGCGGGCGCGTGCGGGCGACGTGCGGTGGTCCGGAGCCGGATTTGTGTCCCAGCACGGAAAACCGCTTGATTTTGGGCACGCGGCGACGCGAACCTTTCACGGTTTGCAGCCTCTTGATGCCGCATAGCGACGGCACCTCCTGACACGAGCCACTGGGACGTCATGCAGATCCAAGACCTTCCGTATCCCGACCCGGGCGTGCCGGACGCACGCTCGGGCCCCCGATTCCTGTGGTGGCTGTTCCGCAACCAGCTCGACGGCCAACTCAAGTCACTGGCCTGGGGCCTGCTGCACTTCGCCTCCGTCTCCGCCCTGCCCTTCTGCGTCGGTCTCGCCATCCAGGCGGTCGTCGACCGCTCGGGCGGCCGGCTCGCCCTCGCCGGTGGCCTGATGGTTCTGTGCTGCGCGGGCAACGCGGTCGGCGACACCTTCCTGCACCGTGCCGCCGTCACCAACTGGATCACCGCGGCCGCACGTGTCCAACAGCTCCTGGCCCGCAAGACGGCGCTCCTCGGCTCCGCACTGACCCGACGCGTCGCGGCCGGGGAGGTCGTGGCGGTGTCCACCGGTGACGTCGAGAAGATCGGCTGGTTCGTGGAGGCGGTCTCCCGCTTCACCGCGGCCGCGCTCACCATCGTGCTGGTCTGCGTGGCGCTGGTCGTCTACCAGCCGGCGCTCGGCGTCGTCGTGATCGTGGGCCTGCCGGTCCTGGCCCTCGCGGTGCTGCCCCTGCTGCCCCGAGCCACCCGGCGGGCCGACGTCCAGCGCGACAAGGCCGGCCGTGCCACGGAACTCGCCTCCGACACCGTCGCCGGACTGCGGGTGCTGCGTGGCATCGGCGGCGAGGAACTCTTCCTCGACCGCTACCGCGGGGCCTCCCAGGAGGTGCGCCACGCGGCCGTGCGCAGCGCCCGCATGTGGTCGCTGATCTCCGCGATCCAGGTGCTGCTGCCGGGACTGCTGCTGATCGCGGTGGTCTGGCACGGCGTCCACCTGGCCCGTGAGGGCCGCATCGGCGTCGGCGAGCTCGTCACCGTCTACAGCTCCGTCATGATCCTCACCTACCCCCTGCGCCACTTCGAGGAGATCGCCATGGCGTACTCCTTCTCCAAGCCCTCGGCCAAGCGGGCCGCGCGGGTGCTGGCCCTGGAACGCGCCACGGACACCACGGGGTCGCGGGCCGCCGAGACCCCCACCGGGGACCTGTACGACCCGGCCACCGGTCTCCTGGCTCCGGCGGGCCGGTTCACCGCCGTGGTGTGCGGGGACCCGGACACGGCCGGGCGGCTGGCGGAACGCCTCGGCGGGCATCCGTCGGAGAAGGGGACGTCGGCCCTGCTGGGCGGGGTGCCGCTGGACGAGCTGCCCCTGAAGTCCGCGCGGACCGCCGTCCTGGTCCAGGACAAGGACCCGGTGCTGCTCTCCGGCACGCTTCGCGAGCTGCTGGACGTGCCCGCGTCCGGTGCCGTCGGCGCCGAGGACGCGCTGACCGCCGCGCAGTGCGGTGACGTGCTGACGGCGCTCGCACAGGGCTCTCTCGGCACGGACGACCCGATGGACGCCCGCATCACCGAGCGGGGCCGGTCGCTGTCGGGCGGGCAGCGCCAGCGGCTGGCACTGGCGCGGTCCCTGATCACGGACCCCGGGGCGCTGGTCCTGGACGAACCGACCTCGGCCGTGGACTCGCACACCGAGGCGCGGATCGCGGAAGGCGTGCGGGCCCTGCGCGCGGGGCGCACCACGGTGGTGTTCACCTCGTCCCCGCTGCTGCTGGACCGCGCCGACCGGATCGTGTTCCTGCACGACGGCGAGGTCGCGGCGGTCGGTGCCCACCGGGAACTGCTGCACACCGAGCCGCGGTACCGGGCGGTGGTGACCCGCGAGACCGAGGAGGAGACCGCGGCGCACCTCGACGAAGTACCGGCCGGGAGGGAGCCCGCGAGGTCGCCGCGCGACGACGTCCGCGGTGACGGCCCTGGTGATGAACGCGGTGATGGGCGCAGTGACGGCCGCATGGACGGCCGTGAGGGCGCCCTGAGCGACGACGACGTACTGCACCGACTGGAAGAGATCGAGGAAACGGCATGATCGGCGTCGCGCCCCCGTCCTACGACCCGGCGGCCCCCACCACGGCGAGCACCCTGCCCGTCGGCGCCCGCCCGACCGTGCGCGCGTACGTGGGAGAGCTGCTGCGCCGGCACCGTCGGGCGTTCCTCTTCCTCGTCACCGTCAACACCGTCGCCGTGATCGCCTCGATGGCGGGCCCCTACCTGCTGGGCGGACTCGTGGAACGGGTCTCGGACGACACACGCGAATTGCACCTCGGTCTCACGACCACGCTCTTCGTGATCGCCCTCGTCGTGCAGGCGGTGTTCGTGCGCGAGGTGCGGCTGCGGGGGGCCATGCTCGGCGAACGGATGCTGGCCGATCTGCGCGAGGACTTCCTCGTGCGGTCGGTCGGTCTGCCGCCCGGTGTACTGGAACGGGCCGGCACGGGTGACCTGCTCTCGCGCATCACCACGGACATCGACCGGCTCGCCAACGCCATGCGCGAGGCCGTCCCCCAGCTCGCCATCGGTGCCGTCTGGGTGGTGCTGCTGCTCGGTGGCCTGGTGGTCACGGCACCGCCGCTGGCGCCCGCGGTGCTGATCGCGGTGCCGCTGCTGGTGATCGGCTGCCGCTGGTACTTCCGCAGGGCCCCCGCCGCCTACCGCTCGGAAGCCGCCGGGTACGCCGCCGTGGCCGCGGCGCTCGCCGAGACGGTGGATGCCGGGCGCACCGTCGAGTCCCACCGCCTCGACGCCCGTCGCATCGAGCTGTCGGAGCGCCGGATCAGGGAGTGGACGGCCTGGGAGCGGTACACCCTCTGGCTGCGGTCGGTGCTCTTCCCCGTCATCAACGTCACCCATGTGACCGTGCTCGCCTCCGTCCTGCTCATCGGTGGTGTCTTCGTCCTCCAGGGGTGGATCGGGGTCGGTCAGCTGACCACCGCAGCCCTGATCGCGCAGATGCTCGTCGACCCGGTCGGCATCATCCTGCGCTGGTACGACGAACTGCAGGTGGCCCAGGTCTCGCTGGCCCGGCTGGTGGGCGTGCGGGACATCGAGCCGGACGCCGGTGACGGCACGCTCTCCCCCGACGGGCGGCATGTGCACGCCGACGGGGTGCACTTCGGCTACCTCGAGGGTGTGGACGTGCTGCGCAAGGTGTCGCTGGAGGTCGCCCCCGGCACCAGGCTCGCCCTGGTCGGCCCCTCGGGCGCCGGCAAGTCTACGCTGGGCAGGCTGCTGGCGGGCATCTACGGTCCCCGTGAGGGTCGGATCACGCTGGGCGGCGCGGAGCTCTCCCGGATGTCCGCCGAGGGGGTCCGCTCGCACGTGGCGCTGGTCAACCAGGAGCACCACGTCTTCGTGGGCTCCCTGCGCGACAACCTCCGCCTCGCGAGGACCGGCGCCACCGACGCCGAGCTGTGGGCGGCGCTGGGCGCGGTCGACGCGGACGACTGGTCCCGTGGGCTCGAGGAGGGGCTCGACACCGAGGTCGGCTCGGGCGGCTTCGTGCTCACCCCTGCCCAGGCCCAGCAGATCGCGCTGGCCCGCCTGGTTCTGGCCGATCCGCACACGCTGGTGCTGGACGAGGCGACGTCGCTGCTCGACCCGCGGGCCGCGCGCCATCTCGAACGGTCCCTGGCCCGGGTCCTGGACGGCCGCACGGTGATCGCGATCGCCCATCGCCTGCACACCGCCCACGACGCGGACGTCATCGCCGTGGTCGAGAAGGGCCGGATCAGCGAACTGGGCAGCCACGACGAACTCGTCGCGGCGGACGGTGCCTACGCGGCGCTGTGGCGGTCCTGGCACGGGTAGCCGTGCCGCGCGTCCGTCCGGGGGCGGGGCGGTCCCGGACAAGGCGGTCCCGGACAGGGTGACCGGTCCCGGACGGGCCTGCCGGAGCGGTGGGCATCCCGGTGCGGGCCGGCGCGGAACCACCCCGGGAACCGCCCCGCACCGTCCGGTCCGCACGGGACTCGGTGCTGCCGGACGGCTCGGGCGGGGGCCCGACGGCAGGCCGGGCGCTGGGTAGCGCAGCAGACGGGGGTACGACGCGTCGCCGGTGCCGGGCCGGTCCGCGTGGGACGGCCGGGCCGACAGGGCCGGAGGAGAGGGCCCGGCGGTCACCCTGGCGGGGTCCGTGCCGTTGCGCGGTTCCGAACGGGAGTGGAAGGCTGGGAAGAGGCACCGGCTCGAGGCAGGCCCCGGAACCGTACGGTTCCGCGACGGGTGACGCCTGTGCCCCGTGCAGCGGCAACCCGCCGCGGTCCACGGTGAGAAGGGGCCGGTCCCCACCCCCTGGAGGTACCCGTGAACAGCGTCGACGGATGGGGAGATGACGTCTACCAGCCCGACGGATCCGAGCAGAGGGAGGACACCGGCCTCCTGGACGGCGAGGACACCCTCGAGGAGGACGGTGTCGCCGATCCGCTCGACCGGGGCTGGTCCCCGCCCGAGCGGCCCTGGGCGGTGGAACACACCGGTGTGACGGCCGCCGAACGCCAACGCGGTGAAACGCTGGACCAGCGGCTCGCCGAGGAGCGTCCGGACGAGCTCGCGCCCGACGGCGACGGGCTGGGCGACTCCGACGGCACCGACGGAGAGCTGCTGGACAACGAGGTCGGCGCGGACCGGTCCGGCAGGCTCGTGGCACCCGACGAAGGGGCGCACGAGGACGAGGAGCCGGCGCTGGTGGCCATGGACGTGGGCATCGACGGCGCGGCCGCCTCCGCCGAAGAGGCCGCGATGCACGTGGTCGACGAGGACTCCCTGCCGGGCTGACACCACCCGCGACGGCGGGCCCGCGCCGTCGCCCCGATGATCCCCGCCGTACGAGGAGCAGCCATGCAGCAGGACAAGCACCCCGACTACCGGCCCGTCGTCTTCCGCGACCGCAGTGCCGGGTACGCCTTCCTGACCCGGTCCACCGCCACCAGTGACCAGACCATCGCGTGGGACGACGGCGAGACCTACCCGGTGGTGGACGTGGAGATCTCCTCGGAGAGCCATCCCTTCTACACGGGCAAGGCCCGAACGGTGGACTCGGAGGGGCGCGTCGCCCGTTTCGAGCGGCGGTACGGCGCGGGCGAGGGTCAGGACGCCGGGGAAGCCGGCTGAGACGGCGCGGCCCGCGTCGCTCAGATGAAGTTGAGTGCCGCGGCGCCGCCCACTCCCCCGAGCAGCATGAACACCGGCATCAGTACCTTCAGCTCCACCCAGCTGCCCGCACGGAACCGCATGGCCTTCGGCGGCCCGATGGGGTACCAGCGCTTGCGGCCCACGGGTATCGGCCAGAGTATCGGGCACCCGGAGACGGTCAGCGCGTCCCCGATGTCGTGCACCAGCGCGCCGAGCACGATCGGCAGGCCCAGCCACAGGTACTCCTGGCCCGGCGCGGTGAACAGCCAGTCCGCGCCGCCGTCCGGCTTGTCCAGGATCCCGGCGAGGATCCATGCGCTGGTCCCGGCCAGCAGCCACACCAGCACGTCGCTGCTGGACCCGCGGGTGGCCCGCCACAACAGGCCCTCGATGGCCAGCACCATGTGCACGAAGAGGATCGCCAGGACCGCCCACCGGCCGCCCATGATCGCCAGCGCCGACGTTCCCCCGCCGATCAGGACCGCCCACAGCCAGGTGTGCGTCAGCGTGCGGTGTCCGCCGGAGCGGCGTGGGTCGCCCCGCTTCCTGGTGGCCTTGTAGACGGCGGCGGACAGCTTGTCGACGATCTCGCACAGCCCCCGTGAGACCGGTCCGAAGGCCCGGGAGATGGTGGCCGCCTTGTGGTCGAGGTCCGGAGCGAGTGCCGCTCCGGCGCAGATCAGGGCCCCGGCGAGCAGGACCGGCCAGGGCATCGGGTGCCCCGCGGCGGCGGTCGCCGCTCCGACGCCGAGCCACGCCGCGGCGCCCGACAGTGAGTGTGCTGGTCCCATCATCGCCGTTGCCCGCCCCATTTCTCGTGTGCCGCTGTGCAGTTGTCCGGGTCCGCTGTTGCCGCTTCGGCGACCCAGGGTAGCGTTCGTGATCTTCACGCGGACAGCCGATTCCCCCATCGCGGCCCACGGCAGGCAAGATGGGGGCGTGACCCTCATCGATCAGCTGCCGCGGACCGCCGACCCCGATGCCCTGTACGAAGCCTTCGAGGCGTGGGCCGAGGAACGCGGTCTCACGCTCTACCCTCATCAGGAGGAGGCGCTGATCGAGGTGGTCTCCGGCGCGAACGTGATCGTGTCGACGCCCACCGGCTCCGGCAAGAGCATGATCGCGGCCGGCGCTCACTTCGCCGCGCTGGCCCGGGACGAGGTCACGTTCTACACGGCTCCGATCAAGGCGCTGGTGTCGGAGAAGTTCTTCGAGCTGTGCAAGATCTTCGGCACCGAGAACGTGGGCATGCTGACCGGTGACGCCTCCGTGAACTCCGACGCGCCCGTCATCTGCTGCACCGCCGAGGTCCTGGCGTCGATCGCGCTGCGTGACGGCAAGCACGCGGACATCGGCCAGGTCGTCATGGACGAGTTCCACTTCTACGCGGAGCCGGACCGCGGCTGGGCCTGGCAGATTCCCCTGCTGGAACTTCCGCAGGCGCAGTTCGTCCTGATGTCCGCGACACTCGGTGACGTCTCGTTCTTCGAGGGGGACCTCGCGCGCCGTACCGGCCGTCCCACCTCGGTGGTCCGTTCGGCCACCCGTCCGGTGCCGCTGTCCTACGAGTTCCGCTACACCCCGCTCACCGAGACGCTCACGGATCTGCTGTCGGCCCGGCAGGCACCCGTGTACATCGTGCACTTCACGCAGGCGCAGGCCGTGGAGCGGGCGCAGGCGCTCATGAGCATCAACATGTGCACGCGGGAGGAGAAGGAGCGGATCGCCGAACTGATCGGCAACTTCCGCTTCACCACGAAGTTCGGCCGCAATCTCTCCCGCTACGTGCGGCACGGCATCGGGGTCCACCACGCCGGCATGCTGCCCAAGTACCGGCGACTTGTGGAGAAGCTCGCGCAGGCCGGTCTGCTGAAGGTGATCTGCGGAACGGACACACTCGGCGTGGGCGTCAACGTCCCGATCCGCACCGTCCTGTTCACGGCGCTGACGAAGTACGACGGCACCCGGGTCCGCACGCTGAGGGCGCGGGAGTTCCACCAGATCGCCGGCCGGGCCGGGCGCGCCGGGTTCGACACGGAGGGCTTCGTCGTCGCTCAGGCACCCGAGCACGTCGTCGAGAACGAGAAGGCGCTCGCCAAGGCCGGCGACGACCCGAAGAAGCGGCGCAAGGTCGTCCGGAAGAAGGCACCCGAGGGCTTCGTGGCCTGGTCGGAGAGCACGTTCGAGAAGCTGATCGGCTCCCAGCCGGAGCCGTTGACCTCCCGCTTCCGGGTCACGCACACCATGCTGCTGTCGGTGATCGCCCGCCCCGGCGACGCCTTCTCCGCGATGCGTCACCTGCTGGAGGACAACCACGAGCCGCGCAGGCAGCAGCTCAGGCACATCCGGCGGGCGATCGCCATCTACCGCTCGCTGCTGGACGGCGGCATCGTGGAGAAGCTCGACCAGCCGGACGCCGAGGGACGCATCGTGCGTCTCACGGTGGACCTGCAACAGGACTTCGCCCTGAACCAGCCGCTGTCCACCTTCGCTCTGGCCGCCTTCGAACTGCTGGACCCGGAGTCGCCGTCGTACGCGCTGGACATGGTGTCGGTCGTCGAGTCCACGCTGGACGACCCGCGCCAGATCCTCGCCGCCCAGCAGAACAAGGCGCGCGGCGAGGCCGTGGCCGCGATGAAGGCGGACGGGGTCGAGTACGAGGAGCGCATGGAGCGCCTCCAGGACGTCACGTACCCGAAGCCTCTGGAGGAGTTGCTCTTCCACGCCTACGACACCTACCGCAGGAGTCACCCCTGGGTCGGTGACCACCCGCTGTCCCCGAAGTCGGTCATCCGCGACATGTACGAGCGGGCGCTGACCTTCACCGAGCTGGTCTCCCACTACGAACTGGCCCGCACCGAGGGCATCGTGCTGCGCTACCTGGCCAGCGCCTACAAGGCCCTCGACCACACCGTCCCGGACGACCTGAAGTCCGAGGACCTGCAGGACCTGATCGAGTGGCTCGGCGAGATGGTGCGCCAGGTCGACTCGAGTCTCCTCGACGAGTGGGAGCAGCTCGCCAACCCGGAGGAGATGACCGCCGAGGAGGCCCAGGAGAAGGCCGACCAGGTACGGCCGGTCACCGCCAACTCGCGCGCCTTCCGGGTCCTGGTCCGCAACGCCATGTTCCGCCGGGTGGAGCTCGCTGCCCTCGACCAGGTCGGCGAGCTGGGCGAGATGGACGCCGACGCCGGCTGGGACGCCGATGCGTGGGGTGAGGCCATGGACAAGTACTGGGACGAGTACGACGACCTCCGCACCGGCCCCGACGCCCGCGGCCCGAAGCTGCTGATCATCGAGGAGGAGCCGCAGAACGGGCTGTGGCGCGTGCGGCAGATCTTCGACGACCCGAACGACGACCACGACTGGGGCATCAGCGCGGAGGTCGACCTCACCGCCTCCGACGCGGAGGGCCGTGCGGTCGTCCGCGTCACCGATGTCGGCCAGCTGTGAGCACAGGAGAGTCCCACCGATGACGAATCCGGCCGAGAGCCTCGTCGCCCTGCTCGACCTGGAGCAGATCGAGGTCAACATCTTCCGTGGCCGCAGCCCCGAGGAGTCGCTGCAGCGCGTCTTCGGCGGCCAGGTGGCCGGCCAGGCGTTGGTCGCCGCGGGCCGCACCACCGACGGCGACCGCCCGGTGCACTCGCTGCACGCGTACTTCCTGCGCCCCGGTCGCCCCGGTGTGCCGATCGTGTACCAGGTCGAACGGGACCGGGACGGGCGGTCGTTCACGACTCGCCGGGTCACCGCCGTGCAGCAGGGACGCACGATCTTCACGCTCACCGCCTCCTTTCACAAGCCTGAGCAGGGGAGTTTCGAGCACCAGTTGCCGCCGGCCCGCAAGGTCCCGGATCCCGAGTCGCTGCCGACGGTTGCCGATGAGGTACGGGAGCACCTGGGTGCACTGCCGGAGCAGCTGGAGCGGATGGCACGCCGCCAGCCCTTCGACATCCGCTACGTCGACCGGCTGCGCTGGAGCCGCGAGGAGGTCGAGGGCGCCGAACCCCGCAGCGCCGTGTGGATGCGTGCGGTGGGGCCGCTCGGCGACGACCCGCTCGTGCACACCTGCGCCCTGACCTACGCGAGCGACATGACGCTCCTGGACGCGGTGCGCATCCCGGTGGAGCCGCTGTGGGGCCCCAGAGGGTTCGACATGGCGTCGCTGGACCACGCCATGTGGTTCCACCGGCCGTTCCGCGCGGACGAGTGGTTCCTGTACGACCAGGAGTCTCCGATCGCGACCGGTGGCCGCGGTCTCGCCCGTGGACGGATCTACGACACGGAAGGACGGATGCTGGTGTCCGTCGTCCAGGAGGGCCTCTTCCGGTCCCTGTAGGTCAGGAGTCTCTGCGCCACAGCCGGCCGAACAGGCCGCTCAGCCGTCCGGGTCGCTCCGCCGGGCGGGGCCCCTGGAGCTCCGTGCCGCGCCGCGCGCCGGCCACCGTCTCGGGCCGCAGGGGCTCCGCCGTCCCACCCGGCACGGGCTCGGAACCGGACTGGACCGGCACGGCGTGCAGGGCCGGGCGGGGTGCCGGGCACTGCCGACGGGCCGCTTCCACCGCGCCTGCCAGGTCCGACCGGAGCCAGTCGATCTCGTCCTGGTCTGCGGCTGTCACGATCTCCTCGGCGAGCTGTGCGGCCGGGGAGTCCGGCGAGCCGTGCGCTGCGGGAACGGGGCGGAACCGGCGCAGACGCGAGCGCTCGTACGGGTCGGTGACGACCTCCGAGACCTCGGCGGCGTCGAGCAGCGACGCCACGGCCGCGGCCCGGTCCCACGGGTCGTCGGCCGCCTGGCGGAGCAGGAAGCCCAGGTGCCTTCCCCGCCAGTTGCGGGGCCGCAGGTCCAGCCCCTCCCCCAGTTGAGCCCGGAGGACTTCGGCTGTGCGGCCCGTCAACAGTGCCGCGTTGCGCTCGTCGGCGGCGAACCGCCGTAGCTCCTCGGCCAGATAGAGCCAGACGACGGCGCGGTACCGGTTGACGTAGAACTTCACCGGTACCAGCAGCCCCAGCCGTGCCAGACGGGTGAACCGTGCCTTGGTCACGTGCATGAGGGCCGCGCCCTCCGTGGTTCCGACGGTCCGGACACCGGACCGGAGCCCCTCGGGGAAGCCGTTCGCCGCCCGGATCCGGTCGATCTCGTCGCGGGGGACTCGCCACCCCCCTCCCGCGCGGTCGGGAACCGTACGGACACGGCCGAGGTGCACCGCGAGGTCGAGCTCGCTTCGCCTGAGCCCCAGTTCCCGTGCCGCGCGATTCGGCGCGACAGAGGCGGCGCGGGTGGTGCCGGGCCGCTCGGCGGCCACGCCGGTCCTGTGCGTGACGGTGTTGCCGGACATGGTTCGTCTCCCCCGTGGAGTGTGTGGCAGGCGCCGTTCGCACCCGCTGACACAAAACCGTAGCCGCAGCCGCGACCTCCGTGGCAGGCCTGTGGACAACCCTGCGCCGGGCCCCCAACCGTCCGTGAAAGTGCAGGTCAGGGCTCGTTGGGGGATATGCGTCGGGGCTGCCGCGCATCGACGTCGAGGTGCTCGCCCACCCGGTTCACGAGCAGTGTCATCTCGTACGCGATCTGCCCGATGTCGGCCTCCGCCCCGCTCAGCACGCACAGACAGCTGCCCGAACCCGCCGCGGTGACGAACAGGACCGCGTCGTCGAACTCCACCATCGTCTGCCGTACCCGACCAGCGCCGAAGTGCCGGCCCGAGCCCTTGGCCAGGCTGTGCAGCCCGGACGACACGGCGGCGAGGTGCTCGGCGTCCTCGCGTCGCAAACCTGTGCTCGCCCCGGTCACCAGTCCGTCGTTGGACAGGACCAACGCGTGCCGTACGTGCTCGACGCGCGCCGTCAGGTCGTCAAGCAGCCAGCCGAGTCCCTGGTTCTGCACCATGGTCCGATATCTCCCCGTGTCTCCCCGTACGCGTTGCCTCCCCCTGGCCGGGGGATCCGTCCGCCAGCCTTCACCACGCCCGTGCTCCGGGCAAGGAGGATGGGGGCATGGCACAGAAGATGACCGATGAGGAATGGCGGGCCTTCGTCTCGCAAGGCACCCGCACCGGAAAGCTCTCGACCGTTCGGGCCGACGGCAGTCCGCATGTGGCGCCCATCTGGTTCCTTCTGGACGGGGACGACTTGGTGTTCAACACCGGCAAGGACACCGTGAAGGGGCGCAATCTGGTCCGTGACGGCCGTATCGCCCTGTGCGTGGACGACGATCGGCCGCCCTTCGATTTCGTGGTGCTTCAGGGCCGGGCGCGGATCTCGGAGGACCTCGGTGAGCTGCGGCACTGGGCCGCCCGCATCGCCGCCCGGTACATGGGGGAGGAACGCGCCGAGGAGTTCGGGGCGCGCAACGGCGTTCCGGGTGAACTCCTTGTCCGGGTCCCCGTGGACAAAGTCCTGGCCCAGAGGTCGGTGGCGGACTGAGGTCGGGCTGCCCGGTCGCTGTCTGCCCGGTCACTGTCCCGGTCAGCGGACGGAGTCGAGGAGACGGGCGGTGCGCAGGTGTACGCCGACGCTTCTCATCAACCGGGTCGGCCTCGTGGGCCACGAGGCCGATGCCGGCGGTCCCGCAAGTGAGGTGAGGACGGCGATGTGGGAGCCGTCTCCCGCGGCGGCCACGAACAGACACCCGTCGTCCTGGAACGTCGCGTCATGTTCCACCCCGTGCGCTGCGGCATCTTCCGCCCTCTCGGGGGATCATGCGGAGCATGAGTGACGACCACACGCACGTGCAGGAGTTCTTCGGCCCCCGGGCCGCAGACTGGGACCGCCGGTTCCCCGACGACGGACCGGCCTACGCGGCCGCGGTCGCCGAACTGGGGCTCCGGAAGGGTGATCGCGTGCTCGACGCGGGATGCGGCACCGGGCGCGCCCTACCGCCGTTGCGTGCGGCAGTGGGGCGCTCCGGTCAGGTCGTCGGCGCCGATCTGACCCCTGCCATGCTTCAGGCCGCCGTACACGCCGGGAGGGATCGCGACGGGTGTCTGCTGCTCACCGACGTGGCCGCGCTGCCGCTGCGTTCGGGGTCGCTCGACGCGGTGTTCGCGGCGGGGCTCATCGCCCATCTGCCCGATCCGGCCGGAAATCTGCGGGAGTTGGCGCGCGTCGTGCGCCCCGGCGGTGTACTGGCGCTCTTCCACCCGATCGGCAGGGCGGCGCTCGCGGCCCGGCAGGGGCGGCGGCTCACCCCGGACGACCTGCGAGCCGAGCCCAACCTCCGTGCGCTGCTTACCGGTTCCGGGTGGGACATGACGGTGTACGTCGACGAGGAGGCCCGCTTCCTGGCCCTGGCGGTACGGACGGGATGAGTCAGCCGCGGTCGGCGACCGCCGCCGCGGACGCGTCCGGGCGGTCGAGCATGATGTTGTGCCCGGCTCCCGGCACGGTCATCACGCGCACCCCCCGCGGCTCCCAGGGCCTCCCGGCCCGCCGGCGCGCTGGCCGCCGTTCTGGACGCGACCGGGCTGACCGGCGCCGAATCGCTTCACTCTGCGGCTGACGTGCCGATGTGGCGGACCGGGCAGCCCCGGATGCCGGGGACCGGGCTGGTGCCCAGCTCCGCCAGTTGATAGCCGGTCGGATATCCCTTGATCTCCCTGTTCTGGCGGGCATGGTGCGGAGCACGCCTCGGCGGCAGCAGTCGGACCGCCCGCCCGCGCAGCCTGACGGCACGGCGCACGGCCGCGCGGGTGGCCGGGCTCGGCGGTGCGTAGCCGAAGGCCCGCAGGAGGTGATCGTCGAGCAGGGCGAGGGTCCCGGCACGCAGCAGTGGTGCGAGGGGGCGCGGATACCAGGAGGCCATGAGGTCGAGTGTGGCGTCGGAGACACGACGCCCGCCCTCGTCCCAGGCGAAGTGGGCCGCCTCGTAGGCGTCGAGGCAGGCTTCGAACTCCTCGTAGGAACCGGGAATGTCCTTGATGCCCATGTGCCGGCCCAACGTGCGGTAGTGGACGGCGGAGGCGACGGTCTCGTGGCGGGACATCCGGCGCCATCCGTAGGCGTCGATCCAGCGTTTGGGGGTCACAACGAACGTGCACAGGACGTACCGCATGTCCTCGTTGGTGATGTCGTAGCTGCGGTGCATCCGGTTGATGCGCCGGATCGCCGTGCGTCCCTGCTCGCTGTCGAAGCCGTGCTCGACGATGGCGTCGAGCAGCAGCGCCGTGTCGTCGTACCGCTTCTGTGGCCGGTCGGTGAACTCCGCCGTCTCGGCGAGCAGCCGGCCGATGCTCGGCACGGCGTAGGTGCGGTAGAGCGCAAGTTCCAGGGCGCGGGCGAAGTCCCAGGGGAACTCGTAGGCCGAGGAGAGCCGGTAGATCTCCGATGCGTTCCCGTAGGGGTCCATGCGCCTGATCTGTGCCAGTAGTTCGAAGCGCCGCATCATGGCTGCCCCCTTCTGCCGTCGGAGCTTCGACTCTACGTTGAGTAGCAGGACATGCACCGTCAGGCAGGGTGATCGCAAGGGGAGGCTGGTCCATTTGTTCGGCAGGATCCGCGGTGCCTGGGACAGATCCCGTACCGCTCGGCGCTCGGAAGCGGCGAAGAACGGGCGGACGGGGGGCGGGTCGCGTTCCCACAACTTGTTCGAGGCGGCGGCCGCCTACGTCTCGGCGTGTGTGGACGACGACCAGGACCGGATCGACGAGGCGGCGGGCCGGGTGTCGCCGGAGGCCCTGTCCTTCGGGGTCAACGAACTGGCGTGCCGGGCCGTGATCGCGCTCGCGCGGGAACGGGACGAGCCCCCGCGGGACGTGGCCCGCGCGCTCCTGGGGCTGCCCGTGACCTGAGTGCCGCTCCTCGGTGGCGAGTGGTCGATTCGCCCCCGTCCAACCGGAAAACTGCAGCTCGGGTGCGTCTGGGAGTCGTGACAAGGGCTTCCCGGGCACACTAGGGTGCCCGCCATTGGACAAACCGATGGGGAGGCTGGGATGGCCGGGACGGACGAGGACGCCGTCGCCGCCGCGGACGACGCGCTCTATGTGCTCACGGCGGTGCTGCTGACGCCGGCGAAGTTTCCGAGCGTGCTGGGCGACGACTACCCGGAGGCGTGCGCCGCACTCGGTCTCCCGCCGCTGGCCGACGGCTACGGCCTGGTGCTCGGTCAGGACGGTGACGGCGCCCGGTGGACCGTCGTGGTCGACGACGTCTCGCTGGTCGCCGTCGCGGTGGCGTCCTGGGACTGCGGCATGGAGTACGACCTGTCTCCGGACGAGCGTTCGGTCGTCACCGCGCTGCCCGGCTGGCCTCTCGCGGTCGCGGTGGCGGCACCCGGTGTGCCCGTGCCGCACGACCCGGAACCCGACGCCGCCGACCGGCCCGCGCTGTGCCCGCCGGACACCACTGTCTGGGGCCCGGCTCAGCGCCGTCTGGGAGCCGACGAGATCGCTCTCCAGTGGGCGCAGTGGCGGGAGCAGATCGACGACGCGGAGTTCCCGACGCGGGACGGCGACACCGGTTCGGTGGACGGCGCCCCCGGTGAGGGGGAAACCGGAGCGAGCGGCGACGGGGGCGCACAGGCCGACGCCTCGGGTGGTGCCGTCGCCGCGGACGACCGGACCGGCGCGGGCACCTCTGGACACGACGGCGTCCGGCGGGTGCTCACGGAGGCCCGCGCCTACGTCGACACGCCGCCGCCGCTCGGCCGGGTCCGGTCGTCGTTCGCTCCGGGGGACGCGCGGACGCTGCGTGCGGACGGCCCCGGCTGGTCGCTCGTCGCCAGGACCGACGACATCGCGTTCATCCTGCTCGACGAGGAGCCCGGCGAGGTCCTTCCGGTGGGACGAGGCCCGTCGCTGCCCGGACTCCTGGAGGCGCTGGACAAGATGGCGGTACGTCCTAGCTGAGCAGGAACGGGGAAGTCCTCCGGCAGGAAAACCCTGCCGCTCCTCGCCACCCCGGCCCGTGTTCCCGGCACCCCGGCAGGGGACACGGGCCGGGGTGCCCGGCACCCCGGCAAGGGACGTCGCGGCGTCAGCGCCTCAGCGTCCTATCTCCCTGCGCGAGACACGGCGCAGCCTGCGTCGCTGCGAGGGGTCCAGGGTGAGGTAAGCGGCGGCCGGGACTCCCAGAACTATCAGCAGGGCGGCCCACCAGGGCAGCCAGATCAGCAGGATGAGCCCGGCTGCCACACCCCCCGCTGCGACCTTGGCGTTCTTCGACATGGTGTCGCCTCCTTCGCGGCCACTGCCGCTCTCTGTCCTGAAAACGGGCACGCGCTCCCGGCGGTTCCGTGCCTCGACCCTGAGAACTCCCTGAGGACCGACCCTTACGCGCCCCTGAGAGCACACCGTCGGCCGAGTCCGCGGCGAGGTCTCCGAGGTCCACCGAAGAGGCCTCTGCCCTTCTGCAGAGTGACCTATGCCATAACCCGTTCGCAGCTCGTGGCGCCGTCGATCGGGTACGATCGGCCGCCGCATCCCAGCTAGTCAAATTTGAGGAATAAGTCATCGCTGCGCAGAAGGATTCTCCTCCCACCCCTTCCGAGATCTCCGCGCTCGTCGGCTGCTGCGCTGTTTTCCTGCCCGGCGAACCGACCCGCACCAGCACGGTCGCGTTCTGGCGGCCCGACGGCGAAGCACCCGGTGCCCTCCCGTCGGGGACTCCGAGAAGCCTGACGGTCGTGGTGCCCGGCGGCGACGGCGTGGAAGCCGTGAACGTGCCCGCGGTGCTGCTGCCGCTACGGGCCGCCCTGCCGGTGCTCACGCGCGCGCGTGCCGGCACCGACGGCCACCGGGCATCGGTCTTCTGGGGTGCGGTCAGCGTCGAGGCGCTGCACCTCGTGGCGCGTGGGCTGTTGCTGCCCGGTCTGTCCGCGGGCGACCACGACGCCTGGCGTGCGGGACCACTGGGCGCGGAGGAGACCGAGCGGATCCGCCATCTCGCCGCCGCCATGCCGCCCGAGGCGCACGCGGTCCCGGTGGACAGCACCGGCCCCCTGCGGCTGCCCGACCCGGAAGGCCTGGTGCGGTCCTTCCTGGACGCCGTCGCGGACACGCTGCCCCGCTCCCCCGCCGCCGAACTCCTGACGGCCGGGCCCGCCTACGCCTCCTGGGAGCCCCAGCGGTCGCCCGAGTTGCGTGAGTGGGCCTCGGACGTCGCCGCTGGACACGACGCGGGCGTGCGGCTGTCCCTGCGCATCGAGGTGCGCGGGCTGTCGGCGTCGGCCTCCTCGGACGCCAGGCCGACGTTCCGGGTGGTGCCTCAGGTGCACAGTGTCAGCGATCCCGCACTCGTCGCGGACACCGCTCAGGTGTGGGCCGGTACCGTGGGCGAGGCGTTCGGCACGCGCGCGCGGGTGGACGCCCTGCTCTCCCTGCGCCGGGCGGCGCGAGCCTGGTCCTCCCTCACGCCCCTGCTGTCGGCGGCCGTACCGGACGCCGTGGAGCTCACCGACGAGGAGGTGACCGAGCTTCTCGGAGCCGGCTCCGAGGCCCTCGCCGGCGCGGGAGTCGACATCCACTGGCCGAGGGAACTGGCCCGGGACCTGACGGAGCATGCCGAGGTCGGGCCGCCCGACGGCGACCCGGCGTCGGGTGCGACCGCGTCCGAGGCCGGCCGGTCGTTCCTGTCGGCCGACGCGCTGCTCGCCTTCAACTGGACGTTCGCCCTGGGGGGCAAGGGACTGACGCGCGAGGAGCTGGACCTGCTCGCCGCGGCCAACCGCCCCCTCGTGCGCCTGCGCGACCAGTGGGTGCTCGTCGACCCCGAGGACGCCCGCCGCGCCCGCGCCCGGCAGGACCACAAGGTCACGCCGGTCGACGCGCTCGCAGCAGCCCTGACGGGCTCGACGGAGGTCGACGGACGGCGTGTGGAGGTGCGCCCGACGGGATGGCTGGCGACCCTGCGGGAGCGCCTCGCCGACCCCGAGGCGCAGGAGGCCGTGGCGCAGCCCGCCGCCCTCGACGCCACGCTGCGCGATTACCAGCGACGGGGCCTCAGCTGGCTGGTTCGCATGACCTCGTTGGGACTCGGCTGCTGTCTCGCCGACGACATGGGGCTCGGGAAGACCATCACACTGATCGCCCTGCATCTGCACCGGCAGACGGACGCGGACGCCGCCGGTCCCACCCTGGTGGTCTGCCCTACCTCCCTGATGGGCAACTGGCAGCGGGAGATCGAGCGGTTCGCGCCCGGCACGCCGGTGCGCCGCTTCCACGGCGCACGCCGCGACCTCGACGACCTGGCCGACGGCGCATTCGTGCTGACCACCTACGGCACCATGCGTCTGGACAGCGACCGACTCTCCGCCGTGCCGTGGGGCATGGTCGTGGCCGACGAGGCGCAGCACGTGAAGAACCCGTACTCCGAAACCGCGCGGCAACTGCGGTCCATCGGCGCACGCGCCCGCGTGGCGCTCACCGGCACGCCTGTGGAGAACAACCTCTCGGAACTGTGGGCCGTCCTCGACTGGGCCACCCCGGGGTTGCTGGGCCGCCTGGGCACCTTCCGCCGGCACTACGCCCAGGACGTCGAGAGCGGACAGGACCCGGCCGCGGCGGAGCGACTCGCCCGGCTGGTCCGGCCCTTCCTGCTGCGACGCCGCAAGTCGGACCCCGGAATCGCGCCGGAACTGCCGCCCAAGACGGAAACGGACCATCCCGTATCGCTGACCCCGGAGCAGACGGGCCTGTACGAGGCGGTGGTGCGCGAGGCGCTCTCGGAGATCGCCGGGGCCGACCACATGGCGCGGCGCGGCATGATCGTGAAGCTGCTGACGAGCCTCAAGCAGATCTGCAACCACCCGGCGCAGTTCCTCAAGGAGGACCGACCGAAGATCACCGGCCGCTCCGGGAAGCTGGAGCTGCTGGACGAGTTGCTCGACACGATCCTCTCGGAGGACGCGAGCGTGCTGATCTTCACTCAGTACGTGCAGCTGGCGCGGCTCCTCGAACAGCATCTGGCCGCGCGCGGCGTGTCGTCGCTGTTCCTGCACGGCGGCACGTCCGTCACCGCCCGCGAGTCGCTGGTGCGGCGGTTCCAGGACGGCGAGGTCCCGGTCTTCCTGTTGTCGCTCAAGGCCGCCGGCACCGGACTGAACCTCACGCGCGCGGAACACGTCGTGCACTACGACCGCTGGTGGAACCCGGCCGTCGAGGCGCAGGCCACCGACCGCGCCCACCGCATCGGGCAGACCCGCCCCGTGCAGGTGCACCGGCTGATCGCCGAGGGGACCATCGAGGACCGCATCGCCGCGCTGCTGAACCGCAAGAAGGAACTCGCCGACGCGGTTCTGGGCACGGGCGAGGCTGCGCTCACGGAGTTGACGGACGCGGAGCTGGCCGACCTGGTCGAGCTGCGAGGGGGTACACGATGACTCGGTACGACAACGACGCGGAACGGACGTTCGTCGCGCTGCCGCCCGCGCAGGGACGGGGCTTCGCGCAGACCTGGTGGGGCCGCGCCTGGCTGAAGGCGCTGGAGGACGCGGCGATGGACACGGCCCAGGTGAAGGCGGGGCGCCGCCTCGCGCGCGCGGGAGCGGTCGGCGCGGTCTCGGTGCGGCCGGGACGCATCACCGCGGTGGTCCAGGATCGGGACCGCACGGCACATCGGGCCGACGTGCTGCTGGAGCGGCTCTCCGACGCACAATGGGACCGCTTTGTCGACATGACGATCGAGCGGTCCGGGCATGTCGCGGCGCTGCTGGACCGCGACATGCCGCCGCACCTGGTGGAGGACGCCGCGGCCGCGGGCATCGACCTGCTGCCGGGCATGGGCGACCTGGAACCGGAGTGCGACTGCGGCGCCTGGGACCACTGCGGGCACACCGCCGCGCTCTGCTACCAGGTCGCCAGACTGCTGGACCAGGACCCCTTCGTCCTGCTGCTGATGCGAGGGCGTGCGGAGAGCGCCGTTCTCGACGCCCTTCAGACGCAGCACTCCACGCCCGCGGAGGAGGTCGCTTCCCGCGCGGAGGGAGTGGACGCCGCGGAGGCGTACGCGGTGGGGCAGGTCCTGCCTCCGTTGCCCGCGGCTCCCGCCCTCCGGGAGGGTCCGGGTGCACCGCCGTCCCTGGAGACCGAGACGGCGCCCCCGTCCGGCATCGACCCGCCGGCCCTGGTTCTCCTTGCCGCCCGCACCGCGACGGAGGCCCACCGCCTGCTCGCCGAAGCCCTGCGGAGCGGGCACGACCGGCAGGCCGTGCACCCCGAGCCGACCGTGGCGCAGGACGCCGTGCGCCTGGCGGCGGGAGATCCCGGGCCGGGCGTGCTGGACCGTCTCGGCGAGGGCTCCGGGCGCACGCGCGAGCAACTGGCCGCGGCCGTACGCGCGTGGCGGCTCGGCGGCGCGACCGCCGTGACCGTGCTCGAGGAGGAGTGGGTGGTGGAGGGCGACACGCTCGCACGCGCGCGTGCGGCACTGGAGTCGTCCTGGGAGGAGGACGAGCGGCCCTCCTTGCGGGCGCGGGCCAACCGGTGGACCGTCACCGGCGCACCGCACCAGATCCGGCTGGACCGCGACGGGCGCTGGTGGCCGTACCGCAGGGAACACGGCCGGTGGGCCCCCGCCGGCGGTGCGGCACAGGACCCGGCGACGGCCCTGGCTTCGGCGGTCCTCGCCGCGGGGGACGAGCCCTGACGTCCTCTCCGGCCCTGCCCTGCGCCGCCCTGTCTCTTTGTCGCTTTCCCGTCCCCGTGGACGCGCACGGGGACGGGGGCTGCTGACGACCCGCGAAAGCTCCGGCCCCGTCCGCGAAGGAGGGGCCGGAGCTTTCGCGCGGGGGCGGGACCGGTCAGCGGGCGCCGAGGAGGTGGTCCATGGCGAGCTGGTCGAGGTGCTCGAAGGCCATGCCGCGCGCGGCGGCCGCGTCCACGTCGAAGGTGTCGTAGGCGCTCCGGTCGGCGAGCAGGCCGGCGAGACCGTCCTCGGCGGTCGGGCGGGCCAGCTCGTCCAGCCTGGCCGCGGCCAGGGCCTCCTGCACCTGCGGGTCGGCGCGGAAGGCGGCCGCCCGGTCCTTGAGGATCAGGTAGTTGCGCATGCAGCCGGCGGCCGACGCCCACACACCGTCGAGGTCCTCGGTCCGCGGCGGCTTGAAGTCGAAGTGCCGCGGCCCCGCGTACCCGGCCCGCTCCAGGAGGTCGACGAGCCAGAACGCGGCCCGCAGGTCGCCCGCGCCGAACCGCAGGTCCTGGTCGTACTTGATGCCGGACTGGCCGTTGAGGTCGATGTGGAAGAGCTTGCCCGCCCACAGTGCCTGGGCGATGCCGTGGGGGAAGTTGAGACCGGCCATCTGCTCGTGGCCGACCTCCGGGTTCACGCCGTAGAGTTCCGGCCGCTCGAGACGCTCGATGAACGCCAGTGCGTGCCCCACCGTGGGGAGCAGGATGTCACCGCGCGGCTCGTTCGGCTTCGGCTCGATCGCGAACTTCAGGTCGTATCCCTGCTCGGTGACGTACTCGCCCAGCAGGTCGAAGGCCTCCTTCATGCGGTCCAGCGCGTCCCGCACGTCCTTTGCGGCGCCGGACTCCGCGCCCTCCCGGCCGCCCCAGGCCACGTAGACGCTCGCGCCCAGCTCGACCGCGAGATCGATGTTGCGGATCGTCTTGCGCAGCGCGTAGCGGCGCACGTCCCGGTCGTTGGCGGTGAAGGCGCCGTCCTTGAACACCGGGTGGGTGAACAGGTTCGTCGTCGCCATCGGCACCTTCATGCCGGTCTCGTCCAGCGCCTGCCGGAACCGCTTGATGTGCGCCTCCCGCTCGGCGTCGCTCGCCCCGAACGGAATCAGGTCGTCGTCGTGGAACGTGACGCCGTGGGCGCCCAGCTCCGACAGCCGCCGCACGGACTCCGCCGGGTCCAGGGCCCGCCGGGTGGCGTCACCGAACGGGTCACGACCCTGCCAGCCGACCGTCCACAAACCGAACGTGAACCTGTCCTCGGGAGTGGGCTGGTAGTTCATTCCGCGGCTCCTCACTCGATGCCGATCAATCGCTGCCGACTATTTCGTCATGGCGCTTTACAAATTAGTATGCACACACGGTCCTGGGAAGGGACAAGGTGTGTCCCCGAAGGAGTGAGTCCGGGTCCCAGGACCCGCGAGAGAGGGAGAAGCCCGATGTCAGCAGCCGAGGGTCCGCTCGTCGTCGGCGTGGACACGTCCACCCAGTCCACCAAGGCACTGGTCGTCGACGCGGCCACCGGCCGGGTGGTCGCGAGCGGTCAGGCGCCGCACACCGTGTCCTCCGGGGCCGCCCGTGAGAGCGATCCCCGTCAGTGGTGGGACGCGCTGGGCGAGGCCCTGGCCCAGTGCGGCGACGCCGCCCGTGAGGCCGCCGCGGTGTCCATCGGCGGGCAGCAGCACGGCCTTGTCACGCTGGACGAGCAGGGCGAGCCGGTGCGTCCCGCCCTGCTCTGGAACGACGTGCGCTCGGCCCCGCAGGCCCGCCGTCTGATCGACGAAATGGGCGGGCCCAAGGCCTGGGCGGAGCGCACGGGCAGTGTGCCCAGCGCCTCCTTCACGGTCACCAAGTGGGCCTGGCTGGCCGAGCACGAGCCGGACGCGGCCCGCGCGGTCAGGGCCGTGCGACTCCCCCACGACTACCTCACCGAGCGCCTCACCGGTGAGGGGACCACCGACCGCGGCGACGTGTCCGGCACCGGCTGGTGGGCGTCGGGCACGGAGGCGTACGACGAGGGGCTCCTCGCGCACGTGGGGCTCGATCCGGCGCTGCTGCCCCGAGTGGTGCGGCCCGGCGAGGTGGCCGGTACCGTGCGCGACGGCCACGGCCTGCCGTTCTCCAAGGGGACCCTGGTCGCCGCCGGCACCGGGGACAACGCGGCCGCCGCGCTGGGGCTCGGGCTGCGCCCCGGCGTCCCGGTGATGAGCCTCGGCACGTCGGGGACGGTGTACGCCGTCTCGCAGCACCGGCCCGCCGACCCGACCGGGACCGTGGCGGGTTTCGCGGACGCACGCGGCGACTGGCTGCCTCTGGCATGCACGCTCAACTGCACGCTCGCCGTCGACCGCGTCGCGGCCCTGCTGAACCTGGACCGGGAAGCCGTCGAGCCGGGCACCAGTACCACGCTGCTGCCCTTCCTGGACGGCGAACGCACACCGAACCTCCCGCACTCCTCCGGCCTCCTGTACGGGCTGCGCCACGACACGACCGCCGGCCAGCTGCTCCAGGCCGCGTACGACGGCGCCGTGCACTCGCTGCTCGGCGCGCTCGACCTGGTCCTCGACGCCGACGCGGACCCGTCCGCGCCGCTGCTGCTGATCGGCGGCGGCGCCCGGGGGGCGGCCTGGCAGCAGACCGTTCGGCGGTTGTCGGGGCGCCCGGTCCAGATCCCGGAAGCCAGGGAACTGGTCGCGCTCGGTGCCGCCGCGCAGGCGGCCGGTCTGCTGACCGGGGAGGACGCGGCCGCGGTCGCCCGCCGCTGGAACACGGCCGCCGGGCCGGTGCTCGAGGCGGTGGAACGGGACGAGGCGACGCTGGACAGGATCACCGGGGTACTCTCCGACGCGGCACCACTGCTGGAACGGGACGCGACCGCCCACTGAGGAGGTGCTCGCACGAGCGGGCATCCGTGAACCGTTCCTGCGGGACGCCGCAGGAACGGGGCGACCCAAGTGGAGTCGTTTCGGGGAGGCCACACCGGCGCGTCCCGGCGTCGGCCGGCGAGCGCATGGACCACCACGACCAGCGGTCACCGGCCGAGGCCCTCCCGGGCGCCGGAAGCTGGCCGCTCCGGCGGGACCACCACCCGGTACCGGACCGAGCGACGACAGACCAAGGACTGACGGAGGCATGACCGCACCGCCGCACGAAGCCCACCCGGCACGCCCCGGGCGCGCGCTGCCGGACACCCAGCAGGGGATGCGCCGCCGCAACCTCGCGCGCGTGATGCACGCCGTCAGCGCCGAGGGACCGCTGTCCCGGGCCGCCGTCGCCTCACGGATCGGGCTGACGCGAGCGGCGGTGTCGACCCTCGTGGACGAACTCGTCCGCTCGGGCCTGCTGGAGGAGCTGGGCCCCGAGCGTCCCGGCCGCGTGGGCCGGCCCGGGTCCGCGCTCGCCGTCAGCGCACAGGGCCCGGCCGGCATCGGTGCGGAGGTCGGCGTCGACCATCTCGCGGTCTGTGCGGTCGACCTCCGCGGGCGGGTACGCGCGCGTGCCGTTCGGTACGGGAGCAACCGGGGCCGTTCGCCGGAGCCGGTACTCGAGCAGCTCACCGGTCTGGTGGGGCGGGTCGTCTCGGAGGCGGAGGCCGAGGGTCTGTGGCCGGCCGGGCTCGCGGTCGCCGTGCCGGGTCTCGTGGCACGGGACGGCCGCACCGTCGTGCGCGCCCCGAACCTGGACTGGCACGGCGTGGACCTCGCCACGCTGCTGCCCGCGGATCTGCCGCCGACCGTGGACAACGAGGCCAACTTCGGTGCCCTCGCCGAACTCTGGCTCGGTGACGGCACCCCCCGGGACTTCCTGCACGTCTCGGCCGAGATCGGCATCGGTGCGGCCGTGGTGTTCGACGGCCGGCTGCTGCGTGGAACCCGCGGGTTCGCAGGTGAACTCGGTCATGTGCCGGTCCGCCCCGACGGGCCGGCCTGCGCTTGCGGCGGGCAGGGATGCCTCGAGCAGTACGCGGGTGAGAAGGCGGTACTGCGCGCGGCGGGCGTGGAGCCCGGGGAAGACCGGGTCGGGCTGCTCGCGGGGCGTGCCGCGGAGGGCGACGAGGACGTACGGCGTGCCCTGCGCGAGGCGGGCACGGCGCTCGGCATCGCCCTGACCGGTGCGGTCAACCTGCTGGACCCCGAGGGAGTGGTGCTGGGCGGCGCGCTGGCCGGACTCGCGCCCTGGCTGGTGCCGTCGCTGCGCGAAGAACTCGCCCGGCGCACGGCCGGCCCGGCCTGCCCGGTCGCGGTGTCGGAACTGGGCCCACAGGGGCCGCTGCTCGGTGCCGCGCACTCCGTGGTGCGGGCGGTCCTGGACGACCCGGGCGCGGTGGCCCGGCGGGCCTGACGCCCAACACGCCCCGCCGGCGGCACCGGCAACCGGCACTGGCACTGGCACTGGCACTGGCACTGGCACCGGCACCGGAGCGACCGCACGGACCACGCAGCGACCGCACGGCTCCGTACCGTCGCCCGACCGCCGCCCGCGACGACCGCTGCGGCGACGACCACAACCTGCGACGACTCTGCGGCCACGGCTGAACCGCCCCCGCCGCAGGATTCCCCGGAGATCAGCGCCGTCCTCCCCCGCGCTCCTTGGCACCCCTGTTCACTCGATCGAGTGAGCGAGTTGTCCACAAGGCGGTGGCTGTCCACGGAACGGCGCGGCGCTCTACTGCGCAACCCCCGCCCCCCGTACGGTGATTCACGCGGACGCACCTCGCCCACGGGGCGGTCGGAAGTCCGCGTCGGCCTTCCGCTCCGCAACCATGTCGCTCCGTCATGCCGAACAGCTGAGCACCCCCCACCGGGCCCAGAGCCCCATCGACGAAAGGGCAATCCCCATGGACAGCGAAGGGACAGCACCCGTTCCGAGCAGGCGGCGGCTCCTGAAGGGCGCCGCGCTGGCCACCGTCCCGTACGCCCTGCTCTCCGGCACACGGGCCGCGGCGCAGGCCCGTACCGTCGACCACCTCACCGTCGACCGCACCGCCCTCGACTACCCCGCCCTCGACTGGCAGCCGGCGAGCGCGTCCAACTACAGCCGATCGAGCCGCCCCACGGCCTACCCCGTCGACTACGTGGTCGTCCATGTCACCCAGGAGACGTACGCCGACACCCTGTCCATCTTCCGCGATCCGGAGAAACAGGTGTCGGCGCACTACGTCGTGCGGTCCTCCGACGGGCACGTGGCCCAGTGCGTCCGTGAGGCGGACATCGCCTGGCACGCGGGCAACTGGGACTACAACACCCGCAGCATCGGGATCGAACACGAGGGCTGGGTGGACCGGCCCGAGTACTTCACCAACGCCCTGTACGAGCAGTCGGCCCGGCTCACCGCCGCGATCTGCACCGCCTACGGCATCCCCAAGGACCGCACGCACATCATCGCGCACCACGAGGTGCCCGGCAGCGACCACACGGACCCGGGACCCTTCTGGGACTGGACCCGCTACATCAGACTGGTCAACTTCGCCTGACCCACTCGCCGCGGGCTTCGCCAGCGTCCACCCCGTGCACCCCGTGCACCCGGAACACGGTGTTCCCGGTGATCCGGCTGGTCGAAGTGGTTGTCCGAGCGTAAGCACGGCGTCACGATGTCCCGAAGTCCCGAAGTCCCGAACCGCAGGACCGTCCGGGGAGGCCGAGTTGACTGATTCATGGCTGGCTCTGGAACCGGGGGCCGACCCCGTGGAGCGGGCGCGCACACTGCGGCGGGCCCACGAGACGTTCACCGAAGCGGGGACGGTGCCGCGTCCCGTGCGCGCCGTCGTGGCGGATTCGTGGCGGCGATCCGTCCGGGCGGGTGTCGGCCCGGACGGCACCGCGGACGTGGAGCTGATGGACGGTGACCTCGGCGCCTACCGGGCCGAACACCCCCTGGCACGGGTGATGCCACTGGTCCGGGAGCTCCTGGGCACGTTCGCCGACGACGGCGAGCATCTGCTCGCGGTGTGCGACGCGCACGGCCGGCTGCTGTGGGTCGAGGGGCATCCGGCCACCCGGCGCCGGGCGGGCGGGATGAACTTCGTGCCCGGGGCCCGCTGGGCGGAGTCGGCTGTCGGGACCAACGCTCCGGGGACGGCGGTGGCCGTCGGCCGGCCGGTGCAGGTCTTCGCGGCCGAGCACTTCATACGCCGGGTCCAGCCCTGGACCTGCGCCGCCGCCCCGGTGCACGATCCCCGCACCGGGCGGGTGCTCGGTGCCGTGGACATCACCGGCGGGGACCGTCTGGCACACCCGCACAGCCTGGGTTTCGTACAGGCCGTCGCACGTGCCGCGGAGTCGCAGCTGGCGCTGCTCACTCCGGAGCGGCCCGGAACCGCGTCGGCCGAACTGACCGCGCTGGGCCGGGACGAGGCGCTGCTGGACGCGGAGGGCCGCCGGGTGCGGCTGAGCCGGCGGCACAGCGAGATCGTCGTGCTGCTGGCCCACCACCCGGAAGGCCTGACCGGCGACGAGTTGCTGTGTGCCCTGTACGAGGACGAGTCGGTGCCGCCGGTGACGCTGCGGGCAGAACTGGCCCGGCTGCGCGGCATCCTGGGGCCCGGGCGCCTGGCCTCCCGGCCGTACCGGCTCACGATGCCCGTCGAGACCGACGCCGCCGTTGTGGAACGCCGTCTGGGGGCCGGCGCGGTCACGGCCGCCGCGACGGCGTACGCGGGCCCACTGCTCCCCGGCTCGCAGGCTCCCGCTGTGCAACGGCTCAGGCGCCGGCTCGCCGACGGTCTGCGGGCTGCGCTGATCGCCTGTGGCGATCCCGACCTGCTGGCCGACTGGGCACACGCACCGTGGGGGGAGGACGATCTCGACGTGTGGCGCGCGCTCGCGGCGGTCCGGCCCACGGCGGCGACCGGCTCCCGGCTCGCGGCGCTGGAGTCCGAGCTGACGGCGTCGGACACGTGGTGAGCGCCGACCCGCGAGCTGCCCTTCCGGAGACCGGACGGTGACGACGGCGCACGCAACGTCACTGCAACGTCCCGCTTCCTAGCCTCACGCGCAGAGCTGTCCAACGGCGGGCAGCGCTCGATGAGGGAGGCACAGAGGATGACCCGTTACGCGGCGCCCGGCACCGAGGGCGCGATCGTCTCCTATCAGTCGCGCTACGACCACTTCATCGGCGGGGAGTACGTGCCTCCGGCGCGTGGGCAGTACTTCGAGAATCCGTCCCCGGTGAACGGCCTGCCGTTCACCGAGATCGCGCGCGGCACGGCGGAGGACGTGGAGCTGGCGCTCGACGCGGCGCACGCGGCCGCTCCTGGCTGGGGTCGTGCATCGGTGACCGAGCGCTCCGACATCCTGCTGAGGATCGCCGACCGCATGGAGGCGAACCTGGAGCGTCTGGCGGTCGCCGAGAGCTGGGAGAACGGCAAGCCGGTGCGCGAGACACTGGCGGCTGACATTCCGCTCGCCATCGACCACTTCCGCTACTTCGCGGGGGCCGTCCGCGCCCAGGAGGGCTCACTGAGCGAGGTCGACGACGACACCGTGGCGTACCACTTCCACGAGCCGCTGGGGGTCGTGGCACAGATCATCCCCTGGAACTTTCCCATCCTGATGGCGGCCTGGAAGCTCGCCCCCGCCCTGGCCGCCGGAAACGCGGTGGTCCTGAAGCCGGCGGAGCAGACCCCGGCCTCGATCCACTACTGGCTGAGCCTGGTGGCGGACCTGCTGCCGCCCGGCGTCCTGAACGTCGTCAACGGCTTCGGCGTGGAGGCGGGCAAACCGCTGGCATCCAGCCCCCGGGTGGCGAAGGTGGCGTTCACCGGGGAGACCACCACCGGGCGGCTGATCATGCAGTACGCCTCGGAGAACATCAAGCCGGTCACGCTGGAGCTGGGCGGCAAGTCGCCGAACATCTTCTTCGACGACGTCTGGGCACGGGACGACGACTTCCGCGACAAGGCGCTCGAGGGCTTCACGATGTTCGCGCTCAACCAGGGAGAGGTCTGCACCTGCCCGTCCCGGGCCCTCGTCCAGCACGGCAGCTACGCCGAGTTCATGGAGGCGGCCGTCGCACGCACCGAGCTGATCAAGCCGGGCCACCCCCTGGACACCGACACGATGATCGGCGCGCAGGCCTCCAACGACCAGTTGGAGAAGATCCTCTCCTACCTGGACATCGGCCGGCAGGAGGGCGCCAAGGTACTCACCGGTGGCGAGCGGATCGAGCACGACGGCGAGCTGAAGGGCGGCTACTACGTCCAGCCGACGATCTTCGAGGGCCACAACCGCATGCGGATCTTCCAGGAGGAGATCTTCGGCCCGGTCGTGTCGGTCACGTCCTTCGACGACTTCGACGACGCGATCAAGACCGCCAACGACACCCTGTACGGCCTCGGCGCCGGAGTGTGGACCCGCGACATGAACACCGCCTACCGCGCGGGCCGCGCGATCCAGGCGGGACGCGTGTGGACGAACTGCTACCACGCCTACCCTGCGCACGCCGCCTTCGGCGGCTACAAGCAGTCGGGCATCGGCCGGGAGAACCACAAGATGATGCTGGACCACTACCAGCAGACGAAGAACATCCTCACGTCCTACAGCCCGAAGAAGGTCGGCTTCTTCTAGAGCCGCGAAGGGGGTGCCTGGAAACACCGATACGGTCCAGGCACCCCGGCCCGCCCCGCCCCAGCTCCTTCACCCTGCCGAAACGCCTTCAAGCGCCCGGAGTTCGGCTGTCAAAAGCATCCATACCAGGCGTCCTCATGGGCTACCGTTCTGATGTGGACTCGGGGAAGATCCAGCAGTACTACAAGGTGGGCATGGACGTGATCGTCCACCTGGGGGGCGGCCGTTCCGCGCGAGGGTTACTCGTCGAGGTCGGCAACGGCAGTGTGGTGCTGGCGACGGAGCGCGGGCCGTCACTGGTGAACGCCGACGCCATCGAACTGATCGAGGTGGTGGGCACCGCGCCCCCCGCCGTCGGCCCGACGGGCGTCGCGCCCGGGGGCGCCGAGCCCGGCACACCCTCGGCGACGGGGGCGCCGAGCGCGCCCGGCAGCCCTTCCGACGACCGCGCCGGCTCCGTGCCGGGCCGGCCCGATGCCGCGCCTGCGGCTCAGCCGAACGCCGCCCCGCTCTGGCCGGAGCTGGACGCCGAGTTCGCCCCCGGCGAGACCGAGTTGCGGCTCAACAAGCCGTCCTTCAAGCGGGATCCCGTGGTCGACCTGGGCTACAGCCTGCGGAAGGAGGTGGAGCAGCACCTGGCCCGCGCGAAGAACCGGCTGGAGTCGGCCCGCCTCGCGCGCGACGCGGCCAAGGCCGGAAGCGCCCTGCGCGATCTCGCCGCCGCCTCGCAGACCAGCGGCTACCCACCGGGCCTGCATCTGGCCGCGCTGACGCTGCTGGAGTGGCGCGAGGGCGACGCGACCAGGCGGCAGGCCGAGGCCTGGATGGAACAGGCCGCTCACCTCGGCGGCCGGTACGTGTGGGACCTGGCGGCGCTGCGGGCCCGGGGCGGACGTACCGGGGACGCGATGGCCGCGCTCAGCGGGGCGCTGCGTACGGCTCCGGTGGAGAACACGGACGACCGGCTGCTGCGCGCCTTCCTGGACCTGGCACTGCGGACGGGGAACGTCGCCGAGGCCGCGTACACCCTCGCGGGCGCGAGCGAGGCGGACCCCGCACCGAGGCGTGTCGCGGCTCGAGCCGCGCTGTACCTCGTGGCGCGGCTGCTCCCGGAGCGGGCCGGCCCCCTGGAGCCCTATCTCGACCGGCAGGTCATCGCCCCGGGTGACCTGTGCCGCATCCTGGACGTGCTCAGCCCCGGTACGTCGGAACGGCTCGGCCTCGAGGCCGGCGGCGCGGACGCTCCCACGTCACCGCACTCGCACCCCGCACCGGCCCTCCCGCCGGTCCTCCCACCCGCATCCCGCAACGGCGGTCCTTCGGCCTCGGTACCCGTGCCGCACCGCTCAACGGACACGCCGGCCGTCAACGGCCGTCCCACCCCCTCCCCGTCACCGGTGCCGGCACCGGTCCTCCCCCAAGCTCCGGGAAAGGACCTCCACCGGCAGAAGGAGACGGCCAGGCGGCAGTTCCAGCAGGGCAACTTCGCCGCGGCGATCGCCATCGCCCGGGGGGCGCTCGCGGAGTTCCCGTCCGATCCGGACCTGGCCGGGATCGTCGCCCATGCCGAGGCGGAGCTGACCGCCCGGGTGACCGAGCGCGGCAGTGCCGTCGCGTCCCCGAAGGCCGCCCCTGCGCCGAGGCCGCCCAAGGCGCAGCCGTCACGGCCGCGCAACACGCTGTACGCGCAGGCCCAGTTCGCGGACACCCGGTCCAAGGACTGGAAGAAGGCCGAGGCCCTCTACCGTCAGGCGATCGCCGAGGACCCGGGGCACGAACGCGCGCGACGGGCCCTTGCCTGGGGATTGCACCGCTACCAGCGCAGTGACGAGGCCCTGGAGGTGTTGCGCGAGCCCGGCGCGGTGGTGCAGGAGACCCTTCAGCACCAGAACATGATCATCACGATCCTCACCGACCGGAAGCGTCTTCCCGAGGCGGCCCGCCTGCTGGAAGAGCTGCTGCGGGGCGAGCATCCCAACCAGACCCGCACCGGCCTGCTCAAGCGCCTCGTCGCCGTCTACCAGCGGCAGCGCGACAAGCAGCGAGCCACGGACGCAGCCGAGCGGCTCCTCGCGCACGGGCCCCGCAATCCCGAGTTCCGCTCCATCCACGACGCGGTGACCAAGGCGGTGCGCACCGGTGTCTGGGACAAACTCGACGAACTCCTCGCCAGAAGCGAATGGCAGCCCGAGCAGTCCGAGTCTCTGAGCCCCGTCATCCGGATGCACCTCAACCGCTGTGAGTACGCCGGTGTCGCCGCTGTCCGCATCCAGGAGGGCTCGCTAGGCGAGCAGGACGTGCTGGAGCTGACGAAGCTCATCGAGCGGCTGGGCACCTCACGGCCCGCCGACCGGGCCGAGTTCAACCTGTCCGCGGCCCGCATCCTGCGCGACATCAGCCAGACGACCGACCCGCGCTTCCTGCGCTCCCTGCGTGCCTTCGGCGCCGCGATGGGCGACCTGTGCGCGGCCGAACGGCGCCCCTCCGACGTCACCCGCGCCTACTACACGGAGGCACTGGCGCTCGGCGGGGGCTGGGACAACATGGCCGAGCTGAAGGTCAAGCAGTTCGTCACCTCCTACCTGGACCCCGGCTGGGAGGAGCCCAAGAGCCGGTCCACCTTCACGGAGTGCGTGCACTGGGTCCTGGAGGACAAGAGCCGTCACAAGCCCCTCACCATGGGCCTGGTCGGGCTTCTCTCGGTGTCGCCGGTGCGGGTCCGCCGCGAGATCATGTCAATGACCTATCGGGACAACCAGATCCGCGACGTGCTGTTCCGGGAGCTGCGCGACTTCCTCAGCGACGGTTCGGTGTCGACCAGTCAGGACGCGTACCGGCAGCTGTGGGACGAGGCACAGCGCAATCACGTCCGCCTCGTCGACCAGCAGCGCACGATCCTTCAGGCGCTGCTTCAGCGCACCGACCCGCTCGGCACCCTCACCGAGGACCGCAACGCCCTGGAGAGCACGTCCGACACGGCGTACACCGCGCCGCTCGACCGGGACCGCCTGGTCAAGGCCGCCGGAGTACTGGCGGAACTGCGCGCATACCTCGAGCAGCCGTCGTATCTGGAGCAGGAACGGCTGTCCTCGCGCATCGGTACGTCGATCCGCGAACTCGTGGCCACCATCGAGCGGTTGCCGACCCGGCTCAGTGTCGAGTACCTCGTGCCGCTGCTGACCAGTCTCGACCAGGCGCTGACGGCACACTTCGCGCAGGTGCAGCGCGCCGCCGAGCCCACCGACCTCGCGGTCAAGGAGGTTCTGTCGGCGTACACCCCGGACGCGGCGAACGTCATCGAAGTACAGCTGTCCGTCACCAATCCCCCGCACCGGTCCCCGGCCGGCGGGGTGCAGTTGCGGGTGCTGCCGAACGACGAGGACTACGAGCGGGTGGACAGCCCCGTCCCCGTGGCGCACACACTGCGTGACGAACAGACCGAGACCTGCACGGTGTCCCTCACGGTGACACCGAAGGCGATCCGCGAACAGTTCGCGACGCTGCGGTTCCGTCTGGAGTACTCCTCGCGGTCCGAGCGCATGCTGGCCAGCGAGGCCAGCACGCTGTCACTCCAGCTCAGCGATGTCCAGCAGTGGGAGGCCATCCTCAATCCGTATGCCGAGGGCGCCCCCGTCAGGGACCGTCGGATGTTCTTCGGCCGGGACGCGCTGCTCGAGATCCTCGTGGACACCTTCCATCGCAACGACGCGACCTGCGTGGTGATCTACGGCCAGAAGCGCGTCGGCAAGTCCTCCGTCCTGCATCACTTGCAGGAGGAACTCCAGCCTCCCGTTCTCGCGGCGAAGCTGAGCCTGCTGGAGATCGCCACCGAGATCGACCACGGGCAACTGCTGTACCTCATCGCGACCGCGTTCCACCGCAGGCTCGAGGAACTGGAGGACGCGGGGCACCCGCCGCTGGACCTGGACCGTCCCAACCTCACCGCGTTCACGGACAGTGATACTCCGAATCTGCACTTCGACGCGTACATGTATGACATGCGGCAGCGGATGCGGCGCAGTGAGGCCTACCAGAACTGGCGGCTCGTGCTGCTGCTGGACGAGTTCACGGTGTTGTACTCCGCGATCGAGCGGGGCACGCTGCCGCGGGAGTTCATGAAGTCGTGGAAGGCGATGCTGGAGGGAAAGATGTTCTCCAGCGTCGTCGTGGGCAACGATCTGATGCCCCGCTTCCTGAAGGCGTTCCCCAACGAGTTCCAGGTGGCTCGCCAGGAACCCGTCTCCTATCTCGACCAGGAGTCCGCTGAGGCCCTCATCACGGAGCCCATCGCGCTGCCCGGGGGCGAGAGCCGCTACCGGGGCGACTCCGTGCAGCGTGTCATCGAACTGACCGCGCGCAGCCCGTACTACATCCAGCTCTTCTGCAACCGTCTGGTGCAGCACATGAACCGGCTGCGCCAGCCCCTGATCGGCCCCGCCCATGTCGACGCGGTCGCCGCCTCCCTGGTGAAGGGCGAACGCGCCTTGCCGCAGGAGCAGTTCGACAACCTGCTCACCCCGGGCGACGCCGATGTCAGCGAGCTGCGGGACGATGTGGTGCTCTCCGTGCTGAAGGGTGCCTTGGAAGGCGTCGGCAAGGACGTGTATGTGGACGGCCGCAAATCACGTGAACTCGTCGACGGGCAACGGGTGGTGGAGGACCTGCTGCGGCGGGACGTGATCGAGCTGGCGTCCGAGGGCCGGTACCGCATCAAGGTGGGGCTGTTCACCGAGTGGCTGTCCCACAGAAGGGCCTGAGCGCATGGAGGACCTCTCACACGTCTCCCTTCCCGGTCAGGGGCGCGCCAACCCGTTCGCCACGGTCGGGCACCCCGTGCACGGGGACGCGCACGTGGGCCGCGCGGAGCAGTTGCGTATCGTACGGGAACGAGTTCTGGAGCAGCCGGTCGCCGGGGCGACGGCGATCATCGGGCCGCCGCGCATCGGCAAGTCCTCACTCGCCTATCACCTGTTCATGCGGCCCGACGCCCGCGTCATGCACCCGCGGATGCTGCCGGTGTGGATGAACGTCCGCACCCAGGGCGGCATCGAGAAGGTGCTGCGCCGGCTGGTCGACGACGTGTGGGAACTCATCGAAGAGGCTGCTCCGGACTCCGTCGGCGACCGGCGTCTCGTCCGCGCCCGCGACCGCGCGCTGGCGGAAGGCGCACCGTGGATCGAAGTTCAGGTGGAGACGCAGGAGTTCCTGCGACTGGTGCGGCGCCGCGACTGGCGCGTGGTGCTGGTGCTCGACGAGTTCGACGCGGCACGCGAGGTGTTCCGCGACCGGCCCGGAACCTTCCAGGCGCTGCGTGAGATGGCGTACAACCTGGACTGGAACATCGGCCTCGTCACCACGTCGCGTCGCGAGCTGCGCGACATCGTGGACATGGCCGATCCCGACGAGTCGACCTTCGCCGGCATTTTCCGCTCGGTGTTCCTCACCTGCTTCGACGACGGCGACCTCACCCGGCTGGCGGCCCGCGCCGCCAATCCTCCGGGTCCCGTGGACCGGCTGGCCGAGCTGACGGGCGGGCACCCCTACCTGGCCAGCGTCCTCCTCGACCGGGTGTGCTCCGCCGGCCCGCCGGAGAGCCCGCTGGCGCAGGCGGTCGAGCGTCACGCGGGCCCGCTCCCGGCCGAGTTCCACTACTACTACCGGGACCTTGTGGACCTCCTCAGGGCGGACGGACGGCTGCGGGCCATCCTCGAGGTCGTGCTCGGACCGCAGCTCGAGGTCACTCCGGAGGATGCCCAGGTCCTGCTGCAACAAGGGTTACTGGTGGTCCGTGGGGACACCTACCAAGCGTTCTCCTTGAACTTCCAGCACTATCTGACCACGATCGGGCGCGGTCTCGGTCATTGGGACAACTGGATGACCGTCGAGCGTCGTGTCCGCGATCTCATCGAGAGCGGATTCACCCAGCGGTACGGCGAGGACTGGGAGGCCGGTCTGCGCAAGGCCCGCGGTCCCAAGGTCGCTCCGCTGCTCGACAAGTGTTCCGAGCTGCGCGACCGCGAGTCGCGCGCCTACGGCGACCGTGCCTCCGAGCGGCTTCTCGACTTCACCTACCCGCGCGATCTCTACGACCTGATGGCCTCCCACTGGGACGTCTTCGGCAAGCTCCTCGGCCGCGACAAGGCGTACTGGGAGACGCGGTTCGCGCTGCTCGCGAAGGTGCGCAACCCCATGGTGCACAACCGCATGGGCGTGGTGACGCCCCTGGAACAGTCCATGTTCCGCACCTACTGCGACGAACTGATGGCGGTCCTGGACCGGATCGACGGCGCTCCGGCACGGGGCTGAGCCGAGCCCCGTGCGGTCGTCCCACAGCACGCCGCGGCGGGCGGGGTCGCGGGGTCGCGCATCGGCGCGGTTGAGGCCCACGGCGGCCAGGAGGCCCAGGTGTCACCCGCTGCGGACCTCGGTGTTCTGGCCGACGTGCAGCAGCCAGCGTCCGTCGTCCTGCCTGGTCATGACGTACAGCGGGGTACCCTCCGTGTCGCCCTCCGCCGAGTGGTAGACCTGCCGGACCTTGACCGCCGCCACGTCGGGGCGCAGGAACCGTGTGTGTGCCACCTCGTAGGTGACGTCGCCGTCCCAGACGGCGTCGGGCAGCACCGCGCGGGTGAACGCGGCGATCGCGTCCAGGCCGAGCAGCACCTTCCCGTGGGCGGTGGTCCAGAGCGCGTCGGGATGGAAGAGGGCGAGGAATCCTTCGGCGTCCTTGGCACGCTGGGTGCGTTCGACGGTGGCCACGACGTGCTCGATGGCCTCGATGTCCGCGGACTCGGTTTCAGTGGCCGCAGCTTCAGTAGCTGCGGCTTCAGTGGCTGCGGCTTCAGCGGGTACGACTTCAGCGGGTACGACTTCCTGGTTCATGCGGATCACTGTGGTGCCTCAACCGCGCTTGAGGTCAAGGGACGGCCGGTGCGGTGGTGACCGGGCGGGACGGGCGGCCGAGGCGGACCGGCACTCCGGGTGAGTAGAGGACGCTGACCGGTGCGTCCGTCGGGGCGGGTATCCCCGCGCTCGCGACCAGGTCCTCGTCGCACGAGACGAGCAGGGCCCGGTGCAGGGGCCAGCGGGGGTGGTCGTTGGGCAGGTACGCGGCCCCACCGAAGAACATGTTGTGCATGCCCCAGCGGGCGGTGAGGAAGTGCTCCAGGGGTGTGGGCTCGTGGATGCGTTCCCCGGTCCGCACGATGATGCGGCTGCGGGCACCGCGCGGTCCCGGCCAGCGGCGGGTACTGGTGTAGGTCACGCTGTCGCCCTCCGAACGGACGGTCATGCGCGACCACAGGTAGGGCAGCCGGAAGCCGACGCGCCCCAGCACCACCGGCAGCAGTCGCGAGGCGTCCATCGAGCGGAAGACCACGCCGCGCCGCCCGTGCGCGTCCACGCTGTACAGCCGCACGTTGGTCTCCGGGAACGAGCCGAAGTAGGGGATTCCGGGCAGCCGGAACCACCCGACCCGGTGCATCCGGAAGGCGACGAGCCCGACGTAGGTGAGCCCCTCGTGCGTGTCGGGGACCGTGCCGCTCGGCATCAGTCCCGCCACGACGGAGGGCTCGACGGCCCAGTGGACGAAGGCGAGGTCGAGCCACTCCTGGGTGAGGAGCGGCATCCGTATCGCCGCGGGGGCGTCCGGGGTGACGGCGCTGGGACGGTGCACGGCGCAAGAATGGCAGACGGACGGGTCGTGCGAGCCGGCCGGCCCCCGCCGGACACCTCGTGGTTGACCCTCGACCTGGTCAAGGGCCCAGAGTTCCGGACGTGGAGAGCGAGATGCGCAGCATTGGGGAGATGGCCCGCGACAGCGGACTGGGCGTGAGCGCCCTGCGGTTCTACGACCGTGCCGGTGTGCTGGCCCCCGCCCGGGTCGATCCGGCGAGCGGCTACCGCTGGTACGCCCCGGAGCAGCTCGACGAGGCCAGGGTGCTCGCGCGGCTGCGGCGGGCGGGCATGCCGCTGGCGGACATCCGGCTGGTCCTGGCCGGCTGGTCCGGCGCGGACCCGGACCTCGTGCGACGGCTGCTCCAGGCGCACCTGCGCCGTCTCGAACGGGGGCTGGCCGAAGCCCGCAGCGAGTTCTCCACGCTCCGAGCACTACTCGACCACAGGGAGAACCCCATGACCGCTTCGCCCCGTACCGACACTGTCCGACTGTCCCTTGGCTCGCCCGAACTGGCGGGCGCGATCGACGCGGTCCGTTTCGCCGTCGGCAAGGACCCCGAACTGCCGATGCTCGGAGGGGTGCTGTTCGACGTCGACGGCGACACACTGCACGTCGTGGCCACCGACCGGTACCGGATGGCCGTCGCACGCATGGCCTCCGGCTCCGATTCCGCCTCCCCCTCCCCCTCCGCCTCCGCCTCCGCCTCCGCCGGACACGGTGGACCGCGTGAACAGGTCGTCGTGCCCGCCCCGCTCGTCGACGCGATGCGCGCGCTGCTGGGGAGCGACGAACCCGCCGGCTTCGCCGTCGAGGCCGACCGCGTCACTCTGGAGGCGGGCGAGCGCCAGGCGTCGGGGCAGCGTCTGGCCCACGACTTCCCCGACTACCGCCGTCTCGTCCAGCTGCCGGCCGGGCGGCGGGTCGTCGTCGATGTGCCGGCGCTCCGCGAGGCGTTGGAGACCGGCCCCGTCCGCACGACCGAGGCGGGCGAGCCCGGCCCGTCCGCGCGTGACGTCAGCGTGCTGGCGACGACTGACGACGGAACGGTGACCGTCGTCGGGGACGGCGACGCGGACGGGAACAGCGTCGGCGTCGACCGCGGGTTCCTGCTGGACGCGCTCGCGGCCGCGGACCGGGACCGGCTCGTCCTGGAGTTCGGGGCCGCCCCCACGGCACCGCTGGCGATCCGCCGGACGGACGACGAGGGGACGTTCTCCCTGCTGATGCCGGTCCGCCTGGACAGCTGACGGCCGGGGACCCCCGAGGTCGCCGGCACCGGCCGGGCGCGCGAACGCGGGACGCCGGCCCCTAGCGCGGCCTCCGCCTCGTTCTCAGCCCTGGTCCTCGGCGCCCGACCTCGGCTCCCGACCTCGGCGCCCTCGTCCTCGCGATCGCCCCGCCGGGCCGGCGCGGGTCACCGTAGTATCGGGTGATCTCGTGGGGGAAGGCGGGCGGACATGGGCAGGCAGCGTCCCGGCACGCCGACGCTGGAGGAGGTGGCCGCCCTCGCCGGCGTGGGCCGAGGCACCGTCTCGAGGGTCGTCAACAACGCCGCGGGCGTGCGGGATTCGACGCGCCGCGCCGTGCAGCGGGCCATCGCCGAACTGGGGTACGTCCCCAATCTCGCGGCCCGTTCCCTGGCGGGGCACCGCGCCGACGCCGTCGCGCTGGTGATGACGGAGCCGGACTGGCGGCTGTTCGGGGAGCCGTTCTTCACCGAGGTCGTCCACGCGGTCGGCGACGCCCTCACCGACACTCCGGTGCAGTTGCTGCTCACGCTGGTCCGCACGGACACCGAGCGGCAGCGTTTCGTGGAGTACGCGCGGGGCGGCCGGGTCGACGGAGTGCTGCTCATGTCCGTGCACGCCGAGGATCCGCTGCCGGACATGCTCGCCAAGGCGGGGTTGCCCACGGTCATGCTGGGGCGGCGTTCCGGCGAGGAGAGCGTCACCTACGTCGACGCCGACAACGCGGGCGGCGCGCGCGGAGCGGTCAGGTACCTGCTGGACGCCGGACGGAGCACGATCGGGGCCATCAGCGGACCGCTGGACATGTACGTCGCCCAGTGCCGCCTGCGCGGGTACCGGGAGGCCCTGGAGGCGGCGGGCGTGGCGGCCGGGACGTCGCTGGTCGTCGAGGGGAGCGACTTCACGGAGGAGAGCGGCTGCCGGGCGATGACCGGCCTGCTCGACCGGCATCCGGACATCGACGCCGTGTTCGCCGCGTCGGACACGCTGGCCGCCGGTGCCCTCAACGCGCTGCGGGCCGCGGGCCGCCGGGTGCCGCAGGACGTGGCGGTGATCGGCTTCGACGACTTCCACCCGGCCCGTCCCACCGACCCGCCGCTGACGACGGTCCGGCAGCCGCTGGAGGAGATCGGCCGCACGATGGTGCGGCTGCTTCAGGAGGAGATGGAGGAGTCTCCCGTCGCCTGGCGCCACGTCATCCTCCGCACGGAACTGGTGATCCGCGACTCCGCATGAGCGGGTTCGGAGCGAGTCCGGAGCGAGTCCGGAGCGGGTCCGGAGCGGGTCCGGAGCGAGTCCGAGCGTCCCGGGCCGACGCTCGGGCAACTGTGCTGCCGGGAGCGCTCCCGCCGGAGGCGGGGCTGTCACCTGGGGCTTCGAGATTCGTTCGACAACTTCGGCACGCACAGTCTTGTCAGGAACATGAACCGCTCCTACAGTCCTCAATCAACCGGTAAGTGGGAGCGCTCCCATCAGTGGGGAGTTGGGAGCGCTCCCGCACCGGCCCCCTCCTTCCCCCCCCCCCCCCCCCCCCCGCACCCCCCGGAGAGACCCCATGCGAACGTTACGGCCCCGAGTCCGCGCCCGGCGTGGCCTCCTGGGCGCCCTGAGCGCGGCCCTGCCGGCCTTCGCCCTCCTCGCGTCACTCGCGACCGCCGCGCCGCCGGCCCGGGCGGACACCGCGATCTGCGAACCCTTCGGGACGACGACGATCCAGGGACGGTACGTCGTCCAGAACAACCGCTGGGGTTCGAGCGCCACCCAGTGCGTCACCGCCACCGACACCGGCTTCCGCGTCACGCAGGCCGACGGCTCGGCGCCGACCGACGGGGCGCCGAAGTCGTACCCGTCGGTCTTCAACGGCTGCCATTACACGAACTGTTCGCCGGGCACCAGCCTCCCCGCCCGGCTCGACACCGTCTCCCGGGCGCCGTCCAGCATCTCCTACGGCTTCGTCGACAATGCCGTCTACAACGCCTCGTACGACATATGGCTGGACCCGACCGCCCGGACCGACGGGGTCAACCGGACCGAGATCATGATCTGGTTCAACAAGGTCGGTCCGATCCAGCCCATCGGGTCGCCGGTGGGCACGGCGACCGTGGGCGGACGGTCCTGGGAGGTGTGGAGCGGCGGCAACGGCTCGAACGACGTGCTGTCGTTCGTGGCGCCGTCGGCGATCAGCGGCTGGAGCTTCGACGTCATGGACTTCGTCCGGGCGACCGTCGCGCGCGGACTCGCCGAGGACGACTGGTACCTGACGAGCGTGCAGGCAGGGTTCGAGCCCTGGCAGAACGGCGCCGGGCTGGCCGTGAACTCGTTCTCCTCCACCGTCGAGACCGGCGGCACCCCGGGCGGCACGGACCCCGGCGAGCCGGGTGACGCGTCGGCGTGCGAGGTGTCGTACGGCGCCAACGTCTGGCAGGACGGCTTCACCGCGGACGTCACCGTCACCAACACGGGAACGGCGGCCGTCGACGGCTGGCAGCTCGCCTTCACCCTGCCCTCCGGGCAGCGGATCGGCAACGCCTGGAACGCCTCCGTCACGCCCTCCACCGGCAGCGTCACGGCGACCGGCGTGAGCCACAACGCCCGGATCGCCCCCGGCGGCAGCCTGTCGTTCGGCTTCCAGGGCACCTACAGCGGCGCGTTCGCCGAGCCGGCCGGCTTCCTCCTGAACGGCACCGCCTGCACCACGGCCTGACGGCCGGCCCCGCCCACCGCCTCCCCGCCCGTCCGGTCGAAGCGCCCGCCCCGGACGGGCGGGGGTTCCATCACGACCCTCGCGATTGTCATGACCTGATCATCAGTGAGACCCTTGGGAGACCCCTATGGCTCGACGCAGCAGATTCCTGTCCTTGGCGGCGGTACTGGCCACCTTGCTCAGCGCGCTCGGCATGACCTTCCTGCTCGGGCAGGGGCGGGCCGAGGCGCACGGCGTGGCGATGATGCCCGGTTCCCGCACCTATCTGTGCCAGCTGGACGCCAAGACCGGCACCGGCGCCCTCGACCCGACGAACCCGGCCTGTCAGTCCGCGCTCGACCAGAGCGGGGCGACGGCACTGTACAACTGGTTCGCCGTGCTCGACTCCAACGCGGGCGGCCGCGGCGCCGGTTACGTACCGGACGGCACCCTCTGCAGCGCCGGTGACCGCTCGCCGTACGACTTCAGCGCCTACAACGCCCCGCGCGGCGACTGGCCCCGCACCCACCTGACGTCGGGTGCGACGATTCCGGTGCAGTACAGCAACTGGGCGGCCCACCCCGGCGACTTCCGGGTGTACCTGACCAAGCCGGGCTGGTCGCCCACGTCCGAACTGGGCTGGGACGACCTGGAGCTGATCCAGACGGTGACCGACCCGCCGCAGCAGGGCTCGCCGGGGACCGACGGCGGCCACTACTACTGGGATCTCGCGCTGCCCTCGGGCCGCTCGGGCGACGCGCTGATCTTCATGCAGTGGGTGCGTTCGGACAGCCAGGAGAACTTCTTCTCCTGCTCGGACGTCGTGTTCGACGGCGGCAACGGAGAGGTCACCGGCATCCGCGGTTCCGGCAGCACCCCGGACCCGGACCCGACGGATCCGACCGACCCGACGGACCCGACCGACCCGCCCACGCACACGGGTTCCTGCATGGCCGTGTACTCCGTGGAGAACTCCTGGAGCGGCGGCTTCCAGGGCTCGGTCGAGGTGATGAACCACGGCACCGAGCCGCTGAACGGCTGGGCCGTGCAGTGGCAGCCGGGCAGCGGGACCACGCTCGGCGGGGTGTGGAACGGTTCGCTGTCCAGCGGCTCCGACGGCACGGTCACGGTCCGGAACGTGGACCACAACCGCGTCGTACCACCGGACGGGAGCGTGACCTTCGGCTTCACCGCCACGTCGACGGGCAACGACTTCCCGGTCGACTCGATCGGCTGCGTCACCACCTGACGCCGCCCGACGTTCCGCGAAACTCCCGGCACACGCCGGCACACGGTCGGCGGGGCCCCGGCAGGGTCCCCGCCGACCTCACGTGCCGGTTACGAATCACTCAACCTCTGGTTGCGAAGCGGTGATCGGGCGACGATGGGGCCATGACTCTGGCCCAGCGCGCCTTTGAGCGGCTGCACGCCTGGCCCGACCTCTCCGCGGGTCCGGCCAGTTGCCGAACCGGACGGGCGCTGTGCTCCGTCCGCGACGAGATCGTCCACTTCCACTCGGACCGGGACGTGGACCTCCACCTCACCCACCGGGCCATCCAGCGCTTCCAGTACGACCTCGGCGGCTCCACCGCCATCCGGCTGGTGCCCGGCTCCCGTTGGGTGACCGTGCACCTGGACTGCGACGCGGACGTCGACCTGCTGCTGAGCCTGACGAGCATCGCGCTCAAGGCCCACCAGTCCCGGCCCCCGGCCGACCTCGCCGCGGGCCTCTCCGGACCCTCGGGGCCCGCGGGCTGCAACTACCACCGGGTCACGGTGCTTCCGCGCTCCGCGGCCGGGGAGGCCTGAGCCCGGCCGCGGCGAGGAGCGCGCCGAGCACGCAGAGGGCGCCGGTGACGACCACGGCCACGTGGACGCCGTTCATGAACGCCTGCCCGCTGCCCTCCACCACGGCGGCCCGCATCCCGGCCGGCATGTCGCCGGAGACGGGCGCCACGCCCATGGCCACGGCGTCCTTGGCCTCCAGGAGACCGTCGGCCACGGCGGCGGGCACGCCCGCGCCGGTGAGCTCACCCGTGAGCGTCGCCCCGACCTTGGCGCTGATCAGGGAGACCAGCACCGAGGTGCCGAGCGCCCCGCCGATCTGGAGGGTCGTCGCCTGGAGGCCGCCCGCGACACCGCCGTCCCGGACGGGCGCGTTGCCCACGATGGCGTCGGAGGAGGCGGCCATCACCATGCCGACACCGAGACCGAGCGCGACGAACGGCGGCCACATCGTGGCGTAGGAGGAGTCGGTCTGCCAGGTGAGCATGCCGAAGCAGGAGGCCGCCTGGAGCAGCATGCCCAGCGGCATGGTCAGCCGGGGGCCGAAGCGCTGGGTGAGGGCCGCGCCCAGGGGCGAGGCGACCAGCGAGGCGAGGCTGAGCGGCAGCGTCCGCACGCCCGCCTCGACCGGGCTGAAGCCGCGCACGTTCTGCAGGTACAGCATGACGAAGAAGATCACGCCGAGCATGACGAAGAAGTTGAGCGCCGTGACGATCGCGCCGATGGTCAGCGCGCGGCTGCGGAACAGGCGCATCGGCAGCAGCGGGTGCTCCACCCGGGTCTCGTGCCGCCCGAACACGAGCAGCAGGACGAGGCCGGCGGCGACCGCGCCGAGGGTGCCGGCGGAGGTCCAGCCCCAGGTCTCGCCCTTGACGACGCCGAAGACGACGGCCAGGAGACCGAGGGCGAGCAGGACGAGGCCGGGTATGTCGAAGCGTTCCCGGCCGGTGGCGTCACGGCCCTGCGGGAGGACGAGGGCGCCGAAGACAATGGCGGCGACACCGATGGGGGCGTTGATGTAGAAGACGGACTCCCAGTCGACGTGTTCCACGAGGAGGCCGCCCACGATGGGTCCGAGGGCGGTCGCGACGGCGGAGACCATGGCCCAGATGCCCACGGCCATGGCGAACTTCTTCGGCGGGAAGACGGAGCGGAGCAGTCCGAGGGTGTTGGGCATCAGCAGTCCGCCGAAGGCGCCTTGGAGGGCGCGGAAGGCGACCACGCCCTCGATCGAACCGGACAGGCCGATGGCGACGGAGGCGAGGGTGAAGCCGGCGACGCCGACGAGGTAGTAGGTGCGGCGTCCGAAGCGGTCCCCGAGCTTGCCGCCGAGGATGAGGGTGGCGGCGAGCGCGAGCAGGTAGGCGTTGGTCACCCACTGGAGTTGGGCGGTGGACGCGTGCAGGTCCTGGCCGATCTCGGGGTTGGCGATGGCGACGACGGAGCCGTCGAGCTGGACCATGAACAGCCCGAACGCGACGGCGAGGAGGGTGAGCCACGGATTGGACCGCGGACGGCCGGGCGCCCGTGGGGCGGGGGCGGTCTCGGCCGCGGGCATGGCGGAGTGATCCACGGACGTGGACGGCATGGCGGAGCCTTCTCTTCCGGATTTCGAGGGGGTAGCGCAGCGAGGGAGGGGTGATGCGGGAAGGGGGCGCTGCGGGAAAGGGAACGGCGCGCCACAAAGGGCGGGCCGGGTGTCAGTGAGCGCCGGGGTGGAGGTGCCGCGTCAACGCGTCGAGGGCGTCCAGGGCGGAGCCGAGCGCGCCCTGCTGGCCCTCGGTGAGGGAGGTCAGGGCGTGGCGGATGAACGCGGTCTCCAGTTCCCGCACCTCGGACAGCCGCTCACGGGCCGTGGCCGTGAGGTGGAGGTGGGCGACCCGCTTGTCGGCGCTGTCCCGCCTGCGCTCCAGGTCGCCCTGCTCGGTGAGCTGGGAGACCAGGGCACTGACGTTGTTCGGCTTCATCAGCAGGGCCTCGGCGGCCTCGCGCACCGTGGCGCCCTCGTGCTGCGCGACGAAGCGCAGCAGGGCGATCTGGCCCTCGGGGGGCTTGGGGTGCGGGAATCGGGCGGCGACCTGCCGGTCCAGCGCCCGGTGCAGCGCGGGAAGGCACGCCGCGAGGCCGGAGGCCACGTGGTCGATGTCCCGGCGGGGGGCGCTGGAGTCGGTCACCCGCGGATAATAGGTATGGTCCGATAGGTATGTCAAAAGAGGTAGTTTCGGGCGGCGGCCATCGCCACCACGCAACGCACTCGCAACCTTCCCCGTGATGGCATACGCGGCATGGGCGACACATACGAGGAGATCCCGCGCGTCGGGCTGACCGCCGAGGCGTCCGCGCTGCTGCGGCGGCTCCGCGAGACGCACGGCCCGCTGATGTTCCACCAGTCCGGCGGCTGCTGCGACGGCAGCGCCCCCATGTGCTACCCGGCCGGCGAGTTCCGCACCGGCGCCTCGGACGTCCTGCTCGGCGAGCTGACGGTCGACGGCGTCGGGGAACCGGTGGAGTTCTGGATGTCGCGCAGCCAGTACGAGGTGTGGAGCCACACCCGTCTGACCGTGGACGTCGTCCCCGGCCGGGGCAGCGGCTTCTCGCTGGAGGCACCCGAGGGGGTGCGGTTCCTCATCCGCTCCCGGGTCGTGGACGCCTAGCCCTCGGGCGCCTCCCACGCGTTCTACGGTCTGAGGCTGCTCACGATCTCGGCCGTCGCGGTCAGCCCGCTGCTGATGGTCGGGGCGATGCTCGTGCTCGCCAGGTAGAAGCCGAGCAGCAGGCACACCAGTGCGTGCGAGATCTTCAGCCCGCCGTTGCGCAGGAAGAGCACCGCGAGGATGAACAGCAAGAGCACCACAGAGATGGAAACGGCCATCGTCAACCTCCTCCGCCACGTCCGCTTCGCGGCGTTCGGCCGCAAGTGTGGCGTAGCGGAGGGTTCGTCCGGGCGGCTGACCTGTCCTCCGAACGAGTGGTGTTCCGGCGCCGCCCCTACCGCTCCCGGTGGGCGTCGAGGAAAGCCTCGAGACCGGCGAGGTCGTCGGTGTTGAGATGGTCGACTCCGGCGGCGAGCAGTTCGGCCCACAGTGCGTCCCGCGCGGGCCCGGCCACGTCGGGCGTGGCCCAGAAGCGCACCCGCTGCCCTCGGGCATGGGCCGCGTCCACGATCTCCCGCAGCCTGCGCCGCTCGGCGGCCGGGAAGGCGCCCACGCCCTGCCAGGTGAAGTTGAGCGTCCAGTTGTCGCTGATCAGGGGGACGAAGGAGGCCGGTGCGGCGGTGCCGAGGTCGGTGAGCCGGCCGTCGTAGAAGGCGCGGCGGGTGCGCTGGGCCTCCATGGGCGCGCGGGCGGCCCGGTCGCCGGAGACCACCGCGGTGACGGCGCCCGGGAACACGCGTCCGTGGGCGTAGGAGGTGAACAGGTGCGGGTAGCGGCGCAGTCGGCGGTCGAGTTCGAGGTACGTCGCCTCGCCCTCGGTCTTGATGTCGATCAGCAGTTGCAGGGAGCCGCGGTTCCGCCGGTAGACCCGGCCGTGGTGCGCGCGGACGCGGGCGGCGAGTGGGTCGAGGTAGAGCGACTCCAGGGTGCGGGACGGGTCGAGGTCCTCGGGGTCGTGGGCGACGAGGAGTCGGCCGCCGACCAGGTAGATGTCGGCCTCGACGCTGCCGAAGCGGTGGTCGAGGGCGTCGAGGAGGGGGCGGGGATGTTCGTAGTCGTTGTGGGCGTGCGCGCGCCACAACGGGCGCGGCCCGTGCCTGCCTTCGGACGCCGACGCGGTGCCGGCGGGCAGGGCGACCGCGCCCGCGAGGGCGGCGCCGAGGGTGGTGAGGGCTCTGCGTCGGGTGGTGAGGGCCATGCTCTGCCTCCCTGGAAGTGCCGTACGGGACCCCAGTGAGTATGGGGCCCCGGTGGCCCCAAGGAGCAGAGCCGTGCGGGGAGTTGGCCGGACCGCCGCCGGTCGTTCACCTCACCGCGGCCAGGTGCGTCAGGGCGCCCGCAGGTCGACCAGTTCGGCCAGGACGGCGCGGTGGGTGCCCGCGGCTCCGTAGGCGACCGCGTCGGCCTTGGCCCGCTTGAGGTACAGGTGGACCGGGTGTTCCCACGTCATGCCGATGCCGCCGTGCAGTTGCAGCGCCTCCTCGGCGGCGTGGACGGCGACCTGCGCCGCGTACGCCTGGGCCACCGCGACGGCCACGTCGGTGTCCTCGCCGGTCGCCAGGGCGTCGGCGGCGCTGCGGGCGGCGGCGCGCAGGCCCGCCAGCTCCAGCCACAGCCGGGCCAGCCGGTGCTTGAGCGCCTGGAAGCCGCCGACCTGGCGGTTGAACTGCCTGCGCTCCTTGAGGTAGCGGACCGTCTCGGTCAGCAGCCAGTCGGCGAGCCCCAGTTGCTCGGAGGCGAGCAGCCCGGCACCGGCCCGCAGCGCCCGGCGCACGGCGGGGCCGGCGTCGCCGAGCCGGCGCCCCGGCACGCCGTCGAGGGACACCCGCGCCACCGGCCGGGTGGAGTCGAGGGAGACCTGTGGAGTCACCGTCGCGTCGGCGGAGCGGACCGCGTACAGGCCCCCGTCGTCGGCGGGCACCAGCAGCACGTCGGCGGCCGACGCGTCCGCGATGCCCGTCAACTCGCCGTGCAGGACGCCGTTCTCCAGGCGCACCTCCGCAACGGCGCCACCCGGCGCGACGTGCAGTCCCACGGCCAGCGCGGCGACGGTCGTGGCCGCCGCCAGTTCGGTGAGCAGGTCCTCGGCCCCGCAGGCCAGCAGCGCCTCGGTGGCGACGACGGCGCTCGTCAGGTACGGCACCGGGGCGACCGCACGCCCCAACTCCTCCAGGACCACGGCGGCTTCGCGGTGGGTGGCGCCCTGTCCACCCAGTTCCTCGGGGATCAGCAGGCCCGCGAGGCCCATCGAGTCGGCGAGGGACTTCCACAGCGGCAGGTCGTGCGGGGCGGCCGACTCGGTGCGGGTGATGACGCCCGCCGGGTCGCAGTGGTCGGTGAGCAGGTCCCGGACGGCGGCGCGCAGCGCCTCTTCCTCCTCCGAGTAAAGGAGGGCGGGTTCCGGCTGTGCGCTCATCGGGCGAGGTCCTTCCATGCGACGTCCTTGTCGGTGCGCGGTTCGGCGGGCAGGCCCAGGACGCGCTCGGCGACGATGTTCAGCAGGACCTCGCTGGTCCCGCCCTCGATGCTGTTGCCCTTGGAGCGCAGGTAGCGGTATCCGGCGTCGCGGCCGGTGAAGTCGACCAGCTCGGGGCGGCGCATGGTCCAGTCGTCGTAGAGCAGGCCCTCCTCGCCGAGGAGTTCCACCTCCAGGCCGCTGATCTCCTGGTTGAGGCGGGCGAAGTTCAGCTTCATGCCGGCGCCCTCGGGGCCGGGCTGGCCCGCCACCAGTTGCTGGCGCAGGCGTAGGCCGGTGAGGCGGGCGACCTCCGCCTCGACCCACAGGCCGAGCAGCCGCTGGTGCAGGTCGTGGGTGCGCAGTTCGGGGCGCTCCCGCCAGGTCGCGGAGATCTTGCCGATCATGCCGCCCTCGCGGGGGACCGGTGTGCCGCCGATGGCGACGCGCTCGTTGTTGAGTGTGGTCTGCGCGACCCGCCAGCCGTCGCCGACCTCGCCGAGGCGGCGGGAGTCGGGGATGCGGACGTCGGTGAGGAAGACCTCGTTGAACTCGGCCTCGCCGGTGATCTGGCGCAGCGGCCGCACCTCGACGCCGGGGTCGGTCATGTCGCACAGGAAGTAGGTGATGCCCCGGTGCTTGGGCACGTCCGGATCGGTGCGGGCGATGAGGATGGCCCAGCGGGCGAGGTGCGCGCTGGAGGTCCACACCTTCTGTCCGTTGACGATCCAGTCCTCGCCGTCCCGGACGGCCCGCGTGCCGAGCGCGGCCAGGTCGGATCCGGCGCCCGGCTCGCTGAAGAGCTGGCACCAGACCTCCTCGCCGGTCCACAGCGGGCGCAGCAGCCGGCGCTTCTGCTCCTCGGTGCCGTACTGGAGGATGGTCGGGGCGGCCATGCCGAGGCCGATGCCGATGCGCCGGGGGTCGTTGTCGGGGGCGCCCGCGGCCGCCAGCCCGGCGTCCACGACGGCCTGGAGGGAGCGCGGGGCGCCGAGTCCGCCGAGTCCCTCCGGGTAGTGCACCCAGGCGAGTCCCGCGTCGAAGCGGGCGCGCAGGAAGTCCGGGCGTCCGGTGGTCGCCGGCGGATGAGCGGCCAGCAACTCCTCGGTACGGCGGCGCAGTTCCGCTGCGTCGGTCATGCGACGGTTCCCTTCTCCAGCTTCTCCGGTCCTGTCTTGTCCGTTCATGCCTTCTCCGGTACGACGGCCACCCGGCCGGTCGTCCTGCCGTCGGCGACGCGCTGCACGGCGTCCGCCGCTCCGTCGAGCGGCACCCGCTCACTCACCAGCGGCTTGATCGCGCCGTCTGCCGCCAGCTCGGTGAGCTGCTCGTGGCAGTGCCGGACCAGGCCCGGGTCCTTGGTGTTGTACAGGCCCCAGTGCAGGCCGAGGATCGCGTAGTTCTTCACCAGCGCGTGGTTGAGTGCCGGGCTCGGGATCGTGCCGCTCGCGAAGCCGACGACGACGATCCGGCCCTCGAAGGCGACCACCTTGGCGGACTGAGCGTAAGCCTGGCCGCCGACCGGGTCGTAGATCACGTCGGCGCCCCGGCCTCCGGTGGCCTCCTTGACGGCGGCGACGACGTCCTCGCCGTGCCGGTCGACGACCACGTCGCAGCCCAGCTCGCGGGCGACGGCCGCCTTCTCCGGTCCGCCGACGACGCCGATCACGGTGGCGCCGGCGGCCTTGCCCAGCTGTACGGCGGCGCTGCCGACGCCTCCCGCGGCGGCGTGGACGAGCAGGGTCTCGCCGGCCTCGAGGCGGGCCCGGCGGTGCAGGCCGAACCAGCCGGTCTGGTAGCCGATGTGCAGGGCGGCGGCCTCGGCGTCGTCCAGGGCGTCCGGCGCGGGCAGCAGGGCGCGGGCGTCGGCGAGGGCGTACTCGGCGAAGCCGCCGTGCGGCAGCGAGGGGTTGGCGAGGACGCGGCGGCCGTCCTCGGTCTCGCCGCAGATCTCCACGCCGGGTGTGAACGGGAGCGGCGGCCTGACCTGGTACTGGCCCCGGCACAGCAGGGCGTCCGGGAAGTTGATGTTGGCGGCGCGGACCTTCAGCAGGACCTGGCCCTCGCCGGGTGTCGGGGGCGCCACGTCCCCGAGGCGCATCACCTCGCCCGGCTCGCCGTTCTCGTGCACCTGCCATGCCTGCATGCGGGGCCTCCACCGACTGCGTCGTCCGACCGGGTCCTTCGCATACTAAGCGGTCGCTTGCCGTGAGGGGAACAGCTTCCGCCCGGTCGCGCGTCACGATGGCCGTGGGTCGCGGCCGTCAGGACCGGGCGGGCCGGGCCCGTACGTGCATGCGCTCCCCCTGCGGGCCGAAGAGGCTGAGAAACTCGGCCGGCCCCTCCCCCGTCGACCCGAACCAGTGCGGCACCCGGGTGTCGAACTCCGCGGCCTCCCCCGCCGACAGCACCACGTCGTGCTCGCCGAGCACGAGCCGCAGCCGCCCGGAGAGGACGTAGAGCCACTCGTACCCCTCGTGGGTGCGCGGGTCCGGTTCCTCCTTGCGCTGGGGCTCCAGCACCTTGAACGCCTGGAGGCCGCCCGCCTGACGGGTCAGCGGCCAGTGCGTGCGGCCGTGCCGGACGATCGGTTCGGCACGCACCCGGGGGTCGCCGACCGGCGGGGCGCCGACCAGCTCGTCCAGCGGCACCTGGTGGGCCTGGGCGATCGGCAGCAGCAGTTCGAGGCTCGGTCTGCGCAGGCCCGATTCCAGCCGCGACAGGGTACTCACGGAGATACCGGTGGTCTCGGACAGCGCCGTCAGGGTCACCTCCCGCTCCTTGCGGAGCTGACGGAGCCTGGGGCCCACACCGGCGAGGACATCATCTGCGGTCGTCATGCGTTTATTGCAGTTCCGGCAAACCTGTTTGTCAATCCCGTACCGTCTGAGCGACCTTCTACGTGGAGGTGGTCACCATGACCCTGAACACGAACCCGAAGAACCTGAAGGACACGTCCGGGACGTACGACGTGGTGGTCGTCGGCGGTGGCGCGGCGGGGCTCTCCGCCGCGCTCGTCCTGGGCCGCTCACGGCTGCGCACCCTGGTCGTCGACGCCGGCGAGCCGCGCAACGCGCCCTCGGCCCACATGCAGGGGTACCTGACCCGGGACGGCATGTCCCCCGCCGAGTTCCTGGCCCTCGGCCGGGAGGAGATCGCGCGCTACGGCGTGGAGCTGGTCCGCGACCGTGCCGTGGACGTCTCCCGGGGCGAGGACTTCGCGGTGGAGCTGGCCGGCGGGGACACCGTGCACGCCCGCCGGCTGATCGTCACCACCGGGCTCAGGGACGAGCTGCCGGCCGTGCCCGGGGTCGCCGAGCGGTACGGCCGGGACGTGCTGCACTGCCCGTTCTGCCACGGCTGGGAGGTGCGGGACGAGCGCTTCGGCGTGCTGGCCACCAGCCCGCTCAGCGTGCACCAGGCCCTGATGGTGTCCGGCTGGTCGGACGACGTGACGCTCTTCCTGCACACGGTCGCCGAGCGTGAACTGTCCGACGACGACCTGCGGCGGCTCGCCGCGGCCGGGGTCAAGGTGGTGCCCGGGGAGGTCGCGGGTCTGCGGATCGAGGACGACCGGCTCACCGGGGTCCGGCTGGCGGACGGCACGGCGCACGACCGCACGGTGCTGTTCGTCGCCCCGAAGGCGGTCCCGCAGACCGGCCTGATGGAGCGGCTGGGGGCGGAGCTCCAGGAGACGCCGTTCGGCGCCTACCCCGTGGTGGACGCGACCGGCCGGACGACCGTGCCGGGCGTGTGGACCGCCGGCAACGCGCTGGGCTTCGCCGAGCAGGTCGTCCACGCGGCCAGTGGCGGCTACCGCGCGGCGGCGGCGATCGTCGGCGACCTGATCATGTCGGACCTGGACGCGGCCGTCGCGGAGTGAGTCCGCTCGCGGGCGTCCGGGAGGGCGTACGCGGGACCGCACGGCGCCGCGGGGTGTGCGCCCGCCCTCCGCAGTGCACCATGACTGCATGCTGCTTGCCCGGTTGGCCCAGGTGTCCCGGGAGGTCGCCGCCACGTCGGCGCGGTCCCGCAAGACCGTCCTGCTCGCGGAGCTGTTCCGCGAGGCGGAGGCGGCGGACGTGCCGGTCGTCATCCCGTACCTGGCGGGGCGGCTCCCGCAGGGCCGGATCGGCGTCGGCTGGAAGGTGCTGAGCCGCCGGGTCGCGCCCGCCGCCGGACCGACCCTGACCGTACGGGACGTCGACGCCCGGCTCACCCGGCTCGGCGCGGTGTCCGGCGCCGGGTCGCAGGCCGAGCGGGCCCGGCTGGTCGGCGAGCTGATGGGCGCCGCCACGGAGGACGAGCAGCGGTTCCTGATCGGCCTGCTCACCGGCGAGGTCCGCCAGGGCGCCCTGGACGCGGCCGCCGTCGAGGGCCTGGCCGCGGCGACGGAGGCGCCTCCGGCGGACGTGCGGCGCGCGGTGATGCTCGCGGGGTCGCTCCAGGCGGTGGCCGAGGCCCTCCTGGCCGACGGCCCCGGCGCCCTGGACCGCTTCCGGCTCACCGTCGGCCGGCCCGTGCTGCCGATGCTTGCGCACAGCGCGTCCTCGGTCGGCGAGGCGGTCGGCAAGCTGGGCGCCGCCGCCGTCGAGGAGAAGCTGGACGGCATCCGCGTCCAGGTGCACCGGGACGGCGGCACCGTACGGGTGTACACCCGCACCCTGGACGAGATCACCGGCCGGCTCCCCGAGGTCACCGAGGCGGCCCTGGCGCTGCCCGGTGAGCGGTTCATCCTGGACGGCGAGGCGATCTCCCTCGACGCGGACGGGCGCCCCCGCTCCTTCCAGGAGACCGCCGGCCGGGTCGGCTCCCGCACCGACGTGGCCACGGCGGCCCGGGCGGTCCCGGTCTCCGCGGTCTTCTTCGACGCGCTCTCCGTCGACGGCCGCGACCTGCTCGACCTGCCACTGACCGAGCGGCACGCGGAGCTGGCCCGGCTGGTGCCCGAGCCCCTGCGGGTACGGCGCACGCTGGTGCGCGGGCCCGAGGAGACCGGGACCGCGGAGGAGTTCCTCGCCGAGACGCTGGGGCGCGGGCACGAGGGCGTCGTCGTCAAGGGACTGGACGCCGCCTACAGCGCGGGCCGGCGCGGCGCGTCCTGGCTGAAGGTCAAGCCCGTCCACACCCTCGACCTGGTGGTGCTGGCCGCCGAGTGGGGCCACGGCCGCCGCACCGGCAGGCTCTCCAACCTCCACCTGGGCGCCCGCACCGCCGACGGCTCCTTCGCGATGCTCGGCAAGACCTTCAAGGGCATGACCGACGCCCTGCTGGCCTGGCAGACCGAGCGCCTGCGGGAACTGGCCGTCCAGGAGCACGGCTGGGGCGTGACCGTACGCCCCGAACTCGTCGTCGAGATCGCCTACGACGGTCTCCAGCGCTCCACCCGCTACCCGCCCGGCGTCACCCTCCGCTTCGCCCGGGTGGTCCGCTACCGCGAGGACAAGCGCCCCGAGGACGCGGACACCGTGGAGACCCTGCTGGCCGCCCACCCCGGGGTGGCCCCGTGAGGCGCAGCGCGGGTCTGCTGCTGCACCGGCGCGGTCCCGGCGGGGAGCTCCAGGTGCTCCTCGGCCACATGGGCGGCCCCTTCTACACCCGCCGGGACGCCGGGGCGTGGACCGTCCCCAAGGGCGAGTACGACCCGGCGGAACCGGCGTGGGAGGCGGCCCGGCGCGAGTTCGAGGAGGAGCTGGGGCTGCCGCCGCCCGAGGGCGGGGCCGTGCCGCTCGGGGAGGTGCGGCAGGCGGGCGGGAAGCTCGTGACGGTCTGGGCGGTCGAGGCCGACCTCGATCCGGCGGCCGTGGTTCCGGGCACCTTCACGATGGAGTGGCCGCCGAGGTCGGGACGGACCGGGGAGTTCCCCGAACTGGACCGGGTGGCGTGGTTCGCGCTGGACCGGGCCCGCGAGGTGATCGTGAAGGCGCAGACCGCGTTTCTCGACCGGCTGGCTGAGCACTCGCACTGACGAGACACCACCAGGAACCACGACGAACGACGCGGCCCGTCCACGTTGCGGGTCCCCGCGCCGCGCGCCAAGGTCGAAGCACGCATGCACCCAGGGAGGTCGGCCATGCCCATCGCGACGGTGAACCCGGCGAACGGCGAGACGCTCAGGACGTACGAGGCCATGGGCGAGGAGGAGATCGAGCGCCGGATCGAGCTCGCGGAGGCCACCTTCCGCACCTACCGGACCACGGGCTTCTACGAGCGGGCCGGGCTGATGCGCCGGGCCGCCGATCTCCTGGAGGCCGATCAGAAGGAGATCGGCAAGGTCATCACCACGGAGATGGGCAAGCCGGTCAAGCAGGCCCGCGCGGAGGCGGCCAAGTGCGCCAAGGCGATGCGCTGGTACGCCGACCACGCGGCGGAGCTGCTGGCCGACGAGGAGCCGGACGACGCCGACGTGAAGGACTCCGGCGCCTCCCGGGCGCTGGTCCGCTACCGGCCGCTGGGCCCGGTACTCGCGGTGATGCCGTGGAACTTCCCGCTCTGGCAGGTGATCAGGTTCGCGGCGCCCGCGCTGATGGCGGGCAACGTCGGGCTGCTCAAGCACGCCTCGAACGTGCCGCAGACCGCCCTCTACCTGGAGGACCTGTTCCACCGGGCGGGCTTCCCCGAGGGCTGCTTCCAGACCCTGCTCATCGGTTCCGCCCAGGTCGACGACGTCCTGCGCGACGAGCGGGTGCGGGCCGCCACCCTCACCGGCAGCGAGCCCGCGGGCCGCGCGGTGGCCTCCACCGCCGGGGAGATGATCAAGAAGACGGTGCTCGAGCTGGGCGGCAGCGACCCGTTCGTCGTCATGCCGTCCGCCGACGTGGACCGCGCCGCCGAGGTCGCGGTGACCGCGCGCACGCAGAACGCCGGGCAGTCGTGCATCGCCGCCAAGCGGTTCATCGTGCACACGGACGTGTACGACGCCTTCGCCGAGCGCTTCACCGAGGGCATGAGGGCGCTGAGGGTCGGCGACCCGATGGACGAGGAGACCGAGGTCGGCCCGCTCTCCAGCGAGCAGGGACTCAACGACGTGGTGGAGCTGGTCGACGACGCGGTACGCGGCGGCGCGACGGTACTGTGCGGCGGCGAACGGCCCGACGGGCCCGGCTGGTACTACCCGCCGACCGTCCTGGCGGACGTCACCCGCGACCTGCGGATCCACCGCGAGGAGGCCTTCGGGCCGGTCGCCACGCTCTACCGGGCGGCCGACCTGGACGAGGCGGTGCTGATCGCCAACGACACGGACTTCGGGCTCAGTTCCAACGTGTGGACGCGCGACGACGCCGACGTGGACCGGTTCGTCCGGGACCTGGAGGCGGGCGGCGTGTACGTCAACGGGATGACGGCGTCCCACCCGGCGTTCCCGTTCGGCGGGGTCAAGCGGTCGGGCTACGGGCGTGAGCTGTCCGGGCACGGAATCCGCGAGTTCTGCAACATCACCACCGTATGGCACGGAGCGTGAGCCTTCCGCGACTACGATCCCCTTTGTGAACCGCGAAGTGACCCTGCCTCTGATCGTCGACGACCGCGGCACGCTCCAGGTCGCCGCGTCCGACGTGAGCAAGCTGCTGCGCACGGTCGGCGGGCGGTGGCTGCGGCTGGTGGAGACCGGCGAGGAGAGTCTGGACGAGGACACCGTCGCGGCCCTCACCATCGAGCTGGCCAAGCTGGCCGACCGGATCGACGTGGCGTGCATCGCCCACAGCAGCGGCCGCTCCTCCTGACGCCTGCCCGGTACGACGCCTCCCCCGGACGACGCCTGCCCGGGACGCGCCTTCCCCGGCACGGTTCCTTCCCCGAGACGGAGTAACCCGGCGAGAGATCGCCGCCCGGGTGGGTGATCGTGGACGGGCACCCCTGAAAGGTGCGGCACTTTCCGGCCGGGGGGCGCAAGCCTTCCGCGAGGCGAAAGCAGGCACGGTTCATGGCGACTTTGTGCAGACCCTCGGTGTCCGTCCCGGAGCACGTGATCACGATGGAGGAGACGCTGGAGCTGGCGCGCCGGCGTCACACCGACCATCCTCAACTGCCGCTCGCGCTCCGGCTGATAGAGAACACCGGGGTCCGCACCCGGCACATCGTGCAGCCCATCGAGGAGACGCTGAAGCACCCCGGCTTCGAGGACCGCAACAAGGTCTACGAGCGGGAGGCGAAGTCCCGCGTCCCGGCCGTGGTCCAGCGGGCCCTCGACGACGCGGAGCTGCTCACCACCGACATCGACGTGATCATCTACGTCTCGTGCACGGGCTTCATGATGCCCTCGCTCACGGCGTGGCTGATCAACGAGATGGGCTTCGACGCCACCACGCGGCAGATACCCATCGCCCAGCTGGGCTGTGCGGCCGGCGGTGCGGCGATCAACCGGGCCCACGACTTCTGCACCGCGTACCCCGACGCCAACGCGCTGATCGTGGCCTGCGAGTTCTGCTCGCTGTGCTACCAGCCCACCGACCTCGGGGTGGGCTCCCTGCTCTGCAACGGCCTCTTCGGCGACGGCATCGCCGCCGCGGTGGTCCGCGGCCAAGGGGGCACGGGAGTGCGCCTGGAGCGCAACGGCTCGTACCTGATCCCCAAGACCGAAGAGTGGATCATGTACGACGTGAAGGCGACCGGTTTCCACTTCCTGCTGGACAAGCGGGTGCCGGCCACCATGGAACCGCTTGCGCCGGCGCTCAAGCAGCTGGCGGGCGAGCACGGCTGGGACGCCGCCGACCTGGACTTCTACATCGTGCACGCGGGCGGCCCCCGGATCCTCGACGACCTCAGCAAGTTCCTCCAGGTCGACCCGCACGCGTTCCGGTTCAGCCGGTCCACGCTCACCGAGTACGGCAACATCGCCAGCGCCGTCGTCCTGGACGCGCTGCGCAGGCTCTTCGACGAAGGCGGGGTCGAGGAGGGGGCACGTGGGCTGCTGGCCGGTTTCGGTCCCGGCATCACCGCGGAGATGTCCGTGGGCTGCTGGCAGACGGCGGACGTGCGGCGCAACGTGCGGCAGGACCTGACGCGGGACGTGTCCCGGGATGTGACGCGGAGTGTGAGGCAGACGTGAGCGAAGAAACGATTTCCCAGAGCGTGCCGCCCGTACGGGACTGGCCGGCCGTCGACCTGCCGGGCAGCGACTTCGACCCGGTGCTCACCGAGTTGATGCGGGAGGGCCCCGTCACCCGGATCTCGCTGCCCAACGGCGAGGGCTGGGCCTGGCTGGTGACCCGCCACGACGACGTGCGCCTGGTCACCAACGACCCGCGGTTCGGCCGCGAGGCCGTCATGGACCGGCAGGTCACCCGGCTGGCCCCGCACTTCATCCCGGCGCGCGGCGCGGTCGGCTTCCTCGACCCGCCGGACCACACCCGGCTGCGCCGCTCGGTGGCCGCCGCCTTCACCGCGCGGGGCGTGGAGCGGGTGCGCGAGCGGTCCCGCGGCATGCTCGACGAACTGGTCGACGCCATGCTGAAGGCCGGTCCGCCCGCCGACCTCACCGAGGCGGTGCTGAGCCCCTTCCCCATCGCGGTGATCTGCGAGCTGATGGGGGTGCCGGCCACCGACCGGCACGCCATGCACACCTGGACCCAGCTCATCCTGTCCTCCTCGCACGGCGCCGAGGTCAGCGAGCGGGCCAAGAACGACATGAACACCTACTTCTCGGATCTCATCGGGCTCCGGTCGGACAGCACCGGCGAGGACGTCACCTCGCTGCTGGGTGCCGCCGTGGGCCGGGACGAGATCACCCTGGCCGAGGCGGTGGGGCTCGCGGTCCTGCTCCAGATCGGCGGCGAGGCGGTCACCAACAACAGCGGGCAGATGTTCCACCTGCTGCTGAGCCGGCCCGAACTGGCCGAACGCCTGCGTTCCGAACCGGAGATCCGTCCCCGGGCCATCGACGAGCTGCTGCGCTGGATCCCCCACCGCAACGCCGTCGGGCTCTCCCGGATCGCCCTGGAGGACGTGGACGTCAAGGGCGTGCGGATCCGGGCGGGCGACGCGGTCTACGTGTCCTACCTGGCCGCCAACCGCGACCCGGAGGTCTTCCCCGACCCGGACACCGTCGACTTCGAGCGCTCCCCCAACCCGCACGTGTCCTTCGGCTTCGGCCCGCACTACTGCCCGGGCGGCATGCTGGCCCGGCTGGAGTCGGAGCTGCTGGTCGACGCGGTCCTGGACCGGGTGCCGGGGCTGAAGCTCGCGGTGGCGCCCGAGGAGGTGCCCTTCAAGAAGGGCGCGCTGATCCGCGGGCCCGAGGCCCTGCCGGTGACCTGGTGAGCGGCCTGGTGGCGGCGGCCGAGGGCCTGCTGGTGCCGCCGGGCCAGGGCCGGGTGGTGCAGGCGCCGGCCCAGCACGTGACCTTCAAGGTGACCGGTTCGCACTCGCGGATGGCGTCCACCTTCGAGGTGATCGTGCCGCCGGGGTTCGACGTCGGCGCGCACGTGCACACCCGCAGCGAGGAGCTGTTCTACGTGCTCGAGGGCGAGCTGGACGTGCTCGCCTTCGAGCCGAGGATCCGCACCCCCGACAACTGGCGCACGTGGGAGTCGCCCTCGGGCAACCGGGTGGTGCGCGCCACCCCGGGCACGGTCATCGTCGTGCCCCCCGGCTGCCCGCACGCCTTCGCCAACCCGACGGGCGAGCCGGCCAAGATGTTCTTCCAGGCCAGCCCGCCCCCGGACCACGAACGCTACTTCGAGGAACTCCTGGAGATCCTGGGCGACGGGGGCCCACCGGACCACGAGGCGATCGAGGCGCTGCGGGCGAAGTACGACATCGAGCAGCTCACGCCGCTGCGACACGGTTAGCGGATCGGCATCCCCGCCAGCGTCCGCGCAATGACCAACCGCTGGATCTCACTCGTGCCCTCGAAGATCGTGTAGATCGCGGAGTCCCGGTGCATCCGCTCCACCGGGTACTCCCGCGTGTAGCCGTTGCCGCCCAGGATCTGGATCGCCTGGGCGGTCACCTTCTTCGCGGTCTCGCTCGCGAACAGCTTGGACATCGAGCCCTCGGCCGCCGTGAACGGCTTGCCGTTGATCGCCATCCAGGACGCCCGCCACACCAGCAGCCGGGCCGCGTCGATGGACGTCCGCATGTCGGCCAGCTGGAAGGCGACGCCCTGGTTGTCGATGATGGGACGTCCGAACTGCTCACGGGTCTGCGCGTACTCCAGCGCGACCTCGTACGCGGCCCGGGCCGTGCCCACCGCCATCGCGCCGACCGCCGGGCGGGACGCCTCGAAGGTGGCCATCGCCGCGTTCTTCACGCGCTCCCCGCCCTTCTTGGCCTTCTCCCGGGCGCGGGCCAGGCGGGCGTCCAGCTTCTCCTTGCCGCCGAGCAGGCAGGAGCCGGGGACCCGCACGTTGTCGAGGACGACCTCGGCGGTGTGCGAGGCGCGGATGCCGTGCTTCTTGAACTTCTGGCCCTGGGACAGCCCCGGCGTGCTCGGCGGGACGATGAAGGAGGCGTGGCCCTTGGAGCCGAGGTCCGGGTCGACGACCGCGACGACGACGTGGACGTTGGCGATGCCGCCGTTGGTCGCCCAGGTCTTGGTGCCGTTGAGCACCCACTCGTCCTTGGCCTCGTCGTACACGGCACGCGTGCGCATGGAGGCCACGTCGGAGCCGGCGTCGGGCTCGGAGGAGCAGAAGGCGGCGACCTTGACGTCGTTGGCGTCGCCGTACATCTGGGGGATCCAGGTGCCGATCTGCTCCTCGGTGCCGTTGGCGAGGACGCCGACGGCGGCGAGGCCGGTGCCGACGATCGACAGGGCGATGCCCGCGTCGCCCCAGAACAGCTCCTCCATCGCCATGGGGATGCCGAGGCCGGTGGAGTCGAAGTACTGCTGGGCGTAGAAGTCCAGGGAGTAGATGCCGACCTTGGCGGCCTCCTGGATGACCGGCCAGGGGGTCTCCTCGCGCTCGTCCCATTCGGCGGCCGCGGGGCGGATGACGTCGGCGGCGAAGCCGTGCAGCCAGTCCCGGACCTCCTTCTGTTCGTCGCTCAGCTCCATGGTGAACTCGGCCATGTCCCCTCCAGTGACGCCCGTGCATGTTACTTGCGGTAACCCCGAGTCTGTTACCGACGGGTAGGAAAAGTCAACTCCCAGGACCCTCTCGCCCTCCCGTTCGATGGCCCCGGTCCCGTGAGTGTTAGTTTGCGCAGGCGTCACCGAAACAGCACGGGTGGGGAGAGCACATGAACACCACACAGCGGGCCGATCCGCAGACGTCCGCCGACCGCAGACGGCGCGAGCTGCTCGAGGCCGCCGACCGGGTGGTGCTGCGCGACGGTCCGCATGCCTCGATGAACGCCATCGCCGCGGAGGCCGGCATCACCAAACCCATCCTGTACCGCCACTTCGGCGACAAGGGCGGACTCTACGCCGCCCTCGCCGTCCGGCACACGGACGCCCTCCTCGCCTCGCTGCGGGCCGCCCTGGACGCCCCGGCGGAGCGGCGACAGCGCGTCGAGGCCACCCTGGACACCTATCTGGCGGCCATCGAGGCCCGCCCGCAGGTGTACCGCTTCCTGATGCATCCGGCGGACGGCGGCACCGCACCGGGCGACCAGTCCGAGCAGGGCTTCGACGTCGGCAGGCACTCGGCGCCGCTGCTGCGCCGCATGGGCGAGGAGCTGGCCCAGGTCATCGAGGAGCGCCTCGACGTCGGACCGGGCACCCAGCAGCTGGCCCGCGTGTGGGGGCACGGGATCGTCGGCATGATGCACGCCGCCGGGGACTGGTGGCTGGGCGAACGGCCCTGCCCTCGCGAGGAGTTGGTGCGCACCCTGGCCGACCTGCTGTGGGGCCGCCTCGCCGAGGCCGGGGACAAGGCGGGCGGCCCCGGGTTCTGACCTCCGGCCTCCCCCGGTCCGTCGTCGGTGCGGGCGCTCAGCGGCGCCAGGACGCCCGCGCCACCTGCCGCATCAGCTTCCGGTGGCGACGCCCGGTCAGGCGGTCGGCGTAGACCCGCCCCTCCAGGTGGTCGCACTCGTGCTGGAGGCACCGCGCGAAGAACCCGGTCCCGCGCACGGTGACCGGCTCTCCGGTCACCGTGCAGCCCGTCACCACCGCCTCGTCGTGCCGCTCGGTGCCCGCCTCCAGACCCGGCAGCGACAGACAGCCCTCGGGACCGCTCACCACCACCCCGCCGGTCTCCACCAGCCGGGGGTTCACCACGTGCCCGAGGTGCCGCTCCTCCTCGTCGTCCGGACAGTCGTACACGAAGACGCGCACCGCCTCGCCGATCTGGTTCGCGGCCAGACCCACGCCGTGGGCGGCGTACATGGTCGCGAACAAGTCCTCCACGAGCGCCGCGAGTTCCGGGCCGAAGTCCGTCACCTCCGCGCAGGGGGCGTGCAGGACGGGGTCGCCGAGGAGGCCGAGGGGACGGACGCGCCCGTGGGCGCCCGGGATGGAGCCTTGTCGCATGGCGGTCAGAGTAAGGTCCCTGTGTCCCCCGGCGGCACGCGCCCACCGCCGGAACCCGGTGGCCGGTGCCGCGATTCGGGAGTGCGAATGGATCTCGATAGGCTGAGGTCCACACCACGTGGCCGTCAGGCTTCACAGGCTTCAGGCGCGGCGCGTACGGCAAGGAGGATCGAGAACTGATGGCAGGCAACTCGGACCCGCTCACGCCGCGGGCCAAGATCGCCGTGACCGCGGGCAAGGCGGTCGCGGCGGCGTCGCGCGCCGCGGGGCGCGGCAGCGGTTCGGTGATCGGCGGCCGGGTCGCGCTGAAACTCGACCCCGACCTCCTTCACCGGCTCGCCGGGCACCTGGACGTGACCCTCGTCTCGGCGACCAACGGCAAGACCACCACCACCCGGCTCATCGCCGAGGCGCTCAAGGCGGCAGGACCGGTCGTCTCCAACGCGCTCGGCGCCAACATGCCGGCCGGCATCACCTCGGCGCTCGCCGGTGGCGCGGAGGCCCGCTACGGGGTGATCGAGGTCGACGAGAAGTACCTCGTCGGCGTCGCCCAGGCCACCGACCCGAAGTGCATCGCGCTGCTCAACCTCTCCCGCGACCAGCTGGACCGCGCCGCCGAGACCCGCATGCTCGCCGAGAACTGGCGCGAGGGCCTGGCCGGCTCCAAGGCCGTGGTCGTCGCCAACGCCGACGACCCGCTGGTGGTGTGGGCGGCCTCCTCCTCCCCCAACGTGATCTGGGTCGCCGCCGGGCAGATGTGGAAGGACGACGCCTGGTCCTGCCCGTCCTGCGGCGGCGTGATGCAGCGCCCCGGCGACGACTGGTTCTGCGGCGAGTGCGGCTTCCGCCGTCCCACGCCGAGCTGGGCCCTGTCCGGCGACCACGTCCTCGACCCGCACGGCTCCGCCTGGCCCATCCACCTTCAGCTGCCGGGCCGCGCCAACAAGGCCAACGCCGCCTCCTCGGCCGCCGTCGCCGCCGTCTTCGGGGTGCCGCCCCAGGTCGCCCTGGAGCGCATGTACCAGGTGCAGGCGGTCGCCGGACGCTACGACGTCGTCCAGTTCCAGGGCCGCGACCTGCGCCTGCTGCTCGCCAAGAACCCGGCGGGCTGGCTGGAGACCTTCTCCCTGATCGACCCGCCGCCGGCCCCGGTGATCCTCTCGGTGAACGCGCGCGGCGCCGACGGCACCGACACCTCCTGGCTGTGGGACGTGGACTACACCCGGCTGTCCGGCCACCCGATCTGCGTGGTCGGCGACCGCAAGCTGGACCTCGCGGTCCGCCTGGAGGTCGCGAACCAGCAGTTCCAGGTGTGCGAGGACCTCGACCAGGCGGTGCAGCTCTGTCCGCCCGGCCGCGTCGAGGTCATCGCGAACTACACCGCCTTCCAGGACCTGCGCCGCCGCGTCGGCAACTGACCGCGAGACTTCAGGGGATTTTCGTGAGCGACAACCAACTGCGGATCGTCTGGATCTACCCGGACCTGCTCAGCACCTACGGCGACCAGGGCAACGCCCTCGTCGTGGAGCGCCGGGCCCGCCAGCGCGGCCTCGACGTGGCCCGGCTGGACGTGCGCAGCGACCAGCCGATCCCGACCTCCGGCGACATCTATCTGATCGGCGGCGGCGAGGACCGGCCGCAGCGGCTCGCGGCCGAGCGGCTGCGGCGGGACGGCGGACTCAACCGGGCGGTGGAGAACGGCGCGATCGTGTTCTCCGTCTGCGCCGGCTACCAGATCCTGGGCCACGAGTTCATCAACGACCTCGGCCAGCGCGAGCCCGGCCTCGGGCTGCTCGACGTGGTCTCCACCCGCGGCGAGGGCGCCCGGTGCGTCGGCGACGTCCTCGGTGACATCGACCCGCGCCTCGGCCTGCCCCCGCTGACCGGCTTCGAGAACCACCAGGGCGTCACCCACGTCGGGCCCAGCGCCCGTCCGCTCGCCCAGGTCCGCTTCGGCAACGGCAACGGCACGGGGGACGGCACGGAGGGCGCGTACAACGACACGGTCTTCGGTACGTACATGCACGGCCCGGTGCTGGCCCGGAACCCGCTGATCGCGGACCTGCTGCTCAAGCTGGCCCTCGACGTGAACGCGCTGCCGCCGACCGACGACCGCTGGTACGAGGCGCTCCGCAACGAGCGCATCGCGGCTGCGCAGCAGCCTGCGTAGTCACAGTTGCGCAGCAGCCTGCGTAGTCACAGTTGCGCAGCAGCCTGCGTAGTCACAGCCGCGCAGCAGCCTGCGTGAGGCTCGTCCCGGTGGCCCGTCTGATGACGCATCCGCACAGGTGAGCGGGTGCGTCCAGTAGGCGGACGCGTGGTTCGGCCCCGCCCCCCGGTACCGCTAGGGTGGCGGGGATCGAGCCGGACAGCGCGGTCCGGACCCGTGCCACGTTGAGAAGGTATTTCGGGCTATGCGCATTGGTGTCCTCACGTCCGGCGGCGACTGCCCCGGCCTGAACGCCGTCATCCGGTCCGTCGTGCACCGTGCCGTCGTCGACCACGGCGACGAGGTCATCGGTTTCCGGGACGGCTGGAAGGGCCTCCTGGAGTGCGACTACCTCAAGCTCGACCTCGACGCGGTCGGCGGCATCCTGGCCCGCGGCGGCACCATCCTCGGCTCCTCCCGGGTCCGTCCCGAGCACCTGCGGGACGGCGTCGAGCGGGCCCGCGGCCACGTCGAGGAACTCGGCCTCGACGCGATCATCCCGATCGGCGGCGAGGGCACCCTGAAGGCGGCCCGGCTGCTGTCGGACAACGGCCTGCCGATCGTGGGCGTGCCGAAGACCATCGACAACGACATAGCGGTCACCGACGTGACCTTCGGTTTCGACACCGCGGTGACCGTCGCCACCGAGGCCCTGGACCGGCTGAAGACCACCGCCGAGTCCCACCAGCGGGTGCTGATCGTCGAGGTCATGGGCCGGCACACCGGCTGGATCGCGCTGCACTCCGGCATGGCGGCCGGCGCGCACGCCGTCGTCGTACCGGAGCGGCCCTTCGACATCGACGAGCTGACCGCGAAGGTCGGCGCGCGTTTCTCCGCGGGCAAGCGGTTCGCGATCGTGGTGGCGGCGGAGGGTGCCAAGCCGAAGGCGGGCACCATGGACTTCGACGAGGGCGGCAAGGACGTCTACGGCCACGAGCGCTTCGCCGGGATCGCCCGCCAGCTCTCCATCGAGCTGGAGGAACGGCTCGGCAAGGAGGCCCGGCCGGTGATACTCGGGCACGTCCAGCGCGGCGGCACGCCGACGGCGTACGACCGGGTGCTGGCGACGCGGTTCGGGTGGCACGCGGTGGAGGCGGTGCACCGTGGGGAGTTCGGGATGATGACGGCGCTGCGCGGGACGGACATCGAGATGGTGTCGCTCGCCGACGCGGTGGAGTCCCTGAAGACGGTGCCGGACGCGCGGTACGCGGAGGCGGAGTGTGTTCTCTGACCTGCCGGTCAGAGCTCGGGCCTTGAGGTGATTCGCGGTCTGCGGGCCGTTTGTGGCTTGTCGCGCCCACGCGGCGGAGCCGCAGATTGATACAGCCCCGCGCCCCTTCAGGGCGCGTTTCACCGCCCCCGGTCGCAGATGTCGCCGGGGGCGGTTCTACGCTTGCTTCGGACAAGCGGTGTTCAACCGCGCTCAACCCCCATGAAACAGGAGCGGGCGGATGGATCACGGCGGGCACGGCATGACGATGGATCTGCCGCCGTTCACGCTGGGGCGGGGGCTCGCCTGGTCGGCGGACCCCTTCTTCCTCGTCGCCTGTCTCCTGGGACTGGCGCTGTACGGCTGGGGCGTCGTCCGCCTGGTGCGGCGCGGCGACAAGTGGCCGGTCGGCCGGACCGTGGCCTTCGTGTCCGGTGTGCTGAGCGTCGCCCTGATGATGTGCACCAAGCTGAACGACTACGGCATGGTCATGTTCAGCGTGCACATGGTGCAGCACATGGTGATCAGCATGGTGTCGCCGATCCTGCTGCTGCTCGGCGCCCCCATCACGCTGGCGCTGCGTGCGCTGCCCCCGGCGGGCCGTGGCCGCAAGGGCCTCCGTGAGCTGCTGCTGATGCTGCTGCACAGCCGCTACATGCGGATCATCACGCACCCGGCGTTCACCATCCCGCTGTTCATCGCGAGCCTGTACGCGCTGTACTTCACGCCCCTCTTCGACACGCTGATGAGCTCCCAGGCCGGGCACATCGGGATGATGGTGCACTTCCTCGCCGTCGGCGTGGTGTTCTTCTGGCCGATCATGGGCGTGGACCCGGGCCCGCACCGGCCGGGCTACCTGATGCGGATGCTGGAGCTGTTCGCGGGCATGCCGTTCCACGCGTTCTTCGGCATCGCGCTGATGATGGCCTCCTCTCCGATGGTCGAGACGTTCAAGAACCCGCCCGCCTCGCTCGGCATCGACGCCCTCTCCGACCAGAACGCGGCCGGTGGCATCGCCTGGGCGTTCAGCGAGGTCCCGTCCGTCCTCGTGCTGCTCGCGCTGCTGTTCCAGTGGTACGCCTCGGAGGAGCGCCAGGCCCGGCGCAGCGACCGGGCCGCCGACCGCGACGGGGACAAGGAGCTCGCGGCCTACAACGCCTATCTGGCCTCACTGAACACACGCGGCGGCTGAACGGGGCACCATGGAGGGCAACGGACACGAGGAGGGTGTTGCGATGCCCGGTTCCACGGACAGTTCGACGAAGACGATGGGGGCGTTCACCATCGGAGGCCTGGTCGCGGTGACGGCCTACACGGTGGCACTCGGGAGCAACGGCTGGTTGTGGTTCGGCTGGGTCGTGCTCGGTCTGATCACCCTGGGGCTGGTGGCCACCCGCAGTGCCTGAGCCCCCGCGCGGGGCACCTGCGTCACTCGGCGGGCCGGCTCAGTCACGACCGAGCCGGCCCGCCGAGTGCACACCCGGCTGGTACTTCGGCAGCCGGACCGTGATCTTCATGCCCGCGCCGACGGCCGTCTCGATGACGAGGCCGTGGTCGTCTCCGTAGACCTGCCGGAGACGGTCGTCGACGTTGGACAGTCCGATGCCGCCCGACGGGCTGACCTCGCGCGCGAGGATGCGGCGCAGCAGGTCCGGGTCCATGCCGGCACCGTCGTCCTCGATGACGACCAGGGCCTCGGCGCCCGCGTCCTGGGCGGTGATCTGGATGCGGCACCGGTCGGACTTGCCCTCCAGGCCGTGCTTGACGGCGTTCTCGACGAGCGGCTGGAGGCAGAGGAAGGGCAGCGCGACCGGCAGCACCTCGGGGGCGACCTGGAGGGTGACGGCGAGGCGGTCGCCGAAGCGGGCCCGTACCAGCGCCAGGTAGTGGTCGATGGCGTGCAGCTCGTCGGCGAGGGTGGTGAAGTCGCCGTGCCTGCGGAACGAGTAGCGGGTGAAGTCGGCGAACTCCAGCAGCAGCTCGCGGGCACGCTCGGGGTCGGTGCGCACGAAGGACGCGATCACCGCGAGCGAGTTGAAGATGAAGTGCGGGGAGATCTGCGCGCGCAGCGCCTTGATCTCGGCCTCGATGAGGCGGGTGCGGGACTGGTCGAGGTCGGCCAGCTCCAGCTGCACGGAGACCCAGCGGGCCACCTCCCCGGCCGCACGGACCAGGACGGCGGACTCGCGGGGCGCGCAGGCGACGAGGGCGCCGTGCACCCGGTCGTCCACGGTCAGCGGGGCGACGACGGCCCAGCGCACCGTGCAGTCCGGGGTGTCGCAGGTGAGCCGGAAGGCCTCGCCGCGGCCGGTCTCCAGCGGTCCGGCGAGTCGTTCCATGATCTCGGCGCGGTGGTGGGTGCCCACACCGTCCCAGACCAGGACCTCCTCGAGGTCGGTCAGGCACAGCGCGTCCGTGCCGAGCAGAGAGCGCAGCTTGCGGGCCGACTTCCCCGCGGTCTCCTCGGTCAGGCCCGCCCGCAGCGGGGGTGTGGCCAGCGAGGCGGTGTGCAGGGTCTGGAAGGTGGCGTGCTCGACCGGGGTGCCCAGGCCGCCGAGGTGCTGCGGGCGGGCCGTGCGCCGCCCCAGCCAGAAGCCGGTGGCCAGCAGCGGGAGCAGGGCGACGGCGAGGCCCGCCAGGAAACCGGCCACGGAGCCGCTCATCGCGTCGTCTCCTCTCGCCGCCCGGCCCCGGCCTGCGGATCGCCCGTACGGGGGTCCTCCGTGCGCGGTTGTTGCGCGCGCAGGCCCTTCGTACGCGGTTCTTCCGCGCGCAGATCCTCCGTGCCCAGCTCCTCCGGCAGGTGGAAACGGGCCAGGATCGCCGCCGTCCCCGCCGGGACCCGGCCCGGGGTGGCGAGGGAGACCAGCACCATCGTGAGGAAGCCCAGCGGCACCGACCACAGGGCGGGCCAGGCCAGCAGCGCGTGCAGCGCCCCGCCCCCGCCGGGGAGGCCGCCCATCGTGGCGGCGACGGCGAGCAGGGCGGAGCCGCCGCCCACCAGCATCCCGGCGGCCGCGCCGGGCGGGGTCAGCCGGCGCCACCAGATGCCGAGGACGAGCAGCGGGCAGAACGAGGAGGCGGACACGGCGAAGGCGAGGCCGACGGCGTCGGCGACCGGCAGCCCGCCGACCAGCGCGCTCGCCGCCAGCGGCACGGCCATGGCGAGCAGGGTGCCCAGCCGGAAGTGCGGCACGGCGCGGGACGGCAGCACGTCCTGCGTGAGCACGCCCGCGACGGCCATGGTGAGGCCCGACGCGGTGGACAGGAACGCGGCGAAGGCGCCGCCCGCGACCAGCGCGCCGAGCAGGTCGCCGCCCACTCCCCCGATCACCCGGTCGGGCAGCAGCAGGACCGCGGCGTCGGCCTGCCCGGTGACGGTCAGCTCGGGGGCGTAGAGGCGGCCGAGGGCGCCGTAGAGGGGCGGCAGCAGGTAGAAGGCGCCGATGAGGCCGAGCACGGCGACGGTGGTGCGGCGGGCGGCCACGCCGGTCGGGCTGGTGTAGAAGCGGACCACGACGTGCGGCAGGCCCATGGTGCCCAGGAACGTGGCCAGGATCAGGCCGTACGTGGCGTACAGCGGGCGTTCCGCGCGGCTCTCGGCCCGGGAGGGCGACAGGGCGTCGTCGGCGCCGCGTCCGGCGGCCGGGACGGGGGTGTCCGCGGCGAAGGTGAGGCGGGTGCCGGCCTCGATGCGGTGGGTGCCGGCGGGCAGGGCGACGCGGGCGCCCTCGCGGGCGCGGCCGTCCACGGTGCCGTCGACGGTGACCGTCAGCGGCTCCTCGAGCTTGAGGGTGAGGGTGTCGTCGACGCGGACCGACCGCTGCTCGCGGAAGGTGGCGGGCTCCTCGAAGGGGCGGCCGGGGGCGCCGTCGCCCTGCCAGGCCAGCACCAGGAAGAGGGCGGGAACCAGCAGGGCGGTGAGTTTGAGCCAGAACTGGAAGGCCTGGACGAAGGTGATGCTGCGCATGCCGCCGGCGGCGACGATGGCGGTGACGACGACGGCGACGATCACCCCGCCCAGCCAGTCGGGCGCCCCGCTGAGCACGGTCAGCGTCAGTCCGGCGCCCTGGAGCTGGGGCAGCAGGTACAGCCAGCCGACCCCGACGACGAAGGCCCCGGCGAGCCGCCGCACCCCCTGGGAGGCGAGCCGGGCCTCGGCGAAGTCGGGCAGCGTGTAGGCCCCCGAGCGGCGCAGCGGGGCGGCGACGAAGAGCAGCAGGACGAGGTACCCGGCGGTGTAGCCGACCGGGTACCAGAGCATGTCGGGCCCCTGGACGAGGACCAGTCCCGCAATGCCGAGGAAGGAGGCGGCGGAGAGGTACTCGCCGCTGATGGCGGCGGCGTTGAGGCGGGGGCCGACGGTGCGGGAGGCGACGTAGAAGTCGGAGGTGGTCCGGGAGATGCGCAGGCCGAAGGCGCCGACGAGGACGGTGGCGACGACCACGAGGGCGACGGCGGGTATGGCGTAGCTGGAGTTCACGGCGCCTTCACGGCCTCGTTCTCGTTCTCGTCCGGCATGGTCACCGGTCCTCGACGAGCCGCACGAAGTCGCGTTCGTTGCGCTCGGCGCGGCGCACGTACCAGCGGGCGAGCAGGACCAGCGGGGCGTACAGGCCGAAGCCGAGGACGGCCCACTCGAGACCGCGGGCGTCGGGCAGCACCGCGAACAGCAGCGGCAGCGGACCGACGAGGAGACCGAGGACGGCGAGGGCGGCGAGGCCGGCCCGCAGCTGGCTGCGCATCAGGGAGCGGACGTAGGTGTGGCCGAGGGTGGTCTGCTCGTCGATCTCGGTGCGCGGGCGGTAGTGGCCCACGGGCTGGGGGTGCCGCCCGCGCGAGCGGAGCCGGGCGTGCGGGACGGTGCGCCCGGGCGGGGCGGTGACGGTGACGCGGCGCTCGGTGGGGTCCTGGGGCACGGTTCACGGCCTCCGCATGAGCAGGTCCCGCAGTTCGCGGGCGTGGCGCCGGCTGACCTGGAGTTCCTCGGTGCCGACCAGGACGCTGACGCTGCCGGCGTCCAGGCGCAGCTCGCCGATGTGGCGCAGGGCGACGAGGTGGCGGCGGTGGATGCGCACGAAGCCCCGGGCCCGCCAGCGTTCCTCCAGGGTGGACAGGGGGATGCGGACGAGGTGGCTGCCCCGGTCGGTGTGCAGGCGGGCGTAGTCGCCCTGGGCCTCGACGTGGGTGATCTCGTCGACGGGCACGAAGCGGGTGACGCCGCCGAGCTCCACGGTGACGTGGTCCGGGTCGGGTTCGTGCACGGGGATGCGCGGGGCGGGCACGGCGGCGGTGCCGCGCCGTTCGGCGGCCCGGCGCACCGCTTCCGCCAGCCGCTCCCGGCGCACCGGTTTGAGCACGTAGTCGACGGCCTTGAGGTCGAAGGCCTGGACGGCGAAGTCCTCGTGCGCGGTGACGAACACGACCAGCGGCGGCCGGGCGAACCCGGTGAGCAGCCGGGCGAGGTCCAGCCCGTCGAGGCCGGGCATCTGGATGTCGAGGAAGACGACGTCGATGGCGTCGGGACCGTCGGGGCCCGACTCCAGGGCCCGGTTGATGCGGCGCAGCGCCTCGGTCGCGTCGCTCGCGCCCTCCGCGGTGCCGACGCGGGGGTCGGCGTTCAACAGGTACACGAGTTCCTCGAGCGTGGGGCGTTCGTCGTCGACAGCCAGGGCGCGCAGCATGAAGGTGGAGTGTAGGGGCGATCCGGGCGCCTGCACACGCCTGCGACGTGGCCGTATCCCCTGGATACAGTGCCCGCATGAACAGCAGGCCCGCTTCCTTCGACGAACTCGACCGGAAGATCGTCACCGCCCTGATGGAGAACGCCAGGACGTCCTTCGCGGAGATCGGCGCGGACATCGGACTGTCCTCGACTGCGGTCAAGCGCCGGGTGGACCGGCTGCGCGAGACGGACGTGATCACCGGGTTCACGGCCACGGTGCGGCCCTCCGCGCTGGGGTGGCGCACGGAGGCGTACGTGGAGGTGTACTGCGAGGGGGCGGCGCCGCCGCGGCGGCTCGCGGAGGTCGTGCGGGGCTACCCGGAGATCACGGCGGCGATGACGGTGACCGGCGGAGCGGACGCGCTGCTGCACGTGCGGGCGCGGGACGTGGAGCACTTCGAGGAGGTGCTGGAGCGCATTCGTGCGGAGCCGTTCATCCGGAAGACGATCAGCGTGATGGTGCTGTCCCACCTGATCGCGGACAGTCCGGAGGCGGGAGCCGCCCTGCCCGCCCCGGACGGCGCAGCGAACGTGCGCTGACCGGGCGAACAACGCAGCGATCCTGCGGGAACACGCAGCTTTCCTCGCTTGTCGGGCTCGGGTGTCACTTCCTACCGTGGTGTCAACACCCCGTCACACACCGTGAAAAGCGGAGGTACCCCTCTGTGACCGAGTCCCGTGTGCCGCGCCGGCGGCGCTTCGTGGTCTGCGAACCCAGACACTTCGCCGTGCAGTACGCGATCAACCCGTGGATGAGCACCGGCCGACCGGTCGACGTCATCCGCGCCCTCGACCAGTGGCAGGCGCTGGTCGACACCTACCGTGCCCACGGACACACCGTGGACACCGTCGCTCCGGTCCCCGGTCTGCCCGACATGGTCTTCGCCGCGAACTGCGCGGTCGTGGTCGGGGGCCGGGTCTTCGGTTCCCTCTTCCACGCGCCCGAGCGGCGTCCCGAGTCCGTGCCCTTCGAGGCGTGGTTCAAGACGGAGGGCTTCGAGGTCCACCATCCCGAGTCGGTCTGCGAGGGCGAGGGCGACCTGGTTCCGGCCGGCCGCTGGATCCTGGCCGGCACCGGGTTCCGCACGACCCGGGACGCGCACCGCGAGGTGCAGGAGTTCTTCGGCGTGCCGGTGATCTCGCTGACCCTGGTGGACCCGTACTTCTACCACCTGGACACGGCGCTCTTCGTGCTCGACGACGGGACGGACGGAGATGCTCCCGGCGCCGGCGGCGGGAACATCGCCTACTACCCCGGCGCCTTCTCGCCCGGCAGCCGCGAGGTGCTGGAGCGGCTGTACCCGGACGCGGTGCTCGCCACCCGCGAGGACGCGCTGGCGTTCGGGCTCAACTCCGTGTCCGACGGACGGCACGTGTACATCGCTCCGGCGGCCAGCGGGCTGGCCGAGCAACTCGACGGCCGCGGCTACGTGCCGGTCCCCGTCGACCTGTCCGAGTTCCACAAGGCCGGTGGCGGCATCAAGTGCTGCACCCAGGAGATCCGGGAGACCCGCTCATGACCGCACCCGCCCGCAGCACCCGCGGCTCCGACGAGCTGATCCGCGCCGAGGAGCCCGTCCTCGCGCACAACTACCACCCGCTGCCCGTCGTCGTGGCCCGCGCCGAGGGCGCCTGGGTGGAGGACGTGGAGGGCCGCCGCTATCTGGACATGCTGGCCGGCTACTCGGCGCTCAACTTCGGCCATCGCCACCCGGCGCTGGTCGAGGCCGCCCACCGGCAGCTGGACCGGCTCACCCTCACCTCGCGCGCCTTCCACAACGACCGGCTCGCGGGCTTCGCCGAGCGGCTGGCCGCGCTGACCGGCACGGACATGGTGCTGCCGATGAACACCGGCGCGGAGGCGGTGGAGAGCGGCATCAAGGTGGCCCGCAAGTGGGCGTACGACGTCAAGGGCGTCCCGGCCGACCGGGCGACGATCGTGGTCGCCGCGGACAACTTCCACGGCCGTACGACGACGATCGTGAGCTTCTCCACCGACGAGACGGCCCGTTCCGGCTTCGGTCCCTTCACGCCGGGCTTCCGGATCGTGCCGTACAACGACCTGGCGGCGATGGAGGCGGCGGTCGACGAGACGACGGCGGCCGTGCTGATCGAGCCGATCCAGGGCGAGGCGGGCGTGCTCATCCCGGACGACGGCTATCTGGCCGGGGTGCGGGAGCTGACCCGGCGCAAGGGCTGTCTGTTCGTCGCGGACGAGATCCAGTCCGGTCTGGGCCGCACGGGGCACACCCTGGCCGTCGAGCACGAGTCGGTGGTGCCGGACGTGGTGCTGCTCGGCAAGGCCCTGGGCGGCGGCATCGTCCCGGTGTCGGCGGTGGTGGGCCGCCGGGACGTGCTGGGTGTGCTGCACCCGGGCGAGCACGGTTCGACGTTCGGCGGCAATCCGCTGGCCGCCGCGGTGGGCACGGCGGTGGTGGAGCTGCTGGAGACGGGCGAGTACCAGCGCCGGGCTGCCGAACTGGGCGCGGTGCTGCGCGAGGGGCTGGCCGCCCTGGTCGGCAGGGGCGTCGTCGGCTTCCGGGCACGGGGGCTGTGGGCGGGCGTCGACGTGGACCCGGCGCTGGGCACCGGGCGCGAGGTCAGTGAGCGGCTGATGCGCGAGGGCATCCTCGTCAAGGACACCCACGGCTCCACGATCCGGCTGGCACCGCCGCTGACCGTCACCGCGGAGGAGCTGTCGGGTGCCCTCGGAACCCTGGAGAAGGTCCTGACCTCCTAGCGGTCCTGACCTCCTGGCGTCCCGACGGGGAAGGCACCGCTACGGAGCGGTTCGGCGGTCCGCGTCGAGCCGCTCCACGTGCGCGACGTTGTCCCGGTCCTCGGCGTCCGTGCCGGGCCCGGCCGCGAACCAGGCGTCGAGAATCTCCCCCAGCAGCGGCCCGGACGTCAGGCGCAGGCCGACGGCCAGCACGTTGGCGTCGTTCCAGCGCCGTGCCCCGTCGGCGGTGTACGCGTCGGTGCACAGGGCCGCGCGGACGCCGGGCACCTTGTTGGCGGCGATGGACGCGCCGGTGCCGGTCCAGCAGCACACCACGGCCTGGTCGGCGCGCCCCTCGGCGACCTCGCGCGCCGCCTGCTCGGAGCAGACGGCCCACCGCGGGTCGGACCCGGGGCTCAGCGCGCCGTACGGGCGCACCTCGTGGCCGCGAGCGCGCAGCTCCTCGACCAGGAGCCGGGCGACGGGTTCGTCCATGTCGGAGGAGACGGCGATACGCATGGGCGAAGCGTACTCACCGGCCGCTCACCTCATCGGCCCAGTCACATGACCGAAGTCACGACCATACCCAGCATGATCGGGGGAACGGGTACGAGCTGAAAGACGTACGACCGAGCACCGCTCCGTCAGGAGCGGCCGCGCGTGGAAAGGGAGGCCGCCACGTCCCCCACCGAGAACGGACCGGAGACCGACGCCGCGGCGGTGCGCCGCCACCCCGCCCTGTTCCGGGCGATCAAGCGTCGGAAGAACCCCCGGCTGCGCCGGTCGGACATCACCGTCACGGACGAGGCCGCGGTCAAGCGTGCCGTGAAGGCGGCCTCTCTGGGCAATGCCATGGAGTGGTTCGACTTCGGCATCTACGCCTATCTGGCGGGCACCATCGGCCGCGTGTTCTTCCCGTCCGGGAGCGACACGGCGCAGCTGCTGTCCTCGTTCGCCACGTTCGCCGTGGCCTTCCTGGTGCGCCCGATCGGCGGCATGGTCTTCGGCCCGATGGGCGACAAGATCGGCCGCAAGAAGGTGCTCGCGCTGACGATGATCCTCATGGCCATCGGCACCGCGGCCATCGGGCTCATCCCCAGCTACGACTCGATCGGCTTCTGGTCCCCGCTGCTGCTGATCCTCTTCCGCCTGCTCCAGGGCTTCTCCACCGGCGGCGAGTACGGCGGCGCGTCGACCTTCATCGCCGAGTACGCGCCCGACAAGCGCCGCGGTTTCTTCGGGAGCTTCCTGGAGCTGGGCACGCTGGCCGGGTACACCGGTGCGGCCAGCCTCGTCACCGCCCTGACGGCGGGGCTGGGCAGCGACACCATGGACGCGTGGGGGTGGCGGATCCCCTTCCTCGTCGCGGCGCCGCTGGGCATCGTGGGTATCTATCTGCGGCTGAAGCTGGACGACACGCCCGCCTTCCTGAAGCTGGAGGACGCCAACGTCCACGTCTCGGAGGCGGCCGACGCGGTGGAGACCACCGCACGGGGCGACCTCGCCAAGATCTTCCGCACGCACTGGCGGTCGCTGGTGCTGTGCATCGCGCTGGTCGGCGCGTACAACGTCACCGACTACATGCTGCTGTCGTACATGCCGACGTATCTGTCGGACGAGCTGGACTACAGCGAGAGCCACGGTCTGATGATCCTAGTGGCGACGATGGTGCTGCTGATGCTGATCATCAACCAGGTCGGCCGGCTCTCCGACCACTTCGGCCGCAAGCCCGTCCTGATGGCCGGCATGATCGGGTTCTTCGTGCTGTCCGCCCCGGCCTTCGTGCTGGTGCGGGAGGGCAGTCTGCTCGCGGTCTCGGGCGGCATGCTGATGCTCGGCCTGTCGCTGGTCTGTCTGCTGGGCACGATGTCGGCGGCGCTCCCGGCGATGTTCCCGACCAACGTCCGGTACGGGTCCCTGTCGGTGGGCTACAACCTGTCGGCGTCCCTGTTCGGCGGGACCACCCCGTTGGTGATCACCGCGCTGATCGGTGTGACGGACTCCGAGATGATGCCGGCCTACTACTCGATGGCGGCGGCCCTGGTCGGTGTCGTGGCCGTGGCCTGCATGAAGGAGACGGCGCAGAAGCCGCTGGCGGGCTCCCCTCCGTCGGTGGGGACCGAGGAGGAGGCGGCGGAGATGGTCGAGTCGCAGGCGCCGACGCCGAAGTTCTGACGCCGGAGGCGTGCGCACGCGACGAGGGGGCGGTGGGGTCCGTACGGACCCCACCGCCCCGTCGGCGTGTCAGGCGCTCCCCGGAGGGGTGGCGCGGGTGTGTGTCAGAGGCGCTGCCACAGGGCGGGGACGTTCGGCGGCTCCCAGCCGGGGTAGGCGGTGTGGCCCTGGATGCACCGGTAGCCGACGCCGTCGTAGGTCACCACGTCCCCGGCCGCGTAGGTGGCTCCCAGCTGCCAGGTGGTCTCACCGCCGTCGTCGCCGGAGACGGTGAGGGTGTAGGTGGTGGTGTGGGTGACGGTGCCCGTGCCCGTGAGGGTCAGGGTGTAGGTGCCGCCGGCCGTGCCCGCGGCGACCTGGACGGTGGCGGTCGAGGACTGCCCGGAGGTGACCGAGTCCGGGGTGAAGGTCACGCTCACGCCGGTCGGCGCGCCGGACTCCGACAGCCGCACGTTCTGCGCGTCGCCGCTGGTCGTGGCGGTGTTCACGGTGACCGTCGCGGAGCTGCCCGGGTCGACCGTGCCCGAGGACGGGTTGGCGGAGATCGAGAAGTCGTCCTGCGGGTTGGGGGCGTCCCCGACGGCGGTCTTCCAGATCGTGTAGGCGATGCCGTCGGCGCTGCGGTTCAGCGCGGTGGCGTTGATGTTGGACGTGGTGTCGCACGCGGAGTGGTAGCAGGGGTCGTAGGACCGGCCCGCGGTGCCGCCCCACTTGGCGGCCTCCGTGGACGACTTGATCGCGGAGGCGCCGGTGGCGTAGCCGGAGGTGGGGATGCCGACCTGCTGGAACGAGTAGTCGTCGGAGCGGCCCTGGCCCTCGACGTTCTCCTGCGGGGCGAGGCCGAGGGAGGTCCAGTACTCGCGCATCGGGGCGGAGGCCGCGGAGGTCAGGTTGTTGATGAAGTAGCCGCCGTTGACGGAGGCGACCATGTCGAAGTTGTAGTACGCCTTGATCCGCGAGCGCTCGGTCGAGGAGAGGGTGCGGGCGTAGAAGTCGGAGCCGTTCAGGCCCTGCTCCTCGTCGGTCCACCAGGCGAAGCGGACACGGTTCTTCATGGTCGGGTTCTGCTCGGCCAGGGTGAGCGCCGTCTCGAGGAGCGCGGCGGAGCCGGAGCCGTTGTCGTTGATGCCGGGGCCGGCAGAGACGCCGTCGAGGTGGGCGCCGTACATGTAGACGCTGTTGGCGTCGCCCTTGGGCCACTCGGCGATCAGGTTGTTGCCCGCGCCGGCGGAGCAGCCGGAGGTGCAGGTCTGCTCGGTGACGGTGTAGCCGGCCGCCTGGAGCCTGCCCTTCACGTAGGCGAGGGAGGCGTCGTAGCCGGGGCCGGTGGAGCGGCGGTTGCCGCCGTTCTGCGCGGCGATGGAGCCGAACTGCGCCAGGTGGGCCTGCACCTGGGCGACGTCGACGTCGGGCGGCGTGCCGGGGTTGTTGCCGCCGCCGACCGTGAGGGTGTACTGGGCGGTGTGGTTCTTGCTGCCCGCCGTGCCCTTGACCGTGAGGGAGTAGGTTCCGGCGGCGGTGCCCGAAGTGGTGGAGACGCGCATCGTCGAGCTGGAGCCGGAGGTGACCGTCGAGGGGCTGAAGGTGACGCTCACGCCGGGCGGGGTGCCGGTGGCCGTCAGGGACACCTGCTGGGCGCTGCCGGTGACGGTGGACGTGTTGACCGTGGCGTTGACCGCGGAGCCGGCCTCGACGTTGCCGCTCGCCGGGCTGAGGGCCAGCGAGAAGTCGGTCTCCTGCCGGGCGCAGGTCGGGTCGCCGGGCTGCGCCGGGATGTCGATCGCGTTCCAGGCCGCCTTCGTGGCGTCGAACAGGTCGCAGGAGGCGTCCAGTTCCTTCGCCGCGGTGAGGGTGGCGGAGCGGTACCGCTTGTAGGTCATGCCGCTGGTCTTGAGCAGCATGCCGCCGTAGAAGATCTTGCCGGCGTTCTGGATGCCGATGCCGGTGACCCGGCTGCCGTCACAGGTCGGGCTGGAGGGCTTGCCGCCGCCGGGGCTGGAGCCCTCGGCCAGCAGGTAGAACCAGTGGTTCATGGGCCCGGCGGCCGCGTGCTCCTCGGTGCGGGGGATGGCGGAGGAGTAGCAGTTGGGGTGGTTGCTGACCAGCTGGGGGTTGTACATGTTGCGGATCGGGCCGCGGCCCTGGAGGTTGATCTCCTCGCCGACGGTGTAGTCGGGGGTGTCGTACCCGGACGGCTGGTCGGCGTAGGCCTCGGTGAGGGCGCCCATGATGTCGCCGGTGGCCTCGCCCAGACCGCTCTCGTGGTTGGCGCCGCCGGGGGTGTAGCTGTCCAGGCCGTGGCCGTACTCGTGGCCCACCACGTCCATGCCGGCGATCCACTTGCCCGCGCTGTTGTGGCCGATGGTGACCCGGGAGCCGTCCCAGTAGGCGTTGAGCTGGTTGAGCCCGACGGAGGTGGGCCAGCTGCCGCCGTTTCCGTTGTGGCCGTTGCGGCCGAGCCAGTCGCGGAGCATGTCCCACTCCTTCTGCGCCGCGTACATGACGTCGACGCAGCCGGTCTCACGGCTGGAGGCGTTGCCGGTGCCCCAGTCGTCGTCCGGTCCGGTGAACAGGCCGCCGTTGTAGTCCGAGCACTGCAGGCCGGGGCGGGTGGTGTCGCGCAGGGCGTACTGGCTGCCGGAGCGGGAGGTGTCGATGGTCAGCGGGTCGGGGCCGTTCCACTCGCTGTGGCCGGTGCCGGCCTTCACGTCGTCGTACGTGTCGACGACCTTGCCGGTGCGGGCGTCGACGAACACGTGCAGCTTGCTGGGCACGTGGTCCTTGGTGGTGCCGACGAGCACGGTCTCCCAGGCGAGGGTCTGGACGTCGTCCTTGACGCGGACCACCAGGCGCTTGGAGTCGACCTTGTCGACGTTCGCGAGCTGCTTGCGGCTGGTTTTCACCGCCTGCCCGGCCTTGACCGCGGCCTCGGTGGGCACGGCTATCGCGGCCTCGGTGGCGGACCGGACGGCACGGACCCCGCCCTTGCCGTCGGCGAGGACGACGGCGTCGCCGCCGACCACCGGCAGGCCGTTGTAGGTGCGCTCGTAGGCGACGGAGAAGAGGTTCTTGTCCCAGGGGGTGACCTGGTGGCGGTCGTACTGCTCGTCGGGGCCGCCGGCGACGAGGGCGTCCAGGCCGCTGCGGACGGCCTGGTCGGCCGCGGCCACGGCTCTTTCGACGGGGGTGGGTTCCGCCGCGGAGGGCGCGGACCGCTCCGACGCCGAGGCGAGGGAGGCCGGTACCACCACCCCTGCGAGTGTCATGGCCAGGACTGTCCCGGCCACCGCGGTCTGTCTGAGCATCGTGGCTCCTTGTGAGAGTGGGGGCTCCTTGCGGGCCGGCCCGGGCCAGGACATGCCGGACGCGCAGCCTGGGGTGCGGAGACGCGTCCATCGGGTGTGCGAGTGTCATTTGCATGTCATGTCGCGGGCTGGCGGAACCCTCACACCCCGCCGCACCGGAATCAACGACTCCGCGCGCTTGGTCCAGACCTGTCAAAATCCGGCAAGTACGGGTGCGCCCGGGAACGCCCCCGCCCCGGTGCGATCGGGGCCCCTCGCCTCACTCCCCCGCGTCCAGCAGCCGCTCCCGGTACTCCCGGACCTCCGGCAGATCGGCCCACTCCCCGCCGAGCCGGCTGTGCAGGCCGCGCAGTTCGGCGGTGACCATCGACTCGCGTGAGCGCACGGCCTCCGGCAGGACCTCCGAGGCGAGGGCAACGGCGGCGCCGGGATCTCCGGCACACGCCCAGCTGTCCGCCAGGCGCAGGGTGAGCAGCAGCCGGGCGCCCCGCATCTGGGGCGGCACCTGGGCCCGCGAGCGTGCCGTGGCGTCGACCGCGCGCCTGGCCGCCGTACGGTCCCCGGTCGCCACGGCGAGGTCGCGCAGGGCACCGCCGATCGCCGAGTCGACCCGCATCGCTCCCTCGGCCCCGGCCATCCACGGGGCCTCCAGGAGGTCCCGCCGGTCGAGGCGGGCGAATCCCCGCCGGGCCAGGGTGATGTGACGGCGGCACTCCGCGGCGTCGCCCGCCAGGGCGTGACCCCGCGCCAGATAGAGGTCCGACAGCGTGCCCGTCCAACGGCGTCGGCCGTCCACCGCGCCGATGCCCTGGGCGTACCCGAGCATCAGCGAGGGGTCGCCGTCGAGGCGGACCAGGGTGCACATGTCGCTGAGCAGGGTGGCGCGGGCCGGCGCGTCGTGGACGGCGTCCGCCCAGCGCAGTCCGTGGCCGAACCAGGCCATCGCCACGCCGATCTGGCCGCGCTCCATCCGCAGCCGCCCGGCGACCTGCGCGTACTGCGCGCCGAGCCGCAGCTGCCCGTACGGCAGCCGTCCGGCGGAGTTGACCTCGTCGGCCCAGCGGGCCAGGGCGCGCAGCAGTCCCTCGACGGCCGTCACCCGGCCCTCGTGTCCGAACGCCTCGCGGATCAGACAGGCCAGGACTGCGGTGAGGCCGTGCAGCAGCTCCGCGTCGGCGACCGCCGCTCCGGCGCCGGTGCCCCACACCGGTGCCGCGCCGCCGGCCGGCCCCGGCCCGCCGAGCAGCGCCGGTAACTCGCCCGGATCGGGCACCGCGCACCCGGCGGTGCCGTGCAGCGGACACACCAGGCCCTCGGCGGGCAGCCGCGCGGGCCACATCCGGGGGTCCGGGGCGCCCTGCCCGCCGGGGACCTCCGCGCCGGGCAGCGGCGCGAACAGCGCCGGGTCGGCCGGGAACCGGCCCGTCCGCCGGGGCACCTCGCGCGGCTGGGCGAGGATCGCGGCCAGCTCACCGTCCGTCTCCAGCACCGCGTCGAGCCGGCGCACCAGGCCCACGGGCGGCTCGCGCAGCCCCGCCTCGAGCTTGCTCACGGCCGAGTGGTGGTAGCCCACCCGCAGGCCGAGTTGCAGTTGGGTGAGTCCGGCCGCCCTGCGCAGGGAGCGCAACTGCCGCCCGAACTCCGCCCACGGAGCCCCGGCCGCCGCCCCAGCCGATCCACCGGTCATCCGCCCTCCCCCGGTCGCGCCCCCGCAGCGGGCCGTGTGCCGCCCGGGCTTCGCGCATCGCGCCACCGGACAGCACAGAGGACGGGGCAGGCCGCGTCAATCGAGTTGACCGAAGAGCGGCCGAACCGGTCCCGGCCGGTTCCGGCACCGTCGGGCTACGATCGATCACCGGTCGCGGACGGCCGGTCGGGAGCCCGGAGAACTGGAGACACACCGTGTTCTACTACGTGCTCAAGTACGTCCTGCTGGGCCCGCTGCTGAGGGTGGTCTTCCGCCCCCGGATCGAGGGCCTGGACCATGTGCCGGGTTCGGGGGCGGCCATCGTCGCGGGCAATCACCTCTCGTTCTCGGACCACTTCCTCATGCCCGCGGTGCTCAGACGCCGCATCACCTTCCTCGCCAAGGCCGAGTACTTCACCGGGCCGGGCCTCAAGGGCAGGCTGACCGCGTTCTTCTTCCGCAGCGCCGGGCAGATCCCCGTCGACCGCTCCGGCAAGGAGGCGGGGCAGGCCGCGATCCGCGAAGGGCTCGGTGTGCTGGGCAGGGGCGAGTTGCTCGGCATCTATCCGGAGGGCACCCGCTCGCACGACGGCAGGCTGTACAAGGGCAAGGTCGGCGTCGCGGTGATGGCGCTCAGGGCGGGGGTGCCCGTCGTGCCCTGCGCCATGATCGGCACCTTCGAGGCGCAGCCGCCGGGCCGGAAGATCCCGAAGCTGCACCCGGTGGTGATCCGGTTCGGCGAGCCCCTCGACTTCTCCCGCTACGCGGGCATGGAGGGCGAGAAGGCCGTGCTGCGCGCGGTCACCGACGAGATCGTCTACGCGATCCTCTCGCTGTCCGGTCAGGAGTACGTGGACCGGTACGCGGCGGACGTGAAGGCCGAGGAGGCCCGGAAGGCGGCCGAGGGCCGGAGGTTCCCCCGGCTGCCGCGTCGTTAGGCCCTGTCGTCGCATTCCCGTCGTCCGCCCGAGGGGCGGGCAGGAGGGAATGCGACGACAGGGCCTGGCCGGGGTTTTCGGGGCTTCCTCGTCTGCCGTCGGCAGAGGCGCGTGTCCGCGGGGCGGCGATGCCCCTACGGTCGCCGTATGACACGTGCGGTGGTGCTCGGGGCGACGGGACAGATCGGACGGGCGGCGGTGGCGGCGCTGGCCCGGGACGGCTGGGCGGTGACGGCCGTCTCGCGGGGCGGCGACCGGGACGCGCGGTGGCCCGGTGACGTACGGGTCGTGCGGGCCGACCGGGAGGACGACGGGGCGCTGTCCGAGGCGGTCGGCGAGGGCTGCGACGTCCTGGTGGACATGGTGGCCTACGGGGAGCGCCACGCACGGCAGTTGGTCTCGCTCGCCGGACGGGTCGGTTCGGCGGTGGTGATCTCCAGCGTGTCGGTCTACGAGGACGACGAGGGCCGCACCTTCGACACCCAGAGCGAGCCAGGCGGCTTCCCCGAGTACCCGGTGCCGATCACGGAGGCGCAGCGCACGATCCGCCCGGGCGACGCCTCGTACAGCACCGGCAAGGCGGCGCTGGAGCGGGAACTCCTCGCGGCGGGCGACCGGTTGCCGGCGACACTGCTGCGGGCGGGCGCGATCCACGGCCCGTACTGCCGGACGCCGCGGGAGCTGTACTTCGTCAAGCGCAACCTCGACGGACGGCGCCGGCGCGTGCTCGCGTACGGCGGTGCGAGCCGTTTCCACCCGGCGAGCGTGCGCACCATCGCCGAGCTGATCCGGCTGGCCGCCCCGCGGCCGGGCACGCGCGTGCTGAACGCGGTGGACCCGGACGCCCCGACGGTGGCGGAGATCGCGGCGGCGATCGACGCGGTGATGGGCGTCGAGACCGAGGACGTGCTGCTGGACGGCCCGCCGGTGGACGGCGTGGGCGAGACGCCGTGGACCACTCCCGCGCCGGTGGTGTGCGACATGAGCGCGGCGGAGGACCAGTTGGGCTACCGCCCGGTGGCCCGGTATGCCGACACGCTGCCCGAGACGGTGGCCTTCGTCGAGGAGCGGCTGGCGGGACGGGGCTGGCGTCAGGCGTATCCGAAGATGGCCACGGCGTACGGCGACCTCTTCGACTACGCGGCGGAGGACGCCTGGTTGGAGCGGCGGTAGCGGCACGGGAGGGCACGAAAGGGAGGGGGCGACCGGCCGGCCGGCCCCTCCCTTCCGTCTCCGTCCGCCGGGCTACGGCTTGGGCGTGGCGTGCGGCGCGCAGGTCACGTCACGGGCGTCCAGCCTGCCGGTGAGCAGGTAGGCGTCCACCCGGTCGTTGACGCACGGGTTGACCAGTCCGGTCACGCCGTGCGACCCGGCGTCCCGCTCGGTGATGAGCCGGGATCCCTTGAAGCGCTGGTGCAGTTCGACGGCGCCGGCGTACGGGGTGGCCGCGTCGCGCTCGGACTGGACGATCAGGACGGGCGGAAGTCCCTTGCCGGTCTTGACGTTCAGCGGGGTCTGCTGCTTGACCGGCCAGGTGGCGCACGGCAGGTTCATCCAGGCGTTGGCCCAGGTCATGAACGGGTGGTCGCGGTGGAGCCGGGTGTTGTCCCGGTCCCAGGTGTTCCAGTTGGTGGGCCACTTGGCGTCGGTGCACTCGACGGCCGTGTAGACGGCGTTGCCGTTCTCCGCGGAGGCGTTGCCCGCGGTGTCGGACAGGTCGGGCGACGCGGCGTCGACGAGGGCCTGGGTGTCACCGGCGACGTACTTGCTGAAGGTGTCGGCGATCGGCGCCCAGGCGGAGTCGTAGTAGGGGGCGCTCTGGAAGAAGGAGATCAGCTCGGCCGGTCCGACGACGCCACCGAGCGGCTCCTTCGCCGCGGTGGCGCGCAGTTTCAGCCACTGGTCCTGGACCTCGGCGCGGGTGTCGCCGAGGTGGTAGGTGGCGTCGTTCGCGGCGACCCAGTCCTGCCAGTCCTTCCAGCGGCCCTCGAAGGCGACGTCCTGGTCCAGGTTGGCCTGGTACCAGATCTTGTCGCGGGACGGGTTGACGACGCTGTCGACGACCATGCGGCGGACGTGGTCCGGGAAGAGCGTGCCGTAGACGGCGCCGAGGTAGGTGCCGTAGGAGACGCCGAGGTAGTTGAGCTTCTTCTCGCCGAGGGCGGCGCGGATGACGTCGAGGTCGCGCGCGGTGTTCGGCGTGGTCATGTGCGGGAGCATGTCGCCGCTGCGCTCGAAGCAGCCCTTGGCGTACTCGCGGGCGAGCTTGCGCTGGGCGAGCTTGTCCGCCTCGGACCCGGGCACGGGGTCGGCCTTGGGCGCCTTGACGAACTCCTGCGGGTCGACACAGGAGATGGGCGCGGAGTGGCCGACGCCGCGCGGGTCGAAGCCGACGAAGTCGTAGGCCTTGGCCGCGTTCGCCCACACCGCGCTCTTGCTCGTGACGCGGGCCGGGAAGCGCAGGCCGGAGCCGCCGGGGCCGCCGGGGTTGTAGATCAGGGCGCCCTGGCGCTCGCTCTTGCCGCCGGTGTTGCCGATGCGGTCGACGGCGAGCTTGATCTGCTTGCCGAACGGCTTGGCGTAGTCCAGCGGCACCGTGACGTAGCCGCACTGGATGGGCTTCGGCAGGTTCCAGCCGGCCTCGCAGTCCTCCCAGTCGACGCCCGCCCGGGCGGCGCGGGCGGCGGCGATGGTGACACCGCGCGCCTCCCGGTCCCACCCGCGCGCGTGCCCGTGGCCGTCGGCCGGGGCGGCGCTCGCCGCGGGTGCCGAGACGGCGCCGGCTATCAGCGTGGCGGTGACCAGCGCTCCGGCCGAGCCGAACCCGACCGCCCTCCGCCGCATGCTGCTCTTCCTCAAGAGGCCCTCCCCGTACGTGTTCGCGACAAGTACGGGGATCCTCGCGGCTGTGGGTTCCCTGGGAACAGAGTTGGTGTTACTTCTTTGCCAATCCGATAAACGGATCGGCGCGTTCGATCGACGGACTCCTCGGCACGCACCTCAGTCCAGCGAGGCCAGCGCCCCGTCCAGCAGCCGCCGCAGCCGCAGCCCGTCCGGTGCGACGGCGGTCACCAGCGCGACGGGCCCGGCGAGCGGCATGACGGCCGCACTCTCCTCGAAGACCCGCGCCGCCGGTGGTTCACCGGCGAACTCCGGCCGTACGACGACCAGCTGGCCGACCGCGCGGTGCCCGGCCAGTCCGGCCGGTCCGTCCCAGCCGCCCGGCGCGCCGGGCCCGCAGGCCAGCTCCTGGTCGAGGACGCACCGTCCGGCGGTCCGTACGGTCAGACGGCTGGTGAGGCGGCCGGGTTCCTCCCCGGCCCGCCCGAGCACCTGCTCCTCGCGCAGCAGCAGCCGGGCACCGGCGGCGAGGTCGACGGACGTGGTGACGCGCAGGTCGCTGCCGCCGGCCGAGATCAGCTGCTCCGGCAGCCAGCGCAATTCGGCGTCGTCCTCGACGGTGAGCCGGACGTCGTAGCGGGCCCCGGTATCGTCCTGGCCGGGCAGGGCGAGCGTGGCGGCGGCCGAGCCGACCCGCAGGCGGGCGCCGCTCGCCGCGTGCACCCCCACGGTGAAGTGGTCGCCACCGAGCGGCCCGCTCATCGCGCCGACCAGCATCACCCGGGCCTCGGCTCCGCTCCCCCGGGTCCGGCGCACGGCGAGGGGTCCCTCGCCCTCCAGCACCGGCAGGACGGTGCCGCCGCGCCCGTCGCCGCGGGCGAGCACACGGGCACTCGCCCGGACACCGCCCGGGGCGGCGGTCACGCGGTCCACGCGGCGATCCGCTCCCGCACCCAGCCGGCGACCTCACGTACCCCGTCCTCGCTCCGCAACGACTGGAGCACGACGGGCAGTTCACCGCGCACCGACTTGGCGTCGGCGGCCATCCGCGCCAGGTCGGAACCGACGTACGGCGCAAGGTCGGTCTTGTTGACGATCAGCAGGTCGGCGGTGGCCACACCGGGTCCGCCCTTGCGCGGGATGTCGTCGCCGCCCGCCACGTCGATCACGAACACCTGCGCGTCGACGAGCCCCCTGGAGAACGTGGCGGTGAGATTGTCCCCGCCGGACTCCACCAGGACCAGGTCGAGCGGCCCGACCTCGTCCTCCAGGTCTTCCACGGCCTCCAGGTTGGCGGAGGTGTCGTCCCGGATCGCGGTGTGCGGGCAGGCACCGGTCTCCACGGCGGTGATCCGCTCGGGCGGCAGCACCGCCTCCCGGAGCAGGAACTCGGCGTCCTCCCGGGTGTAGATGTCATTGGTCACCACGGCCAGGGACAACTCCTCCCGGAGCGCCCGGCACAAGGCGGCCACGGTGGCGGTCTTCCCGGACCCGACGGGCCCGCCGAGCCCGATCCGCAGCGCCCGCCGCGTCCCGTCGGGCCGACGCGCGTCGGCGGAGACGGCGGCGGCGGATTCGTGGTGATGGTCGAGATGCATGTACGGCTCCTGTCGAAGTTGGGATCGGCCCGTGTCAGCCCGTCCGGCGTTTGAGGACGAGGCCGTTCAGGCCGAAGGGGGGGGCCAGGGGGCACAGCCCCCTGGCGGGGTAGCAGGGGCGGAGCCCCTGGGGTCGGGAAGGGAAGGGGCGGCGGGGGCGAATCCCCACCTACGAGGCGAACAACCGCACAGGCCAGGCGGCATGCGCCTCCGCCCCGATCTCCAGCAGCGGCGCGGACCGCGCGGGCAGCACGCCGACCCCGTCGGTCACGACGCGCTCGGCTGTCTCGACGGCCTCCCGGGCCACCCGGTCCACCTCGTCCGCGAGCCGCGCCAGCACCCCCGTCGCGTCGAACGGATCGAGGCCGAGCAGCCGCACCACGGCCGTCGCGGGTCCACTCACGCCCTCGTAGAGCGAGCAGTACGCCGCGTCGAGCGCACCGAGACCGGCCGCCCGTGCGGCCAGCCCGAGCACGACGGGCTGATGGGCCCCCTTGGGGAACCGCGCGGCCAGGGCGTCGAGTTCGGAGCTCGGCCAGGTCGCGCGGGCGGCCCGCGTCAGCTGCCGCCCCAGTCTGCGCGCCGCCACCCGCAGCGCGGGCGACGGGGTGCGGGCGTCGGCGGCCCCGTCGAGTTCCCCGGGGTCGGCTCCGAGCGCGGCGGCCGCCGCGACGCACGCCGCGACGGCCCCGCTCGTGTGCAGCCGCCCCCGGCAGAACGCCTCCAGGCTCGCGGCGTCGGTGATGCGTCCCGCCCGGACGGCGGCCTCCGCCCCGCCGGAGTGGGCATGCCCTCCGGCGGGGAAGCGGCCGTCCGCGAGGACGAGCAGTGCGGCGCGGCTCATCCCGGCGCTCAGAAGAGGAAGTACCGCTGGGCCAGCGGCAGCTCGGCGACGGGGGCGGGCTCGACGAGTTCGCCGTCGACGGTCACCGCGAAGGAGTCCGCGGCGACCTCCACCCGGGGCAGCGCGTCGTTCTGCCGCATGTCCGCCTTGGTCCGGCCGCGGGTGGACCGGATGGGCACGAACGCCCGCCCGAGCCCGAGCCGCTCCGCCAGCCCGTCCTCGACGGCCTGCTCGGAGACGAAGTTGACCGAGTTGGTGGCGGGAGCGCTTCCCAGCGCCCCGTACATCGGGCGCGGCAGGACCGGCTGCGGCGTGGGGATGGAGGCGTTCGCGTCGCCCACCTGCGCGTACGCGATCTGGCCGCCCTTGATGACGAGCTGTGGCTTCACGCCGAAGAAGCGAGGGTCCCAGAGCACCAGGTCGGCGAGCTTACCGGTCTCGACGGAGCCCACCTCGTGCTCGATGCCCTGGGCGACGGCGGGGTTGATCGTGTACTTGGCGACATAGCGGCGGGCCCGGAGGTTGTCCGCCCGGGTGTCGCCGGGCAGGAAACCGCGCCGCCGCTTCATCACGTGCGCCGTCTGCCAGGTCCGCAGAACGACCTCGCCGATACGGCCCATGGCCTGGGCGTCCGACGACATGATGGAGATCGCCCCCATGTCGTGCAGGATGTCCTCGGCCGCGATGGTGCTGGGCCGGATCCGGGACTCGGCGAAGGCGAGGTCCTCGGGGACGGCCGGGTTCAGGTGGTGGCAGACCATCAGCATGTCGAGGTGTTCCTCGACCGTGTTGACGGTGTGCGGCCGGGTCGGGTTGGTGGACGCCGGCAGCATGTTGGGCAGCGAAACCGCCGTGATCATGTCAGGCGCATGGCCGCCGCCGGCGCCCTCGACGTGGAAGGCGTGCAGGGTGCGCCCCGCGACCGCGTCGAAGGTGTCGCCGACGAAGCCGGCCTCGTTCAGGGTGTCGGAGTGGATGGCGAACTGGACGCCGGACTCCTCGCACACGTCCAGGCAGGCGGAGATGACGGCGGGGGTCGCGCCCCAGTCCTCGTGGATCTTGAAGCCGAGGACGCCGGCGCGCAGTTGGTCGCGCATGGACTCCTTCGACATGGTGCTGCCCTTGCCGAGGAAGCCGATGTTGACGGGGCTCGACTCCAGGGCGGCGAACATCCACGCGAGGTGCCAGGAGCCGGGCGTGACGGTGGTCGCCTTGCTGCCCTCGGCCGGGCCCGTGCCGCCGCCGATGAGGGTGGTGATGCCGGACGCCAGGGCCTCGTCGACGGCGCTCGGCGCGATGAAGTGGACGTGGGTGTCGATACCGCCCGCGGTGACGATCTTGCCGTTGCCCGCGACGACCTCGGTCTCGGGGCCGATGACCAGGTCGGGGTGGACGCCGTCCATGGTGTCCGGGTTGCCGGCCTTGCCGATGCCGGTGATCCGGCCGTCACGGACGCCGATGTCGGCCTTGACGATCCCCCAGTGGTCGATGATCACGGCTCCGGTGATCACGGTGTCGGGGGCGCCCTCGGCGCGGGTCGTACGCGCCTGCCCCATGGACTCGCGCAGTACCTTGCCGCCGCCGAAGACGGCTTCGTCGCCGGAGCGGCCGGGGCCGCCCGAGCGGTCCTCCTCGATCTCCACGAGGAGGTCGGTGTCGGCGAGGCGGATGCGGTCGCCGGTGGTCGGGCCGAACAGGTCGGCGTAGGCGGGACGGGACAGTTCAGGCATCGAGCGCACCTCCGGTCGCGCCGCGCAGTCCCACGACGACACGGGCGCCCGCGAGCGGGATCAGCCGTACGTCGACGGGGATGCCGGGCTCGAACCGGACGGCGGTGCCGGCGGCGATGTCCAGCCGCCTGCCGTGCGCCGCGGCGCGGTCGAACTCGAGACCGGGGTTGACCTCGGCGAAGTGGTAGTGGGAGCCGACCTGGACGGGCCGGTCGGCAGTGTTGAGCACGGTCAGGCGGGTGACCTCGCGGCCTTCGTTGAAGGCGACCGGCTCGTCGGCGAACAGAATCTCTCCGGGAATCAAGACCGCCGCCCCGTCAGATGATCGGATCGTGGACGGTGACCAGCTTGGTGCCGTCGGGGAAGGTGGCTTCGACCTGCACGTCGTGGATCATCTCGGGGATGCCCTCCATGACCTCGTCGCGCTGGATCAGCTTGCGTCCGGAGGACATGAGTTCGCCGACGCTGCGCCCGTCCCGGGCGCCTTCGAGGATGTGCGCGGTGATCAGCGCGACGACCTCGGGATGATTGAGCTTGACGCCTCGTGCGCGGCGCTTCTCCGCCACGTCCGCGGCCACATGGATGAGCAGTCTCTCCTGCTCGTGCGGGGTCAGTTGCATTTACCACCTCACAGGGCATCACGCCAGGACCCGACGGTCCGGCTGCCGCGGCCACCGCGACGGCTCTAGATGTAACACACATGAATGGGCCGGTATGCACCCACCGGTGCCGAAGAAACCGCAGGTGGATCGGGGTGCAGACTAGGGCTACAGTGTGACGGCCATGTCACCCGGTTTTGACCGATTGATTACCAGTGCCGTCGGCGATGTCCCGCATGCCCGTTCTACGACGGGTCCGTCCCGCGATGCTCCGCGGCGATGCCGAAGCGGTGGTGCTCGCGGGGCGCCGAGGCGGCGGCCGGGTCGTGGACCGTGGCGACCGAGGTGACCACCGGGGCGTCCGAGGACTCCTGGACCTCTTCCAGACGCTCGAGGTCGGCGGCGGAGACGAGGGCGACGAGAGGCTTGCCGTGCCGCGTCACGACGACGCGCTCACCGCCGTACACCACCCGGTTGATCAGGTCGGCGAGCTCAGCCCTGGCTTGCGTCACCGGAATCTCGTAGGCCATGACCCCAGCTTACGGTTTCGCCCGAATCCGCCTCCGGGAAGCGTACGTCCTGTACATTTTTTACGGAGACAGCGCAGCAGAAGACGGCTCTGCCACGAGGAGGGGTTCCCCATGACCCGACCGTCCGCCCGCCATGTCCTGCCCGGGTTCACCGAGCGCACGAGCGCCGGGGCCCGGACGACGGATCCCTACTCCGAGTTGCTCCGGGAGCGGATCGTCTTCCTCGGGACACCGGTCGACGAGACCTCCGCGAACGACGTGACGGCGCAGTTCATGTACCTGGAGCACCAGGCGCCGGACCGGGACATCGAGTTGTACGTCAACTCGCCCGGCGGCTCCTTCACCGCGATGACGGCGATCTACGACACGATGCGCCACGTCGCCTGCGACGTGGCGACGACCTGCCTCGGGCAGGCCGGTTCGTCCGCCGCGGTGCTGCTGGCGGCGGGCACCCCGGGCAAGCGCGCCGTACTGCCGGGCGCCCGGGTGGTGCTCCACCAGCCGGCGCCGACCGAACCGCTGGAGGGACCGGCGAACGACCTGGCCGTCCGCGCCGCCGAACTGGTCCGCGCCCGCGCCCGCCTGGAGGAGATCCTCGTACGGCACACGGGCCGCAGCCCCGGACAAGTGCACGCGGACATCGAGCGGGACACCGTCCTGGACGCCCAACAGGCGCTGGCGTACGGCCTGGTGGACCGGATCGTGGCGGACCGCAGGGCGTCGTCCGTCCCCTCCTCGGCGCCCGGCGCGAGGTGAGCGGGCCGGTGCTGCCACCCGAGTTGCCCCCGCTGCCCGCCCTGACCCGTGCCGAGGCGGAGGTCATCGACCGCTATCTCGACGTCGTCGACCTGCTGGGCCGGATCAACCCCGGGCGGGACGGCGACACCTACCGCGGACTGAGGGCCGCCCAGACGCTGGTCGGCAGGGCGACGGCGCTGCGGGACGCGCTGGCGCTGATGCACCACCGCGGCGAGACGGAGGTGCACGCCACCACCCTGGCCCGGGCGCTGCGGGTACTGGACGGCGAGCGGCGGACGGCGCGGGTCGGTCTTCCACCGGCTTCTGCGAGTTGAGGAAGCCGGAGCCGAAACGGACCAAAAGGCGTACCCCCTAACGGCGTAGGAACACGTCCGATTCGCAACCGGCCGAAGTTGCGGCACCCGTGGCCGCGGGCGGCGTGATGCCGCACTCCGCCGCTGGTCCCGGGGTCGCCGCCGCACTCGACGGCATCCCGGCGTCCGACGCGTCAACCCGAACGGATGAGCGGCGCGTAACAACACAAAGTGCACGTTCCATTGGGAATTCCCCTTGGGGCGGGACAAGATCCGTGACTGACGACAAGCCCCCGCCGCAGCGGCGGGGCGGTCCGGGCGGACGCCGAGTCCTGCCGCCGTCCGGACGACCGGTCGCGAGGGAAGTGGATCGGCAGGAGTGGAGGACCCGAGCACGACGGGTCGCCGGCACGGTCGTCCGAGCAGGACGCGCCGGACCGAGCGGTCCTTGGGGTGAAGCCGCACTCGTGCGGCCGGGCAACTTCGCCAGCCCGAATCCGACAGGTCATCCTTCACAGGCGGCTGACGAAGGGTTGCGCATGTCCGCGCTCAATCGTGTCCCGTCCCTGATGGCTCGTGCCGGTACGGCCTCGGTCCTCACCCTCGCCGCCGTGGGCGGCTCCGTCGTGGTCCCCGGTGCCGCCGCCGAGGCGGCCGCGGCGGGCCATGCGACGAAAGCCCTCAAGATCGCGGCTTCGAAGAAGGGCTCCCCGTACCGGTGGGGCGCCACCGGCCCCCACCGGTTCGACTGTTCCGGCCTGACGCTGTACTCGTTCAAGAAGGCCGGCAAGAAACTGCCGCGCACGGCGGCCCAGCAGTACAACAAGACGCGTCACGTCTCCGCCAAGAACCGCAAGGCCGGAGACCTCGTGTTCTTCCACTCCGGCCGCAGCGTCTACCACGTCGGCATCTACGCCGGCAAGGGCAGGCTCTGGCACGCCCCGAAGACCGGGGACGTGGTCCGCCTCCAGAAGATCTGGACGTCAAGCGTCTGGTACGGCCGGGTCAAGTAGCCCGCCCGCGGGGGTGGCGGCGGGCTGTCCCGCCGTCGCCCCCGCGGGTGCGCCCGGCCCGCCCGGGGGCGTCCAGGGCAGTTCGATCGAGACGGTCTTGCCGCCCTCGCGCGTGGGCCGGACTCTCAGCTTGCCGCCGCACTCGGCGGTGAGCCATCGGATGATCACCATGCCCCGCCCGTTGTCCTGCTGTACGGCCGCGGGCAGGCGCTTGGGGAACCGCGGATGGCTGTCGGTGACACCGATGCGCAGCCGCTCGTCGCGGTCGAGGACGAGGTCCACCGTGAAGGTGGGCGACTGCCCCAAGGTGTGCTGGACCGCGTTGGTCGCGAGTTCGGAGACGATGAGCCGGACGGTCCCGGCCAGGTCGGTGTCGGCCGGCAGCCCCCATTCCGCCAGGGTGCCGACCACATGGGTCCGCGCGGCGGCCACCGAGGCGGGATCGCTCGGCAGAGTGACGGATGCTTCCAGATGGTCTGCCATGGCGACGTCGTCCCTTTCTCACGGGACCGCAGGCCCGACACGGAGCGGATCGTTCGAGTACGGTCCCGGACTGGTGCTTCGCCGCCAGACTGCCATCACCAGGCCCAGGAAGGGCGGCGATCCACCAAGATATGCATATATCTGTCGCTCGAAGCGGTGAACTCTGCGACGGCAGAGCGTATTTGGGCGGCTCATAAGGAGTAAGGGAGTTGTCCCATGCAGCACGGTCCCGTGGTGCGCCGCCGGAAGCTGGGCGCGGAACTGCGCGCCCTGCGCACCTCGGCGGGCATCACCAGCGGCGAGGCGGCCCGGCTCGTGGGCTGGCACCAGTCGAAGGTCAGCCGGATCGAGACCGGGACGAGCGGGACGAAACCGGCCGACGTGCGGTTACTGCTGGACGTCTACGGCGTGCACGACGAGCAGCTGCGGGGGCTCCTTGTGACGCTGGCGCAGCAGGAGGGGGCGGGCGGCCGCAACGACTGGTGGCACGCCTACCGCGGGGTGCTGCCCCCGACCTACCGCGACTTCATCAGCCTGGAGTCGCAGGCCAGCGCGATGCGCACGCTGGAGACCACCGTGGTCCCCGGCCTGCTCCAGACCCCGGAGTACGCCCGCGCGGTGACGCGGGCCGCGGTGGACCAACTGCCGGAGGAGCGGCTGGACACGCTGGTGGAGGTGCGGCTGGCCCGGCAGGACGTGCTGCGGGCACAGCCGCCGCTGGCGCTGAGCGCGGTCCTGGACGAGGCGGTGCTGCGCCGGGAGGTGGGCGGACCCGGGGTGATGGCCCGTCAACTGGCCCGACTGGTCGAGGCCGCGCGGCTCCCCCACGTCCGGCTCCAGGTGCTCCCGTTTGCCGCCGGGGCGCACATCGGTGTCACCGGCCCTTTCGTAATCTTCTCTTTTTCGAGCACTTCTGATCTCGACGTGGTTGTTCTCGACCACTTGACGAGTAGCCTGCACCTCGAACGGAAAGAAGACCTAGAGGCCTACACCGAGGCCTTCAACGCCCTTCTGATCCATGCCCTTTCGCCCGAGGACTCGTTGGACTTCATCGCCGCGACCGCGGCAGGCGCGTAAGGAGGCACCATGTCAGGCTCCATGTCCGAACTTCCCCGGAACATCCCTGTCAGCACGGATATGACCGGCACCCGGTGGCTGCGCAGCAGCTACAGCACCGGGGCGAACAACTGCGTCGAGACGGCCCGTCCGCCGGCCGGTCCCTGGGCCGGGCTGCTCGCCGTGCGCGACTCCAAGAACCCGGCCGGCCCCGCCCTGCTCTTCTCCCCCGGGAGCTGGACGGCGTTCACCGCCGGCGTCCACCGCGGCTGACCACGCCGGACGCCGGACGACGCACGGCCGTGTCACGCCGACTCATGGCCGCGCTTCGCCGATCACCCGTACAGCGCGTTCGATCTGGTCCCCGGAGAGGTCCCCACGAGCGGTCAGCCTGAGCCGTGAGACCCCGTCGGGCACGGAGGGAGGGCGGAAACAGCCCACGGACAGGCCGGCCGCACGGCAGTCGGCCGCCCATCGCACGGCCTCCTCCGGGGAGGGCGCACGCACCGAGACCACCGCGGCGTCCGGACGTACCGCGTCCAGACCCGCGGCGGTCAGGCGAGCGTGCAGTTCGGCGGCGACGGCGCGGGCCCGCGCCGCACGCTCCGGCTCGCGACCGAGCAGCCGGAGCGCCGCCAGGGCCGCCCCCGCCGCGGCGGGGGCGAGTCCGGTGTCGAAGATGAACGTACGGGCCGCGTTGACCAGGTGGTCGACGACCCGGGCGGGGCCCAGCACGGCGCCGCCCTGGGCGCCGAGCGACTTGGACAGCGTGACGGTGACGACGACGTCGTCGCGGCCCGCGAGGCCCGCCCCCTGCGGTGCGCCCCGGCCGCCGTCCCCGAGGACACCGAGCCCGTGGGCGTCGTCGACGACCAGCCCGGCCCCGTGTTCCCGGCACGCCTCGCCGAGCGCGGTCAGGGGCGCGGCGTCGCCGTCGACCGAGAAGACCGTGTCGGAGACGGCCACGGCGGGTCCGTCGTGCGTCGCCAGCGCCTTGCGCACGGCCTCCGGATCGGCGTGCCCCACCACCTGGGTGGTGCCGCGGGCGAGCCGGCAGCCGTCGATCAGCGAGGCGTGGTTGCCCGCGTCGGAGACGACGAGACTGCCGTGCGGCGCCAGCGCGGTGACCGCGGCGAGGTTGGCCGCGTAGCCGGAGGAGAGGACGAGCGCCGCCTCGAACCCGCAGAACTCGGCCAGTTCGCGTTCGAGTTCGGTGTGCAGTGCGGTCGTGCCGGTCACGAGCCGCGAGCCGGTCGCGCCGCCGCCCCAGGTCCGCGCGGCCCGGACCGCCCCCTCGACGACTTCCGGGTGCCGGGCGAGTCCCAGGTAGTCGTTGCTCGCCAGGTCCAGCAGCGGCGACACCGCCGGACGGGGACGCAGAACCCGTACGAGTCCGGCCTCGCGGCGCGCCCGGTCCTGCTCGTCGATCCAGCCGAACGCCATGGGGCGGCCCTCCGGGGTTTTGTAGGCAATGAACAGACATTAGCGGTCCGGCCACCCCCGCGAGGTGTGGCAATACCCACACGTCGATCTGTCAGTGTTGTGCGAAGTCTCCTTGGCCGCGGACGGCCCCGTACGACAGGATCGGCTCTCATGGACCTGCTGAACACGCTGGTGGACAAGGGGCTTCGGCGCGAGTCGCCGACCCGCGAGGAGGCGCTCGCCGTCCTCGCCACTTCCGACGACGACGTGCTCGATGTGGTGGCCGCGGCCGGCAAGGTGCGCCGTCACTGGTTCGGCCGACGGGTGAAACTCAACTATCTCGTCAACCTCAAGTCGGGCCTGTGCCCCGAGGACTGCTCCTACTGCTCGCAGCGGCTGGGCTCCAAGGCGGAGATCCTCAAGTACACCTGGCTCAAGCCCGACCAGGCCTCTGCGGCCGCCGCGGCGGGGGTGTCCGGGGGCGCCAAGCGGGTGTGCCTGGTGGCCAGCGGACGCGGTCCGACCGACCGGGACGTGGACCGGGTGTCGGACACCATCAAGGCCATCAAGGAGCAGAACGAGTCCGTCGAGGTGTGCGCCTGCCTGGGCCTGCTCTCCGACGGGCAGGCGGAGCGGCTGCGGGAGGCCGGCGCGGACGCCTACAACCACAACCTCAACACCTCCGAGTCGACGTACGGCGACATCACGACCACGCACACGTACGCCGACCGGGTGGACACGGTGACCAAGGCGCACGCGGCCGGCCTGTCCGCCTGCTCGGGTCTCATCGCGGGCATGGGCGAGAGCGACGAGGACCTGGTCGACGTGGTCTTCTCGCTGCGCGAGCTGGACCCGGACTCGGTGCCGGTCAACTTCCTGATCCCGATGGAGGGCACGCCGCTGGCCAAGGAGTGGCACCTCACCCCGCAGCGGTGCCTGCGCATCCTGGCGATGACGCGGTTCGTCTGCCCGGACGTCGAGGTGCGCATCGCCGGCGGGCGCGAGGTGCACCTGCGCACGATGCAGCCGCTCGCCCTGCACCTGGCCAACTCGATCTTCCTCGGCGACTACCTCACCAGCGAGGGCCAGGCGGGCCACACGGACCTGGAGATGATCGCGGACGCCGGCTTCGAGGTGGAGGGCGCCGGCGAGGTCACGCTGCCGGAGCACCGCGCCTCCGTGCGGGGTGGCGGTTGCGGCTCGCACGAGGGCGGGGGCGGCTGCGGCTCCCACGAAGGCGCCGACGGCGACGCGGGCTGCGGGTCGCACGCCGGTGGTGGAGTGTGCGCCCCCGCGCCCGCGGCACGCGCCGAGGAGCCCCGCACGGACCTGGTGGCGGTGCGCCGCCGCGGCGCCGGGACGGACCTCGCGCCCAATGCCTGAGCCCGCGCTGAACGTCGCCGAGTTGCTGGCCCTCGACCGGCGGCACGTCTGGCACCCCTACGGGCCCATGCCCGGCCGGCAGGACCCGCTGGTCGTGGAGTCGGCGAGCGGGGTGCGGCTGCGGCCCGCCGACGGCTCCGGGGAACTGGTCGACGGGATGTCGTCCTGGTGGTCGGCGATCCACGGCTACAACCACCCGGTGCTGAACGAGGCCGCGCGCGAGCAGTTGGAGCGGATGAGCCACGTGATGTTCGGCGGGCTCACCCACGAGCCCGCCGTGCGGCTGGCGAAGCTCCTTGTCGACATGTCACCCGAGGGGCTGGAGCACGTGTTCCTCGCCGACTCCGGGTCGGTGTCGGTCGAGGTCGCCGTGAAGATGTGCCTCCAGTACTGGCGTTCGCTCGGCCGCCCCGGCAAGCGGCGCCTGCTCACCTGGCGCGGCGGCTACCACGGCGACACCTGGCAGCCCATGTCGGTGTGCGACCCGGAGGGCGGCATGCACGAGCTCTGGTCCGGCGTCCTGCCGCGCCAGGTCTTCGCGGACGCGCCCCCCGCGGAGTACGAGGAGACGTACGCCGACCACCTGCGGTCGCTGATCGAGCGGCACGCCGACGAACTGGCCGCGGTGATCGTGGAGCCGGTGGTGCAGGGCGCGGGCGGGATGCGCTTCCACTCCCCCGCGTACCTGCGGGTGCTGCGCGAGGCGTGCGACGCGCACGGCGTCCTGCTGGTGTTCGACGAGATCGCCACCGGGTTCGGGCGCACGGGCGCGCTGTTCGCGGCGGAGCACGCGGCGGTGACGCCGGACGTGATGTGCGTGGGCAAGGCGCTGACCGGCGGCTACCTGACGATGGCGGCCACCCTGTGCACCTCGCGGGTGGCCGAGGGCATCTCGCGCGGCGAGGTGCCGGTGCTGGCCCACGGTCCGACGTTCATGGGCAATCCGCTGGCCGCCGCGGTGGCGTGCGCGTCGATCGGGCTGCTGCTCGGGCAGGACTGGCTCGGGGAGGTCAAGCGGATCGAGGCGGGTCTTAGTGCGGGGCTCGCGCCCGCCGCCGCATTGCCGGGGGTCCGGGACGTACGCGTGCTCGGCGCGATCGGAGTGGTGCAGCTCGACCACGACGTCGACATGCGGGCGGCGACCGAGGCCGCGGTGCGCGAGGGTGTGTGGCTGCGTCCGTTCCGCGACCTGGTCTACACCATGCCGCCGTACGTCACGGGCGACGCGGACGTGGCACGGATCGCCCGCGCGGTGTGCGCGGCGGCACGGGAGGGATGAGATGCCGGTACTGGTGATCACCGGCACGGGCACGGAGGTCGGCAAGACCGTCGTGACCGCCGCAGTCGCCGCGGCGGCGCTGGCGGGCGGCCGGTCGGTGGCCGTGCTGAAGGCCGCACAGACGGGCGTGGGTCCGGACGAGGCCGGGGACGCCCGGGAGGTGGCGCGGCTCGCGGGTGACGTGACGGTCGCCGAAGTGGCCCGCTTCCCCGAGCCCTTGGCTCCGGGCACGGCCGCGCGCCGGGCCGGGCTGCCGCCGGTGCACCCGCCGGAGGTCGCGGAGGCCGCGGCGAAACTGGCCACCGAGCACGACCTGGTGCTGGTCGAGGGTGCGGGCGGGCTGCTCGTGCGCTTCGACGCGGCCGGCGGCACGCTGGCGGACGTGGCCGGTCTGCTGGGCGCACCGGTGCTCCTGGTGACGTCGGCGGGGCTCGGCACGCTGAACACCACGGAGCTGACGGCGCGCGAACTGCGGTCCCGGGGGCTGGAGCTGCCGGGGCTGGTGATCGGCAGTTGGCCCGGCTCCCCGGACCTCGCCGCCCGCTGCAACCTCGCGGACCTCCCGGACGTGTCCGGCGCTCCCCTGCTCGGCGCCGTCCCGGCCGGAGCGGGGTCCCTCGACCCGGCCCGCTTCCGGTCGGCGGCACCGCACTGGCTGGCACCGCCGTTGCACGGCACGTGGGACGCGGAGGCCTACGGCACCCGGCACGGCGCGTGACCGACGACGCGCCCGCGACGGACGGCGCGGGGGCACGCGGCGACGCACCCCGCGCCGGCGGGACGACCCAGGGTGCGGGCCCACGCCCGGCTCGGTGGAGATGATCCAGGGCTCGCCGAGGCGCTTGCGCAGGGCCGAGACGGTGATGCGGACGGCGTTGGTGAACGGGTCGGCGTTCTCGTCCCACGCGCGTTCCAGGAGTTCCTCGGCGCTGACGACACCGCCCTCGGCGGCGACCAGCATGCCCGCTCGGCACCGCGCACGCCCCCTGACCCCGGCGGCTTTCTGTCCGCGACGCCCGTGACGGCGACTGCGAGCGGCGCCGGAGCACGCGGCGAGGGACCACACACCGCCGGGACGCGCGGACCCGTTCGGCATGGGGCAGCCACCCTGACCCGGGCGGCTTCCCGTCCGTGGCCTCCACGCCGTCCGTCACGTCCGTGACGTCCGTGACGGGCGTGACGGGCGTGACGGGCGGGCCCGGAGGGTGCGGGTCGTCGTCGACACTGCGGCGGGCAGGGGCCCGGCGCGGGCGCGTTCGCCGTGACCGGGTGGTTTCGGCGGCTGCCGCCGGTCGCAGCGGCCGGGGCCCGGGGCGGCGCGCACCCCGAGAGGCCCCCGAACCCCGGGGCTCCGGCCCTGGGACCGAACAGGCGCGCTCCGGGCGAGTCGCTCGCGCGGTGGGTGCGCCGGGCCTCGGCGGGGGAGAATCGTGGTGAGGCGCCGCCTCGTGAGGGAGGTCCCCATGCCGCTGCGACCCGCTCGGACCCGCGGGGTGCCGCGGGACGCCGTGCACCATCCGCTGTTCGCCCGCTGCTACGCCCGGATCAGTGTGGGCGCCGAGACCCGGATGGGCATGGCGCGCGTCCGCGAACGGCTCCTCACCGGGCTCTCCGGGCGGGTGATCGAGGTCGGCGCGGGCAACGGGCTGAACTTCTCGCACTACCCGGGCACCGTCTCCGAGGTCGTCGCCATCGAACCGGAGCGCGTGCTGCGGACGCTGGCGGTCGACGCGGCGCAGCACGCCCGCGTACCGGTGGACGTGGCACCGGGCGCGGCGGAGGCGCTGCCGGTCAAGAGCGAAGCCTTCGACGCGGCCGTGGTCTCGCTGGTGCTGTGCAGCGTCCGGGACGTGCCGCGGGCGCTCGCGGAGCTGCGGCGGGTGCTGCGGCCCGGCGGACAGGTGCGGTTCTTCGAGCACGGCCGGGGCGGCGGGCGGGCGATGACCTTCACCCAGCGCGCGCTGGACCGGACGCTGTGGCCTCCGCTGTCCGGCGGCTGCCACCTGTCCCGGGAACCGGTCGCGGCGCTGCGGGACGCGGGGTTCGTGCTCGGGCCCTACCGGCGGACGATGATGCCGGAGAACGGGCCGGCGCTGCCCAGTTCGTACTGCGTCCTGGGCACGGCCTGGCGGCCTTCCTGAGCCGTGGCAGGGTCACACGCTCCACCGGCGGAGTTCGTCCGCGATCGCCTCGACCGACGCCTCGCCCCGCTTGACCAGCAGCGCGAGATCGCGCACCTGCTCGGGCACGGGGGCGACCTTGACCCCGCTCGCGACCAGGTAGGCGTAGGCGACCGCGGAGGCGAACAGGGCGTTGGAGCGTTCCAGCGCCAAAACGTGGATCAGCAGTTGGAGCAGGGCGGCGGCGCGGGCGTGCGGAGTGGTGTAGACGGGGGTCTCGAATATCTCGGCCCGGTGGCGGGCGACGGCCGCGACGAGCGCGCCCCAGTCGGTGACCTGGGGGTCACCGGGAGTGCGCTGCTCGGCGAGCATCAGCAGCCAGGCGAGATCGATGGTGAGGTCGTTCATCCGGGGCGCGACGGCTCAGCGGCGGCTCAGTGCCGGCCCTCGCCGACCTCCTCGGCGAACACCTTCTCGTACTGCCGCATGAAGTCGGCGGCGGCCTCCACGAAGGTGTGGCCGGCCTCGCCGGTGTCCTGCCGGACCAGTTCCTCGATGTAGCGGTTGACGCTCATCCCCCGGGACAGGGCCTTCTCGCGGGCCGCCCGGGCGGTGCCCTCGTCCACCCGCACGTTCAGCTGGGCCTTCTGGGTCTTCGCCATACCTAGAAGCTAGCGCCGGAACGCTAGCAGCGGCAAGGCCCGGTCACCGAGGCCGGTCCGCATGCCGGAAACCCCGCACCGGGGTCCGGCGCCCGTGGTGGGATCGCGGCATGACGGATCTGCGCATACGGCCCGCCGGGCCCGAGGACCTGGACACCGTGCTGGCCTTCTGGAGGACGGCCGCCGAGGGAACGAGCATCAGCGACGACCGGGACGGAGTGGAGCGCCTGGTGGCGCGCGACCCCGGGGCGCTGCTCCTGGCCGAGCGCGGCGGGGAACTGTTGGGCACGGTGATCGCGGGCTTCGACGGCTGGCGCTGCCACCTGTACCGGCTGGCGGTGCACCCGGGTCACCGGCGCCGGGGCATCGGCTCGGTCCTGCTCGCGGCGGCCGACGAGCGGTTCGTACGGCTCGGCGGGCGCCGCGGGGACGCGATGGTGCTGGTGCGCAACGAGCGGGCCCAGCATGCATGGCGGGCCGCCGGGTACGAGCCGCAGGAGCAGTGGCGGCGCTGGGTGAAGCACCTCACCCGATGAGCGGCCGCGAGGCGAAAGGTTGAAGGCTTGAACATCGGGCGGACCTCCGGTTCCTGGCCGATCATGGTTGCGAGGTGACCCGATGACCGAACTGCTCCTGCTGCTGGTGGCGATCCTGCTCTCGCTCGCGTGCGGCGCCTTCGTCGCGGCCGAGTTCTCGCTGACCACCGTCGAACGGGGCGAACTGGAGCGCGCGGCGGAGCGCGGCGAGCGGGGCGCGGCGAGCGCCCTGCAGGGCGTACGGAGCCTGACCTTCCAGCTCTCCGGCGCGCAGCTGGGCATCACCGTCACCAACCTGGTGGTCGGCATGCTTGCCGAGCCGTCGGTCGCGGCGCTGATCTCCGGGCCGCTGGAGGACCTGGGCGTGTCCCGTTCGGCGGCCTCCTCGCTGGCACTGGTGCTGGGCACGGCCCTGTCGACGGTGTTCCTGATGATCGTCGGCGAGCTGGTGCCGAAGAACTGGGCGATCTCCTCGCCGCTGGCCGTGGCCAAGCGGGTGGGCGGCCCGCAACGCTGGTTCAGCGCGGTCTTCCGCCCTTTCATCACCCACCTGAACAACACCGCCAACCGCGTCGTGCGCCGCTTCGGCGTGGAGCCCGCCGAGGAACTGGCGTCCGCGCGCGGGCCGCAGGAGCTGGCGGCGCTCGCCCGGCACTCGGCCAAGGAGGGCGCCCTGGAGGCCGACACCGCCGAGTTGTTCGTGCGCACCCTGAACCTGGCCGACCTGACGGCGCAGCAGGTGATGACCCCGCGGGTCCAGGTCGTGGCCCTGGAGGCGCGGGCGACGTGCGAGGACGTGGCGAACGCGACCCGGGCGACGGGACTGTCCCGGTTCCCCGTCTACCGGGAGTCCCTCGACGCCGTGGTCGGCACGGCACACGTCAAGGACGTCCTCGCGGTGCCCGCGGAGCGGCGGCCCGGGATGCCGGTCGCCGACCTGATGCGCGAGCCGCTCCTGGTCCCCGAGTCACTGACCGTGGACCGGCTCCTGGACCGGCTCTCCGGACGGCGCACGATGGCCGTGGTGATCGACGAGTACGGCGGGACGGCGGGCGTGGCCACGCTGGAGGACATCGTCGAGGAGGTCGTCGGCCAGGTGCGGGACGAGCACGATCCGCACGAGACGCCCGACGTCGACCCGGCCGGTACGGACGAGGAGGGGCACGCGCTGTACTGGGCCGACGGCTCGGCACGCGTGGACCGGCTGGAGCGGCTGGGGCTGCGGGTGCCGGAGGGGCCGTACGAGACGGTCGCGGGGCTGGTCGCGGCCGGTCTCGGGCACATCCCCGCCGTCGGCGACAGCCTCGACGTCTCCGGCTGGCGGCTGGACGTCGTGGACGCCACGGGACGCAGGGCCGCCAGGGTGCTCATGCACGCTCCCCCGACCGACGCGGCCGGCCCGGGCTCCGGTGCCGGGGAGGACGAAGGGGAGGACGGCCGGTGACCGCCGTACAGCTGCTGATCGGTCTGGCGACGCTGGTCGTCAACGCCTTCTTCGTGGGCGCGGAGTTCGCGCTGATCTCGGTGCGCCGCAGTCAGGTGGAGCCGTACGCGGAGGAGGGCGACGCCCGCGCCAAGCGCGTGCTGTGGGGCCTGGAGCACGTGTCGGCGCTGCTGGCGGCGGCGCAGCTCGGCATCACGCTGTGCACGCTGGTCCTCGGCATCGTCGCGGAACCGGCGATCGCGCACCTGCTGGAGCCGGTGTTCCACGCGATGGGCGTGCCGTCGGGCGCCGGGCACGCGGTCTCCTTCGTGATCGCCCTGACGCTGGCGACGTATCTGCACATGCTGCTGGGCGAGATGGTGCCGAAGAACATCGCGCTGGCCGAGCCGGTGCGCAGCGCGCTGGTCCTCGGGCCGCCGCTGGTGGCGCTGTCCCGGGCCCTGCGTCCCGTGATCTTCACGATCAACGCCTTCGCCAACGGGCTGCTCAAGCTGCTCAGGGTCGAGGCGAAGAACGAGGTGGCGGCGACCTTCACGGACGCGGAGCTGGCGGAGATCGTCAAGGACGCCGGCGAGGCGGGGCTGATCGACGACCGGGCCAGGGAGCGGCTGCACGACGCCCTGGAGCTGGGCCGGCGGCCGGTGCGGGACGTGGTGCTGCCGCTGGAGCGCGTCGTCCACGCGCGCGTGGGCATCACCCCGGAGCAGCTGGAGCGGCTGTCGGCGCAGTCGGGGTTCTCCCGTTTCCCGGTGGTGGACGACGGGCGGCGGATCGTCGGCTACCTGCACGTGAAGGACGCCCTGGACACCTCGCCGCGGGACCTGCCGTTCCGGCTGCGGGACATGCGCCCCATCGCCCGGGTGCGCGAGCGCACCCCGCTGGACGACGTGCTCACCGCCATGCGGCGCAGCCGCACGCATCTGGCGGCCGTGCTCGGTTCGGACGGGCGGCTCGCGGGCCTGGTGACCATGGAGGACGTACTGCGGGAGCTGTTCGGGCAGCGGACGTGAGCGGCGACGGCCGACCGGGCACCGACGCTGCTGCCGCTGCCGCTGCCCGAGGGTGACCGACCGGCGGGTATGTGTAGGGGCTACCATTTCGTTCGCCATGCAGACGAATCCCGCGTACACCAGTCTCGTCGCCGTCGGCGACTCCTTCACCGAGGGCATGTCGGACCTGCTGCCCGACGGCTCCTACCGAGGATGGGCCGACCTGCTCGCCGCGCGGATGGCGGCCCGCTCCCCCGGTTTCCGGTACGCCAACCTGGCGGTGCGGGGAAAGCTGATCGAGCAGATCGTCGACGAGCAGGTGGACGTGGCCGCGGCCATGGGAGCCGACGTGATCACGCTGGTCGGCGGGCTCAACGACACGCTGCGGCCCAAGTGCGACATGGCCCGCGTGCGGGACCTGCTGACCCAGGCCGTGGAGCGGCTCGCACCGCACTGCGAGCAGTTGGTGCTGATGCGCAGCCCGGGCCGTCAGGGTCCGGTGCTCGAGCGGTTCCGGCCTCGGATGGAGGCGCTGTTCGCCGTCATCGACGACCTCGCGGAGCGGCACGGCGCCGTGGTCGTCGACCTGTACTCCGCCCGGTCGCTGGCCGATCCGCGGCTGTGGGACGTGGACCGGCTGCACCTGACCGCCGAGGGCCACCGCCGGGTCGCGGAGGCGGTGTGGCAGTCGCTCGGCCACGAGCCGGAGGACCCCGAGTGGCACGCGCCGGTTCCGGCGACGCCGCCGCCGGGCTGGATGGCGCGCAGGACCGCGGACGTCCGGTTCACCCGGCAGCATCTGCTGCCCTGGATAGGCCGCAGGCTGACCGGCCGCTCGTCCGGGGACGGCCTGCCCCCCAAGCGCCCGGACCTGCTGCCCTACTAGGAGTCCGCGCGGTGATCCCCGGCGCCACGGGCGCTTCGTAGGTTCCGACGAACGGCCCCGCGGCGCCGACCTGCACGAATCGCCAGTAGAATCCGTCTACGTGACTTCCGCTCCCGCCAAGCCCCGCATCCCGAACGTCCTCGCCGGACGCTACGCCTCCGTCGAGCTCGCCACGCTCTGGTCGCCCGAGCAGAAGGTGAGGCTCGAGCGGCAGCTCTGGCTCGCCGTGCTGCGGGCCCAGAAGGATCTGGGCATCGAGGTGCCCGACGCCGCGATCGCCGACTACGAGCGCGTCCTCGACCAGGTCGACCTGGCCTCGATCGCCGAGCGCGAGAAGGTCACCCGGCACGACGTGAAGGCACGGATCGAGGAGTTCAACGACCTCGCCGGGCACGAGCACGTGCACAAGGGCATGACCTCCCGCGACCTCACGGAGAACGTCGAGCAGCTCCAGGTCCGGCTCTCCCTCGAGCTGGTCCGGGACCGCTCGGTGGCCGTCCTGGCCCGCCTCGGCAAGCTGGCCGGCGAGTACGGCGAGCTGGTCATGGCCGGCCGCTCCCACAACGTCGCCGCGCAGGCCACGACGCTGGGCAAGCGGTTCGCCACCGCCGCCGACGAGCTGCTCGTGGCGTACGGCCGGGTGGAGGAGCTGCTCGGCCGCTACCCGCTGCGCGGCATCAAGGGTCCGGTCGGCACCGCGCAGGACATGCTGGACCTGCTGGGCGGCGACGCGGGCAAGCTCGCCGAGCTGGAGCAGCGGATCGCCGGGCACCTGGGCTTCTCCGAGGCCTTCACCTCGGTCGGCCAGGTCTACCCGCGCTCCCTGGACTACGAGGTCGTCACCGCCCTGGTGCAGCTGGCGGCGGCGCCCTCGTCGCTGGCCAAGACCGTCCGGCTGATGGCCGGGCACGAGCTGGTCACCGAGGGCTTCAAGCCCGGCCAGGTCGGCTCGTCCGCGATGCCGCACAAGATGAACACCCGCTCCTGCGAGCGCGTCAACGGCCTCATGGTGATCCTGCGCGGCTACGCCTCGATGACCGGCGAGCTGGCGGGCGACCAGTGGAACGAGGGCGACGTGTCCTGCTCGGTGGTGCGCCGGGTCGCGCTCCCCGACGCGTTCTTCGCGCTGGACGGGCTCCTGGAGACGTTCCTGACCGTGCTCGACGAGTTCGGCGCCTTCCCGGCCGTCGTGGCCCGGGAGCTGGACCGCTACCTGCCGTTCCTCGCCACCACCAAGGTGCTGATGGGTGCGGTGCGGGCCGGAGTGGGCCGCGAGGTCGCCCACGAGGCGATCAAGGAGAACGCCGTCGCCTCCGCGCTGGCCATGCGCGAGCAGGGCGCCGAGCGCAACGAGCTCCTCGACAAGCTGGCCGCCGACGAGCGCATCCCGCTGGACCGTGCCGCTCTGGACGCCCTGATGGCCGACAAGCTCTCGTTCACCGGCGCCGCGGCCGACCAGGTCGGTGTCGTCGTCGGCCGGATCGACGCGATCGTCAAGCGGCACCCGGAGGCCGCCGGCTACGCCCCGGGAGCCATCCTCTGACCCGCTTCACCCGGGCCGAGCTGGAGGCCGCCCGCGACCGTCTGCTGCCGGACGTCGTCGCGGACGGCCTCCACGTGCTGTTCTGCGGCATCAACCCGGGCCTGCTGTCGGCGGCGACGGGCCACCACTTCGCCCGTCCCGGCAACCGCTTCTGGCCGGTCCTGCACCTGTCGGGTTTCACCCCCCGGCTGCTGAAGCCCTCGGAGCAGGACGAGCTCCCGTCGTACGGGCTCGGCATCACGAACGTCGTGGCGCGGGCCAGTGCGCGGGCGGACGAGCTGACCGCCGAGGAGTACCGGGAGGGCGGGCGGCTGCTGGTCGCCAAGGTGGCGCGGCTGCGGCCCCGTTGGCTGGCCGTGGTCGGTGTCACCGCGTACCGGACCGCCTTCGACGAGCGGAAGGCGCGAGTGGGGCCGCAGGAGCGGACGTTCGGCGGCACGCGGGTGTGGGTGCTGCCCAACCCGAGCGGGCTCAACGCGCACTGGACGGCGCGGACGATGGCGGAGGAGTTCGCCCGGCTGCGGGTCGCGGCGGAAACGCGGCCGTCCCAGGCGTAGGCCGGGTGGTCACGGTGGCGCCTCCTCGGTGACGACCGCGAGCAGCCGCACCTCGTCCGCCGCGTCCCGGTCGGCGACGGCCAGCGCGACCCAGCGGCCGGTGCCCTCCGCCTCCCAGAGGTACGCCACGCGCGCGTGGGCGCTCAGGCCGGCCCACGGCTCGGGTATCTCCTCCCGCTCGGTGCGCAGCAGGACCGTCCGCAGGTTCCAGGGGGCCGTCTCGCCCCAGCGCGGGGCGAGCCGTTCGTAGAGGGCGTCCCGCTCCTTCTCGTACTGCTCCACCGTCGCCGCCCGTTCCGCCGGGTCGCTCTCGCGCAGGCCGTGACTGCTCTCCAGCACGACCGTGAAGCGCCCGGGATCCGCGGCGCCCTCGTCCGACGGGCCGTGCTCCGCCGGGAAGGGCCGGAAGCACAGCTCGCCGATGAGGGCGAGGTGCCGCGCGATGTCCATGTGTCCAGTAAACCCGCCGCCACTGACAATTGGCGGGCCGTCAGCCCGGCCACCGCTTTCCCGTGGTCAGGCGTCCCGGCGGCGCAGCCGCCAGAATCCGGCGAGGAGCGCGGCCGCCGTCCAGGCCGCGGTCACCGCGAGCCCGCTCCACGGCCCCAGGGTCCCCTCGTACGCCTGGTACAGGACGATCTGCCCGGCCTTGTCCGGCAGGAAGTCGGCGACGGTGCCCGCGGCGTCCCCGACGACGAAGGAGACGATCAGGATGAACGGGATCAGGGTGGACAGCGTGGCGACGCCACTGCGGAACAGGGTGGTCAGGCCGGCCGCGAAGAGGGCCATGAGCATGAGGTAGATCCCGCAGCCCACGACGCCCCGGACCTGCTCCCCGGCGGTGAGCCCGTCCGCCGCCGCGCCGAGGCCCGCGCGAGCGGCGAGCAGGGCGGCCGACGCGGTGAGCAGCCCCACCCCGAGCACCGGGACGGCGACGACCGCCAGCTTCGCCGCGAACCACCGCCCCCGCTGCGGAACCGCGGCCAGGGTGAGCCGGATCCCGTTGCCCTGGTACTCGCTCGAGACGACGACGGCGCCGAAGGCGACGGCCGCGATCTGGCCGGGCATGACCCCGGACAGGGCCATGAACAATGGGTCGAAGTCCGGGTCGGAGGTGTCGGACACCCCCGCCAGCGCGGAGAACGCGGTGGTGGCGGCGAACAGGGCCAGCAGGGTGCCGCACAGCGAACGCAGGGTGAGCACCTTGAGCGCCTCCGAGCGGAGGACGGGCGTGAGGTTCATGGTCAGGCCTCCTGGGACTGTGCGGTGAACTCGGTCTCCGTGGCGGTCAGGTCGAGGTAGGCCTGTTCCAGCGTGCCTTCGTCGGCGGCCAGTTCGAGGACGGGCACGCCCGCGCCGGACACGATCCGGCCGACGTCGTCCACGCGTGCGTGGTGCACGGTCCAGTACCCGTCCTCGTGCTCCACGGCGTCGTGGCCGTGCCGGGCGAGCGCGGCCTTCAGAGCGGTCGCGTCCGGCGTCCGGACGCGGACCCGCGGCCGCACGCGCGCGTCGATGAACTCCCGCATCGGCGTGTCGGCGAGCAGGCGGCCCCGGCCGAGGACGACCAGGTGGTCGGCGAAGGACGCGGTCTCGTTCATCAGGTGGCTGGAGACCAGGACCGTGCGCCCCTCGGCCGCGAGGCGGCGCAGCAGTCCGCGGATCCAGATGATGCCCTCGGGGTCCAGCCCGTTGGACGGCTCGTCCAGCATCACCACCCCGGGATCGCCCAGCAGCGCGGCGGCGATGCCCAGCCGCTGGCGCATGCCCAGGGAGTACGTCTTCACCCGGCGGCGGGCCACGGACGCGATGCCGGTCTCCTCCAGCACCTCGTCGATCCGTCGCGCGGGGACGCGGTTGCTCGCGGCCAGGACGCGGAGGTGGTCCCGCGCGGTGCGCGAGCCGTGGGCGGCGTGCGCGTCGAGCAGGGCGCCGACGTGCCGCAGCGGCTCCTGGAGGGCGGTGTAGGGGCGTCCGCCGACGGTCGCGGTCCCCGAGGTGGGCCGGTCCAGGCCCAGGACGAGCCGCATGGTGGTGGACTTGCCGGCGCCGTTCGGGCCGAGGAAGCCGGTGACGCGGCCGGGGCGCACGGTGCAGGTGAGGTCGTCGACGGCTCGTCGGGTGCCGTACTCCTTGGTGAGGCTCTGGACGTCGATGCTGGTCATGGCAGCAGCGTGCCGGTCGGTGCGGGGGCGGGGCCTCCCCCACCGGTGGAGAGCCGCTCCCCCGTGCGGGGGAGGCCGGGTGTCGGTGGCGGCTGGGAGGATGGGCGAATGGTCCGCTTGCTGCGCCCGTTCGGCCGGGCGGTGACGTACACACGATGGCTGCATCTCTTCATGGCCGTGGTGTGGCCCGCCATGTGGATCTTCGTCGACGAGGCGTGGGCGTTCGCGTCGGTGCTGCCGCTGGCGGTCGCCGGGCTGGTGCCCGGGATGCGGGTGGTCGAGGGTGTGCAGGCCAGGCTGCTGCTGACCGGCCACCGCCCGGACGACGCGACCATGGACATCGTCGTCGCGCCCTCCGCGACCTGGGCCGACCGTGCCCGCACGGTCGTGTGGCTGGAGGCCCGCCTGGTCCTCGGCTCCTGCGTCGCGATGCTCAGCGTCCAGCTGCCCGTCCTCGCCGTCGACCTGGTGAACGCGGCGCGGGGCGGACGGCAGGGGGACGGCTCGTACGTCCGCCTCGCGGGCGACCACTGGTGGTACGGCCTGCTCTCGCCGCTGCCGCTGCTGCTGCTCGCCGCCGTCGTGGTGGGCTCGGGGGAGCTCATCACCCGGCTCGCCCTGCGTCTCCTCGGCCCGTCCGCCGCCGAACGGCTCGGCGCCCTCGAGGAACGCACCGAGCAGCTCCTGGAACGCAACCGCATCGCCCGCGAGTTGCACGACTCCATCGGTCACGCGCTGACCGTCGCCGTCGTCCAGGCGGGTGCCGCGCGCGCGGCGAACAGCGCCGAGTTCACCGACCGGGCCCTGACCGCGATCGAGGAGACGGGGAGGGCCGCCCTGGAGGACCTCGAGCGGGTGCTCGGCGTGCTGCGCGAGGCGGAGCGGCCGGCGAGCTCCAGACCGACGCTCACGGACGCCGGCCGGCTGCTCGCATCCGCGCGCGCCTCCGGGGCCGAGGTCGGCGCGGAGTTCACGGGACCTCTGGAGACGGTGCCGGGTGCCGTCTCCCGTGAGGGCTACCGCATCCTCCAGGAGGCGCTGACCAACGTGCTGCGGCACGCGGGCGAGGTACCGGCCCTGGTCCACGTCGCGGTGGCGGACGGAGCGCTCACCCTCGACGTGCGCAATCCGCTGCCGGACGACCGGGCCGCTCCCGGCCGCGGGAGCGGGCTGCGCGGCATCCGGGAGCGGGCCGCGCTGCTGGGCGGCCGGGCGCACACCGGGCCGGACGGCGCCGGCGACTGGCAGGTGCGTGTCGAGCTGCCGTTGGGCTGATCTACGCTGGCCGGATGCCGGTCAGAGTGCTCCTCGTGGACGACGAACCCCTGGTGCGTGCCGGTCTGCGGGCCGTGCTGGAGGCGCAGCCGGACATCGAGGTGGTCGGGGAGGCGGCCGACGGGGCGGCGGTCGTTCCGCTGGTGCGGCAGGTGCGGCCGGACGTGGTCGCCATGGACGTCCGGATGCCTCTCCTCGACGGCATCGAGGCCACGCGCGCGCTGCTGCGCACGGTGGCCGACCCGCCGAGGATCCTGGTGGTGACGACCTTCGAGAACGACGAGTACGTGTACGAGGCGCTGCGCGCCGGCGCGGACGGGTTCCTGCTCAAGCGCGCCCGCCCGGCCGAGATCGTGCACGCGGTACGGCTGATCGCCGAGGGCGAGTCCCTGCTGTTCCCCGCCTCGGTGCGGCAGCTGGCCGCCGAGTACGGCGACGGCGGCGGCAACCGGGCGGCCCGCGCCCTGTTGGAGCGGGCCCGGCTGACCGAGCGGGAGGGCGAGGTGCTGCGGCTGATGGCGCGGGGGCTGTCGAACGCGGAGATCGCCGCGCGGCTGGTCGTCGGCACGGAGACGGTGAAGTCGCACGTGAGCGCCGTACTGGCGAAGCTGGGGGCGCGGGACCGCACCCAGGCGGTGATCACGGCGTACGAGTCGGGATTCGTGGCGCCCGGGTGAGCGACGGCCGCGCGCCGGGCGGGGGCGGGCCGGAGCTCGCCGGGGGTCGGCGGGCCGAGTACCATCCGGCCAACACGCGCACTAGCTGGGAGGACGGACCTTGGCAGGCCTGACCGGCGGGGATCCGTCGCTGTTGCGGAGGATCAACTCCGCTGTGGTGCTGCACGCGTTGCGTGCGACGGACTCCGCGACGCTGACCGAGATCACCCGGGTGACGGGGCTGTCCCGGCCCACCGTCGAGGGCGTCGTGGAGGGGCTGATCGAGGCCGGTCTGGTCGTGGAGGCGGCCGCCGACGGGGGTGCGGCCCGGCGGCAGGGACGGCCCGCGCGGCGGTTCCGGTTCCGGGCGGAGGCCGGGCATCTGCTGGGCCTGGAGATCGGCCCGCACCGCGTCGCCGCGCTCCTGTCCGACCTGGACGGCCGGGTGATCGGCGCCCAGGCCAAGGACGTGGACGAGAACGCGTCGGCCGACGAGCGGCTGGAGCGGCTGCGCACGGCCGTCGCCGAGCTGCTGCGCCGGGCCGGTGTGGCGCGCGGCTCGCTGCGGGCGGTCGGCGCCGCCACCCCCGGCATCGTCGAGGCGGACGGCACGGTCCGGCTGGGCACGGCGCTGCCGGGGTGGACGGGGCTGGGTCTCGGCGAGCGGCTCAGCCGTTCCTTCAAGTGCCCGGTGCTGGTGGAGAACGACGCGAACGCGGCGGCGGTCGCCGAGCACTGGAAGGGCTCCGCCACCGAGTGCGAGGACATCGTGTTCGTGCTGGCCGGGCTCAGTCCGGGGGCCGGGGCGCTGATCGGCGGACGGCTGCACCGTGGATACGGCGGGGCGGCCGGGGAGATCGGGGCGCTGCATCTGCTGGGCCGGGACGTGACGCCGGAGACGCTGCTGTCGACCACGGACCAGCCGCTGCACCCGCTGGACGAGCAGGCCGTCGCCAAGGTCTTCGCCGAGGCCCGGGGCGGCGACGAGCGGGCTCGCGCGGCCGTCGAGCGTTTCATCCAGCGGCTGGTGCACGACGTGGCGGCGCTGGCGCTGGCGCTCGATCCCGAGATGGTCGTCATCGGCGGCTGGGCGGCCGGCCTCGACGGCGTACTGGACCCGTTGCGGCGGGAGCTGGCCCGCTACTGCCTGCGTCCGCCGCGGGTGGCCCTGTCGCTGCTCGGGGAGGCCGCCGTGGCCACGGGTGCGCTGCGGCTGGCCCTCGATCATGTGGAGGAGCAGTTGTTCGCGGTCGAGGGAGCGACGGCCCGCCGCTGACCCCGGCGAACGTCGCACCGACGGCGGTCCGCCCCGCCGGGGTCCGCCCGGCCGCGTCCCGGTACACGCCTGCGCCGGGACGCCGGCGGCCGGGTGAGACCGCGCAGCCTCGAGCGTGCCCCGGGCCGGTCGGGCCGGGCAGGTCCGGCAGAGCCCCGGCAGCCGGGCGCGCATCCGCGGGCGTGGGCCCGGGCCGTCCGGTTGTTGTGGTGGAAAGGCCGGGGTCCGGCTGCGGACGGTGGGGCGGGCAGGGTCGGTCAGGAGGCCTGGGTCTGGGGGCCGTGGTGGATCTCCACGTCGCCCGAGTCGCCGAACGTCAGCCGGCAGGTGTCCGCGCGGTAGGTGGCGACGGAGAGCGCGGCGGTGCGGCCCTCGGCGAGGTAGCGGGTGGTGACCACGAGGACGGGCGCGCCCGGGAGGCGGTCCAGTTCCTTCGCGTCGTCCGCGCCGGCCGAGCCCAGTTCGACGGCGCTCTCCCGCCGCTCCAGTGCCCCGCGCTGAAGTTCGCGCAGCACGGCACGCGCGCGTGCGGTGCCCGAGGGCGCGTCGATGGCGGGGAGGCCGGGCACCGAGGACGGCGGCACGTACAGCAGTTCCGCGGCGACGGGCTGGCCGTGGCTCACTCGGGAGCGGCGGACGGTGTGGACGGGCTCGTCGCGTCCGGTCCCCAGGGCGTCGGCCACGGCCGCGGGAGGTGCCGCCAGAACGCAGTCGGCCGGTTGCCAGGCGTCGTCGGCCGTGCCGGGCCAGGCGTGTTCCCGGGTGTCGACGGCCACGCCGACGCGCGGCGGGGCCACGGTCGTACCGACGCCGCGGCGGCGTTGCAGCCGGCCCTCCAGCTCCAGCTGTTCCAGGGCCTGGCGGAGGGTCGCGCGGGCGACGCCGAAGCGGGCGGCCAGGTCGCGTTCGTTGGGCAGGATCTCGCCCACCTCGAACTCCGAGTCCAGGGCCTCGGTGAGCACCGTCCTGAGGTGCCAGTACTTCGGCTCCGGCACCGATTCCAACTGCGTGGTCCCCACCCTGTCCTCCGCAATCGCCATGGTCCGGCGGCGTTTTGACGCCCTTGTTTATTAAAGGTTGTTGCAGTTCTCTGCGACCATAAAACGCCCCATCCCCTTGGTCAAGACCAATCCCGCGACAGGTGGGCCCCAGCCCCCGTCGCGGAACGGGGGCCGGGGCCGTGAGGCGGGCGGAGGGGCGGCGGGCCTAGGGGGCGTCGGCCAGGGCGGTCAGCTTGTCCGGGTTCCGCACGATGTAGACCGCTTGGATACGCCCGTCGGCGACATCCACCTGCACGACGGAGTCGGGCTTGCCCCCGGAGCGGACCAGGACGGCCGGGCCGCCGTTGAGTTCCAGGAAGTGGAAGGTGACGTCGGGGATGCCCTGCCGGGCGACGCCGAGCAGGAAGCGCCCGACCTTGTCGGAGCTCTCCAGCACACGCAGCGGCGCCTTGGAGCGGCCTCCACTGTCGCCCACGAGCCGGACGTCCGGCGCGAGCGTGGCCAGCAGGCCGGCCAGGTCGCCCTCGACCGCGGCGGCGAGGAATCGCTCGGTGAGGTCGCGGCGCTGCGCCGGGTCGACGTCGTAGCGGGGCCGCCGCTCCTCGACGTGCTTGCGGGCGCGTCCGGCGAGCTGGCGCACCGCGGCCTCGCCGCGCTCCAGCATGGCGGCGATCTCCGCGTACGGGTAGCCGAACGCCTCCCTGAGGACGAACACCGCCCGCTCCAGCGGGGAGAGCGACTCCAGGACGACGAGGACGGCGAGGGAGACCGAGTCGGCGAGGACCGCCCGCTCGGCGGTGTCCGGCACGGCGTCCCCGAAGTCGGTGACACAGGGCTCGGGCAGCCACGGGCCGACATACGTCTCGCCGCGCGCCTTGACCTGGCGCAGCCGGTCGACGGCGAGGCGGGTGGTGACACGCACCAGGTAGGCCCGGGGCTCGCGCACGGCGGCCCGGTCGGCGCGGGACCAGCGCAGCCACGTCTCCTGGACGACGTCCTCCGCGTCGGCCAGGCGGCCCAGCATGCGGTAGGCGACGCCCAGGAGGACAGGCCGGTGCTCTTCGAAGACGTCGGTCGCGGTGTCGGTGGTCACCGCTCCATCCCACCGGACGCGTCCGGTGGTGTCCAGGCGGAATCGCCCCGGCCCGGCACCGGGGCTACCCGTCGGTAGCTCCTACTGACAAGCTGTCTACCCGACGTCGCCCCATTACGTGTTCCCGACAAGGAGTCCCATGTCCGCGACACTCACCTTCACGGCCCCCACCGGGCACGGCCCGCAGGACATCACCCTGGCCTACGACCGGGTGGGCACCGGCGAGCCGTTGCTCCTGCTGCACGGCATCGGTCACCACCGGCAGGCCTGGGACCCGGTGGTCGACATCCTCGCCACCGAGCGCGAGGTGATCGCCGTGGACCTGCCGGGCTTCGGGGAGTCGTCCGCGCTGCCGCACGGGCTGCCGCACGACCTGTCGACGACGAACGCGGTGCTCGGCGCCTTCTGCGCGGCGCTGGGTCTCGACCGTCCGCACGTGGCGGGCAACTCGCTGGGCGGCCTGCTGGCGCTGGAGCTGGGCCGGCGGAACCTGGTGCGCTCGGTGACGGCACTGTCCCCCGCCGGTTTCTGGACGCAGGCCGAGCGCCGCTACGCCTTCGGTCTCCTGACGGGCATGCGCCGCACCGCACGCGCCCTGCCGCTCCCCCTGGTCGAGCGGCTGTCCCGCACGGCCGCCGGCCGTACCGCGCTGACCAGCACGATCTACGCCCGTCCCGGCCGGCGCTCCCCCGAGGCCGTGGTCGCCGAGACCCTCGCCCTCGCGCATGCCGAGGGGTTCACCGAGACGCTGCGGGCCGGCCGGAGCGTGCTGTTCACCGATGACGTGCCGGGCATCCCGGTCACCGTGGCGTGGGGCGGCCGGGACCGGCTGCTCCTGCCCCGCCAGGGCATACGCGCCAAGCGCACCGTCCCGCACGCCCGGCTGGTGCGGCTGCCCGGCTGCGGCCACGTCCCCATGAACGACGACCCGGCACTGGTGGCCCGCGTCGTCCTGGACGGCAGCCGCGCTCAGGAGGCGAGCGCGGCGAGGACCTCCTTCAGCACGGTCGCGTTGTAGGGCATGCTCACGTGCGGGGTGTGGTCGTCCGGGTCGATGTCCTGGAGGACGATGTTGTTGACGTAGCGCCCCGCCGTCTGCTCCAGGGCGCACGAGGTGTACGGGGTGACCACGTCGTCGTACCGGGTGGCGATGACGGTGTGGCGGACGCCCTCGGTCGTCTCGCCGAGGTCGGCCAGCTCCCGCTGGAAGGGGTGGTCGTGCTGGAGCTGCGGCCAGGCCGGCACGATCTCGCCGACGGCGCCCTGTTCGAGCACTTCCACGGCGCCCGGGATCTGGCGGGCCAGGTTCATCAGGCCCTGGGCGGTGACGCCGTGGTTGCTGGGTGAGATGCCGACGAAGTTGTGCACCTTGGGCCCGCCGCCCAGCGCGTTGAGGAAGTAGCGGGGCATCATGCCGCCCTGCGAGAAACCGACGAGGTCGACCTTCTGGGCACCGGTGCGGCGGAGTACCTCGTCGACGAATTCGGCGAGCTGCCGCGCGGAGTGCTTGATGTCGCCGAGTCCGAAGATCACCGGGTTGCCGTGCTGGCCGTAGTCGAGCCGGAAGACCCGGTGCCCGTGTTCGCGCAGCAGGGGCGTCGCGGTGTTCCACGTGTAGCCGCGATTGCCGAAGGTGCCGTGCACCAGCACCACCGGACGCGGATGCTCCTCGCTCGGCGGCGCGTTCCAGTCGTCCTCTCCCGCCTGTACGTCGACGGTGGCGATGACCTGCGCGCCGCCGGCCTCGGCGATCGCGCCCAGGCGGTGCGGAGCCTCGGTGACGTCCGTGACGACGTCGTCCGAATTGATGCCGGGAAGGCGAGGGTTGAGGAAACTCACGGTGTTCTCCCTTTCGTCGGGGAATGCGGTTGAGGTGGAGCGGACTTCTCAGTCTCACGTCCATCGAATTCCACAACGATCCCTCGACCGGGGGAAAGAATTCATTCCATGGAGTAAATAGGGTTCACGTTTTCGAATCGTGCGCATTGAGGGTCCGGAACGTGCGCCGCGGTGGACGTCGCGCCCACCACGCGCCGTCGGCCCCACGTCAACACGCGGACGGGGACGAACCGTTGTGAAGCGGGGGTCGGGGTGCGGCCCGAGCGTAAAGACAGGTGAGACGGACACCGCCAATGAGGTCGCAGGGCAAGGGGGTTGGGTCATGGCCGCAGGTCCCGATGTTCCGGAGGTGCCGGAGGTGCCGGAGGTGCCGGACGCGTGGCAGCCCCTGCTCGGGCGGCCGGCCCTGGCCGAGCTGATCGGACATCCCCTCGCGGGCGCCGCTCTGTCGGAGATGCGCCGGCTGCTGCCTCCGCACGTCGCCCTGCACTCCCTGCGGACGTTCCTGCTGGCCGACGCCCTGGCGCGCACCAACGGGACGGCCTACGACCGGGTGGGGCTGCTGGCCGCCGCGGCGTTCCACGACGCCGGGCTGGTGGGGCGCTCACGGCTGGGCCGCGGTGGCTTCCCGTGCCGCTCCGCCCAGTTGCTCGACGCGTTCCTGGCCGGGCACGAAGTCGGCATGGGGCGGCGCACCGCTCTGACGCGTGCGGTGCGCGACCACATGCGGCCGTTTCCCGCGCGCGACGCCGGACCCGAGGCGCGGCTGCTGCACTTCGGTGCGTGGCTGGACGTCACGGGGCGCGGGGAGCGCCATGTTCCGGGCGACCGCGCCCGGTTGACCGCCGTGGCGCCCACTCCCTGGTTCGCCGTGTCCTTCTCCGCCCGGGTGGTGGCCTGCGGGCTGCGCCGGGTGCTGCCGGGTCCTCCCGTCACCCGCCGGTGACCGGGCGGACCGGCAACTCGTCCTTCCCGTTGCGAAAGGAACCGCCAACATGCAAGAAGACCAGCGTGTTTTCGATGTCGCCATCGTCGGAGGCGGCATCGGCGGGACGATTCTGGGGACCGTCCTCGCCCGCCACGGCGTGCGCGTGCTGCTGCTGGAGGGCAGCGGTCATCCCCGGTTCGCCATCGGAGAGTCCACCGTCCCCGAGACCACGTTCGGCCTGAGGGTCCTGGCCCGCCGCTACGACGTGCCCGAACTCGAGCACCTGGCGACCAACGCGGCACTGCGCCGCCACGTGTCGTCCAACTGCGGGGTCAAGCGGAACTTCAGTTTCGTCTACCACCGGGAGGGCGAGCCGACCCGGCCCGACGAGTGCACGCAGTACCCCACCTGGGGCCCGCCGCTCGGTCCCGACTCGCACTACTTCCGGCAGGACGTGGACGCGTACATGTTCCACGTCGCCGTGTCCTACGGCGTCACCGCGTACACCCACACCATGGTCGACGACGTGAAGTTCGAGGAGGACGGGGCCACCCTCGTCACCCGGGACCGCGGCAGCTTCCGGGCGTCGTACGTGGTCGACGCCGGCGGAATGCGGGCCATGCTGCCCGAGCGGCTCGGGCTGCGGCAGGAGCCGCCGTACCGGACCCGCTCGCGCACCATCTTCACGCACATGGTGGACGTGCGCCCCTTCGACGCCGTGTCGCCGCCGCGCGAACAGCACCGCATGCCCAGCCCGTTCAGCCAGGGCACGCTCCACCACATGTTCCAGGGCGGCTGGCTCTGGGTCATCCCCTTCGACAACCAGTCGACCAGCACGAACGAGCTGTGCAGCGTCGGCCTCAATCTCGACCTCGACCAGTACCCCCGCCCGGACGACATGTCGGCGGAGGACGAGTTCTGGCAGCACCTGCGCCGGTTCCCCAGCGTGGCCCGGCAGTTCGAGCGGGCGCGAGCGGTCCGGCCGTACGTGTCCACCGACCGCACCCAGTTCGCCTCGCAGAAGGTCGTCGGCGACCGGTGGTGCCTGCTGCCGCACGCCAGCGACTTCATCGACCCGCTCTTCTCCAGCGGGCTGGCCGTCACGGTGATGGCGCTCAACGCCCTGGGCCACCGGCTCATCGACGCCGTGCGCCAGGACGACTTCGACACCGCCCGGTTCGCTTACCTGGACCACTGGACCAAGCGCATGTTCCGGTTCTACGACGACCTGGTGTCGTGCAGCTACGTCGCGTTCGACGACTTCGACCTGTGGAACGCGTGGAACCGGGTGTGGACCCTCACCACGCTCTACGGCACGAACGCGCAGAACCAGGCCGCCGTGACGTACGAGAAGACGCACGACCCGGCCTGCTTCGACGTCCTGGAGATGCCGCCGTACCGGGGGCTCCAGGGTATGGACAATCCCTGGGTGGAGCGGATGTTCGACCAGTCGCGCGACGCGGTACTCGCCTACCGGGCGGGTGAGTCGACGAAGGAGCAGACGATCGCCCGCATCTACGAGGTGCTGGGCGAGAGCGGCCTCGTCCCGTCCGTCTGGGGGACTCTGGACCCCGAGAACCGCTGCCCGGCCGGGGTGTTCACGCTCTGGCCGCTGATGAAGATCCTGCTGTGGGGCAAGTACCGCTCCCCCCGGCACGTGCGGGGCTCCTACTTCACCGGCGGCGCGCGGCTGGTGGGCAAGGAGGCGGTCCAGGCGTGCACCGGCGAACTGCGCGCCGGCAGCTCGCTGGTGCACCAGACCGTACGGGACATGTGGGTCAACTGGAACCGCGACTGGGCACGTCGGCCCGCCCCTCGGAAATGAGCGCGAAAAAACATTTCCGCCGACTCGCGGAACCATACATTCCGGTTTGCCCCCGGAGAGGCTCGGGTAGGAAAACCACATGGCCGACAAATAGAAAGTCGGCCGCGGTTCCCCCTGCCCAATCCGAGAGACAACGGGCTGCAATCCACCATGGTGCGACATTCCACCTGCCAATCGCCCGCTGAATGCTCCTGGGAAGACATCTTCCAGCACCAGGACCGCCTCATGCGATTGGTTCGACGAAGACTGCCGAGTTTCCAGGACGCCGAGGACTGCGTTCAGGAGACCATGGCCCGCGCAGCCGCTCACGCCGCGTTGGACAGGAATCGGCTCGGTTCCTTTCTGACGTCCGTGGCGCTCCGCCTCTGCATCGACTTCTACCGGGACATGGAGCGTCGCAGCAGACTTCTGCAGCGCGCAGCGTTCGTGGACACCTTCGGCACGACCGAGGACGATGTCTGCGACCAGGACTTCGGCCGTTGGCTGCTGAGCCAGGTGCAACACCTGCGGGGACGGGAACAGGAGGTCATACTCGCCCGGGCCAAAGGAATTTCCACCGCGGAATTCGCTCGCATGCACAACATTTCCGTCAAGGCGGCCGAAGCCGCTTTCACCAGGGGACGCGCCCGCTTGAAAAGCGCGTGCGCGAAATCCTTGGAAGGCTGCCCCGGATAACAGCCGGCACCCTCACCTCTCCCCTCACAGAGAAACGGAAAGGGACCACACTCATGGGCAACAGCAAGAACATCCAGGACATCATCAAAGATCTGATCGGCGATATGACCGACAGCTGGAAGGAAGCCTTCGACGACCTCCTGAACCGGGACGACTCGGACTCGTCGAGCGGATCCGGCAGCGCCGTCAACACGCTGGCCGGGCTTCCCCCGAACGCCCTCGCCGCGCTGGCCGGGGCCGTCAACCCGGCGACCGCGCTCGCGGGTGTCGCCAATCCGCTGGCCGCCTTCGGCGGAGTCGGCGGGATCGGCGCCGCCAACCCGCTCGCCGGCCTCACCGGTGCCGTGGGCGCCGCCAACCCGCTCGCGGCCGCGCTGGGCGGTGCGGGCAACCCCCTGGCCGCGATGGGCGGTGCCGCCAATCCGCTCGCCGCGGTCGGGGGCGCGGCCGGTGCGCTCGGCGGGCTCGGTCAGCTGGCCGGAGGCCTCGGACACGCGGCGAGCGGGGCGGGCGACCTGATGTCGCTCCCGACCCAGCTGGCCCAGCTGACCCAGGTGCTCCCCAAGCTCCTCGACACGGTCCAGGGCCTTCAGAACGCGGCCAACCTGCCGGCCCAGGCCGGACAGCAGGGTCTCGCCGCGCTGCAAGGCCTCGCCGGGCCGCTCCAGGGCCTTGCGGGGCAGCAGGGGGGCGACAAACCGCACGGCGGTCAGTCCTCGTCCTCGAGCTGACCGGTCGTACCACCACCGCGCCGGCCGGCTCCACGCGGGACGCCGGCCGACGTTCGTACGCGCGTCGCACCTGAGGAGGATCACACACGATGACGTCTGTCGTCGGCGACCGGCTACGTCTCGTGGTCAAGGTCCTTGGCAGCCTCGTGGCCGACGAGGTGGGTCTGACGGCCCGGCTGCGGGGGCGTACGAAGCGGGACGCGCGGCCCCCGGCGGAGGGCACCGACGCCTCCGCCGGGTCCGACCAGCGCCGCGCCAAGGCGGTGCGGCACGCCCTGGAGAGCCTCGGCCCCTTCTACGTGAAGCTCGGTCAGATCCTGTCCACCAGACCGGACATGGTCCCGGAGTCCATCCGGGACGAACTCCAGAACCTGCACGACGAGGTCGACGTCCAGCCGTTCTCACAGTTCGAGCCGGTGCTGGCCCGGGACCTCGGGCCGGACTGGAAGCTGCGCTTCGACGACGTCGAGACCTCGGCTCCGCTGGGCGCGGCGTCCCTCGCCCAGGTCTACCGGGTGACGCTGCCCGGCGGGCGCGCCGCCGTGGTCAAGATCCAACGGCCCGGCATCCGCGAGGGCGTGCTCGCGGACATGGCCCTGATGCGCCGGGCGTCGCGGATCGTGGCCCGGGTCGCTCCACGGTTCAACGAGGTCATCGACATCGAGGCGATGCTCGGCTCGGTCTTCGACGCCATGGAGCCGGAGCTGGACTTCACCGGCGAGGCCCGCAACATGGACGAGGCACGCGAGCACGTCCGGCCGTTCCGTTCCCTGGAGGTGCCCCGGGTCCTGCACGCGAGTCCCCGGGTCCTCGTCCAGTCGCTGGCGGACGGGAAGTCGGTGCGGCACGTCGACCGCGCCCACTTCACGGACGGCGAACGCGTGGAGATCGGCAAGGACCTGCTGCGCTTCATGTACCACGGGTACTTCGTCCACCGCTTCTTCCACGCCGACCCGCACGCGGGCAACGTCTTCGCCGCACCCGGGGGTCCGGCCACCCTGATCGACTGGGGCATGGTCGGCCGGCTGGACCGGCGGACCAGCCTGCAACTGCTGCCGCTGTTCATGACCCTGGCGCAGAACGACGGCGCGGGCCTGGCCCAGCACTGGGCCGAGATGGGCCGGATGACGCCGTGGGCCAACATGCAGGCGTTCGCCGCCGACATGGCGGCCTTCGTGCCGAAGGTCTCCCATCTGGCCCTGGAGGACATGAACTTCGGCGTCTCGCTCACCACCGTGCTGGCCAAGGCGACCAAGCGGGGCATCGGTTCGCCGCCCGCGGTGTCGCTGCTCGGCAAGTCCTTCGCGAACCTGGACGGCTCGGTGCGCTGCCTGGCACCCGAGATCACCCTGCCGGAGGTGTTCCAGGGGGAGGTGCCGAAGATCCTGTTCGCCCTCGGCCGCGAGTTCCTCGGCCGCAACCAGTTCGCCCGGAACTCCATGGAACTGCTTCTGGCCGCCGTCACCAGCCCCGACCAGGTCCGGGGCGTCCTGTCCGACGTGGCCAACCGGCAGTTCGCGCTGAACATCCACGAGCCGCGCACCCCCGCCGCGATGGGCGGCCAACGGCCCACCCGCCCCTCCAGGGGCATGCTCGCGCTGGGTGCCGCCGCCTTCCTGCTGGGCCGCCGCCGCTCGGGCTGACCCGGCCCCCGCACGGCCGCCGCGCGCCGGCCGGCCCCGTCCCCTGACACCGTCCCCTGACGCACCGTCACGATCCGCCGTTCCCAGGAGGTCCCATGCCGGAATCCACCCGCCCCCAGTCGGCCAGCGGGCGGCGGTCACCGTCCGTACCGGCCGCCCGAGCACCGGAGGGCCTCTCGCACGCGGCGCTCTGGACCGCCGCGGCGCACGCGGCGGAGGCCCTGCGGCCCGCGCCGTACGTCCTCGACCCGTGGGCCGCCGACTTCCTGCACGCGGCCCGGTTCCAGGGGGGTCCGCCCGGTGACGGGCCGATGCAGCGCCTGCTGCCCGACTGGCAGGTGGTGCGTTCCCGCTTCTTCGACGACCACCTGCTGACCGCGGCCCGTTCGGGCTGCCGTCAGGTGGTCGTCCTCGGGGCCGGCCTGGACACCCGCGCGTTCCGGATCCAGTGGCCCACCGGGGTGCACCTCTTCGAGGTCGAGGTCCCTTCCGTCCTGGCGTTCAAGGAACGCGTGCTGGACGGCAGCCCGGTCACCTGCGGACGCCGCACCACCGTCGGCGCCGACGTCACGGGGGCGTGGGGCGAGGCGCTCGTCGCGGCGGGCTTCGATCCCGGCAGGCCCACCGCCTGGCTCTGCGAGGCCCCGCTGTACTTCCTCCGCCCCGGCCAGGTGGCGGCCGTCGTCACCACGATGACGGAACTGTCCGCCGACGGCAGCACCTTCGGCGCCGAGTGCGTGAACTCCCGGGCGGTGGACTCGCCCCTAGTGGCGCCCTTCCTCAACGCCCTCGCCACGATCGGGGCGGCCTGGAACTGGCAACTCGCCGAACCCGAGGAGTGGTGGGCCGAGTACGGCTGGGAGGCCCGGGTCGCCGACCTGTTCACCCTGCCGTACGCGATGGAACGGCTGGCCCTGTACCTGCCGCTGGTCGGCGAGGCGGCCGCCAAGTGCGCCTTCCTCACGACCGGAACGCTGCGCGGCACGCGCTGAACCCGCGTGCCGCGGACGAAGCCCCGTGACACGGACGAAGCCCCGGGCGGCGGCCCGGGGCTTCGCGCCGTACGGCGAGGCGTCAGCGGCGTTCCAGCTCCAGCAGCGCCGCGAGCCACAGGTCGGGGAGCTCGTCGGCGGTGCGCAGCGCCACGTCGTGCACGACGGTCAGGCAGGCGGTGTCGTGCTGGCTGGTCAGCGTCACCACGCTGCGGATGCCGGACGCGACGCTCGTGTAGACGGCCGCCCGCCGGGCCGCGAGCCCCTGGTGGACCAGCGCCGTACCGAAGTTCACGCTGCTCACCGGCCCCGCGACGAGCCTGCCGTGCACCAGCCGGACGCCGACCCGGGCACCGACGGACCGCGGGGTGGCCGCCAGCAGCACGCGCATGGAGTCGCGCCGCCGGCCGGTCCGCAGCCCGTTCATCGCGGCCACGACCCGGGCCAGCGCCCGCTGCGGGGACTCCTCGTCGCACGGCAGCAGGATCCGGGCGGTGATCATGCGGTTGCCCGGGGCCCGCTCCTCGCCCCGGGCGCGGACGGACATCGGGATCGCCACGGGCAACGGCGGATGCACCGTGCCAGTCTCCTTCAGGTGCCAGGTGTGGACGGCGTGGGACAGGGCGGCGAGGTAGACGTCGGTCACGGTGGCCCCGTACCCGCGGCCGACGGCGCGGAGCCGGGCGAGTGAGGTCTCCGCGTGGCACACGTCGACGCGCCCGGTGCACACGCCGTCGAAGGCCGGTTTCGCCGTGGCCGCGCCGAAAGCCCCCGCCAGGTCCCCCAGCGTGCCCACGAGGCCGGCGGCGGTGGGCAGGCGGCGGGGCTGCGGAACCGGCCCGCCCTCCGGGTCGTCGCCGAGCAGGGCGCGGGCGGTGTAGGCGGCGCCCACACCGTCCTGGAACGCGTGGTCGGTGCGGTAGCAGAGCGTGTGGCGGCCCGCCGGACCGTGCACCAGCCACACGTCCCAGGGCGGGCGGCCGTCGGCGTTCATGGGACGGGACAGCATCAGCCGCCCGGTCGCCGACCCGTCGGTGTCCTCGGGCAGCCACGCCTCGTGCACGTGCCGGTCCGCCGCGATCCGGTCCACCCTCCGGAACCTGCGGCGCTCCCGCGCGATGCGGTAGTGCAACGCCGGGATGCCGTGGGCGCGTTCGGCCACCCGCGCCCGGAGCGAGTCCAGGGTCGGCGCCGCGCCGTCGAACGCGAACGCGAACACGACGGGGAGCGGCCGGCCCCGCGCGGCCAGGTGAAAGGCGACATCGACGGTGCCCATGGTCACGGACGGCGGCAGTTGACCGTCCCTGCCCAGGCTGAGTCGCAGCATGTGAACCTCCCGGTCGGTCTCAGGAACTGGAATGGGACACCACGGCACGGCGGCCGTCAGCAGACACGCCGCACGGCCCACCCGTGTGCGTCCACACAGGCGCGGAGCAGGGGGCGCACAGGGCCGCTCAGGGGCAGACGGGGGGCGCGCGAGCGGTGCCAGGGAAGCGGGTCGCCGGGATCCGGCTCGCCGAGCAGTGCGCCCGCCACATGTGCGCCGTGCGCCACGGAGAGGGCGAGACCGTGGCCGCCGCAGCCGCCGATGTACCAGACGTCGGAGTACCCCGGCACCGGCCCGACCACCGGAAGGCCGTCGGCGGTCATGCCGATCCGGCCGGACCACCGGTGGGTGACCCGGACCCGGGCCAGGTCGGGGTGCAGGGCCCGCAGCCAGCGCTCCAGCCGGGCCCAGGCACGCTCGCGCACCGCCTGGAGCCGGGGCGCGGCGAGCCCGGCCGGAACCGTGGCAGTGCCGCCGCCCGCGACCAGGCCCCCGTCCGGGAGCAGACGGAAGTACGGCGCCAGCGGCACCGCGTCGACCACGGCGGGTCCGGCGCGTCCGCCCAGCAGCTCGTACGCGGCGGAGCTCAGCCGCCCGGTGGCGACGGCGTACACCTCCAGCGGCAGGATGGTGCCGACCGGCAGGTCCAGCGCCTGCGCGGCGGAGTTGACGGCCAGCACCGCCTGCCCGGCGTACAGGCGGCCGTGCGGCAGGACCAGCTCCGGGCCGACCAGGTCGCCGGGGCGCAGGGCGAGCAGCGGGCTGCGGCCGTAGAAGCGCACGCCCTTGTCGGCACAGGCGCGTGCGAGGGCGCAGGTCAGGGCGGCCGGGTCGAGGGTGGCGGCCGGGCGGTGCAGGAGCGCGGCGCGGTAGGACACCGCGACGCGTTCGCGGATGCCGGCCGGGGAGAGGACGGGGAGGTCCAGGCCCAGTTCGCGGCCGGCGCGGGCCTGGCGGGCGAGTGCCACCAGGCCCGCGGGCGAGCGGGTGGCCATGAGCTGCTCGCCGGGCCGCAGCCCGCAGGGCACGTCGAGCCGGGAGCACAGGTCGAGCACGTCCCGTACCGCCTGCTGACTGGCCCGGTGCATCCGGTGTGCCGTCCGGGCGCCGAAGCGGCGTACCGCGTGGTCGAGGGCGGGGCCGGCGCGAGGGCCGAGGAGTCCGGTGCCCCGGCCGCTGGCCCCGGCGGCCGGGTGCTGTGCGTCGATCACCGCGATGTCGAGCCCGGGGGCGCGTTCCGCGAGGTGGTAGGCGCAGGACAGCCCGGCCAGACCGGCCCCGACGACGGCCACGTCCGCGGTGACCACGCCGTGCAGTTGGGGCTGCGGCGGCAGTTCCGCCCGGTCCCAGCACGGCGTTCCGGCCGGCTGCCCACTCATCCGGCGGCGTCCGGCACCGGCTCGGTCAGCGCGCCGAACCTGCGGTCGTGCCACAGCAGGGGACGGCCGGCGCCCACGTGCACGGCGGCCACCCGGCCGACGACCAGGTGGTGGTCGCCGTAGCGGCGGACGTCCTCGGTGAGGCACACCGACCAGGCGAGCGCCCCGGCCAGCACGGGGACGCCCAGCACCTGCCGCATGTCCGTCCCCGCGAACCGCTCGGCCGCGGTCGTGGTGGGAGACGCGAACCGGCCGGCCAGGTCCTGCTGTTCCTCGCGCAGCAGGTGCACGGCGAAGGTGCGGCGGGAGCGGACGGCGGCGAGGGTGCGGGAGCCGTCCCGCAGACAGGCCAGGAGCAGCGGTGGCCGGGCGGAGAGCGAGGTGACGGCGGAGACGGTCATGCCGAGCGGGCCGTCCTCGCCGCGGGCGGTCACGACGGTCACTCCGGCGGCCAGCTTGGCGTAGAGGCCGAGGCAGCGGGCGGCGCCCGGCCCGGGTTCCTCGTGCAGGGGCTCCCCGTGCGGGGGTCCGGCGGACGGGGTCTCGACGGTCGCCGCCGCCCGGTCAGCCACGAGCCGCAGTCGCGCGTTCATCGATCACCTCCGCGTCCGCCAGGCCCCGCAGCACACGGGCGATGTTGGTGCGCACCGTCGACTCGGCCACCGGGTCGAGGATCTCGGCCAGTGAGGGGATGCCGAGGTCGAAGGCGGCGGTGAAGACGACGAGGGTGCCGCCGTCCCGCGGCTCGCACCGCCAGCTGCCCTCGAAGGTCTGGAAGTCGCCGCTGAGCTGCTCGAAGGCGAGGGAATGGGTATCGGGCGAGTAGGTGTCGCGCTCCCGCCAGCGCATCAGGCCGCCCCGGAACTCGACGGTCCAGTCCGAGACGGTGGAGCCGTCGGGCAGCGTCGGTTCGACGCGCACCTCGCGGAAGACGTCGCTGTACTCGGGGTAGCTGCCGAAGTCGCTGATGCGGCGGTAGACGTCGGCGGGTGCGAGGCCCTCGGCGAGGGCGTGCAGGACCACGTGGCGCATGGGGCGTTCGGTTCCTTCCGGGTGGTGGGCAAACGCGGGTGCCGGGGGTGGGCAGACGCGGGGTGCCGGCCGGCCTTTCAGCGCGCCGGCCGGACGTTCAGCGCGCCGGCCGGTCCGACATGCGGTCGGCCGTACTGTGCAGGGCCTCGGCGAGGGTGGTGAGGAACAGGTCCAGCTCGGCGTCCGCGACGACGGCCGGCGGGGTCAGCCGCAGCACCCGGGTGGAGTTGAGGGAGTGGTTGACGAGGACACCGCGGGCGATCAGCTCGAGGAGCAGCTCGCCGACCGCCTGTTCCTCGGCGAACTCGATGCCGATCAGCAGTCCCCGGCCGCGCACCTCGCGGACCAGACCGCCCTCGTACGGAGCGCACACCTCCCGTACGGCGGCGAGGAGGCGCAGGCCGAGCGCGGCGGTCCGGGCCACGGTGTTCTCGGCCTCCATCGCCCGTACGGTGGCCAGCGCGGCGGCGCAGGCGATCGGGGACGCGCCGAAGGTGGAGGTGTGCAGGTACGGGTCGCGGCTGAACGGACCGTAGGCCTCCGCGGTGGCGGCCATGGCGGCGATCGGTACGACCCCGCCGCTGAGCCCCTTGCCGGCCAGCAGCACGTCCGGGCACACCCCTTCGGCGTCGACGCCCCACCAGGTGCCGAGGCGTCCCATGCCGGTCTGGATCTCGTCGACCACCAGCAGGGCGCCGTAGGCACTGCACAGGGCGCGCACCTGCCTCAGGTAGCCGCGGCGGGGGATGCGGACGCCGCCTTCGCCCTGGACGGGTTCGACGATGACGCAGGCACGGTCGCGCCGGGCCGCGAGCGCCTGTTCGAGGTCGGCCGGGTCGTCGTAGTCGACCTGGGTGACGTCGGGGAGCAACGGCTGGAAGGGCGTCTGGTAGGTGGCGTTGGCGGTGACGCTGAGGGCGCCGAGTGTCTTGCCGTGGAAGCCGCGCCGGGTGGTGATCACCGAGGTGCGGCCGTGGGCGCGGGCGAGTTTCAGGGCGGCCTCGGTGGCCTCGGCGCCGGAGTTGACGAAGTGGACGTAGTCGACGCCGGGCGGGGTGTGGGCGGCGAGGGCCTGGGCGGCTCGGGCGGCGACGGGTTCGAGGAAGACGCGGCTGGCCAGCGGGTGGGTGTCGATCTGCCGGTGCACGGCTTCGACGACGGCCGGGTGGCGGTGGCCGAGGATGAAGACGCCGTAGCCGCCGAAGTCCAGGAAGCGCCGGCCGTCGTCGGCGTGGATCCAGGCGCCCTCGGAGCGGACCTCGGCCATGCCGCCCATGACCCGGCCCATGACGGCGCGGCCGGAGCCGATGTGCTTGAGGTAGAGGTCCACGACATCGGTCCGGCCGGCGGCCGCGCCGGACTCGGCGGACTCTGCGGGCTCGGAGGACTCGGCGGGCTCGGAGGGCTCGGCGGGCTCGGCGGCTTGGGCGCCCTGGACGGCTCGGGCGGCTCGGGCGGCTTCCGCGGAAGGGGGCGACACGGTCATCACGCCACCTCCGTGCCGGCCGCCGCGGCGGCGGCGGGCTCACGGTGTCGCCCGGACAGGCCGGCGCGGTCCGCCGCCCAGCTCTCCAGATTGCGTACGAGTGCGGCGCGGATGTCGGCATGGGTCACACGGGTGCCGCAGTCGGGGGTGCCCAGGGAGGTGTCGAACGGCAGCTCGCGCTGGAAGACCAGCAGCAGTTCGGCGTAGTGCCGGAACCGCTGCCGCACCGAGGCGGGCAGGGAGGTGCCCTCCAGCATGGGCAGCAGCAGCCGGTGGACGGCCTCGACGGGGATGAGCCGGGGCCGCGGTGGCCGGGGCAGGCCGCGGCGGACGGCGAACTCGGCGCAGGTGTCGGCGATCTCGCTCAGAGCGGGCGCCTGACTGCCCGCGGTGAGCCAGTACTCGCCGCTGCCGACGCCGCCGCGGATCAGGGTGCCGACGGCGCGGGTGACGTAGTCCTGCGGGATCATGTCGACCCGCGCCTCGGGGGCGCCGGGCAGCACCGGTACCTGGCCGAGGACCATCGCGCCGATCGTCTTGGTGAGGCCCTGCTGTCCGGCGATGCGGCCGGTGGCGGAGTGGCCCATGACGACGGAGGGCCGCACGATGGCACCGGGCAGCCCGGCCTCGCGCGTCAGTTGCTCGGCCCTGCTCTTGGAGTCGAGGTAGGCGGCGGCGCCGGGGAAGCGCTCCCGGTCCTCGTCACTCGGCGTGTTGGCGACGAACGCGGTGCTGACCAGGTAGAAGGGCGCGTCCGCACGGGCGGCCAGGTCGAGCATCGTCTCCGCACCGAGGGTGTTGGTGCGCACGATCTCCTCGGGCGGGGTGCGCCAGTTGGTCTGGGCGGCGGAGTGCAGCACCACGTCGACGCGCAGGGCCAGTTCGTACCACTCGCCGGCGCCCAGTCCGAGGCGCGGGGCGAGGAGGTCGCCCTCGACCTCGCGCACGCGCGGATCGTGCAGGGGCCTGCTGCGGCGCAGGCAGAGCAGGTCGTAGTCGGGTGCCAGTTCGTCGATCAGGGCCCGCCCGAGGACTCCGGAACCGCCGGTCAGCAGCAGGGTGGGACGTTCGCGCACGGTGGCGCGGGGCGGTGCGGGAAGGACGGTGGGACGAGTGGCGTTGAGCGGCATGGTGGGCTCCCCTCGACGGGTTTCGACTGCCGTGGAACGTGGGGGCGGCGGGACGGCGGCCGGTACGGGGTTCGGTGGGACGGCGGCCGGTACGGGGCTCCCCGGGCCCCGTGGGGTCACGCGATGGCGAGCGGACCGTCGGCCAGGTACGCCGAGAGCGGGCCCGTCATGCGCGAGCGCGACGGCGGGTGCAGGGCCAGCCCGTTGGCGCAGGCGGCCAGGTGGCCCACCTCGTCCGAGGTCATGAAGTTCAGTCCGCCGAGCAGTTCGACCGCGCGGGGGACGATGCGGGCGAGGGCGTCCTGGACGCCGTAGCGCACGCACAGCGACTGGGCGAGGGCCGACTCGTCCACTTCCCCGGCGTCGACGCGGCGGGCGACGCTCTCGGCGGTGGCCATCGCGGCCTCGGTCTCGACGAAGAGGCGCACCCGCTCGTGCTCGGGGACCCGCTCGTTCAGCAGCACCCGTTCCACCAGGGCGGACGCGGCGCCGAGGTAGCTGCCCGTCATCAGCACCTGGAACCAGACCAGGCCGGCGGTCTGGAGCTCGTCGAGACGGTCCCCGGAGGTCGTGGCGGTGCGCAGGACGAGTTCCGGCGGGACGAGGACGTCGGTGAGCGTGACCTGTTCGCTCTCGGCTCCGGCCAGGAAGGTGCTGGACCAGAAGCCGCTGACGCTCAGGCCCTCGCTGTCGGCGGGCACGAGGGCAACGGCGAGTTCGTCGCCCTGTCCGTCCTCGCGCGGGATCACCACGCCCGCGGTGAGCACGTCCATCGAGTGGGCGAGGCTGCACGGCCGTTTGACGCCGTTGACTCGGATGCCGTCGGCGGTCACGGTGGCACTCATCGACGGGTCCAGGATGCCGGCGCCGGGGCGCCCCTCGGCGAAGCCGGAGGCGATGACGCGGTTGCTCGACGCGACGCCCTCGATGAGCATCCACTCCAGGCCGTCGCCGAGGCCGCCGAGACCGACCAGGGTCGCCATGGAGAAGTGGTGCATGGTGGTGGCCACGGCCAGGGACGGCGAGCGGCTGCCGATGGCCCGCTGCACCCGCAGCGCGTCCAGCGCGGTGGCGCCGCGCCCCTGGTGGGACTCGGGGACGAGGAGTCCGGGGCCACCGCTGTCCCGGAAGAGCCGGATGCCAGGGCTGCCCGGCCGTTCCAGTTCCATCAGGGGGATCTCCCGCAGTGCGGGGTCCAGGTCGGGCAGCAGCTTGGCGAGGGTGGTGCGTTCACGCTCGAGGAATCTCATGGGCGTGCGGTCCTCCTGGACGGATGAGGGCGGGGCGGGACTGCGGTACGGACGGGACGGGCGTGCAACCGCGCGACGGACGGGACGAACGGGACGGACGGGGAACTGCGCGACGGACGGGGAACTGCACGGCGGACGGGACGGAGGCGAATGCGAAAAGGCACACCGGCCGGGGCGGCGGCTCTCAGACGGCGTTGGTGGCGCGCAGGAGCTGCCAGACGGCCCCGAGGCGGGGCCGGCCGCGGAAGGCGATGTACTCCGGGAGTACGGCGTGCGGGGCCCACTTCTGCTTGTACTCGAGCTGGGAGGCCGCGGGGTAGATCGCGTCGCCGTGCTCGGCCAGCAGGCGGGCGAACCGGCTGAACAGACCGCTGGCCCCGGGCAGTTCGTGACCCGGGTCGAGCCCGGTGAACGGCGTGAACCCGAAGTGCAGCCAGCCGGCTCCGTCGGCGGTCAGCCGCTCCATGACGGTGGCGTTGAGCGCCTCCATCACGCCGGGCGGGGCGTCGGGGCTGCGGCGGCTGAGGTCGTGCAGCATGCCGGGGCGGCTGCCGTACACCGGCGAGTAGTTGACGTAGCCGACCGCCTCGCCGCCGATCCGGCCGACGAACAGGCGCCGGTGCCGCTGAAGGCTGCCGGTCCGCTGGCCGACCAGGAACCGCAGCTCCTTGACGTGCCGCCCCTTGTCCCGGAGCCAGCGCTGGTCGAGGCGGTCGAGCTCGGCGCAGTCGTCGCCGTCCCGGACCTCGGCGATCTCCAGGCCGGCCCGCCGGGCGCGCGAGATCTTGTTCCGCAGGCGCACGAACCGTGAGCCGCGCAGCGTGAAACGGCTCAGGTCCACGGCGTACGAGGCGCCGATCTGGTTGACCGTGAAGCCTCGCGCCGCGTACAGCTCGGCGTCCGCCCGTTGCAGCTGTACGGCGACCAGGCGGCGTCCGGTGTGGGCGGCGAAGGCCTCCAGGAGGCGCGTGCGGTGCTCGGGCGCCGTGAAGGGACCGCCGAATTGCAGGACGTAGCGCCCGGAGGTGCGGTAGGCGCAGGCACCGTCGAACCGGTCGTCCTGGAAGTACGAGTTCCCGCTGTTGAGAGCGAGAAAGGAACTGGGGTTGTCGCTGTGCGCGGCGAGCGTGTCATGTACGGACGGCATCGGTGCCCTCCAGGGAATTCCGCGCCGCACCGGTCGCGCCGGGTACACGAGAGCCTCGGGAATCCCTTTCCGGCCCGTATTTCTGCTCGAACAGCCGGAACGCCGGGCTGGCTTCCGGTTCGAAGGCGACACCGAAGGGTTTCAGGGAGTTCCCGAAGAGCGCCCGGTCGCCCATGAGATGGATCGGAAGGGCCAGCAGCGCCCATTCCGGCCGGACGAACAGGGCCCACGCCCCGGCCAGGACGCCTGCGGTGACCAGGCTGTGCATCGTGTTGTAGGCCACGTAGTAGCCACGCGGAACCGGTCGGTCCGGGTGGCGCCGGAAGGCGATCGCGCCGGGAACATATCCGATGGCGTCGATCACGGCGAACAGCAGCACGAAAACGCCCCAGCGGATTTCCGTACGGTGCTGGACCGCGAGCACGAGTGATACGGCGAGAAAGCCCAGCCATTCGAGTCGGGAGAGAGCGAAGGTGACCTTCGTCTCGAAACGGTTCTTGGCGTCCACGGGCGCTCCTGAATTGCGCTGACGATTCCGGGGCCGGCATCGGCCTGCCCCCTCGCTGTGGTCTGTCACTCGGTTTACGCACCGACGGCTCCAACCCCTCGTAAAGTGGGGGCGATTGGGACGGGTGATCCTCGGGGGGCTGTTTTCATGACGTCAGCGTGGGAGTTGCTGCTGCCCGCCGCGTCGGCGCCGGCACGCGCGCGTGGCCGCGCACTTCAGGAGGCGCTGCGGGACGCGGTCCGCTCGGGCCGGCTCGCCGCGGGCACCCGCCTGCCGTCGAGCCGGGACCTCGCGGCCGACCTCGGCGTGTCGCGGGGGCTGGTCACGGAGGCGTACGAGCAGCTGACGGCCGAGGGCTATCTGCGCAGCGGACGGGGTGCGGGCACCTGGGTGGGCGACGCCGTGCGCGCTGCCCGGCCCCGCGCGCGGGATCTCGCCCCGCGCTCTCGCGGCGACCTGGCGGACTTCGTGCCGGGGACACCGGACCTGTCGCTGTTCCCCCGTTCGGCGTGGGCCGCGGCGCAGCGGAGCGTGCTGACGGACCTGCCGCACGAGAGCCTCGGCTATCCCGACCCGCGGGGGCTGCCCCGGCTGCGGTCCGCCCTGGCCGAACTGCTCGCGCGGCGCCGGGGCGTGGTGGCGGACCCCGAGCGCATCGTGGTGGTCTCAGGGGTGGCGCAGGCGACCGCGCTGCTGGCGAGCGTGCTCCACGCGCGCGGGACGCGCACCGCGGGCGTCGAGGATCCCGGCAGCCCCCAGCACTGCGCGCTGTACGCCTCGGCGGGCGTCGGCACCGTCCCACTGCCCCTGGACGGCGAGGGACTCGCCCTGGGCCCGCTGCACGCCTCGGGCGTACGCGTCGTGGTGACGACCCCGGCCCACCAGTTCCCCACCGGGATCGCCTACTCGGCCCGGCGCCGTGCCGAACTGCTCGCCTGGGCACGGTCCGTGGACGGCCTCGTCCTGGAGGACGACTACGACGGCGACTTCCGTTACGACCGTGCCCCCGTGGGCGCGCTCCAGGGGCTCGACCCGGAGCGCGTCGCCTATACGGGCTCGGTCAGCAAGTCCCTCGCCCCGGGGCTGCGGCTGGGCTGGCTGCTGGTGCCGGACTGGCTGGCGGACGACGTCGTCGAGCGCAAGCGCACCACCGACCTCGGGCATCCGGCCCTCGACCAGGCACTCTTCGCCCGCTTCGTCGAGCACGGCGACTACGACCGCCAGCTCCGTGTCTGCCAGCGCGCCTACCGGGAGCGCCGCGATGCCCTGGTAGCGGCACTGACCGAGCACTTCCCGGGCTCACGGGTCACCGGCATCGCCGCCGGCCTGCACGCCATCGCCACGCTGCCCGAGCGGTACGGGCCCGAGGAGCGCTTCCTCGCGCGCGTGGAGGAGGCGGGCGTCGCGGTGCGCTCGCTGACGGCGTACGGGCACGGTGGGGTGGCGGGCGATCAGGTGGCAGGTGCCTCGCGGTCCCCGGAGCAGGTACGGCTGGTGCTGGGGTACGCGCATCTGACGCCGGGGCGGATCCGGGCCGGGGTGGCGAGGATGGCGGCGGCCGTGTGAACCCGGCGGCCCGGCTCGCGGTGGATACGGCGATCCGGCTCGCGGTGATTACGGCGATCCGGCTCGTGGCGACTACGGCGATCCGACTCGCGGTGATCAGGCCGATCCGGCTCGCGGTGGATACGGCGGCCGACCCGCGGTGCTTACGGCGGCCCGACCCGCGGTGGATACGACGGCCGACCCGTGGTGGGTACTCCGGCCGACCCGTGGTGGGTACTCCGGCCGACCCGCGGTGGGTACTCCGGCCCGTCTCGCACGGGCGCGGGCCGCTCACCCGTCCCGGTTGTTCACCCGCATTTTCCCCGGGCGCCGCGCCGTACCAGTAGGTCTGGCTGCGCACAGTGGCCCGAACACCACCCGAGAGCGGGCCGGATCCCGTCCCTGGAGGCGCATCCATGTCACCACGTCCGTTGCCCGGCCGCCGCAGCGTGCTGCGCGGTTCGCTCGCCGCGTCGGCGGCCCTGACCCTGCCCACCGCCCTCGCGGCGGCGCCGGCGTTCGCCCGTTCGGGGCGGCCGGGGGCGGGCTGGGGCGTGCAGACGGGAGACGTGACCTCCCACTCCGGTCTGGTGTGGGTGCGGTCCGACCGGCCGGCCCGGATGATCGTCGAGACGTCCGCGACCGAGTCGTTCCGCCGCCCGCACCGGTGGCACGGCCCGCTGCTCGGGCGCGACACCGACTTCACCGGCACCACGCGGCTGCGCGGCCTGCCGCCGGGCGAGCAGATCCACTACCGGGTACTGCTCGCCGACCCGGACGACCCGCGCCGTACCGGTGAGCCGGTCTCCGGCACCTTCCGCACCGTGCCGGCCCGCCGGCGCGACGGCGTGCGCTTCGTGTGGTCCGGCGACCTCGCCGGCCAGGGCTGGGGCATCAACCCGGACCTCGGCGGCTATCGCATCTACGACGCCATGGGCGCCCTGGACCCCGACTTCTTCCTGTGCAGCGGCGACAACATCTACGCCGACGGCCCCATCCCGGAGACGGCCGCCCTGCCCGACGGCGGCACCTGGCGGAACATCACGACCGAGGAGAAGTCCAAGGTCGCCGAGACCCTCGCGGAGTTCCGCGGCAACTTCCGCTACAACCTGCTCGACGAGAACCTGCGGCGCTTCAACGCCCAGGTCCCGTCGATCGTCCAGTGGGACGACCACGAGGTGCGCAACAACTGGTACCCGGGGCAGGTGATCGCCGAGACGGACGACCGGTACCGCGAGAAGAGCGTCGACGTGCTGGCCGCCCGTGCCCGGCGCGCGTTCGGCGAGTACTTCCCGCTCTCCACCCTGCGCCCCGGCGCGCGCGAGGGCCGGGTGCACCGGGTGCTGCGCCAGGGCCCGTTGCTGGACGTGTTCGTGCTGGACATGCGGACGTACCGCAACGCCAACTCCCCCGGCGGCCGGCGCGTGGACCCCCAGGGCATCCTGGGCCGCGAGCAGTTGGACTGGCTCAAGCGGGAGCTGGCCCGGTCGCGTGCGGTGTGGAAGGTGATCGCGGCGGACATGCCGATCGGTCTGGTCGTGCCGGACGCCACCGAGGGCGAGGCGAACATCGAGGGGATCGCGCAGGGCGATCCCGGCGCACCCCTGGGGCGCGAGCTTCAGATCGCAGAGCTGCTGCGCTTCGTCAAGCACCGGCGGATCACGGGCACGGTGTGGCTGACGGCCGACGTCCACCACACGTCGGCCCAGCACTACCAGCCGTCGCGGGCGGCGTTCGGCGACTTCGAGCCGTTCTGGGAGTTCGTGTCCGGGCCGCTCAACGCGGGCGCGTTCCCCGCCAGTGCGCTGGACGGCACCTTCGGTCCCGAACGCGTCTTCGTGAAGGCGCCGACGGCTTCCAACGTGTCGCCCGCGGGCGGCTACCAGTTCTTCGGCGAGGTCGACATCGACGGCGCAAGCGCCGAGATGACGGTGCGGCTGCGCGAGCAGGACGGCACGGTGCTGTTCACGAAGGTGCTGCGGCCGGGCCGGGTCGGCCAGTAGTCCCGTAGCCTGTCGCAGGCGAGCCGCGCGCCGGCGTCATCCCCCGGTGCGCGGCCCCGCGCGCGATGCTGGCGCGTGCGTCGAACTACCGTCCCCGAGCGCCCGTTTGTGCTGGTCACAGCGATTGTCAGTGGGCGCCTCTACGGTTTTTCCATGACGCGATCTTTGCAGGCCGTGGCCTATCGACGACCCTCCGTACTGGAGTCCGCGGCGGGCGGACGACGCCTGGGGCTGGAGACCTCCCGGGGCGCGACGCCCGCCGGTGCCGTGGACCATCCGCAGTTCTTCGCGGGGTTCCTGACGTCGCCCCAGAAGGCGTCCGCGGCGCTGCTCGCGGTGGCCGACGTGGCCGCCGCGCGGTACTACCAGCCGCAGCTGCGCGCCTCGCTCGACCCGGTGGTGACGGGCAGCGGCGACCGACTGCGTTTCGAGTCCTTCTCCGGCTGCGGCGGGGTGTACGCCCGCCTGGACGTGCTGGAGGCGGGCCTCGACGGCGGGCAGGTCGGACACGGCACGACGAACGTCGACGTCAACGACCCGTTGCGCGAGGCCCTGTCCCGGACCGGCGCCGACGACCCGCTGCATCTGCGCGTCGGTCCCGAGGAGCTGGCCGTGACCACGCTGGACGGCCCGGTCGTGGAGAAGAAGGTGCCGTTGCCCGACCGGTGGCTGCGCGGCTTCGCCGAGGCCCAGGTCATAGCGGCCGGCTTCGACCTGCGGGCCGAACTGGGCGCGGCCGAGGCGGTGCGCTTCCTGCGGGCCCTGCCCCGCGGTGGCAGGAACGGAGCGGGTGGCCCCCGGTGGGTGGTGCCGTCGGGTCGTTCGCTGCGGCCGACGACGCGTGCGGTGCCCGGCGCGGTGTGCCTGCCCGGCCCGGAGCGCCTGGTCGCGCTGCGGCGCGTACTGCGGCACGCCACGGCCCTGCGGGTCTACGGGCCGACGGTCGCCCCGGGGAGCGCCGCCACCGCCTCCGCCTGGGAGGTGCTCCTGCCGGGCATGCGCCTCACGCTCACCCTGTCCCCCGACGCCGCACGCGGGTTCTCCGGGGAGGGCGGTGTGCTCGACGCGCTGGCCACCGACGAGGCCGCCGGGGACGCCGAGCTGGTCTCGGTGCTCCTCGCCTGGGAGCCGCGGATCGACATCGCCGACCTGGCCGCCGCCTCGGGGCTGACCGCGGAGCGGGTGCGTGCGGCGCTGGTCCGCCTCGGCACGTCGGGACGCGTCGGTTACGACACCGCGGAGGCGGCCTACTTCCACCGGGAGCTGCCGTACGACGCGGAGCGCGTGGAGCGCCACAATCCCCGGCTGCGTTCGGCCCGTGTCCTGGTGGCCGCGGGAGCGGTCGCCCTGGACGGCCCGGTCGGGACGGTCACGGCCGAGGACGGTCACGTGCACCGGGTGCGCGAGGAGGCGGGGGTCCTCACGTGCAGCTGTCTGTGGTGGGCCAAGTACCGGGGCGGGCGCGGGCCGTGCAAGCACGCGCTGGCGGTACGGATGGTACGGAGGGGCGCCGCGGACGCGCGGGGGACGGTTCGGATCGACGGGGGTGCGCGATGACGACGGCTACGGAGGCGCCTGCGACCGGGAGCGGGTGCGGGACGGCGGAAACGGCCGGGCTGCTGGTCGGGGCGGTGCGAGCGGGGCGGACGGCCGAGGTCGTGTCACTGCTCGACGGCATGACGGACGCGCAACGGCGCGCCTGCTTCCCCGGGTTGAAGGCCGTCCGCCAGGAGCTGCGGACGGCTCGCTGGTCCGCGGAGTCCCGCCTGGCCCACCCGGCACTGCACGCGGCCGGGGCCGCCTGCCAGACCGGCGCGGCGGCCGTGGCGAGCTGGCTCGCGGCCGTCGACATGCGCTGGTCGCAGGCGTCACCGGCGGTCCTGCTGCATGTGCTGGGCGACCGGGACCCCGGGTGGCTGGCAGACGTGGTGCACCGGCTCGCCCAGCGCCCGGCCGGTTCCAACGTGTCGTACGAGCTGATGGCCGGCCTCGTGCGGTTGTCCGGCTGCCCGGTGCCCACGACGGAGGCGTACGTCCAGGGCTGGCTGGACCACGTCGGCGGCGCCTGGCAGCGCGGGGGAACGGTCTGCGACCGGCTGCGCCGGGACCCGCACGTGTCGGAGCTGGTCGCCGTCCTCTTCCGCACCGAAGGCGTCGGAGTGCGGCTGGGCTGGCTGTCCGGCGACGGGCCCGACGGCTGGACCGGCGCCCTGGCCCGGCTGACCGCCGAGGGCACACTCGACCGGCGGACGATGGTCGACGCGTGTGTGGCCCGGCTGCTGCGCGGTGGCACGCCGGCCGAGCTGCGGGTGTTCCTGCGCCTGCTGCACGACCTGGCGCTCACCCGTGAGGAGGAGCGGCTGCGGACGGCCGACTGGACGGCGCTCGCCTCGGACGCGGTGCCGGCAGTGGCCTCCCACGCCCAGTCGGTGCTGGGGGCCCTGGCCCTGGCGGGAGAGCTGGCGCCGCGACGGTTGGCGGAGGTGACCGACGCGGTGCTGTTCCGCAGCGAGCGGAAGCTCGTCCGGGCGCAGCTCGTGCTGCTGGGCAAGGTGCTCACGCGGGATCCCGCCACGGCCGACGCGTTGCTGCCGGCCGCCGCCCAGGCGTTCGGGCACGAGGACTCCGACGTGCAGGAGCGGGCCCTGAAGCTGGCCGAGCGGCACCTCCGCAAGTTCACCGACGAGGGCGTCCGGGAGGAACTCGCCGGTGCGGCGGAACAGTTGGTCCCGGCTCTGCGCGCGCGGGCGGTCCGCACCCTGGGGGCGACACCGCCGGACTCCCGGGCCTTCGCCCACGAGGAGGTGCTGCCCGCCGTGCCGCAGCGGGCGCGTCTGGCTCCCGCTCCGGATTCGGCGCTCGAAGTCGCCGAGGAGATCAGCGCGCTGCTGGCCTCGGGGGGTGACGTGTCCGCCTTCGAGCGCGCCCTGGACGGGCTGGTCCGGCACGCCCACCGGGACCGGGAGGCGCTGCTGGAAGCCCTCGAACCGGTGGTCGCCCGGCGCTGGTGGGCCGAGCGCGAACTGCGGCCCGGCCACCCGTCGGACGACTTCTTCGCTCGCCGCCCCGAACTCTTCGACGGCTCGCGGGCCTTGGACCTCCTGCTGGCGACCCTGCACGGGAAGGTGAGCACGGACACCCTGCACCGGGTGGTCCAGGACGGGGTGCCGGACTCGGGCTGTGTGCACAACTCACTGGCCCGCTCCTTCGCGGCCCGCATGTGGGAGGTGGCGCACCGGCTGCGCACCGATCCCCCGCCGTTTCTTCTGGCCACCCCCACCTGGGGCACCGGCCTGCTCGAACCCGGCGACCTGGTGGACCGCCTGGACGCCTACCGGTGCGCGGGCGCCCGGGTGGCGGCGGTCGACTTCGGCCAGGCACTGCTGCGTGTGCGCCGGGACGACCGGACGGCGGCGGTGGCGTCGGCGCGACGCGCGGCAGCGCTCGGGACCGAGCAGGGTGATCGGCTCGCCCGCCTGCTGACCGGCGAGTGGACCGCCCCTTCCACCACCCGGCGGTCGACGGCCACCCGCATCCTGGTGGACCTCGGGGAGGCGCCCGGACTTCGGGCGGAAGAGTTCCCCGCCGCCCTCCGGCTGCTGGGACGTCCGGCGAGTCCCTCCTCGGACCGGTGGTACTGCGGCCACTGGAGCGTCGAGATACGACAGCACTGGTTCGCCGTCCTGCCCGAGCGGCCGGAGCTGGTGGCCGCCCGGCTGCTGCGGGACGTGTCCGAGGCGGCCGTGGACGACCAGCGGGGCGCCGCCGCCGCGGTGCTGCCCCACCTCGCCGACGCGGACGGCGAAGCGGGCGAGGCGGTGCACCTGTGTCTGGCCTACGGGCTGGGTGCCCGGCATGCCGAGGACCGGCTGGCCGCCGTGGACGCCCTGCTGGTGCTGGCGGCACGCGGCCGGCTGGACCCGGAGCGGCTCGGCGCGGATCTCGGGCAGTTGGTGCGGCGCGGAGAGGTGAAGCCGGTGCGGCTCGCCGACGCGGTGCGCACCGCCTCGGCGACGGGGGCGAACGCCACGGTGTGGGCGGTCCTCCGCCAGGTCCTGCCCGTACTGCTCGCCGACCTCTCCGCCGGCGCGACGGCATCCTCGGCCCGTGGGCTCGGTGAGCTGCTGGCGGTGGCGGCCGAGTGCGCCGAGCGGACGGGCGCCCGGGGCGGGCTGCCGCACCTGCCGGGGGTGGCGGACCGGCGCGGCACGTCCCGGCTCGTCACGCAGGCGCGGCGGCTGCGGGACGCGCTGGCGGAGGAACCGGCCGCCTCCTGACGCCAGACCGAACCAAAGGCGGACGAATGCGACGGAAGCCTTCTTTACCCGTCGGTCACAGTGCGTTCGTGATCACGCAACACCGTTCCTTCACAGTGGGTGCATGAGTCGAGACATGTCTGATGTGACGGACGCCGTGACCCATCTCGTCGAGCACGGTCCCGTGGTGCCCGTCATGGTGCTGGCCTCGCTGGCCGCGCTGATCGCCACGGCGGGCTTCCACACCCGGTGGTCACGCCGCCACGGGCAGGCGCCGCCCGCGGAGGATACCGGCGCCCGGCCGCCCACCGCCGGGCGGCCGGCCGGGACCGGGGCAAGTGGGGCCGGGGCCGGGGCAGGCACGACCGGGCCGACCGGGACCGGGCCGGGTGGGGAGAGCGCCCTGTGGCGGATGCGGACGACGGTGCGGGACGCGCCGGGATCGCTGGCCGTGCTGTGCGCGGCCCTGGCCGACCGGCGGATCGACATCCTGAGCCTTCAGACGCACCCGCTGGCCGACGGCACGGTGGACGAGTTCCTGCTCCGTGCCCCGGGTGAGCTGAGCGGCACCGAGCTGGCCGACGTGGTGACGGCGGCGGGCGGTGCCCGGACCTGGACCGAGCGGGCGGACGCCCACGACCTGGTGGACGCGCCGACCCGGGTGCTGGGCCTGGCCACCCGTACGGCCCTGGACGCCGCGGAGCTGCCGTTGGCACTGCGGCAGTTGCTGGGCAGGTGCACCATCAGGTCCCTGCCCGCGCGTGCGGGGGCGGGGGCGGAAGCCGCCGGCACCGTACCGCCGGAGGGCACGCTCGAGGACACGGTGTTGCGGCTGCGCGCCCCGGAGGGCGGGGTGATCAGCGTGGAGCGGCCCCAGTTGCCGTTCACCCCGGCGGAGTTCGCCCGGGCGCGGGCCCTGGTCGAGCTGGACGCCCGGCTCGGTCCGCGGGTCCCGCGCGGCAGGGACGTGCTGACGCTGCCCGAGGGGAGCGACATCACGGTCCGCCGGGCCGACACGCGGGACGTGGAGGCGGCGAAGGCGATGCACGAGCGCTGCTCGGCGCGGACGCTCGGGATGCGCTACCACGGCCCGGTCGGGGACGCCGGCCGGTATCTCAACCACCTGCTCAGCCCGCGCTTCGGCCGCACCCTCGCCGTGCAGACCGCCTCCGGGCGCGTCGTCGGGCTCGGTCATCTGCTGTGGGACGGGGACGAGACGGAGGTCGCGCTGCTCGTCGAGGACGCGTGGCAGCGCCGCGGCATCGGCGGCGAACTCCTCGGCCGGCTCGTGGCGATGGCGGCGGAGACGGGATGCGAGAGCGTGTACGCGGTCACGCAGGCGTCCAACACCGGCATGGTCGCCGCGATGCGCGGCCTGGGCCTCCCCCTCGACTACCAGATCGAGGAGGGGACCCTGGTCGTCACGGCCCGTCTGGAGCCGTCGGCCCGGTCCGCGGCACGCCTGCCTCAGGGAGAGCCGATCGGCCAGGAATGACCGGCAGGACCGGCAGGCCTGCGGGGCCTGCCAGGACTGCCAGCCCCGCAGGCAAGCGCACCGGCCGGCACCGGCGTGACGGGCGGTCACTCGGCCGGTGACAGCGCCTCCCGCAGCGGGATCGCCCCGGCCGTCCGCTCCCCCAGCGCCCGGTCCAGGTCGGCCCACAGGTCGTCGACGTCCTCGAGGCCGACCGACAGCCGCAGCAGCCGGTCGCCGACCCCAGCGTCCCGCCGGTCGTCCGCGTCCACGATGCGGTGGCTGATGGACGCCGGGTGCTGGATGAGCGTGTCGACGCTGCCGAGGCTCACGGCCGGGGTGATCAGCCGGACGCCGGCGATGACCTCGTGCGGGTCGCCGTGGACCTCGAAGGAGACCATCGCGCCGCCGATGCGCGGATAGTGGACGCGGGCGACCCGGGGGTCGGCGGCCAGCCGCCCGGCCAGCTCGGCGGCGTTGGCGGACGCGGCGCGTACCCGGACGGGCAGGGTGGACAGTCCCCGCAGCAGCAGATAGCCGGCCAGTGGGTGCAGCACTCCGCCGGTGGCGAAGCGGACCTGCCGCAGCCGCCCCGCGAACTCCTCGTCGCACGCGACCACTCCGGCCAGCACGTCCCCGTGCCCGCCGAGGTACTTGGTGGCGCTGTGCAGCACCAGCCGCGCACCGTGTTCGGCGGGACGCTGGAGCACGGGTGTGGCGAAGGTGTTGTCCACGAGCAGCGGCACCGATCCGCAGGCGTGGGCGACGGCGCGCAGGTCGACCTCGGCCAGGGTCGGGTTGGCCGGGGACTCCACGAGCACCAGGCCGGTGTCAGGTCGCAGCGCGTCCGCGACGCCGGCCGGGTCGGTCCAGGTGACCTCGGACCCGAGCAGCCCGGCGGTCAGCAGATGGTCGCTGCATCCGTACAGGGGCCGTACGGCGACGACGTGCCGCAGCCCCATCGAGCCGCGGACCAGCAGGACCGCGCTCAGCGCCGCCATGCCGCTGGCGAAGGCGACGGCGGCCTCGGTCCCCTCCAGCCGGGCCAGCGCCGTCTCGAAGCGGGCGACGGTCGGGTTGCCCAGGCGGCCGTAGACCGGCGGCCCGTCCGGCTCGGCGCCGGTGGTGGCGAACGCGTCGATGCGGGCGGCCTCGCCGCGGCTGTCGTACGACGGGTAGGTCGTGGACAGGTCGATGGGCGGGGCGTGCAGTCCCTGGCCGGCGAGGTCGTCGCGGCCGGCGTGCACGGCTTCGGTGGCCAGAGCCCTGCCCGTGGGTGCGGTGGTGCGTACGTCGTCGAACGGTGACGTGTGCGTGCGCGCTGAGTCCATGCCCGAAGAGTGAACACCGACCGGGCCTGCGCGACGATACTCCGTGCTACGTTCGGCTCATGGCCGATTCCGTCGCACTGGATCCGGTGGATCTTCATCTGCTGCGGTTGCTGCAGAACGACGCCCGGACCACCTACCGCGATCTCGCCGCCCAGGTAGGCGTCGCCCCGTCGACGTGTCTGGACCGGGTGGCCCGGCTGCGGCGGGCCGGGGTGATCCTCGGCCATCGGCTCGAACTGGACCCGGCGAGGATGGGGCGAGGTCTCCAGGCGCTGCTGCTGGTGCAGGTGCGCCCGCACCGGCGGGAGCTGGTCGGCCCGTTCGTGGAGCGGATCCGGGCGCTGCCCGAGTCGCGCACCGTCTTCCACCTCACCGGTCCGGACGACTACCTCGTGCATGTCGCGGTCGCGGACATGACGGACCTGCAACGGCTGGTCCTGGACGAGTTCACGTCCCAGCGGGAGGTGGCCCGGGTCGAGACCCGGTTGATCTTCCAGCAGTGGGAGTGCGGGCCCCTGCTGCCGCCTGCCGCGCCCGCGCCCGCCCCGGGGGCGGATCCCGGTACCACGCCCTGAGCGAAATCCGGCCGCCCGGGCCGTCGGGCCGGACCCGACGGGCTGACGCGGCACCGGTATCCGTATGAGGATGTCCGCATGTCAGAGACCAACAGCCCGCTGCCCCGCGAGGTCGCCGACGCCTACGTCGACGAACTCATCGCCCTCGACCCGGTCACCGGTACCTATCTCGGTGTCGCGGAGAGTTCCAGCCGCCTGCCCGACTTCTCACCCGCCGGGCAGGAGGCCCTCGCGGAACTGGCCCGCACCACCCTGGCCCGGCTGGACGAGGCGGAGCGCCGGCCGGGCGGGGACAGCGACGTGGAGCGGCGCTGCGCGCGGCTGCTGCGCGAGCGCCTCACGGCCGAACTCGCGGTCCACGAGGCCGACGAGGGCTTGCGCTCGGTCGGCAACATGGGCACCGCCGCCCATTCGGTGCGCGAGGTCTTCACCCTCACCCCGACCGGGACCGACGAGGACTGGGCCCGGGTCGCCGAGCGGCTGCGCGCGGTGCCGGCGGCGTTCGCGGGCTACCGCGCGTCCCTGTCGCTGGGCCTGGAGCGCGAGTTGTACGCGGCGCCGCGTCCGACCGCCACCTTCGTCGAGCAGCTCGGCGAGTGGGCGGACACGGGCGAGGGGCGTGGCTGGTTCGAGGACTTCGCCGCCGACGGCCCCGAGTCGCTGCGGGCCGAGCTGGACGAGGCCGCCCGGGGTGCGACCGCCGCCGTGGCGGAGTTGCGGGACTGGATGCGCGACGTGTACGCCCCGGCGATCGAGGGCGCCCCGAACACCGTGGGCCGCGAGCGCTACGCCCGCTGGTCGCGCTACTACAACGGCACGGACCTGGACCTGGACGAGGCGTACGCCTACGGCTGGGCCGAGTACCACCGTCTGCTGGCGGAGATGAAGGCGGAGGCCGAGAAGATCCTGCCGGGCGCCGAGACGCCGTGGGTGGCGCTGGCGCACCTGGACGAGCACGGCAGGCACATCGAGGGCGTCGACGAGGTCCGGGACTGGTTGCAGGGCCTGATGGACCAGGCGATCGAGCAGTTGGACGGCACCCACTTCGAACTCGCCGAGCGGGTACGGAGGGTGGAGTCGCGCATCGCCCCGCCCGGCAGCGCGGCCGCGCCGTACTACACGTCTCCGTCGGAGGACTTCTCCCGCCCCGGCCGCACCTGGCTGCCGACGATGGGCCAGACCCGCTTCCCCGTGTACGACCTGGTGTCGACCTGGTACCACGAGGGCGTCCCGGGCCACCACCTCCAGCTCGCGCAGTGGACGCACGTCGCGGACGACCTGTCCCGCTACCAGGCGTCCGTGGGCATGGTCAGCGCCAACGCCGAGGGCTGGGCGCTGTACGCGGAGCGGCTGATGGACGAGCTGGGCTTCCTCACGGACGCCGAGCAGCGGCTCGGTTACCTGGACGCGCAGATGATGCGGGCGGCCCGGGTCATCGTGGACATCGGCATGCACCTGGAGCTGGAGATCCCGGCGGACTCCCCCTTCCACCCGGGTGAGCGCTGGACGCCGAAGCTGGCGCAGGAGTTCTTCGGCGCGCACAGCAGCCGCCCGGCGGACTTCGTGGAGAGCGAGCTGACCCGGTACCTGACGATCCCGGGCCAGGCGATCGGCTACAAGCTCGGTGAGCGGGCGTGGCTGCTCGGCCGGGAGAAGGCCCGCGAGCGGCACGGCGACGCCTTCGACCCGAAGGCGTGGCACATGGCGGCCCTCTCCCAGGGCTCGCTGGGCCTGGACGACCTGGTGGACGAGCTGTCGCGGCTGTGACGTCCGCCCGCCTCGCCGCTCACCGTCGGAAACCGCCCTCCGAGTCGACGACCTGACCGGTGACCCACTCCGCCTCGTCCGTGGCCAGCCACGCGACGAGGCGGGCGGGGTCGTCGGGCATGCCCCACCGACCGGCGGGGAAGAGCGCGGCGATCGCGTCGTAGTCCTCGCCGGTCAGGTAGTCGGTGTCGACCGGGCCGGGGTTGACCGCGTTCACGGTGACGGCGTGTTCGGCGAGGGCCGTCGACAGGGAGCGCGTGACGGAGGCGAGTGCGCCCTTCTGGAGCGCGTAGGCGATCTCGCCGGGCATGCCGCCCGCGATGTCCTGGCCGGAGGTCATCATCACGACGCGTCCGCCGGGTGTGCGGGGCGGCAGCGCGGCACGGCGACGGGCGTAGGCCTGGATCAGCAGCAGCACCGAGCGGGTGTCGACCTGCCAGTGCGCGTCGAGCATGGCGGCGTCGATGGTGTCGAGGGTGCCGTCGGACCCGCTGAGGGCGTGGTTGGCGACGAGGATGTCCAGCCGGCCGCCGAGCGCTTCGGCGGCGGTGGCGACGAGTTCGCCGGGTGCGTCGGGGCGGGTGAGGTCGCCGGGGCCCGCGTGCACGACGGCGTCCGGGTCGCCGAGCGCGGCACGTACGGAGTCGGCCACGTCCTCGGGGCGGTCGGCACCCCAGGGCATGGCGGCGTCGTGCGGCACGTGGTGGTGCAGGTAGACGCTCGCTCCGTACGCGGCGAGCCGCCGGGCCACGGCGTGGCCGATGCCGCCGCGCCGGCTGGCTCCGGTGACGAGGGCGGTCCGGCCCCGCAGGGGCAGGGGATCGCGGCGCAGTTCTTCGGGTGCCGGATGGGGAAGTCGGGGCATGGGCACCCATCATGGGTGGGCCGCGACCGCCGCGCACGCCAATATCGTCCCCGGCTACCGGTCGGCGAGCCGCCGCAGGTGTACGAGGCTCAGCCAGGTCTCCGGCCCGGGGCGCACCTCCGTCGCGCGCACCGCGTACCGGCCGGGGTCCAGCGTGACCCGCACTCGGCCGGCGCGGTCGGAGGCGGTGCCGGGCCAGGCGGCGTCGAAGAGGACCACGGGGCCGGGGACGTGCCAGGACACCTCGGGCTCCCACTCGGCCGCGTCGAGGGCGGCGGGGACACCGGCCAGCACCTCCTGCTCTGAGTCCGCGGCGCACCAGCGGACGAAGGTGGCGTGGTCGGGGAGGTAGGCGGTGGCGGCGGGTTCGTCGCCGAGCACCAGGGCGGTGGAGTCTCCGACGGGAAGGAGTCCGACGTAGCCGTCGACCTCGCAGGCCCGGTCGTAGTCGGAGTCCGTCTCCTCGCCGTCGGCGCCGGTCCAGAACGGCAGGACCGTCTCCGGGACCGCGATCAGCGGCCCTCCGCCCGACTCGACCCACTCCACCGCGTCCGGTTCCGCGTATCGCACCATGCGGCAGAACCTACACGCCGCTCAGCAGCCGCAGTCGGCCGCGTCCACCGGAACGGTCAGGGGGTCGGCGGCGGGCCGCTCGGTGCCCTGCCGGGTCTCGAACTCGAAGCCCTCGCGCACCCAGTACTCGAAGCCGCCGAGCATCTCCTTGACCCGGTAACCGAGTTCGGCGAGGGCGAGGGAGGCACGCGTCGCGCCGTTGCAGGCGGGGCCCCAGCAGTACGTCACCACCGGCACGGCGGGGTCGAGGAGTTCTCCGGCCCGCTCGGCGACGAGCGCGGTGGGCAGGTGGACGGCGCCGGGGACGTGGCCCTGGTCCCAGGACTCGGTGGACCGGCAGTCGACGAGCACGAACCCCGGGTCGCCCCCGGTCGCGAGTGCGGCGGCGACGTCGGAGACGTCGGTGTGGAAGGCGAGGCTCGCCCGGAAGTACGCGGCGGCCTCGGCGGGCGGAGCGGGTGCTGTGCGCAGAACGGGATTGACGTGACCGGCGGCGGTGGCGGTGCCTGTGGTGGTGACGCTCATGGTGGTGACGCTCATGGTGGGGCCTCTCCTCGGTGGATCCTCCGACCAGAAATCTATGCACCACGGCGTGCGGCCTGAAGGGCGTTTCCCCGGTCTGCGCCTTGTTCCGCCAGGGAATCCGTGCTAGTTCTGCCGGATGACCGAGTATTCCCCGGACGACACCGACTGGCGCATCCTCGATGCGCTCCAGCGGGACGGGCGGGCCAGTTTCGCCGAACTGGCGCGTGCCGTCTCGATGTCCGCGAGCGCGGTGACGGAGCGCGTGCGGCGGCTGGAGGAGGCCGGGATCATCCAGGGGTACGCGGCGGTCGTCGACCCCGAGCGGCTGGGGCTGCCGATCCTGGCGTTCGTGCGGCTGCGCTATCCGGTCGCCAACTACAAGCCGTTCCACGACCTGGTCGCGGTCACGCCGGAGATCCTGGAGGCGCACCACGTCACGGGCGACGACTGCTTCGTCATCAAGGTCGCGGCCCGTTCGATGCGGCACCTGGAGGAGGTGTCCGGCCGGATCAGCGCCCTGGGTTCGGTCACCACGAGCGTCGTCTACTCCTCACCGCTCCCCCGCCGCCCCCTGGGCCGCTGACCCACGCGCGCCGGCGGGGAGGGCGTGCTCGGCCCTCAGCCGGCGCCCCGCTGCCGCAGTACCGACCCGGACCGCCCCTTCACGACCTCGAGTTGGGCGTGTATGCGGCGCCGCAGGTCGGCGACGTGGCTGACGATGCCGACGCTGCGGTCCCGCTCGCGCAGCGCGTCGAGGACGTCGAGGACCTCGTCGAGGGTCTGGTCGTCGAGGCTGCCGAAGCCCTCGTCGATGAAGAGGGTGTCCAGGCGGACGCCGCCCGCCTCGTCGGTGACGACGTCGGCGAGGCCGAGCGCGAGGGCGAGCGAGGCGAAGAACGTCTCGCCGCCGGACAGCGTGGCGGTGTCACGCTCGCGGCCGGTCCAGGCGTCGACGACGTGCAGGCCGAGGCCGCTGCGGCCGCGCCCGGTGCGGTCGTCGGAGTGGACGAGGGTGTAGCGGCCGGAGGACATGCGCAGCAGCCGGGCGGTGGCCGCGGCGGCGACCTGCTCGAGCCGGGCGGCCAGGACGTACGACTCCAGGCGCATCCGGCGTTCGTTGTCCGCCGAGGTGCCCGCGGCGAGGGAGGCGAGGCGGGCGACCCGGGTGTGCTCCTCGCGCAGCGGGGCGAGCCCCCGTACGGAGGTGGTGGCCCGCGCGGACAGCCGGTCCAGCTCGGCGCAGCACCGGGCGGCGGCATCCCGGGACGAGGACGCCTCGCGCAGGCGGCGGCCCGCGTCGACGGCTGCCCGTTCCGCAGCGGCGAGGTCGGCGGGCGGCCGCCGGGCGGCGTCGGCGGTGTCGGCCTCGGCGAGGACCGCGCGGACGGCGGTGTCCTCCGACTGCCAGGCGTCGAGCCGCCGTTGCAACTCGCGGTGGGCGGTGTCGTCGAGCAGGGCGGCGGCCGCGTCCCCGGGGGTGTCGAAACCGGCCCGGAAGGCGGCGTCGGCGAGCCTGGCGTCGGCGTCCTTGAGCCGCTGGGCGGTGTCCTCGGCGACGCGGGCGGTGTCGGCCGCCTCCGTGAGCAGCGCGGCCTGTCGCTCCAGCTGGGCCGCCCGCGCCGCCACGCTCTCGGCAACGCCGCGGGCCCGCGTCAACTCCTCCTCCAGGACGGCCTGTTCCCGCTCCAGCCGCTCGCGCCCCGCGACCCGGGAGGCGGACCGGACCGCGGCCTGCTGCTGAGCGGCGACGCGTTCCTCGCGCTCGCGCTCGGCGCCCCGCAGTTCCTCCTGCGCGGCATGCAGCCCGGAGGCGGCTGCCCGGGCCCGCGTGTACTCCCGCTCGACCTCCCCGGCCTCCTCGGCCAGCCGGGCCGTGGGCGCGTCACCGGCCTCCGCCGCGGCGGCGGCGAGCGCCTCCCGTACGGCGCCCAGCTGCCGTTCGGCATCCGCTCGCCGTTCGTCGGCCGCCTGGTAGGCGGCGAGGGCGCGCTCCTCCGCCTCGCGGTCGACGTGGCCGGCGCTCTTGCGTGCGGGGGCGGGGTGTTCGGTGGCGCCGCACACCCCGCAGGGCGCGCCGTCGGTGAGGTTGGCGGCGAGTTCGGCGGCGATGCCCCGCAGGCGCTGTTCCTTGAGGTCGAGCCAGTGGGCGCGGGCCTCGACGGCGTGTTCGGCCGAGGCGAGCGCCTGCCGCCGTGCCTCCTCCGTGTCGTCGGTGAGCCGGTCCCGTTGCCGGGCGGCGTCGAGCCGCCGCCGTGCCGGGTCGCGCTGTACGGCGAGCTGTTCGGCGCGGGTCGCGGCCTCCTGCGCGGAGTCGACGCGGCCCTGGAGCCCGGCGCGGGTGGTCTCCCAGTCGGCGAGCCAGGTCTCCGCCTCCTGCCGCACGTCGTCGTCGGCGCGTTCCTGGCGGTCGAGGCCGGCCCGCTCCTCGACCAGTTCGGTGAGGCGTCGTTCGGCGCGCCGGGCCGACTCGAGGCCACCCAGTTCTTCCGCGGCCCGGCGTGCGGCGGCGGCGAGCCCGGTCGCACCCGCGCCGGCGAGCGCCTGCGGCAGCAGGGCACGCGCGCGTGCTTCCGCGGCGGTCGCCCTCAGGTGTTCCGTGTCGGTGGCCTCCCGCAGTTCCAGCGCGGGTGCCACCGCCCCGGCCTTGCGGCCGCGCTCCATGCGCTCCTGCGCGGCGCGGTGGGCGCCGGCCCGCTCCGCCAGCCGGGCGGCACGCTCCCGTGCCTCGGCGAACCGGCGTTGCAGCCGGTCGAGTTCGCGGGTGCCGGCCAGGTCCCGTTCGGCTGCGGCCTGCGCGGACTCGGTGGCCGTGAGCCGGCAGTCGGCGACCGCCAGCAGCTCCCGGGCGGTGGCCCGGGCGACGGCGGCGGCACGGAGGACCGCCTCGGCCAGGCCCGGCTCGCCCGGCGCCAGCTCGGGCAGTTCCATGGCGCTGCCCGCGGCCTGCTGCATCCGGTGCGCGTCGGCCAGCAGCGCGGCGTCCCCTTCGCGCACCCGGGCCTCGGTCGCCCGACGCCGTTCCGCGAGGTGCTTCTCGACCTCGGCGAACCGCCGGGTGTCGAAGAGCCGCCCGAGCAGCTTGCCGCGTGCCTCCGCGTCGGCGCGCAGGAAGCGCGCGAAGTCGCCCTGCGGCAGCAGCACGACCTGGCAGAACTGCTCGCGGCTCATGCCGAGCAGCTGCGTGACCTCCTCGCCGATCTCCTGGTGGGACCGGCTGAGGTCCCGCCACGTTCCGGCCGTGGCGTCGTACTCGCGGAGCCAGGTCTGCGCCTTGTCGACGGTCGTGCCCTTGCCGCGGAGCTTGGGGCGTTCCCAGGGCGGCTGCCGGGTGACCTCGAGCCGGCGTCCCGCGACGGTCAGTTCGAGGCGCACCTCGGTGCGGGTGCCGGCGGCCGCGTGGTCGCTGCGCAGCGTCATGCCCTGGCCGCTGCCGCCCTGCCTGGCTCCCGGCACCGAGCCGTACAGCGCGTAGCAGACGGCGTCGAGGACGGAGGTCTTGCCGGCGCCGGTGGGGCCGTGCAGCAGGAACAGCCCGGCGGCCGAGAGGTCGTCGAAGTCGACGCTCTGCGAGGCGCCGAAGGGCCCGAAGGCGGTGATGTCCAGCCGGTGCAGCCTCACCGGGCCACCTCCCGCACGCTCTCGTCCGCGCGCACGGCGTCGAAGGCGTCTCGCAGCACGCCCTGTTCGTGGTCGTCCGGCCCGGCGCCGCGCACATGGGTCACGAAGTCCTCCGCGATCTGCTGGTCGCTGCGGTCGGCGAGGCGCCGGGCGTAGGACACGCCGGGCTCGTCGGGGGCCCGCTCGGGGTCGAAGACGAGGCTGAGCGTGTGCGGGAACCGCTCCGTGAGCCGGGCCATGGGCTCGTCGGGGCGGACCGGGTCGGTGAGGGTCGCCTCGACCCACGCGTCCTCGTGCGGGCTCAGCTCCGGGTCGGCGAGCAGGTCCTCCAGCGTGCCGCGCAGCCGGGCCAGTGCGCGCGGCACCGGACAGTCGATCCGCTCGGCGGCGACCGACCCGTCGGCCCCCAGATCGACGAGCCACATGCTCTTGCGGTGCCGGTGCTCCGAGAAGGAGTACGGCAGCGGGGAGCCGGAGTAGCGGACGCGCTCGGTGAGGGTCTGGCAGCCGTGCAGGTGCCCCAGCGCCACGTAGTCCACGCCGTCGAACACACCGGAGGGCACGGCGGCGACCCCGCCGACGGTGATGTCCCGCTCACTGTCGCTCTGCTCGCCGCCGGTGACGAAGGCGTGCGCGAGGACGACGGACCGGGTACCCGGCGCACGCGCGGCGAGGTCGGCGCGCACCCGGTCCATGGCGGCGGCGAGCACGGCCTCGTGCCCCGCCCTGTCGACGCCGAACTCGGTCTTCACGAGCGCCGGTTCGAGATACGGCAGCCCGTAGAAGGCCACGTCCCCGTGGGCGTCGGCCAGCACCACGGGGGTGCCGCAGCCCGCCGGGTCGGTGCGCAGGTGGATGCCGGCCCGGTCGATGAGCCCGGCACCGACCCCGAGCCGGCGGGCCGAGTCGTGGTTGCCGGAGATCATCACCGTCGGCACACCGAGGTCGGCGAGGCGGTGCAGGGCGTCGTCGAACAGCTCGACGGCGGCGAGCGGCGGCACCGCCCGGTCGTACACGTCCCCCGACACGACCACGGCGTCGACGGCGTGCTCCCGCACGGTCTCGACGAGGTGGCCGACGAACCCGGCCTGGGCGCCGAGCATGTTCACCCGGTGGAACGCCCGGCCGAGGTGCCAGTCGGAAGTGTGCAGCAGTCGCATGATCCCCGAGACTAACGGGAGGGTCCGACAGCCCGGGCGGTAACTCCCGTTTCGCCCCGCCCACGGCGCCACCAAAGACCGTTACATCCCTGTTGTCCGCCTTGTCTAGGCGTCCCCGTACGCCTCTCCGCCCAGTTCGAAGCCGGCCGCTCCCGCGGTGGCGTCCGCGAGCCAGGAGCGGAAGGTGTCCACGTCGGCCTCCGGCAGGCCGACCTCGATGGTGACGGCCTCCCCGTACCGCACGTCGCGCACCGCGCGGCCCGCGGTGCGCAGGTCGTTCTGGAGCTTGCCGGCCCGCTGGTGGTCGACGGTCACCGTGGCCAGGCGGAACCGGCGGCGGGTGAGGGTGCCGAGGTCGTCCAGGGCTTCGCCGACCGCGCCGCCGTAGGCGCGGATGAGTCCGCCCGCGCCGAGTTTGACGCCGCCGTAGTAGCGGGTGACGACGGCGACGACGTACCGCATGTCGCGGCGCAGCAGCATCTGGAGCATCGGGACGCCCGCGGTGCCGCCCGGTTCGCCGTCGTCGCTCGCCTTCTGGACCCCGGCGTCGGCGCCGATGACGTACGCCCAGCAGTTGTGGGTGGCGTCCGCGTGCTCCTTGCGCACGCCGGCGACGAACGCCTGGGCGTCCTGTTCGGTGGCGGCCGGGGCGAGGGCGCAGAGGAAGCGCGAGCGGTTGATCTCGGTTTCGTGCACGCCCGCGCGGGCGACCGTTCGGTACTCGTCCTGCATCCGGCCACCCTATGCGCTCGGCGTGCCGCGCCCTCCGGCCCCGGTCGCTGCGGACGGGGGCGGGCCGCGGCCGGTCAGTACACGGTGCCGACGTCCCGGGTGAGATGGAGGCCGAGGAACCGGTCGGCGTACGCGCAGATCTCGAACCGGGCTCCGTCCGCGAGGTCCGGGTCGGTCTCCACCCGGCGCAGGACGCGCAGCACCCCGGGGGCGTCCAGGTCGTCCTCCCAGGCGGCCCGGAGCCGGTCGCGCACCTCGCCGGGGACCGGACGTGAGGGGTGCCGGGCCCAGTCGGCGACCGCCCGGCGCCACCGGGCGAGGGTGTCCCGGGCCTCGTCCAGCGTGGCCGTGTCGAGCTCCACGCGCGCGTGGTGGTGCCGTTCCAGCAGGGCGAGGCGCACGGCGTCGGAGTCTGCGAGGCCGGCGAGGCCGAGGCCGGCCGGGTGCACGGGGGCGACGGCGACGGCCACCGCGTCCGGGACCGCCTCACCGCTGCCGCTCCCGTCCCCGCTCCCCTTCCCGCTCACGCGCTCACCCACGACGCGGACGCCCTGTCCGGTGCCCGCTCCGTGGCCCGCTCCGTCCTCGAAGGGCCGGATGCCGAGGGCGGCGGCGTCCTTGCGCAGCCGTTCCCCCGCTTCCGCGCCCGTGAGCACGGCCCACACCGGGGTGCCGTCGAGTTCCAGGACGCGCACCAGCAGGTCCGCGACGAGCATGACGCGCAGGGCGGTGGCGTCCCGCCCCGGCGGGTGCGCCTCGACCCGCGTCGGGGCCCGCCGGGCGGGGGCGGCGGGGGCGGATTCTCCGGTTCGGGCGTCGATGATGCGCAGCACGGGGCGAGCGTAGGCGGTGTGACTCGACGACGCACCGGGGCGCGCTCGGGGCACCGCTCCCGCCGCCCCGGGAATCCCGGCACGCCGCCGTCCGTTGTCCCGAGCGGGTGGCGCGATCCGCGGGCCGCCCCGAGAGCACGAGCCGAGAGCACGAGGAGGCCGCCGGTGTACGGCGACGAGGAGACCATCCGCAAGATCCTCACCGAGTCGGGCGACACCTGGGCCGTGGTGGGCCTGTCGAACAACCGGCAGCGCGCCGCCTACGGCGTCGCCGAGGTGCTGCAGCGCTTCGGCAAGCGCGTCGTGCCGGTGCATCCCAAGGCCGAGACGGTGCACGGCGAGCAGGGGTACGCCTCCCTCGCGGAGGTCCCGTTCGACGTGGACGTCGTCGACGTCTTCGTCAACAGCGACCTGGCCGGCCCGGTCGCCGACGAGGCGGTCGCCAAGGGCGCCGAGGCGGTCTGGTTCCAACTCGGCGTGGTCGACGACGCGGCGTACGAACGGACCCGGGCCGCGGGCCTGGAGATGGTGATGGACCGCTGCCCGGCGATCGAGATCCCGCGGCTCGGCTGATCCCGCGGCTCGGCTGACCGCGCCGGGGCTCAGCCGCCGGCGCCCGCACCGGACTCGATGACCACCACACGGGCCCAGTCGGGCGGTGTGTCGGGAACGTAGTCGGGGTCGTCCTCGTCGTAGGAGCGGCTCCGCTCCCGGGGGAACAGGCCCACCACCGTCCGGCACGCGGGCCGGACGGCCGGCCAGGGGGTCTGCCCGTCGGTCAGCACCACCACGGCGTCCGGCGCGGGACGCGAACGGAGCGCCTTCGCGAAGCCGGCGCGCAGGTCCGTTCCGCCGCCGCCCACCAGCGGGATGCCCTCGGCCCGGCACAGGGAGTGCGTGACCCGGGCCGCCGCGTCGCACGGCACCACGCTGACCAGGTCGCGTCGGCCGCCGACGGCGCGGGCGATCGCGGCGACCTCCAGGAGCGCGCTGCCCAGTTCGGCGTCGCTGACCGATCCGGAGGTGTCGACGACCACGGCGACCCGGGGCGGTCTGCGGCGCAGGCTGGGCAGCACCACGCCGGGAGTTCCGGCCGAGCGGCGCGACGGCCTTCCGTATGTGTAGTCCTCGCCCGCGCCGCCCGCGGAGGTCGCCGAGCGGACCGCCGCCCCCAGCAACTCGCGCCAGGGCTGCGGCGGATGGAACACCTGCTCCGCCCAGCGCCGCCAGCTCTTCGGCGCGTTTCCGGGGCGGGCGCTGATGCCCCGTGCCACCCGGAAGCGCACCGCGTCGCGCTCCTGTTCGCTGAGTCCGTCCGCGCCGTCGGGACCGAGGTCCCACTCCCGGTCGAGGCCGTCGGCACCGCTGCCGCAGTCCAGCCAGGCCAGGCTCTCGGTGAGCCGCCCGAGCCGGAACTGGCGCAGGTAGTCCTCCATGAGCTGCCCCTCGGGCAGTCGCAGGAACTCCGGGTCGACCGCTCCCTCGGGGCGGACCAGTCCGTCGCCGAACACGTCGTCGTTGATCTCACAGTCCGCGGCGATGTTCATCCGCAGCCGTTCCGCCGGGCCGGTCAGCCCGCGCTCGCGGGCCACCCGGTCGCTGCGGCCGTGGTGGTCGCGGAGCAGGTGCGAGACCTCGTGCACCCAGACGCCGGCCAGTTCCTCCACGGACGTACGGTCCACGAAACCGGGCGAGACGTAGCACCGCCAGTGCCGGTCGACGGCCATCGTCGGCACCCCGCGCGACGGGACGACGTGCAGGGCGAACAGCGCCGTCGCCAGGTAGGGCCGGGCCCGGGCGGCCTGCAACCGGGCGGCGAAAAGCTTGTCGAGGTCGATCCTCACCCGGCCCGCCCCGGCCGTCTCCGCGCCGGACGCCTCCGCGCCGGTCGTCTCCGCGCCGGACGCTATCCCGCCCGAAGCGGTCCCCCTCGGCGCCGCCGGGACCGGTGCCGAGGGACCGGATCGGGGCACTGCGGACCGAACGGCGCTCGCCCCGCCACCGTCCGCCGTGCCCCCGTCCGCCGTGCCCCCGTCCGGCCTGCCCCCGTCCGGCCTGCCCCCGTCCGGCCTGCCCCCGCACGGCCTGCCCCCGTCCCGCGCGCCGACGCCCGCTCCGGGCGAGGTGGACGCACCGCCGTCCCCTCCGGTCGGGCACTCCGGCGCCTTCGGCTTCATCGGCTTCATCGGCCCGCCTTCGCGGTGCCCGCGATGCGTGCCGCCGCTCGGTCTGCCGCTCGGTCCGCGCGTCGGGACAGGGACATGGCCCCGGCCAGCCGGTCGATCGAGGCGGGCACGTCCCAGCCCTGTTGCCGCAGCGTGGCGAGTGTCGTCGCCGGGACGACCACGACGTCCGGGGTGCCGGTCTCCATCGCCCGGGCCAGCAGCGCCCACGCCGCGTCCCACCGGGACCTGTCCGGCCGCTTGCGTACGGCGGCCACCACGCCGTCCAGCACGGCCTGGCGCAGATCCCCCCGTTCGGGCAGCACCGCGCCCGCCGGGTCGGCGAGCAGTGTCTCGGGGTCCGGGAGATCCATCCGGTCCAGGCCCGCCATCAATTCGAGCCCGGGACCGTCCCCGACGGTCCCCCGCACCAGCAGGGAGAGCACCTCCCTGGACGAGCCGGCCGCGGTCGCGAAGGCGATCAGGCACAGGGTCATCTCCCAGCTCCGCGGAGACGGCCAGGCGCCGCCCCGGCGTGTCTCGCCGCCGGGCAGCCGGTGTACGAGCCCGGGTCGGGCGGTGAGGAACTCGCACACCGCCCGGCGCGCGTACCGCACCGCCTCCTCCAGCGCTGCCGGGTCGAGGCTCGGCAGTGTCGCCCGGGGCCAGGTTCCGCCGAGGCCCCGTACGACGACGTCCTGGTCGTGGGTCCACTGGAGATGGACGAACCGGTCGGCCAGGGGCGGGCTCAGCTCCCAGCCGTCGGCCGCCGAGGACCGCGGGTTGGCGGCGGCCACGATCCTGACGCCGGGCGGCAGACGCAGCGCGCCGACCCGCCGTTCGAGGACGAGACGCAGGAGTGCCGCCTGCACCGCGGGCGGGGCGGTGGACAGTTCGTCGAGGAACAGCAGGCCCCGGCCCGCCCGCACCAGGCGCACGGCCCAGTCCGGCGGTGCCATCGGAACACCCTGTTCGGCCGGGTCGTCGCCGACGACGGGCAGCCCGGAGAAGTCGGACGGTTCGTGCACGCTGGCGATCACCGTGGTCAGCGGGAGGTCCAGGGCGGTGGCGAGCTGGGTGAGGGCCGCGGTCTTGCCGATCCCGGGTTCTCCCCACAGCAGCACGGGGAGGTCGGCGGCCACGGCCAGGGTGAGGGCCTCCAGCTGGGTGTCGGGCCGCGGTTCGGTGGTCGTGTCGCGCAGCAGGGTCAGCAGTTCACCGGCCACGTCGAGCTGGGAGGGCATGGCGGGGGCAGATGTCATCATTTGTCATCACCTGAGGGTCAGTCGTGGGCGGGATGCCGCGCCGGGTGGGGAGTTCGGCCCGGGGGCCTCGGTGGGGGGCCGTAATCCCCCGGGGTCAGTCGAAGGTCGCGTGGCGCGGGCGTGAGCGGCCCTCGCGCGGCCGGTGCCGGTCCGGGCGGACGTGCCTCGCCGGGGGCTCGTCGAGGCCCGCGCGGAACATGCCGTGGGCGATCCGCCGTCGCGCGGCGGCCTCCAGGTCGTCCCGCAGGGCGCCGTCACGCAGGCGTGCTGCGGGACCCAGCAGGCTCTCGACGACGGCGAGGGCACCGGCGGTGTCCCCGTGGTTGAGGCGTTCGCGGATGTCGGGCAGGCACTCCGGGCGCCGGTGTGCCTCGTCGATGGCCTGGAAGCAGGGCAGCGGCGTGCCGGTCAGCGCCGCGAGCAGTTCCTCGCGGCGGGTCTCGGCCGGATCGTGGTCCAGGGCCGCGAGGGCTCCGTCGACGAGGCCGATCCGGTGCCGGGCTCCGCGGCAGTCGACGATCCGCGGGCCCGTCGCCGGGTCCCAGGACCGTGGCGGGGCGGCCGGCACATGGCGCCGGTCCGGTGCCAGTGCCGTGGCGACCAGCGGATGCAGTCGGTCCGCCCCGATCGCTCCGGCGCGGACCAGTTCCAGGTCGGGCAGCATCCAGGTGGCCGCGTCGGGGAGCATCGGCAGCCCGGACGAGGTGCCGCCGGGGGGCAGTGCGGCGATCCGCGGCGGCGCCGGCGGATCCCCCTCGCCCGGGTCAGTTTCCAGGGCGATCCGCTGTCCGGCTCCGATCCGTACGACGACCGTCGTGGGCCCGGTGTCCTCGGCCCGGAGCAGGATCCGCGCCTCGGCCGCCCACCGGCCGACGGCACAGCGCCGCCCCGGCGGCACCGTCCCCGGCGGTTCCGGGAAGCCGGGCGGGGGGTCGGCGGGCGGTGGCAGGTCGGCGCCCGAGCGGACGCGCAGTTCAGGGGTTCTGCGCGCGTCCCACAGGTGACGGTGCAGGTCGAGCCGGAAGCGTCGGCTGGGCCGGGGATGCGGGTGCCGTGCGGTGCCGGTGTCCGGGCCCGAGCCGTCCCACAGGGCGAGGCTGATGCGCTGACCGCCGTCCGCCCAGGCGGGCGGGGTACGGACGACGAGGTGCACCGGACGTACGCCGTCGCGGGCCTCGGTGTCGTACCGGGCCAGGGTGAGGGTGAGGCCCGGGCGGAGCAGGCCGTCCGGGGCGATCCTCGGCATGTGCCAGCGCAGCAGGTCGGGAGCGAGGTGCCGCAGGTCGGTCCGGAGCCGGGAGGCGAGCGCGTGGCCGTGGGCGCGGGCCGCGGAACGCAGGTCGAGGTCGACGTCGACGGCCGCGGCGGCGCACGCGCCCGCCCAGTCCCCGGCACGGCGGCGGGAGGTCGCGGTCTCGATCATGGAGGGCGGCACGGCGAACTCGCGCACGCGCCGCCAGAAGGAAAGGCGGGAGTCGGAGTACCCGTTCACGAGGTGAGTGGCCATCAGCACTCACCTTGCGTGGACGGGTCCCCCAATCTGCCGAGTGGAGGAGTAGTCATCGCGGGGAGCATAGCTTCGCCGACCGGGACCCGCCAGGAGTCTTCCCGTGGCGAGTGCCGCCGCGACCGTTCCCGGGGACCGAGGCGCCGTCGCCATGATGTCCGCGTGGCGGCTCAGGCGACGCCGAGTCCTTCCAGCACCTCGGCGCCGGGCAGCTCCGCGAACGCCTTGCCCGGCACGAGCAGCTTGCCGCGCCGGCGTCCGCTGCCGACGAGGACGTACGGCAGGTCGACGACGGCCGAGTCCACCAGCACGGGCCAGTCGCCGGGCAGGCCGACCGGCGTGATGCCGCCGTACTCCATGGCGGTCTCGCCGGTCGCGGTGTCCATCGGGGCGAAGGACGCCTTGCGCGCCCCGAGGTGCCGGCGCACGACGCCGTTGACGTCGACCCGGGTGGTGGAGAGCACCACGCAGGCGGCCAGTGTCGTGCCGCCGCCGCGCTTGCCGGTGACCACGACGCAGTTGGCGGACCGTTCGAGCAGCTCACGGCCGTAGTGCTCGACGAAGGTGGCGGTGTCGGCCCATTCCGGTTCGGTGTCGACGTAGAGGATCCGGTCGGCGGGGACGCTGCCGCTCCACAGGCGTACGGCGTCGGCGACCGGGCGGGTCAGTTCGTCGAGGCAGTCCGGGGCGGGCGTGGCCCTGTCGAAGTTCCCGATGGGTGCGTGCATGGCGGCACGCTAACAAGGGCCGGTGCGCCGGAGAACGGCCGTCTCAGCGGACGGGCGGGACCGACACCGCCATGATCATCTCCATCGGCGCGTCGCCCTCGTTGCCGTAGGTGTGCGGGGAGTCGGACTCGAAGGAGGCGCTCGCGCCCGCCGGGACGCGATGGGCCACCCCGTCGACGGTGAGGGTCAGCTCTCCGGCCGTCACGTGCACCAGCTCGACCGTGCCGCCCGGGTGCGGGTCGGAGGGGCTGCTCTCGCCCGGCATCAGCCGCCACTCCCACATCTCCAGCGGCCCGGGCGCCTCCGCTCCGGCGAGGAGCCGGCTGAAGCTGCCGGCGTCCGTGTGCCAGAGGCGCACGGCCTGTTCGGCGGGGACGACGCGGACCGTGGGGCCCTGCTCGTAGTCGAGCAGGGTGGTGATGCTGATACCGAGCGCGTCGCCGATCTTCACGACGGTGCCGAGGCTGGGGTTGGTGCGGGCCTGTTCGATCTGGATGAGCATGCCGCGGCTGACACCGGCACGCGTCGCCAGCGCCTCCAGGGTGAAGCCGCGCTCGGTGCGCCAGCGCTTGACGTTGCGCGCGAGGGACTGGGTCAGCAGGTCGAGGTCCGCCACGTTCCGTCCAGTAACTTGTGCGTCATCCGGCTTGTGCATGAGGTGCATGACGGGGTGCATTGCACTGGACCACGGTCCGCCGCACCCGAAGGTCCACCGCACTGTACTGCGGGGCGCGGCGACGGTGCCGTTCGCCCCGGCTCCCGCTCAGCCCTCCGCGGCCGGTTCGGCCAGCCTGCCCGCCGCGTCCGCCGGGGCGTCCAGCTCGGCGAGCCGGGCCACCGCCTCGTCGTCCAGCTTGGACAGCTCCCGCAGCTGCCCCGGCGTGATCCCGTCCGGAATCGGCACCGGAGCCGGGGTCCTGAGCGGCGGCTGCCAGCCCTCGGCGGGGGTCCAGCGCCGTACGACGCGGGCGGGGGCGCCCGCCACCACGGCGTGGTCGGGGACGGTGCCCCGGACCACGGCACCGGCGGCCACGACCACGTTCCGGCCGATCCGGGCACCCGGCAGGATCACCGCGCCGGTGCCGATCCAGCAGCCGGGGCCGATCTCCACCGGGTCCATCCGGGGCCACTGCTTGCCGATGGGCTGGTGCGGGTCGTCGTAGGAGTGGTTGGTGGAGGTGACGTAGACGTACGGGCCGAAGTAGCAGTCGCTGCCGATGGTGACGGTGGTGTCCGCGATGACGTGGCTGCCCCGGCCGAGGACGACTCCGTCGCCGATGCGCAGGATCGGCTCCGGACCCAGGTCGAGGTCGGGCATGAGCCCGGCGGTCAGCGTGACCTGCTCGCCGACGATGCAGTGGGCGCCGACGTGGATCCAGGGCTCGCCGAAGACCGTGCCGAGCGGGAAGGCGAGCCGGGTGCCCGTGCCCAGGGCGCCGAAGCGGAAGCGCCCGGGGTGCGCGGCGGTGACGGAACCGGTGCGCTGCACCCAGGCCCAGCCCGCGTGGACGGCCCGCTGCGCGAGGCGGCTCCGCCAGGACGAGAACGTGTTCTTGCGGTGGGGCACCCGCTCACGGTAGTCCGCGGGCGGTGCGGCCAGGGCCGTACCGCGCTGTGATCTTCACCCCACCGGGTGGCGTACGGTGCCGTACAACACCCGAGCAGGAGGCGAAGATGACGCAGAAGGCGCTGATCACGGGCATCGGCGGCAAGGACCCGAAGGTGGACGCCGAGGCCTTCGTGGCGCCGACGTCCACGGTCGTCGGGGACGTGACGCTGCACGCCGGGGCGAGTGTCTGGTACGGCGCGGTGCTGCGCGGCGACGTCGAGCGGATCTCCGTCGGCGCGGACAGCAACGTCCAGGACAACTGCACGCTCCACGCCGACCCCGGCTTCCCCGTCGCCGTCGGCGAGCGCGTCTCCATCGGGCACAACGCCGTGGTGCACGGTGCCACCGTCGAGGACGACTGCCTGATCGGCATGGGCGCCACGGTCCTGAACGGCGCGGTGATCGGTGCCGGTTCACTGGTCGCCGCCCAGGCGCTGGTCCCGCAGGGCATGCGGGTGCCGCCGGGGTCACTGGTCGCGGGGGTGCCGGCGAAGGTGAAGCGGGAGCTGACGGAGGAGGAGCGTCAGGGGGTCACGCTGAACGGCACGATGTACGCGGCGCTGGCTGGAGCGCATCGGGATGCGGTGGGGGAGGATCTGTGATCGGCCGTCCGCGGCTTGGTTGTGGTTGCTCGCGCAGTTCCCCGCGCCCCTTGGGGGCGCGCCTCACTCCCCGGCGACGACCGGCTCGGCCTCCGGCTGGGTCCTGCCCGCCCTGCGCTTGACGATCAGCATGGACGCGATGCCGATCAGGACGGCCACCACCAGGCCCAGCCAGGAGAAGCGCTTGAGCCAGTCCTCCGCGACGACGCCGACGTAGTAGATGACGGCGGTGGTGCCGCCCGCCCAGACGATGCCGCCGAGGACGTTGGCGATCAGGAACTTCCAGTACGGCATCCGCAGCACACCGGCCAGCGGGCCCGCGAAGATGCGCAGCAGGGCGACGAAGCGGCCGAAGAAGACGGCCCACATGCCCCACTTCTGGAAGGACCGCTCGGCGGTGGCGACGTGTCCCTCGCTGAAGTGCTTGGGGAACTTCCCGCCCAGCCAGGCCAGCAGCGGCCGGCCGCCCTTGCGGCCGATGGCGTACCCGATGGAGTCACCGATCACCGCACCCGCGCTGGCGCAGGCACCGAGCACCAGTGGGTCGATTCCGCCGTGCTGCGACGACAGCAGGGCCGCCGACACCAGGATGATCTCGCCGGGCAACGGGATGCCCAGGCTCTCCAGACCGATGACGAGTCCGACGACGGCGTAGACGGCCGCCGCGGGCACCGTGTCGAGCCATTCCTGGACGTGCAACGCCCCACCCTCCGCTTCGGATGCGTGTTCCCGGTGCGCCTCGTACGAGGCGCACCGGGAAGCGTACCGGGTCGGTGGGGGTCAGCTGTTGGGGCGCAGGGTCCATATGACGGTCATCTCACCGGTGACGGCCCCGTCCTCGCGCCGGATGGCGACGCTCACCGGGAACTCGGGGCGCCGGCCGGCGTCCAGTTCGGCGACGACGTCCGCGGCGGGGCGGCCGAGGGTCGCGGTGGCGGTGACCGGGCCGAGGGCGATCTTCTTGAAGGCGATCTCCGCGGTGACCGGCAGCGGCACTGCCCGGTTGAGCTGGTCTCCGAAGGCGGCCAGCACGATGGCACCGCTGGCGGACTCGCCCAGCGTGAACATGGCTCCGGCGTGCGGTCCGCCGACGTGGTTGCGGTACTCGCTCTGGTCCGGGAGGGCCAGAACGGCCTTCTCGGGGGTGGTTTCCAGGTACTCGAGGTTCAGGGTCCGGACCATCGGCACCGTGGCGGCGAGCAACTCGCCGATCGACATCTGATCTGCGCTCATGAAGTCAGGTTACCCACGAGTAGCTTCCAGGACCAGGCGCCCGCGAAGATCGCCGTATGCTGAGCGCCCATGTGGCCAGGAGAGCAGTCACCCACCGGCGGACCCGATCCGCGGCAGCAGCCCAATCCGTACCGGCAGCCCGGCTACCAGCAGCAGCCGTACGCGGGACAGCAGCAGGCCGCCCCCTGGAACGCACCCACGGTCACGTCCGGCGGACCGGCCGACCGGGGACCCGGCAGCGGCCGTACCAAGGTGGTGGCGGTCGTGGCCGCCGCGGTCGTGGTGGTCGCCGCCGCCGTGACCGGGGTCGTCCTGCTGGGCGGGGACGAGGACGACGGGGCCCGGCCCGGTCCCACCGCGTCCTCCTCCGACGCCTCCGCCCCGTCCGCGTCCACCGCCGACGACCCGCGCGGCGGTGCCGACGCCCCGAAGCCGACCGTCGAGGGCTGGACCGTCGTGGCCAACCCCGACCACGGCATCGCCTTCGACGTACCGGCGTCCTGGGTGCCGCAGTCGCGCGACTGGGTCACCTACGTCGCCGAGGACGACGACCCCGACGAGAAGCCCCTGGTCGCCATGAAGGCCCCCGCCGTCCTGAAGGAGGAGTGGTGCGGGTCCGACGGGGACCGGGACGGCTCGGTCGACCACACGCCCCTGGCCAGTGCGGGCACCCGCGGCAACAACGGCGCCCGGAGCACCGAGGAGATCGCCCGGACCGACTCCGCGACCTGGGTCTACGGGGCCTACACCCAGCCGGACCGGGACAAGGTCTCCACCGGGCCCGTGACGTCCTTCACCACCGCCTCCGGCATCGAGGGCAGCGTGGCGACCTCCCGGTCCTCCGGGGTGGCGAAGAAGGGCAAGTGCGACGTGAACGGCAAGGCGACCACCTTCGCGTTCACGTCCGCCGGCGGCGACTTCGTCTCGTGGTCCTTCTTCGGCGCGGCCGGCGTGGCCGACGAGGTGCCCGAGGCCACCGTCCGCAAGATTCTGGCCACCGTCAGGGAGTACACCCCGTCGGACGCCTAGGTTCACCGGTTTCGGTACGTCCCTGACAAGGGCCGGTGACCGAATCGTTTCCTGGGCGGCATTAGGGTGACTGCTCATGTGGCCAGGACAGCAGCCGCCCGGGGGCGAGCAGAACCCGCAGAACCAGAACAACCCGTACCAGCAGCCGGGGTACCAGCAGCCGAATCCGTATCAGCAGCCCGGCTACCAGCAGCAGCCCGGCGCGTACGGCCAGCAGCAGTGGAGCACGCCGCAGCCGGCCACCGTCGCGCAGCCCGCGACGGGCGGCGGTGGTGGCGGCGGCAACCGGACGAAGCTGGTCGCGATCGTCGCGTCCCTCGCCGTGGTGGTGGCCGCCGGTGTCACCGGGTTCCTGGTGCTCGGCGGCGACAAGGACGACCAGGCGGACGACGGCAAGGACAAGAAGACGTCCGCCAGTCCGACCGTGGAGAAGTCCGAGTCGCCCACCGCCGACCCGAGCGCGTCGGGCTCCGACGAGAATCCGCGCGGGGGCGAGGGGGCCAAGGCCACCATCGACGGCTGGAAGGTCGTCGCCAATCCGCGCTTCGGCACCATGTTCGACGTGCCCGCGGACTGGGAGATCGACAGCACGGACACCAGCGTGGGCTTCGAGTGGGAAGAGGACGGCAAGACCGACCGCACCAGCGTCACCGCCCCGGCCTACCTGAAGTCGGAGTGGTGCACGACCGACGAGAACAAGGACGGCCGCAAGGAGAGCACCTCCCTCGCCACCGTCGGTACCCGGGGCGAGAGCGGCGCCAAGAACACTGACCAGGCGGCCGAGACCCGGGTGCCGTGGTGGATCTACGGCGGTTACACGCAGCCCGACAAGAAGAGCGTGAAGTACGGCAAGCCGAAGGCGTACACGACCACGTCCGGCATCAAGGGCAGCGTCATCACCGCGCACTCGGAGGGCACGCCCCAGAAGGGCAAGTGCGACAGCGAGGGCAAGGCGACCACCTTCGCGTTCAAGAACGGCGCGGGCGACTTCGTCACCTGGAACCTGTACGGCGCCAAGGGCGTCAAGGAGGAGGTCCCGGACGCGACGGTCCAGAAGATCCTCAGCACCGTGCGCCTCACCGAGGAACCGCCGACCGAGTCGTAGGCACACCGGGCCGGACGGGGCGCCGCTCAGCCGATGCCGAACGCTCCGGCGGGCGGCTCGGGCGACGGTACGGCGTCCTCGTCGCGCACCGGCCGGGCGTCGCCGGTGAAGTCCCGCAGGGCGGGCCCGTACTCGACCCTGGCCGGGAAGGCGTCGGCGGCGGTGCGCCTGGCCAGGGCCGCGGTGTCCAGCGGCCGGTGCGCGGCGACGAGCACCGCGTTGCCGAAGCGGCGCCCGCGCAGCACCCCCGGTTCGGCGATCAGGGCCAGCTCCTCGAAGAACTGGGCGAATCCGGCCAGTTGGCCGCGCAGGAAGCCGAACGGCGCCCCGTCGGCCAGGTTGGCCACGTACACGCCGTCGGCGCGCAGCACCCGGGCCGCCTCGCGCACGTAGCCGACCGAGGTCAGGTGCGCGGGCACCCGTGAGCCCCCGAAGACGTCGGCGACGAGGACGTCGGCCGAGTCCGCGGGGGCGGTTTCCAGCCAGGCGCGGGCGTCGGCACCGTGGGCGGTGATGCCCGCGTCCGGCGGCAGCGGGAGGTGTTCGGCGACCAGGTCGAGCAGGCCCCGGTCGGCCTCCACCACGTCCTGCCGCGAGCCGGGCCGGGTCGCGGTCACGTACCGGGGCAGGGTGAACGCGCCGCCGCCCAGGTGCAGCACGGCCAGCGCACGCCCCGGCTCGGCCACCGTGTCCAGGACGTGGCCGAGCCGGCGCGTGTACTCGAACTCCAGGTGCGCCGGCTCGTCCAGGTCGACGTACGACTGCGGCGCCCCGTCGACGGTGAGCAGCCAGGCCCGTTCCCGGTCGACGTCGGGCATGAGCTTGGCGGTGCCGTGGTCGGTGACCCGGCTGACGGGTATGGCTTCGTTCACCCGCCCATTGTGCCGGTGCCGGCGGGGCGCTCACTTCTCGGCACTGCACGGCGCTCACCTCACGGCACTCACCGCACGGCACTCACCGCACGGCACTCACCGCACGGCACTCACTCCACCGCGGTCACGGTCCCCGCGCCCACGGTGCGGCCGCCCTCGCGGATCGCGAAGCCGAGCCCCGTCTCCAGCGGCACGTCCCGCCCCAGCTCGACCGTCATGGTGACGGTGTCGCCGGGCCGGGCGACGGAGGCCTCGCCGAGGTCCACGTCGCCGACCACGTCCGCGGTGCGGATGTAGAACTGCGGCCGGTATCCGGTGGTGAGCGGCGTCGAGCGCCCGCCCTCGCGCGCCGACAGCACGTACACCCGGGCCCGGAACCGCCGCGCCGGGACGACGCTGCCGGGTGCGGCGACCACGTGCCCTCGGCGCACCGTGTCGCGGGCGACCCCGCGCAGCAGCAGCGCCACGTTGTCCCCGGCCTGCGCCTCCTCCATCGGCTTGCCGAAGGTCTCCAGGCCGGTGACGACCGTCTCGACGGACGCCCCGAGCACCTCGACCCGGTCGCCGACGCGTACGGTGCCGCGCTCGACGGCGCCGGTGACGACGGTGCCGCGGCCGGTGATGGTGAGCACGTTCTCCACCGGCAGCAGGAACGGCGCGTCCAGGTACCGCTCCGGCATGGGCACGTAGGTGTCCACGGCGTCGAGCAGCGCCTCGACGGAGGCCGTCCACCTCGGGTCGCCCTCCAGGGCCTTCAGCCCCGAGACCCGTACGACGGGCACGGCGTCGCCGCCGTAGCCGTGCGCGGTGAGCAGTTCGCGTACCTCCAGCTCGACGAGGTCGGTCAGTACCGCATCCTCGCCGTCGTCGACGGCGTCGGCCTTGTTGAGCGCGACCACGATGTGGTCGACGCCCACCTGCCGGGCGAGCAGTACGTGCTCGGCGGTCTGCGGCATGATCCCGTCCAGCGCGGAGACGACGAGGATCGCGCCGTCGAGTTGGGCGGCGCCGGTGACCATGTTCTTGACGTAGTCGGCGTGGCCGGGCATGTCGACGTGCGCGTAGTGCCGGGTGTCGGTCTCGTACTCGACGTGCGCGATGTTGATGGTGATGCCGCGCGCCGCCTCCTCGGGGGCGCGGTCGATGCGGTCGAAGGAGACGTACCGGGTGGTGCTGCCGGCCCCGCGCTCGGCGAGGACCTTGGTGATGGCGGCGGTCAGGGTGGTCTTGCCGTGGTCGACATGGCCCATCGTGCCGATGTTCAGATGCGGTTTGGTGCGGACGTACGCCGTCTTGGACATGGCGGTACCTCGAAGCCTCGTGGCGGTGGTGGGGACCCCTGGGGCCGGCCGACCCTCCCCCTGCGGGGTCCGCCGGACGATCCGGGGAGGGTCAGCTTCGGGCGCCGTCGACTGCGGCGGTGAGGTGGGCGACGGCAGCCTTCGGGGCATCCGCGACCGCGGATGCTGCGAGGTGGAAGGCGTACCGGAACATGACGCCGATCATTGCCGACGCTTCGTCGCACGTCGAATGGTTTTTGAGGGAACGGCAGTTCGAGAGAACGGCATGCCGGTACTTCGGTACTTCGGTACTTCGGTACTTCGGTACTTCGGTACTTCGGTACTACGGACCGATGGTCCGCAGCGCCTCCCGCACGGACAGCGGTGCGAGCCGGGTCCGGTGCCCGGCCACGAAGGCACGCACGGCGTCGGGGTCCGTCTTGGCGTACTCGCGCAGGCACCAGCCGACGGCCTTGCGGACGAAGAAGTCGCCGTGGCCGGACTGGCGCGCGCAGTAGCCGAAGAGGCGGTCCGTGTCGGTGCGTTCCTTGTGGCGCAGCTGGTGGAGGAGCGCCGTCCGCACCAGCCAGCGGTCCTCGTCCTCGATCCAGGCGTCCATGTCGGCCGTGAGACCGCGGTCGGCGGTGACCAGTCCCCCGACGACGTGCGCGGCGAGCAGGTCGACGGTGTCCCACCAGGGGACGGTGGTGAGCAGGTGCCGGACCACGGGCAGGAACCCCGACGAGCAGTGCGTCACGTACCGGCGCAGGTAGTCGACGGCGAAGTAGTGGTACTCGCGCTCGGGCAGCCGCCAGCAGCGCAGCGCGACCGCGGTGCAGTCCGGCTCGTCGGGGCGGGGCACTCCCGCCAGCACGGTCCGGGAGAGGGAGCGGCGAACGGGCGAGGTCATGCCCAGGAACGGCGCCACGTCCTTCATGTACGCCCGCAGCCCCACGGCCCGCTCGGGGTCGGCCGCGGTGGGGTACTCGGCGGTGAGCCGCTCCAGTACGGTGTCGGCGAGGGCGCTCCGCGGCGCGTCCGGAACCGGCCGGGCTGTGACGCTCATGAGACGCAGCATACGGCGATCACACACATTTGTCGGTTAGTGTCACCGGATGCTCGATGCCACCACCCGCTCTGGGGGCACCGCCACGGTCTCTCCCCGGACCGCCACCGCGGATCTCGCCGTCGCCACCGCCGCCGGACCGCTCGCACCGTCCGGTTTCACCGCCCGTGCGACGAGAGTGCTGCTGTCCCCGTGGTCGCGTCTCTCCCTGCTCGTCGCCCTGCTGGCCGCGGCCGCGACGGCGGTGTTGCTGTTCCAGCCGCAGGAGTTGCTGACCAACGGCTGGCCGCCGCAGCTCGGCGGTGCCGCGGCCGCCCTCGCCTACGCCGTGGCGTACGGGCTGTGCACGGTCGCCTTCGTGCCGCGGCCGCTGCTCAACCTGGCGGCCGGCGCGCTGTTCGGCTCTCAGCTGGGCCTCGCCTCGGCGCTGGCCGGGACGGTGCTGGGCGCCGGGATCGCCTTCTGCCTGGGCCGCGTGCTGGGCCAGGAGGCGCTGCGTCCGCTGCTGCGGGGCAAGTGGCTCAAGGCCGCGGACGGGCAACTGAGCCGGCACGGCTTCCGGACGATGCTGGCGATGCGGATCTTCCCGGGGGTGCCCTTCGCGGCGTCCAACTACTGCGCCGCCGTCTCCCGCATGGGCCTGCTGCCCTTCCTGCTGGCGACGGGACTCGGATCGATCCCCAACACCGCCGCCTACGTCGTCGCCGGCGCCCGCGCCTCGACGCCCACCTCGCCGGCCTTCCTCATCGCGCTGGCCTGCATCGCCCTGCCGGGGCTCGCGGGTGCGGTGGTGGCCTGGCGCAAGCGGCACCGGCTGCGCGGGCACTGAGCGGGCGCCGAACGGGCACTGGCGGGGCGTTACACCGCTTCCAGGATCATGGCGTTGGCGAGACCGCCCGCCTCGCACATCGTCTGAAGGCCGTAACGGGCGCCGCGTTCGCGCAGGGCGTGGACGAGGGTGGTGGTCAGGCGGGTGCCGCTGGCGCCGAGGGGATGGCCGAGCGCGATGGCGCCGCCGTGCACGTTGACCTTGTCCAGGTCGGCGCCGGTCTCCTGCTGCCAGGCCAGTACGACACTCGCGAACGCCTCGTTGACCTCGAACAGGTCGATGTCGCCGAGGGACAGTGACGCCCTGCGCAGCACCTTCTCGGTGGCCGGGACGACGCCGGTGAGCATGAGCAGGGGGTCGGAACCGGTCACGGCGAAGCTGTGCAGCCGGGCGAGCGGCCGCAGGCCGAGCCGGGCCGCCGTCCCGCCCGAGGTGATGAGGACGGCCGAGGCACCGTCGTTGACCGGGCTCGCGTTGCCCGCGGTGACGTTCCACTCGATCTGCGGGAACCGTTCGGCGAAGGCCGGGTCGTGGTAGGCGGACCTCAGGCCGGCGAGGACCTCGACGCTGCTCTCCGGGCGGACGCACTCGTCGCGCGACACACTGTCCAGGGGCGCGGTCTCGGCGTCGAAGCGGCCGGCGTCCCAGGCGGTGGCGGCCTTCCGGTGGGAGGCGACGGCGAAGGCGTCCATGCGCTCCCGCGTGAGCGACCACTTCGCGGCGATCAGTTCGGCGCCGATGCCCTGCGGGACGAGCCCCTCCGGGTAGCGGGCGGCGACGCCGGGGCCGAAGGGGTCGGTGCCGGGCGGCACGTTCGACCACATCGGCACGCGGCTCATGGACTCGACCCCGCAGGCGACGACGAGGTCGTACGCGCCGGCCATGACGCCCTGCGCGGCGAAGTGGACCGCCTGCTGGGAGGAGCCGCACTGCCGGTCCACGGTGGTCGCGGGGACGGACTCGGGGAAGCCGGCCGACAGCAGCGCGTAGCGGGTGGTGTTCATGGCCTGCTCGCCCACCTGGTCCACGGTGCCGCCGATGACGTCGTCGATCAGCGCCGGGTCGACCCCGGACCGCTCGACGAGGGCGCGCAGCGTGTGTGCGAGGAGTTCCACGGGATGGACGTGGGCGAGGGCGCCGTTCGGTTTGCCCTTGCCCATGGGAGTGCGTACGGCTTCCACGACGACTGCGTCACGCATGGTGCGGACCTCCGGTGGTCGGCGAACTGCCGGTGCGGGACTACCAGCGAGTAGGAAATCTGGACTCACCATAGCCGGGTGAGTTGGAAATTCAAACCCTCTCTTGCTCCTCGCCTAGACTGGCCGCCATGGCCGCAGCTCCCAAGAACCCGCGTCCCTGCTCGATCGCCGACACCCTGGCGCTCGTCGGCGAGAAGTACTCCCTGCTCGTCCTGCGCGAGGTCTGCCTGGGCAACGGCCGCTTCGACCAGCTGGTGCGCAACACCGGCGCCCCGCGCGACGTCCTCGCCACCCGGCTGCGGCGGCTCGTGGACGCGGGGATCGTGGCCAAGGAGCCGTACAGCGAGCGTCCGCGGCGCTTCGAGTACCGGCCGACCCTGGCGGGTCTCGAGCTGGAGCCCGTCCTCATGACGCTCATGGCGTGGGGCGACCGGCACCTGCGCGCGGACGACGACCGCCCCATGGTGATCGAGCACGTCTGCGGCCACGAACTGGTCCCGCAGGTCACCTGCGCGGCCTGCGGCGACGCCGTCCGCCACGAGGACCTGACCGCCCGTCCGCAGGTCCCCGGCTGGACGGTGGCGGGCCCCGCGGTGGCGTAGGCGCCTGCTCACCCCCCGTCGTCCGGGGTTCATTTTGGGGCGCTACGCTGCCCCTCGGCACGCCAGGTCCCGATCACCGCACGCGACGGTTCGGCGTGTCCGCCGACCGTTTCTCGCCGTTCCTCGATCGCCGCTTGGACTGACGCAACTCCATGTCTTGGTTTGAATCCCTCGTCCTCGGACTCGTCCAGGGACTGACCGAGTTCCTTCCCGTGTCCTCCAGTGCGCACCTGCGGCTGACCGCGGTGTTCTCCGGCTGGCACGACCCGGGCGCGGCCTTCACGGCGATCACGCAGATCGGCACCGAGGCCGCGGTCCTCATCTACTTCCGCAAGGACATCGGGCGGATCATCTCGGCCTGGACGCGCTCGCTCACCGACAAGTCGATGCGCCACGACCCCGACGCGCGCATGGGCTGGCTGGTGATCGTCGGCTCGATCCCGATCGGCGTGCTCGGCCTGACCCTGAAGGACCAGATCGAGGGCCCCTTCCGCGACCTGCGGATCACCGCGACGATGCTGATCGTCGTCGGCGTGGTCATCGGCGTCGCCGACCGGATGGCCGCCCGGGACGAGAAGGGCGGCCGACACCGCGCGCCGCAGCAGCGCAAGGAACTGGAGAACCTGGGCGTGCGGGACGGGCTGATCTACGGCCTGTGCCAGGCGGCGGCCCTGATCCCCGGCGTCTCCCGCTCCGGCGCGACCATCAGCGGCGGCCTCTTCATGGGCTACCGGCGCGAGGCGGCGGCCCGGTACTCGTTCCTGCTCGCCATCCCGGCGGTGCTCGCCTCCGGCGTCTTCGAGCTGAAGGACGCGATGGAGAGCGACCACGTCTCCTGGGGGCCCACGCTCTTCGCGACGGTCATCGCCTTCGCCACCGGGTACGTGGTCATCGCGTGGTTCATGAAGTTCATCTCGACCAAGAGCTTCATGCCGTTCGTCTGGTACCGCATCGCGCTCGGTGTGGTGGTGATCGTGCTGGTCAGCATGGGTGCGATCAGCCCGCACGCGGGCGAATCCGGCGGCTGAACCAGGCCCGCACGGGCACACGGAAGGGCCCGCACAGCTTGCTGTGCGGGCCCTTCCGCACCGAGGGTGCGGGTCCGCTGAGGATCACACCCGGCCCAGACCGCGGCCCTCTCCCCGAGGCAGCGCAGCCGCTCGTCCACCGTGTCCCGGGCGTCGCCGGTGAGGTCGGCCGGCTGTAGGGCCATGCGTCCGCGTCAAGGGCGATCCGGGTTAACTCCGAGCCTTCCAGCACCAGTTGTCGCTCCGCACGGCTCGGCGGAGCGACAGCACCAGTGCCTCGTCACTCGTGAGATTGATCCTGACCTGGTCGTCGCTCATGCGCACCCCGACGGCTCAGCCCGTCCTCGACCGCACGAACCTACTGGCCTTGGACCTTGACCAAACGCATAGGGGCACCCCCGTCCGGGACGGCATCGCGCAACCGTCCGGGATATTGAGGCTCGTGCCGTAGCGAAGTGAGTCATCAGCGATGCCTGCCGCGCTCCGCAGGGGCACGGCATTACGCATGCCGTGGCGGCACCCGGCGGCGGGAACTGGCCATCCTCGGCCGGGAAAGTACCGACACCAGTCCGGCCCCGGCCCCGTCCGACGTCCTCCCGGACCGCTTCGGCAGGCTCTGCGCTTGACCAAAGGCATACCAACGAGACGCCTCACACGTCACACGCGGCTCTCACCATCTCACCCTCCCCGCGGACAGCACCGGAACACACCCCCGCCTTTGCTGCGAACCCGGAATCCCCACTCCCTCCGAGCCCTCTCGCGCTTTCCAGCCAACCGATCCGCGACCTTGTAGCCCGTTCGAGGCGCTGACTACGATCCCGCTCGTTTCGCTTTCTACACAACCCGCACGATTGCTTCATCGAAGGGGGAAGTCGTGGAGTCGTGCACGCAGGCGGGAGCGGCGGACCCCCGCGATGGATTACCCCGGCCCCGGTTGCTCCGGGGCCGCCGTGGCGCTTCCGGCTCCGGGCGCGACCAGTCCGCCCGGGACTTCCGCCTTTTCTGGTGGGCCAACGCCGTTGACGCACTGGGCACCCAGGCATCCGGCGTCGTCCTTCCCCTGCTGCTCCTCGGTCTCGGGCACTCACCGCGGACCGCTGGGCTCGTCGCCGGGCTCTCGCTGGCCGCGGGCCTACTGCTCGGGCCGCTCGCCGCCGTCCCCGCCGACCGCGGCGCGCGCAAGACGATCATGTTCTGGTCCGCCGTCGTCGCCGCGCTGGCCATGGGCTCCGTCGCCGTGACCCTGCTCGCCGGACACCTGACGCTTCCACACCTCGTGGCCGCCGTCCTCGTCGAACGGTTCGCCACCGCCTGTCACGACGCCGCGTCGCGCGGCACGGTCGCCCTGGTCTGCCCGCCCGACGACCAGCCGCGCGCCGTGGCCCGGCTCGCCGCCGCCGACCAGGGCTCACTCATCCTCGGCCCGGCCCTCGGCGGAGCCGCGTACCAGCTCTTCCGTGCTCTGCCGTTCGCGGCCGACGCCCTCTCCTACGCCGTCGTCGCCGGCTGCGTACGAGCCATGCGTACGGATCTGAAGGCCGCCGCGGCTCCTTCGGGCGAGGGGCTGTGGCGTGCGACCGCCGCCGGTCTGCACCTGGTGCGGCGACGGCCGCTGCTGCGCCTCGTGCTGACGTGGATCGCGCTGGTCAACGGGGTGGCCGCGATGCTCTACTACTCCGCGGTCTTCGTGCTGGAACGTTCTGGCAGTGGTGCGCTCCCGCTCGGCCTCGTCCTCGCCGTCACCGGCGCCGCGGGTCTGGCCGGATCCCTCGCCGCGCCCAAGATCGCCGTCCGCCTCGGCGCCTCCCGCACCCTCACCACGGTCACCTGGCTCCTCGCCCCGCTCACCGCGGCCCTCGCCCTCGCCGACGGGCCCTGGGCGTACGGCGTGCTGCTCGGCGCGATCGGCCTCCTCGTGCCGTTGCCCGCCGTCGTCCTCCAGACCCGTGCCCTGCTGACGACCGAGCCCGAACTACAGGCCCGCGTCGGCGCCGTCATCGCCACCGCCTCCGGCGCCACCGCCGCCCTCGCCCCGGTCCTGGCCGGTCTCTTCGCCGGTCGGCTGAACTCCGCGGCGCCCGCGCTGGGTTGCGCCGCCCTCCTCGTCCTGCTCGCCGCGCACACCACCCGGCGCGCCGCCCTCGCGGAGGCCGCCGCATGAGCCGCTTCCAGGTGTACCGCGCCGCGCTGCCCGGGGTGTGTGCCACCGATCCGCACCGCATGGTCTTCACCGCCGACGCGGAGGGCCGCTGCGAGGTCTTCACCTGGGACGCCGCCGCCCGCCGCGCCCGCCGCGTCACCGACCGCCCCGGCGGCACCGTGCACGGCGCGATCGACGCCGACGCATACGTGTGGTGGTTCGCCGAGGACGCGCGGGGCGTCGGCCACTGGCAATTCCAGCCGTTCAACGGCCCGTGCAACGGCGGCCCCGGCCGGCCCGGTCTGACCGGCGTCCCCGACGGCACCGCCCGCGGACTCGCCGTCACCGCCGACGCCACCGTCGCCCTCGGCATCGGAGTGGGCGACCACACCACCGTCAGGCTCGGAACACGCGGCGGCCCCGGACGCGAGGTCACACGTGTGAACGGCCCCGCCGCGCTCGCCGGACTCGCACCGCACGGCGACCTCCTCGCCCTCACCCGCACCGCCGACGCCCCCCGCGCCGTCACCCTCCTCACCCCCGACGGCACCGAGGTCGCGGCCCTCCCCGGTGACGGCCCGCACGGCAGGCTGTGGGCCCTCGGCTTCGGCCCCGCACCCGACACCCAACCCACCCTGCTGCTCGTCCGCGAGCGCGGGGACCGCTACACCCTCGCCACCTGGACCGCCGCCACCGGCACCGTTACCCATGACTGGTGCGCCCTGGACACCCAGTTCACCGCCCGCTGGTACCCGGACGGCGGCGCCGTGCTGATCCGGCAGGACCGGCACGGCCGCTCCCTGCTCCGCCGCGCCGACCTCGCCCGCCGCACCCTGGGCCCCGTACCGACTCCGCCCGGCACCCTCCTGGACGCGGCCCCGCGCCCCGGCGGCGACCTGCACACCCTCTGGACGGACAGCGCCCACCCGCCCCGCATGAGATCCACGGCCGGGACGCCGCTGCCCCCGCTCGGCACCGTCGACGGCCGCGTGCCCGGCACCCTGCGCGACATGCGCACACCGGGACCGGACGGCCCGGTACACACGTTGCTCAGCCTTCCCGAGTCCACACGCGGGCCGCACCCCGCCGTGTTCCTCGTCCACGGCGGCCCCGCCGACCACGACCGCGACGCCTACGACGGCACCGTGCACTCCCTGGTGGCCTCCGGGTTCGCCGTGGCCCGTGTCAACTATCGCGGCTCCACCGGATACGGGCCGGGGTGGCAGCGCGCCTTCCGCGACGGCGTCGGCCACACCCAGGTCACCGACCTCGCCGCCGTCCGCGCCGACCTCGTGGCGCGCGGGCTCATCCGGCCGGACGCCACCGGACTCTGGGGCACCTCCTGGGGCGGCTACCTCGTCCTGCTCGCCCTCGGCACCCGTCCCGGGCTCTGGCAGGCGGGCGTCGCAGTCAAACCCGTGGCCGACTACGCCGCCGCACACGCCGCCGCCACACCCGCCCTCCGCGCGCTGGACGAGCGGCTGTTCGGCGGCACGCCCGCACAGGTGCCGGACGCGTACGCGCACAGTTCTCCGATCCGCTACGCCGCCCGCGTCCGCGATCCGCTCCTGCTCGTTGCCGCCACGCACGACACCAAGTGCCCACCCGCACAGATCCGTTCCTACCTCGCGGCCCTCGGCACGACCGGTGCCCCGCACGAGTCCCTGTGGCTCGAGTCCGGGCACGACGGCTACGACGGCGGCGACCACGTGACCGTCCTGCGCCGCGCGGTGCGCTTCCTCGACCGCACGCTCCGGGGCACCGTCCGCACCACCCCACCCCTCAGACGCCCCTTTCCAGCCGGAGAGGGGTCCGCGCACCACACAGTCGAACACTAGAGAGAAGGAGAAAACCATGCAGAAGGACGTCATCCACAACGACCCGCTGGCCGAGGACGAGACGAACCGCAAGCCCAGCGTCGGCATCACGATCACCGTCCCGTTCCGCAACGCAGAGGACGGCGACGACACCGTCGAGGACTGATCCTCACCGGTCGGCCCCGGGGCACCCGGGGGCCGACCGGCCCACACCGTCGCCCGTCCCCCGCACCCGCACCCGCACCACGTCAGGAGAGAAGCGCCCATGCGCGTACTGCTGGTCAACATGCCCTGGTCGCCCATCGACCTGCCCTCCCTCGCCCTCGGCATCCTCAAACGGAGTGTGGACGAGCGCGTGCCCGGTGCCAGTGCCGAGGTGCTGCACGCCAACCTCATGTTCACCGACTGGATCACCGAGCGCACCGAGTTCACCGGCGACGACTACGAGTACTACGCCCTCTCCTCCTACTTCATGGGCTGCGGCGACTGGGTCTTCTCCTCCGCCCTGTACGACGACCCGGCCTGGCGCGAGGACGAGTTCGTGGCGACGATGAACGGCAAGCTCAAGTCCGCGCGGATGAGGATGACCCGCGAACTGCACCGCATCGCACCGGAGTTCGTCGAGACGATCGCCCGGCAGATCGTGGCGAGCGAGCCGGATGTCGTCGGGTTCACCTCCACTTTCCAGCAGAACACCGCCGCGCTCGCCGCTGCCCGCCGCGTCAAGCAGCTCGCCCCGCACATCGTGACCGTCATGGGCGGCGCCAACTGCGACGGCGAACAGGGCGCCACCGTGCACCGCAACTTCCCCTTCGTCGACCACGTCGTACGCGGCGAGGGCGAGGCCGCCTTCCCCGAACTCCTCGGCGCGCTCGCGAAGGACCGCCCACTCGACTCCGTTCCCGGCCTGTGCCACCGCGACGCGGACGGCACGAGTGTCGCCAACCCGATGGCCACCCGCCCGCTGCCGCCCGCCGCGATCCTGCCGCCCGACTACAGCGGCTACTTCGAACGGCTCGCCGCGTCCGTCGCCCGCAACTGGGTCGAGCCGAAACTCGTCGTCGAGGGGGCGCGGGGCTGCTGGTGGGGCGAGAAACACCACTGCACCTTCTGCGGGCTCAACGGCTCCTTCATGGAGTTCCGCTCCAAGAGCCCCGACACCTTCTACGAGGAGATCATGGAGCTGGCTCGTCGCCACCGGGTCCTCGACATGTATGTCGTCGACAACATCCTCGACATGCGCTACCTCACCACCGTGCTGCCCCGCATCATCGAGAGCGGCTACGACCTGCGCCTGCACATCGAGATCAAGGCCAACATGAGGCGCAGCCAGTTGCGCACCCTCGCCGACGCCGGACTCATCTACGTACAACCCGGCATCGAGAGCCTCAACAGCCGCGTGCTGGACCTGATGGACAAGGGTGTGAGCGGCTGCCAGAACGTGCGGATGCTGCGTGACGGCGCCGAGACCGGACTCTCCGTCGCCTGGAACTACCTGCACGGATTTCCCGGCGAGAGCGCCGAGGACTACGACCCGGTCATCGCCCAGATACCGGCCCTGGAACACCTGGACCCACCGGTCGACCTGTCCGCGCGCATCGCCATCGAGCGTTTCAGCCCCTACTTCGAACGCCCCGAACTGGGCTTCACCGGTCTGCGCCCCGAAGCGCACTACCGCTTCACCTACGATCTGCCCGAGGAAGAGCTGTACGACATGGCGTACGTCTTCGAGGCGCCCGCCCGCGGCATCGGCGAACCCACCGTCAGCGCCCTCAACAACGCCCTCGCCGACTGGAAGAAGCACCACACCGACTCCCGGCTCACCCACGACGACCACGGCGACCGCATCGTCCTGGTCAGCCGCCGCCGCGCCTTCGACTGGCGGGTGAAGGAGCTGGCCGATCCCTTCGAACTCGCGCTCTTCCGCCTCCTCGACCAGCCGCACAGCGTGCAGGCCCTCACCCGCAAGGCCGCGGCACGCATCCCCGAGGCGGCCCGCGACGAGGACGGGGTCCGGCGGCTCCTCGACACCTGGCTCGCCCTCGGCATCGTCTTCGCCGACGCGGGACAGTACGTCCACATCGCCCCGGCCGCCGTCAACGAGGACCTGCTGCGCCTGGACTTCATGCGGCACATCCACACCGAGGACGCCCCTGACGGTGCTGCCGTCCCAGAGCCGGCCTGACCCCTGCCGCCCGCTTCGAAGGAGCATGATGACCGCCACCCTCACCGCGCCGACGGTTCTCGCCTGGCGCGACTACGACCCCGCCGCGTGCGAGCTGCCCGGCATGTTCCTGGGCGAGGTGCCCCTTCCCGGCCCGGCGCGCGACCAGGCCGCACGCCTGTGGGAGCTGGGCACGCGCCGTGTCCGGCTGCCCGCACCTGTCGACCTCTCCACCGGCGCGGACTCGGCAGCCGCCGTGTACGGGCTCTCCCTGGTCCGGGACCTGACCGCGCGGGCGGTCATGGTCGAGTGGGAACTGCGCCTCGACTCGGGGGAGGGGAAGACCTGGCGTCGGCTCAGCCATCTCCAGCCGCCCGCCGCGCTGCACGGCCCCGCCGACGCCGGGGAGTCGCTGCGCTCATGGCGGCGCGGTCACTACCTGTGCAAGTGCCTGTGGCGCAAAGGCCCCGGCTTCCTGCAGATCCGCGACCGCCGCTGGGGAGAGCTGCGCCGCTTCACCGCCGACGAGCCCGAGTACGACACCGCGGTCCGCCTGCTGGACTACGGCGCCCTCGCCGACAGCGTCGACCACACCGCGCTGGCCGACTTCCGCTCCGAAGACCTCGTCCTGGACGTCGGCCCGTACGCGTGGTGGCTGCCGTACCGTGTCAGCCGGTGGCTCCAGCAGTCGATCGCCATCTGAGCGTCTCGCGCCTTGCACACCCATCTGCGCGCGCTGAGGGAGCACGGGTTCGACGCGGCGCGGATGGTGATGTCGGGCCCTGACCCCTGATGTTGGACACACGAAACACTGGATCCTGAGGATCTGAGGACGGACATCTCGTGGTCATGAGGAACGACCTGCCGGAGTTCGAGGCGGATGCGGTCGCGTTGTACGAGTCGCGGCCGAAAGCGACGATCAGGTCGGTCGCCGCCGATCTGGGGATCGGCCCCGAGACACTGCGGAACTGGGTGAGGCAGCCGGAGTGAGCCGTCCCCGGGGACGGCGGGCGCGACGGGTGCCCTGAGCCCGCACGCCGCGGAGTCCGCCGGCCGACCGGAACCGCTTGTGTAGCCGTGCGGTAGCGCAGTGTCAGTGCTTGCCCCTAGGCTTGTCCGCATGTCCCCCGATTACGTGACGCCTGGTTCCGTGCGGTCCGCCGCGGAGCTGAACGATCAGATCCGCGCGCTGTGGCGGCGCGCGGGCGGGACCCTGTCGGCGCAGGAGCGGGTGGAGTACGAGTTGCTGGTGGTCGAGTGGGCGACCGCGATCCGCGGGACGGTCATCGAGGCGGCCTGAGCCGCGGGGCCGCCCCCGGTGCGCGGCCCGGCCCGGCTCCGGACGCTCCCGAACCCGAACCAGAACTCCGAACCCCGGTCAGCGTCCCCCCGCCACCCGGAGCACCGTCCCCGTCGTGTACGACGCGTCGGACGACAGCAGCCAGGAGATCGCCGCGGCGATCTCCTCCGCCCGGCCCGCACGCCCCATCGGCACCGCCGCTCCCATCCGGGCCGCCCGGCCGGCGTCCCCCGCCGCCGCGTGCATCTCGGTGTCGATCACCCCGGGCGCGACGGCGTTGACCCGGATTCCGTCCGGGCCGAGTTCCTTGGCCAGGCCCAGGGTCACCGCGTCGACACCCGCCTTGCTCGCCGCGTAGTGCACGTACTCCCCCGGGCTGCCGAGGGTCGCGGCGCCCGACGACACGTTCACGATCGCACCGCTCCCCCGCGGCGTCATCAGCCGCGCCGCCCGCCGGGCGCACAGCAGCACGCCCAGCAGGTTGACGTCGAGGACCCGGCGCAGGTCCGCGGTGTCGCTGTCGGCGAGCCGCCCCAGCGGCCCGGTCACGGCCGCGTTGTTCACCAGCCCCGTCACCGGGCCCAACTCGTGCTCCGCCACGTCGAAGAGGCGCTCGACGTCGGTCTCGACGGACGTGTCCGCCCGTACGGAGATCCCGCGACCTCCCGCCTCGCGCACCCCCGCCACGACCGCTTCGGCGGCCGCCGAGTCGCGCGCGTAGCCCACGACGACGTCGTGCCCGTCCGCCGCGAGGCGCAGACAGGTCGCCGCGCCGATCCCCCGGCTGCCGCCGGTGACCACCGTGATGGGTCGCGTCATCGAAACCTCCACCAGCCTCGTTTGATCGATCATCGATCACCCTAGGGGAGATCGGGGAAAGTCTCCCGTGCTGGACGGATCTCTGTGTGATCAACTGAATTCGCCGTCGTCGCGGGCGCACACTGTGCGGATCATCGGGTAAGCACCATCGGTAAGGAGGCGCCCATGCGGAAGTCCGACCACTGGCTCGCCTCCCCGTGGCGGCGCTCGGTCCTCGCCGTGCTCGCCGGGGCCCTGCCGGTCCTCGCCTTCCCGGGCCCAGCCCTGTGGTGGTGGGCCTGGTTCGCGCTGGTCCCGTGGATCCTGCTGGCGCGTACCGCGCCGGGCGGCAGGCGCGCGGCGTACGACGGGTGGTGCGGCGGGTTCGGGTTCGTGCTGGCCATGCACCACTGGCTGCTGCCGAACCTGCACGTGTTCACGTTCGTCATCGCCGCGCTGCTCGGCGCGCTGTGGGTGCCCTGGGGCTGGCTGGCGCACCGGACGCTGGGCGGGGCGCCGTCGGCCGGCCGGGCCTGGGCGGCCCTCGTGGTACTGCCGTCGGGCTGGCTGCTCGCGGAACTGGTCCGCTCCTTCCAGGGGCTCGGCGGCCCCTGGGGGATGCTCGGCGCCAGCCAGTGGCAGGTGGCCCCGGCGCTGCGGCTCGCCTCGGTGGGCGGGGTGTGGCTGCTGAGCTTCCTGGTGGTCGCCGTCAACGTCGCCCTCGCCGTCCTGGTCGCCGTCCGCCGGGCGAGGGTGCCGGCCCTGGCCGGGCTGGTCGCGGCGGCCGCGGCCACCTCGGCGGCCTGGGTCTGGTCACCGCGCCCCGACACCGACGAGCGGGCCGCGATCGCCGTGGTGCAGCCGGGCGTCGTCGCCGGGGCGGACAGCGCCGACCGGCGGTTCGACCGCGAGGAGGAGCTGACCCGGCGGCTCGCGGACCGGGACCTCGACCTGATCGTCTGGGGCGAGAGCAGCGTCGGCTTCGACCTGGACGACCGGCCGGACCTCGCCGGGCGGCTGGCCTCGCTGTCCCGGGAGACCGGCGCGGGCATCCTGGTCAACGTGGACGCGCGGCGCTCCGACAAACCCGGCATCTACAAGAGCTCGGTGCTCGTCGGCCCCGAGGGCCCGACCGGCGACCGGTACGACAAGATGCGGCTCGTGCCCTTCGGCGAGTACGTGCCGTTCCGCTCGCTGCTCGGCTGGGCGACCTCCGTGGGCAAGGCGGCGGGCGAGGACCGCAGGCGGGGCACCGAGCAGGTGGTGATGGACGTCGGCGACGGCCTGCGGATCGGGCCGATGGTCTGCTTCGAGAGCGCGTTCCCCGACATGAGCCGCAGCCTCGCCGCCGACGGTGCCGAGGTGCTGGTCGCCCAGTCCTCGACCTCGACCTTCCAGCACACCTGGGCACCCGAGCAGCACGCCTCGCTCGCCGCGCTGCGCGCCGCCGAGACCGGCCGGCCGATGGTGCACGCGACGCTGACCGGGGTCTCCGCCGTCTACGACGCGAACGGCGCCCGGCTCGGCTCCTGGCTCGGCACCGGCGCGAGCACCTCGCGGGTGTACGAGATCCCGCTCACCCACGGCACCACGCCGTACGTCCGCTACGGCGACTGGACGGTGTACGCGGCGCTGGTCACCCTCGCGGCCTGGGGTGCCGCCGAGGGTGTGCGCGTCGTGCGGCTCAGGCGGGGCCGTCGAGCACGGCCCGGACCACCCGCTCGCACAGCTCATGGGTCTCCAGCGCGTCCCGGGCACTGAGCACCTCGCCCGAGCGCACCGCGTCGAGGAAGGCGAGCACCGCCTGCTCGATGCCGCGCTGCCGGGCCACGGGGACCCAGTCGCCGCGCCGCCGCACGGTCGGCTGGCCCTTGTGGTCGATCACCTCGGCGAGGTTGACCACCTGGCGCTTGGTGTCCTGGCCCGAGACCTCCAGGATCTCCTCGGCCGAGCCGCTGAGCCGGTTCATGACGCCGAGCGCGGTGAAGCCGTCCCCGGCGAGCTGGAGCACCACGTGGTGGAGCAGGCCGTCCTCGGCACGGGCGCGCACGGTCACGTCGTCCACCGTGCCGGGCACCAGGAACCTCAGCGTGTCGACGACGTGGATGAAGTCGTCGAGGATCATCGTGCGCGGGTCCTCGGGCAGTCCGGTGCGGTTCTTCTGCATGAGGATCAGCTCGCGCGGGTGCTCGGCGCACTGCGCGTACCCGGGGGCGTGGCGCCGGTTGAAGCCGACGGCGAGGCTGGTGCCGCGTTCCTCGGCGAGGGCCACCAGGCGCTCGGAGTCGGCGAGTTCGTAGGCGAGGGGCTTGTCGACGTAGGTGGGGACACCGGCTTCCAGCAGCCGGGTCACGATCTCGGGGTGAGCGGCGGTCGGCGCGTGCACGAACGCGGCGTCCAGGCCCTGGGCGAGGAGCGCGTCGAGGTCGGCGTGGCGCTGCGCGGGCGGGATGCGCAGCCTGTCGGCGACACGGGTGAGGGTGGCGGGGGTGCGGGTCTGGAGGTGCGGTTCGATCCCGGGGAGGGCGGTGAGCACCGGCAGGTAGGCCTTCTGCGCGATGTCGCCGAGTCCGATGCAGCCGACCTTCACGGGATGTGCTCCTCTAACGCTCGTTGTGCTCGCCGACCTGGGTCCGCCGGGAAGCATACGGGGGCTGCGGGGGCCGCCAGTCGGCGATCCCGTCGAAGCCGCGCAGGAACAGGGCGGGACCGGCCTTGGACAGGGCGCGGATCGCGGCGTCGCGGACGGCGGTCCCGGCGCGGTTGCGCATCAGGTTGAGGCGGGCCACCTTGACGGCCTGGCGGGCGATCGCGGTCGTGCGGGGCAGCCGGGCGGCCGTGTAGGCGGCGAGGTCCTGGCTGTGGTGGGCGAGCACGACCGCGTCCTCTATCGCCTGGTTGCCGCCCTGGCCGAGGTTGGGCGGCATGGCGTGCGCGGCGTCCCCGAGGAGGACGACCCGCCCGCGGTGATAGGCCGGCAGCGGTTCGGCGATGTGGTGCACGTCGTGGCGCAGGACGTCCTCGGGGCGGGCGGCGGCGAGAACGGCGGGGATCGGGTGGTGCCAGTCGCCGTAGCGGTGCAGCAGTTCCGCCCGCTCGTCGGCCGCGTGCCCTCCGGCCGGCGCGACGGCGGCGGCGTAGGCGTAGACCCGGCCGTCCCCCAGCGGATGCGTGCCCCAGATGCGGCCCCGGCCCCAGGTCTCGTGGGAGGCGAACTCCACGCCGGGGAGCGGGATCACGACCCGCCAGGTGGTGAAACCGGAGTAGACGGTGCCGGGGTGGTGCGGGAACAGCGTGCGGCGTACGGCGGAGCGGATGCCGTCGGCCCCGACGACCAGATCGGCCTCCAGCTCGCCGTCCGGCGTGCGGACCCTGGCCGGACGGTCGCGGTCGCCGGGGTCGGCGAGCGTGGCGTCGGCGCCGGTGCGGACGGCGTCCGGGGGCAGCAGCGCGGACAGGCGCTCGACGAGGGTGGACCGGTGCAGCAGCACCAGCGGACCGCCGAAGCGCGCCTCGGCGGCCTCGGCGCTGGACCGGGAGAGCCAGCGCCCGCCGGGGGTGCGCAGTCCCCCGTCGCCCTGCCAGGCGGCGAGGCCTCGGATCTCGTCGCCGAGACCGACCACGTCCAGGGCGCGCAGCGCGTTGGGCGACAGCGAGATGGCCGCGCCGACCGGCCGGAGCGAGGGGGCGCGCTCCAGCACGGTGACCCGCAGGCCGCTCTGGTGCAGGGCGGCCGCCGCGGTCAGGCCGCCGATGCCGCCGCCGATCACGACAGCCGTACTCGTCCTCGTCCTCGTCATGACACTCCTCGGCGCTCGGCGCGTATCGAAACTACAGATGTAGTAGCACGCGCCTCCGACTGTACTACAGCCGTAGTGAGGCCGGTAGATTGATCTCCATGTCCGCTCCTGCCGCACCTTCCGGGCCCTCGTCCGGCGCGTCCCGCGCCGACCTCGTCGCCGACGCCGCTCTGGCGCTGCTCGCCGAGCGCGGGATGCGCGGGCTGACGCACCGGGCGGTCGACGAGGCGGCCGGGCTGCCCCAGGGCTCCACGTCCAATGTCGCGCGGACCCGGCAGGCACTGCTGGAACTGACGGTGCGACGCCTGGCCGACCGGGAGGCACGGGTGCTGGCCCTGCACGAGATGCCGGACCCGCGCGCCGGCCTCGACGCCCTGGTCGACGCGCTGGCACTGGCGACGCACCGCGCCCTGACCCGCAACCGCGCGCTGACGCTGGCCCGGTACGAACTGGCCCTCGAGGCCACCCGCCGCCCCGAGCTGCGGGCGTACTTCGACGCGGCGGGCGCCCGCTTCCGGGAGCAACTGGGCGCCCTCGTCACCGCGATGGGCTCGGACGCCCCGGCCCGGCACGTGCTCTCCCTGGTCGCCTGGGCGGACGGCCTGATGTTCAGCTGCGTGGCCGGAACCTTCCACGCCGAGGTGCCGGGCCTCCCGGACGTGCGGGCGGGGCTGCGGGAACTCCTGGACGGCATGCTGGGCGACTCGCGTCGCGGTGTGCGCGGTGATCTGCGCGGCGATTCGCCGGGGGGCTGAATTCCCTTGGCGCGACCGGCCGGTCCGAGCGAGGATGCCGCCATGACGACCGAACGCAGTGAACCCCCCGTCGACGCCGACGAACGCGCCATGCTGGAGGGCTGGGTCGACTACCACCGGCAGACCCTCGCTCGGAAGTGCGAAGGGCTCACCGACGAGCAGTTGCGGACGGCCGCCGTGGCACCGTCGACGCTGACCCTGATGGGCCTGGTCCGGCACATGGCGGAGGTGGAGCGCAGCTGGTACCGCAGGGTGCTGGCGGCCGAGGACGCCGGCCCGATCTACTACTCCGACGAGGACCCGGAGGGCGAGTTCCGGCTCACCGGGACCGACACCTTCGCCGAGGCGCACGCCACCTGGCAGGCGGAGATCGGGGCGGCCCGGCGCAACGCGGCCGGCGTGCCCCTGGGCGAACCGACCCGGGGCAGGCACCTGCGCACCGGGGAGCGCTACACCCTGCGCTGGATCCACACCCACATGATCGAGGAGTACGCGCGTCACAACGGGCACGCGGACCTGATCCGCGAGCGCCTGGACGGAGCCACGGGCGAGTGACGTCACCTCCGGTCGCCCACGGCACTCCGTAGGGGGCCGGAGATCACCCGTGCGGGGCAACCTCCGCTTGTCCGGCGCCGGTCGAGGGGCCCGAGGCACCAGAGTGGCCCGGGTGCATCGAACGACGACCACCGCAACGCTGCTGCTGACCGTGGCTGTCTGGGCCGCCCTGACCGGCTGTACGACCGTCCGGGGCCCGGCGGCGGCCCAGCCGTCCGCGTCCGGGGCCCGCTCGTCCGCGCCGCACCCGGACGGCCCGGCCGAGCCACGGGTCGTCCAGGCCCCGGCCCGGGAGGCGCTGGAGATGATCGGCCCCTCCCCCGCGCCGGAGTCCGCCACCGGGGCACCACGCCGTACGGAGCCCCGGGCACCCGCGGCCGCGCCGCGCGATCAGCCGGCCGACCGTGCCCCCGCACCGCGGTCCGCCCGCCCGGCGGCGCCCGAGCACACCCGCGCCCCCGCACCGCCGCACGACAAGGTGCCCGACCTGCCGGGCGCGGCCGGCGGCGGCACCGACGCGAAGGCGGACGTGTGCTCCCTCGGCAAGCGGTACGGCGGCTGGCGGCCGGGCAGCCCCGAGGCGCGCATCTGCGAGCAGGCGTACGGCCATTGAGGCCGGCCGGCACCCACCGGGCCCGCTGGCACCCATCGGGCCCGCCGGCCCTACGGTCGCTGCCTCGGCGGTCGGCCCCGCCCCTCGGGCCCCTCGGACCCGTCGGACCGGTCGGGGCCGTCCGTGCGGGGACCGACACCGTTCAGGCGCAGCTCCAGCCGGTCGATCGAGGCGCGTACGCCCTCTCCGTAGCGGTCGGGGGCGAGGGCCCCGGCCGCGGCGCGGGCGCGCCCCAGGTGCAGACGGGCCGCCTCGCGGTGGCCGAGCCGGTCGTAGTCCGCGGCCAGGTCCAGGTGGAGCGAGGGGTACAGGGCGCGGGCGGCGGGCGTGTCCTCGTGCCGGTCGGCCTGCTGGTCCTCCGTCAGCTCCTCGGCGGCCGACAACGCCCTGAGGTCCCACGTCAGCTCCTGCGCCGGGTCGTCCTGGGTGTCGGCGAGGTAGCGGGCCAGCGTGCAGCGGTGCAGGGGGTCACCGCGCTCGCCGATCTCCGCCCACAGGGCAAGGTAGCGGTGCCGGGCCTCCTCGCGGTCGCCCGCGTGATGCAGCATGGCGACCTGACCGATCCGTGTCAGCACGGCGTCCGGCGCCGCCTGCTCCTGTCCTTTCGCCACCAAGTCCTCCGTGCCTTCGTCGCCTGTCCCGACGACGCTAACGGCACGCCCCCGCTTTGCCGGTCAGGCGGCACCGGGGCACGCGCGGGCCGGTCGGGCGACGGACCGGCCCGGGCGCCCGATCAGCCCAGGTTCGGGACGGTCCAGTCGATCGGCTCGTGGCCCTGCGCGGCGACCGCCTCGTTGATCTGCGTGAACGGGCGGGAGCCGAAGAACTTCTTCGCGGACAGCGGCGAGGGGTGGGCCCCCTTGACCACGACGTGCCGCGCCTCGTCGATCAGCGGCAGCTTCTTCTGGGCGTAGTTGCCCCACAGCACGAAGACCGCCGGGTCGGTCCGGCCGGCCACCGCGCGGATCACCGCGTCGGTGAACAGCTCCCAGCCGCGGGCCTTGTGCGAGTTCGCCTCCCCGGCGCGCACCGTGAGCACCGCGTTGAGCAGCAGGACGCCCTGCTCCGCCCACGGCATCAGGTAGCCGTTGTCCGGGATCGGGGTGTCCAGCTCCGCGTGCATCTCCTTGTAGATGTTCCGCAGGGACGGCGGGACCTTCACACCGGGCCGCACCGAGAAGCACAGCCCGTGTCCCTGACCCTCGCCGTGGTACGGGTCCTGGCCGAGGACCAGCACCTTCACCCGGTCGAAGGGCGTGGCCTCCAGTGCGGCGAAGACCTCCTCGCGCGGCGGGTAGACGGGGCCGTTCGCCCGCTCCTCCTCGACGAACCGCATCAGCTCCTTGAAGTAGGGCTCTTGCAGCTCGCCGCCCAGCACCTCGCGCCAGGACTCGGGCAGGATGGCGATGTCCACGTCAACTTCCTTACGCTGTGCGGTCGCTTCCAGTCCCGTAGAACCTACCGGCGACCACTGACAACGGGGGCGCCGGGCGGCGCCGGGCGGCGCCGGAAAAGCGTTGTCCCGCGGCGGAGCGGGGCTGGAGGAAGTGGGCATGACCTCCGACGCGATGAGCCCCACGGAACGCCTGCTCGCGAACGCGCCTGCGAACGTCTGGTCGTCGACCTGGTCCGCCGTCTCGATCTCGGCGACCCCGGATCGGCGGCCGACCTGTTCACCGCCGACGGGGTCTGGCAGTGGCCCCACGGCGACCGTCGTGTCGAGGGCCGGGAGGCGCTGCGGACGTACTTCGGCTCCCGGCCGGCGGACCGGTTGTCGCGCCGGGTGATGACGAACATCCTCGTCACCGTGGACTCCGCGACGACGGCGACGCGACCTCGTACCTGACGACCTACCGTGTCGACGGATACGTCGACGGGATGGTCCCGCCGCGGCTGCCCGCCAACGTCGGGCACTACGAGGACACGTTCCGGAAGGTCGACGGCGAGTGGCTGCTCGCCGCCCGGACCCTGTTCCTCGCCTTCGGCGGCGGCACCGAGCGGCTGGCCGACCCGTCTACCAGCTCGTCTTCCGGTGGAGCTGCCACATCATCATGATCGTCGACGGGTCCAGGGCCTGCTCCGCGCCCGAGATGTCCGTGCTGGCGGCGACGTACTGCTTGCCCTGCCACAGCGGCAGCAGCCGTACGTCGTTCACCATGATCTGCTGCGCCCGCTCGAAGTCCCGCTCCACGTTGCCGCGGTCGCTCTCCCGGCGGGAGCGCGGCAGCAGCTCACCGGTGATCTCCGGGGTGAGGTAGGGCGTGCCGAGCGCGTTCTGCTTGCCGACGAACGGGGCGATGAAGTTTTCCGCGTCCGGGAAGTCCGGGGACCAGCCGCGGCCGAACACCGGGTACTCGCCCTTCTGGTAGCCGGCGACGTACGTCTTCCAGGGGCGGCTCTTGAGCGTCACCTCGAACAGGCCCGAGGCGTCGAGCTGCCGCTTGATCTCCTTGAACTCCTTGCCCGTCTCGGAGCCGTAGCGGTCGGTGGTGTACCAGAGGGTGAGCGGGACCGGGTCGGTGATGCCGGCGTCCTCGAGCAGCTCGCGTGCCTTGGGGACGCTGGGGTCGCCGTAGTCGTCGAAGAAGCCGGTGGTGTGACCGGTGAGACCCTTGGGGACCATCGAGTACAGCGGATCGACGGTGTCCTGGTAGATCTTGTGCGCGATCGCCGCCCGGTCGATCACCTGGGCGACGGCCTGGCGCACTTCCTTGCGTCCCGCCCACGGGTCCTCGGGGTTGAAGACGAGGTAGCTGATCTCCGTGCCGCTGCCCTCGACGAGCTGGAGGTTCTGCTCCTTGCCCTCCTTGCCCTGGAGCGTGATGACGTCGTCGGCGGCCAGGCCGCGGTAGGTCACCTGGATGTCGCCGTCGCGCAGCGCCTCCACCATGCCGGCGGAGTCCTTGAAGTAGCGGATGGTCACCGCCTTGTTGTGCCGTTCGGCGAAGCCCTTGTAGCGGTCGTTGCGCACGAGTTCGGCCCGTGTCCCGTCCTCGTACGACTGGAGCGTGTACGGGCCGGATCCCACGATTCCGCTGCCTTCGCGCAGGGCGTCCGCGGGGTAGTCCTCGGGGTCGACGATCGACATGGCGGGCGTGGCGAGCACGAACGGGAAGGTGGCGTCGGGCTTGTTGAGGTGGAAGACCACCTCGCGCTCGCTGGGCGCCTGGACCCGTTCGAGGCTGCCGAGCAGGCCGGCCGGGCCACCGTTGACGTTGATGTCCTTGATCCGGTCGATCGAGTACTTGACGGCCCGGGCGTCGAGGGCGTGGCCGTCGGAGAACGTCAGGCCCTCGCGCAGCCGGCAGGTGTACACCTGGTTCGCGGTGTCGGTGAACGAGCACTGCTCGGCGGCGTCGGGCTGGGGCGCGGTGGCACCACTGGGGTAACTGAGCAGCGTCTGGTAGATGTTCCGGAACAACTCCCAGGAGCCGTCCCACGAAGCGGCCGGATCGAGGGTGCTGGGGGCGCTGGTCGTCCCCACGACGATCGGCTCCTCGTCGTCCGAACTGTCGGACGACAGGATGCCGCACCCGGTGACCAGTGAAGATATGGACACGATGGCCGCGATCCGCCGCAGGCCCCGCTTCCGGTTGAACACGCGCACGCTCCTCGATCCGCCGTGCCAAGGGTCGGCAGACCTTACCGCAGCGCAACGCCCCCTGAACCCCCTTCTGAACAGGGGTTTTGATCATTTGGCGATGACTACGTTGTCATCGTGCACCGGGCTCCGATACGCGGACACGGGCGCCGTTCTCGTCAACGGCGCCCGTGTCCGGGATCGATCTTGAGGAAGCCTCGGGGGCGAGATCAGGCCACGCCGGCGTTCAGGAAGATGCCGCCGTCGACGACGAGCGTCTGTCCGGTGACCCAGGCGGACTGTTCCGAGGTGAGGAACTCGGCGGCACCGCCGATGTCGGAGGGCACGCCGAGCCGGCCCAGCGGGTAGCCGGAGGCGGCCTCTTCCTCGCGGCCCTCGTACAGGGCGGCGGCGAACTTGGTCTTCACGACCGCCGGGGCGATCGCGTTGACCCGCACCCTGGGCGCGAACTCGTGCGCCAACTGCGCGGTGAGGTTGATCAGCGCGGCCTTGCTGACGCCGTAGGCGGCGATGAAGGGCGAGGGCGAAAGGCCCGCGACCGAGGCGATGTTGACGATCGCGCCGCCGTTGTCCTTCTGCCAGGCGTGCCAGGTGCGCTGGGCGAAGCCGAGCGCCGAGATCACGTTGGTCTCGAAGACCTTGCGCGCGACGTTCAGGTCCATGTCGGCGATCGGTCCGAACACCGGGTTGGTGCCGGCGTTGTTGACCAGGAAGTCGACGCGTCCGAAGGCCTCCATCACGCGCTCGACGGCGACGGCCTGGTGGGCCTCGTCGTGCGCCTTGCCGGCGACGCCGATGACCCGGTCGGCGCCGAGCCTCTCGACGGCCTCCTTCAGCGCGTCCTCGTTGCGGCCGGTGATGCAGACCCGGTCGCCGCGCGCGACCAGCGCCTCGGCGACGCCGTAGCCGATGCCGCGGCTGGCGCCCGTGACGAGCGCGACCTTGCCGGAGAGTCCGGGCAGTTCAGTCATGTCAGTGTTCCCAACCGTTCCTGGTCTCCGTGTTCACTGTTCGCTAGTCGAGCGGTCCGCCGGCCACGTACAGCACCTGGCCGGAGACGAAGCCGGCGGCCTCGCCGGTGAAGAAGGCGATGGCGTTGGCGATGTCGTCGGGCTCGCCGACGCGGGCGACCGGGATCTGGGTGGCGGCGGCGGCCTTGAAGTCGTCGAAGCCCATGCCGACGCGGTCGGCGGTGGCCTTGGTCATCTCGGTGGCGATGAATCCGGGGGCCACGGCGTTGGCGGTGACGCCGAACTTGCCCAGCTCCTTGGCGAGGGTCTTGGTGAAGCCCTGGAGACCGGCCTTGGCGGCGGAGTAGTTGACCTGCCCGCGGTTGCCGAGGGCGGAGGAGGAGGACAGGTTGACGATGCGGCCGAAACCGGCGTCCACCATGTGCTTCTGGCAGGTCTTCGTCATCAGGAAGGCACCGCGCAGGTGCACGTTCATGACGGTGTCCCAGTCGGAGACGCTCATCTTGAACAGCAGGTTGTCGCGCAGCACGCCCGCGTTGTTGACGAGGATCGTCGGCGCGCCCAGCTCCTCGGCGATCCGGGCCACGGCCGCCTCGACCTGCGCCTCGTCGGAGACGTCGCAGCCGATCGCGAGCGCCCTGCCGCCGGCCGCGGTGATCTTCTCCACGGTGTCCTTGCAGGCGGCCTCGTCGAGGTCGATGACGGCGACGGCACGGCCCTCGGCGGCCAGTCGTACGGCGGTGGCGGCACCGATGCCGCGCGCGGCTCCGGTGACTACGGCGACCCGCTGCTCAGTGGTGGACATTCGCTGCTTCTCCTCGTCCTGGGGATGCGGCCCGTGCGGAGCGTGCGCCCTTGGGTGAGCGACCGCTTAGTACCTTCCGCAGACGTGACGCTAGAAGCCCTGGCACCCGGTGTCAACGGGACACCGGGCCGGTGTGATCCATTACCCGGCCCTCCCGGCGCGCCACTCGCCCCCGGTCGCCCGATCGGCCCAGCGCTGCGGGCCGCCCGGCCGCCGGGCCCATAGCGTCGAAGCGCGAGCCACCCGTGGCCGGAAAGGAGGCGTCCATGCGCCGTCGTACCGGTGCAGCAGGCATAGCCGTCGCGATCGCCGCGATCGTGCCGCTGGCCGACCCCGCACCCGCCCAGGACCTCAACGCGGACCTGGGCCAGGACTGCCGGAGCTTCACCTACCAGGAAGCGGTACCGATCGGGCTGGACGCGGATCCGGGCACCCCGGATTCGCCGTGCCCGGACGCGCTGTACGAAGATCCGTCCGCCGACGCCCCGCTGGACGGGGGCCGGTCCGACGACGGCCGGCTCGACGGGGGCGGACTCGACAACGGTCGCCCGGACGAGGGGCTGCCCGACGGGGGCGGACCCGGCCAGGTCCGGCCGGACGAGAACGGCCCCGGCGGGGGCGGACTCGACGGAGGCCGTCCGGACGAAGGGGGTCTCGACGGGGGCGGAACCGATCCCGGCCGGCCCGGGGACGGCCGGCTCGACGAGGGCCTGCTCGACCAGAACCGGCCCGGGACGTCCCACTCCGCCGGCCACGGCGCGTTCGACCAGGGCGGAATCCGTGAGATCCGGGACGCGGACGGCGGCGCGGGCGGCGGCGCGGGCGGCGGCGCGGCGCATCCGCGGGACCAGGACCCGACGATCTCCGCCACCTCCCTGCCGCGTCCGGCCACGACGGCGCCCGCCCCGGTCGTCACCACACCGGCGCCCGTGGCCTCCCCCGCCGTGACGCCGACGCTCGGCACCCAGGGCGGCCTGGGCGGCGCCTCGGCCACCGGGCCCAGCGACTGGGACATCGGCATCGGTCTGACCTTCGTCACCGGCGCCGCGCTCGCGACGGGCTTCGTGATCCGGCGCCGCCGACGCGCCTGAGGCACGGCTCGGCCCCGCGGGTGTCCGACCACCCGGGGCGGGCCCGGTCCCCCGCCGCGCTCAGCGCACCAGCAGGTCCAGGAGCCGCTCCGTCTCGGCGGCCGGGTCGGCCGTGAGGCCGGTGTGGACGGGGCCGGGCCGGACGATCGTCGAGCGGGGGGCGATCAGCCAGCGGAACCGGCGGCCGGGGTCGTCCCCGGCCGCCTGGCCCGCCGCGTCCCCTCCGGCGCACACGCCCTCGACGGCACGCAGCGCCGCCCGCACCCCGGGCAGGTCCACCCGCGGGTCCAGGGCGAGCAGCCGGCCCTCGTCGAGGTGGGTGCGGGCACCGACGTAGGACCTGGCCCGGCAGTAGACGAGGACGCCGGCGTTGACGCACTCCCCGCGCTCGATCCGCGGCACCACGCGCAGCAGCGCGTACTCGTAGACGTGGCGGTCGCTCACCGCTCCCCCTTGGTTCACTTGACGCGTTCGTGGATCGTGGCGGCCCGGGCGAGCAGCGGCGCGGCGTAGGCCCTGCGCAGGTCGTCGGGGGTGGCGAAGCCGGGTTCGTCGCGCAGCCAGACGTCCGGGATCTCGGCGGTGACCTCGGCGAGGAGTTCCTCGGTGACCAGCGGCGCGAGCGCGGCGGCGGCCGAGCGGACGTCCGGCGTGAAGCGCGCGAGGGCGTGGTCGGCGGCGTCGTAGGGACGGGCGGCGGAGGCCTCGGCGCCGGGCCAGTTGTGGTGCCAGATCATGGTGGCGCCGTGGTCGATGAGCCATGTCTCGCCGCGCAGGCGCAGCAGGTTGGGGTTGCGCCAGGAGCGGTCGACGTTGTTGACCAGCGCGTCGAACCAGACGATCCGTCCGGCCTCCTCGGCGCTCACCTCGAAGGCGAGCGGGTCGAATCCGAGCGCGCCGGACAGGAAGCCCATGCCGAGGTTGGTGCCGCCACTGGACTTGAGCAGTTCCTGCACCTGCTGGTCGGGCTCGCCGAGCCCGAGCACCGGATCGAGGTCGACGGTCACCAGCCGCGGCACCCGGAAGCCCAGCCGGCGGGCGAGTTCGCCGCAGACCACCTCGGCGACGAGCGTCTTGCGGCCCTGTCCCGCGCCGGTGAACTTCAGGACGTACGTGCCGAGGTCGTCCCCCTCGACGAGGCCCGGCAGCGAGCCGCCCTCACGCAACGGCGTGATGTAGCGGGTCGCGATGACTTCCTTCAGCATCGCCCCAGGTTACCGGCGTGACGCGGGGACGCCGTACCTGGCCGGTGCGCGGCCGACAGCGAATCGACAGCCGTGTTTTACGCCCGCCCGACCGCCGGCCCGACAGCATCTCGGCACGGTCTGAACAGCACGTGCCACGGGACCGTACCTCTCGGCAGATCATCACGCGTCCTCCCCGGAAGGGAACCCCAGCATGACCAGCGCATCGTTTCATCCCGCAGCGGGACCGGCCCGTCGTACCGTCGTGGCGGCGGCCGGAGCGGCAGGGCTCACCGCCGTGCTGGCCGCCTGCTCAGGCTCGGACGACGACGCTTCGGCCGACACCGGCACCGCCCCCTCGGACGCCGCCTCCCAGGAGGCGGGCAGCAGCGGTTCGGGCGGCGGCGAGAACGCCGGGGCGGGGCCGGCGCTCGCGGCGACCGCCGACATCCCCGAGGGCGGCGGAAAGGTCTTCCCCGACCAGAAGGTGGTGGTCACCCAGCCCGCGGCCGGTGAGTTCAAGGCGTTCTCCGCCACCTGCACCCACCAGGGCTGCGCCGTGAAGAGCGTGGCCGACGGGGTCATCAACTGCCCGTGCCACAACAGCAACTTCTCGATCACCGACGGCAGTGTGCAGGGCGGTCCCGCGCCCAAACCGCTGCCCGCCGTGCAGATCACGGTCAGCGGGGACTCGATCCGGCTGGCCGGATGACCGTGACGCAGCGCCGGGGGCGCCGGATCATGATGACCCCCGGCGAACTGGAGGCGTTCCTCACCGCCCAGCGCACCTGCCGGGTCGCCACCGTCTCGGCCGACGGGGCCCCGCACGTGAGCACGCTGTGGTTCGTGTGGGACGGCTCGTCGATGTGGCTGTACTCCGTCGTGCGCAGCCGGCGCTGGACGGATCTGCGGCGCGATCCGCGGGTGGCGATCGTCGTCGACACCGGCGAGGAGTACGACGAGTTGCGGGGCGCGGAGCTGTCCGGCCGCGTGGAGTTCGTGGGCGAGGCGCCGCGCACCGGCGAGCTGTGCGCCGAACTCGACGTCCCGGAGACGCTGTTCGCCCGTAAGAACTTCGGCTTGCAGGAGATGCCGCACGACGGCCGGCACGCCTGGCTGCGGCTGACGCCGGAGAAGGTCGTCTCCTGGGACTTCCGCAAGCTGGCGTCCGCCTAGGCGGGCGCGCGCCGGGGGCGGGGCCGCCGGCGCGGAGGGAGCGGGGCGTGGGACGCACCGTGCGCGGGTCGCCGCGAGCGGGGCGTGCGAGGCACCGTGCGCGGGTCGCCGCGAGCGGGGCGTGCGAGGCACCGTGCGCGGGTCGCCGCGAGCGGGGCGTGGGACGCGCCGTACGGGGGTCGCCGGACGCGCCGGGCGCTTCTCACCCCGCCTGGCCCACCTCCTTCGCCGTCGCCCGCAGTGCGTCCACCGCCGCCCGGATGGACGGGCGGCGGTCGGCGTCGGCCCGCCAGACGACGTACACGTGCCGGCGCACCCGCTGCCTCAGCGGCACCGTGACGACGTCGGCGGGCATGGGGTGGCGTCCGAGCAGCGGCGCGATGCACACGCCGAGCCCCGCGGCGACCAGCCCGAGCTGGGTGTGGGTCTCGGCGGCGCGGTGGCCGACGATCGGCTCGATGCCCTTCGACCGCAGCGTGAACATCAGCCACTCGTGGCAGAACTCGCCCTCGCCCCAGGTGATCCACTCGTCCTCGGCGAACTCGGCGAGGTCCACCTCGTCCCGGGCGGCGAGCCGGTGGCCGACCGGCAGGGCGACGTCGGCGGGGTCGTCGAGGAGCGGTGCCTTGACCAGGCCGTCGGGCAGCGGGATCGGCTTGTTGTACCAGTCCAGCACGACGGCCAGGTCCAGGTCGCCGCGCACCACGCCGCTGATGCCGCGCTCCGGCTCCAGCTCGGAGGAGCGGATGCGCAGCGCGGGGTGCCCGGCCCGCAGGGTGGCCAGCGCGGCGGGGAAGAGTCCGCGGGCGGCCGTGGGGAACGCCGACAGTCTCAGCTCGCCCGCCACCTGTCCGCGCTGCGCCTCCAGGTCGGCCTGGGCCAGCTCGACCTGGGAGAGGATGCGGGCCGCGTGCTCGGCGAGCAGCCGGCCGGCGTCCGTGAGGCGGACGCCGCGCCCGTTCTTGGCGAGGAGCCGCTGACCGGCCTCCCGCTCGAGCTTGGCCATCTGCTGGGAGACGGCCGAGGTGGTGATGTGCAGGCCGGCGGCGGCGCCGCTGACCGAGCCGTGCCGGGCGAGGGCGTCCAGGGTCCGCAGGCGCTCCAGGTTCAACATGTAAGCGATACTACGAGATACTCCGTGTGAAATCTCGATTGTGCTACGAGGACGGCTGCCGCATCGTTGCGGGCATGAGCAGCGTCCCGGCCTCCTCCGCCCCCGCCCCCACCCCGATCCCCGTCCCCGCCGAGCCCCGCCGCGTCCTCGACTGGCGGCTGCGTTTCGGGGCCCTCTCCCTCGTGTGGGGGTTCAGCTTCCTCTTCATGAAGGTGGGCACCGAGAGCTTCGCGCCGTTCCAGGTGACGCTCGGGCGGCTGGCGTTCGGTGCGGCGGTGGTCGCGGCGGCGATGGCGGTCAAGCGGGAGCGGCTCCCGCGCGGGGCGTGGACGTGGGTGCACCTGACGGTCGCCGGGTTCCTCCTCAACGCGCTGCCGTTCTCCCTGTTCGCCTTCTCCGAGCTGACGATCCCGTCGTCGCTCGCGGGGATCTGCAACGCGACCTCGCCGCTGTGGGGCATGGCCCTGTCGCTGGTCGCCCTGTCCGAGGACCGGCCGACGCGGCGCCGGGTGGCCGGCCTCGGCGTCGGCTTCCTCGGCGTCCTGACGGTGCTGGGCGTCTGGCAGGGCTTCCACGGCCTCGACGTCACGGGCACGGCGCTGGCGCTGCTGGCCTCGCTGAGCTATCCGGTCGGCTGGATCTACGTGCGGCGCACCCTGGCCGGCTCCAGCCACTCCCACCTCTCGCTGACCGGCACCCAGCTGGGCCTGGCCACCCTGCAACTGGCGGTCGTGACACCGTTGTTCACCTCGGTGCCGGCCTCCTTCCCGGTGCTCCCCCTGCTGGCGGTCGCGGCCCTCGGCGTCCTCGGCACGGGGCTCGCCTTCCTGATCCAGTACGACCTGGTCGCCGAGGTCGGCCCGACGACGGCCCAGATGGTCACCTACTTCACCCCGGTCATCGCCACGGCCGCGGGCGTCGCGCTCCTCGGCGAGTCGCTGTCCTGGTCGACCCCCGTCGGCGCGGTGATCGTCCTCGCCGGTGCGGCGCTGACCCAGTCCCGGTCCGGGACCCGCCGGGGCGGGGCCGCGCCCGCGCCGCAGGCGCCGTCGCCGGTACGCCGGGCATCGCGGGTCTGAGGGGCGGGGCCGCTCAGACGTAGCTCCGCGGCGGTCCCGCCCCGGGCCCCGCCGCCGCCGCGACCGCCGCCGCCAGCGGCCCGAAGTCGGCCTCCCCCAGCGTCGAGACGGTGATCCTGATGCCGGGCGGGGTGCTCAGGCGGAAGCGGGCGCCGGGGGCCACGGCCCAGCCGCCGTGCAGGAGCCGGGCCACGGCGCCGGTCTCGTCCGGCACCGGAATCCACACGTTCATTCCGGTGCGCCCGTACCCGGCGACCCCGTGTTCCGCCAGGGCGCCGAGGAGCGCGTCCCGGCGCCGCCCGTACACCCCGGCCACCGCGCGGGCGTCCACCGCGCCGTCCGCCCACAGCCGGGCCACGGCCCGCTGGGTGACGCGGCTGACCCAGCCGGGGCCGAGCCGCTGCCGTCCCCGCACCCGGTCGAGCGTGACGGGGTCGCCGACGAGCACGGCGAGCCGGAGGTCGGGGCCGCAGGCCTTGGCGGCGGAGCGGACGAAGGCCCAGTGACGGGTCGTACCGGCGAGGGGGTGCGGCGGGAGGTCGACGATGCCGTGGCCGTGGTCGTCCTCGATGAGCAGCGCCCCGGGGTGCTCGCGCAGCACCGGCCGCAGCGCACGCGCGCGTGCCGCGCTCACCGCCGCGCCGGTCGGGTTCTGCGCGCGGCCCGTGACCACCAGGGCGCGGGCGCCGGCCGCGAGCACCCGGCGCACGTCCTCGGGCAGCGGCCCCTGGTCGTCGACCCGGACGGCGACCGTGCGCAGGCCGAGCGCGGGCACCAGGTCGAGGAGGCTGCCCCAGCCGGGGTCCTCGACGGCGACGGCGTCCCCGGGCTTGAGGTGGGCCGCGAGGACCCGCTCCATCGCGTCGAGCGAGCCGGACGTCACCGCCAAGGGCCCGTCCGGCACTCCGTCGGCGTCCAGTTCGGCGCGGGCGACGCGGGCCAGCTCCGGGTCCACGGGCTCGTGCCCGTACAGCACCGGTTCGCGGTCGCCCTGCTCCGCCGCCGCGGCGAACGCCGGGCCGAGGGCGGGCAGCAGGGCCGGGTCCGGGTTGCCGTCGGACACGTCGCGCACCCCCTCGGGCACCTCGACGCGGATGAACTCGCGTCCGGTGGTGGCCGGCTTCGCGCGCACCCGGCTGCCCCGCCGCCCGGCGGTCTCGATGACCCCGCGCTCGCGCAGGGTGCGGTAGGCGGCGGCGACGGTGTTCGGGTTCACCCCGAGACGCTGCGCCAACTCCCGCATCGGCGGCAGGGGTTCGCCCGGTTCCAGTTCTCCCGAGCCCACCGCGCGCTCGACGCTCGCGGAAATCTCCGCAGCGCCCCGCCCGGTGATCGGATAGTCTCCTAGCACAAAGAAGATTATGCACTAGTGCAATGGAGAACGCCATGCAGGGGACCACGGGGACGCCGTCGCAGCCGGCCGACACCTACCCGCCCACCGACCGCACCGTCCCCACCCGCTCCCCCGACCGGGCCGCGTACGACAAGGAGCTGGTGCACTCGATACTCGACGAGGGCTACGTGTGCCACCTCGGCTTCGTCCGCGACGGCGCCCCGGTGGTCCTGCCGACCCTGTACGGCCGGGTGGGCGAGCGCCTCTACGTGCACGGCTCGACGGGCTCGCGCCCGTTGCGGATGACCGGCGCGGCCGACCCGGGGCTGCCGGTGTGCCTGACGGTGACCCACGTCGACGCGCTGGTGCTGGCCCGCTCCGCCTTCCACCACTCGATCAACTACCGGTCGGTGGTGGTGCACGGCACCGCCCACGAGGTGACGGACCCCGAGGAGCGGCGCACGGCCCTGGACGCCCTGGTCGACCACGTCGTCCCGGGCCGTTCCCGCGACTCCCGGCCGGCGAACAAGAAGGAGCTGGCCGCCACCGCCGTGATCCGCCTCGACCTGGACGAGGTCTCCGCCAAGCTCCGCACCGGCGGGGTGAACGACGAACCGGAGGACCTGGCCCTCCCGCACTGGGCCGGTCTCGTCCCGTTGCGCAAGGGGTACGGGGCTCCGGTGGCCGACCCGGGCCTGGACCCCGCCACCGCACTGCCCGACTACCTGTCGGCCGGGTGACACCGGCCCGGGCGGACGGCGCCGGGGCCCCGCCGGCCCCTCGGCCTCAGGCCGGCGTCGGTCGCGTCCCGGCCTCCCTCACCTGCCGCGCCGCCCGGGTCTCCGCCACCGCGAGTCCCGCGACCGAGCCGAGCATCAGCAGCGTGCCGGCCAGGGTCGCCGCCGTCAGGTGCTCGCCGAGCAGCAGGACGGCGAGCGCCGCCGCGCTGACCGGCTCGAGGAGCATGATCACGGAGACGGTCGCGGACCGGACGACGGCCGCACCGGCGAAGTAGAGCCCGTAGGCGAGGGCGGTCGGGACGGCCGCGACGTACGCCAGCAGCCACAGGAGCCGGACCGGTTCGGCGGTGTGCGGCACCAGGCCCTCGGCCAGGGCGAGCGGCAGCAGGCACAGACTCGTGACGGCGAACGCACCGACGGAGGTGCTGCCGGCGTCCGCCCCGCCCTCCCTCCCCCACCAGCGGGTGAGCAGCGTCATCACCGAGTACCCGGCGGCGGACAGCAGCGCGAGGAGCACGCCCGGCAGCCGGACGGTCGTACTCCCGCCGCCGAGGACCAGCACCGCGAGTCCGGCGAGCGCGCCGACGACGGCCGCGGCGCCGCCGGCCCCCAGGTGTTCGCCGAGGGCGAGGCGCGCGCCGAGGGCGATCAGTACGGGCCCGGCGCCGAGGGTGACGACCGTGGCGACGGCGAGCCCGGTGGACTGTACGGCGGCGAAGTAGGCGGTCTGGAACACCGCGAGCCCGAGCCCGGTGACGCCCGCCCGCAGCGCCTTCCGCCCGAACGGTTCACGGACGGCCGGGCGCACCCGCGGGCGCAGCGGGCGGGCGGCGAGCAGCAGGACGAGTCCCACCGCGCAGCGCCAGAACGACAGGGCGACGGGACCCATGTCGCTGGCGCGGTAGACCAGTGAGGCGGCGGCACCGGCGGTGCCCCAGGCGACACCGGCGACGATCAGATAGAGGAGGCCACGCCCGACGGGCAGGCCGGAGACGGCATTCGACACGAGTTCTCTCCGCAGACGCGCACGGGGCGCGGAAGTTCGAGGCGTCCCGGAACGATCGACCGGGGCGCGGGGACTCTCGTCCGCGGGCAGCACCGTCCGGCCCGGCGACCACGCGCCGGGCTCGTCACAGGGGCCCGCCTCAGGCGGCCGGAGGCGGGAGGACGAGTGCGTCGGAATGCATGGTCCGCACCCTAGGTCGCCGTCCCTCGGCTCGACAACTCCCTTTCGGGTCCCCCACCGGCCACCGGGCCCGCCGAGCCCTTCGCGGGGGTCGAGGACTGGGCGATGAGGGCGCCGGCCAGCACCACGGCGCCGCCGACGATCTGCGGGGCGGAGAGGTGCTCGCCGAGCAGCACCCAGGCCAGGACGGTCGCGATGACCGCTTCGAGGCAGGCCACGACTCCGGCGACCTGCGGCGACAGGCGGCGCACGGCGACGATGCCGGTGACGTAGGCGAGCACCGTGGCGACGAGCACGATCCAGGCCAGCAGCAGGACGGCGGCGACGGACGTGCCGTCCATGGCTGCGGTGCCGGTCAGGACGGACCAGTCCATCGACCAGGGCCGGGCGACGACGGTGAGCACCGCGGCCCCGACGAGCAGGCCGTAGGCGATGACGCCGAGCGGGTCGGGCGCCTCCTCGCCGGCGTCACTGCCCTGGTCGGACAGGACGAAGTAGCCGACCTGGCAGCAGGCCGCGCCGAGGGCGAGCAGCAGTCCGAGGGCGTCGAAGCCCAGCCCCGACCAGACCTCGACGACGCAGGCGAGCCCGCCGACCGCCAGGACGACGCCGAGCGCGGCGGCCCGCGTGACCGGCCGCCGCTGCACGAACCGCACCCAGCCGAGGACCAGGGCGGGTGCCAGGTACTCGACGAGCAGTGCGACACCCACGGGGATGCGGGAGATGGCGGCGAAGTAGCAGGCCTGCACACCGGCCACGGCGAGCAGGCCGTACCCGGCGACCAGGGCGGGGCGGCGGCGCGGCAGGGCCCGGTGGCGCACGGCGAGCGGCAGCATCACCAGGGCCGCGCCGGCCACGCGCAGCCAGACCACGTGGAGGGGGTCGAGTCCGGCCTCGATCAGCGGTTTGGCGGCGACTCCGGAACCGCCGAAGGCGACCGCGGAGACGAGTGCCAGGCCGAGCCCGGGGCCGTTGCCGCGGTTGCCGCGGGCGCTGTCAGACGTATGCACCGGCACATGATGACAGGGGTCGACATGACCGTCACCCCCGATGACACCTGTCTCACCGACTGGATCTCGGAGCGGCGCTCCTCGGTGGGCGGGGACGGGACGGACTCAAGGGGTCGGCTCGAAGTGGTTCTCCACCCGGGCGAGCACGGCGTGCGGCTCGACGGCGGCGCGGGCCAGTACCTCGGCGGCGCGCGTACGCGGGTCCGCGACCAGGGCGGCGAGCAGGTCCGCACCTCCGGTGCGGGCCGCCCCGCGCCGGGCCGCACGTACGTCGGCGTCCTCCATGGCGGCCGCGGCCGGCGCGGAGAACCCGTCGGCGCCGGACACGACGGGTACGGCGCCGGAGTCCTCGACGGCACCCTGCCAGCGCAGCCCGTAGCCGATGCTGCGCTGCACGAGGTAGCCGAGGACGCGGGCGATCCTGGGCCCGTCCCCCAGGAGCGCGCGGGCCTCGGCGTCGCTCTCCAGCAGCGAGTGCAGCAGATGGGCCGTGTCGATCTGCCGGTCCCCGTCCCGCACCGCCCGGCGGCGCGCGCCGGAGACCGCCGAGGCCAGTTCCGCGCTGAACCGGTCCTCGAGGTCGGTGCCGTCCGGCCACCGGCCGCCTTGCTCGCCGGCCGACTGCCGGGGGATACGGGGTTGCACGTATCCCAGCTCACCAGTCCCTCAGGGCCCGGTCATCCCCGGCGGGAAGCATTTCGCCGTCCCACACAGAGTGGACCCGCCCGGACGGAATCTCCTCCTTGCGGATGAGATCAGGCCGTTTCGGCCCCCTGGGCGCGCGCCGCCTTGCCATGCGCCCCCGGGGGCAACCGAAACCCGCCCTCGCGGGTCGGACAGGGGCATGAGGAGCAGGTGCTGGCTGGTGTCGCTGCCCGCCGTCGACGGCAGGCAGTACGTGTACCGGGTGGACGCCCCGGCGGAGGCGCTGCTCGCCGACCTGTTCTGGGAGGCGTGGCACTGCCACGACGAGAGCGCCTTCCCGCGCGCGTGGGACCTCTTCGACGCGGCGGTGATACGGCGGGTGGACTGAACGGCCCCGTGGCCGGTCCACCTCGAACGCCTCCCGGACATGCACCGCGCACACGAGGGGGCCCCGCGGACAGAATCCGCAGGGCCCCTTCGTCCGGTCCGGCGTCAGTCCTCGTCGGCGAGGATCAGGTACAGCTTCTTGCGGGCCTCACCGATGACGGCGAGTGCCTTCTCCCGCTGTTCCTTGCTGCCGGTCTTCCAGACCTGGCCGAAGGCCTCCATCAGGCCGAACCCGGCCTGCCGGACGTCGTTGAGAGCCTCCCAGTCGACGCCCCGCGAGGCCTCCTCCCAGGGCGCCTCCGGGCCTTCCTCGGCCGCCGTGCGCCCCGCCTCGGTGAGCGCGAAGAGCTTCTTGCCGCCCTCGCTCTCGCTGGCGATCAGCCCCTCGTCCTCCAGCAGCTGGAGGGTGGGGTACACCGAACCGGGGCTGGGCTTCCACGCCCCGCCGCTGCGCTCGGCGATCTCCTGGATCATCTCGTAGCCGTGCATCGGCCGGTCCTTCAGGAGGGCGAGGATCGACGCCCGTACGTCGCCCCGCCGCGCCCTTCCCCTGGGCCCGCCCCGCCCCCGGCCGCCCCAGGGGCCGCCGTGACCGAAGCCCGGCCCGAAGGGACCGGCGGGGCCGCCGGGGCCACCCGGTCCGAAGGGGCCGAAGGCGGCACGCCGGGCCTCGAAGCCCCCTCGGCCGAAGGGCCCGAAGGGGCCGCCCTCGCCGTGACCGTGTCCACCGTGTCCGCGCTCGTATCCGTGGTCGCGCATCGCCATCACTCCATTCAGTCGTTGATCAGTCGCGATGCCTCAACGATATATCGGAAAGTATCGCGCGGCAAGCCTCTGCCGACTGCCGCGTCAGGAGGCGGACGCCGACAGACCCGACCGGCCCGTCAGGCGCAGGCGGCCGTCGTGCACCTCGGCGACCCGGTCGACCGCCGTGAGGTGCGTGCGGTCGTGGGTGACCAGAACGGTGGCGCTCGCCTGCTGGTGGGTGAGGCGGGTGATCAGGTCGATGACGGCGGCGCCGCGTTCGTGGTCGAGGGCGCTGGTGGGTTCGTCGACGAGGAGGACGGTGGGCTCGTTCATCAGGGCGCGGGCGAGGGCGACGCGCTGGCGCTGGCCGCCGGAGAGCTGGTGGGGGCGTCGGCCCGCCTGCCCGGCCAGCCCGACCGCGTCGAGGAGCTCCATCGCCCGGCCCCGGGCGGTACGGGGCTTGCGGCCGTCGATCTGCGCCATGACCTGCAACTGTTCGGCGGCGGTGAGGGAGGGCAGCAGGTTGGGCTGCTGGAAGACGATGCCGATCCTGTCGCGGCGCAGAGCGGTCAGCTCCCCGCGGCTGAGGCCGGTGGTGGGGATGCCGTCGACGGTGACGGTCCCGGCGTCGGGGGTGATGAGGGTGGCGGCGACGGCCAGCAGGCTGGACTTGCCGGATCCGGAGGGGCCGACCACGGCGGTCAGGCAGCCCCGGGGGACGTCCAGACCGACCCGGTCGAGCGCGGTCAGGCGGTCCTCTCCGTCGGCGTAGGTGAGGGTGACGTCGGTCAGGTTCAGGCTCATCGGGCGCTCCCCAGGGCGGTCAGCGGGTCGACGGAGGTGATCCGGCGGATGGACAGGGCGGCTCCGAGGGCGCCGAGGACGATCGTCACGGCGGCCGGGAGGAGGACGGTCGCGGGAGTGAGGAGGAACGGCACGGCGGAGCCGGCGACGAGCGCTCCCAGGGCGGCGGCGATTCCGGTGCCGATCAGGGTGCCGCCGGCCAGCAGGACGACGGCCTGGCCGAGCGCGTCCTTGAGCAGGTTCGCGGTGGAGGCGCCGAGCGCCTTGAGGACGGCGACGTCACCGCTGCGCTGGATCGTCCACACGGTGAAGAAGGCGCCGATGACGAGGGCGGAGATGGCGAACAGGAATCCGCGCATCAGTTGCAGGGAGCCGTTCTCGGAGGTGTAGGAGCCGATGGCCGACAGCGAGTCGTCCTTGGAGAGCGTCTCGGTCCCCGCGGCCCGGTCGGTGGCCGCCACGTCGGCGGCGGAGGTGGTGTTCAAAGCGATCACGGTCGCGGTCTTGCCGTCGCCCCCGGCGGTGGGCGGCGCGGTCTTCTGCCAGACGTCGAGGCTGGTCCACACGACCGGGGTGTGGCTGAACGAGGCGTCGCCCTCGACGGCGGCCACGGTCAGCTGCTGACCGGCCACCGTGAAGCTGTCACCCGCCTTGAGGCCGAGGTCGTCGGCGGCCGTGGTGGACAGCACCGCCGACCTGCCGTCGATCCTGTCGCTGTCCGGGGCGAGGCGGGAGCCCGGCCGGACGCCGAAGGCGGAGACCCCGGTGCTCCGGTCCCCGGCGGTGGCCTTGGTGGTGGTGATCCCCAGCGGTTCGGCGCCGGTGACCCCGGGCGCCTGTGCCCACCGCTGCCACTGCCGCTCGGTGACGGTGGAGTTGGAGTACGACGGATCCTGTCCGCCGCCGGGCGCCTGGAAGGCGATCCGGTCGGCGGGCAGACCGGTGACGGCGGAGATGTTCTGCTGCCCCAGGCCCGCCGTCAGTCCGGACAGCAGTCCCACCAGAAGGGTGATCAGCACGATGACGGTCCCCATCAGGGCGAAGCGCCCCTTGGCGAACTTGAGGTCTCTCCAGGCGACGAACACGGTCTCTGCCTGTCCTTTCCGGCGGGGGCAATCGGTACGACCCCACCGTCGCCGCCGGCTCCCCCCGCGCGCGTCCGGCGCAGGACGGCACTTCGCGGGCCGGAAGGCGGCACCCGGTTTGTAACTTTCGACGGAGGCCCCCGGGGCCCGCCTTTCGTAGCCTGGACACACTGTGAACGCTTCCGCTCCCACCCTGACCCCGACCACCCGGGCCCTGGCCTGGTGCCTGCACCTGCTGGTCGTCGGCCTGCTCGTCCTGGTCGCCGCCCGCGCCGTGACGGACGGCCGGTCCCACGCCGGGCCGATCGTCGCCGTCGCGGTGGTGTGCGGCCTGGTGTACGCCGCCGGGCCGGTGCTGCCCCGGGTCCGGCTCGTCCGGCGGGTCGCGGCCGCGTGGCTGGCCGCCGTGGGAGCCGTGTGGCTGGTGCTGCTGGCGCTCTCCCCCGAGGCCGTGTGGGTGGCCTTCCCGCTGTACTTCCTCCAGCTCCACCTGCTGTCGCGCCGCGCGGGCCTGGCCGCCGTGACCGCCACCGCCGTCGCGGCCGTCGCCGGGTACGCCGCCCACACCGGCTCCTTCGGCCCGGCCATGGTGATCGGTCCCGCGCTCGGCGCCGCCGTCGCCGTCGCCGTGGTGTGGGGCTACCAGGCCCTGTACCGCGAGAGCGAGCGGCGCAGGCGGCTGATCGAGGAACTGACCGCCACCCGCGCCGACCTCGCCCGCGCCCAGCACACCGCCGGCGTGCTCGCCGAGCGCGAGCGGCTGGCCCGCGAGATCCACGACACCCTTGCCCAGGGCCTGTCCAGCATCCAACTGCTGCTGCGCGCCGCCGAGCGCGCCCTGCCCGAGCGGCCCGACGCCGCCACCGGCCACGTCGTGGCGGCCCGGCAGGCCGCCGTGGACAACCTCGCCGAGGCCCGCCGCTTCGTCGCCGCCCTGACCCCGCCCGCCCTGGACGGCACCACGCTGGCCGGCGCCCTGGAACGCCTGTGCGCCACGACGTCCGCCCGGCACCGGGTCACCGCCCGTTTCCACCTCACCGGCGTCCCGGTCCCGCTGCCGACCGCCCACGAGGTCGCCCTGCTGCGCATCGCCCAGTCGGCCCTCGCCAACACGGTCCGCCACGCCGACGCCACCACGGCCGAGGTCACCCTCAGCCACCTCGGCGACCACATCGCCCTGGACGTCGTCGACGACGGTACCGGCTTCGACCCGGACCGACTGCCCCCGGCCGACCCCGAGGCGGGCGGCTTCGGCCTGGCCGCCATGCGGGCCCGCCTGGACGCCCTCGGCGGCACCCTGACCATCGAGTCCGCACCCGGCCACGGCACCGCCCTGACCGCCCGGCTGCCGTTCACCCCGCCCACCGAACCCGAGGCCCGCCCGTGACCGAGACCCCCGTCCGCCTGCTCCTCGCCGACGACCACCCCGTGGTGCGGGCCGGTCTGCGCGCCGTACTGGAGACCGAGCCCGGCCTCGAGGTGGTGGCCGAGGCCGCCACCGCGGAGGAGGCCGTCGCACGCGCCGCGCACGGCGACATCGACGTCGTGCTGATGGACCTGCAATTCGGCAAGGGCATGAACGGCGCCGAGGCCACCGCCGCCATCGCCGCCCGCCCCGGGGCCCCGCGCGTGCTCATCGTGACGACGTACGACTCCGACGCCGACACCCTGCCCGCCATCGAGGCCGGCGCCACCGGCTACCTCCTCAAGGACGCGCCGCCCGAGGATCTGGCCGACGCCGTGCGCACCGCCGCCGCCGGCCGCACCGCCCTCGCGCCCGCCGTCGCCGACCGGCTCATGAACCGGCTGCGCACCCCCGGCACCACCCTGACCCGGCGGGAGACCGAGGTCCTCGCCCTGGTCGCCGGCGGGCTGTCCAACCAGGCCATCGGGCACCGGCTCCACCTCACCGAGGGCACGGTCAAGTCCCACCTGGCCCGCATCTACGCCAAGCTCGACGTCGACTCGCGCACCGCCGCCGTCGCCACCGCGACATCCCTCGGCCTGATCCGGCGCTGACCGGGCACATGCCGCCGACCGGGGCACCCTGACCGTGTACGCGTGCGGGCCGGGGCCGCGGAAAACGGGCCGCCACCGCGCGATTGGCCTTGGTCCGCGGCTCCGGACGGCGTCTAGCGTCGGGGCATGCGCATCCGAATCGTCGACGCCTTCACCGACCGGCCCTTCGCCGGCAATCCCGCCGGGGTCGTGCTCCTCGACGCCTTCCCCGGCGACGACCGGCTCCAGCGGATCGCCCTGGAGGTCAACCACTCCGAGACGGCCTTCGCCCACCCGCTGCCCGCGGGCGGCGAGGCCGACTGGGCGCTGCGCTGGTTCACACCGGCCACCGAGGTGGCGATGTGCGGCCACGCAACGCTAGCCACGGCCCACGTCCTGCACACCACCGGCGCCCACGAGGGGCCGGTGCGGTTCGCCACCCGCAGCGGGGTCCTGATCGCGGCACCCGGCGAGGACGGCTCGACCACCCTGGACTTCCCCACGGCGCCGCTCACTCCGGTCGAGGTGCCGGCGGGCGTCGGCGAGGCACTGGGCACCGAGCCGCTCACCGTCCTGGACACCGGGCCGGACATCGGCGACCTGCTGGTCGAGGTCGCCGACGAAGAGACGGTCCGCGGCCTGGCGCCGGACCTGCCGGCACTGGCCGCACACTCCGAGCGCGGTGTCATCGCCACCGCCCGCGCGAAGGACCCCGCCCGTGGCTACGACTACGTCTCCCGCTGTTTCTTCCCCAACGTCGGCATCGACGAGGACCCGGTCACCGGCAGCGCCCACACGGCCCTCGCGCCCTTCTGGTCCGAGCGTCTCGGCCGCCCGGACCTCACCGGGCTCCAGGCGTCGTCCCGCTCCGGCCGGGTGCGCACGGAAGTGCGGGGCGGGCGCACGCTGCTGAGCGGGCAGGCGGTGACGGTGATCGACGGCGAGCTGCTGGCCTGACCCCGCGGCGGCTCGAGGCTCCGGCGGTCATGCCGTCGGGAGCCAGTCCACCTTCCCGGCGAGCAGGCCGTAGCCGACGAAGGCCCCGATGTCGAGCAGCGAGTGCGCCACCACCAGCGGGCCCACGCGTCCCCAGCGGCGGTACAGGTAGACGAACACGACGCCCATCACCATGTTCCCGACGAACCCGCCGATCCCCTGGTAGAGGTGGTACGACCCGCGCAGTACCGAACTGGCCGCCAGCGAGGCCCCCGCACCCCAGCCGAGCTGGTCGAGCCGGCGCAGCAGGTAGCCGACGACGATGACCTCCTCCAGAACGGAGTTCTGCACCGCCGACAGGATCAGGACGGGGTACTTCCACCACACGTCGGGCAGCGCCTCGGGCACCACGGTGAGGTTGAAGCCCAGGCCGCGCGCGGCGAGGTAGAACGCGATACCGGTGCTGCCGATGACGGCGGCCACGGCGGCCCCGCGCCCCAGGTCCGGCCACGGGCGGGTGCGGTCGAAGCCGAGGGTGCGCAGGCCGCGCCCCTCACGCAGCAGGAAGTGCGCGACGAGGGCGACCGGGACGAGCGCCGTGGTGATCCCGAAGAGCTGCCAGGCCAGGTCCAGCCAGGGACGGCCGGGCGCCGCGGAGGCGTTGAGGGTGGCCGCCTGGTCCTTGAGCCCGCCGGGCCGGGTGACCGAGCCGATGAAGCTGATGAGGGCGGACACGCCGCTCGCACCGAGCGAGAGTGCCAGGACGAGCAGGGTCTCGTCCCGCAGGATCCGCCGTGTGAGCCGCTCCTCGGTCAAGGGCTGTTCACCGAGTCGCTTCTGAGGGAACGCATCGTCCACCGGGCCCGCCTCCGCCATGCACACCTGCCTCCAGCTGGGACGTCACAGCTTGCCCGATCAGTATGGGGCGGTGCGCGGCGGGGGCGGGCTCGGCGGGGGGCGGGCCCGGCGGCGGTCAGCCCGGCGGCGCCGTCTCCGGCAGGCCCACCGGCCACAGGTGCACGGGGTCCCCCGCGCGCATCAGCTCGACGTAGCGGCGGGTCGTGGCGGCCAGCGCGGCCTCCCGGGACAGGCCCGCCTCCAGCGCCCGGTGGAACGTGGCCGCCTGCCAGGAGGCGCCGTTGACCCGGCGCCGGCACCGCTCCTCGATCACGCCGAGGTAGAGGTCCCGGTCGGCGGGTTCCACGCCCCACGCGTCGAGCCCGGCCTCGGCGAGCGGCAGCAGTTCGTCGCGTACGAGGACGGCGGCGTCGACCTCGGTGGTGCCGCCGAGGCGGCCGCGCCGGGGCCATTCGAAACGGGCGTCGATGCCGTGGCGGCACGCGGCCTCGAAGTTGGCGGCGGCGGCCTCGAACGGCAGCCGCGTCCACACCGGCCGGGGCTCCTCGGCGAGCGCGCGCACGACCCCGTAGTAGAAGGCGGCGTTGGCGATGACGTCGGTGACGGTGGGTCCGGCGGGCAGGACCCGGTTCTCCACCCGCAGGTGCGGCACGCCGTCGGCGATGTCGTAGACCGGACGGTTCCAACGGTAGACGGTGCCGTTGTGCAGGACGAGTTCGGAGAGCGAGGGCACGCCGCCCGCGTCGAGGACGTCCAGCGGGTCCTCGTCGTCGCAGATCGGCAGCAGGGCCGGGAAGTAGCGCCGGTTCTCCTCGAAGAGGTCGTACGCCGAGGTCACCCAGCGCTCCCCGAACCAGGTGCGCGGCCGCACGCCCTGGGCCTGGAGTTCGGGCGGGCGGGTGTCGGTGGACTGCTGGAACAGCGGGGGCCGCGACTCCCGCCACAGTTCGCGGCCGAAGAGGAAGGGCGCGTTGGCGCCGAGGGCGATCTGCGCGGCGGTGACGGCCTGCGCGGCGTTCCACACGTCGGCGAAGCGGTCGGGGGTGACCTGGAGGTGCAGTTGCACCGAGGTACAGGCGGCCTCGGGGGCGATGGACTTCGAGGTGCAGGTCAGGCGCTCCACGCCCTCGATGTCGAGGGTGAAGTCCTCCCCACGGGCGGCCACGATCTGTTCGTTGAGCAGGGCGTAGCGGTCGACGGCGGAGAGATTGGACGAGACCAGATCGTCCCGGTCCAGCGTCGGCAGAATACCGATCATCGCGATTCCCGCGTCGACCTCTCCCGCCTTGCGGTCCGCATATGCCAATGACGTACGGATCTCCTCGGCGAGCCGGTCGAATACCCGCCCGCCCAGGCGGTGCGGAGCTATGTTGACCTCCAGGTTGAACATGGCGAGTTCGGTCTGGAAGTCGCGGCTCGCGATGCGCTCGAGGACTTGCGCATTCAACATTTTCGGCATCCCGTCGGCACCGACGAGATTCAATTCGATCTCCAGCCCCATCAGGTTCTTCGGGCGGTCGAACCGCTTCTCCGCCAGAAGTCGCTCCAGGCCCGTCAGGCACCGCTGGAGCTTGTCGCGGTAGCGCTGGCGATCGGACAGGTCGAACTGACCTGCCGCGACCTTCTCCCCCATGGAAGAGTCCCTTCTCGGAGCGGTGTGCGGAAGATCCGGCCGCCACTGGCCGGCCGCCGGTCAGGTGGGATGATGCCCAGCCGAAGCGATCGATAACGTCCCCGCACCGGCCCGGCAGCCGCTACGCTGTGCCGGTGTGACCGGTGGCACATTCACCGGGCATGGCACGTCGAGCGGTTTCCCGGGCCGACAACTCGTGAAAAACGCCGACGACAATTGGCCGACCGCTCGGTGAACATTCCCCGAGGTCATCGCCGTACACCTGGTCCGGAATCCGGAGGATTCCCGCATATCGGCGGCCGAATTCAACCTTATACTGGTTGCCGGAATCGGCTAGCCGAAACACAGTCTGAACACATGTCGTATAAACTCCGCGGACAGGCAGCGGACCGGAGTCCACGGTCGAAGGATCCTGCCGTCGAGCTGACGCGTGGCAGGCCTCTCCCACTTCTCGCTTCCCGGACCCGGTCCCTGCCTCTCCCAGCCCTGTGAGCCGACAGCGTCGTCCGCCCCGCTCCGCCCTCGCGCCACCGTGCCTTCGAATGAGAGGCGACCCATCATGCCCCTGTGTGTTCCCCAGGCCCCCGTGCCCGCCCTGCGCTCCGTCCTCACCGCCCTCTCGTCGCCCACCGCGGTCCGCGAGGCCCGGACACCCGCCCTGCTGCGCGCCCAGGGGCCCGCCACACCGGAACTGCCGCTTCCCGTGCACGTCCTCGACCGGGTCACGGAGCAGGACGTGACGGCCACCCGACTGACCGGGTGGCGCTTCCACATCCGGTGCGGCGACCTGTCGGTGGCGGCCGCGGAGACGATGCTGACCGCCGACGGCTGGGCGTTCTCGCACTTCTTCGAGGGCCCCTACGTCGCCTCGACCGAGCTCGCGCTGCGGCAGGCCGACTCGATGGCCCAGCCCTACCAGCCGCGCCTGCTGTCGGTTCCCCAGCTGTACATGCTCACGCTGTGGCTGCACGGCGACTGCGCCGCGGACGCCGCGGCCGGGCATCCCGCGGCCACCGACCTGCTGGTGCCGCTGGCACCGGCGCCGCCCGGGATCGCGGCGCACCTGCCGCACCGGGTCGCCGAACTGCTGCCGGTCCTCACGCACCGGTTGACGCCGACGCGGCTGCTGGGTTCTCCCGCCTGACCTGCCCGCGGCCCGCCTCCGGCCCGCCGGGCCGGTCCGTACCGCTGGCCCACCCGCGCGGACTAGCCCCAATCGGCCATGCCGAACCACCCGAAATGACAGTGCAGTTGAGCTGAACCGTCCGCGCGGGTGACGCGTCATCAACCTGTGAGAAGCGGTGCTGCGAAATACCTGCGGATCGACGCCCGCGGGGCAACACTGGGTTCGGACCGACTCAAACAACGGGGGGCGGCCATGAACGAGGTTCCACGCCGCGGTACGGACAAGACAGCCGACTCACTCATCACCACAGACCGAGAGACCCCACTCATGTGCCAGCACCAGCCGCCGTGCCCGTCAGCCGTCTCCGCCGACCGGGAGTCCGCCCGTCTCGTGGCGCACCACCCGGAGCAGGGGTGGAGCCTGCTGTGCAACGGTGTCGTCCTTTTCGAGGACACCGGTGAGCTGCTGCCGGACGGTCGGGCGATCGCCCCGCACCGTCCCGTCGGCGCGGGCCTGACGACCGCCGCCTGACCGGGAGCGGGGCGGTGCGACGCCACCGTCCCGGCGCCTCGGGGAGCGGTACGACTTCCCTGGGGCGGCCGGTTTCCGGAAGACTCCCGGCAGTTGTGCGGTCGGTGTCTGCGGAGGTGGGGAAGTGGCAGTGGACGGGGCCCGGGCGAAGACGGCTCCCGGCGGCCGGGGCAGGGTCACGATCACGGACATCGCCCGCCGCGCGGGTGTCTCGGTGCCGACCGTCTCCCGGGTGGTGAACGGCCGGTCGGACGTGTCGCCCGGGACCAGGGCGCGGGTGGAGGAACTGCTGCGCCGGCACGGGTACCGCAAGCGCGCCGCCGCGCCCGGGCGCCGGGCCGCCCTGCTCGACCTGGTCTTCAACGACCTCGACAGCCCCTGGGCCGTGGAGATCATCCGCGGGGTCGAGGAGGTGGCCCACGCCGCCGGGGTCGGCACCGTGGTCTCCGCGGTCCACGGCCGCTCGGGCGACGCACCTCGGTGGATGCGCAATCTGCGGGCCCGGGCCTCGGACGGCGTCGTCCTCGTCACCTCGGCCCTGGATCCGGTGCTCCACCAGGAGCTGCGGATCCTCGGCGTGCCCCTGGTCGTCGTCGACCCGGCGGGCTCTCCGGCCCTGGACGTGCCCACGGTCGGCGCGGCCAACCGGGAGGGCGGCACGGCGGCCACCGAGCATCTGCTGGCGCTGGGGCATCGCAGGATCGGCCTGATCGCCGGGCCGCCGCGGCTGCTGTGCTCGCGGGCCCGCCGCGACGGCTACCGCGCCGCCCTGGAAGGCGCCGGCGTCGCCGTGGACGAGTCCCTGATCGTCCCCGGCGACTTCCGTCACGAGTCCGGCTTCGCGGCCTGTGAAGCCCTGCTGGGCCTGCCCGAGCCGCCGACGGCGGTCTTCGCGGCCAGCGACCAGATGGCGCTGGGTGCGATCGAGGCGCTGCGCCGGCGCGGGTCGAGGGTGCCGCAGGACATGAGCGTCGTCGGCTTCGACGACCTTCCGGAGGTCCGCTGGTCGGCGCCGCCCCTGACGACCGTGCGCCAGCCGCTCGCCGACATGGGCCGGGTGGCCGCGCGCACGGTGCTTCGCCCGACCCGCGACGAAGACCCGGACCCGCCACGGGCCGAACTGGGCACGGAGCTGATCCTGCGTGCCAGCACGGCACCCCCGCCGGGCATCACGACACCGTCCGGTTGAGCCGTCCGCCCAGGCCCTACGCCCTGCGCCCGAGCCCGCGGCGCGGCGCACGCACCACGACCTGCCCCCAGCTGACCTCGCCCGTGATCTCCACCCTCAGCACCACGGGCACCCCGATGTCGACGCTCCTCGGGGTCTTCACCTCGCCGTAGCTGGTCACGAGGGAGTCGGTGTCCACCACGATGCCGGGCCGGGTCAGGATCTTCAGCGCCCCGGCCCGCAGGTCGAGGTCGATGCGGAGGGTGTCGTGCGTGATCACCGCCCGGGCGAGGTCCAGCGTCACCTCGCCCCAGGCCGACCGGATCTCCATCCGCCGCGGCACCACCCAGCCCTCGCCCCGCCGGGTGGACGTGCCCTGCTGCTCGATACGGACGACGTCCTTGGCCGCGGGGGCCGCGGCGCCGTCCGCCGCGAGCGGCAGGTCGGCGGTCAGGGCGGCCAGCTCGTCCTGGGTGCGGGCGGTGAGCGCCGCTCCCACCCGGTCGTCCAGCTCCTCGGCGGTCAGCCTGCCGTCTCCCGCGGCGGCGCTCAGTACGTCCACGGCCCGGTCCCGGTCCGCGTGCGAGGCGCGGAGCGCGGGCGTCACGCCGCCCTGTGAAGACTGCACCGGCATGGCTCGACCCCGATCTCCCCGGGCGTCCCGTGAACGCCCCACCACTGCGGGACACTAACGCTATATCGCGTCATACCCCACAGCCAACCCCTCGTCCACCGTTCCCGTCCCGCGGCCTATCGTGACCGCATGCAGTCCTACACGATCGGCCGGGCGGCGCGGCTGCTCGGCGTCAGCCCGGACACCGCGCGCCGCTGGGCCGACGCGGGCCGGATCGCCACCCGTCGCGACGAGGGCGGGCGGCGCGTCGTCGACGGGCGCGACCTGGCCGCGTTCTCGGTCGAGCTCGCCCGCTCCGGCGGCGCCGACGAGGAGACCCCGTACACCTCGGTCCGCAACTCGTTCCCGGGGATCGTCACCGCCATCAAACTCGGCGACGTCGCGGCCCAGGTCGAGATCCAGGCCGGCCCGCACCGGCTCGTCTCCCTGCTGACCAGGGAGGCGGTGGAGGAACTCGGCCTCGAGGTCGGCGTGGAGGCCACGGCGCGGGTGAAGTCGACGAATGTACACATCGACAGAACCTGACCCACGCCTCCCCCGGCTCCCGGCACCGCCCTCACCTCCGGCGCCACGGTGTGAGCCGCAAGGGCGTCGACATGCCGAGAGGCTCCGTCCGGGCCGTGCGAGCCCGGACGGAGCCTCTTCCACTTCCGCGTCGGGACTCAGTCCTCGTACGCGTCCAGCGGCGGGCAGGAGCAGACCAGGTTGCGGTCGCCGTAGGCCTGGTCGATGCGGCGCACCGGCGGCCAGTACTTGTCGGCGGCGGACACACCGGCCGGGAAGACGGCCTCCTCGCGCGTGTACGCGTGGTCCCACTCACCGCCGAGCGCGCCCGCGGTGTGCGGGGCGCCGCGCAGCGGGTTGTCCTCGGCGGGCCAGGCGCCGGAACCGACCTTCTCGATCTCCGCGCGGATGGCGATCATCGCCTCGCAGAACCGGTCCAGCTCGGCCAGGTCCTCGGACTCGGTCGGCTCGATCATCAGCGTGCCGGCCACCGGGAAGGACATCGTCGGCGCGTGGAAGCCGTAGTCGATCAGCCGCTTGGCGACGTCGTCGACGCTCACGCCGGTGGCCTTGGTCAGCGGGCGCAGGTCGATGATGCACTCGTGCGCGACCAGCCCGCCGGGGCCGTTGTAGAGCACCGGGAAGTGCGCCTCAAGGCGCTTGGCGATGTAGTTGGCGGACAGCACGGCCACCTGCGTGGCGCGCTTGAGCCCCTCACCGCCCATCAGCCGGACGTACGACCACGAGATCGGCAGGATGCCCGCCGATCCCCACGGCGCCGCCGAGATCGGCCCGACGCCCGTCTGCGGACCGGCCGCGGGCTGAAGCGGGTGGTTGGGCAGGTACGGCGCGAGGTGCGACCGCACGCCCACGGGGCCGACGCCGGGACCGCCGCCGCCGTGCGGGATGCAGAAGGTCTTGTGCAGGTTCAGGTGGGAGACGTCGCCGCCGAAGTGGCCGGGCTTGGCGAGGCCGACCAGGGCGTTGAGGTTGGCGCCGTCCACGTAGACCTGGCCGCCCGCGTCGTGCACCTGGGCGCAGATGTCGGCCACGTGCTCCTCGAACACGCCGTGTGTGGAGGGGTACGTGATCATCAGCACGGCCAGCTCGTCGCGGTGCTTCTCGATCTTGGCGCGCAGGTCCTCGACGTCGATCTCACCGTCCTCGGCGGTCTTGACGACGACGACCTTCATGCCGGCCATCACGGCGCTGGCGGCGTTGGTGCCGTGCGCGGAGGACGGGATGAGGCAGACGGTGCGCTGCTCGTCGCCGTTGGCCCGGTGGTAACCGCGTACCGCGAGCAGGCCCGCGAACTCGCCCTGGGACCCGGCGTTGGGCTGGAGCGAGACCTTGTCGTACCCGGTGACCTCGGCGAGCCGCTCCTCCAGCTCGCGGATGAGGGTCAGGTAGCCCTGGGCCTGATCGGCGGGCGCGAAGGGGTGCAGGGCGCCGAACTCGGGCCAGGTGACCGGCTCCATCTCGGTGGTCGCGTTGAGCTTCATGGTGCAGGAGCCCAGCGGGATCATGCCGCGGTCCAGCGCGTAGTCCCGGTCGGCGAGACGGCGCAGGTAGCGCAGCATCGCGGTCTCGGAGCGGTGCTGGTGGAAGACGGGGTGGGTCAGGAAGTCGTCGGTGCGCAGCAGCGCCTCGGACAGCGTCTCCCCGGTCTCCGCGTCCAGCGACTCGACGTCGCCCTCCACGCCGAAGGCGTGCCACACGCCGCCGACCTGGGCGCGCGTGGTGGTCTCGTCGCAGGCGAAGGAGACGTGGTCGGCGTCGACCAGCCGCACGTTGATGCCGTTCTCGCGGGCGGCGTGCACGATCGCGCCGGCCCGGCCGGGCACCCGCGCGGTGACCGTGTCGAAGTAGGAGCCGTGGACGATCTCGACGCCGCCGGCGGCGAGGCCGGCCGCGGTGATCGTGGCGTACCGGTGGGTGCGGCGGGCGATGGCCCGCAGCCCCTCGGGACCGTGGTAGACGGCGTACATGCCGGCCATGACGGCGAGCAGCACCTGCGCGGTGCAGATGTTGCTGGTGGCCTTCTCGCGGCGGATGTGCTGCTCGCGGGTCTGGAGGGCCAGGCGGTAGGCCTTGTTGCCGTCGGCGTCCACGGAGACGCCGACCAGGCGGCCGGGCAGACTGCGGGCGAACTTCTCGTGGACGGCCATGTAGCCGGCGTGCGGTCCGCCGAAGCCCATCGGCACGCCGAAGCGCTGGGTGGTGCCCACCGCGATGTCCGCGCCCAGCTCGCCGGGCGAGGTGAGCAGCGTGAGGGCGAGCAGGTCGGCGGCGACGGTGACGAGGGCGCCCAGCTCGTGCGCCCGGTCGATCACCGGCTTGATGTCGCGGACGGCACCGGAGGCGCCCGGGTACTGGATCAGGACGCCGTTGATCTCCCGCTCGGCGACCTCGGCGGGGATGCCCTCGCTCAGGTCGGCGACGACGACCTCGACGCCGGTCGGCTCGGCCCGGGTCCGTATCACGGCGACGGTCTGCGGCAGCGCGTCCGCGTCGACCAGGAACAGACCCTTCTTGTTCTTGCCCATGCGCCGGGACAGCGCCATCGCCTCGGCGGCGGCGGTGCCCTCGTCGAGCAGCGAGGCGCCGGAGGTGGGCAGGCCGGTCAGCTCGGCGACCATCGTCTGGAAGTTCAGCAGGGCCTCGAGCCGCCCCTGCGAGATCTCCGGCTGGTACGGCGTGTACGCCGTGTACCAGGACGGGTTCTCCATGACGTTGCGCAGGATCACCGGCGGGGTGAAGGTGCCGTAGTAGCCGAGGCCGATCATGGAGTCGAGGACCTGGTTGCGGTCGGCCAGGGAGCGCAGCTCGGCCAGCACCTCGGCCTCGGAGCGCGCGCCCGGCAGGTCGAGCCGGTCGGCGTTCTTGATCACATCCGGCACCGCGGCGGCCGTCAGTTCGTCGAGCGAACCGTAACCGACCTGCGCGAGCATCTTGGCCCGGGCCTCGTGGTCGGGGCCGATGTGGCGCTGCTCGAACGGTGCTGCCTGTTCGAGTTCGGAGAGCGGAGTGCGATGGGCGGTCATTGCGGAGGCCTCCTGGTCTGACGACCTTCGAGGGGCACCACGGCGCGGGTACCCGGACGGCCTCCCCCTCTGTCATCTCAACCTGAGAGCTTCACCGGAGGAGCCCGGAGGCTCTTCCGGCTTTCACCGTCGGTGAGAGCGGAAGCCGTCGACACCCGCCCTGCTTTCCAGAGTGACCTCGTCCGTGCGGTACGTGAGCCTGAGAGATTCCGGGGAGGATTTGCTCCTTCGGCGCCTCCGGTGGTGTCCGGAGGACTCTCCCGCGCGGGGTCAGCGGCCGTTTGCCAGCGTACCAGCGAGGCACTCGTGAGAGCTTCGAGTGGCCGACCGACCACATGTGCTCTTTTGTAGTACTTACGGATGATTAGGCGGCTGGTGTGCGACCCAGTGCGGCCCAGTGGTGCGATCAAGTGGAGGGCCCCGTGCGTACTGACATCGATCCGCGGAACCTGATCGGCCGCAAGGCGTTCGACCGCGACGGCACCAGGATCGGCACCGTGGACGAGGTGTACCTCGACGATGCCACCGGCGTCCCCGAGTGGGCGGCGATACGGACCGGCCTCTTCAGCAGGGACGCCTTCGTCCCCCTGGAGCCCAGCGAGCTGGTCGAGGGCACCCTGCGCGTGCCTTTCGAACGGTCCCTGATCAAGGAGGCGCCCGACTTCGGCGTCGGCCGCCATCTCTCGCCGGAGCAGGAACTCCAGCTCTACCACCACTACGGCCTGGACGTGGCGGCGGCTCCCCCGCCTCCCGACCGCGACTTCGGCAAGCTGGCCGGCAAGGGCAACGACGACGGCTGACCCGCCGCCCGCGCTACCCGGCCACCCGTCCCGCGGAGCCGCCCCCACCGGGCGGGCCGACGGGTTCTCCACCGGGTCTTCGCACCGCTGGGGAGACCAGCGGCAGAGGGTCCGCCGGGGCCAGCTCCGGGTCGTCCACCGGGAAGGTCCGCACCCGGCCGACGTCGGAGTACGGCGTCTCGAACCGCACGGTGACCCGTCCGAGGCCGCTGCCCTGCACCCACCCGTGCCCGAGCTCCGCGTGCCGTACGTCGTGCCCGGCGGGCCACCGGCGCTCGGCGGGCGAAGGAGCGTGCTCCTCGACGGGCCCGGCCTCGGGCTCCTCGGCCGGTTCCTCGGAAACCTCTCCCGCGGCCTGCGCGAACAGATCCTCCTGCGTGTAGTCGGCGAGCCCGCTGACGCCCACCCCGAGCAGCCGTACGCCGCCCGTGGTGTCCACCGAGTCCAGCAGTCTGGCGGCGGCCTCCCGCACCACCGCGGGGTCGTCGGTGGGTCCGCGCAGCGTCTCGGAGCGCGTCAGCGTGGAGAAGTCGTATCTGCGCACCTTGAGCACGATGGTCCGCCCGGACAGACCTGAGGCCCGCAGCCGCCGCACGCAGCGGTCCGCCAGCCGCCCCACCTCGACGCCGACCCGCACCCGGTCGTGGATGTCCACGTCGTAGGTGTCCTCGACCGACACGGACTTGGTCTCCCGCTCGGCCACCACGGGCCGCTCGTCGCGCGCCAGCGCCATGGCGTACAGCGCGTGGCCGTGCGCCTTGCCCAGCAGCCGCACCAGCTCGTCCTCGCCCGCCTCGGCGATCTCGCCGACCGTGGTGATCCCCGCCCGGCGCAGGTGGTCCCCCGTGGCCGGTCCCACGCCGGGCAGCGTCCGCACGGTCATCGGCTCCAGCATGGCCCGCTCCGTCCCCGGTGGGATGAGGACCAGTCCGTCGGGCTTGGCCTCCTCCGAGGCGATCTTGGCGAGCATCTTGGAGGCGGCGAGCCCGACGGAGCCGGTGAGGCCCGTGACGGTGCGGATGTCGGCGCGCAGCTTCCCCCCGGCCAGCCGCGCCGAATCCGCGTCCCGGGCTGCCCGGCCGGCCTCCAGGTCCACGAAGGCCTCGTCCAGACTGAGCGGCTCCACCAGGGGCGACAGCTCCCGCAGCAGCCGCATGACCTGCTCGCTGATCGACCGGTAGAGCTCGAAGCGCGGAACGAGATAGGCGGCGTGGGGCGCGAGCCGGCGTGCCTGGCCCATCGGCATCGCGGAGTGCACGCCGAACACCCGCGCCTCGTACGAGCAGGTGGCGACCACGCCGCGCGGTCCGAGACCGCCCACGACCACGGCCTTCCCGCGCAGACTCGGCTTGGACGCCTGCTCCACCGAGGCGAAGAAGGCATCCATGTCGAGATGCAGGATCGTGGGCGCGGTTCTCACATCTCCGATGCTGCCCTACGCCACTGACAACGGCGCCGGCACACGGGACGACACCCGGGGCGCGGCGCTGTTCAGACCGCCCTGTTGTTGCGCCGCCGGGCCAGTTCGTCGGCCGGATTGTGCCCGACCAGGGTCTCGCCCGTGTCGATCCGCTCCCCGTGCAGCTGGGACAGCGCGCTCTCCACGTCCCGCCACACCACGCCGACGGCGATGCCGAAGATGCCCTGGCCCCCCTGGAGCAGGGCGTGCACCTCGTCGGGCGAGGTGCACTCGTAGACGGTGGCGCCGTCGCTCATCAGCGTCATCCGCTCCAGGTCGCGAAAGCCGCGTTCCCGCAGGTGCTGGACGGCGGTGCGGATGTTCTGGAGCGACACCCCGGTGTCGAGGAAGCGCTTGACGATCTTCAGCACGACCACGTCGCGGAAGCTGTACAGCCGCTGCGTCCCGGAGCCGTGCGCTGGCCGCACGCTGGGCTCCACGAGGCCCGTGCGCGCCCAGTAGTCCAGTTGCCGGTAGGTGATGCCGGCGGCCGCGCAGGCCGTCGGCCCGCGATAGCCGATCTGCTCGGACGCCATGGACGTCGCCCCTCCGCTGGTCGGCAAGGCTGCCGGTCGCTGTGGACCGGGATCGGCCGCGTCACCGTGCCGGGCGTGGCCCGCGCCTGCGCGAAGCCGGGAACCCGGGGGAGGGTACGGACCGCCTGCCCCGAGGCTGTGCCCGGGGCCACCCCCAACCGTACCGTCGCCGCTGATTCTCACGCCGACCTCCGTCCTTGACCTGCCTCCTCGAAGGTAGGCAGTCACCAAGGGTGCGTCAACGATCGCCACACTCGGCACGCCGAGTGATAATCACCCTACGAGTGGTTTCCCGTGCCCAGTTCCGGGAAAGGCTAGCCGGATGTGCCCGGGCGGGGCCCCGTGAGGCCCCGGATCCGCCCCGGCCGCACGCCTCACTGGTTGCTGGTTCCGAAGTCCTCTGGCGAGATCTGGTCGAGGAACTCGCGGAACTTCTCCACCTCGTCCTCCTGCTCGTCCGGGATGGAGATACCGGCTTCGTCGAGGAGCGTCTCGCTGCCGTAGATCGGCGTACCGGTACGCAGGGCGAGCGCTATGGCGTCGGACGGCCTGGCGCTGACCTCGACCCCGCTCGCGAAGACCAGCTCGGCGTAGAAGACGTTGTCCCGCAGGTCGGTGATGCGCACTTCCGTGAGCTCCTGCCCGACGGCTTCCAGCACGTCCTTGAACAGGTCGTGGGTCAGCGGCCGTGCGGGAGCCATGCCCTGCTGGGCGAAGGCGATCGCCGTCGCCTCCCCCGGTCCGATCCAGATGGGAAGGTAACGGTCGCCGCCCACCTCGCGCAGCAGCACGATCGGCTGGTTGGAGGGCATCTCGACCCGGACACCTACGACATCGAGCTCGTTCACACAGCAACCCTAGGCCGTGCCCGGGACGTTTGGGTAGTCGGGCCGGGGTCGGGTGGGCGATCCGGGTCCGGACCGGTGGTCGATTCCGGACGCTCGCCCCTGCCCGTTTCAGGGCAGCCGCACGCCCAGAGCGGTCTGCACCAGCGCCGCGTGCAGTTTCACCGCGAGCCCCGCCAGCTCCTTGGTACGGGCTTCGGCGTGTGCCCTGGTCTGGGGGTTGCGGTGGCGCTTCAGCGGGGCCACCACCTGGTCCACGAGCCCGGCGTCCCGGTCGGCTGCCGCCTTCATCACCCGCAGATGCCGCGGCTCGATCCCGAACCGCCCCAGCTGCACCACCAGCGACGCCACGGTGACCGCCTCGGCGTCGTACGCCCCGTCGGCCAGCGGGGCGAGGAGTCCGTACGACTCCCACTCCTTCAGCTCCTGGTCGCCGATCCCGGCCGCGGCCAGCAGCTCGTCCCGCCCGACCCGGGCCACCGTCGGGCCCTCCGCGGGCTCCGGTACGGCCGGCTCCCCGTCCCGCTGCCGGCCGACCCTCGGCAGGGAAACCGCCTCACCGCGCTCCACGGCGTCCAGGTGCTCGCGGATCACCTTGAGCGGCAGATAGTGGTCCCGCTGCATGCGCAGCACCTGGCCGAGGCGCTCGACGTCGTGCGCGCTGAACTTGCGATACCCGGCCGGAGTCCGCCGCGGCTCGACGAGACCCTCCGACTCCAGGAACCGGATCTTGGAGATGGTGATGTCGGGGAACTCGTCACGCAGCGCGTTCAGCACCGCGCCGATGCTCATCAGCCCACTGTCCGTGGCGGCGGCGCCTTGCCCGGCACCGCCGCTCGGTGTTGGAAACATGGACCTTCCCTGGAGGTTCCCCGGGCAGGGGCCCGGGGGCGGGTCAGTAACCCCGCTGGCTCGCGTAGAACACCAGCCGGTACTTGCCGATCTGCACCTCGTCGCCGTTCGACAGGGCGACCTGGTCGATGCGCTCCCGGTTGACGTAGGTGCCGTTCAGGCTGCCGACGTCGGCGACCGTGAACGAACCGTCCGGGCTGCGGCGGAACTCCACGTGCCGGCGCGAGACCGTCACGTCGTCCAGGAAGATGTCGCTCTGCGGGTGACGCCCGGCGGTGGTCAGCTCGCCGTCCAGCAGGAAGCGGCTGCCCGAGTTCGGACCGCGGCGCACGACCAGGAGCGCGGAGCCCAGCGGCAGCGCGTCGACGGCCGCCTGTGCCTCGGGAGAGAGCGCCGGCATCGCCGTCTGGCCGGTGGCCTCGGCGTCGTAGGCCTCCAGACCCGAGATGGAGATCGTGGAGGTCGTCTCGGACGCGCGCTCCGGGACCGCACCGGGCCGCAGCGGAGCGCCGCAGTTGGAGCAGAAGCGGCTGTTCTCCGCGTTGCGGTTGCCGCACCTCGTACACACCAGGGCCGACATGGACGGATCCTCCTGCCGCGGCTGCCCCGCCGGGGCGTTCGACGCGTACGGGTCGGGGTTGAACCCTCCGCCCGTACCCGGGGCCGAGGGCTGGCCGAAACCTATGCCGCCGGACTGAGCAGGGTCAACAGACGGCGCGCCGGGACCACCCACCTCGTCCCGGAACATCGGGCGTGAGCCCTCCGCGTCGGGCTGGGCGCGATGACGGGCGGTCGCGTTCTCGCCGCCGCCCTCTCGCGCGCTCTTGCCGAACAACTTCGCAAACAACTTCACGGGCGATTCCCCTTGACCGAAACAGACCCGCCCGTGGGGCAGGACGAACCCTTGCTGAACGCACTGACCGACCCGGACACCTTCACAACGTCCGTCTCCACCAGACAGTTTCCACCACGCACCACCCAATCGGTGCGCCGACCCCCCGCAACCTCATGCCCTCGCCGGACGTCCCCCATGCACCGCCGGTTCACTGGGAGGACGACCGAGCGTAGTCAGGCCGCTCCGCCGCTCGCAAGGCGTCCACGACGATCTTGCTCGACCGCTCAACAGTAACGGTGGCCTGTTCCTTCTCCAGAGTCTGCACCACTCCTCCAGGAATGTTGAGAGCCGGTTCGAGGTCCTGCGGCTTGCCGATGACCTGGAAACGATAGGGCGCGTTGATCTTGTTCCCGTCGACGCTGACGGAGTTGTCGGCGTCGGCGAGGTACGTGCCGGCGACGACCCGGACCCCGTTCACCTGAATCGCCTCCGCACCGGCCGCGCGCAGCTCCTGGATGGCGTCGAGCAGCATGTCCGCCTCGACCGTCCCCTTCGTGTCGTCGATGGTCACCGTGATGCCGGGCCCCTGCGCGGCCACGGTGCCCGCGAGGATGCCCAGTTGCCGCTCCTTCTCGAGCGTCTGCTTGCGGGCCTCCTCTGCCTGGTCGGAGCTGTTCTCCAGCTCGTCGCGCTGCTTCTCGAGGCCCTGCTTCTCGTCTTCAAGACGCTGAGTACGGTCGTCCAGTTCATCGAGGATGCGGACCAGATCCTCCTGGCGGGCGCCACGCAGCGCGCTGTCGCTGTCACTGTTGGACGCCACCTGGACGGCGAGGCCGAAGCCGAGCCCGAACAGGAGCAGGGCGACGATGAGTTGCGCCCGTGTGAGGCGCGGCGGCCACAGCCCCTTCAGGAGCCGCTGCCGGCCGGTCAGCCCGCTCCCCTCCTGCCGCGTCTCCTGCGGCGGGTCGCCCGCGCGGGCGTCCGCGTCCTGGGTCTCCCCGGGCGCCACTTCCTCGGGCAGCTCCTTGCGCAGCCGGCCCGGCCCCTGCTCGTCCTGGTCGCTCATCGGCCTCACGCCCGGAAGACGTGGCGTCGGATCGCCGCGGCGTTGGAGAAGATGCGGATGCCGAGGACCACGACGACGCCGGTGGACAGCTGGGCGCCGACGCCCAACTTGTCGCCCAGGAACACGATCAGTGCGGCGACGACCACGTTCGACAGGAACGACACCACGAAGACCTTGTCGTCGAAGATGCCGTCGAGCATGGCCCGCAGACCACCGAAGACGGCGTCCAGCGCCGCCACCACGGCGATCGGGAGATACGGCTCCACGGCCGCCGGCACCTCGGGCCGGACCAGCAATCCGGCCACGACTCCCACGACGAGGCCCAGTACGGCGATCACGATGTGCCCTTCTCGGTTATCGGCTGTGCTGTACGTACGATCAGACTCGGTGCGGCCGGCAGCTTGAGGTCGTCCGCGACGGAGATGGCGGTCCGGATGCCGTAGCTCTCCTCCAGGGCATGCAGGTACAGCCCGTCGGCACTGTCCTGGAAAGCCCTGCTCAGCCCCTCGCCGTCCCCCACCGCGAGCACCGTGTACGGCGGCACCAGCGGCCTGTTGTCGACCAGTATCGCGTCACCCGCGGCCCTGATCGCCGACAGCGCCGTCAGACGCTGTCCGTTGATGGAGATCGCCTCGGCGCCCGACTCCCACAGCCCGTTGACCACGCGCTGCATGTCCCGGTCCCGCACCCGGCCCGTGTCGGAGAAGCCGGAGGTGCCGCGCGGCTTCCCGTCGGCCCCGGTGCCCACGTCCTTGGCGTCGTCGACCACGAGCTTCACACCCGGACCGTGCACCTCTACGGCGCCCGCCAGCATGCCCACGAGGTCGGACCGGTCGCCGTCGCCGCTCTTCTCCAGCGCCTCGCGCCGGCGTGCGTTCACGTCCTCGCGCAGCTCGTCGACGCTCTTCTCCAGCTTGTCGGCCGCCGAGGTCTCCGCCTCTATGCGGTCGACGAGCTCCTCGCGCTCCTTGGCGACGACGGGAGCGGCGACCCGCGCCTGGGCCGCCCCGACCGTCACGACCAGGGCCGCGAGCACCAGACCGGCCGCCAGACCCAGCTTGGCACGGAGCGTCTTGGGCATCCCGCCGCCGCCGTCGGCCTTCTTCCGCGCGGCGGCCTCGGCGTATCCGTCGTCGAGGCTGTGGTCCATGACGTTCGTGAGCAACGACATGGACGCGTCCGGGCGCGCGGGCCGCGTGGATGTGCTCCGAACGGGGGGTGGCTGCGGCATGCCGCACATCGTCGCACGCCACCGCCACTACCTCCGAACGGCCCCACCGGCGTGCCGGACAGGCCCCCTTGGGGACACGTGTCCGGCACGCACGCATGCGGCGCGTTCTACCGGCCGGCGCTGTCCACCACCGCGGCCCACTCGTCCAGCAGCGCCTGCGCGGAGGCATCGTCGGGGCCCTCGGCCCACAGATGGGTGACCGCCTCCGCCGGGTCGGGCAGCACCATCACCCAGCGCCCGTCGGTCTCGACCACCCGCACCCCGTCCGTGGTGTCGACGAATCGGTCTCCGGCCGCCTCGACGACCCGCCGCATCACCAGGCCCTTCACGGCCCACGGAGTGGCCAGGTCACGCTTGAGGACGTGAGCGCGCGGGATCCGCGCGTCGATCTGGCTGAGCGTGAGCTGCGTACGCGCGACCAGCCCGATGAGCCGCACGAAGGCCGCCGTGCCGTCGTAGACGCTGCTGAACTCGGGGACAATGAAGCCGCCCTTGCCGTCGCCGCCGAAGATCGCGCCTTCCTCGCCCCCCACCCGCGTCAGGTCGTCCGGGGAGGTGGTCGTCCACTCGACCTGCGTGCCGTGGTAGGCGGCGACCTGCTCGGCGATCCTGGTGGTCGTCACCGGGAGCGCCACCCGGCCGCTGCGCCGCTCGGCCGCGATCAGGTCCAGCATCACCAGCAGCGCCCGGTCGTCCTCGATGATGCGGCCCTTCTCGTCGACGAGCGACAGCCGCTCGCCGACCGGGTCGAAGCGCACACCGAACGCGGCCCGCGAGGACGCCACGATCTCTCCCAGACGCACCAGACCGGAGCGCCGCATGTCGGCCGACTCCGTGGGCCTGGCCTCGTCGAGACCGGGGTTGATGGTCAGCGAGTCGACGCCGAGCTTGCCGAGCAGGCTGGGCAGTACCAGCCCCGCGCTGCCGTTGGAGGCGTCCACGACCACCTTGAGCCCGGACTCCGCGATCCCGGTGATGTCGACGTTGCGCAGGAGCGACCCGGTGTAGGAGTCGAACACGCTGGACGGGAAGTGCAGGTCCCCGATCTCTCCGGGGAACGCCCGCCGGTACTCCTGCCGCGCGAAGACCCGGTCCAGTTTCCGCTGGCTGCCCTGCGAGAGGTCGGCGCCCTGGCCGTCGAAGAACATGATGTCGACGGAGTCCGGCACACCGAGGGTGGTCCGGATCATGATCCCGCCGGCACTGCCCCGCGCGGTCTGCTGCCGCGCCACGGGCAGCGGTACGTTCTCCAGGTCGCGTACGTCGATGGCGCTGGCCTGCAACGCGGAGATCACCGCGCGCTTCAGCGCACGGGCACCGCGGGAGTGGTCGCGGGCCGTGGTGACGGTGGACCCCTTCTTGAGGGTCGTCGCGTACGCACCGGCCAGCCGCACGGCGAGCTCCGGGGTGATCTCCACGTTCAGGATGCCGGAGACCCCGCGGGCACCGAAGAGGTGCGCCTGCCCGCGGGACTCCCAGATCACCGAGGTGTTGACGAAGGCGCCTGCCTCGATGGTCTTGAACGGGTAGACCCGCACGTTGCCCTGGATGATCGATTCTTCACCGACCAGGCATTCGTCGCCGATGACCGCGCCGTCCTCGATCCGCGCGGCGCGCATGATGTCGGTGTTCTTGCCGACCACGCAGCCCCGCAGGTTGCTGTGCGGTCCGACGTACACGTTGTCGGCGACCACGGCCTTGTGCAGGAAGGCACCGCTCTTGACGACGACGTTGGACCCGATCACCGTGTGCTCGCGGATCTCGGCGCCCGCCTCGACCTTGGCGTAGTCGCCCACGTACAGGGGCCCGCGCAGGACCGCGTCGGGATGCACCTCCGCACCTTCGGCCACCCAGACGCCGGGAGAGATCTCGAAGCCGTCGATGTCGACGTCGACCTTGCGCTCCAGGACGTCGGCCTGGGCCTTCACATAGCTCTCGTGGGTGCCGACGTCCTCCCAGTAGCCCTCGGCGACGTAGCCGTAGATGGGCTTGCCTTCCTTCATCAGCTGCGGGAAGACGTCACCGGACCAGTCCACGGGCACGTCGGGGTCGACGTAGTCGAAGACCTCGGGCTCCATGACGTAGATCCCGGTGTTCACCGTGTCCGAGAAGACCTGGCCCCAGGTCGGCTTCTCCAGGAAGCGCTCGACCTTGCCCTCTTCGTCGACGATGGTGATGCCGAATTCCAGCGGGTTGGGCACGCGCGTCAGGCACACGGTGACGAGCGAACCCTTTTCCTTGTGGAAATTGATCAGGTCGGTGAGGTCGAAGTCGGTCAGGGCGTCGCCGGAAATGACGAGGAAGGCATCGTCCTTCAACGCCTCCTCGGCGTTCTTGACGCTTCCGGCGGTACCGAGTGGCTTCTCCTCGTTGGCATAGGTGAGCTCCATTCCGAGCTCTTCGCCGTCACCGAAGTAGTTCTTGACCAGCGAGGCCAGGAACTGGACGGTGACGACGGTCTCGTTGAGCCCATGCCTTTTGAGCAACCTGAGCACATGCTCCATGATCGGCCGGTTGACCACCGGAAGGAGCGGCTTGGGCATGCTCGAGGTCATGGGACGAAGGCGCGTGCCTTCGCCTCCAGCCATCACGACGGCCTTCATGTCGGAAGCGTCCTCCTCTGAGAGACGACGGTTTAGCCGACTTCACCCGTCCAGGGTCCCGCACTTTTCGTGCGCGGGCCATCCGGCCACTTGGGCCGCACAATCAGCGAGTTCAATCGGCTGCGACGTCCGCACGAACCAGGCGGCGGACCTGCACCACGTAGAGAACACCTGCCCACCAGTACAGGGTTGTACCCCATCCGGCGAACGCCCATCCGAAAACGGCGGCGAGTGACGCGATCCATCCGCTTCCGTCGCTGAGCAGAAGCAGAGGGAAGGCGTACATGAGGTTGAAGGTCGCGGCCTTGCCCAGGAAGTTCACCTGCGGCGGCGGATAGCCGTGTCGCCGGAGGATGCCCACCATCACCAGCAGCATCGCTTCCCGGGCAAGCAGTACAAGGGTCAACCAGAGCGGGAGAATCTCGCGCCAGGTGAGGCCCACCAGCGTCGACAGGATGTAAAGCCGGTCAGCCGCCGGGTCCAGGAGTCGGCCGAGGCTGCTGATCTGATTCCAACGCCGTGCGAGCTTTCCGTCCAGGTAGTCGCTGACCCCGCTCAGGGCCAGCACCAACAGCGCCCAGCCGTCGCTCTGCGGGCCGCCGAACTCGGGCCGCAGGATGAGCCACAGGAACAGGGGCACGCCGGCCAGGCGCGCCATGCTGAGGATGTTCGGGATGGTGAGGACCCGGTCGGTCTGCACGCGGGTCTCCTGGACCTCCACGCGGGGGCCTCCTGGGGGAAACGAGCCAATGATGCTCACTGACCCTACCTCAACGCAAAAAAGCTCTGGCTCTTGGGCTGCGTGCCCAAGAGCCAGAGCTCTAAAAGGAGTTCGGCGGCGTCCTACTCTCCCACAGGGTCCCCCCTGCAGTACCATCGGCGCTGTAAGGCTTAGCTTCCGGGTTCGAAATGTAACCGGGCGTTTCCCCTACGCTATGACCACCGAAACACTATGAAACACTCAACCGCACCACGCTGTGGACGTGGGGTTGTTCGTGGTTTCAGAACCAACACAGTGGACGCGAGCAACTGAGGACAAGCCCTCGGCCTATTAGTACCGGTCACCTCCACACCTCACGGTGCTTCCAGATCCGGCCTATCAACCCAGTCGTCTACTGGGAGCCTTAACCCCTCAAGGGGGTGGGAGTCCTCATCTCGAAGCAGGCTTCCCGCTTAGATGCTTTCAGCGGTTATCCCTCCCGAACGTAGCCAACCAGCCATGCCCTTGGCAGAACAACTGGCACACCAGAGGTTCGTCCGTCCCGGTCCTCTCGTACTAGGGACAGCCCTTCTCAAGACTCCTACGCGCACAGCGGATAGGGACCGAACTGTCTCACGACGTTCTAAACCCAGCTCGCGTACCGCTTTAATGGGCGAACAGCCCAACCCTTGGGACCGACTCCAGCCCCAGGATGCGACGAGCCGACATCGAGGTGCCAAACCATCCCGTCGATATGGACTCTTGGGGAAGATCAGCCTGTTATCCCCGGGGTACCTTTTATCCGTTGAGCGACGGCGCTTCCACAAGCCACCGCCGGATCACTAGTCCCGACTTTCGTCCCTGCTCGACCCGTCGGTCTCACAGTCAAGCTCCCTTGTGCACTTACACTCAACACCTGATTGCCAACCAGGCTGAGGGAACCTTTGGGCGCCTCCGTTACTCTTTAGGAGGCAACCGCCCCAGTTAAACTACCCATCAGACACTGTCCCTGATCCGGATCACGGACCCAGGTTAGACATCCAGCACGACCAGACTGGTATTTCAACGACGACTCCACCCACACTGGCGTGCGAGTTTCAAAGTCTCCCAGCTATCCTACACAAGCCGAACCGAACACCAATATCAAACTGTAGTAAAGGTCCCGGGGTCTTTCCGTCCTGCTGCGCGAAACGAGCATCTTTACTCGTAGTGCAATTTCACCGGGCCTATGGTTGAGACAGTCGAGAAGTCGTTACGCCATTCGTGCAGGTCGGAACTTACCCGACAAGGAATTTCGCTACCTTAGGATGGTTATAGTTACCACCGCCGTTTACTGGCGCTTAAGTTCTCAGCTTCGCCACACCGAAATGTGACTAACCGGTCCCCTTAACGTTCCAGCACCGGGCAGGCGTCAGTCCGTATACATCGCCTTACGGCTTCGCACGGACCTGTGTTTTTAGTAAACAGTCGCTTCTCGCTGGTCTCTGCGGCCACCCCCAGCTCACGGAGTGCAAGATCTCGGTCACCGGGTGTGGCCCCCCTTCTCCCGAAGTTACGGGGGCATTTTGCCGAGTTCCTTAACCATAGTTCACCCGAACGCCTCGGTATTCTCTACCTGACCACCTGAGTCGGTTTAGGGTACGGGCCGCCATGAAACTCGCTAGAGGCTTTTCTCGACAGCATAGGATCATCCACTTCACCACAATCGGCTCGGCATCAGGTCTCAGCCTTATGTGCGACGGATTTACCTACCGCACGGCCTACACCCTTACCCCGGGACAACCACCGCCCGGGATGGACTACCTTCCTGCGTCACCCCATCACTCACCTACTGCAAGTCTGGTTCGTCGGCTCCACCACTCCCCTCAACTCCGAAGAGATCAGGGCGGCTTCACGGACTTAGCATCGCCTGGTTCGATGTTTGACGCTTCACAGCGGGTACCGGAATATCAACCGGTTATCCATCGACTACGCCTGTCGGCCTCGCCTTAGGTCCCGACTTACCCTGGGCAGATCAGCTTGACCCAGGAACCCTTAGTCAATCGGCGCAAACGTTTCTCACGTTTGTATCGCTACTCATGCCTGCATTCTCACTCGTGAACCGTCCACAACTCGCTTCCGCGGCTGCTTCACCCGGCACACGACGCTCCCCTACCCATCACAGCCGGCGTTGGCCGTATTGCTGCAATGACACGACTTCGGCGGTACGCTTGAGCCCCGCTACATTGTCGGCGCGGAATCACTAGACCAGTGAGCTATTACGCACTCTTTCAAGGGTGGCTGCTTCTAAGCCAACCTCCTGGTTGTCTGTGCGACTCCACATCCTTTCCCACTTAGCGTACGCTTAGGGGCCTTAGTCGATGCTCTGGGCTGTTTCCCTCTCGACCATGGAGCTTATCCCCCACAGTCTCACTGCCGCGCTCTCACTTACCGGCATTCGGAGTTTGGCTAAGGTCAGTAACCCGGTAGGGCCCATCGCCTATCCAGTGCTCTACCTCCGGCAAGAAACACACGACGCTGCACCTAAATGCATTTCGGGGAGAACCAGCTATCACGGAGTTTGATTGGCCTTTCACCCCTAACCACAGGTCATCCCCCAGGTTTTCAACCCTGGTGGGTTCGGTCCTCCACGACCTCTTACAGCCGCTTCAACCTGCCCATGGCTAGATCACTCCGCTTCGGGTCTTGAGCGTGCTACTAAAATCGCCCTGTTCGGACTCGCTTTCGCTACGGCTTCCCCACCCGGGTTAACCTCGCAACACACCGCAAACTCGCAGGCTCATTCTTCAAAAGGCACGCAGTCACGAGACACCAAGCAAGCTTGATGTCCGACGCTCCCACGGCTTGTAGGCACACGGTTTCAGGTACTATTTCACTCCGCTCCCGCGGTACTTTTCACCATTCCCTCACGGTACTATCCGCTATCGGTCACCAGGGAATATTTAGGCTTAGCGGGTGGTCCCGCCAGATTCACACGGGATTTCTCGGGCCCCGTGCTACTTGGGTGTCTCTCAAACGAGCCGCTAATGTTTCGACTACGGGGGTCTTACCCTCTACGCCGGACCTTTCGCATGTCCTTCGCCTACATCAACGGTTTCTGACTCGTCCTGTTGCCGGCAGACAACAGAAGAGAGATCCCACAACCCCGCACACGCAACCCCTGCCGGGTCTCACACGTATACGGTTTGGCCTCATCCGGTTTCGCTCGCCACTACTCCCGGAATCACGGTTGTTTTCTCTTCCTGCGGGTACTGAGATGTTTCACTTCCCCGCGTTCCCTCCACACTGCCTATGTGTTCAGCAGCGGGTGACAGCCCATGACGACTGCCGGGTTTCCCCATTCGGACACCCCCGGATCAAAGCCTGGTTGACGACTCCCCGGGGCCTATCGTGGCCTCCCACGTCCTTCATCGGTTCCTGGTGCCAAGGCATCCACCGTGCGCCCTTAAAAACTTGGCCACAGATGCTCGCGTCCACTGTGCAGTTCTCAAACAACGACCAACCACCCATCACCCCGGAAAAACTCCCGAGTGCACTGGGGCCGGCAACTGAAGGAAACTCATTCCCTCAGACACCCAACAGCGTGCCCGACACGTTCAGTCAAGATCCTGCGTTCCACGCCGAAGCAGTACTAGCAGTCCTCATCCTGATCGTGCCGAGTAGTCAACGTTCCACCCATGAGCAACCAGTGCGAGACGTTCGCTCACATCCTGGCCTCTGACCAGCCCGAAGGCCGGTAAGAAATGCTCCTTAGAAAGGAGGTGATCCAGCCGCACCTTCCGGTACGGCTACCTTGTTACGACTTCGTCCCAATCGCCAGTCCCACCTTCGACAGCTCCCTCCCACAAGGGGTTGGGCCACCGGCTTCGGGTGTTACCGACTTTCGTGACGTGACGGGCGGTGTGTACAAGGCCCGGGAACGTATTCACCGCAGCAATGCTGATCTGCGATTACTAGCGACTCCGACTTCATGGGGTCGAGTTGCAGACCCCAATCCGAACTGAGACCGGCTTTTTGAGATTCGCTCCACCTTGCGGTATCGCAGCTCATTGTACCGGCCATTGTAGCACGTGTGCAGCCCAAGACATAAGGGGCATGATGACTTGACGTCGTCCCCACCTTCCTCCGAGTTGACCCCGGCGGTCTCCCGTGAGTCCCCAACACCCCGAAGGGCTTGCTGGCAACACGGGACAAGGGTTGCGCTCGTTGCGGGACTTAACCCAACATCTCACGACACGAGCTGACGACAGCCATGCACCACCTGTACACCGACCACAAGGGGGGCACCATCTCTGATGCTTTCCGGTGTATGTCAAGCCTTGGTAAGGTTCTTCGCGTTGCGTCGAATTAAGCCACATGCTCCGCCGCTTGTGCGGGCCCCCGTCAATTCCTTTGAGTTTTAGCCTTGCGGCCGTACTCCCCAGGCGGGGCACTTAATGCGTTAGCTGCGGCACGGACAACGTGGAATGTTGCCCACACCTAGTGCCCACCGTTTACGGCGTGGACTACCAGGGTATCTAATCCTGTTCGCTCCCCACGCTTTCGCTCCTCAGCGTCAGTATCGGCCCAGAGATCCGCCTTCGCCACCGGTGTTCCTCCTGATATCTGCGCATTTCACCGCTACACCAGGAATTCCGATCTCCCCTACCGAACTCTAGCCTGCCCGTATCGACTGCAGACCCGGGGTTAAGCCCCGGGCTTTCACAACCGACGTGACAAGCCGCCTACGAGCTCTTTACGCCCAATAATTCCGGACAACGCTTGCGCCCTACGTATTACCGCGGCTGCTGGCACGTAGTTAGCCGGCGCTTCTTCTGCAGGTACCGTCACTTTCGCTTCTTCCCTGCTGAAAGAGGTTTACAACCCGAAGGCCGTCATCCCTCACGCGGCGTCGCTGCATCAGGCTTTCGCCCATTGTGCAATATTCCCCACTGCTGCCTCCCGTAGGAGTCTGGGCCGTGTCTCAGTCCCAGTGTGGCCGGTCGCCCTCTCAGGCCGGCTACCCGTCGTCGCCTTGGTGAGCCATTACCTCACCAACAAGCTGATAGGCCGCGGGCTCATCCTTCACCGCCGGAGCTTTCGACCCGCCAAGATGCCTTGGCAGGTCAGTATCCGGTATTAGACCCCGTTTCCAGGGCTTGTCCCAGAGTGAAGGGCAGATTGCCCACGTGTTACTCACCCGTTCGCCACTAATCCCCACCCGAAGGTGGTTCATCGTTCGACTTGCATGTGTTAAGCACGCCGCCAGCGTTCGTCCTGAGCCAGGATCAAACTCTCCGTGAATGTTTACCCGTGATCGGGTGACACCACGAGAGCGGAACAGTCGGAGGAATGATCCGACCGTTCACAGCGTCCTCGCTGTGTATTTCTTCAAAGGAACCTCGTCCTCCCGAACGGGAGAGACGGGGTATCAACATATCTGGCGTTGACTTTTGGCACGCTGTTGAGTTCTCAAGGAACGGTCGCTTCCTTTGTACTCACCCTCTCGGGCTTTCCTCCGGGCGCTTCCCTTTCGGTGTTTCCAACACTATCAGGCTTTTCCGGTCCCTCTGACCACCGCCCTGCGGACATGCAGAAGGTGATCCAGAGATAGGATCTGATGAGTTGGGTACTGCCGGGGCGAGGACGCGTTGGTTCGCATCGCTCAGCCTCAAGCAGGAGTAACGACTGTACACGGGGCTGCGGAACAGGTGCAAATCCGTGATGAGTGTGGTCTAGACCTCTATTGGGAAGACTCATGCGGAACCGGTACTTCCTATGACATACCCTGCTGCTCAGTGTGCCGTCCGGGACAAGCAGTGACGGCTCGTACAGATCTCCGCCCTGGGAGGCTTCCCATGACCACCGTCTCGTCCCCGCTCGCAGGACGCGCCATCGGCCTGGCCGCCGTGCCCGATCCCGTCTTCTCCGGGGCCATGGTCGGCCCGGGCACCGCCATCGACCCTGCGCGGGAGCCCTCCGAGGCGGTCGCGCCGGTCGACGGCGTCATCGTTTCTCTGCACCCGCACGCCTTTGTCGTCGTGGACGACAGCGGACACGGCGTACTGACCCATCTCGGCATCGACACCGTGCAGCTCAACGGCGAGGGTTTCGAACTGCTGGTGAACAAGGGCGACACCGTCGTGCGTGGTCAGGGCGTAGTGCGCTGGGACCCGGCCGCGGTCGAGGCCGCGGGCAAGTCGCCGGTCTGCCCCATCGTGGCGCTGGAGGCGACGGCCGAGGCGCTCACCGAGCTCCGCGAGGACGGCGACGTGAAGGCCGGCGAGAGCCTCTTCCTCTGGAAGTGACGTCGACGCCGTCGCACGGCGGCATCGACGGCCGGCAGGACAACCACCGCGGCGGCGGGACCCGCCGCACTATCGGGACGGGTGAGATGGAGACAACGCTGCGAGGCGTCGGTGTGAGCCACGGTGTGGCGATCGGCGAGGTTCGGCACATGGGTACGGCGGTCCTGGAGCCGCCGGCGAAGCAGATTCCGGCGGAGGACGCGGAGCGTGAGCAGGGGCGCGCCCGCAAGGCCGTGGAGGCTGTGGCGGCCGATCTGATGGCGCGCGGCAATCTGGCGGGGGGCGAGGCCCAGGCCGTGCTCGAGGCACAGGCCATGATGGCGCAGGACCCCGAGCTGATGGCCGACGTCGAGCGGCGGATCACCGTGGGGAGCACGGCCGAGCGCGCCGTGTACGACGCCTTCGCCGCGTACCGCGCCCTGCTCGCCGGTGCCGGTGAGTACCTGGCCGGCCGGGTGGCAGACCTCGACGACGTGCGGAACCGTATCGTCGCCCGTCTGCTCGGGGTCCCGATGCCGGGTGTTCCGGACAGCGACGAGCCGTATGTGCTCATCGCGCGGGACCTGGCGCCGGCCGACACCGCACTGCTCGATCCGACCCTCGTCCTGGGTTTTGTCACGGAGGAGGGTGGGCCGACCAGCCACAGCGCGATCCTCGCGCGGGCGCTCGGTGTGCCCGCCGTGGTGGCCCTGCCCGGCGCGGGCGAGCTTCCCGAGGGAACCGTGGTCGCCGTCGACGGCAGCACCGGAGAGATCTTCGTGAACCCGGGTGAGGAGAAGAAGGCACGGCTGACGGCGGAGGCCGCCGAGCGCAAGGCGGCGCTCGCCGCGGCGACCGGACCGGGTGCGACCTCGGACGGTCACAAGGTGCCGCTGCTGGCGAACATCGGTGGTCCCGCCGACGTGCCCGCGGCCGTGGAGGCCGGCGCCGAGGGTGTCGGTCTGTTCCGGACCGAGTTCCTCTTCCTCGACGACAGCGAGAACGCGCCGTCGGAGGAGAAGCAGATCACCGCCTACCGCCAGGTGCTGGAGGCGTTCCCGGAGGGCCGGGTCGTCGTGCGGGTGCTGGACGCCGGTGCCGACAAGCCGCTGGACTTCCTCACCCCGGGCGACGAGCCGAACCCGGCGCTCGGCGTGCGGGGCCTGCGGACGCTGCTCGACCACCCGGACGTGCTGCGTACGCAGCTGACCGCGCTGGCCAAGGCCGCCGAGGGGCTGCCGGTGTACCTCGAGGTCATGGCGCCGATGGTGGCGGACCGCGCGGACGCCAAGGCGTTCGCGGACGCCTGCCGCGAGGCCGGGCTGCGGGCGAAGTTCGGCGCGATGGTGGAGATCCCCTCGGCCGCGCTGCGGGCCCGCTCGGTGTTGCAGGAGGTCGAGTTCCTGTCGCTGGGGACGAACGACCTCGCGCAGTACACCTTCGCCGCCGACCGTCAGGTGGGTGCGGTGTCGCGGCTGCAGGACCCGTGGCAGCCCGCGCTGCTCGACCTGGTCGCGCTGTCGGCCGAGGCGGCGAAGGCCGAGGGCAAGAGCTGCGGTGTCTGCGGTGAGGCCGCTTCGGATCCGCTGCTGGCGTGTGTGCTGACCGGTCTCGGTGTCACCTCCCTGTCCATGAGCGCGGCGTCGCTGCCGTACGTGCGGGCGACGCTGGCGAAGTTCACGCTGGCGCAGTGCGAGCGTGCGGCGGCTGCCGCCCGGGCGGCGGACAGCGCCGAGGAGGCGCGGAACGCCGCGCAGGCGGTGCTGTCCGGCGAGTAGCGGCCGGGTGCGGCTGCCGTTGAGGCAGTGGTGCGGGGCGTTCCACCTTCGGGTGGGGCGCCCCGACCGCGTTCAGTGGTGGTGTCCCGGTGGGAGGTGGTCGTCTCCGAGGTCGGGCGGTGCGCAGTAGTCGACGTTGGATTCCGGGGAGATGAGGTCGCCGGACTCGATGTCGGTGCAGTAGGCGTCGAAAACCTCGGCGGCCGTGAGGGGTTCGAGGCCGTATCCGCGCAGGCGCCAGCCGTGGATGCGGTCGGGGCCGGTCGGCGGGCTGACGCGCATGACGAGTCCGCCGGGGCTGTGGGTCGCCAGGCCCAGGGCGAGGACGCTGGTGAACTCCAGGGCTTCGGCCTCGTCGATGTGCGGGGTGCCGTCGCTTTCCTCCTCGACGAGCAGGACGGAGACGAGGGTCTCCTCCGGGTGGCCCTTGACGCTGCAGACCAGGTGCCGGCTGCCCGGTGGGGCCGTTTCGAGGACGCGGTGCAGGAGGCGGTGGGCACGGGTGAAGGCGGCCCGGCCGAGGTCCTCGCCGCAGGTGGCGCAGCCGCCGAGGGTGGCGAGGAGGGTCGACGTGTACTCCCAGGTGGCCTGGCGGACGGCTTCGTCGACGAGGATCGGGAGCAGGTCGGCGAGGGGCTGGCCCTCGTAGGGCACGGTGGGGCCGTGGGCGGCGAGTTCGGCGGTGAACCGGGCGCGCGTGGCCGGGGCGTCGGCGTCGAGGCCCGCCGCCGTGCAGAAGTCGGCGTACTCCTCCGGGTCGAAGAGCGCGACGGTGGTGTGGGTGCCCTGTGCCGCGCGTGTCTGGAGGAGCGCTTCCACCTGGCGCAGGTAGGCGGCGTGGTCGTGGAAGGTGAAGCTGCGGTAGCGCCGCATGGCGCGGAAGTCGTGTTCGTCGGTGAGCAGGCCGATGGTGCCCGCGATTTCGCGGCGCAGGACGCGCCGCATGGTCTGGTCGGTCTGGCCGGTGTGCGCCATGTTTCCCCCTGTGCACGGTTGATCAATGCTCACTCACAGTAATCGGCGGCACTGACAACGGCGTCGGGCGGGCGCGGGCAGCCGGCCGCTGCCCGGGGCGGCCGGCTTGTCGGTGTGCTGGTCAGGCGCGTTTGCGGGCGAGGTCCTCGTAGAAGTGGAGCAGGTCGAGGTTGTCGATGGAGCCGGGGTTGACGGCCTTGTCCAGCGGGGTGCCCTGGAGGAGGCGCTTGACCGGGACCTCGATGCGTTTGCCGGTGAGGGTGTGCGGGATGCCGGGGACCTCGATGACCTCGTCGGGGACGTGGCGCGGGGAGAGGTTCGCGCGGATGGTCCGCTTGATGCGGTCGAGGAGGGCGTCGTCGAGGGCGGCGCCGGGGGCCAGGTGCACGAAGAGGGGCATCCAGTAGCCGCCGTCGGGCTGTTCGATGCCGATGACGAGGGATTCCCTGATCTCGGGGAGCCGCTCGACGGCCTCGTAGATGTCGGCCGAGCCCATGCGGACGCCCTGCCGGTTGAGGGTGGAGTCGGAGCGGCCGTGGATGACGACGGAGCCGCGGGAGGTGAGGGTGATCCAGTCGCCGTGCCGCCAGACGCCGGGGTAGGTGTCGAAGTAGCTGTCGTGGTAGCGGCTGCCGTCGGGGTCGTTCCAGAAGCGGATCGGCATCGAGGGCATGGGGTTGGTGACGACCAGCTCGCCGACCTCGTCGGTGAGGGGGTTGCCGCTCGGGTCCCAGGACTGGAGGTCGGTGCCGAGGCCGGGGGCCTGGAGTTCGCCGATGTGGACCGGGAGGGTGGGGACGGCGCCCGCGAAGCAGGAGCAGACGTCGGTGCCGCCGCTGACGGAAGCGATCCAGAGGTCCGCGCCGCTCTCGGCGAACTCGTCGTGCAGCCAGCGGAAGCCGTCGGGCGGGAGCGGGGAGCCGGTGGTGGCGACGCACTGGATCGCGGAGAGGTCCAGGTCGCGGGCCGGATGGACGTCGGCCTTGCGGCAGGCCATGACGTAGGCGGCGGAGGTGCCGAAGAGGGTGGCTCCGGTGCGTTCCGCGATGCGCCACTGGGCGTCCGTGGCCGGGAAGCCGGGGCTGCCGTCGTAGAGGACGATCGTGGTGCCGGTGAGCAGGCCGGAGACGAGGAAGTTCCACATCATCCAGCCGGTCGAGGTGTACCAGAAGAAGCGGTCCTCGGGGCCGAGGTCGCAGTGCAGGCCGAGCTGTTTGAGGTGCTCGAGGAGGATGCCGCCCTGGGACTGGACGATGGCCTTGGGCAGGCCGGTGGTGCCGGAGGAGTAGAGCACCCACAGGGGGTGGTCGAAGGGCACCTGCTCGAACTCGGGCTCCGTGTCGGCGGCCGTCAGGGCCTCCCATTCCAGGGCGCCGTCGGGGGCGTCGGTGCCGAGGAGCGGAATGTGGATCACCGCGCGCAGGGTGGGCAGTTCCCGGCGGAGTTCGGCGACGGTGTCGCGGCGGTCGTGTTCCTTGCCGCCGTAGCGGTAGCCGTCGACGGTGAACAGGACGACGGGTTCGACCTGCTGGAAGCGGTCCAGGACGCTGCGGGCGCCGAAGTCGGGCGCGCAGGAGGTCCAGACGCCGCCCACGGCGGCGGTGGCGAGGAGCGCGACGACGGCCTGGGGGACGTTGGGGAGGTAGCCGCTGACGCGGTCGCCGGGGCGTACGCCGAGGGTGCGGAGTTCGGCGGCGAGGGAGCCGACCTGGCGTCGCAGCTCGGCCCAGGTGACGGAGGTCGGCTCGTGGGTTTCGTCGACGTACAGGAGGGCCGGTTCGTCCGCGCGGGCGCCGGCCGCGCGCAGGGCGTGTTCGGCGTAGTTCAGCGTGGCGTCGGGGAACCATTGGGCACCGGGCATCGTCCGGTCGCCGAGCACGCGCGCGTAGGGGGTCGAGAAGCGGACGTCGAACCACTCCGTGACGGCTTTCCAGAAGGTGTCCAGCTCGTCGACGGACCAGCGGTGCAGGGCGGCGTACCCACCGTCGGCGGGGGCGCCGTGGTGCTCGGCCGCCCAGGTCTGGAACCTGGTGATGCGTGCCTGGTCGATGCGTGGTGCATCCGGCTGCCAGAGTGGCTGCGGGTTCTCGGTCGACATGGTGCGGCTCCCGGACTGTGCGCGTCGTGTGCGTCCTCCGCGCACGGGCTGGGGTGTGCGCGTGACGCGGCTGACAGGGACGATGCCACGTGATCGACTTCCGCACCAGGGCGCCCCACGCAGTCGGTCGCATGAAGATGTGGTCCGGTGCCGGGTGAACGGCAGTTGAACGACGCCCACGCGCGCGGTGGTCGATGGCAGGGTGATCAGCATGGACGGTCGTGACCTGGTGCGTTCGATGAAGACGGTCGGTTCCGCGGGGGTGGCGCAGGGGTTGCGTACGGTGCGGGCGGCGTGGCGCAGGCGGCGTGCCGACGCCGCCGCGCTGCCGCCGCGGGGTGCGGAGCGGGCGCGGGTGCCGGGGTCGGTGCGGGAGGTGGAGCCCGGGCCCGGGGGCGGTGTCGTCCGGTTCGGGCGTTCGGAGCTGCGCGTCCTCGTCGCGGTGAACGGCGCCGTGTTCTGGGGCTGGGACGGTGCCGGTCCCGAGCCTTCGTACGCGCTGGCGGGCCGCTGTCCCGAACCGGATCCGCGGGCGGTGCTGGAGCCGGACAAGGACGGCGGCTGGCGGGTGGTGGCGGAGCGGGCGACGGTGGCCGTGTCCCGGCACGGCGCGGTCGAGGTGCGTACTCCTGGTGGTGTGGTCCTGCGCCATGATCTGCCGCCCCGTTGGTGGGAGCCGGCCGGCGGCGGGCCGGCGCGCTGGACTCAGCGGTCGCGGGTGGCGGCCGACGCCCGCTTCTTCGGGCTCGGTGGGCGGTCCACGGGTCCCCGGTTGCGTGACGGCACGTACCGGCTGTGGAACTCGGGTCCCGGTCCGGCGGGCGCCGCCGGCGGGGACACGGCGCCCGTCACGATGCCGGTGCAGATGGTGGTGGCGGACGCGGGGACGCATCTGCTCTTCCACGACACGTCGTGGGACGGCACGGTGGCGTTGCGGGAGGGCGAGGAGGGAGCGGGGTCCGGGCACGACCGGCCGGGGCGCAGTGTGCTGCGGATGGACGGTGGTCCGCTGCGGTGCTGGGTGATGGTGGGGACCCCCGCGCGCGTGCTGCTGTCCTGGGCGTCGCTGACCGGTGCGCCCGCGCTGCCGCCGGCGTGGGCGCTCGGGCACCATCACGCGCGGTCCGGTTCCGGCGACGAACAGGACGTACGGCGGGTGGTGGCCGGTCACCAGGAGCGTGATCTGCCGCTGGACGCGGTGCACCTGGGGGTCGGGCACGCCGATGCCCGGCGGGTGTTCACCGTCGACGAGGAGCGGTTCCCGAAGCTGCCCGTGCTGGCGGAGGAGCTGCGCAGGGAGGGCATACGGCTGGTGTCGGCGGTCGAGCCGGCGGTGGTGGCCGCACCCGGCGACGCCGTGTACGACGCGGGGACGCGCGGGGACGTGTTCGTGCGGGACGCCGCGGGGGCGGTGGTCCGGGGTGTGGGGCGGGCCGGGGACGTGGTCTTCCCGGACGTCACGCACGCGCGCGTGCGCCAGTGGTGGGGCGGGCTGTACGAGGAGCGGCTCGGGCAGGGGTTCGCCGGGGTCTGGCACGACCTGGACGAGCCCACGTCGTTCGCCGCCTTCGGGGAGCCGACGCTGCCGCGGTCCGCCCGGCACGCGCTGGAGGGCAGGGGCGGCGACCACAGGGAGGCGCACAACGTCTACGCGCTGTGCGTGGCGCGGGCCGGGTACGAGGGTTTGCGGGCGCTGTCGCCCGACGAGCGGCCGTTCGTCCTCTCCCGTTCCGGGTGGGCGGGCCTCCAGCGGTACGGCGGCACCTGGTCCGGGGAGGGGGCGGCGGACTGGGCCGGGCTGCGGGCCGCGCTGGCGCGGGTGATGGGGCTCGGGCTGTGCGGGGTGCCGTACTCGGGGGCCGATGTGTACGGGTCGGAGGGGGCGCCCTCACCGGAGTTGTATCTGCGGTGGCTCCAGCTGGCCGCGCATCTGCCGCTGTTCCGCACGCACGCCGGTCCGCGGGCGGGAGGCCGGGAGCCGTGGGAGTTCGGGGAAGAGGTCCTCGGGCACGCGCGCGTGGTGCTCGTCGAGCGGCGGCGGCTGCTGCCGTACTTCGTGACGCTGGCGCACCTGGCCCGGCGTACGGGTGCTCCGTACGTGCGTCCCCTGTGGTGGCAGGCGCCGGAGGACCGGGCACTGCGGGACTGTGAGGACGCGTTTCTGCTGGGCGACTGCCTGCTGGTGGCCCCGGTACTGCGTCCGGGAGCGGATCGGCGGGCGGTGCGGTTGCCGCGGGGACGCTGGTACGACGTGGTGACGGAGCGGGCGTACGAGGGGCCCGCGCAGGTGCTCGTCGACGCCCCTGTGGACCGGATTCCGGTGTTCGCGCGTGCGGGAGCGGTGGTTCCGGTGCGTGGGGAGGACGGCGCGCCGGAACTGGAGGTGTGGGCGCCCGCGCGGGGGCGGACCGGCGGTGGGCTGGTCGTTCCGGACGCGGGCGACGGCTGGGTGGAGGCGGAGATCGAACGGTACGTGTCCCGCTGGGAGGGGCGGCGGGTGGTCGTGGAGCGGTCGGGCGAGGACGGGGTGAGCGAGCCGTCCTGCCCGGTCCGCGTGCGGGGGCTCGCGGAGCGCTCCGCTCAGATGTAGCGGCCCTCGAAGAAGGCCCGTACGGCCCGGGTGTGGAGCGGGAAGGCGAGCTCTTCCGCCCGGCGCAGGAGGTGCCATCCCTCGGTCTCGTCCGTGGCGGCGGAGGGCGGCAGGTTCTCGGCGGGCCGCTCGGGCAGCAGCCCGAAGAGCAGCAGGTGGCCGTCGGGCGAGCTCATGGCGTCGGCGAGCCGTACGTCACGGCTCGCCCCGTCGATGCCCGTCTCCTCCTTGAGTTCGCGGACGACGGCCTGCCGCCAGTCCTCCCGGTCGTCGACGTAGCCGCCGGGCAGGGCGACTCCCCCGCGCGCGGGGGCCACGGTGCGGGTGATGACGACCAGGGCGGTGCCCTGGGTGTCGTACACGGGCTGGAGGGCCACCGCGACCGGCAGCGGGTTGCGGTAGGCCACGGTGCCGCACGCGGGGCAGGTGCGGGGCCAGCCGGAGACGCCCTCTCCGTAGGGCGATCCGCAGCTCGAACAGTGGGAGTCGCGCGCGGAGTTGGGAACGGAGGTTTCAGTTTCGGACACGCGGCGGACTGTATCCGATCGCGGAGGGGGCGGCTCCGGCAGGCCGGTCAGCGACGGCCGGCGAGCGACCTGGCGGAGACCGGGAAGTCGAAGTAGGTGTCGGGGTAGGGCTCGGGCTTGTACGTGAAGTGCCACCACTCCTCGGGGAGGTTCACCAGGCCGGCGTCCTCCAGGGTGTTCTTGAGCAGCATCCGGTTGGCGTGCTGGACGCCCTGGACTCGGGGGTCGAGGGTGTGTGACCGGGTGTCGAAGCAGTCGTAGCCGGTGCCCATGTCGACGGAGTTGTCGGGGAATCGCTCGTCCTGCGGCGCGAAGCAGGACACCAGGGGCTGTCCGGGGTGATGGGGGTGGGTGGGTTTCGCGGGGAGCCGCACGAGGGTGAGGTCCATGGTCGAGCCCCGGCTGTGGCCGGACTTCTCCGCGATGTAGCCGTCGGTGAACAGGCGGGTCTTGTCGACCTCCGGGTAGAACTCCGCCTTCATCCTCTGGTCGTCGAGGTCCTCGGCCCAGCGGACGAAGTGGTCGACGGCGCGCTGCGGCCGGTAGCAGTCGTACACCTTGAGGGAGTAGCCCTGGCGCAGCAGCCGGGTCTGGGCGCGGTGGAGGGCTTCGGCGGCGGGGCGGGTGAGGATGCACAGGGGTTGCCGGTAGCCGTCGACTCGCTCGCCCACGAAGTTGTGCGCGGTGGCGTAGCGCATCTCCTCGATGATCGTCGGGTCGACGCTGCGCAGCGCCACGAAGTCCTCCGGGGCCCTCGGTTCGGGCCGTGCCTGCGCGGAGGCGGGGACGGCTGTGACGGCGAACAGAGCGGCGACGGCGGTGGCCAGACCGCGGAGCGCGGTGGAGAGTCGTGTCATGTCCCCTGCATCTACCAGGGTTGGGCGCCACGGGGGAAGGGGGCGGCCCGGCGACGCGCCGGGCCGTTCGGCGCGGTCGCGCGTCGGCGCCCCCCTGCCGTGCTCGCTCAGGTCGGGACGGCGCTGCGGCGGTCCGCCGCCTGGGCCATCGCGTGCTGGACGACGCCGATGAGGACCTCCTTGACGGACTCCCGGCCCCGGGCGTCGCACATCACCAGGGGTACGTCCTCGTCGAGGTCGAGCGCCTGGCGGACGGTCTCGGCCGGGTAGCGCGCCGATCCCTCGAAGCAGTTGACGCCGATCACGAACGGGATGGAGCGGCGCTCGAAGTAGTCGACGGCGGCGAAGCAGTCCTCCAGGCGCCGGGTGTCGGCCAGCACGACGGCGCCCAGCGCGCCCTCGGACAGCTCGTCCCACATGAACCAGAACCGCTCCTGGCCCGGCGTGCCGAAGAGGTAGAGGACCAGGTCCTCGCGCAGGGTGATCCGCCCGAAGTCCATGGCCACCGTGGTGGTGTGCTTGCCCTCCACGCCGCTGACGTCGTCGACGGGGCGGCCTGCCTCGGTGAGCAGTTCCTCGGTGCGCAGCGGCCTGATCTCGCTGACCGCGCCGACGAGGGTGGTCTTCCCCACGCCGAACCCGCCGGCCACCAGAATCTTCAGCGTGACGGGCTCGACCGGCGGCTTGCCGCGCTGAGAACGCCCGAAGATCATCGATCTCTTCTCCTTAACGTGCCGCCCGATGTGTCCGGGGGCCGGTTCACAGTGCCCTCAACCCGTTGATCACGTCGCGCAGGATGTTCTCGTCCGGCAGTTCGGCCGGGGGCACGGGCCGGTTCACGTGGACGAGTTCGCCGTCCACGAGGTCGCCGACCAGGACCCGCACCACCCCGATGGGGAGGTCGAGTTCGGCGGCGAGTTCGGCGACCGACTGCGGAGCGTCGCGGCACAGGCCGACGATGTCCACATGCTCCGGGGAGAGGGTGACGTCCGCCTCCGGATCGTCCGCGTGGGGTTCCGTGACGACCACCGCGATCAGGTCGAGGCGGTGCTGGGCCGCGCTGGTGGTGCGGCCGCGCGTCATGGCGTACGGACGGACGACGGGGCCGGCCTCGTCGTCGAACCAGTGGTTTCTTCCCTGACCGTCTGCGCTCATGTCATCCCACTTACCCGCCGGAGGGCAGATCGGTGCGCGGCGCGGTGCCCAGGTGCACGCCGACCCGCTTGACGAGCAGGGTCATCTCGTAGGCGACCTGTCCGACGTCCGAGTCGGCGTCGGAGAGGACGGCCAGGCAGCTCCCGTCGCCGGCGGCCGTGACGAACAGGAAGGCCTCGTCGAGTTCGACGACGGTCTGCCGGACGCTGCCCGCCTCGAAGTGCCGTCCCACGCCCTTGGCGAGGCTGTGGAACCCGGAGGCCACGGCGGCCAGGTGTTCGCTGTCCTCCCTGGTGAGGTCCTTGGACACGCCCGTCGCCAGCCCGTCGCCGGACAGGACGATGGCCTTGCGGATGCTCGCGACGCGGTCCACCAGGTCGTCGAGGAGCCAGTTCAGCTCCCCGGACTTGGTCGCGGTGTGGCCGGTCGTCTTCGGTGCGGTCATCGACCGTCCCCCTTAGTCGTTCCTCGTGGTGCTGATGGTGCTGTGCCGTCGGGCGGGTCGTCGCCCGCGGCGTTCTCCTTGCGGCCGCGCTGCCAGCCGCGCTGGAGCGAGGCCATACGGCTGCGTACCTCGTCGGCGTCGCGGTCGGCGGGGCCGGAGCGGCTCTCGGCGGGCGGTTCGGGACTCTGCCGCAGCTGAGGTGCCAGGTTCGCCTGCCGTACGCGCCGGGGCAGCGCGCCGGGGTCGGTGTGTGCGGAGGCGGCGTCCTGCGGTGTACGGGACACGTCGCCGCCGCGGCCGTCGGCGGGGCTCTCGGTGCGGTCGCCGGTGCGGTCGGCGGCGCGGTCTCCCCGGCGGCGGGCGGGCAGGGCCGGGAGTTCGTCCGCCCGGGCCGGGGGTACGGCCGGCCGCTCGGTCCGGTCCGGGCCGGCCGCGGGCGACTCGCCGGCGGTGTCCCGGGCGGGCCGTTCGGGGACCGGGCGCCCGTGCGAGCTGACCAGCTTGGGGGTTCGGCGGCGCGGCAGCCCGACCGGTTCGTTCGCCCCGGCCCCGGCCCCGTCCTCGGCCGGGCCGTCGCCGCGGCGGGGCCCGGGGTGGCGTCGCTCCGGTCGGCGGGCCGCCTGGTCGTCGTCGGCCGCGACCAGTGAGCGGCGCGGGCGGAACAGGCCGCCGCGTTCGCCGTCCTGCTCGTCGAGTACGCCCGGCAGGTCGAGGGCGTCGAGGTCGACGGGGGCCTCCAGTTCGACCGGGCCGTCCAGCATCGCGGCCGGCCGCTCGGCCAGCCGGGCGGGCACGTGGGAGAGGGCGGAACGACGGCTCTCCTCCCGCTCCTTCTCCCCGATGTGCTGGGGGCGGTCGAGCCGGAAGCCGACGCCGTTGGTGTCCGGGGCCTCGTCGGTGAGCAGCGCGTCGGGGACGAACACGACCGCGGTGGTGCCGCCGTACGGTGAGGGCTGGAGGGACACCCGGACGTTCTGCCGCTGGGCGAGCCGGCTGACGACGAACAGGCCGAGCCGGTCGGTGTCGGACAGCTCGAACTCGGGTGTCTCGGCCAGCCGGAGGTTGGCGTCGAGGAGGGCGTCGGCGGCCATGCCGAGGCCCCGGTCGTGGATCTCCAGGGTGAAGCCGTTGGCGACGCGCTCGCCCAGCACCTGGACCGCGGTGTGCGGCGGCGAGAACACCGTGGCGTTCTCCAGGAGTTCGGCCACCAGGTGGGTGAGGTCGGCGACGGCCGGCCCGGTGACGGCGACGCGCGGCAGCCTGCGGACCTCGATGCGCTCGTAGTCCTCGACCTCGGCGACGGCGGCCCGCACCACGTCCATGAGCTGGACGGGCTTGCGCCACTGCCGGGAGGGAGCGGCGCCGGAGAGGATGACCAGGCCCTCGGCGTGCCGGCGCATGCGGGTGGTCAGGTGGTCCAGGCGGAACAGGTCGGCGAGTTCCTCGGTGTCCTCGGTCCTGCGCTCCATGGTGTCGAGCAGGGTGAGCTGCTTGTGCAGGAGCACCTGGCTGCGGCGGGCGAGGTTGACGAAGACCTCGGAGACGCCGGCGCGGAGTTCGGCCTGTTTGACGGCGGCCTCCACGGCGGCCCGCTGGAGGGTGTTCAGGGCCTGGCCGACCTCGCCCATCTCGTTCCGGTCGTACTCGAGGCGCGGCACCTCCGTCTCGACGTCGACCTCCTCGCCCGCCGACAGCCGGCGCATCACGCTGGGCAGGCGGACGCCGGACGCCTCGTGCGCCTCCAGGCGCAGCTGCTTGAGGTCGCGGATGAGGGAACGGCCGACGCGCACGGACAGGAACAGGGAGTACAGGAGGGCGATCAGGCCGAGCGCCCCGGCGACGACGGCCTTGGCGATGGTGCTGGTGGCCACCGGGTCGACGCGGTCCTGGTAGCGGTCGGCGGCGTTGTCGTCGAGCTCGCCGAGTTCCTGGAGGACGCTGCCGGCTGCGGTGTCCCAGCTCTTGGCGGTGACTCCGCGCGGCATGCCGCCGTCGGAGGAGACGGCGGCCTGCTCGGCGACCCGGAGGGGGGCGGAGGAGGCGTTCTTCCAGAAGCGCTGGTAGCGGCCGCGTTCGGTGGCGGGCAGCAACGGCAGGTTGATGTCGTACATCATGGTGCGCTGCGCGACGAGGTCGGAGACGTCCCGTGTCTCCGTGCGGCTGAGCCGGCCGGTGACCAGGGCGGAGCCTAGGAGGGCGTCCTCGCGGGAGAGCAGTTCGCGGGCGCGGGAGACGTTGACGAGCGCGCGGTACTGCTTGTCCAGGCCCACGTTGTCGACGACGTCGAGGTTGGCGAGCAGGTCGTGGCAGGGGTCGACCAGGCGGTTGTAGAGGCCGAGCGCCTGCGCGCGGTTCACGGTGCCGTCCTCGACGCTGCGGCGCAGGGAGCCGATGCCGTCGAAGGCGTCCAGTACGGCGGTGAGCCGTTCTTCCCCGGCCCGGCCGAGGTCGTCCCGTACACCGGCGTCGGCGGCGTTGCGGCGGATCTCGGCGACGGCCTCGTCGGTGGCCCTGCGGCTGCGTTGCAGGGCGGCGAGTCCGTCGGAGGCCCGCGGGTCGGCGAGGTGGACGAGGGTCTGGCGGCGTTCCTGCTGGAGGACGCGGACGGTGTCCTCGACCGGGTAGCCGATCTTCTCGACGACGGTCGAGACGCTGAACAGCTGTGCCGCCTCACGTCCCGTCAGTGCCGTGGCGAAGGCCCAGATCGCGGTCAGGGACACCAGCGGCACCAGGAGCAGCGCCACGATCTTCCGGCGGATCGACTTCCCGCGAAAGCGCATGGCCTCCCCCAGCTCGACCCCCGGGTGATGGGGGTTCACATGTGCGTCAACAAACGGCGCGAGCCTACTACTGACGCACAGGTAACTCGAAGACCCATCCGGAGGCCGAACTTCCGTACCCGGGGTCGGCGATGGTCAGTTGTCCGGTCATTGCGGGAGATTGCGCCCCCGGATCGGCCGACGGATGTGAGGCGGAGGTTCCGGGGTGACGGGCGGATTGGCCGAAATTCTTCGACTGCGCGGGATTTCCGGGAATCTTGGGTACCCGTCGTTCGTCCTTCACTACGGGAAACGGAGGCGGAATGGGCCACAGGAGCCGCATCCCGCCCCCGGGTGGCGTAAAGCGGAGCAAGCCGGGCAGCCAGAGGGGAGCCGTGTCCAGGGGCACGGGCGAGCTGTCTGACGGCGGTGGGGAGTGACATGTCGATGGGTACGGCGGAGCGGTGCGGGGCGCCGGATCGGGAGGTCCCGGCGGCCGGGGCGGACACCGTGGCGGGCGAGCGGCGGCCCGGGTACCGACCGTTGTGGAGCGAGGAGCCCGCACGGCGTCGGCGGATGCCGGATCCGGTGCGTACGGCGGCCGTGCGGGCGGTACTCGTCGTCGCCGTGACGCTGATACTGGCGATGGTGGCCTTCCTGTGCACCCTGGCGGAGTCCTGGCTGGCGTTCCCGATGGTGCTCGCGAGTGTCGCGGGCACGGTGGTGGCCACCTGGGGCGTGCTGGACGTGTGGGTGACACGGCAGGTGTGGAACCAGCGGCACGGTGTGGTGTCGGCGCCGAGCAGCACCGCGCGGGCCGTGCGCCGTGAGCGTCGCCGGGTGCGGCGGCAGGCCCGGGCCGCCGACGGGGGCCGGGAGCGGATAGGCCGGCGGGGCGGCGCGGGACAGCTGTCGCATCCCTGAGCGGCCGGGCGACGGTCGCCCGGCCGTCCGTGACCGCCGTGACGTCCGTGACGTCCGTGACATCCGTGACATCCGTGACGGGGACATACTCTCCGGTGCGCAGGCCGCCTATGCGGGCGACTGGGTGGGGCGTTTGAACATGCGGGTCGCCGTGATCTCGCTGTGGACCGCCTCGCCCTCTCCCTCGGCGGCCGGGGCGGGCTGGGGCAGGCCCGGCCTCAGGTGCTCCTCCACGCTGATGTACTTCAGGCCCGCCCTGAGGTCGGCGTCGTTGCGCAGCCGGATGACCAGCGGGAACTCGGCCAGCGCGGTCGTGTCGAACAGGCCGGTGGTGTACAGGAGCTGGACACCCAGCGCGTCGGACACGGCCCGCTGGAGCTCCAGCAGGTAGGTGGCGTTGGCGCGGCCGATGGGGTTGTCGAGGAACAGGGTGCCGGCGTGGCGGTGCCGGTCACGACCGCGGTCGTTGCTGCGCAACGCGGCCATCGTGCAGTACAGGGCGATGGCCGCGGTGAGCAGCTGGCCGCCGGAGAAGACGTCGCCCATCTGCCCGACGGGGACGCGCTCGGCACGCAGTACGGCGTCGGGCTTGAGGATCTCGACGGCGACGCCCTTGGGCTGGAGGGCGGCGGCGACTCCGCGCAGCAGCAGGGACATGCCGTCGCGGCGCAGGTCGGAGTTCTTCTTCACGGCCGCGCGGGTGGCCTCGTCGACGACCTCGCCGAGCCGTTCGGTGAGGGTGGCCTGGTCGGGCTCCTCGAAGCGGATGCGCAGGAACTCCTGCCCGGACCACTCGCCCAGCCCTTCCGGCAGCCGGGAGAGCCGCTGGGCGGAGCGGAGGGTGGCGAGGGCGGACTCGACCAGTCCGCGCAGCCGGTCCACGATCGAGTCGCGGTTGCGCTCCAGCTGCGCCAGCTCGTCGGTGAGGACGCGCAGCCGGGGGGCGAAGGCGTCCGCCCACTTGGCGGCGTGCTCGGGCAGTGCGGAGGCCGGCAGTTCGCGGATCTGCTGGCGGGCGGGGGTGCGGACCTGCTCGTAGCGGGTGGAGTTGGCGTGCCGGACGAGTACGTCACTCGCCTCCCGTACGGCCGCCTCGGCGGCCGACAGGTCGGCGGAGCAGCCGCGCAGCGAGCGGCGGGCCTCGGCGGCGGCCCTGCGGGCCTCCTCCAGGTCCCCTGCGTAGGGATCGGGCTCGTCCTGCTCCTCCTCGGCCGCGTGTTCGCGCAGCAGGTCGCGGAGCATGGCGGCGATCTCGTCGAAGCCGCCCGCCGCGTCCTCGGCGGCGCGGTGCGCGTCGAGCAGTTCGGCGTGGGCCTCGCGGGCCCGGGTCAGCGCCTCGGCGCGGGAGGCGAGTTCGGCGGTCGCCGTGCGCAGCAGGCTCTGGGCGTGCTCGGTGTCGCGCGGCTGGAGCTCCTCGGGCAGGTCGGTGTGGGTGTCGCCGTCCTCGGGCGCGTGCCGTTCGGCCTCGCCGCGCAGCCGGCCGAGCTGTTCGCTCGCGCTGGACATGCGGGTCTCCAGGAGCTGCACCAGTTCCTCGGCGCGGGCGGCGGCGGCCTGCCGGGAGGGCCCGTCGGAGCCGTCGGGCGACTCCAGGAGCTGTGCGGCGCGGGTGCGGACCTTGTTGCTGAGCCGGTCGAGATCCGCGCGGGCGGCGCTCTCGTCGCTCTCCGCGCGGGCCTGTTCGGCGCGCAGGTCGGCGCCGACGCCGACCTTCTCGTACACCTGGGAGGCGGCGCGGTAGGCCTCGCGGAGGTCGGGCAGGGACGCCTTGCGACCATCCTTGCCGCTGTCGGGCGCGGCCCCCGTCCCGCCCCCGGTGCCGTCCCCGCTCCCGTCCTCGCGCTCGCTCCCGTCCTCGGGTACGTCGTCCGGGGCGCCGGCGATCTCGGAGCGCTCGGCGCGCAGCGCGCGGGCGGTGCGGCGGGCGTCGTCGGCGGCCCGCTGGGCGGCCCGCCGATCCTCGTCGGCGGCGCGGGCCCGCTCCAGACAGGTCTGGGCACGGGCCTCGGCCTCGGCGCCCTCGTCGGCGAGTTCACGGACCTTGACCTGCCAGCCGGCGCGTTCGCGCAGCCGGAAGGCGAGTCCGGCCAGGGCGTCGGCGGCGCGGCGCGCCTTCTGCGCGGCCTCCTGCCGCTCGTCCCTCAGGTGGACGGCCTCGGCGGCGCTCTCGTCGGCCTCGGCGCGCAGGGTGCGGGCCTCGGTCAGTTCGGCCTCGGTCTCCTCGGCGAAGGCGCGGGCCTCCTCGGCGGTCCGGGCGAGTTCCACGAGGCGTCCGGCGGGGCAGCCGGTACGCCAGGAGGTGAGCCTCGCCGCCAGCTCGCGGTCCTTGCCGAGGCGGGCGGCGAGGGTGCGGATCTCCTCGTCCCGCTCGCCCGCCCGCGCACGCAGCGCGTGCCGCTCCTCGTCGGCGGCCTGTTCGTCGTGCATGGCAGGGTTCGGCGGTACGAGGAAGACGTCCCCGGCGCCGGCCTCGGGAGCCGGGGTCGGGGCGAGGAGGGCGGCGGCCGTGCCGACGGCGACGGCGGAGCGCGGCAGCAGGGCCGCGTCGCCGAGGATGTCGCGGGCGCGGGTGTGCGAGTCGGGGTCGGTGATGATCACGCCGTCGACCAGCTCGGGGCGGGTGGCCAGCACGCGTGCGTGGTCGGCGGGGTCGACGGCCTGGGCGAGGTAGCGCCAGCCGGGCAGGGCGGGGACGCCGTGCTCGCCGAGGAACTCGACGGTGGCCAGCACGTCCGGTCCCGGCGGCAGCAGTCCGCCGTCGCCGAGGGCACCGAGGATGCGGGAGTCGTCGGCGGCCGCGGTGCGCAGGTCGAACAGCTGGCGTTCGGCGGAGGTGACGGTGTCGTCGAGCAGTTCGCGAAGTTCGTCGGCGAAGCGGTCCAGTTCCTCCGGGGTGAGCGCGCCGTCGGAGGTGCCGGTTGCCGCGGTCCGGTCCTCGCGGTCCGTGTCCCGGCGCGGCTGGGGGATGCCGGCGCGGGTCTCGGCGGCCAGGCCGAGCAGTTCGGCGAGCCGTTCCTCCGCGGCCAGTGCCTCGGCGGTGCGCCGCTCGCCGTCGTGGGCGTGCTCGGCGGCGGTGGCCGCGTCCGCCGCGCGGGCCGCGGTCAGTTCGGCGCGGCTCTCCGCGGCGGCGGCCTCACGGGCGTGCTCGGTGGCCCGGCGGGCCGCCTCACGGGCGGTGTCCCAGGCGGCGACGGTCGTCTTCTCCGCGTCGCTGGCCGCGAGGGCCGCACGGGCGGGATCGGCGTCGGGCGCGCTGTCGTCCAGCCAGCCGGCGCGGACGGCCTCGGCGGTCTCCTGCTCGACCTCGGTGAGGCGCTGGCGCAGGTGTCCGGCCTCACTGCGGGCGCGCTGCGCCTCGGTGGCGGCGGTGGTGGAGTCGCGGTGGGCGGCGTCGCTGACCTCCTGGAGGGCGGCGGACCTCGCCTCCTCCTCGTTGGCGTGGTGCTCGGCCTTGCCCGCTGCCGCTTGCAGGGCGCGGACGAGGTCGACGGCGGCCTTGGTGCGGGCGGCGAGGGCGGGGGCCGCGTCCCGTTCGGCTTCCTGGATGGCGGCGGACACTCGGGCGACGCGGTCGGCGGCGGCCCGGTGGCGCAGGACGGCCTCGGCGGCCTGCCAGGCGGAGTGCAGGGTGCGGGCGTCGGCCAGTTCGCGCTTCTGTGCGGCGGCGGACTTCTCGGCACCGGTCAGGGCCAGCGAGGCGTGCCGGTAGGCGAGTTCGGCGGCGATGAGAGCACTGCGGTCCCGGGCGGACTCGGCGTGGGTGACGGCGTACGCGGCGGCCGTGACCCGCTGGGCGAGGTCTCCGGCCCGGACCCGCTCGCGGGCGCCGCGCGCGGTGAGCCGGCGGGCCAGGTTCCTGGTGCGGCGTTCGGCGGCGGTGTGGATGTCCCGCGCGCGGGTGCGCGCCTCGGCAGCCTCGACGATCCGGCCCAGGAGGTCGACGGATCCGGCGGTGAAGTCGCGTTCGGCGATCAGTTCGGCGCGCCGGCCCAGTTTGTTGCCGAAGCCGCCGACCAGGTCGGCGAGGCCGTCGGTGTCGCGGGTGTCGGTGACGGCCCGGAGCAGCAGGTCGGTGAAGTCGGAGTCCTTCTTGACCGCGAACAGGCCGGCGGCCTCGCCCTCGTCGGCGTTCATCTCGCGCTGGTAGCGGAAGAGTTCCGGGTCGAGTCCGAGGTCGCCGAGGTGCTCGTTCCAGCGGTCGTGGATCTCCTCCCAGTGCACCTCGAGGTGCGGGTAGGCCTTGCCGGCCTCGGTGAGCGCGTCCCGGAAGCCCTTCATGGTGCGCCGCCTGCCCTGCGCGCCGGAGGCGCCCTCCACGGGCGGGCGCACGGCGGTGGCCTCGGCGACCGGCAGGTTGTCCAGGGTCAGTCCGGGGCCGGGCCGGAAGGAGTACCAGGCCTCGGCGAACTTCCGCGGGTCGCCCGAGACCTGCCGCCCGCGCCATTCGCTGGCCTTGCCGACGACGACGCACTCGCCGGTCTGCACGTGCTGCCACTCCAGCGCCACGTGTCCGCAGTCGTCGGCGAGCAGGAACTTGCGCAGCACGCCGGAGCTGGCGCCGCCCAGGGTGTTGCGGTGGCCCGGCAGCATCACCGAGAAGATGAGCTTGAGGAGCACCGACTTGCCGCCGCCGTTCTCCAGGAAGAGCACGCCCGCGGGCGCGGGGCGGCGCGGCGGGCCGACGGGCTCCTCCTCGAAGAACTCCGCCTGCGTGGGTGCGGGGTCGGGCACGGGCCGGCCCACACCGCGCAGGTCAAGCACGGTGTCGGCGTAGCGCGCACCGGCGGGTCCGATGGAGTAGAGGCGGACCCGGGACAGCTCGTACATGGCGGACTCTCGTAAGTCTTCGTAGGTCGGGGACGTTCGGACGGGGCGGCGGTCGGGTGGGTCGGTCGGATGCGGTCGGTCGGATGCGGCCTGTCGGGGGGACTCAGGAGGAGTGGAAGGGCAGGCCGGCGTCGGCGACCAGGTCCAGGTCGTCCGTCTCCTCGGCGGGCAGCAGCGTGGCGGTGCCGTCGGTGACCGGTACGACGCCGAGGTCGAGGAGCTCGGTCATGGCGGCGCTGCCCGCCATGTCGCGCACCTGGAGCTGGTAGCGGGCCGTCGTCCGGTAGGTGCCGCCGTGGTCGTCGCCGGTGCGCTGGAGGAAGCCGGACTCGGTGAGGAAGGCGGCGGCCTTGCCGACGATGCCGGTGGTGGAGCCCGGGAGTCTGCGCGCGTCCTTGGTGGCGCCGGTCGCGCTGCGCCTGACCCAGATCCGCCAGGCGGACTCCAGGCCCGGAGCGTCGGTGGCCGGGTCGGTGTTCTCGCCCTGCTGCTCCGCCCGCTCCTCGAGCCTTCGGCAGGCCTGGCGGACGAACGCGTCCACGCCGTTGACCGAGACGCGGCCGATGTAGCCGTCGTCGGCGAGGTCCTCGGGGCGGGGGTAGGCCATGGCGGCCACGGCGAGGTGGGCGAGGCCGTGCAGGAAGCGGTCGCCGGAGTCGGTGGCGGCGCGACGGGCGTAGTCGCCCATGCGGACGGCGAACACCGAGTCCTCGGCGGCGGTCACGGCCATGCCCGCGCGCGGGGACACCTCGAGGACGATCAGCCCGAGCCCGGCCGCCACGGCGTCGGCCAGCCGTGCGAAGGGCGGGTCCTCGCGGTGGCGGCGCAGCAGGTCGGCGTACTCCTGGTCGCGGGCGGGCAGCAGCTTGGGCTGGAGGCCGAAGGCGACGAGCCGCGCCGCGTCGGCGGCGTCGGCGGGCGTGACGGCCGCGGTGGCCGGCGCGGCACCCGCCTCCGGTTCGCTCCGGTCGACGTGCTCGGTCACGGTCGGTACTCCTCGCTGTGCTGGTGCAGGTGCTGCTGCTGGTGTTTGGTGGTGCGGTGCCGGGCCGGACGGCGGGGCCGGCGACGGATCAGGCCCCCGGAGGCGGGGTGCGGGCCGGTCGTCATGCCGCCTCCGTCCGGTCCGCGGCCATGCCCGCCGCGTCCAGCAGCGCCGTGCCGACGATGAGGTCGGCGCCGCCGAACTCGGGGTCGTCCAGCTCGGTGCCGTCGTCCACGGCGAACAGGAGCTTCGGCTCGCCCTGGCGGTAGGCGGTACCGACCGGCGGGCTGGCCGCGTGGACGGCGAGCAGGGCGACGAGGTACGGCAGTTCGGCGTCGCGGGCGCGGGCGTCGGCCAGCAGCCCCGACAGCCGGCGCGGGGCGTCGTGCGGCAGGTCGAGCAGCTCCATGGCGGCGGCGAGCTGGTCCTCGCTGAAGCGGCTGTCGTCCGGGGTGGCGATCAGGTCGGGTTCCGGCATCTCGGCGCCCAGGTGCTCCCGCTCCACCGGCGGGGTGAGGAGTAGGTCGACGAGGTCGCCGACCCGCACGGAGACGGGCGTGCGCAGCCCGGTGCCGCGGGCGAAGAAGGCGTCGGTCACCCGGAGTGCCCGCTCGACGGGCAACGGCAGGACCGGGGCGACGAGATGGCCGTACAGGTCGAGGCCGGAGGTGGTCAGGGGGGTGGCGAAGGCCTGCCGGTCCTGTTCGGCGCGGAAGAGTGGGCCGGCCTCCAGGAGGCGGGACTGGAGCTGGGTGTGGCGGCGGATGCAGTCCTTGACGATGTCGACCAGCTCGGCGGCGCGGCGCTTGTGCTCGGCGTCCTCGGTCTCGTCGCGGGCCTTGCGGATGTTGGTGAGGATCGCGTTCTCGTGCCGGTACCGGTCGGCGACGTGGTCCAGGGCCTCGGCGATCATGTCGGGGACGGCGCTGAGCCAGTCCACCGCGCGGACGTTGCGCCGTGTGGCGTCCAGGGCCCTGCGCAGGGTCTCGGAGTACTGCACGGTCCGGTACCGGGCCTGTTCGGCGGCGAGCTGGGCGTCGGCGAGGCGGCCGCGGCTGATCAGCACCTCGAGCTTGACCTCGGCGGCGATCTGGGCGCTGGTGACGTCGGTGTCCAGGGCACCGACGAGGACGTTGACCGCCTCGTCCGTGGTGCGCAGGTAGACGGTGCCGCCGGGCCCCGGAACCTCCTCGAGCAGCTTGAAGTCGTAGTCGCGGCGGACGTAGGTGCCGTCGGGGCCGAAGGTGCCGTACACCGCGCGGAAGCCGCGGTCGACGCTGCCGACGTTGATCAGGTTCTCCAGGACCCAGCGGGCCACCCGCTCGTGCTCGGCGGCGGGGCGGCGCGGGGCCTGGGCGGCGACGCGCGGGATCAGCCTGGCCACTATCTGGTCGTGGTCGGCGCCGGTGTCGAAGTCCATGTTCAGCGTGACGAGGTCGATGGCGGCCAGGGCGACCTCCGCCATGCCGTAGACCGAGTACTCGCCGGCGAGGTTGGCCTTGCGTGCGTCGAGGTCGTGCAGCGGCGCCGTGCAGGCGAGCGCGCGCAGCCGCCGCGCCAGCCCCTCGTCGGCGGCCGGGCCCGGTGCGGGGCGCGGCCCCGCGCTGAGCTGGGGCGGAACGCTGTCCGTCGATGCAGGCGAAGTCACGGTGCACAGACTAGATCCTCGGTCTGACATCGGCCCAAACGACGCAGATGGGCCCCTGGGCGACACGGTGTCCGGCCGCCGTGCGGCCCCGGCCTACCCCTCGTCCCCGACCCGCCGCAGGTAGACCTCCACGACGCGCTTGAGCGAGTTCTCGAGGTAGACCGCCAGCAATCGGGCCGCCGCCTCCCGGTCACCGCTCTCCAGGGTCGCGAGGAGCTCCGCGTTCCGGGCGATGTACGGCTCGTGCAGGCGTCGCGGGTCGTCCACGACGTGGAAGGCGAGGCGCAGTTCGGCGAAGACGCTGCGCATCAGTTCGTCGGTGCGTTCGCTGCCGGCGAGGGCGACCAGCTCCCGGTGGAAGTGGATGTTGGCGGTACCCACGCCTTTCCAGTCACCTTCACGGGCCGACCGGCGCCCGTCCTGGACGGCCTCGGCGAGCCCGTCCAGCGGGTACGGCGGCTCGCCCAGGCCGCGGACGACGGCGCACTCGACGAGGGAGCGGGTGCGGTAGATGTCCTCGACGTCCTCGACCGTCAGGACGCGGACGAAGACACCCCGGTTCAGCTCGTGGACGAGCAGGCGTTCGTGGGTGAGCAGGCGGAACGACTCGCGCAGGGTGTTGCGGGAGACGCCGAGGGCGCCGCCGATGCTGTCCTCCGACAGCCGGGTCCCGGGTGGGAAGTAGCCCTCCGCGATGCGGCTCCTGAGGATGTCCGAGACCCGCTCGGCGGTGCTGGTACGCCCGAGGAGGGCACGGTCGTCGGCCAGTCCCGTCAACTGCTCTGCCATGCCCGGAATTCAATCGCAGATACCAGAACGAAACAACAGGGGTATTGAGGGATCGTTGAACGATCCCCTACGGTGCCCTCAAGCACCGCTCGACCAGCACCCTCCGTCCTCCCACTGCGAGGTGCACCATGAGCACGCCCCCTCCACCCCAGGCCCCGCCCGCCGGCACCCGCCCTTCCGGCGTACCCGGACACACCCCTGACGACGGCCCGTTCGGCTGGCTGCGGGCTCTCGGCCCGCGGGGCCGCCGCGCCTTCGGCGGCGCGTTCGGCGGTTACGCCCTCGATTCGTACGACTACTTCACGCTGCCGTTGACCATGGTCGCGCTGGCCGCCCACTTCGGCCTGGACAGCGGCCAGACCGGGCTGCTGACGACGGTCACCCTGGTCGTCTCGGCGGTCGGCGGCGCGCTCGCCGGTGTACTGGCCGACCGGGTCGGCCGGGTCAGGGCGCTGCTGCTCACCGTGATCACCTACGCCGTGTTCACGGTGGCCTGCGGCTTCGCGCCCAACTACGAGACGCTGCTCGTCTTCCGCGCCCTCCAGGGCCTCGGTTTCGGCGGCGAGTGGGCGGTCGGCGCCATCCTGGTCGCCGAGTACGCGAGCACCAGGCACCGGGGGCGTACGCTCGGCGCGGTCCAGAGTTCCTGGGCCGTCGGTTGGGCGCTCGCGGTGGTCGTGTACACGCTGGTGTTCTCGCTGGCCGGGGACGACCTGGCCTGGCGCGTCATGTTCTGGACGGGCGCGCTCCCGGCGCTGCTCGTGGTGTGGGTGCGGCGCAGTGTCCACGACGCGCCCAGGGCCGCGGAGGTGCGCGAGAAGGGCGCGGGCAAGGGCTCGTTCCGGGCGATCTTCAAGCCGGGCACGGCGGACTCCCCCGGCCTGTTGCGCGTCACGCTCTTCGCGAGCCTGCTCTCCACCGGTGTCCAAGGCGGCTACTACACCCTCGCCACCTGGGTGCCGACGTACCTGAAGGACGAGCGCGACCTGTCGGTCGTCGGCACCGGCGGCTACCTGACGTTCCTCATCTCGGGCGCCTTCATCGGCTACCTCACCGGCGGTCATCTGACCGACGTGCTGGGCCGCCGGCGCAACATCTGGCTCTTCGCGCTGCTGTCGGCGGTCTGCATCCTGGCGTACGCGAACATCCCCGACGGCGCCAACACCCTGCTCCTGGTGCTGGGTTTCCCGCTCGGCTTCTGCATGTCGGCCATCTTCAGCGGGTTCGGTTCGTATCTGAGCGAGTTGTACCCGACGGCGGTACGGGGCGCGGGGCAGGGCTTCACGTACAACACCGGGCGCGCCGTGGGCGCCGTGTTCCCCACCACCGTCGGCTTCCTGGCCGACAGCTGGGGCGTGGGCGGCGCGCTGGTCTTCGGCGCCATCGGTTACGGCATCGCGGCGCTGGCTCTGCTGGGGCTGCCGGAGACGCGCGGAAGGGAACTGGCATGAACCACCCGCACCCCGCGACCGGGGACCGGCCGCTCGTCCTCCTCGACGGGGACGCGCACGCGTGGAGCCCGAAAACGGCGCGGGCCCGCTTCCGGGAGGGGCTGACCGGCCCCACGGCCGGGGTCGCCGCCGGCCACACCCAGGCCAACCTGATCTCGGTGCCCGCCGACTGGGCGTACGACATGCTGCTGTTCTGCACCCGCAACCCGCAGCCGTGCCCGGTGCTCGACGTCACCGACGCCGGGTCCTGGACCACGGTGCTCGCCGACGGCGCGGACCTGCGCACCGATCTGCCGCGCTACCGGGTGTGGCGGGACGGCGAGCCGGTGGACGAGCCGACGGACGTGCGCGCGTACTGGCGGGACGACCTGGTGACGTTCCTGATCGGTTGCAGCTTCACCTTCGAGTGGGCGCTGGCGGCGGCGGGTGTCCCCATCCGGCACGTCGAGCAGGGCCGCAACGTCCCGATGTACGTGACCTCCCGCCGGTGCCGTCCGGCCGGGCGGCTGCACGGGCCGATGGTGGTGTCGATGCGTCCCGTGCCGCCGGCGCATCTGTCGGCGGCGATCCGCGAGAGCAGCCTGCTCCCGGCGGTGCACGGCAGCCCGGTCCACTGCGGGGACCCGTCGGCGCTCGGCGTCGCCGACCTGGACCGGCCCGACTTCGGCGACGCGGTGGAGCGCGAGCCGGACGACATTCCCGTGTTCTGGGCCTGTGGTGTGACCCCGCAGGCGGCGGTCATGGCCTCGCGGCCGCCCTTCGCGCTCACCCACGCGCCGGGGCAGATGTTCCTCACCGACGCCCGTGACGATCAGTACCGCGTGGGCTGATCCCGGATGCCACGGCACGGGTCACGGCACCGGTCCGGTACTGCCCGCGACGACATGGGAAGACTGGAGACATGACCTCGATCGATCTGAACGCGGACCTCGGCGAGGGCTTCGGCCGCTGGCGGCTCACCGACGACGAGGGACTGCTGTCCGTCGTCACCAGCGCCAACGTGGCCTGCGGCTTCCACGCCGGGGACCCGGCCACCATGCGCCGGGTGTGCGCACTCGCGGCCGAGCGGGGCGTGACGATCGGCGCGCAGGTCTCCTACCGGGACCTGGCCGGTTTCGGGCGGCGCACGATGGACGTGCCGCCCGCCGAACTGGCGGCCGAGGTGGCCTACCAGATCGGCGCCCTGGAGGTCTTCGCCCGGGCGGCGGGCACGCGCGTGGCGTACGTCAAGCCGCACGGCGCCCTCTACAACCGGGTGGTCCGGGACGAGGAGCAGGCGTCCGCGGTCGTCGACGGCGTGCTCCTGGCGGGCGGCGCCCTGCCCGTCCTCGGGCTGCCCAGCTCGCGCGTGCTGGAACGGGCCGGCCGGGCGGGGCTGCCGGTCGTCCCGGAGGCGTTCGCGGACCGGGCGTACACCGACGAGGGCACGCTGGTGCCGCGCGTGCAGGAGGGCGCCCTGGTCACCGACCCGGACGCCGTCGTGGCACGCGCCGTGGGGCTGGCCCGCTCCGCCGCGGTGACCGCCCGTTCGGGGGCGCGGGTCGAGGTCCGGGCGCGATCCCTGTGCGTGCACGGCGACACGCCCGGGGCGGTGGACCTGGCGCGCCGGGTCCGGGAGCGGCTGGAGGCGTCCGGCGTCCGTGTGGCGGCCTTCGCGTGAACGTCCTGCGGGTCGGCGCCGACGCCCTGCTCGTCGAGGTGTCCTCGGGCGAGGAGGCCGAGGCACTGCACGCGGAGCTGTCGCGGCGCCGCGCGCAGGGCACGCTCGCGGCCCGGGAGATCGTCCCGGGGGCGCGCACCGTCCTCCTCGACGGCCTCGCCGACCCGGTCCGGATCTCTTCCGAGCTGACGGCCGCCGAGGTGCCGCCCGCTCCCCCGCGCACGGGGCACGTCGTGGAGATCCCGGTCCGCTACGACGGCCCCGACCTGGCCGACGTGGCCGGGCACTGGGGGGTCGCGGAGGGCGAGGTGGCGCGCATCCACGCGGGCACCGAGTTCCGGGTCGCGTTCTGCGGCTTCGCGCCCGGCTTCGGCTATCTGACCGGCCTTCCGGCGCGCTACGACGTACCGCGCCGCGACACCCCGCGCACCGCCGTGCCGGCCGGTTCGGTGGCGCTGGCGGGGCCGTACACGGGCGTGTACCCGCGCTCGTCCCCGGGCGGCTGGCAGTTGGTCGGCAGCACGGACGCCGTGCTGTGGGACCACACGCGCGTGCCGGCGGCCCTGCTGTCGCCCGGCACGCGCGTGCGGTTCGTTCCCGTGGGACGGCAGGGGCTTCCATGACGGACCGTGCGCTCACGGTCGTCCGGGCCGGGGCCCTGACCACCGTGCAGGACCGTGGCCGGCCCGGCCACGCCCACCTGGGCGTCCCCCGCTCGGGGGCGCTCGACGCGCCCGCGGCGGCACTGGTCAACCGGCTGGTGGGCAATCCTCCGGGGTCCGCCGTCCTGGAGACCACGCTCACCGGCTGCGCCCTGCGTGCGCGGTGTGCGGCGACCGTGGCGGTCGGCGGTGCTCCCTGCCCGGTGACGGTGGACGGGCGGCCGGCGCCCTGGGGCGCCGCGGTCGGCGTGCCGGCCGGAGCGCTGCTCGACGTCGGGGCGGCCGACTCCGGGGTGCGCTCCTATGTGGCCGTCTCCGGCGGCGTCCTCGTCGAGCCGGTTCTCGGCAGCCGCTCCACCGACCTGCTGTCCGGCCTCGGGCCGCCGCCGCTCGCGGACGGCGCGGTGCTGCCCCTGGGGCGACCGCGCGTGCCGCACGCGCGCGTGGACGTCGCGCCGCAGCCGGCGCCCCCGGCGGAGCTGGTCCTGCGGGTGTCGCCGGGGCCACGCGCCGACTGGTTCACGCCCGCGGCGGTGCGGGCCTTCACCTCGTCCGTGTACCGGGTGTCGTCCGCGAGCAACCGCATCGGGCTGCGGATGGACGGGCCCGCGCTGGAGCGCGCCCGCCCGGGCGAACTCCCCAGCGAGGGGACGGTGCTGGGCGCGGTGCAGGTGCCGACGGACGGCCGGCCGGTGGTGTTCCTGGCCGACCATCCGACGACCGGCGGCTACCCGGTGATCGGCGTCGTGCGCACCGCCGACCTCCCGGCGGCGGCGCAGGCGGTGCCGGGGACACCGGTGCGCTTCGTCACGGCGGGCGGACGCTGACACCGGGGTACGCCGGAGCCGGGTCGCCCGGTCGCCCGGTCGCCTGGGCGCCGCCTCGCCGCCTCGCCGCCGCACAGACCGAAGGCCCGCCACGTGATCCACCCGCCGGGCCGAGCCTGTCCGCCCGCGCTTCGGACCGCGCGGTCCGTGCCCCCGTCGCCCCGCCCTCGCACACGGGCGCGCCCCCGACCCGGCACCCCGCCCCCCCGGAATGGACACTTCACCCCACGGGGTACGTCAGCCAGCCGCCCTCGCTCGAGGGCGGATCCCCGCGCGGCGCCACGTCGCCCGGACCAAGCGCCCGGCGACGGCTCGTCGGCGGCGTGTGTGCCGCGCGCGGGGAGGACGAAGCGCAGACCGGCGCCGGCGCTCCGCCCGCCGGCGCGGCCGGGTCGCTCGCAGTGGGGGCACCGCGCTCAGCGCCGCCGGGGCGCTACACGGCGGGGGCGTCCGGCCCGAAGCGGCTGCGTACCGCGGTCTGGACCTCGTCCTCCTCGGCCGGGTCGGTGGCGAGCCTGCGCAGCCGTTCGACGACGCGGTTGTCGCCGGTCTCGGCATGGCGGGCGGCGACTTCGCGGGTGGTCTCCTCGCAGTCCCACAGGCACTCGACGGCGAAGCCCGCCGCGAAGGACGGATCCGTGGCGGCCAGCGCGCGGGCGGCACGGCCACGCAGGTGGGAGGAGGCGGTTTCGCGGTAGATGTGCCGCAGTACGGGAGCGGCGCAGGCGATGCCGAGCCGTCCGGTGCCGTCGACGAGGGTCCACAGGGTCGGCGCGTCGGGGCCTTCACCGCGTACCGCCTCCCGCAGCGCGGCGAGGACGAGGTCGCGGTCCTGGGCGGCGCCCCGGCAGGCCAGGACCCGTCCGGCGGCGGCGCCCAGGGCGTCGGGCCGGTGCACCCAGCCGCGGGCCCGGTCGACGGCGGCGAGGCTGCGCATCCGCTCGTAGGCGGCGACGGCGGCCTCCACGACCGGGGTGGAGCCGGTGGCCACGGCGCCCTCGATCAGGTGCAGGACGTCGGGGTCGTTGGCGTCGGCGAGGTAGCGCAGAGCGGTGCAGCGGGCGCCCTCGGTGCCGGACCGGGCGGCCTCGACGATCTCGGGCCGGTCCTCGGGGCCGGCGACGGCCGTGAGGCAGCGGGCGGCCGGCACGTGGAGCGGGGTGCCGCGCTCGACGCCCTGCTCGGCCCACTCGAACACGGCCCGCACACTCCAGCCGGGACGCGGGCCGGTGGAGTCCATCTGGCGCTGCCAGCGGTCGAAGCAGCCCGTCTCCTGGGCGGCACGCACGCGCGTGGCGATCGATGCGCGGGAATCGTCGGCCCACAGGCGCCAGGGCCGGGGTTCGAAGGCGTCCCGCACGGCGGCGGCCAGCTCGGCCTCGCCCTCGGCGTCGCGCGGGAAGCGGGCCAGTACGGGCGCGGCGAGGGCGCGCAGACCGGCGTCGTCGTCGCGCAGCGCCAGCTCGTCGAGGGCCCACGCCCAGTTCACTCCGTGAGCGGCGTACCGGCGCAGCAGCTGGAGCGCGTCCAGCCTCCCGTAGGAGGCGAGGTGGCCGAGGACGGCGAGGGCCAGCCCGGTGCGCGACTCGTCGGCGTCCAGGACGTCCTCGGGATCGAAGAGGTGGGCCTCGATCGCGTCCAGCTCGCCGTTCAGGTCGAGATAGAGGCGGGCGTAGTAGAGGGAGCGGTTCTCGACCTGCCAGTCGTGGCGGGGGTCGTGAAGCACACAGTGGTTCAGCGCCGCGAGCGCTTCGGCGCGCGGAGCGGTGAGCGCGTGCAGCGTGCCGTCGCCGCGACCCCGCTGAAGCAGGCCGAGCAGCGTACCGCTGGGCGCTATGACCGGATCGAACATGGGAAACAGCCTCACATCAAGCGTCGACGCAACCGGGGAGCACGCGTTACCTGGCCGTGCGCCAACACGTCGGAGCGCCCGCCGTCTCTTGCTTGCTGAAGACCATGTTCCTCTGCCTCTCGTCGGTGGCCCTTGCGGGCCGTGTCACGGCCCGCGCGGTGCGGCAACACCTGCCCAGCCATCACGTCCGTGAACCACGTCGTCATGATGGCCCGGCGGTCACATCTGCCGCGACCGAAATTTCGGCGGCCCTGTACCGCCTCCCCCGTTTTCAGTGTTTTACCTGGTCAGAAAGTGCGGAGTGGACCCGGTCGGAGTCCGTCCCGCCGCCTCGTCACGAGACGCCGAACCGCTCCAGCAGGTCCGTCCGGGCGAACATCCGCGCCGTGTCGACGGCCGACGGCGTGCCCGCCGCGGGGTCCGCGCCGGCCTCCAGAAGCGCCTCGGTCACTTCCGTCTCACCCTTGAAGGCGGCTCCGGCGAGTGGGGTCTGACCCCGGTCGTTGACGCGGTCGGCGTCGGCGCCGCGGGCGAGCAGCGCGCGCACCGCGCCGGCGTGGCCGTGGTAGGCGGCGAGCATGACGAGGGAGTCGCCGCGGTCGTTGGTCAGATCGGCCGGGACACCGGCGTCCACGTACGCCACCAGCTCCTCGGTCCGGCCCTTCCGGGCCAGGTCGAAGATCTTGGTCGCCAGCTCCACGACCTCGGGGTCGGGGGCTTCACTCATCGGCCGGACCACCTCTCACTGCGCAATCACTGCGAACGTGACGCCCGTCCTGGAGCTGACGAACGCCGGGGACAACGTGTGCGCACGGCCACGAGCGGTGTGGCCGTGCGAGTGAATCGCCAGGGTACTGGCTCGTAGGGCACCCGAGCGGACGAAGGACCTCTGGGCCACCTGGGGCAAATCTGGCAAATTTCCCCCATTTGCACCTTTTATCGTATGGATACATGCTGTGAGCCTGGAAGTACTCATGGTGACTGTCCCCGTGAACCAGGAGAACTCACATGATCCTCTCGATCTCAGGCGTCGTCCTGCTCGGCGTCGTCGTCTTCATCTTCTTCCGCAAGGACGGCCTCAAGGCCTCGCACCTGCTGGTCGCCGTGCTGTTCGGGTTCTATCTCGCGAGTACGGCCATCGCCCCGAGCATCAAGGCGGGCGGCGAGAGCCTGGCGGGCCTCCTCGGCGGCATCAAGTTCTGACGACCCGTTCCCCCGCCCGACATCCGCACGTACGCACCTCCAGGAGGCAGCAGTGGCCCGGCGGCCCCTCCCCCGCATTCTGAGCAACGGCGGCGCACAGCTCGCCCGGAGCCGGGAGCTGGCCCGGACGGCGGCCGACAGCGCCACCGACGTCCTCCAGCCGCTGATCACGATCGCCCGCGGTCTGCGCCGACTGGCCGCGGCCGCTCGGCGCAGATGGTCCGAGACCCCCAAGGACCGGCGCGGCGCGCTGCTGTTCCTGGTGGCCTCGGTGATCCTGGTCGTGGCACTCGTGCCGTACGGCCCGCTGCTCGCCGTCATCGTCCTGATGGCGGCGGCAGCCTGGCAGGGCAGGGACCGCACCCCGCCCGCCCCCGAGGGCCCCGACGACTCCCAGAGCCGGCGTCTGCAGTCCCTCTACGAGGCGCTGGTCCCGTACTTCTCGATCGCGGAGGACCCCGACCCTCTCTACGCCCACGGCGGTGGGTGGGAGAGGGCGTTCCCCGCCCACGAGTTCGACGGCGACGGCCGCGTCGCCCACCTGGTGATCCGTTACCCCGCCTACTTCACCGACGGTGAGGCGGAGTCCCGGTCCCGGATCGAGCACCTGCTCACCGCGAAGTCCGGCCGGGGCCGGGAGTACCGCTTCACGTGGGACGAGGAGGCCAACCACCTCTCCGTGGACGTGCTCCCCGCGCTCCCCACCGACATCGCCGCCCAGCGCTTCGTGACGGCGCCCGGCGAGACCGTCCTCGGCTTCACCGACCCGACCCGGGTCCAGCGCACGCTCCCGCTCACCCACGGCGCGGAGCAGCGGGACGTGCCGCCGGTCGTCTGGCGCACCGGCATCCGCTCGACCGAGCCCCACCTGCTCGTCCTGGGGCAGCCCGGCACCGGTACGTCCACCCTGCTGCGCTCGGTCGCCCTCCAGGCGCTGCACCACGGCGACCTGCTGATCGTCGACGGCGGCGGCACCGGGGAGTACGCCTGCCTGGTCGGCCGGGACGGCGTCCTGGCCGTGGAGTGCGGTCTCACCGGCGCACTGACCAGCCTGGAGTGGGCCGCCGCCGAGACGGAGCGGCGTCTGATCTCCGTCAACCGGGCCCGTCAGCAGGGCCTGGCGGCGCCGGACGACACCCGGCGGCCCCTGTGGGTCTTCGTGGACCGTCCGACCGCGTTCACGCACCTGGCGGACACGGACGGCCGCCGGGATCCCCAGACCCTGCTCCAGATCCCGCTCCGGCACGGCCGGGCCGCGAACGTGACCGTGGTCGTCGCCGACCAGCTGGACGCCCTGGACGGCCTCACCGACGCCGTACGGCAGCACACGCGCGCGCGTGTCGTGCTCGGCCCGGCCACGGCGGACGAGCTGGCGACCGCACTGGGCGCTCCCCCGCACACCACGCCCGTCGACCAGGTACCGCCCGGCCGGGGGTACGCCCGCCTGGGTACCGGACCGGTGCACCGGCTCCAGGTCCCGGCCACCCCCGACCCCTACGACGACGCGACGAGCGAGACACACCGGCAGGCGGTGCTCGACCTGCTCCCCCCGCGCACGACACCGGCGGACGGGGAGCAGGCACCCCTTCCTCCGGAGGCGGAGGTGGAGGTGGAAGCCGAGGCGAAGGCCAAGGCCAGGGCGAAGACCGTCTCCATGGAGAAGGAGGACGCTCCGGTACGCGCCGCCGCGGGCGAGCCGGAGGAGACCGTGGCGGACGACGTGCCGACGCCGGTGACGGCGGAGAAGGCGACGGCCGGGACGCCGGCCGAGCCGGCTCCCGCTGAGGCCGTGCCTGCCGACACCGTCCCCGCTGAGGCCGTCCCGGCCGAGGCGGTCGCGGCGGAGAGCTCCTGACACGTGGCCGGGGCGAGGCGACCCACCGCCATGCCCCGGCTCCCTCGCACGGTTGCCGCCGATCCCGCCCCGCCCTCGTCCGCCGCGGCCGACGCGGCCCCTGCCCTCACCCGCCGCCGCGGCCGACGCGGCCCCTGCCCTCACCCGCCGCCGCGGGACGCGGCGACCCGGGGGGGCTCCCGAGGGGCTCCCGGGGGGGGTCCGTCACGACGGGATGCGGCCCGTCCGCCTCGTGGTCGCACGTGGCCGACACGGCCCGTCGACGCCGTCCCCGCCTCGCCCCGCCTCGGCCCGCCTCGGCCCGCCTCGGCCCGCCGGGCGAATGGACCGGTCCGCTCCCGCCAGCAGTCAAGAGGGGCCGGTGACTCCCGCGCCCCGCTCCGCCGGACCGGCCTCAGGCCACGAACGTCCGCGGTGCCTCGCCGCCGCCGGCGCCGCCGTTCTCCACCAGCCGGGCCGCCGCGGCCAGTCGTACCGCCGCTTCCTCGGCGACCGCGCCGCCGACCGTGAACGGCAGCCGGACGTACCCCTCGAAGGCACCGTCGACCCCGAAGCGCGGTCCGGACGGGACGCGGACGCCCACCCGCTCCCCCGCCTCGGCGAGCCGGGAGCCCGACAGGCCCCCGGTCCGCACCCACAGGGTGAGCCCGCCCCGGGGCACCTCGAACTCCCAGTCGGGCAGCTCCCGCCGTACCGCGGCCACCAGCTCGTCCCGGTTCTGCCGGGCCTGTTCGCGGCGCACCGTCACGGCCTGCTGCCAGCCACCGGTGCTGAAGAGCCAGTTCACGGCGAGCTGCTCCAGTACCGGGGTGCCCAGGTCGGCGTAGGCGCGCGCGGCGACCAGGCTGCGGATCACGTCGGGCGCGGCCCGGACCCAGCCGATGCGCATCCCGGCCCAGAACGCCTTGCTCGCGGAGCCGACGGTGATCACGGTGGATCCGGCCGGGTCGAAGGCGCACACGGGGCGCGGCATCTCGACGTCGTCGTCCAGCCACAGCTCGCTCATCGTCTCGTCCGCCACGAGCACCGTCCCCGCCGAGCGGGCGGCGTCCACCAGGCGCCGTCGCTGGTCGTCGTCGGCGAGCGCGCCGGTGGGATTGTGGAAGTCGGCGACGACATAGGCGATGCGGGGCGCGGCGTCCCGCAGCACCTGGCGCCAGCGGTCCACGTCCCAGCCGGTGAGCCCCTCGGCCATCGCGACGGGCACCAGCCGGGCGCCGGCCTCGCGCATCAGCTGGAGGATGTTGGCGTAGGAGGGGGACTCCACGGCGATGCGTTCGCCGCGCCCTCCGAAGAGATGGCAGATGGCGTCGATCGCGCCCATCGCGCCCGTGGTCACCATGATCTGCTCGGGCATGGTGGGGATGCCCCGCGCGGTGTACCGCTCGGCGATCATCGCGCGCAGCGCGGGCAGCCCGGCCGGATAGTCGCCGTGGGTGTGCGCGTACGGCGCCAGCTCGCCGAGGGCGCCCTGCACCGCGCGGGTGAGCCAGGGCTCGGGTGCGGGCAGCGCGGCGCACCCGAGGTCGATCACCGAGCCCAGGGCCTCGGGCGGCAACGGCTCGAGGCCCCGGGCCGGCAGCGGGTTCCCGGCCGGAACCGCGGTCCAGCTGCCGGCGCCCCGCCGGGACTCGAGGAAGCCCTCGGCACGCAGCGCCTCGTAGGCGGCGGCGACGGTGGTGCGGCTGACGGTGAGGGCGAGGGCCAGTTCGCGTTCGGCGGGCAGCCGGGCGGCGACCGGGACACGGCCCTCGAGGACGAGCAACCGGATGCCGTCGGCGAGCGCGCGGTAGGCCGGCGGGCGGCGCGTGCCGGGTCCGGCCGGGCGGTCCTGCTGGGAGCCGAGCAGCCGGGCCAGCTGCCCCGCCCCCACGGCCGAGGTCCACTGCGCCATGGAAATCAGTCCACCTTCCCCGAATTGGCCATGGTTGACTCTGCTTCTCAAGCCACAGGGTGTCATGCGGCAGGCCATTACCACCACGGAGGGGGCACCACTTGTCCAGGCAGCCCAGGCAGCCCAGGCAGTCCCGGCCGTCCCGGCCCTCGACGCGATCCCGGCAGCCGGGCCACCTCGCCCGGCGGCTGACCCAGCTCTACGGCGGTCTCGTGCTGTACGGCGCGAGTTCCGCGCTGCTGGTCAGGTCCGGGCTCGGTCTCGAGCCGTGGAACGTGCTGCACCAGGGCCTCGCGGAGCACACCGGTCTTTCGATGGGCGTGGTGCTGACGATCGTGGGTGCGGTGGTCCTGCTGCTGTGGATACCCCTGCGCCAGCGGCCGGGCCTCGGCACGGTCTCCAACGTGCTGGTGATCGGCGCCGCGATGGACGCCACGCTGAGCGTCGTCCCGGACGCCCACGGCTGGATCCTGCGGATCGCCGCCATGGTGTCCGGCATCGTCCTGAACGGCGCGGCGACCGGTCTGTACATCGCCGCACGGTTCGGCCCGGGCCCGCGTGACGGTCTGATGACAGGGCTGAACCGGCGCACGGGGCTCTCGGTGCGCCTGGTGCGGACCGCCGTCGAGATCACCGTCGTGGTGACGGGCTTCGCCCTCGGCGGCACCGTCGGCCTCGGCACCCTGCTCTACGCCGTGTCGATCGGCCCGCTCGCCCAGGTGTTCCTGCGCGTGTTCGCCGTGCCGCCGACACCGGACGGCAGCACGGTGGTTGCCGCCGGTCGGCCCCGGCGCGCGATACTGCGTCGGTGACCACCCCGATACGCCACCCCTACCTGGACCATCCCGGCCCGATCGCCTTCGCCCACCGGGGCGGGGCGGCGGACGGCATGGAGAACACCTTGCGGCAGTTCCGCCGCGCGGTGGAGGCGGGCTACCGGTACATCGAGACCGACGTGCACGCCACGCGGGACGGCAAGCTCGTCGCCTTCCACGACGCCACCCTGGACCGGGTGACGGACGGGGCCGGGCGGATCGCCGACCTCCCGTGGGAGACCGTGCGCCACGCGCGCGTGGCGGGCGAGGAACCGGTGCCGCTGTTCGAGGAGCTCCTGGAGGCCTTTCCCGGGGTGCGCTGGAACATCGATGTGAAGGCGGAGCCCGCGCTGCGGCCCCTCCTGGAGCTGATCGAACGGCACGACGCCTGGGACCGGATCTGCGTCGGCTCGTTCTCCGAAGCGCGCGTGGTCCGCGCCCAGCGGCTGGCCGGTCCACGGCTGGCCACCTCGTACGGCACCCGTGGCGTCCTCGGTCTGCGGCTGCGCTCCTGGGGCGTACCGACCGCGCCGCGCCGCTCGGCGCTGGCCGCCCAGGTTCCCGAGGCGCAGTCGGGCGTCCGGGTGGTGGACCGCCGCTTCGTGCGCGCCGCCCACGCGCGCGGGCTGCAGGTGCACGTCTGGACGGTGAACGATCCGGACCGCATGCACCGGCTCCTGGATCTGGGAGTGGATGGCATCATGACCGATCACATCGACACACTGCGCAAGGTCATGGAGGACCGCGGCGTCTGGGTATGAGACCCGGCCGTACCCCGGGGACGGTGCGCGTGCACGGGGAAGCGAGGGCACGGGTGGGCACCGACACCCTGCGGACGGGCGCGGCCGACGGGGCCGACCCGGCGGCCGAACGGCGGCGCGAGCAGCGCGGCTGGTACTTCTACGACTGGGCGTGCTCCGTCTACTCGACGAGTGTGCTCACCGTGTTCCTGGGGCCCTACCTGACCTCGGTCGCCGAATCGGCGGCGGACGGGGACGGGTACGTCCACCCGCTGGGCATACCGGTGCGGGCCGGGTCGTTCTTCGCGTACTCGGTGTCGCTGTCCGTGATCGTGGCGGTGCTGGTGATGCCCCTGGTGGGTGCCGCCGCCGACCGTTCGGGACGCAAGAAGCCGCTCCTTGCCGCCGCCGCGTACACCGGTGCGGCCGCCACGACCTGCATGTTCTTCCTGGACGGCGACCGTTATCTGCTCGGTGGCCTGCTCCTGGTCGTGGCCAACGCGGCCCAGTCGGTCGCGATGATGCTGTACAACTCCTACCTGCCCCAGATCGCCCCGCCCGAGGAACGCGACGCGGTCTCCTCCCGCGGCTGGGCCTTCGGCTACGCGGCCGGTTCCGTGGTCCTGGTCGCCAACCTGGTGCTCTACACCGGCCACGACTCCTTCGGGCTGAGCGAGAGCGCGGCGGTGCGCATCTGCCTGGCGTCGGCGGGTCTGTGGTGGGGTGCCTTCGCGCTCATTCCGCTCCGGCGGCTGCGCGACCGGCGGGCGGTGGCCCGGGAGGCGGCGCTGCCCGGTTTCCGGCAGCTCGCGGCGACCGTCCGCGACATGCGCCGCCGCCCGCTGACGCTGGCCTTCCTGCTGGCGTACCTGGTCTACAACGACGGCATCCAGACGGTGATCTCCCAGGCCTCGGTCTACGGCTCCGAGGAACTGGACCTCGGGCAGTCCACGCTCATCGTGGCGGTGCTCCTGGTCCAGGTGCTGGCGGTGGCGGGCGCCCTGGCGCTGGGCCGGCTGGCCCGCAGGTACGGGGCCAAGCGCACCATCCTCGGGTCGCTGGTGGCCTGGACGGTGACCCTCGCGGCCGGGTACTTCCTGCCGGCCGGGGCGCCGGCGTGGTTCTTCGTGCTGGCCGCCGGGATCGGGCTCGTCCTGGGCGGCAGCCAGGCCCTGTCCCGCTCCCTGTTCTCCCACCTGGTCCCGCCGGGCAAGGAGGCCGAGTACTTCTCGGCGTACGAGCTGAGCGACCGCGGGATGAGCTGGCTGGGGCCGCTGCTCTTCGGGCTCACCTACCAGCTGACCGGGAGCTACCGGGACGCGATCATCTCGCTGGTCGTCTTCTTCGTGATCGGCTTCGCGCTCCTCACGCGGGTGCCCGTACGGCGGGCGATCGGCGACGCGGGCAACCCGGTACCCGAAAGGATTTAGCACTCGGCGCGAAAGGGCTGTAGTGTACGCGTTTGGCCTGCCAGGCGTACCGTTACTGCGCGTCAAAGGTGCCGAATCGCTATGTCACATCTGCCAGCAGAGGTGACAAACCGGACGTCGGCGGGTACTGCACTGGTTGCAAGGCTGCGGCTGCGACGGCGACGCAGGGCCCGGATCGGGAGTCGGGACGGGAATCTTTACCGCCGCCCGGACGTTGACCGGATGACGACGACAGCGACACCTGTCCTGTGGGCGACAAGCCCGGGAGGCACGATTCATGAGTGAGCGAGCTCTTCGCGGCACGCGCCTCGTGGTGACCAGCTACGAGACGGACCGCGGCATCGACCTGGCCCCGCGCCAGGCCGTGGAGTACGCATGCGAGAAGGGGCATCGATTCGAGATGCCCTTCTCGGTCGAGGCGGAGATCCCGCCGGAGTGGGAGTGCAAGGTCTGCGGGGCCCAGGCACTTCTGGTTGACGGCGACGGCCCTGAGGAGAAGAAGGCCAAGCCCGCGCGTACGCACTGGGACATGCTGATGGAGCGACGCACCCGCGAGGAGCTCGAAGAGGTCCTCGAGGAGCGGCTGGCCGTTCTGCGCTCCGGCGCGATGAACATCGCGGTGCATCCGCGTGACAGCCGCAAGAGTGCGTAGCGGGAAACCGTAGGCGACACACAACACCGAACAACCGCGGGTGCCGTACATGGATCTCATGTACGGCACCCGCGGTTTGTCGTGCGCGGGGGCCGCCGCATCGCCGACCCCGGGGATACGGGCCCCGGGCCCCGGGACCCGGGCTCAGCGCGTCAGCGGCGGACGGGGGTCCTGCGGGGTGTCGTCGGGGTCGTCCCGTATGACCTCACCCTGGACCACCTTGCCGTCCGGGCGGTGCATCCGGGCCTGGCGGAAGGCGTCGCCCAGGGTGCCCGGGCCGGCGGCGCGGAGCTTGCGCTCGACCGTCCGCTGGGCGTAGCGGCTGACGGCCTTCTGCACCGGGGGCAGCAGCATCAGCAGGCCGAGCGCGTCCGAGATCAGGCCGGGCAGGATCAGGAGCAGCCCGCCCAGCATCATCAGGCCGTTGCCCTCGCTGTTCGGACGGGCGGCCTCGGGCGGTGTGCCCGACTGCTGCTGGTTGAGCGTCTCCGTGAGATTGCGGAAGGCCCGGCGGCCCGCCGCCTTGATGACCACGGAGCCGAGGACCACGCCGACGACCAGGAGCAGGAAGACCACGAAGCCGCTGGAGGCCCCCGCGACCAGGACCAGCAGCCAGATCTCCAGCACGAGCCACGCGGCGACGCCCAGCGGCAGGAAGGTGCGCAGCCGGGAACGCGGGGGCCGGGCGGGGGACCTGGGGGTCTGAGCGCCAGTCGTCATGCTTCCAGTGTGCCTGGCCCCGGCTCAGTGCGGCATAAGGGGGCCGTCAGGCGTTGCCGTCGGGCACGTGCGTCGATGCCCTCGACTTTGTCGACTTGTCGTCAGGCGTCTCGGGTCCGCCCGGGCCCGCGTCGGGCCGCTTGTCGCGGCCCAGGACCTTGCCGACCCGCTCCCCCACGCCCCACGTCGTGACCCGCCACAGCGCCTCGACGAGGATGTCGCGGCTCATCTTGGAATCGCCGAGTTCGCGCTCGACGAACGTGATCGGCACCTCGACGACGTGGTAGCCGGCCTTGATCGCCCGACGGGCCAGGTCGACCTGGAAGCAGTAGCCCTGCGAGGCGACCTCTTCGAGGCCGAGCCCTTCGAGGGTCTCGCGGCGGAAGGCACGGTAGCCGCCGGTGATGTCGCGCAGCGGCAGGTCGAGCGCGATCCGCGAGTACATGCTGCCGCCGCGCGAGATGTACTCGCGGGACTTGGGCCAGTTCACCACCCGGCCGCCCGGCACCCAGCGGGAGCCGAGGACCAGGTCGGCACCCTTGAGGGCGGTCAGCAGGCGCGGCAGTTCCTCGGGCTGGTGGGAGCCGTCGGCGTCCATCTCGATGAGCACGCCGTACCCGTGCTCCAGCCCCCAGCGGAAGCCCGCGAGGTAGGCCGCGCCCAGCCCTTCCTTGCCCTTGCGGTGCATGACCTGCACATGGTCGTCCACGGCCGCCAGTTCGTCGGCGAGCTTGCCGGTGCCGTCGGGGCTGTTGTCGTCGGCCACGAGCACGTGTGCCTCGGGGACGGCCTCGCGCACGCGCGTGACGATCGCCTTGATGTTCTCCGCCTCGTTGTAGGTCGGGATGATCACCAGGGCCGTGCCCAGGGGGCCGAACCGCCTCTCACGTCCCGCAGCCGCGGGCGTCCCGTCGCCGTCGTTCACCGATGCCCCTTCGTGTCCGTACACAGAGGACCACCATAATCGCCGCGGCCTGCGTCGACGTGACAGGACGGCCGTCCGGTGGTGTCGTTTCCCCGGAAGCGGGGTAAGGATGGCCGATTCGGGTCGTTGTGCGACGGATGGGGGCCCGGCGCCCTTCGGGCCGGCCCGGGACCCGCCGGCTGCGGGTCGACCTGAGCCGTTGTCTACTGAGCGCCCGGGCCCCACCCGGGTCACACCTCCCGACCGGCCGGAACGTTCCCTCGTCGCGGTGCGGGCACTGAGCCTGGCTCCCAGTGACGGTGCCCCGGTGCGGCACACCGTCCCTGACTCAGCGGCGCCGCGACGCTTGTGCGGAAGATTCCCCGGTCGGGCGTCCGGTGGTGGACTCCGCCGAACCTACCGGCCCCCGGCCGTCGCCTGTCAACAGCCGTTCGACCTGCACCTTTACCGTCAATGCGCAGGTCAGCGCGGAGGCGAGGCAGGTCGTGGCCGCGCGAAGATCATCGCCCCGTCGGCCGTGGAGATCACTCGCCCGGCCGTACGAAGACGGTCCGGCCGCCCACCACGGTACGCAGGCAGACGGGCAGGTCCCGGCGGGGGGTGAGGTCGGGCAGGCCGGGCGTGCCCGAGCGCGGGTCGGTCGACCAGCGGGCCACCCGGTCGTCCGGAGCCTGGACCACGAGGTCGCCGGTACGCCAGACGGCGTAGTCCGCGGGCACGCCGGGCACCAGGACGCCCGCGTCGTCGCGGCCGATCGCCCGCCAGCCGCCGCGCGTGTGCGCCGTGAACGCCGCGCGGACGGAGACGCGGTGCTCCGGCGTGTGGTGGAAGGCGGCGGCCCGGACCGTGCCCCAGGGGTCGAGGGGGGTGACCGGGCTGTCGGAGCCGAAGGCGAGCGGCACACCGGCGCGCAGCAGGGCCGCGTAGGGATTGAGCGTGCGGGCCCGCTCGGTGCCCAGGCGCTGGGCGTACATGCCGTCCTCGCCGCCCCAGAGCGCGTCGAAGGCGGGCTGGACGGAGGCGGTCAGGCCCAGCTCGGCGAAGGCCGCGACGGTCTCCGGCGTGAGCATCTCGGCGTGCTCGATCCGGTGGCGGGCGGCGCGGACGCGGGCGAGACCGATCTTGTCGGCGGCGGCACGCACTCCCTCGACGACGGCGCTCACGGCGGCGTCGCCGATGGCGTGGAAGCCCGCCTGGAGGCCGGCCTCGGTGCACGCGACGACGTGGGCGGCGACGGCGGCGGCGTCCAGGTGGGCGGTGCCGGTGTGGTCCGCGTCGGCGTAGGGCTGGTGCAGGCAGGCGGTGTGCGAGCCGAGGGAGCCGTCGACGAAGAGGTCGCCGGCCGCCCCGACGGCTCCCAGCTCCCGTGCCTTGTCGACGTCCTGTTCGGCCCAGTAGCCGATCACCCTCGGTCCGGGTTCCCCCGCGGACAGGCGCAGCAGACCGGTGAGGTCGTCCTCCGATGAGATGTCCGGCCCTGCGCATTCGTGAACGGTTCCGATGCCGAGGGAGGCGGCGTGCGCGAGGGCGGCGCGCTGGGCCCCGGCGCGCTGGGCCGGGGTGACGGCCCCGAGGGCGGCGGCGCGTACGGCGTGGTGGGCGTCGCCGGTGAGCGGGCCGTCCCCGCGTGCGAGGTCACCGGGCGCCAGGTCGAGCAGGGCGGTGGTGACGACGGCCGAGTGGACGTCGATCCGGCTGAGGTAGAGGGGACGGCCGCCGGTCGCGGCGTCCAGTTCCGCGCGCGTGGGGGGCTGCCCGTCGGGCCAGCGGGCGGCGTCCCAGCCGTGGCCGAGGAGCACCCGGTCGTCCGGGCGGGCGGCGGCGAAGTCCCGTACGAGGGCGAGGGCCGCCTCGCGGGTGGGGGCGCCGGTCAGGTCGAGGCCGGTGAGGGCGAGTCCCGTGGCGGTGGTGTGCACATGTGCGTCGGTGAACGCGGGGGTGACGAGCGCGCCGTCCAGGTCGATCACCTCGTCGACCCCGTCCGCGAAGGCGTCCGCGGCGCCCTCCGAGCCGACCCAGGCGACCTGGCCGCGCTCGACGACCATGGCCGTGGCGAAGGGGTCGGCGGGACTGTGGACCTCGCCGCGGCGCAGCAGGACGGTCGTGGACGGGGTGGTGGACTCACTCATGGGCACCAGTCTCGCCCCTCACGGGCCCCGCCCGGCAGCCGGGGCGGCCGGGGAGCGGGCCGGGACCCGGCCCTCCCTCGCGGCGCCCGTCAGATCCGCGGCGGCCGGGACTCGTAAGGGGTCGACAGGACCACGGTGGTGCGGGTGGAGACACCGGCCAGGGAGCGGACCCGTGCGAGCAGTTCCTCCAGCTCGTGCGGGGTGGCCACGCGGACCTTGAGGATGTAGTTCTCGTCGCCCGCGACGCTGTGGCAGGCCTCGATCTCGGGGACACCGGCGAGGCGGTCCGCGATGTCGTCGGGGGCGCTGGGGTCGAACGGTTTCACCGAGATGAAGGCGGTCATCGGCAGCCCGACGGACTCCGGGTCGACGACCGCGGCGTAACCCCGGATGACGCCACGCTGCTCCAGCCGCCGCACCCGCTGGTGCACGGCCGAGGTGGACAGGCCCGTGGCCTTGCCCAGGTCGGTGTAGCTCATCCGCCCGTCCTTGACGAGCAGCTGCACGATCTGTCGGTCCAGCTCCTCCATGGCGCAAGAACCTACAGTGCCGCTGATCTCCCCGGATAGCCGAGCAGTCCAGGTCATGCCCCGTTCGTGATGTCACGGGGGCCCGACGGGGGGCCGGGGCCGCTGCCGGGCGGGACAAATCCCCCGCACGGGGCATCTGCGAGCGGCATGTGACGAAGACCACACTGGTTGAACGGTCTCCGTAATGTTCCCGTGATTACCCCGGAGGGGGGACGGGAAGTGCTTGCTGTGGTCGAGGCCGCAGTGCCGTCACGGCCCAGCCCGAGGGGGAGATCCCATGCAGAGTCTTAAGCGCCCTGGTCGTACCGCGTCCAAGCGGCAGCAGCCGGTTGTCGAGCCCGTATCGGAGGGCGTCGAACCGGACGCCTTCGACGACGAGGAACTCGACACGTACGACACCTACGAGATGTACCGGGTGGTCTGCCCGGACTGCGCGCAGCCCATCGCGCTGCTGGCGGACGAGGAGAAGCTGCCGGAGCACGCGCTGTGTGCCTCGCCGTGGAACCCGTTCGGGCTCACAGTCTGCGCCGGCACCGGCCGCCGGGCCAACGAGGCGCGTCCGGCGGACGAGTCGCTCCGGCCCCACGAGCAGGACACCGCCCTGCTGTTGACGCTCCCCCGGGGCCTCGACTGGCGCACCCAGCCCTTCTCCCACGTCGGCGGCCCGGGCTCGCGCCCGATGCGGGTGCCGACGATGCGGCGCGAAGCGGCCTGAGGCGGCGGAACCGGCCCGCGTCACCTTGCTCCGGCGCCGTGACGCGGGTGGGGGCGACGGGGCCCGGCGAGGGGCGTCGGGCCGGGTCCGGCAACCGGTGTTCGCCCGTGGGCACCCGCGAACTCACGCTCGAATACGCCCGCCGGTGACCTGTGCGCGGTTCGCCGCGTTGCCCCGGTATGACCCCCACGTACTCGTCGGCCGGAAGCCGGCGCCGCGTGTTCGTACCGGTGCCTGCGGGGCCGGTGCCCCCGGCCCCGCAGGTCCCGGACCCGCCGATCTACCGTGAGCTGATGCGGACCTGGGCCGACGGCGGCCGCACCCTGCCGGGGCGCCACGACCCCGAGTGGGTGCGGCTCGCGGAGCCCCCGCGCGGGCTCGGTGACTTCTTCGCCTCGGGCGACTTCTTCACCACCGGCGACTTCCGGGTCGGCAGCGGCTTCGCCGTCGCCGCCGACCTCACCGCTCCTCGGGACCCGCGAGGTGACGGGCGATGACCATGCGCTGGATCTGGTTGGTGCCCTCGACGATCTGGAGCACCTTGGCCTCGCGCATGTAGCGCTCGGCCGGGAAGTCGGCGGTGTAGCCGTACCCGCCGAGGACCTGCACGGCATCGGTGGTGACCCGCATCGCCGTGTCGGTGCAGTGCAGCTTGGCCATGGCCGCCTGCTTGGCGAACGGCAGTCCGGCGTCGCGCAGCCGGGCCGCCGTCAGGTACAGCGCGCGGCCGGCCTCGATCTGCGTCGCCATGTCGGCGAGCATGAAGCGCAGCCCCTGGAAGTCGGCGATCGGCTTGCCGAACTGCCGCCGCTCGGCCGCGTAGGACACCGCCTCGTCCAGGGCCGCCTGGGCGACGCCGATCGCGCAGGCGGCGATGCCGAGCCGGCCGGATTCGAGCGCGGACAGGGCGATCGCGAAGCCCTGCCCCTCGTCGCCGATGCGGCGGGCGTCGGGCACCCGCACACCGTCGAGGTGGACCTGCGCGGTGGGCGAGCCCTTGAGCCCCATCTTCTTCTCCGGCACCGCGGCACTCAGGCCCTCGGCGTCGCCGGGCACCAGGAAGGCGGTGATGCCGCGCGGCCCGTCCTCGCCCGTGCGCGCCATGACGGTGCAGAAGTCGGCGATGCCGCCGTGCGTGATCCACGCCTTGGTGCCGGTGATCACCCAGTCGTCGCCCTCGCGCACGGCCTTGGTGCGCAGTGAGGCGGCGTCGGAGCCGGAGGCGGGTTCGGAAAGGCAGTAGGCGCCGAGCAGACCGCCGCCGAGCATCGCGGGCAGGTGCTCGGTCTGCTGCTCCTTGGTGCCGTAGGTGGCGAGCGCGTAGGAGGCGAGCGTGTGCACGCTGACGCCGAGGCCCACGGTGAGCCGGGCCGCGGCCAGTTCCTCGAGGACCTGGAGATAGACCTCGTACGGCTGCTCCCCGCCGCCGAACTCGGCGTCGTAGGGCAGTCCGAGGAGACCGGAGTCGGACAGGAGGGTGAAGACCTCGCGCGGGAAGCGTCCGGCGTCCTCCCCCTCGGCCGCGCTCGGGATGATCTCACGCTGCGCGATGTCGCGGACGAGCGAGATCAGGTCCCGTGCCTCGTCCGTGGGCAGTTGCCGGTCCACCGGTTGCGGGGCGCGGTCGGGCATGGCGACGCTCTCCTCCCTGTCGGGCACATCGGCGGACGTACGCCTTGGGTGGAGGCGGCTCCGCCGGTCGTTCGGGCCTGGCCGATGCTCGCACTCCCGGGTCGCGGAAGCGGCTGACCAGCGGCTGTGCGCTGTGAGTATGCCCGATCGGAGGCACGGAGTCACCAGTTAACGACCGCTTACTCAAAGAATTCGGAGAATGACCCGGGCCGGGCCCCGGGGTCCGGGATTCCGGCTCCGGAAATCAAGAATGGTCCGAACCATTGACCGCACTGGTCTAGTCCTCCTACGGTGACAAACCGAACGTGTTACCGCGTTCATGCCAATCGGCGCGCGTTCCCTCTTCCCCCCACGAGGAGACACCCGATGCACGTCCCGCACCTCCCCCGCGTCCGCCCCACCCGGACGCTCCTCTCCGCCCTGTGCACCGCCGCCCTCGGCGCCGGGCTGCTGGCCGGCGCCGGACCGGCCACGGCCACCGCCGCGGCGCCCGCCGCACCGGCCGAGGCACCCGCCGCGCAGGCCGCGGCCGGATCCAAGGTCGTCGGCTACTTCACCGAATGGGGCGTCTACGACCGCGACTACCACGTCAAGAACATCGAGTCGTCGGGCTCCGCCGGCGAACTCACCCACATCAACTACTCGTTCGGCAACGTCACCGGCGGAAAGTGCGCCATGGGCGACGCCTACGCGGCGACCGACCGGGCCTACACCGCGGCCGAATCCGTCGACGGCGTCGCCGACACCTGGGACCAGCCGCTGCGCGGCAACTTCAACCAGCTGCTCAAGCTGAAAAAGAAGCACCCCGACCTGAAGATCCTGTGGTCCTTCGGCGGCTGGACCTGGTCCGGCGGCTTCGCGCAGGCCGCGCAGAACCCGGAGGCGTTCGCCCAGTCCTGCTACGACCTGGTCGAGAACTCGAAGTGGGCCGACGTCTTCGACGGCATCGACATCGACTGGGAGTACCCGAACGCCTGCGGCCTGAGCTGCGACACCAGCGGCCGCGAGGCCTTCCCGAAGCTGATGGGCGCCCTGCGCGCCAAGTTCGGCCAGGACTACCTGGTCACCGCGGCGATCACGGCCGACGCCACCTCCGGCGGCAAGATCGACGCGGCGGACTACGCCGGGGCCGCGCAGTACGTCGACTGGTACAACCCGATGACGTACGACTTCTTCGGCGCCTGGGACGCCACCGGGCCGACCGCCCCGCACTCGCCGCTGACCTCGTACTCCGGCATCCCGAAGGAGGACTTCCACACCTCGGCGACGATCGCGAAGCTCAAGGGGCTCGGCATTCCCTCCTCGAAGCTCCTGCTCGGTCTCGGCTTCTACGGCCGCGGCTGGACCGGCGTCACCCAGTCGGAACCGGGCGGCACCGCGACCGGCCCGGCCAAGGGCACCTACGAGAACGGCATCGAGGACTACAAGGTGCTGAAGACCAGTTGCCCGGCGACCGGCACGGTGGGCGGTACCGCCTACGCCAAGTGCGGTGACGACTGGTGGAGTTACGACACTCCGGCGACCATCGCCACCAAGATGGCCTACAAGAACGAACAGGGCCTGGGCGGCACCTTCTTCTGGGAGCTGAGCGGCGACACCGCGAACGGTGAGCTGATCAAGGCGATCGACTGAACCACCCGGCGCGCACGGGGGGCGGAGGGGCGGAGACCGGCTCGGGTCTCCGCCCCTCCGTCGGGCGTCTGGGTCGGGCGTCTGTGCCGGGCCCCTGCGTCAGACGCCGTCGCGGCGTGCCGGGGCCGGGGCCGGGCAGGCCGGGTCCAGTTCCTCGATGGCGCGCAGCGTGCCGCCGAGCGACCTCACCAGCAGTTCGCGCATGGTCTCGCGGGGCAGCTCCGGCCGGCCGATCCAGTCCAGGGTGGCGCCCTCGACGCTGCACACCCAGGCGAGCAGGCCCATGCGGGCGAGCGGCCCGATGTCCGAGCGGCCGTACGCCCCTTCGGCGATGGTGACGACGATCGCCTCGCGCACCCCGTCCCGGATGGCGTGCACCTCGGCGTCGAAGCCGACGCCGCCGCTGACGATGGTGCGGTAGGCGGCCTGGTTGTGCTCGGCGTAGCGCAGATAGCCGTCGATGGTGCGGTGGACGCGGTCCACCTGCGGCAGTTCGGTGCCGCGCGCCGCGGTCGTGACCAGGTCGGTGACGGAGTCCTGGACGATCGCCAGGTAGTAGCCCCGCTTGGACTGGAAGTAGTAGTAGATCAGCCCCTTGGCCACATGCGCCTGGCGGGCGATGTCGTCCATCGAGAGCGCGTCGTAGGACGTGTCGGCGAACAACCTCCGCCCGATGGCGATGAGTTCGGCACGGCGTGCCGCCGAGCGCTCGGTGCCGCGCGCCCGGGGACGGGTGTCGGCAGGTTGTTGACTGATATTCAATTTCGACCCTGGTCTCCTACGGGCGGCGGGACATCCGCAGTATGGCAGGTCGGGTCGTGGGGCAGGTCACACGCGGGTCACGTCACAGGAGGCCCAGCTGGACCACGAGCATCGCGACGACCACGACGAGGGTCCAGCCCATGACGTGTTCGAGGATCTTCGGCCCGTCGTCCTTGGGGCCGCCGGTGCGGACGCGGGCGGCGGCTGCGGTGTGTGCGGTCATGGCTTCTCGCTGCTCTCGGGCTTCGACTTGGGCGGAGTCCCCCCGCTCACGGTGTCCACCTTGCCACCGTGAGCGGCTTTTGCGGCCGAGAGCTTGGTCACAGCGTGCCGGTCAGCGCACGCCCACCGCCGCGAGGGCCTTGCGCTGCCGCGGGCCGGGGTGGGCCGGGAAGTACAGGTAGCAGACGCCGCCGGTGCCGGAGACGACCTTGCCACTGGCGTTGTACCGCTTCGTCCGCAGCCAGATGTTCTCCCACTCGCGCCGGTCGTAGACGCGGCGGACGGCGTCGTTGTCGTCCGAGGCCGGGTCGTTGGCGATCACGTCGCCTTCGGCGGTGAAGCCGATCACCGTCATCAGGTGGCCCGAGGTGCCGTAGCCCGACCCGGTCAGCTCCTCCTCCAGGAACGACTGGGACGTGATGGCCGGGATGCCGGCCGCGATCAGCGTCTCCAGGTCGGTGAGGGAGCCGAGGCGGGTCACCACACCCTGGAGAGCCTTGAAGGTGGCGGCGTACGCGGCGTTGAAGGGCCAGTTGCCGCAGCCCTCGTACTGGTAGTCGTACGTGTAGCGGGCGGCGTGGCAGACCTGCGGGTCGGCGTAGGACGGGTCGACCCAGGCGAGTTGCTCCTCGGTGAGGCGGCCGCCCCAGTACTCGATGATCATCTGCGAGGAGGTGGGGCTGCACCAGGCCTCGCCGCCGTTGTCGTACTCGGGGTACTGGCCCTTGTGGATCTCCTGCGAGTGGCGCGGGACCCGCAGTTCCCCGGCGTGGCGCGGGGTGGAGGCCGGGACGGTGAAGCGGTCGGGGACATCGGAGCCCATCGCGCCGAGCCGCCAGACGGTGGGCGTGGCGCGCGTGCCGGGGCGGCGGTGGAGGGTGAGCCGGAGCCGGTAGGAGGTCAGGCGCAGGCCGGTGGAGGCGTCGTCGATCGAGAAGGTGTCGGTCCAGATGCTGCTTCTGCCGTCGCTCTGGTCGTCGACCGAGGTCCGCCTGATGTCCTGTTCGCCGTCGCCGGCCGTCCAGCGGCCCATCACGTACCAGGGCGTGTCCGTGCCGTCGGAGTAGGCACCCTTCAGCTCGACCTGGATCCAGGTGCCGCTCGGCGTGTGCGCGTTCCAGGAGGCGATGACCTCCGTCGAGGGCACCGGGAGCCGGTGGACGGGTGAGGTCCAGGTCGCGTACTCCCAGGCGGCCGTGGTGCCGGTGTGCGGGTCGGTGTAGTCGGTGGTGCCGGCCGGGGCGCCGATCACGACGCCGGGGCGGGCACCCGCGACCGGGCGGACCCCCTGGGCGGTCCCTTGCCGCCAGTCCCGGAACGTGGTCCAGGCGTGGTAGTCGACCGGTCGCCGGGGGGCGGCCCGGCCGGGGCCCGTGGCACCGCCGCCGGCGGCGGGCGCGGCCTGTGCGGTGGCCGGGATCGCTCCGCCCGCCACGGCGGCCGCCGCGACGGCCGCGGCCAGGAGGGTTCTGCGGGACGGCTGTTCGACTCTGCTCATGGGCGGGAGACCCCCAGGTGTCCGGGTCGGGCGGGTCCGTCGTTGCACGTTCGTGCGCCAACTATGGCCGCAGGCGCCCGCTCCTGCCAGCACTTCCACGCACGCCACGCCACCAATATTGGTGTCTACCAGTGACGGGGGCGGGGGGTGCGGAAGCCGTGGCGCCGGAGCCCGGGACCCGGGTGGCTAGAGTGCGAGTGAACGTGTCCACCCCTCCCGCCCACAGGATCCGCCATCCTCGATCTCGCAGCCCGGCTCCGCCGGCTTCCCCCCTCCTGCGGGCCCGTGCGCCTCGTCGGCGTCGACGGACACGCCGGGTCCGGGAAGTCCACGTTCGCCGGGCGGCTGGCGGCCGGGCTGGACGGCGCACCGGTGCTGCGTCTCGACGACATCGCCAGTCACGACGAGCTGTTCGACTGGACCGCACGGCTGCTCGGCCAGGTGATCGAGCCCCTGCGGCGCGGTGCGACCGCGCACTACGCGCCGTACGACTGGCGGACCCGGCGTTTTGGGGCTACGCGCCCGCTGGCGCCCGCTCCGGTGATCCTCGTCGAGGGGGTCGGCGCGGGCCGCGCGGCACTGCGGCCGCACCTTGCCGGACTGCTCTGGATGGACCTGCCGCCGGAGCAGGCGTGGGCCCGCGGACGGGCGCGCGACGGAGCGGAACAGCGGACGTTCTGGGACGGGTGGATCCCGGCCGAGCGCCGGCACTTCGCCGAGGACCCCTCGCGCCCCTTCGCGCACCTTCTGGTGCGACAGCGCGAACAGGGGTACGAGGTGCTGCCGGGGCCCGCGGGAACCGCCACCGGAGCCCACTTCCTCACACAGAGTGACGGACCGTCCGCGATGTGTTGAACACGTGAAGATCGCATCCCGGCAACGCGCCGACGTGCCCCAACTTCGCTTGACCCAAGGGCCGTACAGGTCTTACGTTCTGGATGTGCGGCAGTTCGAAGCCGCCCGCAGACGCGAAGCCCCCGGTTGTTCCCCCGTGATCGGGGGCTTCGTTCTGCCCCGAGCACGCTTTCCGGCTTGCTGCGCGGCGCCACACGATCACCCTGGGTCACTGACCGGCCGTGCGCCCCGCCGTTCCGACCTCGTGGAACGGTCCCTCCCGCACCCTTCGGAGGAAAGACCGCCGCGGGTACGATGCCTTCGGTGCGGGCTACCGGAGATTGCCGCACGCACCTGCAACTCCGGTCCGCGGCGCAGCCGTTGACCGAGGCGGCCGGCGGGCGACGGCTCGGCGGCTTACCGACGGGGGCACGGTAGGTGGGGGACGCGATGGACTTCGGCACGCAGGGCCCACAGGCCCCGGCCGAACTCGCCTGGCTGCGCGGCGTGGACGCCTACACCATGGGGGCCTACCCGCAGGCGGAGGAGGAGTTCCGGGCGGCGGTGCGGATCGATCCCGCGATGGCCGACGGGTGGCTGGGACTGCACGCCCTGCGCGTCGACACCACCACCGCACTCCTGCGAATGTTCCGCAACCGCGACCGCTTCGGCGAGCAGCGGGCCCGCCATCGCCGCACCCTCAACTCCTGGTACTGGCTGGGCTGGTGGGTGCAGCCCGTGCTGGAGAACCCCCGCGACCTGCTGCTGGCGCACGCCTCGCACTGGCTGGACGGCCGGCACGTCCCGGAGCTGGACCGCGCGCTGGCCGGGCTGCCGCCGGTGGACTCCGACCCCCAGGTCCGCTTCCTGCACGCCTGCCGCGCCTACCTCGTCAAGGACTGGGAGCAGCTCGTCCGGCACACCGACCCGCTGCTCGGCGACCCCTTACTGGGCATCGAGGCCGGCCTGTTCAGCGGCATGGCGCGGGTCCGCCTGGAGATGTTCGGGCAGGCCGAGCCGCTCCTCTCGGCGGCCCTGATGCGGTGCCGCAGCGAGCAACCGCAGCGCAAGGAGCTGCGTTACTGGCTGGCCCGGGCCCACGAGGGCACCGGGCGCAGCGCCGCCGCGCTCCCGCTGTACCGGGCCGTGCACCGCGTCGACCCCGCCTTCATGGACACCTCGGCCCGGCTGGCGGCGATCGCCGAGGGCGACGGCTACGACGATCCGGCCGACCTCGCGGGACTCGCGCAGTCCGGTGCGGGGACGGACGGCCTGGACGGCCTCGACCCCCTCTTCGACACCGAGGAGCGCGGCGTCAAGCTCTCCGCGCCCGAGCCCCCACTGTCCACCCCGCTGCCCCCACTCGGCGGACCGCCGGTGCGTGAGAAAGCGGGCGGCGCCGACCCGTCCCTGCCCAGCGGGCCCACCGATCCGGCACTGCTGGAGGAGGCGCTCGCCGAGCTGGAGCGGATGGTGGGCCTCGAACCGGTGAAACGGCAGGTCAAGGCGCTGTCCGCGCAGCTGAACATGGCGCGGCTGCGGGCCGGGCAGGGCCTGCCGGTGCAGCCGCCCAAACGTCACTTCGTCTTCTCCGGCCCCTCCGGCACCGGCAAGACCACCGTGGCCCGCATCCTGGGCCGCGTCTTCTACGCCCTCGGGCTGCTCGGCGGCGACCACCTGGTGGAGGCGCAGCGGGCCGACCTCGTCGGTGAGTACCTGGGCCAGACCGCCGTGAAGGCGAACGAGCTGATCGACTCCGCGCTCGGGGGTGTCCTCTTCGTCGACGAGGCGTACTCCCTGTCCAACTCCGGGTACGGCAAGGGCGACGCGTATGGCGACGAGGCGCTCCAGGTGCTGCTGAAGCGGGCCGAGGACAACCGGGACCACCTGGTGGTGATCCTGGCCGGCTACCCGGAGGGCATGGACCGGCTGCTGGGCGCCAATCCCGGACTCTCGTCGCGCTTCACGACGCGGGTGGACTTTCCGTCGTACCGGCCGCTGGAGCTGACCTCGATCGGGGAGGTGCTCGCGGCGGAGAACGGGGACGTGTGGGACGAGGAGGCGCTGGACGAACTGCGGTCGGTCGCGGGGCACGTGGTGGACCAGGGGTGGATCGACGAGTTGGGGAACGGGCGGTTCCTGCGGACGCTGTACGAGAAGAGCTGTGCGTACCGGGATCTGCGGTTGTCCGTGTATCCGGGGGTGTTGAGCCGGGACGATCTGGCGACGTTGCGGTTGCCGGATCTGATGCAGGCGTATGGGGAGGTGCTGTCGGGGCGGGGGCCGGCGGGTCCGTCGGCCGTGTAGGTGCTGAGCCTCGGTGCGGGGGGGTGCGCAGCCCGGCGTTGCGGGGTGCCGCTGCGCCCACCCGTGCCGCCCCAGCGGCACGACTGCCCGCAGCGGCGGCCGGGGGGGCACGACTGCCCGCAGTCAGGTCGCCAGGGTCACCTCTCGGTGGGCAGGATCGTTCACCTCGCCGACCAGGAGCTCCAGTACGTCCTCCAGGGCGACCAGGCCCAGTCCCCTGCCGGTCGCGTCCGTCACCTGGGCCAGGTGGGTCGCCGCGCGGCGCATCACCGTGAGGGCGTCGTCCAGGGGGAGTTCGGGACGCAGCGTGGTCATCGGGCGCCAGAGGTGCTGGGGGACGGCGCGGTCGGACTCCTCCAGGTCGAGGACGTCCTTGACGTGCAGGTAGCCCATGAAGGCGCCCTGGTCCGCCGCGATCGGGAAGCGCGAGTACCCGGTGCGGGCGGTGAGCGCGACGATCTCCCCCGGCGTGACCGAGGGGCTGACCGTCACCAGGGACTCGCGGGCGAGCAGGACGTCCGTGACCGGGCGGGAGCCCAGTTCCAGGGCGTCCTCGAGGCGTTCCTGCTCCTCCGGGTCGAGCAGTCCGGCCTGGCCGGCGTCCTCCACCAGGCGGTTGAGCTGTTCGCTGGTGAAGACGGCCTCGACCTCGTCCTTGGGCTCGACGTGGAAGAGCCGCAGGATGCCCTGCGCGCAGGCGCCGAGCGCGACGGTGATGGGCCTGCACAGGCGGGCGAAGGCGACCAGGCCGGGGCTGAGCCACAGCGCGGCCTTCTCGGGGGCGGCCATCGCGAGGTTCTTCGGGACCATCTCGCCGATGACCAGGTGGCAGAAGACCACGGCGGCCAGCGCGATGACGTAGCCGAGCGGGTGGATCATGCCGTGCGGCAGGTGGATCCACTCGAAGACCGGCTCCAGCAGGTGGGCGACGGTCGGCTCGGCGACCGCGCCGAGGGTCAGCGAGCAGACGGTGATGCCGAACTGGGCGGCGGCCATCATCTGGGGCAGGCGTTCCAGGCCGTACAGCACCTGCCGGGCACGGGTGGTGCCGAGCGGTTCGATCTGGCTGCGGCGCACCGAGACGAGCGCGAACTCGGCACCGACGAAGAACCCGTTGGCGAGCACGAGCAGCGCGGCGAACAGGAGTTGCAGGATGCTCATCGGGCCGCCTCCAGGACGGAGACCGGCGCGGTGCGCACCAGGCGTATCCGCTCGGCGCGGTAGTGGCCGACCTGGCGGACCGAGAGCCGCCAGCCGGGCAGTTCCGCGCGGTCGCCGACGGCGGGGATGCGGCCGAGCAGGTCGGCGACGAGCCCGGCCACGGTCTCGTACGGTCCCTCGGGGGCCTCCAGGCCGACGCGGCGCAGGGCGTCCACGCGGCAGCTGCCGTCGACGTCCCAGGCGGGCCGGCCCTCCTCGGGCGGGGCGGGGGCCAGTTCGGGCACGTCGAGGCCGTCGTGCTCGTCGCGGACCTCGCCGACGAGTTCCTCGACGATGTCCTCCAGGGTGACGACGCCGGCCGTGCCGCCGTACTCGTCGACGACGACCGCGATGGGCTGCTCGCTGCGCAGCCGGGTGAGCAGCGGCCGTACGGGCAGGGTCTCGGGGACCAGCAGCGCCGGGCGGGCGATCCGGCCGGCCGGGGTGCGCAGCCGGTCGTGGACGGAGACGGCGAGGGCGTCCTTGAGGTGGACCATGCCGACGATCTCGTCGATCTTCTCCCGGTAGACGGGGAAGCGGGACAGGCCGGTGGCGCGGGTCAGGTTGACGACGTCCTCGGCGGTGGCCGAGGAGTGCAGGGCGCTGACCTTCACGCGGGGGGTCATGACGTGCTGGGCGGTCAGTTCGCCGAGGGAGAGGGTCCGCACGAAGAGGTCGGCGGTGTCCTGTTCCAGGGCGCCGGCCCGGGCGGAGTGCCGGGCCAGGGAGACCAGTTCGCCGGGGGTGCGGGCGGAGGCCAGCTCCTCGGCGGGTTCGATGCCCAGCGTGCGGACCAGGCGGTTGGCCACGGTGTTGAGCGCGGCGATCACCGGGTGGAAGAGACGGGCGAAGGTGTGCTGGGGGCCGGCGACGAAGCGCGCGACCTGGAGCGGCTTGGACACCGCCCAGTTCTTGGGCACCAGCTCGCCGATCACCATCTGCACCGCGGAGGCCAGCAGCATGCCGACGACGACCGAGACACCGGACACGGCGCCGTCGGGAACGCCGATCGCCGTGAACGGGCCGTCGAGCAGCCGGGCGAGCGCCGGTTCGGCGAGCATGCCGACGACGAGGGAGGTGATGGTGATCCCGAGCTGGGTGCCGGAGAGCTGGAAGGACAGCTCCTTGAGGGACTCGACGACCCGGTGGGCGCGCCGGTCGCCGGCCGCGGCGGCCTGCTCGGCGTCGGGGCGTTCGACGGTCACCAGGCCGAACTCGGCCGCGACGAAGAAGCCGTTGGCGAGGATCAGCAGGAACGCGGCTGCCAGGAGCAGCAGGGGGGTGGTCATGATGCCGCCGCCTGTGGGGTGTCACAGCAGGGGGCGGCGCAGGTACTGCAGGACGGTCCGTCCATCGCCGGAGGGAGTCACTCCTCGGGTAGCAGGAACCCCGCGCACCGGGCGGAGCGACGGGGCGAGGACGCGACGGGCCGCGTCCTCGTTCCCAGATTAATCACGAAAAGGGTGCCCGCGGCAGGGTCGGCGGCGCCGCGTCAGTCACGCGGCGCCTCGGGGAGGGCGCCGGAACGGGCCTCCACGAGGTCGCGCAGGGCACGTGCGTCGGCCAGGGCACGCTGCTTGGCGATGCCGGGCTGGATGCCGAGCGCGGGCAGGCTGGTGCCGTCGCTGAGGTCGAGGAAGACCCAGGGGTCGCCCTGGCGGAGGTTGACCCGGAGGATCTCGGGCCAGGCGAGGTGCCGCCTGGCGGTCAGGTTGACCACGGTGACGCCCGTCTCGTCGGCGACGACCCGGGGGCGGGCCAGCAGGAGCAGCACGCCGGCCAGGACGAGTGCCGTCAGCACGAAGCTGAGGCGCTCCCCCGGGCCGAGGCCGGCCAGCACCATCCCGAGCACCGTGACGGTCACGAAGGTGACGACCGCGAGGACGATCAGGACGGCACGGGTGCGTCCGGGACGGAAGGTGACGGGCAGGGCGGGGAGGTGGTCCGGCGTGGTGTCGGGCATGGTGTGGCTCCGGGTCGTGCTCCGAGGCGGGGAGGGGGTCAGAGCCGGCAGGCGTGGATGGCCGTGGTCAGGATGGCCCGGGCGCCGATCTCGTACAGGTCGTCCATGATCCGCTGGGCCTCCTTGGCGGGGACCATGGCGCGGACGGCGACCCAGCCCTCGTTGTGCAGCGGGGACACGGTCGGGGACTCCAGGCCGGGGGTGAGGGCGACGGCCTTCTCCAGCTGCTCCACCCGGCAGTCGTAGTCCATCATCACGTAGGTCCGGGCCACCAGGACGCCCTGGAGGCGGCGCAGGAACTGCTGGACCTTGGGCTCGGTGGTCTCGTCGGGCTCGGCGCCCGAGCGGCGGATCACGATGGCCTCGGACTTCATGATGGGCTCGCCGAACACCTCCAGGCCCGCGTTGCGCAGGGAGGTGCCGGTCTCGACGACGTCCGCGATGACCTCGGCGACGCCGAGCTCGATGGCGGTCTCCACGGCGCCGTCCAGGTGGACGACGGAGGCGTCGACGCCCCGGTCTGCCAGGTGGGCGGCGACGATGCCCTCGTAGGAGGTGGCGACGGTACGGCCCTTGAGGTCGTCGATGCCCTGCGCGGCGCCCGGCTTGCCGGCGAAGCGGAAGGTGGAGCGGGCGAAGCCGAGCGGGAGGATCTCCTCGGCGTGGGCGCCGGAGTCGATGAGCAGGTCGCGGCCGGTGATGCCGATGTCGAGCTTGCCGGACGAGACGTAGATCGCGATGTCGCGGGGGCGGAGGTAGAAGAACTCGACCTCGTTGACCGGGTCGACGATCCGCAGTTCCTTGGACTCGCGGCGCTGCTGGTAGCCGGCCTCATGCAGCATCTCCCCCGCGGGGCCTGACAGGGAACCCTTGTTGGGGACGGCGATGCGCAGCATGAGGTCGGCTTCCTTTGCGTGAAGGGGTGAGGGAAGGGGGGTGCGGTGGCTTACAGGTGGGCGTAGACGTCGTCCAGGGAGATGCCGCGGGCGACCATCATGACCTGGACGTGGTACAGCAGCTGGGAGATCTCCTCGGCCGCCGCGTCCTTGCCCTCGTGCTCGGCGGCCATCCAGACCTCCGCGGCCTCCTCGACGACCTTCTTGCCGATGGCGTGGACGCCCTTGTCGACCAGTTCGGCGGTGCGGGAGGTGGCGGGATCGCCGTGGGCTGCCTTGTGCTGGAGCTCGGTGAACAGCTCCTCGAACGTCTTCTTGGACATGATGGCCCCCACTTTACGCGTGCCCCGGCGGGCCTAGCGCCACGGTTCGGATACTGAGCGGAGCGTCGCCGCCGTGGCGACGGCCGCGGTCACGGCCTCGTGGCCCTTGTCCTCGTTGGACCCCTCGAGGCCGGCCCGGTCCAGGGCCTGCTCCTCGGTGTCGCAGGTGAGGACGCCGAAGCCGACGGGGACGCCGGTCTCGACGGAGACCTGGACCAGGCCCTGGGTCACGCCCTGGCACACATAGTCGAAGTGGGGGGTGCCGCCGCGGATGACGACACCGAGGGCGACGATCGCGTCGTAGCCGCGGCCCGCGAGGACCTTGGCGACCACCGGCAGCTCGAAGCTGCCGGGGACCCTGAGCAGGGTCGGCTCGTCGATGCCCAGGTCGTGCAGGGCGCGCAGGGCGCCGTCCACCAGTCCGTCCATCACCTTGTCGTGCCACTGCGACGCGATCACGGCGACCCTGAGGTCCCCGACGTTGCGTACGGACAGTTCCGGTGCACCCTTGCCGCTCACGTGTCTCCTCGTCTCGCTTGCTTACTGGTTGCCGCAGGTGGACACGGGGGTCGTGTCCAGCCAGGGCAGGTCGTGTCCCATCCGGTCCCGCTTGGTGCGCAGGTAGCGGAGGTTGTGCTCGCCGGCCTGGACGGGCATGGGCTCCCGGCCGGTGACCTCGATGCCGTGCCGGGCGAGGGCGTCGCTCTTGTCCGGGTTGTTGGTCATCAGGCGGACGGACCGCACGCCGAGGTCCGCGAGGATCTGGGCGCCGGCGCCGTAGTCGCGGGCGTCGGCGGGCAGGCCGAGTTCGAGGTTGGCGTCGAGGGTGTCGCGGCCGCGCTCCTGGAGTTCGTAGGCGCGCAGCTTGGACATCAGGCCGATGCCGCGTCCCTCGTGGCCGCGCAGGTAGACGACCACGCCCCGGCCCTCGGCCTGGATGCGGTCCAGGGAGGCGTCGAGTTGGGGACCGCAGTCGCAGCGCTGGGAGCCGAAGACGTCGCCGGTGAGGCACTCGGAGTGGACGCGGACCAGGACGTCCGCGCCGTCGCCGAGCTCGCCGTGGACGAGGGCGATGTGCTCGACGCCGTCGACGGTGGAGCGGTAGCCGTACGCCGTGAACTCGCCGTGGCGGGTGGGGAGCCGGACCTCGGCCTCGCGGCGGACGGTGGGTTCCTCGCTGCGCCGGTAGGCGATCAGGTCCTCGATGGAGATGATCGTCAGGCCGTGCTTGCGGGCGAACGGGATCAGCTCGGGCAGCCGCAGCATGCGCCCGTCCTCGCCGGCGATCTCCACGATGGCGCCGGCCGGGCGCAGGCCCGCGAGGCGGGCGAGGTCGACGGCGGCCTCGGTGTGGCCGTTGCGGACGAGGACGCCGCCGGGCCGGGCGCGCAGCGGGAAGACGTGGCCGGGGCGGACCAGGTCGGTGGGCTCGGCGGTGCCGCTCGCCAGGAGTTGGAGGGTGGTGGCGCGGTCGGCGGCGGAGATGCCGGTGCTGACGCCGTGGGCGGCGGTGGCGTCCACGGAGACGGTGAAGGCCGTCTTCATGGACTCGGTGTTGTCGTCGACCATCTGCGGGAGGCGGAGCCGGTCCAGTTCCGCGCCCTCCATGGGGGCGCAGATCAGGCCGCGGCACTCGCTCATCATGAAGGCGACGATCTCCTCGGTCGCCTTCTCGGCGGCGACGACGAGGTCGCCCTCGTTCTCGCGGTTCTCGTCGTCGACGACCACGACGGGGCGGCCGGCGGCGATGTCGGCGACGGCCTGCTCGACCGGGTCGAGGGAGAGGTCGTCGATGCCGTCGGGGCTGTAGAGGATGGGTGCCGTGCTCATGCGGGCGCTCCTTCCGGGAGGGGGCGGGCCGCGTTGCGCGAGCGCAGCCACCAGTCGCGCAGGCCCCACAGGACGAGCGCGCCGTAGAGGACGTAGACGAAGCCGGAGAAGGCGAAGCCGTTGGCGAAGTTCAGCGGGACGCCGACGAGGTCGACCAGCAGCCAGGCGAACCAGAACTCGACCATGCCGCGGGCCTGGGCGTACATGGCGACGACGGTGCCGACGAAGATGTACGCGTCCGGCCAGGGGTCCCAGGACAGGGTGGGGTAGGCGGTGAAGAGGGCGCCCACCGCGAGGGTGCCGACGGCGGCCGCGGCGGCCAGCGCACCGCGTTCGCGCCAGGTGGCGAACCGTACGGCGACGGAGCCGTCCTGCGTCTGCTGCCGGCCGCGGTTCCACTGCCAGAAGCCCCAGGCGGCGACGACCATGACGACGATCTGCTTGCCGGCGCTGCCGGAGAGGTGGGCGGTGGCGAAGGCCGCGAAGAGGACGAGCCCGGAGACGAACTGCACGGGCCAGGTCCAGATCGAGCGCCGCCAGCCGAGGGCGAGGCCGAGCAGACCGATCACGTTGCCGATCATGTCCGACCACTTGATGTGCTGGTCGAAGAGGGTGAACGCCTCGGAGTTGAGCCAGTTCACTTGGTACTCCCCTGGGCTCCGAGCAGCCGCTCCACGTACTTGGCGATGACGTCGACCTCGAGGTTGACCGGGTCGCCGGGCTGCTTGATGCCGAGCGTGGTCAGGGCGAGGGTGGTGGGGATGAGGCTGACGGTGAAGAAGTCGGGGCCGGCGTCGACGACGGTGAGGCTGATGCCGTCGACGGTGATGGAGCCCTTCTCCACGACGTAGCGGGCGAGGTCGGCGGGCAGGGAGATCTTCACGAGCTCCCAGTGCTCGGAGGGCTTGCGCTCCAGGATCTCGCCGGTGCCGTCGACGTGGCCCTGCACGATGTGACCGCCGAGCCGGGCGCCGACCGCGGTGGGGCGCTCCAGGTTGACGCGGGAGCCGGCGGCGAGGACGCCGAGGCTGGAGCGCTTCAGGGTCTCGGCCATCACGTCCGCGGTGAACTCGTCGCCCTCGTGGTCGACGACCGTGAGGCAGACGCCGTTGACGGCGATGGAGTCGCCGTGGCGGGCTCCCTCGGTGACCGCGGGGCCGCGCAGGCGGAAGCGACAGGCGTCGTCGAGGGTCTCGACGGCGGTGATCTCGCCCAGCTCTTCGACGATTCCGGTGAACACTTCCCGGGTCCTCCTGCCTCTTCGGGCACGGACTCCGGGGCTGTCGACGAACGACAGAAGGGACGGACGGGAACTCGGAACGACGACGCCGGACGGGGCCCGCCCGTGACGGACGTGCCCCAGAGATCGGCGGCGCGCACGTGTGCTCGCCCGCCGCGCACTGCCTCCCATCCGGACTTTAACCGTCGGTCCAGGAATTTCACCTGGTCAACCGGCCGCTGGAGGCGACCGGGTCGCGGACTGTAACCGCCGGTTCGGACTTTCACCGACCCCGGAGTGCGCTGCTTCTGGTACAGGGCCAGTGTGCCACGCCCGGCGGCCGTCCATACGGACAGAGCGTGTGGAGTGGATCACAGAGCGCTTCTCCACCTGGACTCCACCGCGCCGTGCTGCTCCAACCGGGGCGCATGCCAGGCACGTTGAGATTGGTCCATACCTATTGACGCACTGGTCTAGTCCTCTCTAGGGTCTGCGCAACTTCCGTGGAGAGGAACCCGACTGTGCCTTCCCCGTCACGCTCCAGATCCCGCCACAGAGCGGGGCCGGCCCTGTTCGCGGCGGCCGCCGCCGTCGCCGGCCTGCTGCTCGCCGGTCTCCCTGCGACCGCGTCGCAGGCCGCCGCCCAGGACTCCTGTCGACCCGACGGGCTCTACCAGACGCCCGGCGTCGACGTCCCCTACTGCTCGGTCTACGACGCCGACGGCAGGGAGAAGATGGGCGCCGACCACCCGCGCCGGGTGATCGGGTACTTCACGAGCTGGCGCACGGGCAAGGACGGCAAGCCGGCCTACCTCGCCTCGGACATCCCGTGGGACAAGATCACCCACATCAACTACGCCTTCGCGCACGTCGACGGCGGCAACAGGCTCTCCGTGGGCTCGGACGGCGAGAAGAACGCGGCGACCGGCATGACGTGGCCCGGGGTCGCGGGCGCCGAGATGGACCCGGACCTGCCCTACAAGGGCCACTTCAACCTGCTCAACAAGTTCAAGAAGCAGCACCCGGACGTCAAGACGATGATCTCGGTGGGTGGCTGGGCCGAGACGGGCGGCTACTTCGCGGACGACGGCTCGCGCGTGGACTCGGGCGGCTTCTACTCGATGGCGACCAACGCCGACGGCTCGGTCAACCGGGCCGGCATCGACACCTTCGCGGACTCGGCGGTCGACTTCGTCCGGAAGTACGGCTTCAACGGCGTCGACATCGACTACGAGTACCCGACGACGATGAAGGACGCGGGCAACCCGCTCGACTGGTCCTTCGCCAACGGCCGCCGGGCCGGGCTGGTCAAGGGCTACGCGGCGCTGATGAAGACGCTGCGCGAGAAGCTGGACCGCGCGGGCGCCGCGGACGGCAGGCACTACCTGCTCTCCGTCGCCGCGCCGTCCTCCGGGTACCTGCTGCGCGGCATGGAGACCTTCCAGGTCCAGAAGTACCTGGACTACGTCAACATCATGTCCTACGACCTGCACGGCGCCTGGAACGAGTACGTCGGCCCGAACGCCTCCCTCTTCGACGACGGCAAGGACGCCGAGCTGGCCGCCGCCAACGTCTACGGCAGCGCCCAGTACGGCGGCATCGGCTACCTCAACACCGACTGGGCCTACCACTACTTCCGGGGCTCCATGCCGGCCGGCCGCATCAACATCGGCCTGCCGTACTACACGCGCGGCCACAAGAACGTCCAGGGCGGCACCGACGGCCTGTGGGGCAAGGCTCCCGCGTCCACCTGCCCGGCGGGCTCCGGCCTGACCAAGTGCGGTGACGGCGCCGTCGGCATCGACAACCTCTGGCACGACCTCGACGCCAACGGCAAGGAGTCCCCGGCGGGTTCCAACCCGATGTGGCACGCCAAGAACCTGGAGAAGGGCATCGTCGGCGACTACGTCACCGACTACGGCTTCCCGGCGGACACGAAGCTGACGGGCACCTACGCCCGCAAGTACGACGCGACGCTGGTCGCGCCCTGGCTGTGGAACGCCGAGAAGAAGGTCTTCCTGTCCACCGAGGACGAGCAGTCGGTCGGGGCCAAGGCCGACTACGTGGTGGACCGCGGCATCGGTGGCGCGATGATCTGGGAGCTGGCCGGCGACTACGGCTGGAACGCCGCCGAGGGCCAGTACGAGATGGGCGACACCCTCACCTCGCTGATGTACGACACGTTCAAGTCGGCCGCGCCGTACGGCGCGAAGAAGTCGAACGCGGCCCTGCCGACGGAGGCCGTGAACGTGGACGTGGAGTTCACGGAGTTCAAGCTGGGCGACTCCAACTACCCGATCACACCCAAGCTGCGGATCACCAACAACACGAAGTCCGCGCTGCCGGGCGGCACGGAGTTCCAGTTCGACTACGGGACCTCGGCCCCGGGGAACGCCTCCGACCAGTCCGGTTTCGGGACCAAGGTCATCAGCAGTGACCACACGGGCGGCAACGCGGGCGGTCTGAAGGGTGACTTCCACCGGGTGTCGATGAAGCTGCCGGCGTGGCAGTCGCTGGCGCCGGGGGCGACCGTCGACCTGGCGTTCAACTACTACCTGCCCGTGTCGACCCCGTCGAACTGGACGGTGACGATCGACGGCAAGGCGTACGCCCTGGCCGGCGACCTCGCCCGGGGCACGACCGTGGTGGATCCCGGGACGGAGACGCCGGCGCCCACGCCGACGGACACGCAGTCCCCGACCCCTGGCCCGAGCCCGACGGACGGCACCGGGCAGTGCACCGTCCCGGCCTGGGACGCGGGCGCGTCCTACGGCGGCGGCACCACGGTGTCCCACCAGGGGCACTCGTGGAAGTCCAAGTGGTGGACGAAGGGCGAGGAGCCCGGAACCACCGGTGAATGGGGTGTCTGGCAGGACCTCGGCGCCTGCTGACCCCTCACCCGAACGGGCCCGGCGGCGGTGACGAAGGCCCTTGCCCGCCGCCGGGTCACCCCAACGCACCCTGCCGGGCTCGGGCAGGGTGCGTTGCCCTCCGGGCTGCGCCACGGTGTGATGGGCGAACCGCACGCCCACATCCGGCAGGGGGCTGAACAGCATGACCACGATCCTGGTGACCGGCGGCACCGGCACGCTCGGCCGGCTCGTCACCGAACGGCTGCGCACCGACGGGCACGAGGTGCGGGTGCTCAGCCGGCACAGCCGGCCGTACGCCGTGGACCTGCGCGAGGGCGGCGTCGGCCTGGACACGGCGCTCGCCGGAGTCGACACCGTCGTGCACTGCGCGACCACGCAGCGCGGCGGGGACGAGCGGTCGGCCGCGAACCTGGTCGCGGCGGCGAAGCGGGCCGGGGTGGCCCACCTGGTCTACATCTCGATCGTCGGTGTCGACCGGGTGCCGCTCGGCTACTACCGGTCCAAGCTCGCGGTGGAGAGGCTGGTGGAGGAGTCGGGGATCGGGTGGACGGTGCTGCGGGCGACCCAGTTCCACGACCTGGTGGTGGGGGTGCTCCAGGCGCTGGCCAGGATGCCCGTCCTGGTGCTGCCCGCCCATGCCTCGGACCAGCCGGTGGAGGTGTCGGAGGTCGCGGACCGGCTCGCCGGACTGGCCGTGGGCGCCCCCGCCGGACGGGTGCCGGACCTGGGCGGTCCCGAGGTGCGCACCTTCACGTCGCTGGCCCGCTCCTACCTGGACGCGACGGGACGCCGTCGGGCCGTGGTGAACGTGCCGCTCGCGGGGAAGACTTACCGCGCGTTCCGCGCGGGCGGGCATCTCGCGCCCGAACACGCGGTCGGCAAGGGCACGTTCGAGGAGTACCTGGCGGTGCGGTTCGGCGGCGGGGAGGGCGGACGGCGCGGATGAGCAGACGGGCGGTGCTGCGGGCGGGGCTGGGAGTACTCGCGGGCGGTCAGGTGGTGCTGGGGCTGTGGGTCCTGCTGCTGCCCGGGCTGTTCTGGAAGTGGCCCTGGGTGTCGCACCTGCCGCCCTACAACGAGCATCTGCTCCGGGACTTCGGCGGGGCGAGTCTCGCGCTCGCCGTGGTGCTGTGCGCGGCGGTGGCGACGATGGAGCGCCGCCTGGTGCTCACGTCCCTGGTGGCCTACCTGGTCTCCTCCGTGGCCCACCTCCTGTTCCACGCCCGGCACCTGGAGCCCCTGCCAGCGGCGAGCGCCGCGGGTTTCATGGCCCTGCTGGGGGCGGCGGTCCTGCTCCCGGCGGTACTGGTGTGGCTGGCGGCGGACGGTTCGGCGTTCCGGGAGCCTGACTCCGCGGGGCGACGGCCGACTCCCTGAGGGGCTCCGCCGGCCGATCGCCGGAGGGGCGACCGCCGACGGACCGCCGGAGAGAGGCCGCGCGCCGGCCGATCGCCCGGGGAGGGGAGCTCCACCGGGGCAAGCAGTCGGGCCCGGACCTTCGGGGAGCGGCTCCGCGGGGGCGCCGACGTCGCGCCGGCCGCGGCGACGCGCGAGCGCCTGCCCCGCCTGCCCACGCCGCCCGAAGCGCCGCGGGCCAGGGTGGTGTCGTTCGGATCAGGGCGGCTCCAGGCAACGACGCCTTGTGCGCGACCCCGGCACATCCGAACGACGCCCCCTAGCGCTCCGGCGGTGCGAAGAGGTCGTCCTGGGCGCGGTCGCGGGCGGTCAGCAGGGCACCGCGCAGGACCGCGCCGCCGCCCAGGGTGCTGGGCCGTACCTCCGTGGCCAGCGGGGACATCCGGGCGAGGCGGTGCCGGACGCGGTCGGCGAGGGCGTCGGCGCCGGCCCGGCCGATCTCGCCGGCGAGGACCAGGCAGCCGGGGTCGAGGACGGAGACGACGGCGGCGGCGCCCAGGACGACGCGGTCGGCGAGCGCGTCGAGGAACCGGTCGGCGACCGGGTCGTGCCCGGACGCCGACCGGCGTACCGCCTCCCTCACCAGCGTGGCGGCGTGCGGCTCGGGGCCGGTGGACGGTGCCGTCACGCCGTGCTCGGCCGCCAGCGCGGTCACCGCCGCGGCCCCCGCCACGGAGTGGAAGCCGCCGTCGCAGTCGGTGGCGGAGGGCAGGCCCGCGGTGCCCGGCACCGGCATGAAGCCGATCTCGCCCGCTCCCCCGGAGACGCCCCGGCGCAGGGTGCCGTCGAGGACGACGGCGGCGCCGATGCCGAGGCCGAGCCAGAGGAGGACGAAGGTGTCGCGGTCGCGGGCGGCGCCGTCGCGCTGCTCGGCCAGGGCGGCGAGGTTGGTCTCGTTCTCGACGCCGACCCTCGCCTCGGGGAACGTGTCCTGGAGCGCGGCCATCAGCCGGCGGTGCCATTCGGGCAGCCCGGTGGAGTCGCGGAGTTCCCCGCCGGCCGGGTCGATCAGGCCGGGCGCGCCGATGCCGACGGTGTGCAGCCGGTCGGCGCCGGCCTCCTTCACCGCGCGCTCGACCAGGCCCACCGCCTGCTCCACCGCGGGACCGGTGCCGGAGTGGTCGTCGATGGGCACGGAGCCCTCGGCGAGGACCCGGCCGAGCAGGTCGGAGACGAGCACGGCGACGCCCTCGGTGCGCACGTCGAGGGCGGCGAGGTACGCGCGCCCGGCGACGATGCCGTAGAGCTTGGCGTTGGGCCCGCGGCGCTGCTCGCCGGACTCCCCTGCCACCTCGATCAGCCCGGAGGCGGTGAGGCGTTCGACGAGGTCGGCGACGGTGGGCCGGGACAGGCCGGTCAGCTGCTTCAGCTGCCCTGCCGTCAACGGGCCCTCCCGCTGGAGCAGGTGGAGGGCGAGCCGGTCGTTGATGGCCCGGGCGGTGCTCGGGGATGCGGGCATGCCGGGATCCTTCCAGATCGGGGGCGCGGAGGCGCACGCCGGTAATCCACTATCTATCAGGCAGGCTCCCTGATAGTTTACGCCGCGCGCTGCCGCACACTGCCACGCACTGCCGCGCACCGAGGACACGGAGGGGTGGACCATGAGCACAGGGACCTACGGGCGGGACGAGGTGAAGCGCGCCCGGTACGCCGTGGCGGCCGTGTTCGCCGTGCACGGCTCCGTCACCGGCTCCTTCGCGACCCGGGTGCCGTGGATCCAGGACCACGCCGGTGTGAGCGCGGGCCAGTTGGGACTGGCGCTCGCCTTCCCGGCGCTCGGCGCGTCCCTCGCCATGCCGCTGGCCGGCCGCGTCACCCACCGCTTCGGTGCCCGCGCCGCCCTGCGCGGTCTGCTGGCGCTGTGGACGCTGGCCCTGGTCCTGCCCTCCCTGGCCCCGAACCTGCTCACCCTGTGTCTCGCCCTGTTCGTCTACGGCGCCACGGCGGGCATGTCGGACGTGGCGATGAACGCCCTGGGCGTCGAGATCGAGAACCGTCTCGACAAGTCGATCATGTCCGGGCTGCACGGCATGTGGAGCGCGGGCGCGCTGATCGGATCGGCGGCCGGGACGCTCGCCGCCCACCTGGGTACGGACGCCCGGACGCACCACGTCCTGGCCGCCGCGGTGCTGACCGTGACGGGCCTGGCGGCCTGCGCCTGGGTGCTGGATCTGCAACCTTCCGAGGACGAGGACCCGCCGCCGCGGTTCGCGCTGCCGCCGAGGTCGGCGGTTCTGATCGGCGCGGTCGGCTTCTGCGCGGTGTTCGCGGAGGGCGCGAGCCTGGACTGGTCGGCGGTCTATCTGCGGGACGAGCTGGAGGCCTCGGCCGGTCTGGCGGCGGCGTGCACGACGGGCTTCACGCTCACCATGGCGCTGACCCGGCTCGTCGGCGACAAGGTGGTGGACCGGTTCGGCGCGGTGCGCACCGTCCGGGTGAGCGGGGTGCTGGCCACCCTCGGCGGTCTGCTGGTCGTGGTCGGGGGCGGTCCGGCGATGGCGATGACCGGCTTCGCGCTGATGGGCCTCGGCATCGCCGTGGTCGTCCCGCTGTGCTTCGCCGCGGCCGGCCGGGCCGGCTCCAACCCGAGCCTGGCCATCGCGGGTGTCGCCACCATCACGTACACCTCGGGTCTGATCGCGCCGGGCGCGATCGGCGGGCTCGCCGAGGCGACCAGCCTGGTGGTGTCGTTCGGCCTGGTGACCGCGCTGGCGTGCTGCCTGGTGGTGTTCGCGCGGGTGCTGCGGGCCGGGGACCGGAACCGGCCGACGATCAGTCCGCCGGCCGCAGAAGTGCCCGGCCGGCAGTCCTGAACGCCTCGCTCCACGGCGCCGGGCGCAGCGTCCGGGAGTCCAGCCGGACCAGCACCCGGGTACCGCGGGCGTAGGTGGTGGCGCCGTCCGCCGAGCAGAACCGGAAGCCGTAGGTCAGCCCGGTGGTGCCCAGCCGGTCCAGCCACAGGTGGACGGCGTAGGCGCCGGGCCGGGTGACCGGCGCCTCGTAGCCGATCGTCAGCTCCTTGACCGCGTTGCAGGCGTCTCCGGCCGCCTCCCAGTCGCCCTCGAACCGGAAGCCGTGCCCGGCCCACAGCTCGGTCCAGGCCCGCTCCACCAGGACGGGGTAGCGGGCGTTGTGCAGCAGCCCGAGTGCGTCCAGGTCGTCGAAGTGGACGGTGACGGGGACGAGCAGGCCGTGGGACAGGGCGGGCGCGGTGGGTGCTTCGGCGGTCACGGGCGGGACTCCTGGTCGTGCTCGGCTGTGCGGCGTACGGCGGTTCGCACGGGGGGGCGTACGGGGGGGTGTACGGGGTTCGTATGGGGGTTCGTACGGAGTTCGTACGGCGGTCCCCCTCATCCTAAGCGGACGCTCAGGACACCCCTCGGGGAAGGGTGCAGGTCAAGGGCACGGCCGGGCACCCCCGACAATGGTCCGGACAGTCCTCACGTACAGAGAAAGCGAAACCTCACCATGGACCTCGGCGTGCGCTGGAAACTGCACGGGGACGGGAAGGTACCCGCCCCCGGAGCGGTGGTCCGCCCCGACGAACGGCTCTCCTGGCCGCGCACGGCCGGGCTCGGCGCCCAGCACGTGGTGGCCATGTTCGGGGCGTCCTTCGTGGCTCCGGTCCTGATGGGCCTCGACCCCAACCTCGCGATCATGATGTCCGGTGTGGCGACCGTCATCTTCCTGCTCGCCACCCGCGGCCGGGTGCCCAGCTATCTCGGCTGCTCGCTCTCCTTCGTCGGCGTCGCCGCGGTCATCCGGGCGCAGGGCGGTACCAGCGCCACGGTGACCGGCGCGGTCCTCGTCGTCGGCGTCGCGCTGTTCCTGGTGGGACTCGCCGTGCAGCGCTTCGGGGCGCGGATCATCCATGCCGCGATGCCGCCGGTCGTCACCGGCGCGGTGGTGATGCTGATCGGCTTCAACCTGGCCCCGGTCACCGCCTCCACCTACTGGCCGCAGGACCAGTGGACGGCGCTGTTCGTGATGCTGTTCACCGGTCTGGCCGTGGTGTGCCTGCGCGGCTTCTGGTCCCGGATCGCGATCTTCCTGGGACTGGTCTTCGGCTACGTCCTCTCCTGGACCCTCGACCGGATCTTCGGGAAGATCCACTCGGTGGACGGCGGCGGCAAGCTCACCGACCACTGGCGCCTCGACTTCTCCGCCGTGGGCCAGGCCGACTGGATCGGGCTGCCGGCGTTCCACGGGCCGAGCTTCGAGTGGTCGGCGATCCTGGTCGCCCTCCCCGTCGTCATCGCCCTGATCGCGGAGAACGCCGGACACGTCAAGGCGGTCGGCGAGATGACCGGCGACAACCTGGACGACAGGCTGGGCACGGCGATCTCGGCCGACGGCATCGGCTCGGTGCTCTCCACCGCGGTCGGCGGGCCGCCCAACACCACGTACTCCGAGAACATCGGCGTGATGGCCGCGACCCGGGTCTACTCGACGGCCGCCTACTGGGCCGCGGCGGGCTTCGCGCTGCTCTTCGGCCTCTGCCCGAAGTTCGGCGCGGTCGTGGCCGCGATCCCGGGCGGCGTGCTCGGCGGCATCACCGTCATCCTCTACGGCATGATCGGCCTCCTCGGCGCGCAGATCTGGATCAACGCCAAGGTGGACATGCGCAACCCGCTGAACCTGGTGCCGGCCGCCGCGGGCATCATCATCGGCGTCGGCAACGTCAGCATGGAGTTCACCGACACCTTCTCCCTCAGCGGCATCGCGCTCGGCACCCTGGTCGTCATCACCGGCTACCACGCGCTGCGCGCCTTCGCCCCGGCGCACCTCAAGACCCAGCAGCCGCTGCTCGACGAGGGCACGTCGTCGTACGACGAGAAGACCGGATCCGGCGGGGACGGTGGCGGGGGTCAGCGGGCCAAGTCGTAGGCGTACGACGGGGTGAACGTGCCCGGTTCGCCCTTGCAGCCGTCGGACTCCCCCGGGAGCTTCACCCACAGGTAGGCGTCGATGCGCCCCATGCCGGTGCTCAGGGTCGGGGCGCGGCCGACCCTGCGGCCGGCCGGGTCGCACCACTCGCCGTCCGGCGGGGCGCCGTTGCCGTTGCGGCTGGTGTCGATGACGGCGCCGAGGGTCGCCGGGCCGCCGAGGGCGTCGAGGACGGCGCGGTCGTAGGCGATCTCGTCGGCGGTGGCGTGGAAGTTGGAGACGTTGCTGAAGACGCCGTCGGAGGAGTCGGCCGAGGCGGCGCCGGCCTGTTCGAGCCAGCCCGCCTGCTTGGCGGGCGCGTGCCAGCCGGAATGGCCCGCGTCGTAGTAGACCCGGGTGCGGGAACCGGCGTCCTTCAGCACCCGGCCCGCCCGGGCCAGGGAGGCGAAGCGGTCGGCGCGGTCTCCGGCGGACAGGCACTCGGACTGGGCGACCGAGTCGGGTTCCAGCACGACGATCACCTCGCCGGGGCCGAGACCGGCGGCGAACCGGTCGATCCAGGCGTCGTAGGCGTCCAGGTCGGGCGCGCCGCCCTCGGAGTGGCCGCCGCAGTCGCGGTCGGGTATCGCGTACGGCACGAGGACCGGCACCCGGCCCTGGGCGGCACCCGCGGCAGTGACGGCGCGGACCCTCGCGGTAATGGTGGCCGGGGTGTGGTCGGCGAACCAGACGGCCGCCGGCTGGTCGGCGATCCGCGACGCGATCACGTCCCGGCGCGGGTCGTCGGGGTGGGCCCGGACCCAGTCGAGGACCTGCGAGCCGGAGTGCCGGTAGAGGCGGGTGGCGGCGGTGGGCGGGGGTTTCGCCTCCTCGGAGGCCCGCTTCGGCGACGCGGCGGGAGCGGGCCTCCCGGTGACCGGGGACGAGGACGCGGAACGCGACGGCACCACCGACGGAGAAGGGGACGGGGAGGCGGGCGGGGTGTCCGGGCGCACCGAGTGGGTCACCTGCGGGCGGGCGGTGCCGGCACCGTCGCCGTCCTGGTCGCCGGACGCGGTGAGCATGCCGGTCACGGTGCCCACCGCGACGACGACGGACGCCGCCGCGACCATCGCACCGCGGCCGACGGCGCGCCTGCGCTTGGCCCTGCGAGCGGCCAGACGCCGGGCACGAAGGCCTGACACGTACGGTCCCCCTCCCCTGCGCGGCGGGCGCGTTCCCCCGTTCTGGGGAAGCGTCGGGCCCGCCGGCACTGCCGTCAGCCTAAAGCTGCGACGCTGCCGCCATGGCGCACTGCGAGCAAGTCCCGACGGCCGCCCCGTCGGTGGACACCGTGCTGTTCCGGATGCGCGCCCTCGACTCGGCGCTGCCGGCCCGCGACGGTCTGGCGGTGTTCAACCGCGTCTACCTGTCCGTCACGGAGGCCGTGGACCGCCACATCGACGGCGGCCGGTTCCCGGACGCGCGGGCGGCTGCGGCGCTGGACGTGCGGTTCGCGGAGCGTTATCTGGCCGCCGTGGACGCGGCGCGGGAGGACCGCCGTCCGCCCGCCTGCTGGCGCCCCCTGTTCCAGCTCCGCCGCCATCCCGGGGTACGGCCGCTGCAGTTCGCGCTGGCGGGCATCAACGCGCACATCGGCCACGATCTCGCGCTGGCCGTGGTGGACACCTGTCGTACGCTCGGCTGCGAACCCGTCGACCTGGAGGACGAGTTCGATCGCGTGGGTGATCTCCTCGTCTCGCTGGAGGAGCGCATCCGCGACGAGCTGATGCCGGGACCCGACCTCCTCCAGATCGCCGACCCGCTGACCCACCTGCTCGGCTCCTGGAGCCTGGAGCGCGCCCGTGAGGCCACCTGGGCGTCGGCCCGCGCGCTGTGGGCGCTGCGCCGGCTGCCGGACGTCGCCGGGGAGTTCACCGACCGGCTGGACGCCGCGGTGGGCTTCGCGGGCCGCATGCTGCTCACACCGCTGCGGGACTGATCCGGCCGGTGCGGCGGCGTGCGCTCCCGGAACTCCCCCGCGATCGCTGTACGTTGAACCCGGTGGGAACCATGCGCAGCATGCGAACCATGGGCGGCATCGCACCCCGACGGCGAAGGAGCACCCCGGCATGACGACCCGGCTCGGACTCGGCCTCCCCCAGATGCGGCAGTACGACATCGGCAAGGACGTCCCCGACGTGGCGCGCGCGGCGGAGCGGATGGGCTACGAGAGCCTGTGGGTGTTCGAGCGCGCCCTGTTCCCCGAGCCCGCCGCCGAGGGGCTGTACGGCATCGAGGGCCTGCCCTGGCCCGACACGTACCGGAGCGTGGCGGAACCGCTGGTCACCCTCGCCCTGGCCGCCGCGGTCACCGAACGGGCCCGGCTCGGCACGAGCGTCCTGGTCGCCCCGCTGCACGTCCCCTTCCAGCTGGCGAGGGCCCTGGCCACGCTGGACGCGGCGAGCGGCGGCCGGGTGCTGGCGGGCTTCGGCACCGGCTGGTCCCGCGCCGAGTACGCGGCGGCGTCCGTGCGGCCGTTCGCCGAGCGCGGTGCCGCCCTGGACGAGCTGATCGGGGTGTGCCGCGCGGTGTGGGGCCCCGACCCGGTGGTGTACGACGGCGAGGTCACGAAGATCGCGTCCGCCGTGGTCGGCCCCAAACCGGCCCGGCCGATCCCGGTCCTGCTGGCGGCGGGCGACAGCGGCCGGGCCCGGCGTCGCCTGGTCGACCACGCCGACGGCTGGCTGCCGACCGGTATCGGTGCCGAGACGGTCGCCGAGCAGTGGCGGCGGCTGCGGGACCTGGCCGCCGAGCGGGGCCGCACGAAGCCCCTCCGGACGGTGCTGCGGGTCAACACCCGCTACAGCGTGAAGAACCACGAGGGCTCCGGCCGTCGCCCCTTCCAGGGGGGTGTCGACCAGATCGTCGAGGACCTGGCCGCGCATGCCGAGATCGGTTTCGACGAGATCCTCGTCGACGTGCAGAGCACCACGCGCGACGCCGGGGAACTCAAGGACGTCGCCGCCCGGATCTACGAGAAGGCCCGGGCGGCCGGGATCTGAGGTCCCGCGCCGGGCCCCCCTAGTCCTCCGGGAGTTCCACCGGCGCGATCTCCTCGTACAGGTCGCCGGGGCCGGGGTTGGTCGCGTCGGTCTCGCCACCGAAGTGGTGCATGACGCCCCAGACCGCGTTGAGCGCGGTCTGGACGGCTCCCTCGGCCCAGCCGGCCGTCCAGGAGATGTCGTCGCCGGCGAGGAAGATGCCCCGCTTGTCCTCCGGCAGCTCCTCCTGCATGAAGTGGGTGAACAGACGCCGCTGGTAGCGGTAGTGGCCGGGCAGGTTGGCCTTGAACGCGCCCATGAAGTAGGGCTCGTTCTCCCAGGAGACCGTCACCGGGTTGCCGATGACGTGCTTCCTGATGTCGACGTTCGGGTAGATCTCGCCGAGCGACTTCAGCATGACCTCCATCCGCTCGTTCGCGGACAGCGGCAGCCACTTCAGGCTGTCGTCGCACCAGGTGTAGGAGAGGCAGATGACGGCGGGCTTGTCGGGGCCGTCGTCGAGGAGGTAGGTGCCGCGGGTCATGCGGTCGGTGAGCGTCATCGACATCACGTCCCGGCCCGTGTGCTCGTCCTTGTCCAGCCAGAACGGCCGGTCGACGGGCACGAAGAGCTTGGAGCTCTCCATGTAGTGGGTCCGCTCGATCGCGGTCCAGTGGTCGATCGGGAAGAGCGAGTCGTCGCAGGCGATCTTCGAGAGCAGCATCCAGGACTGGGCGGTGAAGATCGCCGCCCGGTAGGTGCGGATGTCGCCGTCGGCGTCGGTCACGGTGATGCGGTTGCCGGCGGTGCGGTTCAGCCGGGTCACGGCCGGGCGGGGCTCGCCGTCCGCGTGCAGGGAGCTCAGCGAGGTGCCGTACGGCCAGTGGACGATCTTCTCCGGCTCGCGTTCCCAGAGCCGCAGCGGCAGCTGCTGGGAGCCGCCGACGATGCCGCGGTGGTGGTCGTCGGCCTCGGTGTAGACGACGCGGAGGATCTCCAGGATGGAGTTGGGGAAGTCGGTGTCCCAGCCGCCGGTGCCGAAGCCGACCTGGCCGAAGATCTCGCGGTGCCGGAAGGACTTGAAGGCCTCCGAGTCGCACAGGAAGGCGTAGAAGGTCTGGTTGTCGAACTTCTCGACCAGCTTCGCCCAGATCTCGCGGATGCGGGGGACGTCGCGCTCGCGCAGGGCGCGGTTCATGTCGGAGAAGTCGGCGCCCTCCTCCAGGCACTTCGCCCAGGCGTCGGCCACGTCCCGGTAGACCTGCGGAAGGTCGTCGAGGGTCTCGGCGTAGTGCGACTCGCCCTTGAGGTCGACGACGGTCGAGGGGGTCGCCTCGGCCAGCGGGTTGGGGAAGGCCCGGGTCTCGAGGCCCACCAGGTCGATGTAGTGCTGGAGGGCGGTGGAGGACGGCGGGAAGCGCATCGCGCCCATCTCGGCGGTCAGCGAGGGGTCGCAGCCGTCGAAGCCGACGGTGCGCAGCCGGCCGCCGATCCGGTCGGCCTCGTAGACGACGGGCTTGAGGCCCATCTTCATCAGCTCGTAGGCGGCCACGATGCCGGACAGACCGCCGCCGATGACGGCGACCTCGGCGCCGTGCTCGGTGGCGGGTATCTGGCCGAGTCCGGCGGGGTGGGCGAGGAAGTCGTCGTACGCGTACGGGAAGTCCGGCCCGAACATGGTGATCGGCGGCTGCTGCTCGTCTGCGTGCTCGATCGCGTTGGGCACGGTGGACGTCATGGGGTACGGACTCCTTGCACGGGTGGAACGGGGGTCGGGACGCGCGTGGCTCCGGGGCTCAGGCGAGGGCGCCGTAGAGGCCGGGGCGGCGGTCCTTCAGGTACGGGTTGGCCTCGCGGGATGCGGCGAGGAGGGCCGGGTCGGCGTCGGCGAGGATCAGCTCCTCCGCCCGCCCGGCGCGGGCGCGGGCGACGCCGTCGGGCCCCGCGAGGACGGACAGGCCGACGAACTCGAACTCGCCCTCCTGACCGACGCGGTTGACGTACGCGACGTACATCTGGTTCTCGAACGCCCGCACCGGCACGACGGACTCGGCGACGAACTGGAACGGGTGCATCTGCGCGGTCGGGACGAGCAGCAGGTCGGTGCCGGCCAGGGCGTGGGCGCGGACGTTCTCCGGGAACTCCACGTCGTAGCAGATCATCAGGCCGACGGTGAGGCCGTTCAGCTCGGCCTGGACGACGGGCTGCTCGCCCGGCGTGAAGTGGTCGCGCTCGAAGCAGCCGAAGAGGTGGGTCTTGCGGTAGTTCGCCGGCCGGGTGCCGTCCGCCGCGACGAGCTGGAGGGAGTTGAAGACGCGTTCGCCGTCCCGCTCGGGGTAGCCGTACGCGACGGCCAGGCCGTGCCGTCCGGCGATCTCGGCCACGGCGTCGGCCGAGTCCCCGTCGGCGGGCTCGGCGAGGGCGCCGACAGCGTCACCGATGGCGTATCCGGTCAGGAACAGCTCGGAGGTGACGAGCAGCGCTGCGCCCGCGGCGGCGGCGCGGCCCGCGGCCTCGTCGAGGACCTTGAGGTTCTCGGCGACGGAACCGGGGCGGCCGGAGCTCTGGAGCAGGGCGGTGCGCATGCGTGATCCTCACCGGTCAAAGGGGGTTCGGGGGGCCAGATAGACGGTACGGTCGGCGGACTCGGGCGGACAAGACGGACCCGTTGCGCGCCGGTGAGCGGATCGTTGCGTGCGTCCGGCACACCTCGGCGATTCGTTGCGTGCCCGGGCGGGCGCCCCGTCCTCCCCGGGGAGCAGGCCCACCCCCTCCCTCCCCGCCGCGCGGCGGAGGCGGCCTTCGACCCGGGCCCGATGTGGCGCGGGCACGGCGCCGGAACAGTGGGGACCGTTCGGTTCACCGGTTCCGCATCCCTGGGAGACGACCCGCCATGAAACGCCGTACCGCGACCGCCGCACTCTGCGCCGCCCTGCTGATCACCGCCACCACCACGGGCGCGGCCGTCGCCGACGGCCCCCACGGGGGCCCGCACGGCGGCCCGGCGCCGAGGGAGGCCGCCGCGCTGACCGGCACGGCCGAGCTGTACCGGTCGGCCGGGGACGACATCACCTTCACCTTCGACGCCCACCTGGCCGCCGAGCACGGCGACGACCCGCTCCGGGCGACCGGCACCTTCGAGTTCAGCCACTACCTGAACGGCGAGGGGGCGCGGGCCGAGGCCGACGTGGACTGCCTGCTGACCGGCGGCGACGTGGCCGTCGTCTCCGGCGTCATCACCGACTCCGACCTTCCCGGCGCCGAGGGCAGGCGGGTCGGGGTCACGGTCCACGACCTGGGCCGACACGACCGCCTCGGCTACAGCTGGGCGGCTATGGGCAGCCCCGCGGAGGGTGGTGAGCTGCCCCGGTGCGTGTCGTCGGCACCCTTCGAGAAGGTCAAGAAGGGGACCGGCGACTTCCACGTCGTGCCCTGGCAGCCGCGACTGTAGTCCGGGCGGCGCCGGCCAGCACCAGCGCCGTCACGAGGTACGGCACCGCGGACAGCGCGAACGCGGTGCCGTGGCCCCACGCCGTGGCCGCCGCCGCGTAGGCGCCGTAGGTGGCGAGGTTGCCCAGCTCGCTGCCGAGGCCCGCGACCGAGGTCAGGGTGGCCCGCCCGGTGTCGTCGACGCGCTGCTGGAGGCGGGCGTCGGCCAGCACGGTCGCCAGCTGGAAGCCGCCGAAGGCGAGCGCCACCAGGACCAGTGCGCCCGGTGTGCCGGCCAGGGCGCCGACGGCCAGGGCGAGTGCGGAACCGGTGAGCAGGACGGCGAACCCGCTGGTGGTCAGGCGTTCGGCGGGGCCGGCCAGCAGACTGCCGGCCGTCGCGCCGGCCCAGATCACCAGCAGCAGCCAGGGCACGGTCTCGGCTCCCACGCCGGTGTCGCGCGCCAGCAGCGGCGTGTACTCGTCGAGCGCGCCCCACACCGCGGTCACGGCCGGTACGAGGAGCAGCGCGCCGCGCACGGACCGGTCGGCGCGGGCGTCGGCCAGTCCCGCGCGCAGGGTCGCGGACCAGCGCTCGCCGCCGCCGGAGGGTGTGCGGTGCTCGGGGAACCGGGTGGCGACCCCTGCCCCGGCCAGGCAGGCCAGTACGCTCGCCGCGCCGACCGCGTCGTAGCCGCCCCGGGCGAAGACCGGTCCGGCCAGGCCCATGGCCGACATGGTCGCGGCGATGCCGATCGCCCGGGCGCGGCCCATGACGCGGGCGTACCGGTCGGCCGCACCGGCCCGCTCGAGTTCGTCGTAGACCAGCGCCTCCAGCGCGCCCGAGCCGAGCGCGCCGCCGGCGCCCCACAGCACGAAGCCGAGCGCGAAGGCGCCGTAGGAGGGCACGAGCACCCACAGGGCGAAGCCGGCGGCGGTGAGCAGCGGGCCGAGGATCAGCAGCAGCCGCCGGGAGACGGCGTCGGCCCAGGCGCCGGAGGGCACCTCGAGCAGCACGCCGGTCAGCGACCACAGGGCGAACAGCGAGGCCGTCTGCCAGACGGACAGACCGGTGTCGGCGAACAGCAGCGCGTACACCGGGTAGAGCAGGACGAACTCGTCGCAGAACGCGGATGCGTACAGGGTGCGCACGAGCCGGCGGGTACCGGCGGGCGCGTGGGCACGCCCGGGCGGGGTGGAGAGAGTCATGAGGCCTTCCCGAGGGGGCGGATCGGACACCGGAGGTACGGCGTCCGGGGCGGCCCTCGGGAGGAGGCGCTACGGGTGACGCGGGTGGATCAATGTCGTCGGCTCATGGCACCGATGCTAGACGCCGGCCGGCGTCCCGCCCACGGGATTACGTGGGCGAGCCCGACGAGAAGCGCCGCAGCAGCGGCGAGAGCACCAGCACGGACTTGGTGCGCTCCACGAACGGCTCCCCGGCGATCCGCTCCAGGACCCGCTCGAAGTGGCGCATGTCGGAGGCGAAGACCTGGGCGACCGCGTCGGCGTCCCCGGTGACGGTGGACGCGGCCACCACCTCCTGGTAGCGCTCCAGGCCCCGCTGGATGGTCTCGGGCGAGGTGTTGCGGCGGCAGAAGATCTCGACGAACCCCTCGGTCTCCCAGCCGAGCGCGGCGGGGTCGACGCGGACGGTGAAGCCGGTGATGGCACCGGTGGCGCGCAGCCGGTCCACGCGCCGCTTCACGGCGGGCGCGGACAGGCCGACCGACTGCCCGATGTCCGCGTAGGAGCGGCGGGCGTCCTCGGCGAGGGCGTGCACGATGCGTTCGTCGAGATCGTTCAGCACTGCGGGTCGTTCACTTCACTTCTGGTGCGTCCGGACCTCGGAGGGGTCCGCTGTGGCAAGTCGGGAGCGGCGGTGGCCGTACACGAAGTAGAACACGAGCCCGACCGCCATCCAGACACCGAAGACCACCCAGGTGACGGTGGACAGGCTGCCCATCATCCAGACGCAGAAGCCGAAGCCGAGGGCGGGCAGGACCGGCGACAGCGGGACCCGGAAGGTGCGGCGCATGTCGGGACGGGTCCGGCGCAGCATCACGACGGCGACGTTGACGAGCGCGAAGGCGAAGAGCGTGCCGATGCTGGTGGCGTCGGCGAGCTGCCCGAGCGGAATGGCGGCGGCCAGGACGCCGCAGAACAGCGAGACGATCAGCGTGTTGGCGCGGGGCGCGCCGGTCTTCGGGTGGACCTTGGAGAACACCTTGGGCACCAGTCCGTCGCGGGACATGGCGAACAGGACGCGGGTCTGACCGTAGAGGACGGTCAGCACGACGCTGGCGATGGCGACGACGGCGCAGAAGGCCAGCAGCGTGCCCCAGAAGCTCTGCCCGGTCACGTCGGTCATGATCTGGGCGAGGGAGGCCTCGGAGTCGGTGAAGGTCCGCCAGGGCCTGGCGCCGACGGCGACGGCCGCGACCAGGACGTACAGCACCGTGACGATGACCAGGGACAGCATGATGGCGCGGGGCAGGTCGCGCTGGGCGTTCTTCGCCTCCTCACCGGCGGTGGAGGCGGCGTCGAAGCCGATGTAGGAGAAGAAGAGCGTCGCGCCGGCCGCGCTGACCCCGGCCATGCCGAGGGGCATGAAGTGCTCGTAGTTGCCGGAGCGGAAGCCCTGTACGCCGATCGCGCAGAACAGCACCAGCGCCGCGATCTTGACGACGACCATGATCGTGTTGGCGCGGGCGGACTCGCGGGCGCCGCCGAGCAGGAAGGTCATGGCCAGGAGTACGACGATCAGCGCGGGCAGGTTGAAGATGCCGCCGTCGCCGGGCGGTGCCGACAGGGCCGCGGGGAGGGTGACGCCGATGGTGCCGTCGAGCAGCTCGTTCAGGTACTCGCCCCAGCCGACGGCGACGGCGGCCACGGACACGCCGTACTCCAGGATCAGACACCAGCCGCAGATCCAGGCGATCAGCTCGCCCATGGTGGCGTAGGCGTACGAGTAGGAGGATCCTGCGACCGGGATGGTGCCGGCCAGTTCGGCGTAGGACAGGGCCGAGAAGAGCGCGGTGAGGCCGGCGATGACGAAGGACAGCGTGACGGCCGGGCCGGCCTTGGGGACGGCCTCGCCGAGGACGACGAAGATGCCGGTGCCGAGGGTGGCGCCGATGCTGATCATCGTGAGCTGCCAGAGGCCGAGGGAACGGCGGAGGCTGCCGCCCTCGCCCTGGCCGCCCTCGGCGACGAGGCGTTCCACGGGCTTGCGGCGCATGAGGCGCGCGGCGAGGCCCGGGGACGGTGGGCCGGCCGCCTCGTCGTGGTACGGGGGTGCGCCGTGGTCGATCACGCGGTGACTCCTTTGTCGCTGCCGGTCGCGCCGCCGGGGTGAGCGGACGGGCTCCCGGCGGGCGTCTGGAGCGGCGGGGACCGGTGGACACGCTCGCGAAGAGCGGGAACCCACCGAGCGGGGTCCCCGCCACGCCACGTACAGCGCAGAACACTACGAGGGGCGCGGTGCTCCGGTAATGCAGCAACCTTGCGCGTTCGAGCACGATCGTTGCGTTCGACGGGGCGGCGCGGGGGTTCGTTGCGCGAGGCCTGCGGGGCGTTGCGTCCGGGACCGGCCGGCGGCCGTCGGGCCTGGTCAGCAGCCGTAGTGGGGCCGCGGCTCCGGCGCCCCGTCCCGGCCCGTGGCGGCCCGTCCGGCGGGGCCGGTCGGGTGTCGTCGGTTCTGTCGGGCGTCGTCGGGTTCGGTCAGGCGTCGTCGGGTCCGGTCAGGCGTCGCCCGGTCCGGTCAGGCGTCGTCGGGTCCGGTCAGGCGTCGCCCGGTCCGGTCAGGCGTCGTCGGGTTCGCCCGCGGCGGCGCGCGCGTCGGCCGCGTCCGTCGCGTCGAAGCCGATCTCGCCGGGCCGGCCGCGGGCGTCCTCCTGGGCGTCGATCCAGCGCATGTGCGCCTCCCACGCGGCCTGCTTGCTGGTGCCGAGCGCGGCCCCGATCTGCGTCCAGGAGGCACCGGCCTCGCGGGCCGCGCGGACGGTGAGCTGACGCCCGTAGGCGGCCTTGCGGGCGACCACCTCGCTCAGCGCGAGCAGTTCGAGGAGCTGGGGGCGGTCCAGAACCTCGTCGTCGCTGCCGAAACCGGCGAGGGACTCGCGGGCGCGCAGTTCGTCGAGGCGGGCCACGGCGGTCAGCAGGGTGTGCTGCGGCTCGATGCTCTGCGGTGTCGTCATACCCCCACCGTCGCGTCAGGCCTGCTTGACGTCAAGCAGGCCTGACGCGACGGTGCACGGGTCGGGCGCCGGTCAGCTCCAGCTGGCGTGCAGCGGCTTGCCCTCGGCGTAACCGGCGGCGCTCTGGATGCCCACGATGGCCTTCTCGGCGAACTCCTCCAGGGAGCCGGCACCCGCGTAGGTGCAGGACGAGCGGACGCCCGCGATGATCGAGTCGATCAGGTCCTCGACGCCGGGGCGGGCCGGGTCGAGGAACATCCGGGAAGTGGAGATGCCCTCCTCGAACAGCGCCTTGCGGGCCCGGTCGTACGCCGACTCCTCCGAGGTGCGGTTGCGCACCGCGCGCGCGGAGGCCATGCCGAAGGACTCCTTGTACGCGCGGCCGTTGGCGTCGTGCTGGAGGTCGCCCGGGGACTCGTAGGTCCCGGCGAACCAGGAGCCGACCATCACGTTGGACGCGCCGGCCGCGAGAGCCATGGCGACGTCGCGCGGGTGGCGGACACCGCCGTCGGCCCACACGTGCTTGCCGTACTTCTTGGCCTCGGCGGCGCACTCCAGGACGGCGGAGAACTGGGGCCGGCCCACGCCGGTCATCATCCGGGTGGTGCACATCGCGCCGGGGCCGACGCCGACCTTGACGATGTCGGCGCCCGCCTCGATCAGGTCGCGCACGCCCTGGGCGGAGACGATGTTCCCCGCGACGATCGGCACCCGCGGGTCGAGCTCGCGCACCACCTTGACCGCGCTGATCATCGACTCCTGGTGGCCGTGCGCGGTGTCGATGACGAGGGTGTCCACGCCCGCGTCGAGCAGCTGCTTGGCCTTGCCGGCCACGTCGCCGTTGATACCGACGGCGGCGGCGATGCGGAGCCTGCCGTTCGCGTCGACGGCCGGGGTGTACAGGGTGGCGCGCAGGGCGCCCTTGCGGGTGAGGATGCCGGCGAGACGGCCGTCCTTGTCCACGGCGGGGGCGTAGCGCCGGTTGGCCGCGTCGAGGGTGTTGAAGGCCTCGCGGGGGTCCAGGTCGGCGTCGATGAGGATCAGGTCCTTGGACATGACCTCCTCGAGCTGGGTGAAGCGGTCCACGCCGGAGAGGTCGGCGTCGGTGACCACGCCGACCGGCCTGCCGTCCTCGTCCACGACGACGCCCGCGTTGTGCGCGCGCTTGGGCAGCAGGGCCAGCGCGTCGGCGACGGTCTGGTGCGGGGCCAGCACGATCGGGGTGTCCAGGACGTGGTGGCGGCTCTTCACCCAGGAGACGACGTCGGTGACGACCTCGATCGGGATGTCCTGCGGGATGACCACGAGGCCGCCGCGCCGGGCCACCGTCTCGGCCATCCGGCGGCCCGCGATGGCGGTCATGTTGGCGACGACCAGCGGGATCGTGGTGCCCGTGCCGTCCGGGGCACCGAGGTCCACGCCCTGCCGGGAGCCCACGGCGGAGCGGCTCGGCACCATGAACACGTCGTCGTACGTCAGGTCGTACGAGGGCTGGATGTCATTGAGGAAACGCACGTGCTGCACATCCCAGTCGATCAGAGGTGGCCCCCGGACAGGTCAGCCAGGGGGAAAGAGCACGTACTTCATTGTCCCATGAGGCATGGCCGATCACCCCCGGGCAGATCATCCAGGCTGGTCAGCGGCCTGCTTGGAGGATCCTCCAGATCCTCCAGGACCGAGGGTGACGAACAGCCCCGGGCCGCGGTCGGTGGCCTCGGCGAAGACCTCCTCGGCGACGGCCCACTCGTCCGGCCGCGCCTCGGCGTACGCCCGCCAGCCCTCCACGACGAGGACCAGGCCCCGGTCCGCCGCGCCCTCGGGCCAGACGGAGGGGTCGGCGAGGGAGTCGGCGAGCGCGTCCCAGTTGCGGCCGAACCAGTCGGGCAGCGCCAGGTCGCGGACGCAGCGGTCCATCAGGCCCGCCTTGTCCGTGACCCCGCCGAGGTCCAGCGTGACCACGAGCCGTCCCGCGGAGTCCTCGGTCATGTGACGCCCTTCTTTCTGCTCCTCCGGCACTGACCGGCCGTCAGATTCCGTCGGGGTCCGTCCGGTTGAGCGTCGACTTCGGTGCCGGGCCCGCCGTCATCAGGTAGTCCGCGGCCGACGTGTCCGTCACCAGGCTGGTGACGAGACCGGAGCGCAGCACCGCGTCGATGGCCGCCGCCTTGCGCTGCCCGCCCGCGATCGCGACGACCTCGGGGATATGGCGGAGCTGGTCGGCCTTGACCGTGATGCACCGCTCGCCCAGGTCCCGCCCGACCCGGCGCCCCTCGGAGTCGAAGAGGTGCGCGGACATCTCGGCGGCGACCCCGAGCGAGGCGTAGTGCGCCCGCTCCTCGTCGCTGAGCATGTCGTGCACCGTCGAGATGCCCGGCTCCCAGGAGCCGATGGAGACACAGGCGACCGTGACCTTGTCGAAGTACTCGAAGGCCCGGGCGATCCCGGTCTGGTGCCGCAGCGCCTGCGCGGTCGCCGCGTCCGGCAGCAGCATCGGCGCGTAGATGGGGTGCGCGTCGCCGCCGGACACCTGGGCGGCGCGGCGCACGGCCTCCACCGAGCCGCGCTCGGCGGTTCCGGCGTCGTACACACCCGTCAGCTGCACCACGGTGCACGGCGGCAGCCGGTCGAGCGCCGCCGCCATGTGGATGGTGGACCGGCCCCAGGCCAGGCCCAGCACATCGCCCTCGTTGACCAGCTCGCCGAGCAGGTCGGCGGCCACCTCCCCCAGGTTCTCCGGATCGGGCGTCTCCTCGGCGTCCGCCGGTGACTCCACCACGACGGCGTGCCGGAGCCCGTAGCGGGCGCGCAGGGCGTCCGAGCGCTCGGCGTCCAGCTCGGCCGGCACCCGGATCTCGATGCGGACAAGGTCCCGCTCGAGGGCGGTCTCGAGAACCCGGGCCACCTTGAAGCGGCTGACGCCGAACTCCTCCGCGATCTGGATCTTGGACTTGCCCTCGAGGTAGAAGCGGCGGGCCATGGCCGCCGCCTGGACCAGCTCAGCGGGTCCCATCCGCATGGCTGAACGGCCCGCCGACATACCCGACACGGCGATCTCCTCACTGCTGTTCACACTCTGGATACGCCGTTCATCCTTGCAGATTCGGCGCACTTGATCAGCCCTGGTGGGAGCCGTTCACTTTCTGTTCCTCAGTGGTCGCAGGACCAGGATGCCTTGGCGGTCGCCGCGTCGGCCTGCGTGCGCAGTGCACGTACCGCCTCGGCCGGGTCGGACGCCCCGTACACCGCGGAACCCGCGACGAAGACGTCGGCGCCGGCGTCCGCGCACCGCTCGATCGTGGCCGCCGAGACACCGCCGTCGACCTGGAGCCACAGCTCCAGACCGTGCTTCCTGATCAGCTCACGGGTGCGGCGGATCTTGGGAAGCATGATGTCGAGGAACGCCTGCCCACCGAAGCCGGGTTCAACCGTCATGATCAGCAGCATGTCGAGTTCGGGGAGCAGGTCCTCGTACGGCTCGATCGGCGTCGCGGGCTTGAGCGCCATGGACGCGCGGGCGCCCTTGGCCCGGATCTCCCGGGCCAGCCGCACCGGCGCGGCGGCCGCCTCGGCGTGGAAGGTGACGGAACCGGCGCCCGCCTCCACGTACTGCGGCGCCCAGCGGTCGGGGGCCTCGATCATCAGGTGGCAGTCCAGCGGGGTGTCCGTCGCGCGGGCGAGGGACTCCACCACCGGCACGCCGAGCGTGAGGTTCGGGACGAAGTGGTTGTCCATGACGTCGACGTGGAGCCAGTCGGCTCCCTCGACCGCCTTGGCCTCGTCCGCGAGGCGGGCGAAGTCGGCGGACAGGATGCTGGGGTTGATCTGGGCGGCCATGTTCCCAAGCCTGCCATGCCCTCCGGGGGTGGGCGGGGAGGGGTCCGGGGTGGGCGGGGTTGATCGTCGGCCGCGGCCCGGTGGTGGGTTGCTCGCGCAGTTCCCCGCGCCCCTTAACCCGTGCCGCAGACCGGGAGGTTCTGGGGCTTGCGGAGGCGGTCCAGTTCTTTCAGGCGGGTGTCCAGGTGGGTCGGGTCGGCGAAGTGGCGCAGGACCGCCTGGTGGAAGGCGTCGCGGGTGGTGCGGGGCATCGCGTCGGAGGCGTCCCAGCAGCGGGTGCGGCCGGGTTCGCGCAGGATGGTTCCGATCTGCCGCTCCGTGGCGTCCTGCTCGGTGTCCGGCGCGGCCGCCCGGTTCGCCGTGTACTCCGGCAGCGCGGTGTCCGGGTCGGCGAGGTAGCGGATCAGCTGCTCGGCCTGGGGGGTCGGGTTCAGTACCGCCGCCAGGTCGCCGGAGACCTCCCAGGCGCCGGCGTCCGCCCCGGCCGCGGGCACGACCTCGGAGAAGTGGACGTAGTCGCCGCCCTCCTCGCGCCAGTGCCCGGCGCGGAAGGAACCCTGGTGCTCCAGGCGGCCCGCCGCGCAGTCGGCGTCGAACGCGGTGGTCAGCACCTGCTCGACGCGGTCGGCGTCGCCCGCCCCCACCAGGCCGGCCCAGGTGGTCCAGGCCCGGCGCACCGCGTCGTCGGTCCAGGGCAGGCTGCCGTTGGCCCAGTCCTCGTACACCCTCGGGCCGGCCTGCTGGAGCAGGATGTCCTCCACCCAGTCGGTGCCGGGCCAGCCGGAGGTCGCGCCGGACTCCAGGCCGGCGCACCACCGTGCGGGAGGGCCGGCCGACTCCGCCGTCGGCGCCGGTCCGGCGTACCAGACCATGCTCTTCAGGCCGGTCTTCACGGGGAGCCAGTACGTGTGGGCGCCCTCCCCCGGCACGGTGACCTCGGGGGCCCAGAAGCGGTCGTAGTCCCCGGCGTCGAAGAGGCCGTCCAGCGGGTGGAGCCGGCCGTCGACGGCGTAGGCGAGCAGTTCCCCCGGGCCGGGCAGCACCGCCACGTCGGGCGGGTTGCCGGCCGCGATGTCGGCGGCCAGCACCTGGCTGAGTGCGGAGCTGCCCTGGTAGACGACGTCGATGCGGTACTTCTCCTCGAACGGCTCGATCACGTGCTCCTCGAACTGCTCGCGCTCCGTGCCGCTCCAGTTGGCGAGCAGGGTGACGGAGCCCTCCCAGCCGCGCGCCCAGCGCACCGTGGCGTAGACGCCGGCGCCGAGCAGGGCCAGGCAGAGGCAGAGGATGCCGAGGGTGCGGGCGCCCGGGCGGCTCATCGCTGGCTCCGGAACCGGTACTCGGCGATCCGCGGCCACAGTCCCCACAGCGCCAGCGCCGCCACCACGGCCCCTCCCAGGGGTATCAAGTCGGACAACGAGGCCCAGAACCCGGCGTCCGCGAGCGCGCCCCGCACCTCGCCGGCCCCCTCGGGGACGGCGTCCGGGACGGCCGGCGGCACCTGTACCCCGGCGACGGAGTCCGTCATCGCGCGGTGCGCCGACAGGGTCTGCCGGGCCAGCACCGGCACGCCGACGGCGCACACCGCGGTGGCGGCCAGCAGTCGCAGCTGCACGGGCCGCCGGAAGCGGTGCCGCAGGAAGCGCTGGGTCTCCAGCAGCGCCCCGCACAGGGCCGCGTACAGCACCGCGACCGCGCACCAGCCGAGCCACAGCTGCCAGGGGAAGGCGGCCTGCCGCCGGGCCTCGGCCAGCTGTTCGCCGCGCAGGGCGTCCAGGCGGCTCATGATGTCGCCCTCGGTTCCTGCCTCGGCCTCCAGGCCGAGGACCTTCTCGGCGTAGTGGAGATAGGCGGCGCGCAGCGGTGACCCCTCCGGCTCGCGGCCCCGGCGCTCCACCCAGCCCGAGTAGACGGCTATCAGCCCGGTGACGGTCTGGACGTCGTGGCGGCCCGTCAGGCCGGTGACGTTCTCCGAGGCGGCCAGGGCCAGGCTCTGCTGGGCCACCGAGATCTGGGTGAGGAACTCGCCGCTGGTGTCGCCCTCGGCGCCGGTCTCGCGGACCACGGCGTTCGCCTGGCGCAGCGCGCTGCGCGCGGTGTCGACGGCGCGGATGCCGGGCGTGCTCGCGGTGGACAGGGGAACGGTGTCGTCGTGCACGCCCCGGTAGGCGAAGAACAGCGCGAGGGTGGTCGCGGTCGCCAGGACCAGCAGCAGCCTGAGCCTGCGGATCAGGTCCCGGCGGGTGGTGCTCACGGCCGTGCCTCGAAGGGGTGGCCGCAGGACGGGCAGAACCGGGCGGCCGCCGGAGCACCGGCCTCGCAGACCGGGCAGCGCACGGTGGCACCCCCGCGCGGCACGGCGCCCGCCGCCCCGGAACCGGTGCCGGAGGCGGGGCCGTACGTGCTGTGGCTGAACGCGGTGATCAGATGCTGGAAGTCGATGGCCTTCACGTCGGGGAGCAGGACGACCCGACCGCTCTCGGCGTCCTCGATCCGCACCAGCCGGGCCAGCCGGTCGAGCTGCTCCTCGACGCCCATGGCGTGGGCGAGCCGTGCGGCCCGGCCCAGCTGGTGCTCGGCCAGGTCGAGCTGTCCGCGACGGTGGGCGTCGGCGGCCGCGGCGACGGCCTCGCCGAGCCTCTGGTGCTGCTCGAAGTGTTCGACCTGGGCGTCGGTGTGCCGGGACAGGGCCGGGTCGTCGGTCCAGTGGACCAGGCAGGGCCGCGGCGGGGGGAGCCGGACCGCGTCGTCGCCGGGCACGTCGACGGCGACCACGGCGAGCTGGAGGTCCTCCCGGTGCGGGCGGCCGGAGGGGTCGGCGGTCAGGCACAGCTGGTAGCGGCGCGTCTCGTCGCCCCAGGCGCGGGTGACGAAGCTGCCGGTGCCGTCCTCGGCGCTCAGCTCCACCTCGGCGGGGAAGACCTGTTTGAGATAGCGCACGGTGCATCCGGGCATCGGGGTCACGGAGATCACCAGCTCGGGGACGGTCTTGGTGAGCAGCCGGTTCATCAGCTGCTCGTACTCCGCCGACAGGGCCGCCTCCTCGCGCACCGAGGACGCGCTGCCGTGCAGCCGACGGGTGATGCGCAGCAGTTCCCGGCCGTCCCAGCCGTCCCCGATCCCCCACGCGTCGCAGACGAACCGGCCCGCGCACTCCTCCAGGACCCGGGCCAGCGGCATGTGCTCGTCGTGCTGGTTCTTGCCGTCGGTGAGCAGCAGGACGTGGCCGATCGGCGCGTCCTGTTCCGCCAGCAGCCGCCGGCTCAGGTCCAGCCAGGCGCCGATGCAGGTGCCGCCGCCCGCGACCATCTCGCGCACGGCCCGTTCCGCCCGGGCCCGGGTGCGGGCGGTGGCGCGGGCCATGCGCGGCGTGTCCGGGTACACCACGGCTGCCTGCTCGTTGCCCCGGACCACCGCGAACGGGGTGCCGTCGGGCAGCTTGCGGATCGCCGCGACCGCCGCCTCCTGGGCCGCGTGCAGCTTCTCCACCGGCCAGGTCATCGAGCTGGAGCAGTCCACCGCCAGCACCTGCGCCAGCAGCGGGCCGCCCGTACCGCCGCCTCCGGTGCCGTCCACGCGCACGCTGAGGATCGCGTGCATCCGCGGGTCGCCCGCCTCACGGGACAGGTACTTCCACTGGTCGATCTCCAGCCCGGCGATCACCTGCCCGGCTGCCTCGCCCGCCCCTCGCGTTCCTGTCTCCACGGTGTCCGTGCCCCCTCGCCCACGTCGTCGCCCGTCCCACCCACGTCCGCGCCCGCGTTCGTCCCCGTCTCTTTCCCTCTCCCCCGCGTTCGTCCCCGGCTCCCTCCGCCGCTTTCGTCCCGGCCCCCTCCCCCAGGCCGTCGCCGTCCCGCCGCGTCACGTCCTCACGCCGTACGCCGCCATCCCCGCGCCAGCTCGCGCAGCCCGGCCGGGGCCGGGAGGACGGCGTACGCGGTGTCCAGCAGGTCGCCGCGCTCGCCGGCGCTGCCCGCCTGGTCGGCGAGGCCCCGGAGCGACCCGGACAGCAGCCTGCGCAGCGCGTCCTCGCTGTCCTCGGGGCCGAACAGCTCTCCGGCGGGGAATCCGCTGCCCCAGCCTTCGGGCGGGCGGCAGGCGAGCGCTTGTTCGCGCAGTTCGGTCGCCAGCCGGTCCCAGGACCCGCTGCCGTCCAGGTGCAGTTCCGCCAGCCGTTCGGCGGCCTCGCGCAGCTCGGTGACGAGCGGCCCGGGCCCGCCGGGCAGCCGGGCGGCCAGGATCCGCACCGCCGCGACGCGTGCGGCGTCGTAGTGCCGGGAGGTGGTCGGCACCTCGTCCAGTACGCCGACGGCCCGGCGCCGGCCCGCGCGGCGCAGCCGGACCCGGGCCAGCCCGAAGGCGGCGCTGCCCTGGGTGGGGTCGCGCCGCAGGACGGCCTCGTAGAACTCCTCGGCCTGCGCCGCACGGGCCCCCGCCCGTGCGGCCGCCTGCGCGTCCGCCTGCGCCTCCACCGGGCGGGCTTCCCGCAGGCCCGGCTCCCGTACGCCGGCCTCCCGGAGCCGCTCGGCCAGGTACTCGGCGCAGTACCCGAGCGCCAGCTTGGGCGCCACCTCGCCGGGCAGCGCCTCGTACGTGGCCGCGAACTCGCCCTCCGCCTCGTCCACCGCGCCGCGGGTGAGATGGACCAGTCCCCGGTGCCAGAAGATCCGCCAGTCGTAGTCGTCGCTCCACCCCCTGGCCCGCGCCACCCACTCCTCGGCCCGCGCGGCGTTCCCGGCGTCCAGGTAGGCGCGGCACAGCCACAGCGCCGTCTCCACGGTGCGCAGCGCCGGGTCGCCCTCGGCCCGTTCGGCGATGCGGTCGGGGGTGTCCGCGGCGAGCCCGCCGAGCAGTACGGCCGCCGGGTCCGAGGCGTCGGGCAGGGGGACCGGCAGCGCGCGGGCCACCGTCCGCGGCTCGGGGGCCCCGCCCGGCAGCTCCGGTGCCCCGCCGCCCGGGCGCCGCGTCCACCACTCGAGCGCCGGGACCGTGCCCAGCGCGGCGCCGAAGACCGCCGCGGTCGGTTCGAAGCGGGTGGAGCGCTCGGGGTACGGCTCCCGCCCGCCGAGCGCCTGGTCCTCGCGCAGCACCTCCCACAGCTGGCGGGACATCTCGGCCGCGGAACGGAACCGGGCCGCGGGGTCGTGGTGGGTGGCCCGCCGGATCAGCGCGTCGAACGAGCGGGCGGCCAGTCCGGCGGGCCTGGTGGCCCGCTCGGCGAGCACTTTCAGGGTCCGGCCGACGGTGTACAGGTCGCTGTCGACGTCGAGCCCGCGCCGGTCGCGTTCGCGCTTCGGCGGGGAGTAGCCGTGGGTGTGGACGAGCCCGGAGGAGCGGTCGTCGATCCGTCGGATGGCGCCCAGGTCTATGACCTTGATCTCGCGCCCGTAGTGGATGACGTTCTCGGGTTTCATGTCGCAGTAGAGCAGGCCCCGGTCGTGCAGGTACTCCAGGGCACCGAGGATCTTGCAGCCGTACGTGATGACGTGCCCGAACTCTAGGCCGCCCGCGCCGAACAGCCGCGCCAGGTCCTCCTCGGGGGCGAACCGGATCCAGGCGAGGGAGCGGCCGCCGACGTACTCCATCACGATGTAGCCGGTCGGTTCGGCGTCGCCGGGCACCTGGTGCTGGACGTGGGTGACGATGCGGACGATGTCGCGGTGGTGCAGCGTGGTGAGCGACCGGCGCTCCTCGACCGCCGCCCGGCGGGCCACGGCGTCGCCGGTGTTGATCAGCCCCTTGAGGACGACGTGCAGGCCGGGCACGCGGGTGTCCTCGGCCAGGTAGACCCAGCCGTGACCGCCGACCGCGAGGTAGCCGAGCACCCGGTAGTGCCCGCCCACCCGGTCGCCGGGGCGCAGCTTGGGCCGGAACGAGTACTCCGTACCGCACTGCGGGCAGAACCCGTGGTCGGGGGCGGGACTGCCGTCGTAGGAGACCCCGATGGTGCCGGCGCAGTTGGCGACACCGCAGCGCCGGCCGCCGGTCGGGGGCCGGGCGACCGTGTCGGCGGCCTCGGAGGGATCCGGTGAGGGCAGGGCCGGCAGGACGAGGAGCCCGTCACGGTCCAGCTCGCCGACGGCCGGGGCGGCAGGGGTCTGCGGGGGCTCGGCCGGTGCGGCGGAGCCGTCCGGGGCGGGGGCGGCGGGCTGCGCCGAGGAGGGTCCGGGGGCGAGGGGGAGGCGGAAGCAGGTGTCGCAGAAGCCGGTGACCATGATGTGGCCGCCCTGGCAGTCGGGTCTGACACAGGCTCTCCCGCTCATCCCGGCAGCCCCCCGTGCGGTCGCGGGGCGGTCGGGGGAGTTCTCGGCGTCATCGCGTGTCCCCTCCGCCGTGCTCCTCGACCCGCCGGGTGTAGGCGTCCACCGCCGCCTCCGCCGCGCGCACGTCGCAGGGTCTGGTCCGGAGCAGGGCGTGGGCCCGTAGGTAGAGGTCGTCCACTGCCGGGTCCTCCTCGCCCTCCAGGGAGTGCTGGTGCAGGACGTGATAGCCGCGCAGCCGCCCGGCGAGCTCGTCACGCCGGTCGCGAAGCCGGTCGAGCTCCGCGACGCCCGCCCTCAGCCGGCCGGCCACCCGGTCGGCCAGCAGCTCGTACCGGTCGAGGTCGGGGGCGTGCCCGGGGGCACGGCCGGGGGCACGGCCGGGGGCACGAGCTTGCTTCCGGTCCTCGACTGGGTCGTGGCCGCGGTCGCGGTCGCGGTCGCGGTCATGCTGCCGGTCTTGGACGGGGCCGCGGGCCTGCCACCGGTCCTGGTCTCGGCCGTGGGCCTGCCGCCGGTCCTGGTCTCGGTCGTGGACCTGCCGCCGGTCCTGGTCTCGGTCGTGGACCTGCCGCCGGTCCTGGTGGAGACCCCCGTTCCGGTCATGCCGCCGGTCTTGGTCGCGGTCGTGGCCGTGGCTGTGGTCGTGGCCGTGGTGCCAGTCTTGGTCCTGGTCATACCGCCAGTCTTTGTCCCGGTCGCGATCCCGATCCCTGTCCCCCTCGCGGTCCCGGTCCCTGTCCCCATCGCGGTCCCGGTCCCTGTCCCGGCCATGGTGCCGGTCGCCGTCCCGGCCGTCGACGCGCTCCCGGTCGTCTTCGTCCGCGCGCAGCAGCGCGGCCAGGGCGGCGTGCGCGGCCACCAGTTCCGAGTCGAGCGGGCGCACCCCGCTCGGGACCACGGCCGCCAGGCGTTCGTGCAGGTCTTCGGCGAGTGGCCCGGTGATGTCCCGCAGCCGCTCGACGAGCCGGGCGCGACGCTCCCGCGCGGGCCGGGCGAGCAGTCGCTCTCGGGCGCGGCGGTGGCAGTCGCCGGCCGTGCGGAAGACCAGCAGCAAACGGCTGCCTCCGGCGCGCAGCACGTCCAGCAGGTCCAGCAGGTCCGGCGGGTCGGCCGCCTCGTCGACGCCGACGACGACCAGGTTGAGGGATGTCTTGGAGGCGCGGATGCGGTCGAGCGGGGGATGCTCCGGGTGCTGCCACAGGCCGATGCGTTCGGCGATCCGCTCGGCGATCTCGGCGGCCGTCAGCCCGCTCGCGTCCACGGCGAGGTCGTGGCCGCCGGCCGACGGAACGGTGCCGGGCGGGTCGAGCGACGCGCGGTCGATCGAGACCGCGGTGCGCAGTTCCCGGTCGGCGAGCGTGATGGCACGGCGCAGCGTGGCCGCGCGCGCGGCGTCGCCGCGTTCGACGACACTGATCTTCACCTGGCTGCCGTCGTCGCGCAGCCAGGCGGCGAGGCGCTGGGCGAACGGCTCGTCGAGCAGGTCCTGGGAGGCGCCGTCGGCGGTGGGGAGCAGCCGCTCGTCGACCGCCGTGGGGCCCACGATGCGCGGCTTGAGCCGGGGCAGGTGACGGGCGATGGTCTCTGCGGGACTCATGAAGGAGAACCGGTTCCCGTGCTGGTCCAGCTGACCGCTGAGCACCATGCCGATGACCTCGCCGGTCCGGCTGTCGGCGACGCCCGCGCCGCTGCACCCCGGGCTGGCCAGTTCACCGGGGTTGACCGGGCTCAGCTGCACCTGCCCGTCGCGCCCGCAGCCGCCCACGACGGTGGAGCGGAACCAGATGCCGCCGTTGTGGGCGTAGGGAAAGCCGTACATGCGTACTTCGCGGCCGGGTGCGGACAACCGGTGCAGCCGTACCGTTTCCTCCGCCGGCCGGGGCCGCTCCAGCCGGAGCAGCGCCACGTCCCCACTGGGGTCGCCGTCGGCGTCCCGCGTTTCCGGCACGTAGGCGGTGCCGTCCACCCGGGCGCGCACCGCGGGCACGCTGTGGTCGGCCGCGCCGACGAACTCCGCCGTGAGCCGGTCCGCCGCGCGGTCCACGACATGCGCGCAGGTGAGTACCTGGTCCGGGGTCAGCAGAATGCCGGCCCCCGCGATCTCCCCGTCCGCTCCCCTGATCCGCACCGCCCAGCTCGGTGTCTTCATGGGCGAGGCGGCCGGATCTCCCCCGCCAGCAGCCATATGCGAACTATACGGGCGCCTGCTCCTGCCGCATACTGCTGCGACAACAGTGAACGAGCTCTGTACGGAGGCGAGTTGACGAACGAACCGGGTTTCGTGGGGCTGGCCGAGGTGATCGGCCGGATCCGGGGCGAGCTGGAGGAGGCCCGCGCCGATGCGGAGGGCCGCGACCTAGGTTTCGCCGTGGAGAACGTGAGCCTGACCTTCACCGTGCAGGTCCACCGGGCCGGCAGCGGCCGGGGAGGCCTCCGGATCGGCGTGGTGACGGCCGAACTGGGCGGCTCCGTCGACCACCAGACCACCCACCAGGTCCAGGTGGACCTGAAACCGGAGCTGGCGGGCGGGGAGCGGGTGAAGGTGAACAGGCGCTAGGCGTGCCGAGGAGTGGGCCCGGTCAGGACGTGCGGCGCACGAGCGCCAGGTACATGGCGTCCGTGCCGTGCACATGCGGCCACAGCTGGACGTCGGGTCCCTCGCCGAGGCCGGGAACGCCGGGCAGCAGCGGCCGGGCGTCGAGCAGCTCGGTGCCGGGGTGCTGCTTGAGGACGTCCGCGACGACGGCGCGGGTCTCGGCGAGGTGGGGCGAGCAGGTCGCGTAGGCGACGACGCCGCCGACCCGTACGGCCTCCAGGGCGCCCCGCAGCAGCCCGCGCTGGAGCGGGGCGAAGCCCTCCAGGTCCTCGGGGCGGCGCCGCCAGCGCGCCTCGGGACGACGCCGCAGGGCGCCCAGGCCGGTGCACGGCACGTCGACCAGGACGCGGTCGAAGCTCCCCGGCCGCCACGCGGGACGGGTCCCGTCGGCGGCGATGACCTGGTACGGGCCGGGGTTGCCGTCCAGCGCCCTGGCCACGAGGCCGGCGCGGTGCGGCTGCTTCTCGGAGGCCAGCAGGAAGGCACCCCGCTCGGCGGCCAGGGCGCCGAGGAGCGCCGCCTTGCCGCCGGGTCCCGCGCACCCGTCCAGCCAGCGCCGGTCCGGTCCGTCCAGCGGCGCGTGGGCGAGGGCCAGGGCGACCAGCTGGCTGCCCTCGTCCTGCACCCCGGCGCGGCCCTCCCGCACGGCCTCGACGGCCCCGGGTTCGCCGCCCTCGCTCAGCCGCACGGCGTATGGCGACCAGCGCCCCGGTACGGCGGCCTCCTCGCCGAGCAGCTCCTCGGGGGTGGCCCGGCCCGGCCGCGCGACGAGCGTGACCTCGGGGCGTTCGTTGTCGGCGGCCAGCAGATCCTCGATGCCGGCCCGCCCGCCGCCCAGGGAGTCCCACAGCGCGGAGACCACCCAGCGCGGGTGCGAGTGCATGACGGCGAGGTGGTCCTCGGGGTCCTCGTCGTAGGGCGGGGCGACCCGCTCCAGCCACCCGTCGAGGTCGTCCCGGGCCACCTTGCGCAGCACGGCGTTGACGAACTTGGCCCGACCGTCCCCGAGCACGACCCGCGCCAGCTCCACGGAGGCGGAGACGGCGGCGTGGCTGGGGATACGCGTCCCGAGCAGCTGGTGCACACCCAGGCTGAGCACGTCGAGCACCGGCGGGTCCACCTCGCGCAGCGGCCGGTCCACGCAGTCCGCGATGATCGCGTCGTACGTCCCCTGCCGGCGCAGCGTCCCGTAGACCAGCTCGGTGGCGAGGGCGGCGTCCCGGGCGTCGAACTTCTCGGGGCCCTCCTTCTCCCGTGCCTTGCGCAGCAGCGGCGGCAGGACGAGGTTGGCGTACGCGTCGCGCTCGTCCACGGCCCTGAGCGCCTCGAAGGCGAGGATGCGGACGGGGTCCTTCTGGGGCCTGCGGTACGGCTTGCCGGGCTTGCGGGGACGGCGGGGCTGTTCGCTCACGAAAAAGGTGCTCCGGGTGTGGGGTGAAGTGCGCTCACCAGCGTACGCCGGGCCGGTGAACGGATAGCGGTGAAGCAGAGGCGGGGAGGCGGGGAGCCGTCCGGGCCCGGGTCAGCCGCCGAGCAGCTCGCCCTCGGTGATCCGCGCCCCGCGCGCCCAGTCCGCGGCCCGCATCGGCTTCTTGCCCTGGGCCTGTACCCACAGCAGCTCGACGGCGTGCGAGCCGGTGCCGACGTACACGTTGTTCTTCCCGGCGGCGAGCTGGCCCGGGGCGAGGTCCGTGCGGTCGGGCAGCGGCACGGCCTGCACGAGCTTGAGCCGCTCGCCCCGGAAGGTGGTCCAGGCGCCGGGGGCCGGGGTGCAGCCGCGCACCACCCGGTCGACGCGCAGCGCGGGGGCGGTCCAGTCGACGCGGGCGTCCTCGACGGTGATCTTCGGCGCGAGGGTGACGCCCTCGGCCGGCTGCGGTACGGCCTTCAGGCTGCCGTCCTCGATGCCGTCCATGGTGGCCGCGAGCAGCCCGGCGCCGGCGAAGGCCAGCCGGGTCAGCAGGTCGCCGCTGGTGTCGGTGGGGCGGACGGTCTCGGTGACCGTCCCGTACACGGGGCCCGAGTCCAGGCCCTCCTCGATCAGGAAGGTGGACGCGCCGGTGATCTCGTCGCCCGCCATCAGCGAGTGCTGCACGGGGGCCGCGCCGCGCCAGGCGGGCAGCAGCGAGAAGTGCAGGTTGACCCAGCCGCGGGCGGGCACGTCCAGGGCGACGCGGGGCAGCAGGGCGCCGTAGGCGACGACGGGGCAGCAGTCGGGCGCGATCTCGCGCAGCCGCTCCAGGAACGCGGGGTCGCGCGGCTTCGCGGGCTTGAGCACCTCGATGCCCGCCTCCTCGGCCCGCTCGGCCACGGGCGAGGCGACCAGCCGGCGCCCCCGCCCGGCCGGAGCGTCGGGCCGCGTGACGACGGCGGCCACCTCGTGACGCCCGGAGGCGATCAGGGCGTCCAGGGCGGGAACGGCGACCTCGGGGGTACCGGCGAAGACGAGCTTCATGGGTGGGACGGGCCTCTCGGGCGGGGGCGGTTGCGGGCGACGCACCAGTCTACGAGCCTGCAAGGTCACGGAAAGCCGCCGACGGCGCGGCACCACGACGGCACACGCTCACCTCTCGACCGACGGCGAACGGGTGGTGCGTGGGTGGTGCGCGGGTGGGAGGCCCCCCGAGGCCGCAGGCCGAGGGGGCGCACGAACAATCCCCCACGCCCCCACCCCGTGACCAACCCCGCACCCACACGTTGGTCAAGGAAGAGTTGACACACCGGGCCGCCCGCGCGGCCCGACCCCTTTCAACGCCGGTTCGAGAGGCTTGTTCATGGCCGACCACGCAACCCACGACGCCCAGGCTCGGGCCAGCCTGCACTTGCTGGTGCGGGACATCGAGCGGGTCCGCCGGCAGGTGGACGCACTGCGCACCCTCACCGCCCAGTTGGGCAACGTCTACCGCCCGCGCCGCTCCGGCCCCTCCACGGGCTTCGTCGTCTACGGGCGCGCCCCCGCCCCGACCGTCCGCCTCGCCCAGGAGCTGCGGGACAGTGTCGAGACCCTGGTCACGGCCGCCGTGGACTTCGACCGTTCGCTCGGCTTCTCGTGGGACGCGGTGGGCTCCGCGCTCGGCGTGACCAAGCAGGCGGTGCACCGGCGCTACGGCTCCCGGCGCGCCGCCGCCCAGCCGGCGGCGTCCACGGCCGAGGCCGGCGAGCACGCACCGGAGCCGACGGGCACCCGCCCGGTCAACGTGGGCTCGGGGCTCCCTCCGGTGCCCACGGTCCCGGCGGCCCGTTCCATGCCGACCCAGCCGACCTCGGGCAGCCCGTCCCTGCGCGACGAGGTCCGCCCCACCGCCTTCCCCGGCCCGCGCAACGGCTGACCCGCGACGCGGCCCACGCCGGCCGAGGCACAACGGTCGCCCCGTCATCCCGGCGCCCCTTCGGGAAGGCGGGGCGTCGGCATGTGCGCCGCTCACCCGATGTCGGGCGGATCGATGCGCACCCACACCGCCGTGTCGCTCCCGCGTGCCGTCCGCGCCGCCTGAGCGGCCTTCAGCGCACCGGCCAGCGCCGCCCCGCGCCCCGGCGGCACCCGGACCAGTGCCCGCTCCCAGTGCTCCCCGGGTGGCGGAGCGCCCACCCACCGCGGTCGCCCCGCCGCCGTGACCGGCAGGGGCACGGGACCGAGCACCTCCGCCTCCGGCGGCAGTGCGACCGCGCCGAGGAAACCGCCGACCGCCTCCGGCGGCCCCGCCACGGCCGCCATCCGCGACACCGGGGGGAAGCCCAGCTCCGCCCGCTCGGCCAGCTCACGCAGCGCGTGTCCGACCGGGTCCCAGCGCACCAGCGCCTGCACCGGCCGCAGGGTCGGCTCGGCGACCGCGACGACGGTGCCCCCGGCGCTCTGCGGGCGTACCAGGGCGGCGGCGGCCAGCCAGCGCCGCAGCGCGTCCTCGCCGGAGCGCAGGTCGGGCCGGCCGAGCATGGCCCAGCCGTCGAGCAGCAGCGCCGCCGCGTAGCCGCCCTCGGCGACCGGTTCGGCCCCCGGAGTACTCACGATCAGCGCGGGGGCCTCGGACACGGTGTCCAGCACGTGCTCGCGCCCGGAGGTGCGCACGGGCACGGCCGGGAAGGCCCGCCCCAACTCCTCCGCGGTGCGCCGGGCGCCCACGACCTGCGCGCGCAGCCGGAAGGCGCCGCACTCCGGGCAGTGCCAGGCGCCCTCCTCGCGCCCGCACCAGCCGCACCGCAGGGCGGAGGCGGACTCCTGCCCCTCCAGCGGCCCCGAGCAGTGCCGGCACCGCGCGGGCGTCCGGCACGCCGCGCAGGCCATCCGGGGCACGTAGCCCCGTCGGGGCACCTGCACGAGCACCGGTCCGTGCCGCAGTCCCTCCCTGACGGTTTGCCAGGCGAGGGTGGGCAGGCGCGCGGCACGGGCGGCCTCGTCCCGGGCCAGGTCCTGGTCCCCCACGGTCCGCACCAGCGGGGCGGCGCCCCGTACCTGCTCACGGGTGGCGACCAGGGGCCGGGCCCAGCCGGTCTCCACGAGCTGGGCGGCGTCCACGGTGCAGCTCCAGCCGCCCAGCAGGAAGGCGCAGCGGTCCTGGGCCGCGCGCAGCAGCAGTACCTCGCGCGCGTGCGGCTGCGGCGCGTGCGGCTCGCTGTGGCTGTCGTCGCCGTCGTCCCACAGGGCGACCAGACCGAGGTCGCGCACCGGCGCGAACATGGCGCCCCTGGTCCCGATCACGGCCCGGACGGCGCCCCGGCGCACCGCCAGCCACTGCGCGTACCGCTTCTCGGGACCGGCGTCGGCCGTGAGCACCGCGTGCCGTTCCTCGCCCAGGAGCGCGGTGAGCGCGGCGTCGGCGCGGGCGACGGTCCGCCCGTCCGGCAGGACGACGAGGGCGCCCCGGCCGGAGGCCAGCGTGGCCGCCACGGCGCGCGCGAGTTCCTCGGCCCACTGCGGACCCGGCAACGCGTTCCACACCGCGCGCGGTGCTCCCCCGGACGCCAGTGCGGCCACGAACGCCGCCCCCTGCTCGTACCGCGCCCACGAGCCCGGCTCGGGCACCGGCGGGGCGGGCAGCGGCTGCCCGGACTCCCGCTTCTCGGCGCGCGCGTTGCGCGGGGGCACGGCGAGCTGGAGGACGTCCGCGACGCTGCCCGCGTACCGGTCGGCGACCGACCGGACCAGGCCGAGCAACTCCTCGTCGAGGATCCGCTCGGGCGAGACGACCTGGGCCAGGGCCGCCAGGGGTCCCGCGTAGTCGGACTCGGCGAGCCGCTCGACGAGGAAGCCGTCGATGAGCCCGCCGCCCTCGCGCCGCCCGTCCCGCACCCGGTGGCGTCCGGCCCCGAAGCGCACCCGCACCCGCACACCCGGCTGGGCCTCGGCATCCAGCTCCTCGGGCACGGCGTAGTCGAAGTACCGGTCGAGGTGGAGCACGCCCTTGTCGACGAGGACCCGGGCGACCGGCAGCTCCTTGGCGAGCGCGGCCCCGCGCCAGGTGCGCGGCTTGGCGCGGGGGGTCTTCGCCCTGCGCACCGTCTCCCGGATGAGCGCGAGCTGCTCGGGCGGCGCGTCCTGCGCGCCGCCCTGCTCCGGTCCGTTCTCGCTGCTCACGCCTGCATTCTCGCAAAGACCACTGACAACACCGCCGGAACCGGCTCCATGCGACGAGGCCCGGCGCCCCCCGAGGGGTCACCGGGCCTCACCTGTCACAAGGGGCGACGGGGCCCCGGATCCTTACAGGCCGGCGGCCTCGCGCAGCGCGTCGACGCGGTCGGTGCGCTCCCAGGTGAAGTCGGGCAGCTCACGGCCGAAGTGGCCGTAGGCGGCGGTCTGGGCGTAGATCGGGCGGAGCAGGTCGAGGTCGCGGATGATGGCGGCCGGACGCAGGTCGAAGACCTCGTCGATCGCCTTCTCGATCTTCTCCGGCTCGACCTTGGCGGTGCCGAAGGTCTCCACGAACAGGCCGACCGGCTCGGCCTTGCCGATGGCGTAGGCGACCTGGACCTCGCAGCGGGCGGCGAGGCCCGCGGCCACGACGTTCTTGGCGACCCAGCGCATCGCGTAGGCCGCGGAGCGGTCCACCTTCGACGGGTCCTTGCCGGAGAAGGCGCCACCGCCGTGACGGGCCATGCCGCCGTAGGTGTCGATGATGATCTTGCGGCCGGTCAGACCGGCGTCGCCCATCGGGCCGCCGATCTCGAAGCGGCCGGTCGGGTTGACCAGGAGACGGTAGTTCTCCGTGTCGATCTTGATGCCGTCCTCCAGGAGCGCCTTCAGCTCCGGCTCGACGACGAACTCCTTGATGTCCGGGGCCAGCAGCGACTCGAGGTCGATGTCGCTCGCGTGCTGGGAGGAGACGACGACGGTGTCCAGCCGGACCGCCTTGTCGCCGTCGTACTCGATGGTGACCTGGGTCTTGCCGTCGGGACGCAGGTACGGGATGGTGCCGTTCTTGCGGACCTCGGACAGGCGCTTGGACAGGCGGTGCGCCAGGAAGACCGGAAGCGGCATCAGCGTCGGCGTCTCGTCGGAGGCGTAGCCGAACATCAGGCCCTGGTCGCCGGCGCCCTGCCGGTCCAGCTCGTCGGTGTCGTCGCCCGCGGCGGCACCCCCGACCCGGCTCTCGTACGCGGTGTCGACACCCTGCGCGATGTCCGGGGACTGGGCGCCGATGGAGACCGAGACGCCGCAGGAGGCTCCGTCGAAGCCCTTCTTGGAGGAGTCGTAGCCGATGTCCAGGATCTTGCCGCGGACGAGGTTGGCGATGTCCGCGTAGGCCTTGGTGGTGACCTCTCCGGCCACGTGCACCAGACCGGTGGTGATCAAGGTTTCGACGGCGACCCTGGAGGTCGGGTCCTCACGCAGAAGCGCGTCGAGAATCGTGTCGCTGATCTGGTCAGCGATCTTGTCGGGGTGACCTTCGGTCACGGACTCCGAAGTGAACAGGCGACGGGACACAACGCTCCCTGGGGTTGCAGCGGCTGCTGGCTGATCATTGGTGGACGGCACGGGGAGCTGCACCCGGCGACGTCCGAGAACAGTTTATCGGTCGCACTCTGCCGCGGGCCCACCTGTCTCAGCTCTCGGGAGGGCTGTGACCTGCGGCACGCGCATTCTGCCCAGAAGAAAGCGCCCTTGGCCAGGGGCGCCACGCTCGAATGCGCCTTCTTCTGCGTCGTCTTCGCTGCTCGTTCGAGCAAATGGGTCATTCACTCCAGCCGCCGGGCGACGAGGTCCCAGACCACGTCGGCCAGGGCTTCCTTCGGCCCGTGGGCGACCGGCGTCTCGCTGCCGTCGGCGCCCAGGACCACCGCCTCGTTCTCCTCGGAGCCGAAGGTCTTGCGTTCCCCCACCTCGTTCACCACGAGGAGGTCGCAGCCCTTGCGCTTCAGCTTGGCCCTGCCGTTGGCCAGGACGTCGTCGGTCTCGGCGGCGAAGCCGACGACCACCTGTCCGGGGTGGGCCCGGGGTGCGGAGAGCTCCGCGAGGATGTCCGGATTACGCACCAGGGTGATCGGTGCGGGTTCCTCGCCGTCCTTCTTCTTGATCTTCCCGGTGGCGTAGGCCGCGGGCCGGAAGTCCGCCACCGCCGCGGCCATGACGACGGCGTCGGCGTCCGCCGCGGCGCGCAGCATCGCCTCGCGCAGCTCCACCGCCGTGCCGACCGGCACCACGTCCACGCCGGCCGGGGCCGGCATCGAGGCGTTCGCCGAGACGAGCGTGACGCGGGCGCCGCGGGCGGCGGCGGTGCGGGCGAGGGCGTAGCCCTGCTTGCCGGAGGAGCGGTTGCCGAGGAAGCGGACCGGGTCGAGGGGCTCCCGGGTGCCGCCTGCGCTGACGACCACGTGCCGTCCGGCGAGGTCGGGCTCGTGCACCCCGCGGGCGAGGACGCGGCGGCAGACCTCGAAGATCTCGCCCGGGTCGGGCAGCCGGCCCTTGCCGGTGTCGACCCCGGTGAGGCGGCCGACGGCGGGTTCGATCACCACGGCGCCGCGGCGGCGCAGCGTCGCCACGTTCTCCTGGGTGGCCGGGTGCTCCCACATCTCGGTGTGCATGGCGGGGGCGAAGACGACCGGGCAGCGGGCGGTGAGCAGGGTGTTGGTGAGCAGGTCGTCGGCCAGGCCGTGGGCGGCCTTGGCAAGCATGTCGGCGGTGGCCGGGGCGACGACGACCAGGTCGGCGTGCTGGCCGATGCGCACGTGCGGGACCTCGTGGACGTCGTCCCAGACCTCGGTCGAGACGGGGTTGCCGGACAGGGCGGACCAGGTGGCGGCGCCCACGAAGTGCAGCGCGGAGGCGGTGGGGACGACGCGGACCTCGTGCCCCGACTCGGTGAGTCTGCGCAGCAGCTCACAGGCCTTGTACGCGGCGATGCCGCCACTGACCCCCAGAACGACCTTCGGCTTGTCCACCGTCTCTCCCCGGCTCGGATGACGCGCTCGGACCACGCGCTCGGACTGCACGTTGGGACCACGCGTCGGAACTGCGCCCGGACGGCGCGTACGTCCCATCACACACCACAGGCCCGACAGTCGGGCTGCCGGGCCTGTGGATAAGTCAGCGTAAGGCTGAAGATACTACCGCCGATGTTGCCGGTGTTACTGCGCCGGGCCCTCGATGGCCTCGGAGGTCAGCAGCCCCGCGTTGATCTCGCGCAGGGCGATCGAGAGCGGCTTCTCGTGCACGTGGGTGTCGACGAGCGGACCCACGTACTCGAGGAGGCCCTCGCCGAGCTGCGAGTAGTACGCGTTGATCTGGCGGGCCCGCTTGGCCGCGTAGATCACGAGGCTGTACTTCGAGTCCGTGGCCTCGAGGAGCTCGTCGATCGGCGGGTTGATGATGCCCTCGGGCGCGGAGATGGAAGAGGACACGCTCTACCTTCCGATGGATGGGAAAGATTCTGTCGGGATGACCGCAGGGTGACCTGTAACGATCACACGACGTTCGTCAAGGCTAGCAGCTCGCGCGCCACGTCCTCGACGGAGGTGTTCACCAGTGTCCGGTCGAACTCCGGCTCGGCGGCCAGCTCGACCTTGGCGGCGGCGAGGCGGCGCTCGATCACCTCGGGCGGTTCGGTGCCCCGGCCGGTGAGCCTGCGCACCAGCTCGTCCCAGGAGGGCGGGGCCAGGAACACCAGCCGGGCCTCGGGCATGGACTCGCGGACCTGCCGCGCTCCCTGGAGGTCGATCTCCAGGAGCACCGGCTCACCGGCCTCCAGGCGCTCCAGCACGGCCGTGCGCGGCGTGCCGTAGCGGTTGCCGGCGAACTCGGCCCACTCCAGCAGCTCGCCGTTGGCGATCAGCTTGTCCATCTCCTCGTCGCTGACGAAGAAGTAGTGGACGCCGTGCCGCTCGCCGGGGCGGGGCCTGCGGGTCGTCGCCGAGACCGACAGCCATACCTCGGGGTGTTCCTTGCGCATATGGGCGACGACCGTGCTCTTGCCGACCCCCGAGGGGCCGGAGAGCACGGTCAGCCGCGGACGTGCGTCCGGGGGTACGGGGGACGTCCCCCGGGGTGTTGCAGCCATGCAGCGATTATTCCAGCAATCCCGGAGTGGTCCGGACTCAGCTGCCGGTGCTGCCGAACTCGCGCTCCAGGGACGCGATCTGGTTGGACCCGAGACCGCGCACGCGGCGGCTCTCGGAGATGCCCAGTCGCTCCATGATCTGCTTGGCGCGGACTTTGCCCACGCCCGGCAGGGACTCGAGGAGGGCGGAGACCTTCATCTTGCCGATGACGTCGTTCTTCTGTCCCTGCTGGATGACCTCGTGGAGGGAGGCACCGGAGTGCTTGAGTCGATTCTTGACCTCGGCCCGCTCCCGGCGAGCCGCGGCGGCCTTTTCGAGCGCGGCTGCGCGCTGTTCAGGGGTAAGGGGCGGAAGAGCCACGCCTACGTCACCTCGGATGTCGAACTGTCGGATACGGACCGGTGAGGAACCTAGTCGCCCCTCACCTGGTGAGCCACGAGCAACACGCTTGCCCGTTGACTCTCGACGGAGACTAGCGGTCAAGTCCGCCAGAGTCAGCGAGAACAGCGGAAAAGTCCTGGTCAGCCTCCGTCAGGCCGGACATTTGGGACATACTCCCTCTGATTTGAGGATGTATCCAGGGTCAGGACGCCGTGACCGCGGTCCGGATCTCCGCCGCGAAACGGTCGGCGGCCGTCCGCAACGCGGCCACATCCGGACCGTGACGAAGGACACCCCGGCTGACGTTGGGCACCACGTTGCGCACCGCCGCGCCGAACACGCCCGGCAGGTCCGCGGGCGTGGCCCCCTGGGCTCCGATGCCCGGCGCCAGCAGCGGACCGTTGATGTCCAGGTCGTACGAGGACAGGTCACCGAGCGTGGCACCGACCACCGCGCCGAAGGAGCCCAGCGGCTCCTCCCCCGCGTTCTCGGCGGCCAGGTGCGCCAGCATCGTCGCCCCGACGCCGAGCCCGTCGCCCCGCACCGCGTGCTGGACCTCGCCGCCCTCCGGGTTGGAGGTCAGCGCCAGCACGAACAGGCCCGCGCCGCTCTCGCGCGCCAGGTCGACGGCCGGCTTCAGGGAGCCGTAGCCGAGGTACGGGGAGACGGTCAGCGCGTCCGAGAACAGCGGCGCGTCCTTGTGCAGGAACGACTCGGCGTACGCGGCCATGGTCGAGCCGATGTCGCCGCGCTTGGCGTCCATGACGACCAGCGCACCGGCCGCCCGCGCCTCCTGGACCGACGTCTCCAGCACCGCGACGCCGCGCGAACCGAACCGCTCGAAGAAGGCGCTCTGCGGCTTGAGGACGGCGACCCGGCCGGCCACCGCCTCCACGACGGTGCGGCTGAAGCGCTCCAGGCCGGCCACGTCGTCGTTCAGGCCCCACTCGGCGAGCAGGGAGGCGTGCGGGTCGATGCCGACGCACAGCGGACCGCGCTCGTCCATCGCGCGGCGCAACCGGGCGCCGAAGGGCTCCAGAACCGTCATGCGTGCTTCCTCACGTCGGCGCCGACCGCGTCGGCGAGGGTGGCGTACGGGCTCTGCCGCAGGCGCGCGGCGAGCCCCTTGTGGATCGCGCGGCCCCAGAAGGGCCCCTCGTAGATGAAGGCGCTGTAGCCCTGGACCAGCGTGGCACCGGCCAGGATGCGCTCCCAGGCGTCCTCGGCCGTCTCGACGCCGCCGACGCCCACCAGGGTGATCCGGTCGCCCACGCGCGCGTAGAGGCGGCGCAGCACCTCCAGGGAGCGTGCCTTGAGGGGGGCGCCGGACAGGCCGCCGGTCTCCCCGACGAGGGCGGGCGAGGAGGTCAGGCCGAGGCCCTCGCGCGCGATGGTGGTGTTGGTGGCGATGATGCCGTCCAGGCCCAGCTCCACGGCCAGGTCGGCGACCGCGTCCACGTCCTCGTCGGCGAGGTCGGGCGCGATCTTGACCAGGAGCGGGACACGCCGGGCGGTCACCGCGCGGTCGGCGGCCTCGCGGACCGCGCTCAGCAGCGGGCGCAGCGCCTCGGTCGCCTGGAGGTTGCGCAGGCCGGGCGTGTTGGGCGAGGAGACGTTGACGACCAGGTAGTCGGCGTGCGGGGCGAGCCGCTCGGCGGACTTCACGTAGTCGCCGACGGCCTCCTCCTCGGGGACGACCTTGGTCTTGCCGATGTTGACGCCGACGACGGTCCGGAGGACGGGCGTGCGGGAGGCCAGACGGGCCGCCACGGCCAGCGAGCCGTCGTTGTTGAAGCCCATGCGGTTGATCAGCGCGCGGTCGCCCACCAGGCGGAACAGCCGCTTCTTGGGGTTGCCGGGCTGCGGCTCGCCGGTGACGGTGCCGATCTCGACGTGGTCGAAGCCGAGCATCGCCATGCCGTCGATCGCGACCGCGTTCTTGTCGAAGCCGGCGGCCAGCCCGAAGGGCCCGTGCATGCGCAGGCCCAGCGCCTCGGTGCGGAGCTCCTTGTACCGGGGCGCGAGCGCGGCGGCGACGAAGGTGCGCAGGACGGGGACGCGCACGGCGAGGCGGATCCAGCGGAAGGCGAGGTGGTGGGCCCGCTCCGGGTCCATGCGGGAGAAGACGAGCTTAAAGAAGATCTTGTACATGTGTCCTCGTGAGGCCTCTGTGGTGCGCTGGGGCTCATGAAGAGGGGGACACCGTTTCCGGTGTCCCCCTCGGGGCTGCTAGTCGCGGGCGGCGATCAGGAACTCGGCGTGTTCCTGGAGTGAGCGCACTCCCACGTCGCCGTGGTTGAGGGCGTCGATGCCCTGGACGGCCGCCGCCAGCGCCTGGACCGTCGTCAGGCAGGGCACGGAGCGGGCCACGGCCGCCGTGCGGATGTCGTAGCCGTCGAGGCGGCCGCCGGTGCCGTACGGCGTGTTGACGATGAGGTCGACCTCGCCGTCGTGGATGAGCTGGACGATGGTCTTCTCGCCGTTCGGGCCGGTGCCCTCGGACTGCTTGCGCACGACGGTGGCGTTGATGCCGTTGCGCTTGAGGACCTCGGCGGTGCCGGAGGTGGCCATCAGCTCGAAGCCGTGGGCGACCAGCTCGCGGGCCGGGAAGATCATCGAACGCTTGTCGCGGTTGGCGACCGAGATGAAGGCGCGGCCCTTCGTCGGCAGCGGCCCGTACGCGCCGGCCTGCGACTTGGCGTACGCCGTGCCGAAGACCGAGTCGATGCCCATGACCTCGCCGGTGGAGCGCATCTCCGGGCCGAGGACCGTGTCGACGCCGCGGCCGTGGATGTCCCTGAAGCGGGACCAGGGCATCACGGCCTCCTTGACGGAGATCGGCGCGTCCAGCGGCAGGGTGCCGCCGTCGCCGCTCGCCGGGAGCAGGCCCTCGGCGCGCAGCTCGGCGATGGTCGCGCCCAGCGAGATGCGGGCGGCGGCCTTGGCCAGCGGCACCGCCGTCGCCTTCGAGGTGAAGGGGACGGTGCGGGAGGCGCGGGGGTTGGCCTCCAGGACGTAGAGGATGTCCCCGGCCATCGCGAACTGGATGTTGATCAGGCCGCGCACGCCGACGCCCTTGGCGATGCCCTCGGTGGAGGTGCGCAGCCGCTTGATGTCGAAGCCGCCGAGCGTGATGGGGGGCAGGGCGCACGCCGAGTCGCCGGAGTGGATGCCGGCCTCCTCGATGTGCTCCATGACACCGCCGAGGTACAGCTCCTCGCCGTCGTACAGGGCGTCGACGTCGATCTCGATGGCGTCGTCCAGGAAGCGGTCGACCAGGACCGGCCGGGACGGGCTGATCTCGGTCGACTCGGCGATGTACGCCTCCAGCCGGGTCTCGTCGTAGACGATCTCCATGCCGCGTCCGCCGAGGACGTAGGAGGGCCGCACCAGGACCGGGTAGCCGATCTCGTCGGCGATGGCCTTGGCCTCGGCGAAGGTGGTGGCGGTGCCGTGCTTGGGGGCCGGGAGCCCGGCCTCGGCGAGGACCCGCCCGAAGGCGCCGCGGTCCTCGGCGGCGTGGATGGCCTCCGGGGAGGTGCCGACGATCGGCACGCCGTTGTCCTTGAGCGCCTGGGACAGGCCCAGCGGGGTCTGGCCGCCGAGCTGGACGATCACGCCCGCGACGGGACCGGCCTGCTGCTCGGCGTGGACGATCTCCAGGACGTCCTCCAGGGTGAGCGGCTCGAAGTAGAGCCGGTCGGAGGTGTCGTAGTCGGTGGAGACGGTCTCCGGGTTGCAGTTGACCATCACGGTCTCGTACCCGGCGTCGGACAGCGCGAAGGAGGCGTGGACGCAGGAGTAGTCGAACTCGATGCCCTGGCCGATCCGGTTGGGCCCGGAGCCCAGGATGATCACCGCGGGCTTCTCGCGGGAGGCGACCTCGGTCTCCTCGTCGTAGGAGGAGTAGAAGTACGGCGTCCGGGCGGCGAACTCGGCGGCGCAGGTGTCGACGGTCTTGTAGACCGGGCGGACGCCGAGCGCGTGCCGCACCTGGCGGACCACGTCCTCGCCCAGGCCGCTGATCTCGGCGATCTGCTGGTCGGAGAAGCCGTGCCGCTTGGCCTCGGTGAGCAGGTCGGCGGTCAGCTCGCGGGCCCCGGCGATCTCGTCGGCGACCTCCTTGATGAGGAAGAGCTGGTCGACGAACCACGGGTCGATCTTGGTGTGCTCGAAGACCTCCTCGGGCGTGGCGCCCGCGCGGATGGCCTGCATGACGGCGTTGATGCGCCCGTCGGTGGGCCGCACGGCCTCCCGCAGCAGCTCCAGCTTGTCGCCGGGCTCGCCGACGAAGGTGAACTGGCTGCCCTTCTTCTCCAGCGAGCGCAGCGCCTTCTGGAAGGCCTCGGTGAAGTTGCGGCCGATGGCCATGGCCTCGCCGACCGACTTCATGGTGGTGGTGAGGGTGGAGTCGGCGCTCGGGAACTTCTCGAAGGCGAAGCGCGGTGCCTTGACGACCACGTAGTCCAGCGTGGGCTCGAAGGAGGCCGGGGTCTCCTGCGTGATGTCGTTCGGAATCTCGTCCAGCGTGTAGCCGACGGCGAGCTTCGCGGCGATCTTGGCGATGGGGAAGCCGGTCGCCTTGGAGGCCAGGGCCGAGGAGCGCGACACGCGCGGGTTCATCTCGATGACGATCACGCGACCGTCCTCGGGGTTCACCGCGAACTGGATGTTGCAGCCGCCGGTGTCGACGCCGACCTCGCGGATGATGGCGATGCCGACGTCGCGCAGCACCTGGTACTCGCGGTCGGTGAGCGTCATCGCGGGCGCCACGGTGATCGAGTCGCCGGTGTGCACGCCCATGGGGTCGAAGTTCTCGATGGAGCAGACGACCACGACGTTGTCGTTCTTGTCGCGCATCAGCTCCAGCTCGTACTCCTTCCAGCCGAGGATGGACTCCTCCAGGAGCACCTCGGTGGTCGGCGAGAGGGTGAGGCCCTGACCTGCGATGCGGCGCAGCTCCTCCTCGTCGTGGGCGAAGCCGGAGCCGGCGCCGCCCATGGTGAAGGAGGGGCGGACGACGACGGGATAGCCGCCGAGCGCGTCGACGCCCTTGAGGACGTCGTCCATGGAGTGGCAGATGTACGACCGGGCGGACTCGCCGTGGCCGGTCTTCTTGCGGACCTCCTCGACGACCTCCTTGAACAGGTCGCGGTCCTCGCCCTTGTTGATGGCCTCGACGTTGGCGCCGATCAGTTCGACGCCGTACTTCTCCAGGACGCCGTTGCCGTGCAGGGAGATGGCGGTGTTGAGGGCCGTCTGCCCGCCGAGGGTGGGCAGGAGGGCGTCGGGGCGCTCCTTGGCGATGATCTTCTCGACGAACTCGGGCGTGATCGGCTCGACGTAGGTGGCGTCGGCGATCTCCGGGTCGGTCATGATCGTCGCCGGGTTGGAGTTCACCAGGACGACGCGCAGGCCCTCGGCCTTGAGCACGCGGCACGCCTGGGTGCCGGAGTAGTCGAACTCGGCGGCCTGGCCGATGACGATCGGGCCGGAGCCGATGACCAGGACGGACTGGATATCGGTGCGCTTAGGCACGCTGGCCCTCCATCGAAGCGGTGCTCATCAAAGACGTGAAGCGGTCGAACAGGTAGGCGGCGTCGTGCGGTCCCGCTGCCGCTTCGGGGTGGTACTGGACGCTGAAGGCCGGCCGGTCGAGGAGCTGAAGCCCCTCCACCACGTTGTCGTTGAGGCAGACGTGGGAGACCTCGGCGCGGCCGTAGGGGGTGTCGGAGACCTTGTCGAGGGGGGCGTCGACGGCGAATCCGTGATTGTGCGCGGTGACCTCGACCTTGCCGGTCGTACGGTCCTGCACGGGCTGGTTGATGCCGCGGTGGCCGTACTTCAGCTTGAAGGTGCCGAAGCCGAGGGCGCGGCCCAGGATCTGGTTGCCGAAGCAGATGCCGAAGAGCGGGGTGCCGCGCTCCAGGACGCCCCGCATGACGGAGACCGGGTGGTCGGCGGTGGACGGGTCGCCCGGGCCGTTGGAGAAGAACACGCCGTCCGGGTTGACGGCGTAGACGTCCTCGACGGTGGCCGTGGCGGGCAGCACGTGCACCTCGATGCCGCGCTCGGCCATGCGGTGCGGGGTCATGCCCTTGATGCCGAGGTCGATCGCGGCGACGGTGAACTTCTTCTCGCCGATCGCCGGGACGACGTACGCCTCGGTGGTGGCGACCTCGGCGGAGAGGTCGGCGCCGCTCATCTCGGGGGCCTGGCGGACCTCGGCGAGCATGGTGCCCTCGTCGGGCAGCGCGTTGCCGGAGAAGATGCCGACGCGCATGGCGCCGCGCTCGCGCAGGTGGCGGGTGAGGGCGCGGGTGTCGATGCCGGAGATGCCGACGACGCCCTGGGCGGCCAGCTCCTCGTCGAGGGAGCGCGTCGAGCGCCAGTTGGAGGGCACGCGCGCGGGGTCGCGCACCACGTAGCCGGAGACCCAGATCTTCCTGGACTCCATGTCCTCGTCGTTGATGCCGGTGTTCCCGATGTGCGGGGCGGTCATGACGACGACCTGGCGGTGGTACGACGGGTCGGTGAGGGTCTCCTGGTAGCCGGTCATGCCGGTGGAGAACACGGCTTCGCCGAAGGTCGCCCCCACGGCCCCGTAGGCACGGCCGCGGAAGATCCGGCCGTCCTCCAGGACGAGTACGGCAGGAGTCCGGTGGGCTCCCCTGGTGGAGGTCGTCATCGTGCGCCTTCCGTTTCCGTCTTGTTGATCATGTCGTTCAGGGTGTCGACCCACTCGTTGTGCTCGGCCGCGTGGTCGGAGCGGAAGCCGGAGTCGATCAGCTTGTCGCCGTGGGCCCAGGTGACGACGAGCAGGCCGCCCTCGGTGAGGACCTTGCCGGCGATGCCCTTGTCGAGCCGGGCCTCGCGCAGCGCGGCGACGGGGACGAAGAAGTCGGCGGCGCCGGGCCGTACGACGTCCAGTCCCGCGTCGGTCAGGGTCAGCTCGACCCGGCTGCGGGTGCCCAGGCCGTGCGCGACGATGCGGTCCAGCCACTGCCCCGCGGTGGTGGAGCCGTGGTAGCGGCCGCTCATCGTCAGTTTCGCCCGGCCGGGCGAGTCCGGCGCGGCGGGGAGGGCCGGCAGGTCGCCCTGGAGGGTGCCGCGCCACTTCCAGCCCTCGCGCATCAGCCAGTAGACGAGCGCGACGAACAGGCCGAGGCCGACGACCCAGCCGACGCGGGCGGCCCAGTCGGTCACTTCCGCCGATTCCTTCTCGGCGGCCAGCAGGATTACCGGTGCTACAGATGTCACGTGAGCTTCCCGTCGACGAGCGTGGCCTGGCCCCGCAGCCACGTGTGCGTCACACGGCCCGGCAGCTCACGCCCCTCGTAGGGGGTGTTGCGACTGCGCGAGGCGAAGCCCGCGGGGTCCACCCCGCCACGGTATTCCGTGTCGACCAGGGTGAGGTTGGCGGGCTCACCGGCCGAGACGGGACGGCCGTGTCCGGTGGCCCGTCCGATCCGCGCGGGCTTGACGGACATCCGGTCGGCGACGCCGGCCCAGTCCAGCAGGCCCGTGTCCACCATGGTCTCCTGCACCACCGACAGCGCGGTCTCCAGGCCGACCATGCCCATGGCGGCGGCGGCCCACTCGCAGTCCTTGTCCTCGTGCGGGTGCGGGGCGTGGTCGGTGGCGACGATGTCGATTGTCCCGTCGGCGAGCGCCTCGCGCAGGGCCATGACGTCACGCTCGGTGCGCAGCGGCGGGTTGACCTTGTAGACCGGGTTGTACGACCGGACCAGCTCGTCGGTGAGGAGCAGGTGGTGCGGGGTGACCTCGGCGGTGACGTCGATGCCGCGGGACTTGGCCCAGCGGACGATCTCGACGGACCCGGCGGTCGACAGGTGGCAGATGTGGACGCGGGAGCCGACGTGCTCGGCGAGCAGCACGTCCCGCGCGATGACCGACTCCTCGGCGACGGCGGGCCAGCCGCCGAGGCCCAGCTCGGCGGAGACGACGCCCTCGTTCATCTGGGCGCCCTCGGTGAGCCGGGGTTCCTGGGCGTGCTGGGCGACGACGCCGCCGAAGGCCTTCACGTACTCCAGGGCGCGGCGCATGATCACGGCGTCGTGGACGCACTTGCCGTCGTCGGAGAAGACGGTGACGCCGGCGGCGGACTCGTGCATGGCGCCCAGTTCGGCGAGCTTGGCGCCCTCCAGGCCGACGGTGACGGCTCCGATGGGCTGCACGTCGCAGTAGCCGGACTCCTGGCCGAGCCGCCAGACCTGCTCGACGACGCCGGCGGTGTCGGCGACCGGGAAGGTGTTGGCCATGGCGAAGACGCTGGTGTAGCCGCCGCTCGCCGCGGCGCGGGTGCCGGTGAGGACGGTCTCGGAGTCCTCGCGGCCGGGCTCGCGCAGGTGGGTGTGGAGGTCGACCAGGCCGGGCAGCAGCACCTTGCCGCCGGCCTCGATCACCTCGGCGCCCTCGGCGGACAGGCCGGGGCCGACCGCCTCGATGACGGTGCCGTCGATCAGCACGTCCTGCGGCTCGCCGCCGAGCACCTTCGCACCGCGGATCAGGGTCTTGCTCATCGTCTTACTTCTCCTCGGTGGGTCGGGCGTGGGTGACGGCGGGCTCGGCACCGCCGAGCAGCAGGTAGAGGACGGCCATCCGGACGGAGACGCCGTTGGTGACCTGCTCGACGACGGTGCAGCGGCCGGAGTCGGCGACGTCGGCGGTGATCTCCATGCCGCGGACCATCGGGCCGGGGTGCATCACGATGGCGTGGTCGGGCATCTTCGCCATGCGGTCGCCGTCGAGGCCGTAGCGGCGGGAGTACTCGCGCTCGGTGGGGAAGAACGCGGCGTTCATCCGCTCGCGCTGCACGCGCAGCAGCATCACCGCGTCGGACTTGGTCAGCGTGGAGTCGAGGTCGTAGGAGACCTCGCAGGGCCAGGTCTCGACGCCGACCGGCAGCAGGGTGGGCGGGGCGACGAGGGTGACCTCGGCGCCGAGGGTGTGCAGCAGGTCGACGTTGGAGCGGGCGACGCGGCTGTGCAGGATGTCGCCGACCAGGGTGACGCGGCGGCCGTCGAGGTCCTTGCCGAGGCCCGCGTCGGGGCCGACCAGGCGGCGGCGCATGGTGAAGGCGTCCAGCAGGGCCTGGGTGGGGTGCTGGTGGGTGCCGTCGCCCGCGTTGATGACGTGGGCGTCGATCCAGCCGGAGGTGGCCAGGCGGTAGGGGGCGCCGGAGGCGCCGTGCCGGATGACGACGGCGTCGACGCCCATCGCCTCCAGGGTCTGGGCGGTGTCCTTGAGGGACTCGCCCTTGGAGACGCTGGATCCCTTGGCGGTGAAGTTGATGACGTCCGCGGACAGCCGCTTCTCGGCGGCCTCGAAGGAGATCCGGGTCCGGGTGGAGTCCTCGAAGAAGAGGTTGACGACGGTACGGCCGCGCAGGGTCGGCAGTTTCTTGATCGGCCGGTCCGCGACCCGGGCCATCTCCTCGGCGGTGTCGAGGATCAGGACGGCGTCGTCGCGGGTGAGGTCGGCGGCCGAGATGAGATGACGCTGCATCTGTCAGGCTCCGTAGGGCGATTCATGCGGAAGAGCGGGATAATTCGGGCGGCCGGGCGCGTACGGGGGCGCGCCGAGCAGGCGTACGGCACGGGTGGGCGGGTACGCGGAACGCTTGCTACGGGTGGGCGCCCGGGGTGTCCGGCTTGGCACCGAGCAGCACGGTGTCGCGACCGTCCTCCTCGGCGAGCTGGACCTTGACCGTCTCCCGCAGCGACGTCGGGAGGTTCTTGCCGACGTAGTCGGCGCGGATGGGCAGTTCGCGGTGACCGCGGTCGACGAGGACGGCGAGCTGCACCGCGCGCGGGCGGCCGATGTCGTTCAGCGCGTCGAGGGCGGCGCGGATGGTGCGGCCGGAGAAGAGCACGTCGTCGACGAGGACGACGAGCCGGCCGTCGATCCCGTCACCGGGGATCTCGGTGCGGGCCAGGGCACGCGGCGGGTGCATGCGCAGGTCGTCGCGGTACATGGTGATGTCGAGCGAGCCGACCGGCATCTTGCGCTCGGTGATCTGCTCCAGCTTGTCGGCGAGCCGCCGGGCGAGGAAGACGCCGCGGGTCGGGATGCCGAGGAGCACCACGTCGTCGGCGCCCTTGGCGCGTTCGACGATCTCGTGGGCGATGCGGGTGAGCACCCGCGCGATGTCGGGCCCTTCCAGCACGGGCCGGGCCTCGGACTGCGCGACCGGCTGCGGGTCGCCCTGCTCGCCCTGTCGCGTGTTCTGCTGCTTGTCCATACGAAACGGACCCCCTTCTCCGCCTCACGGGACGGACCTTAAAGGACGTCGGAATTGCGCCACCTACGGTACCAGGCTCACAGAACCGGCCCGACGGCCCCCCTGACACTCCCCCGTCACCCGTCTGCCGCACCCCGGCCACCCTTTCGGAGCAACGGAAGGCGAATACCACGGAAGAGTCGGTGCGGACCATTCGGCTTGACGCAGCAGAGTAACGCTGCGTAACCTCACAGTGAGTTACCAGCCGCGCGGCCGACAACAGAGCCTGCCGCGTCGACACCTTGTCCGGGGAGCCATATGTCCAGCGAATACGCCAAACAGCTCGGGGCCAAGCTCCGGGCCATCCGCACCCAGCAGGGCCTTTCCCTCCACGGTGTCGAGGAGAAGTCCCAGGGCCGCTGGAAGGCCGTCGTGGTCGGCTCGTACGAGCGCGGCGACCGTGCCGTGACCGTGCAGCGCCTCGCCGAGCTGGCGGATTTCTACGGCGTTCCCGTACAGGAGCTGCTGCCGGGCACCACCCCGGGCGGTGCCGCCGAGCCGCCGCCGAAGCTGGTCCTGGACCTGGAGCGGCTGGCCACCGTGCCGGCCGAGAAGGCGGGCCCGCTCCAGCGCTACGCGGCGACGATCCAGTCGCAGCGCGGTGACTACAACGGCAAGGTGCTCTCGATCCGCCAGGACGACCTGCGCACGCTCGCCGTCATCTACGACCAGTCGCCCTCGGTCCTCACCGAGCAGCTGATCAGCTGGGGCGTCCTGGACGCGGACGCGCGTCGCGCGGTGGCGTCCCACGAGGAGCTCTGACCCTCACCCACCTCAGCAGAAACGTGCCGCCGGGGTGGCCGGAACCATTCGGTTCCTGCCACCCCGGCGGTTTCTTGCACGTGTGCGGCGCGGGCGAGGCTCTGAGGCTACTCCCGGCGCAGCGAGGGCTTCAGGTCCTTCAGCCGGCCGAGGAGGCCGTTGACGAACGACGGCGAGTCGTCCGTGGAGAACTCCTTCGCCAGCTGCACCATCTCGTCCAGGACGACGGCGTCCGGGGTCTCGTCGACCCAGATCAGCTCGTAGGCGCCCAGGCGCAGGATGTTGCGGTCGACGACCGGCATCCGGTCGAGCGTCCAGTCGACCGAGTACTGGGCGATCAGCTCGTCGATGCGTTCCGCGCGCGCGGCGTAGCCCTCGACCAGCTCCATCGTGTACTCGCTCACCGGCGGCTGCCGGGTGTCGGACCGGGAGTGCCGGACCCAGTCGGCGAGCACCGTCAGGACGTCGGCGCCGCGCTGATCGCCCTCGAAGAGGATCTGGAAGGCGCGCTTGCGGGCCGTGTTGCGAGCAGCCACGGTTAGCTGTTCACCCGGCCGAGGTAGTCGCTCGTACGGGTGTCGACCTTGATCTTCTCACCGGTGGTGATGAAGAGCGGGACGCTGATCTGGTGACCGGTCTCCAGGGTGGCCGGCTTGGTGCCGCCGGTGGAACGGTCGCCCTGGACGCCGGGCTCGGTCTCCTGGATGGTCAGCTCGACGGCGGCCGGCAGCTCGACGAAGAGCACCTCGCCCTCGTGCTGCGCGACGGTGGCCTCGAACCCCTCGACGAGGAAGTTGGCCGCGTCGCCGACGACCTTGCGGTCGATGTGCAGCTGGTCGTAGGTCTGCATGTCCATGAACACGAAGTACTCGCCGTCCATGTACGAGAACTGCATGTCCCGCTTGTCGACGGTGGCCGTCTCGACCTTGACCCCGGCGTTGAAGGTCTTGTCGACGGTCTTGCCGGAGAGCACGTTCTTGAGCTTGGTGCGCACGAAGGCCGGGCCCTTGCCGGGCTTGACGTGCTGGAACTCGACGACGGACCAGAGCTGGCCGCCTTCGAGCTTGAGCACCAGGCCGTTCTTGAGGTCGTTCGTGGAAGCCACGGTTTGGGAATCTCCTGGACTGGACTGACGTGGACGACCTCGGGGTTGCGCGCACAGCGCGAGGCTAGAGCGCGAGCAGCTCCTTGGTCGTGATGGTGAGTAGCTCGGGTCCGCCGTCCGCCTCGGGGCGCACGACGAGCGTGTCATCGATCCGGACCCCGCCCCGGCCCGGGAGGTGGACCCCCGGTTCGACGGTGACCGGCACACAAGCGTCCAGTTTACCCATGGCCGCGGGGGCCAACTGCGGGTCCTCGTCGATTTCGAGTCCGACACCGTGACCGGTGAGCGCCGGAAGGTTCTCCGCGTACCCCGCGGAGTCCAGTGCCTGGCGGGCGGCGCGGTCCACATCACGGCAGGCGGCACCGGGTGCGAGGGCCTCGCGTCCGGCTCGCTGGGCGGAGAAGACGAGGTCGTACAACTCGATCTGCCAGTCGGCCGGCGAGGTGCCGATGACGAAGGTACGGCCGATCTCGCAGCGGTATCCGCGGTACGTCGCGCCGAGGCACACGGAGAGGAAGTCGCCCTCCTCCACCCTGCGGTCGGTGGGCCGGTGGCCGCGGCGCCCCGAGTTCGGGCCGGTGCCGACGGAGGTGGGGAAGGCGGGGCCGTCGGCGCCGTGGTCGACGAGGCGGCGTTCCAGCTCCAGCGCGAGATGCCGCTCCGTGCGGCCGACCAGGATGGACTCCAGGAGCTCGCCGAGGGCCTGGTCGGCGATCTCGGCGCCGATGCGCAGGCAGGAGATCTCCTCCTCGTCCTTGACCACCCTCAGCTGCTCGACGGCCTGTCCCAGGTCGGTCAGGCGCAGCGCGGGGGCGACGGAGCACATGGCCCGGTGCCGGACCACGGTGAGGTGGTGGTCCTCCGTGGCGAGGGACTCGGCACCCTGGTCCGCGGCGAGGCCGGTGGCCGTGACGGCCGGATCACCTCCGGGTCCGGGCAGGGTGCGCACCGGCAGCGCCTCGTCGGGGCGGCCCTGCGTGGGCCGGTCGTCCGGCGGGCCCGAGCAGACCAGCAGGTCCTCGGTCCTGCCGAGCAGCAGCACGGCGCCGTGCGGGGCGGCACCGGCGAGATAGCGCACGTTGGCGGGCCGGGAGACGAGCGCCGCCGCGCTGCCGCCCGCGTTGCAGCGTTCCCGTAGGCGCGTCCGGCGGGCCGCGTAGACCTCTGACATGAGCCGAGCGTATGGCTCCGCCGGTGGGGGCGCCGCTTGGGTGGGCCGAGTGGGCGGGGGCCGGGGAATGCGGGGTGCGCCTGGCGGGGTGGGGGCTTGGGTTGTGTGGCGGCCTACCGCCGGTGGGGGCTGGGCGCGCCCCCGCGGCGGAGCCGCATGTCGGTACAGCCCCGCGCCCCTTCCGGGGCGTCTACCAGGTCGGTGGGCTGGCTATGGAGCGAGAGAGGACCTCGTCGAGGAGGTGGGCGGTGTCCGGGACGTCGAGTTGGGAGTTGTCGATGATGGGGAGACCGGAGCCGTACCAGCCGGCCATGCGGCCGTGGATGCGGGCGACCTCCTCGTCGGTGAGGCGGCGGTTGCCACTGCGTTCGGCGTTGCGCTCCAGGACGATGTCCAGGCCCGGCAGGAGGACGACCGGGAGCAGGCCGGGGCCGACGTGCCGCTTCCAGCCGCCGAGGCCGACGACCGGGCGGTCCGGGAAGACCGCGTCGTCGAGGATGCAGGAGATGCCGTTGGCCAGGAAGTTGCGCGCGGAGAAGCCGCAGGTGCGGCGGGCGAGACGGTACTGCGCCTCCGAGTGCTCGTTCCACCCGGTCTGAGGGTCGGCGAAGCCGGAGCGGACCCATTCGCGGACGTCGTCGAGGCTGATGTGCGCGGTCGGGACCCGGCGGTGGTCCGCCCAGTACTTGGCGACGCTCGTCTTGCCGGCTCCCGCGGGGCCGATGAGCAGCACCGCGAGGGTGGTCGTGGTGGGGTCGGGCGCGGCGGCCGTGGCCGGGGGCACGCTGGGCACGGCCACCGGGCCGCCTGGGGGCAACGACACGTGGCCGGTGGTCTCCGACGCGGGAGCGGGGCCCGGGCGCCGCGGTCCCGGCGCGGGGGCCGGCTGATGCGGGGCCGGACCGGAGGCCGGGGGCGGGGCCTGACGCGGCGCCGGGGCCTGACGCGGGGCCGTGGGGTATCCCGGGGCCGGGGGCGGCACGGGGGCGGGCCCCTGGGGCGGGCCAGGGTGGTGTGCGGCCGGGGACCAGCCGAGGGCCGGTCCGTGCCCCGGCTGGTGGGGCGGCGGCAGCGGAGAACCCACTGGGTGCTGCATCCGGTGCCACTCCGTCTCGTACAGGCAGGCGATGGGCGCTGGCGGCGGGAAGGGGGCCCGCCGTCCTGCTACCGAACGGTACCGCCCCCGGCCGTTGTTTGGAGAACGGCCGGGGGCGGTCCGAAGTGCCCGTCCGGCAGGGCGAATCGGGCGGAAGGGAACAGCCGGGTACTACTCGCCCACCTCGCCGTAGGCGGCGAGGAGGACGGCCGGGTCGGGGCCCTCGAGGACGGTGGGCTTGGCCAGGCCGTCCAGGACGATGAAGCGCAGCAGGTCGCCGCGGGACTTCTTGTCGACCTTCATGTTCTCGACCAGCTTGGGCCACTGGTCGTAGCGGTAGTGCAGCGGGAGGCCGACCGCTTCGAGGATGCTGCGGTGGCGGTCGGCGGTGGCGTCGTCCAGCCGGCCGGCCAGGCGGCCCAGTTCGGCGGCGAAGTGCATGCCGACGGAGACGGCGGCGCCGTGCCGCCACTTGTAGCGCTCGTTCTTCTCGATGGCGTGGCCCAGGGTGTGGCCGTAGTTGAGGATCTCCCTGCGTCCCGCTTCCTTCAGGTCGGAGGAGACGACCTCGGCCTTGACCTCGATGGAGCGCACGATCAGCTCGGCGGTGTGCGGTCCGGCCGGGGTGCGCGCCGCCTGGGGGTCGGACTCGATCAGGTCGAGGATCGCCGGGTCGGCGATGAAGCCGGCCTTGATGACCTCGGCCAGTCCGGAGACGTAGTCGTTGACCGGGAGCGAGTCCAGGGCGGCCAGGTCGCACAGCACACCGGCGGGCGGGTGGAAGGCGCCGACGAGGTTCTTGCCCTCGGCGGTGTTGATGCCGGTCTTGCCGCCGACGGCCGCGTCCACCATGGCCAGCACGGTGGTGGGCACGGCGATCCAGCGCACCCCGCGCAGCCAGGTCGCGGCCACGAACCCGGCCAGGTCGGTGCTGGCCCCGCCGCCGACGCCGACGATGACGTCGGTGCGGGTGAAGCCGGACTGGCCGAGCGCCTTCCAGCAGTACGCGGCGACCTCGGCGGTCTTGGCCTCCTCGGCGTTGGGCACCTGGATGGCGACGGCCTCGTAGCCCTGCTCGGCGAGGTCGGCGCGCAGCGCGTCACCGGTCTCGGCCAGCGCCTCGGGGTGGATCACCGCGACCCGCTTCGCCTTCGCCCCGATCAGACCGCCCAGCTCGCCCAGGAGCTGACGGCCCACCAGGACCTCGTAGGGGTCGGACCCGGCGGTGCCGCCGACCTGGATCCGGGTGACTGCCTCGCTCATACGTCCTTCAACTCCACTGCGTCCAGGGCGGCTTGGGTGACTTCTTCCGGCGTGCGGCCGTCCGTGGCCACGACGACCGTGGCGACCTCCTCGTAGAGGTGCCGGCGGGCCTCCATGAGCTCGCGCCACTGCTTGCGCGGGTTGACCGCGAGCAGCGGCCGCGCCGCGTTCAGACCGGTGCGCCTGACGGCTTCCTCGACGTCCATCGAGAGGTACACGACCCGCTGCCCGGCGAGCAGCGCACGCGTGTCGGCGTCGAGGATCGCGCCGCCGCCGAGGGCCAGGACGCCGTCGTGCCCGGCGAGCGCGCTGCGCACGGCCTCCTTCTCCAGAGCCCGGAAGGCCGCCTCACCCTCGTCCACGAAGATGTCGGCGATGGCCCGCCCCTGGGCGGTGACGATGTCCTCGTCCGTGTCCCGGTATCCCGTGCCCAGTCGGTCGGCGAGCAGCTGCCCGACGGTGGACTTGCCGACGCCCATCGGGCCGACGAGGACGATCAGCGGGGCCCCCGTCACCGGATGGCCAGGTGGTCGAGGTAGGACCGCACGTTGCGACGGGTCTCGGCCACGCTGTCGCCGCCGAACTTCTCCGCGACGGCGTCCGCGAGCACGAGGGCCACCATGGCCTCGGCGACGATCCCGGCGGCCGGCACCGCGGACACGTCGGAGCGCTGGTGGTGGGCCTGCGCGGCCTCGCCGGTGGTCACGTCCACGGTCCTCAGGGCGCGCGGCACGGTCGCGATCGGCTTCATCGCGGCCCGCACCCGCAACAGCTCACCCGTCGTCAGCCCGCCCTCGGTCCCACCGGAGCGGCCGGAGACCCGGCGGATGCCGTCGGGCGTGCTCACGATCTCGTCGTGGGCCTCGGAACCGGGCACACGGGCCAGCTCGAAGCCGTCGCCGATCTCGACGCCCTTGATCGCCTGGATGCCCATGAGGGCACCCGCGAGCCGCGCGTCGAGCTTGCGGTCCCAGTGGACGTGGGAACCAAGGCCCACCGGCACTCCGTAGGCGAGGATCTCGACGACGCCGCCGAGGGTGTCGCCGTCCTTGTGGGCCTGGTCGATCTCGGCGACCATCGCCTCGGACGCGTCCGCGTCCAGGCAGCGCACGGGGTCGGCGTCCAGCCGCTCGACGTCGTCCGGCGTCGGGTACACGCCGTGGGGCGCCTTGGCCGAGGCCAGTTCGACGACGTGGCTGACGATCTCGACGCCGGTCGTCTCCTTCAGGTACGAGCGGGCCACCGCACCCAGGGCCACCCGGGCCGCCGTCTCACGGGCGGAGGCGCGCTCCAGGATCGGCCGGGCCTCGTCGAAGCCGTACTTCTGCATGCCGGCGAGGTCCGCGTGGCCGGGGCGCGGCCGGGTCAGCGGGGCGTTGCGCGCGAGGCCGGCCAGCACCTCCGGGTCGACCGGGTCGGCCGCCATGACCTGTTCCCACTTGGGCCACTCGGTGTTGCCGACCATGACGGCGACCGGGGAGCCCATCGTCAGACCGTGCCGGACGCCACCGAGAAAGGTGACCTCGTCGCGCTCGAACTTCATCCGCGCACCGCGGCCGTAGCCGAGCCGCCGCCTCGCCAGGTGGTCCGCCACCATGTCGGTGGTGATCGGCACGCCGGCGGGCAGTCCCTCCAGCGTCGCGACGAGTGCGGGACCGTGGGACTCCCCCGCGGTCAGCCAGCGCAACCTGCTCAACGGTGCTCCTCAGTACTCGCGCCCCGGTATGCCCCGCGTACGCTCCTTGTCCGCGTACGCGACGGTCCGACCGGGTGCGCGGCCCCGGCCCGCCGCCTCCGATCCTCCCACGTCCGGCCGCCGGACCCGGTCGCCGGTCCACTTGCCGGACGCACGGGCGGTACCGCGGCGGCGTCGGGCGGGAGGGTTGCCCCGCTGTTGCGAGGGAGCGCGGGAACCGAGGAAGTCCGCGCCGCTCTCCTGCCGCTGCGCCGGGGCGCAGGGACCTGCCCCGCGCGACTCGCGCGACGCCGGGGGGACTCCGCGCTAGCGATCCGCGAGCGCCCGCTCGCCCGCTTTCCGCATGGCGACCAGCGGCGCCGGAGCGCGGCCGGTCATCTGCTCCACCTGGAGCACCGCCTGGTGGAGCAGCAGGTCGAGGCCGCTGACGACGGCGCCGCCGTACGCCGACCAGCGGGCGGCAAGGGCGGTGGGCCACGGGTCGTAGAGCACGTCGAAGAGGGTGGCGGGCCGCTCGGGGACCGCTGTGGCGAGCGGGTCGGTGGCACCGGCGGGGGTGGTGGCGACGATCAGCGGAGCGCTCAGCGCTTCCTCGGCCCGCGCCCAGTCCACGATGCGCACGTCCACATCCAGCCGCTCGGCCCAGCCCCGCATCTCGGCGGCGCGCACCTCACTGCGGACGTAGACGGAGACCTCACCGGTGCAGATCCGGGCCAGTGCGGCCAGCGCGGAGGACGCGGTGGCGCCGGCGCCGAGGATGGCCGCGGTCTCGACCTTCTCGACACCGTGCTCGCGCAGGGCGGCGACGATGCCGGGGATGTCGGTGTTGTCGCCGGTCTTCCGGCCGTCCTCGCCGAACACCACGGTGTTCACCGCGTCCACGGAGGCCGCCGTCTCGCTGATGCCGTCGAGCAGCGGAATCACCGCCCGCTTGAGCGGCATGGTCAGCGACAGTCCCGCCCACTCGGGTCCCAGCTCCGCGAAGAAGCCGGGCAGCGCGGCCTCGTCGACGTCGAAGCGGTCGTACGTCCAGTCCGTGAGCCCCAGCTCCGCGTAGGCGGCGCGGTGCAGCACCGGGGAGAGGGAGTGGGCGATCGGGGAACCGAGCACGGCGGCCCGGTGCCGGTCAGTTGCCGGAGGCGGCATCGAACTTGTCCTTTAGCTTCAGGAACTCGTCGTGGGTCTTGGCGAACTCGGTCTTGTTCACCCCGTCGGTGGCCACGAAGTAGATCCAGCCGTCTTCGGTGGGGTTGAGCGCCGCTTGCAGGGCCTCCGCGCCGGGGTTGCTGATGGGGCCGGGCGGCAGACCACGGTTGGTGTAGGTGTTGTACGGGTCCATGTTGCTGTTGATCTCGGACTCACTGATGTGGATCTTGCTCTGCCCCATCAGATAGTTGAACGACGAGTCGAACTGGAGCTTCTGGTTCGTCTCGGTGTTCGACTCCTTGAGCCGGTTGTAGATCACCTCGGCCATCTTGCGGAAGTCGTCGTGGGTCTTGCCCTCCGCCTGCACCAGGCTCGCGGCGGTGAGCAGTTCCCACGGGCCCTTCAGACCGAGTCCCTCCGCCTTCTCCACCAGGCCGATCTTCTCGTACTGCTCGTTGGCACGTGCCACCATCTGCTTGAGCACGTCCTCGGGCTTCTGCCCCTTGGCCGCCGAGTAGCTGGACGGGTAGAGGAAGCCCTCCAGCGGGTCCTTGACGTCCTTGTGGTTCAGCGCCCATTCGGGCAGGCCGAGGTTCTTGTACTCGGACTTGGCGACCTTGGCGGTGGTGCCTTCCTTCACTTCGAGGCGTTTGTCGATGAGCTCGTAGACGTCGGCGTTGCGCCTGCCCTCGGCGACGATCAGGTTGCTGCGGCTCTCCGGGCTGAGCAGGAGTTCGACCGCGCTCTCGGCCGACATCTCCTTCTGCAACGTGTAGACGCCGTCCTGGATGCTCTTGCCACGCGGATTGCTCTGCTGGGCGGCGATGAAGGCGTCGACGCTCTTCACCACGCCCTGGCGTTTGAGTTCCTGGCCGATCGTGGAGCCGCCGGCTCCCTTGGGGATGGTGACGGTCACCTGCTCGCCGTTGCCGCCGCCCGCGAAGTCCGGGGCCGCGCCGAAACGATCCTGGTAAAACTGGTAGCCGAAATATCCGATACCGGCCACGCCGCCGCCGAGCACCAGGCAGACCACCAGGCAGGCGCATCCGCTGCGGCGCTTCTTCGGCTTGCCGCCGCCCCGGGTCCTGCGGTCCCCGCGGTCCTCGCGGCCGTCGTCCGCCGCGTCGTCGTCACCGTCGTCGCCCCCGCCGGCGAAGAAGGCGTGCTCCCCCTCGTCGGGGCCCGGGTCCCAGTCGGTGCGCTGCGGCTCGGGCTCGGCACGCCGGCGGGGCGGCGGCTCCGGCGGCGGGTACGCCTCGGGGGTGCCGTAGAAGTCGGGCTGTTCGGCGCCGTAGCCGCCGGCCTGCTGTCCGTAGGGGTCGGACGGGTCGGCCGGGTACTGCGCCTGGGGGTACGCGCCGCCGCCCCAGCCGTTGTCGTGCCCCTGCTGCGGCTGGGCCTGGGGTGCGTACTGCTGGTCGTACTGCTGCTGACCGTACTGGTGCTGGTCGTACTGCTGCTGGGGGTACGGCTGACCGTACTGGTCGTACTGCTGCTCGGGGTGCTGGTGGCCGTACTGGTCGTACTGGGGCTGCCCGCCGCCGTACGACGACTGGCCGCCGTTGCTCCAGTCGCCGTACTGCTGCTGCGCCTGCTGCTCCGGATACTGCTGCGGCTGGCCGCCGTAGGGGGACTGCTGACCCGTCTGGGCCTGCTGTCCGCCCCATCCGCCGTCCCCGTACAACGGGTCCTCCGGATGCCACGGTTCGGGGCCTGGGCCCCGGCCATACTCAGTCATCGATCCCCTAGAGCCGCGAGGCGACGGGGGGCGCGACCTGTGCCGGGGTCCGCTTCCGTTCCGCCTCTTGCTGTGCGGTGGCTGTTCGAATGCCTCCCGCATCGCGCGGAACGTTACCGTACCGCGATCAGATGACCACTTCGACGCCCTCGCCCGGGGGCCTGCCTGACACCCGTTCGGATTCCAGTGCCTGCTGGAGGATGATCACAGCGGCGGCCTGGTCGATGACGGACCGGCCCTTCTTGGACTTCACCCCGGAGGCGCGCAGCCCCTGGCTCGCGGTGACCGTCGTCATGCGCTCGTCGACCAGCCGGACCGGGACGGGCGCGATGCCCTTGGCCAGCTCCTGCGTGAAGCGCCTGACCTTGGCCGCGGCCGGGCCCTCGCCGCCCTTGAGGGAGCGAGGGAGGCCGACGACGACCTCGATGGGCTCGTACTCGGCGACCAGCTGCCGAAGGCGCCGGTGCGCCGCCGGGACGTCGCGGCCGGGGACGGTCTCCACCGGGGTGGCGAGGATGCCGTCGGGGTCGCAGGACGCGACCCCGATACGGGCGTCGCCGACGTCGATCGCCAGGCGGCGGCCGCGGCGCATCACCGGGGCGTCCGCCTGGTCGTGGGACGGTGTGCTCACTTGGCGGAGTCCGCCACGAGGCGCTCGACGGCGTCGACGGCGTCGCCGATCGCGGCCGGGTTCTGGCCGCCGCCCTGGGCGACGTCCGGCTTGCCGCCACCGCCGCCGCCGAGGGTCTTGGCGGCGGTGCGCACCAGGTCACCGGCCTTGAGGCCGCGCTCGCGGGCCGCCTCGTTGGTGGCGATGACCGTGAGGGGCTTGCCGCCCACCGTGGTGAACAGGGCCACGACCACGGCCCGGCCGCCCTGGATGCGGCCGCGCACGTCGAGGACCAGCTTGCGCAGGTCGTCGGCGGTGGTGCCGTCGGGGACCTGCCCGGTCACCAGGGCCACGCCGCGCACGTCCTTGGCGGAGTCGGCGAGGCCGCCGGCCGCCTGGAGGACCTTCTCGGCGCGGAACTTCTCGATCTCCTTCTCGGCGTCCTTGAGCTTGCCGAGCATCGCGGAGACCTTCTCCGGCAGCTCCTCCGGACGGCCCTTGATCAGCTCCTGGAGCTGGGCGACGACCGTGTGCTCGCGGGCGAGGAAGCTGTAGGCGTCCACGCCGACCAGGGCCTCGATACGGCGCACACCGGAGCCGATGGAGGACTCGCCGAGCAGCTTGACCAGGCCGAGCTGGGCGGTGTTGTGCACGTGGGTGCCGCCGCACAGCTCCTTGGAGAAGTCGCCGATGGTGACGACGCGCACGCGCTCGCCGTACTTCTCGCCGAACTCGGCGATGGCGCCCTGCTTCTTGGCCTCGTCGATGCCCATGACGTCGGCGCGCACGTCGAGGTCGCGGGCGAGCACCTCGTTGATCTTCTGCTCGACGTCGGTCATCACGGCCGTCGGCACGGCGGACGGCGAGCCGAAGTCGAAGCGGAAGCGGCCGGGCTGGTTCTCGGAACCGGCCTGGGCGGCGGTCGGGCCGAGGGCGTCGCGCAGCGCCTGGTGGGTGAGGTGGGTGGCCGAGTGGGCGCGGGCGATGGCCTTGCGGCGGCGGTCGTCGATGGAGGCCTGGGCCTTGGCACCGACGGTGACCTCGCCGACCTGGACGACGCCCTTGTGGACGTACACGCCCGGCACCGGCTTCTGGCAGTCGCGGATCTCGATGACGGCGCCGGTGTCGACCCGGATCCGGCCGGTGTCGCCGATCTGGCCGCCGCCCTCGGCGTAGAACGGGGTGCGGTCCAGGACGATCTCAACCTCGTCGCCCTCGGTGGCGGCCGGGGAGGAGGCGCCGTCGACGAGGATGCCGACGACCGTGGACTCGGTCTCGGTGTCGGTGTAGCCGACGAAGTCGGTGGCGCCTGCCTTGTCGGCGATCTCCCGGTAGGCACCGGCACCGGCGTGACCGGTCTTCTTGGCCTGGGCGTCGGCCTTGGCGCGCTCCCGCTGCTCCTTCATCAGGCGCCGGAAGCCGTCCTCGTCCACGGACAGCCCCTGCTCGGCGGCCATCTCCAGGGTGAGGTCGATCGGGAAGCCCCAGGTGTCGTGGAGCAGGAACGCCTTGTCACCGGCTAGGACGGTGCCGCCGGAGGCCTTGGTGTCGCTGACCGCGGTGTCGAGGATGTTGGTGCCGGCCTTCAGCGTCTTGAGGAAGGCGTTCTCCTCGGCGAGGGCGACCTTCTCGATCCGCTCGCGGTCGGTGACCAGCTCGGGGTACTGCTGCCCCATCATGCCGATCACGACGTCGATGAGGTCCTTGACGACCGGCCCGGTGGCGCCGAGCAGGCGCATGTTGCGGATGGCGCGGCGCATGATGCGGCGCAGCACGTAGCCGCGGCCCTCGTTGCCCGGGGTGACACCGTCGCCGATGAGCATCACGGAGGTGCGCATGTGGTCGGTGACCACGCGCAGGGACACGTCCGAGGCCTGGGCGTCGCCGTAGGCCACGCCGGTCAGTTCGGTGGCCTTCTTGATGACGGCCATGGAGGTGTCGATCTCGTACATGTTCTGCACGCCCTGCAGAATCATGGCGAGGCGTTCCAGGCCGAGGCCGGTGTCGATGTTCTTGCTCGGCAGCTCGCCGAGGATCTCGAACTCCTCCTTGCCGATGCCCTCGCCCCGCTCGTACTGCATGAAGACGAGGTTCCAGATCTCCACGTACCGCTCGTCGTTGACGGCGGGGCCGCCCTCGGCGCCGAACTCGGGGCCGCGGTCGTAGTTGATCTCGGAGCAGGGGCCGCAGGGGCCGGGGACGCCCATGGACCAGTAGTTGTCCTTCTTGCCGAGGCGCTGGATGCGCTCGGAGGGGACGCCCACGACGTCGTGCCAGATGCGCTCGGCCTCGTCGTCGTCCTTGTAGACAGTGATCCACAGGCGTTCGGGGTCGAGGCCGTAACCGCCCTTGTCCTGGGGGCTGGTGAGCAGCTCCCAGGCGTACTTGATGGCGCCTTCCTTGAAGTAGTCGCCGAAGGAGAAGTTGCCGCACATCTGGAAGAACGTGCCGTGCCGGGTGGTCTTGCCGACCTCTTCGATGTCCGGCGTGCGCACGCACTTCTGGACGCTGGTGGCGCGGTCGAAGGGCGGCTTGACCTCACCAAGAAAGTAGGGCTTGAAGGGCACCATGCCGGCCGGGACGAGGAGCAGAGTCGGGTCGTCCGCGATGAGCGACGCCGAAGGGACGACGGTGTGACCGCGCTCCTCGAAGAAGCTCAACCAGCGGCGACGAATCTCGGCCGACTCCATCAGTGGTCCTCATTCCGGTTGTACGAGTACGTCGTCGTCCTGTCGTCGACGACGTACTTGGGGTCCTTGCTGTTCTCGATGGCGGCGTGGTGCCTCAGTGCGGGCAGTTCACCGTCGACGGGGGCCTTCAGGCCCAGCGCGTCGTCCAGTTCGGCCTCCCGCTGGGCCATGTTGTCGCGGACGTCGAGCGCGAAGCCCACCGCGCGGTCCCTGACCCGGGCGCCCACGTCGAGCGCCTTGTTCGCCGCGGTGGCGGCGAGGCTGTCGGGGGTGAGCTGCTTGAGCTTCCGGTTGACCTTGGTGGTGGCCCACACACCGGCGGCCATGCCGGTGCCGAACCAGAACGTACGGCGGAACATCCCTCGGTCAGCCCTTCTTCCGCTTCGTCCGCCGCGCGGCCGGGAGCGTACGGCCCACGATCACGGTGCGCCGTGCCTGGCCGGCGGGGGCGGACATGTCCTCCTTGCGACCGCCGAGTGCCCGGCGCACGCCGTATCCGAACGCAGCGACCTTGACCAGCGGGCCGCCGAAGGTGGAGGCCACGGTGGTGGACAGCGCGGAGGCGTTCGAGGTGACCTCCTGGACGTCGGAGGCGATCGCGTCGACCCGGTCGATCTGGGTCTGCGCGCTGCGCACCGCCGCCGAGGCGTCGGCCAGCAGCGGGACGGCCTGGTCGGTCACGTCCGCCACGAGTTTGGTGGTCGTCCTGAGCGTCTGGGCCAGCCTCGCCAGTGCGACGGCGAGGAAGGAGACCAGGATCGCCCAGAAGACGGCCACCAGGATCCCGGCCACCTCGCCACCGGACACTGTGTGCACCCGCTCCCTGGAATACGTGCCTGAACATCGGGAAAGTCGTGCACCGAGCCTATCGCGCCGGGCGCGGGGCTCCGTACCGGATTCCCCGTCGCGCGCGGCGCGGTGCGGCCGGGCCGGCCGAGGCGATTGTACGGAGTGAATACGGTTCAGTACGCTCCGTGTTTCATGCGAGACCTTCGGCGCGACGGCGTCCCGCACGGCAATCTACCGCTGGAACTCGACGCCTTCGTGGGCAGAGCGACGGAGCTCGCGGAGCTGGCCGGGGCGCTGGATTCGGCACGGCTGGTGACCGTCACCGGGGCCGGCGGCGTCGGCAAGTCCCGGCTGGCCGCGCGGGCGGCCGGGCGCCGCTCGCCCCGGCACGGGGTGTGGCGGGTGCACCTCGCGCCGGTGCGGGACGAGGAGTTCGTCGACTACGCGGTCGTGGAGGCGCTGGGCCTGACCGACCACACGATCCGGCTGCCGCGCGAGACCCTGCTCGCGCACCTGGCCGGGCGGGAGCTGCTCCTGCTCCTGGACGGGGTCGAGCACCTGGTGGACGCCTGCGCGTCGCTGGTGACCGACCTGCTGGGCCGGGCCCCCGGGCTCAGGGTGCTGGCGGTGGGGCGCCGACCGCTGGACGTGGCCGGGGAGCGGCTGGTTCCGCTGGCGCCGCTGGGCACGGAGGAGGCTGTGGAGCTGCTGACGGTCCGGGCCGGGCAGCGCGGCGGTGTCCCCAGGTACGCCGTCGACCCGGACGCGGACCTGCGGGAGGTGCGCGAGCTGTGCCGGCGACTCGACGGGATCCCGCTGGCGGTGGAGCTGGCGGCGGGGCGGCTGGGCGCGCTGTCGCCGGGGCAGGTGCTGCGCCGCCTGGACGACCGGTTCCGGCTGCTGGCCGGCGGGGACCGCACCGCGCTGCCCCGGCACCGGACGCTACGCACGGCGATCGGCTGGAGCCACGAGCTGTGCACGCCGGCGGAGCGGCTGCTGTGGGCGCGGTTGTCGGTGTTCAGCGGGCCGTTCGACCTGGAGGCCGCCGAGTACGTGTGCAGCGGGGACGGACTGGCGGCCGAGGACGTGCTCGACGTGCTGACCGCGCTGCTCGCCCAGTCCGTGCTGACCCGCGAGGAGTCCCCCGCCGGGGTGCGCTACCGGATGCTCGACACGGTCCGGGCGTACGGCGCCGACTGGCTGGAGGCGACGGGGGACGCGGACCGGCTGCGGCGGCGGCACCGGGACTGGTACGTGGGCCTGGCGACCTGGTGCGAGCTGGAGTGGTTCTCGCCGCGCCAGGACGAGGTCGCCGCGCGGGTGGACGCGGAGCTGCCGAATCTGCGCAGCGCCCTGGAGCACTGCCTGGACGAGCCGGACGGCGCCCACCTGGGCCAGTACCTGGCAGGCGCCCTGTGGTTCCACTGGGTCGGCTGCGGGCGGCTGTCGGAGGGGCGGCACTGGCTGGAGCAGGCGGTGCGGCTGGAGGCGGAGCCGACGGCGGGCGAGCAGTCCCGGTTGAAGGCACTGTGGGTGCTCGCCCACGTGGCGATCCTCCAGGGCGACACGGTGCCGGCGCTGGCCGCGCTCCAGGAGTGCCGCCGGGAGGCGGAGCGCTCGGCGAACCCGACTGCGGTGGCGTACGCGGAGCACCGCACGGGCTGTCTGGCGCTGGTCACGGACGACCTGCCGCGCGCGGAGACGCTGCTGCGGTCCGCGCTGCACCGCTACCGGGAGATCGGCGAGCTGAACAGCAACGTGCTGATGGGCCAGGTGGAGCTGGCCATGGCCCGGGCGTTCCAGGGCGATCTGCCGGACGCGGTGCGCCTGTGCGAGGACGTGCGCCAGGTGTGCGAGGACCACGGCGAGCGCTGGGCCCGGGGGTACGCCCTGTACGTGCTGGCGTACGCGGCCTGGAGCGACGGCGACCCGGTGCGCGCCCGCGAGTTGCTCGCCGACTGCCTGGGCGGCGCGCACCGTTTCCGCGACCAGCTGGGCTCGGTGCTGGCGGTGGAGCTCCTGGCCCTGGTCACGGTGGCGGAGGGCGACGCGGCGGAGGCGGCGGTGCTCCAGGGCGCGGCGGGGCGGATGTGGCCGTCGGTGGGGCTGCCGCTGTTCGGCTCGGCGCACTACAACGCCCCGCACGAGCTGTGCGAGTCGGCGGCCCGGGAGCAGCTGGGCGACGAGCGGTACGTGGAGTGCGTACGGCACGGGGCGCGGCTGGGCCGCCGGGAGGCGGTGGCGCGGGCGCTGCGCCGGCCCGGGGTGCCCGCCTCGCTGCCGGCACCGCGGGCGGCGTCCGGGCGCCGTGGTGCGGCGGGGGCCGGCACGGCGAAGCCCGCCGCCTCGCCCACCCGGAAGGGCGGGGAGACGGCGGGCTGAGGTACCGCGGGTTGTACTGCGCCGGGGCTGGGGTCAGCGGGCGTAGTACTCGACGACGAGCTGCTCGTCGCAGATCACCGGGATCTCCTTGCGGTTCGGCTCGCGGTCCAGGCGGAACGCCAGGGCCTTGAGGTTCACCTGGAGGTAGCGCGGGGTCTCGCCGTCGGGGGCGAAGCCACCCTCGCGGGCGATGGTGAAGAGCGTCTTCTCCTTGGAGCGGTCGCGCACCTGCACGACGTCGTCCGGGCGGACGCGGAAGGACGGCTTGTCGACCTTCTGGCCGTTGACCTGGATGTGGCCGTGGACGACCATCTGGCGGGCCTGGTAGATCGTGCGGGCGATGCCCGAACGCAGGACCAGCGCGTCGAGACGGCGCTCGAGCTCGATGACCAGGGCCTCGCCGGTCTTCATGTTGGTCTTGGAGGCACGCTCGTAGGCGCGGACGAGCTGACGCTCGCTGAGGTCGTACTGCGCGCGCAGACGCTGCTTCTCGAGCAGACGGACCTTGTAGTCCGAGTTCTGCTTGCGGCCGCGGCCGTGCTCACCCGGCGGGTAGGGGCGGGCCTCGAAGTACTTGACGGCCTTCGGGGTCAGCGCGATGCCGAGGGCACGCGACTTCTTGACCTTGGGGCGGGGCTGGTTCGCCACTGTCTGTGTCTCTTTCCTGGATTTCCGGCTTGTCAGGGTTGAGGGAGGTCGCATCCGCAGCCGGGGAAACCCGCCGGGTCCGCTCGGGACCTGCCGGGCAGCCGCTCCCTGGTCTGGGCACATACGTGCAGCACGCGAGTGGCCCACCGACCGCTCCCGGAAGCCGGGTGGTGGTGGGCTGCCCGCGACACCGATCGACGGTGCGCGACGCTCCTGGAACCCCGGAGGGTTCCGGCCGGTTGTCCCGTTCTGACGGCACGGGACTCGGCACTCCGGGCGATTCTACAGGCTGCTCAGGACGGCTTGCGACCGAGGTGCCCGCGGGTCCACTCCACGGCGTCCGCGTACCGGGCCTCGGCGCCGTGCCGGGTCGGCGTGTAGTACGTCCGGTCCTTGAGTCCGTCCGGCGCGTACTGCTGGGCCGCGATGCCCTCGGGCAGGTCGTGCGGGTACACGTAACCCTGCCCGTGTCCCAGCTTGCCGGCGCCCTTGTAGTGGCTGTCGCGCAGGTGCGCGGGGACCGGTCCGGCGTGCCCCTTGCGCACGTCGTCCAGGGCGACGCCGATGGCGGTGGTCGCGGCGTTGGACTTGGGGGCCAGCGCCAGGGCGATGGTGGCGTGGCTGAGGGTGAGCGAGGCCTCGGGGAAGCCGATCATGGCGACGGCCTGTGCGGCGGCGACGGCGATCTGCAACGCGTTCGGATCGGCGAGGCCGATGTCCTCGCTGGCGGAGATCATCAGGCGTCGGGCGATGAAGCGGGGGTCCTCGCCGGCCTCGATCATCCGGGCCAGGTAGTGCAGGGCGGCGTCCACGTCGGAGCCGCGGATGGACTTGATGAGGGCGCTGGCGACGTCGTAGTGCTGGTCGCCGTCGCGGTCGTACTTCACCGCGGCCCGGTCGACCGTCTCCTCGAGGGTGGTCAGACCGATCTCCGCCTCGCCCTTGTCGAGCGCGGCCCCGGCGGCGGCCTCCAGCGCGGTGAGCGCGCGCCGGGCGTCGCCGCCGGCGATGCGCAGCAGGTGCTCCTCGGTGTCCTCGGGCAGGGCGAGGGCGCCCCCCAGGCCACGCTCGTCGGTCAGGGCGCGGCGCAGCAGGTCCCGGAGGTCGTCGTCGGTGAGGGGTTCGAGGGTGAGCAGGAGGGAGCGGGAGAGCAGCGGGGAGATCACCGAGAAGTACGGGTTCTCCGTGGTCGCGGCGATCAGGGTGACCCAGCGGTTCTCCACGGCCGGGAGCAGGGAGTCCTGCTGGGCCTTGCTGAAGCGGTGGATCTCGTCGAGGAAGAGGACGGTCTCCTTGCCGTACCCGCCGACCGCGCGCCGGGCGCCGTCGATGACCGCGCGGACCTCCTTGACGCCCGCGGTGATCGCCGACAGCTCCACGAACCGCTTGTTCGTGGCCTTGGAGACGACGTACGCCAGGGTGGTCTTGCCGGTGCCCGGCGGGCCCCAGAGGATGACCGAGGACGGCCCCGCGGGCCCGGACGCGCCCTCGCCGACCAGGCGGCGCAGGGGGGATCCGGGCTTGAGCAGGTGCTGCTGGCCGACGACCTCGTCGAGGGTGCGCGGGCGCATCCGCACGGCGAGGGGACTGCCGGTCGGGTCCTTCTCCTGGCGTTCTTCGGCTGCGGCGGTGAACAGATCGGGCTCCACGCTCTGAACCCTAAAGGACCGCACCGACAACGCGGCGGGCCCGGTGGGCCCGCCCGTGCGGAAGGCCGGTCAGCTGGTCCAGAAGTCCCACCAGCGGGTGAGGATCATCATGCCGATGATGCCGATGTGCAGCACCGGCAGGACCCAGGTGAACTCGCCGAAGAAGCCGCGCAGCCAGCCCGGCGCGGGCAGGAAGCCCTTGCGGACGTTGAAGGAGGTCACGTACCAGAACATCAGGATCGTGGCGACCCAGGCCAGGCAGCACCACAGGCACAGCGAGTTGATCCGGTACAGGGACTCGAACTGCAGCCAGGAGACGAAGCCGACGCCGAAGAGGCAGCCGGCGTTGAAGGTGAGCCAGTACCAGCGCGGGTAGGTGGCGCGGGCGAGCAGGCTCATACCGACGCAGATGACGATGCCGTAGGCGACGAGGCCGAGCATCGGGTTGGGGAAGCCGAAGGCGGAGGCCTGGTCGCTCTCCATGATGTTGCCGCAGGAGACGACCGGGTTGAGGCTGCAACCGGGCGTGAACGTGGTGCCGGCGACCTTGGCCTCGAGGATCTTCTGCTTGTCGATCGTGATGACCCAGGCGGCGAGCAGGCCGGCCGCACCCGTGATCACCAGCAGCAGGGCGAGGGCGCGGCTGCCGCCCTCGGTGCGCGGGGTGCGGGTGCCGCTGTCCGGCGCGGACTCTGCCACGGTGGAGACGTCCTTCACTGTCGTCTTGCTCATCACGCCGATTCCGTCACTGGAGAGTGGGACCTGCTTCGGGCAGGGGCCATTGTGCCGCACAAGCCTGTAGGGGCACCGTTCGATGAGCCTATGAACGGACCGGCGGTCACTCCCGAGCGGCACGTTTTGGCCACCATCCGTTCCCCAGGGGCACGCGCGAGCGAAAACACGTGGCCCCTGGGGGTGCGGGCGGGCTAGCCGAGCCTCGACTCCAGCTCCGCGACGATCTCGTTGACGCCGATCGCGGTCTGCTCGCCGGACTCCATGTCCTTGAGCTGGACGACGCCCTCGGCCAGGTCGCGCTCGCCCAGGACCAGGGTGTAGCGGGCGCCGGAGCGGTTGGCCGCCTTCATCGCGGCCTTGAGCCCCTTGCCGCCGTAGGAGAAGTCGGCGGCGACGCCGTTCTTGCGCAGCTCGGTGACCTTGGCGAAGAGGATTCGGCGGGCCTCCTCGCCCAGCGGGACCGCGAACACCGAGGTCGCGGACGGGATGTCCAGTTCGATGCCCTCCGCCTCCAGGGCGAGGACGGTGCGGTCGACGCCGAGCGCCCAGCCGACCGAGGGCAGCGAGGGGCCGCCGATCATCTCGGACAGGCCGTCGTAGCGGCCGCCACCGCCCACCGCGGACTGGGAGCCGAGGCCGTCGTGGACGAACTCGAACGTCGTGCGCGTGTAGTAGTCCAGGCCGCGCACCAGCTTCGGGTCGTCCTCGAAGACCACGCCCGCCGCCGTGATCAGCTCGCGCACCTCCTCGTGGTACGCCTTGCAGGCGTCGCACAGGTAGTCGCGCAGCAGCGGGGCGTCGGTGAGCTGCTTCTGCACCTCCGGGCGCTTGTCGTCCAGGATGCGCAGCGGGTTGATCTCGGCGCGGCGCAGGGTCTCCTCGTCCAGGTCGAGCCCCCGCAGGAAGTCCTGGAGCGCGGCCCGGTAGACGGGACGGCACTCCTTGTCGCCCAGGGAGTTGAGCAGGATGCGGAAGTTCCGCAGGCCGAGCGCGCGGTACGACTGGTCGGCCAGGATGATCAGTTCGGCGTCCAGGGCCGGGTCCTCGGCGCCGATCGCCTCGGCGCCGACCTGGGAGAAGTGGCGGTAACGGCCCTTCTGGGGGCGCTCGTAGCGGTACTGCGAGCCGGAGTACCAGACCTTCACCGGCAGGTTGCCCGCCTTGTGCAGGTTGGCCTCCAGGACCGCGCGCAGCACGGGAGCGGTGGTCTCCGGGCGCAGGGCGAGGCGGTCGCCGCCCTTGGTCTCGAAGACGTACATCTCCTTGGTCACGATGTCGGTGGACTCGCCGACGCCGCGCGCGAACAGCTCGACGTTCTCGAAGCCGGGCGTCTCGATGTAGCCGTAGCCGGAGTTGCGCAGCGGGGCGGCGATCGCCTCGCGGACCGCCAGGAACTTGGCGGAGTCGGGCGGCAGCAGGTCGTACGTGCCCTTGGGGGCCTTGAAGGTGCTCACGGAAGGTCTCGTCACATTCCTCGTCGGGGCGCGTTCGGAGCGCTGTTCCCTTGGTGGCCTGCGGCCACTTGCCGCAAGTACGGGTTGGTGGCGCGCTCCTGGCCGATGGTCGTCTGGGGGCCGTGTCCGGAGAGCACCACGGTCGAGTCGTCGAGCGGCAGGCACACGCGTGCCAGGGACTCGAGCATGTCGTCCATGGAGCCACCGGGGAAGTCGGTGCGTCCGATGGAGCCGGCGAACAGCAGGTCGCCCGAGAACATCACCGGCGGGATGTCCGCCGCCTCGGGCAGGCCGAAGGTCACCGACCCCTTGGTATGGCCCGGGGCGTGCGCGACGGTCAGCTCCAGGCCCGCCAGCGCCAGCTGCGCGCCGTCGGTCAGCTCCTTGACGTCGTCCGGCTCCCCCACGGTCAGCTCGCCCATGAGCGGCATGCCGATGCTGCGGCCGATCCCCCTCTCGGGGTCGCTCATCATGAAGCGGTCCTCGGGGTGGATCCAGGCCGGCACGTCGTGGGCGCCGCACACCGGGACGACCGAGGCGACGTGGTCGATGTGGCCGTGGGTGAGGACGACGGCGACGGGCTTGAGCCGATGCTTGCGGATCGCTTCCTCGACTCCGGGGGCCGCCTGGTGGCCCGGGTCGATGATCACGCACTCCTCACCGGCGGCGGGGGCGACGAGGTAGCAGTTCGTCCCCCAGGCACCGGCGGGGAACCCGGCAATGAGCACGATCGTCCTTCGTTTGGGTCGGTACGGGTGGGCTTGCGAACGGGTCGCGCCCATGGTCAGAGCCTACCGGCGGTGCCGATTCCTCAGCGAACCCATATACGGTACGGGGCTACACGCCCACGGTCGGCTCATCGCACCCACGCGTACCGGTCGGCACACGAAGACGCATGAGGAGAGAACCCGGTGGTCACCCAGGAGCAGCGGCGGCGTCAGCTCGCCCGGGAGAAGTTCTTGCGCCAGCAGCAGCGACGCACCTCCGCGCGACGCAAGGCGCGCATGCGCAACGCCGCGATAGCGTCGGTGCTCGGCGTGATTCTGATCGGCAGTGTCGCGCTGTACACGACCGGCGTGGTCCTGGGGGACGACGACGACAAGACGAACGCGAGCGCGGAGGTCACTCCGAGCGCCTCGGCGCCGAGCAAGGCTCCGGACCCGTGCGACAAGCCGGCCGAGGGCAAGGTCAAGACGCAGACCTGGAAGAAGGAACCTGCGATGACCGTCGACGAGTCGGCGAAGTACACGATGAAGCTGGAGACGACGTGCGGTGACATCGACATCGCGCTGAAGGCGAAGGCGGCACCGCACACCGTCAACTCGTTCGACTTCCTGGCCGGGAAGGGCTACTTCGACCACACCAAGTGCCACCGGCTCACCCCCGAGGGCATCTACGTCCTCCAGTGCGGTGACCCGAAGGGCACCGGCGCGGGCGGCCCCGGTTACACCATTCCCGACGAGAACCTCAAGGACGAGAGCCTCAAGGGCAACGTCTACCCGGCGGGCACCGTCGCGATGGCCAACCAGTACAACCCGCAGGCGCAGCAGGGGCGTGACACCGGAGGCAGCCAGTTCTTCCTGGTCTACCAGGACAGCCAGCTGCCGCCCGACTACACGCCGTTCGGCACGGTGTCCGACGCCGGGATGAAGGTTCTCAAGAAAATCGCGGCGGCCGGGGCTCAGGCACCCGACCCCACGACGGGCAACACGGCGCCCAACGCGACGGTCGTGATCGACAAGGCCACGGTCACGAAATCCTGACCCTCATCAGCGAAAGTTCGGTCGTGCGGGATGCGGACAGGCCCCCCGCCGGTCGCCTATGTTGGCCGTGACGAAACTGTGGACGATGCCCGGGGGTAGCGAAGCCCTCCGCAGGCATCATGTGGAGGAGGCGCTGTGAGCAGCGACCCGTGGGGCCGCGTCGACGAGACGGGGACCGTGTACGTGCGTACGGCCGACGGCGAGCAGGTCGTCGGTTCCTGGCAGGCAGGCTCCCCCGAGGAGGCACTGGCCTACTTCGAACGCAAGTACGAAGGCCTGGTTGTCGAGATCGGCCTCCTCGAGAAGCGGGTGAAGACCACCGACCTGTCGGCCAAGGACGCCCAGACCGCCGTCGACCACCTGCGCGAGCAGGTGGACGCGCACCACGCGGTCGGCGACCTGGACGCGCTGCGGGCCCGGCTGGACAAGCTCGTCGCGCTGGTGGAGACCCGGCGCGAGGAGCGCAAGGCCCAGCGGGCCAAGCAGTCCGACGAGGCGCGCGGTGCCAAGGAGGCGCTGGTCGCCGAGGCCGAGGAGCTGGCGCGCTCGGACCAGTGGCGGGCGGCCGGTGAGCGGCTCCGGTCCCTGGTGGACACCTGGAAGGGCCTGCCGCGCCTGGACCGCAAGTCCGACGACGAGCTGTGGCACCGCTTCTCGCACGCGCGCTCGGCGTTCTCCAAGCGCCGCAAGCAGCACTTCGCGCAGCTCGACGCGCAGCGCGAGGAGGCCCGCCGCACCAAGGAGCGGCTGGTCTCCGAGGCCGAGGCGCTGTCGAACTCGACGGACTGGGGACCGACGGCCGCGCGCTACCGCGACCTGATGTCCGAGTGGAAGGCCGCGGGCCGCGCCCAGCGCGAGCACGAGGACGACCTGTGGAACCGCTTCCGCGGCGCCCAGGACGTGTTCTTCGCCGCCCGCAGCTCGGTCTTCGCCGAGCGGGACGCCGAGCAGACGGAGAACCTGAAGCTCAAGGAGGAGCTGGTCACGGAGGCCGAGAAGCTCGTCCCGGTCACCGACCTCAAGGCGGCCCGTGCCGCGTTCCGTTCGGTCAACGAGCGCTGGGAGGCGATCGGCCACGTGCCGCGCGACGCCCGGCCGAAGGTCGAGGGGCGGATGCACGCGGTCGAGCGGGCCCTCCAGGAGGCCGAGGAGGCCGAGTGGCGCCGGACCAACCCGGAGGCACGCGCGCGTGCCGAGGGCCTCACCGGCCAGCTCCAGGCCGCCGTGGACAAGCTGCGCTCCCAGATCGAGCAGGCGCGCAGCCAGGGCAACGACGCCAAGGCCGACAAGCTCGCCCGTGAGCTGGAGGGCCGCCAGGCGCTCCTCGACCAGGCGCTCAAGGGGCTGCACGAGTTCGGCGGCTGACGGTCGCAGGCCGCACAGGAGAGGGGCTCCCGTACGCGATGTACGGGAGCCCCTCTCCTGTGTGCGCCTGTGCTGCCCGCTACGACGGCCTGCGCGCCGAGGTCACCCGGTACACGTCGTAGACGCCCTCCACGCCGCGTACGGCCTTCAGGACGTGGCCGAGGTGCTTGGGGTCGCCCATCTCGAAGGTGAAGCGGGAGGTGGCGACGCGGTCGCGGGAGGTCTGGACGGCCGCCGAGAGGATGTTGACGTGCTGGTCGGACAGCACGCGGGTGACGTCCGAGAGGAGCCGTGAGCGGTCCAGCGCCTCGACCTGGATGGCGACCAGGAAGACCGAGGACTGGGTGGGCGCCCACTCGACCTCGAGGATGCGCTCGGGCTCGCGCGAGAGCGAGTCCACGTTCACGCAGTCGCTGCGGTGGACGGAGACGCCGCTGCCGCGGGTGACGAAGCCGATGATCGGGTCGCCGGGGACGGGCGTGCAGCAGCGGGCCAGCTTGACCCAGACGTCCTCGACGCCCTTGACGACGACGCCCGGGTCGGCGTTGGCCCGGCGCTTGCGGCCGCGGCCGCGGGACGGCGGGACCGACTCGTCGATCTCCTCGGTGGCCGCCTCCTCGCCGCCGAGCGCCTGGACCAGCTTCTGCACGATGTTCGGCGCGGAGACATGGCCCTCGCCGATCGCGGCGTACAGCGCGGAGATGTCCGAGTAGCGCATCTCGTGCGCGAGCGTGACCAGCGAGTCGCCGGTGAGGATGCGCTGGATCGGCAGGTTCTGCTTGCGCATCGCGCGGACGATGGCGTCCTTGCCCTGCTCGATCGCCTCGTCGCGGCGCTCCTTGGAGAACCAGGCGCGGATCTTGTTGCGGGCGCGCGGCGACTTCACGAAGCCCAGCCAGTCGCGGGAGGGGCCCGCGCCGGCCGCCTTGGAGGTGAAGACCTCCACCAGGTCGCCGTTGTCCAGGGTGGACTCCAGCGGCACCAGCCGCCCGTTGACCCGTGCCCCTATGGTGCGGTGACCCACCTCGGTGTGGACGGCGTAGGCGAAGTCCACGGGGGTGGCGCCGGCCGGGAGCGCTATGACGTCGCCCTTGGGGGTGAAGACGAAGACCTCGTTGCGGGAGAGGTCGAAGCGCAGGGACTCCAGGAACTCGCCGGGGTCCTCGGTCTCCTTCTGCCAGTCGAGCAGCTGGCGCAGCCACGCCATGTCGTTGAGGTGGTCGTCCTTGCTCTTGCCGGACGACCTGGGGGCGTCGCTGCGCACCTTGGAGGCGCCGGCGACGGCCTCCTGCTTGTACTTCCAGTGCGCGGCGATGCCGTACTCCGCGCGGCGGTGCATGTCGAAGGTGCGGATCTGCAGCTCGACGGGCTTGCCGCCGGGCCCGATGACCGTCGTGTGCAGCGACTGGTACATGTTGAACTTGGGCATCGCGATGTAGTCCTTGAACCGCCCCGGAACCGGGTTCCAGCGGGCGTGGACCGTGCCGAGCGCCGCGTAGCAGTCGCGGACGGTGTCCACCAGGACGCGGATGCCCACCAGGTCGTAGATCTCCGCGAAGTCACGGCCGCGGACGATCATCTTCTGGTAGACGCTGTAGTAGTGCTTGGGGCGGCCGGTGACGGTCGCCTTGATGCGGGCCGCGCGCAGGTCCTGCTGGACCTCGTCGGTGACGACGGCCAGGTACTCGTCGCGCTTGGGGGCGCGCTCGGCGACCAGGCGGACGATCTCGTCGTACATCTTGGGGTAGAGGATCGCGAAGGCGAGGTCCTCCAGCTCCCACTTGATGGTGTTCATGCCCAGGCGGTGGGCGAGCGGCGCGTAGATCTCCAGGGTCTCGCGCGCCTTCTTCTCCTGCTTCTCGCGCTTGAGGTAGCGCATGGTGCGCATGTTGTGCAGGCGGTCGGCGAGCTTGATGACCAGGACGCGGGGGTCCTTGGCCATGGCGACGACCATCTTGCGCACGGTCTCGGCCTGCGCGGCCTCGCCGAACTTGACCTTGTCCAGCTTGGTGACGCCGTCGACGAGGAGGGTGACCACGTCGCCGAAGTCGCGGCGCAGGTCCTCCAGGCCGTACTCGGTGTCCTCCACGGTGTCGTGCAGCAGCCCGGCCATCAGCGTGGCCGGATCCATGCCCAGCTCGGCGAGGATGGTGGTGACGGCGAGCGGGTGCGTGATGTACGGGTCGCCGCTCTTGCGCTTCTGGCCGCGGTGCCAGCGTTCGGCGACCTGGTAGGCGCGCTCGATCTGGCGCAGGGTCGCCGTCTCGATCTTGGGGTCGTTGCCGCGCACTATGCGCAGCAGCGGCTCCAGGACCGGGTTGTACGGGTTGGCGCGCTGCACGCCGAGGCGGGCGAGGCGGGCGCGGACGCGGTTGGAGGAGCCGGAGCGGGCGGGCTGCCCGCCGGGGGCGCGCACGACGGGCGCGTTCTGCGGGCGCTCGGAGGGGAGCGACTTGGGGCGCGGCTGCTGCTCGGCGGGCTTGTCGACCGGCGCGGACGGGGCGTGCTGGATCGGTCCACGCGTGTCGTTCTTCGCCTGGGGCCCGCTCGGCGCGGGCTTCGCCGCGGGCGCCGAGGCGGACTCGGGCTTTGCGGCGGTCAGTGGCTGGGCCTCGTCTGGCAAGAGGACTCCTCGTGCGCGATCCGGGTCCCCCGGTCAGGCTCCGGATACCCCATGGTAGCGATCCTGCCCTCCAGGATCGCCTTCTGGCCAATGTGAGGGCTGTCAACTGCTGCAACGTCCGGGGCGGGCGCCGGATTCCTCCGGGCCCGCCCCAGCCGTGCGGTTCGCGTGGTTCAGACCGTGAGCAGCGCCTTCAGCGGGGCACCGGCCAGGGCCGGCTCCAGCCGGGCCCGCCCGCCGAGGAAGCCCAGCTCCATCAGGACGGCGAGGCCCGCGACCTCGGCACCGGCCCGGCGGATCAGCTCCAGCGAGGCCCCGGCGGTGCCGCCGGTGGCGAGGACGTCGTCGACGACCAGCACGCGGTCGCCCGCGCTGAGGTCCTCGGCGTGCACCTCGATCTCGGCGGAGCCGTACTCCAGGTCGTACGCCTGGCTGAGCGTGGCTCCGGGGAGCTTGCCCGCCTTGCGCACGGGGATGAAGCCGAGGCCCGCCCGCAGGGCCACCGGGGCGCCGAGGATGAAGCCGCGCGCCTCCAGGCCGACGACCTTGGTGGCGCCGGTCCGCCCGGCGACCTCGGCGAGGGCGCCGGTCAGGGCGGCGAACGCCGTCGGGTCCGCCAGGAGCGGGGTGATGTCCTTGAACATCACGCCCGGCTCCGGGTAGTCCGCCACGTCCCGGATGCGGCTGAGGAGCAGCTCCGTGATGTCGGTCGTTTCGGTCATCGGCGCTTCCCCGACGGTCGGCCGCGTCCCCTGCCGCGGGACGTGGGCTGGTTGCGGGGCCCGACGACCGCGGCTGCCGCGTCGTCGGTCCCGTCGTCCGCGTACGGTGCCTCGTCCGCGGCGGCCGGTGCCTGCTCGCCCTTGGCCGACGCCTGGGCGCGCTTGGCGAGGACCCGCTTCTTGAGGGACTTCATCTGCGGCTCGGCCTCCTTGAGGTCGGCGACGAGCGGCGTGGCGATGAAGATGGACGAGTAGGCACCCGCGGCGAGACCGACGAACAGCGACAGCGAGATGTCGTTGAGCATGCCGGCGCCGAGCACACCGCCGCCGATGAACAGCAGGCCTCCCACCGGCAGCAGCGCGACCACCGTGGTGTTGATGGAGCGGACCAGGGTGCTGTTGATCGAGCGGTTGGCGATCTCCGCGTAGGTCCAGCGGGTCTGTTTGGTGATGTCCTTCGTCTGCTCCTTGAGGCTGTCGAAGACGACGACCGTGTCGTAGAGCGAGTAACCGAGGATCGTCAGCAGACCGATCACCGTGCCGGGTGTGACCTCGAAGCCGACGAGGGCATAGATGCCCACCGTGATGGTGATGTCGTGGATCAGGGCGACGAAGGCGGCCAGCGCCATCCGCCACTCGAACGCGATCGCCAGGTAGATCACCACGAGGACCATGAAGATCCCGAGGCCCTGCCAGGCCTTGTTCGCGATCTGGTCGCCCCAGCTGGGACCGACCAGGTCGGCGTTGACCTTCTCCGCCGGGACGTCCAGCTTCTGCGAGAGGTCTTCCTTGATCTGGTCCGACTGCTGGGTGTCGGTGCCCGCGATCTGGATGCGGAGGCTGCCGTCACCGAGCTTCTGGACGATCGCGTCGTGGCCGGACGCCTCCTCCGCCCAGGTCTCGGCCTGGGCGACGGAGGCACTCATGTTCTTCGGGGTGGTGAAGACCGCGCCGCCCTGGAACTCGATGCCCATGTGCAGGCCGCGCACCGCCAGGCCGACGATGGCCGTGATGGTGATGAGGATCGAGATGCCGTACCAGATCTTGCGGTTCTTGACGAAGTCGTAGCCGACCTCGCCGTGGTGCAGTCGGGCGCCGAGTGTGCCGAGCTTCGACATCTCTCACGCCTCCTTCGGGTCGACAGGGCCGGCGGCAGGACGGGACGGACGGCGGGTGCGTCGCAGCGGGGGCTTGGCACCCAGGGCCTTGGGGTCGAGGCCGGACCACTTGTGACCGCTCGCGAAGAACTTGCGCCGCGCCATCAGCGTCAGCAGCGGCTTGGTGAAGAGGAACACCACCACCACGTCGAGCAGGGTCGTCAGACCCAGCGTGAACGCGAAGCCCTGCACCTTGCCGACGGTGACGACGAAGAGCACCGCGGCGGCGAGGAAGGACACGAAGTCGGAGACGAGGATGGTGCGCCGGGCGCGCGGCCAGGCCCGCTCGACGGCGGGACGCAGCGTGCGGCCCTCCCGGATCTCGTCGCGGACGCGTTCGAAGTACACGATGAACGAGTCCGCCGTGATGCCGATGGCGACGATGGCACCGCACACGGCCGGCAGGTTCAGCGCGAAGCCGATGGTCGGGCCGAGCAACGCCATGATCACGTACGTGAGGCCGGCCGAGACCAGCAGCGAGCAGACGGCGATGAACGACAGTCCGCGGTAGTAGAACAGCAGGTAGAGGACGACCAGGGCGAGGCCGATCGCGCCCGCGATCAGACCGGCCTTGAGCTGCTCACCGCCCAGCGCGGCGGTGACGGTGGTGACGCTGTCCTCCTTGAAGGTCAGCGGCAGCGCGCCGTAGGACAGCATGTTGGCGAGGCTCTGGGCCTCTTCCTGGTCGAAGCTGCCGGAGATCTCCGCGCTGCCGCCGGTGAGAGCCTGGCTGACGTACGGGTCGGAGACGACCTCGTTGTCCAGGACGATGGCGAACTGGTTCTGCGGGGACTGGTTCTTCGCCAGCTTGCCGGTGATGTCCGCGAACTTCTTGCTGCCCTCGTCCGTGAACTTCATCGTCACGGTCCAGCCGGCGCCGGACTGCGTGTTGTAGACGGCCTCGGCCTCGTCGACCTCGGTGCCGTCGACCGCGGCGGCGCCGAGGATGTACTTCTGCCACTGGCCCTGCGAGTTCTGGCCGCAGGCCACGGTCTGCTCGCCGGGCTTGGCGCCGTCGCCCGCCTTGGCGCGGGCGTTCGCGTCGGTGCAGTCCAGGGCCGCGTACTGCTGCTGCAGCTTGGCGGCGGAGTCGTCGCCGGAGGCGCTCGGGGACGGGGAGGCGCCGTCGGAGCTCGTCGCGGAGGGGCTCGGGTCGGCCTTCAGGGCGTCGCTGGCGGCGCGGCCCTGGGTGGTGGCGCTCGCCGAGGCGGAATCGGACGGCGTGCCGCTGGCCTTGTCCCCGTCGGTGGCCTTGTCCTTGTCGGTCGCCTTGTCGGTCGCCTTGTCGGTGGCCTTGTCCTTGTCGGTCGCCTTGTCGGTCGCCTTGTCGGTGGCCTTGTCCGAGGCGCCGCCGGTCTCACTCGCCGAGGGGGTGCCGGTCGCGTTGGCGCCGGAGAGTTCGGTGGCGAGGACCGGACGGAAGTACAGCTTGGCGGTGGTGCCGACCTGCTGGCGGGCTTCCTTCGAGTTCGTCCCCTTGGGGATGTTGACGATGATGTTCCGGTCGCCCTGGGTCTGAACCTCGGCCTCGGAAACACCCAGCCCATTGACACGGCGGTTCATGATCTCGACCGCGGTGTCCATGTTGGTCTTGTTGATCGCGGACTCCTGGCCGGCCTCCGGGACGGCCCGGAGCGTGATGCTCGTGCCGCCCGCCAGGTCGATGCCGAGACGCGGAGTCGTGTGTCCGGAGGCGAACATGCCGCCGGTGAGCGCCACAATGGCGATCAGGATCAGGGCCAGCGAGCGCCCGGGCTTACTCTGAGCGCTCGCATTCTTTCCCTTTTTAGGTGCTACCACCTTGGTGTACTCCCTCTCGGGCCGCTTCGCGCCCAGAAGGCGTCACCGGCGGCCATCACATGGTGTCCGGATCCGTGCGAGCCGCGCGTCACGCGGGGTGCGCGGGAACCCGTCCCGCGCACCCCGGGGCACGGCTTACTTCGCCTCGGAACCGCCGTCGGACTTCTTCGCCTGCTCGTCCGCCTTCGCCTCGGCGGGCGCGGCGTCGACCGTCGGCTCGTCGGCCGTCTCGTCGGCGGGCTCGGCCTTCTTGCCGAGGTCGACGGACTTGTCGTCGGAGGCGTCGTTGTCGGAGGCGTCGGACTCGGTGAGGGAGGAGGCGTCGTCGGGGACGACGTCCGCGTCGGACTTCAGGTCGTGCTCGATGCCGTGGACGATGCGGTTGTACTCGTCGTCGGTGAGGACGGCACCGATGGAGTTCTTGGCGAAGAGCAGCTCGACGCCCGGGCCGGCGTCGAGGAGGACCGTGTCGTCGTTGACCTCCTTGACCGTGGCGTACATGCCCCCGATGGTGCGGACACCGGTTCCGGGCTGCATCTCGTTCCGCATGTTGGCGGCCTGCTGCTGCTTCTTCTTCGCCGACCGGGTCATCAGGAACATGGCCCCGATGAGCACGATGAACGGGAGGAGGGTCACGAGACTCACGGGTCGGTACTTCCTTCACACGACCGCGATGGTGAGCGGCCTGATGGTTGGGGGTGTGTACGCCGCCGACAAGGGCGGCATCGGCGGAGTCTAGGCGAGTCCGCGCGCATGGAACAACGCCCAGCATGGCACCGGGGTTCCTGCTCCGGCGAATGTGCCCCGTGTGAGCGGGTCGTCACGCCCCGAACAAGTCCTGTTGTCCGTTTCCTGAACTCTGCGAACGCGGCGGAGTGAGACCGAGGTGTGCCCATGCGGCCGGAGTGGCCACCCGCCCGCGTGGGGTGCGGGCGAGCAGACCCTCCCTGACGAGGAAGGGTTCGGCGACCTCTTCCACTGTCTCACGCTCCTCCCCCACGGCGACGGCGAGCGTGGACAGGCCGACCGGTCCGCCGCCGAACAGCTTGAGGAGGGCCTCCAGCACGCCCCGGTCGAGCCGGTCCAGGCCCCGGGCGTCGACCTCGTAGACGGCGAGGGCGGCCTCGGCGATCTCCTGGGTGATCAGGCCGTCGGCCTTGACCTGGGCGTAGTCGCGGACCCGGCGCAGCAGGCGGTTGGCGATGCGGGGGGTGCCGCGGGAGCGGCCGGCGATCTCGGCGGCGCCGGTGGGGTCGATCTCGACGTCGAGCAGGCCGGCGGAGCGGTGGATCACGCGCTCCAGTTCGGCCGGTCCGTAGAACTCCATGTGGGCGGTGAAGCCGAAGCGGTCACGCAGCGGGGGCGGCAGCAGTCCCGCGCGCGTGGTGGCGCCGACCAGGGTGAACGGGGGCAGCTCCAGCGGGATGGCGGTGGCGCCGGGGCCCTTGCCGACGACGACGTCGACGCGGAAGTCCTCCATCGCCATGTAGAGCATCTCCTCGGCGGGCCGCGACATGCGGTGGATCTCGTCGAGGAAGAGGACCTCGCCCTCCTGGAGGGAGGAGAGGATCGCCGCGAGGTCGCCGGCGTGCTGGATCGCGGGTCCGGAGGTGATGCGGATGGGGGCTTCCATCTCGGCCGCGATGATCATCGAGAGCGTGGTCTTGCCGAGGCCGGGGGCACCGGACAGGAGCACGTGGTCGGCGGTGGCCCCGCGGGCGCGTGCGGCGCGCAGCACCAGGTCGAGCTGCTCGCGGACCTTCTCCTGGCCGATGAACTCGCCGAGGTCCTTGGGGCGCAGGGCGGCCTCCACGGCCTGGTCCTCGCCGTCGGCGACAGCGCCCACCAGCCGCTCGGCTGCGGCCTCCGCGTCGGTCGTGTCGTCCCAGTTCACTTCGTTCTCCTTGCCGTGGCGCACCGGGTCGGTGGTGGCGGGCGGGGTCAGCGGGCGCGGTTCAGCGTCTGGAGGGCGGCCTTGAGCAGTTGGCCCACCTGCGGGGTGCCCCCGGCGGCCTCCGCCTGCGGCGCCACGGCGGAGACGGCCTCGTCGGCCTCCCGGGTGGCGTACCCGAGGCCGATCAGGGCGGCGTGCAGCTGGTCGCGCCAGCCGGTGCTGACCGGGGCGCCGACGGCGGGGGCGCCGATCGGCTCGCCGAGCCGGTCCTTCAGCTCCAGGAGCAGCTTCTGCGCGCCCTTCTTGCCGATGCCGGGGACGGCGGTGAGCGCCTTCTCGTCTCCGGTGGAGACGGCTCTGCGCAGGGCGTCGGGCTGGTGCACGGCGAGCATGGCCTGGGCGAGGCGGGGTCCGACACCGCTGGCGGTCTGGAGCAGTTCGAAGACCTGGCGCTCGTCGTCGTCGGCGAAGCCGTAGAGGGTGAGCGAGTCCTCGCGGACGACGAGGGAGGTGGCGAGCCTGGCGGGCTTGCCGAGCCGCAGGGTGGAGAGCGTGTTCGGCGTGCACTGGACGGCCATGCCGACGCCGCCGACCTCGACCACCGCGGCGTCGGGGGCGAGGGCGGCCACGGTGCCGCTGACGAAGGCGATCATGTCGTACGGCCTTTCGGGACGTGCGGGGTGCGGGGGGCGCGGGACGCGTGCAGGGCCGCGGCCTGCTGGAGCCGGTTCTGGGCGGGGGCGCGCCAGATGTGGCAGATGGCGAGGGCCAGGGCGTCGGCGGCGTCGGCCGGCTTGGGCGGGGCGGCGAGCCGCAGCAGGCGGGTGACCATGGCGCCGACCTGTGCCTTGTCGGCGCGGCCGCTGCCGGTGACGGCGGCCTTGACCTCGCTGGGGGTGTGCAGGGCGACGGGGATGCCGCGCCGGGAGGCGCACAGGATGGCGACGGCACTGGCCTGGGCGGTGCCCATGACGGTGCGGACGTTGTGCTGGCTGAAGACGCGCTCCACGGCGACGAACTCCGGCCGGTGCTCGTCCAGCCACTGCTCGATGCCCTGCTCGACGGCGACGAGACGGTGGCCGAGGTCGGCGTCCGCGGGCGTGCGGACGACGCCGACGCCGATCATGGTGAGCGGCCGGCCCGCGACACCCTCCACGACGCCGACCCCGCAACGGGTCAGCCCCGGGTCCACCCCCAGTACGCGCACGTACCCGGCCCCTCTCGTCGATCACCTGTTTGTGCAGGCTATCGGGTGCCACCGACAAAGCGACGGGCCGACGGGTTGTGTCCCCGTCGGCCCGCTGAGCACAGGGCGCGGCCTATGCGTCCACCTTCTCCATGACCTCGTCGCTCACGTCGAAGTTGGCGAAGACGTTCTGCACGTCGTCGCTGTCCTCCAGGGCGTCGATCAGCCGGAAGATCTTCCGGGCGCCCTCCTCGTCCAGCTCGACCTGCATGGTCGGGACGAAGTTGGCGTCGGCCGACTCGTAGTCGATGCCGGCCTCCTGGAGGGCGGTGCGGACCGCGACCAGGTCGGTGGCCTCGCTGAGCACCTCGAAGGACTCCCCGAGGTCGTTGACCTCCTCCGCCCCCGCGTCCAGGACGGCGTCGAGGACGTCGTCCTCACCCAGCTCGCCCTTGGGCACGATCACGACGCCCTTGCGGTTGAACAGGTACGACACCGAGCCCGGGTCGGCCATGGAGCCGCCGTTGCGGGTCATGGCGACGCGGACGTCGGAGGCGGCGCGGTTGCGGTTGTCGGTGAGGCACTCGATGAGCACCGCGACGCCGTTGGGGCCGTAACCCTCGTACATGATCGTCTCGTAGTCGGCGCCGCCGGCCTCCAGGCCGCCGCCGCGCTTGACCGCGGAGTCGATGTTCTTGTTCGGGACCGACTGCTTCTTCGCCTTCTGGATGGCGTCGTACAGCGTCGGGTTGCCCTCGATGTCGACGCCGCCCATGCGCGCCGCAACCTCGATGTTCTTGATCAGCTTCGCGAAGAGCTTGCCGCGCTTGGCGTCGATCACGGCCTTCTTGTGCTTCGTCGTAGCCCATTTAGAGTGGCCGGACATCTGCCTGTCTCCTTCGCGTAACCCATCTCCTGCAACGAACGCAGGAATCCTACAAGGACTGAGCGGCCCGGTTCGCGCGCACCATGTCGGCGAAGAGCCGGTGCACGCGGTGGTCGCCGGTCAGTTCCGGGTGGAACGAGGTGGCCAGCGCGTTGCCCTGGCGGACGGCGACGATGTGGCCGTCGTGCTCGGCGAGCACCTCGGCGGCGGCGCCCACGGACTCGACCCAGGGGGCGCGGATGAAGACGCCCTCCACGGGATCGCCGTCGACGCCGCGGACGTCGACGGCGGCCTCGAAGGACTCGTTCTGCCGCCCGAAGGCGTTGCGGCGCACGATCATGTCGATGCCGCCGACCGTCTCCTGCCCGGAGCGGGGGTCGAGGATCTTGTCGGCCAGCATGATCATGCCGGCGCAGGTGCCGTAGACGGGCATGCCGTCCCGCACACGCGCGCGGAGGGGCTCCATGACGCCGAAGAGGACGGCGAGCTTGGAGATGGTGGTGGACTCGCCGCCGGGGACGACCAGGCCGTCCACCTCGGCGAGTTCTTCGGGGCGCCTCACCGGCCTGGCCACGGCGTCGGCCACGGCCAGGGCGACGAGGTGCTCCCGTACGTCGCCCTGGAGGGCCAGGACGCCGATGACGGGGGTGTCACTCATGGATCGCGCGCCTTACCAGCCGCGGTTGGCGTAGCGCTCGGTCTCGGGGAGGGTGTCGCAGTTGATGCCGACCATGGCCTCGCCGAGGTTGCGGGACGCGTCCGCGATGATCTTCGGGTCGTCGTAGAAGGTGGTCGCCTTCACGATGGCGGCGGCGCGCTTGGCCGGGTCGCCGGACTTGAAGATGCCGGAGCCGACGAAGACGCCCTCGGCGCCGAGCTGGCGCATGAGCGCGGCGTCGGCCGGGGTGGCGACACCACCGGCGGAGAAGAGGACGACCGGCAGCTTGCCCAGCTCGGAGACCTCCTTGACCAGCTCGTAGGGGGCGCGCAGCTCCTTGGCGGCGGCGTACAGCTCGTTGTTGTCGTAGCCGCGCAGGCGGGCGATCTCGTTCTTGATCTGGCGCAGGTGGCGGACGGCCTCGACGACGTTGCCGGTGCCGGCCTCGCCCTTGGAGCGGATCATCGCGGCGCCCTCGGCGATCCGGCGCAGGGCCTCGCCCAGGTTGGTCGCGCCGCAGACGAAGGGGGTGGTGAAGGCGAACTTGTCGCTGTGGTTGACCTCGTCGGCCGGGGTAAGGACCTCGGACTCGTCGATGTAGTCGACGCCGAGGGACTGGAGGACCTGGGCCTCGACGAAGTGGCCGATGCGGGACTTGGCCATCACGGGGATGGAGACGGCGCCGATGATGCCCTCGATCATGTCCGGGTCGGACATCCGGGCCACGCCGCCGTCCTTGCGGATGTCGGCGGGGACGCGCTCCAGGGCCATGACGGCCACGGCGCCCGCGTCCTCGGCGATCTTCGCCTGCTCCGGCGTGACGACGTCCATGATGACACCGCCCTTGAGCTGCTCGGCCATGCCGCGCTTCACGCGGGCGGTGCCGGTCTCGGGTGCCTGGTTTTCGGGGAGCGTGCTGGACACGGGTACCTCGCTGAGGAGAAGAGGGGGTTTGTGCAGCAACGAGGAAACGCGAGGCGAGCAGGCCACAGCAAGGGCCAATGAGTAGCCGGTGGATCGTTTTCGCCCCCCTCCGCCCCCCCTGGCGTTACGCCGCCCGCTCCACCAGGGCGGCCGGCGACTCGTCGTCCATCTCGAAGGCGAGCGGGAAGGGCGCGTGCCCGGCGAGGCGGAACCAGCGGACCTTGCGGTGCTCGCGCAGTCTGCGGGCGGCTCCCACCGCGTCGTTGTGGAAGCGCCGGGCCATCGGCACCCGCCGTACGGCCTCGGCGAGTTCGTGGGCCGCCGCCTCTCCCCCGGGCGCCTCGCGCAGGGCGTCCACCTGGTGCGCGTCGGCGAAGACGGCGCGCAGGGCCTGGCTCAGCTCGCTCTCGGCGACCTCCCGCAGCTCCTCCTCGGCCTGCCGGGCGGCGTGTGCGGCCTCGTAGAGGACCATGGAGGCGGCCGGGTCGAGCACGCCGGAGGTGGCGAGTTCCTGGGCCACGGACGCCCTGCGCAGCAACTGCGCGTCCAGGGCGGCACGGGCGGCGTCGATCCGGGCGTGCAGCCGGTCCAGGCGGCCCGCCGTCCAGCTGAGGTACAGGCCGACGGCGACGAGGACGACCAGGATCCAGATGAGGGTTGCGGTCACGGACCGCAACCCTATCGGTGGGCGGGACGGCCCCGGCGGGTCAGTCCCTCGCCAGGCCGAAGCGGGCCCGCAGGCCCGTTGCGCGGTCGTCCGTCGCGACGGCCGCCGCTCCGGCGGTGACCGTCTCGTAGACGGACAGGATGTCCGCGCCCACGGTGGACCAGTCGAAGCGCCGTACGTGGGCGCTGCCCCGCTCCGTCAGTGCGGCACGGCGCTCCGGGTCGGCCAGCAGGCGTACGGCCGCGTCGGCCAGGGCGTCGGCGTCCTCGTTGGGGAAGAGTTCACCGGCCGCCCCCTGGTCCAGGACCTGGGCGAAGGCGTCCAGGTCGGCGGCGAGGACGGGGGCGCCCGCCGACATGGCCTCGACGAGGATGATGCCGAAGCTCTCGCCGCCGGTGTTGGGCGCGACGTACAGGTCGACGCTGCGCAGGAAGCGGGCCTTGTCCTCGTCGCTGATCATGCCGAGGAACTCCACCCGGGACCGCAGTTCCTTCGGCAGGCTCTCGACCGCCTCCTCCTCGTCGCCCCGGCCGGCGACCAGGAGCCGGGTCTGCGGGCGGGCGGCGAGGATCTTGGGCAGCGCCCGCATGAGCACCGGCAGGCCCTTGCGGGGCTCGTCGATGCGCCCTATGAAGCCGATCGTGTCGCCCTGCCACTCGGGTTTGGGCTCCGCGTCGGCGAAGAAGTCGACGTCGACGCCGTTGGGGATGACGACCGCGTCGCCGCCCAGGTGCTCGACGAGCGTGCGGCGGGCGTACTCGCTCACGGCGATCCGGGCGCTGATCTTCTCCAGGGCGGCCTGGAGGATCGCGTACGCGGCGATCATCGCGCGGGAGCGGGGGTTGGAGGTGTGGAAGGTGGCCACGATCGGGCCCTGCGCCGCCCAGCAGGTCAGCAGGCCGAGCGAGGGCGAGGTCGGCTCGTGGATGTGGATGACGTCGAAGGCGCCCTCGTGCAGCCAGCGCCGGACCCGCGCCGCCGACAGGAAGCCGAAGTTCAGCCGGGCCACCGAGCCGTTGTACGGCACCGGCACCGCGCGGCCCGCGGAGACGACGTACGGGGGCAGCGGGGTGTCGTCGTCGGCCGGGGCGAGGACGGACACCTCGTGGCCGAGCCGGATGAAGTACTCGGCGAGGTCCCGGATGTGGAACTGGACGCCGCCCGGCACGTCCCAGGAGTACGGGCAGACGATGCCGATCCTCACTGGGCGCCCCGCTCGCGAGCCCCCGGCGCCTTGGCCGGGTCGAGATCCTTGAGCCACAAGCGCTGGAGCATGTGCCAGTCCTCCGGGTGGTCGGCGATCCCCGTGGCGAAGGCGTCGGCCAGCGCCTGTGTCATGACAGACGTCTTTTCGGCCCGGGTGCCTGACTCGGGCACCTCGACCGGCGGGTGGACGCGGCCCTGCATCACGGGCGAGTCGTCGTACCAGAGGGTCACCGGCAGCAGCAGCGCGCCCGTCTGCTGGGCGAGCAGGGCGGGGCCGGCCGGCATCCTGGCGGTCTCGCCGAAGAACTCGACCTCCACGCCGGAGGCGGACAGGTCGCGGTCGGCGACCAGGCAGACCAGGCCGCCGTCGCGCAGCCGCCGGGCCAGCGTGCCGAAGGCGGTACCGCCGCTGTGCGGCAGGACCTCCATGCCGAGGCCCTCGCGGTAGGCGACGAAACGGTCGTAGAGGGTCTCCGGCTTGAGGCGCTCGGCGACGGTGGTGAACGGGATGCCGAGCTTCGTGGTGACCCAGGCGCCCGCGAGGTCCCAGTTGGCCAGGTGCGGCAGGGCGAGTATCACGCCCTTGCCGGCGTCCATGCCGTCGGTGAGGTGGTGCAGGTCCTTGGGGGCGAAGCCGCCCTTGATCCGCTCGGTGCTCCACGCGGGGAGCCGGAAGGACTCCATCCAGTAACGCAGGTACGAGCGCATGCCCGCGCGCGAGAGGGCGGCGAGCCGCTCGGGGCTCGCGCCGGGCACCACGCGCGCGTAGTTGCTCTCGAGGCGGCGCACTCCCGTGCCGCGCTGCTTCCACGCGACGTCGGCGATGGTGCGGCCGAGGCGCACGGCGGCGGGTTCGGGGAGCTTCTTCACGGTGCCCCAGCCGGCGCCGTACAGACCGTCGGTCAGCCGGTCCCGAGCGCTCACTTGGCCGCCTCGGTGCCCTGGCTGTCCTGCGCGGCGGCGTCCGCCTCCGCGGCCTCCCGGCGGACCGTGACGACCCGCTGGACCAGCGTGACGAGGCTGCCGACGGCGACGATCCACAGGGCGACCGGCAGCAGGTACTGGATGCCGGGGACGCCGAACTTGTGCAGCCCGGCGAATCCGGCGGCGACCAGGGAGATGACGAGACGCTCGGCGCGTTCGACCAGTCCGTTGACGGCCACCGGCAGGCCGATCGCCTCGCCGCGCGCCTTGGTGTACGACACCACCTGCCCACTGGCGAGGCAGAAGATCGACACGGCGCACAGCACGTTGTCGTCGCCGCCGCCCGCGTACCACAGGGCGAGGCCGCCGAAGATCGCGCCGTCGGCGACCCGGTCGAGGGTGGAGTCCAGGAACGCGCCCCAGCGGCTGGAGCGGCCCAGCTGGCGGGCCATGTTGCCGTCGACGAGGTCGGAGAAGACGAAGAGCGTGATCACCACCGTGCCCCAGAAGAACTCACCCATGGGGTAGAAGACCAGCGCACCCGCGACCACACCGGCGGTGCCGATCAGCGTGACCGTGTCCGGGCTGACGCCCCGGCGGATGAGAAACGCGGCGAACGGTGTGAGGACACGCGTAAAAAATGCACGCGCGTACTTGTTCAGCATGGCCTTCCCGACGGTCGGTGTGCGCCGCGGCCCTTGCTGGCCACCGGCTGGCCCATCGTAGTCACGCGCGCGCGTGGGCGGTGGCCGGGCACCCGGAGCCGTGGGCGAGCGGCCGGTGGGCGCCGGGATCGGGTCCTTCGTATGGACGCGGCGTGACGGGAGTGGAAAGCTCGAAGGACCGCGGGCGTCGCCGGAGCCGCCAGTGCACGCGGTCCCGCGTGTCCGCGCCCCCAGCGACCTCACCGTGCACGGGAGGCAAGGACATGGGCGACAAGGCACACACCCATACCGGAGCCGCCGGAAGGGCAACGGCGGCCGACCACCCCACATCCGTGAGGAACGTGGTGCTGGTCGGCCACTCCGGCTCGGGCAAGACGACTCTGGTGGAAGCTCTCGCGCTGACGGCGGGAGCGGTGAACCGGGCGGGCCGCGTGGAGGACGGCGGCTGCGTCTCGGACTACGACGACATGGAGCACCGCCAGCGGCGCTCCGTACAGCTCTCCCTGGTGCCGGTCGAATGGGACGGCATCAAGATCAACCTCCTGGACACTCCCGGGTACGCCGACTTCGTCGGTGAGCTGAGGGCCGGTCTGCGCGCGGCGGACGCGGCCCTCTTCGTCGTCTCGGCCTCCGACGGCGTGGACGGCGCGACCCGCATGGTCTGGGAGGAGTGCGCCGCCGTCGGCATGCCGCGCGCCATCGTGATCACACACCTGGAGGCCGCCCGCGCGGACTTCGAGGAGATGACGCGGATCTGCGCGGAGGCCTTCGGCGGCGACGACCCCGACGCCGTACTGCCGCTGTACCTCCCGCTGCACGGCCCGCCCGCCCCCGACGGACACGCGCCCGTGACGGGGCTCGTCGGGCTGCTGTCGCGAAAGCTGTTCGACTACGCGTCCGGCGAGCGCGTGGCGTCGGAGCCGGGCGAGGCGGAGCTGCCGCAACTCGACGAGGCCCGCTCCCTGCTCATCGAGGGGATCATCTCGGAGAGCGAGGACGAGACCCTCATGGAGCGCTATCTGGGCGGCGAGCAGGTCGACGTCAAGACGCTCGTCGAGGATCTGGAACGCGCCGTCGCACGCGGGGTGTTCTTCCCCGTGCTGGCCGCCGCCCCCGCCGCCGACGGCGCCCGTCAGGGGCTGGGCACGGTCGAGCTGCTGGAACTGATCACGCGCGGCTTCCCGACGCCCCTGGAGCGCGCGGCACCCCGGGTCACCACGCCCGAGGGCGCCGGGCGCGAACTGCGGATGTGCGACCCGGAGGAGTCGCTGGTCGCGGAGGTCGTCAAGACGTCCTCGGACCCGTACGTCGGCCGGATCTCGATGGTCCGCGTCTTCTCCGGCACCCTGCGCGCCGACCAGACGGTGCACGTGTCCGGGCACGGGATGACCGACCGCGGGCACGAGGACCACGACGTCGACGAGCGGATCGGCGCCCTGTCGACGCCGTTCGGCAAGCAGCAGCGGCCGGTCCCGCACGTGATCGCGGGCGACCTCGCCTGCGTGGCCAAGCTGACCCGCGCGGAGACCGGGGACACGCTCTCGGCCAAGGACGACCCGCTGCTCATGGCCCCCTGGGAGATGCCCGACCCGCTGCTGCCGCTCGCCATCGAGGCGCACAGCAAACCCGACGAGGACAAGCTCTCCCAGGGGCTGGCCCGGCTGGTCGCCGAGGACCCGACGATGCGCCTGGAGCACAACCAGGACACCCACCAGGTGGTCCTGTGGTGCCTGGGCGAGGCCCACGCCGACGTGGCCCTGGAACGGCTGCGCAGCCGCTACGGCGTGCAGGTCGACGTCGTACCCCACCGGGTCGCCCTGCGCGAGACCTTCGGCGGCCGGGCCGCCGGGCGCGGGCGGCACGTGAAGCAGTCCGGCGGGCACGGGCAGTACGCCATCTGCGAGATCGAGGTGGAGCCGCTGCCGGGCGGCTCGGGCATCGAGTTCGTGGACAAGGTGGTCGGCGGCGCCGTGCCCCGGCAGTTCATCCCGTCCGTCGAGAAGGGCGTACGCGCGCAGGCCGCCAAGGGCGTCGCCGCGGGCCACCCGCTGATCGACGTGCGGATCACGCTGCTCGACGGCAAGGCGCACTCGGTGGACTCCTCCGACGCCGCGTTCCAGACCGCGGGCGCGCTGGCGCTCAGGGAGGCCGCGGCCGCGGCGAGGATCCACCTGCTGGAGCCGGTCGCCGGGGTGGGCGTGCTGGTCGGCGACGACTACGTGGGCACCGTGATGAGCGACCTGTCCGGGCGGCGCGGCAAGGTGCTCGGCACCGAGCAGACCAGCGGCGGCCGGACCCTGATCAGGGCCGAGGTGCCCGAGATCGAGATCGGCCGCTACGCCGTGGACCTGCGCTCCCTCTCGCACGGCACCGCCCGCTTCGACCGCCGCTACGCCCGGCACGAGCCGATGCCGGCGCAGGTCGCGGACCGGCTGCGCGAGGAGGTGCGGGTGGCCTCCTGACCGAGCCCGGCCCTCCGGTTCGCGGCCCGCCCGCACCGGAGGGCCAGGCTCCGCGCGTCGGCGTCCCCGGCACCGCGCACAACGGCGCGCCCGGCGGTCGACCCGCGCGCGTGGGGGCGCCTTTGGCGGTCCCGTGACGCACGACGGTGCCGACGGATACGCTGATGACCAGATCAACAGGTGTGCGGGGCAGGGAAGTCGGGAAGGCCGCAGGAGCGACAGTGGTGGCGATCGGGGGCGGGAATGACCGTTGACGGCGGTTACGCGGATTTCTTCGGACCGCAGGTGCCGCGCACGGACGACGGCGGCCAGACGGCCACCTTCGCGCTGGCCTCGGCCGCCTACCGCGACAGCGAGGCCGACGAGATACTCAAGGCCAACAGCGAGTGGCACAAGTCGGCCGTGAGCAAGCCCCGGATCAAGCTGTTCCGGCCCAATCTCGGCGAGGCGTACTCCCGGGCGATCATCGACCGGATGCTGGGTCCCAAGCGGGCCCCGCTCATCCAGTCCTTCGGCACCCAGCCGCAGGTCGTCGTGGAGCACAGCCTCGCGGCGCACCGCATACGCAGGGACCGGGACAACTGGCTCAGTGCGGTGATGGTGCTGTGCGGGCTGCTCTTCCTGCCCGGGCTGCTGATCTGGCTGCTCGTCTTCCAGATCCGCACCACCGTCGCCCGGCGCGAGGACAAGCGGGCCGGCGCGCTCGCCACCGCGCTGCTCCTCGCCATGGCGGTCCTCGCCGTGCTCTTCCTGCTCAAGATGCCCTTCAGCGGCTTCTGGGCCTGGTACGCACGCGCCTGCGTCGTCGCCCCGGTGATCGGCTGGTTCTGGGCCAAGCGGATCTGCGAGCGCACGGCGCGGGACCTCCGGGAGCGCTGGAGCGGTCTCCTGTCCGGTGCCGGCGTGGGCGCCAAGGTGCCCGAGGCGGTGCCGAGCAGCCCCGGCGAGACGGCGGCCGAGGAACTGCGGCAGTCCCTGGCCCGGCTCAGCGCCGAGCAGCAGTCCAACTCCGTCTTCTACGCCGGTCCCAAGGGCATCCTCGGCATGGGCACCCGCTGGGGCAACTGGCAGCTCGCCGAGGAACTGGTCCCCGTCGACCCGGACCGGGAGATCAACCCGTTCCGCAGCTGGGACGTCGTCAAGGCCGTCCACGACCGGCTGCGCATGCTGGAGCGCGGCCCGCTGCACACCGGCGGCTTCCCCAAACCGACGGTGCGGCACTGGATCGTGACCCCGATCGGTGAGAACGCCGACTCGGTCTCCCGGCCCGAGGGCACGGACGTCGAGGCGTACCAGGTCAAGCAGCACGCGATACAGGAGATCTGCGACAAGCAGCAGTTCGGCGCGGGCGACCGGCACTACCTGGGCGTGCAGTGGACCCTGTGGGACGGCCAGTTGGTCATCTCCATGCTGATCACGGTGACGGTGCTGCACGAGACGCTGCGCATCGAGGTCACCGGGCACGCCCTGGGGCCGGTGCACTCCCTGTTCACCAGCAAGCCCGCGGCCAAGGAGAAGACGGTCCAGAAGTCCGTCAGGTTCTGGGAGACCCGCACGGTGAAGCTCCCGCTGGTCGACACCGACGAGGTGGTGCGGCTGGCCGCGCGGGCCCCGCTGACCTGGTACCCCCCGCTGCTGTACTGGCTGGGCGGCAAGCTCACGCTGCCCGAGCCCTTCGGCGTCAGGCACGCCTGGGCGGACCGGCCGTGGCGGCACCGCTTCATGGCCGACGACGCGCTGCGCGCGGCCACGCCGGTGCTGCGGGCGGTGCACTCGGCGGCGATCAAGGTGCTGAAGGAGAACGGCGTGGACACGGAGAAGTTCGGTGCCCGCGCGGGCGGCCTGAGCGGAGCGGTGCAGGAGGCGACGCCGAAGAAGGCGGACGTCTACGACGCGTAGGCCTCCGGCGGTCGGGCGGGGGTGTGGGAGTGGGCGTCCCCGGGGGCTGCCGCCCCCAGACCCCCGCCTCGGCCTGGACGGCCTCGTCCTCAAACGCCGGACGGGCTGATTGGTCCACCCCTCGGCCGAGCGCTAAGCCGTCGGCCAGGCCTCCGCCAGCATCTTGCGGGTGTCCCCCAGCAGTTGCGGCAGCACCTTCGTGTGGCCCACCACCGGCATGAAGTTCGTGTCGCCGCCCCAGCGGGGCACGACGTGCTGGTGGAGGTGGGCGGCGATGCCCGCGCCGGCCACCGTGCCCTGGTTCATGCCGATGTTGAAGCCGTGGGCGCCGGACGCGGTGCGCAGCGCCGTCATCGCCTGCTTGGTCAGCTCGGCCAGCTCCGCGGTCTCCACGGTGTTCAGCTCGGTGTAGTCGGCGACGTGGCGGTAGGGCACGGTCATCAGGTGGCCGCCGTTGTACGGGTACAGGTTGAGCACCGCGTACACGTGCTCCCCGCGCCGGACGATCAGGCCGTCCTCGTCGGACTTGGCCGGGATCGAGCAGAAGGGGCAGCCGTCGTCGGCGCCCGGGCCGCTCGGCTTGTTCTCGCCCTGGATGTAGGCCATCCGGTGGGGCGTCCACAGACGCTGGAACGCGTCCTGCGTCCCCACTCCCAGCTGCTGCTCCGGCTCACTCGTCATGCGTGCAGCATATGGCGTCGCCCAGGGCGACCGGGAAAGGCCCCCGGGATCTCCCGGGGGCCCGTCACACGCAGTCGAACCCGGCGATCAGACCTGCGCCCGCTCCTCGACGACCTTGGCGATCTTCGCGATGGCCTCGTCGACGGGGATGCCGTTCTCCTGGGAGCCGTCGCGGTAGCGGAAGGAGACCGCGCCGTTCGCCATGTCCTCGTCGCCCGCGATGACCATGAAGGGCACCTTCTGCTTCTGGGCGTTGCGGATCTTCTTCTGCATCCGGTCGGAGGACGAGTCGACCTCGACGCGCAGGCCCTGCCTCTTGGCGTCCGCGGCGAACTTCTCCAGGTACTCGATGTGCGCGTCGCCGATCGGGATGCCCACGGCCTGCACCGGGGCGAGCCACGCCGGGAAGGCGCCCGCGTAGTGCTCGAGGAGCACCGCGAAGAAGCGCTCGATGGAGCCGAACAGCGCGCGGTGGATCATGACCGGGCGGGTCTTGGTGCCGTCCGCGGCCGTGTACTCCAGGTCGAAGCGCTCCGGCAGGTTGAAGTCGAGCTGGATGGTCGACATCTGCCAGGTGCGGCCGATGGCGTCCTTGGCCTGGACGGAGATCTTCGGGCCGTAGAAGGCGGCGCCGCCGGGGTCCGCCACGAGCTCCAGGTTCTGCTTCTCGGCGACCTGGCGCAGCGTCTCGGTGGCCTCTTCCCAGGCCTCGTCGGAGCCGACGAACTTCTCCGGGTCCTTGGTGGACAGCTCCAGGTAGAAGTCGTTCAGGCCGTAGTCGCGCAGCAGGTTCAGGACGAAGGTGAGGGTCTTGTCCAGCTCCTCCGACATCTGCTCGCGGGTGCAGTAGATGTGCGCGTCGTCCTGGGTGAAGCCGCGGGCCCGGGTCAGGCCGTGCACGACGCCCGACTTCTCGTACCGGTACACGGTGCCGAACTCGAACAGGCGCAGGGGCAGCTCACGGTAGGAACGGCCGCGCGCGTCGAAGATCAGGTTGTGCATCGGGCAGTTCATGGGCTTGAGGTAGTAGTCCACGCCCTCGTCGAGCTGCATGGGCGGGTACATGCCGTCCGCGTACCAGTCCAGGTGGCCCGAGGTCTCGAAGAGCTTCCCCTTGGTCGCGTGCGGGGTGTAGACGAACTCGTAGCCCTCCTCCTCGTGGCGGCGCCGCGAGTAGTCCTCCATGACCCGGCGGATGATGCCGCCCTTGGGGTGGAAGACGGCGAGGCCGGAGCCGATCTGCTCCGGGATGGAGAACAGGTCCAGCTCGTTGCCGAGCTTGCGGTGGTCGCGCTTCTCGGCCTCGGCGAGGAACTCCAGGTGCGCCTTCAGCTCGTCCTTGGTGGGCCAGGCGGTGCCGTAGATGCGCTGGAGCATCGGGTTCTTCTCGCTGCCGCGCCAGTAGGCGGCGGCGTTGCGCATGAGCTTGAACGCCGGGATGTTGCGGGTGGTGGGCAGGTGCGGGCCCCGGCAGAGGTCCTTCCAGCACAGGTCGCCGGTCTTGGCGTCGAGGTTGTCGTAGATCGTCAGCTCGCCGGCGCCGACCTCGACGTCCGCGCCGTCGTCGTGCGAGGCGGAGCCCTTGAGACCGATCAGCTCCAGCTTGTACGGCTCGTCGGCGAGCTCGGTGCGGGCCTCGTCGTCGGTGACCACGCGACGGGAGAACTTCTGCCCCCGCTTCTGGATCTCCTGCATCTTCTTCTCGATGGCCTTGAGGTCATCGGGGTGGAAGGGCTTCTCGACGTCGAAGTCGTAGTAGAAACCGTCCTTGACCGGCGGGCCGATGCCCAGCTTGGCCTCGGGGAACAGCTCCTGCACGGCCTGCGCCATGACGTGCGCGGTGGAGTGGCGCAGGATGTTGAGACCGTCCTCGGAGGAGATCTCGACGCCTTCGACGGTCTCGCCGTCCTGTACCGCGTGGGCGAGGTCCTTGAGCTCGCCGGAGACGCGGGCGGCGATGATCGAGCGCTCGCCGGCGAAGAGCTCGGCGGCCGTAGTGCCCGTCGTCACCACGCGTTCTTCCCGCTCGGAATCCCGCTGGATGATCACACGGACGTCTGACACCGGTCTCTCCTGACTGAAGGTGGGGCCGCGGCGCCATACCGGAGCGCACGCATGGGGGCGATCGTACCGACCCCGGGCCGCCCACCGCGAAATCAGTCCCCGCAGTCCCCTCCGTCGCCGCAGGTCTCCTCGAGGAACGCCGCGACCTCCACGTGTTCCTGGACGGCCTTCAGCAGCCGGTCCCGCTCCGCGTCGTCGACCTGTACGGGGGTGATCTCGCAGGCGCCGGTGAGCCGGCGGAACCCGCCCCGGCTCTCCAGTCGCCCGAGCACCCGTACCGGCAGCCCGACGAGGTGGGCGTGCCCGGCGATCCGGTAGCCCTCCTCGTCCAGCGCGACGCGCACGTGCGGCACCTCGGCCCCGGCCAGCACCCGCAGCCGTACGGTGCCCGTGCCGCGTGGTCCGGGCCGGCGCATGCGGACGACGGTGCCGGTGATGCGCACCGGCACGGAGGGCTCCGCGCGCAGGTAACGGGCGGCGGCCTCGCGCAGGGCGGGCAGGTCGCCGGGGGTGAACTCGACGGGTTCGGCGAGGGCTCCGCAGCCCTCGGGTACGCCCGCGGCCGGCGCCCAGCCGACGGCGATCCGGGCGCCCTCGCTGCCCCGGACCAGGGCGACGAGCGACTCGGCCAGTTCGTGGCTGACGCCGGCGGCGACGGCCGCGTCGAAGGCCTCCATGCCGCCGGTGGCCCGCCGGTAGTCGACGGCCTCACGGGCGGCGTACAGGGCCTGGTGGAGGCGTACGGCGAGGGGACGGCCGGTGCCGACCGGCAGGAACGCCGTGAGCAGGCGGCCGCCGGGGGCGGGGCCCACCAGGACGTTCTCCAGGGCCGCGCCGGCGGCTCGCCGGTGCCGGGCGCCGTAGTAGCCGGCACGCGCGCGCGTGGCGAGTGCTCCGGCGAGCAGCATCCGGCGGGCGGCGGAGCGCAGCCGCTCCTCCGCGGTCCAGGACGCGCTGTCTCCGGGCCCTGCCGGGATGTCGCGTTCCCAGCGGATCTCGTCGCTGGGGACGGCGAGGGAGAGCAGGATCTGGCGGGCGGCGGGCGTGCCGCTGCGGGACAGGGCGAGCAGCGCCTCGGCGAGCAGGTCGTCGCTGTCGGGGAAGGCACGGCTGGCGGGCACCAGGAGGCTGGTGGCGCCGGCCGCCGGGCCGGGCGGGGTCCAGCGCCCGTAGCGGCCGGGGGCGCCGCCGCGGCGCCGCCAGCCGTGCCGGTGGAGCAGAGCGGTCAGCACGGCCGGGTCGACGGTGCCGGACTCGGGCGGGCGGCCGTCCCCGAGGGTGTCGTCGAGGGCGTCGGCCGGGTGCGGCCGTACCGGCCGCAGGGGTCCGACGGACCACGGGGGTTCGCCGGCCGGGCGGTGCGTCATGGTCTTCCTCCCGTCCCGACCCGCGTCATGATCTCGCACAGCGCCCGGTCGTCGAAGATCCGCGCGGTCGGTATCCGCACGGTGGTGCGCCGCCGTCCGGTGACGGGGTGTCCGGCGAGGTTGGTCCAGTAGCAGCAGTGCCTGAGGTCGAGCCGGTCGTGGCCGGCGCGCAGCCACTGGTCCCGGGACCGGGGGACGATCATCACGACCAGGATCTTGTGCACCGACACCGGGGTGCGGGCGAGTTTCGCCAGGTGGTCGTTGTCCAGGGTGAAGGAGAAGAAGCGGCCCGCCGGGTGGGGCGGGAGCTGGTACGTCGCCTTGAGCTGCACCTTGATGGTGACCTCGTCGTCGACGGTGTGGCCGGGGGCACTGTGGCTGACGTGCCAGTCGATGCCGTTGTCCGGGAAGGGCTGGGAGAGCGAGCAGCCCGCCGCGGCGGCGACGGCGTGGAGGTAGCCGACCTGCAAGGTCTCCATGCAGGCGGTGGTGGCGAGTGAGCCGCGTGAGGGCGCCGTGCGCTCCGGAAGCAGCCCGCCCCGTTCGGGCTGCGCGATGGCCATGACCAACAGCCTTCCAGAACTGGTGAATCCCCGCTGCGGGTCTGTGAACTGCAAAGACCCGTACTCCTGTTGTGTCCTTCCGGCGTACGTCGCAAACAGCCCGGGTATCACCGAACCGGGACAAGGGACGGCGCGTCAGCTGCCGCGCTCGGACGAGGAGTTGAGTGCCCTATGACGAGCTGGTTCGAGGGGCCGCTGGCCGCCTTCGACACGGAGACCACGGGTGTGGACATCGAGACCGACCGGATCGTGTCGGCGGCCCTCGTCGTCCAGGACGCGCCGGGACTGCGGCCGCGGGTGACCCGGTGGCTGGTGAACCCGGGCGTACCGGTGCCGGAGGCGGCGACGGCGGTGCACGGGCTGACCCAGGAGCATGTGGAGCGTCACGGCCGGTGGCCGGCGCCGGTGATGTACGAGATAGCGGAGGCGCTGACCGAGCAGGCCCGCGCCGGGCGGCCGCTCGTGGTGATGAACGCGCCGTTCGACCTGACCCTGCTGGACCGGGAGTTGCGCCGGCACCGCGCCTCGTCGCTGGGCCGCTGGCTGGAGCGGACGTCGCTGCACGTGCTGGACCCGCGGGTGCTGGACAAGCAGCTGGACCGCTACCGCAAGGGGCGTCGTACCCTCACGGATCTGTGCGCGCACTACTGCGTGGAGCTGGAGGGCGCGCACGACGCGGCGGCCGACGCCCAGGCGGCACTGGAGGTCGTACGGGCGGTGGGGCGCCGCTTCCAGGCCCGCCTCGAACGCCTCTCCCCCGCCGAACTGCACACGTTGCAGGCGGTGTGGCACGCGGGACAGGCACGTGGGTTGCAGGCGTGGTTCGCGCTCAACGGCAGCGAGGAGGCGGTGGACCCGGCCTGGCCCCTGCGACCGGACCTGCCGGCGGCGGCGTGAACCTTCGTTCCCGGCCCGCGTGAACGCCGGGGCGGGGGTGTGGGTGGCGGAGCCCCCACTACGCGCGGCGAAGCCGCGCAGAAACGACGAAGCGACGTGGTCCGCGTAGTCTGCGGACACACGTCGCTGTCGTGAGAGTGGGCGATACTGGGTTCGAACCAGTGACCTCTTCGGTGTGAACGAAGCGCTCTCCCACTGAGCTAATCGCCCGGGAACGGACTGAACAATACAGGGCGCTCCGCGATTACATCAAACCGCTTGCCGGCCGTCTGCCAGGTGGGCGGCGAGGCCCCGCCGTCCGGCCCGCATCATGAGGCGGTGGTTGGCCCGGAACAGCGGTCGCCCGGGCACGGCGAGGCGGCGCAGCAGCGGCTTGCCGACGACGACCTCCTGGTCGTAGCGGACGACGGTGCCGGAGCCGCGCACGGCGACCGTCCAGCGTGCCCAGCCCTCCATGTCGCCGCTCATCGCGACCTCCAGCACCCCTGCGGCGGGGTCCCGCCGCCCCTCCCGCACGGTCGTCCTCAGGTCGTACGGGAGGAGGGAGCGGACCCGGATGACGCCGGTGGTGTCGTCGATTCGGGTGACCTCGCGGACCTGGTGCCACCAGCGGGGGTAGTCCTCGATCCGTTCCAGGGCGCGGTAGACGTCCGGGGCGGGCGCGGGCAGCGGCCACAGGCTGCGGAAGCGGTAATGGTTCCAGTCCACCCGTGCAGTGTGCCCGCGCCCGCGTCCCACGCGGGTCCGCTACGGCATCCTGTCCCCCAGGAGTGCGAGGTTCTCGATGGCGGCGAGGCCGTAGAGGGCGGTGTCGTTGGTGGACACCCAGCTCGCCTCGCTGCCCGGGACCAGGGCGGCGGGGCCGGTCAGCTTCTCCGTCCTCCAGGGCGCCGACTCCTTGTAGCCGTCGGAGTCGTAGAACTTCTGCCACGCGCGCGTGGCGAGCTTCTCGTCGCCGGTCCGTACGGCCGCGTACGCGTCGAGGCGGGAATGGCCCTGGAAGAGGATGAGGCTGCCGAAGTTGGATCCGTAGCGCTCGGCCTGTTCGGTCTTGCTCGCGTTGAAGTAGCGGCAGTAGTCGTAGTACGCCTCCTCGAACTTCGGCATGTCGACGAGGTCGATGAGTTCGGCGCACAGTTCGTTCAGGCCGAAGACGGCGGACAGGTGGGAGACTTCGACCTTCGGGGCGTCGGCGACGGCGAACCTCCCGGTGTCGAGGTCGTACAGGCCGCTGCCCTGGACGAAGCCGTTGGGCTGGGCGGCGATGGTCTCCATGGTGGACAGGACGCGGTCCCTGGCCTTCTCCCACTGCGGGCCCTTGCGTTCCCACTCGGTGAGCCAGGCCGAGACGAGGCCGCTCCAGTCGGTGCCGAAGCCGATCGAGAGGGCGTTGCGGTCGGGGGTGTAGGGCTCGGTGCGGATCTTGCGGAGCGGGTCGAGGGCGAGGAAGGTCTCGTCGGAGTCGACGTTGGCGCGCATGAGGTCGCCGACGCGTTCGTCGGCGGTGAGGAAGTAGTAGAAGCGCCGGTAGGTGGTGTTGGCGATGCGCTGCTGCTTGGCGCTGTCGGCGTAGTGCTGGACGCCGTGCCGGGTGCCGAGGCCGGCCCATTCGCCCAGGTGGTAGACGTCGACCTCGCCGGTGTGCCGGGTCATGGCCTCGGCGAAGCGGAAGATGTCGGCGCGGCCGGAGCGCAGGTAGGCGTACCAGAGCCAGAGGTCCGGGGAGAGCTCGGAGTTGTCCCAGGCGTAGCCCCCGATGTCGTACCGCCAGGTGTGCCGGGCGGCGTCGTAGGTGTGCATGATGTCGCCGTAGTCCCAGAAGCCGTACCAACGACGCTGCTCCACCTGGTCCTTGTAGTAGGTGAAGAGGAAGTCGAGGTGGTCCTCGATCTTCTCCTTGGCGGGTGTGGAGCGGTCGGGCTCGGAGTAGAGGCCGGGGCCGAAGACCTTGGCCTTGATGAGCTGCTTGGGCGGGGCGGCGAGCTGCGGCAGGACGCGCACGGCCTCGATCTGTCCGGCGAGCTTCTCCGCGCTCGGGGTGGCGGCGTTGGCCCAGAAGAGCAGTTCCGAGGTGCGGGCGATGCCGTAGGGGGTGCCGAACCCCGGTTCGTAGTCCTCGTAGGTGATGTTGAGGCCCTCGAGCTGTTCGGGGAAGGTGTCCTGACCCATGCCGTCGTGGTAGAAGCGCAGGTCCATGGGCTGGGCCTCGGGCGACCAGAGCCAGAGGGTGACCTCGGCCTCGTCGGTCTGGGCGTCGCGGATGTCGAGCTGGGCGGGGTGCTTCTCCCAGAAGTCGCGCAGCCCGAAGGAGAGGCCGCCGCTCACGCCGCCGACGTAGCCGAAGCCGGAGGCGCGCCGGCCACCACCCGCGCCGATCCAGCCGTGGCCCTTCTTGGTGCGCTTGCGCAGGGAGAAGCCGTCGGCGGAGAGCTGGGAGAGGGTGTAGTCGCCCCACTCGGGGATGTACTTCAGGCGGGTGGTGACCCGCTGGTCCCAGGTGGCGGGGTCGGGCAGCCGCTCCCCCGCGAACTGCGCCGCCTGCACGGCCGCGCCGGGGTCGCGGCGCAGGCCGGTGATGCCCTTGACGGCCTCGCGCAGCAGGCCGGTGCCCTCGCCGCCGATGCGGATGTGCCGGTCGTATGACTCGTCGCGCATCGGGACGGTGAAGCGGACACCGAGGCCGCGGACGAAGTCGCCGCTCGCCTTGCCGGGCTCCTGCTTCCCGTCGAACGTGATGGTGTGCACCATGCGGAAGGAGTCGGCGCCCGCGTAGAAGTACAGGCGGATGGAGAACGGCAGCCAGCCGCGGTGTCCCTTGCGGTGCTTGCCGTCGATGCGGACGACGGCGCGGACCGGGCCGTCCTGCTCGACCTCCACCTCGTCGATGGCGCCGTCGAAGCGCTCGTACTTCACGGTGCCCTGGTCGCCGTCCTCGATCTCGGGCTGGCGCAGCAGGACGAGACGGCCGTTCTTCGCGATCTCGGTGGAGCCTCTGGTGACCGACTTGATCAGGGTCGATCCGGATGTGCCGATTCTCGCGGTGATGACACCGGTCGATATGTCGATGGTGCCGCCATGCCGGTCGACGGTGACCTTCTTGGCGGGAGCGGCGGGGGTGCCGGCGGCCAGGGTGAGCGTGCCGTTTCCGGAACCGACGGCGTGGGCGGTCCACTTGAGGGAGCCGTCGGGCCAGTACGCGAGCGGCCAGGACTGCACGGGGACGGGCGTGCCGTCCGCGTCCGCGACGGCGAACGGCTGGTCCTCCCGGAAGGTGCCCCTCGGCCAGGGGACGCCGACGGTGGAGCCGGGGGCGGCGCCGAGGCCGCCGTCCTCGAGCCAGGTGAGGGGGACGGGACTGTCGTCGGCGACCGGTGCGGCGGCGGGCGCGGCCTGGGCGCTCTTCGTGCCGAGCGCCCAGCTGAACTGCGCGGCGGCGCCGGCGACGGCGGCCGCCTTGAGGAGGGACCTGCGGGGGATGGGGGACATGGCCTTTCCTTTCCGTGCAGGGTGCAAGGGTGTCAAGGGCATGACAGGTGGAGGTGCGGCGCCGGGGCGCCGACCTCGGGTACGGAGGGGCGGCCGCTCCGGCACGGGCCGCCCCGGGATCAGCGGCGCCGGTGGCGCTCCTCGACCGCCACGGCCGCCGCGGCGACGGCGCCCAGGACGGTGACGGCCAGCGGTGCGCTGAACCAGGCGGAGCAGACCACGACGGCCAGCCCGCCGACGAGGAGGAAGGAACCGGCGGGGTCGAGCACGGTGCGCCGGCCCGCCCGCGCGAGCAGCGACCGCCAGGAGGCGCCGGGGTGCCAGTCCGCCGCCGCGCGCAGTCCCGCGACGGCCGCGCCGATGAGGGCGAGGACGCCGACGACGCCGACCAGCGGGCCGCCGGGCAGGCCGTCCCGCACGGCCCGTACGTCGATCCAGACGACCGCCAGGGCGGCCCACCCGGCGACCCCGACAAGCCAGCCGTGCCGCACCGCCGCCCGGAAGTCGGCGGCGAACTCCCGCCAGCCACCGCTCTCGTGGGCCAGCCGGCGCCCGAGGTGCCGCGCGCCGGCCGCGAAGGCGGCGGGGTAGGTGACCAGCCCCAGCGCCGCCACCGCGATCCACACGCCGGTGAGCAGGCACTCGGCGAACAGCGCGAAGCCCTGGGCGAACCGGGACTCCCCCGGCTCCGTACGGGCCTCGGCACGCGCTTCGGTCATCGGAACCCCACCTCAGCCCTTCAGGCCGGACGTCGCCATGCCGTCGATCAGATAGCGCTGGAAGGCCAGGAAGAAGGCGAGGACCGGCAGCAGGGCGACCAGCGACATGGCGATCATGCCGCCGTAGTTCGCCAGGCCCTCCTGGTCCACGAACATCTTCAGACCGAGGGAGATCGTGTACTTGCCGGGCTCGTTGAGGTAGATCAGCGGGCCCATGAAGTCGTTCCAGGAGTTGATGAAGGTGAAGATCGCGCTGGTGATCAGCGCCGGCCGGCACAGCGGCAGCACGATCGACCAGTAGATCCGCAGGTGCCCGCAGCCGTCGAGGCGGGCGGCCTCGTCCAGTTCCCTGGGCAGGTTGCGCATGAACTGCACCATCAGGAAGACGAAGAACGCCTCGGTGGCCAGGTACTTCCCCAGCAGGAGGGGGGTGTACGTGTTGATCATGTCCAGGTTGCGGAAGAGCACGTACTGCGGGATCAGCAGCACGTGGTACGGCAGCAGCAGGGTGCCGATCATCAGCGTGAACAGCAGGTTGCGGCCGGCGAACCTGATCTTCGCGAAGGCGTAGGCCGTCAGCGAGCAGGACACCACGATCCCGATCACCGAGCCGACGGCGAGGAAGAGCGAGTTGACGAAGAACGTGGAGATCGAGATGTCCGCGATGCCGTCGGCGAGGCTCGTGTAGTTGTCCGTGATCGGGTCGCCCGGGAAGAGGTCGAGGCTGCCGACGATGTCGCCGCTCTCCTTGAAGGAGCCGCCGATCACCCAGAGCACCGGGTAGAGGATGACGGCGAGGATCGCCAGCGACCCGAGGTGCCAGGCGAGCGACCCGGGCATCCTGCGCCGGAGCGCGGCCGCCCTGGTGGACCGGGGCGGTGGGGCGCCGGTGGCCGGTGTGACGTCGGTGGCCTGCGCGCTCATCGGCCGCCCTCCTCGTAGTGCACCCAACGCTTCTGGGACCAGAACAGCACCGCGGTGACCAGGGCGACCGCGACCAGCAGCATCCACGCCATGGCGGAGGCCAGGCCCATGCGGCTGTTCTCGAAGCCCTGGACGTACAGGTAGCAGGTGTAGACCATCGTGCCGTCCGCGGGACCGCAGGCGTTGCCTCCGGCGCCGCCGCCGACGATGTAGGCCGAGCTGAAGATCTGGAAGGAGTGGATGGTCTCCAGCAGGACGTTGAAGAAGAGGACCGGGGAGATCATCGGCAGGGTGATGTTCCAGAACTGCCGCAGCTTCCCCGCGCCGTCCACGTCGGCCGCCTCGTACAGCTCGCGCGGCACCTGTTTGAGACCGGCCAGGAAGATGACCATCGGGGCGCCGAACTGCCAGACGGTCAGCGCCACCAGGCTGTAGATGATCAGCTCCGGGTCGCCGGTCCAGCCGCCGGCGTCGATGCCGAAGAGCTGCTGGGTGCGGTCGACGACCGCGTCGTCCGAGAAGATCGCCTTCCACACGATGGCGACGGACACGCTCGCGCCGATCAGGGACGGCGCGTAGAAGGCGGCCCGGTAGAAGGCCTGCCCGCGCCGCTTCTGGGCCAGCAGCAGCGCGACGCCGAGCGCCGCGAGCAGCTTGACCGGCGTACCGACGACGACGTACCAGAGCGTGATCCGGACCGAGTGGCGCCAGCGCGGGTCGCCGAACATCTCGGAGAAGTTGTCCAGGCCGATCCACCTGGGGGCGTCGAACAGGTTGTAGTCGGTGAACGCGAAGTAGAGCGAGGCGGCCATCGGGCCCGCGGTCAGCAGCAGGAACCCGGCGATCCAGGGGGACATGAAGAGGTATCCGGCCAGGTTCTCCCGGCGGCCGCGCCGCTTCAGCCCGTCGGGGCGCGGGGACTTCACCGGGCCGTGCCGCGGCTCGGGGTCCGCCCGGCCCTCCAGCGCGGGGGCGTGTGTCACGGCGCTCCCCATCAGCCGGCGAGAGCCGTCTTCGACTCGGTGAAGAACTGCTCGACGGCCTCTTCGACGGACCGCGAGCCGAGCGCCATCTCCTCGGCGATGCGCAGGAACGCGGCCTCGCAGATGTCGGCGCCGTTCGGGTGCGGGGTGATCTGCTCCAGGACACCGGCCTCGACGAGCGACTCCTCGTAGGCGGCGATGGCCTTGTTGACCGGGTCGGTCGGCCGGTAGGCGTCGTACTGCGCCTGGGTGGTGGGGACACCGCGGTCGTAGCCCATGATCTTGGCGACCTCGGGGTCGTGCACCATGAAGTCGATGAACTGGGCGACTTCCTTGGGGTGCTCGGTGCGCTTGTAGCCGCTGAGCATCAGCGAGCCGAGGTACTGGCCGGTCCGCTTGCCGTCCGTGGTCGGGATGGGCGCGAGTCCGTACTCGCTCTTGCCCTCGGAGGTGTAGCGGACGGTGAAGTTGTCCCAGGTGAACTCGCTGCCGGCGAGTTCCGCGGAGAGGGCCGACTTGGGCTTGATCTGGGCGACCTTCTTGGCGTCGGCGAACAGGCCGGACTGCACGCCCTTCTCCGCCTTGGTCCACCAGGTGGTCAGATCGGCCTCGGTGAAGCCGAGTCCGTCCTCGGTGAAGAAGGCCTTGCCGTTCTGGCGGAGGTACAGGTCGTAGAGGTACATGACGCCGTACATGCCGCTGTCCCCGGCGCGGCCGGTCTTGTCGCGGACCTTCGTCATCGCCTCGTCGAAGTCGTCCCACGTCCAGCCCTGTTCGGGCTTGACACTGGCCCGGGTGTAGACGGGCTTGTCGATGACCAGGGCCATCGAGTTGGAACCGACGGGCACGCCCAGGAGTTTGCCGTCGATCTCGCCGAACTTCTCCAGGCCCGCACGGAATCCCTCCATGGAGAGGTTTCCCGCCTCGACCTGCCCGCTCAGATCGAGCAGAACATTCTTGGCGTCGTATTTGCGGAGAAATCCAATGGCATTCTGGAAGACGTCCGGTGGATTGCCTCCGGAGGCCTGGGTGTTGAACTTCTTCCAGAAGTCGGTGTACGGCTGGAAGTCGGTCTTGACCTTGATCTTCGGATACTTCTTCTCGAAGAGCGCGATGGTCTTGTTGATGCGCTCGGCCCGGTCCTCGGCCCCCCACCAGGAGTAACGGATCGTCACCGTTCCGTCCCCGGAGCCGCCGCCGCACGCGGTGGCCGTGGCCCCGAGTCCGGCGACGGCCAGCGAGGCCCCCGCCGCCTTGAGGATCGTGCGCCTTCCGGCCTGCCGCTCCGCATTCCCGCCCTGATGCATACGAGCCTCCCCGCGACGTCGCTTCCGCCTCATGAATCGTTTCAAGTAAGCGCTTGCTGGCACAAGGTACGGAGGGCCCGGGGGTGCGTCAATGATTCGGACAGGAATTGATGGACGGGGGTCGCCGGCGGCCCGGCGCACCTCTCCGGAAATGCCGTCCGGCGCCCCGGAGAACCCACAGGTCGGCGCGGCGCGACCGACCGGCCGAACAGCCGCGGGGCCGCGGAGGACCGCGACGCCGAAGGTCACGGTTGGGTGAAGGCGGGCGGAAGCGGAATGCCCGGGCACCTGGACGCGGCACACACGAAGGCGGCCCGGCTCACGATCGTGAGCCGGGCCGCCTGATGATCCGGTGGGCGATACTGGGTTCGAACCAGTGACCTCTTCGGTGTGAACGAAGCGCTCTCCCACTGAGCTAATCGCCCGGACGCAGGAAGAACATTACCCCATGTCAGAGGCGCCCGTGACCAACGGTGGCCGCCGACGGCGCACCCCTGCGGACGATCACTGGTCCTTGATGTTCCAGGGCATCTCGAGGCCGAACTTCCAGAGGTAGATCCCGGCCAGCGCGGCGATGATCACCACACCGATCGAGGTCAGGATGATGTTGCGGCGCCGCACCTTCGGATCGAGGGCACGCTGCGCCGCCTCGGTGACCTTGCGCTTGGTCCAGCGCAGCACCAGCTGGGCCCAGACGAACTCGGTCGCCCAGATCGCCATGCCGCCGAAGATCACGACCCAGCCCGGTCCGGGCAGCACCAGCATGGCGACACCGGCCGCCACGACCGCCAGGCCGACGATGAAGACGCCGACCTGCCAGCTCAAGTGCAGCACACGGCGCGCCTTGACGAAATCCGGCGCCCGCGAACCCAGCGCCCGCGCAGCCGTGGCCTCGTCCGTCCCCGTACGGTCTTCCGCCACGGCTGTCTCGCCGCGCTTGTCACTCCCCGTGTTCATACGGCCAAACACTACCGGAGCGAAACCTGTCACCGGAATGGGCGCACGACCCGAACGATCTCTCGGCCGGAAGAGTTACGTAAACACACGCAAAACACTCAGAGGGGTTTACAACGGCACCGTAGGTGGCATGTCGATTTCGCCGACGTGCGAATCCCCGAGCGCACACTGAGCGAAAGGCCCTGGCGCTTATGAACACCACGGTCAGCTGCGAGCTGCACCTGCGCCTCGTTGTGTCGAGCGAGTCCTCCCTGCCTGTCCCCGCAGGCCTGCGGTACGACACGGCCGACCCCTACGCCGTGCACGCCACCTTCCACACCGGAGCCGAGGAGACCGTCGAGTGGGTGTTCGCCCGCGACCTCCTCGCCGAAGGCCTCCACCGTCCCACCGGGACCGGCGACGTCCGTGTCTGGCCGTCGCGCAGTCACGGCCAGGGCGTCGTGTGCATCGCTCTCAGCTCCCCGGAGGGCGAAGCACTGCTCGAGGCCCCCGCGCGGGCTCTGGAGTCCTTCCTGAAGCGCACAGACGCCGCCGTGCCCCCCGGCACGGAACACCGGCACTTCGATCTCGATCAGGAGCTCTCGCACATCCTGGCGGAAAGCTAGGGCGGGGCCCCGCGTGAAGCCGCCCGTCGCCGTCGACTCGGGGTGACGGCACGGGCCCGGACAACCGCATACGGCACACACCGGCGTCGTCGCCGCGGATCTCCGCGGGGGCGGCGCCGCCGTGTGCGCGGCGCCGGGAACGAAGGCGGGCCGGCCCCCGTTGACGGGACAGGGCACAACCGGGACCGGATCGCGGCCGCTCCGCCCGCCACGCGAGCCACTACCATCGGCCAGCATCGGCGGGCGCCCGCCCGACCCCCAGGCCAGGGAGCAAAACGTGCTGATCACCCACGACACCCGGTGCGCGCTCGACACCGTGGTGGATCTGGTGAACACCGTGCCGGAGGACGAATCGGCTCCGGACGGGCTGCCGGACATCGCAGCCCTCCAGGAATTCGTGGGAACACACGAAATCAGCGACGTAGGGGTGCTCTCGGAACTCGACCTCTCGGCGGTGCGCAGGATCCGCGGCCGGTTCGCGGCGGTCTTCGCCGCCCCCGACGCACGCACCGCGGCGGGACTGATCAACGACCTGGTCGCGGCCGCCGGCACCACGCCCCGGCTCACCGACCACGACGGCTACGACTGGCACATCCACTACTTCGCGCCCGGCGCCTCGGTCGCGGACCACCTGACCGCCGACTGCGGGATGGCGCTGGCGTTCTTCGTGGTCGCCGGGGAGCAGGAGCGGCTGCGGCGCTGCGAGGCGCCCGACTGCCGGCGCGCCTTCGTCGACCTGTCCCGGAACCGGTCGCGGCGGTACTGCGACAGCCGCACCTGTGGAAATCGCTTGCACGTGGCCGCCTACCGGGCCCGGCGCAAGGAGGCGGCGGGCTGACGCCGTCCTTCTGGGCCCCGAGTGGCGGCGGATGTCGCGGGGGGAGCGACGCGGCCCCCGGCGGGTGACGCCGGGGAGCGCGAGTACGGCTCACAGCAACAGCAGATCGTGCAACGAAGCCATGAGCAGCAGACACCCGATCACCGCAAGGAAGATCATGAGCGGTGGCTGGGAAAGGGCGAAGAGGCAGCCGCGTGGTTCGTCCTTCGTCCGCGCGGTTTCGCTCTGTCTCGTGTCCAGCTGGGAGTCCAGCTGAGTGGTGTCCGGCATCTCGCCGCGATGATGACGCAGCAGGTGATGTCTTCGCGATCAACACGCTCGTTGAGACCGGGAGTTCGTTGAATGTCGCGATGTCCGGTCGGATCGTGATCATTCCGGAGCGCACGCTGTCGGCCTCGGACCGCTGTGCCGCCTCAGCCCCCGGCGCCGGCCTCCGTGATCCGGCCGCCCGGTGTCATATCCCGTGCTTCTTGAGGATGGCCTCGATGTCGCTGAAGTCGTCGTCCCCGCCCCGGGACGCCTTCGCCGGGCGGGGCGCGGGCTCGGCGGCCGGGCGGGCGCCCGGTCCGAGGGACGGCGCGGACGCTTCCGGAGCGACCGCGTCGCGCCGTGCGGCGGCCCGGGCCTCCTTGCGCTCCTTGCGGGCGCCGCCTCGGCGGCGCTCCACGGCACGGGTGGTCATGAAGAGCACCCAGGCCACGCCCAGCACTCCGAAGCCGGCCCAGGCCACCGGGCTGAAGGCCGTGTCGGCCAGCCACTCGACGACTCCGGTCATCACCAGGCCGATCGGCACCAGCGAGTAGGCCGCGATGCGGGCGGCGGTGAGGAAACGCCTGCGGTACGCGGTGACCGCCGCGATGCCCAGGCCCGCCGCGGACACCGCGGAGCAGACGGTCTCGGCAATCATCCGGTCCTCCAGGCTGGGCTCGGTCGGGCATGAGTACTTCGTCCCTTCCATCCTGCACCGTCCGCCCACCGTGAGGCCATGCCGGGGGCCGGAGATCAGGGTGATCTAGGGGTCGGCTCCTCCGGAGGTGCCGGTGGGTGGTGTACGGCGCCGGTCGGGCGGGGCACCGCGGGCTGGGAGGATGGGGGCATGAGCGACTCCTCCCCCGCCCGTCCCGCCGCGCCCGTTCTCGACGTCTGGTGCGAGTTGCAGTGCCCGGACTGCCACACCGCCCTGGACGACCTCCGTGCCCTGCGCGCCCGCTACGGCGACCGTCTGGAGGTGCGGCTGCGGCACTTCCCGCTGGAGAAGCACAAGCACGCCTTCGCCGCCGCGCAGGCCGCCGAGGAGGCCGTCGCCCAGGGCATGGGCTGGCCGTACGCCGAAGCCGTGCTGGACCGGGTCGCGGAGCTGGACCGCAAGGGCGAACCCCTCCTGGTCGAGGTGGCCCGGGACCTGGGACTGGACGCGGAGGAGTTCGACACGGCGCTCGTCGACGGCCGGCACATCCTGATCGTCGACGCCGATCAGGCCGAGGGCAAGGCGATCGGCGTGACCGGCACCCCCACGTACGTGATCGGCGGCGAGCGCCTCGACGGCGGCAAGAGCCAGGAAGGGCTGCGCGAGCGCGTCGAGGAGATCGCCGACCGGCTGCTCGCCGAGCAGCGGGGCTGAGCACGGGAGCGGGCGGCCGGCTCCGGCCGCCCGCCCTCACAGCAGCGGCTTGCCGTAGCTGTACCGGGTGGCCGTGTAGCCGAGCGACTCGTAGAGCCGCTCGGCCGCGGTGTTCCCCGCGAAGACGTTGAGGCCGATCAGGGGGCGGCCGGCGGCGACCGCCTGGGCCTCGGCCAGCAGCATCAGGGTGCGGCCGTGTCCCCGGCCCCGGTGGGCCGCTTCAGCCTCGACGTCGAAGACGAAGGCCCGGTCCTCCCGCAGCGCCAGCCACAGGGTCCCGACCCGTTCGCCCTCGTGCTCCAACACGCTGAACAGCATGTTCTCGGTGTCCTGCCCCCCGGGCAGCAACAGTTCGTGGTCGCGGCGGGCCTTCGCACGCGCGTCGGCCTCGGGTACGCCCCGCTCCATCCAGGTCCGGGCGTACTGCTCCGCTTCGTAGGCGTGCCAGGCGGCGAAGTCCTCCGGCGTCATGGGCCGGACCCGGCTGCCCTCGGGCAGGCCGGGCGGAGTGCCGCCGAGCGGCTTGGTCATGGTGCGGTTCCGCAGGACGTAGCCGAGTGCCTCCGCGAGCCGCGTGCCCGCCACGGCGTCACCGGCGACGCTCGCCTCCATGAGCCGGCAGCCCCAGCCGCGTGCCACCTCCTCCGCGGCGAGGGCGGCCACCGTGCCCCGGCCGCGCCGGCGGTCCGGCCCGTCGACGCGCAGCTTGTGGATCACGGCCACCCCGTCGCCGAGGTCGCGTGACGTGCCGAGGTGCAGCACGCCGACGGGACGGCTGTTCACACACACCTGGTAGTGGCGTGAACGGGTCCCGTCGGCGGCGCGCTGGAGCGGCTCGGTCGGCCGCAGGGTCGTTGTCATCACGGCAGTTCTACCCACCGGGGACGGCTGCGGCAGCCGAATATCGGCGGCCCCGCGGATCCGGGTCTCGGATCCGCGTCACGGGTCCGGGTCTCGGATCCGGGTCACGGGTCCGGTCACGGATCCGGTCACGGATCCAGGTCGTCCCCGGACCGCTCCTCGAAGACGCGCATGGCCTTGGCCGTCACCGGCCCCGGAGCGCCCGGCAGTTCGCGGTCGTCGACGCGGTGCACGGCCTGTACGTCCCGCAGCGTGGAGGTCAGGAACACCTCGTCGGCGCGGTCCAGGACGTCCAGCGGGAGGTCGGTCTCGCGGGCCCCGGTCCACTCGACCGCCAGGGCGCGGGTGATCCCGGCGAGACAGCCGGAGGCGACCGGCGGGGTGTGGATCTCGCCGTCGAGGACGACGAAGACGTTCGACCCGGTGCCCTCGCAGAGCTGTCCCACCGTGTTGCCGAACAGCGCCTCGGTGGCGCCCCGTTCGCGGGCGCGGGCGAGGGCGACGACGTTCTCGGCGTACGAGGTGGTCTTGAGGCCGGTGAGCGCGCCGCGTTCGTTGCGGGTCCAGGGCACGGTGATCACGGCGGTGGAGTCGGGTCGGCGGCCGGTCTCGCCGAGGGCGACGACGAGGGTCGTGCCGTGCGCGCCGCGGTCCGAGCCGAGGGGGCCGTGGCCGCCGGTGTAGGTGATGCGCAGCCGGCCGAGGGCCATCGGGTTGGCCTCGACGACGGCGGCGCAGGCGCGGCGCACCTCGTCGAGGTCCGGGTCGGGCAGGCCGAGGCCGCGGGCCGAGCGGGTCAGCCGGTCCAGGTGCCGGGTCAGCGCGAACGGCCTGCCGTCCACCGCCTTCACCGTCTCGAAGATGCCGTCCCCCACGGTCAGCCCGTGGTCGAACACGGAGACGCGGGCGGTCTCGGTGTCCTGCAACCCGCCGTCGAGCCAGATCTTCACGTCGCCGGTGCCTCTCCACTCACGTTCGCCTCGTACACCCCCGACGCTACCGCGAGGAGGCGGGACGCCTTCAGTTCGGTCTCCCGCCATTCGCCCTCCGGGTCGGATCCCCAGGTGATGCCGGCGCCGGTACCGAAGCACAGCCGCCCCGCGGCCCGGCCGCCGGACCGGTCGATCCAGAAGGTGCGGATGCCGACGGCCAGCTCGCCGGTGCCCCGGTCGGCGTCGACCCAGCCGATGCCCCCGCAGTACGGTCCCCGGGGCGCGGTCTCCAGCGCGTCGATGATCCGCAGGGCGCTCGACTTGGGCGCGCCGGTGACGGAACCGGGCGGGAAGGCGGCGTCGAGGAGCTCGGGCCAGCCGGCGCCGGCGCGCAGCTCGCCGCGCACCGTGGACACCAGGTGGACGAGGCCGGGGTGCTTCTCCACGACGCACAGGTCGGGCACCGAGACCGTGCCCGTGGCGCAGACCCGTCCCAGGTCGTTGCGGACCAGGTCCACGATCATGACGTTCTCGGCGTAGTCCTTCTCCAGCAGGTCGGCCTCGGTCCGCCCGGTGCCCTTGATCGGTCCGGACTCGACGGTCCGGCCGTCCCGGCGCAGGAACAGCTCGGGCGACGCGGTGGCGATCTCGACGCCGTGTCCGGGCAGGCGGATCGTTCCGGCGTACGGCGCCGGGTTGCCGCGGGCCAGCAGGGCGGTGAGCGAGTCCACGTCGGCGCCGGGGCCGATCGGCGCCGTCAGCACCCGGCAGAGGTTGGCCTGGTAGACCTCGCCGGCGGCTATGTGCTCGCGGATGCGCCGTACGCCCGTGGTGTACGCGGCGTGGTCGAGGGAGGACGTCCAGTCGCCGACCGCGGGGCCCCGCCACGCGCCCGGGGTGGGCGCGGGCACCGGCTCGGTCCGTACGTCGGCGAAGCGAGCGCAGGTCAGACGGCCTTCGAAGTCCGCGCAGACGGCCCAGAACCCCTCGGAGCCGAGGGCGGCGGGGTCACTCGTGACGTCGCGGAGACCGGTGGCGATGCGGTCACCGAAGCGGGCGAGGGGAGGGTGGTCGAGCACGCTTCCGAGTCTAGGCGGGTGGCCCCGAGGTGACCCGAACGTGTCCTCCCGGGTGCCCTGACCAGGTCCGCGAGCGGGCGCACCGCAGCACGCTGCACAAACGCGTTTTTGTGCTGGCCCCGGAATCCGCTAGAGTTCATCACGTCGCCGGGCCGCGCAAGCGGACCGAACCGACAGGCGGACGTAGCTCAGTTGGTAGAGCGCAACCTTGCCAAGGTTGAGGTCGCGAGTTCGAACCTCGTCGTCCGCTCGCAGGAACAGGGGGCCTCCCGGGTCTCCTGCACTCCTGGTGGAGTGGCCGAGAGGCGAGGCAACGGCCTGCAAAGCCGTCTACACGGGTTCAAATCCCGTCTCCACCTCCAAGGACGATTAGCTCAGCGGGAGAGCGCTTCCCTGACACGGAAGAGGTCACTGGTTCAATCCCAGTATCGTCCACTGATCCGCAAGGATCATCGGTCCGCAAGGATCCCCGCGCGATTAGCTCAGCGGGAGAGCGCTTCCCTGACACGGAAGAGGTCACTGGTTCAATCCCAGTATCGCGCACGCAGTACTCTGCTTCACCGCAGCACTCCCAGGACGATTAGCTCAGCGGGAGAGCGCTTCCCTGACACGGAAGAGGTCACTGGTTCAATCCCAGTATCGTCCACATCCACCGAAGCCCCCGGCCGTCTCGCACGGCCGGGGGCTTCGTCGTGCTCCGTCAGCTGGAGAAGAGCATGCGGCCGAAGCTCTTCTGACGGTGGTGGCCGTAGTGGCCGTGACCGCCGCCGTGCGGCGCGCCCCACGCCGGAGCCTGGGCCGCCGGGTACGCCTGCGGCGCGGCGGGCGGGGCCGGCGGAGCGGGCTGGGACCACTGGGCCTCCAGGCGGGTCAGCGACTCCAGCTCGCCGTAGTCGAGGAAGATGCCGCGGCAGCCGCTGCACTGCTCGATCTGAACGCCGTTGCGGTTGTAGGTGTGCATCGGTGCGTGGCACTTGGGGCACTGCATGCTCGGCTCAACTCCTCGCCGGTCGGTCCTGCTTCACGTTTCGCCAGGACAGACTCTGTCCCGCCGCGGGTCGGTTGCACCCTACTGCGCGGAACTTCGGCTCAACCCCGTGGGGCGCCGGGCCTGACGGACGCCATCCGCGCGCAGGCGTCGACGAGGCAGCCCTCGACCTCGTCCAGCGGCCGGTCCGCCAGAACCGCCTTGGTGACGGCCCGGGCCGCGGTCTGCGCGGTGAGCGCGCGGGCCGGGACGTCCAGGACGGGCCAGGGGTCGCCGGCGGCGGGTACGGCGGGGCCGCCGGAGGCGCGGTAGGCGGTGAGGAAGCGGTGCCACTCCTCGGGCGGAAGTAGCCCGCAGGCGTACCAGGCCGCCGGGCGGGCCAGGTCCCAGGCCGGGACGCCGGTGCCGAGGTCGTCGACGTCGATCAGCAGCCACGGGCCGTCGGGGGCGGGGTGGCGTACGAGCTGGCCGAGGTGGAGGTCGCCGTGGCAGAGGGTGGTGGTGTCCGGTATGGCGGCCGCGCCGCGTGCCCAGGCGGGGAGCGCGGACCAGGCCGCCAGTACGGGCGCGGTGGCGGGGTGCTGGGGCGCGGCCTCCCGGAGGCGGGCCACGGCGAGGGCCGCCTTCGCGGGGCCGCGCATGGGAGGCACGGGGGTGGGCGCCGCGGTGCGGTGGAGGCGGGCGAGGAGGGTGGCCGCGGCCTCCCACGGTGCCGCGTCCGGATCCTCCGGGTCCACGGGCGCGCCGTACGGCCAGTACGTGACCGGCCGCCCGTGCAGGACGACGGGGGCCGGGGCGAGCGGGGGCAGGAGTACGCCGGGGAGGCGGGCCGCCGCGGTGACGCGGAGGGCCAGCTCCGCGGGGTCGGCGCCCGCGGCGTGGGCCTTGGCGACGGTGCCGGCGTGCCGGACGACGGTGGCGTCGGGGCGGTCGGCGAGGGTGGCCGCCCCGCAGGGACAGGCCGGGGTGCGGGCGTGGGCCGTTTCCCTGACGCGGGCCTCGAGGGCGGGGAGGAGAGGGTGGGCGTCCGTGGTCACGTGGGTGAGGGTACGCAGGGTTGTGGCGCGCCGGGACGGGTGCCGTTCCTGTTACGGGACGTCGGCGCCGTTCCTTCCCTGGGCCCGCACCCGCGGCACCCCGCGGCGCCTCGGGCCTGTACCGGCGCCGCCTCGGTCCGGCACCGTCGCCCTTCGCGAACCGCCGCCACCCGGGCCTGCGCGGGAGCCGTTGCGGCCCGGCACCGGTCTCACGTCGCCCGGCTCAGGCTTCGGATCGATCCGCCGTCCTGGCGGCTCGATCCGACGTCGCACCCGTCGACGTCCGTTCCGTCCCGTACGTGCTCGTTGTGGCCGTCGGATGGTCCGGAGGGAAAAGCAATGCCGGCGCAGCTCCCCAGCTGCGCCGGCATTTTGCCGTCCGCCGCACCCCCGTCCCCACGGGGTTTCATGGATGGATGTCCCCGCCCGGACCGCTCTTCCGGGCCTGGGGTCGCCGCTCAGCGCCCCAGCACCACACCCACGGACGACGCCTGTGTGGCCACTGTCTCCCACCCGTCGAAGACGAGGAGGAGCAGGACCGCCAGGGGGAGGGCCATGAGCGTCGCCACCGCGGGGTGGCGACGGCCCTGACGGCGGCTTTCCCGTGTGCGGACCAGCGTCCGCGGCACCGTCTGGGCCATGGTCCCTCTCCTGACCGATTCGTTGTCTCGTTGCAGCGGCGGGTGTCTGACCTCGGGGGACGAGTGCTGCACCCGCCGCTTGACCTCAAATCTATGCGTCGGGCGATCGTCCGACGTCATGCCCTCGTACCGATTGCCGGGCCTCCCGGAGGATGAGCCCCGACCTGCCGTGTACTCCCCTGGGTGGAGACCGGCTCCCGGGTCTCGGGGTCTTCCCGGACGGGGTGCCCACCGTGTCCGGTTATCTCCGGGCTGTCCGGTGACTTCGCTCACTCCGGCGGTCTCCCCACCTGCCTCCGTCCCCGGTCCGGGGCCCCCTCGGCCGCCCGCCGGAGCCCTGTCGCGCGGCGTCTCCCCGCCCTGCGCGGCCCTCCCCTCCCGGTCGCTCCCTTCCGGTCCAATCTCCCGGCGCCGACGGCCGGTTGGGATCACGGGCGGCGCACGGCCGGTCCGTCGACCCGTTCGCTGACCGTTCCTCAACTCTCGCGCCGGGCACTGACAATCCGTTGTCCCGAGAGGGCGCGGCCTCTGCGCGCGGGCGGCCGTGGAAACGTAAGCTGTGGCACGTCACAGGGACCGGGCAGCGGGGATGAACATGGCGATGATGCGCCTGAGGCGCGAGGACCCGCGCGTCGTCGGCTCGTTCAGGCTTCACAGGCGGCTCGGCGCGGGTGGGATGGGCGTGGTCTACCTGGGCTCCGACAAGAAGGGGCAGCGGGTCGCGCTGAAGGTCATCCGGCCGGACCTGGCGGAGGACCAGGAGTTCCGTTCGCGGTTCGCGCGTGAGGTGTCGGCGGCCCGGCGCATCCGGGGCGGCTGCACCGCCCGGCTGGTCGCCGCGGACCTGGAGGCGGACCGCCCCTGGTTCGCCACGCAGTACGTACCCGGCCCCTCCCTGCACGACAAGGTCGTCGACGGGGGCCCGCTCGGCGCGGCCGACGTCGCGGCCGTGGGCGCCGCGCTGTCCGAGGGCCTGGTCGCCGTGCACGAGGCCGGGGTGGTGCACCGGGACCTGAAGCCGTCCAACATCCTGCTGTCCCCGAAGGGGCCGCGGATCATCGACTTCGGCATCGCCTGGGCCACCGGTGCCTCCACCCTCACGCACGTGGGGACGGCGGTCGGCTCCCCCGGGTTTCTCGCGCCGGAGCAGGTGCGCGGGGCCGCGGTCACTCCGGCGACGGACGTGTTCTCGCTGGGCGCCACGCTGGCGTACGCGTCGATGGGCGACTCGCCCTTCGGGCACGGCAGTTCCGAGGTGATGCTGTACCGCGTGGTGCACGAGGAGGCCATGCTGCACGGCGTCCCGGACGCGCTCGCCCCGCTGGTGCGGGCCTGCCTGGCCAAGGACCCCGAGGAACGCCCCAGCACCCTGCAACTGTCACTGCGGCTCAAGGAGATCGCCGCCCGGGAGGCCCAGGGCATGGCCGACGTCCGGCCACCCGCGCCGCGCAGTGGTGAGGCGGACGTGGCCACGGGCCGGCTCGCCGACACCTATCCGGAGCGTGCCCAGCGGCGTCCGCAGGGCCGGGCGGGCGCCCCGGGCACTCCGGCACCGCGCGGCACGTCGGGATCGCGGGGTCCCGCGTCGCGGGGTTCCGGGTCCGTTCCGTCCCGGGGTTCCGGTTCCGTTCCGTCGCGTGGCGGAACCCCCGCGCGTGGCGGAACGCCGTCGCGGGGCGGCGGTGCGGGGGCGCGCTCCGGGTCCAGGCCCACGCCGTCCGCTCGCGACACGACCGGCCGGAAGCCCTCCCGCACCGACGGCGGCCGGCCCGCACCGCGCAGTGGAGCCGGCCGTACGGCGCCGAGGACGACGGGGACCGGCTGGCGGCGGCCCGCCAATCCGCGGCTGCTGCGCCAGCGTCTGTTCGTGTTCGTGGTGGTGACGCTACTCGTCGCGTTGGGCATCGCCGCCGCGCAGGGCTGCCAGGGTCCTTCGCGCGGGCTCGGCGACGACCGGGGCGGCGTGCGGGCGGCGGCGCAGCGGGACCGGGCGGTACAGCAGGAGCCGGTGGACCCGACCGGCGGCCTTCCGGGGCAGCGGGTGTCCCGGCGCTGAGCGCCGCAGGCGGTCACGCCGGGGGGCGTCCCGCCGTCACCGCGTAGAAGGCGACCGCGGCCGCCGCGCCCACGTTCAGGGAGTCGACGCCGTGGGACATCGGGATGCGCACCCACGTGTCGGACGCCGCCAGGGCCCGCCGGGTCAGGCCGCTGCCCTCGGCGCCCAGCATCAGGGCCACCCGGTCCATGCGGTGCGGGGCGACCGCGTCGAGGGGCTCGGCCCGCTCGTCGGGGGTGAGGGCGAGGAGCGTGAAGCCCGCCTCGCGGACCTCCGCCAGCCCGGCCGGCCAGACGTCGAGGCGGGCGTACGGCACGGAGAAGACCGCGCCCATCGAGACCTTGACGCTGCGCCGGTACAGGGGGTCGGCGCAGTCCGGGGAGAGCAGGACCGCGTCCATGCCGAGCGCGGCGGCGGAGCGGAAGATGGCCCCGATGTTGGTGTGGTCGTTGACGGACTCCATGACGACGACCCGGCGGGCGGCTGCCAGGAGACCGGCTGCGGTGGGCAGCGGCTTGCGCTGCATCGAGGCGAGCGCGCCGCGGTGCACGTGGTAGCCGGTGACCCGTTCGGCGAGCGCGGGGTCGACGACGTACACCGGGGCCGGAGCCTCGTCGATGATGTCGCGCATGGTGTCGACCCACTTGGCGGACAGCAGCATCGAGCGCATCGCGTAGCCGGCCTCGCCGGCCCGCCTGATGACCTTCTCGCCCTCGGCGATGAAGAGGCCCTCGGCGGGTTCGCGGCGCCGGCGCAGTTCGACGTCGGTCAGGCCCGTGTAGTCGTGCAGGCGCGGGTCGTCCGGGTCGTCGATGGTGATGAGGCCGGCCATGTCAGACCGTCCCGTGCGGGCCCACGGCGACGACGGCGCCGACGACGATGACGGCGGGCGGCCTGACCTCCTCGGCGAGGACCGTCTCGGCGACGGTGGCGAGGGTCGCGTCCACCCGGCGCTGGGCGGCCGTGGTGCCCTCCTGGACGAGGGCGACCGGGGTGTCGGGGGACTTGCCGTGCGCGACGAGGGTCTCGGCGATCCTGCCGATCTTGTCGACGCCCATGAGGATCACGAGCGTGCCGGTCAGCTTGGCGAGGGACGGCCAGTCGACCAGGGAGCGCGCGTCGTCGGGGGCGACGTGCCCGCTGACCACGGTGAACTCGTGGGCGACGCCCCGGTGGGTGACCGGGATGCCGGCCGCGCCGGGGACCGAGATGGTGCTGGAGATGCCGGGCACGACGGTGCAGGCGATGCCCGCCTCGGCCAGCGCCTGCGCCTCCTCCATGCCCCGCCCGAAGACGAACGGGTCGCCGCCCTTGAGCCGTACGACCGTCTTGCCCTGCTTGGCGTGTTCGATCAGCGCGTTGTTGATGGCCTCCTGGGCCATGTAGCGGCCGTACGGGATCTTGGCGGCGTCGATGACCTCGACGTGCGGCGGCAGTTCGGCGAGGAGGTCGCGGGGGCCGAGCCGGTCGGCGATGACGACGTCGGCCTCGGCGAGCAGGCGGCGGCCCCGGACGGTGATCAGGTCCGGGTCGCCGGGACCGCCGCCGACCAGCGCGACGCCGGGCGTGCGGGTGCGCCGGTGCGGGGCGACGAGGGTGCCGTCGCGCAGGCCCTCCACCACCGCGTCGCGGATGGCGGCGGTGTGCCGGGGGTCGCGGTGGCGGGCGTCGGTGGTGAGTACGGCGACGGTGACGCCCTCGCTGTGTCCGGTCGCCGGGGTCCAGGCCGTGGCCAGGTCCGCGTCGTCGGAGCGGACGCACCAGACGCGGTGCCGCTCGGCCTCGGCGGAGGCCGCGTTGTTGGCCCCGGTGTCGCTGGTGGCGATCAGGGCGTACCAGGCGTCCGCGAGGTCCCCTTCCGCGTAGGGGCGCCGCTCCCAGGTGATCTCCCCGGTGTCCGCCATGGCCTCGACGGACGGGGTCGCCTCCGGGGAGACGAGGCGGATGTCGGCACCGGCCGCGATCAGGGCGGGCAGGCGGCGCTGGGCGACCTGGCCGCCGCCGAGGACGACCACGCGACGGCCGGCGAGGCGGAGGCCTACGGGGTAGGCGGGGTGTTCGGCCATGAGGGGACGGCTCCTCTTGCGGCGGTGGCGCTGACGTGCGGATTTTACGGCGGGGTGGCTCGTGGGGCGCAGGTGGTCCGGTGGTTGGACCTCGTGGCCGGGTGCGGCTTGTGGGTCGTGGTGCCCACCCGTTCCGCCCCGGCGGAACGGGTGGGCACCACCACCGGTCCGCCGGTTCGGCACCCTGAGTCGCCCCGCCCGGCCTGCCGGCTGACCTCTACTTCTCGGTGACGCCCGCCGAGTCGAACGTCGCCACCTCGTGCATGGCCCGCGCGGTGCTCTGCACCATCGGGAGCGCGAGCAGCGCGCCGGTGCCCTCGCCGAGGCGGAGGTCGAGGTCGACCAGCGGTCGCAGGCCCAGCTTGTTGAGCGCGGCGACGTGGCCGGGCTCGGCGCTGCGGTGACCGGCGATGCAGGCCGCCAGGACCTCGGGGGCGATCGCGCGGGCCACCAGGGCGGCGGCGCCGGCGCTGACGCCGTCCAGGATCACCGGGGTGCGCAGGGACGCGCCGCCGAGCAGCAGGCCGACCATGGCCGCGTGCTCGAAGCCGCCGATCGCCGCGAGCACGCCGATCGGGTCGGCCGGGTCCGGCTGGTGGAGCTCAAGGGCGCGGCGCACGACCTCGGTCTTGCGGACCAGCGTCTCGTCGTTGATGCCGGTGCCGCGACCGGTGACCTCGGCCGGGTCGGCGCCGGTGAACACGGAGATGAGCGCGGCGGACGCGGTGGTGTTCGCGATGCCCATCTCGCCGGTCAGCAGCGCCTTGTTGCCGGCCGCCACCAGGTCGCGGGCGGTCTCGATGCCGACCTCGATGGCCTGCTTGGCCTCCTCGCGGGTCATCGCGGCGCCGGTGGTCATGTCGGACGTGCCCGCGCGCACCTTGCGCGGCAGCAGGCCCGGCGTGGCGGGCAGGTCGGTGGCGACACCGACGTCCACGACGCACACCTCGGCGCCGACCTGGGTGGCGAACGCGTTGCACACCGCTCCCCCGCCCAGGAAGTTGGCCACCATCTGGGCGGTGACCTCCTGCGGCCAGGGGGTGACGCCCTGGGCGTGCACGCCGTGGTCACCGGCGAAGACCGCGACGGCGGCGGGCTCCGGGATGGGCGGCGGGCACTGCCGGGACAGGCCGGACAGCTGGGCGGAGATGATCTCCAGCATGCCGAGCGCTCCGGCCGGCTTGGTCATCCGCTTCTGCCGCTCCCACGCCTCGCCCAGCGCCTTGGCGTCCAGCGGGCGGATCTGCGCGACGGTCTCGGCGAGCAGGTCGTGCGGCGCCTCGCCGGGCAGGGCCCGACGGCCGTACGTCTCCTCGTGGACCACCCAGGACAGCGGGCGGCGCTTGGACCAGCCGGCCTGCATCAGCTCGGGCTCGTCCGGGAACTCGTCGACGTAGCCGACGCACAGGTAGGCGACGACGTCCAGGTGCTCGGGCAGGCCGAGGGCGCGGACCATCTCGCGCTCGTCGAAGAAGCTGACCCAGCCGACGCCGAGGCCCTCGGCGCGGGCGGCGAGCCAGAGGTTCTCGACGGCGAGCGCGGAGGAGTACGGCGCCATCTGCGGCTGCGTGTGGCGGCCGAGGGTGTGCCGGCCGCCGCGGGTCGGGTCGGCGGTGACGACGATGTTGACCGGGGTGTCGAGGATGGCCTCGATCTTCAGTTCCTTGAACTGCTTGGCCCGGCCCTTGGGCAGCGACTTGGCGTACGCGTCGCGCTGACGCGTCGCCAGTTCGTGCATGGCGCGGCGGGTGTCGGCGGAGCGGATGACGACGAAGTCCCAGGGCTGGGAGTGACCGACGGAGGGCGCGGTGTGGGCGGCCTCCAGGACGCGGAGCAGTACCTCGTGCGGGATGGGGTCGCCGCGGAAGCCGTTGCGGATGTCGCGGCGCTCGCGCATGACCTTGAGCACGGCCGCGCGCTCGGCGTCGTCGTAGGCGGGGGCCGCCGGGCCGACGGGCCGCGGTGCTTCCGCGGCCTCGGCCGGGCTCGCTTCGTCGGGGGCCTCGTGCGGGGCCTCCTGCGGCACGAGGGCTTCCTGCGGCGCGGGGACTTCCTGCGCACCGGGCACGTCCTGGGGCGCGGGGTCCACGTGCGTCGCCTCGGGCGCTTGCGCCGTGTCCGCCGCTTCGGCCTCGTGGTCCTCCTGGCCGGCGCCGCGGGTGTCCAGGTCGTCGGCGCTCTGGAGGAGTCCGGGGTCGGACTCGCGCGGCGCCGGTACCGCGGCCGCGGGTTCCGCGGCGAACGGTTCCGCGGCGGGCTGCTCCGGTGCCGGGGCCTCCGGCGGGACGAGAACGGCTTCGGGCGGCGTGGGCGCGAGGTGCGGGGTCGTGGGTACCTGACCGCCGTCGACGGGCACGAACTGCCCCGCGGGCCCGCCGGGGTGCGCCTCCGGGACGGCGGGGCCGCGGGCCGGTGCGGGCAGCGGCTCCTGCGCGGTGGTGCCGGGGGCGCCGGTGGCGGCCGCCTCGGTCCCTACGGGCTCGTGCGCGGCCTCGGCCACGGGCACCTCCTGCGGCTGCGGCTGCTCGTCTTCCCGCTTCTCTCCCAGCTCCTGCTCCTGCTCCTGCTCCTGCGGTACTTCGGCGTTCACGAGGGACTGGGGACCCTGGGCGGGCTGTGGCGCGGGGGCCTCCGGAGCGGGCTGCGCCACCGGTTGCGGCTGGGCGGGCGCCTCCTGGACGGGCGCGGGCTGCGCGGGGGCCTCCTGGCTCTCCTGGACCGGGGACGGCCCGGGTGCGGGCACCCCGGGCGCCTCGACGGCCTCGGGTGCGTCCGGCGCCTGGGCGTCGGCGGCCTCGGGCCCGGGTGCCTCGGAGGGCGCGGCTTCCTGCGGTGCGGGTGCCGCCGTGGCGTCGGCCGCCTGGGGCTCCTCGGGGCCCTGCGCCTCCTCGGGGCCCTGCGGTGCTTCCGCCGGTGCCTCATCCGGTACCGACTGCTCGGGAGTCTCCTGGGTCTCCGGGGCGTCCGGAGTCTCCGCGGCCTCCGGGGCGGGCGCGCTCACGGGCTCCGCGGCGACCGGCTCGGGGGCCTGTACGGCGCCCTGCACGGGAACGGCGTCCTGCACAGGTTCGGCGTGTGGGGCGGGCGGCGGTACGGCGGGGTCCTCCTGCACGGCGTGCACGACCGGACCGCCCTGCTCGGCCTGTCCGTCCTGCGCAGCCGCCTCGGGCACGGCCGGCGCCGCCTCGGGCACGGTCTGCGCAGCCTCGGGCACGGTCTGCGCAGCCTCGGGCACGGTCTGCGCAGCCTCCGGCACGGCCTCCTCGCGCGGTTCGCCGGGCTCCCCGGCGTCCGTGCCCGCGGCCGCCCCGCCCGTCGCCGCCACGGCCTCCGTGGCCACGCGGGTCACCAGCGCCTGGGCCGCGCCCACCGGCTCGGCCGGCTGCTGCTCCGGTACCGGAACAACCGTTTCCGCATGCCCCGCCCCGGCGTTCACCGGGACCTCCTGGGCCTGCGGTGCCGTCTGCTGGGCCCCCCAGGGCGCCGCCGCCTGCGGGGTCGCCACGGCGGCCTGCGGGACGTCGAGGTACTCGGGCCCCGCGGTCGGCGGGCCGGGATGCCGTACCGGTGCGTCGGCGGGGCCGCGGTCGGCGAGGGAGCGGACCGGGCTGGCGGAGGCGTCCGGGATCGGCGGACCGAGGTGGAGGGGTCTGCGCGGCGGGGCCGGGGCGGAGGCGGCGTCCTGCGCCGGGTCGGGCAGGCGGACACCACTGAGGTCGACCGAGCCGCTGTCGCGACCGGCCATCTCGTGCGGGCCGGGCTGGTGGACGGTCTCGACGACCGGCTCCGGCGCCGGCGGAGCGACCTCGTTGCCCCAGGCACTCTGGGCTCCCGGCAGCAACAACAGGTCCTCGTCCTCGGTGGTGGCCTCGGAGAGGTAGGTGTACGCGCCGGGTGCGGGGACGCCCGGCTGCTCCACCATGCCTGCGTTCTCCGGCAGCCCCTCGCCCGGGATCTGGCCGGTGTCGGTCATGCGTAACCCCTCGCCCATTGGTTAGTGCTTCTACGACCAGCTCACCCGGGACGGCGCACCGACCGCCCCACAGTGAAGAACGAGCGTGCGTGCCCAGCGGCACGAACGACCCGCGGGAAAGACGACAAAGCCATTCAGTGGCATTGTCGCGGTCGTTCCCCCGCCACGACAGCTTGATCCGCGACGGCCCGCTGTGGACTGCGCCACGTTGCGCGTCCTCCGGTTCTGCCGTACCACACCCGCCCCCGAAGGTACGGGTTTTTACGGACATCGCCCGACGAACTGCCGGGTGTCCGCACGCGGTACAACAATCCGCCAGCCTACCCCGCGCGGTATGAACAACGGATCACGGGGCGTGGTCGCCCTTGGCCCTCAACGTGCCGCTTCGCGGCGCACGATCTCACCGCTGAGCAGGAACGCGACGCTCCGCTCCGTCTCCGTCCAGGCCCGGGTGTCGAGTCCGACGGACTGGAGCAGGGCGCACTCGACGCGGTAGCCGTGCTCCGTCAGGTCCCTGCCCACGAGTTCGGCCGCGTCGCGGGTCGCGGCGTGCGCGACGATGCGCTGCGGGCGGCGGTCGGCGACCGCGGAGACCACGGCCGCTCCCCCGCCGCCGACCCGGACGACGTCCGGTTCGGGGAGGTTCTCCAGGATGTGCGGGGCGTTGCCGTGCACGGTCTGGACCTGGACGCCGAAGTTCCGTGCGGTGGCCTCGGTACGGGCGCAGGCGTCCCGGTCCCGGTCGACCGCGATGACGGCGGCGCCGGCGCGGGCGGCCTCGGTGGTGAAGGCACCGCTGCCGCAGCCGATGTCCCACACGAGGTCGCCGAGGCGGGGTCCGAGCCGGGCCAGTTGGGCCGTACGGAGCAGGTCGGTCTCGCCCTCGCCCAGGTCGCCGCCGTACGCGGTGGCGGGCAGGGACCAGCCGCGCGGTCCGGTGGCGGGGTCGCGGCCGGCGATCCAGCCGGCGCCGTCACCCGCGGTGGCCGGGCCGGTGCTCCCGCCGGCCACGATGACGACGTTCGGGTCGCGCCAGGTGTGGTCGGCGGCCTTGTCGGAGGTGACGACGGTGACCCGTTCGCGGGTGGTGCCGAGTTCCTCGCAGATGACGAAGGTGCGGTGGACGCCCTCCATCAGCAGGCCGAGTTCGGCCGGTCCGGCGCCCGGCGAGGTGAGGACGGCGACCTTGGTGTGGGCGCGGCACACGTTCACCGCGCGCCGCAGGGTGCGGGGGTGGGCGACGACGACCTGGGCGTCGTCCCAGGGCATTCCGGCGCGGGCGAAGGCGGCGGCCACGGAGGAGACGGCGGGGACGACCTCGACCTCGAGGCCGAACTCGGGGGCCCGCAGGGTGCGTACGACGCCGAAGAAGCCGGGGTCGCCGTCTGCCAGGACGACCGTCGTACCGCGATGGGCGGCGAGGCGGCGGGCGGCGAGGGCGACGCTGCCGAGGCGGACGCGCTCCGCGGTGGGCGGTACCTCGGGAAGTGCCAGGTGGTGTGCGGCGCCGGCCACCAGCGTGGCGGCACCCAGTGCGGAGCGTGCCGCGGCGGTCAGCGGCGAACCGTCCCATCCGATCACCGTGACCCGGTCGGCCATCGTCGTCAGTCTCCAGGGTTTTCGCAGGTGGTGGTCGCGGAACCGTCGCAGGCGCGCCCCGAGAGGGTACCTGGTGCGACCCGGGTCCGGGGCGGTGGCGCCGGTCGCCCCCCGTGGATCAGTTCCAGTCCGTGAAGGTGGTGAAACCGTCAACGTCGGTCAGCTGTCCGGTGGCGCCCTCCAGGTCCTCCGGCAGCAGGCTCCACACGATGAAGTCGGTGCGTACGTCCGTCCAGACGCCGTCGTCGGCGCGTGCGCGCGCCATGCAGGCGCCGCGCAGGACGCCCTCGCTGATGCAGCCGATCTTCTGGGCGACCTGCTGGGAGGCGGTGTTGTCGGCCGCGGTGCGCAGCTCGATGCGTTCGAACTTCTGGTCGCCGAAGAGCCACTGGGCGGTGGCCAGCGCGGCCTCGGAGGCGTACCCCTCACCCCGGGCCCAGGGGGCGACTATGTAGGAGAGTTCGGTGGACCGCACGTGCCAGTTGGTCTTGGTCAGCCGGATGAGGCCGACCAGTCGCTGGGTGAGGAACTCGGTGACGGCGAGGTCGAGCCCCCGGCCCGCGGTGCGCTCGGCGGGGGCGTGGTCCCCGATCCAGGTGGCGGCGTCGGCCTCGGTGAAGGGCTGGGGGGCGTGGGTCCAGGCGGCGACCTGCTCGTCGTTCATCATCGCGGTCAGCGCGGGGACGTCGTCCTCGTCGAGGGGGCGCAGCACCAACCGCTCCGTGCTGATGGAGATGTTGGGGAAGGTGCTCGTCATGCGCCGCTCCGTAACCTGTGTCGCCGTCAGGGCCTGCTCGAACTGCCCAGCATGCAGCATGAAAGCACTCAACCACACCACCGGGTCCGCCCCGTAGGCACGGAGCGGACCCGGTGGGTGACGCGGGGTTCCGGCCCGGGAAGCGGGCCGGGAGCGGGGTCAGAACGAGGGCAGGACCGCGCCGTCGTACGTGTCCTCGATGAACTTCTTCACCTCGGGCGAGTTGAGGAGCTTCGCGAGCTTCTTGACGCGCGGGTCGTCCTCGTGGCCCTCCTTCACGGCGAGGAGGTTGCTGTTCGGGTTGCCCTTGGCGCTCTCCAGGACGAGGGCGTCCTCGGCGGGCTTCAGGTCGGCCTCGATCGCGTAGTTGCCGTTGACGACCGCGGCGTCCACGTCGTCGAGGGAGCGCGGGGTCTGGGCCGCCTCCAGCTCCTTGAACTCGAGGTTCTTCGGGTTCTTGGTGATGTCGGCGGGGGTCGCCGCGGTGCCGACGCCGTCCTTGAGAGTGATGATCCCGTTGGCGGCGAGCAGTTGCAGCGCGCGGCCCTCGTTGACGGTGTCGTTGGGGACGGCGACGGTCGCACCGCTCTTCAGGTCGTCGGCCTTCTTCACCTTGTGCGAGTAGAGGCCCAGGGGCTCCAGGTGCACGTCGACGACGGACACGACGTGGGTGCCGTTCTTCTTGTTGAAGTCGTCGAGGTAGGGCTGGGTCTGGAAGTAGTTGGCCCCCACGGAGCCGTCCTCCGTCGCCGTGTTCGGCGTGACGTAGTCGGTGAACTCCTTGACCTCGAGGTCGAGGCCCGCGTCCTTCGCCAGGTTGTCCTTGACGTAGGTGAGGATCTCGGCGTGCGGGGTGGGGCTCGCGGCGACGATCAGCGGTCCTGAGGTGTCGGAGGCGGAGTCCTTGTCGGAGCCGCAGGCACTGAGGCCGAGGGTGAGGGCTCCGGCGGCGAGGACGGCGGTGGTGATCTTGGCGGTGTTACGCACGAAAAGTGCCTTTCCTGAGGTGGTGCGGCCCCGTCCCGGTGGGGCGGGGAGTCTGGAGGGGGACGGTCAGGCGACCTTGCCCACGCCGGCCGCGGCGGGCTCCTTGGCCCGGAGCAGCCGGAGCCTGGGGGCCGCGCCGCCGCGTCCGCCGCGGCGGTGCAGGGTGCGGGCCGCGTAGTCGCCGGCGAACTGGATGAGCGAGATGGCGACGGCGAGGAGCGCGACGGTGATCCACATGAAGCCGGGTTCGAAGCGCTGGTAGCCGTAGCGGACGGCGAGGTCGCCGAGGCCGCCGCCGCCGACGGTGCCGGCCATGGCGGAGTAGCCGATGAGCGCGATGACCGTGGTGGTGGTGGAGGCGATCAGGGAGGGGAGCGCCTCGGGGACCAGGACCTTGCGGACGATGGTCCAGGTGTTGCCGCCCATGGACTGGACGGCCTCGACGAGCCCCCCGTCGACCTCGCGCACCGCGGTCTCGACGAGCCGCGCGAAGAACGGGATGCCGCCGATGGCGAGCGGCACGATCGCGGCCTCGCTGCCGATGGTGGTGCCGGTGACCCAGCGGGTGAAGCTCATCAGCGCGACCATGAGGATGATGAACGGCATCGAGCGGCCGATGTTCACGATCTGCCCGATGACCTTGTTGACCACGACGTTCTGCAGCAGGCCGCCGCGGTCGGTGAGGACGAGGAGCACGCCGAGCGGGAGGCCGACGACGACGGCGATCAGGGTGGACCAGCCGACCATGATCAGGGTCTCCCAGGAGGCCTGCTCCAGCAGCGGCTGCATCTGCGACCAGGTCACTTGGCACCTTCCTTCACCAGCGAGGCCGAGTCGGCCGAGTCGACGGACCCGTCCGGTGCATCCGCCGTCTCGTTCACCACGTCGATCTGAAGTCCCTGTTCGCGCAGGAAGCCGACGGGCACGACGTTGTCCTCGTAGCGGCCGGGCAGTTCGATGCGCATCCGGCCGACCTGGAGGCCGCCGACGGTGTCGATGGCGGCGCCGAGGATCGATATGTCGATGTTGTAGGTGCGCGAGAGCTGGGAGATGACGGGCTGCGTGGCGGCCTCGCCGTGGAAGGTGACGTCGAGGACGGTGCGGTCGTCCCCGCTGGCGTCGCCGCCGACCGGGAAGAGCGCGGCGGCCAGTTCGGAGCCCGGGGTGGCGAGGAGTTCGCCGACCGTGCCGGACTCGACGATGCGGCCCCGGTCCATGAGGGCGGCCGAGTCGCAGATGCTCTTGACGACGTCCATCTCGTGGGTGATGAGCAGGACGGTCAGCCCGAGCTGCCGGTTCAGGTCGCGCAGCAGCTGGAGGATGGAGCGGGTGGTCTCCGGGTCGAGGGCGCTGGTGGCCTCGTCGGAGAGCAGGACCTTGGGGTCGCCGGCCAGGGCGCGGGCGATGCCGACGCGCTGCTTCTGGCCGCCGGAGAGCTGGGCGGGGTAGGCCTTGGCCTTGTCGGCGAGTCCGACGAGGTCGAGCAGCTCCAGCGCCTTGCGGGAACGTTCCTTCCCGGACTTGCCGAGGATCTCCAGCGGCAGTTCGACGTTGTCCTGGACGGTCCGGGAGGAGAGCAGGTTGAAGTGCTGGAAGACCATGCCGACACGGCTGCGCGCCTGCCGCAGTTCCCGGCCGGCGCGGGGGCCGCGTCCGGCGAGCGCGGTGAGGTCCTGGCCGGCGACGGTGACCGTGCCGGCGGTGGGGCGCTCCAGGAGGTTGACGCAGCGGATGAGCGAGGACTTGCCGGCGCCGGACTGGCCGATGACGCCGTACACCTCGCCCTCGCGGACGTGCAGGTCGACGCCGTCCAGGGCGGTGACCTCACGGCCGCGTGAACGATAGACCTTGGTGAGGCCCGATGTGGTGATCACGTGGGTTTCCGTCACTGTCGAGTGCGCGGCGCGGTGGTGTGCGCCGGGCACGGGGCGTTGTTCTTCGGGTTCTGGGGCCCTTCGGAACGCGGCACGGTTCTCGCGGTGGCGGTGCGCCATGGCGGTGGGACCGGGGAGAAACGTGTGCGCGGGGCATGGCTCGGCCGCGTGCGCCAAGGGCGCGGGCGGACAGGCGCGGGCGCTCGCTTCGGGGCGCGAGGCTCAGGTGGTGCGGGGGCCCTCTAGAAGGCGCACATTCGAAGGCACATACAACGAGCACCGGGCGTCGTGGTCGCCTCGGTCGCAGGGATGCGGTCGCTCGTGGTGCTCATGCGGATCAGTAAAGCAGACCGGCTCCTGTGAGCGGACACCGCTGTCCGCATGGTGGACAGCGGTGGACGGTGACCGGTCGCGGGGGCGCGGTTCAGTCCCGCAGGGAGATCTCGATTCCCGCGTCGGTGACCAGTGCGGACAGGGCCGAGAGGTCCTCGACGACCAGGTCGGCGTCGAGTTCGCCGGCCGGGTGGGTTGTGGCCAACGCCACGGTCCGCATCCCGGCGGCGCGGCCGGACTGGAGTCCGGCGGGGGCGTCCTCGAAGACGACGCAGGCGGCCGGGTCGACGCCGAGAGCGCGGGCGCCGAGCAGGTAGGGCTCGGGGTCGGGCTTGCCGCGGGTGATGTCGTCGGCGGCGATCAGCGTCTTGGGGAGGATGCCGACGGCGTCGAGGCGGGCCTCGGCGAGGCGCCGGGTGGCGGAGGTGACGACGGACCAGCGGTCGGCCGGGAGCGCGTCGAGGAGCTCGCGGGTACCGGGCAGCAGATGCACGCCCCCGCCCGGCACGTCCTCGACCTCCAGCTGTTCGATCCGGGCGACGGCCTCGGCGACCCTCGCGGTCGGCAGCAGGTCGGCGGCTATCTCGGCGGCCGGACGCCCGTGCAGTTCCACCCGCCCGAACTGCTCGGCGGTGATCCCGTACTCGACGGCCCAGCGCGTCCAGCAGCGGCGCACGGAGTCCAGGGAGGAGACGAGGGTGCCGTCGTTGTCGAACAGGAGGGCTTGTGCGTGGAGCTTCATGCCCCCGACCCTACGGGGCCGGGGACCGCGGCCCTTTTCGGCCGTAATAGGCTCGCTGCCATGCTTGACGTCCTGACGCTGGTGACCGGCGTCGCCGCCCTGCTGCTCGCCGCCTGGTGCGGCTGGGCCGCCTACCGTGACCAGCCGACGAAGGACTGGCACTTCATCGGCATGGCCGTGGTCTCGGCACTGGCGCTGATCCAGCTGGTGGTCGGGATCGTGCAGCTGGCGCGGGGCGAGGATCCGGAGCAGGGCACGACGATCTTCGTGGCGTATCTGCTGGGCGCCTTCGCCTGTGTACCGGCGGCGGGCTTCATGTCGCTGGCCGAGCGCACCCGCTGGGGTTCGGTGACGGTCGCCGCCGGCGGTGTCGTCCTCGCCGTGCTGGAAGTGCGGCTGTATGACATCTGGGGAGGCTGACGTGGTGGCCACGGAGGAGAAGCAGACCGGGCAGCGGCTGATCAGCGGGCCCGGCATCCTGCTGGTGTGGCTGTACGGCGTGATGGTCGTCGGCGCGGTGTCGCGGTCCGTGTACCAGATCGCGACCGAGCTGGACCGGGCGCCACTCGCCTACTCGCTGTCGGCCGTCGCGGGCGTCGTCTACGGATTCATCACGTACACCCTGGTGCGCGGCGGCGAGCGGGCCCGCAGGGCGGCGCTGGTGTGCTGCGCCGCCGAGCTGGTGGGTGTCCTGACGGTCGGCACCTGGACGCTGGTGGATCCGTCGGCCTTCCCCGACGCGACCGTGTGGTCGGACTACGGGATGGGGTACCTCTTCATTCCGGTGCTGCTGCCGCTGTCGGCCCTGTACTGGCTGCGCCGGGCCCGCACCGCGTAGCGGCGGCCGGGCCCGGGCGCCGGCTCAGGCCGTGGTCGCGTACGTCTCCGCCGGCTTCTCCAGGACGATCATGGGCACGCCGTCCGTGCCCTCGGCGGTCCCCACCGTCTCGTAGCCGACCCGGCGGTACAGCCGCAGGTTGCTCTCGCTGCGGTGCCCGGTGTGCAGCCGGAAGCGCTTGGCGCCGCGCTCCCCGCCCAGGGCGGACTCGGCGGCCCGCAGCAGCCGGGCCCCGATGCCGTGCCCCTGGAGGCGGGGATGGACGCAGAGCTTGCCGATGGACGCCGCGCCGTCCTCGGTCACCCGCCCCCGTACCGAACCGACGACCTCGTCGCCGAGCCGCGCCACGAACACGCAGTCGGAGACGACCTCCTCGCGCACGGAGTCCAGGGTCTGGACGAGCGGGTCGATGCGGTAGTTGCCGTACAGCGCCGCCTCGCTCTGGAAGCAGAGGTACTGCAGCCGGAAGATCTGCTCGGCATCCTGTTCGGTCGCCGCCGAGATGGTCACGCTCATGCCCATGTGCGCATGCCTCCCGCTCACCTGATCACCTGTGGTCCCCCACTCCTATCCCCGTCCTCAGCCCGCCGCAACCTCCGGCGTCAGCAATCGACGCAGACATCCCAGACATCGGGAGCGTTCCGGGCCAAGACTGCCCTGTGAGATACCCAACTCCCCCGCGATTTCCCGGTATGTGAGGTCCCTGGGCGACAACAGGGCCTCCAGCAACCGGGGGCAGCGGCCCGGCAGCCGCCGCACGGCCTCACGCAGGGCGCGGTGCCGTGCCGCGGTCAGCGCGAGCCGTTCCGGCTCGTACGCGGACTCGGCGACGCCGTCGGGTTCCGTCCCGTACGGCCGCTCGTTGCGGACCCTGCGGCGGGTGCGGCGGGCCTCGGTGCGCACGGCGCCGCGCAGCCAGCGCTGCGGGTCGGAGGGCGGACCCTCGGCCTCCAGGCGTTCCAGCAGGCGCAGCCAGACCGCCTGTTCCAGGTCGCCGGGTTCGGCTCCGGAGGCATATGCCTCGGCCGAGGCTTCGGCGGTGAGGAGGGGGCGCAGGGAGGTGACCAGGTCGTGCGTCATATGCACGTCGACGCGGCCGCCCGGGCGGCGGGTTGCCCGGGCGGCCGAAGCTCACTCCAACCGGGGTTGTGCGCTCAGCTGTTGACGAAGTCCTCGCGGGCCAGCAGGCCCGTGTCGGGGTTGTCCGTGAAGACGCCGTCGATACCGGTGGCGAAGTAGGTGCGGAACGCGCCGAAGACGTCACCGTAGGCGTCGGGGTCGTCGCCCTTGCGGAACTCCGCGGGCAGGAAGGGGTTCTCGTTGCGCATCGTGTACGGGTGCAGGATCAGACCGGCACGGTGCGCGTCGCGGACGAGCGTCGTCGGCTCGGTGAGGCGGCCCGCGGAGTCCTTGGGGATGATCAGGTCGAGGGTGGGACCGATGCCCTGCGCGTAGGAGGCGATCTCCTTCAGTCCTTCCGGCGTGACGAGGTCGGCGGTGGTGCGCGGGTCCCCGGTCTCGACGAAGTCCCAGGGGCGGCTGTTCGCGCCGGACAGCAGGACGGCCAGGGGGTTGTCGACCAGCTTGTTCATCCGCTGGATGCTGGTGGGTTCGAAGGACTGGATGATGACGGGCGAGTTCTTGCGGTGCTTGCCGTACTTGCGCAGCAGCCGTGCCAGGCGCTCCTCCGTGCCCAGGCCCAGCTTGCGGAAGTAGGTGGGGTGCTTGAGTTCGGGGTAGATCCACACCTGCTTGCCGCGCCGGCGGGTCTGCTCGTTCTGCCAGCGGAGCACCTCCTCGAAGGTGGGGATCTCCCAGCGGCCGTCGTAGAGGGTGTTGTGCGGCCGGTTGGCCGGGATGCGCTCGGTGGCGCGGAGCGTCTTGAGCTCGGCGAGCGTGAAGTCCTCGGTGAACCAGCCGGTGACCGAGACGCCGTCGAGCGACTTGGTGCGCCTGCGGTCGGCGAACTCGGGGTGGTCGGCGACGTCGGTGGTGCCGCCGATCTCCGGCTCGTGCCGGCAGACGAGGTGACCGTCCTTCGTGGGGACCAGGTCACCGGCCTCCACGATGTCGGCGCCCAGGTCCAGGGCCAGTTCGTAGGAGCCGAAGGTGTGCTCGGGGCGGTAGCCGCTGGCGCCGCGGTGGCCGATGACGGTGGGGACGGGCAGGCTCTTCACCCCGCCGCCGTGTCCGCCGCCGCGCCGGGCGTCGGTGGCTCTCGCCGTGCCGGGCAGGCCCAGGACGGCCCCGCCCGCGCCGAGCACCGCCGCGCCGAGGAGCGCCCGCCGTCCGGTGCCGCCGCCCGCCCGCTCGTCCGAGTCCTGCGTTCCCATGGGGCCCTCCTGCCGTTGACCGTCCCGTGCGGGCCGATCGTAGGGGCGCGTACATGACGAGCGGGAGACCGCGACCGGAACACGCGGGTGCGCGGGGGTGTCGTGTCGCGGGCGCTCGGGATGCCGTACGGGCGGGACGGCGGGCTTGGCGGCGGCCCGGCGGGGTAGGCGCGAGGTACGGGTCCGGTGGTGCCGCCCGGACGGCGCGCCTCCCGCGGCCGGCGTGGCGCATGTGCTTCGATCCGGGCCGTGTCCGCACGGGGAACCACGCACACGGAACCGCGCACGTGGAACCGTCGCCGTGTTCCTGCCGGGCGCGACCTGCCTCACATCCAGGGAGGGCGCGGCCGCCGTACGGCACCCCGGCACCGCAGGTGAACGCGCGTCAACGCCGCGGAGGACCCGGGCGACCCGAGGTGCGGGACCCCCCGGACCGCGAGTAATGTCCTCACCTGCACAGACTCATACCGCACCCCGACACCGGAGGACCCGTTGTCCCGCTTCGTGTTCATCAAGGCAGTGCTCGGTCCGATCATGCGCCTGATGTTCCGCACACGAGTGGAGGGTGTGGAGAACATCCCGGGCGACGGTCCGGTGATCCTGGCCGGCAACCACCTCACCTTCATCGACTCGGTGATCATGCCGCTGACCTGCGACCGGCAGGTCTTCTTCATCGGCAAGGACGAGTACGTCACGGGCAAGGGCCTCAAGGGCCGGCTGATGGCCTGGTTCTTCACCGGGGTCGGCATGGTCCCGGTCGACCGGGACGGCGGCCGGGGCGGGGTGGCGGCGCTGATGACCGGCCGCCGCATCCTGGAGGAGGGTCACGTCTTCGGCATCTACCCGGAGGGCACCCGCTCCCCCGACGGCCGCCTGTACCGCGGCCGCACCGGCATCGCCCGGCTCACCCTGATGACGGGCGCCCCGGTCGTCCCGTTCGCCGTCATCGGCACCGACAAGCTCCAGCCGGGCGGCGCGGGCCTGCCGCGTCCGGGCAGGGTCACGGTCCGCTTCGGCGAGGCGATGGAGTTCTCCCGCTACGAGGGCATGGACCGCGACCGCTACGTCCTGCGGGCGGTGACCGACTCCGTGATGACCGAGGTCATGCGGCTGTCGGGCCAGGAGTACGTCGACATGTACGCGAGCAAGGCCAAGGCGGCGTAGGTCCGCACACGGTACGGGGACGGCGGGCCGCTCGGTGAGCGGCCCGCCGTTTCGTGTTCCCCTCGCCCTGCCGTTACGGGTGTTCCACTCCGTCCTCCAGGCGCTGGCCCCGCAGCAGGAACCAGGCTGCCGCCGCGGCGGCCAGGAGCACGACCGCACCCACGCCCGCCGCGAGGGTCAGGCCGTCGACGAAGGCCTGGCGGGCGGAGTCCAGCAGGGTCGCCGCGGTGGGGGCGGGGAGCCCGGCGGCGGCCTCCACCGCGCCGCCCAGTGACTCGTGGGCCGCCTCCGGGGTGCCCGCCGGCCCGGTGAAGTCCCGGTAGACGCCGGTCACGATGGAGCCGAGCACCGCGATGCCGAGGGCGGCGCCGAGTTCGTACGCCGTCTCGGAGACCGCGGAGGCGGCGCCCGCCTGTTCTCCGGGCACGCTGGAGAGGATCACGTCGGCGGTGACGGTGAACGCGAAGCCCGCGCCGAGGCCGACGACCAGCAGGGCCGTGCCGAGCAGCGGGTAGCCGGTGTGCTGGCCGATGACGGTCAGCGCGGCGAGCGCGAGACCGACGGCGGCGAGTCCGCCGGAGACCACGGCGCGGACCGAGAAGCGCCGGGCCGCGCGTCCGGCGATCAGGCCGGCGACCACCGCGCCGACGGCGGCGGGCAGTTCGGCCAGGCCCGCCTCGAAGGGCCGCCTGCCCTGGACGAGTTGCAGGTACTGGGAGAGGAAGAACACCAGGCCGGACAGGCCCAGGATGGTCAGCAGGTCGGCCAGGACCGCGCCGCTGAAGCCCCGGTTGCGGAACAGCCGCATGTCGAGCAGCGGCACCGGCATGGTCAGCTGGCGGCGGACGAATCCGTACAGCGCGGCGGCGCCCAGCAGACCCGCGCCGAGCGTGGCCCACGCGAACCCGTGGGCGGCGGCCTCCTTGATCGCGTACACGACGCCGACCATGCCGACCAGGGAGAGGGCGACGCTGAGCAGGTCCCAGGGACCGGGGTTCGGATTGCGGGACTCGGGCAGCAGTTTCACGCCGACGACGACCAGGACGGCCATCACGGGCAGGTTGATCAGGAAGACGGAGCCCCACCAGAAGTGCTCCAGCAGGAACCCGCCGACGACCGGTCCGACCGCCGCGCCGGCGGAGGCTGCGGCGCCCCAGATGCCGACGGCGAGGCTGCGTTCGCGCGGGTCGTGGAAGAGGTTGCGGATGAGGGCCAGGGTGGCGGGCATCAGGGTGGCGCCCGCGACGCCGAGCAGCGCCCGGGCGAGGATCAGCACCTCGGGCGTGTGCGCGTAGGCGTTGAGCACGGAGATCGCGCCGAACGCCGTGGCGCCGACGAGCAGGATCCGCTTGCGGCCGATGCGGTCGCCCAGGCTGCCCATGGAGACGAGCAGACCGGCGATGACGAAGGAGTAGACGTCGCCGATCCAGAGAAGCTGGGTACCGGAGGGGGCGAGGTCCTCGCTGATGTAGGGGGTCGCGAGACCGAGTACGGTCGCGTCGACGGCCACCAGCAGCACGGCCAGCACCAGGACGGACAGCGCCAGCCAGCGGCCGGGGCGCTTCACCGCCTCGGCCGGGCGGGCCGGCTGCAGGGTGCGGTTCATGGTTCCTCTCTCCGGAGTGCGCCGCCGAGCAGCAGCTCGGCGATCATGTGGGTGAAGTCGTTGCGGGCCACGCGGCCCTCGGCCACCGCCCAGGCGCCGGAGGCCAGCAGGCCGTACAGCGCCTCGGTGAGCCAAGCGGGCGTGAGGTCGATGCGGAACTCGCCGCTCTCCTGGCCCCTGCGGAACAGCTCGGTGAGCCCGGCGTCGATGCGGGTCCAGCCCTCGTTCTGCTCCTCGCCCTCGAAGAGCTGGTTCTCGCTGTAGAGGAAGGCGAGGAGGGCGGCGGAGGGCTCCACCGCGCGGACCAGCCGGCGCACCGCGTCGCCCGCCGGGCCCTCCTCGGTGCGGGCCGCGTCGAGGGCGGCCTCGCACTCGGCGATGCCCAGCGACTCCAGCGCCCGCACGAGGGCGTCGCGCCCGGCGAAGTGCCGGTGCAGGGTGGCCCGGCTGATCCCGGCGGCCTTGGCGACCTCGTCCATGGTCGCGGTGGATTTGCGGGTCAGCAGGGCCGCAGCGCTGCGCAGTACCTGTTCAGGATCGACGGCCATGAGACAACGATAACCCATGTGAGACACTTTTGTCTCACCCTGGGCATGCGTGACTCACCGCTCGCGGTCGGTCACGGGGTCCGGGGGCTCAGTGCCAGGGCAGTTGCCCGCGCCGCTCCCAGTAGGCGTCCGGGGTTTCGACGAGGGTGCCGAGGCGCGCCACCTGGTCGCCGTCGAGGTCGACGGCGGCGGCGTGCAGGTTGGAGCCGAGCTGGTTCACGGTCGCGGCGCCGGACAGCACGACTCCGGCCCAGGGCTGGCGCAGGACCAGGGCGAGGGCGACCGCGTCGCAGCCCAGCGCCGTCTCCTCCGCGACGGCCTTGAGGACGTCGGGCGCGTGACGGTCCGCGAGGCGGCCGTTGGCCATGCCCTCCTTGACGATCACGGTGAGCCCGGCCTCGTGCGCCTCGGTGAGCGCGGGCCCGGCGGAGGTCTCCAGCGCGTTGTACGTCGACTGGACGGTACGGAAGAGGGGCTCGCCGTCGACGGTCACGGCGAGCGCGGCGCGAATGGCGTCGGCCTGGGCGGGACCGCTGGTGGAGAAGCCGATGGTGCTGCCCTGCGCGGCGGCCTCGGCCAGCCTGGCGTGCAGGTCCTTGTCGGTGAGGGCCGGGCTGTCCGGGGTGAGCGAGTGGATCTGGTACAGGTCGAGCCGGTCGCCGAGCAGGGCGTCGGTCTCGGCGCGCTGGCGGTCGTAGGTGGCGACGCCGTGGTCCTTGACCTCGTGCTTCTCGGCCTCCGTCGACCAGTCGGCGGTGTAGGTGTAGCCCCACTTGCTGCCGACGACCACGTCGTCGGCGTCAGGGCGGTCCCGGAGCCAGTCGGCGAGGAACTCCTCGGAGCGCCCGTAGGAACGGGCCGCGTCGAAGTAGCGCACGCCTTGGGCGTAGGCGGCGTCGAGGAGGTCGTGGGTGCGTTCGCGCAGCGCCTCGACGGTGCGGGCCGCTCCGAGGTCGCGGTCGCGGTCGAGGTTGATGTAGCCGGGGCGCCCGACGGCGGCGAGACCGAGGCCGAGATGGCAGGTCGGGGTCGTTGCTGTGGCCAGGCGGGCGAAGGGCATCGCGGGCTCCGTTCGGTCGACTGCTGAAGCTCTGGGGCTCCTGAAGCTGTTGACCAACGTAACCGCGATACCCCTCGGGCACACCGGCTGCCGCTGCCCGCCGCTACTTCTTGGCGTCCGCCCAGGTGTGCTGGGCCGCCACGTCGGCCTTCACCTCGGCGAGCTGGACGGCGACCGCGCCGGGCGCCGTGCCGCCACGGCCGTCGCGGGAGGCGAGGGCGCCGGGGACGTTGAGGACGGTGCGCACCTCGGGGGTGAGGTGGTCGGAGATCTTGGCGAACTGCTCGTCGGTCAGCTCGTCCAGCTCCTTGCCGTCGGCCTCGGCCACCTTCACGCACTCGCCGGCCACCTCGTGCGCGACACGGAACGGCACGCCCTGCCTGACCAGCCACTCGGCGATGTCGGTGGCGAGCGAGAACCCGGCCGGGGCCAGCTCCTCCATCCGCTCGCGGTGCACGGTGAGCGTGGCCATCATGCCGGTGAACGCGGGGAGCAGGACCTCCAGCTGGTCGATGGAGTCGAAGACCGGCTCCTTGTCCTCCTGGAGGTCGCGGTTGTACGCGAGCGGGAGCGCCTTGAGGGTCGCCATCAGGCCGGTCAGGTTGCCGATCAGCCGCCCCGACTTGCCGCGGGCCAGCTCGGCGATGTCGGGGTTCTTCTTCTGCGGCATGATCGAGGAGCCGGTGGAGAAGGCGTCGTGGAGGGTGACGAAGGAGAACTCCTTCGTGTTCCAGATGATGATCTCCTCGGCGATCCGGGAGACGTTGACGCCGATCATCGCGGTGATGAAGGCGAACTCGGCGACGAAGTCGCGCGAGGCCGTCCCGTCGATGGAGTTGCCGGCGCTGCCGTGCTCGAAGCCCAGGTCGCGGGCGACCGCCTCCGGGTCGAGACCGAGGCTGCTGCCCGCGAGCGCGCCCGAGCCGTACGGCGAGACGGCCGTGCGCTCGTCCCACTGGCGCAGCCGCTCCGCGTCCCGGCCGAGCGCCTGGGCGTGGGCGAGCACATGGTGGGCGAAGAGCACCGGCTGGGCGTGCTGGAGGTGGGTGCGGCCGGGCATGGCCACGTCCGGGTGGGCCTCGGCGAGGCCGATCAGCGCGTCCTGGAGGTCGGCGATCAGCGCGCCGACGGTCCGGGCGTGGTCGCGCAGGTACATCCGGAAGAGGGTCGCCACCTGGTCGTTGCGGGAGCGCCCGGCGCGCAGCTTGCCGCCGAGGTCGGGGCCGAGGCGCTCCAGCAGCCCGCGCTCCAGGGCCGTGTGGACGTCCTCGTCGGCGATGGTGCCGGTGAAGGAGCCGTCGGCGACGTCCGCCTCCAGCCGGTCCAGTCCGGCGATCATCCGGGTCAGCTCGTCCTCGGTGAGCAGACCCGCCTTGTGCAGCACACGCGCGTGGGCGCGCGAACCGGCGATGTCGTAGGGCGCGAGCCGCCAGTCGAAGTGGACGGACGCGGACAGCTTCGCCAGGGCCTCGGCGGGACCGTCGGCGAAACGGCCGCCCCAGAGCCGGACGTCACCGCTGTTGCTGCTCACTTGGGTCGCTCCTCACCGTACGATCACTGTCATGCATGAGTATGCAGAACACTGCATGTTTCGTCAATCTCGCAGGTTGACGCCGCCACCGGCGTCCCGCACCCGCATAATCGTTAGACATGGGAAAGACTTATGAGCGCATAGACGGCAGACTCCGCACCTTCATCGAGGCGCAGCCCCTCTTCTTCACCGCCACCGCTCCCCTGGCCGGCGACGGCACGGTCAACCTGTCCCCCAAGGGCCTCACGGGCTGCTTCGCGGTGCTCGACGAACTTACCGTGGCCTACCTAGACTTCGCGGGCTCCAACGCGGAGACCATCGCCCACCTGCGGGAGAACGGGCGGATCACCCTGATGTGGTGCGCCTTCCAGGGCCCGCCGAACATCGTGCGGGTGCACGGCCGGGGCGAGCCGGTCTTCCGCGACGACCCCCGCTTCCCGGAACTGCTCACCCACTTCCCGGACATCGACCCCACCGTGCACGGACTGCGCGCGGTCATCGTCGTGAGCGCCGAGCTCATCCGCGACACCTGCGGCTACGCCGTCCCCTTCATGGCGTACGAGAGCGACCGGGACCTGCACGGCAAGCGGTTCGCGCGGGAGGACGACGCCTCGCTCGACGCGTACTTCACCAAGAAGGAGTACATCGCCTCCAGCATCGACGGCCTCCCCGGGCTGCCGTTGCCGCTGCCCCCCTCTACCGTCTGAGCCATGCGCCCCGGTGTCGTCGCCGTCCTCGTGTCCGCCTCCCTCCTCCTGCTCGGCGCCGCCCCCGCCGACGGGTCGCCTTCCCGGCCGCTGCCGGACCGGATGGCGGACACCGGCGGCGGCACCCAGCTGATCACCGCGGTCGCACCGGACACCGGCTCCACCACGGGCACCGTCACCTGGTGGGACCGCGAGGGCGGGAACCACGGTCGCTGGGTGGCGGCCGGTTCCGCACCCGCCCGCTTCGGCTCCGGCGGGCTCACCGAGGGCACGACCCGCGTCCAGGGCACCAGCACCACACCGACCGGCCTGTACGACCTCCCGTACGCCTTCGGCATCGAGGCGGCGCCGCGCGGGACGGCGTACCGCTACCGACCGGTCCACCCGGACTCCTGGTGGTGCCAGGACAACGCCTCCCGCTCCTACAACCGCTGGACCGAGCCGCGCCCCGCCGACTGCCGGGCCGCCGAGGCCGAGCACCTGATCACCTATGCGACGCAGTACGCGCACGCCCTGGTCGTGGGCTTCAACTACGACCGCCCGGTGCGCGACCGCGGCGCGGGCATCTTCCTGCACGTCGACGGGCGCGGGGCGACGGCCGGGTGCGTGTCGGTGCCGAAGGAGGCGATGCGGCGGATCCTGCGCTGGGCCGATCCGGGCGAACGGCCGCACATCGCGATCGGCACGGCGGGCGGGGCGACGGCGGTCACCCGGTACTGAACGCGGACGGCTTCGCCGGCGCGGGCTGAACGCTCGCCCGGCACGGCGCGTATCTGTGGGCCAAGGGTCAAGTCCCCACGGAGGAACCGTGACCACCACGCTCGCCGGCGGCCGTGCCGCCCGCCGTCAGACCATGCGGCGCATCCGTCCGCGCCGCTCCCCCGCCGTCCCCCTGCTGCTCGCCGTGTGGGCGGGCGCGGCGGGCGTGTTGTGGCTGTGGTGGCGCAACACGCCCGCCATCTCCGACGACACCGGCAGGATCCTCGGCGCGGGCCGGATCACCGGCCTGCTGGCCGGGTACCTGATGGCGCTGGTGGTGCTCCAGATGGCCCGGGTCCCGGCGCTGGAGCGGCGCGTCGGCTCCGACCGGGTCGCCCGCTGGCACGCCATGACCGGCCGCTACACCCTCTGCCTGGTCCTGGCCCACGTCTTCCTGATCATGTGGGGCTACGCGGCGCAGGCCGGCAAGGGCCTCGGTGACGTCGTCGCGCAGACGGTCGACTCCGTGAACCAGCTGCCCGACATGGGCAAGGCCGCCGTCGGCACCGGACTTCTGGTCGTCATCGGGCTCCTGTCCGTCGGCCCCGTCCGCCGCCGCATCCCGTACGACGCCTGGTACCACGTGCACCTGCTCACCTACGCGGCGGTGTTCCTGACCTTCTGGCACCAGCTGACCACCGGCAACGAGTTCGCCGTCGAGCCGCTCGCCAGGACCGTCTGGTACGCCCTGTACGGCTCGGTGACCGCTCTGGTGCTCTGGTACCGCGTGCTGACCCCCCTCCGGCTCAACCTGCGGCACCGGATGCGGGTGGAGGCGGTGATCGAGGAGACGCCCGGCATCGTGTCGGTGCTGATCGGCGGGCGCCGGCTGCACCGGATGGGCGCGGAGGCGGGCCAGTTCTTCCGCTGGCGGTTCCTGGCGCCCGGCATGCGGTTCAGCTCGCACCCGTACTCGCTGTCGGCGGCACCGCGCCCGGACCTGCTGCGGATCACCGTGAAGGCGATCGGCGACCACAGCGCCCGGCTCCGCGAGCTGACCCCGGGCACCCGGGTGTGGGCGGAGGGCCCGTACGGCGCCCTGACCGCGCAGCGCCGCAGCCGCGGCAAGGTGCTGCTGGTGGCGGGCGGGGTGGGGATCACGCCGATGCGGGCGCTGTTCGAGACGCTGCCCGGCGCGTCCGGCGACATCACGCTGCTCTACCGGGCCAACAGCACCCAGGACCTGGCGCTCTGGGACGAGCTGGCCGGCATCGCCGACGAGCGCGGGGCCCGGCTGATGTACGCGGTCAACAGCCCGGACGGGGAACGCCCGGACATCTCGGCCGAGACCCTGGCCCGGAAGATCCCGGACGTCGAGCGCCACGACGTCTTCCTGTGCGGGCCGCCCGGCTTCGCCCAGTCGGTGTACGAGGCACTGCGCGGCGCGGGGGTCCCCGCTCGCCGTATCCACCACGAGTCGTTCGCGATGTGAGCGACGGACATCGGGAGTCCAGGCAGATGAGGAAGAGCCACCCCGTTCGGCGTGCCGTGCTCGCCGGGGCCGCCACCGTGTCCGGGATCGTGCTGCTGCTGTCGCTGAAACCGGCGTCCGACCCGGGCTCCGCCTCGGCGGCGGGCGGCGCGGCACCGCCCGTGGCGGCACAGTCGCCGCAGGGCGGCCGGGGAGCCGGGGCCGGCACGGTCACGGGTGACGCGGCACGTACGCAGTACGGTCCCGTGCAGGTCCGGGTCACCGTCAGCGGCGGGAGGATCACCAGGGCCGAGGCCGTGCAGGCGCCCAAGGGCGGGCAGAGCGACCGGGTCACCGCGGACGCGGTGCCCAAGCTCAACCAGGCGGCCGTCGCGGCCGGGAACGCCGACATCGACGCGGTCTCAGGCGCGACCTACACCAGCGCCGGGTACGCGAAGTCCCTCCAGTCGGCGCTCGACAAGGCGGCCGCCGCGGCCGGATCCGCCGGGCGGGAATCGAGTGGTTCCGGGGACGGCGCGGGCGGGGGCGGCGCCGGGCAGGGCACGCAGGTGCTCACCGGTGACGCCGCGCAGACCCAGTACGGAACCGTGCAGGTCAGGGTCACCGTGAGCGACGGGAGAATCACCGACGCCGAGGCTCTCCAGGCACCCAAGGGCGGCCGCAGCGACCAGGTTACCGCGGACGCCGTGCCCAAGCTCAACCGGGCCGCCGTCGCCGCGGGCACCGCCGACATCGACGCCGTCTCCGGCGCGACCTACACCAGCGCCGGGTACACGCAGTCCCTCCAGTCGGCGCTGGACCGGGCCGGTGGCTGACACCGGGGCCGGGTCCGCCGAGGCTCCCGCCGCGGTGCGTCACGTGGAGGAGGCGATGGGGACCGTCTTCTCCTTCGACGTCCGCGGCGGGGAACCCGCGGCCGTACGGACCGCGCTGGACGCGGCCGTCGCGGAACTGCACCGGGCCGACGAGGTGTTCAGCACCTACCGGGACGGCAGCGAGATCTCCCGCCTGGCGCGCGGGGAGCTGACCGTCGACGCGTGCGCTCCTGAGGTCGCCGAGGTGCTGGAGCTGGCGGCCGAGGCGGAGCGGGTGAGCGAGGGCTGGTTCAGCACGCGCTACCGGGGCCGGCTCGACCCGACGGGGATCGTCAAGGGCTGGGCCGTCGAGCGCGCCGCGCGGCGGATCGCGGCGGCGGCCGGTGCCGGCGGGGTCAGCGTCAACGGGGGCGGGGACGTGCAGGTGCTGGGGACGCCGGGAGCGGAGCGGCCCTGGCGGGTCGGCGTGTCCGACCCCCTGCGGCCGGGCGGACTCGCGGCGGTCGTCTCGGCGGCGGGGGCGGCGGAGCTGGCCGTGGCGACGTCCGGCTCCGCGGAACGGGGCGCGCATGTCGTCGACCCGCGCACCGGGCTCTCGGCGGTGACCGACCTGTTGTCCGTGACGGTGGTGGCGCCCGGACTCACGTGGGCGGACTGCTGGGCGACGGCGGCGTTCGCGATGGGGTCGCGGGAGGGGCTGCGGTGGCTGGAGTCGCTGCCCGGCGTCGAGGGGCTGCTGATCACGGCCGGGGACGAGGTGCGGTGTACTGGAGGCTTGGCGGCGTGGCTGGGCTGAACCCGGCCGACGGGTGACCGGCGCCGCCGGACAGGCGTCCGTACGCGGGAGGTTCGAAGTGGCGGAAGTGCACGCAGTCGAGGTCGTCGTGTGCGACGTGCTCGGCACCATGGTCGACGAACCGGGGGGACTGCGGGCCGCGTTGCGCGAGGCGGTGCCCGGCGCCGCCGAGGCGTCCGTCGACCGGTGGCTCACGGTGTGGCAGGAGCACGTCGAGCAGGAGACACGGCGCGTCAACGCCGGGGAGCGGCCGTACGCCGACTCCGGGGTCCTGGACCGCGAGGCGGCGGAGCGGGTCGCCGAGCACGCGGGACTCACCGACGCGGACGCCGTCGCGCGGCTGGCCACCGCGGGGCGGCGCCTGGAGCCGTGGGACGACTCCGTCTCCGGACTCGCGCGGCTGGCCGGACTTTTCCCGGTCGTGGGCCTGTCCAACGCCTCCCGCGCGACTCTCCTCCGCCTCAACGAACACGCCGGGCTGCGCTGGCACCAGGCCCTGTCGGCCGAGGACGCCGGCGCCTACAAGCCCGCGCCGGAGGTCTACCGGCTCGCCCTCACCGCGGCCGGCTGCCCGCCCGAGCGGGTGCTGATGGTCGCCGCCCACGCCTGGGACCTCCGCGGTGCCCGGGCCGTGGGGATGCGCACCACCTACGTCGCACGCCCGGTCGGCGACCCGCCGAGGCCCACGGACGCCTTCGACTGGGCCGTGGACGGTCTGGACGAGCTGGCCGCGGCGCTCACGGAGGGGTAGCGCCGCAGCCCCCGCTCAGCCCCCGTTCTGGGCCAAGCGCAGCAGATGATCCGCCAGGGCCTGCCCGCCCGCGGGCTCCCGGCTGATCAGCATCAGCGTGTCGTCACCCGCGATCGTCCCCAGGATGTCGTGCAGTTCCGCCTGGTCGATAGCCGAGGCGAGGAACTGCGCCGCCCCCGGGGGAGTCCGCAGGACCACGAGGTTCGCCGACGCCTCCGCGGAGATCAGCAGCTCCGCGGAGAGCCGCCGCATCCGCTCCTCCTTGGCCGACTCCCCGAGCGGCGCCCGCGGGGTGCGGAAACCGCCCTCGCTGGGCACCGCGTAGATGAGGTCGCCGTCGGTGTTGCGGATCTTGACCGCGTTCAGCTCGTCCAGGTCCCGGGAGAGCGTCGCCTGGGTGACGGTGAGCCCGTCGTCGGCGAGCAGCTTCGCCAGCTGGCTCTGCGAGCGGACCGCCTGCCGGTTGAGGATGTCCACGATCCGGCGGTGGCGTGCGGTGCGGGTCTGCGGCAGGGCGGGCCCTGCCGTCTGCTCGTGCTCCTGCGCGTGGCTCATCGTCGTCTCATTCTCCGGATCGTCCGTCCCCGTGGGCCGTCTCGGCGGCCTGGTCAAGGATGCCGGGCAGCGCCCCGAGGAACGCCTCCACCACGTCGTCGCCGAGGTTCAGCGCGGGCATCAGCCGTACGACATCGGGCGCGGGCGCGTTCACCAGGATTCCGGCGTCCTGAGCCGCCTGCTGCACCTGGGCGGCGAGCGGCTCGGTGAGCACGATACCCAGGAGCAGTCCGGCGCCCCGGACGTGGGCGACCAGCGGGTGGCCGAGCGCCTCGACCCCGCCGCGCAGCGTCTCGCTCTGCCGCTTGACGTTGTCCAGCAGTCCCTCGTCGGCGATGGTGTCCAGGACGGCGAGTCCGGCGGCGCAGGCGACCGGGTTGCCGCCGAAGGTGGTGCCGTGGTGGCCGGGCCGGAGGAGGTCGGCGGCGCGGCCGAAGGCGACCGTCGCGCCCAGCGGCAGTCCGCCGCCGAGGCCCTTGGCCAGGGTGACGACGTCCGGCAGGACGCCCTCGTGGGCCTGGTACTCGAACCAGTGCCCGGTCCGGCCGACGCCGGTCTGCACCTCGTCCAGGACGAGCAGCGCACCGGTGGCGGCGGTGATGGCGCGGGCCGCCTTCAGATAGCCGGGGGGCGGCACGACGACGCCGTTCTCGCCCTGGATCGGCTCGATGATCACCAGCGCCGTCTCCTCGGTGACCGCGGCGGCCAGCGCCTGCGGGTCGCCGTACGGCACGTGCGTGACGTCGCCGGGCAGCGGCAGGAACGGTTCCTGCTTGCCGGGCTGGCCGGTCAGCGCCAGGGCGCCCATGGTGCGGCCGTGGAAACCACCCTCGGTGGCGACCATGTGCGGCCGCCCGGTCAGCCGGCCGATCTTGAAGGCGCCCTCGTTGGCCTCGGCGCCGGAGTTGCAGAAGTAGACCTTGCCGTCGCGGCCGAAGTGCTGGAGCAGCCGTTCGGCGAGGGCGACGGGCGGTTCGGCGATGAAGAGGTTGGAGACGTGGCCGAGGGAGGCGATCTGCCGGCTCACCGCGTCCACCACCGCCGGGTGGGCGTGGCCGAGCGCGTTGACCGCGATGCCGCCGACGAAGTCCAGGTACTCCGTGCCGTCGGCGTCCCAGAGCCGGGCGCCCTCGCCGCGCACCAGGGGCAGGCGCGGCGTGCCGTAGTTGTTCATGAGGGTGCCCTGCCACCGCTCGGTCAGCTCGGCGTTGCCCGTCGCTCCCGCGGCGGCCCCGGTGTTGCTCACGACTCCCCCTGTTCGTCCGGCACGACCATCGTGCCGATCCCCTCGTCGGTGAAGATCTCCAGCAGGATCGAGTGCTGGACCCGGCCGTCGATGACGCGGGCGGTGGTGACGCCGCCGCGTACGGCGTGCAGGCAGCCCTCCATCTTCGGCACCATGCCGCTGGAGAGGTCGGGCAGCAGTTTCTCCAGCTCGGACGCGGTGAGACGGCTGATCACCTCGTCGGAGTGCGGCCAGTCCTCGTAGAGGCCCTCGACGTCGGTGAGGACCATGAGAGTCTCGGCGCCGAGCGCCGCAGCGAGTGCCGCAGCCGCCGTATCAGCATTGACGTTGTAGACATGGTGATCGTCCTGGGAACGGGCGATCGACGAGACGACCGGGATGCGGCCGTCGGCGAGCAGGGCCTCGATCGCGCCGGTGTCGATCTCGGTGATCTCGCCGACCCGGCCGATGTCGACGCGTTCGCCGTCGATCTCGGGCTGGTGCTTGGTGGCGGTGAGGGTGTGCGCGTCCTCGCCGGTGAGGCCGACGGCGAGCGGTCCGTGCTGGTTGAGCAGCCCGACCAGCTCGCGCTGCACCTGCCCGGCTAGCACCATCCGTACGACGTCCATGGCGTCCTCGGTGGTGACGCGCAGGCCGGCCCTGAACTCGCTGACGATGCCGTGCTTGTCGAGGGCGGCGCTGATCTGCGGGCCGCCGCCGTGCACGACGACGGGCTTGAGACCGGCGTGGCGGAGGAAGACGACGTCCTGGGCGAAGGCGGCCTTGAGGTCCTCGTCGATCATGGCGTTGCCGCCGAACTTGATGACGACGGTCTTGCCGTGGTGCCGGGTCAGCCAGGGCAGCGCCTCGATGAGGATCTGGGCCTTGGGGAGCGCGGTGTGCTTCCTCGTCGTACTCATGAGCTGTACGCGCTGTTCTCGTGGACGTAGTCGGCGGTGAGGTCGTTGGTCCAGATGGTCGCCGTGGCGTCGCCCGCGGCGAGGTCAGCGACGATGTGCACCTCGCGGTAGCGCATGTCGACCAGCTCGCGGTCCTCGCCGACGCCGCCGTTCTTGCAGACCCAGACGCCGTTGATGGCGACGTTCAGCCGGTCGGGCTCGAAGGCCGCGTCGGTGGTGCCGATGGCGGAGAGCACGCGGCCCCAGTTGGGGTCCTCGCCGTGGATGGCGCACTTGAGCAGGTTGTTGCGGGCGATGGTGCGGCCCACCTGGACGGCCTCGTCCTCGGTCGCGGCGTTGACGACCTCGACCCTGATGTCCTTGCTGGCGCCCTCGGCGTCCCGGATGAGCTGCTGCCCGAGGTCGTCGCAGACGGTGCGGACGGCCTCGGCGAACGCCTCGTACTCCGGAGCGACGCCCGAGGCGCCGGAGGCGAGCAGCAGCACGGTGTCGTTGGTGGACATGCAGCCGTCGGAGTCGACCCGGTCGAAGGTGACCCGGGTGGCGGCGCGCAGGGCGCGGTCGAGGACCTCGGTCTCCAGGTCGGCGTCGGTGGTGATCACGACGAGCATGGTGGCGAGGCCGGGGGCGAGCATGCCTGCGCCCTTGGCCATGCCGCCGACGGTCCAGCCGTCCCCGCCGACGACGGACGTCTTGTGGACGGTGTCGGTGGTCTTGATGGCGATGGCGGCCTTCTCGCCGCCGTGCGGGCTGAGCTGGGCGACCGCCTTGTCCACGCCGGGGAGCAGCTTGTCCATGGGCAGCAGTACGCCGATCAGGCCGGTGGAGCAGACGGCGACCTGGCCGGGGGCGTGCCCGCCGGTCTCGTCGTGGCCGGCCGTGTTGAGGGAGGTGGCAACCTTCTCGGCCGTGGCATGCGTGTCCTGGAAGCCCTTGGGTCCGGTGCAGGCGTTGGCGCCGCCGGAGTTGAGGACGACGGCGGTCACCTCGCCGCTCTTCAGCACCTGCTCCGACCACAGGACCGGCGCGGCCTTGACGCGGTTGGAGGTGAAGACGCCCGCGGCGGAGCGGCGGGGGCCGGTGTTGACCACGAGGGCCAGGTCGGGGTTGCCGCTTTCCTTGATCCCGGCGGTGATGCCCGCCGCCGTGAATCCCTTCGCTGCCGTCACACTCACGGCGCAACTCCGATCGTCGTCAGTCCGGTGGTCTCGTCGAGACCGAGGGCGAGGTTCATGCTCTGGACGGCACCGCCCGCGGTGCCCTTGGCCAGGTTGTCGATGGCGCTGATCGCGATGATCCGTCCCGCGGCGGCGTCGTACGCGACCTGCACCTGGACGGCGTTGGAGCCGTACACGGAGGCGGTCGCGGGCCACTGTCCCTCGGGCAGCAGGTGCACGAAGGGCTCGTCGGCGAAGGCCTTCTCGTAGGCGGCGCGCACCGACTCGGCGGTGGTGCCGGGCTTCGCCTTCGCGGTGCAGGTGGCGAGGATGCCGCGCGGCATCGGGGCGAGGGTCGGGGTGAAGGAGACGGTGACGGGCTCCCCGGCGACCGCGCCGAGGTTCTGGATCATCTCGGGGGTGTGCCGGTGTCCGCCGCCGACGCCGTACGGCGACATGGAGCCCATGACCTCGCTGCCCAGCAGGTGCGGCTTGGCCGCCTTGCCGGCGCCGGACGTGCCGGAGGCGGCGACGATCACGGCCTCGGGCTCGGCCAGCGCCGCGGCGTACGCCGGGAAGAGGGCCAGGGACACCGCGGTCGGGTAGCAACCGGGCACCGCGATGCGCTTGGACCCCTCCAGCGCGGCGCGGGCACCCGGAAGTTCGGGGAGGCCGTAGGGCCAGGTGCCGGCGTGCGGGGAGCCGTAGAACGCCTCCCAGTCGGCGGCGTCCGCGAGCCGGAAGTCGGCGCCCATGTCGACGACGAGGACGTCCGGCCCGAGCTGCTCGGCGACGGCGGCGGACTGCCCGTGCGGCAGCGCGAGGAAGACGACGTCGTGCCCCGCGAGGACGTCCGCCGTGGTCGGCTCCAGGACGCGGTCGGCCAGCGGCAGCAGGTGCGGCTGGAGCGCCCCCAGTCGCTGCCCCGCGTTGGAGTTGCCGGTCAGGGCGCCGATCTCGACCTCCGGGTGAGCCAGGAGCAGGCGCAGCAGCTCACCGCCCGCATACCCGCTCGCTCCGGCCACCGCCGCACGTACCGCCATGGGAATACCCTCCTCCTAGAGGGCATGACTATACGTGTCGCTGCACGTTTATGCAACGCGTCGCGGTGCGGCCCGGGGGCCCGCCGCGGGCATCGGCTACCCTGCCCGCTTCCGGGCTTCGAGTGCCGTGGGGGTGGACTGTGCGTTCGTGGATCGTCGAGTTGGTCGTCGGGCTGAGGCCGTGGCAGCGCGCCGCGCTCGTCGTGTCCCTGTGCGCCCTCGCGCTCCCCCTGTGGTTCGCCGCGGGGAACACGGAGCGGTACCGGCACGGGCAGCCGGCCGTGACGGAGGGGTTCGTCGACTGCGAGTGGGACGGACCGTGCGAGGGCGCGTGGTCGCTGGCGGACGGAAGCCGGGGCCGGGGCAGGATCGACGGCCTGGACTTCTACGCCGAGGAGGAGCTCGTCAAGAACATCCCGCTCTTCGGTGGCCGCGACTGGGCGGTCGCCGACCGCGGCACCCTGCTCCGCCACGCGGTCGCCCAGTACACGGTGGTTCCGGCCGGCGCCGCGCTCGTCATCTGGATCGCCCGGCGGCGCTCGACGTACAACCACGAGATGAGTGAGTTGATTAGGCGGTACCGCAGCCCTGCGCCTTGACGGCCTCCGCGATCCGCAGCGCCGCCTCGGCGGGCGTGAGGTGCGTGGTGTCGACGACCTCGGCCTCGGCGTGCAGCCAGGTGCGTGCCGCCTCGGCGTAGGGCTCGAGGTACTGGAGCCGGAACGGCGAGTTCGGCCCCAGTACGGTGTCCCCCGCGATGCGCCCCCGCAGGGTCTCTCCGTCGGCGTGGAGGACGAAGTGCCGTACGGGGACCCCGTGCGCGGCGAGGCCGTCCGCGATCTCCCTCCAGTACTCCTCGACCAGCACCGTCATCGGCATCACCAGGGTGCCGCCGGTGTAGTCGAGCACCCGGCGGGCGGTCTCGACGACGAGCGGCCGCCACGGCGCCCAGTGCTGGAAGTTGTCCGTGTCGGGCAGCCCCGGCGTGATGTCCATGAGCGTCTCGCCGACCTTCTCGGCGTCGAACACCCGGGAGTCCGGCAGCAGTTGCTGCACGAGTGCGGCGGTCGTCGTCTTGCCGGCCCCGTGGGTGCCGTTCAGCCATACGATCATGCGTCCCGAGGCTAGCGCCCGGACCGGCGACGCACACGGCTGTCGTCTCCGGTCCGGGCCCCGGTCATCGCTGCCTGATCCGCAGGAAGGTCACCGAGTTCGCCGGGAAGGTGTACGTGAACTCGCTCGCCGCCCCCGAGAAGGTCGAGGTCACCGGGGTCACCGGTGCGTCCGTCCCGGTGTTGACCGCGTCCGGGCCGGCGGCCAGCGTGGTGACGCGGGCCCGGGGCGCGACCTTGGCGCCGCCGAGGTCGACGGCGGTGCGGGCGGCGGTGTCCTGGGCGTTGACGACCTTGACGATCAGCTCGCCGGTGCGGTCGTCGCGGGTGACGATCTGGCGGAAGGGCTCGGCCGGCTTGTCGTCGGTGAAGCTGCCCCACTCCTCGCCGTCGAGGTAGAGGGTGACCTGGCGGCCCCTGACCTTGACGTCGATGTCGTAGGCGCGGCCCGTCTCGATGGACCCGGCCTTGGACAGGAGCGTCGACTTGCCGCCGTCGGAGGCCTGCTCGACGGCGGACTGGGTGTTGTTCCAGCCGCCCAGGTTCCACCAGTAGTAGGTGCCGGTGTCCTTGACACCGAAGGCGACCAGGAAGCCCTCCTTGCCGGACTTCTTGGTGGCCCTCACGTGCAGGTCGTAGTCGTGCCAGGCCGGGTCGCCCGCCGTGACCATGGTGTTCTCGGCGGCCGCGTCGGTCTGGACGTACTGGCCGTCCTGGACCGTCCAGCTGCCGGCGCCCGAGTGGGTCCACTGCGCGGCGTCGCCGGAGAAGTCGTCGGACAGGAGGGTCCGCCCGTCGGCCGAGGTGACCTTCACGTCGTCGTACGCCGCGCTGGTCGCCCAGGTCGACAGGCCGACGGCGCCGGTGACGGGGCCGCTGGCGGCGGGGGTGCCGGTGGCCGAGGAGGGGACGACGCGGTCGCCGGTGTTGTTCATGAACAGCTTCTGGACCTCGTAGTTGGCCGAGCCCCAGGACGCGTGGTTGTTGAACCAGATCAGGTCCGGGCTCCACTGCACGTAGTCCTCGTTGGACAGCAGCGGGGCGTAGGAGGCCAGCTCGACGACGTCGGCGTTGCGCTCCAGGCCGGTCATGAACGCGGCCTCGGCGAGGGCGTTCTTCCAGGCGTTGCCCTGGGAGGCGTACTCGCCGAGGAAGACCTTGGGGCCGTTCCGGTCGTAGGAGTCGTAGCGGTCGTTGTTCTGGAGGAACCACTGCGGGCTGTTGTAGTAGTGCTCGTCGACCATGTCGACGCCCGCGTCGCGGTTCAGCCGCCAGGCCGTGTCGAAGGTGGTGCCGGAGTCGTCGGGGCCGGAGTTGGAGACGACGGTGATGTCCGGGTACTCGGCCTCGATGGCGGTACGGAACTGCTCGAAGCGGGCGAAGAACTCCTTGGGGAGGTTCTCCTCGTTGCCGACTTCCAGGTGGGTGAGGTGGAAGGGCTTGGGGTGGCCCATCTCGGCGCGCTTCCCGCCCCACTCGCTGGTGCGGGGGCCGTTGGCGAACTCGATGAGGTCCAGGGTGTCCTGGATGTGCCGCTTCAGCAGCGCGTCGTCGTCGACGGCCTTGTTCTGGCCGCAGCCGGTGACCAGGGCGGGGACGACGGGCAGCGGCATGGCGCCGATGTCCTCGGCGAAACGGAAGTACTCGTAGTAGCCGAGGCCGTAGCTCTGGTTGTAGCCCCAGAAGTTGGCGTTGGTGGCGCGTTCCTCGACCGGGCCGATCGTGTCCTTCCACTGGTAGGAGCGCTTGCGCTGCCAGCCGGAGTCCGCGCTGTAGTCCTCCATGGAGCCGGTGTTGACCAGGCAGCCGCCGGGGAAGCGCAGGAAGCCGGGGTCCAGGGCCTCGATCTTCTCGGCGAGGTCCTTGCGCAGGCCGTTCGACTGGTGCCGGTAGGTGTCGCGCGGGAAGAGGGACACCATGTCGAGGGCCGCGGGGGCGGTGGTGGCGACGGCCAGACGGCCACGGTTGCTGGTGCGGGTCGCGGTGAAGGTGGCGGTGTACTTGCGCCACTTCCCCCGGGCGGCCACCTGGCGCACCTTCGCGAGCGGGCCCGCGGCGTCCCGCAGGGTGACGGCGAGGGTGGTGCCGTTGTCGGCGCGGGCCCAGACCGAGAAGTCGTACCTCTCGCCCTTCTCGACGTGGATGCCGGTGTTGTAGCCCGCGTTGGTCACGGAGGAGCCGGCGGCCAGGGAGAGGTAGTGGCGGTTGCGCTCGTTCAGCCGGCCGTCGTCGTTCAGCACCTCGGCCGGGCCGTCGGCCGTCCAGGCGGTGAGGGGTGTGTACGAGGCGTTGTCGGCGGTCGAGTACTCGAAGGACCGGTTCTGCACGAGCTCGGCGTACAGGCCGCCGTCGGCGGCGCGGTTGATGTCCTCGTAGAAGACGCCGTACATGGTGTCGTCGATCGCGGGACCACGGCCCGAGGGGTCGACGGTGATCGTGTAGTCGGCGACGGCCTCCGCGTGTGCCGGGGACGGCAGCAGGGCCGAGGCCGTCAGGAGGGCGGTGACGCTGAGACCGAGTCTCCAGCGGGTGCGTGACATGGATACTCCGCGGCTCTCACTAGGGGGCGTTCGAGTCGTAGCTGTTCGGGAGTAGCTGTTCGGGATATCGGACATTGGTCAGCACTTCGAACGGCAAGATAGGGAGGGGGACCAGGCGCGTCAATGGGTCGCGCGGCAACCCGTGGGCCGGAGTGGGAAAGCGAGTGGAAATGGGCGAGTTGTGGCCGGTGCCCGACGTACTGGCGTACCTCGCGGGGCACTGGCGCACCGAGCGGTCGGTGCGGGATCTGGCGAACGGCCTGGAAGGACGGTTCGAGGGGGTCACGGTGTTCGACGCGCTCGAGGCCGGCGGGCTGATCGGCCGCGAGTCGGGCGCCTTCACCTGGCAGGGCGTGACGCGGCCCGCCGAGCGGACGCTGCGGTACGAACCGGGGAGCGGGCCGGGTCGCGCGGACGTGCGCTTCGCGGACGGCCGCCCCTTCCACGAGCTGGACCTGACCTCGGGGCGTCATGTGGCCGACCACCCGTGCGCCGCCGACCTCTATCGCGGCGAGTTCACCGTGCGGGGCCCGGACCGCTGGCGGACGGTGTGGCGGGTGGGCGGACCGGCCAAGGACCTGCTGCTCACAACGGATTACCTTCGCCGAACGCCGGGTGCCTAGCCCCCTGGTCCGGCGCACCCTCGAAGCGAAGGCTCCAACGGCCCGCGCGGCCGGTCACGGTGGTCGCCGACAGCGGGCGGACGTCCAGGTTCCAGTACGTTCCGGGCGGTGCCTTCAGCGCGTAGACCAGCGCGGCCCGGATCACGGAGGGTTCGGCCACGGCGACGATGCGGTCGCCGTCGTCGCCGGGACGGGTGTCGAGCCAGCCGCCCACGCGGGTGATGAAGGCCAGCAGCGGCTCCCCGCCGTGCGGCGCCGACCGCGGATCGGCGAGCCAGGCGTCCACGGCCGCCGGTTCGCGGGCCATGGCCTCGCCGAGCGTCAGACCGCGCCACCGGCCCATGTCGCAGTCGCGCAGGGCGAGTTGGAGCAGCGGGGCACAGCCGAGGGCGTCACCGGTGGCGCGGCTGCGGGGCGTGGGCGAGCAGTAGCGCAACTCGGCCGCCGCGAGCGGCCGGAGACGGCCCGCGGCGTGCAGCACCTCGTCCCATCCGGCCTGGTCCAGCGGCCGCTCGTCGTCGAAGCGCTCCGCGAGCAGCGGTGAGCTGCGTGCGGCCGCGACGAACGTGACCCGAAGCGCCATGCCGTGATGGTGGAGCGCGGAGGTGGGCAGGTCAAGGGGTGTTACCTGTGGGTCACCCAGGGTGTGCCCCGGCTCACCGACTGCTGGCCCGGCTCCGCGGCGTTCCGGCCCGGTTCCCCGTCAGCCGCCCCACACCTCCAGGCAGGCGGTGCGCAGGCGGCGCACCCCCTCGGTGATCTCCCCGACGTTGGCGACCGCGGCGAAGCTCAGCCGGAAGTGGGCGGCCGGGGGTTCGGCGCTGAAGTACGGCCGGCCCGGGGTGATCGCGACGCCCGCGCGCAGGGCGGCCGCGGTCAGGGCGCTCTCGTCGGCGCCCTCCGGCAGGCGCGGCCACAGGTGGTAGCCGCCGGAGGGGACGTGCGCCAGGGAGATCTCGGGGAGGCGCAGCCGCAGCGCGGAGGTCATCGCGTCCCGGCGGGCCCTCAACTCGGCGGAGACCGCGCGCAGGTGGCGCGGCCAGGCGGGCGAGCCGACGAGTTCCAGGGCGGCCTCCTGGAGCGGCCGGGGCACGAAGAAGGTGTCGACGACCTGGATGGCCCGCAGCCGCTCGAGGACCGGCCCTTGTGCGGCCAGGGCGCTCACCCGGAAGCTGGGCGAGGTGGCCTTGGTGAGCGAGCAGACGTGGACGACGACGCCGTCCGGGTCGTCGGCGGCGAGCGGGGCGGGCAGCGGGCCGGCGTCCTCGTGCACGAGCCGGCGCACGAAGTCGTCCTCCACGACGAAGGCACCGGCCGCCCGCGCGATGCTGAGCACCTCGCCGCGCCGCTCGGGGGCGAGCACCGCGCCGGTGGGGTTCTGGAACAGGGGCTGGCAGACGAAGACGCGGGCGCCGGTCGCGCGGAAGGCGTCGGCGAGCAGGGCGGGCCGTACGCCGTCGGCGTCCACGGGGACGGGCACCGGGCGCAGGCCGGCCGCGCGCGCGATGGCCAGCATGCCGGGGTAGGTCGGGGACTCGACGAGGACGGGGGTGCCGGGCGGGGCGAGGGCGCGCAGGGCGGTCGCCAGCGCGGACTGGCCGCCCGCGGTGATCAGCACCTCGGCCGCCGTGACGGCCCCGCCGATGCCCCGGGCGAACCACTCCCGCAGCTCCGGCAGCCCCTCCATCGGCGGCCGCCCCCAGGCTCCGGGGCGCCGCCCGGCCCGCGCCAGGGCGGCGGCCATGGCCCGCTCCGGTTGCAGGGAGGGGTGCAGATAGCCGCCGTTGAACTCCACGACACCGGGCGGCGGCGCGGCCAGCGAGACCAGTACGCCGGAGGCGTCCACGGAGCGCGGTACGAGGTCGGCGGCACCGTCGGCGCTGAGCGCGACCTCCTGCCAGGAGGTGTCCCCGGCGGGTGCGGCCGAGGGGCGCGGCCGGGCGCGGAAGGCACCGGCGCCGGGCCGGGTGACGACCAGTCCCTCCGCGGCCAGCTGGGCCAGGGCGCGGGAGACCGTCACCGGGCTCACCCGGAACCGGTCGACGAGGGCCCGGCTGGACGGGAGCTTTCCGCCGGGTGAGTAGCGGTCCAGCTCGCGTCGCAACACGGCCGCCAGGTCAGCGACGCTGCTACGCTCTTGCATGAGAGCACAGAGTAGCGCTATCGCGCCGTCCCGGATAGCAGTCGGCGCCGCGGGCACCGACCCCGGCGGCAGGTCCTTCGGCACCGTCCAGGCCGCCCTCGGTGTCGTCGCGTTCTCCCTCACCTTCCCCGCCACCGCCTGGGGACTGGAGGGCTTCGGGCCCTGGTCCCTGATCGCCGTGCGCAGCATCCTGGCCGCCGCGGTCGCCGGGGCCTGTCTGCTGGCCCTGCGGGTGGCACCGCCCGAGCGGCGGCACTGGCTCGGCCTGGCGGTGGTCGGCGCCGGGGTGGTGCTGGGCTTCCCGCTGCTGACCACGCTCGCGTTGCAGACGTCGACCACCGCGCATGCCGCCGTCGTGGTGGGCCTGCTCCCGCTGACCACCGCGCTGCTGTCCGCGCTGCGCATCGGAACCCGCCCCTCGCGCACCTTCTGGATCGCGGCCCTGGCGGGTGCGGCGGCGGTGATCGCCTTCACGGTGCAGCAGAGCGGCGGCGCGCTGACCTCGGCCGACGCCTATCTCTTCGCGGCGCTGCTGGTGTGCGCGGCCGGCTACACGGAGGGCGGCCGGCTGGCCCGGGTGATGCCGGGCTGGCAGGTCATCGGCTGGGCGCTGGTGCTGTGCCTGCCGGTGACCGTGCCGATGGCGGCGGTGGCGCTGTCGTACGAGCCGGTGCAGCTGACGACGCACAGTGTGACCGGGCTGCTGTGGGTGGCGATCGGCTCCCAGTTCCTCGGCCTGGTCGTCTGGTACCGGGGCATGGCGGCGATCGGCATCCCGAAGGCCAGCCAGTTGCAGCTGGCCCAGCCGCTGCTCACACTGGTGTGGTCGGTACTTCTCCTGGGCGAGCACCTGACGGTGGCCGCTCCGCTGACGGCCGCGGCGGTACTGGTGTGCATCGCGGTCACCCAGCGGGCCCGGGGCTGAGCGCGGCACACAGGTGAGGAGGCCTCACGGATGCACGCAACCAAGGGCGATCAGCTGGTCCAGCACGGCCGGGTGGTCGGTGAGCACGACAAGGTCGCGGAGATCGTCGAAGTCATGGGCGAAAAGGGCGGTCCCCCGTACCGGGTCCGGTTCGAGAACGGGCAGGAAGCCGTGTGCTCGCCCGGCCCCGACGCGGAGATCCGGCACCGGGAGATCCAGCTCTGACGTCCGGCTCCGGCCCTGCCGTCACCAGCGGTTTTCAGCGCGGGACGGCGGCCGGCCGCGTGTAGTGGTCGGCGGTCACCCGCGCCATGGCGCCGGCCCGGTCGTCGGCGACGTCCTTCGCGGAGAAGTAGACGTGCCCGCGGACCTCGGGGTACCGCGCGGCCAGCGCGAGGTGGCGGGAGAGTTCGGCCGGGTCCTGCCAGGCGGCGGGCTGGGCCGGGTCCCCGGACTTGTACAGCGCCTCGCCCACGTACAGCTGGGTCCTGCTGCCCTTGGCCACGCCGGCCCACCAGGGCAGCAGCTTCGCGTAGTCGGCGCCGTCCAGGCCGATGTTCCAGTACAGCTGGGGCACGACGTAGTCGATCCACCCCTCGCGCACCCACGTGCGGGTGTCCGCGTACAGGTCGTCGTACGTCTGCACGCCCGCCCGGGTGTCCGAGCCGCGCGCGTCGGTGGCGGCGTTGCGCCACACGCCGAAGGGGCTGACGCCGAAGCGGGCGGCCGGGCGGATCTGCCTGACCCGCTGTGCGATCTCCCGCACCAGCCGGTCGACGTTGTCCCGCCGCCAGTCGGCCCTGGTGGCGAAGCCGGCGCCGAAGGTGCTGAAGGCCCCGCCGTCGGCGAAGTCCTGGCCGGCCACCGGATAGGGGTAGAAGTAGTCGTCGAAGTGGACCCCGTCCACCTCGTACCTCGCCACCGCGTCCATCATCGCGTCCTGCACGAAGGCCCGGACCTCGGGCAGCCCGGGGTTGTAGTAGAGCTGCCCGCCGTACGGCACCACCCAGCCGGGGTTCTTGCGCGCCGGGTGGGAGGAGACCAGGCGGTCCGGGTCGTCGTGGACGGCGACGCGGTACGGGTTGAACCAGGCGTGCAGCCGCAGGCCGCGCGCGTGGGCCTCCTTCACGGCCGTGCCCAGCGGGTCCCAGCCGGGGTCGCGGCCCTGGCTGCCGGACAGGTACTGCGACCACGGCTCGTACGGCGAGGGCCACAGCGCGTCGGCCGACGGGCGCACCTGGAACATCACGGTGTTGAGGCGGTGCCGTACGGCGTTGTCGAGGTGTTCGATCAGCTCCGCGCGCTGCTCGGCGGCGCGCAGCCCCGCACGGCTCGGCCAGTCCCGGTTGGCGACGGTGGCCAGCCACATCCCCCGCATCCCGGCGGCGGCGCTGTGCGAGGGGGCCGGCTTCGCGGGCCCCGGGGCCGCCGCCGACGCCTCGGGCGCCAGGGTGAACGCCGACAACGCCGCCACCGTGAAGGCACGGCGCGAGACACCGCCCATGGGTAGACCTCCTGAACGCTGCGGATCCGCGCGGTCACGGATCGTGTACGGGGCCTCAGGATGCACGACCCGGGAGACGGATCCGTGACCATTCGGGGGTAACGTGCTCGATCGGAGCAGGCGACGGGGACCCCGGCACGCCTGCTGCCAGCCGTGGAGTCAGCGAAAGGGACGATGTGACCGGCATCTCGGGAGATATCGCACGCGTCGGCGTGGTGGGCTGCGGTCAGATGGGGGCCGGCATCGCCGAGGTGTGCGCCCGCTCGGGTCTGGAGGTGATGGTCGCCGAGACCACCGGCGAGGCCCTGGAGATCGGCCGCACCCGGCTGTACAACTCGCTGGCCAAGGCCGCCGAGCGCGGGAAGATCTCCGAGGAGGAGCGGGACGCGACGCAGGCGCGCCTCAGCTTCACCACCGACCTCGGCGAGTTCGCCGACCGCGACCTGGTGATCGAGGCCGTCGTCGAGAACGAGCAGGTCAAGACCGAGATCTTCCAGGTGCTCGATCAGGTCGTGACCCGGCCGGACGCGATCCTGGCCTCCAACACCTCCTCGATCCCGCTGGTGAAGCTGGCGGTCGCCACCTCGCGGCCCGACCACGTCATCGGCATCCACTTCTTCAACCCGGCCCCGGTGCAGCAGCTCGTCGAGCTGATCCCGGCGCTCACCACCTCCGAGGGCACGCTCAGCCGGGCCCAGCTGTTCACCGAGAAGGTGCTCGGCAAGCACGCGATCCGCGCCCAGGACCGCTCCGGCTTCGTGGTCAACGCGCTGCTGATCCCCTACCTGCTCTCCGCGATCCGGATGTTCGAGTCGGGCATCGCCAGCCGCGAGGACATCGACAACGGCATGGAGATGGGCTGCGCCCACCCGATGGGCCCGCTGAAGCTGGCCGACCTGATCGGCCTGGACACGGTCGCCTCGGTGGCGTACTCGATGTACGAGGAGTACAAGGAGCCGCTGTACGCCGCTCCCCCGCTGCTCCAGCGCATGGTCGACGCAGGCCGCCTCGGCCGCAAGAGCGGCTCGGGCTTCTACGCCTACGGCTGATCGCGCCCGAGCCTGAGGTGGTGCAGGAGGAGCAGCGCGGCCGCCATGTTGGCGGCCGGGACCTCCCCGCGGGCGACGAGGTCGGGTACGAGCTTGAGGGGCACCCACTCCCGGCGGTCCGACTCGAAGTCGTCCACGGGGTGTCCCACGTACGTGCCCTCGTCGGCCCAGTAGACGTGGTGCCGGGCGTCGGTGAGTCCGTTGGACGGCTCCACACTCATCAGGTGGTGCAGCGGTCCCGGCCGCCAGCCGGTCTCCTCCTCCAGTTCCCTGGCCGCGGCCACCGCGACGTCCTCGCCGTCCTCGACGACGCCGGCCGCGAGTTCCCAGCCCCAACTGTCGGTGATGAAACGGTGCCGCCACAGCAGCAGGACCTCGTCCGCCTCGTTCACGACGGTGGCCACGGCCACGGGGCGCATCCGTATCAGGAAGTGGTCGAGGTGCCGGCCGTCCGGCAGGACGACATCGGCCAGATTGACGCTGAACCAGCGATTTGAGTACACATTCTGTTCGCTCTGTTTCGTCCACTGCACGGTTCTGCCACCTTTCCTTGAGTAGGTGGCAATATCGCAGCAGTGGCTTGCGGACAGCAGGCGTACGCGGGCCGCTCAGGGCGCAGTGCGGGCGCAGGGGGCGGCCGTCTACAGCGGGACGCGCAGCGCCCCGTCGATGAGTTCGGCGGCTTCGGCCGTGCCCGCGCAACCGCTGCTCACCAGGTGCTCGCGCACCGCGCGCAGCCGGTCGCGCAGCCGCTGGGACTCCATCCCCCGGGCCTGTTCGGCCATCCTCACCGCGGTGGCCACCGCCTTGTCGGCATGCCCCTGGCGCAGCTCGATGGTGCTGAGCATGGCGAGCCGGTGCACGCGCCCCCGGTCGTGCGCCGGGGTGTCGACGGCGGCCGCCGCGTGCTCTCCGGCCGCCGCGAGCTCGCCGAGGCTCAGGAGGGCCTCCGCCACCTGGACGTTGACCAGTCCCGGCTGGACATAGCCGGTCTCGTCGGGCTCGTAGCCGCGCCGGATGCGCTCGGCGGCCTGTTCGGCCCGGCGGATGCAGGACAGCGCGCTGCCGCCGTCGCCCAGGTGCGCGTACGCCTTGGCCTGCATCGCGTACAGGTCGGAGGCGAGCGCCGGGGTGATGTGCCGGCCCGCGGCACGCAGCGCGGCTTCGGCGAAGGCGACGGCCTGCCGGTACTCCCGCATGTACAGCGCCTGGTTGACCAGCAGCGCGATGACGTAGGCGCCGAGTCCCCGGTCGCCGCTGGCCTTGGCGAGCCGCAGCGCCTGGTGGAAGTAGCGCTGGGCGAGGCCGTGCGCGTCGGAGTCGTACGCGCAGATCCCGGCGACGGCCACCAGTCCCCCGGTGGCCCGGTGCAACTGCCGTCCGGTCGCGTCGGTGTAGCTGCCGCGCAGCAGCGGCGCGGCCTCGGAGTTGAGGAAGCCGACGATGCGGGCGCGGGTCGCGATGCCGCCGGCCTTGCGGTACATCTGCTCGTAGTGCGTACGGGCGCAGCGCACCGTCTCCAGATCGGCCGCGGTGACCCGGTGCCGTCCGCCGCGGGAGACGTCGGTGTCCTCGGGCGGGTTCTCCCACTCCCAGACCGGCAGCACGGCGGGCGTGCCGGTGAGGGCCGGGGCGCCGAGGAGGTGCGGGCGCTGCTGCTGGTCGGAGCGCCACAGGGCGGTCGCGCGCTCCACGAAGCCGGACAGTGAGCCGGTGTGCGGGGCGGCGGGTTCGCCGGGCACGCCGAGACCGATGTCGTCGAGGGTGACCGGGCGGTGCAGGCGGGCGGCGAGGACCTCGCAGATCAGGTCGGGCACCTGGCCGCGCGGCCGCTGCCCCTTCAGCCATCGTGCGACGGCGGTGTGCTCGTACCTCAGTGCGAGCCCGCGTGCCCGTCCCGCCTGGTTGACGTGTGCGGCCAGTCCCGCGTGCGAGATGCCGGCCTCGTCGAGGATCGCGTCGAGCAGAGTGTTGGGCTGCATGGTGCCCCCCGGTGAATCGGTGCCGACAGCGTAGTGCGTCGGGGGTCACACGGGGTGTGAACCGAGTGCGCGCATCCGCAGCGTGTGCGCGCTGTCGCGGAGAGTTCCGGGCCGGTTGACTGAAGGGCCTCGAAAGAGGCCGGCCGGGCCGTCGGCTCCCCCTCGTACAGTGCGGCGGCCCGTATCCACGCCGTCCGCCCGGCTGCCTGCCCGACACTCCGTGGCGGGGCGGACGGCTCCGCCGGCTTCGCGGAGCGACCCATCGCCGTTCGGTGTGCGGGTGCGCTGTCGACCGCGGGTGCGTGGTGGCTGGTCGCGCCCACGCGGCGGAGCCGCACATGTCACAGCCCCGCGCCCCTGAAAAGCAAGGCACGTTGCGCTGACGTCCCTCAGGGGGCGCGGGGAACTGCGCGACCGGCCACCGACTGCCCGCAGCCGCCGAACCGGCAGAAACCCCACGCCCCTTGGGCGAACCGTCAGCTCCGGAGCGCTGCTCCGACCCGCTCGCCCGCGAGGGCGACCGCCGCATCCCGCGCGGCCGACGCCTCGTCGACCGTCAGCGTCCGGTCCCCCGCGCGGAAGCGCAGCGCGTACGCGAGGGACTTGCGCCCCTCACCGAGCTGCTCCGCGTTGTCGTACACGTCGAACAGCCGGATGGACTCGAGGAGTTCACCCGCGCCCTCGCGCAGCGCCGCCTCGACGTCCGCCGCCGGTACGAACTCGTCGACCACGAGGGCGACATCCTGCGTCGCGACCGGGAAGGTCGAGATGCCCGGCGCCTGCGGGATGTCGTCGCCGACCCGCTCCACGGCGTCGAGGTCCAGCTCCATCGCGCAGGTGCGCGCGGGCAGGCCCAGCGTCTTCAGGACCCGCGGGTGCAGCTCACCCGCGTGCCCGATCACGCGCTCCTCGCCGTCCACGGTGACCGTCAGTTCGGCGCAGCGGCCCGGGTGCCAGGGACCGTACTGGCCCTTGCGCGTGCCCAGTTCGGCGCCGGCCTCGCGGGCGACGGTCCGGGCGGACTCGACCGCGTCGGCCCAGTCGGCCGGGCGGCCCTTGCCCCACCAGCCGGCCTGCTCGCGGGCGCCGGCCAGGACCACGGCGACGTGCCGGGGCTGGTCGGGCAGCGCGGCGTCCAGCGCGGCGAGGTCGTCCTCGCTGGGCCGACGGTCGACGGGCAGGTTGCCGGCGACCCGCTGGTCGTCGCGCGGGTGGAAGACCAGGCCGGTCTCGAAGAGCGCCAGGTCGTGCGCGCCCCGGCCGTCGTTGCGCCGCAGCGCCGCGAGCAGGCCGGGCAGCAGCGAGGTGCGCAGCGCGGGCTCCTCGTCGCTGAGCGGGTTGACCAGCCTGACGACGCGGCGGGCCGGGTCGTCGGCGTCGAGGCCGAGCTGGTCGAAGACCTGCTCGCCGACGAACGGGTAGTTCAGCGCCTCGACGTAACCGGCACCGGCCAGGGCACGCCCGACGCGGCGGTGCAGCCGCTGCCGGGAGGTGAGGCCGCGGCCCGCCGGGGGCCGGGGCAGCGTGGAGGGCAGGTTCTCGTAGCCCTCCAGACGGATGACCTCTTCGGCCAGGTCGTTGATGTCATCGAGGTCGGGCCGCCAGGACGGCACGGTGACGATCAGCTCGTCCTGCCCGTAAACGTCGCAGCCGACCTCCTGGAGGCGGCGGACGACGGTCTCGCGGCCGTACGCCACGCCCGCGACCTTGTCCGGATGGTCGGCCGCCACGGTGATCGTGTGCGGCACGGGCGGGGCGCTGATCTCGGTGACGCCGGACTCGGCCGTGCCGCCCGCGAGCAGCACGAGGAGGTCGACGGTGCGCTGCGCGGCAGCGGCGGCGGCCTGCGGGTCGACGCCGCGCTCGAAGCGGCGGGAGGCCTCCGAGGACAGCTTGTGCCGGCGGGCGGTGCGCGCGATGGACACCTGGTCGAAGTGGGCGGCCTCGATGACCACGTCACTCGTCGCCTTCTCGGTGTCGCCGTGGTCGGCGATCTCCGTGTTGGCGCCGCCCATGACCCCGGCGAGGCCGATGGGCCCGCGGTCGTCGGTGATGACCAGGTCCTCGGCGTGCAGCTTCCGCTCGGTGCCGTCGAGGGTGACGATCTTCTCGCCCTCCGCGGCCCGGCGTACGCCGATGGTGCCCTGGACCAGAGAGCGGTCGTAGGCGTGCAGGGGCTGGCCCAGCTCCATCATCACGTAGTTGGTGACGTCGACGGCGAGCGAGATCGGGCGCATGCCGACCTTCTGGAGCCGGCGCTGGAGCCAGATCGGGGAGCGCGCCTCGGCGCTGAGGCCGGTCACCGTGCGGGCGGTGAAACGGTCGCAGCCCGCCGGGTCGGCGATCTTCACCGGGTAGCCGTAGGCGTTCGGCGCGGGCACGTCGAGCAGGGCCGGGTCGCGCAGCGGCAGGCCGTAGGCGATGGCGGCCTCGCGGGCGACGCCGCGGATGGACAGGCAGTCGCCGCGGTTGGCGGTGACGGCGATGTCCAGCACCTCGTCGACCAGCTCGAGCAGCTCGATGGCGTCCTTGCCGACCTCGGTCTCCGGCGGCAGCACGATGATGCCGTGGGTGCCGTCGTCGCCCATGCCCAGCTCGTCGCTGGAGCAGATCATGCCGTGGGACGTCTTGCCGTAGGTCTTGCGGGCGGAGATCGAGAAGCCGCCGGGCAGGGTGGCGCCGGGCAGGACCACGACGACCTTGTCGCCGACGGCGAAGTTCCGGGCGCCGCAGACGATCTCCTGCGGCTCACCGGTGCCGTTGGCCCGGCCGACGTTCACCGTGCAGAAGCGGATCGGCTTCTTGAAGCCCTCCAGCTCCTCGATGGTCAGCACCTGGCCGACGACGAGGGGGCCCTTGAGGTCGGCGCCCAGGTGCTCGACGGTCTCGACCTCGAGGCCGGCCGAAATCAGCTTGGCCTGCACGTCGCGGCCGGTCTCGGTGGCCGGCAGGTCGACGTACTCCCGCAGCCAGGAAAGCGGGACCCGCATCAGATCTCCATCCCGAACGGCCGGGTGAACCGGACGTCACCCTCGACCATGTCTCGCATGTCTTCGACGTTGTGGCGGAACATCAGCATCCGCTCGATGCCGAACCCGAAGGCGAAGCCGCTGTACTTCTCCGGGTCGATACCGCAGGCGGTGAGCACCCGCGGGTTGACCATGCCGCAGCCGCCCAGCTCGATCCAGCCCTCGCTGGAGCAGGTGCGGCAGGGCCGGTCGGGGTTGCCGACGGACGCGCCCTTGCAGACGTAGCAGAGCATGTCCATCTCGGCGGACGGCTCGGTGAAGGGGAAGAAGTTCGGCCGCAGCCGGGTCTTCATCTCCGCGCCGAACAGCGACTGGACCATGTGGTCCAGGGTGCCCTTGAGGTCCGCCATGGTCAGGCCCTCGTCGACGGCGAGCAGCTCGACCTGGTGGAAGACGGGGGTGTGCGTGGCGTCCAGCTCGTCGGTGCGGTACACGCGGCCGGGGCAGATCACGTAGACCGGCAGCTCGCGGGAGAGCGCGGAGCGGATCTGCACGGGCGAGGTGTGGGTGCGCAGCACGACGCCGGACTCGGAGCCGCCCTCCGGGCCTGCCACGAAGAAGGTGTCGGCCTCGCCGCGCGCCGGGTGGTCCGGGCCGATGTTGAGGGCGTCGAAGTTGAACCACTCGGCCTCGGCCTCGGGGCCCTCGGCGACCTCGTAGCCCATGGCGACGAAGACGTCCTCGATGCGCTCGGAGAGCGTGGTGAGCGGATGGCGGGCGCCGGCCGGTACGCGGTCGTAGGGCAGCGTGACGTCCACGGCCTCCTCGACCAGGACGCGCGCGTCGCGCTCGGCCTCCAGCTCGGCCTGGCGGGCCGCGAGTGCCTTGTTCACGGCGCCGCGGGCCATGCCGACGCGCTTGCCGGCCTCGGCCTTGGCCTGCGGGGGCAGGGCGCCGATCTCGCGGTTGGCCAGCGACAGCGGGGAGGTGCCGCCGGTGTGGGCGACCTTGGCCTCCTGGAGCGCGTCGAGGGAGTCCGCGGCGGCGAAGGCGGCGAGCGCCTCGTCCCGCATGCGCTCGATCTCTTCCGGTTTCAACGCCTCGACCTCGACAGGGTCGTACGACTTATTCGGTGCCGACATCTCTTCCCGTGCTTCCGATTGGCTGGCTGGGACGCCCCGTCTACGGTCCTCGGACGCGGCGGAGACGCTTCGTCTGCGCTTCGTCTGCGGATCTGGACGCAAAGGTGCCAAAGACCGAGTCTAACGGGGCTGTGGAACGCTGGATTACGCCCGTGGGGTCGTCGGCCGTCTCAGCTGATGCTCAGGTGAGGTACGCCGGTGCCGCCACGGGCAACGTAAATCGGAACTCGGCGCCGCCGCCGGGGGCGCGGCCGACCGTGATGGTGCCGCCGTGGGCCTCGACGATGCCCTTGACGATGTACAGCCCGAGGCCGGTGCCACCGCGCTTGCTGCCCCGCCAGAAGCGGGTGAAGACGCGGTTCATGGAATCCTCCGGGATGCCGGCCCCTTCGTCGCTCACCGTGACCGACGTGCCGGTGTCCTCCCCTTCGCGGGGGGACGCCGTGGGCGTGACGTCAATGGTGACGGTTCCCTCGCCGTGCCGCACGGCATTTTCCAGCAGGTTGCTGAGCACCTGGTCGACCTTGTCGGGGTCGGCCCACAGGTCGGGCAGCGGCTGGGCGAGGCGGAGCAGGAACCGGTCGGCCTCCTGTCCGGCGGCGACGTACGCCTGGATGTGGCGTCCGACGGCGGCACCGATGTCGACGGGCTGGCGGCGCACCTCGAGCCGGCCCGAGTCGATCCGGGAGATGTCGAGCAGCTCGGCGATGAGCCGGGTGACGCGGTCGGCGTCGGCGTCGACGGTCTCCAGCATCAGGCGCTTCTGGTCGTCGGTGAACCTCTCCCACTTGGCCAGCAGGGTCGCCGTGAAGCCCTTGACGGAGGTGAGCGGGGAGCGCAGTTCGTGGGCGACGGTGGCGATCAGCTCGGCGTGGCTGCGCTCGGTGCGACGGCGGGCCTCGGTGTCGCGCAGGGTGACGACGACGCGGTGGACGGGGCCGAGGGGTTCGGTGCGCACGTAGCGTGCGGTGACCAGGACTTCGCGGCCGCCGGGGAGCAGCAGGTTGCGCTCGGGCTGGCGGACGCGGATGGCGAGGCCGCCGTAGGGGTCGGTGAGCTGCCACCAGCGGCGGCTCTCCAGGTCCTCCAGGGGCAGGGCGCTCTCCAGGGGCCGCCCGAGGGCTTCGGCGGCGGGGGTGGCGGTGATGCGGGCGGCGGCCGCGTTGAAGCAGACCACCCGGCCGTGCTCGTCGGCGACGACGAGGCCGTCGGGCAGCTGGTCGGGATCGATGCCGAGGCCGGCGAGATCTCCGGGCGTGCGGGGCGCGGGCGGACGCGGCGCTCCCCGTGCACCCGGTGCGCTGCTCGTGCCGACGCTCATCCCCGTACCCCACCTCTCAACCGCGCAGGGGCCCTGAGCTGGTCACCCTACTAGCTCGTGGTGACGGAGCGGCACCCTCCGGCGGCGCGCTGTGCACGCGCCGACGCGTAGAGACATACGGCGGCGGCGGTCGCGAGGTTCAGACTCTCCGCCTTTCCGTGGATCGGGACGCGCAGCACGGCGTCGGTGAGGGCGCGGGTCTCCTCCGGGAGCCCCCAGGCCTCGTTGCCGAACACCCATGCCGTGGGCCCGCCCATGGTGCCGGCGTCCAGCTCGGTGTCGAGGTCGTCCTCGCCCGCACCGTCGGCGGCCAGCACCCGCACCCCTGCCTCCCGCAGCCCGGCGACGGCCCGCTCGACGGGGACGCCGACGGCGACCGGCAGGTGGAAGAGGGAGCCGACGGAGGCGCGTACGGCCTTGGGGTTGTACAGGTCGACGGAGGCGTCGGTGAGCACGACCGCCTCGGCCCCGGCGGCGTCGGCGCAGCGCAGCACGGTGCCGGCGTTGCCGGGGTCCCGGACGTGCGCGAGCACGGCGACCAGCTTGGGCCGGGCGGCGAGGATCTCCTCGAACGGCGTGTCCAGGAACCGGCAGACCCCGACGAGGCCCTGCGGGGTGACGGTGGTGGAGATGTCCTCGATCACGGCGTCGGCGGCGAGGTGCACACGCGCGCCGACGTCCCGTGCGGCCCCGACGATGTCGGCGTAGCGCTCGGCGGCCTCCACGGTCGCGAACAGCTCGACCAGCGTCTCCCCGAACCCCGCCGCCTCCCGCACGGCCTGCGGCCCCTCGGCCAGAAACAGCCGCTCCTTCCCCCGAAAATTCCGCTTCCCCAGCCGCCGCGCGGCGGCGACCCGGGGGGACCGGGGAGAAATCAGCTCGGGGCTGCCAGGTCGCACTCTTGCTCACCTTCACATTTGAATCAACGCGGACTGCAACGCGCCCCTCAGGGGCGCGGGGAACTGCGCGACAAGCCACAACGGACCCGCACCCGAAATCGAACCGGACGGGCGGCAACCGAAGGGACCCGCAGGCTCCAGCCTGCGGGTCCCTTCAACTACGGCTCAAGCCAGCGCAGCGTCACGCCGCCTTCGGCGCGTTCACATCGCTCGGCAGCGCCTTCTGCGCGACCTCGACGAGCGCGGCGAACGCGTTCGGGTCGTTGACGGCCAGCTCGGCGAGGATCTTGCGGTCGACCTCGACGTTGGCGGCCTTCAGGCCCTGGATGAAGCGGTTGTACGTGATGCCGTTGGCGCGGGCAGCGGCGTTGATGCGCTGGATCCACAGCTGGCGGAAGTCACCCTTGCGCTTCTTGCGGTCGTTGTAGTTGTAGACCAGCGAGTGGGTGACCTGCTCCTTGGCCTTGCGGTACAGGCGCGAACGCTGACCGCGGTAGCCGGAGGCCTGCTCGAGGATCGCCCGGCGCTTCTTGTGGGCGTTGACTGCCCGCTTGACGCGTGCCACTTGTTAACTCCTTGTAGCGGGGCCGCGGTGGTCCTCACGCGGCCCGGTGTCGAATGGGTCCCGGTCCTGCCGTACGGCGCTCAGTGGCGCCCGTACGTCACTTGCCGAGAAGCTTCTTGATCTTCGCGGCGTCGCCCGGGGCCATCTCGGCGTTGCCGGTGAGGCGACGCGTCACGCGGGACGACTTGTGCTCGAGCAGGTGGCGCTTGCCGGCGCGCTCACGGAGCACCTTGCCGGAGCCGGTGATCTTGAAGCGCTTGCTGGCACCGCTGTGCGACTTGTTCTTCGGCATAGCGCCGTTCTCTCCTCGTCGGTGGCGCTCCGGTGCCCGGTCGTGAAACCGGGCACGGGTGGAGCGTCGCTCTTGTATCGGTTGGTGTCCTGGGGACTGGCGGTCCCCCGGGGTCACGCTTCGGCGGGTGCCTCGGCCGGAGCCTCGGCCTCCTCGACGTCGGCCTCCGCGGCGTTCTGCGACTTGCCGGGGTTCGCCTTCGCGTCCGCCTTGCGCGCTTCCTGCGCCTGGCGGGCCTCGGCCATCGCCTCGGTCTTCTTCTTGTGCGGACCGAGAACCATGATCATGTTCCGGCCGTCCTGCTTCGGGTTCGACTCGATGAAGCCGAGGTCCTGGACGTCCTCCGCGAGACGCTGCAGCAGTCGGTAGCCGAGCTCCGGCCGGGACTGCTCGCGACCACGGAACATGATCGTGATCTTGACCTTGTCGCCCTGCTTGAGGAACCGGACGACGTGACCCTTCTTGGTGTCATAGTCGTGCGGGTCGATCTTCGGCCGGAGCTTCATCTCCTTGATGACCGTGTGCGCCTGGTTCTTGCGCGCCTCACGGGCCTTCATGGCCGACTCGTACTTGAACTTCCCGTAGTCCATGAGCTTGCACACGGGCGGACGGGCGTTCGCCGCGACCTCGACGAGGTCGAGGTCGTACTCCTGCGCAAGCTCCAGGGCCTTGGCAAGTGGGACAATCCCGACCTGCTCGCCGCTGGGACCGACAAGTCGCACCTCGGGAACGCGAATCCGGTCGTTGATGCGGGGCTCGGCGCTGATGGATCCTCCTCGGTAGCACCACGCGACGGTCTGGCGGACAGCCGCGTAACGTCTGTGTTCGATAGACCTAACCGCGCCGGCGCACAAAAAATGCCCCGGACGATCACAGGCGGGGCTCCTCGAACTACTACCGGAGCACCGCCGCGGTGACCGCGGGGCGCGACTTCGGGCTGGTCGCCGCCGCTGGGACGGGACCGCCTGACCGGTGACCCGCCGTCCGAAGGACGGCCAGGTGGGAGTTCGAAGCCTCCACTTGTGGGCCGGATCCGCTGCCGTGGGGGCGTGCGTGTCCGACCGGTCGTTACACAAGGTTAGCAGCTCGGCGGGGGAAGGGCTAACCGAGTCCGAGTGGGGTCCGCTCCCCCGCTGCGCCTATCGTGTGCGGCATGAGTGAGACCCCTCCTGAATCCCCGGCGAACCCCGACTTCGACGCCATGGCCCGCGACATCGCCGAGGTCCCGGCGGTCGAGGTGATCGTGACGGTCGCCGTCAACCTGATGAGCGCGGCCGCCGTGAAGCTGGGCCTGACCGAGGAGGGCGAGGACCACAAGGACCTGGACGAGGCCCGCAAGCTGGTGCACGCGCTGGCCGGCCTGCTGGACGCGACCGCGACCGAGATCAGCTCGTTCCACGCGGCGCCGCTGCGCGACGGCCTGAAGTCGCTCCAGCTGGCCTTCCGCGAGGCCTCGCTGGTCCCGGACGAGCCGGGCCAGGGTCCGGGCGAGAAGTACACGGGCGCGGTCTACGGCTGACCGCGGGCCCGCCCCACCCGGAGCTATCCCCGCACGTACAAGGGCTCGCCGGGCGGCGTCGCCCCGGCCGGCAGCAGTGCCAGGTCGAGGCCGCGCACCAGGCGGGCCCTCAGTGTGTCGTCGGCGGCCAGCCGCTCGGCGACGGCGCGGGCGGCCTTCGCCGCGTCGGCGCCCGGGTCGAGGACCAGCGCGAGCGTGCCGTCGGCGCTCCCCGGCCCGAGGTGGGCGCGGAGCACGGCGGGCTCGTCGGCGAGGGCGGCGCGCACGGCGCCGGCCACGGCCGGGTCGGCGAGCGGGTCGGTCGTCGTACGCCCCTCGGCGAGCGCCAGCAGCACCGCTCCGGTCAGCTCGAACGCCACCGGACCGGCGAGGTCCAGTACGACGGTGTCCGCCTTCTCGTGCGCGGCGGCCTCCAGTGCCTGGTGCACGGGTACGGCGACGGGGCGGGCCTCGGGGTCCCAGCGGGCGAGCGACTCGGTGGACGTGAACGCGGGCAGTGCGGTGCGGCCGCCGGCCTTCAGCGTCGGCACGGCCATGTCGCTGGTTTTCTCACGGCGCAGGCCGTTCCCGTCCTCCTCCACCTCACCGAGTACGGCGACGACGGGTACGAGCAGCCGGGCGCCCTTGAGTGCCCCGAGCACCGGGGCCACCGCGGTGCGGTCCTCGGCCCAGGCGGCGAGCGCGGCGCTCAGCCGGGGGTCGGCGGTGCCGTCGTCGTCGGAGAAGGCGGAGTCGGGGATGTTCTTGTTGGCCACGGTGCCCGACCCTATCGGGATGCACATGCACGGTGACGCCCGGCTGGCCGCGGCGATGGCGTCGGTGGCGGTGCCGGACGGCGTCGAGGTCTCGGTGGCGGTGCTGGACCCGGAGTCGGGCGAGGGCGCCCGCCACGGCACCGGCGCCTTCGACACGGCGAGCATCGTCAAGGTCGACATCCTGGCGGCGCTGCTGCTCCGGGCGCAGGACGTGGGGCGTTCGCTCACCGCGTCGGAGCGGTCCCGCGCCACGGCGATGATCGAGGACAGCGACAACGACTCGGCGTCGGCGCTGTGGCGGGCGATCGGGACGGCGGAGGGACTGGACGCCGCGAACGAACGTTTCGGGCTGACCGGCACCGCGGGGGGCGAGGGTCCGCTGTGGGGCCTGACCCGGACCACCGCCGACGATCAGGTCAGGCTGCTGCGGCAGGTGTTCGTGGCGGACGGGTCCGTGCTGAACGAGGCCTCACGGGCGTATGTGCGGGGGCTGATGGAGCGGATCGCCGACGGTCAGCGGTGGGGCGTGTCGGCGGCGGCCGACAGGACCGGCGGGGCGGGTGACTCCGGGTGGGCGCTGAAGAACGGCTGGCTGCGGCGCAGCACCACCGGGCTGTGGGTCGTCAACAGCATCGGGCGGGTGGAGACCGGTGGCCGCGGCCGTCTGGTGGCGGTGGTCTCGCGGGGCAGCGGTAGGCGGGCGGAGGGGATCGCGCTGACCGAGGCGGCGGCACGGGCGGCGGTGTCCGTGTTCGCGGACGACGCCGCCTGAGGGCGGATCCGGGCGGTCAGAAGCCGTCGGGGCGTTCGCGGCGGCCGCGCCACAGGACCACGGCCGCGACCACCAGCACGCCGCCCGCGCCGCCGGCCAGCGGGGCGGCCCAGGCCGAGGTGCCGTCGCCGGAGGCGGGGGCGTCGGGTCCCGGGCCGAAGTACTCGTCGCCGTACGCCGCCGCCTTCAGGCCCTCGGGCTTCAGTCGTGCGGCCGCCTCGATGGCGGCGGCCGGGTCGACGAAGCCGAAGCCGCGGGAGTCGTCGCGACCCTCGGCCGGGGCGTTGCGGGCGGTGTCCTCCAGGAGGGCCTTGACCTGGGCCGGGGTGAGGTCCGGGTGGGCGGCCTTCACGAGGGCCGCGGCCCCGGAGACGAAGGCGGAGGCGGCGCTGGTGCCCCAGCCCTCGTAGTAGCGGTGGTCGGGGTCGGCGATGATCACGTCGACGCCGGGGGCGCTGACCGTGGCGTACCAGCGGCGGGTGGAGAAGGAGGCGCGGGTGCCGTAGCGGTCGACGGCGGTCGCGGCGATCACGCCCGGGTAGGCGGCGGGGTAGGAGATGTGGTCGCCCTTCTCGCCGCCGTTGCCGGCCGAGGCGACGACGATCACGCCCTTCTTCAGGGCGTACTGGATGGCCTCGTCCTCCGCCGGTTCGGGGTGGGCGGAGGCGGAGTCGTCGCCGAGGGAGAGGTTGATGATGTCGGCGCCGTGGTCGGCGGCCCAGCGGATGCCCTCGGCCAGCGCGTTGCCGCGGGTCTTGCGGGCCTTGGCGCGGGAGGGGTCGCCGTCCTCCAGGATCACCCGCAGGGGGAGGATCCTGGCCTCCGGCGCGATGCCCATGACGCCCTCGGCGTTGCCGGTGCCGTGTCCGTGACCGGCGATGATTCCGGCCATGGCGGTGCCGTGCCGGGCCCAGGACCGGTCGCCCTCGCTCGCGCCGAAGCCGACCAGGTCCTTGCCGGTGAGGACGTTGCCGGCCAGGTCGGGGTGATCGGCCTCGACGCCGGTGTCCAGGACGGCGACGGTGACGCCCGCGCCCTTGGTGGTGCGCCACGCCTCCTGGGTGTGCATGGCGTCCAGGGCCCACTGCTGGGCGCGGATGCCGTCGGCGTGCGCGGCGGGCGCCGGGACGAGGACGAGGGCGGCGGCGAGGAGGAGGCTCAGGGCGCCGGTCCTGCGGCGGATGTCTGCGGGGGTCACGACGGGTGCTCCGTGGGCGTGCCGACGTTCTTGCGCAGGGCGCGTTCGACGCGGTCGGCGAGGCCCTGCGCCTCGTGGCCGAGGCCGGCCTGGGCGGGTGCCGACGTGGCGCCGGACTCGGTGGCCTCCTCGGCCGGTTCGGGCTCGTCGACGGTACGGCCGTCGGCCCAGCCGGAGACGGCGTAGACGACGACGGGGGCGTCGGTGAGGACGGAGACGGTCCACGAGGCCCGCTGGGCCGCTGTGAAGTCCTCGGCGACGGTGTCCTTCGCCGCGTACGGCAGGGGCATGAGGTCGGACCGCCTGCCGAGGCCCTCCTTCTCGAACCGGCCCGCCAGCGAGGTCATGGCGGCGGCGTCGGCCTTGGTGAAGAGCAGGCCGACGGTGGTGACGTGGCTCTGGGTGGCGTCGGTGTAGGTGGCGCGCAGCAGGCGCGCGCAGCCGACCGGTTCGAAGACCTTGGCGAGCAGTCGGTCGAAGGCGCCCGCGCAGTCGCCGTCCGGGGCGACCGCCACCCGCGTCCAGGTGCGGTCGGCGCCGCCGGGGCCCGCGCCCCTGCCCTGGACGGTGGGCGGGAAGAGCTGGTCGACGGGCACGCTGTGCCACAGCTCCCCCGCCTCGGTGTACGCGCTGCGCGCGCCGTCCTCCCCGGAGTCCCCGGCGAGCCAGCTGCCCGTGACGGCACCGGTGAGGAGTCCCACCCCGAGCACGAGGCAGACGGCCGCGGCGACGACCTGGGGGCGGCGGGGACGCCCGCCGAGCGGACGGGGCCGGGCCAGCGCGTCGTACCCCTCGGGCTCGCCGAAGGAGACCCGGGGCCGCACGTCGGCCGGGGGCGCGGGGTGGTCCGGGGGGCTCCAGGAGAAGGCGGGGTCGGGGGCGGCGGAGGCCGGTCGTGGCGGGGGGAGTTCCGTTCGGGCCGCCGGTCGCGGTTCCGGGTCCTCCTCCGTGTCCGCCGGGATCGGGCGCAGGCGTGTGGTCGTCTCCGTCGGTGTCTCCGCGGGCGCGCCGGGACGGTGGGGCGGCGCCTGCGGTACCCCGGTGCCGCGCGGGGCGTCACGGCCGACGGTCGGCGCGGTGTCGGGGAAGCGGGCGGAGGCCCGGGGCGGCACGGGCGCGGGGTCGCCGGACCGGGGGTCGCCGAGCCGGAAACGCGGGTGCCGCGGCCGGACGCCGGGCCCCTCGGAGCCGCCGGAGGTGCCGTCCCGGCGGTCGTCCGGGGGGACGGGCCCGTCCGTGCCGCCCGTACGCCGCGCCGGAGTGGTCGAGGAGGCCGCTTCGGTCTGGTGCCCACGCGCGTCGGGGTGCGCGGCCTCCGGCTCACCGGCGCGCCGCGCCGGTGCCTTGCCCGGGTGGGGCGGAACGCCGGGGTGGGGCGGGACACCGAGGCGGGGCGGCGTACCGATACGGGGCGGCGTGCCCGGACGCGGCGCCGCCTGCGGGCCGGACGAGGCCGCCGGACGGGCACCGGCATCGGCACTCGCCGTAGGACCCGGCCCGGACTCCGGGCGGGGCGGCGTCTCGGGGCGGGGCGGGGTGCCCGAACGCGGCGGCGTCTGCGGGCCGAACGAGGCCGCCGGACGGGCACCGGCATCGGCACTCGCCGTAGGACCCGGCCCGGACTCCGGGCGGGGCGGCGTCTCGGGGCGGGGCGGGGTGCCCGAACGCGGCGGCGTCTGCGGGCCGAACGAGGCCGCCGGACGGGCACCGGCATCGGCACTCGCCGTAGGACCCGGCCCGGACTCCGGGCGGGGCGGCGTCTCGGGGCGGGGCGGGGTGCCCGAACGCGGCGGCGTCTGCGGGCCGAACGAGGCCGCCGGACGGGCACCGGCATCGGCACTCGCCGTAGGACCCGGCCCGGACTCCGGGCGGGGCGGCGTCTCGGGGCGGGGCGGGGTGCCCGAACGCGGCGGCGTCTGCGGGCCGAACGAGGCCGCCGGACGGGCGGCGGCACCAGTATCGGCACCGGCACCGGCTGCGGGGCCCGCCTCCGGCCCGGGCTCCCGGCGGGGCGGGGTACCAGGGCGTGACGGCACCCCGGGGCGAAGGGAGGTCTCGACGCGGGGCGACGTCTCCGGCCGGGGGGAAGTCCCGACGCGGGGCGACGTCTCCGACCGGGGGGAAGTCCCGACGCGGGGCGAAGTCTCCGGCCGGGGAGAAGTCCCGACGCGGGGCGGAGTCTCCGGGCGGGGTGGGGTCTCCGGGCGGGGTGGGGTCCCGGGGTGCGGGGGGAGGGAGGCGCGGCGCGCTTCCGTGCTCATGCACCCCCCGTTTCCTCGGGCCCGGCCCGTTGCTCCGACACGGACCGGAGACCTCGGTCCCGACCGTGGTCTCCTGCCCCGGCCCGGCGCGGAACGCTCCGTCCCGGGCACGCATACCCGCTCGGGAGGACCACCATCCCGGCGCGGGCTCCGGGGCCCGGCCGCCGGGGTCGGGTCCGCCGTGCGTGCGCGTCACTCTACGGCGTGACCCCGCCGGAGGGGGAACCAGTCCGCACGCCCGTGGCATTGGCCCGGATCGTCCCCCTACCCTGCGGTAATCCTGTCTGGCAGGCTGCCGTCATGACCGCACGCGCCGCCGACCGGGCCCGTTACGACCGGGCCACCGCCCATCTGGACGCCCCCGTGGCGATCGTGGACCTGGAGGCCTTCGACGCCAACGCGGACGACCTGGTCCGCCGCGCCGGCGGCAAGCCGATCCGGGTCGCCAGCAAGTCCGTACGCTGTCGCGCGTTGCTGGAACGGGCCCTGGCCAGGGACGGTTTCGCGGGCGTCATGTCGTTCACGCTGGCCGAGTCGCTGTGGCTGGCGCGCTCCGGTTTCGAGGACGTGCTGCTCGCCTATCCGTCGGCGGACCGCGCCGGGTACGCAGAGCTGACGGCAGATCCCAAGCTCGCCTCCGCCGTGACCGTGATGGTCGACGACCCGGCGCAGCTGGACCTGGTGGACGCTGCGCGTGACGGCGGCCGGGAAGTCGTGCGGGTCTGCCTGGAGTTGGACACCTCACTGCGGCTGCTCGGGGGCCGGGTGCGGGTCGGGGCCCGGCGCTCGCCGCTGCACTCCCCCGCCGACGTCGCCGGCCTGGCCCGCGCGGTGGCCCGCCGGCCGGGATTCGAGGTCGTCGGCATCATGGCGTACGAGGGGCATGTCGCCGGGGTCGGGGACGCGGTGGCGGGGCATCCGTTCCGGTCGCGCGCCGTGCGGCTGATGCAGGCCGCCGCCCGCCGGGAACTCGCCGAGCGGCGGGCCGCGGTGGTACGGGCCGTCCGGGCCGTGGTGCCCGGTCTGGAGTTCGTCAACGGCGGCGGCACGGGCAGCGTGCAGCACACCGCCGCGGAGGACGCGGTCACCGAGATCGCGGCCGGTTCCGGGTTGTACGTGCCGCGGCTGTTCGACAACTACACGTCGTTCCGCGGCCGTCCCGCGGCGCTGTTCGCGCAGCCCGTCGTACGGCGGCCGGGGGTCGGGTCCGTGACCGTGCTCGGCGGCGGCTACCCGGCCTCGGGCGCGGCCGGCGCCGACCGGCTGCCGGTGCCGTACCTGCCCGAGGGGCTGCGCTACGACCCCCAGGAGGGCGCCGGCGAGGTGCAGACGCCGCTGCTGGGCTCCCCCGCCGACGATCTGCTCATCGGCGACAAGGTGTGGTTCCGGCACGCCAAGGCCGGTGAGCTGTGCGAGCGGTTCGACGCGCTGCACCTGGTGGAGGGGGACGCGGTGACGGCGACGGTGCCGACGTACCGGGGCGAGGGGCACACCTTCCTGTGACGCGGGCGCCCCGGGGGCGGGGTCAGTCCGTCGGGCCGATGCCGCTGCCCACGCCGCCTCCGGTGTCCGCGTCGCCGACGGGCCGGATGCCCTTGGTGATCGTGTCCATGTCGGTCAGGGGCGGACCGTCCTCGCCGGCGTCGAAGACGTAGCGGACGAGGATCGGGGACTCGGTGCCTACGGTGGAGGGGAACACCATCGACTGCACGTAGCCGCCGGGCCCCTCGGCGGTCTTCACCCGCCAGCGCACGTAGTACCCGGCGCGTCCGGCGACCGCGACGGGGCCGGACGCCACCTCCTGGTGGGACTCGATGCCGCCGAAGGGCTTGTTGCCGATCAGGTCCTCGTCGTAGGCGTCGTCGGCCGCGTCCTCGATGTCCTGCCGCGCGAGGGCCTTCGGGGAGGTCTCGGCGGTCGCCGTGACGGTGCGGGAGACGACGAGGCCGTGCCGGCACACGCTGCCGTCGGCGGGGCAGTCGTAGGTGCCGTCCGTCGTCATCATGACGTCGTCCTGGGCGACGTACTTGGGCAGGACCCAGCCGTCCGGCAGCGGGAAGGTGATGCCGTTGAGCTGGTCCTCGACCACGGCCGGGTCGTCGGCGGAGGGTTCGGAGGCGGTCGGTGAGGGGGAGGGCGGGTCGTTCACCGGCGAGGGGTCGGTGGCGGTCGCCGTGCCCGGCGGGGTCTGCGTCCGCGGGCTGCCGTCGTCCTGGCCCAGCACGAACACGCCGGTGACGATCGCGGCGACCAGTACGGCCGCGGCGGCGGTCAGCGCGAGGGCCTTTCCGCGTCCGCCGCCGGGTCCGCCGCCAGGTCCGCTTCCGGCTCCGGCTCCGGCTTCCGCTCCGGTCGACAGCGGCACGGTCGCCGCCTGGCCGGGCTGCGCCTGACAGTGCACCGGCTCCTGCGCCGGGGCCCGGCCCACGGCCGGCCCGTACCCGGTCGGCTCGGGGGCGCGCCGGTGCTCCGTCCAAGCCGTGCCGTCCCACCAGCGTTCCAGGTGCGGGCCCGACGGGTCGCGGTACCAGCCGGGCGGGGGCGTCATGCTCATCCCGGCACTGTAGGACGCCGCGCGCGGTGTTCTACAGCGGTGTGACGTACGCCCCCGAGATCCCGCCGTCCACGAGGAAGTCGGTGGCGTTGACGAAGGAGGAGTCGTCGCTGGCCAGGAAGGCGACGGCGGCGGCGATCTCCTCGGCCTCGGCGAACCGTCCGAGGGGGATGTGGACGAGGCGGCGCGCGGCCCGCTCCGGGTCCTTGGCGAACAGCTCCTGGAGGAGCGGGGTGTTGACCGGCCCGGGGCACAGCGCGTTGACGCGGATGCCCTCCCGCGCGAACTGCACGCCCAGTTCCCGGGACATGGCGAGGACGCCGCCCTTGGAGGCGGTGTACGAGATCTGCGAGGTGGCCGCGCCCATCCGGGCCACGAAGGACGCGGTGTTGATGATGGAGCCCCGGCCCTGGCGCCGCATGTACGGGATGGCGGCCTTGCAGCACAGGTAGACGGAGGTGAGGTTGACCTCCTGGACGCGCCGCCACGCCTCCAGGCCGGTCTCCAGGATGGAGTCGTCGTCGGGCGGCGAGATGCCGGCGTTGTTGAACGCCACGTCGACGCTGCCGCAGGTGTCGTACGCCGCCGCGAACAGCGCCTCGACCTGATCGGCGTCGGTGACGTCGGCCTTGACGAAGGTCCCGCCGGTCTCCTCGGCCGCGGCCTTGCCCCGGGTCTCGTCCACGTCGCCGCAGACGACGTGGGCGCCCTCGGAGGCCAGCCGGCGGACGGTGGCGAGGCCGATGCCGCTGCCGGCTCCGGTGACGACGGCGGTACGGCCGACGAGCCTGCGGCAGACGATGTCTTCGCTCACTGTGCGGGGTCCTCCGTGCTCGACGAGGTGGTGCTGATGAAGACGTTCTTGGTCTCGGTGAACGCGGTCAGCGCGTCCGGGCCGAGTTCGCGGCCGAGGCCGGACTGCTTGAACCCGCCGAACGGCGTCCAGTAGCGGACGCTCGCGTGCGAGTTGACGGACAGGTTCCCGGCGCGGACCGCGCCCGACACGCGCAGGGCGCGGCCGACGTCCCGGGTCCACAGCGAGCCGGACAGGCCGTAGTCGGTGGCGTTGGCCAGGCGGATCGCGTCGGCCTCGTCCTCGAAGGGCAGGACGACGGCGACGGGTCCGAAGACCTCCTCGACGGCCACGCGCGCGTGCGCGTCGACGCCGGTGAGCACGGTCGGCGGGAACCAGTACCCGGGGCCGCCCTCGGGGGCCTTGCCGCGGATGCCGGCTGCGTCGTCCGGGACGTAGGAGCGGACGCGGTCCAGCTGGGCGCGGGAGATCAGCGGGCCCATCCCGGTGCTCTCGTCGGCCGGGTCGCCGACGCGGACGGCCTCGATCGCGGGGGCGAGGAGGGCGAGGAAGCGGTCGTGCACGGACCGCTGGACGAGGATGCGGGTGCGGGCGCAGCAGTCCTGGCCCGCGTTGTCCAGGAAGGACATGGGCGTGGCGGCCGCGGCGGCCTCGAGGTCCGCGTCGGCGAAGACGATGTTGGGGCTCTTGCCGCCGAGTTCGAGGGTGACGGGTTTGAGGAGCGCCGCGCCCTTGGCGGCCACCTGCCGGCCCACGGCGGTGGAACCGGTGAAGACGATCTTGGCGACGCCCGGGTGCTCGACGAGCGCGTCCCCCGCGACCGGCCCGTGCCCGGGCAGCACCTGGAACAGGCCCTCGGGCAGGCCCGCCGCCAAAGCGAGTTCGGCCAGGCGCAGCGCGGTGAGCGGGGTCGTCTCGGCGGGCTTGAGGAGGACCGCGTTGCCCGCCGCGAGCGCCGGTGCGGTGGCCCAGGCCGCGATGGGCATCGGAAAGTTCCAGGGGGCGATGACACCGACGACGCCGAGCGGTTCGAGGAGCGTGACGTCCAGGCCGCCGGCGACCGGGATCTGGCGCCCGGTGAGCCGCTCCACTCCCCCGGCGGCGTAGTCGAGCAGGTCGCGGACGTTGCCGGCCTCCCAGCGGGCGTTGCCGAGGAGGTGCCCGGCCTGGCGGACCTCCAGGCGGGCCAGCTCCTCGAGGTGCTCGTCGACGGTGACGGCGAAGCGGCGCAGCAGCCGGGCCCGGTCGCCGGGGGCGAGGGCGGCCCAGGCGGTCTGCGCCCGCGCGGCGCGTGCGACGGCGGCGTCCACGTCGGCCGCGGTGGGGCGGGGACGGTGGCGACGACCTCTTCGGTGGCGGGGTTGAGTACCCGTAGCTCGTCGGGGAGTTCCTCTGACAACTCGGACAACCGGTGCCTCACATGCGTTCGAAGGAGCGGCGCAGTTCCCAGTCGGTGACGGCGGCGTCGAAGGCGTCCAGTTCGACGCGCGCCATGTTGCGGTAGTGGGCGACGACCTCGTCCCCGAAGGCTTCCTTGGCGAGGGTGCTGTTCTCCCACAGTTCGGCGGCCTCGCGCAGGGTGGTGGGGACGTGCTCGTAGTCGGCGGCGTACGCGTTGCCCGGGCAGGGCTCGGGGAGTTCCAGCCGCTGCTCGACGCCGTGCAGTCCGGCGGCGACCATGCCGGCCACCGCGAGGTAGGGGTTGACGTCGCCGCCGGGGAGCCGGTTCTCGAAGCGCAGCGAGCGGCCGTGGCCGACGACGCGCAGGGCACAGGTGCGGTTGTCGTGTCCCCAGGCGACCGCGGTCGGGGCGAAGGAGCCGGGCTGGAAGCGCTTGTAGGAGTTGATGTGCGGGGCGTAGAGGAGGGAGAACTCCCGCAGCGCCACGAGTTGCCCGGCGAGGAAGTGCCGCATGACGTCGGACATGCCGCCTTCGCGGTCACCGGCCATGACGCTGTCGCCGTCGGCTCCGGCGAGCGAGAGGTGGACGTGGCAGGAGTTGCCCTCCAGCTCGTTGTACTTGGCCATGAAGGTGAGGGACATGCCCTCCTGGGCGGCGATCTCCTTGGCGCCGGTCTTGTAGACGGCGTGCTGGTCGCAGGTGACCAGGGCCTCGTCGTAGCGGAAGGCGATCTCGTGCTGGCCGGGGTTGCACTCGCCCTTGGCGGACTCGACGGTGAGGCCGGCGCCGGCCATCTCGTTGCGGATGCGGCGCAGCAGGGGTTCGACGCGGCCGGTGCCGAGGACGGAGTAGTCGACGTTGTACTGGTTGGCCGGGGTGAGGCCGCGGTAGTTCGCGTCCCAGGCGTGCTCGTAGGTGTCCCGGAAGACGATGAACTCCAGCTCGGTGCCGGCCTGGGCGGTGTACCCGTGTCCGGCGAGCCGCTCCAGCTGGCGGCGCAGGATCTGCCGGGGCGCGGCGAGCACCGGGGAGCCGTCCTCCCAGGCGAGGTCGGCGACGGCCAGGGCGGTGCCCTCGTTCCAGGGCAGCCGGCGCAGGGTGGCGACGTCGGTGTGCAGGGCGAAGTCGCCGTAGCCGCGGTCCCAGGAGGACATGGCGTAGCCGTCGACGGTGTTCATGTCGGCGTCCACCGCGAGGAGGTAGTTGCAGCCCTCGGTGCCGTGGGCCAGGACCTCGTCGAGGAAGAAGCGGGCGGCGAACCGCTTGCCCTGGAGGCGGCCCTGCATGTCGGGGAAGGCGAGGACGACGGTGTCGATGTCACCGGCGGCGACGAGGGCGTGCAGTTCCTCGACCCCGAGCGGGGGTGTGCGGTCTGCCACGGGGGGAGCCTCCTTCTGGCCGGGAGCCATAAGGTATTGCCGGGAACCTTTGGTTGGGAAGGGGGCGCGGCCGCGTGCGGGAGGAATCCGCCGGACGTGCCGGGAGCGTGACGGACCGGCTGGCGCCGGTGCTGCGCCCGGTGCGCGCCGGCAACGGCTTCGAGGAGGCGCTGGAGCAGATCCTCCAAATCGTCAGGCTGGGCCTGGTCGCGGCGGGCGAGCGGCTGCCGGCCGAGCGGGAGCTGGCGGAGCGGCTGGGGATCAGCCGGGTGACGCTGCGCGAGGTGCTGCGGGTGCTCCAGGACCAGGGGCTGGTGGAGGCGCGGCGCGGCCGGTACGGCGGAACCTTCGTGCTGCCGCGCGCCGGCGCGGGCGGCGAGGACGAGCTGCGGCGCCGGGTGGCCGGGGTCGACATCGAGGACGTGCTGCGGTTCCGGGAGGTCCTGGAGTCGGGGGCGGCCGGACTGTGCGCGGCACACGGGCTGCCGGAAGCGGGGGCGGCGCGGCTGCGGGAGGCGCTGGCGGGTACGCGCGACGCGCCGCTGGCGCAGTACCGGCGGCTGGACACGATGCTGCACCTCACCCTCGCGGAGCTGTGCGGCTCACCGGCGCTGGCGGCGCAGTACGCGGCCGTCCGGGCCACCCTCAACGATCTGCTGGACTGCATCCCGCTGCTGGTGCGGAACCTGGAGCACTCCCAGCGTCAGCACGGCGCGCTGGTGGAGGCGGTGCTCGACGGGGACGCGGACGGGGCGCGGGAGATCGCCCGGGAGCACTGCGCGGGGACGGCGGCGCTGCTGCGCGGGTTTCTGACGTGAACGCCTTGCCGTGGCGGCGCGCTGCGGCAAAGGTGTGGACGGCAAAGGTGTGGACACAGCCCATTACCCGGTCCGAATCTTCTGGAGGGCGGATGGCGGACAGGCCGCTGATCGGTGTCAGCACGTATCTGGAGTCCTCGGCGCGCTGGGGCGTGTGGGAGCTGGAGGCGGTGCTGTTGCCCGCCGGGTATCCGCGGCTGGTGCGGCGGGCGGGCGGTCTGGCCGCGATGCTCCCGCCGGACGAGCCCGAGCACGCCGCGGCGGCCGTCGCCCGCGTCGACGGGCTGGTGATCGCGGGCGGCCCGGACGTGGAGCCGGTCCGTTACGGCGCCGAGCCCGACCCGCGCACCGGCCCTCCCGCCCGGGCCAGGGACACCTGGGAACTGGCGCTCATCGAGGCGGCCCTGGCCGCGCGCGTCCCGCTGCTGGGCGTCTGCCGGGGCATGCAGCTGCTCAACGTCGCCCTGGGCGGCACCCTGGTCCAGCACATCGAGGGGCACGCCGAGGCGGTGGGCGTGTTCGGCGGCCACCTGGTCCGGCCGGTGCCGGGGACGCGGTACGCCGGTGCCGTGCCGGAGGAGACGTTCGTGCCGACGTACCACCACCAGGCGGTGGACCGGCTCGGCACCGCCCTGATCGCCTCCGCCCACGCGGCCGACGGCACCGTGGAAGCCGTGGAACTGCCCCCCGACTCCGGAGGCTGGACCCTCGGCGTGCAGTGGCACCCGGAAATGGGCGACGACGACCGCGTGATGCGGGCCCTGGTGGACGCGGCGCGAGCGGCTTGAGCGGGGCCGACGGCGTATCCGCACCCTCGTCGTATCCGCATCCTCGTCCCGAAGGTCCGCACTCTCGTCGGGAAGGCCGGAGGCGTGGGGCGGCGGCGGACGGTCGGCCACACCACCGCCGGCCAGGACCCGGCACCGCACCGCACCGCACCGCACCCACGACGGCTGCCTGCTCCGCCGGGACGGCGAGGCGGGTCGCGGGCCGGACCGGGCGGACCACGCCCGGACGGCGGACCGGCCCGGCACCGGCGTGGTTGCCGTCGGCCACTCGGTGGACGGCACCGGAGGACCGCCCTCCGGCCGCACGGGACGCGATACGGACAAGCGCGGGCAGAACCGCCCCCGTCCGCGCGCCTACGCCCTCGTCAGGGACAGCAGTCGGCGGGCCGGACCGGTGGGACGGTGGCCGGTGGGCCAGACCGCTCGCAGGTCGCGGGCCAGGACGACGTCCGCCACCGGGACGCGTACCAGGCGCCGGGTGGTCAGTTCCTCGCCGACGGCCAGTTCGCTGAGGACGGAGGGCCCGGCGCCGCCCACCGCGGCCGCCTTCACCGCCGTGGTCGAGGACAGCTCGATCAGGGGGCGGGCCAGACCGCCCAGCGCCGCGTCCAGGACCTGCCGGGTGCCCGAGCCCTCCTCGCGCAGGATCAGCGGGGTCGCCGCCAGTTCCGCCGCCGCCAGCGGGTGCCTGCGGCGGGCCCAGGGGTGGCCCGGCGCGGTGACGACGATGAGCCGGTCGTGGCCGATGACCGCGGAGTCGAGGCCGGTCGGCACGCTCACCCCCTCGACGAAGCCGAGGTCGGCGTCGTCGGCCAGCAGGCGTTCCGCGACCGCCGCCGAGTTGCCCGCGAGCAGTGACACCGCGGTGTCCGGCAACTGGGCGCGCAGCGCGACCAGCCAGCCCGGCAACAGGTACTCGGCGATCGTCATGCTCGCGGCGACCCGGAGTCGCGAGTCCCGCCGGTCCCGCAGCGCCTGCGCACCCGCGTCGAACGCCTCGGCGGCCTCCACGATCCGCCGCGCCCAGTCCGTGACCAGTGCGCCCGCGTCGGTGAGCCGGGAGCCGCGCGGCGAGCGGTCCACCAGGGCGACGCCGAGCTGCCGTTCCATCGAGCGGATGCGGCTGCTGGCGGCCGGCTGGGTGATGCCCAGTTCACGCGCCGCACCGCCGAGGCTGCCCAGACGCGCCACCGCCAGCAGCAGCTCCATCGCCCCGAGGTCGGGCACCCGGTGCGCCAGCGAGCCCGTCACGGACCGTCCCCGGTCGTCGTGCGCGCCCTGCGTGCCCCCCACACCGCCGCCCACACCGCCGTCCGAGCCGCTCTCCGCCCCGCTCCCCGCGCTTCTGCTCATAACCCCAGCTTATGCCCTGATAGGTATGTGGTCCCTGGTCAGGGATTTCCCCGGCCGGGACCGTGGAGTCATGGTCACCGCAGCCCCGCCCCGCTCACCTTCCCCTGCCCCCGCGTCCCCCACCGTCGGCCCGGCCGTCCGGCGGGTACCGGCCGTCCGCCATCTCGGACCCAACTGGTACGCCTGCGTCATGGGGACCGCCATCGTCGGCACGGCGGGTGCCACGCTGCCCGGGCACGTGCCGGGTCTGCGCGCCGTCTGCACCGGGGTCTGGGCCCTGTCCCTGGTCCTGCTGGCGGTCCTGCTGGCCGCCCGCTCCCTGCACTGGCTGCACCACCGCGACCAGGCCCGCGCCCATCTCCTCGACCCGGCCGCGGCCCCGTTCTACGGCTGTCTGTCGATGGCCCTGCTGGCGGTCGGCGGCGGTGCCCTGACTCTCGGCCGGGACTGGATCGGCACCCCGGCCGCGGTCGCCGTGGACACCGTGCTGTTCACCGCCGGCACCGTGATCGGGCTCGCTGCGGCGGTCGCCGTGCCGTACCTGATGGCCGTACGCCACCGCATCGAGCCCGGCTCGGCCGGCCCGGTCTGGCTGCTGCCGCTCGTCGCGCCGATGGTGTCCGCGGCCGTCGGCCCGCTGCTGGTGCCGCACCTGCCGCCGGGACAGCCACGCGAGACGCTGCTGCTCGCCTGTGTCGCGATGTTCGGGATGAGTCTGTTCGCGACCCTCGTGACGCTGCCGGTGATCTTCGGCCGGCTGCTCACCGGGGGACCGCTGCCGCTCGCGCTCACCCCGTCGCTCTTCCTCGTCCTGGGGCCGCTCGGGCAGTCGACGACCGCCGTGGGGAAGTTCGCGGACGTGGCGCCGGGCATCGTGCCGGGGCCGTACGCCGAGGGCTTCGCGGTCTTCGCCGTGCTGTACGGGGTGCCCGTCATGGGCTTCGCGCTGATGTGGCTGGCCCTCGCCGCCGCCCACGTCGTCCGGGCCCGCCGGGCGGGCATGGGCTTCTCGATGACGTGGTGGTCGTTCACCTTCCCGGTGGGCACCTGTGTCACCGGCGCCGGGGCGCTGGCCCGCGAGACCGGGCTCGTCGCCTACGACGGGCTCACCGTCGCCCTGTACGTCCTCCTCGTCGCCGCCTGGGCCGTGGCCGCCGTGCGGACCGCGCGGGGCCTGCTCAGCGGTGCGCTGCTCGCAGAGCCGCGGCCAGCACCCGGGGCGCCACGGCCAGTGACGGCCCGTACCACGTGAGGTATCGCCCGTCGACGAGGGCGCAGGACAGGCCGGGGAAGGCCTCGGGGCCGTCGTCGGCGGTGAAGCGGTACGGCTCGTCCGGCAGGACCACGACGTCCGGGCGGGCCGCCCTCAGCTCGTCCACCGGGATCCTCGGGTAGCGCTCGGGGTGCGTTGCGTACAGGTGGTCGACGCCGAGGCGGGCCAGGACGTCGCCCGCGAAGGTGTCCCGGCCCAGCACCATCCAGGGCCTGCGCCAGACCGGCACGACGGCCGTGGCACGCCGCTCCAAGACGGGCGGGCCGGTCCAGGCGACCTCCGCCTCGTCCAGCCAGCGGGGCCGGGAGGGCGCACCGCAGGCGGTGAGCGTCCGGTCCAGCTCGGTGAAGGCCTGCGGGACGGTGCGCACCTCGGTCACCAGCACCTCGGCGCCCGCCGCGCGCAGGGCGTCGAGGTCGGGGGCGCGGTTCTCCTCCTCGTTGGCGATCACCAGGTCGGGGGCCAGGGAGAGGATCCGGTCGGTCTTCGGGTTCTTGGTGCCGCCCACGCGTACGACGTCGAGACCGGCCGGGTGGGTGCACCAGTCGGTCGCGCCGACCAGGGCGCCCGGCACCGTACGGGCCACCGCCTCGGTCAGCGACGGCACCAGCGAGACCACCCTCACCGGGGCGCCCTCACCGGCGGGGTCCTTCCCGGACCGCCTCGATGTGCTCGGCGACGGCGACGACGATCAGCCGGGTGTCGGGCACCGTGGCCCGCCAGCGGTGCCGCACCCCGCCGGTGAGGTACAGGGTGTCGCCCCGTCCGAGCCGGTAGGCGCGGCCCTCGGCCTCGATCTCCACGGCGCCCTCGGTGACGTACATCAACTGGTCGTTGCGGTACTGCAGTTCCCGGCCGGCGTCGTGGTCGCCGGTGAACTCGGAGGCGTGCATCTGGTGGTGCCCGCGCACCAGCGAGCGCACCTTGGGCGCCAAATCGGGGTCGTGGTCCTCGGCGCGGACCACGTCCACGCTGCACGCGGGGTCGGCGGCGGCGAGCAGTTCCACGGCGGTGGTGCGCAGGGCGTCGGCCACCTTCTCCAGGGAGCTCTGGCTGGGCCGCGCCCGGTCGTTCTCGATCTGGCTCAGGAAGGGCACGGACAGGCCGCTGCGCTCGGCCACCACGGCGAGGGTGAGTTCGAGGTCGCGGCGCCGCCGCCGTACGGCCGCGCCCACCCGGAGGTGCTGATCTTTGTGGTCGCCCATCGCTCCGGCTCCCTCCTTCACCCGTCGTCGTACCGTCACCGCGTCCCGTGCGGGGCGCCTTCCTCCTGATGAGTTCTCTGCACCCTACGCATGTTCGGCAAACCGTTTCATGCGGCCGTCACATCGATGTCACGGTGCGGTGGCCGCGACCTCACAGTTCTCGCCATCGACGGGCCGGTCCGCGCGCCGTCGCGCACGCCCTACCCGTTCAAGGCGTGGGCCGCCTTCCATGTTCCCGCCAGCCGCTCGCACTCCGGCCGAGGGCTGCTCAGGCCGGGGGTTGGCGCTCCGTGGTTGGCCGAATTCCTACCGTGTCCGGGCCGGGAACGACCCGAGGGGCGGGTCCGGCGGCGTCTCGGGGAGATGCCGCCGGACCCGCCCCTCGGGGTGACCGTCGCGGAGTGTGCGCTACTGCGGGGTCATCCGGCCGACCATGTCCGGGTGCTCCTTCAGCCAGGCGGCGACTGCTTCCTCCTCCTGGCCCTGGCCGCGGTCCTTGATCTCGGCCTCCAGGCTGCCCAGCTCGTCCTCGCTCATCTTGAAGTTCTTGATCCACTTCGTGAGCTGCGGGTACTGCTCGGGGAACTTCTTGCTGGAGATGGTGCGGATCGTGTTGCCCTCGCCGAAGGCCTTCTTCGGGTCCTTCAGCTTGGTCAGCTCGTAGTCGCTGTAGGCCCAGTGCGGCGACCACAGGGTGACCGCGACCGGCTCCTTCTTGGCGAGGGCGCGCTTGAGCTCGGCCAGCATGGCGGGCGTGGAGCCGTCGACGACCTTGTACTCGTCCTCGAGGCCGTAGCCCGGCAGGACCTCGTTCTTCAGCAGCTGCATCTCACCGGTGCCGGGCTCGATGCCGATGATCCTCCCGTCGAAGAGGTCGCTCTTGCCCTTGAGGTCCGCGAGGGACTTGACGTCCTTCACGTACGAGGGGACGGCGATCTCCAGGGAGGTCGGCTCGTACCAGGTGCCGAGGTCGACGAGGTTGTCCTTGTGCTTGTTCCAGTAGTTGCTCTGGGCGTAGGGCAGCCAGGCGTCGAAGTTGAGGTCGATGCCGCCGGAGGCCAGGCCGGTGTAGACCGGGCCGACGTCCATCTGCTTCAGGTTCATCTTGTAGCCGCGGCGCTCGAGGACGTTCTTCCACAGGTAGGTGACGGCGACGTCCTCCTCCCACGGGAACCAGGCCACGTCGAGGGCGCGCTCGGCCTCGGCGGGGGTGCCGCCGGAGGCGTTCTCGACCGGGGCGAGCTTGTCGACGACGCCCGGGTTGGCCTTGAGCCAGGTGCGGACGGCCTCCTGCTGCTGCCCCTTGCCGGCCTTGTTGATCTCGGCCTCGAGGCTGGTGAGCTGCTTCTCCGTCATGGAGAAGTCCTTGAGCCACTGGGTGACGACGGGGTTGTCGTCCGAGAAGCCCTTGCGGGACAGCGTGTGCACGCCATCGCCCTTGCCCCAGGCGCCCTTGGGGTCCTTCAGCTTCTTCAGGTCGTAGTCGTTGTACGCCCAGTGCGGGGACCACAGCGTGGTGACGATCGGTTCCTGCTTGCTGTAGGCCCGCTTCAGCTCGGCCAGCATCGCCGGCGTGGAGCTGTCGACGACCTTGTATTCCTTGTCGAGGCCGTACTCCTTGAGCACCTTGGTCTTGAGCAGGTTCATCTCACCGGCGCTGGGCTCGATGCCGGTGATCTTGCCGCCGAAGAGGTCGGCCTTGCCCTTGAGGTCCTCGAGGGAGTTGATGTCCTTCATGTACGCCGGGACGGTCAGCTCCAGCGAGGTCTCGTCGTACCAGGAGCCGAGGTCCTCGAGCTGCTTGCCGTACTTCTTCCAGTACTGCTCGTGGGTCGTCGGCAGCCAGGAGTCGGTCTGGAAGTCGATGTTGCCCTGGGCGAGCGCGGTGTAGAGCGGGCCGGCCTCGAACTGCTTGGCCTCGACCTCGAAGCCGCGCTGTTCGAGGACCTCCTTCCACAGGAACGTGGAGGCGACGCCCTCGTCCCAGGGGATGTAGCCGATGGAGACCTTCTTGCCGTCGCCGACGTTCTTGCCGCCGCCGGCCGTGTCGGCGTCGTCGGAGCTGCCGCCGAACATGCCCATGCCGCCGGCCACCAGGCCGAGGATGACGATGCCGATCACGGCGACCTGCGGCTGGGGGCGGTAGGACCAGATCTTCAGGCCCTTGGCGGCGCGCGCCTTGGCGGCGGCGCGGCGGCCCAGCGGGGAGACGTGGGTGCCGAGCGCGCTGGTCATGCGGTCGAGGTAGATCGCCAGGATCACGATGGCGAGACCGGCCTCGGCACCGAGGCCGACGTTGAGCTGGCCGATGGACTCCATGACGTCGCCGCCGAGGCCGCCGGTGCCGACCATGCCGGCGATCGCGGCCATGGACAGGCCGAGCATGATGACCTGGTTGACGCCCGCCATCACCGTGGGCAGCGCCAGCGGGAGCTGGACGCGCAGCAGGGTGTTGCGCGGCGTGGTACCGAACGCCTCGGCGGCCTCGACCAGTTCCTTGTCGACCTGGCGGATGCCGAGCTCGGTCATGCGGACGCCGGGGGCGAGCGCGAAGATCAGCGTCGCCACGATGCCCGGGGCGGAACCGGTCCCGAAGAACAGGATCGCGGGGATCAGGTAGATCATCGCAGGCAGCGTCTGCATGAAGTCCAGGACCGGGCGCACGAACGCGCTCACCCGGTCCGAGCGTGCCGCCCATATGCCCACCGGCACCGCGACGACCAGGGCGATGATCGTGGCGACCAGCAGGAGCGCCAGGGTGACCATCGCGTTCTCCCACAGTTCGAGGGAGTCGATGAAGGCGAACCCGGCGAAGGAGAGGATGCCCGCGAAGGTGCCGCGCAGCCAGAAGGCGATCACGGCGAAGATGCCGGCGAGCAGCAGCGGCTCGGGGGCCTGGAGGACGGCGTTGATGCCGTCGTAGGCGCCGGTGAAGATGTCCTTGAGGAAGGTGAAGAGCCAGGAGACGTTGTCGAGCAGCCAGTCGACGCTGCTGTTGACCCAGTCGCCGAGGGGGATCCTAGGCACGGCTGATCACCTTCTTGCCGCCCTTGTCCCGCGGGGACTGGCAGACGCCGGGTTCGACGTCCTCGTCGCCGAGGAAGCCGATGAGGCGCTGGGCCGGGACGACGCCGACGAGCCGGCGCTCGCCGTCGAGCACCGCCACCGCGTGGGGCACGCGGGCGCTGATGGCGCACAGCTCCGAGAACGGCGTGTCGGGCGTGGCGGTCTCGCAGTCGCAGTCGGCCTCGTCGCCGCGCACGTCGGTCTCCATGACGGCGCCGGCGGTCAGCACGCGGGAGCGGTCGACGTCCTTGGTGAAGGAGGCGACGTAGTCGTTGGCGGGACGTATCAGGATGTCCTGCGCGGTGCCTATCTGCACGATCCGGCCGTCCCGCATGACGGCGATGCGGTCGCCCAGGCGCATGGCCTCGTTGAGGTCGTGGGTGATGAAGACGATGGTCTTCTTCAGGGTCTTCTGCAGGTCGAGCAGCTGGTCCTGCATGTCGCGGCGGATCAGCGGGTCGAGGGCACTGAAGGACTCGTCCATCAGCAGCAGGTCGGCGTCGGTGGCGAGCGCGCGGGCCAGGCCGACGCGCTGCTGCATGCCGCCGGACAGCTCGTCCGGCCAGGACTTCTCCCAGCCGGCCAGGCCGCACAGGGCGAGCGCCTCGTCGGCGCGGCGTTCGCGCTCGGCGCGGGGCACGCCCTGCACTTCAAGACCGTAGGCAGCGTTGTCACGGACGCTGCGGTGAGGGAAGAGCGCGAAGTGCTGGAAGACCATGCTGATCTTCATGGAACGGACCATGCGCAGCTCGCGGTCGCTGAGCTCGGTGAGGTCCTGGCCCCCGAAGCGGACGTGCCCGGCGGTCGGCTCCGACAGACCGTTGAGCATGCGCAGCAGCGTGGACTTGCCTGATCCGGACAGTCCCATGACCACGAAGATCTCACCGGGCTCCACGGTGAAGGAGGCGTCGATGACGGCGGCGGTGGTGCCGTCGGCGCGCAGTTCCTCGCGGATGTCCTTCTGGTCCTCCCGGACCTCTCCCTGGTCCTTGCGGACGTCCCCCTGGCGCAGTCGTTCGACCGCCTGGTCCGGTTTCCTGCCGAAGACCTTGTACAGGTTCTCGGCCTCTAGTCTGGCTGACACGCTTACCTCTTGGGTCGGGGGCAGGGGCAGGGCCCAAAGCTCCCCTGACAGTTGAATGCATCAACCAGCTTCGGCCCGGCTGCGCGCCTGCCCCGATGCTTATACGCCAAACATTCAAGTGAGCCAGTTCACACGTCCTCCCTCGTCCGCGCACACGACCTGCGGCATGATTGCGAGGCGTGACCGGACGACTGATGCTTCTCGACACCGCTTCCCTCTACTTCCGCGCCTACTTCGGTGTACCGGACTCGGTGAAGGCACCCGACGGCACGCCGGTGAACGCCGTGCGCGGCCTGCTGGACTTCATCGATCGCCTGGTGAAGGACCACCGCCCCGACCACCTGGTGGCCTGCATGGACGCCGACTGGCGCCCGCACTGGCGGGTGGAGCTGATCCCCTCCTACAAGGCGCACCGGGTGGCCGAGGAGCGCCCGGCGGGCCCCGACGAGGAGGAGGTGCCCGACACGCTGTCCCCGCAGGTGCCGGTCATCGAGGCCGTACTCGACGCGCTGGGCATCGCCCGCGTGGGCGTGCCCGGGTACGAGGCGGACGACGTCATCGGCACCTACACCGCGCGGGCCGCCGGGCCGGTCGACATCGTCACCGGCGACCGGGACCTCTACCAGCTCGTCGACGACGCCCGCGGGGTGCGCGTGCTCTACCCGGTCAAGGGCGTCGGCACGCTCAACCTCGTCGACGAGGCCGCGCTGCGCGAGAAGTACGGCGTCGACGGGAGCGGCTACGCCGATCTGGCGCTGCTGCGGGGCGACCCCAGCGACGGCCTGCCGGGCGTGCCCGGCATCGGCGAGAAGACGGCCGCCAAGCTGCTCGCCGAGTTCGGTGACCTGGCCGGGATCCGGGCCGCCGTCGACGACCCGAAGGCGAAGCTCACGCCCTCGCAGCGCAAGCGGCTCACCGAGGCCGGACCGTATCTCGCGGTCGCCCCGAAGGTCGTACGGGTGGCGGGCGACGTCCCGCTGCCGGACACCGGCACCGCGCTGCCCCGCGGCCCGCGCGACCCCGGGGCGCTGGACGCGCTGGCCGCCCGCTGGGGGCTCGGCGGATCACTGCAACGGCTGCTGACCACGCTCACCGTCTGAACCGTGCGGCGTGGGCACCCGTTCCTCGAGCGTCGCGCAGGACCGGGATGCTAGCTTAGGCATACCTAACTCGGGGAATCGCACGCAGGGAACAGGGAGGCCGTCATGGCAGACCGTCCGGCACGCAAGCCGCGCAAGCCGCACACCGCGCAGGTCGTCCGCACCGAGCGGCTGACCCCGCACATGCAGCGTGTGGTGCTCGGCGGCGAGGGACTGGCCGCGTTCTCGGCGGACACCTGCACCGACCACTACGTGAAGCTGCTCTTCCCCTCCGGGGGCGCGACCTACCCGGAGCCCTTCGACATGGAGCGGATCCGCGAGGACTTTCCCCGCGAGCAGTGGCCGGTGACCCGGACGTACACCGTCCGCCACTGGGACGCCGAGCACCGGGAGATGACGCTGGACTTCGTCGTCCACGGCGACGAGGGGCTCGCCGGGCCCTGGTCGAAGCGGGTGCGGCCGGGCGAGACGATCCACTTCATGGGCCCCGGCGGCGCCTACGCCCCCGACCCCGCCGCCGACTGGCACCTGCTCGCCGGTGACGAGAGCGCGCTGCCCGCGATCGCCCGCTCCCTGGAGGCGCTGCCCGACGGCGCCCGCGCGTTCGCCTTCGTCGAGGTCGACGGGCCCGAGGAGGAGCAGAAGATCGACTCCGACGTGGAGGTCGTCTGGCTGCACCGCGCGGGACGCCCGGTCGGGCAGGCCCTGGTCGAGGCCGTGCGCGCGCTGGAGTTCCCCGAGGGCAGGCTGCACGCGTTCGTCCACGGCGAGGCGGCCTGCGTGAAGGAACTGCGCCGGTACCTGCGCGTGGAGCGCGAGATCCCCCGCGAGGACCTGTCGATCTCCGGCTACTGGCGGCTCGGTCACAACGAGGACGGCTGGCAGGCCTCCAAGCGCGAGTGGAACGCCCGCGTCGAGGCCGAGCAGGAGGGCCCCACGGCGGCGTAACGCCCCCCGGTCCGGCCCGCGACGGCGGGCACCCGTCAGTCTCCGCGCACGCGCGCGTGCAGGTGCATGTCGTGCCAGCCGTCCGGGTGGAGCAGGGCGCTGCGCTTGGTGCCCTCCAGGGCGAAGCCGGACTTCTGCGCCACGCGGCACGAGGCCGCGTTGGCCACCGCGTGGGAGAGCTCCAGGCGCTGGAAGCCGATCTCGTCCAGGGCCCAGCGGGCTAGGGTGCCCGTGGCCCGCGCGGCGACGCCTCGGCCGCGGGCGCCCGCCGTCGTCCAGTAGGCGACCTCCGCCACCCCGTCGCCGAGCAGCACCTGCCGCAGGGCGACCCGGCCGAGCAGCCGGTCGTCGGCCGCGTCGGCGACCGCCCACTGGACGTTGCGCTCCCGCTCCCACGCCTGCTGCCACTCGGCGATCCAGCCCCGCACCTCCTCCTCGGAGTCGGCGGCCCGGGCGTGCCACTGGTGCATCACCGGGTCCTGGAAGGCCGCGTGCACGGCGGGGGCGTCCTCGGTGCGCCACGGGCGCAGCAGCAGCCCGTCGCCGGAGGGGAGGGTGGGTTGCGGGGTGCGGGAAAGGGTGCCGGCGGCGAGGACCGGGCGGGTCAGATAGGGCATGGGCGGCATCCTGCCAACGGCGGCGGCCGGCGGCCCAGCGGTTTTCCGGGCCCGCCCGGACGACTCGGCCCCCCGCCGCGGGGCGCCGCCTCGTACGCTGGCAGGTGATGAGACGCCGTACGCCTCCCCCGCCCTCGCCCCTGCCGCAGCGCGACGGCATCGACGCGGTGCGGGTGCGGCTGCCCGCCGACGGGCCGTGGTCCACGGTGCGCGAGCATCTGAGGGAGCGGCTGTCGGGCGCGGGCCCCGGTGTGGTGGACGGCATGTTCGACGCCGGGTCGTTCGTCGGGGCCGACGGGCGCCCCGTGGCGGGCGACGCGCCGTACGAGCCGGGCATGTCCGTGTGGTTCCACCGCGAGCTGCCCGCCGAGGTGCCGGTGCCCTTCCCGCTGGAGGTCGTGTACCGCGACGAGCACATCGTCGTCGTGGACAAGCCGCACTTCCTGGCCACCACCCCGCGCGGCGGCCACGTCACCCAGACCGCGCTGGCACGGCTGCGCCAGGAACTGGACGTCCCGGCACTGGGCGCCGCGCACCGGCTCGACCGGCTCACGGCGGGGCTGGTCCTGTTCACCGTGCGCCCGGAGGAACGCGGCGCGTACCAGCGGCTGTTCGCCGACCGGCGGGTGGGCAAGGAGTACGAGGCGGTCGCGCCGTACGACCCCTCGCTCGCGCTGCCCCGGACGGTGCGCAGCCGGATCCTCAAGGAGCGCGGGGTGCTCGCCGCCCGTGAGGTGGACGGCGAGCCGAACGCGGTGACCCGTGTCGAGCTGATCGCCCGCAGGCCGGACCGCGGACTCGGCCGGTACCGGCTGGTCCCCCGCACCGGCCAGACCCATCAGCTGCGCGTGCACATGAGCGCGCTCGGCGTGCCGATCCTCGGCGACCCCCTGTATCCCGAGGTGGCCGCCCCCGTGCCGGCCGGTGACTTCCGGCGCCCGCTGCAACTGCTCGCGCGGGAGCTGGCGTTCACCGACCCGGTCACGGGGCGCGAGCACCGTTTCCGCACCGGCCGGTCGCTCGGCGCCTGGTCGGCGTACGAGGACTGGGCGGCGTAGCGGACCGGTCCGGCCGTCAGTAGCCGCGCCACCAGCGCAGCAACCGCTGCCAGGCACCGCGGGGCCGGCCGGTCTCCGGGGCCGGCGCCTGCTGGGGCGCGGCGGCCGCCACCGACACGGGCTGCGGCGGGTGGGACGGCGGTTGCGGCTGGGTCCGCTGTTCCGGCTTCGGCATGCCGACGTGCCACGGGGCGCGCCGCTCGGGGGCGGGGGCGTGGCTGGGCTGCTGCCTGATGTCCTGCTGTGCCCGGGGCTCGAACCGCACCGGCAGTTCCACCAGGTGCCGCGACGCGATGGACGACCGCCACCGCAGTTCGTCCTCGTCGCAGTCGAGCTGGATGTCGGGCAGCCGCATCAGCAGCGCGTCGATGCCGGCGTCGGCGATGGCGCGGCCGATGTCCTGCCCGGGGCATTCGTGCGGGCCGCCGCCGAAGGCGAGGTGGGCGCGGTTGCCCATCATGTCCGCGCTCAGGTCCGGGCGGATGCGCGGATCGACGTTGCCCGGCGCGATGCCGAGCAGCAGGCCGTCGCCGGCGCGGATGCGCTGGCCGCCGAGTTCCGTCTCCTGCTTGGCGAAGTAGGCGAAGACGGTGCTGAACGGCGGCTCGTCCCACAGGGACTGCTCGACCGCCTGGGGCACCGTCATCTGGCCGCCGCTGAGCTGGGCGCGGAAGCCCGGGTCGGTGAGGACGACGCGCATCACGTTGGCGATCAGGTTGACGGTCGCCTCGTAGGCGGCCAGCAGGACCACCCGCAGGTGTTCGCGGACCTCGTCGTCGCTGAGTCCCGCCGGGTGGGTGACGAGACGTCCGGCGATGTCGTCGGCCGGGTCGGCGCGGCGGGCGGCGGTGAGCCGTCCCAGTGCCTCCATGACGTAGGCGTGGCTGGCGATCGCCGTGTCGGTGCCCTTGAGGGTGTCGCGGGCCGCCTCCACCAGCCGGTCGTTGTACTCCTCGGGCATGCCGAGCAGATGGCACATCACGCCCATCGGCAGGTGCTCGGCGAACTGGCTGACGAGGTCGGCGCGGCCCTCCTCGCTGAACCGGTTGACGACGCGCTGGGTGTAGCGCTTGATGTGCCGGCGCAGCTCCCGGAAGTCGAGGTCGGACATGGCGCTGGTGACCGCGCCGCGCAGCCGTTTGTGCTCGTCGCCCTCGGCGTGGGAGCAGATGGGCTGCCAGGCGATGTGCGGCATCAGCGGGTGGTCCGGCTTGACCGTGCCCTCGTTGAGCGGGGTCCAGATCCGGCTGTCGCGGCAGAACTGGGAGGGGGTGCTGACCATGTGCAGGTTCTCGGCGTGCCCGAGGACCACCCACATGGGTACGTCGTCGTGGAGCAGTGCGGGCGCCACCGGCCCGTGCCGCTCGCGCAGCTTCTCGTAGAGCTCCTCCAGGTCGTCCGCCTCGTGCAGCCGGTGCAGTCCGCCCGGCCCGAGGCCGTGCGCGGGGCAGCCGGGGGGTGGTTCGAGCAGGGGTTCGCCCGTTCCGGTCGGGGAGTGGCGTTCAGGCGTCACAGTGTCGCTCCGCAACAAAAGGGGTGGGTCACGTCTAAGGGCTGTCGGTGGGGCGCGCGGTCAGGTCAGCGCGCCCTTCATGGCGAGGGCGTGCAGGAAGCGCATCAGGGTCATCAGGACGTCCCGGCTGGAGGCCCGGCGCCGCACGTCGCAGTCGAGGATGGGGATCTCCTCGGGCAGGTCGAGCGCGGTGCGCAGTTCCGCGACGGGGTACCGAGGCGCGTCGGGGAAGGTGTTGACGGCGACCACGAAGGGCACACCGCGTTCCTCCAGGCGCCCCATGACGTCGAAGCTGACCTCCAGGCGGCGGGTGTCGACCAGGACGACGGCACCGAGGGCGCCCTCGAACAGGCCGTTCCACAGGAACCAGAAGCGTTCCTGGCCGGGCGTGCCGAAGAGGTAGAGCACCAGTTCGTCGGTGATGGTGATGCGGCCGAAGTCCATGGCGACGGTGGTGGCCGTCTTGGAGGCGGAGCCGTAGTTGTCGTCGACGCCGATGCCGGCCTGGGTCATGGTCTCCTCGGTGGTCAGCGGTCTGATCTCGCTGACCGAGCCGACCATGGTGGTCTTGCCGACCCCGAAGCCGCCCACGATGACGATCTTCACGGCGGCCTCGGCGGTGTGCGGCAGCCGGTCCTCGGTCCGTGGGCCCGGGATGGTGTCAGAGTTTTTGAAGTCCATGCATCACCGCTTCGAGGAGGTTTCGGTCGGCGACCTTCTGGCGGACGATCGGGGCGCGGGCCTGCACCAGTTCCTTCGCCAGCAGGTCGGTGAGCAGCACGGTCACCACGCTGAACGGCAGGCTCAGGTAGGCGGACAGCTCGGCCACGGACAGGGGCGCGGCGCACAGCCGCAGCAGGGCCGCCTCTTCCGGGGTGGCGGACACCGGGGGGTCGGCGCGGGCCACGATCAGGGTGACGAGGTCGATGTCGGCGCGTTCGCCGCCGCCCTCGCCGCCGATGACGAAGAGCCGCTCGGGGTTGGGAAGCTCGCCTTCCTTGGCGGGTGCGCGGGGCGGGGCCGGCGCGGCGGGCCGGTCCGGCCCGGGAGATCGCCTCTGGCGCCTGGGAGGAGTCATACGGTCTGCCCGTTGCGCCGTGCCGGACTGGTGAGGTGGGGCCCGATCCGGGCGACCAGGTCGGCCATGCTCAGGCCCATCCGGCCGGGTTCGCAGCGGACGTCGGAGAGCACGGCGAGATAGGCGTTGGGTCCGGCGGCCATCAGGTAGAAGTAGCCGCCGTTCATCTCGATGAGCACCATCTTCATGTCGCCGTCGCTGGTGGGGATCTCCTGGCTGACGGCGCTCGCCAGGCTCTGCAGGCCGGCGCAGGCGGCGGCGACGCGGTCGGCGGCGTCCGGGTCCCCGGAGTAGCGGGCGATGCGCAGGCCGTCGGCGGAGAGCACCACGATCATCTCGATGCCCGGGACGCCGTCGTAGAGGTCCCGGAGCATCCAGTCGAACTTGCCTTGCTGCTCGATCACTTGAGGTTCCCCTCGTCGTCTGCCGGGGCGTGGGCCGGCTCGCTGCTGCTGGACTGCTGGTGGGCCTGCGTGCTGCCCGGGTGCTGCTTGAGTCCCTCCCAGAAGGCGCCGATGAAGTGGCCCGGCGGGAGGCCGCCCTGGTCCTTGTCCCGGTCGGGCTCCGGCTCCGCGGGCGCCGGGATGCCGTTGCGGGCGCGCTCGGCGGCCTGGCGGGCCTCGCGTTCGGCGTCCTCCCGCTCCCAGGCGGCCTGCTCGGCGAGGCGCTGACTGAGCGGCATCTTGACCCGGCTGCGGCGCTGCGGGAGGCCGCCCGCCGTCCACTCGGTCACCTCGGGAACGTCGTCCTCCAGGGAGACCGTGGCGGGAATCCGGGGGCTGGTGGGGCGGCGCTTCTTGGGCTTGCGCTGCGGTCCGGGCAGGGCGTCGGGGCCCGGGGTGGGGATCGAGGTGGCGCCGATGCCGTGGGCGAGGCCGACGCCGGGCTCGGTGGTCATCATCTTGCTGGGCACGATGAGGATGGCGCGGACCCCGCCGTACGCGGAGGCGCGCAGCGAGACGTCCATGCCGAACTGCGTGCACAGCCGGCCGACCACGGACAGACCGAGGCGCGGGTGCTGGGCGAGGTCCTGCACGTCGGTGCCGCGCTTGGCCTGTTCGAGCAGGCCCTCGATGCGGGCGCGGGACTCCTCGCTGAGGCTGACGCCGGCGTCCTCGATCTCGATGCACACCCCGCTCTGCACCTCGGTCGCGGTGACGTGCACCTTGGCGGCGGGCGGCGAGTAGCGGGTGGCGTTGTCGAGGAGTTCGGCCGCGGCGTGGATGACCGGTTCGACGGCGGTGCCCTTGATGTTGACCTTGGCGATGGAGGCCAGGTTGATCCGGCGGTACTCGAGGATCCGGGACATGGCGCCGCGCAGCACGCTGTAGAGGGCGACCGGCTGGGGCCACTGGCGCCCGGGCCGGCCGCCGCCGATCACGGAGATGGAGTCGGCGAGGCGGCCGATCAGCGAGGTGCCGTGGTCGATGCGCAGGAGGTCGTCGAAGACCTCGGGGTTGCGCCCGTGGTCCTCCTCCATCTCGCGGAGTTCCTTGTTCTGCTGGTGGACGATCGCCTGGACGCGGCGGGCGATGTCGACGAAGGAGCGCTCGGCGGACTCGCGCATGGAGTCCTCGTGGTCGACGATCTCGCAGACCATGCGGATCAGCTTGCGCTGGGGCTCGCCGAGTTCGGGGTAGGAGGGGTCCACCTCGCCGAGGCGGTTCATCACCTCGCGGGGCGTGGCGCCCCGGCGCATGAAGTGCAGGACGCTCGGGATGACTTCGGCGCCGAGCCGGACCATCTCCTCGTGGTGGCTCGCGGCCCGGTGCTCCAGATACGCGGTGTGACGGGCGTACTCGGCGCGCTGGGTCCGCAGCATGCGGCCGCGGCGTACGGCTTCGGCGGCCGCGGTGAGCACCAGGAGGGTGGCGACGGCACCGCACAGGCCGACGGCGAGCCGGGCCGGTTCCGTCACGAGGGCGACGGCGGCCCCGGTGGCCGCGGCCATCAGTATGGCCGGCAGCAACAGCGTTCGCGCGTAGGGAAGTTCACGGCGACCTGGAGGGGAATCAACACTCACCATGTAGGCCCTCTGAAAACGAATCGGCGGGGATGGGGAAGCTTTCGGCTGGGTATGCCTGGGAGTTGTCGGGATCTTCGGCGCATTGGGAACAAGCGCGCGATTACACCTCAACTCGGTGCGCTGCGGGCGAGCTTAGTCCGGGGGGATCATCGTCGTGTCATATTCGGCAAGCACCTGAAACAGGCTCGGGGACTGGAGTATGGTCGAGCCCATTTGCACGCCGGGGAGTCGTTCGAACACATGGAGTAATGCCTTCAGGGTGTACGAATATCACTCACCGTGATGAGGGAAAGCGATGCCGAAGCGGCCCGGAACGCGCGCAGGCCCGGCGGGGATTCCCGCCGGGCCTGTGGGGTGTCGGTGCCGGGTGTCAGCCCACGGACGAGTAGGCGACCACCCCGCGCAGCAGTTCGTCGACCGCCTTGCGCGCGTTCTTCGGGACGGTGGAGCCGGCGCCCGGCGCGGCGGCCGCGATCTGGCCGAGGACGTCGATGACCTGCTTGCACCAGCGCACGAAGTCGCCGGCCGGCATCTCCGCCTCGCGCAGCACCTCGTCGAGTCCCTTGCCGGACGCCCACATGTACGCCGCCCAGGCGAAGCCGAGGTCGGGCTCACGCTGGCCCACGCCTTCGGTCTGGCTGATCCGGAAGTCCTCCTCCAGGGCGTCCAGCCGGCCCCAGATGCGGACCGTCTCACCGAGCGCGGCCTTGGCCTTGCCCGAGGGCACCTTCGGGGCCATGGCGTCGTCGGCGGCCCGGGACTCGTAGACCAGCGCCGAGACGCAGGCGGCCAGCTCCGCCGGGGACAGTCCCTCCCAGACGCCCTCGCGCAGGCACTCGCTGGCGAGCAGGTCCAGCTCGCCGTAGAGCCGCGCCAGGCGCTTGCCGTGCTCGGTGACCTCGTCGCCGCGCAGGTAGTCCAGCTCCGTCAGCAGGGCGACGATCCGGTCGAAGGTGCGGGCGATGGTGTTGGTCCGGCCCTCGATCCGGCGCTCCAGCTGCGAGGTGTCGCGCAGCAGCCGGTGGTAGCGCTCGGCCCAGCGGGCGTGGTCCTCGCGGTCGTCGCAGCCGTGGCAGGGGTGGGCGCGGATCGCCTTGCGCAGCCGGGCGATCTCCCGGTCGTCGGCCGCCTGGGAGCGCTTCTTGCGGGCCCGCTCCGGCGGGATGTGCCCGGCCTTGGTGCGCAGTGCGGAGGCCAGGTCGCGGCGGGACTGCGGCGAGCGCGCGTTGAAGGACTTCGGGATCCGCATCCGGTCCAGCGCCTCGACGGGCACCGGAAAGTCGATCGACGCCAGCCGCTTGACCTGCCGCTCGGCGGTCAGCACCAGCGGGCGGGGCCCGTCGTGGTGGTCGAAGCCGCGGTGGCCGTTGGACCGCCCGGCGGGCAGCCCCGGGTCGAGGACCAGGGCGAGGCCCGCGTACTTGCCGGTGGGCACGTGGATGACGTCGCCCGGCTTCAGCTTCTCCAGCGCCACGGCGGCCTCGGCACGCCGCTGGTTGGCGCCCTGCCGGGCCAGCTCCTGCTCGCGGTCCTTCAGCTCGCGGCGCAGCCGGGCGTACGCGTCGAAGTCGCCGAGGTGGCAGGTCATGGACGCCTGGTAGCCCTCCAGCCCCTCCTCGTTGCGCTGCACCTGCCGGGAGATGCCGACGACCGACTTGTCCGCCTGGAACTGCGCGAAGGACGTCTCGAGCAGCTCCCGCGAGCGGTGCCGGCCGAACTGCTCGACCAGGTTCACCGCCATGTTGTACGACGGCCTGAAGCTGGAACGCAGCGGATACGTGCGGGTGCCGGCCAGTCCGGCGAGGTGCTCCGGGTTCATGCCGCGCTGCCACAGCACCACGGCGTGGCCCTCGACGTCGATGCCGCGTCGGCCGGCCCGGCCGGTGAGCTGGGTGAACTCGCCGGGAGTGATGTCGGCGTGCTGCTCGCCGTTCCACTTGACAAGCTTCTCGAGGACGACCGAGCGGGCAGGCATGTTGATGCCGAGGGCGAGGGTCTCGGTGGCGAAGACGGCCTTCACCAGACCCCGCACGAACAGCTCCTCGACGACCTCCTTGAAGGTGGGCAGCATGCCCGCGTGGTGGGCGGCGATGCCGCGCTCCAGGCCCTCCAGCCACTCGTAGTAGCCCAGGACGTGCAGGTCCTCGCGCGGGATGGAGGCGGTGCGCTCCTCGACCAGGGTCCGGACCCGCTCCCGCGCGCCCTCGTCGTTCAGCCTGAGGCCGGCGTACAGGCACTGCTGGACGGCGGCCTCGCAGCCGGCCCGGCTGAAGATGAAGGTGATCGCGGGCAGCAGGCCCTCGGAGTCCAGCCGCTCGATGACCTCGGGCCGGCTCGGCGTCCACACCCGCGAGCGCTGTCTGCGCTCCCGCTCCCGGTCGGCCTCCTTCATGGCGCGCCCGCGCCTGCGGTCCTGGTACGACGGACGGCTCGCCTCCAGGCGGGCCATACGCGTCAGGTCCGGGTTGACGGCCTTCTTGTGGCCCTCGGCCTCCTCGAACAGGTCGTACATCCGGCGGCCGGCCAGCACGTGCTGGAAGAGCGGCACGGGCCGGTGCTCGGAGACGATCACCTGGGTGTCGCCGCGCACGGTGTCGAGCCAGTCGCCGAACTCCTCGGCGTTCGACACGGTCGCCGACAGGGACACCAGGGTCACGGACTCGGGCAGGTGAATGATCACCTCCTCCCACACGGCGCCGCGGAAGCGGTCGGAGAGGTAGTGCACCTCGTCCATGACCACGTAACCGAGGCCGAGGAGGGTCTGCGAGCCCGCGTACAGCATGTTCCGCAGGACCTCGGTGGTCATCACGACCACCGGGGCGTCGGAGTTCACGCTGTTGTCGCCGGTGAGCAGGCCCACCCGGTCCGTGCCGTAGCGGCGGCACAGGTCGGCGTACTTCTGGTTCGACAGCGCCTTGATGGGCGTCGTGTAGAAGCACTTCCTGCCCTGCTCGAGGGCGAGGTGGACGGCGAACTCGCCGACGATCGTCTTGCCGGAGCCGGTGGGCGCGGCCACCAGCACGCCCTTGCCCGCCTCGAGCGCCTGACACGCCTCGATCTGGAAGGGGTCGAGGCCGAAGTCGTACATCTCGCGGAAGGTGGCGAGCGCGGTGGCCTGCTCGGCAGCGCGCTGACGGGCTGCCGCGTACCGCTCGGCCGGTGAGAGATCCTCTGTCATCGTGCTTTCGAGCGTACCGGGCCGCACTGACAACAGGACGATCATTATCCGGATCGGCCGTGTGGGGGTTCCGTGGGGGCGGCGACGCCTGCGGTCACCGCCCCTGCGTCCCTCAGGTCACGTCGTCGTACCCGTTGACCCGGTCCGTCGTCGCCTGCTCGGGCAGGGCGCGGGCGGTGGTCACGGCCTCGACCTCGCCGATGGCCTCGGGCGTGAGGTCCAGCTCGGACGCCTCGTCGTCGTCGGGCTCCAGGGCCTCGCGGCGGGCCTTGCGGCGGTCGTTCAGCAGGGAGAAGGTGACCGCGGCGAAGTACAGGACCCAGATCGGGCCGGCCAGCAGGATCATCGTCAGGGGGTCGGTGCTGGGCGTGGCGATGGCCGCGAACAGGGTGATCCCCATGATCATCGCGCGCCACCAGCCGAGCATCCGCTTGCCGCTCAGCACTCCGGTGAGGTTGAGCATCACCAGCAGCAGGGGCAGCTCGAAGGAGAGACCGAAGACGATCACCATGCGCGTGACGAGGTCGAGCAGCTCGTCCAGCGGCAGCAGGTTGTCGACGTTGCTCGGCGTGAACTCGATCAGCACCTTCGCCGAGGTGGGAAGCACCGCGTAGGCGAAGTAGGCGCCGACGAGGAACAGCGGGGCACCGGTGGCGACGAACGCGTAGGCGTACTTCTTCTCCTTGCGGTGCAGGCCCGGGGCGACGAACGCCCACAGCTGGTAGAGCCAGACCGGGGAGGCCAGCACGACACCGGCCGTCAGGGACACCTTCAGAGCCAGGGTGAAGGGGCCGAGCAGACCGTTGAGCGTGATCTGCGCGCACGGCTTCGAGCCGGCCTCCGACTGGGCCAGCTCCGCGAACGTCTTCTCACAGCCGATCGACTCGAGGATCGGTTCCGTGAGGACGTTGATGATCTCCTCGTAGAAGAAGGCGGCGACGACGGTGATGACCACGATCGCCAGCAGCGCCTTCGCGAGCCGGTTGCGGAGCTCACGAAGGTGCTCCGCGAGCGGCATCCGCCCCTCGGGATCCTTCTCCTTGTTGCGGGCAGACTTCAGCAACCCACATTCCCATCTCGTGCGGCGGGCCGGAGGTCACCGGCCCTGCGTCAGCGCTTGGTCGTGTCCGTCGGCTCGGTGACCGGCCGGGAGCTGGTCACGTCGCCGGGGGCGGCCTGGATGGTGCGCTGCGCCGCGGACTGCTCGGGGTTCGGCGGGTCGGCCGGAGCGGAGTCGTCGGACTTGGCCTCGCTCTTCATCGCCTTGGCCTCGCTCTTGAGGATGCGCGCCGACTTGCCGAGCGACCGCGCCATGTCCGGAAGCTTCTTCGCGCCGAACAGCAGGATGATGACGACGAGGATGAGAATGATCTCGGGGGCGCCGAGCCTTCCGAACATAAGTCTTTACCTTCTCACCGAGGCGGCTGGGTGGGGGTGCTGTCCGACCGGCCGGACATACGTCCGATCGATCGTCTTGTGCAGCGATCGTAACGCTCAGGGGTAAACGTGAGGCAATCCCCGTGCGTACTCCCGTCCGCGACCGGGCCTCGTTTTCCTGGCCGCGACCAGCAGCGTACCGTCCGGGACCCGTGAGGTGACAGGGCGAAGTGTCCCAAAACATAGCTCACACCCGCCTATGGGGTCACCGGCGCCTTCCCGCGGAGGACTTCAGGGGTTCACAGGGCGTCCACCGCACGGGCGGCGCTCTCGCTCGCCCGCTCCAGCTCCTCCGCGGCGCGGCTGATCCGGTGGGCGGAGTCCGTCACCTGCCGGCCGAGGCGCTGCGCCTCCACGAACACCTTCACGGCGAACACCGCGAGGACGGCGAGACCCAGGAAACCCACGGCAACCGCGAACATCGGCCAGAACATGAGGTCGAGACTAGACGGTGGAGTGCAGCCGCAGGGTCCTGACCCCGCCGCCGGTGAGCAGCTCCACCACCCGCTCCCCCGCCGGCTTGCGCACGGCCGACCCGCACTCCGGGCAGGTGAACGAATAGAAGGTGGTCCGGCTCGTGGCGCCGATGGCCAGGCGCAGGGCGCTCGCGGCGAGTTCGAAACGGCCCCGGCAGTCCGGGCAGCCCGCCTTGAACACGACCGGTGACACGCGTCTCATGCCGGCGAACGCGGCCGCCGCCGTCATGCCCGGCGCGGACGGACCGGTGAACCCGGCCGGCCCCAGGGGGTCGCTCACAGTGCTCGCTCCTGCCTGTCGTGCCGCCCGTCGACCGCCTCCGCGCGAGGGCGTCCGCCGGCCCCGGCGACCGTCCCGTCCCCGCCGTGCGCGCCGGCCGCCTCCATCCCGTCGTACGCGGCCAGCCCCTCCCGGGCGGCCTGCCGGGCGCTGTCGGCGAGTCCGGCCGGGGAGACGATCCGGCCGTCGCGCCCCAGCCGCAGCGCCAGGCGCCGCAGGGAGGCGGGGTCGGGCGTGCGCAGGGTGATGCGCAGTCCGCCGTCGGGCAGTTCGTCCGCGCTGTCGTGCGGGTAGTACTCGGCGACCCAGCGTCCGCCGGGGCCGACCTCCACGACCACCTCGGGATCCTCGGCGGCGGGCTGCACCAGGCCCTCCGACAGGTCCCGCAGCTCCACCTCAGGCGGCGCGGACGGCTCGTCCAGGATGCGGATCTCGGCCACCCGGTCGAGCCGGAAGGTGCGCCGGGCCTCGGAGCGGCGGCACCAGGCCTCCACGTACGTGTGCCCGACGCTGACCAGCCGGATGGGGTCGATCTCCCGCTCGGTGACCTCGTCACGGGCCGGCGAGTAGTAGCGGATCCACAGCCGGCGGCGCTCCGAGATGGCCCGGTCGACGTCGGCGAAGACACCGCCCTCGGACTCGAAGGTGACGGACAGCCGCGAGCTGGCACCCGCCGCCTCACCGGCCGAGGTCTCCACCTTGGCGGTGGCCCGCAGCAGCGCCTGCCGGTCGCTCTCGCGCAGGCCCGGCAGGGTCGCGACGGCCCGCGCGGCGACGAGCAGCGCGGTCGCCTCGTCGGCGGCCAGCCGCAGCGGCTCGGCGGCGTCCGCGCCGAGCGCGGCGGGGTTGTGCCACCAGATGCGCTCGCCGTCGGTGTCGATGTCCAGCAGATCGCCGCCGCGGAAGCTGGTCCCGCACATCGGGAGCACGTCGAGGTCGGAGACCAGCTCGTCCTCGGTGATGCCGAAGGCCCGCGCCACGTCTTCGACGCGGGCGCCGGGGCGCTCGCGCAGATACGTCACCAGGGACAGCATCCGCCGGGTCTGGTCGATGGCGTTCACGGGCCTGACCGGTTTGCCTGCCACAGTGTTGTCCGCTCCCCCTCAGCCCTTGGCCACGGCACGCAGCCGGTCCACCACGTCCGCACGCAACTCCGCGGGCTCCAGCACCACCACGTCCGGCCCGAACTCCACCAGCCAGGCGTCCAGGCCGTGCCCGTACGGAATCTCCAACTCGTCCCAGCCGTCACCGAGTTCCCGCACCCCGGTGGCCTTCGCCCGAAGGGGGTACCCGGCGCCCGTGCGCAGCCGGATCAGCGCGGACCGGTCGGCGGTCTCCCCCGCCCAGCTCGCGACCGTCTCCCGGACCGTGACCACGTCGGGAACCGGTGCGGTGAACCGCGCGCCGCGCGACCGCACCTTCCCGGTGATCCGCGACAGCCGGAACACCCGCTCGGCACCCCGGTCGCGGTCGAAGCCCGCCAGGTACCAGTGGCCCCGCCAGCACTCCAGCGCCCACGGCTCCACGAGCCGGGGCTCGGGCTGGGCGGCGTTCGCCTTGCGGTAGTCGAAGACCACCGGCCGGCGGTCGCGGCAGGCCAGCATCAGCGGCTCGAAGGCGGCCTCGTGCACCGGGATGCGCGGCTCCAGCGCACCGTGCGCCTCGTACGGGTCGACGTCCTCGGGCAGCCCGGCCGCCCGCAGCTTCTGAAGCGCGCCGCTCGCCGCCCCGGCGAGCCGCGCCTGCTGCCACACCTTCGCGGCCAGCCCGAGCGCGGCGGCCTCCTCGGCGTCCAGGGTGATGGCCGGCAGCCGGTTGCTGTCCCGGCGGGCCAGGTAGCCGACCTCGCCGTCGAGGCTCTCCACGGTCTCGATGACCAGTCCGAGTTCGCGCAGATCGTCCTTGTCGCGCTCGAACATGCGGTTGAAGGAGTCGTCGGAGCCCGCCTCGAGATAGGCCTCGACGGACTCGCGCAGCTCGCGCTTGCTGAGTGGCCGCCGTGTCCCGAGCAGACACAGCGCCAGGTTCATCAGCCGCTCGGCCTTGGCAATGGCCATCGACGCCCTTCTCCCTATGGTGCTTACGACGGATGACCGTACCGCCCCGCGGTGGCGCGGCAAAAGCCGAGGGCCCACGCCCGGACAGGCATGGACCCCAGGTGACCGGCTCTGATCGCCGTCCGCTCGGACTTCGGTCAGACTCCGAGCAGATCGACCACGAAGATCAGCGTCGAGCCGGCCGGGATCGCCGGGGTCGGGCTCTGGTCGCCGTAGGCGAGGTGCGCGGGAATGGTCAGCTGGCGGCGGCCGCCGACCTTCATGCCCTGCACGCCCCGGTCCCAGCCCGCGATGACGCGGCCGCCACCGAGCGGGAAGCGGAACGGCGTACCGCGGTTCCAGCTGGCGTCGAACTCCTCGCCCGTGCTGAAGGTCACGCCCACGTAGTGGACGGTCACGGTCTGACCGGCCTCGGCAACCGGGCCGTCGCCCTCCCAGATGTCCTTGATCTCGAGGTCCGCCGGGGGCTCGCCGCCCGGGAAGTCGACCTCGGGCTTGTCGATGCTCACGTGTTCAGCTCCTGCTTGTCTGCGGAAAGGCAACGCCCAAGTCTTACATCCCCGGACGTCACATCTTCGCGAGGATGTCCACGGAGAAGACCAGCGTGGAGTCCTTCTCGATGCCGCTGCCCTCGGGCGGGCTGTCGCCGTAACCCAGGTCCGGCGGGATGACGATGAGGACGCGGCTGCCCACCTTCTTGCCCGTCAGGCCCTGCGCCCAGCCCTTGACGACCTGCTGCAAGGAGAACGACGTCAGCTGCTTCCTGCCGTACGTCGAGTCGAACTCCTTGCCGCCGTCCCACAGCACGCCCTTGTACTGCACGAGCACGCTGTCCTGGGCCCCCACCTCGGCGCCGTCGCCCTCCAGGACGTACTCGGCGGCGAGCTTCTTCGGCGCGTCGGCCTTCGGCACCTCGATGGAGGGCGCCTTGCCGTCGGTGTTGGTGCCGACCTTCGGCAGGGCGGCGTCGTCCTGTGCGACCTTCTTGCCGTCGGCACTGCTCTTCGCGTTGAACGTGTCCTGGACGTCGACCACGAACACCAGCGTGTCGTCGCCCTTGATGCCCGCCTGCTCGCTGCCCTGCTCCCCGTAACCCCACGTCGGCGGCACCGAGAACTGGACCCGGCTGCCGGTCTTCTTGCCGGTGAGCGCGTACCGCCAGCCGTCGATGATGCTGCCCTGCGCGAGCTGGATGACGATGGGCGTCTTGCGGTCGTAGGAGTTGTCGAAGACCTTCGCGCTCTGCCAGATCTGGCCGAGGTAGTTCGCCGAGATGAAGTCGTTCTCCGCGACGGCCTTGCCGCCGCCCGCGACGACCGTCTTCACCGCGAGGTCCTTGGACGGCTCGCCACTGCCCTTCGCCACGGTCGGCTTCTCGTCGAACTTCGTCCCCGCGGTGATCGCCGGCAGCGGACCGTCGACGATCTTCGGCGGCGGTGGTGCCGAGGTGGCCGACGCCTCCGGCGACGCGGGGTCGCTCGCGTTGCTCGATGAGCCTGAGTCGTCGTCACCGCAGGCGGCGAGCGTGACCAGTCCCGCGGGGACGGCGATGAGGAGTGAGCGTCGGCGCACGGTGGGGGCCTCGTATCGGTATCGGGTCGGTCCTGATGGCTGGCGTGCGCGCAACTCTACGGCGTGAGAAGGGCACCGTACGGCTAACGTACGGTGCCCGTGTGGCGTTCCGCCCTTCCGTGCGGAGACGCGTGTCTCACCCGTCCGGTCTCACCGCGTCCGGGTCACATACCGGCGATCAGCTTCTCCACCCGGTCGTCCACCGAACGGAACGGGTCCTTGCACAACACGGTGCGCTGCGCCTGGTCGTTGAGCTTCAGATGGACCCAGTCGACGGTGAAGTCCCGGCGCTGCTCCTGGGCCCGCCGGATGAAGTCGCCGCGCAGCCGGGCCCGAGTGGTCTGCGGCGGGACGGACTTGCCCTCGAAGATCTTCAGGTCGTTGGCGACCCGGGCGGCCTGCCCCTTCCGCTCGAGCAGGTAGTACAGACCACGACGACGGTGGATGTCGTGGTACGCGAGGTCTATCTGCGCGACCCGCGGATGCGACATGGTCATGTTGTGCTTGGCCCGGTACCGCTCCAGCAGCTTGTACTTCATGACCCAGTCGATCTCGGTGTCGATACGGTCGAGGTCCTCGTTCTCGATCGCCTCCAGTGTGCGGCCCCACAGCTCCAGCACCCGCTCCACGGTGCCGGTGCGGATACCGCGGCGGTCGACGAAGTCGACGGCCTTCTCGTAGTACTCCCGCTGCACCTCCAGCGCGGACGCCTCCCGGCCGCTGGCCAGGCGCACCTTGCGCCGCCCGGTGATGTCGTGGCTGACCTCGCGGATCGCCCGGATCGGGTTCTCCAGGGTCAGGTCCCGCATCACCGTGCCCGCCTCGATCATGCGCAGCACCAGGTCGGTCGCGCCGACCTTGAGCAGCATGGTCGTCTCGGACATGTTCGAGTCGCCCACGATGACGTGCAGCCGCCGGTAGCGCTCCGCGTCGGCGTGCGGCTCGTCACGCGTGTTGATGATCGGCCGGGACCGGGTCGTCGCCGAGGAGACGCCCTCCCAGATGTGCTCGGCCCGCTGGCTGACGCAGTACACCGCACCGCGCGGCGTCTGCAGCACCTTGCCGGCACCACAGAGCAACTGCCTCGTCACCAGGAACGGAATGAGGATGTCCGCGAGCCGCGAAAACTCCCCGTGCCGGGCCACGAGATAATTCTCGTGACAACCGTACGAGTTGCCCGCGGAGTCGGTGTTGTTCTTGAAGAGGTAGACGTCGCCCGCGATTCCCTCCTCGTGCAGGCGTCGTTCGGCGTCCACCAGGAGTCCTTCGAGAATGCGCTCGCCCGCCTTGTCGTGGGTGACGAGTTCGGTCACGTTGTCACACTCGGGTGTCGCGTATTCCGGATGTGATCCCACGTCGAGATACAGGCGGGCGCCATTGCGCAGAAAGACGTTGCTGCTGCGGCCCCATGACACGACACGGCGGAAGAGGTACCGCGCCACCTCGTCAGGCGACAGGCGGCGCTGTCCCCTGAACGTGCACGTGACGCCGTACTCGTTCTCCAGCCCGAAAATGCGGCGGTCCATGACTGAACATTACGCCTGATGACCCGAACTGAAACGGGGTTCGACGGCACGGTTTGGATCATTTTCCGATGACGCCGCAACCACCGCTCCCCGCACGGGAGCTGCGAGGACCCGCCCGGTGCACGCCAGCACGAGCAGCGAGACGAAACCCGCCACCCCCGGCACCGCGAAGCCCCACAGGGCCCCGCCGCGCTCCACGACGGGCCCCGCCAGACCCGTACCCACCGAGGCACCCACCGTGAACGTCGTCACCAGCCATGAGAACGCCTCCGTCACCGTCCCCCGCGGCGCGTGCACATCGACGAGGACGAACGCACACGCGATGCACGGCGCCAGGAACACCCCCGCCACGACCGTCAGCAGCACCATGGCCACCGCGCCCGGCATCAGCAGCAACGGCAGGTAACAGACCGCCAGCAGCGCCACCAGCACCCGCAGTCGCCGCGCCGGCTCACCGGCCCACCGCCGCGCCCCGTACACCACACCCCCGACCAGCGCACCCAGCCCCAGAGCGGCCATCAGCCACCCGTACACGGCGTCACCACCGTGCTCGTCCGCGTACGGCACCGACGCGACCGTGATCGACCCGAGCGCCATGCCGATGAACAGGAACGCCCCCAGCAACGCCAGCAGCCCGCCCGAACGCAACGCGCCCAGCCAGTGCGCCTCCCGCGGCGCCGACCGCCACGCGCGCGAGGGCGGCGACACCACCACGGACAGCGCGCCCAGCACACCGAGGCCGTTCAGCACCAGCAGGGCCGCCTGCGGCGACCACAGCGACACGCACACCGTCACCAGCAGCGGCCCGACGGTGAACATGATCTCCTGCGCCACGGCGTCCATCGCGTACGCCGTGTGCACCTGGTCCTCCTTGCCCAGCACGCTCGGCCACAACGCCCGCAGCCCGCCCTCCAGCGGGGGCGTGAACAGCCCGGCCGCCCCCACGGCCGCATACGCGAGCACAGCCGTCCCGGTGCCCGCGAAGGCGAACGCGGCCATCGCGAGCGCCGACAGCACCGCGGCCGGCAGCTGAATCCGCGGCTGCCCGTGCAGGTCCACCAGCCGCCCCAGCACCGGCTGCCCCACGGCGTTCGCCACGCCGTACACCGCCGCCAGCGCCCCCGCGAGGCTGTACGAGCCGCCCTCGGCCCGCACGAACAGCACGATCGCGATCGCCGCGGTCGCGTTGGGCAACCGCCCGACCAGCGTGCCGGCCAGCAGCCGTACGGCATGCCGCGCCCGGAGAATGTCGAGATAACCGGCGACCACGGCGCACCTCCCTGGTTTCCACTCACACAAGTGTTACGTATAACGTCCGCTGCCATACGTACCATGTCGCCTGTTCAGCAGTCCAGACGAAAGCGCAGGCGAACGGTGGCACGAGGCAGCACCCGCCCCACGAGCCGGGACGTCGCCCAGGCCGCCGGCGTCTCCCAGGCGGCCGTCTCCCTGGTCCTCGGCGACAAATGGCGCGGCCGCGTCTCCGAACCGACGGCCCAACGAGTCCGCGAGGCCGCCTCGGAACTGGGCTACCGCCCCAACCTCGCCGCCCGCAACCTCCGCCTCGGCCGCACCCGCACCGTCCTGCTGGTCGTCCCCGCGCTCACCACGGAGTTCTTCGCCGAGGTCTACACCGGGGCCGCCCGGGTCGCCGCCGCACACGGCTTCGGCGTGGTCCTCTACCCGTCACCCGAAGGCGTCGGCCCCGCCCGGGACCCCTTCGCCTCCGCGCAGGCCGCGCTCGACGGCGTCATCGCCTCCTCCATGGCCGCCGACGCGCTCACCGCCATCCGCGGCGACCAGCTCCCCCTCGTCATGCTCGACAGCGACCCCGAGGGCAGCCTCGGCGCCGCCACGGTCAACCTCGACATCGCCGACGGCATCCGCCAGGTCACCGAGCACCTGCTGTCACTGGGCCACCGCAGCTTCCTCCACCTCGCGGCCGACATCCCCTCCTGGACCTTCGAGGTACGCGCCCGCGAACTGGCCACACGCCTCGCCGACGTCCCCGGCACCGAGCTGCGCACCATCCGCGCCCCCATCTCCATCGAGGGCGCCCTGACCGCCACCGAGACCGCCCTCGCCGCGCCCGGGCCCCGGCCCACGGCGCTGGTCTGCGACGACGACAAACTGGCCGCCGGCGCCTACAAGGCCGTCCGGCGCGCCGGACTCCGCGTCCCCGACGACCTGTCCGTCACCGGCCTCGACGACCTCGGCCTCGCCACCGCCATCGACCCCGAACTCACCACCGTCCGCCTCGACGCGGAGGCCTTCGGCGAACGCGGCATGCGGGCACTGCTGGCGGTACTGGAAGGCAGGCCCCCCGAGAAGGGGGACCTGCCGGTAAGCCTGGTGGTACGGGGGTCCACGGCGGCGCCGCGATGACCCGATGAGGTGAGCCCTTACTACTCCTCGTCCGACCCGGAGCCGGAGCCGGTCGCGCTGTCGGTGTCGGAATCGGTGTCGGTCGCGCTCTCCTCCGACGCCTCACCCGCGCCGGAATCCAGCAGCCGTGACAGCTGACCGCCCACGATGCGCTTGAACTTGCGCTGCTGCGGACGCGTCCGGTCCAGGACCGCGACCTCCAGCCGCTCCGCCGGAATCTCCCGCTCACTGCCGTTCGTGTCGCGGGACAGCGCCTGCACCGCCAGCCTCAGCGCCTCGGCCAGCGTCATGCCGTCCCGGTGCCGCTGATCCAGGTACCCGCTGATCTGCTCCGCGTTGCCGCCGACCGCCACCGAACCGTGCTCGTCGACGATCGAACCGTCGTGCGGCAGCCGGTAGATCTGGTCGTTCTCCGGGCTGTCCCCGACCTCCGCGACGACCAGTTCCACCTCGTACGGCTTCTCGGCCTGGCTGGAGAAGATCGTGCCCAGCGTCTGGGCGTACACGTTGGCCAGACCCCGCGCCGTCACGTCGTCACGGTCGTAGGTGTAACCCCGCAGGTCGGCGTAGCGCACGCCACCGATCCGCAGGTTCTCGTACTCGTTGTACTTGCCGGCGGCCGCGAAGCCGATCCGGTCGTAGATCTCGCTGAACTTGTGCAGCGCACGGGACGGATTCTCACCGACGAACACGATGCCGTCGGCGTACTGCAGCACCACCAGGCTGCGGCCACGCGCGATGCCCTTGCGGGCGTACTCCGCCCGGTCGGCCATCGCCTGCTGAGGAGATACATAGAACGGCGTCGACACCGGTTATCCGTCCCTTCCTGTCGAAATCACTGGACCACCTGACAACGAAGACCCGCGCCCGCTACAGCAGCGCGGCCCGCGGACCGTCGGGCTGCTCCAGCCGGGCCTGAAGCACCGAGCCGGCCAGCTCCGCGGCCTCGTCCTCACCGAGCCGGCGGAAACCGTCCTCGGTGATCACAGTGATGATCGGATAGATCCGGCGGGCGACATCGGGACCACCGGTCGCCGAGTCGTCGTCGGCCGCGTCGTACAGCGCCTGCACCACGAGCGTCGTGGCCTGCTCCTCGGTCAGGTCGTCACGGAACAGCTTCTTCATCGCACCGCGCGCGAAGACCGAGCCCGAACCCGTGGTCGCGTAGCTCCGCTCCTCGGACCGGCCGCCCGTCACGTCGTACGAGAAGATGCGGCCCCTGCCCCGGTCCACGTCGTACCCGGCGAACAGCGGCACGACGGCCAGCCCCTGCATCGCCATGCCCAGGTTGGACCGGATCATCGTCGACAGGCGGTTCGCCTTGCCCTCCAGGGACAGCTGCGCGCCCTCGACCTTCTCGAAGTGCTCCAGCTCCAGCTGGAACAGCTTCACCATCTCCACGGCCAGGCCGGCCGTACCGGCGATGCCCACCGCCGAGTACTCGTCGGCCGGGAAGACCTTCTCGATGTCCCGCTGGGCGATCATGTTGCCCATGGTGGCCCGGCGGTCACCGGCGAGGACGACACCGCCGGGGAACGTCACCGCCACGATCGTGGTGCCGTGCGGTGCCTCGATGACGCCCTGCACCGGCGGGAGCTGCCGGTTGCCCGGGAGGATCTCCGGCTGGTGCTCACCGAGGAAGTCCATGAAGGAGGAGGACCCGGGCGTCAGGAAGGCAGCTGGTAGACGCCCGGTGCTACGAGTGTTGGCTTCCACGCGATTCCTTCCACGTAAGCGGCAGCCCGCCTTATGGCATCGGGCCGATCCTTGAACTGCCCCAGCGCAGCATTGCAGCTGAAGCACAGTACGCCACGGACCCTACCCGTCTCGTGGCAGTGATCCACATGTGCGGCGGGAGCGGCAAGACATATGCAGCAGACGCCGCCCTGTTCGGCGATCAACTGATCGCGCTCGGCTTCGGTGAGGCCGTATTTCCGCTTCAGGTGGTCCTGTCGCAGCAACGGCGCACGGCATGCCTTGCAACGGCTCGACAAGCCGTCGGGCGCACTGCGCTTGAGGTGCCATTCGCTCCGCGGCTTGATCTGGTCACACCCACGGCAGAGCTTGTGCCCTTCAGGAACGTCCCGCTTCTCGCGGACCGTCTTCCCAAGAGCCTCCCGGCGGCGCCGGTAGCGCGCAGCGGAATACTCGGCCACGCACTCCCGGCACCACACCTGGAGACCGTCACGCCGGTTCTTGTCGCGCGCGAAGTCACCAGGGCACAAGTCTCGCTTGCACTGCCTGCACCACTTCGCGTCCGGCGCTTCAGCCATCCCCCCACACCTTCACTTCAAAGCCAGAGTGGGCGACAGACCTTCACTCTCCACCTTTTTGCACGAAGCTTCGAACGAAATCCTCGGCATTCTCCTCGAGTACGTCGTCGATCTCGTCCAGGACGGAGTCCACGTCGTCGTTCAGCTTTTCCTGGCGTTCCTTGAGGTCCTCCGATGCCTGCGCGTCCTGCGCCTGCTCCTCGACCTCCTCGGTGGACCGCGTGGCCTTCTGCTGCCCGCCGCTGGTGTCCTTGGTCGCCATCACCCTCACCCCGCTCGGTTCGCCCGACACAGTTGCTCGGTCAAGATCAGACCCTACAAGTCCGGTCCGACATCGGCCCCGCACTTCCTCCAACGTACGGGGACCATCTCCATGGTTCCCGGACCTGGGATATTCCACCCTGTCCGGCTGTCTACTCCCCGGTACCCGCTCGGGCCGCTCACCCGCCGGACAGAACCCTGACCAGGTCGTCGGCGGTGCGGCAGCGGTCCAGGAGCTCCTTGACGTGATTACGCGTTCCGCGAAGCGGTTCCAGGGTTGGAACCCGCTGGAGCGAGTCCCGGCCCGGCAGGTCGAAGATCACCGAGTCCCAGGAGGCCGCCGCGACGTCGTCCGCGTACTGCTCCAGGCAGCGTCCGCGGAAGTAGGCGCGGGTGTCCTCCGGCGGCTTCGTGCGGGCCCGCTCGACCTCGTTCTCGTCCAGCAGGCGCTTGATGCGGCCGCGGTCCACGAGACGGTTGTAGAGGCCCTTGTCGGGCCGTACGTCGGCGTACTGGAGGTCGACGAGGTGCAGCCGGGCGGCGTCCCAGTCGACGTTGTCGCGGCGGCGGTAGCCCTCCATGAGTTCGCGCTTGGCGACCCAGTCCAGTTCGCCGGCCAGGCTCATCGGGTCGTTCTCGAGCCGGTTGAGGGTGTCCTCCCAGCGGCCGAGCACGTCCTTGGTCTGGTCGTCGGCGTCCGCGCCGTAGCGTTCCTCGACGTACTTGCGAGCCAGTTCGTAGTACTCCATCTGGAGCTGCACGGCGGTCAGCGTGCGGCCGCTGCGCAGGGTGACCAGGTGCTTGAGGCTCGGGTCGTGGGAGACCTGGTGGAGGGTGCGTACGGGCTGGTCGACGGCGAGGTCGACGGCGATGAAGCCGTCTTCGATCATGGACAGGACCAGGGCCGTCGTGCCGAGTTTCAGGTACGTCGAGATCTCGGACAGGTTCGCGTCGCCGATGATCACGTGCAGGCGGCGCCACTTCTCGGCGTCGGCGTGCGGTTCGTCGCGGGTGTTGATGATGGGGCGCTTCAGCGTCGTCTCCAGGCCGACCTCGACCTCGAAGTAGTCGGCGCGCTGGCTGAGCTGGAAGCCGTGTTCGTGGCCGTCCTGGCCGATGCCGACGCGGCCGGCGCCGGTGAAGACCTGGCGGGAGACGAAGAAGGGGGTCAGGTGGCGCACGATGTCCGAGAAGGCGGTCTCCCGCTTCATCAGGTAGTTCTCGTGCGTGCCGTAGGAGGCGCCCTTGTTGTCGGTGTTGTTCTTGTAGAGGTGGATGGGCTGGGCGCCGGGGAGCTGGGCGGCGCGTTCGGCGGCTTCGGCCATGATGCGTTCGCCGGCCTTGTCCCACAGGACGGCGTCGCGCGGGTTGGTGACCTCGGGAGCGCTGTATTCGGGGTGGGCGTGGTCGACGTAGAGCCGTGCTCCGTTGGTGAGGATGACGTTGGCGAGGCCGATGTCCTCGTCGGTGAGCTGGCTGTTGTCGGCGTTTTCGCGGGCGAGGTCGAAGCCTCGCGCGTCCCGGAGCGGGTTCTCCTCCTCGAAGTCCCAGCGGGCCCGGCGGGCCCGGTGCATCGCCGCCGCGTAGGCGTTGACGATCTGGGACGAGGTGAGCATGGCATTGGCGTTGGGGTGGCCGGGGACGGAGATTCCGTACTCCGTCTCGATGCCCATTACTCGCCGTACGGTCATGCGGCCCTCCTAGCCCGGCAGCGCCCGTAGTGGGCGTCGCTCAAGTACCGCTGGCGCTCCGATGCGTGTGCGGTGCCCGTCCCCGCAGTGCGCGACTCGGCGGTATGGAAGAGCCTAGAACGCATTTGCGCTGGCGGGGAGATCATTTGCGTCATTGCCTTGCTCCAGCCGGGGCTCCGGAAAACAGTCGGCTGCGGGTACCCGGTGAGGGCACCCGCAGCCGCCCAGCCTTTTACAGGTACTGACCGGTGTTTGCCACCGTGTCGATGGAGCGTCCGGTGTCCGCGCCCTGCTTTCCGGTGACGAGCGTACGGATGTACACGATCCGTTCGCCCTTCTTTCCGGAGATGCGGGCCCAGTCGTCCGGGTTGGTGGTGTTGGGCAGGTCCTCGTTCTCCTTGAACTCGTCCACGCAGGCCTGGAGGAGGTGGGAGACGCGGAGGCCCTTCTGGTTCTTGTCGAGGAAGTCCTTGATCGCCATTTTCTTGGCGCGGCCCACGATGTTCTCGATCATGGCGCCGGAATTGAAGTCCTTGAAATAGAGGACTTCCTTGTCGCCGTTGGCGTAGGTGACTTCCAGGAAGCGGTTCTCCTCGGATTCGGCGTACATCTGTTCCACCGCCGTCTGGATCATGCTGGAGACGGTGGCCGCCTTGTCCTTCTCGTGCTCCGCGAGGTCGTCGGAGTGGAGGGGGAGGCGTTCGGTGAGGTACTTCCCGAAGATGTCCTTGGCCGCTTCGGCGTCCGGACGTTCGATCTTGATCTTCACGTCGAGCCGGCCGGGCCGCAGGATGGCGGGGTCGATCATGTCCTCGCGGTTGGAGGCGCCGATGACGACCACGTTCTGCAGGCCTTCCACGCCGTCGATCTCGGCGAGGAGCTGGGGGACGATGGTGTTCTCCACGTCCGAGCTGACGCCGGAGCCGCGGGTGCGGAAGAGGGATTCCATCTCGTCGAAGAAGACGATGACGGGGGTGCCCTCGCTGGCCTTCTCGCGGGCCCGCTGGAAGACGAGGCGGATCTGCCGCTCGGTCTCGCCGACGTATTTGTTGAGGAGCTCGGGGCCCTTGATGTTGAGGAAGAAGCTCTTGCCGGCGGCCTGGCCGGTGACCTCGGCGACCTTCTTGGCCAGCGAGTTGGCGACGGCCTTGGCGATGAGCGTCTTGCCGCATCCGGGCGGCCCGTAGAGCAGGACGCCCTTGGGCGGGCGCAGCTCGTGCTCCCGGAACAGGTCGGGGTAGAGGTAGGGGAGCTCGACCGCGTCGCGGATCATCTCGATCTGTCCGCCGAGGCCGCCGATCTGCTCGTAGCCGATGTCGGGGACCTCTTCGAGGACGAGTTCCTCGACCTCGCTCTTGGGGACGACCTCGTAGACGTAGCCGGAGCGGGGCTCGAGCAGCAGGGCGTCGCCGGGGCGGATGGTGAGGCCGCGCAGGGGCTCGGCGAGCCGGACCACCCTTTCCTCGTCGGTGTGGCCCAGTACCAGGGCGCGCTCGCCGTCCTCGAGGATCTCCTTGAGGGTGACGATGTCGCCGACGCTCTCGTACTCCATGGCCTCGACCACGTTGAGTGCTTCGTTGAGCATCACTTCCTGGCCGCGCCTCAGCTCGTCGAGCTCGACGCTCGGGCTGACGTTCACCCGGAGTTTGCGGCCGCCGGTGAAGATGTCGGCGGTGCCGTCCTCATTGGCCTGTAGGAAGACGCCGAAGCCGGCGGGTGGCTGGGCCAGCCGGTCGACTTCCTCCTTGAGGGCCACGATCTGGTCGCGGGCCTCGCGGAGGGTGCCGGCGAGTCGTTCGTTCTGGGCGGACACGCCGGCCAGGTTGGTCTGCAGTTCGACGATCCGCTCTTCGAGAATTCTCGTGTGCCGCGGAGATTCGGCGAGCTTGCGTCGCAGGACGGCGATCTCCTGCTCAAGGTAGGCCACCTGCCCGGCCGGGTCCTCGGACCCGCGTCCCGGGCGGATGCCGCGGTTCATGTCGTCGTCGTGGGCTGCCACGGTCCTCACCTCCTCCAAGGGGAGCTGGACGCTTCCAGACCCTACCTGGGTGGGTGTCGATTGAAACCCCTAGATCACAAAGACGGTAGGGGTGTGTCCGATCTTCACCCTTGCGCTCTCCCTCACGCCAGGGGAATACCCACGGAACGTGACGGGAACCCCGGCGAAGGTAGGGTCGAAGTGTTCAACACCCGTCGGAGCTGGCCGGATTCCCGGAGGGCTCGGCACAGGAAACGGCAGGAGCGATGAGCGTGCAGCAGGAGGCCGTTGGCGACGGCGAGGCTCTGGAGGTCTGGATCGACCAGGACCTGTGTACCGGTGACGGCATCTGCGCCCAGTACGCGCCCGAGGTGTTCGAGCTGGACATCGACGGTCTGGCCTATGTGAAGGGCGCGGGCGACGAGCTGTTGCAGGCGCCGGGGGCGGCAACGCCCGTGCCGCTGCCGCTTCTCACGGATGTGGTCGACTCGGTGAAGGAGTGTCCGGGCGAGTGCATCCATGTGCGTCGCGTTTCGGACAGGGCCGAGATCTACGGCCCGGACTCAGAGTGACCAAATCGTGACGTTGTGCGTACGCTCGGTGACTGCTGTCTGGTGTGTCACACCGCCTGCCCCGGGGGTACCGGTCAGACGGTGCGTGCCTGTGAGGGCGTGTCGCTGACGAACGTGCCGTTCTTCCACTGCCACTTCACGTCGTCGGTGACGTCGGGGCAGCAACTGGGCACGTCGGGCGTGGAGTAGCCGAGGAGCGTGGCGCGGACGACGGCGTCGCGCACCGAGAGTTCGGTGGCCGTGCGGCGGTCCTCGGGGTCGACGAGGGTGGCGACGACGCGGGGCTTGCCGTCGTCGTGGTTCCGCGTGATGACGTAGACGCCGTCGGGCGGGGTGCCCATGGGGGCGTCGCAGTGCACGACGGCCACGGTCTCGGGCCGACCGTCGCCGTCGAGGTCGCCGGAGGCCTTCTTCTGCACGACGGCTTCGACGGGGCCGCATTCCAGGGGGAAGGCCACGGTGGCGGGGTCGGGCGGTGCGATGGGGGCCGGCGCGCTTTTCGGACCGGCGGCGGCTGCCTGGCCCGCGGTCTGGGCCGCTGTGGCGGCGTCGGGCTGGAGGACCGAGGACAGGGCGACCACGCCGGCGACGGCCGTGGCGGTGGCGACCCAGTGGATCGGCCGGGTGTGCGTGTGCGAGAGCTCCGGAACGGCGGGGTGCTGCACGAGGAGTGTCTCCTGTGAGGGCTGTGCCGGTGGGGGTGGCCTGCATCGTGCCACACGTCACAGTGCGGGGGAACGGCGGGGTGGGTACTGGTACGGATTTCCCGCGGTGCCGCTTCTCTCGTGCTCGTGGGGGCCGGTCAACACGACGACGCCGTGGTGGAGTTCCGGGACGCTGCCGGAACTCCACCACGGCGTCGGTGCGTTGGGTGCGGTGCGGGGCCGCTTCAGCGGCCGGAGCCTCCGCCGGCGTTGGGGCCGTCGTAGTCCTCGCCGTAGGCGCCCTTGGCGGGGCGGCGGCGGCGCATGGGCGGCTCGACGCCGTCGGCGAGGCGCCGGGCGGTGAGCAGGAAGCCGGTGTGGCCGATCATCCGGTGGTCGGGGCGGACGGCGAGGCCCTCGACGTGCCAGTTGCGGATCATGGTCTCCCAGGAGGTCGGCTCGTTGAAGCAGCCGATCTCGCGGATGGACTCGACGGTCCGGGCGAGCTGGGTGGTGGTGGCGACGTAGCAGCACAGGATGCCGCCGGGCACGAGTGCCTTCTTGACGACGTCCAGGCACTCCCAGGGGGCGAGCATGTCGAGGATGACGCGGTCGACGTCGGTGTCGGACAGGTTGTCCTGGAGGTCGCCCACGGTGAGCTGCCAGGCGGGGTGCGGGCCGCCGAAGTAGCGCTGCACGTTCTGCTGGGCGATCTCGGCGAAGTCCTCGCGGCGCTCGTAGGAGTGCAGCATGCCCTGGTCGCCGATGGCGCGCAGCAGGAAGCTGCTGAGGGAGCCGGAGCCGACGCCGGCCTCGACGACGCGTGCGCCGGGGAAGATGTCGGCGAAGGCGAGGATCTGCCCCGCGTCCTTCGGGTAGACGACGGCTGCCCCGCGGGGCATGGACAGGACGTAGTCGGGGAGCAGGGGGCGCAGCGCGAGGTAGGCGACGTTCCCGGTGGTGCGGACGACGCTGCCCTCGGGAGCACCGATCAGTTCGTCGTGGGGGAAGGAACCCTTGTGGGTGTGGAAGTTCTTCCCGGCCTCGAGCGTGAACGTGTAGTGGCGGCCCTTGGGGTCGGTCAGCTGAACCTGGTCCCCGACCTTGAAGGGCCCGCGCCTGCGGGCGGCACCGGTCGGTTCGGACATGTGACCAGCCTACCGGTCCTGGCGGGGACCGCCGACCACCGCTTCGGGAGAGCGGTCCTCAGGAGGGGCGGGCCATGGCCTTGACGAAGGCGCGCTCGACGTCGGCGGCGGACAGGACGCCGTAGATCTCGCCAGTCTCCTCGACGACGAGGTATTCGGTGGCGGGGTTGGCGCGCAGGGCGTCGAGCAGTTCCTCGCCGGACAGTTCGGCGGAGACGCGCATGCCGTCGGTGAGGTCCTGGGCGAGGGTGCTGACCGCTACCCAGGGGCGGCGGTGTTCGGGTACGCCGACGATGGCGGCCTCGCGGACCAGTGACGCGGGGGTGCCGTCGGCGTCGACGACGACGAGGGCGCGGGCGCCGGAGGCGTTGGCGCGGCGCAGGGCCTCGGAGAGGGGGGTGTCGGCCTCGACGGGGACGGCGCGCCGGGTGAGGGCGCGGGCGCGCAGTTCGGGGAGGTGTTCGCGCAGGCGGGCCATGCGGAGGCTGTTTCCGGCGCCGGTCCAGATGATCGCGGCGAGGATGGCGGCGAGCAGGGCGTCCATGACGGTGTCCATGCCGACGTCGTCGGCGGAGGCGCTGCCGAGGGACTGGGTGAGCAGCGGCAGGCCGATCAGTACGGCGATGGCGAGGGCGCGGCCGACCCAGGCGGCGGCGACGGTGCCGCTCATGGGCTTGCCGGTGATCTTCCAGACGACGGCGCGGAGCATGCGGCCGCCGTCGAGGGGGAGGCCGGGCAGCAGGTTGAAGGCGGCCACGATGAGGTTGGAGACCATCAGGCCGGCCAGGAGGACGCCGGGGACGCTGTCGGGTTCGACGGGGAGCAGGGCGGCGTAGAAGACGCCGGACAGGACGAGGGAGAGCAGGGGGCCGACGAAGGCCAGCACGAATTCGCGGCCGGGGGTCTCGGCTTCCTTCTCGATCTCGGAGACGCCGCCGAAGAACTGGAGCTGGATGCGGCGGACGGGGAGTTTGAAGCGGAGGGCGGCGACGGTGTGGGCGAGTTCGTGGACGAGGACGGAGGCGTAGAAGGCGACGGCGAAGAAGAGGGAGACGAGGTAGCGGGCGGCGCCGAGCTCGGGCAGGACGCGGTCGAGCTGGCCGCCGAAGACCCAGGTGATCAGGGCGGCGACGAGGAACCAGCTGGGGGCGACGTACACGGGCACGCCGAAGGGGCGGCCCATGAGCAGTCCGCCGCCCGGTTCGGGCCGGCGCTGCGGTGGCCGTCCCGGCCCGCCCGCGCCGGGGGTGTGGGCTTCGGTGCGGTGGCGCGGGGTGCCGGTGCCGTGGGCGGCGTGCCGGTGGTCCGCGGGCGGTTCGGAGGGCTCGGGCGAGGGCTCGGCGGGGCGGTCGTGGTCGTGGTCGTCGTGGCCGGAGGGCCGTGGCGAGCGGGCGCCGGGGCCGTTTTCGCCGCCGACGGACGGATCCGCCGACGGCGGAGGAGTCGCGGCGTCTCCGGGCGCCGGCTGCTCCGGCGGTTCTCCCGCCGTGGCGCGTGCGGCGTCCGGGTCCGGGTTCCGGGGCGCGGCGTCCTGGGTGGTCCGGTCGGGCCGGTCGGGCGGGGTGGAGGCTTCGGCGGGGCTCTCCCCCGGTCGCGTGGGCGTCGGTGGGCCGGGATCCGGCGTGTCGGTGTGCGGCGTCCCGGCTGCCGGCGCCGGCCCCTCGTGGCCCGGTGGGTCCGGGTCCGCGGCTGTGGGGCCGGTGGGCTCCGGCTGTGCGGTGTCGTCGGGGCCGGGGGCCGGGGCCATGGGGTGTGCCCGGGGCTCGGCCGACTCGTCGTTGCCGGACCGCGGCTGCCCGCTCCCGCCGCTCACGTCCACGATGTCCCCTCGTTCGAAGCGTCTCCCGCCTGCCGGACGGGAGGGTCTCGTGTCGATGGTATGCGTCCGTCCCGGCCCGTTCAGCCCCGGCACCCCTGTGCCTGCCTTCCGTCACAGGGGTCACAGCCTGCGGGCTGGGCCGCTGTCAGTGGCCGGCCGTAAGGTCTGGGGGCATGGAGACGAGTACCGAGGATGTCGCGGAGGACGCCGGCGGATCCGCCCGACCGGCGGCGGCAGTGGCGGATCAGGCGGGCGTGGCGGTGGAACCGACGGTCGTGGCGGTGGACGCGTCGACCGAGGCGGTCTCACCCGCGTCCGTGGCGACAGCGCCCGCCTCGCTCTCGCCCTCGCGGGCCGGTGACTTCATGCAGTGCCCGCTGCTGTACCGGTTCCGGGTCATCGACCGGCTGCCGGAGAAGCCCAGTGAGGCGGCGACCAGGGGCACGCTGGTGCACGCGGTGCTGGAGCGGCTCTTCGACGCCCCCGGCGGCCGAGCGCACGGTGCCGCAGGCCAAGGCGCTGGTGCCGGGGCAGTGGGACCGGCTGCGGGAGAGCCGGCCGGAGGTCGGTGAGCTGTTCGCGGACGACCCGGAGGGTGAGCGGCTGGCGCAGTGGCTCTCGGAGGCGGAGCGGCTCGTCGAGCGCTGGTTCAGCCTGGAGGATCCGAGCCGGCTGGAGCCCGCCGAGCGGGAGCTGTTCGTCGAGGCCGAGCTGGATTCCGGGCTGCGGCTGCGCGGCATCATCGACCGGGTCGACGTGGCCCCCACCGGCGAGGTCCGGATCGTCGACTACAAGACGGGCAAGGCGCCCCGGCCGCAGTACGCGGAGGGCGCGCTGTTCCAGATGAAGTTCTACGCGCTGGTGGTGTGGCGGCTGAAGAAGGTCGTCCCGCGCCGTCTGCAGCTGGTCTATCTCGGCAGCGGTGACGTGCTCACGTACGACCCGGTCCTGGCCGACCTGGAGCGGGTCGAGCGCAAGCTGCTGGCGCTGTGGGAGGCGATCCGGCTGGCGACCGAGACGGGCGACTGGCGGCCGAGGCCCACGAAGCTGTGCGGCTGGTGCGATCACCAGGCGCACTGTCCGGAGTTCGGCGGCACTCCCCCGCCGTATCCGCTGCCGCTGAGGGCGGCCGACTCCGGCGGCACCGGTCAGGGCAGAATGGGGCCGGACTAGGTCCTGTCCCATGAAGGAGACTTACGTGGCCATCCGCGTCCTACTGGTCGACGACCAGCCGCTGCTGCGCACGGGCTTCCGGATGATTCTGGAGGCGGAGCAGGATCTCGCGGTCGTCGGCGAGGCCGGAGACGGCCTTCAGGCTCTCGACCAGGTGCGGGCGTTGCAGCCCGATGTGGTGCTGATGGACATCCGCATGCCGCGGATGGACGGTGTGGAGGCGACCCGGCAGATCACCGGGCCCGAGCGGGACGGCCCGGCGAAGGTGTTGGTGCTGACCACCTTCGATCTGGACGAGTACGTGGTGGAGGCGCTGAAGGCGGGCGCCAGCGGCTTCCTGCTCAAGGACGCTCCGGCCAACGAGCTGGTGCAGGCGATCCGCGTGGTGGCGGGCGGTGAGGCGATGCTCGCGCCGAGCATCACCCGGCGGCTGCTCGACAAGTACGCCACGCATCTGCCGTCCGGTGACGAGCCGGTGCCGGACACCCTGCACACGCTGACGGACCGTGAGGTCGAGGTGCTGAAGCTGGTGGCGCGCGGCCTGTCCAACGCGGAGATCGCCGCGGACCTGTTCGTCAGCGAGACGACGGTCAAGACCCATGTGGGCCACGTGCTGACCAAGCTGGGCCTGCGGGACCGGGTCCAGGCGGCGGTGTACGCGTACGAGAGCGGTCTGGTCCGTCCCGGCGCGCAGTAGCCGGTGCCTGCGGCGTCGCCGCTCGCGAGGCACGTGCACGCACCGAAGGGCGCCCTCTTCCGATCGGAGGAGGGCGCCCTTCGGGCTTGTCCGGTGCCGGCGTCAGCCGCTCACGCCCCGGCCCAGCTCCCAGAGCTGGAGCGAGGAGGAGGAGTTGAGGAGGTAGGCCGTGCCGGTGACGTCGTCACGGGTGGCGACGTACTGCTTGCCCTGCCACAGCGGGATCAGCGGAACGTCCTTGGCGGTGATGTTCTGGATCTCGGTGAGGCTGTCCACCGCGGAGAGCCGGTCGGCCTCGCCCCGGGACTCGGGGATCAGGTCGTTGATGATCTGCGCATTGGAGTACGGGATGTTGAGGGTGTTGCCCTTGTCGAGGAACGGCGCGACGAAGCTGTCGGCGTCCGGGAAGTCGGGGAACCAGCCCATGCCGAAGACGTCGTACTCCCGGTTCCGCTCCGCCTTGTGGAACTTCTCCCAGGGCGTGCCCTTGATGTCGACGTCGAACAGACCGCTGTCGTTCAGCTGCTTCTGGAGGTGCTCGAACTCCGGCTTGGTCGCGGCGCCGTAGTGGTCCGTCGTGTAGTGCATCGTCAGCTTGACGGGCGTGGTGATGTCCGCGTCCTCCAGCATCGCCTTCGCCTTGTCGACGCTGGCGTCGCCGTACTTGTTGAAGAACGAGTTGGAGTGGCCGGTGATGCCGGCCGGGACCATCGAGTACAGCGGTTCGGCCTGCGATCCGTAGACCGCGGAGACGAGTTCGCTGCGGTTGATGAGCTGGGCCATCGCCGTACGGACGGCCTTGTCCTTGACCGTCGACGCGTCCGTGTTGAAGGCGAGGTAGCGGATCTCGAGACCGGCCACCTCGACCAGGTCGACGTCGCCGTCCGTGGCCTTGGACAGGTTCTGGATCTGTTCCGGCGTCATCGCGCGGGTCATCACGTCGATGTCGCCCTTGTCGATGGCGTCGCCCATGGCGTCGGCGTCGGCGAAGGAGACGAGTTCGACCTTCTCGTTGTTCACCTTGAGACTCCCCTTGTAGTTGGGGTTCTTGGTGAACACGGCCTTGGTCATCTCGTCGCCCTTGACCTCGGCCTTCATCGTGTACGGGCCCGAGCCGGTCAGCTCGAAGCCGTCGCGCACCTTGTCCTTCTCGTAGTCGGCCGGGTTGACGATGCCGGCGACCGGCGTCGACAGCTTGAACGGGAAGGTGGCGTCGGCGGTGTTGAGGTGGAAGATGACCTCGCGGTCACCCTTCGTCTCGATGGTGTCCACGGTGGACAGCAGCGCGGCCACCCCGGTGTCCGCTTCGATCTTCCGGACGCGCTCGATGGAGTACTTCACGTCCTCCGCGGTGACGGGGTCGCCGTTGGCGAACTCCAGGCCGTCCCGCAGGGTGCAGGCATAGCGCTCGTTGCCGGTGTCGGTGAACCCGCACTGCTCGGCGGCCTCGGGGACGGGTTCGCCGTCGCCGCGGGGCAGCACCATCAGCGTCTGCGAGGTCTGGCGCATGATGTTCCAGGCGCCGACGTCGTAGGCGTACGCCGGGTCGAAGGGCGCCGGCATCGCGTCCAGGCTGAACCGGTCCGTGGTGCCGACGACGATCGCGTCCCCGCCGCCGCTGCCGCTGTCCGATCCTCCGCAGGCGGCGAGCACCGGCGCGAGCAGGCCGACGACGGCCGGCAGCACCAAAGTCTTGCGGTTCATGCTCGAGTTTCTCCAGAGCTGTCGGTCCGTGTATCCGGCATGCAGGGGTGTCGCGGCGGATCACGGGGGTAGTGGCCGATGTTCTCGCGTCGAGATTAGTCCGCGCCCGCACGGGGGCTCGCAGCCACCGGAGTTGAGTGCTCATCACGGAGCGAAACCGGGTGTGGACACACCGAAAACCCGACAGTGGAAGGATTAGTGCAGGGTTTCACCAATCAGGACACAAGGTCTCCTCGACAACGTTCGCCAAGCCGGACGGGGCACACCTGGGCTCCCCTGTCGACCCCTGTCGGCGTGGCGAACATCACAGTTGGACTTCGGCCGCCGGTGCCGGAATTCGGCCATCCGAGGTGGTGGAAATACCCCGGGAACACCGGTCGGGTCGCCCGGTGCGGCCCTTCCCGGAATTGCCGCCTTAACGCCGCTGCACGCTCGGTGAACGGCTAGCGCATTTGGGTCATCAGGCCGCGCAGAAATGTCAGGTCGACCTCTTCCAGTGAGGCGACCACCGTGCGCCGGGCGGCCGGGGTGATGGGGGCGACCGAGGGCACCGCCACGACGTGGCAGCCGGCGGCCTCCGCGGCGGCGACGCCGGTCGCGGTGTCCTCGACGACGGCGCAGCGGGCCGGGTCCGCGCCGAGTCCGGCCGCTGCGGCCAGGTACGGGTCGGGGTGGGGCTTGGTGCGGGGCACCTCGTCGCCCGCGACGGTGAGGGCGAAGTGCTGCGGGCCCAGCGTCTTCAGCACGCGGTCGATGATGCGCCGGTGCGAGGCGGAGACCAGGGCCGTGGGGATCCGGTGTGCGGACAGCTCCGTGAGCAGCCGGACGGCGCCGGGCATCAGCGGCAGGTCGCGGCCGATGCGCTGCTCGAAGCCGTCGTTGAGCAGGACGCTGAGTTCGGCGAGGGTGATGTCGGCGCCGGTGGCCTCGATGAGGAAGCCCGCGCTGCGGGTCATGGGGCCGCCGACCACGACGTGGCGCCAGGAGTCGTCGAGGGTGTGGCCGAGGGAGGCGAAGACCTCCGTCTCGACGTCCCACCAGAAGCCCTCGGTGTCCACCAGGGTGCCGTCCATGTCGAGGAGCACGGCCTGTAGGGCGGAGCCTTCGGCCGTACGGGTTCCGAGTGCGGGGACCGTACTGGTCATCCACGTACCTCCTTGAGGGACGATCAGGCCGGCTCCCACGAAGGGAGCCGGCCTGCAGTGGACCGACCAGTGTACGTCGTGCGGGGCGCGAACGCCTGGTGTGGCCCTGGAGGCGGTACGTCGCCTCAGCGGGCGTTGAAGTACTTCGCCTCCGGGTGGTGGATGACGATGGCGTCGGTGGACTGTTCGGGGTGGAGCTGGAACTCCTCGGAGAGGTGGACGCCGATGCGCTCCGGCTCGAGGAGGGCCGCGATCTTGGCGCGGTCCTCCAGGTCCGGGCAGGCGCCGTAGCCGAGGGAGAAGCGGGCGCCCCGGTACTTCAGGGCGAACATGTCCTCCATCTCGGCCGGGTCCTCCCCGGCGAAGCCGAGTTCGGAGCGGACGCGGGCGTGCCAGTACTCGGCGAGGGCTTCGGCGAGCTGGACGGACAGGCCGTGGAGTTCGAGGTAGTCGCGGTAGGCGTTGGCCTCGAACATGCGGGCCGTCTCCTCGCCGATGCGGGAGCCGACGGTGACGACCTGGAAGCCGACCACGTCGGTCTCGCCGGACTCCTCCGGGCGGAAGAAGTCGGCCAGGCAGAGGCGCCGGCCGCGGCGCTGGCGGGGGAAGGTGAAGCGGGTGCGCTCGTTGCCGTCGTCGTCGAGGACGATCAGGTCGTCGTCCTTGGAGACGCAGGGGAAGTAGCCGTAGACGACGGCCGCCTCCAGGAGGTTGTCGGTCTGGAGCCGGTCGAGGAGGCCGCGCAGGCGGGGCCGGCCCTCGGACTCGACGAGTTCCTCGTAGGAGGGCCCCTCGCCGGTGCGGGCCTGCTTGAGGCCCCACTGGCCCTTGAAGAGGGCGCCCTCGTCGAGCCAGGAGGCGTACTCCTTGAGCTGGATGCCCTTGACGACGCGGGTGCCGCGGAAGGGCGGGGCGGGGACGGGGTTGTCGGTGGCGACGTCGGAGCGGACGCTGCCCTCCTCGGGCCGTTCCTCGATCTCGACGGTGGCCGCCCGCACCCGGCGCTGCTTCAGCTCCGGCAGTGTGGCGCCGGGCACGCCGCGCTTGATGCCGATGAGTGCGTCCATGAGACGCAGGCCCTCGAAGGCGTCGCGGGCGTAGCGGACCTCGCCGTCGTAGATCTCGTGGAGGTCCTGCTCGACGTACGCCCTGGTCAGAGCCGCACCACCGAGGATCACCGGGTAGTCGGAGGCCAGCTTGCGCTGGTTGAGCTCCTCCAGGTTCTCCTTCATGATCACGGTGGACTTGACCAGGAGGCCGGACATGCCGATGACGTCGGCCCGGTGCTCGTCGGCGGCCTCCAGGATCGCGGAGACGGGCTGCTTGATGCCGAGGTTGACGACGGTGTAGCCGTTGTTGGACAGGATGATGTCGACGAGGTTCTTGCCGATGTCGTGGACGTCGCCGCGGACGGTGGCCAGCACGATCGTGCCCTTGCCGTCGTCGTCGGTCTTCTCCATGTGCGGCTCCAGGTGGGCCACCGCGGTCTTCATCACCTCGGCGGACTGGAGCACGAACGGCAGCTGCATCTGCCCGGAACCGAACAGTTCACCGACGACCTTCATGCCGTCCAGCAGGGTGTCGTTGACGATGTCGAGCGCCGGACGCTCCTGGAGCGCGGTGTCGAGGTCCTGCTCCAGGCCGTTCTTCTCACCGTCGATGATCCGCTGCTTGAGACGTTCCTCCAGCGGGAGGGCGGCCAGTTCCTCGGCCTTGGACGCCTTCAGCGACTTCGCGGTGGCGCCCTCGAAGAGCTGCATCAGCTTCTGCAGCGGGTCGTAGCCCTCGCGGCGGCGGTCGTAGATCAGGTCGAGGGCGGTGGTGACCTGCTCGTCGTCGAACCGGGCGATCGGCAGGATCTTGCTGGCGTGCACGATGGCCGAGTCCAGGCCCGCCTTGACGCACTCGTCGAGGAAGACGGAGTTCAGCAGGATACGGGCGGCCGGATTGAGACCGAAGGAGATGTTCGACAGACCGAGGGTGGTCTGCACGTCCGGGTGGCGCCGTTTGAGTTCCCGGATGCCTTCGATGGTGGCCAGACCGTCCTTGCGGGACTCCTCCTGGCCGGTGCAGATGGTGAAGGTCAGGCAGTCGACGAGGATGTCGGACTCGTGGATGCCCCAGTTCCCGGTCAGGTCCTCGATGAGCCGTTCGGCGATCTCGACCTTCTTCTCCGCGGTGCGGGCCTGCCCCACCTCGTCGATGGTCAGCGCGATCAGCGCGGCACCGTGCTCCCGCGCCAGCGTGGTGACACGGGCGAAGCGGGACTCCGGGCCGGCGCCGTCCTCGTAGTTCACCGAGTTGATCACCGCACGGCCGCCGAGCTTCTCCAGACCCGCCCGGATCACCTCGACCTCGGTCGAGTCCAGCACGATCGGCAGCGTGGAGGCGGTCGCGAACCGTCCCGCCAGCTCCTCCATGTCGGCCACGCCGTCCCGGCCGACGTAGTCGACGCAGAGGTCGAGCATGTGCGCGCCCTCACGGATCTGGTCGCGGGCCATCTCCACACAGTCGTCCCAGCGGCCCTCCAGCATCGCCTCACGGAACTTCTTCGACCCGTTGGCGTTCGTCCGCTCACCGATGGCGAGGTAGGAGGTGTCCTGGCGGAAGGGCACGGTCTGGTAGAGGGAGGCGGCGCCGGGCTCGGGCCGCGGGTGCCGCTCGGTGGGGGCGGTGCCGCGGACGCGTTCGACGACCTGGCGCAGGTGCTCGGGAGTGGTGCCGCAGCAGCCGCCGACCAGCGACAGGCCGTACTCGCGCACGAACGTCTCCTGCGCGTCCGCCAGCTCCGGTGCGGTCAGCGGATAGTGCGCACCGTCCTTGCCCAGCACCGGCAGACCGGCGTTCGGCATGCACGACAGCGGCACCCGCGAGTGCCGGGCGAGGTAGCGCAGGTGCTCGCTCATCTCGGCCGGGCCGGTGGCGCAGTTCAGGCCGATCATGTCGATGCCGAGGGGCTCCAGCGCGGTCAGCGCGGCGCCGATCTCGGAGCCGAGGAGCATGGTGCCGGTGGTCTCGACGGTCACGGACACGATGACCGGCAGGTCCAGGCCCAGGGCGTCCAGGGCGCGCCGGGCGCCGAGTACCGAGGCCTTGGTCTGGAGCAGGTCCTGGGTGGTCTCCACCAGCAGGGCGTCCGCGCCGCCGGCGACCAGGCCCTCGGCGTTGCGCTGGTAGGCGTCGCGCAGGACGGGGTAGGGGGCGTGGCCGAGGGTCGGGAGCTTGGTGCCGGGGCCCATGGAGCCCAGCACCCAGCGCTGCCGGCCGTCACGGGCGGCGAACTCGTCGGCGACCTCACGGGCCACCCGCGCACCCGCCTCGGACAGTTCATGGACACGCTCGGGAATGTCGTACTCACCGAGCGCGGAGTGGTTGGCGCCGAAGGTGTTGGTCTCCACCGCGTCGACACCGACGGCGAAGTACTCCTCGTGCACGGAGCGCACGATGTCCGGCCGGGTGAGGTTCAGGACCTCGTTGCACCCCTCCAACTGCTGGAAGTCCTCCAGCGTCGGGTTCTGGGCCTGAAGCATGGTGCCCATCGCACCGTCGGCCACCACCACACGGGTGGCCAGGGCCTCTCGAAGGGCGGACACGCGGGTGCGGGTGTCGGCGGGCGGGGTGGATGGCGACGAGGCCATGAAAGGGCTCCCTAGGATGCGACGGCTGTCGGCTTTGCGCCATGCCCGGTGCCGTCCGTGGTGGACGTCCCCGGGGAGAACGCACGCCGCCAGGGTAGCCGGGACCGGGGGCCGATGGTCGGGGAGTCCACGAGACGGACGAGTATGGCGGGGCGAATACCGGCCGAACGGACGAGTTTCCCCTTCCCGAACGGTCCGCGGAGGGCGGTGGCGCGCGTCCGGCGGACGCGTGCCCCGGGGGTCGTCCGCGGTCACCGGGAGGTGGCCGAAGTGCAACAGTTGCCCGCCGACCATTAGCGGGAGGTCGGCATGGACCGGTAGTGTTCGGCATTGCCGAACGACGTCAGCGACGCCGAGGTCGGCAGTCGAAGGGGACGGAGGCAGTACGTCGATGGCACGGAACATCCAGTCGCTCGAGCGGGCGGCCGCGATGCTGCGCCTGCTCGCGGGCGGCGAGCGGCGGCTCGGCCTGTCGGACATCGCCTCGTCGCTGGGTCTGGCCAAAGGCACCGCACACGGCATCCTGCGCACCCTCCAGCAGGAGGGCTTCGTCGAGCAGGACGACGCCTCGGGGCGCTACCAGCTGGGCGCCGAACTGCTGCGCCTGGGCACGACCTATCTGGACGTGCACGAGCTGCGGGCGCGCGCCCTGGTGTGGACGGACGACCTGGCCCGCTCCAGCGGGGAGAGCGTCCACCTCGGTGTCCTGCACCAGCAGGGCGTCCTGATCGTGCACCACGTCTTCCGGCCCGACGACAGCCGGCAGGTCCTGGAGATCGGGGCCATGCAGCCGCTGCACTCGACGGCACTGGGCAAGGTGCTCTCCGCGTACGACCCGGTGGCGCACAGCGAGGCACTGGAGGCCGACCGCAAGGCGTTCACGGACCGGACGGTCTGCGAGCCGGACAGCTTCGAGCACGTCCTGGACATCACGCGCGCGCGGGGGTACGCCGCCGACGTCGAGGAGACCTGGGAGGGCATCGCCTCCATCGCCGCCCCCATCCACGACCGCAGGCGGATGCCGGTCGGCGCGGTCGGCATCACCGGGGCCGTGGAGCGGCTGTGCCGGGAGGGCGAGCTGCGGACCGAGCTGGTCGCGGCGGTGCGGGACTGCGCCCGCGCGGTGTCGCGGGACCTGGGTGCCGGGCGGTTCTAGGGCGCACGCGAGCAGGCGCGGACACGCGCGTGGAGGCCGGGACACCGAGGGTGTCCCGGCCTTCGCCGTTCCCGCGGGGCGCCGGGGCCGGAGATCGATAACCCACGACGATCAATAACGATCGTGCTTTCGATAACACAGCTCTTGACGCACGCGTGACGCCGAACGAGACTCGCGTCCATCGGTCGGCATTGTCGAACACCTACCGGCAATACGCGTTAGAGTGTCCACAGTGCCAAGGGCCGCCATCGCTCTCACACCGAGGGCGCCGGAACACCCGGAGGGACCCGGGGTTCGGCTTTCCCTGGACGAAGGACAAAGGAGTCGCGGGTGTCCAGCTCCGACATCTTCATCGGCGAGACCATCGGTACCGCCCTGCTCATCCTGCTCGGCGGCGGCGTGTGTGCCGCCGTCACGCTCAAGGCCTCCAAGGCCCGCAACGCCGGCTGGCTCGCCATCGCCTTCGGGTGGGGCTTCGCCGTCATGACGGCGGCGTACATATCGGGTCCGCTCTCCGGCGCCCACCTCAACCCGGCCGTGACCGTGGGCATCGCGATCAAGGACGGCGACTGGAGCAACACCCCGACCTACTTCGCGGGCCAGCTCCTCGGCGCCATGATCGGCGCGGTCCTGGTCTGGATCGCCTACTACGGCCAGTTCCAGGCCCACCTCACCGACCGCGAGATCGTCGGCGGCCCCGGCGCACAGGACACGACGGCCAAGTCGGTCGAGGCGCAGGAGAAGGGCGCCGGCCCGGTCCTGGGCGTCTTCTCCACCGGCCCCGAGATCCGGCACACGGTCCAGAACCTCGCCACCGAGATCATCGGCACCTTCGTGCTGCTGCTCGCCATCCTCACCCAGGGCCTGAACGACGAGGGCAACGGCCTCGGCATCCTGGGCGCCCTGATCACCGGGTTCGTGGTGGTCTCCATCGGTCTGTCGCTCGGCGGTCCGACGGGATACGCGATCAACCCGGTCCGCGACCTCGGCCCGCGCATCGTGCACGCCCTGCTGCCGCTGCCCAACAAGGGCGGCTCCGACTGGTCCTACGCCTGGATCCCGGTCGTCGGTCCGCTGATCGGCGGTGCGATCGCCGGAGGTGTCTACAACGTCGCGTTCGCCTGAGCGGGCCCCCGCTCGGCGATCATCGAGCCGCAGACCACGCGCCGTACGCACCGGCCACCCACCACGGAACCCCAGGAGCACACAGTGACCGACGCCCACACCACCGGCATCGCCTCCCACGGCCACGGGCCGTTCATCGCCGCGATCGACCAGGGCACGACCTCCTCGCGCTGCATCGTCTTCGACCGCGACGGGCGCATCGTCTCCGTCGACCAGAAGGAGCACGAGCAGATCTTCCCCAAGCCGGGCTGGGTCGAGCACGACGCCACCGAGATCTGGACCAACGTCCAAGAGGTCGTCGCCGGAGCCGTCGAGAAGGCCGGCATCACCCGCGACGACATCAAGGCCATCGGCATCACCAACCAGCGCGAGACCACCCTCGTCTGGGACAGGAACACCGGTGAGCCCGTCCACAACGCCATCGTCTGGCAGGACACCCGCACCGACGCCCTGTGCAAGGAGCTCGGCCGCAATGTCGGCCAGGACCGCTTCCGCCGCGAGACCGGCCTGCCCCTCGCCTCCTACTTCGCCGGTCCCAAGGCCCGCTGGCTGCTGGACAACGTCGACGGGCTGCGCGAGCGCGCCGAGGCGGGCGACCTGCTCTTCGGCACCATGGACACCTGGGTCATCTGGAACCTGACCGGCGGCGTGAACGGCGGCAAGCACGTCACCGACGTCACCAACGCCTCCCGCACCATGCTGATGAACCTGCACACCATGGCGTGGGACGAGAAGATCGCCGAGTCGATCGGCGTACCGATGCAGATGCTCCCCGAGATCCGCTCCTCCGCCGAGGTCTACGGCGAGATCACCGGCGGCCGCCTCGGCGAGCTGCTCGGCGGCATCCCGGTCGCCTCCGCGCTCGGCGACCAGCAGGCGGCCCTGTTCGGCCAGACCTGCTTCTCCGAGGGCGAGACCAAGTCGACGTACGGCACCGGCACCTTCATGGTGATGAACACCGGTGACAAGCTGATCAACTCCTACTCGGGCCTGCTGACCACGGTCGGCTACAAGATCGGCGACCAGGACACGGTCTACGCCCTGGAGGGCTCGATCGCCGTCACCGGTTCGCTGGTGCAGTGGATGCGCGACCAGATGGGCCTGATCTCCACCGCCGCCGAGATCGAGACCCTCGCCCTGACCGTCGAGGACAACGGCGGCGCCTACTTCGTACCGGCCTTCTCCGGCCTGTTCGCCCCGTACTGGCGCTCCGACGCCCGCGGTGTGATCGCCGGCCTCACCCGGTACGTCACCAAGGCGCACCTCGCGCGCGCCGTCCTGGAGGCCACCGCCTGGCAGACCCGCGAGATCGCGGACGCCATGACGAAGGACTCCGGCGTGGAGCTGACCGCCCTCAAGGTCGACGGCGGCATGACCTCCAACAACCTGCTGATGCAGACCCTCGCCGACTTCGTGGACGCCCCCGTGGTGCGCCCGATGGTCGCCGAGACCACCTGCCTCGGCGCCGCCTACGCCGCCGGTCTCGCCGTCGGCTTCTGGAACAGCACCGACGACCTGCGCGCCAACTGGCGGCGGGCCGCCGAGTGGACCCCCCGCATGGACGCGGAGATCCGCGACCGTGAGTACAAGAGCTGGCTCAAGGCCGTCGAGCGGACCATGGGCTGGCTCGAGGACGAGGAGTAAGAACCACCATGACCACTCAGTCCACCCTGCAGTCCGTGCCTGCCCTGGGTACGCACCCGGCCTCCGGCTCCAACCCGAGCCGCGCCGAGACCCGGGAGCAGCTCTCCAAGGCGTCGTACGACCTTCTCGTGATCGGCGGCGGCATCCTGGGCATCTCCACCGCCTGGCACGCCGCGCAGTCCGGCCTCAGGGTGGCCGTGGTCGATGCCGGCGACTTCGCCGGCGCCACCTCCTCCGCCTCCTCCAAGCTGCTCCACGGCGGACTGCGCTACCTGCAGACCGGCGCGGTGAAGCTGGTGGCGGAGAACCACTTCGAGCGCCGTGCGGTCTCCCGCCAGGTGGCCCCCCACCTGGCGAACCCGCTCACCTTCTACCTCCCCGTGTACAAGGGCGGGCCGCACGGCGCGGCGAAGCTCGGGGCCGGCGTCTTCGCGTACTCGGCGCTGTCCGCCTTCGGCGACGGCGTCGGCCACCTGCTCTCCCCGGCCAAGGCCGCGCAGGACGTGCCGGAGCTGCGTACCGACAACCTCAAGGCCGTGGCCGTGTACGGCGACGACCAGATGAACGACGCCCGCATGGCCCTGATGACGGTCCGCGCGGCGGTCGACTCCGGTGCGGTGGTCCTCAACCACGCCGAGGTCACGGGGCTGCGCTTCACCGACGGCCGGGTGACCGGCGCCGAGCTGAAGGACCGGCTGTCCGGCGACGAGTTCGGGGTGAACGCCCGCCTGGTGCTCAACGCGACCGGACCGTGGGTCGACCACCTGCGCCGCATGGAGAACCCGGCCGCGGCCCCGTCCATCCGCCTGTCCAAGGGCGCGCACCTGGTGCTCAAGCGCACCGCGCCGTGGAAGGCCGCGCTGGCCACCCCGATCGACAAGTACCGGATCACCTTCGCCCTCCCCTGGGAGGACATGCTGCTGCTCGGCACCACCGACGAGGAGTTCGAGGGCGACCCGGGGGACGTCGCCGTCAACGACAAGGACGTGGCCCAGATACTCGACGAGGCCGCGTTCTCCATCCGCGACCAGCAGCTGGACCGTGACCTCATCACGTACTCCTTCGCGGGCCTGCGGGTGCTGCCCGGCGGTCCCGGAGACACGTCGAAGGCCAAGCGCGAGACGGTCGTCACCGAGGGTCGGGGCGGGATGCTGTCCGTCGCGGGCGGCAAGTGGACCACCTTCCGCCACATCGGCCGTACGGTGATGAAGAAGCTGGAGTCGCTGCCCGGCCACCCGCTGGGTGACGGCTTCGAGCCGATCGCGTCGCTGCCGAAGAAGCTGCCGCTGCCCGGCGTCGCCAACCCGCGCGCGGTGGCCCACCGGCTGCTGGTGGACGGCTCCGCGCCCGGCCCGCGCATGGCGGCCGACACCGCCAGGCACCTGGCCACGCACTACGGCTCGCTCGCCTTCGACATCGCCCGGCTCGCCAACGAGAGCCCCGAGCTGGCGCAGCGCGTGCACCCGGACGCCCCGGAGATCTGGGCGCAGGTCGTGTGGGCCCGGGACAACGAGTGGGCCGAGACGGCGGACGACGTGCTGCGCCGCCGTACGACGCTGACGATCCGCGGCCTGGCCACGGACGACGTCCGCACGCGGGTCCAGGACGTGCTCGACAAGAAGTAGGACCGGCCGGCTCCCGCGTCGGGTGTTCCGGCCCCGGGTACGGGGCAGTGATCCGTTCACTGCCCCGTACGAAGGGGCTGCGGGCGGCCCCTCGGCACGCCGTAAGGTTGGGGGGTACGCGAGGGCACGTCGGAAGGAGGCGCTGGGTGATCGAGCTCGAGGGGGTTCCCGAGCTGGTCGACCCGGTCATGGTGGCCGCGTTCGAGGGCTGGAACGATGCCGGTGACGCCGCCTCCACCGCGGTCGCGCATCTCGACAAGGAGTGGAAGGGCGAGGTGTTCGCGGCGCTGGACGCCGAGGACTACTACGACTTCCAGGTCAACCGTCCCACGGTGTTCATCGAGGACGGCGTCCGCAAGGTCACCTGGCCGACGACGAGGCTCTCGGTGGTCCGGGTCGGGGGCGACAAACCGCGCGACCTGGTGCTCGTGCGGGGCATCGAACCGTCCATGCGCTGGCGCTCGTTCTGCAACGAGCTGCTGGGCTTCGCTCATGAGCTGGGCGTCGAGCTGGTGGTCGTCCTGGGTGCCCTGCTGGGCGACACCCCGCACACCCGTCCGGTCCCGATCAGCGGCACCACGTCGGACGCCGACCTGGCCCGGCGCATGGACCTGGAGGAGACCAAGTACGAGGGGCCCACGGGCATCGTCGGCATCCTCCAGGAGGCGTGCGCGCACGCGGGCGTGCCGGCGGTGTCGCTGTGGGCGGCGGTGCCGCACTACGTGTCGCAGCCGCCGAACCCGAAGGCCACGCTGGCCCTGCTGAACCGGCTGGAGGACCTGATCGGGGTCCGGGTCCCGCTGGGCGAGCTGCCCGAGGACGCGCGTGCCTGGCAGGTGGGCGTGGACCAGCTGGCCGCGGAGGACACCGAGGTCGCGGAGTACGTGCAGTCGCTGGAGGAGGCGCGGGACACGGCGGAGCTGCCGGAGGCGTCGGGCGAGGCGATCGCGCGGGAGTTCGAGCGGTATCTGCGGCGGCGGGACGGGGGCGGGCCGGGCGGGCACGCCACGGCGGACGGGGGCGAGGGTCCGGCCGGTACGCCGTTCCTGCGGGACAATCCGAGCGGGCGGACGCGGCCGCCGAAGCCGCCGAAGGCGGGCGGGGAGGACGAGGAGTCCTCGGAGGACTGAGCCGGTTGGACATGAGTGAGGGGCGCCTCCCTGGTGGGAGCGCCCCTCGGTCATTTTGGTGCGGGTTACTGCGGGAGGGCGTGGGCCGGCACTGGGCCGGTTGCCGCCTGCGCCCACCCGTGCCGCCCTGGGGGTACCTCCCAGGCCGTTCAGGCACTGGGGGAGGCACGACTGCCCGCAGCTGGGGCGGGCGGCGTGGCGACTGCCCGCAGTCGGGGCCTTACAGCGCTACGCCCAGCAACGCGTCCACCGCTCGGGAGACGACGCCCGGGGCGCCGATGTCCGTGCCGCCGGAGGCCTGCTGGAGGGCGGCCCAGTCGTCGATCGCGGCGAGGGCGGCCGGGGAGTCCAGGTCGTTGGCGAGGGCTTCGCGGATCTGCTCCACCAGGGCCTCGGCGGGCGGGCCGTCGGGGCGGGAGACGGCGGCGCGCCAGCGGTCGAGGCGGGCGAGGGCGTCCTCCAGGACCTGGTCGGTCCACTCCCAGTCGGAACGGTAGTGGTGGGCGAGCAGCGTGAGCCGGATGGCGGCCGGGTCGACGCCCTCGCGGCGCAGCTGGGAGACGAAGACCAGGTTGCCCTTGGACTTGGACATCTTCTCGCCGTCGAGACCGACCATGCCGGCGTGCACGTAGGCCTTGGCCATGGGGAACTCGCCGGTGAGGGCCTGGGCGTGCGAGGCGCCCATCTCGTGGTGCGGGAAGGCCAGGTCGGAGCCGCCGCCCTGGACGTCGAAGCCCATGCCCAGGTGGTCGAGGGCGATGGCCACGCACTCGATGTGCCAGCCGGGGCGCCCGCGGCCGAGCGACCCGCCGTCCCAGCTGGGTTCGCCCTCGCGGGCGGCCATCCACAGCATCGGGTCGAGCGGGTTCTTCTTGCCGGGCCGGTCGGGGTCGCCGCCCCGCTCGGCGGAGAGCAGCCGCATGGTCGCGGCGTCGAGGTGGGAGACGCCGCCGAAGTGCGGGTCCGCCTCGACGGAGAAGTAGACGTCGCCCTCGAGCTCGTAGGCCGCGCCGGCGTCACGCAGCCGCTCGACGAGCGGGACGATGCCGGGTATGGCCTCGACGGCGCCTATGTAGTGCTGCGGCGGCAGCATCCGCAGCGCCGTCATGTCCTCGCGGAAGAGGGCGGTCTCCTGCTCGGCGAGGGCGGTCCAGTCGACCCCGTCGCGCACGGCCCGCTCGAGGAGCGGGTCGTCCACGTCGGTGACGTTCTGGACGTAGTGGACCTGCCGCTTGGTGTCGAGCCACACGCGCTGCACGAGGTCGAACGCGTTGTAGGTCGCCGCGTGCCCCATGTGGGTGGCGTCGTACGGCGTGATGCCGCAGACGTAGATACGGGCGACGGGACCGGGGTCGAGGGTGACCGGGCCGCCGGTCGCGGTGTCGTGGATCCTCAGGTCGCGGCCCTGACCAGGCAGGGCGGGGACCTCGGAAGCGGGCCAGGCATGCATGACATGAGCCTAACCGGACGGATGTTCCGTACACGAACCGGACCGGGCCGGATGGCCGGTAAGGCGCTCTTGCGCACCTCCGGCCGGTGTGACAGCGGATGTCTACAGGGGCGGCCAGGGGATGGCCGGCCACTCGCCGTTCGGTTCGGGGTGCTTGCCGGAGGCCAGCAGGTCGTCGACCCGCGCGCGCGTGGCGTCGAGTTCGGCGGGGGTGATGAGCGCGGCGAGCCGGGTCGCCAGGGCGCCGCCGCCGTCCTTCAGCGCCTCCTTGAGGGCGTCCAGCACCGCCAGGGCCTCCGCGGTGAGCGGGTCGCCCGCCCAGCCCCACAGGAGGGTGCGCAGCTTGTTCTCGGCGTTGAAGGTGACGCCGTGGTCGATGCCGTACAGCCGCTCCCCCGCCGCGGGCAGCAGGTGGCCGCCCTTGCGGTCGGCGTTGTTGATGACGGCGTCCAGGACGGCGAGCCGGCGCAGGCGTTCGTCGTCGGCGTGCACGAGCAGGGCGGTGCGCCCCTCGCCGACCTCGGCGAGCGCGATGCCCTTCCAGCCGGGGGCGGGCTGCTCCTCGTCGACCAGGGCGAGCAGTTCCGTGTCCGGCACGGTCTCGATCCACAGCTGGACCATGCCCTCGCCGTACGGGCCGTCGCGCAGCACGGTGGGCGGGACCAGGCCCCAGCCGGTGGCCTCGGAGACCTCGTAGGCGGCGACCTCGCGCTGGGCGAGGGTGCCGTCGGGGAAGTCCCAGAGCGGTCGCTCTCCGGCGACCGGTTTGTAGACGCAGGCCGCCTCGTGTCCCTCGTGCGTCACCGTGCAGTACAGCGCCGCGTTGGAGGCGTCACGGATGCGTCCGCGCACGATCAGTTCGCCCAGGGCGAGCAGTTCGGCCGCAGCCGCGTCGGTGGTCACGCTCCGCGGCGGTATCCGTTCTGGCGCGGACATACGTGTCCTTCCGGGTCGAGCGGGAGGCTGCACAGCGGGCACGGCGGCCGCCCGGCGTTGACGACGTCCAGGGCGCGTTTGGCGAAGGCCCTGGCCTGCGCGCCGGTCAGGCGGACGCGGAGCATGGGCGGGCCGTTCTCCTCGTCCTGGAGCAGCCGCTCCTCGGCCTCCGCCAGGTCCTCCTCGGACTCGGCGTCCAGCTCCACGAGGGCCTGCGCCTCGACGATCATGCGCTGGTCCTCGCCGTCCCAGGCCAGCGCCATGGTGCCGACCCGGAACTCCTCCTCGACGGGGGTGTCCAGCGGCGCCGTGTCGGCGGGGCCGGTGGGCGCGGTGGCGGGGACGACGGTGCTGCCGCCGCTGCGCCGTACGACCTCGTCCAGAAGCTCGTCCATGCGTTCGGCGAGGGCGGCGACCTGGGTCTTCTCCAGGGCCACGCTGGTCACCCGGGAGCCTGCGGTGGCCTGGAGGAAGAACGTACGGCGCCCGGGCAGCCCGACCGTACCGGCCACGAAACGTTCCGGTTGGTCGTAGAGGAACACCTGACGGGACACGTCCTGTCTCCATGGGAGTCGGGGAAAGCGGAAGATCGGGGGCAGTGCTGCCGCGACCGGTTCACCCTACTGCGGCGGACGATCACGGTGCGCCCGCACCGCCCCCGACCGGGGCCTGGTCGCCGGGCGGTTCCTCGCGCGGGGCGAGGGAGGCGAAGTCGCCGGTGTCGCCGAGGCGGACGAGGAACGGGCGCAGCCGGGTGTAGCGGATGGCGGTGACGGAGCAGGGTTCGACGGAGATCCGCTGGAAGAGGTCGAGGTGGAGGCCGAGTGCCTCGGCGACGAGGGACTTGATGATGTCGCCGTGGGAGCACATGAGGTAGACGGCGTCGGGGCCGTGGTCACGCTCCACGCGCGCGTTCCACTCGCGTACCGCTTCGGCGGCGCGGGTCTGCATGGCGCGCATCGACTCGCCGCCGGGGAAGGCCGCGGCGGAGGGGTGCGCCTGCACCACCTCCATCAGGGGCTCGTCCTTGAGCTCGGCGAGTTTGCGGCCGGACCAGTCGCCGTAGTGGCACTCCCCGATCCGTTCGTCGGTGTGCGCCCGCAGCCCGGGCCGGGCGTCGAGCAGCGGCCGGAGGGTCTCCTGGCAGCGTTGCAGGGGGCTGGTGACGATCTCGGAGAGCGGCAGGCCGGCGAGCCGCCCGGGGAGCGCGGCGGCCTGCGCGGCGCCGCGTTCGTCGAGGGCGACGCCGGGCGTCCAGCCGGCGAGCAGTCCCTCGGTGTTGGCGGTGGAGCGTCCGTGCCTAACCAGGATCAGCGTGGGCATGCGGCCAGGGTAGGCGTACGGCGCGGTACAGGGGCGCCCGGACGAGGGGAGAATGGGTTCGGTGATCGTCGACTGTGCCATCTACCGGGACGGGCACCGCACGGACGGGCCCGAGGACCTCTCCGACGCGCTCGGCGCGGCGCGCGGGGCGGGCGGCTTCGTGTGGATCGGTCTGCACGAGCCGACGGCGGAGGAGTTCGACCTGGTCAGCCAGGAGTTCGGGCTGCATCCGCTGGCGGTGGAGGACGCGCTCAAGGCACATCAGCGGCCCAAGCTGGAGGTGTACGACGACTCGGTCTTCGCCGTGCTGAAGCCGGTGGTGTACGAGCCGCACAGTGACGCCGTCTCCACCGGCGAGCTGATGATCTTCCTGGGCGACGCCTTCGCGGTGGTCGTCCGGCACGGTGAGGGGTCCCCGCTGAAGGCCGTGCGGCAGCGGCTGGAGCACGAGCCGGCACTGCTCGGCAAGGGGCCCACCGCGGTGCTGTACGCGATAGCGGACGCCACCGTCGACCACTACCTGGACGTGGCGGTCGAGCTCCAGACGGACCTGGAGGAGCTGGAGGCGGAGGTCTTCTCTCCGGAGGGCGGCGGTTCCCGGCACACGGCGTCGCGGATCTACACGTTCAAGCGGCAGGTGCTGGAGTTCCGCCGGGCGACCGGTCCGCTCGCGCCGCCGCTGGCCCGGCTGGCCGGTACGGGGGCGTACGGCGGCGGGGTGCCGTTCGTGAACGACAGGGCGCGGCCCTTCTTCCGGGACGTGAGCGACCACCTCACGCGCGTGAACGAGTCGGTGGAGAGCCTGGACCGGCTGGTCTCGGACATCCTGTCGGCGCATCTGGCCCAGACGAGCGTCCGGCAGAACGACGACATGCGGAAGATCTCGGCGTGGGCGGCCATGGCGGCGGTCCCCACGATGCTCGCGGGGATCTACGGCATGAACTTCGACCACATGCCGGAGCTGCACTGGACGTGGGGCTATCCGGCGGTGATCGCGCTGATGGCCGTCCTGGAGGTGCTGCTGTACCGGCAGTTCAAGCGCCGGGGCTGGCTGTAGGGCGCGGCGGGACCGGTCAGGCGACCTCGGGGGCCGCGGTGGCGGGTCCGCCGAGCGCGTCGCGCCGTTCGGGTGTCCGGAGCGTCACCATGCGCCGCCAGCCGGCCGCGCGCTCGGCGGCGTACACTGCGTGGATGCCCGCCGCGAGCAGCGCCGACCTGGCGCGCGACCAGCCCAGGATGCGCCCCATGCGGGCCATCACCGCGAGGCTGACGTCGCGGTGGACGCGGATCTCGGCGTGCGCGCACTCACGCAGCGTCCGGCGGATGTACGGGGCGTGTCCGGCGGCGGCGTAGTGGAGCAGTTCCTCGTGGGAGTAGGCGAGGTGGTTGTCCTCGTCGGCCGAGATCATCCGGACCGCCCGGCCGAGGTCGGGGTGGTCGGCGAAGTACTTGAGGAGCATCGCCATCTGTTCGGCGGCGCGCTGCTCGGTGACCCTGCTGTGGGCGAGATAGGTGATGACGTCCCGCACGGTGAGGGGCTGGTCGGCCTTGAGCTTCTCGTGGGCGAGACCGATGCCGTGCCGCTCGAGGAGCATCGTGTAGTCGGTCTCGGGCGGTACGTCGACGGGCTGGAGGCCGCGCTTCTTCAGCAGGGCGTTGAAGATCCGGCCGTGCTTGTCCTCGTCCGCGCCGTGCCGGGTGATCTTGGGGGCGAGGTGCCGTTCGCTGTCCGGGACCAGCGCGGCGATGCGCGCGTTCTCCCAGCCGCCCTGGGACTCGCCGCTGGCCGCGATGGAGCAGAAGAGACGGAACGACTCGTCGTTGTCGAGGATCTCCTGGAAGAGACTCTTGGCCGAAAGCATCGGGGGCACCTCTCTGCCGCTGCGTGGTCCGCAGGTTCCGCACACTCCGCGATGCACGAGTCAAGTGCGGGTGCGGGTGCGCGGCAACAGGTGCGGCGGACGACTGCGCCGAAAGGAGGAGGGCCGGGGCCGGCGGGAGGCGTAACCCCGCGCGCGTGGGCGCGTTGTTCCTCGTGACGGCCGTGGCGGGGAAGACCCCCGAGCCCCCACCACGGCCGCAGAAACTTTCCTCCCGTGTCACGCCAGTCCGGCGCGCTCCAGGGCCTCGGTGCCGGCTCGCAGCGCGGCGAGCCGCTCGTCCAGGGTGAAGCCCGCGGGAGCGAGGGTGAGGGTGGTGACCCCGGCCGCGGCGTAGGCCTTCATCCGGTCGGCGATGCGGTCGACGGAGCCGAGCAGCGTCGTCCGGTCGATCAGGTCGTGGGGTACGGCCTCGGCGGCGCCCTGCTTGTCGCCGGACAGGTACTTGTCCTGGATCTCGGCGGCCTCCTGCTCGTAGCCCATGCGCTGGGCGAGCTGGTTGTAGAAGTTCTGCTTGCGGCTGCCCATGCCGCCGACGTACAGCGCGGTGTACGGCCGGAAGGTGTCGGCGAGGGCGGTGACGTCCTTGTCGTCGCCGAGGGCGAGCGGCAGCGTCGGGCAGACGTCGAAGCCGTCGAGGGACTTGCCGGCCTTCTCGCGTCCGGCGCGCAGGTGCTTGACGGCGGTCTCCTCCAGGTGGTCGGCGGAGGGGAAGATGAGCAGGGCGCCGTCGGCGATCTCGCCGGTCTGCTCCAGGTTCTTCGGGCCGATCGCCGCGATGTACAGCGGGATGTGCTCGCGCTGCGGGTGCACGGTCAGCTTGATCGGCTTGCCGGGGCCGTCGGGCAGCGGCAGCGTCCAGTGCCGTCCCTCGTAGGACAGCCGCTCCCGGGTCATCGCCTTGCGCACGATCTCGACGTATTCACGCGTGCGGGCGAGCGGCTTGTCGAACTTGACGCCGTACCAGCCCTCGGAGACCTGCGGTCCCGACACGCCGAGGCCGAGGCGGAAGCGGCCCTTGGACAGGGAGTCCAGGGTGGCGGCGGTCATCGCGGTCATCGCGGGCTGGCGGGCCGGGATCTGGAAGATGGCCGAGCCCACGTCGATGCGCTCGGTCTGGGCGGCGACCCAGGTCAGCACGGTGGCCGCGTCGGAGCCGTAGGCCTCGGCGGCCCAGCACACGGCGTATCCGAGCCGGTCCGCCTCCTGGGCGACGGCCAGGTTGTCCGCGTCCATTCCGGCACCCCAGTAGCCGAGGTTGATCCCGAGCTGCATGGCCGATTCCCCTTACCGATCAGTAACGTGGCTGGTGCCCCGACCTTAGCGCGCGGAATTCGGTTGTCCACAGGCCCCCACAGCGCCGGCCGTGGCCAGTAATGTCGGCGTTCATGGAGCAGAGGCATCTCGGCCGCACCGGTCTGCGCGTGTCCCGCATCGGTCTCGGCACCCTGACCTGGGGCCGGGACACGGACGAGCACGACGCCGCGGACCTCTTGAAGACCTTCTGGGAAGCGGGCGGGACCCTCGTCGACACGGCGGACGTGTACGGCGACGGGGAGTCCGAGTACCTGCTCGGGCGGCTGATGGAGGGCCTGGTGCCGCGCCGGGACCTGGTGATCTCGACCAAGGCGGGCAGTGTGCCCGACCCGGACCGCCGCTTCGACGGTTCGCGCGCCCACCTCCTCTCCGCGCTGGACGCCTCCCTGGCCCGCCTGGGCACGGACCACGTCGACGTGTGGCACCTGCACGCCTTCGACCCGCACACCCCGCTGGAGGAGACGCTGCACGCCCTCGACGTGGCGGTGAGCAGCGGCCGGGCGCGCTACGCGGGGGTGTCCAACTTCTGCGGCTGGCAGCTGGCCAAGGCGGCGACCTGGCAGCTGGCGGCGCCCGGCGTCCGCAACCGGGTGGCGAGCACCCAGATGGAGTACTCGCTGCTCCAGCGGGGCGTCGAGCGGGAGGTGCTGCCGGCCGCCCTGGACCTGGGCATCGGTCTGCTGCCCTCGTCCCCGCTGGGCCGCGGGGTGCTCACGGGCAAGTACCGCAAGGACGCGACCCCGCCGGACTCGCGGGGTGCATCGGACCATCTGGCCCCGTTCGTCGAGCCCTACCTCGACGACACGGCCGGGCACATCGTGGACGCGGTGGCGACGGCGGCGGACGGGCTCGCGGTGACCCCGCTCCAGGTGGCGCTGGCCTGGGTCCGCGACCGGCCCGGGGTGGTCGCCCCGATCATCGGCCCGCGCACCGCGCAGCAGCTGACGGCGGCGTTGTCAGTGGAGGCCCTTAGTCTTCCTGACGAGATCTGCCGGGCTCTCGACGACGTGTCGGCGCCCGTGCACCGCTATCCCGATCACGACTGGAGCACGCTGTGAGCACGGAGCCCGAGCCCGCCTCGAAGGACACCACGGACGCCGTGGACACCGGGCCGGACACCCCGGGCACGGCCGAGGTGCCCGCGCCGGACACTCCGGACGCCGCGGAGTCGGACGCCGTAGAAGCGGGCAGCGCCACGGAGCCGGACGCCGTAGAACCGGGCAGCGCCACGGAGCCGGACACCACGGAGCCGGACACCACGGCCGAGTCCGCGGCCGGCTCCGGTGACGGGGGCGAAGCGGCCGCGCAGGTGTCCGAGGGCGAGGCCGAGCTGGCCGCGCAGCGGGTCGAGCGGGAGCGGATCGAGCGGCGGAAGGCCGGGAAGCAGGGGCCGATCGACGCCGGCGGCAAGCTGAGCGGCACGGCGGCCGATCTGCTCGCCGCCGTACGCGCCGTGGAGAGCGGTGAGAAGCCGGCGGCCGCGGTCTTCGGCGCCCCCGAGCCCGCGCGCCGCCCCGCCCCGGAGCCGGTACGACGGCCCCGTCCGGCGCACCCCGAGCCGGCCGTCACCCCCGCCGGGCCGGTGGGACCGGCGCCGGAGACCGTGCGGTCGGTGCGGGACGTCCTGGCCGAGGGAGGCGCCCCCGAGTCGCTCGCCCCGCAGACCGCCGCGCTCCTCGGCGAGGGTGCGGAGGAGGCGCTGCGCGCGGATCCCTGGCAGCTGCTCCGGGTCGGCGGAGTGCGGCCGGAGCAGGCCGACGGGTTCGCCCGCGCACTGCTCGGCGCCCAGTGCGGTCCGGACGACGAGCGGCGCGGCCGTGCCGTCACCGTCTGGCTGCTGGAGCAGGCGGCCCTGGCCGGGCACACGGCGCTGGAGCTGCCGCGGCTCACCGCGACGCTGGCCCAGCGGGGCGTCCCGGATCCCGACGCGGCCGTGCAGGGCGCGCTGGCCGAGGGGGAGGCACTCGCCTTCCAGGACGCCCTGGACGAGCCCGGTGCCCGGCCCGAGCGTGCGGCGAGCGGAGCCGTGGGCGGCTCGGACGGAGAGGGTGCGGAGGGCGAGAGCGCGGAGGGCGAGGGCGAGGAGCGCCCCGTGCGGGTGCTGATCGGCCTCGAGCGGTACGCGCTCGCCGAGGAGAGCCTCGCCGACGGCCTGGCCCGGCTGGTCAACTCGCCGCCCAAGCAGGACGGTTCCACCCCGGACTGGGAGCGGGCCGCCGCCTCCGCACAGGGCTCCGCCGCCGAACTGATCCGCGCCGTCGCGGGCCACGGGCTGGTCCTGCACACCGGAGGCGAGGCGTCCCTGGCCGAGCCCGCCGCCCTGCTGCGGGCGGCGCACTCCCTGGGCCTGCGGGCCTGGGCCGCCGCGCCCGGCCCGCTCGGACGCGACCGCTTCGCCGCCCTGCTGGGCGACCCGTCGTCCGACTCGCCCTCCCCGGGACCGGGACAGGCCGCCCCCGCCACCGCCGCCGTCCCTGCCGCCGTCACCGTGACCGGGCTGCTGACCGGTGCCGAGGGACCGGGGCGCGACGCCGACGGGGCGCTGGACCTCGATCTGCTCGTCGTGCTCGATGCGCCGCAGCTCGACGTGGAGGCGGGCGCCCTGCTCGCGGAGTCGCTGCCGGACGGGGCCCGGCTGGTGCTGACCGGGGACCCCGCGGTGCTCTGGTCCGTGGGTCCCGGACGGGTCTTCGCGGATCTGCTGGCGGCCCGGCTCTGCCCCCAGGTCGCCTCACGGCGCCCCGATCCCGGTCCCCTCGGCGAACTCGTCTCCGGCATCGGCATCGGCGAGCTGGGCCAGGTGGAGGCGCCCGGCAAGGAGGTCGTGATCGTGCCGGTGCGCGACGCGGGCGAGGCGGTGCACCGCACCGTCCAGCTCGTCGCGGACTCGGTGCCGCGCGCGATCGGCGTCCCGGCCGAGCAGACCCAGGTGATCACCCCGGGCCACGGCGGCGCCGCGGGCACCCGGGCGCTCAACGCGGCGCTGAAGGAACGGCTGAACCCGGGCCCCGGCCGCTTCGGCGGCTTCGACCCCGGCGACCGTGTCGTCCACTCCCCCGCGCCGGGCCGGGTGCTGCCGGGCCGGGTGGTCGGGGCCGACGCCGACGGGCTGCATCTGTCGTGCGCGGGCGAGACCGTGGTCGTGCCCCAGGACCGGGTGGAGGGTTCCGTGCGGCACGGCTGGGCGCTGACCGCCCACCAGGCGCTGGGCGGCCGCTGGCCCGCGGTGGTCGTGGTGCTGCCCGGCGACGCCGTGCCGGCCCTCAGCCGCCCCTGGATCTACACGGCGTTCGGCCGGGCCGCCCGGCACCTGTCCGTGGTGCACGGCGTGGAGCAGGCGCTTCCGCGCGCCGTGTCGGAGATCCCGGCCAAACCCCGGACGACCCGGCTGCCGGTCCTGCTCACGCCGCAGGTCCCGGCCACGGACTGATCCGGCCGCCTGTCCCCTGCCACCCCGCCCGGCTACCCCGCCCGGCCGCCCCGCGCCGGGCGGCCACGGCACCCAGCCGACACCGCCTCGGGCCACGGCATCGCCCCGTGCCGTGGCCCGAGGCGCTCAGCGGTCGGCCTCCAGACGCGCCGGTTCCCCGGCGGAGTCCTCGTCGTCCTCGTCTTCGTCCGTGTCCGTGTCGAGGTTCGTGTCGAGGTCCTCGTCCAGCTCCGGCAGGTCGCCGTCGTCGTCCTCGTCGCCGCCGTCGTCCTCGTCGTCGATGTCGTCGATGTCGTCGTCGAGCTCCTCGTCGAAGACCGCGCTGACGTCGAAGCGGCAGACCACCCGCTCCGGGTCGGCCTCCTCGAACGGCGCCTCCAGCCACTCGCCGGGATCGGCACTCTCGTCCGCGGCCGTCACCCAGAGCGTGGAGTCGCCCTCCTCCAGCCCGAACTCCTTGTGCCGCGAGGCGATCTCGTCCGGCTCGAACTCGCCGAACAGGAGGCCGAGCGCCCCGTGCACCGTGTTCGACACCTCCACGCCCGGCCCCTCCCCGTCCGCCGCCTCGACCCGTCGGGCCTGGGCCATCAGCCGCTGCGGCTCGGCCACGGCGTAGTCGCGGCGGATCAGGACGCTGAGCGCGCTGGGTTCCTCGGGGCCCGTGTACGGAGGCAGCGTGTCCTCGCCGGGGATCTCGAAGGGAGTGACCTCGTCGTACCGGTCGTAGAGCAGTTCGTCGTACGCCTCCGCGGCCGCGGCCAGCTCGTTGAACGCGTCGTAGACGGCCGGGTCTTCCTCTCCCGACCGGCGTTCGACCGCCGCAAGGTGGCGGTCGAGCGCGGTCTTGACCGCCTCGGCGGCGGCGCGTACCTCGGCAGCGGTGGGCTGCGCAGCATCAGACATAGTGCAGACGCTATCCGTACCGGGCCCCAGCCCGCACAATAGATTCGATGCCGGAATACGAATTTGTCGATGTGTACCTACCGCGCGGGGTCACCCGCAAGGAGGCCACACGTCAGCTGACGGACCATGCCGAGTACGGACACTGGGAGTTGTACCGCCTGACCCTGCTGCGTGACGGCAGCCGCAAGGTGCGGTTGCGGCGGCGGATCATCCGCCAGGTGCGCGCCACCTGGTGATCCGGTGACCGGGACCGGTCGGGCGCGAGTGACGGAGGTGGACGCGGAGCGGGCCCCGCCGATGCGGAGCCCGCTCCGTGTGCCGGTGTGTCCCTCTCACGCCGAGGCGCGTGCCTTGCGGTAGAGCACCGTGCCGGCGAGCAGCGCGCCGGCGCCCACCGGCAGGACGAGGCCCAGCGGCAGGTCGCTGCCGGTCTCGGCGAGCGCCGCGTGACCGCCGGGCTGGGCGACGGTCTGGGTGCCCGGCTGGTTGTGGTCCGTGGAGTCGCCCGGCGTATCGCCGCCCGGAGTGGACGGATTGTCCGGGGTGTCGGGATGGTTGGGGTTGTCCGGCTTCTCCGGAGGCGTCTCGTGGTCGCCGGGGGGCGTCGAGTGGTCCCCGCCTCCTCCCCCGTTGTCGCAGTCGTTGCCGAATGCCGGATTGAGGGCGCCGACCACGTTGATGCTGTTGCCGCACACGTTCACCGGTACGTCGATCGGCACCTCGACGTGGTTGCCGGAGCCGACGCCCGGCGAGTCGGTGGCGTGACCGCCCGCGTGAGAGCCCCCGGAGTCCCCGTGCGAGCCGCCGTGGCTCCCGGAGTCGCCGTATCCGCCCGGGGCGCCGTGTCCTCCGGAGTCGCCGCCGCCCTGGTTGGCGCACGAGTTGCCCATCGCCGGGTTGAGGACGCCGACCACGTCCACCGTGTTGCCGCAGACGTTGACCGGCACGTGCACCGGTGCCTGCACCGTGTTGCCGGACAGTACGCCGGGCGAGCCCGAACTCGAACCGTGCGCACCCGAGTCCGCGTGGGCGGCACCGCCCGCGGCGGCGATCACGCCGGTGGCCGCCGCCATCGTCATCAGGCCCTTGCGGGTGACCTGTCGCATTTCCTGAATCCCTGCCTTGTCCTGGTCCCGTGGTACCGAGAATGCCGAGAGTGCCGGAATTCCGGCGTCGCTGTCGTCCACTCGCCTCGAATGTCCCCCGAAAGGCCGTCGGCCCCGGAGCGCATGGCGCGCGCTCCGGGGCCGGCGGCATCAGATCCTCACGGGGCGAGGCACAACGTCACTTGTTGATGCAGACGTTGCCGAAGGCCGGGTTCAGCAGGCCGATCACGGAGATCGTGTTGCCGCAGACGTTCACCGGCACGTGCACGGGAACCTGGACGACGTTGCCGGAAAGGACGCCGGGCGAGTGCACGGCGGCACCCTGGGCACCGGAGTCGGCGACGGCCATGCCCGCGCCCGCGAGAACCAGACCACCGGTGGCAGCCGCAGCGGCGACGACCTTCTTGAGCATTGTTCCTCCTAGTTGGCAAACGCGATCCCAAAATTGCCGATCGCATTACCTGTAACGAGGAGGGAGTAATGAGGCTACGAGCTTATGAGTGCATTCACTCGTCCCGGTCGCCTCTCGCACGCACGGCCGATTCGGGACGCGTCCGCACCCGCGTTTCAGGACGCGTCGATGAAGCGGTCGAGCACCCGCACGCCGAACTGGAGTCCCTCCACCGGAACCCGCTCGTCGACGCCGTGGAACATGCCCGCGAAGTCCAGCTCCGGCGGCAGCTTGAGCGGCGCGAATCCGAAGCCCCGGATGCCGAGTTCGTCGAAGGACTTGGCGTCCGTGCCGCCGGAGAGCATGTAGGGGACCGCCTTCGCGGCCGGGTCCTCGGCCACCAGCGCGGACTGCATCGCGGCGACCAGCGCGCCGTCGAAGGTGGTCTCGACGGCCTTGTTGGCGTGCACGTCCTCGCGCCGCACGTGCGGTCCGAGGATGCGGTCGACGTCGGCGAGGAACTCCTCCTCGTACCCGGGCAGATAGCGTCCGTCCACGTGTGCGGTGGCCTCGCCGGGGATCACGTTGACCTTGTAACCGGCGCCCAGCTGGGTCGGGTTGGCGGTGTTGCTGAGGGTCGCCCCGATGAGCTTGGCGATGCCGCCGAGCTTGGCGAGCGTGCCCTCCATGTTCTCCGGGTCGAGGTCGGTGCCGAGCGCGTCGCCGAGTTCGTCGAGGAAGGCCCGGGTCGTCTTGGTGACGCGGACGGGGAACTTGTGCCGGCCGAGGCGCGCGACGGCCTCCGACAGCTCGGTGATGGCGTTGTCGCGGTGGATCATCGATCCGTGCCCCGCGGTGCCGGCCACCGTCAGTTTCATCCAGTGGATGCCCTTCTCGGCCGTCTGGATCAGGTAGAGGCGGCGCTGCTCGTTCACGGTGAAGGAGAAGCCGCCCACCTCGCTGATCGCCTCGGTGACGCCGTCGAACAGGTCGGGGTGGTTGTCCACGAGGTGGCGGGCGCCGTACGTGCCGCCGGCCTCCTCGTCGGCGAGGAACGCGAGGACGATGTCCCGCGGGGGCTTGCGCCCGCTGCGCAGCCGGTCGCGCACGACCGCGAGGGTCATCGCGTCCATGTCCTTCATGTCGACGGCGCCGCGCCCCCACACGCACCCGTCGGCGACCTCCCCGGAGAAGGGGTGGTGGGTCCAGTCGTCCGCGTTGGCCGGGACGACGTCGGTGTGGCCGTGGATGAGCAGCGCGGGCCGGGACGGGTCCTCGCCCTCGATCCGGGCCACCGTGGAGGCGCGTCCGGGGTGGGACTCGAAGATCTTCGGCTCCAGTCCCACCTCGGCGAGCTTCTCGGCGACGTACTCGGCCGCCTTGCGCTCGCCGGGGCCCGAGTGGTCGCCGTAGTTGCTGGTGTCGATCCGGATCAGCTCGCGGCAGAGGTCGACGACCTCGTCCTCGCCGGTGACGCTCCTGGCCGTGCCCGAGTCGCTCACGTGGTTCCTCCCGCTGTCGCTGCCGATGTTCCTGCTCCTGGGTCCCCCTCATCCTCCCCCTGCGGCCGTCCGGACCCAAGGAGGGGGTGATCGGCCACCCCGGAAAGCCTGGTAATGTTTACGTCGTCGCCAAGGGGAACACCTCGCGCGACAGACACCTTGTCCGGGTGGCGGAATGGCAGACGCGCTAGCTTGAGGTGCTAGTGCCCTTTATCGGGCGTGGGGGTTCAAGTCCCCCCTCGGACACCAGTGAAAACCCCTGCTGAGCAGGGGTTTTCTGCTTTTCCCCTACAGTGGTCGTCATGCCCACGCGCACCCTCTCCTGCCCCTGCGGCCGGTCCGAGCCGTACGAGAAGTGCTGCGGCCGCTTCCACGCCGGGACCGCCGCCGCCCCGACCGCCGAGGCCCTGATGCGCTCGCGCTACAGCGCCTTCGTGAAGCAGGACGCGGGCTATCTGCTGCGCACCTGGCACCCGCGGACGCGGCCGGCCCGGCTCGACCTCGACCCGGGCATGCGGTGGACCGGCCTGGAGATCCTGGGCTCGGGCGACGGCTCCGCCTTCCACGCCACCGGGACCGTGACGTTCCGGGCGTCCTACCGGGGCGGCTCGCTGCACGAGCGCAGCCGGTTCGAGCGGGTGGACGGGGCGTGGGTGTACGTGGACGGGGAGTTCCTCGACTGACGCCGCTCCCGCCGGCACACCACGGCTCTCTACGGCTCTCTACGGCTCTCTACGGCGCCAGGATGTCCAGCTCCTGGAGGGCCCCCTCGGTGATCTCCCGGGTCAGCCGTTCCGCGCGCTCGGCGTCACGGGCACGGACCGCCTCGGCGACCTGGACGTGCAGGGTGACGGCGGCCGGGTCCGGGTCCTCGAACATCACGTCGTGGTGGGTGCGGCCGGCCAGGACCTCGGCGACGACGCCGCCGAGGCGGGCGAACATCTCGTTGCCGGAGGCGGTGAGGACGACGCGGTGGAAGGCCACGTCGTGGAAGAGGTACTCCTCCAGCCGGTGACCGCGTGAGTTGGCGACCATGCCGAGCGCGCACTCGGTCAGCTCGGCGCACTGCTCGGGCGTCGCGAGCCGTGCCGCCAGGCCCGCGGCCACCGGTTCGACGGCCGACCTCAGCACGGTCAGGGAGCGCAGCTGCCGGGGACGCTCGGAGCCGGCCAGGCGCCAGCGGATGACCTGCGGGTCGTAGACGTTCCACTCGCACTCGGCGAGGACGGTGACGCCGACGCGGCGGCGGGACTCGACGAGGTGCATGGACTCCAGCACCCGGACCGCCTCCCGCATCACCGAGCGCGACACCTCGAAACGCTGGGCGAGTTCGTCCGTGCGCAGGACGCTGCCCGCGGGGTATTCGCCCGCTGTGATCGCGGGGCCGAGGGTGTCCAGTACGCGGCCGTGCAGCCCCCGGCCCGGTGTGCTCATGCACTCAGCGTACGGGGCAGATCACGGGAACAAAAAGTCAGACTTATATGTCACAGACTCTTGAAGTTGTCGTACCAATGAGTTTCAGTTGCGTCGACATCAGGTGTCGACGAAGACAGCAGACAGCGAGAGTGCGATGCAGCAACTGCACACCCCCCACGTGGTCGTGGTCATGGGCGTCGCGGGCACCGGGAAGACCACCATCGGTCCCCTGCTCGCGGCCCGGCTCGGCGTTCCCTACGCCGAGGGCGACGACTTCCACCCACCGGCCAACATCGCCAAGATGACGGCCGGCACCCCGCTCACCGACGAGGACCGCTGGCCCTGGCTGGACGCCATCGGCGACTGGGCACACGGGCGGGCCGGGCTCGGTGGGGTGGTGAGCAGTTCCGCGCTGAAGCGGTCCTACCGCGACCGCTTGCGGGCCGCCGCTCCCGGTGTCGTCTTCGTCCATCTCACGGGCAGCCGTGAGCTGATCGAGGACCGGATGTCGCACCGTGAGGGCCACTTCATGCCGACGGCCCTGCTCGACTCCCAGTTCGCCACGCTCCAGCCGCTGGAGCCGGACGAGACGGGAGTCGCGGTGGACGTCGCCGGCACCCCCGAGGAGATCACCGCACGGGCGGCCGACGCCCTGAAGGGTCTCCCCGAGCCGGTCCAGTAACCCCCCGCACCCGCCTCCCCCGGGGTCGTGCCGCCCTGCGCGCGCACGGCCCCGTACTCCCCCCAATCCCCATCACCGCAAGGGAACCACCGTGACCAGACTCAGCGTCGAGATGCTGGCAGCGGACCCCGTCGAGCCGATCACCTCGGCGGGCCACGCCCAGCTGGGCATCGCCGTGCTCCTGGGCATCGCCGTCATCGTCCTGCTCATCACCAAGTTCAAGCTGCATGCCTTCCTGTCGCTGACCATCGGGTCGCTGGCGCTCGGCGCCTTCGCCGGGGCTCCGCTGGACAAGGTCATCACCAGCTTCACCTCCGGGCTCGGCTCCACCGTCGCGGGCGTCGGCGTCCTGATCGCCCTCGGTGCGATCCTCGGCAAGATGCTCGCCGACTCCGGCGGCGCCGACCAGATCGTGGACACCATCCTCGCCAGGGCAACGCGCCGTTCGATGCCGTGGATGATGGTGCTGATCGCCTCGGTCATCGGACTGCCGCTGTTCTTCGAGGTCGGCATCGTGCTGCTGATCCCGGTCGTCCTGATGGTCGCCAAGCGCGGCAACTACTCCCTGATGCGGATCGGCATCCCGGCGCTCGCCGGTCTGTCCGTGATGCACGGTCTGGTCCCGCCGCACCCCGGCCCGCTGGTCGCCATCGACGCGGTGGACGCCAACCTCGGGGTGACCCTGGCGCTGGGCGTCCTGATCGCGATCCCGACGGTGATCATCGCCGGTCCGGTGTTCTCGAAGTACGCGGCCCGCTGGGTGGACGTCCCGGCCCCCGACCGCATGATCCCGCAGCGCGCCTCCGAGCAGCTGGACAAGCGCCCCGGCTTCGGTGCCACCCTGGCCACGATCCTGCTGCCGGTCGTCCTGATGCTGCTGAAGGCGCTCGTCGACATCGTCGTCGACGACCCGGAGAACGTGGTGCAGCGCACCTTCGACGTCATCGGCAACCCGCTGATCGCCCTGCTGGTCTCCGTGATCGTCGGTATCTTCACGCTGCTGCGGCCCGCCGGGTTCGGCAAGGACCGTCTGACCGGCCTGGTCGAGAAGGGCCTCGCGCCCATCGCCGGCATCCTCCTGATCGTCGGTGCGGGCGGCGGCTTCAAGCAGACGCTGATCGACTCCGGCGTGGGCCAGATGATCCTGGAGATCTCCAAGGACTGGTCGATCCCGGCGCTGCTGCTGGCCTGGCTGATCGCGGTGGCGATCCGGCTGGCGACCGGTTCGGCGACGGTCGCGACCGTCTCGGCGGCCGGCCTGGTCGCGCCGCTGGCGGCCGACATGTCGACCACGCACGCCGCTCTGCTGGTCCTGGCCATCGGCGCCGGTTCGCTCTTCTTCAGCCACGTCAACGACGCCGGCTTCTGGCTGGTGAAGGAGTACTTCGGGCTGAACGTCGGCCAGACCATCAAGACCTGGTCCGTCATGGAGACGATCATCTCGGTGGTCGCCGGTGCCCTGGTGCTGCTGTTGTCCCTGGTCATATAGCCGCACCAGGCATCAAGTACCAGCGAGCAGGAACGGGAGTACGACGATGACGGCTCACCCCCTCTTCGACATCGGCGGGCGCACCGCCCTGGTGACCGGCTCCAGCCGGGGCATCGGGCTGGCGCTGGCCCGGGGCCTCGCGGAGGCCGGGTGCCGGGTGGTCCTCAACGGACGCGACGGCGACCGCCTCGCCGAGGCCGCCGCCGGACTTCCCGGCGAGGTCCGCACGGCGGTGTTCGACGTGACCGACGGACCGTCCGTGGCCGCCGGGATCGCGGAGGTCGAGGAGCGGGTGGGTCCGCTCGACATCCTGGTCAACAACGCCGGGATGCAGTTGCGGGCTCCGCTGCTGGAGTTCGCGGACGCGGACTGGCACCGCGTCCTGGACACCAATCTCACCAGCGCCTTCCTGGTGGGCCGGGAGGCCGCGCGCCGGATGACGGAACGCGGCCACGGCAAGATCGTGAACATCTGCTCGCTGCAGAGCGAGGTGGTCCGCCCCGGCATCGCGCCCTACGCCGCCACCAAGGGCGCGCTGAAGATGCTCACCAAGGGCATGTGCGCCGACTGGGGTCCCTACGGCGTCCAGGTCAACGGGCTCGGTCCGGGCTACATCGAGACGGAGCTGACCCGGCCGCTCGTCGAGGACGAGAAGTTCAGCGCGTGGGTGCGCGGGCGCACCCCGGCGGGCCGCTGGGGCCGTACGGAGGACCTGGTGGGCGGGCTGCTGTTCCTCGCCTCGCCCGCGGCGGACTTCGTCGGCGGACAGATCCTGTACGTCGACGGCGGAATGACGAGCGTCCTGTGAGCGCGCGGGAGGCTTCCGTGCCGGGCTGTGTGATCCACGGCGCGGGTGATCTGCGGGTGGAGGACGTGCCCTCCCCCGTGCCCGGTCCGGGCGAGGCGCTGGTCGCGGTCCGCTACGGCGGTGTCTGCGGCTCCGACCTGCACTACTGGCGGCACGGCGGCGTCGGCGACTTCCGCCTGCGGGAGCCGATGCTGCTCGGGCACGAGGTGGTCGGGACGGTCCTGGCGTACGGCTCCCCGGACGCCGCGGGTCCGGTGGGTCCGGCGCGTCCGGCGGCCGGTACGTCCGTCGCCGTGCACCCGGCGACCCCGTGCGGGGTGTGTCCGGAGTGCGTGGACGGACGGCGCAACGTCTGCCGGGACACCCGTTACCTGGGCAGCGCGGCCCGCTTCCCGCACGTCCAGGGCGGATTCGCGGCGCGGATCGTCGTCCCCGCCGAGCAGGTGCGCGCCCTCCCGGCCGGACTGGACCCGCGCCGGGGCGCGCTCGCCGAGCCCCTGTCCGTCGCCCTGCACGCCGTGCGCCGGGCCGGGGACCTGACGGGCCGGCACGTGCTGGTCACCGGCGCCGGGCCGATCGGGTGCCTGGTGGTCGCGGCGACGAAGGCGGCGGGCGCGGCACGCGTGACGGTGACGGACCTGCTGCCCGCGGCTCTGGAGTACGCGCGGGCGGCCGGTGCCGACACCCTCGTACGGGCCGACGATCCGGACGACTCCGGCTGGCCGGGGGAGGTGGACACCGCCGTCGAGGCCTCCGGGGTGGCCGCGGGCCTCGACACCTGTCTGCGGCTGGTGCGGCGCGGCGGTGTGGTCGTCCAGCTCGGCATGCTGCCGCCGGGGCAGAGCCCCTTCCCCGGGAACCTGGTGGTGAGCCGGGAGATCGAGCTGCGCGGGGCGTTCCGCTTCGACGGCGAGTTCGACGACGCGCTGCGCCTGCTCGCGGCCGAGCCCGCGTTCGACGCGCTGGTCAGCGCGGTGGTGCCGGTGCGGGAGGCGGCGTCGGCGTTCGAGCTGGCCGCGGACCGGAGCCGGTCCTGCAAGGTGCTGCTGGACTTCGGCGCGGGCTCGGCCGGCTGAGTACGGACGTGCCCCGCGTGCTTCGGGCCCCGGTCGGCCGAGCCGCCGGGGCCCGAAGCATGCGCGGCAGTGGCCCTCCCCCGGTCAGGAGGAGGCGGCCTTGTCCAGTTGGAACGCCTCGTTGCCCTGGCCGATGCGGGCGTGCCGCTCGGGGGCGCGGGAGCGCAGGATCAGGCCCTGCACCACGCCGGCGACCGCGGCGAGGCCGATGATGCCGGGCAGCACCCAGCTGAGGGCGGAGCCGGGTCCCGCTCCGACGAGCACGTCGAAGTCCTTGACCGTGTAGCCGGCGATCACGAGCAGGGCGAGGCCGGCGACGGTGGAGGTGACCAGGCGTACGCCCTGGGCCCCGGCGGCGCCGCGCCGGACGAAGAAGGCCACGACGGAGAACGAGGCGGCGGCCATCAGCACGATCACGCCGAGGGCCCCGATGTTGCCGCCCCAGGTGAACAGGTGCAGTACCGGCTGGGTCGGGTCGCCGTTCGGCTTGTCGTCGGCGATCGCGAAGCCGATGACGACGACCGCGGACACGGCGGTCTGGAGCAGGGAGCCGGTGCCGGGCGCGCCGCTGGTGCCGCTGGTCCGTCCGAAGGCGGCGGGCAGCAGGCCCTCGCGGCCCATGGCGAAGGCGTACCGGGCGACGACGTTGTGGAAGCTGAGCAGGGCGGCGAACATGCCGGTGACGAACAGGACGTGCAGGACGTCGGTGAAGGTGCCGCCGAGCCGTGACTCGGTCAGGAAGAACAGCAGTCCGGCGCTCTGCTCCTGCGCGGTGCCGACGATCTTGTCGGGTCCGGTGGCCACGGTCAGGGCCCAGCTGCTGAGCGCGAAGAAGACGGCGACCCCTGCGACCGCCAGGAACATGACACGCGGGACCAGTACGTGCGGCCGGCTGGTCTCCTCGGCGTACACCGGTGCCTGCTCGAAGCCGAGGAAGGCGGCGATGCAGAAGCAGAGCGCGGTGCCGACCCCGGCGCCGGTCAGGGTGTCCGGGTTGAAGGCGTGCAGTGACAGGCCCTGTGCGCCCGGGTCGGCGACGGCGGCGATGTCGAACACCACCACGAGGACGACCTCGATGAGCAGCAGGACGCCCAGCACGCGCGCGTTGACGTCGATCTTCAGCCAGCCCAGCGCGCCGACCGCGAGGACCGCCAGCAGGGCCGGGATCCACCAGGCCACGTCGAGGTCGGCGTAGGTGGACAGCAGGCCGGAGACCTCGAAGCCGAAGATGCCGTAGATGCCGACCTGGAGGGCGTTGTAGGCGACCAGCGCGACCAGGGCGGCGCCCGCGCCGGCGGTACCGCCCAGGCCGCGGGAGATGTACGCGTAGAAGGCGCCCGCGTTGTGGACGTGCCGGCTCATCTCGGCGTATCCGACGCTGAACAGGATCAGCACCACGCCGAGCACCACGAAGAGCAGGGGCTGTCCGACGATGCCCATGACCGCGAAGGTGGTGGGCATGACGCCCGCGACCACCATCAGCGGGGCGGTGGCGGCGAGCACGGACAGGAGCAGTCCTCCCGTGCCCAGCCGGTCGGCGCGCAGGGCGCGCTCCTCGCCCTTGAAGGTGCTGATGGCGCCACCGCTCGCGGATCTGCTCGTGCTCGAACTGCCCGTGGTCATCGCAGGACGTCCCTCTCTCGTGTGGCTTTCGTGTGGGGTGGTGCGCGTCGGGTCTTCCGGGCGGTCAGGCCGTGCCGAGCGCGCCCGCGCGGGCGGCCCGGAAGGCGGCGAACGGGTCGCGGTCCGGGTACGACCACGGGGCCGGCGTGGCGTGCTCGCCGATGCGGTGGAACAGCGCGGCGGCCTCGGCGCCGCGGCCCTCGCAGGACTTGGCGTGGGCGAGGAAGTTGAGGTCGATCAGCCGGCGCGGGTGGCCGTCCTGCTCCCATTCCAGCCACCAGTCGAAGGCCGCCTTCATCACCAGCCGGGCGCGCCGGCCGACCCAGTGGCCCGAGGCGGCCGGGTCGGGCGACTCGTGTCCGGCGGCGGCCAGCACCCGGTAGCGCTCGGCGTGCGCGACGACCGGGAGGATGGCCAGCGGGGAGTCGGCGGGGGCCTGCTCGGCGGCCCAGTTGGCGAAGTCGTACACCTCGTGCAGCGGGTCGGGGCCGCCGTCGCCTCCGCGCTCGGCGAGCCGGGCCACCATCAGGTGGTGGGCGTGGTGGTGGTCGGCGTACCGTCCGCGCACCTCGTCGAAGACGCGTACGGCGTCCTCGTCGGCGCCCAGGGAGCGTTCCAGCACGAGCAGCCCGAGCCAGGGCGTGGGGTCGTCCGGCACCAGGGCGGCGGCGTCCCGGCACGCCTCGCGGACCCGCGCGGGCTTCTCCTTGCCCCGCAGGGCGCGGTGGACCAGGGCGAAGGCGAGCAGCACCGACGCGTCGGCGGAGCCGGGGTCGGCGAGCAGCCACTCGCGGGCCCAGGGCGCGCAGTGGGGTTCCCGGGCCAGGACGGACACCCGGTGCCCCCGGCGGTCCCAGTCGTCACCCGTGTGGACCAGCAGGGACCGGACGGACTGCCAGCGCCCCTGGGCCAACGCGGCACGGGCGGCGACGAGTTCGGCGTCGTCCAGGGCCTCGTCGAAGGTCTGGGCCGCGCGTTTGCGGCCGCGGCCGAGGGGAGGCGGGGGTGGGGACACCGCGGGAAACTTCCTCACGCGACGCGGTAGGTCGTCGTAGACGGACTGCCATGACCGGATTGCCATGAACTGATCACGCACAGCAAACCGGCAGCCAAGGCTTGACGTCAAGAGGAACCGGGCCGTTACACGCGTCAACTCGCGTGACGCCAGGGGAACTTGTGCCGATCGGCGGTCGCCGCCCGCGTCCCGGACGCCCGTCGCCGGCCCGTGCCCCCGAATGCGCCGCTCGCCCGGCACCCGGCGGCGACCCGCACTAGAGTCGGCCGCGACGCCCCCGTGACCCGACTGACGATCGAGGTACGCAGCGTGTCGGTTCTGGTTCTCGTTCTCGCCGTGTGCGCCGCGTGCTGCCTGGGTTTCGGTTTCGTCCTCCAGCAGAACGCGGCCGAGCGTGCCCCGCTGGGCGACTTCCTCTCGCCCCGGCTCCTGCTCGACCTCGTGCGGGTGCCGCGCTGGCTGGCCGGCATGGGGCTGATGGTGGCCGGTCTGGTCCTCGGCGCGATCGCGCTGGGCGGCGGTGAACTCACCCTGGTGGAACCCCTCCTGGCGACGAACCTCCTCTTCGCCCTCGCACTGTCCCGCGTGCAGACCCGGCAGCCGCTGGGCCGCCAGGGCTGGGCCGGCCTCGCCCTGCTCGCGGGCGGGGTGAGCGCGTTCATCGTCGCGGGCGAGCCACGCGGGGGAAGCGCGGTGACCGACCCGGTACGGCACTGGCTGATCGTCGGCGTGATGCTGGGCCTGGCGCTCCTGCTCACGCTGTGCGCCGGCCGCCTGCGGCTGACCTGGGGTCCGGCGCTGCTGGCCCTGGCCGCCGGCCTGGTGTACGGGGTGCAGGACGCGTTGACCCGGGTCAGCGGCCGGCGCTTCTCGGCGGGCGGCCTGTCGGAACTGCTGACGGGCTGGCAGCCGTACGCCGTCGTGGTGCTCGGCATCACCGGTCTGGTCCTGGTCCAGAGCGCCTTCGAGACGGCACCCCTGCGCAGGTCGCTGCCCGCGCTGACGGCGGCCCAGCCGCTGGCGGGCATCGTCTGCGGGGTCGGTTTCCTCGGCGACCGGCTGCACACCGACGCCGGCGCCCTCGCGTGGGAGGCGGCCGGTCTCGCGGCGATCGTGGTGGGCATCGTCCTGCTGGGACTGCATCCGGCGCTGCCGCAGGGCACGGGGACGGGTGAGAGCGGGCGCGAACGGGCGCTGGAGCGGAGCTGAGGCCCGCGGCGTCCGCTGTTTGGATGGGGGGATGAGTTCTGCTGACGAGATTCTCGACGTCGTCGACGAGGACGACCGCGTCGTCGGACGGGCCCGGCGGGGCGACGTGTACGCCCGGAGGCTGCGGCACCGGTGCGTGTTCGTGTGGGCCCGGGACCCCGAGGGGCGGGTGTTCGTCCATCGCCGTACGGCTTCGAAGCTGGTGTTTCCCGCGCTGTACGACATGTTCGTCGGCGGGGTGGTCGGCGCGGGCGAGTCCTACGACGACGCGGCGCTGCGGGAGGCGGAGGAGGAGCTCGGGGTGAGCGGGCTACCGCGGCCGGAGTTCCTGTTCAGGTTCCTGTACGACGACGGGGGTGGGCGGACGTGGTGGTCGGCGGTGTACGAGGTGCGGGTGGCGGGGGCGGTTTCTCCTCAGGTGGAGGAGGTGGACTGGTACGCGTTCCTCTCCGAGGGGGAGCTGGAGGGGCGGGTCGGGGAGGGGGTGTGGGAGTTCGTGCCGGACGGGGTGGCGGCGTATGCGCGGCTGCGGGCCTGGCGGGGTGTGCACTGAACTGTGAGCCGGCGTCGCGGTGGGCGCGGGGGGAGGGTGCGCGGCCCGGCGTTGCGGGGTGCCGCCTGCGCCCACCCGTGCCGCCCCAGCGGCACGACTGCCCGCGGCTCGGGCCGGATAGGGTCCCTGGGTGAGTGAATTTGTGCGGAGTGTTCGGTTGTGGTTTGCGCCTGAGGAGGTGCGGCGGGAAGGGGGGACGCCCGACTATCGGTTCTCGCTGGCCAACGAGCGTACGTTCCTGGCCTGGCTGCGGACCGCCCTCGCGCTGATCGGCGGCGGATTCGCGGTGGATCAGTTCCTGCCCGACCTGCGGTGGGGCTGGCGGGTCGGGCTCGCGCTCGCGCTGCTCGCCGCCGGCGTGGTGTGCTCGCTGCGGGCCGTGAACCACTGGGCGCGCTGCGAACGCGCCATGCGCCGGGGCGAGGACCTGCCCGTCTCTCGTTTCCCGGCACTGCTCAGCCTGGTCGTGGCGGTGGTCGCCGTCGTGATGGTCGTCGTGGTCCTCGTCGGCTGGGAGGGCTGAGCGTGCCCGGCGCCGACGCGGCGCCCGCGGACCGCGATCCCGGGCTCCAGCCGGAGCGCACCCGGCTCGCCTGGCGCCGCACCACCCTGTCCGGCACGGTCGTCGCCGTACTCGCCGTGAAGGCGGCGCTGCACGGCGGTGCGACGACCGTCCCGGTGCTGGCCGCCGCCCTGTGCTGTGCCCTCTGGCTCGCCTTCGTCCGTATCGCGCACGGCCGTATCCGCGCCCTGGCCGCGGCGAGCAGACCCCCGGCGATCACCCCGCCGCGCGCCACCGCCGCCACCCTGTGCATCCTCGCCCTCGCCGTCTGCGGGGCGCTCCTCGTCCTCTGAGGAACGGCGCCGGACCGCCCGTAACGCCGATCACGTTCCGCCCGCCCACTGGACGACATACCGACCGGTCGGCATCATATGTCGGGTACTGTTCGCCTGCCCCCAGGGAGAGCCGATGAGCCCCGACCACCCGCCCGGACTCGATCTCGACCGGTTGCGCGTCCTGCTCGACCGCGAGCGGCCCGGCCTGGTGACCGGCCCGCTGTCCGGCCGGCTGATCGAGGGCGGACGGTCGAACCTCACCTACGCCGTCTCGGACGGCACCGCCCGCTGGGTGGTACGACGCCCTCCGCTCGGCCACGTCCTGGCCACCGCGCACGACATGCGGCGCGAGCACCGCGTCATCAGCGCGCTGCACCCGACGGACGTGCCGGTGCCGCGCCCGGTGCTGCTGTGCGAGGACGAGGAGGTGCTGGGTGCGCCCTTCTACGTGATGGAGTTCGTGGACGGCACCCCGTACCGCACCGCCGAGCAGCTCGCACCCCTCGGGCCCGAGCGCACCCGCGCCGCCGTGCTGGACCTCGTCGACACACTGGTCCACCTGCACGCGGTGGACCCCGCCCGGGTGGGCCTCGCGGACTTCGGCCGCCCCGAGGGCTTCCTGGACCGCCAGCTGCGCCGCTGGGCCAAGCAGCTCGACGCCTCCCGCAACCGCGACCTGGCCGGCATCGACGAGCTGCACGCCACGCTCGGCCGGGAACTGCCGCGCTCCCCCGCACCGACCGTCGTGCACGGCGACTACCGCCTCGACAACGTCCTCATCGGTGACGAGAACGGCGAGGACGGCGGGAACGGCGACGAGAACGGCGCACGAAGCAGGATCAGGGCGATCCTCGACTGGGAGATGTCCACGCTCGGCGACCCGCTGACCGACCTCGGCCTGCTGGTGATGTACAGCAGCCCGCTCGGCATGCCCGACTCCCCCGTCTCCACCACCGCCCAGGCCCCCGGCCACCCCGCCCCCGCCGAACTGATCGAGCGGTACGCCGCCCGCTCGGGACGCGACGTCACCACGGTCGCCTGGTACACGGCGTTCGCGTGGTTCAAGCTCGCCGTGATCCTCGAGGGCATCCACTACCGCTACACGCTGGGCCAGACGGTCGGCCGCGGCTTCGACCGCATCGGCGACCTCGTCCCCGTCTTCATCGAGCACGGCCTGACCACCCTCCAGAAGGGCTGACCCGCCATGGACTTCGCCTACGACGCACGCACCGAGGAACTCCGCGCCCGGCTGCTCGCCTTCATGGACGAGTACGTCTACCCGGCCGAACAGACCGCCCACGACCAGCGCGCCCGGCTGGCCTCCCCGTGGGACACCCCGCAGGTCGTGGAGGACCTCAAGGCCGAGGCACGCCGCCAGGGCCTGTGGAACCTCTTCCTCCCCGACGCCGAGCACGGCGCCGGCCTCACCAACCTCCAGTACGCCCCGCTCGCCGAGATCACCGGCCGCAGCCCGCAGCTGGCGCCGACCGCGACGAACTGCGCGGCGCCGGACACCGGGAACATGGAGGTGCTGGCCCAGTTCGCCGACGAGGCGCAGCGGAAGCAGTGGCTGGAGCCGCTGCTCGCGGGTGAGATCCGCTCGGCGTTCGCGATGACCGAGCCGGACGTGGCCTCCTCGGACGCCACGAACATCACCACGCACATCGAGCGCGAGGGCGACGAGTACGTCGTCACGGGACGCAAGTGGTACATCTCCGGGGCGATGAACCCGGACTGCAAGATCTTCATCGTGATGGGCAAGACCGACCCGGACGGCGCGGACATCCGCCGCCAGCAGTCGATGGTGCTGGTCCCGCGCGACACGCCCGGGGTGACGGTGAACCGCGCCATGCAGGTCTTCGGCTACGAGGACCACTACCACGGCGGCCACGCCGAGGTGACCTTCGACCACGCGCGCGTGCCGGTGTCGAACCTGATCGGCGAGGAGGGCGGCGGCTTCGCCATCGCCCAGGCGCGGCTCGGTCCCGGCCGCATCCACCACTGCATGCGGCTGATCGGCATGGCCGAGCGGGCGATCGAGCTGATGTGCCGCCGCGCGGTGTCCCGCGAGGCCTTCGGCAAGGCGCTGGCCCAGCAGGGCGTGGTCCACAACTGGATCGCGGACGCCCGGGTCACCGTGGAGCAGTTGCGGCTGCTGGTGCTGAAGACCGCCTGGCTGATGGACACCGTCGGCAACCGGGGCGCGCACACCGAGATCCAGGCCATCAAGATCGCCACGCCCCGCGCGGTGGTCGACATCGTCGACCGGGCGATCCAGCTGCACGGCGCGGGCGGCGTGAGCCAGGACTTCCCGCTGGCCGAGCTGTACGCGGGTGCGCGGACGCTGATGATCGCCGACGGCCCGGACGAGGTGCACCAGCGTTCGCTGGCCCGCCGGGAGATCAAGAAGTACCTCTGAGCGGGGCGGCGCCCCCGGGACTCCCCGGGGGCCGTCGCCTCACGCGCGTGTCACGGGCGCAGTGCGCGCAGCAGCAGGTCGGCGAGGTGGTCGGCGACCTCCTGCGGGCTGAGCGGGCCGTCGGGGCGGTACCAGGTGGACAGGTGGTGGATGGACCCGAAGTGGTAGTCCACCACCAGGTCGGCCGGGGTCTCCTTGGTGAAGACGCCGGTCCGCTGGCCCTCCTCGATCAGCGCGCGGAAGCGTTCGTGGTAGCGCCGGCGCTCCGCGCGCACCTGCTTGTTCTTCTCCGGGCTGAGCTGGTGCATGGAGCGGAAGAAGATCGACGCGTCGTCGAGGTTGTCGATGGTGGTGACGACGACGTCGGCCGCCGCGTCCCGTACCCGCTTCTCGACCGGCTCGTCGGCGTCCGCGAAGGCGTCCAGGCGTTCCTGCTGGAGGCGCAGCACGCGCGCGTACACCTCGTGCAGGAGGTCGTCCTTGGAGCCGAAGTAGTGGTAGAGCGCGCCCTTGGTGACGCCTGCCGCCTCGACGATCTCCTGCACCGAGGTGCGGTCGTAGCCCTGCTCGGCGAAGAGCCGGGTGGCGGCGGCCAGGAGCCGCTGCGGCACCGGAGTGCCGTCCCCGTCCGTGGTCCTGGGCACTGCCGTCACCTGCCTTTCCGTTTCACTGTCCGTTCACTGTCGTGTCCTGCTGCGTACGGGAACGCCGTTCCCGACGGAGGATCTTCCCACTTTCCGGCTCCGGCACGTCGGGCAGGGCGGCCCGGCGCGGGCGGGCGCCGGGCGGGCTCGGGCCGGGCGGTCAGCCGGCCGTCGATTCCTCCCACTGCCGCTGGAGCCGGTTCATGCCGTGCATCCAGCGGTCGGGGTCGGCGGCCCGCGCCTGGTAGTACGCGGCGACCTCGGGGTGCGGCAGGACGAGGAAGCGGTCCTCCTCGATGCCCTTGAACAGGGCGTCCGCGACGTCCTGCGGTTCGATGGCGGTGGGTTGGAGCACCAGGTCGCCGGCGCCGCCGGTGGCGGCCAGCATGTCGGTGCGCACGCCCTGCGGGCAGATGGCGTGGACCTTGATCCCGCGGTGGCGGTACGTCAGGGACAGCCACTCGGCGAAGGCGTACGCGCCGTGCTTGGTGACGCTGTAGGGGGCGGCGCCGATCATGGTGAGCAGTCCGGCGGCCGACACGGTGGAGACGAAGCGGCCGCTGCCGCGCTCCAGCCAGTCGGGGAGCAGTTCGTGGGCCGCGCGGACGTGGGCCATGACGTTGACGTCCCAGGCGAGCGCCCAGACGGACTCCTCCGCGGCCTCCGAGCCGCCGGAGCCGACGCCCGCGTTGGCGCAGTACACGTCGACCGTGCCGCCCAGCGCGTCACGGGCCTCGGAGACGATCACGGAGGCGTCGCCGGGGACCGCTGTGCCGCCGATCTCGTCGGCGACGGCCTTCGCCCGGTCGGCGTCCAGGTCGTTGACGACGACCCTGGCTCCCTCTGCGGCGAAGCGGCGGGCCAGTGCGGCCCCGATGCCGCCTCCCGCCCCGGTGACGACGACTCCGGCATCCTGCACGGCTTCCACCATCGGTCTCCTTCGACACGCGACACGGCTCGGGCACTGCTCGCTCCCCGTTGCAGCGTCAGACTAACCAGTCGGTATGTACGACGGAAGAGGCGAACCGCGGTCTACTCCATTCCCTGCGGCCCGGCCGCGGGTTAGCGTGCGTGCGCATGACACCCGCTGCGATCACGGAGGTCACCGCATGACGCTGTCCAGACGGAATCTGCTCGCCACGACGGCCGCGGTGGCGGCCGGCACCACCGCCGCCGCCGCATCGGCGGGCTCGGCACACGCGGCGCCCGCGGGGCACGGGGGCCGCCGGCTGCGCACCGGATTCGAGCGCCTCGCCGACGGCGGCTACGCCCCGCTCGACGGGCAGAAGGTCGGCATCGTCACCAACCCGACCGGCATCACCCGCGACGTGCGCCACATCGTCGACGTCATGCACGCCGACGACCGCGTGAACCTGACCGCCGTCTTCGGACCCGAGCACGGCTTCCGGGGCACGGCGCAGGCGGGCGGCTCCGAGGGCCGCTACGACGACCCCGCGACGGGGCTGCCGGTCTACGACACGTACCTGAAGAGCGGGCAGCCCCTCGCCGACGTGTTCACGGCGTCCGGCGTGGACACCGTCGTCTTCGACATCCAGGACGTGGGCGCGCGCTTCTACACGTACATCTGGACCCTGTTCGACTGCATGGAGGCGGCCTCGCTCGCCGGGAAGCGGTTCGTGGTCCTGGACCGGCCGAACCCGGTGACCGGGCGGGCGGCCCTCGGTCCGATCCTGCACAAGGAGTTCGCCACCTTCGTCGGCCGGCAGCCGATCGCACAGGCGCACGGCATGACGGTCGCCGAGCTGGCGCTGCTGTTCAACGGCGAGTTCCTCCAGTCGCCGGTGCCGCTGGAGACGGTGACGATGACGGGCTGGAAGCGCGACGAGTTCTACGACGTCTCCGGGCTGCCCTGGGTGCCGCCGAGCCCGAACATGCCGACGCCGGAGTGCGCACTGGTGTACTCGGGGACCTGCCTGTTCGAGGGCACGAACCTCTCCGAGGGGCGTGGCACGACCCGCCCGTTCGAACTGCTGGGCGCGGAGGGCGTCGACGGGGGCTGGGCCGCCGCCGCGAACGAGGCCGGGCTGCCGGGTGTGCGGTTCAGGGAGGCGTACTTCGCGCCCACCTTCTCCAAGTTCGCGGGCAGGACCGTGGGCGGTGTGCAGCTCCACGTGCACGACCGGGCCGCGTTCGACCCGGTGCGCACCGGCATCGCCCTCCTGGTGACCGCCAGGCGGACCTGGGAGGGCTTCGCCTGGCGGTCGGACAACTGGATCGACAAGCTCACCGGGTCCACGCAGGTGCGCACGATGATCGACGCGGGCGCGGACACCGACGAGGTGGTGCACGGCTGGGTGCGGGAACTGGCGGCGTTCCGCAGGACGCGCCGCCAGTACCTGCTCTACAGGTGACCGCCGTGCCGGCCGGTCACCGGTGGGAGGTGAACTCCACGACCTGCTGGTAGGTCGGCCGGTTCTGCCAGCCGATGCCGCCGTGCTTGATGCCGCCGAGGGTGCGGTGGATCACCGAGTCGGCGCACCACTGGTCCCCCGCCGAGCAGCTGTCGTCGCCGGGATAGACCTGGGCGGCCGTGCGGCCCGCCGCCTCCTTCAGGGTCGAGACCAGGGTGTCCCGGCAGGCGGCGAGGTCGCCGTCGCCGCAGTAGGTGTGCGCGAGCGGGCCCTTGACGGACTCGCCGAGCACGGCCCGGATGTCCTTGTCGACATAGCTCCACCAGCCGTACTGGAAGGCGCTGCCGGCGTGCGCGCCGGTCGGGCCGTGGGCGGCGGACGGGGACTCGTCGACGGGCAGGTTGCGGGTGAAGGCGGTGTAGAGGTCGGTGCCGAGGCCGGGCTCGAACTCGGCCTTCACCAGCAGCGGCCACCAGGCGTCCAGGGTGCGGATCGCGTCGGCGTGGGCGTACTTCCTGGACCCCGCCGAGGTCTCCGTGCGCAGGCCGCCGCCCTCCGACAGCCACGCCTTGAGCCCGTCCACGGCCGACTTCGCCGCCGGATCGGTCACCGGCGCGGACTCGACCACCTTCAGCAGGTCGGGCAGGACGTCCTCGGCGCGCAGGTCGGCGAGGGCGGCCTCGGCCATGGCCTTGACCAGCGCGGTGCGGGTGACGCCGCCGTCGGCGACCAGCTTCTTCACCCGGTCGTCGAGGAGGTTGCCGCGGTGGACGGAGCCGTTGCCCCAAGAGGCGGCCGGGTAGTCCTTGGCCTGCTTGTTGTTCCAGGAGACGTAGTAGTCCTGGTCGACCGACTGCGGGTGGGCGGACGCGCCGGTGTACCGGGCGGTGTTGTCGGCCGGGTCCCAGCCCCGCCACTCGTACGCCGGCCGGGCCCAGACCGGGAACTCGGCGTCGACACCGTCCGCGCGCACCGGGTTGTCGCCGCTGTTGTAGTACGCGGTGTGCTCGGAGTCGGCGTAGAACCAGTTGAAGGTGTAGTTGATGTGCTGGACGGCTTCCTGGAAGCGCTCCGGGCTGTTGAGGTAGTCCGGGTCGTTCAGCATCTGGAAGCCGATGATGGAGTCGGCCTCGTGGAGGTAGGAGGAGCGCAGGGTGGTGTAGGCGACCTTCTTGCCGTCGACCGTGGCGCGGGACTCGACGGGGCCGTACTTGGTGCGCCAGACGCGCATCGTGTAGGAGCCGGCCGCGGTGGAGTCGGCGACGGTCGGCTTCCAGGCGTTGTGCCGCTCGACCTTCTCCATGGGCGTGCAGGTGCCGCGGTAGAGGTAGTGGTAGTCGTCCTGGCACAGCTCGACCGCGTACGTGTCGATGATGTCCTGGCCGGAGGTGGTCGCGCTCCACGCGTAGTCCTGGCCGCGGCCGAGTTCGACGTACATGCTCAGGCCCGCGAAGGAGGCGCCGCGGGCGCTGATGCCGGGGCCCTGGATCTCCTGGAGCATGAGCAGTTGCGGGGCGAAGTAGCCGGTCTGGGGCCCGAAGACGGCGACCGGGTGGCCGCTCGCGGTGTGCTCGCCGCTGACGACGAGGGCGTTGGACATGCCGCGCCGCGCCGAGGACACGGCCGCGTCCGCCGCCTTCGTGGAGGCACCGGTCGCGCTCGCCGCACCCGCGCTGCCCGTACGGTCGTACACCAGCGGTTCCGCCTCGACCGAGCCGGCGTCGGGCAGGGCGCGGCCCTGCGGGTCGTCCGGGGTGGGCAGGTACGGGAAGCTGCCGTCCTGCTGGGTGAGGACGGCCTCGGGGTCGTTGCGCTGGCGGAAAGACTCCCAGACCTCGGTGCCCTCGGCGACGCCGTACTTCTCCTGGGCGGCGAGGAGGGAGAGCGCGTTGGTGACCTCGCCGCCGCCTCCGGCGCCGAAGAGGGAGCCGATGACGGAGGCCAGGGCGATCAGGTCGGACCGCTTGAAGTGCTCGATGGTGCCGGCGTTGGTGATGGCGTCCTTGTGTCCGGTCAGGACGTACTCGCCGGGGAAGTAGCGGCCCTTGTCGGAGGCGTCGATGTAGGCGTTGACACCGGCGACGTAGGCGTCCACGTCGGCCAGGGCCAGCTCGCCGCGCTCACCGGCCTTGGCGGCGGCGCTCTCGATCTGCGCCTCCAGGTCGGCCTCGGTGTAGGGGGCGCTGCGCCAGAACTGCTGCTCCAGGCCCTGGTTGGAGGGGGCGCCGCCGGCGAAGGGGGTCAACTGGCCGCGTCCGACGTGCCGGAAGAGGTCCATCAGCCAGAGCCGGTCCTGTGCGGCCGCGTAGCCCGCGCCGAACTCGGTGCCGTAGCGGGTGGTGCCGGTGATGTGCGGCACGCCGGTCTTCTTGTCGCGGACGATGGTCACGTCGTCGCGCCCGGCAGGGCGGACGGTGGAGGCGGCCTGGCCGTCCGGGACGCCGAAGGAGGCGTCGTTGAAGAAGTCGTTGATCTTGTCGTTGCTGAGGCCCTGGTACCCGGTGGCGAGGTTCGCGTAGGGGCCGAGCTGGTCCTCGGCGTGCGCGGGCTGGGTGCCGAACGCCTGGTTGAGGAGGATCTGGGCGAGGGTGGCGTTGCCGTTCTGGCCGGGCGGCAGGATGTCGGAACACTGGCCGCCGCAGTGGTCGTTGGCGGCTGCTTTGACGTCCGTGACCTCGGCGGATCCGCTCCCGGCGGCCATCGCCGGGGAAAGCGGTGACAAAAGTCCGGCAATGAGGGCGCATACGGATGCGGTCTTCAGGAACCCGTGGAAGCCGCGGGGAGTTCTCAGTCTGTCGAGGGCGTTGCGTGGGGTGCGCCGTGGCATGGCAGCTCCTCCCGACGGGGGTGTGGCGGGACGTTACCGCCGGTATCCCCGAGTGGGAAGATGAACATGCGTCACTTTTTGAAGCGGGTGGATCGGCTTATGGGGGGCATCGGAAATCGGATGGAGCCGAATCGGTTGTCGATACGTCTATTCGGCGACGTCCGTACGACGACGCCGAAGTGAGCCGAGTACAGGTGCAGGTGTGACGGAGGTGCAGGGCGATGGCCGGTTTCCGAAGTCTGGCGAGACAGGTCCGCGATCCACGGTGCGACCTGGCGCTGCGGCGCTATTCGCTGCGCAAGTGCCTTGAGCGTTTTGCCCCTTATGGGCACAGGGCGACCTGGGACCATCTCTGCTCCCGGGCCGGGTTCGGTCCCGAGGACCGCTCCCCCGACCCAGCGCGGCTCGTGGCCGCACTGGAGGAGCTGGAGGAGGCGCGTTCGGTGTGGCTGGCCTACGAGGTCGAGTTCGCCGAGCGGCGCAGGAAGGAGAAGCACGACGGGCTGCGCAGGCCCGGCAGCACGGACGACTGGCACCGGCTGACCTGGGGCGGTTTCGGGGTGGCCTGGTGCGACGACCCCCGGGTCCACCCCGACGGGCCGCTGGCGGAGGTGCTGCGCCGGCTGATCGCGGCGCTGGAGCGTGAACCGGGCTCCGTGTGCCCGGTGTGCCACGGGGAGCGCCTCGTGTGGAAGTACGACCTGGACCACGAGCCCTCGACGGGCCCCGTCTGCACGGACTGCGGCATCCTCGTGCCGCGGCCCGTCCTCACTCCGGACGCGCGGGCGGACGCCCGGCGGGGCCGGTTGCTGATGTCGGCGTGACCGGCCGCCGGGGGTGCGCCGGCGATGCCGCACCCCCGGTGGCCGGTACGGCGCGGAGTCGGGCGGGCGTTGTCGGTGGTGCCCGGCACCATGGGGGAATGGTGCAGTTGTGTGTGAACGGGGCGCGGGGCGGTGCCGACGGCGCCGCGGTGCCGCTGTCGCCGGAGGCGATCGCCGGCTCGGTGGCCGACGCGGTCGCCGCCGGGGCCACGGACGTCCACGTCCGCCCGAAGACACCGTGCGGGCGGGACACGTTGTCGCCGCGCGTCCTCGCCGCGACGCTGGCGGCGGTCCGGGCCCGGGTACCGGCGCGGGTGCCGGTCGGCGTGACGACGGGCGCCTGGGCCGAGCCGGATCCGGCGGAGCGGGTGGCGCGGATCCGGAGTTGGACGGTGCTGCCCGACCACGCGTCGGTCAACTGGCACGAACCGGGCGCCGAGGAGACGGCCGCCGCGCTGATCGAGCGCGGGGTGGCGGTGGAGGCGGGCATCTGGTCCGGCACGGACGGGGCGGCCCGCTTCCTGGACTCACCGCTCGGGCCGAAGGTGCTGCGGGTCCTGGCGGAGGTCACGGACACCGACCCGGCGACCGCCCGGGACTCGGCGCGCGCCCTGCTCACCGCCCTCGGCGCCGCGCACGGCCACCCCGTCCTGCTCCACGGCGAGGACGGCGGGGCGTGGCCGGTACTGCGGCTGGCCGGCCGGCTGGGCCTGGCGACCCGGACCGGCCTGGAGGACACCCTGTTCCTGCCGGACGGCGGCCGGGCCGCCTCGAACGCCGAACTGGTCGTCGCGGGGACGAGGGAGTGGGCCTCGGCACGACGCGGCGACGGCTGACGGGCGGCCGGGCCGGGTCCACCGCGCGGGCACCGGACCGAGTTCCCCGCGCGGGCACCGGACCGAGTGCACCCCGCGGTCACCGGACCGGGTGCACCCCGCCGTCACCGGACCGAGTTCACTGTGCCGGCACCGGGCCGGGTTCACCGCGCCGTCAGTCGCCGCAGCACGGCACCTCCGGCTCCTGTGCGCGGCTCGGCCGCCGGCCGCCCCCGGTGGCGGAGGCCCGTCGCTCCACGAGCAGGCGCGAGCCGGCACGGCGTTCGCCGAAGGCGTCGTCGGGGTTGGACAGGACACAGGTCTCCAGGGACAGGCAGCCGCAGCCGATGCAGTCGGTGAGGTGGTCGCGCAGCCGGTTGAGCTGTTTGATCCGCTCGTCCAGTTCGGAGCGCCAGGACCGGGAGAGCCGGGCCCAGTCCTCCTCGGTGGGGGTGCGTCCCTCCGGCAGCTCCGCGAGCGCCTCGCGGATCGTGGCCAGCGGGATGCCGACCCGCTGGGCGGCGCGGACGAAGGCGACCCGGCGCAGCGCGTCACGGCTGTAGCGGCGCTGGTTGCCCGAGGTCCGGCGGCTGTGGATCAGGCCCTTGGACTCGTAGAAGTGCAGGGCGGAGACGGCGGCGCCGCTGCGTGCGGCGAGCTGGCCGACCGTGAGCTCTTGGATCTTCTCTGGAATCTGCGGCACCCCTCGAACCCTACCGACCTCGGCCACCCGCCCGGCGGGCTCGTTGACACGGACCGCGGGGACCACCATGCTAAGCAGTCGCTTAGTGAAACTGTGCGACTTGGGAGGCCGGAACATGGCAGAGCCGAGGATCTTCGCGTCCGCCGACGACGTGAAGGCGGCGGTGGGCGAGCAGCTGGGGTACACCGACTGGGTGGAGGTCGACCAGAAGCGGATCGACCTGTTCGCGGAGGCGACCGGGGACCACCAGTGGATCCACGTGGACCCGGCGAAGGCGGCCGCCGGGCCGTTCGGCACCACGATCGCGCACGGCTATCTGACCCTGTCGCTGCTGCCCCTCTTCGGACCGCAGCTGATCCAGGTCGAGGGCGTGAAGATGGGTGTCAACTACGGCACCAACAAGGTCCGTTTCCCCTCCCCCGTCCCGGTCGGCTCGCGCCTGCGCGCCACGGCGACGATCACGGGAGTCGAGGACGTCAAGGGCGGCGTCCAGGTGAGCGTCGCCTTCACCGTGGAGCGCGAGGGCGGCGACAAGCCGGTGTGCGTCGCCGAGTCCGTCTCGCGCTACTACGTCTGAGGGGCGCCGCCGGGGCCGCCGCCGGCCCCCACCATCCGCAGGACGAGGTCGGCGTAGAGCGCGCCGACCTCGTCGGGCGTCCGGGGGCCGTTCACGTTGAACCAGCGGGCCACGTCGATGCAGAGCGACAGCACGGCCAGCGTCGTGCCCTTGACGTCCGGCACGTCGAACTCGCCCGCCGCCACGCCGTCGTCGATGATGCCGCGCACCGCGGCGTCGCACTGCCGGCGGAGGGTGAGGATCTCCTCCCGGGCCTCGGGCCCGAGCGCGTCCAGCTCGTACTGCACGACCCGCGCGGTTGTGCGGCGCCCGGCGTGCCAGCGGACGAAGGAGCTCACCGCGTCGGCGAGCCGTTCGGTGGCACCGCCCTCGCCCTGGGCCGCGGAGCGGAGGATGGCCACCGCCCGGGTGTGACCGATGCGGCTGATGCGGTGGAGCAGCTCTTCCTTGGTCTTGTAGTGGATGTAGAGCGCGGCCGGGCTCATGCCGGCCCGGCCGGCGATGTCGCGGGTCGTGGTCGCGTGGTACCCGCGTTCGGCGAACGCCTCCACGGCGGCGACCAGGAGCCGCCGGGCCGCGTCGGGCGTGACCTCTTCCCACGGCTCGATGTCGCCGCCCGTCGTCTCGGCCGCCGTACTCATCGCTTGTTCGCCCCTCTCGGTGACAGGAGCACCACCATACCGCCGAAGGTGAGCGACCGCTTAGGGTCGCTGGCCCGCAGGGGCGCCACCCGGCTTCTGGAAGGGGTCGTGCTCGACGAGGATCTTGTCGAGCCGCGCCTGGTCCACCCGGCTCACTATCTGGCCGACCTCCTGGCGGTCACGGATGATCTTGGCCAGGGTGAAGGCCGACGTGACGAGGTACAGGACGGCGATGGCGAGGAAGGCCCGCACCCAGGCGTCGGCCTGGAGCTGGTAGATGCCGATGGCGGTGGCGGCCATGGCCACCGCGAACGAGGCGACGGCCTGCCCGTAGAAGGCCGCCGTGTTCTGCTGCTTGACCGCTGTCTCACTCATGGGGACAAGGGTCGGCGGATGTGGTGCCGGCCACATCCGCCGAGATACTCAGGTCGGGTACTCAGAACGCCGAAACCCCGGTCAGCGCCCGCCCGATGACGAGCTTCTGGATCTGACTGGTGCCCTCGTAGAGGGTCATCACACGGGCGTCGCGCAGCAGCTTGCCGGCCGGGTACTCGTCGATGTAGCCGTAGCCGCCGAAGACCTGGAGGGCGTTGTTGGCGGCGCGCACGGCGGCCTCCGAGGCGAAGAGCTTGGCCTTGGAGGACTCGACGGTGAAGGGCTGCCCGCGGTCGATCAGGTCGGCGACCCGCCAGGTCAGCAGCCGGGCGGCGTCCACGTCGAGGGCGATGTCGCTGATCAGCTCCTGGACGAGCTGGTGGTGGGCGATGGTCCTGCCGAACTGCTCGCGCTCCCCCGCGTACTTCACGGCCGCGTCCAGCGCGGCCTGGGCTATGCCGACGCAGCCGGCCGCGACCGACATCCGCCCCTTGGCGAGGGCCGACATGGCGACCGAGAAGCCCTTGCCCTCGGGGGCCAGCATCGCCGAGGCGGGGACGCGGACGTCCTCCAGGACCAGTTCGGCGGTGGCCTGGCCGCGCAGCCCGAGCTTGCCGTGAATGGTGCGGCGGGTCAGGCCGGGCGTGTCGGTGGGCACGAGGAAGGCGGAGACACCCTTGTGCCCGGGGGCGTCGGTGGAGCGGGCGAAGAGCAGGACGACGTCGGCCCAGGTGCCGTTGGTGATGAACATCTTGGTGCCGTTGACGACGTAGTCGTCGCCGTCGCGCACCGCGCGGGTGGCGAGGTTGCCCGCGTCCGACCCCGTGCCGGGCTCGGTGAGGCCGAAGCAGCCGACGTACTCGCCGGAGGTCAGACCGGGCAGCCAGCGCCGCTTCTGCTCCTCGCTCCCCCAGGCGGCGACGGTCTTGGCGACCAGGCCGAGAGAGACGGAGACGATCCCGCGCACGGAGCTGTCGCCGCGCCCCAGCTCCTCCGTGACCAGGCAGTACGCGAGGTGGTCGCCGCCCGATCCGCCGTACTCCTCGTCGATCGTGAGCCCGAGGAACCCGACCTCGCCGAGCTTCTTCACGATGCCCCGGTCCACCTCCTCGGCACGGTCCCACGCGACGACGTGCGGGGCGATCTCACGGGACACGAAGTCCCGCGCGAGCTGCCGTACGGCGGTCTGCTCCTCGCCGAGCTCCAGGTTCATGCCGAGTCACCCCACAGGAAAGAGATCTTGGAAACGGTACAAGCGGCACAAACAGTACAAGAAGTACAAGCAGTACATTGAAAGCCGTACATTTAAATTAGCACTGCTAGTTTACATCCGCAGCCCTACTATGTGCGCCATGGCCCGACCGCGCAAGCCCCTGCTGAGCACCGACCGGATCGTCGAGACGGCCCGCGCGCTGGTGGACGCGGAGGGCCTCGCGGCCGTCTCCACGCGCCGGCTGGCCGCGGAACTGGGGGTCAGCGGGCCCTCGCTCTACAACCACTTCCGCACCAAGGACGAGATCCTCGAGGCCGTCGCCGACTCGGTGAGCGCGCAGGTCGACCTGTCGATGTTCGAGGACGGGCGGGAGTGGCGGACCGCGCTGCACGACTGGGCCGTCTCCTACCGGACGGCGCTGCGCGACCATCCCAACATCGTCCCGGTGCTGGCCCACGGGCCCGGCCGCCGCCCGGCCGCGCTGCACCTCGCGGACGCCGTCTACGGCGCGATGGTCCGGGCGGGCTGGCCCCCGGCGCAGGCCACGTCCATCGGCGCGCTGATGCGGTACTTCATCATGGGCTCGGCGCTCGGCTCCTTCGCCGGCGGCTTCGTGACCGACGCCGGCGCCTACGACCCCGCCGACTACCCGCACCTCCAGCAGGCCCACCTGCTGGCCGAGCAGCAGGAGAAGATCGACGAGCGGGCCTTCGAGACCGGTCTGACGGCACTGCTGGACGGGCTGTCGCAGCAGTACGCGCAGGTCGCGCAGGGCGTCTGAGGGGTTCCGGCCACACTTCGGCGCCCGCCGAACCGTGCGTGGCCCATTCTGGACGCATGACCGAGAAGGACGCCGGGGCCCCCGGCCTCGCCCGGCTGGCCGGGCTGATCGCCGACGAGACGCGGGCCGCCTGTCTGCTGGCCCTGCTGGACGGGCGGGCGTGGACCGCCGGCGAGCTGGCCCGGCACGCCGGGGTCGCCGCGTCGACGCTCAGCGAGCACCTGGGCAAGCTCGTCGCGGGCGGGCTGCTCGCCGAGGAGCGGCAGGGACGCCACCGGTACGTGCGGCTGGCCGACGACCGGGTCGCGCAGCTCGTGGAGGACCTGGCGGCGCAGGTGGCGCCCGAGGCCGCCGCCCGGCGTCCCCGCACCCTGCGGGCGTCGAGCGCCGGGTCCGCGATGGCTCGGGGACGCACCTGCTACGACCATCTCGCCGGGCGGCTCGGCATCGCGGTGACCGACGCGCTGACCGGGCGCGGACTGCTGCGCCAGGACACCGGGTTCGCGCTCACGGACGCGGGCCTCGGCTGGTTCGACGCCACCGGGATTCCGCTGCGCCCCACCGGTCGCCGGCCGCTGGCCCGGGCGTGCCTGGACTGGACGGAACGCCGTCCGCACCTCGCGGGCGTGGCGGGCGCGGCACTGTGCCGGCACGCCCTGGACGCCGGCTGGTGCGTGCGCATCGGGTCCGGGCGGGCGGTGAAGGTGACGTCCGCGGGTGAGCGGGCGCTGTCCCGACTGCTGGGCATCGGGGCGGCGGCGCTGCGCTGAGCGCCCGGCCCGGCACCGGCTCCCCGTCCGAAATCCGCCGGTCGTTCCTTCCTTCCCCTCCTAGCCTCGGGAGCATGATGCGTACCACCCCGTCCCGCCGTCCGGAAATGTTCGCCGCCGGTGCGGCCACCGTCACCGTCGTGCTGTGGGCCTCCGCCTTCGTCTCCATCCGCAGCGCGGGCGAGGCGTACTCGCCGGGCGCGCTGGCGCTCGGCCGGCTGCTGTCGGGCGTGCTGGCGCTCGGGGTGATCTGCCTCCTGCGCCGGGAGGGGCTGCCGCCGCGTCCGGCGTGGCGCGGGATCGCGATATCGGGGCTGCTGTGGTTCGGCTTCTACATGGTCGTGCTGAACTGGGGCGAGCAGCAGGTGGACGCCGGTACGGCCGCCCTGGTGGTGAACGTCGGCCCGATCCTCATCGCGCTGCTGGGTGCCCGGCTGCTGGGCGACGCGCTGCCGCCGCGGCTGCTGGCGGGGATGGCGGTGTCGTTCGCCGGTGCGGTGACGGTGGGCCTGTCGATGTCCGGCGAGGGCGGTTCCTCGCTGTTCGGGGTGGTGCTGTGCCTGCTGGCCGCGGTGGCGTACGCGGGCGGGGTGGTCGCGCAGAAGCCCGCGCTGGCGCACGCGAGCGCGCTTCAGGTGACGACGTTCGGCTGCCTGGTCGGGGCGGTGCTCTGCCTGCCGTTCACGGGTCAGCTGGTGCGGGAGGCGGCCGAGGCACCGGCCTCCGCGACGCTCAACATGGTCTACCTGGGCGTGTTCCCGACCGCGCTGGCCTTCACGACGTGGGCGTACGCGCTGGCCCGTACGACCGCCGGCCGCATGGGCGCGACCACGTACGCCGTGCCCGCGCTGGTCGTGCTCATGTCCTGGCTGGCGCTGGGCGAGGTGCCGGGGCTGCTCACGCTGGCGGGCGGCGCCCTGTGTCTGGCGGGCGTGGCGGTGTCGCGGTCCCGGCGGCGCGCGGCGACGGCTCCGGCGGCGACCCCGGAGAAGGCCGAGCCTCCGGCGGAGCCCCGGCAGGAGGACGCGGGGCGGGTCTAGTCCCGCCCCGCGGCACCGGCAGGGCTAGAACACCACCAGCGCCCGCCCGCCCTTGCCCGCGAGCATGTTCTCGAAGGCGGCCGGGATGCCGTCCAGGGCGATGCGTTCCGTGACCAGGGCGCCGAGGTCGAGGCGGCCGGCGCGGGCGTGTTCGGCGAGGACCGGGAGGTCGCGGGCGGGGTCGGCGTTGCCGTAGACGCAGCCGGACAGGGTGCGGCCCCAGTGGAAGATCTCCAGGGCGTTGAAGGTGACCTGCTGGTCCTTGCCGCCGATACCGACGACCGTGGTGCGGCCGCCGCGCCGGGTGGATTCCCAGGCGGTGCGGATGGTGGCCGCGCGGCCGACGCACTCCACGGCGACGTCGACGCCCTGCTTGCCGGTGAGGGCGCGGATCTCGCGGGCGGTGGTGTCGGAGGCGAGGAGGTAGTCGGTGGCGCCCGCAGCGCGGGCCAGTTCCTCCTTCTCGGGGGACACGTCGACCGCGACGATCCTCGACGCGCCCGCGATCCGGGCCGCCTGGAGGGTGGCGAGGCCCACTCCCCCGGCGCCGAAGACCGCGACCGTTTCGCCCTCGCGGACCTTCGCCGAGTGGTGGACGGCGCCGTAGCCGGTGAGGACGGCGCAGCCGAGGAGCGCCGCCTCGGTGAGGGGGATGCCCTCGGGGGCGGGCAGGAGGCAGGACGCGGACACGACCGTCTCCTCGGCGAACGCGGCGACGTTCAGGCCGGGGTGCAGGTCGGTGCCGTCGTCGGCGCGGCGGGCGTGCAGGTTCGCCGCGCCGGCCAGGGCGTTCGCGCACAGCCAGACCTCGCCGAGCGAGCAGGCGTGGCAGGCCCCGCAGGACGGGGCCCAGTTGAGGACGACCGCGTCGCCGGGTGCGACGTGGGTGACGTCCTCGCCGACGGCGACGACGGTGCCGGCGCCCTCGTGGCCGAGGACGGCGGGCAGCGGCACGCGCATGGTGCCGTTGGACAGGGACAGGTCGGAGTGGCAGACCCCGGCGGCGGCGAGCCTCACCCGGACCTGCCCCGGGCCGGGCTCGGGCAGCTCGATCCCGGCGACCTCCAGGGGGGCGCCTACGGCGGGGACGACGGCGGCACGGACTGCGGTACGGACGGCCATGACGTGGACGACTCCCGGGCTAGTACTGGAGGGACTTGGTCTGGAGGTACTCGGCGAGCCCGTGGGCGCCCAGTTCGCGGCCCACGCCCGACTGCTTGTAGCCGCCGAAGGGCGCCAGCGGGTTGAACCGGCCGCCGTTGATGTCGACCTGCCCGGTGTCCATCCGGCGGGCGAAGGCGACCGCCTCGGCCTCGTCCCCGGCCCAGACGGCGCCGGCGAGGCCGTAGACCGTGCCGTTGGCGATGCGCAGGGCGTCGTCCTCGTCCTCGTAGCGGAGGATGGACAGGACCGGCCCGAAGATCTCCTCCTGGGCGATGGTCATCTCCTCGGTGACGTCGGCGAAGACCGTCGGGCTGACGAAGTACCCCTGCTCGCGCGGGGCTTCGGGGCCACCCGCGACCAGGCGCGCGCCCTCGGCGACGCCCTTCTCGATGTAGCCGCGCACCCGCTCCTGCTGCTTGGCGTTGACGACGGGGCCGATCCGGTCGCCGTACTTCGCGGCGGCCTCGGCGGCGAGCGACACGGCCTCGTCGTACTGGTCGCGGTGGACCAGCATGCGGGTCCAGGCGCTGCACGTCTGGCCGGAGTTGGACATGACGTTGGCGACGCCGACGTTGACCGCCTTGGCGAGGTCGGCGCTCGGAAGGATCACGTTGGCGGACTTGCCGCCGAGTTCGAGGGCGACCCGCTTGACGGCGGCGCCCGCGGTGGCGCCGATGCGGCGGCCGACGGCGGTGGAGCCGGTGAAGGAGACCAGGTCGACACCCGGGTGCTCGGCGAGGGCCTGTCCGGCGACCGGGCCGAGGCCGGTGACCAGGTTGAAGACGCCGGCCGGGACGCCCGCCTCGTGCACCGCCTCGGCGAAGAGCTGGGCGGTGAGCGGGGTGTCCTCGGCGGGCTTGAGCACGATCGTGCAGCCGGCCGCGAGCGCCGGGGCGACCTTGGCGACGATCTGGTGGAGCGGGTAGTTCCAGGGGGTGATGGCACCGACCACGCCGACCGGCTCGTGGTGCACGACGGACGTGCCGGCCTTCTCCTCGAAGGCGTACGTCGCCGCCAGCTCGGCGTAGGACCCGGCGACCGCGACGGGGACGGCGGCGTGCACGGCCTGCGAGAGCTTCGGCGGGGAGCCCAGTTCGGCGGTGACCGTCTCGGCGATCTCGTCCTTGCGCTCCACCAGTACGTCCCGCAGGGCGGCCAGGCGTGCGGCGCGTTCGGCGGGCGGGGTGGCGGCCCAGCCGGGCAGCGCGGCGCGGGCGGCCCGTACGGCGGTGTCGACGTCCAGGGCGTTGCCCGCGGGGACGCGGCCGATCACCTGCTCGTCGGCCGGGTTCACGACGTCGATCGTGTCCCGGCCGTCGGCGGGGCGCCAGGCTCCGTCGATGTACATGCCGTCGTGTGCCTTCATCGCGTTCCTTCCGGGCGGGCCTCGTCGTCAACCCCAAACTAGCGCCGATAGTTTTACGGCACCAGGGGCTCCCCCGATGGTGGCGCGGCTCACCCTCCCGCAGTGCGGAATCTGTGCGGGATCACTCCTCCAGCTCGGGCAGATGCGCCGGAGCCGGGCAGATGCGGTCGCCGTGCTGGTCGAAGACGAACAGGTGGGCGAGGTCGACGAGCAGGGGCACCTGCATGCCGTGGCGGAGGTCGATGTCGGGGGTGGTCCGGACGATCAGGTCGCCGGGGAGGCGGCCGTCGGGGGTGGTGACGGCGGGCTCGGGCTCCTGCGGTTCGTCCATGACGACCACCGGACCGGCGCGCAGCGCACCCGCCCGCTCCCTCAGCCGCTCCAGGACCGTGCCGTCGCGGCGGCGGCGCCTGTCCGGGCGGGTCGCCACGCGCGGGGCCTCCAGGTCGGGCACGACGGCCGGCCGTGAACCGGTGTTGAAGTGCACGAGCACCTCGTGCCCCTGGAACTCGACGTGCTCCACGAGCCCGGTGAGCAGCACCTCGCCGGGGCGGGCGGACGAGGGCTTGGCGATCCGTACGGCCTCCGAGCGCAGGCCCACGATCACCTCGCGGCCCTGCTGGACGCGGAGCAACTGGTGGTCCAGGGAGAGCGGTTCGGGCAGGCGCAGGAACTGCTTGCCGAGGCTGATGGTCATCGCCCCGTCCAGCGGGGCGCGGACGAGGCCGCGCAGCAGGTTGATGCGCGGGGTGCCGATGAAGGCGGCGACGAAGACGTTGCGGGGCAGGGCGTAGACGGCGCGCGGGGTGTCCACCTGCTGCAGGATCCCGCCGCGCAGCACGGCGACGCGGTCGCCGAGGGACATGGCCTCGGACTGGTCGTGGGTGACGTAGATCGTGGTGACGCCCAGCTCCCGGGTCAGCCGGGTGATCTCGGCGCGCAGGTGGTTGCGGAGTTTGGCGTCGAGGTTGGACAGCGGCTCGTCCATCAGGAAGGCGCTGGGGTGGCGGGAGATGGCCCGGCCCATGGCGACCCGCTGGCGTTCGCCGCCGGAGAGCTGGGCGGGAAAGCGGTCGAGCAGGTCCTCGATGCCCAGCATCCGGGCGGTGGCGTCCACGCGGGGGGTGTGGTCGGTCTGCGGGTCCTCGACGCGCAGCGGGAAGCCGATGTTCCCGCGGGTGGTCATGTTGGGGTACAGGGCGAAGTTCTGGAAGACCATGGCCATGCGCCGCTCGGCCGGGAGCAGGTCGTTGGCGTAGGCGCCGTCCAGCATCAGCTCCCCGTCGGTGATCTCCTCCAGCCCGGCGATCATGCGCAGCACGGTCGACTTGCCGCAGCCGGAGGGACCCAGAAGGACGAGGAACTCGCCCGGCGCGATGTCCAGCGACAGCCGGTCCACCACGCGGACGCCTCGCGCGTAGGTCTTGCTCACGTCGTGCAGGGAGATGGCGCGTGTCATGGAGGTGCCCCCGGGGCTCACTGAGCGCTGGTGCTCCGCGGTCGGTCGCCCTCGTGCGGGTCGTACGGGGCGTATGAGTCACGGAAGTTAACGGACCGTGCCCGGCCGGGGGAAGACACCGGACGACATCTCGGCGCGACCGTCCATCTGGTGAGAAAGCGGACGGCCGGATTCAGGGGGCGGGGCGTCTCACGACGCGATCATGCCGGGACCGGCCACCGTGTCGGCCGCCCGATCGACGGCCGTGTCGGCGGCCCGATCGATAGTCGTGGCAGCCACCGGATCAGCCGCCGGACCAGCCGCCGGACCAACGGCCGTTCCAGCCACCGGGTCAGCCGTCCGACGAGCCGTCCGAGTCGCCGCCGCCGCGGCGGCCGCCCGAGCGGCGGGAGGATCGGACCAGCTCGCCCGCCGCCAGGGTCGCCGTCGCTACCGCGCGCGTCCAGGGCGGGCCGCCGCGGGCCGCCCACACGACGCAGGCGCAGCCGCCGACGACGAGGAGCAGGACGGCGGACAGGACGATGAGGATCATGCTCATCCCTTCGGTTCCCGGCACGGCCGGCGTCCGCCGGCCCGGTCCGGGACATCCTGCCCGACCGCCGGACGCCGCCGGTCGGCCAGGTCCGCCGAGGGGGCCCGCAGGGCGACGCCCGAGGAGAGCAGCAGCAGGGCACCCAGCATCACGAACGGCGCGGCCACGCCCGCGACGCCCGCGATCAAACCCGCGGCGGCGGGTGCGGCGACCTGGCCGAGCCGGTTGCCGGTCAGGCGCAGCGCGAGGGCCGTGGAGCGCGCCTCGTCGGGGGCCGCCTGCACGACCGTCGTCATGGACAGGGGCTGCCCGACGCCCAGGCAGAAGCCGAGGACGACCAGCATCGCGGCGAGCGCCCACACCGGCACCGGCAGCGCGACGCCGGCGCACAGCAGGGCGGCCAGCAGACAGGTGACGGTGAGCAGCACCGTGCGGCCGAGCAGCCGCAGCAGGGGCGTCAGCACGAGGCGGCAGGCGATCGTGGCGGCGGCCCGCAGGCTGAGCAGTACGCCGATCACGGCCGGGGAGATCCCCCGGTGTTCGCCGACCACCGGCAGGTAGGCGGTGAGGATGTCGGTCGCGGACAGCACCGAGAGACTGATCAGGATGCCCGCGGGCACGCCCCGGGCCCGCAGGATGCCGCCCACCGGGACACGCGCACCCTGCCGCGTACGGGACTTGGCGGCCCCCGGGTGCTCTATGCGCCACAGGGACGTGAAGGCGACCGCCGCTCCCGCGCCCGCCACCACCAGGGCGAGCGCGCTGCTGCCGGCCATGTCGGGGCCGCCGATCAACGCGCCCGCGGCGATGGGGCCGATCAGCTGGCCGAGCGAGGCGCCGATGGTGAAGTGGCCGAAGTTGCGGTCCTGTTCGTGCGGCGCGGACTGGCGGGCGACCAGGGACTGGGCGCCGATCACGAAGCAGAGGTGCCCGAGGCCCATCACACCGCTCCACAGGGCCATCGCCCACAGGGACCCGGCGACGCCGCTCAGCGCGCAGCCCCCGGCGATGAGCACCACCCCGACGGGCAGTAGCGGCGCACAGCGGCCGTGGTCGGTGCGGCGGCCCAGCGGAACGGCGGCGAACAGCGGCAGCAGCGCGTACACACCGGCGATGACACCGACGGCCCGTTCGTCGGCGCCCAGCGCGAGGGCCCGGTAGGAGACGGCGGGCCGGGCCATCGACACCGCGGCCTGTGCGAAGCCGAAGGCGATGACGAGGCGGAGCAGCCAGCCGCGGTTCCCACCGGGCACCATGATCGTGTTCCCTTCCGATGATCCGACGCTCTCCGTCGGTTGTTCTCCGTCGGTTGTTCCCGTCGGTCAGATGATGCCGAACAGGATGCCCGCCGCGAGGATCACCAGGCTCGTCAGGACGGCCCACTTCACCACGAACCGCGTGTGGTCGCCGAACTCGACCTTGGCCATGCCGACCAGGACGTACACGGCCGGGACGAGCGGGCTGGACATGTGCAGCGGCTGGCCGACGATCGAGGCGCGGGCGATCTCCAGCGTCGACACGCCGTGCGCCTGGCCCGCCTCGGCGAGCACCGGCAGGACGCCGAAGTAGAAGCCGTCGTTCGACATGAAGTAGGTCAGCGGCAGGCTCAGCAGTCCGGTGACCAGGCCCATCTGCGGGCCCATGCCGTCGGGGATGGTGTCCACGAGCCAGTTGGCCATGTGGTCGACCATGCCGGTGCCGGTGAGGACACCGGTGAAGACGGCGGCGGCGAAGACCATGCCGGAGACGTTGAGGACGTTGTCGGCGTGGGCCGCGATGCGGGCCTTCTGGTCGGGGATGTGCGGGAAGTTGACGGTGAGGGCGAGCGCGGCGCCGATCAGGAAGAGCACCGGGATCGGCAGCAGCTCCATGATCATGGCGGTGAGCAGCGCGACCGTGAGCAGCGCGTTGAACCAGTACAGCTTGGGCCGCAGGGTGGGCCGGTTCGGGTCGAGGCCCTTGAAGTCGTCGTCGGCCCCGTCACCGGTCCCGTCACGACCGGACTCGGCATCCAGGTCGCCCGCCTCGCCGGAGCCGCCCACGACACCGCGAGCCCCACCAACACCGGCGCCAGCACCGGCACCGGCACCGGCACCGGAACGCGCACCGGACACCCCGGAGGCCGCACCCGCACCCGCACCCGCACCGACCAGCACCGTCTCGCTCTCCGGCTCGGGCTCCCGCACCTGCGCCCCGTCCAGCGACAGCGTGCCCACCCGCCTGCGCTCACGCAGACCGAGCACGTACGCCAGGACGACGACCGCGACGAGGCCGACGGCCAGGGCCGGGATCATGGGGACGAAGATGTCGGTGGCGTCGACCTTCAGCGCGGTGGCGGCGCGGGCGGTGGGGCCGCCCCAGGGCAGCGTGTTCATCACACCGTTGGCCATCGCGGCGACGCCGGTCATCACGACCAGGCTCATCTTGAGCCGCTTGTACAGCGGGTACATCGCCGAGACCGTGATCATGAAGGTGGTGGAGCCGTCGCCGTCCAGCGAGACGATCGCGGCGAGCAGCGCCGTGCCGACGACGATGCGCATCGGGTCGGCCTTGCAGAACTTCAGGATGGCCCGGACGATCGGGTCGAAGAGCCCGACGTCGATCATCACCCCGAAGTAGACGATCGCGAACATGAGCATCGCCGCGGTGGGGGCGAGGCTGGACACGCCGTCGATGACGTAGTCGCCGAGATGGGCGCCCTTGCCGACGATCACGCAGAACAATGCGGGGATCAGCACGAGCGCCGCGATCGGCGACATCTTCTTCATCATGATCAGGACCAGGAAGGTCGCGATCATGGCGAAGCCGAGGATGGTCAGCATGAGTGAGTACCTAACGTTCGCCCTTGAACATCCCACCGGGGCAGGCGGTCGCGAGCGACGTTAGGTGGCGCCATGGAGCGTTAACAAGACGTTGACATGCGAGCAATAAGCGCGAAACTCCAGGTCACAGCTTTGCGTCGGTCAGCGGTGTGAGCGTTACGGGTACGCCGTTGAGGACGGCGTTGCCCGAGAGCGGGTCGAGCATGCTGCCGTCGAGGAGCTGGTTGACGTTGACTCCGGGATCGCCGGCGGCGTGGGTCTGGCGGGTGCCGGGCCGGTCGTGGCCCCAGCCGTGCGGAAGGCTGACCACGCCGGGGCGGACGGTGTCGGTGACCTCGGCGGGGGCGGTCACCGCTCCCCCGGGCCCCTTCACGCGCACGGGCTGCGCGTCGCGCACGCCCAGCCGTGCGGCGTCCTCGGGGTGCAGGTGCAGGGTGCAGCGGTTGGAACCGCCGGTGAGGACCGGGATGTTGTGCATCCAGCTGTTGTTGGAGCGCAGGTGGCGGCGGCCGACGAGGACGAGCCCGGCGGGCCGGCCGGCTTCGGCGAGGGCCTGGCGCAGGCGCGGCAGGTCGGCGGCGATCGGTTCCGGGAGCAGCTCCACCTTGCCGCTGCGGGTCTTCAGCGGCTGCGGCAGGCGCGGGCGCAGCGGGCCGAGGTCGATGCCGTGCGGGTGGGCGAGGAGGCGTGCGAGGGTCAGCCCGTCCGGCCGGGCGCCGAAGCCGTCGCCGTAGGGGCCGAGGCGCAGCATCAGGTCGAGGCGGCGTTCGGGGCCGTTCTCGCCGGTGAGCAGGGCGGTGAGTTCGCCGGGGTCGCGGCCGTGCACGGGTGAGTGCGGCTCGCGCACGGCCTTGGCGAGGGTCTGCTCGATCACCATGGCGTCGACGGCGGCGGGGTCGGCGCCGTGCATGCCGGTGACGGCGAGGGTGAGCCGGGCGAGGATCTCCGTCTCGGCCGTCCTGCCGGGCTCCAGCGGGACCGCGGGGCGGGTGTAGCGGACCTGGTTGCGCACGGCGAGGGTGTTGAAGGCGAAGTCGTGGTGCGGGCTCTGGGACGGCGGGGGCGGCGGCAGGACGACGTGGGCGTGGCGGGAGGTCTCGTTGAGGTACGGGTCGACGCTCACCATGAAGTCGAGGGAGCCCAGTGCCTTGTCGAGCCGGTCGCCGTCGGGCGCGGACAGGACCGGGTTGGCGGCGACGGCGAGCAGCGCGCGGACAGGTTCGCCCGCGTCGGTCGCGGTGTCGATCTCCTCGGCGAGGGCGGACAGCGGCAGTTCGCCCTTCGCCTCGGGGTGTCCGCTCACCCGGGAGTGCCAGCGGCCCAGGGCGAACCCGCGGCCGGGTCCGGCGGGGCGCGGGGTCCGGTCGGTGGCGGCCTGCGGGAAGAGGGCGCCGCCGGGCCGGTCGAGGTTGCCGGTGAGGATGTTGAGGACGTCCACGAGCCAGCTGGCGAGGGTGCCGTGCGGGACGGTGCAGCTGCCGATGCGGCCGTAGACGGCGGCGGTGGGGGCGGCGGCGAGTGCGCGGGCGAGGGCGCGCGTCACGTCGGCGTCCACGTCGCAGGCGGCGGCGACGGACTCGGGGGTGAAGTCGCGTACGGCGTCCCGGACGTCGTCGGTCCCCTCGACGTGCGGGACGAGGGCGCCGAGGTCGGCCAGGTCCTCCTCGTACAGCACGTGGACCATCGCCGCGAGCAGCAGCGCGTCGGTGCCGGGGCGGATCGCCACGTGCCGGTCGGCGAGCTTCGCGGTGCGGGTGCGGCGCGGGTCGACGACGGTGAGGGTGCCGCCGCGGGCCTTGAGGGCCTTGAGGCGGCCGGGGAAGTCGGGTGCGGTGCACAGACTGCCGTTGGACTCCAGCGGGTTGGCGCCGATGAGCAGCAGGTGGTCGGTGCGGTCGAGGTCGGGCACCGGGATGGCGTTGGCGTCGCCGAAGAGCAGGCCGCTGGAGACGTGCTTGGGCATCTGGTCGAGGGTGGACGCGGTGAAGACGCTGCGGGTGCCGAGGGCGCCGAGCAGGACGTTCGGGTAGAGGGCGCCGGCCATGGTGTGGACGTTGGGGTTGCCGAGGACGACGCCGACGGCGTGCGGCCCGTACCGCTCGACGACCGGCCGGACACCGGCGGCTACCGCGTCGAACGCCTCCTCCCAGCCGGCCTCGCGCAGGACGCCGTCCTTGCGCACCAGGGGCGTGCGCAGCCGGTCGGGGTCGGAGTCGACGGCCCCGAAGGCGGCGCCCTTGGGGCAGACGAAGCCGCGGCTGAAGACGTCGTCGCGGTCGCCCCGGGCAGCCGTGACCGTGCTGCCGTCGACGGTGAGGGCCAGGCCGCAGGTGGCCTCGCAGAGGGGGCAGATGCGCAGGGCGGTGCGGGGCACGGGTCCTCCCGGGACGCGGCGGTGGCGCTCGTCCCGAGTGAGCATACCGACCGGTACGCATGTTGGGGAGGGGTCGGCCGGACGTCTGGACGTCACCGGTCGTCCCGTCCCGCCCCGTTCCCGTCCCGTCAGTCGAGTACGCGTCCCAGATAGGCCCGCAGCAGCTCCCGGGCCTCCTCGATGATCTTCTCGTCCCCGTGGGGTGCGACCCGGAAGGCGAGCTGCACGAGGGTGTCGGCGGTCTCCACGGCGACGAGGAAGACACGGCGCATGTCGTCGTCGGGGCGGCGGCCCAGGTAGCCGGAGAGCAGCTCGGTGAGCCGCTCGGCGACGCGGTGGTTGGGGACGGCGTGGCGGTCGCCGACCGGGATCTGGTTGCCGAAGTCGATCAGGGAGAAGCCGGGCGCGGTCCGCTTCATCGCGAGGTATTCGTCGAGCACGGCGTCCAGCGCGGCACGCCAGCCGCCGCCGTCCGGCCCCGAGTCCGTCTCCGTCAGCCGTTCGGTCACGCGTTCCACGTAGCGTTCCAGGTTGCGCTGGGCCAGGGCGTCGGCCATCTGCCGCTTGTTGCCGAAGAAGCGGTAGACCGACCCGATGGGAACGTCCGCGCGCAGCGCCACGGCCCGGGTGCTCAGGGCGTCGTACCCGACCTCGTCGAGGAGGTCGGCGCAGGCGTCGAGGATCCGGGTGAGCCGTTCGGCGCTGCGGCGCTGCACGGGGGCACGGCGGAGCGGGGTCGCGTGGGACACGGTCCTCATGATGCCCTGCGGGGCCGGTCGGGTGAACCGCCGCCTCCGGTACGGCGGGGTGCGCCTCGCGGATCCCGCCCCTGAGGGCGCCGGGGGCGGACGGCGGCCGCCGTCACCGCTCCGCCGCCGGTTCGGTGACCGTCCGGCCCTCGATCTCCTCCGGCTCGGTCGCCCCGGTCGGCTCGGCGTCCGACGCCGTGATGTCCGCCGTGCTCTCGACGGGCTCGCCGTCGACGGCCCAGACGGTGCCGTCGTCGGCGTACAGGCGGACCGTGAGCTGGTGGGTGCCGCGTGACACCAGGTCGGGGGCGAGGCGGTAGCGGGGGCCGCGCAGACGGGTGAGGTGGTCGCCGTCGAGGAAGAGGTGGGCCACGCCGCGGCCGGCCACCGCCTGCTCCTCCGTGCCGTCCGGCGAGAACCTGAAGTCGCGGACGGTCAGGCGGACGTCCCAGGTGTCGTCGGCCTCGGGCTGCACCTCGATCCCGACCTCGGGCGCGTGCTCGGCGTCCACCTCGCGATAGCGCCGGCCCTGCTCGTCGGTGGCGTCGAGCAGCTTGCCCACCGGCGCGACCGATTCTCCGGCCGGCTCATCCACGTCACCGGAGCCGCAGCCCGCCGATCCCGTCAACAGCAGGACACAGACCGCGAGCACGGCAAGCACTCCCCGCGTCCACGACATGACGTGAGACTAGAACACGGGTCCGACAGTCCGGATCCCCCAGGGGTGTGGTTCCGGTCATCCTCGCGACGGACGGCCAGGAAGGAGGGAAGCGGGGAAGTCCTCTCCTGCGGCCCCACGCGAGTGCCCTCTTGCGGGAGTGCCCTCTTGCGCTGGGGAAACCGCAATCCTACGGTGTGCCATAGGAATCAGGTTGCGAGGATTCGGGTTGCGAGGGAGCGAGCGATGAGCGGGGACGCGCGGAAGACCGCCGAGGGGCTGGCCTATCTGTCCGGTTTCGGCAACGAGCACAGCTCGGAGGCCGTGGCGGGCGCACTGCCCGAGGGCCGGAACTCGCCGCAGCGGGCACCGCTGGGCCTGTACGCGGAGCAGCTGAGCGGCACGGCGTTCACGGAGCCGAGGGCGCACAACCGGCGTTCGTGGCTGTACCGGATCCGGCCCTCGGCCGCGCACCCGGCGTTCACCCGCGCGGGCAACGGCACGATCCGCACGGCGCCCTTCAACCAGGCCGTGCCGGACCCGAACCGCCTGCGGTGGAACCCGCTGCCGACGCCCGGGCCCGCCACGGACTTCGTCGAGGGACTGTGGACGATCGGCGGCAACGGCGACGCGACCCAGCGCACCGGCATGGCCGTGCACCTCTACCACGCGACCGCCTCCATGGAGCGCGTCTTCAGCGACGCGGACGGCGAGCTGCTGATCGTCCCGGAGCGCGGCGGCCTGCTGCTGCGCACCGAGTTCGGGCTGCTGCACGCCGAGCCGGGGGACGTGGCGCTGATCCCGCGCGGGGTCCGCTTCCGCGTCCAGCTGCTGGACGCGGACGCCCGCGGCTACGTCTGCGAGAACTACGGCGCGCCGTTCCAGCTCCCCGACCTCGGCCCGATCGGCGCCAACGGCCTGGCCAACGCCCGGGACTTCCGGGCGCCGGTCGCCGCCTACGAGGACGACGAGAGCACGGCGGGCCCGGTGGAGGTGGTCAACAAGTTCTGCGGCAACCTCTGGACCGCCGAGTACGACCACTCCCCGCTGGACGTGGTCGCCTGGCACGGCAACCACGTGCCCTACGTCTACGACCTGCGCCGTTTCAACGTCATCGGCACCATCTCCTACGACCACCCGGACCCGTCGATCTTCACCGTGCTCACCTCTCCGTCGGACACGCCGGGCCTGGCGGGCGTGGACTTCGTGGTGTTCGCGCCGCGCTGGCTGGTGGGCGAGGACACCTTCCGGCCGCCGTACTTCCACCGGAACGTGATGAGCGAGTACATGGGCCTGATCGAGGGCGCCTACGACGCCAAGGCGGAAGGCTTCGTACCGGGCGGCGGTTCGCTGCACAACATGATGTCGGCGCACGGCCCGGACCGGGAGACCTTCGACCGGGCGAGCGCCGCCGAGCTGAAGCCGCAGCGGATCGACGACGGGCTGGCGTTCATGTTCGAGACCCGGTGGCCGGTGACCCTCACCCCTCACGCGGCCCGCGCCGAGCACCTCCAGCCCCGCTACGACGACGTCTGGCAGGGCCTGGAGCGGCACTTCCGCCCCTTGCACTGAGGTTTCCCCTACCGGTACGGATGGCCCGTGACCTCCTTCGCCCCGGACTCCATCGTCCTGAACCGCAAGCTGCCGCTCTGGTACCAGGTGTCGCAGTCGCTGCGCGCCTCGATACTCGGCCGCTCGCCCCGGGACCCGCTGCGCCTGCCCACCGAGGAGCAGCTGGCCGGGCACTACGGGGTGAGCGTGCTGACCATGCGGCAGGCGCTGAAGGAACTGGAGGACGAGGGGCTGATCACCCGCCACCGCCGGCGGGGCACGTTCATCGAGCCGCACGCCCGCCGGGGCTCCCCGGTGCGGCTGCTCGGCTCGGTGGACGCGATCGTGGCCCAGCAGTCCGGGATGAAGGCCGAGCTGCTGGATCACGGCACCGCGCCGGTGCCGTCCGAACTCGCCGAGTACTTCCCCCGGGTGCCGGAGGTGGCGCTGTACCACCGGCTGCGCTGCGACGAGAAGACGGGCGAGCCGACCAACCACGCCCGCAACTACATCCGTCCCGAACTGGCCGCGCGCATCGACCTGGACGACCTCGTCCGGTGGCCGATGACGAAGGTGCTGCGGGACGTGGTGGGCATGGACATCAGCCGGATCACGGACACCGTCGAGGCGCGGCTCGCGGACCCGGAGACGGCGCGGCTGCTCGAAGTCCCGCTGCTCAGCCCGATCCTGCACTACACGGGCATCACCTACGACACCGACGGCCGGGTCCTCGACGTGGCCGTCATCCACTACCGCGGCGACCGCTTCTCCTTCACGGTCACCCTGGATGCCACGTGAGGGTGCGGCGCCCCGTCGTACGATGCCCGGCGTGACGCACGACGACGCCCCGCCGCTGGCGGACCTCATGCCGTGGTCCGTCGCACCGCCGCGGCTCGGCCGGGGGTGGCCGGCGGCTCCCGACGCGAGGTCCCTGAAGGCCCGCTGGGAGGCCCTGGTGAAGGCCGAGGGGCCCGACCGCGCGGCCCTGTTCGAGCCGACCCGCTCGCGCACGCCGCATTCGGCGGTCGGGCGGCTGCCGGGCGGTGCCGGGGGCACCGAGCGGCTGGCGCGCGCCTCGGGGCCGTGCCCGGAGCCGGTCCGGGTGCTGCGGGCGCCGTTCGACGAGCAGTGGCTGATTCCCGACCACCGGCTGATCGACGCGGCCCGTCCGGAGCTGTGGCGGGTGGCGGACGAACGGCAGGTGTTCGTGGTGGAGGCGCCCGAGGCCGCCGGTGGGCCGCTGCTGCTCGCGACCTCGCTGCTGCCGGTGTTCGGCCCCGCCCGGATCCGTCCGCTGTACCGCCGTCCCGGCGGCGCGGAGCCCAACCTCGCCCCGGGTCTCCTGGACCACCTGGCCGCCCGCCTCGGTGAGCGCCCCGGTCCGCTGGACGTGCTCGCCTGGTCGGTGGCGGCCGTGCGGCCCGGCGCGCTGGTCCCGCTCACCGCGGACCCGGCGCTGTGGGAGCGCGGGGTCGGCCTGGGCCGGCGCGCGCTGTGGCTGATGCGCCGTGACGGCGAGCGCCCCAAGCTGCCCGGCGGCCGCCGCCCGTACGTCCGCGCCCCGCTGCCCCCGCGCCCGGGGACCCTGCGCTACGACCGGGACGAGGAGGCCCTCTTCCTGGACGAGGGCCGTGTCTCGCCCGTGCCGCCCGGGGCCTGGGACTTCGAGGTGGGCGGGGTCCGGGTGCTCGAGCAGTGGTTCGCGGCCCGCACGGCGGAGGCCGAGCCGGGCACGCTGCCGGCGATCCGCCCGGCCGGCTGGCCCCAGACCTGGACGTCCGAGCTGCTGGAGCTGATCACGGTCCTCGCCCTGCTGGCCGAAGTGCGGGACCGCTGCCGGGAGCTGACGGTCGGCGACGGGATCACCGCGGGCGAGCTGCGCGAGGCGGGCGTCCTGCCGGTGCCGGCCGCGGCCCGCCGGCCGGCCTCCGTCCTGGACGACCGGGAGGAGGGACCGGAGGGGCAGCTGGCGCTGCTGTGACCCCGGCGGAGTCGGCGGTCCCGCTCAGGCGAACCCGTCCAGCACCCGCGTCAGCGCCCGCTCGAAGACCCCCTCCAGGTCGATCGGCCCCGCGTCCTCGGCGAAGGACGCCGCCAGCCGCGGATAGGCGCCGCTCGCGACCTGCCGGCCGAGGTAGGCGATGCGCACCGCGTTCTCCTGCTCCTGGGACCAGGGCAGCGAGCGGGTGCGCTCGACGGTGGCGATCTCGTTGCCGACGTATGTGGTCACGACGCCGTTGACCATCGCGACCAGCTCCATCTTGGTGCCGTAGGGCGCCTCGAAGGGGTCGAGGCAGGCCAGGCAGTGCTCGAGGTAGCGCAGGGCGTTGGGGCTGAAGCCGTAGACGGGGGACATCAGGCGGGGCAGCCAGGTGTGGCGGTGCATCAGGGCGCGGGTCTGGTGGGCGACCCGGACCATGTCCGCGCGCCAGTCGCCGCTCGGTTCCCACAACTCGTGCTCGCCGCTGACCGTGTCCATCATCAGCTCGTACAGGTCCTCCTTGCGGGGGACGTAGTTGTACAGCGACATGGTGCCGCAGCCCAGTTCCCCGGCGACGCGGCGCATCGAGACCGCGTCCAGGCCCTCGGCGTCGGCGATCCGCACCGACGCGGCGGCGATGTCGGCGCGGGTGTACGCCGGTCTCGGCCCCCGGCCGGTGCGCTCGGGGCGCGACCAGATCACTTCGGGTACGGCCGCTCGGCCCGCCATCGTGCATCACCTCGGTCACCATCCTAGTTACGTACACCGTACGTAGTGCGCTATGGTCGACGCATGACGACTACGTACGCTGTACTTAGTGAAGGTCTGGAGAAGCGCTTCGGCACCGTGCGGGCGCTGCGCGGCCTGGATCTCGCGGTGGCCGAGGGCACGGTGTGCGGGCTGCTCGGGCCGAACGGGGCGGGCAAGACCACGGCGGTCCGGCTGCTGACGACGCTGCTGCGGCCGGACGCGGGGTCGGCCCGGATCGCCGGGCACGACCTGGTGCGGGAGGCGGCCGCGGTGCGCCGCCTGATCGGGGTGACCGGGCAGTACGCCTCGGTGGACGGGGACCTCACCGGGCGGCAGAACCTGCGGCTGTTCGCCCGCCTGCACCGGGTGCGGGACGCGGCGGCGCGCGCCGACGAACTGCTGGAGCGCTTCGGCCTGGCCGACGCCGCCGACCGGCCCGCTACCACCCTGTCCGGGGGCATGCGGCGCCGTCTCGACCTGGCCGCGAGCCTGGTGCGCCGCCCCGAGGTGCTGTTCCTGGACGAACCGACGACCGGACTCGACCCGGCCAGCCGCAATCGCATCTGGGAGGCGGTGCGCGCCCTGAAGGAGGAGGGCACGACCGTGCTGCTCACCACGCAGTATCTGGAGGAGGCCGACCGCCTCGCCGACGACATCGCCCTGATGGACCGGGGCCGGGTCGCGCACACCGGGTCGCCGGCCGAACTGAAGGCGCTGGTGGGGGCGTACGCGGAGGCGGTCGTCGCGGACGCGGACGCCCTGGCGCGGGCGGCGGGGGTCCTGGACCGGCTGACCGGCGCGGAGCCGGTCCTCGACGGCGAGCGGCGCACCGTCGGCGTCGTCAGCACCGATCCGACCCTGACCCTGCCCCGCCTGGTGCGCGCACTCGACGCGGCGGGCGTCCCCCTGGTGGACGCGAGCCTGCGGCCACCGACCCTCGACGACGTCTTCCTCCGCCTGACCGGCGGCAACGGCGGCGGCAGCAAGGAGCTGGTGGCATGAGCACGGTGACGACGGGGCCGTACGGCTCGGCACACGGCCTGGCGTACGACGGGGCGGCCATGCTGGGCCGCCAGTTGCGGCGGGCGCGGAACAATCCGGGGCTGCTGATCCTCACCCAGACCATGCCGATCACCATGCTGCTGTTCTTCGGCTACGTCTTCGGCAGCGCGCTGGCGATGCCGGGCGCGGAGTACCGGGCCTTCCTGGTGCCGGGGTTGCTGGTCGCCACCGCCGCGAACGGCATCATGACCGGCATGTTCCAGGCCGCCCAGGACACCCACCGGGGCGTGACGGACCGGCTGCGCACCCTGCCGGTGAGCCGGGCCGCCGTGCCGCTCGGACAGTCGGTCGCCGACGTGCTCGTGACGGCCGCCGGGACGGTGCCCCTGCTGCTGGTCGGGCTCGCGGTGGGCTGGCGGGTGGAGGGCGGTGCGCCGGGCGCGGTGGGCGCGCTCGGGCTGCTGCTGCTGTTCCGGTTCGCGACGACGTGGATCGGCATCTTCCTGGGGCTGCTCACCCGCAACGAGGAGGCCGCCGGTCAACTGGGCGGTGCGACCTTCATCCTTCCGCTGCTGTCCAACGCCTACATCCCGACCGACGGACTGCCGGGGTGGCTGCGCACGGTCGCCGAGTGGAACCCGATCAGCGCGGTCACCACGGCGCTGCGGGACCTCTTCGGCAACGCGCCCGTGCCGGAGGGCGCCGCCTGGCCGGTGACGCATCCCGTGGCGGGGTCGCTCGCCTGGTGTGCGGTACTGCTCGCGGTGTTCGTCCCGCTCGCCGTGCGCCGGTACGCGCACGGGGCCCGCTGAGCGGCCCGGGGAGCGTCACCGCCGGTGGGGAGACGGCGGAACGCGGACGCGGGACGGGAAGGGTGAGCACGCGCACGGGACGGGCGTACGGGGCCGGGTCTGCCGGGGACGGCCCGCGCTCGGGGAGCACGCCGGGGCGCCGCTGCGTGCCGTGGGGATGACGGACGAGTGCCGCGGCGCCGCGCCGGGAGGGTGTGACCTCCGGTGCGCGGGCCTCAGTTGCTGCCGAACAGCGAACGGCGCAGGCGGCGCAGCGGCGCGAACAGCGAGACCCGGCGTACCCGGACGCCCCTGTTGCTGCGCTTGTGCGCGGGCTCACGCGCGGTCAGCTCACGCATCAGCGATGTCGCCTCCACGGTCTCCCGCGGCGGGAGGGCAGGCCCTCCGAGTACCGCGAGATGACGGTCGAGGCGCGAGCTGGTCGCGCTGCTTCCGCAGGTGATGGCAGGGACCCTTGCCCTGCTGCGCACTGTTATCTGTTCCATGTCACTCCCCACCCGTACGAGTCCACCCGGCCCGGGCAGAGTAACCCTATCGCCCCGGTACGGCATGCGTGTATCGCGGTCACAGGATTCACCTTCCCCGTAAGGGGGTTGACGATTACTCTCCGAATCCAACAGATTCCAGGGTGAGTTGGACAACCGGCCCGGTCGTCGGCAGGGCCGATCCCCCGGCGGGCTCGACCGTCACCGCGAGTGACGTGGCGGCGAGGCTCAGTCCCGACGCGATCAGGGGCGTGTCGCCGTCGAACAGCCCGAGGGAGCGCGGCGCGGCGCCGGGGCGCATCAGCCACAGTTGGCGCACGCGGTCGCCCGGCGGCTCGCCGTACCCGCTCAGGGTGACCACCGCGCGCCCCTCGGACGCGGAGGCGACCACCGCTACACCGCGGCCCCGCTCGTCCGCGTCCCTGGCGGCGCGGGCGTCCGGGGCCGCGAGAACGTGGGCGATCTCACGTGCCCGGTCCCGTGCGGTGTTCAGCTCGTCCCGGGTGCGGCCCGCCTGCACGGCGAAGAGCGAGGCGACCACGAGCGCCGCGGCGGCCGTCGCCGTGGCGAACGGTACGAGCAGGGGGCGCGGCCGGGGCCCGCGCGAACGCCCGGCGTTCGGCCGGCCGCCCCGCACCCGGGCCGGCAGCCGCGGCACGGGCCCAGTGGAAGGCCTGGGCGTGGGCATGCGCGTGGCCGTGGGCTCCTGCGCGGTGCCGCGTACGGCGGCCAGGACCCGCTCGCGCAGTGCGGGCGGCGCCGGGGCGGCCGTGGACCAGGCCAGCCGGACGGCGTCCTCGGACAGCGCCCGCACCTCGGCGGCGCAGCGGTCGCAGCGCTCCAGGTGCCGTTCGAAGCGGAACCGTTCGGCGCCGTCCAGGGCGTCGAGGGCGTAGGGGGCGGCGAGCGAGTGGAGGGCGGCGCGGCGTCCCGGCAGCCGGCGGGCGGGGCTCATGCGGCACCTCCCAGGCAGTCGCGCAGGCGGCCCAGTCCGTCCCTCATCCTGGTCTTCACCGTGCCCAGTGGAAGGGAGAGGCGCTCGGCCACCTCCCGGTAGGTGTAGCCGTCGTAGTAGGCGAGGGTGACCGACTGGCGCTGAAGCGCGGTCAGCCGGTCCAGACAGCGGCGCACCCACTCGCGTTCGAGTCCGGCCTCGACCTCCTCCGAGACCTGGTCGTAGGCGGGGTGGTGGGCACGGCGGGCCTCGCGCCGGTCGCGTTCGCCGGCCGCGCGGGCGCTGCGCACCCGGTCGACGGCGCGGCGGTGGGCGACGGTGAGGATCCATGACAGGGCGCTTCCCCGGCGCGGGTCGAACCGTGCGGCGGACCGCCACAGTTCGAGCAGCACCTCCTGTGTGACCTCCTCCGACTGGGCGGGATCGCGCACCACCCGCCGTACGAGTCCGAACACCGGGCCGGCCACCAGCCCGTACAGCTCCTCGAAGGCCTTGTGGTCACCGTCCGCCACGAGCGTCAGCAGCTCGTCCGCGTCCACCGGTCCCCCTCTCCGCGGACCGTGCCCGGCCCGTCGACGTCGGCGCGGGCGCACGCGACGGCACGCCCCCCCCCGCAGGGGTTACGGACAGGCGGCCCGAAAACGCCAGTCACCGGGTCGGAACCGGTCTCAGGGGGTCGCGTCCGCACCGGTTTGGGCCACTTGGAGAGGGAGCCCCCGACGGACGGAGCCTCCCTCTTCCCCTCTTCTCCTTCTTCTCCCTCCGACTCGGGTCAGGCGGCGCCGTTGAGGACCGGCAGGTAGCCGCCGGACTGGCCGGCCGCGGTGGGGTGGTACGACTCGCCGATGTTCAGCCAGTTGACGCTGTGCAGCCAGGAGTCGCCGGAGCACAGTTCGTGGCCGGTGAAGGTGGTGCGGACGTCTCCGAAGGTGAAGCCGTGCGCGGCGACGCGCTGGGCGATGACGGTGTTGAGGCGGTCGGAGGCCTTGTTGATCGCCTCGCGCTTGGTCTCGGACAGTCCGACGCAGACGTTGCCGAGCTCGTAGAAGCGCGGGTAGCCGATGACGACGACGTGGGCGTTGGGGGCCTTGTCGCTGATCGCCGAGTAGACGCCGTCGAGCTTGCCGGGCAGCGTCGAGTCGACGTACGCCTCCGCGGTGGCGATCCGCGACAGGCAGGAACTGTCGGACTGGAGCACGCACGTCATCATGACGTCGGCGAATCCGGCGTCGTTGCCGCCGATGCTGATCGACACGAGGCCGGTGCCGGAGCCGAGCGGGCCGAGTTGTCCGGCGAGAACATCACCCGTACGGGCGCCGGAGCAGGCGGTGAAGTCGAACGTGGAGGGTGAGTGGGCGGCCGCCCACAGGTACGGGTGGGACTTCGTACTGCGCTTGCAGTCGCCGCTCGAGCCGATGTAGCTGCCCGCTCCGACCCCGGAGGAGTAGGAGTCGCCGAGGGCCACATAGCCGTCGGATGCGGCGGGTTGGGCCGCCTCGGCGGTCGCGGCCCCGGTGAGGACCGCGCCGGCGGCGAGGAGGAGTGAACTCAGGATGCCGACAAGTCGGAAACGTCTCATGGAACCTCCCTTAGCAGGATTGCTGCCACAACCGTGGTAGCGGCTACGCGCGTTGACTGGAAGTGTTCATGCCAAGGATTGGCTGACACTCGTTCAAGTTCGGACGAAAAATATGGGGTTTGAACGACCGCCGGTGCCGGTGTCGGTGCCGCGGGCGTCCGTGCGCCGCGCGTGCCGGGGAAAGCGTGTGCACGCGGCGGCCGGGTGCCGGATCATGGCGGCATGTCCGTGAACCCGCACGAAGTCCTGCCGATCCGGCTCAACGTGGACGACAGTGACGCCCCGTCCGACGTCGTCGACGCGCTGTTCCTCGGCCGTTTCGCCACGGGTGAGCAGCCGTACTCGCACGCGGCGAACATCGACCGCGTACGGTCCGGCGCCACGCTGCTGCCACCGGGCGCACGCGTCTTGCGGATCGCCCGCGACGACGACCGCAGCGCGACGCTGGCGGAGGGCGACGGCTGGACCCTGCTGGTCTCGCGCTGGAGCCGGGGCGCCGACGTGACGGTGACGGCGACCAGCGCCGACCTCGCCGAGAAGGTGCTCGGCGAGGCGACGGACGGAGCGGCGGACGAGCCCGAACCGCAGCCGGAGAACGTGACGATGGGCTTCTGGTACGTCTCCCCGCGGCGCGGCCCGCACCGCACCACCCGCCAGATCGCCGCGGGCACCTGGGACGAGATCCGGCCCAACTACACGGCGCCGGTGGCGGAGGCGATGGACGGCCTGATGAAGACGACGCCCGAGGACATCGCGGGCCGGCTGCTGCTCCTGCACGGTCCGCCGGGCACCGGGAAGACCTCCGCGCTGCGCACCCTCGCCCGCTCCTGGCGGGACTGGTGCCAGGTGGACTGCGTCCTCGACCCGGAGCGGCTCTTCTCCGACGTCGGCTATCTGATGGACATCGCCATCGGCGAGGAGGACGCGGCGGGCAAGGGCCGCTGGCGGCTGCTGCTCCTGGAGGACTGCGACGAACTGATCCGCGGGGAGGCCAAGCACACGGCGGGCCAGGCGCTCTCCCGGCTGCTCAACCTCACCGACGGGCTCCTCGGCCAGGGCCGCAACGTCCTGGTGGGCGTCACGACCAACGAGGACCTGGAGCGCCTGCACCCCGCCGTCGTCCGCCCCGGCCGCTGCCTGGCCCGCATCGAGGTCAGCCCGCTCACCCGGCGGGAGGCGGTGGACTGGCTCGGCACCGAGGAAGGGATCGGCCGCGAGGGCGCGACGCTGGCGGAGCTGTACGCACTGCGCCGGGGCACCTCGCCGACCGCGCTGCCGGAGCCGCGGACGGGAGCGGACGCCGGGCTGTATCTGTAAGCCGGTGCTTTGATGGGGGTATGCCCCTGTTCGTCGGTACGTCGGGCTGGCAGTACCGGGACTGGCGGGAGAGCTTCTACCCGCCCGGTCTGCCCGTCCGGCGCTGGCTGGAGCACTACGCGGCGGCCTTCGCGACGGTCGAGATCAACAATGCCTTCTACCGCCTGCCCGCCCGGGAGACCTTCGCGGCATGGCGGGACCGCGTTCCACCGGACTTCACGGTCGCGGTCAAGGCGAGCCGCTACCTGACGCACATCAAGCGCCTGCGCGACCCGGCGGAACCGGTCGACCGCCTGATGACCCACGCGGCCGGCCTGGGCGACCGCCTCGGCCCGGTCCTGCTGCAACTGCCCCCGACCCTGCGCGCCGACCCGGCCCTCCTGGACGCCTGCCTCGCCTGCTTCCCGCCCGGCACGCGGGTCGCGGTGGAACCCCGGCACCCGTCGTGGTGGACGCCGGAGGTCCGCGAGGTCCTCGTGTCCCGGCACGCTGCCCTGTGCTGGGCGGACGTCCGGTCCCGCCCGGTCACACCCCTGTGGCGCACCACCGACTGGGGCTACGTCCGCTTCCACGAGGGCCGGGCCACGGCGTGGCCGCACTACGGCCGCCGGTCACTGTCGACGTGGCTCACCCGCATCGCCACGACCTGGCCGAACACGAGCGACGTCTACACCTACTTCAACAACGACCCGAACGCGGCGGCGGTGACAGACGCGGCGGTGTTGGCCGATCTGGCCCGCGCATCAAACCTGACGGTCACCCGAACGCGCCCCCAAGGGGCGCGGGGAACTGCGCGACAAGCCACAACGCACCCGCAGCCGAAAGGCAACCCCCACCCGAACGGCGCTCACCCGTAAGCCGCCCGCAGGGCATCCCGCACCGCGCCGAGCGCGTCCCCCTCGCTGACCCCGAGCCGCCGAGCCCGCTCGGCATACCCCTGGGCCGCGGCGGCCACCTCCCGCTCCGCCGCAGAGCCCGCGGCAGCGACGAACGTTCCGTTGCGCCCCCGCGTCTCGATCACCCCGTCCGCCTCCAGCGCCCGGTACGCCTTGGCGACCGTGTTCGCGGCGAGCCCGAGGGACTCGGCCAGTCCGCGCACGGTGGGCAGCCGGTGGCCGACCGGCAGGGCGCCCGACCGCGCCTGTTCGGAAATCTGCGCGCGCACCTGCTCGTAGGGCGGTGTGCCGTCGTCGATACGGATCTTCAAGGTCACCCGGTGATTGTCCCGTATCCCCGTGTCCCCGGGAAAATGAGAGGCACCGGACCGCCCGGCCGCCGTAGCGTGCGCCCACATGACCGTTCTCGTACGCGACCTGCGTTCCGACGATCCGGCCGATGTCGCGGCCTTCACCCATGCCCGCCACCGCGCCCTGCCGTTCATCCTGTGGACGCCGGAGGCCGTCGTGCACCGGCTCGCCCACACCCCTCCTCGGGCCCGGAGCCGGTGCCTGGTCGCCGAGGAGGACGGGGAGGTGATCGGCACGGCCCAGATCGGGCTGGTGCACGACAGCCCGGAGCCCGGTCAGGCCTTCCTGAACGTCTACGTCCACCCGGAGCGGCTGCGGCGCGGCGCCGGCGGCCTGCTGGTGCGGACGGCCGAGGAGTACCTGGCCGGCGAGGGCGCGACGAAGCTGTACGCCTGGGCGCTGGACGGGCCCGCCAACCTGGCCTTCGCCGAGCGGCACGGCTACGAACGGCGCCGCGCCGCCCATTTCCTCCGGCTGGACCTGTCGCACGCCACGCTGCCGCCCCTGTGGTCCCCTCCCCCGGGTGTCGAGCTGCGCACGGCCGCCGACTTCACCGACGACCCCCGGCCCATGTTCGAACTGGACGCGGAGACGGTGGCGGACGAACCGAGCGACGTCGAGATCGAGTTCACGAACTACGAGACCTGGCTGGCGGAGACCTGGCGGCACCCGCTGCTCAACCGTGAACTGACCACCGTCGCGCTCGTCGACGGCCGCCCGGCCGCCTTCAGCGTCGCCTACACCGACGGCACCCGGTATTCGACGGCGATGACGGGCACGGTCCGCTCCCAGCGCGGCCGGGGCCTGGCCAAACTCGCCAAGACCGACTCCCTGCACCGGGCGCGCGCGGCCGGGTACACGGAGGCGCTCACCGGCAACGACACGGACAACGGCCCGATGCTCGCCATCAACAAGTGGCTCGGGTACGAGATCTGCGCGACGGAGGTGCGGCATGTCCGCGAACTCGGCTGAGCCGGCGGCCGGGCTGAGCGTCGTGCTGGTCAAGGCGGGCCGGACGAAGATCCGGTACGCGGCCGCACTGCTGCACGACGACGGGACCCGCCTCGCCGTCCGCGCCCCCTGGGCCGGTGACGGCGTGCGCGACTTCGGCTTCGTGCGCTTCGAGGCCGGGGACGTCTTCACCGAGTACTACTGGCGCGACCGGTGGTACGCGGTGAAGGAGGTCCGCACCGCGGCCGGGGTGCTGAAGGGCTGGTACTGCGACGTCACCCGCCCCGCCGTCCTGACCGGCACGGAACTGGTCGTCGAGGACCTCGACCTGGACCTGTGGCGCTCCGCCGACGGCACGGACGTACGGCGGCTCGACGAGGACGAGTTCGCCGGGAGCGGGCTGGCGGACCGGGATCCGGGGGCCGCTGCCGCCGCCGTGGCCGCGCTGGACGAACTGGAGCGGCTGGCCCGCGGGGACGGCTTCACCGCCCTGCTGGCATAGCGCGCCGCCGCCCGGTCATCCGTACGTCACCACCACCGCGTACCGCTCGTCCGTCACCTCTCTGCCCCACAGCGACGCGTCGTCCGACAGCCGCTCCACGCGGGCCTGCCCGGCGAGCGGGCCGAGCAGGTCGAGGAGCCGGCCGGCGGATATGCCGACCGGGGCGGCACTCCCCCACACGCCCTCCACCAGGACCAGCCGTCCCGCGGGGCGCAGCAACTGCCGCCAGTGCCGCAGGACCCGGCCGGGGCCGGGCAGCGTCCACAGCACGTGCCGGACCAGCACGGCGTCGAAGCGCTGCTCGCCCACGGGCGGTGCCGCCGCGTCACCGGTGAGGAACACCGCGTCACGACCGGCGAGTTTGGTCCTGGCCAGCTCCACCATGGCCGGGGAGCGGTCGACGCCGGTGACGCGGTGCCCCTGCTCGGCCGCGAGGAGCGACAGGCTGCCGGTGCCGCAGCCCAGGTCGAGGACGTCACCGGGCCGCTCGGGCAGCCAGGAGGCCAACCGGGCGGCCCAGGCCCGGCGTACGTCCGCGTCGCGCAGGCCGTGGTCCGGTTCGTCGTCGAAGGAGGCGGCCAGGGCGTGCCAGTCGACACCCGGCGCGTTCGTCCCGTCACTGTTCCCACTCATGCGCCCAGCGTGACAGGCACCACTGACAACGGAGTCGGGCCACGGGAACGTGACAACCGCCACTGACAGGGATGCATCGATGAGTGAGTCTCGGGGAAAGGGTCTACCTCCGTGAGAACGCGGAACCCGGTGGATCCGTAAGGAGGCAGCCATGCGCCGTCTGACCGTGCAGAAGCCCCTGAAGAAGAACGACGCCCGCCGAGTCCGCGAGGAGACCGACGAGCACGCCTCGAGGCGTCCGGAGGTCCGCAAGGACATCGCGCGCACCTGGTGGCCGGAGAGCTGCTGACCGGGCGGGGCGGCCATGAGACGCCTCAGAGCAGCCGCTTGCGGTAGTGGACGCGGTCGTAGGGCCCGTCCACTCGGCGTTCCACGACGTCGTACCCGTACCTCGGGTAGATCTCCTGGTTCTCCCACATCAGCGCGTTCGTGCAGAGCCTGACCTCGGGCAGCCCCAGCGCACGCGCGTGCGCGTCCACGAACCGCAGCAGCCGTCGGCCCACGCCCCTGCCGTGCGCGCCGGGATGGACGGCGATGCTGTCGAGGAACAGATGGCCTGCCGACGCCTCCACGACCACGAGCCCCAGGACACCCGCGAGCCCCGCGGGGCCGGTGCCGGGCTCGTCCGTGACGAAGACCTTCCCCGCCGCCACGTCCGCCGCGTGGTCCGCCTCCATGGGCTGCGGCACCACCCCGATGCGCTCGATGTAGGGCCGGTAAGCGGCGTCGGTCACCGCCTTGACCGCCGGCACGTCGGAGGCGACCGCCGGCCGGACCCGTTCTCGTTCCATACCGCGCACGGTAGCTACCTCAGCCCAGCCTGAGCAGTCCCTTAACGCGACCATAAGGATCTCCGTCGCCCGCCTCCGGCGGGCGATTCCACGGTGTCCTGGGGCTAGCTTGCTGATCAACCCCACGGGTTCCGGCCCGAGTTCCCCAGTCCCCCGTGACCGTTTCGAGGAGTTCCGCATGCCCGCACCGTCCGCGTCCCGCAGGGCCGCCGCCGTCGCCGTCGCCGGTCTCGCCCCGCTCGCCCTGACCACGCTGGCCGCCGCCCCGGCCTCGGCGCACGGTTCGATGGGCGACCCGGTCAGCCGGGTGTCGCAGTGCCACGCCGAGGGGCCCGAGAACCCCAAGTCGGCGGCGTGCAGGGCGGCGGTGGCCACGGGCGGCACCCAGGCGCTCTACGACTGGAACGGCATCCGCATCGGCAACGCCGCCGGCAAGCACCAGGAGCTGATCCCGGACGGCAAGCTGTGCAGCGCCAACGACCCGGCCTTCAAGGGCCTGGACCTGGCCCGCGACGACTGGCCCGCGACCGGTGTGAACAGCGGCTCGTACACCTTCAAGTACCGCGTGACGGCCCCGCACAAGGGCACCTTCAAGGTGTACATCACCAAGCCGGGCTACGACCCCTCGCAGCCGCTCGGCTGGGGTGACCTGGACCTGTCGGCGCCGGTGGCGACCGCCACCGACCCGGTCGCCTCGGGCGGCTTCTACACCTTCTCCGGCACGCTGCCGGAGCGCTCCGGCAAGCACCTGCTGTACGCGGTGTGGCAGCGCTCGGACAGCCCGGAGGCGTTCTACTCCTGCTCGGACGTCTCCTTCGGCGGCTCCGGTGGCGGCAGCGGCAGCGACGACGGCGGCAGCAGCGACGGTGGCGGCGACGACGCGGCCGGCGGTGCCGCGCCGGCGCCCGAGGCCTCCGCGCCGTCCGAGGAGCAGATCGCGGCGGCGGCCGACAAGTCGACGATCGAGCACCACGGCCACGGCGACCAGGACGCGGAGACCACCACGGACCCGACGGATCCGGCGGCCACCCCCGACGCTCCGGAGGAGGCGCCCGAGACCGCCGCCGCCGAACCCAACCAGGTGAAGGCCGCCGGCGGGGGCACCGAGAACCTCGCCGAGACCGGCGGGGACAGCACCACGCCGTACATCGCCGTCGGCGGCGCCGCCGCCCTGGCGCTCGGCGCGGCCACCCTGTTCGCGTCGGTCCGCCGGCGCGCGGCGACCGGTGGCCGGCACGGCCGCTGACCCGGAGCCCGGGGGAACGCGGGGGAACGCGGGGTCCGTCCAGCGGCTCAGGCCGGGCGGACCCCGCGTGACGTGCGCCGGGGCAACCGGTCAGCCGAAGACCGAGGCGCAGGTGGTCGGCGTGGCGTGCGCCGGGTCCAGGGCGTTGGTCACCTCGTGGAAGGCGATCCGGTCGAACAGCCCGATCGCCAGGTGCTCGGAGAAGTCGAGCGGGCACAGGTCCTGGAGCAGGACGTTGCGCACCCCGGGACCGTCGAGGAACTGGCTGCGGTACGGCGTGACCACCTCGTCGTACTTGGTGGCGAGGACGGTGTAGCGCACGCCCGGCACGGTGTCGCCGCCCGCGTTGAGCTTGGTGAGGACGTCCGAGCCGACGATCTGGTCGGCGAGGGCGGGGGTGTGCTCGTTCAGCAGGTCCTCGACGCCGGGGAAGTACGGCAGCAGCCGGGTGAGGCCGGACAGGGTGGTGCCGTGGTTGCTGGGCGCTATGCCGACCAGGGCGTTCACCTTGTCGGCCCCGCCGAGGAATTTGAGGTAGTAGCGGGGCATCATGCCGCCCTGCGAGTGGCCGACGAGGTCGGTCTCGGCGGCGCCGGTCGCGGTGAGCACCTTGTCGACGTAGGCGGCCAGTTGCCCGGCCGACTTCTCGACCGGGCCGAGTCCGTTGAAGAGCGGGACCCCGGGCAGTTGGCCGTAGTCCAGGGAGAAGACGCAGTAGCCGCGGTTCTTCAGGTAGGGCGCGAGACCCAGCCAGTTGTCGACGGAGTTCCCGAAGGTGCCGTGGACCAGGACGACGGGGCGGGGATGGGCGGCGGAGGGCTCGCAGGTGTAGTCGTTCCAGCCGGAGCCGGGGCGGGCGTCCGCGGTGGGGGCGGCGGTGGCGGTGACGGTGGGGACCAGGGCGACCGCGACGGCCAGCAGCAGCGCGGCCAGCGGTCTGAACACTCGGTTCCAGGGCAGCATCGGGTGATCTCCTTGCGGATCGGGGGAGTTGCGACGGCAGGGATGCCCTGTGATCCGGATCACGGGATGCTGTTCACCCGTCAAGTTACGGGCGAGTAGTGCAAGTGTGAAGTTACGCGTCAGTAAAAACTTCCAGTGATAACCGCCCACGCCGACGCCGCAGGTGACGGCGGACCGGGTTCACCAGGCGGGACGGATCGGCCCGCCCGGCGCCACCCGCAGCAGCCCGTCGCGCAGCGCACGCACCCCGTCCTCGCCGAGCACCCCGGCCCAGGCGCCGACGGCCTCCGCCGCCGCCTCCTCCGCGGCCCGCGTGCAGGCCCATCCGGCCTCCGTCAGCACGACGAGCCGGGCGCGCGCGTCGGCGGGGTGCGGCCGGCGTTCGACGTAGCCCTTGCGGACCAGCTCCTCGACCAGCTGACTGGCGGCCTGCTTGGTGGTCCCGAGGTGCACGGCCAGGTCGGTGACGGTCGCGCCGTCCGGGGCGAGCCGGGTGAAGGCGAACCCGTGCGCGGGCCGCACGCCCTCGAAGCCGCGGGCGACGACGCCCTCGTGGATGCGCTGCGTCAGCCCGCCGGCCGCGGCGAGCAGGGCGGCGGTCAGGGCCATGGCGTCGGAGTTCTGCACGGGGGCATTGAAACACCCTTGACACATTGGTCAAGCAGCTTGACCATAAGGGCGACAGAAGTAGTCAAGCCGCTTGACCACATGTTCCGAGGAGCCCGCCATGCCCGTCGTCCGCTCGTCCGAAGGCGTCACCCACGAGATCCACGGCGCCCGATTCGTCTCGTACGCCAGTCCCCGCGCCGGCAGCAGGGAGCTGTGCGCCTGGCGGGGCGAGATCCCGGCGGGGACGAAGGCGCCCGCGCACACCGTCGACCGGGAGGAGGTCTTCCACCTGCTCACCGGCGAGCTGCTGATCACCCTCGACGGCCGCACCGAGCGCGTCGCCGCGGGCGACACCGTGATCATCAACGCGGGGGCGACGCTCGCCGTCGAGAACCCCACCGATCGGACCGCGACCTCCTGGGTCACCACCTCCGTCGGGCTGACGGCGGAGCTGGCCGACGGCACCCGCCTCACTCCCCCGTGGGCCAACTGACCGGCGGACGGGGGCTCATGCCGCCAGGGACCCCGGCATCACCGCCCTCGGCCCGAACTTCGCCCGCGCGCGGTCCGCGACCTCCTCGATCCGGCGGACCTTCTCGTCCACGGGGTCGAAGGTCAGCTGGTGGGAGGCGTGTTCGGCGGGCGTGAGGCTCTCGGCGCGCAGGGCGAGGGAGCGGACCCGGGCCCGCTGGAGGCCGAGCGCCTCGTACAGGTCGTACGCGGTCCGGGTCAGGGCCGCCGAGTGCGCGGTCGGTTCGGACAGGGTGCGGCTGCGGGTGGTGGCCGACCGGTCGGCGTAGCGGACGGTGAGGGTGAGGGTGCGGCAGACCTTGTCCACGGCGCGCAGCCGGGCGCCCAGGTCCCCGGCGGCCGAGAGCAGGGCGCGGCGGTGGCGGTCCGGGTCGAGTTCGTCGCGGTCGAAGGGGCGGTCCGCGGCCAGGGACCGGGAGACGCCGTTGGGGACGACCCGGCCGCGGTCGACGCCCTGGGCCTTCTCGTGCAGTTCGCGGCCCGCCTTCGCGCCGACCAGGCGCTGGAGCGTGGACAGCGGCGCGGCGGCGACCCGGCCGAGGGTGTCGAGGCCGTACTCGCACAGGGTGCGGGCGGTCGCGGTGCCGACGCCGGGCAGCGCGGCGACGGGCTTGCCGTCGAGGAACGCGCGCTCCCCGCCGCCGGGTACCGCGCGAGTCAGTCCCGGCCGGGCGTCGCGCAGGGCCATGCGGGCCAGCATCGGGCCGGGTCCGGCGCCGATCACGCAGTCCACGCCGTACAGCGCGAGGGCGCGCACCCGGATCACCGAGGCCAGCTCCACGGCGTCGCGCCCGAAGTACCGTTCGGCGCCGCGCAGGTCGGCCAGCGCGCCGTCGGGCGGCAGCGCCTCGACGACCGGCGTGAACTCCTCGAGCAGTCCGAGCAGTTCGGGCAGGGCCGCCTCCCGTGTCGGCGGCAGCTGGAAACGTACGCAGAGGATCGTCATCCCGCACTCCCCGGACTCTGGTGCCACAACTTCCTTCCGACCGCGGGCCCTTCGCCCGCGGGGCGCAGATCGGCCCAGGGGTGCATCTCGTACCCGGTGGACATGCGGATCCTCCGCTGCTCCATCGGGTCCTGGGCCGCGGACCCGGCCGGCGCGGGCTGCCCGTCCGAACCGGCGAGGCGGCGGCGCGCCGGGCCGCCCTCGGGGGCGTCGCCCTCCTGGCTTGCGCCCGCTGCGGCCAGCCGGGCGGCGACGCCCTCCAGGCCCTCCTCCCGGCGCACCTCCAGCAGGTCGGCGAGGTTCCAGGCGGCGGAGCCGACCACGCTGAGGCTGCGCGGGCCGCGCCGCTGCACCACCCCGCGCACCAGCAGCAGCCAGGAGTGGAAGACGGTGTGCGCGCAGGTGTCGTGCGAGTCGTCGAAGAAGGCGAGGTCGACCAGGCCGGAGCCGTCGTCGAGGGTGGAGAAGATGACGCGGCGGCCGGAGCGGACCGGCGGGGTCTGGGTGGCCGCCTTGGCGCCCGCGACCAGCACCGTCTCCCCGTGCCGTGCCTCGCGCAGCCGCTTGGCCGACACCACGCCCAGCTCGCGCAGGAAGGTGCGGTGGTCGTCCATCAGGTTGCGCGAGGCGTCCATGGACAGCACGCCGAGTTCGGCGCTGAGCTTCTCCTCGGAGGTGAGGTCGGGCAGTCCGGCGGAGGCGGTCTTGCGGCCCCCGGCCAGGGGGAGCTGGTCGCCGCGTCCGCCCCGGGCGCCGCGGTGCAGTTCGGTCAGGTGCAGTTGGAGGTCGCGGCGGTTGGCGCCGAACGCGTCCAGCGCGCCGACCTGGGCGAGCCGTCCGGCCAACGGCCTGCTGGGGCGGGCCCGTTCCCAGAAGTCGAGCAGGGAGGCGTAGGGCTGCCCCTCGGCGATCCGCCCCGCCTCGGCCTCGCTGATGCCGTGCACGTCGGAGAGGGCGAGGCGCAAGCCCCACGCGTCGGGCTTCCGTGGCCGCGCTTTCCGTGATTCAGACACCAGTTCGATCCTGTGTGCGACTCCGGACTTGTTCACGTCCAACGGCAGGATCGGCACCCCGCGCCGCCGCGCGTCCGCCAGCAGCAGCCGCTTGGGGTACATGCCGGGGTCGTGGGTGAGCAGGCCCGCGTAGAAGGCGGCCGGGTGGTGGGCCTTCAGCCACGCCGACTGGTACGTCGGCACCGCGAAGGCGACGGCGTGCGCCTTGCAGAAGCCGTACGACCCGAAGGCCTCGACGATCTCCCAGGTCCGCTGAATCGTTTCCGCGTCGTAGCCGTTCGCCGCCGCGTGCTGGGCGAACCACACCTTGATCCGCCCCTGCGACTCCGGGTCGGACAGACCGCGCCGCACCCGGTCCGCCTCGCCGCGTCCGCAGCGGGTCATGATGGCGACGATGTCGATGATCTGCTCGTGGAAGACGACGACCCCGTAGGTGCCCGCCAGCGGCTCCGCCAGGTCCTCGTGCGGGTACCGCACCGGTGCCCGTCCGTGCCGGGCCTCGATGAACGGCCGCACCATGTCGGCGGCGACCGGTCCGGGCCGGAAGAGCGAGATGTCGACCACCAGGTCGTGGAAGGTGGCCGGCTGGAGCCTGCCGACCAGGTCCCGCTGGCCCGGCGACTCGATCTGGAAGCAGCCCAGCGTCTCGGCGGACCGGATCATCCGGTACGTCGCCGGGTCGCCCTCGGGTACGGCGTCCAGGTCGACCCGCTCCCCCGTCGCCCGCTCCACCTCGGCGACCGCGTGCGCCATCGCCGACTGCATCCGCACCCCGAGCACGTCCAGCTTGAGCAGCCCGAGGTCCTCGACGTCGTCCTTGTCGAACTGCGTCATCGGGAAGCCCTCGCCGCTGGTCGGCATGACCGGCGTGCGGGAGAGCAGGGAGGCGTCGGACAGGAGGACGCCGCAGGGGTGCATGGCGACGCCGCGCGGGAGGGCGTCGAGGCCCTCGACCAGCTCCCAGAGCTTGCCGTACCGCCCTCCTCCGTCCCGCCGGGACTCCCCCGCCAGCGCTTTGAGTTCGGGCAGCTCCTCCAGCGCCGCGCGGGCGTCGCGGGCGCGGATGTGCGGGAAGGACTTGGCGACCCGGTCGATCTCGGCCGGGTCCATGGACAGGGCGGCGCCCACGTCGCGGATGGCGTGGCGCACCCGGTACGTCTCCGGCATGGCGACCGTGGCGACCCGCTCGGTGCCGAACCGCCCGATGATCGCGCGGTAGACCTCGAGCCGGCGCGCGGACTCCACGTCGATGTCGATGTCGGGCAGCACGACCCGCTCCCTGGACAGGAACCGCTCCATCAGCAGCCCGTGCTCGACCGGGTCGGCGTGCGCGATGCCCAGCAGGTGGTTGACGAGCGAGCCCGCGCCGGAGCCGCGCGCGGCGACCCGGATGCCCATGTGCCGTACGTCGTCCACGACCTGGGCGACGGTGAGGAAGTACGAGGCGAAGCCGTGGTGGGCGATGACGTCCAGCTCGTGGTGCATCCGCTCCCAGTACTCCCGGTGGCCTGGGCGCCGGTCGTAGCCGCGCCGCACCATGCCCGCCGCCGCCCGGGAGGCGAGCGCCCGCTGGGCGGTGCGGCGGCCGGCGCCCACGAGGTGCGGTTCGGGGAAGTGGACGGCGCCCATGCCGAGGTCGTCCTCGGGGTCGACCAGGCACTCGGCGGCCGTGGCCCGGGTCTGCTCCAGCAGGCGGTGGGCGGTGTCGCGCCGGAAGCCCGCGGACTCGACGATCCGCTCGGCGGCGTCCCGCATGGCACCGGCGTCCTTGAGCCAGGCCTCGCCGGAGTCCAGCTCCTTGCCGGCGCCGATCGGGACGAGGCGGCGGGCGGCGTCCAGGACGTCGGCGACCTCGCCCTGGCCGGGGTCGGCGTAGCGGACTGCGTTGGAGAGCACCGGCCGCACGCCCTGCTCGGCGGCGAAGCCGACGGTGCGGGCGGCCAGCCGCAGGGAGCCGGGGCCGGTGCCCTCGCGGCCGTGCCAGACGGCCTCCAGGCGCAGGGCGTCGCCGTAGACCTCCCGCCAGGGGACGAGGAGCCGCGCCGCGCGGTCGGGGCGGCCCGCGGTGAGGGCGCGGCCGACGTCGGAGTCGGGGCCGAGCAGGACGGTCAGACCGTCGGCGTGGTTGTCGGGCCAGGACAGCAGCGGGGTGCCCTCGGCCGTGTGGGCGGCGGAGACCAGGCGGCACAGATCGGCCCAGCCGCGGGCGCCGTCCCGGGCGAGGAAGGTCACCCGCGGGGCCGACTCGTCGACGAAGGCACCGCCGCGCACGGGGGCACGGCGCCGGTCCCGGCGTACGGAGGTGTCCGTGCGGTCGGCTCCGGACTCGGGGGCCGCCACCGCCAGCTCCGCGCCGAACAGCGGACGGACGCCCGCCTTCGCGCAGGCCTTGGCGAAGCGGACGGTGCCCGCGAGGGTGTCGCGGTCGGTGAGGGCGAGGGCGTCCATGCCCCGTTCGACGGCGCGCCCGGCCAGCCGCTCCGGGTGGGAGGCGCCGTAGCGGGCGGAGAACCCGGAGACGGTGTGCAGGTGCGTGAAACCCGGCATCACGCACCTCCCGACTCATGAAACCGACGCGTGACCACGTAGGCCCGAACGCCACTATCGAACATCTGTTCCCAGCTACCCCACCCACCATACCCCCATCCTCGAATGTGTGTACGACATCCGTTCGGCCCCGTCCCACCTGCGCAAACACCCCCCGACCCGGACTGTGGGGACATGTCACACACACCGGGCCCCCGCACGCGAAGCGGCACGCGAGGCGGCACGCGAGGCGGCTCCTTCCTCGGTGAGGTGAGGGACGCCGTCACCCCGCGGGCCACCCTGCTCGTGCTCGGCGTGATCGCGCTCCAGCTGCTGTTCATCGCCTCCTACGTGGGGGCGCTGCACGACCCCCGGCCGAGGGACGTGCCCTTCGGGGTGGCCGGGCCCGGTGCGGCCGCCGGACGGACGGTGGACCGGCTGGAGCGGCTGCCCGGCTCCCCGCTGGACCCGCGCACGGTGGCCGACGAGGCGGACGCCCGGGAGCAGATCATGAACCGGGAGATCGACGGCGCCCTGATCGTGAACCCAGGGGGCGGACAGGACACCCTGCTGGTCGCCTCCGGCGGCGGCACCGTCCTCGCCACCACTCTGGAGCGTGTCGTCGGCAAGGCGGAGCAGGCCGAGAAGCGCACCGCGCGGACCGTCGACGTGGCCCCGGCCTCGCCCCACGACTTCAACGGGCTGTCGTCCTTCTACCTGGTCGTGGGCTGGTGCGTGGGCGGCTATCTGTGCGCCTCGATCCTGGCGATCAGCACCGGCGCCCGGCCGTCCAACCCGCGCCGGGCGGCGATCCGGCTGATCGTGATGGCGCTGGTCGCGATCGTCGGCGGGCTCGGCGGCGCGGTGATCGTCGGGCCGATCCTGGGCGCGCTGCCCGGCGGAGTGCTGGACCTGTGGGGGCTCGGCGCGCTGATCACCTTCGCGGTGGGCGCCGCCACGCTCGCCCTCCAGGGCGTCTTCGGGATCGTCGGCATCGGTCTCGCGATCCTGCTGGTGGTGATCGCGGGCAACCCGAGCGCGGGCGGCGCCTTCCCGCTGCCGCTGCTGCCGCCGTTCTGGGCGGCGATCGGTCCGGCGCTGCCGCCGGGCGCGGGCACCTGGACGGCCCGCTCGATCGCCTACTTCAAGGGGAACGACGTGACCGCCGCCCTGCTGGTGCTGTGGGCGTGGGCGGTCCTGGGAACGGTGATCACGATGCTGGCGGCCGTACTGCCGCGCCGCGGACGGGAGGAGGCGGAGCTGCCGCCGACGGCGGCCGGCTGACCGCCGTACCCGCGCGGGAAGCGCCACCTGTCACCGGGGCACACGCGGAAGTCCCGCCCCTCGCGCGCGGGACGGGACTTCACGGGTGGTGCGGGTGCCGCTCGGCGGAGCTGCCGGCTCAGCCGATCTGCGTGCCGGTGGCCGACAGGGCCTCCGTCACCGGCTGGAAGAAGGTCTCGCCGCCCGAGGTGCAGTCGCCGCTGCCGCCGGAGGTGAGGCCGACGGCCTGGTCGCCCGAGAAGAGCGAGCCGCCGCTGTCGCCGGGCTCGGCGCAGACGTCGGTCTGGATCAGGCCGTTGACGATGTCGCCGTTGCCGTAGTTCACGGTGGCGTCCAGGCCGGTGACCGTGCCGTCGTGCACCTGCGTGGTGGAGCCGCTGCGGGTCACCTGCATGCCGACGGTGGCGTCGGCGGCGCCCGAGATGGCCTGCGAGGAACCGTTGTAGAGGTTCACCTCGCTCGGGTGGTCCACGTCGGCGGTGTACTTGACCAGGCCGTAGTCGTTGTCCGGGAAGCTGGAGGCCGCGTTCTCGCCGATGACGTTCCCGGAGGAGTCCGACCAGGTCGAGATGGACTCGGTGCAGTGGCCGGCGGTGATGAAGTACGGCTCGCCGCCCTTGGTCACGTTGAAGCCGAGCGAGCAGCGCCCGCCGCCTCCGGTGATGGCGTCGCCGCCCGCGACGAAGGGCCTGTACTCGCCCTTGGTGCGCTTGAGCTCGGCCTTGGCGCCCAGTCCGTCGACCACCTTGGTCAGCTTGGCCAGTTCGGCCTTGGAGACCGTGCGGTCGGCGGTGACGACGACCTTGTTGGTGGTCGGGTCGGTCGCCCAGGAGGTGCCCGGGATGGTCGCGTCCTCGGTGAGGGTGGTGCGCGCGCTCTTCAGGTCGGCGAGCGAGTTCTCGACGACTCTCGCCTTGGCGCCGGCCTCCTCGACGGTCTGCGCGGCGGCCTGGTCGAGCACGTTGACGACGAGGCTCTTGGCCTGCGCGTCGTAGTACGTGCCCGCGGCGTCGGCGCCGAGGTCGCCGATCAGCGTGGAGGCGAGGTTTCCGGCCGCCGTGACCGACAGGGTCTCGGGCGCGGCGGTCTTCGGGGCCTCGCTGGCGTTCGCACTCTGCAAGGTGACTCCGGCCGCGACCAGTGCGGTGATTCCCGCACCTACCACGGCGGCCCGCCGCCTGGGTATGCGTCGGTGCTTCAACTCACGTCCTCCTGTGGGGGGTCGGTCCGCGAGGTTGTGGGGACCCCGTGAACCGGAAGGCTGGTTGACGAGCGTTAACTCTCCCGATCCCACGGGCCGTACACAAGGTCGACTTCAGGACGTGCGCACGACAACTCCAGTGTGGTCACACGGCCTTCACCTCTTTGCCCCGGGCCGGCCCGGGTGTTCGCACCGGGGAAGGCGCGCGGTCGCGGTCTCCACCCAGGGTGGGAGTCCGGGTTTCGACCGTGGGTGGATGACCGGGAGATCACCACGCCGGAGGCTTCGGACATGACTTCTTCACGAGGTGTCGGAATCCGAGGTGCCGGGGATCGAGGTGCCGGGGACAGAGGTGCTGGGGACCGGAGTGCCGGAACCCGAGGTGCCGGGGATCCGCCGGTCATCAGGGTCGAAGGGCTGACGAAGCGTTACGGCCGCAGGACGGCGGTCGACGACCTGTCGTTCACGGTCCGGTCCGGAAGGGTGACGGGATTCTTCGGGCCGAACGGGGCGGGCAAGACCACCGCGCTCAAAGCGGTCGTCGGACTGGCGCGGCCGACGGCGGGCGGGGCGTTCCTGCGGGGCACACCGGTCACGGCCGTCAGGCCCGACGCCCGTCTGCTCGGCGTGCACATCGAGCCCTGCGGGGCCCATCCGGGCCGCACCGGCAGGGCGCATCTGCGTTCGCTGGCCGCACTGGCCGGGCTGCCCCGCCGCCGGGTCGGCGAGGTCCTGGAACTCGTCGGTCTGGAGGAGGCGGCCCGGCGCAGGGTCGGGAAGTACTCGATGGGCATGCGGCAACGGCTCGGGCTCGCCGCCGCGCTCCTGGGCGACCCGGAGATCCTGGTACTGGACGAGCCGGTGAACGGCCTGGACCCGCAGGGCATCCGCTGGTTGCGCACGCTGGTGCGGGAGCGGGCCGCGCACGGCGGCACGGTCCTGCTGTCCAGCCACATGCTGGGCGAGGCGGCGCAGACCGTCGACGACGTCGTCGTGATCGACCGGGGCCGGCTGGTCCACGCGGGCGCGATCCGGGACCTCGAACGCTCCGGGGAGAGCGCGGTCGCGGTGCGCACCGCGGAGACCGGGCGCCTGTCGGCCCTGGTGGCCGCCGCCGGTGGCCGTACGAAGGCCACCGACGGGGGCGGGCTGCTGGTCGAAGGGCTCGATGCCGCCGAGGTGGCGCGGCTGGCCCACCGCGAAGGCGTCCTGCTGGAGGAGATCGTCGAGCGGACCGCGTCCCTGGAGGACGCGTTCTTCGGCCTCACGGGAGGTGCGGACCGGTGAGCCGTCTGCTGCGGGGCGAACTGATCAAGGCCGTGACCACCAGGAGCGTGCTGGGCTTCGCGCTGGGCGGGGTCGCGTTCGCCGCCCTCAACGCCCTGGCGATCGCGGCCTGGTCGGGCACGCTGGACGAGGTGCCCGAGAAGGAGGAGGCCCTGTCGGCGCTGCCGATCCTGCTCCTGCTGTGGGGGCTGGTCGGTACGGCCGGTGAGTACCGGCACCGGACGGCCGCACCGGCGGCTCTGGTGGCCCGCCGTCACCGCGGGGTCGTGCTGTCCGCGAGAATCACCGCGTACGCCCTGACCGGGTTCCTGCTCGGTACGCTGACGACCATGGTGTCGGTCGGGCTCGCGTTGCCGCTCCTGAGCGGCCACCCGGGTCCCGGTCTCACCTCGGGGGACGTCGGTGCCGTCGTGGCGGGCAACCTCGTGGCGTTCGTCCTGTCCGCGATCCTGGGGGCCGCTCTCGGCGCCCTGATCCGCAGCCCGGTCCTGGGAGTGGTCGTCCTGCTGGTCGTGAACTTCGCCGTGGTCCCGCTGCTGTCCGGCGTCTGGGAGGCGGGGGTCAACCTGACGCCGTTCGGCGCGGCCGGGATCCTGAGCCGGATGACGCACCACACGACCCTGTCGGTGGTCTCGGCCGGATGGGTGCTGGCCGCGTGGACGGTCGCGGTCACGCTGGTCGCGGTCCTCGCCGAGCGACGGCGCGACCTGGCGTGAACGCACTCCTGCGGCGGGCCCGGGCGGCGTACGACCTGCTGGTCGCGCGCCGCTCGGCGCTGTTCGACCTCGCGCTGGCGGCGATCACGACCGGAGTGGAGATCGGGCTGCTCTTCGACGACGGGACCCCGGTCGGTCCGGTCCCGGTCGTGGTGACGGTGCTGGTCGGCTCCGCCCTGCTCGTCCGCCGCCGCGCGCCCCTGACGGTGCTCGTCGCGGCCTGTGCGGGTGCCGCGGTGCTCGTGCCGCTGGGTTACTCGCCGGGCGGGGCACCCGTCGTGGTCGCCCTCGCCTCGCTCGCCGACCTGCGCGAGCGGAGCGTCTCGGTGGCGGCGCTCGTCCCGACGGCGCTGTTCCTTCAGTCGGCGAGCATCTCCTCGCTGCCCGTCCCGATCGGCGCGTGGGCCCTCGGCTCGTACCTCCAGACCCGGCGGCGCTACACCCGGGCGCTGGAGGACCGCGCGGCCACCCTGGAACGCGAGCGCGGGCAGCTCGACCAGATCGCGGCGCAGCGGGAACGCACCTCCATCGCCCGCGAGCTCCACGACATCGTCGCCCACTCCGTCACCGTCATGCTGATCGGCGTGCGCGGCGCCCGGGACATCCTGCCGACCGATCCCCGCGTCGCGGACGAGACCCTGGAACGGGTCGAGGTCAACGCCGAGCAGAGCCTGGCCGAGCTGCGCCGGATCCTCGGCCTGCTGCGCACTCCGGAGCACCACGCGCAGTGGCGGCCCCAGCCGTCGCTCGGGCAGCTCGCCGAGCTGGTCTCCGGATACCGTGCGGCCGGGATGCCCGTGCGGCTGGAGAGCACCGGCACGGCCCGGCCGCTGGCCGGCGGACTGGAACTGTCGGCCTACCGCATCGTCGAGGAGGCACTGACCAACGTGCTCAGACACTCCGATCCCGCCCGGGTCACGGTGACGCTCCACTACGGCCGGACGCACCTGCACGTCACGGTCGAGGACGACGGCGGCGGCCCACGCGACCCGGCCCCGTCGTCCGCCGGGCACGGCATCCGCGGGATGCGGGAACGCGCGGCGGTGACCGGCGGGAGCCTGGACGCCCGCCCCACCGCCGACGGATTCGTGGTGACCGCCCGGCTCCCGGCCGGGGACGCCGGAGCCGCGGCATGACCATCCGCCTTCTGATCGTCGACGACCAGGAGCTGATCCGCACCGGCTTCCGGCTGTTCCTCCAGACCCAGCACGATCTCGAGGTGGTCGGCGAGGCCGCCGACGGCCAGGAGGCACTCGACCGGGCCGCCGCTCTGCGGCCCGACGTGGTGCTGATGGACGTCCGCATGCCCCTCATGGACGGTGTCGAGGCCACCTCCCGGCTGACCGCCTCCGGCTCCTCGCCCCGGGTGCTGATCCTCACCACCTACGACCTGGACGAATACGTCTTCGGCGCGCTGCGGGCGGGCGCGTCGGGCTTCCTCCTGAAGGACGCCTCGCGCGCCCGCCTGCTGGAGGCGATCCGGGTCGTCCACGCCGGCGAGGCCCTGCTCTCGCCGTCGATCACCCGCAGGCTGATCGAGGACTACGCCACCCGCGCCGCACCCGTCCGGCCGCGGGCCACGGTGCTGGCCGGCCTCACCCCGCGGGAACGGGAGATCCTCCTCCTGGTGGCCAGGGGCCTGTCGAACCCGGAGATCGCCGCGCACCTGGTCGTGACCGAGGCGACGGTGAAGAGCCACATCGGCAGCATGTTCGCCAAGCTCCGGCTGCGGGACCGCGCCCAGGCCGTGGTGTTCGCCTACGAGAACGGCGTCGTCCTGCCCGGCAGCACGGGCTGAGCCCCCGCACACCGTCGCTGCGGTGTACGGGGGCTCGTCACGCTGCCGGCCGCGCTCCGGCGTGACCCGTGACAGTCCGGGTCGCGCCGGTGGGCGGTCTAGTAGACGCTGACGCCGTAGGCGTTCAGGGCCTCCGTGACCGGCTGGAAGAACGTCGTACCGCCGGAGGAGCAGTTGCCGCTGCCGCCGGAGGTCAGACCGTACGCGGTGCCGTTGCTGCCGTAGAGCGGACCGCCGGAGTCGCCGGGCTCGGCGCAGACCGTGGTCTGGATCAGACCGCCGACGATGTCGCCGCCGCCGTAGTTCACCGTGGCGTTCAGGGCGGTGACCCGGCCGCTGTGGGTGCCGGTGGTGGAGCCGTCACGGATGACGGTGGTGCCCACGCTCGGGGTGGCCGCGCGGGTGATGTCCACGCCGCCCGCGGTGCCGGGCTTGCTGACCGAGCTGTTGGTGTACCGGACGATGCCGTAGTCGTTGCCCGGGAAGCTGGACCCGGCCGTCGAGCCGAGAACGGTGGAGTGCCCGGAGTTGGACCACCAGGTGCCGGCGCCGTCGGTGCAGTGACCGGCGGTCAGGAAGTACTCGGCGCCGCTGCTGGTGCGGACGTTGAAGCCGAGGGAGCAGCGCCAGCTGCTCGCGTAGATGGCGTCGCCGCCCTGGATGAGCTTGTTGAACGTGCCGGGGGTGCGCTTGATCGTGAGCGCACCGGCCTTGTCGCCGGCCTGCTCCTTGATCTTCGCGATCTCGGCCTGGGAGACGGTGCTGTCGACGGTGAGCAGCACCCGGCCGGACTTGCCGTCGACGGCCCAGGCGGTGCCGGGGACGTCGGCCTGGAGCACCGCGCCACTGGCGCTGTTCAGTTCGGCGGCGCTGAAGGTGGCCGGGGTGGGTGCCGCGTTCGCGCTGGGGATCGCGATGGCGGCGGCGGCCACGAGGCCGGTGGATACGGCGATCAGCCGAGTCCGTCTCGTGATGCCGCTGCGGGGGTTGGTGCGCTTGATCCTCACTTTTCGTTCCTCCACAGGGGAAGTCGGGGGCCCCTCTTGTGGGGTTGGGGGCCCGTGAGGCGCAGCCAGGGACGGACCTCCGGGTTCCGGATACGTCGTGCCCCTGACAAGCGCTGAGGTTGGAGTATTCGGCCGAACGACCGGTCGGCGCAAGGGTGCCTTTCGGCCGTCAAGCTTTGAACGACTTTTACCCGACCCCTGCCAACTCCTGCTGCCGCTCGGCCCGGTTCCGCGCTCTCCCGCCGCACGGGGATGTCCGGAAGTCGCCCCTCCGGATGGCCCTCCGGCCGGCGCCCGCCGACGAGCACCGGGCCGGCCGACGGGAATCGACAGGAACCCGACGGGAACCCGACGGGACTGACGGCGCCTCAGCAGCTACAGCCGCAGTCGCACCCGTCGCAGCCGCAGTCGCAGCCGTCGTCGCCGCAGCAGTTGCTACAGCAGTCACAGCAGTCGCAGCAGTTGCCGCAGTCGCACTGGGAGCAGAGGCCTTCCCGGCGCTGCCCGCTCCAGGGGTCGTTGAAGGTGCCGCAGCACATCTGGCAGGTGCAGGCCAGCCCGAGCCACACCGCGCAGCCCGCGAGCAGCCCGCGCCGGTCGCGGCGCGGCGGCTCCGGGGGCGTCGGCCCACCGGGACCGCCGGGAGCACCCGGGGTACCGGGCGCGCCGGGAGGGGCGTACGGATGGCTGCCGTGGGCGCACGAGACGGTGCCGAACGCGCGGTCCACGGAACTGCCCAGCTCGTGCACGAGCAGCCGGTGCACCAGCCGCCCGTCGGTGAACTCGGCCTCCCGCAGGGCCAGCCGCACCCCGTGCACGGCGTCGTCCGCGAGCCGCCGGGCCTCGGTGAGCGGCGTCCCGGTGGCGGTGAGCGGGTTCCAGGCGCCGGCGGCGGCGTCGGCCTCCCGGTCCTCCACGGCGTCCAGGAGGTGGGCGAGCCGGCCGAAGAGGCGGCCGGCCTCGGCGAGCGGCGCCGCGTTGTGCGGCCGCCCGGCGAGGTGCGCGGTGTGCGCGAAGGCGGCGGCGGTCGCGGTCTCGGTCGGTTCGGTGACGGTGAGCAGCGGCGTTCCGGGCCCGGCGAGCGCCTCGATGCCGCCCTGCCGGTCCACGGCGTCCACCAGTACGGCGGTGTCGAAGCCGACGGCGCTGCCGCCGCGCGCTCCGGCGGCGTCCCAGCCGCCGGCGATGCGGCGGGCGGCGAGGGCCACCGGCCGGCGGGCCAGCAGGCCGTCACCGTCGGCGACATGGTCGCGCACCTTGGCCGAGGCCAGCACCAGGGAGACGGCCGCCGCGAGCCGGGCGCCCTCGCCGTGCGCGACGGACGCGGTGCGCATCCCGCGCAGCGGGCAGGGCCCGGCGGTGCGCCGCCCGGCGCCCGCACCGCCCCGCTCCGCCTGAGCCTCCGTCAAAACCGATATGAGCAGCCCGTCATAGTTCGTCACGATCCGTGCGAACTGCCCGTGATCCTTGCGCAGTGCGAGGCACAATCCGCACAAATGAGCCATCCACTGACTCGTGAGGCTCTCTCCGAGCCGGTGCCTGCACGGCCTGACGATTCCGAACACGACGCTCCCCCGTGGTTGGTACGACGCTGAGCTGCGGCATCGTACCGACCGCCCACTTCACCCGTACGCACCCGTCCTCACCCGTGTGCCGTGAAGAATCATATTTCACTCACAGTCAGCAGCCGTTTGGGAAACGACCCTTGGGACACAAGGACTCTCGACGGATCCGCTGTGCACCAGTACCGTCACAAACCCCCCGCGCGGCGTCTATCCACTTGGCGCGACGTCCGCATCATGGATGACCATAGGGATGCGGAAGCACGAAAGACCGCTGTGAGAGGAGGCGTCCATGGGATCGGTACGCAAGGCGAGTGCGTGGCTCGGCCTCGTCGACGACAACGATGACGAGCGTTACTACGACGACGACTACTCCGAGGGCACCGAGCAGCCCGGGGACGCCTGGGTCACGGACCCGCGGGTGAAGGTGGCCTCGGACGTGGCCGAGGAGAAGGGCCGCCGCATCGCGACGGTCACCCCGGACAGCTTCCGGGACGCGCGGGCCATCGGTGAGCTGTTCCGGGACGGCGTCCCGGTCATCGTGAACCTGACGGCCATGGAGGGCACCGACGCCAAGCGGGTCGTCGACTTCGCGGCCGGACTCATCTTCGGCCTGCGCGGTTCGATCGAGCGGGTGTCCACCCGCGTGTTCCTGCTCAGCCCGGCCGACACCCAGGTCATCAGCGGCGAGCCCGCCGCGCACCGTTCCGACGGCTTCTTCAACCAGAGCTGAGGCGGGGCCGCACACACGGCCCCGCCCCACCCCCGGCCTCTCACCGGAAGGCGTCGAGCCCGGTGAGCGCCTTGCCCAGCACCAGCTGGTGCATCTCGACGGTGCCCTCGTAGGTGAGCACCGATTCCAGGTTCGTCGCGTGCCGCATCACGGGATATTCGAGCGAGATCCCGTTGGCGCCGAGGATCGTACGGGCCGTACGGCAGATGTCGATGGCCTCGCGCACGTTGTTGAGCTTGCCGAAGCTGACCTGCTCGGGACGCAGGCGGCCGGCGTCCATGCGCCGCCCGAGGTGGTGGGCGAGCAGGATCCCCTTGTGCAGTTCGACCGCCATGTCGGCGAGCTTGGCCTGGGTCAGCTGGAAGCCTCCGATGGGCCGCCCGAACTGCTCCCGCGACTTCGCGTACTCCACGGCCGCCTCGAAGGAACTGCGCGCCGCCCCCATCGAGCCCCAGACGATCCCGTAACGGGCGTGCGACAGACAGCTCAGCGGCCCGCGCAGCCCGGTCACCTCCGGCAGCACCGCGTCGGCGGGCAGCCGTACGTCGTCCATGACGAGCTCGCTGGTGACGCTGGCGCGCAGGGACCACTTGTGCTTGATCTCGGGCGCGGAGAACCCCGCGCTGTCGGTCGGCACGACGAACCCGCGGATCCCCTCCTCGGTCTGCGCCCAGACCACGGCGACGCCGGCCACCGAGCCGTTGGTGATCCACATCTTGCGCCCGTTGAGCACCCAGTCCCCGCCGGCGTCCCGCTTGGCGCGGGTGCGCATGTTGGCGGGGTCGGACCCGTGGTCGGGCTCGGTCAGCCCGAAGCACCCGATGACCTCACCGGCGGCCATGCGCGGCAGCCACGCCTCCTTCTGCTCCTCGCTCCCGAAGCGGTGGATGGCGTACATGGCGAGGGAACCCTGCACGGAGACCAGGGAGCGGATGCCGGAGTCGGCCGCCTCCAGCTCCAGACAGGCCAGCCCGTACTGGACGGCGCTCGCGCCGGCGCAGCCGTACCCCTCCAGGGACATGCCGAGCGCGCCGATGCCCCCGAGGTCGCGCGCGAGCTCCCGGATCCCGGGCAGCTCGCCCTTCTCGTACCAGTCCGCGACGTACGGCAGCACACGGTCCGCGGCCCAGCCCCGCACGGTGTCCCGGACCGCCAGGTCCTCCGGTTCCAGCAGGTCGTCGATGCCGAGGGGGTCGGCGGGGTCGAACGCGGGCAACTTGGGGGACGCGGCCATGGGACACCCTCCGGGGGACTTTAAAACTAGCGGCGCTAGTTACGACTCTCATGCCGACGTTACGACGCACCGCTCCCCACGTCCACCATGCCAGTCCCCCACCCACGCACCACCCGTTCACCGTCGGGAACGAGGCGGACGTCGCCCGCGGGGGTGACCCACCGCCGGCGGCTTGCGGTGGGGGTGGGTGGCGACACGCGGTGCGAAGAGCGATGACGGCCCGTCGCGGCGGGGAGGCAACTCACGGCAGGCCGTGCAACGCCTCGTGCACGGGACGCTGCGGCAACTCACGGCAGGCCGTGCGACGCCTCGTGCACGGGACGCTGCGGCAACTCACGGCAGGCCGTGCGACGCCTCGCGCAGGGGCGGTGCGGCAGCTCGCGGCGCACTGCGCGCGAGCCCGCGATGCCGCGGCTCTGGAGCCGGACCCGTGACGGGCCGGCAGCCGCCGACGCTCCTCGGCCACCCACGGGAAACGTCCACCCCGCTCCCGACGGTGAACGGGTGGTGCGTGGGTGGGAGGCCGTGGGGTCACACCGAGACGCGGGACTGGGCATCCACCGAGCCCCGGGGCGCCGGCACCGAAACCTCCTCGCACTGCATCACCCGCGGCAACCGCAACGCCATCACCGCCCCCAACAGCAACAACACCGCACTCACCACCAACGTCACATGCAGCCCGTGCACGAACGCGTCCCCCGCGGCCCGCCGCAGCGCGACCCCCGCAGGCCCCCCGAGCTGCCCGGCAACCTCGTACGCCTCCCCCAGCGAATGCCCCGCCGCCACCGACGCCGACGACGGCACCCCGGGCACACCCCCCGTCAGTCCGGGCGCGTACGCCGCGTTCATCACGCTGCCCAGCAGGGCGATACCGATCCCGGCGCCCAGCTGGTACGAGGTCTCCCCGATCGCCGCCGCGCCCCCCGACTGCTCCTGCGGCGCCTCGCTCAGCATCGACTCGTACGCCCCGAACAGCGTCGTCTCCAGACCGAAGCCGAGCAGCACGAACCCGGTCAGCAGCAGCGCGCAGTTGTCGGCCCGTCCCATCGCCGTGAGCAGCACCACCGCGAAGGCCGTCAGGCAGAACCCCGCGCACACCATCCGCCGCGGCCCGAAGCGCCGCAGCAGCCGCGCACCCGCGAGCCCCGCCGCCATCGCCGCGAAGGTCAGCGGCAGCAGCCGCAGCCCGGTCTCCAGCGGGGAAAGACCGAGCACCAGTTGCAGGTACTGCGCGGCGATCAGCTCGAGCCCCACCAGCGCCAGCATGGCCAGCACGATGCACCCCACCGACGTACTGAACGCCGGCCGCCGGAACATCGCGAGGTCCACCAGCGGATACGTGCGCCGCCGCTGGCGGCGTACGAAGCCCGCCAGCAGCGCCGCGCCCGCCGCCAGCGGCAGCAGGGTGAGCAGGCTCGCCACCGGCTCCCCGCCGCCCAGCCGCTTCACGCCCAGGACGACGCCGAACAGACCGCCCGCCGCCATCAGCGCGCCGACCACGTCCCAGGGCCCGCGGCCGTCGCCCTTCGACTCGGGCAGCAGCAGCCGCCCCACCGGCAGGCTGACCAGCATCAGCGGGATGTTGACGAGGAAGACCGACCCCCACCAGAAGTGCTCGAGGAGGAAACCGCCGAGCAGCGGTCCGACCGCCGCGCCGACCGCGGCCACGGCACTCCAGATGCCGATGGCCAGCGCCCGCTCCCGCCGGTCGGGGAAGACCTGCCGCAGGATCGACAGCGTCGCCGGCATGATCATCGCGCCGCCGACGCCGAGCAGCGCGCGGGCCGCGATCAGCACCTGGGCGGTGTCGGCGAGCGCCGCGAGCGTGGAGGCGACGCCGAAGAGGGCGTAGCCGAGCAGCAGGACCCGTCTGCGGCCCACCCGGTCGCCCAGCGTGCCGAACAGGATCAGCAGCGAGGCGCAGACCAGTGGATAGACGTCGACGATCCAGAGCAGTTCGATGGCGCCGGGCCTGAGGTCCTCGGTGACGGCGGGGACCGCCACGTGCAGCACGGTCGCGTCGACGGCGACGAGCAGCAGGCTGGCACAGAGGACGACCAGGACCACCCAGCGGTTGGCACCGGCCCCGGTCGCCCGACGGCGCGGCCCAGCGGCAGCCGTGGTCGTCCCGGACATGTACGTACCTCCAAGATGTTCCCTCGCGTCCGGCGGGCCGCGGGGTGGGGACTCCCTGCGGCTCGGCCGGAGGGGAGCGGGGGCTCCGGGCCGTGCAACGGAACGCGAGTGATTCGCCAGAGTACGCCAGAGCGTGCACCACACACGTGGCAGGCCTCACACATCCCGCGTCACCCGTGTGGCATACGCCACTGCGACCGCCGTCCCGCCCGCCCCGACGGGACGGCGGCTCTCGCACCCGGCAGATAATCGAGCCCGTGACCGATCTTGAAACGCGCACCGCGGGCCGCCCCGGCGCCCCGGGCCCGCCCGGTGCCCTGCGCCGGGCCGCCCCGGCGCTGCTGGGCTACGCGGCCGTACGCGCCCTGGGCCTGCTCGCCCTGGCCCTGTGGAGCGCCGCGCGCGACAAGAGCGCGTACACGCTGCTGACGGCCCGCTGGGACTCGCTCTGGTACACCAGGGTCGCCGAGTTGGGGTACGGCTACGAGGTGCGGCTGCCCAACGGCGATGTGCACTCCAACCTGGCGTTCTTCCCGCTGCTGCCCTGGCTCGAGCGGCTCGGCGCGGCCGTCTCCCCGCTGTCGTACGCGGACGCGGGCTTCGTCGTGAGCCTCCTCGCCTCGCTCGCCGCGGCCTGGGGGATCTTCGCGGTGGCGGACCACGTGTACGACCGCCGCGTCGGCGGGTGCGCGGTGCTGTTGTGGGCCGTGCTGCCGGTCGGGGTCGTGCAGTCGATGGCGTACAGCGAGTCCCTGTTCACGGCGCTGGCCGCCTGGTCGCTGTACGCGGTGCTGACGGGGCGCTGGGTGACGGCGGGGATCCTGGCCTCGCTGGCCGGGCTGACCCGCCCGGTGGGGCTCGCGGTGACGGCGGCGGTGTGGGCGGCCGCGGTCGTGGCGTTCGGACGGGACCGGAACGGCCCCGACGGCCGGGACCGCGCGCGCCGCGTGCTCGGCATGCTGCTCGCGCCCCTGGGCGCCGCCGGGTACGTCCTGTGGGTCGGTCACCGCACCGGCAAGGGCCCGCTCGGCTATCTCGACGTGCAGGCCGGCTGGCGCAACGGCTTCGACGGGGGCGCGGCCTTCGCCCGCTTCGTCGCCGCCAAGTTCACGTCGTTCCCGGCGGCCCTGGCCGGCGTCGGGCTGATCGTCGGGGTCGCGCTGCTGGTCCGGCTGTACGTGGTGTGCGTACGGCAGCGCCAGCCGCTCCCGCTGCTGGTGTACACGGGGATCGTCACCGTGCTCGCCCTGTGCGCGTCGAGCTACTTCGGCTCGAAGCCCCGGCTGCTGCTGCCCGCGTTCCCGCTGCTCCTCCCCCTGGCCCTGGGCCTGGCGCGACTGCGTACCTCCAGGTCGGCGCCGGTCGTGTGCGCCGTCGCGGTGGCGTCCGCGGCGTACGGGGCGTTCTGGCTGAACGGCTCAGGACCGCCCTGACCGGCCGGGGCCGCCCGATGGCCGCCTCGTGACCGCCGGGTCAATTCCGTACCAGCATTCGGTGAACGAATTCATAAGCACGATAAAACCGCCGACCGGACAGATCAAAGGAATTGAAGTCCAGGGCCGAGTGCACGTCCAACTCCACGGCCGGGCCGGATTGCGGATTACCCGGAAATAGAGCGCAGCCTGAGAGGAATCCCACATCACATCGTCATCACAAAGCCGTTGATTCGTCAGGGATCACTCCTCACTCGCTGTAACGTCGATTGGGTGCGTACCGAACGGAAGCCCACCCGTCTGGACCGGGTGTTCGCGAGACTGGACCGGGAGCCGGAACGACCGGAGCTCCTGGACGCGCCGGAGATGTCCCGGCACAGGTTCGCGCTGTTCGCCGGAACCCTCGCGTTCTACCTCGCGATCGTGTGGGCCGTGGTGATCACCTCGTGGCTGGTCCGGCTCGACTGGCAGGTCATGTTCTTCCGGCCCTACCAGCAGTGGCCCGAGATCCACGCGTTCGTCGACTACTACGTGGTGCTCGGCCAGCGCGGCCCCACCGCGGTGATGGTCTCGGCCTGGCTCGGCTGGCGCTCGTGGCGGCAGCACACCCTGCGTCCGCTGCTGGCGCTCGGGGTCTCCCTGCTCCTGCTGAACGCCACCGTCGGCGCCGCCAAGTACGGCATGGGCCGCCTCGGCCCCCACTACGCGACCACGATCGGCGCCAACGAGATGTGGCTCGGCGGCGATATATTTCCGAGCGGTCACACCGCGAACGCCGTCGTGACCTGGGGCATCCTCGCCTACCTGGCCTCGACGCACCGCGCCCGGCGCTGGCTGTCCGCGCTGTCCGCGGTCACCTCGCTCGGGGTGGGCATGTCCACCGTCTACCTCGGTACGCACTGGCTCAGCGACGTGCTGCTCGGCTGGGCGGCGGGACTCCTGATCCTGCTGGCGCTCCCCTGGTTCGAGCCGCTGATCACCCGCGCGGAGGCGTGGATCCTCGGCCTGCGCGACCGCTGGTACGCGCGGATCGGCCGCGAGAGGACGGCACGGCGCCCGCTGGGCCCGCCCGTGGCGGTCACCCCGCCCGGTTCCGCCCGGCCGGAGGCACCGGCTCGCGAGCCGGTCGCCGCGCCCCGCGGCACCCGCGCCCCCGCCCACCTGGCCCCGGGCCCGCACACGGCGCGCTCGGACCGTACGCCGGTGACGCCGGCCGGCAGCCGTCGGCCGCCGCACGCGGACCGCCACCCGCGCAGCTCCGCCCCGGCCGCGCGCCCCCTGTCGGGCGGCTGACCGTACCGCCGGGGCCGCCGGCCGCGCCTCAGCCCTTCCAGGCCCGGGAGACCCGGCCCTCCTTCACCTCGAAGTTGAGACGGCCCACGCGGTACTCCATGGTGATGACCGTGCCCGGCGCCAGGGACCGCACCGTGGACCAGCCCCGCTCCCGCGCCAGCCGTTCGGCCGCGCCGGAATCGAGGCCGACATAGGTGTCCGGACTGTCCTGGGGCTCGGCCGGGGGTGTCGGAATCGGTGCCATGCCGCCACGCTATGCCCTGCCCCGGGAGCGGGGAAGCCCAAGCCGGTAACGCGGGCCCCAGGTGCACCTACGGTCACATTTCTGTCACAGGATCATGATGCGCGTTTTGATGGAACGCGTTCACACGGACGGACGGTTCTGCCCGACTTCCGCGGGCGGACCGGATGAATTCCCGCGAGTCGCGGTGACCCCTCGAATAAGCGGACGGAAAAGGCGGTCCGAGCACCCCGGCGACGCCTCGCATTTCGCGCCCGAACACCACCGAACGAACTTGCGCACCCCCTCGCGCAAACGCCCGCATACCGCTTACACGAATCGAACATCGGACACACGGACACACGGACCGCCCCGTGCGGCGCTGCTCGGCTTCCGGCGGCTTCAGGCGTCCAGCGGGGTGACGGCGAGCGACAGGTCGTTGTCCCGGGTGTAGTACGGCCCGGCCGCCACGGGGCCGTGCGGCGTCCGCACACGCGCGCGGGGGAAGGTGAGGACGGGGTTCTTGTCGGCGACGTCGTCCAGCAGCCGCGCCAGGCGCACCACGGGGCCCAGGTCGCCGGCGGGCCGCAGCCACAGGTCCCAGTCGCCCGGCGCCAGGCCGTCGTAGGGGACGGTGAAGGCGAACTCCGTGCGCTCGGCGGCGACGTCCAGCCTGCGTACGCCGCCGCCCACGCCGTCACCGGACCGGGCGCGCAGCTCGGCGTCGGCCCCGGGCACGAGCTGGGTGCCGTACACCCGTCCGCGCACGGTCAGCCCGTCGCTCTCGAGGCGCAGGTCCACCGCTTCGGCGTGCGGGGCGCGCAGCCAGCTGCGGACGGTGAGGTTGCCCTGCCGGGTGGCGTACGGGATGCGGACGGCGACGTGGCCGAGCAGGCCGCTGGGGGTGCGCTCGGCGAGGGAGCGCAGATCGGTGACGCCGGGCACCAGGCGCCGCGGCTCGCCGCCGGCCAGGCGGGCGTACGCGTCCCAGCGGCCCTCGGGCAGGGACACGCTGCTGGGCAGGGCCGCCCGCAGCCGGCCCTCCGCCGCCGGGGCCAGCGGCAGGCTGACCGTGTCCGCCGAGGAGTCGGCGACGGCGTCCGCGCCTCGGCGACGCAGGATGAGCAGGGCCGCCCCGGCGTTTCCGCGCGCGGCGACGTCGAAGGTCAGACCGCCCGCGGAGTCGCCGATGCAGTCGGCGCGCAGCGGGGCGGCCGGTGGGGCCGGCGGCGTCATGCGGTGCGGTTCCTCCAATGGGCTTCTCGTCGTCCGGTTAGACCCGGAACCCCGCCTTCTGGTTGTCCGTGTCCGATTGCGATGTGGTCACGACCGGGATGCCCGGCCGGCAACGACCGTTTCCGGTCACCCTGTTCCTTCACTGATTTCCTGATTTGTCGACTCCCGAGGATGCCGGACCGACCCGCTCATTGCGCTCAACCGCAGCTCAGGACAGGCCACTTGGAGGCACGGCGACGTTCCCGGCCCCCGCGGGATCACCCACCCGTCATGGTTCGATTCCGTCGGCCGTGGGGCGTGACTCCCGCCACTGATCCCCCGTTGTCCTTGCATGAGCCGGGACCGCCCGGCCCACGGCCCGGGAGCCACCCGGTCCGGCCACGCACCGCATCCCGAGGGAGCCACCCGTGCCGCGCATGCTCGACGTCAGCGACGACGTACGCGCCGAGATCGGCGACGAAGAAGCCGACCGTCTGCTGGCCGGGGAGTCCGCCCCGGGCAGCTACGACTGCACGTCCTGCCGCACCCCGGGCGACTGCGAGCAGGAGCGCACCAGCACCGTCCTGTTCATCGGCGACGAGACCGCCGTGCTCGCCTTCGCCCACGCCGGCTGCCTGCCCTCGCAGGTCGTCAAGGTCACCGAGGAGCAGTTGCAGGGGGCGGTGCGGTCCATCAGCGCCGACCAGGCCCGCTCCGCGCCCGCTCCCGCCGCCCCCGAGAAGGCCGCGCCCGAGCAGGCCGTGCTCGGTGTGACCAGCGGACTGATCCTCATCGCCGGGGAGCTGCACCCGGCCCTCGTGGTGGAGCCGACCGCGCCCATCGCGCGGCCCGGCACGACGGGCGCCGGCGACGACTTCCTGCCGCTGCTGATCGAGCAGGGCTTCATGCCGGTCACCGAGCTGGCGTCCGCTCCGGCGGTGCTGCACGGCTGGTCGGTGCTGCTCGCGATGGGCCAGCTGCACGCGGTGCTCCAGCCCGGGACGAACGGCGGCCGGCCGGTGGCCTGGTGGCAGGCGCACCAGCCGCTCCAGGTCACCGAGGGCTGGCGCACGGCGGCCAACAAGCACCAGCAGGTGCTGATGTTCGCGGCGCCCGTCGGGTCGATCGGCCGGCAGCCGCGCGAGGACCTGCTGCGGGACGCGCTGGACAAGGCGGCGGCGAACGGACAGCTGGTCGCGGCGGCGCTGCCGCTGGCGGGAACCTGATCCCGTTCACGCGGGTGCCGGACGGCCGCCACCTGGGCCGCATCCCTTCCAGCGCGGGGTCGTTTGGACATACGTGTACGCATACGACGCCTTCCACCGCCACGGCGGCCCCTCGGCCACGCCGATCTACGACGCGCTCTACGCCGAGTACGTCCGCTCCTTCCGATCGCTGCCGGGCGATCGCAGCGGTGAGGAGGAGCTGGGATTCACGGCCTTCCGGAGCATCCCGCGCGGCAGAAGCGCCTACAGCGCCTACAGCGCGGGGGCCCAGAGCGCCCGCGTCGGCCAGCAGTCGGTGTGGCAGCGCGTCGGCGGCACGCACCACGTTCCGGCGGCGCTGCCGCCGGCCCCGCGGTCCGGCACCTGACCGCCGGACGAGTGACGCGTGAGGGGCGCCCCGGCCGGGGGCGCCCCTCACGCGTCACTGTGTGTTCCCGCTGTCTACTTCTTCTTCGCGCCGCGCTTCTCGCGCACCCGCACCGAGATGTGGATCGGCGTCCCCTCGAAGCCGAACTCCTCGCGCAGCCGGCGCTCGATGAAGCGCCGGTAGCCCGCCTCGATGAAGCCGGAGGCGAAGAGCACGAACCGCGGCGGCTTGGTGCCCGCCTGGGTGCCGAAGAGGATGCGCGGCTGCTTGCCGCCCCGCACCGGGTGCGGGTGGGCGGCGACCAGCTCGCCCAGGAAGGCGTTGAGCCGGCCCGTGGGGACGCGGGTCTCCCAGCCGGCCAGGGCGGTCTCGATCGCGGGGACCAGCTTCTCCATGTGCCGGCCGGTCTGCGCCGAGACGTTGACCCGCGGCGCCCACGCCACCTGGCCCAGCTCGGTCTCGATCTCCCGCTCCAGGTAGTAGCGGCGCTCCTCGTCGAGGGTGTCCCACTTGTTGTAGGCGACGACGATCGCGCGGCCCGCCTCGACGGCCATGGTGACGATCCGCTGGTCCTGGACCGAGATCGACTCGGAGGCGTCGACGAGGACGACGGCCACCTCCGCCTTCTCGACGGCGGCGGCGGTGCGCAGCGAGGCGTAGTAGTCGGCGCCCTGCTGGAGGTGGACGCGCTTGCGGATGCCCGCCGTGTCGACGAACTTCCAGGTGACGCCGCCCAGCTCGATCAGTTCGTCGACCGGGTCGCGGGTGGTGCCGGCGAGTTCGTTGACCACGACGCGCTCCTCGCCGGCCACCTTGTTCAGCAGCGAGGACTTGCCGACGTTGGGGCGGCCGATCAGAGCGATGCGGCGCGGGCCGCCGACGGCGGTGCCGAAGGTCTGCGCCGGGGCCTCGGGCAGGGCCTCCAGGACCCGGTCCAGCATGTCGCCGGTGCCGCGGCCGTGCAGCGCGGAGACGGGGTGCGGCTCGCCCAGGCCCAGCGACCACAGGTAGGAGGCGTCGGCCTCGCCGCTGGGGCCGTCGACCTTGTTGGCGCACAGCACGACGGGCTTGCCGGCCTTGCGCAGCAGCCGGACGACGGCCTCGTCGGTGTCGGTGGCGCCGACCTTGGCGTCCACGACGAAGACGACGGCGTCGGCGGCCTCGATGGCGTACTCGGCCTGCGCGGCCACGGAGGCGTCGATGCCGAGGACGTCCTGCTCCCAGCCGCCGGTGTCGACGACCTTGAAGCGGCGCCCGGCCCACTCGGCCTCGTAGGTGACGCGGTCGCGGGTGACGCCGGGCTTGTCCTCGACGACGGCCTCGCGGCGGCCGATGATGCGGTTCACGAGGGTCGACTTGCCGACGTTGGGGCGGCCGACGACGGCGAGGACGGGCAGCGGGCCGTGCCCGGCCTCCTCGATCGCGCCCTCGACCTCCTCGATGTCGAAGCCCTCTTCGGCGGCCAGCTCCATGAACTGCGTGTACTCGGCGTCGCCGAGCGCCCCGTGGTCGTGCTCCCCGCCCGAGCCCTCGGAGTGGATGTGGTCGTTCATGAAGTCCGTACCTCGTTCATCGTGGTGATCGGTGGAACACCCCTGTACCGGGTGATCCACTACTCAAGTGTCACTCAGCGCCCGGTGAGGCGCCTGGCGTTTTCCAGGTGCGCGGTGAGCTGCTTCTGGATGCGTTCGGTGGCCTCGTCCAGCGCCTTGCGGGTGCGCCGCCCGCTGCCGTCGCCCGCCTCGAAGGGGTCGCCGAAGACGACGTCCACGCGGGAGCGCAGCGGGGGCAGCGCCTTTATCAACCGTCCGGGACGGTCGGTGCTTCCCAGTACGGCGACCGGGACGATCGGGGCGCCGCCGCGCACCGCGAAGTAGGCGAGCCCGGCGCGCAGCGAGGCGAAGTCGCCCTCGCCGCGGGTGCCCTCCGGGAAGATGCCGAGGACGCCGCCGTCCGCCAGCACGCCGAGCGCCTGCCCTATGGCCGTGCGGTCGGCGGAGTGGCGGTCCACCGGCAGCTGGCCGATGCCGGTCAGGAAGCGTCCCAGCGGGCCGACGAACGCCTCCTTCTTGATCAGGAAGTGCGTGGGCCGGGGCGCGACGCCCATGACCATCGGGCCGTCGACGTTGTGCGCGTGGTTGACGGCGTAGATCACCGGGCCGGTGGCGGGCACCCGCCAGGCGCCGAGCACGCGCGGCTTCCACAGCCCGTACATCAGGCCGACGCCGATGCGCCGGCCGACCTCGGCGCCCTTCTCGGAGGGGGCGGGCGCGGCGGAGGATGCGGTCACTTGCCCGCCCGCTTCTCCTCGACGAGGGTGACGACGCACTCGATGACCTGCGCGAGGGTGAGGGCGGTGGTGTCCACCTCGACCGCGTCGCCGGCCTTGGCCAGCGGGGAGGTCTTGCGGCTGGAGTCGGCCGCGTCCCGCTTGATCAGGGCCTCGCGGGTGGCGTGGACGTCGGCGCCCTTCAGCTCGCCGCTGCGGCGGGCGGCGCGGGCCTCCGCCGAGGCGGTGAGGAAGATCTTGAGGTCGGCGTCGGGCAGCACGGTGGTGCCGATGTCGCGGCCCTCGACGACGATGCCGAGCGGCGCGGCGGCGGCGATGGAGCGCTGCAACTCGGTGATCCGGCTGCGGATCTCCGGTACGGCGCTGACCGCGCTGACCTTGGAGGTGACCTCCTGGGTGCGGATCGGTCCGGCCACGTCCACGCCGTCGACCGTGATGGTCGGGCCGGCCGGGTCGGTGCCGGAGACGATCTCGGGCTTGCCGGCCGCGGCGGCGACGGCGTGCGGGTCGTCGGTGTCGATCCCGTTGCTCACCATCCACCACGTGATCGCCCGGTACTGCGCACCGGTGTCCAGGTAGCTGAGGCCGAGCTGTGCGGCCACGGCCTTCGACGTGCTCGACTTGCCCGTGCCGGAGGGGCCGTCGATGGCGACAATCACGGCCGGGGCGGTCGGGGCGGCGCCGTTTTCCACGGGGGGACACCTTCCTGGTGCGGTGCGGTGGGTGGTGTGCGGGACGCGAACGCGTCCCGCACAAGGTTACCGGGCCCGCAGGACCCCTCTGACAGCCGTACGAACCCGGGAACGACCCCGTGGGCCCGCGATCACTGCCGGATCGCCCAGCCCCGCTCCTTCAGGGCCGCCGTGAGGACGGCGGCGGCCCTCGGCTCGACCATGAGCTGCACCAGGCCGGCCTGCTGACCGGTCGCGTGCTCGATCCGTACGTCCTCGACGTTGACCCCGGCCCGTCCCGCGTCCGCGAAGATGCGGGCCAGCTGGCCGGGCTGGTCGTCGATGAGGACGGCCACCGTCTCGTAGGCCCGCGGTGCCGACCCGTGCTTGCCGGGGACGCGGACCTGTCCGGCGTTGCCGCGCCGCAGCACCTCGGCGATGCCGGTGCCGCCCTCGCGGCGCTTGTCGGCGTCGGCGGACTCCAGGGCGCGCAGGGACCGCACCGTCTCCTCCAGGTCGGCGGCGACGTCGGTGAGCAGGTCGGCGACCGGTCCCGGGTTGGCGGAGAGGATGTCGATCCACATCCGGGGGTCGGAGGCGGCGATCCGGGTCACGTCGCGGATGCCCTGCCCGCACAGCCGTACGGCGGCCTCCTCGGCGTGCTCCAGGCGCGCGGCGACCATGCTGGAGACCAGGTGGGGCATGTGGGAGACGAGAGCCACGGCGCGGTCGTGGGCGTCCGCGTCCATCACCACGGGCACCGCGCGGCAGTGCGAGACCAGCTCCAGGGCGAGGTTGAGCACCTCGGTGTCGGTGTCCCGGGTCGGGGTCAGCACCCAGGGGCGGCCCTCGAAGAGGTCGGCGGTGGCGGCCAGCGGCCCGGACTTCTCCCGGCCGGACATGGGGTGGGTGCCGATGTACGCGGAGAGGTCGAGCCCGCGTTCCTCCAGCTCCCGCCGGGGTCCGCCCTTGACGCTGGCGACGTCGATGTAGCCGCGGGCGACGCCGCGGGCCATGGCGTCGGCGAGCACGTCGGCCACCAGGGCGGGCGGGGCGGCGACGATCGCGAGGTCCACCGGTCCGTCCGGGGTCTCGTCGGTGCCGGCGCCGAGCGCGGCGGCGGTGCGGGCCTGCTCGGGGTCGTGGTCGGCGAGGTGGACGGTGACGCCCCGCGCGGTGAGGGCGAGGGCGGCGGAGGTGCCGATGAGGCCGGTGCCGATGACGAGTGCGGTTCTCACTGGGCGATGTCCTTGCGCAGGGCCGCGGCGGCGCCGAGGTAGACGTGGGTGATCCCGGCGCGGGGCCGGTCGGACTCGATGTGGGCGAGAACACGGACGACGCGCGGCATGGCGCCCTCGATGTCCAGCTCCTGGGCGCAGATCAGCGGCACGTCGGTGATGCCGAGCCCGCGGGCCGCGGCGGCCGGGAAGTCGCTGTGCAGATCGGGGGTGGCGGTGAACCACAGGCTGATCAGGTCGTCGACCGTCAGGCCGTTGCACTCCATGAGGGCGGTCAGCAGGGCCGCGACCTGCTCGTCCATGTGCCCCGCCTCGTCCCGCTCCAGTTGGACGGCGCCCCGGACCGCTCGTACCGCCACGGCGATGCTCCTTGCTGACGTTGCCGACGTTGCTGGTTCTTGGTCCGTCCAGCCTAGTCAGCCCGCCGCGTACCGGCCCGCGGCGCCCGTCTCCTGAGACGCTGGCGGCCTCGCCTGGAACCCCCTTCCCCGGAGTTGCGACATGACCCAGACCCCGACCCGCCGTACGGTCCTCCTCTGCACGGGCGCGGGCGCGGCGGCGCTCTGCGCGGGCTGCGGCGGAGGCGGTGACGACGGCGGTTCCCCGGCCACCTCCTCCGGGCAGGAACTGGCGTCCACGAACGACATCCCGATCGCCGGCGGCACGGTCCTCACCGACCGGAAGATCGTGGTGACCCAGCCGGAGAAGGGCCAGTTCAAGGCGTTCTCGGCGGTCTGCACCCACCAGGGCTGCATCGTCTCGGACGTGCGGGACGGCACCATCGACTGCGCCTGCCACGGCAGCAGGTTCTCCGCCGCCGACGGCTCGGTGGTGCGGGGTCCGGCCACGAAGCCGTTGCCCGGGAAGGAGATCACGGTGGAGGGAAATTCGGTCCGCCTGGCGTGAGCCGCCCGCGTACGCTCCGGCCATGCACCCCGAAGCCCCCGGCAACCCCGAGACCCTGGTCCGTGACCACACGGTCTACGCCTGCGTCATGGGCTCGCGCGCCTTCGGTCTGGCCACGGAGGACAGCGACACGGACCGCCGGGGCGTCTTCCTCGCGCCGACCGCGCTGTACTGGCGCTTCGAGAAGCCGCCGACGCACGTGGAGGGCCCCGGGGAGGAGCAGTTCAGCTGGGAGCTGGAGCGCTTCTGCGAGCTGGCCCTGCGCGCGAACCCGAACATCCTGGAGTGTCTGCACTCACCCTTCGTGGAGCGCGTGGACGACACGGGCCGCGAACTGCTCGCCCTGCGCGACGCGTTCCTCTCCCGCCGGGCCTACGAGACCTTCACCCGCTACGCCCACGGCCAGCGCCGCAAGCTCGACGCCGACGTCCGCGCCCACGGCGCCCCGCGCTGGAAGCACGCGATGCACCTGCTGAGGCTGCTGATCTCCGCCCGCGACCTGCTGCGCACGGGCGTCCTGACCATCGACGTCGGCGCGGACCGGGAGCCGCTGCTCGCCGTGAAGCGCGGCGAGGTGTCCTGGCCGGTCCTGGAGGGGTGGATGAGCCGCCTGGCCCGGGAGGGCGAGGAGGCCGCCCTGCGCAGCCGCCTGCCCGCCGAACCGGACCGACGGCGCGTCGAGGACTTCCTGGTCCGCACCCGCCGCGCCTCAGCGCTCCAGCCGGGTCCGTACGACGAAGTCGTGCAGGGCGTCGTACGCGGTCGGGGCGTCGGGGAGGGCTGAGGCGGCCTGGGCGTCGTCCAGGACACCGTGCAGCCGCTCCACGTCGGCCCGCACGCGCGCGTGGTCGACGTCCGCGTCCCCGTGTTCCCGCTCGGCCTTGGCGGCGACCAGTTCGGGCAGGTACCCCGGAGCGGCGTCGACCTCCTCGACGAGGGTGGGCAGGTGGGGCTGCACGTCCCCGGTGCGCATCAGGTGGATGCCGGTGAGCAGGACCCGGAAGGTGTACAGGAGCGGCTTCAGCTGGCCGGTCTTCTCGAACAGCCGCCACTGGGTCCCCGCGAACCCCCGGTAGTGGTGGGCGTGGTGACCGGTGAGCACCCCCGGCGCGAGTCCGGCCAGCTCCCCGTGGGCCTCCGTGGTGTGCACGACCAGCGGGGAGAGCAGCTGCTCCAGCACGTAGCCGTTGCGTCGGAGCATCAGCCGGACGAACTTGCGCAGGTCGTGCGTGACCAGGTCCATCTCGACGCCGTCCCGGTCCCACATCCGCGACCTGGTCTCCTCCGGCTCGCGCAGCCCGACCAGGTCGGCGGCGGGCAGCAGGTGCACGCCGCGCAGGTCCACGTCGGAGTCGCGGGAGGGGAAGCCGTACAGGTGGGCGCCCGAGACGGTGGCGAACAGCACCGGGAAGGGCTGCTCGGCCACCACCGGGGCCAGGTCGATGTCGAGGGCGTCGATCATGCGCTCAAGCGTCCCAGAGGGCGCCGAGGGCCAGCAGGTCGCCCCGGTACTCGATGCGGTCCGCCCAGTCGGCGGGCCAGGCGTCGGCTCCCAGGTGCGCGCCCGCGAAGGCGCCCGCGAGGCAGGCGATGGAGTCGGAGTCGCCGGAGGTGCAGGCGCCGCGCCGCAGGGCGGTGAGCGGCTCGTCGACGAAGAGCAGGAAGCAGAGCAGCCCGGCCGCCATGGCCTCCTCGGCGATCCAGCCCTCGCCGACGGCCAGGCAGGGGTCGGTCTCGGGCGAGACGGTGCGCACCGCCTCCTGGAGCCGGTCCAGTGTCGCCAGGCACTCGTCCCAGCCGCGCGCGATGAAGTGCTCGGGCGTCGGGTCCTGGGCGCGGCTCCACAGGTCGCCGAGCCAGCGCTCGTGGTAGCGGGTGCGGTTGTCGTAGGCGTACGAGCGCAGCAGCCCGACCAGGCCGGTCGGCTCGGCCCCCTCGGCGAGCAGCCGTACGGCGTGCGCGGTGAGGTCGGATGCGGCGAGCGCGGTGGGGTGCCCGTGGGTGAGCGCGGACTGCAACTGGGCCGCGCCCGCACGCTGTTCGTCGCTCAGGCCCGGGACGAGCCCGACCGGCGCGACGCGCATGTTGGCGCCGCAGCCCTTGGAGTGGATCTGGCTGGCGTCCTGCCAGGGGCGGTCGGCCCGCTCCAGGAGGTCGCAGGCCCGCAGGCAGGTGTTGCCCGGGGCCCGGTTGTTCTCGGGCGAGCGGTTCCAGGCGACGAACTCCTGCCGCACCGGCTCCGCCATCCCCTCGGGCGCCAGGACGCCCCGGTCCATGGCGGTCCGCAGCCCCTTGCCCAGCGCCAGCGTCATCTGGGTGTCGTCGGTGACGATCGCGGGCCGGGGCAGCTTCATCTCCCGCCAGGGGCCGCACTTGGCGAGGATGGCCGGCACGTCGTTGAACTCGGTGGGGAAGCCCAGCGCGTCGCCGAGGGCGAGGCCGGTGAGCGCTCCGGTGGCGGCGCGTTTGGTGCCGGTGGTCGTGGTCATGCGGGGCGTCCTTCCCGAGGGGTGCGGAGCAGCGGTGGGTGCAGGGTGGTGGCCGGCCCTGCGCGGTAGAGGGCGGCCGGTTTGCCGCGGCCGCCGGTGAGGCGGGCGGCGCCGGGAACCGCCTCGACGAACCCCGGCGTGGCGAGGACCTTGCGGCGGAAGTTGGGCCGGTCCAGGGCCGTGCCCCACACCGTCTCGTAGACCTGTTGCAGCTCGCCCAGCGTGAACTCGGCCGGGCAGAAGGCGGTGGCCAGGCAGGTGTACTCCAGCTTGGCGCCGACCCGGTCCCGGGCGTCGGCCAGGATCCGGCCGTGGTCGAAGGCGAGGCCCTCGGCCTCGTCGTACGGCATCCAGCGGGCCTCGGCCGCGTCACCGCCGCCGTGCGGCTCGGGAGGGTCCGGCAGCAGGGCGGCGAAGGCCACGGACACGACCCGCATGCGGGGGTCGCGGCCGGGCTCGCTGTAGGTCCGCAACTGCTCCAGGTGCAGCCCGGTCACGTCCGCCAGGCCGGTCTCCTCGGCCAGCTCGCGTCTGGCCGCCGTCTCCGCCGACTCCTCGGGCAGCAGAAAGCCGCCGGGGAGCGCCCAGCGGCCCGCGTACGGCTCCTGCCCCCGCTCGACGAGCAGCGCGTGCAGCGCGCCCGCGCGCAGCGTGAGGACGGCGAGGTCGACGGTGACGGCGAAGGGTTCGAAAGCGTGCTTGTCGTAGCCGCGCACGAAACGCCCACCCCCTTAATAGTCAGTACGACTATAAAGAAGGCGGGCGCTCGTCACAACCCTTGGAGACCTGGGAGACCTAGAGGTCGACCTCCTGCATCAGCATCCCGACCTCCGTGTTGGACAGGCGGCGCAGCCAGCCCGACTTCTGGTCGCCCAGGGTGATCGGGCCGAAGGCGGTGCGCACCAGCTTGTCGACGGGGAAGCCCGCCTCCGCCAGCATCCGGCGGACGATGTGCTTGCGGCCCTCGTGCAGGGTGACCTCGACCAGGTAGTTCTTGCCGGTCTGCTCGACGACCCGGAAGTGGTCCGCGCGCGCGTACCCGTCCTCCAGCTGGATGCCGTCCTTGAGGCGCTTGCCGAGGTCGCGCGGGATCGGGCCCACGATGTGCGCGAGGTAGGTCTTCTTCACGCCGTACCGGGGGTGGGTCAGGCGGTGGGCCAGCTCACCGTGGTTGGTGAGCAGGATGACGCCCTCGGTCTCGGTGTCGAGCCGGCCGACGTGGAAGAGGCGGGTCTCGCGGTTGGTGACGTAGTCGCCGAGGCACTGGCGGCCCTCGGGGTCCTCCATGGTGGAGACGACACCGGCGGGCTTGTTCAGCGAGAAGAACTGGTACGACTGCGTGGCGACGGTCAGGCCGTCGACCTTGACCTCGTCCTTCTCCGGGTCGACACGGCGTCCCTGCTCGAGGACGATCTCGCCGTTGATCTCGACCCTGGCCTGCTCGATCAGCTCCTCGCAGGCGCGCCGGGAGCCGTAGCCCGCGCGCGCGAGGACCTTCTGAAGCCGCTCGCCCTCCTGCTCGGCGCCGGGGAAGGTCTTGGGCAGCCTGACGTCTGCCTTGCCCGCGTTCCGCTCGGAAGTGCCCGCGTACCGCTCGCGGTTGCGCTCCTCGGCCCGCGTCTCGTACTCGCGGGACGTGGCGGGCGCGCTGCGGCCGCGCTGCTGGGGCCGCTTCGGGCCGCCCTTGGCGCCGCCGCGGGCCGAGGGTCCGCGGCCCGACTTGGGGCCGTCCTGGGTGGCGCCGGGGCCCACGTCGTAGCGCCGCTCCTCCGGGCGCGGCTTCTTGGGACGGCCGCCCTGCTTGTCGTCGCGGTTGTTGCCGGCGCCGCGGTGGTTGCCGCGGCCACCGCCACTCCCGCCGCGGCCGCCGCTGTTGCCACCACGGCTCCCGCCGTTGTTTCCGCTGCTGTTCCTGCCGCTGCTGCTTCGCATCAAAATTCCGTCTTGTCGTCTGCGTCCCCGGCATCCGGGGCGTCCGGATCGAACGACGGGACCCCTTCCAGCGTGTCGGCCTCGATCGCCTCCGCCTCGGGGAGGAAGGGCGCGAGCTCCGGGAGCTCGTCGAGACCGCGCAGGCCCATTCGCTCCAGGAAGTAGTTCGTCGTCACGTACAGGATCGCACCTGTTTCGGGTTCCGTGCCCGCCTCCTCCACGAGACCCCGTTGCAGGAGGGTGCGCATCACACCGTCGCAGTTCACGCCGCGCACCGCGGAGACGCGGCTGCGGCTGACCGGCTGGCGGTAGGCGACGACGGCGAGCGTCTCCAGGGCGGCCTGGGTGAGGCGGGCGTGCTGGCCGTCCAGGACGAAGCCCTCGACGGCGGCGGCGTACTCGGCCCGGCTGTAGAAGCGCCAGCCGCCGGCCACCAGGCGCAGCTCGAAGCCGCGGCCCTGGACGGCGTACTCGTCGGCCAGCTCGCGCAGGGCGTCGGCGATCCGTCGCCGGGGCCGTTGCAGTATCTTCGCCAGCCGTTCCTCGGTCGCGGGCTCGTCGACGACCATGAGGACGGCCTCGAGCGCGGGCTTGAGGTCGAGGGCGGCGACGCCGTCCGGCCCGCCCTCGGCCTCCGCTGCCTCCTCGGCCCGGTCGGCCTCCTTGGTGTGCTCACTCACGCCTTCTGCTCCTCCTTCGGCACCTCGGGCGGCCGGTCGAACTCGTCGGTCACCACCGGCTGCGTCTCCCCGTCACCGCCGGTCCAGCGCACCAGCAGATCGCCCAGGGCCGTCTCCTGGTCCAGTTCGACGGCCTTCTCCCGGTACAGCTCCAGCAGGGCCAGGAAGCGGGCGACGACGGTCAGGGTGTCCCCGGTGTCCTGGACCAGCACGCGGAAGCTGGCCTCGCCCAGCTCCTTCAGGCGGGCGACGACGATGCCGGCCTGCTCCTGCACGCTGACCAGGGGCGCGTGGATGTGCTCGACGTACACCTGCGGCTTGGGCTTGGGCTGCATCGCCTTCACGGCGAGCTTGGCGAAGCCCTCGGGGCCGATGCTGATGACGACCTCGGGCAGCAGCTCGGCGTGGTGGGCCTCCAGGCCGACGGTACGGGGGTAGCGGCGGGCCTCGGTCGCGAGCCGGTCGTTGAAGATCTCCGCGATCTGCTTGTACGCGCGGTACTGGAGCAGGCGGGCGAAGAGCAGGTCGCGGGCCTCCAGCAGGGCCAGGTCGGCCTCGTCCTCGACCTCGGCGGCGGGGAGCAGCCGGGCCGCCTTCAGGTCGAGCAGCGTCGCCGCGACCACCAGGAACTCGGTGGTCTGGTCGAGGTCCCAGTCCGGCCCCATCGCCCGGATGTGTGCCATGAACTCGTCGGTCACCTTCGACAGGGCGACCTCGGTGACGTCCATCTTGTGCTTGGAGATCAACTGGAGGAGCAGGTCGAACGGCCCCTCGAAGTTGGCGAGCCGCACCTTGAAGACACCGTCGTCGGGCGTCTCGGGCTCCTCGCTCTCCGGACCCGGCTGCTCGACCGACGTGGGGCCGGCGTGGCCCGCGTCCCCCGGAGGCGGTGCGGCGGTGAACGCCCCGGGCACGGCTTCCGCGTCGGCCGGCTCCGGCCGCGTCCCGGGATCAGCGGAACCCGGGCCCGTCGCGGGCGTGCCGGGCGTCCCGGTGTCCGAGGGGCCCAGGTGGTCCCGTTCGTCCGCGTCCGGCTCCGCCGTCTCCCCGACCCGCGCCGGGGCTCCGGGTCCTGCGGCCGGGGCGGGGGCGTGATCGCCCCGGGAGTGCCGCTCGCCGTCCTCCCTCGCGGGGGACGCCGACGGGACGGGACCGGGGTGCGTGCCCTCTCCGGGCTCCCCCGCCGTCCGGGCCCCCACCGGGTCGCCGGGGTCCGCGCCCTCCGGAACGGCGGCCGGGGAACGCCCGGTGCCGGAGGGTGCCTCCTCGGGCGGCGGCTCGGTCACCGGCGCCCCCGGGCCCCTGCCCAGCGCGCGTCGGCGGCCGGCGCGCGGGCCGCCGCCCGGGTGGGGGCCGCCGCCGGGGTGGGGGGTGTCGTTCGAGGTCATGGCCCCCGCAGGCTACCGCTACCGCCCGCGCAGTCGTCGTACGAGGATGCTGGCGTCACCGCGGGATTCCAGGTCGGCCAGGACCACGGCGACCGCCTCGCGGACGATGCGGCCGCGGTCGACGGCCAGGCCGTGCTCGCCCCGGAGCACCAGGCGGGCGTGCTCCAGGTCCATCAGCTCCTCGGCGGAGACGTACACGGTGATCTTCTCGTCGTGGCGCTCACGCCCGCTGGGGCGGCGTGCGGCGGCCCTGCCGCGCTTGCGGGACCGGTCGGCGCCGGGGGCGGCAGAACCTTCCTGCACGCCCGTGCCCGGCCCGGAGCCCCGTGCGGAGCGCTCCCCGCCCCGGCTGCGCGGCTCGCCCGCCGAGCCCTGCTCCGCGTCCGCCGCGGCGTGCTCCGCGCCCTCGCCGTCACCGCCCTGGGCGGGCACCGACTGCGGTGCGTCCTCGGCGGCGGCCTGGTCGCTCTCCCCCGCCGGGGCCGGCACCCGGGCCTCGCCGCCCGCCGGTCGCCGCGGGGTGGACGCCTGGAGCGCCATCCCCCCTGTCGTACGGAAGAGTTCGTCGGCCCCCGGCAGACTCACTCGGCGTGACACCGGGCGAGCACCTCCCTGGCGAGCTGGCGGTAGGCGGCGGCACCGACGGAGTTGGACGCGTACGTGGTGATCGGCTCGCCGGCGACCGTGGTCTCCGGGAAGCGGACCGTGCGCCCGATGACCGTGTGGTAGACGTGGTCGTCGAACGCCTCGACGACCCGCGCGAGCACCTCACGGCTGTGCACCGTGCGCGAGTCGTACATCGTGGCGAGGATGCCGTCGAGCTCCAGGTCGGGGTTGAGCCGCTCCTGGACCTTCTCGATCGTCTCGGTCAGCAGCGCCACACCGCGCAGCGCGAAGAACTCGCACTCCAGCGGCACGATCACCTTGTGCGCGGCGGTCAGCGCGTTGACCGTGAGCAGGCCGAGCGAGGGCTGGCAGTCGATCACGATGTAGTCGTAGTCGTCCATCAGCGGCTTCAGTGCCCGCTGGAGGGTCGACTCGCGCGCGACCTCGCTCACCAGCTGCACCTCGGCCGCCGACAGGTCGATGTTGCTGGGCAGCAGGTCCATGTTGGGGACCGCGGTCTTCAGCAGCACCTCGTCGGCCGCCATGCCCCGCTCCATGAGCAGGTTGTAGACGGTGAGGTCGAGCTCCATCGGGTTGACGCCGAGTCCGACCGACAGCGCGCCCTGCGGGTCGAAGTCGACGAGCAGCACCCGGCGCCCGTACTCGGCGAGCGCGGCACCCAGGTTGATGGTCGACGTGGTCTTGCCCACGCCGCCCTTCTGGTTGCACATCGCGATGATCTTGGCGGGGCCGTGATCGGTCAGCGGGCCCGGGATCGGGAAGTACGGCAGCGGGCGTCCGGTCGGGCCGATGCGCTCGCGGCGCTGTCGGGCCGCGTCGGGCGCGAGCGTGGCGGCGTACTCGGGATCCGGCTCGTACTCCGCGTCCGGGTCGTAGAAGTGACCCTCGGGCAGTTCGTCGTAGTCGGCGAAGTGGTTGCGTGGCGCGCCACTTCCGTCGCCGGCCCTGGCGTTCACGTGTTGGCCATCCATACTCATGTGTGCTGTCCGAGTCGCCTGCGGACTGTGGTGGTCGGCTGTGGAGGTGCGTACAGCCACGGAGCCGACAGCCTCGAGACGCCCGGGACCGTGGGTCCGTGCCGGCATTCCTGGTTGACCACCCCCGGGAGTAAATGTCGACTCATTCACAAGTCGTCTTACCTCCTTGGTGACCAGGGAACTTCTAGACAGGTCAGCGTGGCACCATGCCGACGTTCGGCGACTCTATGGCGTGTCGGCCGTCCGCAGCAACACAATCCGCCGGACCCGGCCCGATGTGTCGGCAATGAAACATCCCTCTGTCAAGGGCGTACGGCCGTCGCACAGCAGGTTTCACCGGTGCGCGAATCGGTTGAAGCGTTACGTTCGAGGCGAGTTGACCGAGAATCGCAAAGTGACCATACACACACCCGGCCGGACCTTGTCGGGCAAGGTCCGGCCGGGTGTGCGGGGTTGACGACGGGTGTTGACGTATCGCCTTTTCCGGTTGTCGACTTGCTCGGCGGGTCAGGCGAGGAGCGAGGCGAGCTCGACGTGCTCGAGGCCGTGCGCCTCGGCGACCTCCTTGTAAACGACCTTGCCGTCATGGGTGTTGAGACCCTTGGCCAGCGCCGGGTCGCGGCGCAGCGCGTCGGCCCAGCCGCGGTTGGCCAGCTCCACGATGTACGGCAGCGTGGCGTTGGTCAGCGCGTAGGTGGAGGTGTTGGGCACCGCGCCGGGCATGTTGGCGACGCAGTAGAAGACCGAGTTGTGGACCGGGAAGGTCGGCTCGGCGTGGGTGGTCGGGTGGGAGTCCTCGAAGCAGCCGCCCTGGTCGATCGCGATGTCGACAAGGACACTCCCGGGCTTCATCCGGGACACCAGCTCGTTGGTGACCAGCTTCGGGGCCTTGGCGCCGGGGATCAGCACGGCGCCGATCACGAGGTCGGCCTCCAGGCAGGCCTTCTCCAGCTCGAAGGCGTTGGAGACGACGGTCTGGATCTTCGTGCCGAAGATCTTGTCGGCTTCCTTGAGCTTGGTGATGTCCTTGTCGAGCAGGGTGACGTGGAAGCCCAGGCCGATGGCGATCTGCGCCGCGTTCCAGCCGGAGACACCGCCGCCGATGACGACCGCGCGGCCCGCGAGCACACCGGGGACACCACCGGGCAGCACACCGCGTCCGCCGTTGGCGGCCATCAGGTGGTAGGCGCCGACCTGGGGGGCGAGGCGGCCCGCGACCTCGGACATGGGGGCCAGCAGCGGCAGCGCGCGGCTGGGCAGCTCGACCGTCTCGTAGGCGATGGCGGTGGTGCCGGACTCGATGAGCGCGTCCGTGCACTCCTTGGAGGCGGCCAGGTGCAGGTAGGTGAAGAGCGTCTGGTCCTTGCGCAGGCGGTGGTACTCCTCCGCGATCGGCTCCTTGACCTTCAGGAGCAGGTCCGCGGTGGCCCAGACCTCGTCGGCGGTGTCGAGTATCCGCGCACCGGCCGCGACGTACTCCTCGTTGGGGATCGAGGAGCCGACGCCGGCGTCGCGTTCGATGACGACCTGGTGACCGTGGCGCACCAGCTCGTGCACGCCGGCGGGGGTGATGGCCACCCGGAACTCGTTGTTCTTGACCTCGCGGGGGATGCCGACCTTCACGTGGATCACGGTCCTTGGCTCAGAGGATGGGGCTATTACAAGGCATACCCGCTCAAGCGCGGGCACACCGGGAGAGACCGCAGGAGAATGTGCGGCATGGCCAGTCTAATGAAGGCGTTCTCTCTGTCTAGCCTTTCAAAGCACTAATCTTCAGTCACTGCGCTGCGGATTTCGCAGGCGTCTGCGGGATCTTCCCTCAGCATCCGCTCGGCCGCGCTCCGTTCCAGGCCCGCCGCCGTGGGGTCGCCGAGCCGGTCGAGGGTGTCGGCGAGCCGCAGGTGCAGGGCGGCCTGGAGCCGGTCGTCCTCGGCGTGGCGGGCCCGCTCGACGGCCTCCTGGCAGGTGCGGAGCGAGTCCTCGGGGCGCCCGGCGTACTCCTGGACGCGGGCCAGCTCGGACAGCGCCCGCGCCTGGGCGGCCACGTCGCCGCCCTTGCGGTGTCCGGCCACGGCCGCCCGCCAGGCCCGCACCGCCTCGCCGTAGCGTCCGGCGTAGGTGTGGGCGGTGGCGATACGGCCGTAGACCCGGGCGGCGTCGGCGCGCTCGTCCCGGGCGAGGCGCTGGGCGAGGGCCCGGCCGAACCAGTCGGCGGCGCGGTCGTAGTCCCCCAGCTCCAGGTGGGCACCGCCCACGGATTCCATCGCGCGGCCGGTCGCGTACGGGTCGTCGGCCTCGCGTCCGGCGTCCAGCGCGGCCCGGTAGCGAGCCAGGGCCTCCGCGGTACGGCCGGTGCGGGCGTCCAGGTCGGCCAGGTTCAGCAGGGCCGCGGCCTTCTCCCGGGGCAGCTCACGGCGCTCGGCCACGTCGAGGACGAGGCGGTGGATGCCGTACAGGTCGGGGGCGGCGGCCCGGGTCCCGAAGTGGGCGACCATGGCCCGCACCAGCTGGGACATGAGTCTGCGGGCCAGGGTGTCCAGCTCGCCGTCGGCGACCGCGAGGCGGGCGGCGGCCAGCAGGGCGGGGCGCCGGGCGCGCAGCCAGTCGGCGGCGGCCCTGGGGTGCGGGAAGCGCAGGTCGCGCGGTGTGGCGAGGAGCTTCTCGCGGGCCTGCGGGCTGTCGGTCTCGGTGACCGCACGGCAGGACTGGAGCAGCCGCACCGTCCGCTCCAGCATGCGGGCGCGGGCCAGCTGGAGCTCGGCCGGCCGGTCGTGCTTGTGTGCGAGGCGCCTCAGCATCCCGTGCAGCCAGTCGGGCACCTCGTACTCGGGCAGCGGCGAGCCGGCGGCGCGCAGCAGGCCGAGGGCGACGAAGTCGTCCAGGGTGCCGCGGGCGCCGTTCACCGAGCAGCCGGCGAGGGCGGAGGCGGTGTGCGGGTCGACCAGGCCCGCCGGGGCGAGGGAAAGCAGCCGCAGCATCCGGGCGGCGGTGCTGGGCAGGGACCCGTAGACGAGGCGGAAGACGCGGGCGAGCGCGCTGCCGTCCTCGTTCTCCGCGTGGAGCTGCTTGGCGAGGTCGGCGACGGCCGCCTGGGGACGGGCCGCGAGCCAGCCGCCGGCCAGGGTCAGGGCGGCGGGCTGGGCCTGGCAGAGCTCGACCAGCTGTTCGGCGGCCCTGGGGTCGACGGTGATGCGGACCGAGCCGGTGTGGCGGGAGAGCAGCTCTACGGCCGACTTGGTGTCCAGGCCCCCCAGCGTGCACGGCCGGACGTCGGCGATACCGGTCAGCGGGCCCTCGGACACGGCGACGGCCAGGCAGTCCGGGGTGTCCGGCAGCAGGGCGTCCACCTGCTCGGCGTCGGCGACGGCGTCGAGCAGGAGCAGGGCCCTGCGCTCGGCCAGCGCGGCGCGCAGGGCCTCGGTGAGGTCGTCCTCGTCGGCACCGGGCGGGGCGGTGCGGTCCAGCTCGGTCAGCAGGTCCCGGGCGAGGCGTTCCACGGGCACGCGGGTGCCGTCCGGCTCGCTCAGCCGGGCCCGCAGCACGCCGTCGGGGTAGGCGTCGGCGACCTGCGCGGCCAGCTCCTCCGCGAGCGCGGTGCGCCCCGAGCCGGGCCGGCCCGCGATGAGCAGCACGCGCGCACGGGGGGCCTTGCGGCCGGAGAGGGTGTCCAGACCGGCGCGCTCGATGTCGGCGCGCAGCTCCTTCAGCTCCCGGGTGCGGCCGAGGAACCCGTTCTCCTCAGCAGGGTCGTGGGACAGCCGTGCGCCGTCCGTGTCCACCGCCTGATCCGTCACGGGCCACACTCCCGATCCCACCGCACGCCGGTGCCCGCCGGAAGCCCGGTTCGGGCGTTTCCCGAGCCTAGTTCACGCTCTGCGACGTTCCCGGCGGAGCGCGGCGGGCACATCCCCTGATCGGATCAACCGATCGTCACATTGGTCGGGACCGGAGTGTGGGCGGGCCCGCGCCCGGCGTCGGGGCGGGCCAGCTCGCCCCCCGGGCGCCTTCCGGCCCCCGGCGACGGGCCCGAGCCACCCGCCCCAGGCACGCGGCCCCCGACCAGAACGGCACCGGTCGACCGCGCCCGGCCACGGGTAGGACAGCTCGCCTCCAGACAGCACCCCGGCCCCCAGCGACAGACCCAAGCCACCCGCCCCGCGCACGCGGCCCCCGACCAGAACGGCACCGGTCGACCGCGCCCGGCCACGGGTAGGACAGCTCGCCTCCAGACAGCACCCCGGCCCCCGGCGACCAACCCAAGCCACCCGCCCCAGGCACGCGTTGCCCCCTGATTCCTGACCCCGACCACCAGCCACCAGCCACCAGCCACCAGCCACCAGCCAGGACCAACGCCGGGCGGCAGGTCCCGGCCGCGGGAGGCACCTGGACGCCGTACGGCTGCGCGCCCCGCCCGGTGGCGTCCGCACCCGTGACTCGCCGGGCACCGCCGTACCCCTGGGACCTGCCAGGAAGCGGCTCATGCCTCGGACGCGGAGGGCGGCACGCCCTCCGGCACCGCCTCAAGGGCGTGGGTCCCTCAGCGGGGTTGTCGTCGGTCGCCGGCTTCCACGTTCCGCTGCGCCGACGGGAGGGGCCCGTCGCCCCCGTTCACCGGCGGCAATGAGGCGCCGCGGGTATCCCCCGACCGGATCCGCCGGACGGGCCTACGCCTCGAAGGGCCGTGCCGGCCAGGGCGCCTCGGCCGGGCGGAGCGCGTCGACGCCCTCGCCCCGCTCCGCCGCGATCAGCGAGAGCACGCCCACGACCAGGCAGTTGTTGTGCAGCTCCCCCGCGAGCACCCCCCGGACCAGGTCCGCGACGGGCACCCGCGCCAGCTCCATGTCGGCCTCTTCGTCCTCGACCTCGAAGCGCTCCCCGGCGGCCTCGGACAGCCCTCGCGCGAGGAAGATCCGTACGGCCTCGTCGCAGCCGCCGGGGGTGGTGTAGACGTCGGTCAGCACCCGCCAGTCCTCGGCCTTGACGTGCGCCTCCTCGTACAGCTCGCGCTGGGCGGCGTGCAGCGGGTTCTCGCCGGGGACGTCGAGCAGCCCGGCCGGGATCTCCCAGAGCTTCTCGCGCACGGGATGCCGGTACTGCCGGATGACCAGCACCCGGCCCTCGTCGTCCAGGGCGAGGACGGCCACGGAACCGGGGTGGACCTGGTAGTCGCGGGTCACCACGGAGCCGTCGGGCATGACCACGTCGTCCGTGCGGACCGAGGTCTTCTTGCCCCGGAAGGGCGTCTGGCTGCCCCGGACCTCCCACTCCTCGGGAGTGTCCTTGATCGTGCTGCCCGTCATCGCTGACCTGCCCTTCCAGACGTACGCGAAAGCCGGGGCCCGCGCCGCTGAGTGCGCGTGCCCCGGCCAACCGTACAACTGGTGTGCTACTTCGACGTCTTCCGCTCGACCGCGGCCTTCACCAGCCCGGCGAAGAGCGGGTGCGGGCGGGTCGGGCGCGAGCGCAGCTCCGGGTGGGCCTGCGTGGCGACCAGGTAGGGGTGGACGTCCCGCGGGTACTCGACGTACTCGACGAGCTTGCCGTCCGGGGAGGTGCCCGAGAAGACGATGCCGGCCTTCTTCTCCAGCTCCGCGCGGTAGGCGTTGTTCACCTCGTAGCGGTGGCGGTGCCGCTCCTCGACGTACTCCTTGCCGTCGTAGACCTCGCGCACGATGGAACCCTCGGCCAGCTTCGCCGGGTACATGCCGAGCCGCATCGTGCCGCCGAGGTCGCCCTCGCCCGCCACGATGTCCAGCTGCTCGGCCATGGTGGAGATGACCGGGTGGGCGGTGGCCGGGTCGAACTCGGTGGAGTTGGCGTCGCCGATGTCCGCCAGGTTGCGCGCGGCCTCGACGACGATGCACTGGAGGCCCAGGCAGAGGCCGAGCAGCGGGATCTTGTGCTCGCGTGCGTACTTGATCGCGCCGACCTTGCCGGTCACACCGCGCTCGCCGAAGCCGCCCGGGATGCAGATCGCGTCGACGTCGCCGAGCTGCGCCTTGGCGCCGGCCGGGGTCTTGCACTCGTCGGACGTGACCCACTTGATCTTGACGCGGGCCCGGTTGGCGAAGCCGCCCGCGCGCAGCGCCTCGGTGACCGAGAGGTAGGCGTCGGGCAGGTCGATGTACTTGCCGACCAGGGCCATGACGATCTCGTGCTCGGGCTTGTGCACGCGGTCGAGCAGGTCGTCCCAGGTCGTCCAGTCCACGTCGCGGAACGGCAGGTCCAGCTTCCGGACGACGTAGGCGTCCAGGCCCTCGGTGTGGACGACCTTGGGGATGTCGTAGATGGAGCGGGCGTCCGGGCAGGCCACGACGGCGGCCTCGTCGACGTCGCACATCAGCGAGATCTTGCGCTTGATCGCGGTCGGCACCTCGCGGTCGCAGCGCAGCACGATCGCGTCCGGCTGGATGCCGATGTTGCGCAGGGCGGCGACGCTGTGCTGGGTCGGCTTGGTCTTCAGCTCGCCCGAAGGGCCGATGTAGGGCAGGAGCGAGATGTGGACGACGAAGACGTTGTCGCGGCCGACCTCGTGCCGGACCTGGCGGACGGTCTCCAGGAACGGCAGCGACTCGATGTCGCCGACCGTGCCGCCGACCTCGGTGATCACCACGTCGACCTCGTCCGTCGCCATGCGGCGGATGCGGTGCTTGATTTCGTTGGTGATGTGCGGGATGACCTGCACGGTGTCGCCCAGGTACTCGCCGCGCCGCTCCTTGGCGATCACGGCCGAGTACACCTGGCCTGTAGTGACGTTGGCGGTGCCGTCCAGGTCACGGTCGAGGAAGCGCTCGTAGTGTCCGATGTCCAGGTCGGTCTCGGCACCGTCGTTGGTGACGAAGACCTCACCGTGCTGGAAGGGGTTCATCGTGCCGGGGTCGACGTTCAGGTACGGGTCGAGCTTCTGCATCACGACGCGCAGGCCCCGGGCCTTGAGCAGCATGCCGAGGCTGGAGGCGGTGAGCCCCTTGCCGAGCGAGGAGGCGACACCCCCGGTGACGAAGATGTGCTTGGTCGTCGAAGATTTGGGCGGCATGGCCAAGAGGGGGCTCCCGTGGTCGCGGTCTGGGGTGCGGTGCGTTCGTCCTCCGCCCCGGTCGTACCGGGAGTCGTCGGCGGCGCCGTCGCTGCGGTTCCGGGGTTTTTCTCCCACCGGTCCACGGGCTACCAGCGTAACAGCGCCTCGGGGCGATGGCTTCCGGCCACCCTCCGCGCACGTCCGGACACGCAGACGGCGGCGTCACCGTTTCCTCACTCGTTCGGCCGACCCGGGTTGCCCGGAGCGGCACACAGATCATCTACGTGCGTCGTATCCTGCTCGGACGTTCGCTGCCGAGCCCGCCCGGCGACACGGCACCACCCCTCGCCCGTCAGCACCGGAACAACGGGAGCTCGTCAGTTCGTTGAGCAACAATTGTCGTTCGGGGCACCACGTTTGGCTTCACGGCCGAACGGCTGCTTTGCTTCATGACTCACGAGGCATGACACGCATGACACGCATGGCACGCCTCCCCCGACACACATCCACTGACACACATTCCTGACCCCACCCTTGACCGCTGACCGCACTAGCGACCGCCCCCACGCGGGGTGACGTGGCCGTTCGACTGGAGTTGCACGTGGCCGGGCGCATCGAAGACTACGCACTCATCGGAGACATGCAGACCGCTGCCCTGGTCTGCCGGGACGGCACAGTCGACTGGCTGTGCCTGCCCCGCTTCGACTCGCATGCCATCTTCGCCGGCCTGCTCGGCACCGGGGAGCACGGTTTCTGGCGGATGGGACCGGCGTACGCCCCCGGCGCCGAACCGCCGACCTCGGCCCGGCGGACCTACCGCGGCGACTCGCTGATCCTGGAGTCCGAGTGGGACACCCCGCGCGGCACCGTCCGGGTGACCGATTTCATGCCGCCGCGCGACGGCGCGCCGCAGCTCATCCGGATCGTGGAGGGCGTCTCCGGCCGGGTGCCGATGCGCTCGGAGCTGCGGATGCGGTTCAGCTACGGCCGGGTGGTGCCCTGGGTGCACAAGCAGGAGGGCCGCACGGTGGCCGTCGCGGGCCCGGACTCCGTGTGGTTCGACACGGAGGCCGAGACCTACGGCAAGGCGCTGACCACGTACGCGGACTTCACGGTGGCGCCGGGCGACCGGATCGCGTTCACCATCTCGTGGGAGCCCTCGCACAAGGAGCCGCCGGCGCTGCCGGAGCCCGAGCAGTCGCTGGTGGCCACCGAGGACTTCTGGCGCGACTGGGTCGAGCACTGCACGTACCACGGCCCCTACCGGGAGGCCGTGGTCCGCTCCCTGATCACGCTGAAGGCCCTGACGTACGCCCCCACCGGCGGCATCGTCGCCGCGCCCACCACCTCCCTGCCGGAGGACATCGGCGGCGTCCGCAACTGGGACTACCGCTACACCTGGCTGCGCGACGCCGCGATCACCCTCTCCTCGCTGCTGCGCACCGGCTACCGCGAGGAGGCCCGCGCCTGGCGCGAGTGGCTGCTGCGCGCGGTCGCGGGCGACCCGGAGAACCTTCAGATCATGTACGGCATCGCCGGTGAGCGGGAACTGGGCGAGGCGGAGCTGGACTGGCTGCCCGGCTACGAGAACTCCACCCCGGTCCGGGTCGGCAACGGCGCGGCCCACCAGCTCCAGCTGGACGTTTACGGCGAGGTGACCGAGGCCCTGCACCTGGGCCACATGACGGGCCTGGCCCGCAACGACTACGCCTCGGTGCTCCAGCTCAAGCTGATCCGCTACCTGGAGTCGCACTGGCAGGAGCCGGACGAGGGCATCTGGGAGGTGCGCGGCCCGCGCCGCCACTTCGTGCACTCCAAGGTGATGGCCTGGGTCGCCGTCGACCGCACCATCAAGCTGATCGAGTCCGGCGACGCGGACGGCCCGCTGGAGCGCTGGAAGCAGCTGCGGGACGACATCCACCGGGACGTGTGCGAGAAGGGCTACGACAAGGAACGCAACACGTTCACGCAGTCCTACGGCTCCCAGGCGCTGGACGCCTCCCTGCTGCTCATTCCGCAGATGGGCTTTCTGCCGCCGGACGACAAGCGGGTCATCGGCACCATCGAGGCCATCCAGCGGGAGCTGTCCACCTCGGACGGCTTCATCCTGCGCTATCCGACGGACGGCGAGGACGAGGGCGTCGACGGTCTGCCGGGCGACGAGGGCGCCTTCCTGGCCTGCTCGTTCTGGATGGCCGACGACCTGGCGATGATCGGCCGGGTGGACGAGGCCAGGAAGCTCTTCGAGAAGCTGCTGTCCCTGCGCAACGACCTCGGCCTCCTGGCCGAGGAGTGGGACCCCCGCCTCCAGCGCCAGGTCGGCAACTTCCCGCAGGCCTTCAGCCACGTGCCGCTGATCGACACCGCCCTCCGGCTGACGGCGAGCGGGGCGTACGGAGGCTGAGCCCGCGTCCACGGCCGCCGGTGGCGGGGCGCGCCCACGGATGTCCCGGCGGGGGGCGCGCCGGGTAGCGTCCGGCTCATGGACAGCGGCATGAACAGCGGATTCGACACCCAGGGCGCCGGGATCACGGTGCGCCGGGCACTGGAGCTGCCCGGGCTGCGCAGCGGTCTGCCGGAGGTCGTCGCGGGCGCCGACCGGCTGCACCGCACGGTTCGCTGGGTGCACGCCGGTGAGGTGCCCAACATCGCCTCGCTCCTCAAGGGCGGCGAACTGCTGCTGACCACGGGATACGGCCTGGGCACCCGCCCCGCCGAGCAGCGGGTGTTCGTCCGCACGCTGGCCGAGCGCGGCATCGCGGCCCTGGTGGTGGAGCTGGGTCCGCGTTTCGCCCGGCTGCCGGCGGCGCTGGTCGACACGGCCCGCGCGGCCGGGCTGCCGCTGGTCCAGCTGCACCGCGAGGTGCCGTTCGTGACGGTCACCGAGGAGATCCACACGGAGATCGTCAACGGCCACTACACGCTGCTCCAGCGGGCCGAGGAGGTGCACCGCCGCTGCACCGAGGCCCTGCTGGGCGGCGGCGGGGTGCCCCAGGTCCTCGCCATCCTGGCCGACTTCGCCGGCAATCCCGTCTTCCTGGAGACCACCGACGGCCGCCTGCTGTACGCCGCCGGTTCCGGCCCCGAGGGCGCCGACCCCCTCCAGGTGTGGGAGGGGCTGCGGGACCCGCACAAGGACGCGCCGCCCCCGGCGGGGTCGGTCCTCGTGGACGTACCGGGCGGCGGGCCCGGCACCGGGTCGGTCCGGGCCCGCCTGGTCCTGCTGCCGGTACGGTCCGCCCTGGCCCCGGTGCACCGGATGGCGGCGGAGCGGGCGGCGGGCATCCTGGCCGTGGTGCTGATGCAGGCGCGGCAGGAGGAGGAGCTGGCGGCGCGCGGGCGGGGCGACTTCCTCACCGACCTCGCCGAGGGCCGGATCACCGCGGACGACGCCCCGGCGCAGGCCCGCGTCCTGGGCTTCAAACCGGGCTCGGGACCGCTGCTCCCGGTGGTGATGCGGCTCGGCGACGCCCTGTCCCCGGCGGGCGGCGGCTGGGCGGTGCTGGCGCGCGCGGTCGGCGAGGAGCTGGCCTCGGTGGGGGTTCCGGTGCTGCTGGGCGTACGGCCGGTGGAGGGCCGGGTCCCGCTGCTGCTGGGGCTGCGCTCGGAGTCGGAGCGGGCGGCGACCGCGGACCGGGTCGCGGCGGCGCTGCGGGCGGGTGTGGAACGGGCCGGGATGCGGCGGCCGGGGGCCCAGCCGCCGGTCGTGGTCGTCGGGGTGTCCGGCGGCTGGGCGGCGGCGTCGGCGGGCCTCAGGCACGCGGCGGAGACGGCGACCGCGGCACAGGGCCTCACCGACCGGCCCTGGTACGACGCCCGGCGCCTGGACATCGACCTGCTGCTGTGGCGGCTGCGCGACCATCCGGACCTCGCGGCGTTCGTGGACCGGGCGATCGGCCCGCTGCGGGACCACGACGACCGCTCGAAACCGCCGCTGCTGCCCACCCTCCAGACGTACCTGGCCCACGCCGGCCGCAAGGCGGAGACGGCCCGCGAGCTCCATCTCAACCGGCAGACGCTCTACAACCGGCTGGCCCGGATCGGTGAGTTGCTGGGCACGGACCTCGACGACCCGCAGACCGTACTGGCGTTGAGCCTGGCCCTGCGCGCCCGCCGGCACGTTCCGTAGCGGCCGCGGCCCCAGGACGGATGCCTAGAGCAACGGCGTGGGCTGCGTCAACTCGTCGTAGATGCTGAGGACCTGGGCGACGGTCTCGTCCTCGGTGGGCCAGGTGGCCGCCTGCCGTACGCCCCGCTCCCGCAGCTCCTCGCGTCGTGCGGGGGCGTCGAGCAGGCCCACCACGGCGTCGCCGAGCGCTTCCGCGTCGCCGGGCGGCACCAGTTCGGCGGCGTCGCCGACCAGTTCGGGGATGCCGCCGACGTCACTCGCGACGAGCGGTACGCGCGCGTGGAGGGCCTCCTGGGCGAGCACGGAACGCCCCGGCTCCCGGCGGCTCGGCAGCAGCGCGAGGTCGGCCGCCGCCAGCAGTTCGGGCACGTCGTCGCGGCTGCCGACGAGGACCACCGGCAGTTCCTCGCCCTCGATCCGCGCCTGCAACTCCCCGCGCAGCGGCCCTTCTCCGGCGACGACGACCATCGGCGCCGGGTCGAGGCGGCGCCAGCCGCGGGCGGCGTCGAGCAGGACGTCGTAGCCGCGGTGCGGGTCGAGGGAGCCGACCGCGATCAGCAACGGGCGGTCGACGGCACCGAGTTCGGCCCGGACCTTGGAGCGCGGCCGGTCGGGGTCCTCGGGTCCGGGATGCGGGTCCGGCCGGGCGGGGAGCGCGACGGGGCCGAGCCGGGCGTCCCGCGCACCCGTCCGCCGCGCCCCGTCGACCAGCTCCGAGGTGGCGCCGAGGACGACGGTGGCGGCCTTCATCACCCGCCGCTCCAGCACGCGCAGCAGGTGGGCGCGGGCCCCCTCGGCGGCCACCCGGTCGTGCCAGGTGACGACCAGCGGAGTGCGCACGCGCCGCCCGCCGAGGGCGAGGACGGCCCGGAAGGAGGCGTGCAGCCCGTGCGCGTGCACCAGATCGGCGTTCGCACACACCGTCCGCAGCGCGGCCACGGAGACGGGGTCGCTGCTGCGCGGCACGTGGACGTGATCGGCCCCGGTGCCGGTGAAGTCGTAGGTGCACTCCGCATCGGAGGGGGCGCACACCGTCACCTTCACGCCCCGTGCGACGAGCCCCGCGGCCAGTGAGCGCACGTGCGCGCTGCTGCCGGCGTTGCCGCCGCCCAGCACCTGCACGGTGCGCAGCGGCGACTGGCCGTGCGGTGAGTGGCTGCTCACGGGGGTCACCTGGCCCGGGGCTCCTGGTTCGGTGGGGGACGGTCACGAAGAACGTACAGAAGGATGGTGCGGACGGGGCGCGCCGCGCGGATTCCGGTGCGCCGCTCCGTCAAGGATGCCAGGCCGTACGGGTGTTCCGGGCACGACGGCCACCGGGACCGGACCGACGGTGGGACGACGGCGGGGAACCGCCTCACTCGTACGAGTGATTGTGACTCAGCCCGCCGGTACGCCCCGAAGTCACGCCGGGGGCCACGGTCGACGCGGGCAGGGCACACGGCCGACGCCGGCACGGCGGACGGCCTGCGCGGGCACAAAGACGGGGGCGCGGGCACGAAGGACGGGGGCGGACGGCCGACGCGGGCCGGCGGACGGCCGACGGCCCGACCGGTGTGGTGCTCCACCGGCCCCGGCGGCCCCGGCCCCGGCGGCCCCGGCATCCCGCACGCGTGGGGCCCCGCCGCCGCTACTGGTCCGCCCGGGCCGTCTCCAGCAGTTCCTCCGCGTGGGCGCGGGCCGTCTCCGAGTTCTCCTGGCCGGCGAGCATCCGGGACAGTTCCCGGACCCGCTCCTCGCCCTCGAGGACCTTCACGCCGGAGCGCGTCACCGAGCCGTCGTCGGTCTTCTCCACCAGCAGCTGCCGGTCGGCGAACGCGGCCACCTGCGGCAGATGCGTGACGACCACGACCTGCGCGTTCTTCGCCAGCCGTGCGAGCCGCCGGCCGATCTCCACCGCCGCCTTGCCGCCGACTCCGGCGTCGACCTCGTCGAACAGGTACGTCGGCACCGGGTCGGTACCCGCGAAGACGACCTCCACGGCCAGCATCACGCGCGACAGCTCACCACCGGACGCGCCCTTGGCGATCGGCCGCGGCGGCGCTCCGGGGTGCGGGGCGAGCAGCAGCTCGACCTCGTCGGCGCCCGACGGCCCGTAGGCGACCGTGCGCCCGCCGACCTCGACGCCCTGTTCGTCCTCGGTCTGCCGGATCTCGAACGACACGCGCGCGTGGGGCATGGCGAGCGACGCCAGCTCGGCGGTCACCGCGGCGGCGAACCGCTCGGCGGCCTCGGTGCGCGCGTCGGTCAGCGCCTGCGCGAGACCGCCCAGTTCGGCCCGCAGCGCGTCCCGCTCGGCGGTCAGCTCGCCGATCCGCTCGTCGTCGCCGTCCAGCTCGGTCAGCCGCGCGGCACTCTGCTCGGCCCAGCTCAGCACGGCCGCGATGTCCTCGCCGTACTTACGGGTCAGCGCGGTGAGCGCCGCCCGGCGCTCCTCGACCGCCGCGAGACGCAGCGGGTCGGCGTCCAGGTCGTCGGCGTATCCGGCCAGCTCCCCGGCCACGTCCCGCAGCAGGATGCCCACCTCGCCGATCCGCTCGGCGAGCGCGGCCAGCGCCGGGTCGTGGGACCGTACGGCGTCCAGGGCCCGCTGCGCGCCCGCGACGAGCGTCGCCCCGTCCACGCCCTCGGGATCCTCGGGATTGCCCGCCAGGGCGGCGTGGGCGGCCGTGGCGGCCGACGCGAGCGCCTCCGCGTGGCCCAGCCGCTCCGCCTCCTCCGCCAGCTCCACGTCCTCACCGGCGCGCGGCTCGACCGCGGCGACCTCGTCGAGGCCGTAGCGCAGCAGGTCGGCCTCCTGGGCGCGTTCCCGCGCGCGGGTGGTGATCTCGTCCAGCTCCGTGGCGACGGCGCGCAGCCGCCGGTACGCCTCGGCGTACTTGGCGAGCGGCCCGGCGACCGCGTCGCCCGCGTACCGGTCGAGCGCCTGTCGCTGCCGGGACAGCTTGAGCAGCCCCTGCTGGTCGGTCTGCCCGTGCACGGCCACCAGCTCGTCGGCCAGCTCGGCGAGCATCCCCACCGGCACCGACCGCCCGCCCAGATGCGCGCGCGATCTCCCCTCGGCGGAAACGGTACGGCTGATCAGCAGCGCGCCGTCGTCCAGCTCGGCCCCGGCCTCCTCGGCCCGCACGGCGGCCGCGGCGTCGCCGGGCACGGCGATCCGCCCCTCGACGACCGCGCTCTTCGCCCCGATCCGCACGAGCGCCGCGTCGGCGCGTCCGCCCAGGAGCAGCCCGAGACTGGTGACCACCATGGTCTTGCCCGCACCCGTCTCACCGGTGACAGCGGTGAACCCGGGCGACAGCTCGACCACGGCGTCATCGATGACTCCGAGCGACCGTATCCGCATCTCCTCAAGCACGGACACGACCATACGAGGTCGAGGGCGCGAAGCGCACACAGCCCACCCTTGTCACGCCGGGAAGGGTCATGCCCTCAGGGCGCGGGGCTGTGCTGACAGCGGCTGCGCCGCGGGGCGCGACCAGCCACAACGGGCCCGCACCCCGCGACGCACCGAAACCACCCCTTCGAGACCGCTAATGCGGCGCCCCGCGCCACCCGGACACCGGCAACGCGAACTTCGCGACCAACCGATCCGTGAACGACGCGTGATGCAGTCGAGCCAGCCGCACCGGCACCGCCCCCCGCCGCACCTCCACCCGCGCCCCCGGCGGCAACTCCACCGTCCGCCGCCCGTCGCACCACAGCACCCCCGGCGGGACGTGCGGCAGCACCTCCACCGCGAGCACCGAGTCCGGCGAGGTCACCAGCGGCTTCGCGAACAGCGCGTGGGCGCTGATCGGCACCATCAGCAGCGCCTCCACCTCCGGCCACACCACGGGACCGCCGGCCGAGAAGGCGTACGCCGTCGACCCGGTCGGCGTCGACAGCACGATCCCGTCGCAGCCGAAGCCCGTCACCGGCCGCCCGTCGATCTCCAGGACGACTTCCAGCAGCTTCTCCGCGCCGGCCTTCTGCACGGCGGCCTCGTTCAGCGCCCAGTCGGTGTGCACGATGTCGCCGTTGCGATGCACGACGACGTCGACGGTCATCCGCTCCTCGACCTCGTAGGCGCGGTTCACCACCCGGTCGACGACCTTGTCGAGGTCGTCGCGCTCGGCCTCCGCGAGGAACCCGACCCGTCCGAGGTTGACGCCGAGCATCGGCACCCCGGAGGCGCGGGCGAACTCGGCGCCGCGCAGCAGCGTGCCGTCGCCGCCCAGCACGATCAGCAGCTCGCACCCGTCCAGGCACTGCGGGGTGGCCTCGCCGACCAGTTCCACCTCGCCCGGCAGCGGCAGGTCGCGGGCTTCGGCCTCCAGGACCCGTACGCCGATCCCGGCCCGCAGCAGCCCGCCCACCACCAGCTCCGCGCTGCGGATGGCGGCGGGGCGCCCGGTGTGGGCGAGCAGGAAAACAGTTCGCGCTCGGTTCTGTGTCAACGCGGCCCCTCCGCCACTGCACGGTCAACATCGGCCGGGTCCAGTGCGGCGGCGCCGGCCCGCAGCCACAGAAAGTACTCGACGTTCCCGGAGGGGCCCGGCAGCGGACTGGCGGTGACCCCCTCCACCCCGAGACCCAGCTCCCAGGCCTTCTGGGCGACTCCCCGCACGGCCTCGGCCCGCAGCTGCGCGCTGCGTACCACTCCCCCGCTGCCCAGCCGTTCCTTCCCCACCTCGAACTGCGGCTTCACCATCATCACCAGGTCGGCGTCCGGCCGGGTGCACCGCCGCAGTGCGGGCAGTACCAGTCCGAGCGGGATGAAGGACAGATCCCCCACGACCAGGTCCACGGGCTCCCCATCGATCGCTTCCGGCGTCAACTCGCGTACGTTCGTACGGTCCTTGACGGTGACGCGTTCATCCTGCCGGAGACTCCACGCGAGTTGTCCGTATCCCACGTCCACGGCGACGACGTGCGCGGCGCCCGCCCGCAGCAGTACGTCGGTGAAGCCACCGGTGGAGGCGCCCGCGTCCAGGGCCCGCCGTCCTTCGACGACGAGCCCCCGCGGCACGAAGGCGGCGAGGGCGCCGGCGAGCTTGTGGCCGCCGCGCGAGACGTAGTCGGGGTCGTCGCCGTCGGCGGTCACCACGATCGCCGCGGCGGTCTCGACCTGCGTGGCGGGTTTGGTCGCGACGGTCTTGCCTACGGTGACCCGCCCGGCGGCGATCAGCTGGCTCGCGTGCTCGCGCGAGCGCGCCAGCTTGCGGCGCACCAGCTCCGCGTCGAGACGGCGGCGTGCGACTCCTGCCACGTTCGGTTCAGCTCCTGCGGTCGTACGGTGATGACGGCGACGGGGGTCCCGGGCGCCCCGGAGGTTCCGGAGGTCCCGGGCGGGCGTCGAGCGCGGTGAGCGCGTCGCGCAGCCCCCGGTGTACATCCTCGTACACCTCGACATGTCCGTCGGTGGCGAGGTGGTCGGCGTCGGCCAGCCTCGCCAGCCGGGCGTCGACCTCGGCGTTCCCGGTGGGGGCGCGCGGGACGTCCAGCGGGGCGGGGGCGGCCGGCTCGTACCCGGTGTCCGGGCGTGCCCCGGGCTCCGCTTCCTCGGACTCCGGTCGCGGCTCCGGCTCAGGTACTGCGTCGCTCATGCCCCGACGCTACCGCGTGGTGCTGGGGTACGGTCGGTCGCGATGGCGACGACTGAGGAGTGCCGTGCCGCACTCGAGAAGCTTTCGGACAGCATGCGCGGCGCCGAAGGGGACGTGCGGGCGGCCACGGAGCTGGACCGCTCGGTGAGCTGCCACATCACCGACCTGGACGTCACCTTCGCCGGGCGCATGGCGGACGGCCGCATCGACGTGCGCGAGACCCTTGAGGGGCCCCCGCGCGAGAAGGCCGAGATCAGGCTGTCGATGACCGGCGACGACCTGGTGGCCCTGGTGGCGGGCGATCTGAACTTCGCCAGGGCCTGGGGCTCGGGCCGGGTGAAGCTGGAAGCGGGCCTGCGCGACCTGTTCCGGCTCAGGAAGCTCCTGTAGCGACCGTCTTCACCTGCTTGTCCGTCTGCCTGTCCGTCTGCTTGTCCGTCTGCTTGTCCGTCTGCTCGTTCGCCTGCTTGGTGCGTCCTTTGCGGGCGGCCGGCACCACCAGCGGCGTACCCGTCTCCGGGTCGTCGATGACCTGGCAGCGCAGCCCGAAGACCCGCTCGACCAGGTCGGCGGTGACGATGTCCTTCGGCGCCCCCTCGGCGATGACCTCCCCGCCGCGCAGGGCGATGAGGTGGGTGGCGTAGCGGGCGGCGTGGTTGAGGTCGTGCAGGACGGCCACCAGGGTGCGGCCCTGCTCCTCGTGGAGCTCCGCGCACAGGTCGAGGACGTCGATCTGGTGCTGGATGTCCAGGTACGTCGTCGGTTCGTCGAGCAGCAGCAGCGGCGTCTGCTGGGCGAGCGCCATGGCGATCCACACGCGCTGGCGCTGGCCGCCGGAGAGTTCGTCGACGTAGCGGTCGGCCAGCTCGGCGATGCCGGTCTGGGCCATCGCCTCCTGGACGACCCGCTCGTCCTCGGCCGACCACTGGCGCAGGATGCCCTGGTGCGGGTAGCGGCCGCGGCCGACGAGGTCGCCGACGGTGATGCCGTCGGGCGCGATGGACGACTGCGGGAGCAGGCCGAGGGTCCGCGCCACCTTCTTGGCGGGCATCGACTGGATGACCGAACCGTCGAGCAGCACCCGGCCGTCGCTCGGCTTGAGCATCCGCGACAGGGCCCGCAGCAGGGTGGACTTGCCGCACGCGTTCGGGCCGACGATCACCGTGAAGGAGTTGTCGGGTATCTCCACCGACAGCTTCTCGGCGATGACCCGCTGGTCGTAGGCGAGGGTGACGTTCTCGGCGGTCAGGCGGTTCACGTTGCTCCTTTGGTTCTCGCTCCTCTGGTTCCCGGCCCCGCTGCGGGTGGCGCCGCCGGCGCTCATATCCGGCCCGCCTTGCGCTCGGTGACCAGCAGCCACAGCAGGTAGACGCCGCCCAGTACGCCGGTGACGACGCCCACGGGCAGCTGGTCGGCGCCGAAGGCCCGCTGCGAGATCCAGTCGGCGCTGACCAGCAGGGCGGCGCCCATGCACAGGGACGGCACCAGGTTGGGTCCGGGCGAGCGGGTCAGGCGCCGGGCGAGCTGCGGCGCGGTGAGCGCGACGAAGCTGACCGGTCCGGCGGCGGCGGTGGCCGAGGCGGTGAGCAGGACGGCGGCCACCATCAGCAGCGCCCGCACCCGCTCGACGCGCACCCCGAGGGCGTACGAGATGTCGTCGCCCATCTCCATCATCCGCAGCGCCCGTCCGTTGGTGAGCACGAGCGGCACGAGCACGGCGCACAGCGCGAGCAGGGGCCACACCTGGTCCCAGTCGCGGCCGTTGAGGGTGCCGGTCATCCAGACGACGGCGCGGGAGGCGTCGACGATGTCGGCGCGGGTGAGCAGGTAGCCGTTGACCGCCGTGACGATCGCGGACACGCCGATGCCGACCAGGACCAGCCGGTATCCGTGCACGCCCCGCTTCCAGGCGAGCAGGTAGATGGCGACGCCGGTCACCAGGCCGCCGACCAGTGCGCCGACGGTGACCTGGGCCGAGCTGCCGGAGAACAGGACGATCATGATGAGCGCGCCGGCCGTCGCACCCTGCCCGAGGCCCAGTACGTCCGGACTGCCCAGCGGGTTGCGGGAGATGGCCTGGAAGAGCGCGCCGCCGACGCCGAGCGCCCCGCCGACCAGCAACCCGACCAGGACCCGCGGCAGCCGCAGTTCGTTGACGATGAACTCCTGCCCGGCGTCGCCCTGGCCGACCAGGGTCTTCAGCACGTCGACGGCCGGTATGTCGAAGTCCCCTGTGCCGATCAGCAGCACGCTCACGGCGAGGGCGAGGAGCAGCAGCAGGGCGACCACGACGGTGGCCCGCACGTCGAGGCGGAGGGACAGCCCGCCCGGGGTGCGCACGGCACGGTTGGTCTTCACGGTCTTGCCGGTCTTCACAGCTGGGCCGTCCTCCGCCGTCGTACGAGAAAGATGAAGACCGGCCCGCCGAGTACGGCGGTGACGATGCCGACCTGGAGCTCCGAGGGCCGTGCGACGATCCGGCCCAGCACGTCCGCGCCGAGCAGCAGCACCGGGGACAGGATCGCCGCGTACGGGAGGATCCAGCGCATGTCGGGTCCGGTGAAGGAACGGACGATGTGCGGGATCATCAGCCCGACGAAGACGATCGGCCCGCAGGCCGCCGTCGCGGCCCCGCACAGCACGGTCGCGGCGAGCATGGACAGCGCCCGCGTCCGGTTCAGGTTGGCGCCGAGGGCCTTGGCGGTGTCGTCGCCCATCTCCATGGCGTTGAGCGGCCGGGAGAGCGCGAGCGCCAGGACCGTGCCCGTCACGAAGAAGGGCAGCACGTCCTTGATGGTCCCGGTCGTCGCCGAGGCGAGCGAACCGACCGTCCAGAAGCGGATCCGGCCCAGGGCCGCGTCGTCCATGATCATCACGGCCTGGAGGTAGCCGAAGAGCGCGGCGCTGATCGCGGTGCCGGCCAGCACCAGCCGCACCGGTGTGGCCCCCCGGCTGCCGCCCAGGAACCAGACCAGCGCGCCGACCCCCGCCGCACCGGCGAAGGCGAACCAGACGTACCCGGTCGGCGAGGTGACGCCGAAGAAGGTGATGGCCGTGACGACCGCCGCCGAGGCGCCCGCGTTGATGCCGAGCAGCCCGGGATCGGCCAGCGGATTGCGGGTCAGCGCCTGGAGCACGGCTCCCGCGAGACCGAGGGCGGCGCCGGCCAGCAGGCCGAGCACGGTCCGCGACAGCCGCTCGCCGACGACGACGTCGCCGTAGGTGTCCGAGTCGTGGAAGAGACCGTGCCAGACCTGTGCCAGGGACAGGTCCTTGGCGCCGATCGCGATGCTCGCCAACGCGACGAACACCAGAACCGCGACGGAGACGGGCAGCCCCGCAGCACGCAGGACACGGCGCTTGGCGGGCGGCGCGGGAGCGGTCTCCGCGCGCTGTTCGGGGGGACTCTCGACCAACACGCAGTTAGGTTAGCCTACCCTGCCAATCGATCATGATCCCGAGGCCGCCAAGAGGCCCCGGCCCGACAGGCACCGACAGGCACCGACAGGCACCGACAGGCACCGACAGGCACCGACAGGCACCGACAAGCTCTGGCCCACTCCGGCCCGTGAACGGGCGCCTTCCCCCGTACGCCGTCTCACAACCCCAACCGCGCCAGCGCCTTCCCCGAGTCCAGCCCGCACCCCTGCTCGCCGCCCGCCGTCCAGGCCGCCGCGCACAGGGCCCGCAGCCCGTCCAGCTCCGCGCCGTCGCCGGTCAGCTCCAGCCGCTCCGCACCGGCCGTCGCCGTCCAGCCGCCGCAGCGGAAGCCGTCGTCCGCGTCACCGGTGACCTCCGGCTGGCCGGTGAGCAGCCCGCGCAGGTCGGCGTCGACGTACGTCGGCCGGTGCTGCGGCGGCGCCGCCAGCAGCTGGGCACCGTCGGTCACGCCGGTCAGGACGAGCAGCGAGTCGACCTCCCCGTTGAACGCCCCCTCGATGTCCGTGTCCAGGCGGTCGCCCACCACGAGCGGTCGCTGCGCGCCGGTCCGCAGGATCGTCTCCCGGTGCATGGGCGGCAACGGCTTCCCCGCGACCTGCGGCTCGGCACCGGTCGCGATCCGCACGACCTCCACCGCCGCGCCGTTGCCCGGGGCGATCCCCCGGGCGCCCGGGATGGTCAGGTCGGTGTTGGAGGCGTACCAGGGGACACCGCGCGCGATCGCGTAGGAGGCCTCGGCGAACCGCCCCCAGGGCAGCTCCGGGCCGCCGAATCCCTGCACGACGGCCGCCGGATCGTCCTCGGCCGACTCCACCGGCTCGAGACCGCGCTCGCGCAGCGCCACGCGCAGCCCCTCGCCGCCGATCACCAGCACCCGCGCCCCCGAGGGCACCTGCTCGGCGATCAGCCGGGCCACCGCCTGCGCCGAGGTGATGACGTCACCGGCGTCCGTCGCTATCCCCAACTCGGTCAGGTGCGCGGCCACCGTGCCGGGCGTCCGGAGCGCGTTGTTGGTGACGTACGCCAGGCGCATACCACCGTCCCGGGCGGTGCCGAGGGACTCGACGGCGTGAGCGATCGCGTTCCCCCCGGCGTACACCACGCCGTCCAGGTCGAGCAGCGCCGTGTCGTAGGCCTCGTTCAGAGCCCGCCCACTGCCCTCGGGACTCGTCCTGACGCTCCGGCTCATTCCGCATCGCTCCTCGTTCGTCGCCTTTCCCCCGATCATCCCCCATGCCACTGACACACGTACGATGCCGGGATGAACTCTGCAGGTCACCCGGAAGCAACGGCGCGCCGGGGCCTGGAACTCACCCCGTTCCGAGGCCTCCGCTACGACCCCGACCGGGTCGGCAGCCTGGCCGCCGTGACCTCCCCGCCCTACGACGTCGTGGTCCGCCCCGACGGCCTGCTCCACCTCGAGTCGGCCGACCCGTACAACATCGTCCGGCTGATCCTGCCCCAGGCCGCCACGCCCGAGGCGCGCAACGAGCAGGCCGCCCGCACCCTGCGGCGCTGGACCGCGGAGGGCGTCCTGACCACCGACCCCGAACCGGGCCTGTACGTTTACGAACAGCGCGACGGCGAAGGCATGCTCCAGCGCGGCATCATCGGCGCCGTGCGCGTGTCGGACCCCTCCGAGCAGGTGGTCCTGCCGCACGAGGACGTCATGCCCCACGTCGTCGCCGACCGCGCGGCCCTCATGCGGGCCACCCGGGCGAACCTCGAGCCTCTGCTCCTGACCTACCGCGGCGACGGCGGGACACCGGTCACCACCGGCCTCGTGGAACGCACGGCCGCACAGCCGCCGCTCCTCGCCACGACCACGGAGGACGGTTTCCGCCACCGTCTGTGGTCGGTCACCGACCCGGACACCGTGGCCGGCGTCCGGACCGAGCTGTCCCGGCAGCAGGCCCTCATCGCGGACGGCCACCACCGCTGGGCCACCTACCGCACCCTCCGCGCGGAACACCCCTCCCCCAGTCCCTGGGACCACGGTCTCGTCCTCCTGGTCGACACGGTCCGCTATCCGCTCCGCGTCCGCGCCATCCACCGCCTGCTGCACGACGTCCCGGTACGCGACGCGGTGGCCGCCCTGGACGGGCACTTCCGCGTCCGCCGCCTCGACACGTCCCTGGACGGGTCCCTGGAGACCCTGGCGAAGGCGGCCGACGCGGGCAACGCCTTCCTCCTCGCCGGCGACGGCGCCTTCCACCTCGTCGATCTGCCCGACCCCGGCCTGCTGGCGCGCACGGTCCCCACCGACCGGCCCGAGGCCTGGCGCACCCTGGACGCCACCGTCCTGCACGCCACGCTCCTCGCCCACGTCTGGCACGTCGCCGACGACTCGGCGGCCCACATCTCCTACATCCACGACACGGCGGCCACCGTGGAGAAGGCCGAACGCGACGGCGGCACGGCGGTGCTGATGCACCCGGTTCGCGAGGAGGTCGTCCGCGAACTGGCCCGCCAGGGCGTCACGATGCCCCGCAAGTCGACGTCCTTCGGCCCGAAACCGGCTTCCGGCCTGGTGCTCCGCGCCCTCGACGTCTGACGCCGTCCACAACGGGACGAGGGGGCGGGCCCGTGTACCGGGCCCGCCCCCTCGCCGTACGGAACGTCAGTCCTCGTCGCCGTCCTCGGCGGAGGAACGCTCCACGTCACCACCGGACCCGGTCTCGTCCTCGTCCTCGTCCAGGGCGTCCATGAACTCCACGCCGTCCAGCTCGGCGAGCCGGTCGGAGGCGTCCGTGCTGCCGTCCCGGTCGGACTCCACGGCCTTCGCGAACCATTCCCGCGCCTCCTGCTCCCGGCCTGCGGCCAGCAGCGCGTCGGCGTAGGCGTAACGCAGCCGCGCGGTCCAGGGCTGTACGGAGTGGGAGGCCAGCTCGGGGCTCTGCAACGTCACGATGGCCGCGTCCAGCTGTCCCATGTCACGCCGGGCACCGGCCGCCACGAGGCGCATCTCGACCTGACCGGCCTTGTCCAGCTTGTGCACCTCGGGGGCACCGGCCATGTCCAGCGCCTTCTCCGGCCGGCCCAGCCCACGCTCACAGTCGGCCATCACCGGCCACAGCTCCACCGACCCGGTCATCCGCCGCGCGGCCCGGAACTCCGCCAGCGCCTCGCTGTACTTCTGGTTGGCGTACGCGGCGAAGCCGGCCGCCTCGCGTACGGCGGCGACGCGGGAGGCCAGACGCAGGGCCACCCTGGAGTACCCGTACGCGGCCTCCGGGTCCTCGTCGAGCAGCCGCGCGACCATCACCAGGTTCCTGGCGACGTCCTCCGCGAGCGTCTTGGGCAGGCTCTGCAGCTCCTGCCGCACGTCCTTGTCGATCTCGTCGCCCGTGACCTCCTCGGGGATCGGCAGGCGCTTGATCGGCTCGCGGTCCCGGTCGCGGTCGCGCTCGTCACGGAACCGGCCACCGCCGCCCTGTCGGTCGTCGCGCCCCCGGTACCCGCCGGGGCGCCCACCGCGGTCGTCGCGCCGGGGCCCGCGTCCCCCGCGGTCGTCCCGCCCGCGGAACCCACCGCGGTCGTCACGCCGGCCGTCGTCACGCCGGTCGTCACGCCGACCGAATCCGCCACGCTCACCGCGATTGTCGTCCCGACGGAAACCACCGCGGTCGCCACGGTCGTCCCGGCGGAACCCACCGCGGTCGTCGCCCCGGCGGTCGTCCCGCCGGTCGTCGCGGCGGAAGGGGGGACGGTCATCCCGGCGGTCATCCCGGCGGTCGTCGCGGCGGAAGGGAGGACGGTCGCCGCCTCGGTCGTCACGACGGTCGTCACGCCGGTACGAGGGACGGTCACCGCGATCGTCGCGGCGGAAGGACGGACGGTCACCGCCCCGGTCATCACGACGGAAACCCCGGTCGCCACCACGATCACGATCGTCACGACGCGGCCCACGGTCACGATCGTCACGACGGAAACCACCGCGCTGCCCACCACGGTCATCCCGGCGGTCGTCCCGCCTGTCGTCGCGGCGGAAGGACGGGCGGTCGTCACGCCGGTCGTCACGACGGTCGTCACGACGGAAGGGAGGACGGTCGCCGCCTCGGTCATCACGACGGTCGTCACGGCGGTCGTCGCGGCGGAAGGGAGGACGGTCGCCGCCTCGGTCATCACGACGGTCGTCACGGCGGTCGTCGCGGCGGAAGGGAGGACGGTCGCCGCCTCGGTCATCACGACGGTCGTCACGGCGGTCGTCGCGGCGGAAGGGAGGACGGTCGCCGCCTCGGTCGTCACGACGGTCGTCACGACGGTACGAGGGACGGTCACCGCGATCGTCGCGACGGAAGGACGGACGGTCACCGCCCCGGTCATCACGACGGAAACCCCGGTCGCCACCACGATCACGATCGTCACGACGCGGCCCACGGTCACGATCGTCACGACGGAAACCACCGCGCTGCCCACCACGGTCATCCCGGCGGTCATTGCCCCGGCGGTCGTCGCGGCGGAAACCGCCACGGTCACCGCGCTGACCGCTACGGTCACCGCGGTCACCACTGTCCCGTCGCCGCTGGTCGCGCTCCGGTCGGTCGTCGGGAGAGTTGGTGGACATCGTGGTGACTCCTGTCTTCGGTACCGCAAGTCATTCTCGCGCAGCCGGGTACCCGGTGCGCCCTGGAAAAACGAAAGGACCCCTGGTCCCCAGCTGAACGCTGGGGACCAGGGGTCCTTTCCAAAGATTGTTCGGCGGCGTCCTACTCTCCCACAGGGTCCCCCCTGCAGTACCATCGGCGCTGTAAGGCTTAGCTTCCGGGTTCGAAATGTAACCGGGCGTTTCCCCTACGCTATGACCACCGAAACCCTAATGGTTTCGAGCGAACAAGCACACTCTTCAATTGTGCGTTCTACTCAAAGCCGGCAACGGTCGTTGCCTCAGAACTAACACAGTGGACGCGAGCAACTGAGGACAAGCCCTCGGCCTATTAGTACCGGTCACCTCCACACCTCACGGTGCTTCCAGATCCGGCCTATCAACCCAGTCGTCTACTGGGAGCCTTAACCCCTCAAGGGGGTGGGAGTCCTCATCTCGAAGCAGGCTTCCCGCTTAGATGCTTTCAGCGGTTATCCCTCCCGAACGTAGCCAACCAGCCATGCCCTTGGCAGAACAACTGGCACACCAGAGGTTCGTCCGTCCCGGTCCTCTCGTACTAGGGACAGCCCTTCTCAAGACTCCTACGCGCACAGCGGATAGGGACCGAACTGTCTCACGACGTTCTAAACCCAGCTCGCGTACCGCTTTAATGGGCGAACAGCCCAACCCTTGGGACCGACTCCAGCCCCAGGATGCGACGAGCCGACATCGAGGTGCCAAACCATCCCGTCGATATGGACTCTTGGGGAAGATCAGCCTGTTATCCCCGGGGTACCTTTTATCCGTTGAGCGACGGCGCTTCCACAAGCCACCGCCGGATCACTAGTCCCGACTTTCGTCCCTGCTCGACCCGTCGGTCTCACAGTCAAGCTCCCTTGTGCACTTACACTCAACACCTGATTGCCAACCAGGCTGAGGGAACCTTTGGGCGCCTCCGTTACTCTTTAGGAGGCAACCGCCCCAGTTAAACTACCCATCAGACACTGTCCCTGATCCGGATCACGGACCCAGGTTAGACATCCAGCACGACCAGACTGGTATTTCAACGACGACTCCACCCACACTGGCGTGCGAGTTTCAAAGTCTCCCAGCTATCCTACACAAGCCGAACCGAACACCAATATCAAACTGTAGTAAAGGTCCCGGGGTCTTTCCGTCCTGCTGCGCGAAACGAGCATCTTTACTCGTAGTGCAATTTCACCGGGCCTATGGTTGAGACAGTCGAGAAGTCGTTACGCCATTCGTGCAGGTCGGAACTTACCCGACAAGGAATTTCGCTACCTTAGGATGGTTATAGTTACCACCGCCGTTTACTGGCGCTTAAGTTCTCAGCTTCGCCACACCGAAATGTGACTAACCGGTCCCCTTAACGTTCCAGCACCGGGCAGGCGTCAGTCCGTATACATCGCCTTACGGCTTCGCACGGACCTGTGTTTTTAGTAAACAGTCGCTTCTCGCTGGTCTCTGCGGCCACCCCCAGCTCGGAGTGCAAGACTCGTCACCGGGTGTGGCCCCCCTTCTCCCGAAGTTACGGGGGCATTTTGCCGAGTTCCTTAACCATAGTTCACCCGAACGCCTCGGTATTCTCTACCTGACCACCTGAGTCGGTTTAGGGTACGGGCCGCCATGAAACTCGCTAGAGGCTTTTCTCGACAGCATAGGATCATCCACTTCACCACAATCGGCTCGGCATCAGGTCTCAGCCCTATGTGCGACGGATTTACCTACCGCACGGCCTACACCCTTACCCCGGGACAACCACCGCCCGGGATGGACTACCTTCCTGCGTCACCCCATCACTCACCTACTGCAAGTCTGGTTCGTCGGCTCCACCACTCCCCTCAACTCCGAAGAGATCAGGGCGGCTTCACGGACTTAGCATCGCCTGGTTCGATGTTTGACGCTTCACAGCGGGTACCGGAATATCAACCGGTTATCCATCGACTACGCCTGTCGGCCTCGCCTTAGGTCCCGACTTACCCTGGGCAGATCAGCTTGACCCAGGAACCCTTAGTCAATCGGCGCAAACGTTTCTCACGTTTGTATCGCTACTCATGCCTGCATTCTCACTCGTGAACCGTCCACAACTCGCTTCCGCGGCTGCTTCACCCGGCACACGACGCTCCCCTACCCATCACAGCCGGCGTTGGCCGTATTGCTGCAATGACACGACTTCGGCGGTACGCTTGAGCCCCGCTACATTGTCGGCGCGGAATCACTAGACCAGTGAGCTATTACGCACTCTTTCAAGGGTGGCTGCTTCTAAGCCAACCTCCTGGTTGTCTGTGCGACTCCACATCCTTTCCCACTTAGCGTACGCTTAGGGGCCTTAGTCGATGCTCTGGGCTGTTTCCCTCTCGACCATGGAGCTTATCCCCCACAGTCTCACTGCCGCGCTCTCACTTACCGGCATTCGGAGTTTGGCTAAGGTCAGTAACCCGGTAGGGCCCATCGCCTATCCAGTGCTCTACCTCCGGCAAGAAACACACGACGCTGCACCTAAATGCATTTCGGGGAGAACCAGCTATCACGGAGTTTGATTGGCCTTTCACCCCTAACCACAGGTCATCCCCCAGGTTTTCAACCCTGGTGGGTTCGGTCCTCCACGACCTCTTACAGCCGCTTCAACCTGCCCATGGCTAGATCACTCCGCTTCGGGTCTTGAGCGTGCTACTAAAACCGCCCTGTTCGGACTCGCTTTCGCTACGGCTTCCCCACCCGGGTTAACCTCGCAACACACCGCAAACTCGCAGGCTCATTCTTCAAAAGGCACGCAGTCACGAGACACCAAGCAAGCTTGATGTCCGACGCTCCCACGGCTTGTAGGCACACGGTTTCAGGTACTATTTCACTCCGCTCCCGCGGTACTTTTCACCATTCCCTCACGGTACTATCCGCTATCGGTCACCAGGGAATATTTAGGCTTAGCGGGTGGTCCCGCCAGATTCACACGGGATTTCTCGGGCCCCGTGCTACTTGGGTGTCTCTCAAACGAGCCGTTAATGTTTCGACTACGGGGGTCTTACCCTCTACGCCGGACCTTTCGCATGTCCTTCGCCTACATCAACGGTTTCTGACTCGTCCTGTTGCCGGCAGACAACAGAAGAGAGATCCCACAACCCCGCACACGCAACCCCTGCCGGGTCTCACACGTATACGGTTTGGCCTCATCCGGTTTCGCTCGCCACTACTCCCGGAATCACGGTTGTTTTCTCTTCCTGCGGGTACTGAGATGTTTCACTTCCCCGCGTTCCCTCCACACTGCCTATGTGTTCAGCAGCGGGTGACAGCCCATGACGACTGCCGGGTTTCCCCATTCGGACACCCCCGGATCAAAGCCTGGTTGACGACTCCCCGGGGCCTATCGTGGCCTCCCACGTCCTTCATCGGTTCCTGGTGCCAAGGCATCCACCGTGCGCCCTTAAAAACTTGGCCACAGATGCTCGCGTCCACTGTGCAGTTCTCAAACAACGACCAACCACCCATCACCCCGGAAAAACTCCCGAGTGCACTGGGGCCGGCAACTGAAGGAAAATCATTCCCTCAGACACCCAACAGCGTGCCCGACACGTTCAGTCAAGATCCTGCGTTCCACGCCGAAGCAGTACTAGCAGTCCTCATCCCGATCGTGCCGAGTAGTCAACGTTCCACCCATGAGCAACCAGTGCGAGACGTTCGCTCGCATCCTGGCCTCTGACCAGCCCGAAGGCCGGTAAGAAATGCTCCTTAGAAAGGAGGTGATCCAGCCGCACCTTCCGGTACGGCTACCTTGTTACGACTTCGTCCCAATCGCCAGTCCCACCTTCGACAGCTCCCTCCCACAAGGGGTTGGGCCACCGGCTTCGGGTGTTACCGACTTTCGTGACGTGACGGGCGGTGTGTACAAGGCCCGGGAACGTATTCACCGCAGCAATGCTGATCTGCGATTACTAGCGACTCCGACTTCATGGGGTCGAGTTGCAGACCCCAATCCGAACTGAGACCGGCTTTTTGAGATTCGCTCCACCTTGCGGTATCGCAGCTCATTGTACCGGCCATTGTAGCACGTGTGCAGCCCAAGACATAAGGGGCATGATGACTTGACGTCGTCCCCACCTTCCTCCGAGTTGACCCCGGCGGTCTCCCGTGAGTCCCCAACACCCCGAAGGGCTTGCTGGCAACACGGGACAAGGGTTGCGCTCGTTGCGGGACTTAACCCAACATCTCACGACACGAGCTGACGACAGCCATGCACCACCTGTACACCGACCACAAGGGGGGCACCATCTCTGATGCTTTCCGGTGTATGTCAAGCCTTGGTAAGGTTCTTCGCGTTGCGTCGAATTAAGCCACATGCTCCGCCGCTTGTGCGGGCCCCCGTCAATTCCTTTGAGTTTTAGCCTTGCGGCCGTACTCCCCAGGCGGGGCACTTAATGCGTTAGCTGCGGCACGGACAACGTGGAATGTTGCCCACACCTAGTGCCCACCGTTTACGGCGTGGACTACCAGGGTATCTAATCCTGTTCGCTCCCCACGCTTTCGCTCCTCAGCGTCAGTATCGGCCCAGAGATCCGCCTTCGCCACCGGTGTTCCTCCTGATATCTGCGCATTTCACCGCTACACCAGGAATTCCGATCTCCCCTACCGAACTCTAGCCTGCCCGTATCGACTGCAGACCCGGGGTTAAGCCCCGGGCTTTCACAACCGACGTGACAAGCCGCCTACGAGCTCTTTACGCCCAATAATTCCGGACAACGCTTGCGCCCTACGTATTACCGCGGCTGCTGGCACGTAGTTAGCCGGCGCTTCTTCTGCAGGTACCGTCACTTTCGCTTCTTCCCTGCTGAAAGAGGTTTACAACCCGAAGGCCGTCATCCCTCACGCGGCGTCGCTGCATCAGGCTTTCGCCCATTGTGCAATATTCCCCACTGCTGCCTCCCGTAGGAGTCTGGGCCGTGTCTCAGTCCCAGTGTGGCCGGTCGCCCTCTCAGGCCGGCTACCCGTCGTCGCCTTGGTGAGCCATTACCTCACCAACAAGCTGATAGGCCGCGGGCTCATCCTTCACCGCCGGAGCTTTCGACCCGCCAAGATGCCTTGGCAGGTCAGTATCCGGTATTAGACCCCGTTTCCAGGGCTTGTCCCAGAGTGAAGGGCAGATTGCCCACGTGTTACTCACCCGTTCGCCACTAATCCCCACCCGAAGGTGGTTCATCGTTCGACTTGCATGTGTTAAGCACGCCGCCAGCGTTCGTCCTGAGCCAGGATCAAACTCTCCGTGAATGTTTACCCGACAGTGCTTAATTAAAAGCTTCGGGGCGACACCACGAGAGCGGAACATCGAGAGGAATAGTCCCGACGTTCACAGCGTCCTCGCTGTGTGTTTCTTCAAAGGAACCTCGCCCTCCCGAACGGGAGAGACGGGGTATCAACATATCTGGCGTTGACTTTTGGCACGCTGTTGAGTTCTCAAGGAACGGTCGCTTCCTTTGTACTCACCCTCTCGGGCTTTCCTCCGGGCGCTTCCCTTCGGTCTTGCGTTTCCGACTCTATCAGATCCTTTTCGAACCGATTCCCTGTCGGCGGGATTTGTCATCGGCTTTGGGCTTTCGCTCCTCGACCTTTCGACATTCACTACGTTAGCCGATTTCCCTGCGGACTCATAATCGGGTCCGGCGAGTTCGAATTCGGGCATGCGGGCACGCCAAAATCGCTCCCGCTGAGGGAAGTCGTAGGTAGTGGGTTGGCCGCTTCCGGCTGCTGGCGATTGCCGTACCCGGGTCAAGCGGCTCGGGCTACATTACGCGTCTCCCAAAGGAGAGTCAACTTCGGCGCTTCCTCGGGACATGCGCCCGATACGGGCTGACCGTCGGGTCGTCGGCGACCCAGTAACGCCAGGGGTGCACGCCGCCTTCGCCGGCCACACCGGTCCGGGGTCCGTTGCGCACCTGTTCACCGGGGACGGGGGCGCCCGTCAGGATGCGCAGCGGGGTGTCCTCGGAGGTGCAGGCGTCCGTACCGTTCAGTGCGCGGTCCACGCCCAGGGCGGTGGCGAGGCGGGCCGGGCCCTTGGCCAGTTCCTTGTCGTTGCGGGCGGACTGCCGACGGGTCCGGGCGAGCTCGGCGCCCTCGATGATTTCGCCGGCTCGCAGCAGAACCGCGCTCGCCCGGCCCTCGGGACCGCACACGAGGTTCATGCAGAACCACATGCCGTACGTGAAGTAGACGTACACGTGGCCGGGCGGGCCGAACATCACGTCGTTGCGGGGTGTGCGACCGCGGTAGGCGTGGGAGCCGGGGTCGTTCTGACCGTCGTAGGCCTCCACCTCCGTCAGGCGGAGGGCGATCGGACCGTCCGGGGTGTTGCGCACCAGGATGCGGCCCAGGAGGTCGGGGGCCACCTCGAGGATGGGGCGGTCGAAGAAATCCCTGGGCAGGGGCGTACGGTCGGGGCTCGCGATCATGCCGTCCGAGCGTAACGCAGCCGGGACCGTGCGCGGGGTGGCCGGGGAGCGTCCGCCTTGCCAGGGTGTGGGGCGCGGAACCGGCCACGGTCGGATCGCGTTTGTATGGGTCGAGGATCCACACGTAAGCCTGGAGAGGGAGAGACATGGCGTTCAAGAAGCTGCTCGCGAGTCTGGGGGCCGGCGGGGCCTCGGTCGAGACCGAGCTGCACGAGGTCAACGTCGTTCCGGGGGGTGTCGTCCAGGGCGAGGTGCGGATCCAGGGCGGGTCCGTCGACCAGGAGATCGAGGGGCTGTCGGTCGGGCTCCAGGCCAAGGTCGAGGTGGAGAGCGGCGACCAGGAGTACAAGCAGGACATCGAGTTCACCAAGGTGCGGCTCGGAGGCGCATTCCAGCTCAAGGCCGGCGTGGTGCACGCGGTGCCGTTCGGGCTCGAGATCCCGTGGGAGACGCCGATCACCATGATCGACGGGCAGTCGCTGCGCGGGATGAACATCGGCGTCACCACCGAGCTGGAGATCGCGCGCGCCGTGGACTCCGGTGACCTGGACGCGATCAACGTGCACCCGCTGCCGGCGCAGAAGGCGATCCTGGACGCGTTCATCGGCCTGGGCTTCCGCTTCAAGAGCGCGGACATGGAGCGCGGTCACATCCGGGGCACGCGGCAGCAGCTGCCCTTCTACCAGGAGATCGAGTTCTTCCCGCCGCAGCAGTACCGCGGGCTGAACCAGGTCGAGCTGAGCTTCGTGGCCGACGCGCAGGCGATGGACGTCGTGCTGGAGATGGACAAGAAGCCCGGGCTGTTCAGCGAGGGCAGCGACACGTTCCGTTCGTTCAAGGTCGGGCTGAACGACTACCAGGGCACCGACTGGGCGGCGTACCTCAACCAGTGGCTGTCGGAGGTCGGCAGCAAGCGCAACTGGTTCTGAGGGATCCGGGGCCGAAGCCCGTAGGCTCGGTCGTCTCTGCACCAGAACATCAGGAGGTACCGAGGTGACCGAGCTGAAGCGGCGTCCGCTCCCCCATGACTTCCACCCGCCCGTGCCGTCGTTCACCGTCACGAGTGAGGACGTGCAGGAGGGCGGGACGCTCAAGGACGCTCAGGTCCACGCGGCCGGGAACACCTCGCCGCAGCTGCGGTGGGAGGGCTTCCCGGCCGAGACCAAGAGCTTCGCCGTGACGTGCTACGACCCGGACGCCCCGACGGGCAGCGGGTTCTGGCACTGGGTGGTGTTCGACATCCCGGCCTCGGTGACCGAGCTGCCGGTGGGCGCGGGCAGCGGCGCGTTCGAGGGGCTGCCGCAGGGCGCCGTACAGGCCCGCAACGACTACGGCGGCAAGGAGTTCGGCGGTGCCGCGCCGCCGGCCGGGGACGGCCCGCACCGGTACGTGTTCACGGTGTACGCCGTTGACCAGGAGAAGCTCGGCCCCGACGCGGACGGCACCCCCGCCTTCGTCGGCTTCAATCTGCGGTTCCACACGATCGCGCGAGCCCAGCTGATCGGTGAGTACGAGGTGCCCGCGGACAGCTGAGTGTTCCCAGCGTTCATGGAACGTTTGCCCGCCCCCGGTCTTGGAATGGATCAGGGGCGGGCATTTTTGTTGCGGGGGGTGGCGCGGGGGTATCCCTCGTGGGAGCAGCAGATATTGCGTTGTCCATCCCGGCGTGCCCGGCCAGAGTTGTTCCCAGCCCGCCAGGGGGTGGGCCGGTGCGCACGGGAGGTGGGCTGGTATGCGGGACACGCTGGTGCTGAACGCGAGCTTCGAGCCGTTGTCGACGGTGACGTTGAATCGGGCCGTCGTTCTGGTGCTCCAGGACAAGGCCGTCGTCGAGCAGGCCCACCCCTCGCTGCGGATGCGCGGAGCCGCGCTGGACATACCCGCGCCGCGGGTGATCAGGCTGTGCCAGTACGTACGGGTGCCGTTCCGAAGACGTGCCCCGTGGTCGAGGCGGGGTGTGCTGGTCCGGGACCGGCACCGGTGCGCGTACTGCGGGCGGCGGGCCACGACCGTCGACCACGTGGTGCCGCGGTCGCACGGCGGGCAGGACACGTGGCTGAACACGGTGGCCTCGTGCGCGGAGGACAATCACCGCAAGGCGAACCGGACGCCGGAGCAGGCGGGGATGCCGTTGCTGCGGGAGCCGTTCGAGCCGACGCCTGCGGATGCGATGTTGCTGGCGCTGGCCCGGGACGACTTCGCCGCGTTGCCGGAGTGGTTGGTGTTGGACGCGGCGTGACGGCTGCGCCGTCGGGGCGTGAGTGTCGATGCAGGGTGCCGGCCGGATGTGGCGGGTCGCGCAGTTCCCCGCGCCCCTATCGGGGCGCCGACGGAACCCTGCGTCAAGAGGTGCCCGCTAGTCGATCGACGGCTTCTCGCGGCGTTCCTGGGCCGGGACGCTTGCGCCGCCGTTTCCGGAGCCCGAACCGCCGCCCAGGCCGCCGAGGTTGCCCATGGCGCCGGAGAGGCCCTTGAGGGCGTCGCCGATTTCGCTGGGGACGATCCAGAGCTTGTTGGCGTCGCCCTCGGCGATCTTCGGGAGCATCTGGAGGTACTGGTAGGAGAGCAGCTTCTGGTCCGGGTCGCCGGCGTGGATGGCCTCGAAGACCGTGCGGACGGCCTGGGCCTCGCCCTCGGCGCGCAGGGCGGCGGCCTTGGCCTCGCCTTCGGCGCGCAGGATCTGGGACTGCTTCTCGCCCTCGGCGCGCAGGATCTCGGACTGCCGGACACCTTCGGCCTGGAGGATCGCGGCGCGCTTGTCGCGGTCGGCACGCATCTGCTTCTCCATCGAGTCCTGGATGGAGGTGGGCGGTTCGATGGCCTTGAGCTCGACGCGGTTGACGCGGATGCCCCACTTGCCGGTGGCCTCGTCGAGGACGCCGCGCAGGGCCGCGTTGATCTCCTCGCGGGAGGTCAGGGTCCGCTCCAGGTCCATGCCGCCGATGATGTTGCGCAGGGTGGTGACGGTGAGCTGCTCGATCGCCTGGATGTAGCTGGCCACTTCGTAGGTCGCGGCACGGGCGTCGGTCACCTGGTAGTAGATGACCGTGTCGATGTTGACGACCAGGTTGTCCTGGGTGATGACCGGCTGCGGCGGGAAGGGGACGACCTGTTCGCGCAGGTCGATGCGGTTGCGGATGGTGTCGATGAACGGGACCACGATGTTGAGGCCCGCGTTCAGGGTCCGCGTGTAGCGGCCGAAGCGCTCGACGATGGCGGCGCTGGCCTGTGGGATGACCTGGATGGTCTTGATCAGGGCGATGAAGACCAACACCACCAGGATGATCAGGACGATGATGACCGGTTCCATCGTGGGTGTCCGTCCCCTTCTCCGCCTCGGCGCTCCGGCAGATCCCGTTGAGCTGTCTGGCTCTGACTACTGCTGATCTTACGGCTGTTGAGGATCTTGCTGGTCGAGTCTGACAGACCGTCGCACGACTCGGGGGTCGTTCGGGCCACTTTCGGCACGTCGGGGTCACATGATGACGGCTGTGGCCCCGTCGATCTCCACGACGTCCACTTCCTCGCCGGGCTCGAAGGCACGCCCGGTGTCCAGGGCGCGTGCCGACCAGATCTCCCCGGCGAGTTTGATCCTGCCGCCGGAGCCGTCGACGCGCTCCGTGACGACGGCCTGTCTGCCCTTCAGCGCGTCCACGCCTGAGGCCAGTTGGGGTTGTTGGGCGCGGTGTCGGGCGGCGAGGGGCCGTACGACGGCGATGAGGGCGACCGAGACGACGACGAAGACGAGGACCTGGACGACCAGGTCCGCGCCCAGTCCGGAGGCGACGGCGGCGGCGACGGCGCCGACGGCGAACATGCCGAACTCCGGCATCGCGGTCACGACGAGCGGGATTCCGAGCGCTGCCGCGGCGACGAGCCACCACACCCATGCATCGATGTCGTTCACGCTGTCATGGTAGGTCCGTTGGGGCCGCCGGGGACAGGGCGCACGGGGGGCGGGTCAGGACAGCGGGAGTCCCTTCGCGGTCCAGCGGTCCCCGGCCTGCTCCACGATGAGCGGGAGTCCGAAGCAGAGGGACAGGTTGCGGGAGGTGAGTTCCAGCTCCAGCGGTCCCGCGGCCATGACCTTGCCCTGACGGATCATCAGGACGTGGGTGAAGCCCGGGGCGATCTCCTCGACGTGGTGGGTCACCATGATCATGGAGGGCGCGATGGGGTCGCGGGCGAGCCGCCCGAGGCGGCGGACGAGGTCCTCGCGGCCGCCCAGGTCGAGGCCGGCGGCCGGCTCGTCGAGGAGGAGCAGCTCGGGGTCGGTCATCAGGGCGCGGGCGATCAGGGTGCGCTTGCGCTCGCCCTCGGAGAGGGTGCCGAACCTGCGGTCCAGGTACTCGGTCATGCCGAGGCGGTCGAGGAAGGCGCGGGCGCGCTGCTCGTCGATGTCCTCGTACTCCTCCTGCCAGCCGGCGGTCATGCCGTACGCGGCGGTCAGGACGGTCTGAAGGACGGTCTGGCGCTTGGGCAGCTTGTCGGCCATGGCGATGCCGGCGACGCCGATGCGCGGGCGCAGTTCGAAGACGTCGGTGCCGGGCCTGCCGAGGGTCTCGCCGAGGATGGTGGCGGTGCCGCTGCTCGGGTAGAGGTAGCTGGACGCGACATTGAGGAGGGTGGTCTTGCCGGCGCCGTTGGGGCCGAGGATGACCCAGCGCTCGCCCTCCTTGACCGACCAGGAGACCTGGTCCACCAGAGCCCGGCCCTCGCGGACCACGGATACGTCCTGAAGCTCCAGAACATCGCTCATGAGCGCGTTGTCTCCCCTTGCATTGTGGCCGGTCTCGGCTGTCGCGTACACCTGTTGCTCGGGCCGCGGCGCCGGTGGGCGCAGGCCCCTCCAGGAAATCTACGCCACCGGTCGGCTTCACCGTTCCATCGGTCCGGTCCTTAGGGTGGGGGCATGCTCTCGGAACCACGCGCAGGGCGCCTTGCCGCCTGGGGAAATGCCCTTATTGCCGGAATGGTCTCACCGGACGACGCCGCGATCGCCATCGTGGGTGAGGACGCGGTGCACCGGGTGGAGGGGCTGCCGGGTGAGGACGCGCCGGTCGGTCTCACGCTGGCGCTGGGGCGGCTGCGGGCACTCGGCGCGAGTGGGCTGCGGGTCGCGCTGCCCGCGCCGGGGCATCCGCTGGGGCTGAGCGGGCCGCCGGAGTTCAACGCGCGGGCGTTGGAGGCCGAGCAGGCGGTGATCTGCGAGGGGGCGGCGCTGGGGCTGGTGCCGGAGGTGTACGAGGCGGGGCCCGCGGGCGACGTGCACGTCGAGGTGGTGTGGCACTGCCTGGTGGTGCGGGAGGCCCCGCCGGCGGACGTGCCCTCGCTCGGAGAGGCGGAGCGGGAGCTGGCGGAGGCGCTGCGGGACGCGACGGAGGTGCTGACGCGGCTGGACGTGGCCGGGTCGGGGCCGGTGGCGGAGGCGGCGGTCGCGGCGTACCGGGCTCGGGCGGAGCGGTCGTCCGGGCGGGAGGTGCTGGCGCCGGGGTATCCGCCGCGGGCGGTGCGGGTGCTGGAGTTGGCGCAGCGGGTGGGGGTGCTGGTGTCGCTGGCGTCCGAGAACGGGCACGGGGGTGCGGTGAGCGCGTCCGAGATGGCCGCGCGGGGGGAGGCGCTCAGGCCGGTGGAGCGGGTGTCTCGGCGGGCGCAGGTCGCGGCGTACAACTCCGTTGTGGTGGAGCGGCGTCGGTGACGGTGCCGTGTCCTGGCGGGTGCGCGGCGTGAGTGTCGCCGTGGGGCCGGAGTGCGCTGCTCGGCGCTGACGAGGTGCCGCAGCGCCCACCCGTGCCGCCCCCAGCGGCACGGGTGGGCGCTGCTGGGGGCGGCACGGGTGAGGGGTGGCCTGTGTCAGTGGTTGACGCCCAGGTTGCCGAAGGCCGGGTTCAGGAGGCCGATGACGTTGACGCTGTTGCCCACGGCGTTGACCGGGATGTGGATCGGCGCCTGGACCAGGTTGCCGGAGACGACGCCCGGGGAGCCGATGGCCTCGCCGTGGGCGTGGGAGCCGCCGTCGGTGGCGGAGGCCATGCCCGCGCCGGCGGCGATCAGCCCGCCGGCCACCATCGTCACGGCCGCTGCCTTCTTCAGGTTCTTCACTTACAAGCCCTCCTTGCGATCGCCGCGGCAGTCGCCGCGGCACGCACTGGAGAACGGCCGGACCCCTCGAAGGATGCGCCATATGGGGGACATTCCCACGACGGTATGAATCTCCGACCGGAGGGGAACCCTCCGCCACGGTGGCGCGTACCCGGTCAGCCGGTCACACCGTGTCGTACGGCCCACAGGGCGGCCTGGGTGCGGTCGGCGAGGTCGAGTTTCATCAGGATGTTCGAGACGTGGGTCTTGACCGTCTTCTCGGAGAGGACGAGCGCACGCGCGATCTCCCGGTTGGAGCGGCCGTCCGCTATCAGGCCCAGCACCTCGCGCTCCCGCTCCGTGAGGGAGCCCGCCCTGCCCGGCCCGGAGCTGCTCTCCTCCTGGCTCAGCAGGGCGCCCGCGACCTCGGGCTGGAGCAGGATGTGACCGGCGTGGACGGAGCGGATGGCGCCGGCCAGCGCGTCGGGGTCGACGTCCTTGTAGACGTATCCGGCCGCGCCGGCGCGCAGGGCCGGGACCACGGTGCGCTGCTCGGTGAAGCTGGTGACGACGAGCACGCGCGCGTGGTTGTCCAGCTCGCGGAGCCGGCGCAGCGCGTCTACGCCGTCCATGCCCGGCATCTTGACGTCCATGAGGATCACGTCGGGTTTCAGCTCCTGCGCGCGGTCGACTCCCTCGGCGCCGTCGGCGGCCTCGCCGACCACCTCGATGTCGTCCTGCACCTCCAGGAAGGTGCGCAGCCCCCGGCGGACCACCTGGTGGTCGTCGACGAGCAGCACCTTGATCGTTTCAGCCACCGGGAACCTCCATCTCGATCGTGGTGCCCTCGCCGGGCGCGGACCGCACGGTCAGCCGGCCGCCGGTGCCGTTCGCCCGGTCGCGCATGGAGACCAGGCCGAGGTGGCGTCCGGCGCGGCGGACCGTGCGCGGGTCGAAGCCGCTTCCGTCGTCGGTGATCCGCAGGACGGTTCCGGTGTCCCGCCGGTGCAGGGTCACCTCGACGTGTTCCGCCCCCGAGTGGCGCAGGGCGTTGTGCAGTGCTTCCTGGGCCACGCGCAGCAACGCCTCCTCGTGGGCGGCGGGCAGGGCCTTGACGCCGTGGCCGGTGAAGGTCACGCGGGCGGTGTGGGCGCGGTCGAGGACCTGGATCTGGGTGCGCAGGGTGGCGACGAGGCCGTCCTCCTCGAGGGCGGCGGGGCGCAGCTCGACGACGGCGGCACGCAGTTCGTCGGCCGCCTCGGCGGCGAGCGTGGCGACCTGGTGCAGCTCGTCCTTGGCGCGCGCGGGGTCGCGGTCGACCAGGGCGGTGGCGGCCTGGGCGGTCAGGCGCAGGGAGAACAGCTTCTGGCTGACCGCGTCGTGCAGTTCGTGGGCGAGGCGGGAGCGCTCCTCGGCGATGGTCAGCTCGCGGCTGCGCTCGTACAGGCGCGCGTTGGTGAGGGCGATCGCGGCGTGCTGGGCGAGGATGCCGAGCAGTTCCTCGTCGTCCTGGGTGAAGCCGCAGGTGCCCGTGGGTTTCGGACAGTTCTTGTTGGCGAGGAACAGGGCCCCGATGACCTCGTCGCCGTCGCGGATCGGCAGGCCGAGGAAGTCGACCAGGTCGGGGTGGGCTGCGGGCCAGCCCCCGAAGCGGGGGTCCTTGCGGACGTCGCCGAGACGCTCGGGGGTGGCCTCCTGGAGCATGGCGGCGAGGATGCCGTGCTGCCGGGGCAGGGGGCCGATGGCCTTCCACTGCTCGTCGCTGACGCCGTCGACCACGAACTGGGCGAAGCCGCCGTGGTCGTCGGGGACGCCGAGGGCGGCGTACTGCGCGTCGAGCAGTTCGCGGGCCGAGGCGACGATCGTCTTGAGGACGTCGCGCACCTCGAGGTGTCTGCTCATGGCCAGCAGCGCGGAACTCACCGCGGTGAGGCCGGACCGGGGGCCGTGGCTCATGTCCTCACGGTACCCGCGGGGGGTGGGGACGGGATCGGCCCGGTGACGGGCGTCGCCTAGGCCGGTGGGACTAGGTCCGGAGTCCCGCCCGCCGGGCCTAGGGCGAAGGGCCCTCCCCGGTCGGGACCCGTGCCCGAGGTGACCGGCGGGGCCGGGTTCCTACGTTGGGATCACGCCGGCCGAACGGACGGCGGGGACGACGAAGGGGACGTGCGTCATGCCGGTTGCGATCATCACGGGAGCGTCGAAGGGGCTGGGCCGGGCGCTCGCCGAGGCTCTGGCGGCACGGGGGTGGGACCTGGTGCTGGACGCCAGGAACCCCGAGGTGCTCGGGGAGACGGAGACGGCGCTCAAGGCGTACGGCAGCCGTGTGACGGCGTTGTCCGGCGACGTCACGGACGCCTGGCACCGCACGGCGCTGGTGGCGGAGGCCGGGCGGCTGGGCGGGGTGGATCTGCTGGTCAGCAACGCGAGCGCGCTGGGCGCCGAGCCGCTGGTGCGGCTGGAGGAGCTGCCGCTGGACGGGCTGCGGCGGGCCCTGGAGGTGAACGTCGTGGCCGCGCTCGGTCTGGTGCGGGAGGCGCTGCCGTCGCTGCGGGCGGCTCCCGCGGGCGCGGTGGTGACGGTCAGCTCGGACGCGGCCGCCGAGGCGTACGAGACGTGGGGCGGCTACGGGGCCTCCAAGGCGGCCCTGGACCAGCTGGCGGCGGTACTGGGCGCCGAGGAGCCGGGGCTGCGGGTGTGGGCGGTCGATCCGGGGGACATGGCCACGGACCTGTACGCCGCGGCCGTACCGGACGACGACGATCCGCGACCGGATCCGGCCAGTGTCGTGCCGGCGCTGCTGCGGCTGCTGGACGAGCGGCCGGCGAGCGGGCGCTACGGGGCTCCGGCGCTGCTGGAGTCGCGGTGATGCGGGCACCGGCGGTGAGGGTGCCGGAGGAGTTGTCGGCCCGGGTTCCGGTGGAGCAGCGGGGGCCGGGCCTGGACCGGGACGGTGTGCGGCTGCTGGTGTCGCGCGGCACCGAGGTGTCGCACCACGTCTTCGGGGAGCTGCCGGGGCTGCTGCGGGCCGGCGATCTGCTGGTCGTCAACACCTCGCCCACGCTGGCCGCCGCCGTGGACGGCCGGGTCGGGCACGCGCGCGTGGTGGTGCACTTCTCCACGCGCGGGGACGACGGCCGGTGGGCGGTGGAGCTGCGGGGACCGGACGGAAGGGGCACCACGCGCGCGCGTGCGGATGTAGTGGAGTGGCGCGGGTGCGGTGGCCCGGCGGGGACGAAGGTGCGGCTGCCGGGTGGTGCGCGGCTGGTGCTGGAGGAGCCGCTGAGTGCGCGCGGGGAGCGGTTGTGGTGGGCGCGGGTGTCGGGGGCGGAGGTGCCCGCGCTGCTGCGCGAGCACGGGCGGCCGATTCGTTACTCCTATACGGAGCGGGACCAGCCGCTGTCCGTCTACCAGACCGTTTTCGCGCTCCCGCCCGGGGACGGGGCGGGCAGTGCGGAGATGCCGAGCGCGGCGCGGCCCTTCACGGCGCGGCTGGTGGCGGAGCTGGTGAGCCGGGGGGTGCAGTTCGCGCCGGTGACGCTGCACACGGGGGTGGCGTCGGCGGAGTCGCACGAACCGCCGTATCCGGAGCGGTTCGCGGTGCCGGAGGCGTCGGCGCGGCTGATCAACGCCGTGCGCGCCGGTGACGGGCGGGTGGTGGCGGTGGGGACGACGGCCGTCCGGGCGGTGGAGTCGGCGGTCGGTACCGACGGGGTCGTACGGGCGCGGGCCGGGTGGACCGATCTGGTGGTGACTCCGGAGCGCGGGGTGCGGGTGGTGGAGGGGCTGCTGACGGGGCTGCACGAGCCCGAGGCCTCGCATCTGCTGATGCTCGAGGCGGTGGCGGGGCGGGCGGCGATCGACCGCGGGTACGACGCGGCGGTGCGGGGGCGCTACCTGTGGCACGAGTTCGGGGACGTCCATCTCCTCCTGCCGTAGGAGAGCGTCACCGATCCACTCACACATCGCATTGCTTCAGCAACCAACAGTGAGAACGGCGAGGGGTCGATGTGAGCCCGCGCATAGGGCGCACGTCACGTACGAAGGGGAGTAGGAGAAGGACTCGTCCGTTTTGAGCGGGGCAGATGGTCCAATCTGCCCCGCTTTGCCGTTCCCTGATCCACTATCCCGGATCGTACGTCACACCTTTGCCTCCGGATTTTGCGGTCGCTAAGAATTGCTCTCGTCGCTCAGCGCCGTGGGTTCTCCCCCGCGGCGTTTGTGCCGGAAGCACCAACTGTCCCCACCGGACGAGAGCGACCTCCGCGCTATCCGAAGAGGTCTATCCCGCCATGCTCAAGAACATCCTTCCCCGTGGTCGCAGTCGTTCCCTGACCCGCACGCACAAGGTCGCGATCGCCGGTGTCGGCACGCTCGGCGCCGCCGCCGTCGCCCTCACCGCCGTCCCGGCCAGCGGTCAGACGTCGACCACGAGCGAGGCCGCTCCGACGGCCAAGGTGGCGTACAGCACCAAGCAGATCCAGGACGTGCACGCCGGTGTCACCGGCCAGCTCGCCGGCGCCAGCCAGAAGGTCGCCGCCATCGAGGCCAAGAAGGAGGCGGCCGCCAAGAAGGCGACCGCCGAGAAGAAGGCCGCCGCCGAGAAGGCCGCCTCCAAGCGTGAGGCGAAGGAGACCACCAGCCGGTCCGCCCAGCGCACCGAGGTCAAGAAGGCCGCGCCGAAGTCCTACCCGGACAACCTCGACGGCTGGATCCGCGAGGCCCGGGCCATCATGAAGAAGCACGACATCCCCGGCTCCTACGAGGGCATCCACCGCAACATCATGCGGGAGTCGTCCGGCAACCCGATGGCCATCAACGACTGGGACATCAACGCCATCAACGGCATCCCGTCGAAGGGCCTGCTCCAGGTCATCCCGCCGACGTTCAAGGCCTACCACGTGGCCGGCACCTCGAAGAACATCTACGACCCGGTCGCCAACATCGTCGCCGCGTGCAACTACGCCGCGGACAAGTACGGCACCATGGACAACGTCGACAGCGCGTACTGAGGTCGGCGCGGACCTCTTCACGACGTCGCCGACGCCGCACCGTACGCCGAAGGGCGGCACCCTCCTGACGGGGTGCCGCCCTTCGGGGCGTGCGGGGGGGGCCTTCGGGCCCCGCCGGACGACGGTCTACTTGCGCATGACCTCGGGCTCGTGCCGGCGCAGGAAGCGGGCGACGAAGAAGCCGCAGATCACGCCCAGGACGATCAGCGCGGCCATGTCCATGCCCCAGGCGCCCACCGTGTGCTCCCACAGCGGGTCGGCCTCGGCGCCCTTCTCCGGCGGGCTGATCCTGTTGAAGTCCAGCGTGGCACCGGCCGCGGCGACCGCCCAGCGCGAGGGCATCAGGTACGAGAACTGGTTGACGCCGACCGCGCCGTTCAGGGCGAAGAGGCAGCCGGTGAAGACGACCTGGATGATCGCGAACATCACCAGCAGCGGCATGGTCTTCTCGGCGGTCTTCACCAGCGAGGAGATGACCAGGCCGAACATCATCGAGGCGAAGCCGAGGGCCATGATCGGCAGGGACAGCTCGACGAGTGTCGCACCGCCCAGGATCAGTCCCTCGTCCGGGATCTCGCGGCTGGCGAAGCCGATCACGCCGACCAGCAGGCCCTGGAACACGGTGATCAGGCCGAGCACGAAGACCTTGGACATCAGGTACGCGGACCGGGACAGGCCGGTGGCGCGTTCCCGCTCGTAGATCACCCGTTCCTTGATCAGCTCACGGACCGAGTTCGCGGCACCGGCGAAGCAGGCGCCGACCGCGAGGATCAGCAGGACCGTGGTCGCCGTGCCGTTCGGGATGATCCGGCCGGTCTGCGGGTTGGCCGGATTGGGCAGCAGGCCCTTGTCCGCGTCGATGAGCAGGCTCACCGCGCCCAGCACCGCGGGCAGGATCACCATCAGGGCGAGGAAGCCCTTGTCCGAGGCGATCACCGACGTGTAGCGCCGCACCAGCGTGACGAACTGCGACATCCAGCCCTGCGGCTTCGGCGGCCGCATCGCCTGCATCGGCGGCACCTGTACGGACTGCGGCGCGACGGCGTCCAGGTCCGCGGCGTACATCTGGTAGTGCTGCGAGCCCTTCCAGCGGCCCGCCCAGTCGTAGTCGCGGTAGTTCTCGAAGGCGGAGAAGACGTCGGCCCAGGTGTCGTAGCCGAAGAAGTTCAGCGCCTCCTCGGGCGGGCCGAAGTAGGCCACGGAACCGCCCGGTGCCATCACGAGGAGCTTGTCGCAGGTCGCCAGCTCGGCCACCGAGTGGGTGACGACGAGGACGGTGCGGCCGTCGTCGGCGAGGCCGCGCAGCAGCTGCATGACGTCGCGGTCCATGCCCGGGTCGAGGCCGGAGGTCGGCTCGTCCAGGAAGATCAGCGACGGCTTGGTGAGCAGCTCCAGGGCGACGGAGACGCGCTTGCGCTGGCCGCCGGACAGGGACGTGACCTTCTTGTCCTTGTGGATGTCCAGCTTCAGCTCGCGCAGCACCTCGTCTATCCGGGCGTCACGCTCGGCGGCCGTGGTGTCGGCCGGGAAGCGCAGCTTCGCCGCGTACTTGAGGGCCTTCTTGACGGTCAGCTCCTTGTGCAGGATGTCGTCCTGCGGGACCAGACCGATGCGCTGGCGCAGCTCGGCGAACTGCTTGTACAGGTTCCGGTTGTCGTAGAGGACCTCGCCCTGGTCGGCCGGCCGGTAGCCGGTGAGCGCCTTGAGCAGGGTCGACTTGCCGGATCCCGACGGGCCGATGACCGCGATCAGCGACTTCTCGGGCACGCCGAAGGAGACGTCCTTGAGGATCTGCTTGCCGCCGTCGACCGTGACGGTCAGGTGACGGGCGGAGAAGGAGACCTCACCGGTGTCGACGAACTCCTCGAGGCGGTCGCCGACGATCTGGAACGTCGAGTGGCCGACACCGACGATGTCGGTCGGGCCGAGCAGCTGGGTGCCGCCCTTGGGAATCGGCTGGCCGTTGACGTACGTGCCGTTGTGCGAGCCGAGGTCGCGGATCTCCATGCGCCCGTCGGGCGTCGAGTGGAACTCCGCGTGGTTGCGGGAGACCTGGAGGTCCGAGACGACCAGGTCGTTCTCCAGGGCGCGGCCGATGCGCATCACCCGGCCGAGCGAGAACTGGTGGAACGTGGTCGGACTGCGGTCCCCGTAGACCGGTGGCGCCCCCGCCGCGCCGCCGGGTCCCTGCTGCTGGGGGAAGTGCGGCGCGGCCTGCTGCGGCGGCTGTTGCTGCTGCCAGCCGGCCTGCTGGGCCTGGTGCTGCTGCCCGTGCTGCGGTGCCTGCTGCTGCGGTGCCTGCTGCTGGAACGGCTGCTGCGCGGGCGGCGCCTGCTGGGCCCAGCCCGCGTTGGCGCCCTGCGCGGCGTACGGCTGCTGCTGTTGCTGCTGCGGCTGCTGCGGCTGGGCCTGGGGCGCGCCGGCCGGGGCCTGCGCGCCGGTCAGGCTCACGCGTGGCCCGTCGGTCGCGTTGCCCAGGTTCAGCACCGTGCCGGCGCCGAGCTCCGTCTGCTGGACCCGCTGCCCGTGCACGAACGTGCCGTTGGTGCTGCCGTGATCGTCGACCACCCAACTGCGGCCGTTGAAACTGATCGTGGCATGCCGCCAGGAGACCCTGGCGTCGTCGAAAACAAGCTCCCCCTGCGGATCGCGTCCTAGCGCGTATGACCGGGACGGATCGAGCGTCCAGGTCCGTCCATTGGATTCCAGTACGAGTTCCGGCACTCCATGCCCCACTGAGTTGTCCCCCGATGTGCTCCCGTCGCGGGGAGTCTAGGGATGTCGAACATCGGGGGGAACTATTTCAGGCTCGCCCCCCTGACCGAAAGTCGGGCCTTGTGAAAAGTGCGTAGGCACCCAGCGGCCGTTCCCGTCGGCGGGGTTGAAACCTGCCCGAAAAGTGGTATTCCACGTGAGGGGGACATGCGCGGCAACCCGACCGCGCAGCGGATCGGGGGGTCTGCCATGGGCGCGTCCACGAGCGTGGGAACCGAGGGCCACGGCGCCCGTGTGCCGTGGGGCGACGTGCTGCTGTCCGCCCTCGCCTCCGTGAGCTGGGCGTTGATCGGCATGGCGGGCACGGCGGCGCTCGGCCTGCGGCTGCTGGACGCGGACGCGGCGGGCTCGTTGGGGCCGATGACCGCGGCGGTCGTGGCGCTCGGGGCGGGTGGTTCGGTCTCGCCGGCCGGTGATGTGTCCGCGTTCGGGCTGGAAGGGGCCCGGGCCCACGCGGCCGTCGAGATCACGCCACTGGGGGTGAGCCTGGTCGGCGCCCTGTTCCTGTCGTTCTTCTTCCTGCGGTCCCTGCGGGCGGCGGGAGTTGTCGTCGCCCCCGCCGAACTCCTGGCGCGCGCGGGCTCGGTGATCGCCCTGTTCGTGGCGATGACGGGTGGTCTGGCGTGGGCGGGTCACGACCTCATCACGATCGACGGCGCCTCGTTCGGGCTCGACGACCTGGGCGGCGGGGGCGGGGACGGCGGGCTGGAGATTCCGGGGCTCGGTGAGGTGGGCGACATCGGCGGGCTGCTGCCCGACCGGGTCGGTGACCTCGCCGGCGCCCGGGTCGCCGTCGGGTTCGGCGTCGACACCGCGCCGACGTTGCTGGGCGGTCTCGTCTGGTCCGCCGGGGTGCTGCTGGTCGCGATGCTGGCCTCGCGGCGCACTCCGCTGCCGCGCGGGTGGGAGGCCGTGCACCGGGTGGTGCGACCGGCCGTGTCCGCCCTGGTCACGGTGGCGCTGACGGCGGTGGCGGCGGGTTGCGCGGCGGCGGCCTGGGCGGCGACCGGCGACGATCATCCCCGGCGGATCGCGGGGGCCGCGCTGCTTGGCGCGCCGAACGGGGTCTGGCTCGGCGTCCCGACCGGCCTGTTCGTGCCGTGGGACGGGCGGGCCACCGGCACCCTGACCGGCGTCCTCCCGGCGCCCCTGGACGACCTGCTCGGCTCCGGCACCGAGGAGCCGGTCACGCTGGGGCGGCTGGCGGAGCTGGACGGGCGGGTGTGGCTGCTGGGAGTGGCCGCGGCACTGCTGATGCTGCTGGCAGGGGTCCTGACGGCGGTACGGACGCCGGTGGGGCCCGGCGACGCACGTCCCCTCGTCTTCGCCGGGCGCTGTGCGCTGCGGCTGGGCATCGCGACCGCGGTGACGCTGCCGCTGTCGGCCCGGCTCACGGAGGTGTCCGTGGGCGCCTCCCTGTCGGTGCTCGGCATCGACGCCTTCGGCGCGGGCATCGGCCTGCACGGACACCTCGGTGTGGCCCTGCTGCTGGGCGCCGTCTGGGGCGCGGTTGCGGGGGCCGCCGGGGCGCTGGCGGCGTGCGCGAGCGGGGCGGCGGGGGCCCGGGCGACGGGCTTGGCACGCGGTGCCGGGGCAGTGACGGAGGGCGTCGGCGCGAGAGGCGGGGCGGTGACGGAGGGCATCGGCACGGGAAGCGGGGCAGCGACGGAGGGCATCGGCACGGGAAGCGGGGCAGCGACGGAGGGCATCGGCACGGGAAGCGGGGCGTCTGCGGGCCCGGCCTCGGGGCCGTACCTGCCGGGTGCGCCGCACCGGCCGCCCGACCCGGGCGCCCATCCCTGCCCGCGGTCGTGGAAGGCGTGGGAGGGGGCGGCGCGGCCGGAGTCGGGCACGGCACCGGGAACGGGTGAACCCGAGGACGCCCGCCCGGCGGGGGCGCCCCCGCCACCGCGCGGTGCCTGGCCCCTTCCGGGGCCCGGGCATACGGCGTCCGGGGCCCAGCCGCCCGGCAGCACGGGGCAGGGGCATGGGCATGGGCAGGCGGAGCAGGCGGACCCGGCGTGGCAGGGCGGCGGCGGGGGCCGTCCGAGCGGTGCCCCCGGGCAGTACGGCGACGGGGCGGGCCGGGAGGACGGCGGGACGGATCGCCGGTCCGACGACGACGTGTACGACGCCCCCACGGTGGCCGGGCCGCCGGGTCCGCCCCCGGGAACGCCGCGCCGGCCGCCGAGGCCGGGAGAACGGCCCCCGCGGCCCCGGCCCCGGGCCCGGCCCTGGGGCGAGGGCCCTCCTCCCCCGCCGCCCCCGCCACCCGCACCGCCTCGGCGGCCCCGCGACGGGTAGCCGCGGTCTGGTCCACGGCCCGACCGCTCCGGCGGCCCCGGCGGCGTCGGCGGAAAGGGGTGCCGTTCCTGTCCGCCAGTCGGACCTGGGGCGCGGGCGGCACGGGGTGCCGGATACGGTTGGAGCACCATGAGCGCTACGCAGACCTCTGACGTTCCCACGCTTCTCGTCAAGATCTTCGGCAAGGACCGGCCGGGCATCACGGCCGGCCTGTTCGACACCCTCGCCGCCTACTCCGTCGATGTCGTCGACATCGAGCAGGTCGTCACCCGTGGCCGGATCGTGCTGTGCGCGCTCGTGACCGAGCCGCCCCGCGGCCTGGAGGGCGATCTTCGTGCGACCGTCCACAGCTGGGCGGAGTCGCTGAAGCTGCAGGCGGAGATCATCTCCGGCATCGGCGACAACCGGCCGCGCGGCCTCGGCCGCTCCCTGGTCACGGTGCTGGGTCACCCGCTCACCGCGGAGGCGACCGCCGCCATAGCGGCCCGGATCACCGAGTCGGGCAGCAACATCGACCGTGTTTTCCGGCTGGCCAAGTACCCGGTGACCGCCGTCGAGTTCGCGGTGTCCGGTGTCGAGACCGAGCCGCTGCGCACCGCGCTGGCCACCGAGGCCGCCGCGCTGGGCGTGGACATCGCGGTCGTCGCGGCGGGGCTGCACCGGCGGGCGCAGCGACTGGTCGTGATGGACGTGGACTCCACACTGATCCAGGACGAGGTCATCGAGCTGTTCGCCGCGCACGCCGGGTGCGAGGACAAGGTCGCCGAGGTGACGGCGGCCGCGATGCGCGGGGAGCTGGACTTCGAGCAGTCGCTGCACGCGCGCGTGGCGCTGCTGGCGGGGCTGGACGCGTCGGTGGTGGACAAGGTACGCGCCGAGGTGCGGCTGACGCCGGGCGCGCGCACCCTGATCCGCACGTTGAAGCGGCTCGGCTACCAGGTGGGCGTCGTCTCCGGCGGCTTCACCCAGGTCACCGACGCACTGAAGGAGCAGCTGGGGCTGGATTTCGCGCAGGCCAACACGCTGGAGATCGTCGACGGCCGGCTGACCGGCCGGGTCACCGGGGAGATCGTGGACCGGGCGGGCAAGGCGCGGCTGCTGCGCCGGTTCGCCGCCGAGGCGGGGGTGCCGCTGTCGCAGACCGTGGCGATCGGCGACGGCGCCAACGACCTGGACATGCTGAACGCGGCCGGGCTCGGCGTCGCCTTCAACGCCAAGCCGGTGGTGCGCGAGGCGGCGCACACCGCGGTGAACGTGCCCTTCCTGGACACGGTGCTGTACCTGCTGGGCATCACCCGCGAGGAGGTCGAGGCCGCGGACACGCTGGACGAGGGCCTCGGCGAGGGCCTCACCCCGCCCGCCGAGCGGGTCTGACCCAGCGCGGGAGCGAGCGGAGGTACGGGGCGACGGGACCGGGGCCGGGACGGGGCACGCGACACGGCGAGGGCCCGGACCACGCGGGTACCGGGCCCCCGGCCACGAGTGCGGTCAGTCGGTCGGCGCCCAGTAGTCGACCAGGGCGGCCGTGCCGGGCTCCACGTCCTTCCAGGAGCCCGTGAAGGTCAGGACGGCGAAGGCGGCGGTCGGGAAGCCCCGACGGCCGATCCGCTCACGGACCTCGTCCTCGGCCGAGCCGGCCAGGATCTCGGTGAGAGCCTCCATGCCCGGGTTGTGGCCGACCACCAGCACGTTCCGCAGGTCGTCCGGGGTCTCGTTGAGCACGGCGATCAGTTCGCCGGGCGAGGCCTCGTAGATCCGCTCCTCATAGACGGTTTTCGGCCGGTGCGGGAACTCCTGGACGGCCAGCTTCCAGGTCTCCCGGGTCCGGGCCGAGGTGGAGCACAGGGCCTGGTCGAAGGGCACGCCGGTATCCGCCAGCCGGCGCCCGGCCTCCGCGGCGTCCATGCGGCCCCGGTCGGCGAGCGGCCGCTCGTGGTCGCTCACCTGTGGCCAGTCGGCTTTCGCATGCCGGAAGAGAACAATCCTGCGGGGTTCTGCGACGCTCATGGCATCCAGCTTCGCATGAAACAGGCCACGGGGCTCTGGGAGTTGACATGCGGATCCCCCACGGGACGCGAGCGGGAGGAAACGGTCGGCGCTCAGCGTGCCGTCAGCTGCTCCACCCGCTCCAGCAGGTGGGCTATCGCGGGCTGCTCCGCGGCGGCGTGGGCGTCGGCGGGATTGAGGATGAGCAGAAGCAGCGCGACGAAGGCGAGCACGGGCAGGGCCAGTGCCCACCAGGGCAGCCGGGTGTCGGCGCCGCCCCGGGTCGCCTGGGGAGGCCGGGTGTGGGTAGTGGCCGACATGAGTGCCTCCGCTGGTCTTCGGGCGTCCCGGTCCGTGCTCCGCGGCCCGCCTGTCGCGGGCACATCTCGAAGTTACGGACTCCGCGGGGCCCGGCCCATCCGGAGACCCACCCACTTGACCCTGACCCTCGCCCCCTAGGGGATGGGGGGTTAACCCCACCGTCCGCCCGGCGAGAGCGGTGTCACGGCGAGGCGATCGTCGCGATGACGCCGATGATCACGAAGATCGCGAGGAAGGAGCCGAAGACGATCAGCATCTTCTTCTGGCCGTTCTGGGGATTCGGATCGAGGACTGGCATGGGGCAAGTCTCGCATCCCCGGCACGGGACGCTTCCGGCGGGCCACCGGCCGACCGGCACGCCGCCCGCCGGGGCTCAGCGTGCCGCCTCGTCCTCCACCGTGCGGTCGCGCCCCGCCAGGACGCCCACCACGATCTGCGGCACCATCAGCGCGCTCATCAGCGCGATCGGCAGCCCCCAGCCGCCGCTGTGCTGGTAGAGCACGCCCACCAGGAGCGGACCGGGGATGGAGATCAGGTAGCCGGTGCTCTGCGCGAAGGCGGACAGCTGGGCGACGCCCGCTCCCGTCCTGGCCCGCATGCCGACCATGGTCAGCGCGAGCGGGAAGGCGCAGTTGGAGACGCCGAGCAGCAGGGCCCAGGCCCAGGCGCCCCCGACCGGGGCGAAGTACAGACCGGCGTATCCGGCGAGCCCGCACACGCCCAGGACCAGCACGATCGGGCCCTGGTGGGGCAGCCGGGTGGCCACCCTCGGGATGACGAAGGCGAGCGGCACGCCCATCACCATGATGACGGCGAGCAGCAGCCCGGCGGTACCGGCGGACACGCCCGAGTCACGGAAGATCTGCGCCATCCATCCCATCGTGATGTAGGCGGCGGTGGCCTGGAGGCCGAAGAAGACGGCGAGCGCCCAGGCCGTACGGCTCTGGGTGATGCGCAGCGGCGGCTGTTCCGCGGGCTTCTCGGCGGCCTGCCCGCCCTCGGTCCGCGGCGACGACGCGCCCGGCGCGGTGGACGTGGGCGCGGTGGACGTCGGCGCCTTGCGGTTGCGTACGAAGGGGATCCACGGCACGACGGCCAGCGCCGGGAGCACGGCCCACACCGCGAGACCGGGCTGCCAGTGACCGCCCAGCGCGTTCGTGACGGGCACGGTCGCCGCGGCGGCGACGGAGGTGCCGAAGGCCAGGGCCATCGAGTAGAGGCCGGTCATGGAACCGACGCGGTCGGGGAAGTAGCGCTTGACGATGACCGGCATCAGCACGTTGCTGACCGCGATGCCCATGAGGGCCAGGGCGGTGGCGGCCAGGAAGCCGCCCGTGCCGCCGACGTACGGGCGTATCAGCAGGCCGGCGGTGATGGCGACCATGCCGGCGCAGACCACCGCGCCGGGCCCGAAGCGGCGGGCCAGGCGGGGGGCGGTGACCCCGAAGACGGCGAAGCAGAGCGGCGGCACGGAGGTGAGCAGTCCGGCGACGCTGCCGCTCATGCCGAGCCCGTCGCGGACCTCCTCCAGGAGCGCGCCGAGGCTGGTGATGGCGGGGCGCAGGTTCATCGCGGCCAGGACGATGCCGAGGACGAGCAGCCGGGTCGTCCACGTCGTCCACGCGCGCGTGGCGGGCGCCTCGGCGGACGTCTCGCGGGCACCGCCGTCCACGCGCGCGTGGGTACGCGTCTCGGCGGGCGCCTGCACGCCGGTCTCCGTCCGGGTTTCCGTCCGGGTCTCGTCACTAGCCATGAGACCCATCATAGAATCATGGGATGATTGGTTGTCCACTCGCTCGTCCACCCGTGTGCGAAGGTGAGCCATGCCACTGAGCCATCCCCGCCGTTCGGCCCTGTCCGAGCAGGTCATCACGGCGCTGCGCCAGCAGATCACCTCGGGCGAGTGGCCGATCGGCTCCCGTATCCCCACGGAACCGGAACTGGTCGAGCAGCTCGGCGTCGCGCGGAACACGGTCCGTGAGGCGGTCCGCGCGCTGGCGCACAACGGTCTGCTGGACATCCGCCAGGGCTCGGGCACGTACGTCGTGGCGACCAGCGAGCTCGCGGGCGTGATGCAGCGCCGCTTCGCCGGGGCCGCTCCCCAGCACATCGCCGAGCTGCGCTCCACGCTGGAGTCGGCCGCCGCGCGCCTGGCCGCCGAGCGGCGTACGGACAAGGACCTCAAGCAGATCGACGGCCTGCTGCTGCGCCGGGAGGAGGCCTGGGAGTCGGGTGAGGCGGAGGCCTTCGTGACGGCGGACGCCACGTTCCACCTGGCGGTCGTGGCCGCCTCGCACAACGACGTGATGACCGCGATGTACGCGGACCTGAGCGAGGTGCTGCGGGACTGGCTGCGCGGCGACGTGGGCGAGGGCATGTCCCCGGCGATGCACATGGACCACGGCCGGCTGGTGGACGCGATCCGCGCGGGCGACGCGGCGACGGCGGCCGAGGAGGCCGCCGCCTATCCGTTCGTGTGCCGTCCCGGGCTGTTCGCCCCCGCCTCGGGCGACTGACCGCGCCGGGCCGGCCGCGCCGCCGGTCCGCTCGACGGCACCGCTCCGGGAACGACGCGAGGGCCCGCACCCCGTACGGGATGCGGGCCCTCGGCGTGGCGTCCGGTCAGGCGCCGATGGCGTGCAGACCGCCGTCGACGTGGACGATCTCGCCCGTGGTCTTCGGGAACCAGTCGCTGAGCAGCGCGACGATGCCGCGGCCGGCCGGCTCCGGGTCCTTCAGGTCCCACTCCAGCGGGGAGCGGCTGTCCCACACGGCGGCCAGGTCGCTGAACCCCGGGATGGACTTGGCGGCCATGGACCCGATCGGGCCCGCCGAGACCAGGTTGCAGCGGATGTTCTGCTTGCCGAGGTCACGGGCCATGTAGCGGCTGGTGGCCTCCAGCGCGGCCTTGGCCGGGCCCATCCAGTCGTACTGCGGCCAGGCGTACTGCGCGTCGAAGGTGAGGCCGACGACCGAGCCGCCGTTCTGCATCAGCGGCAGGCAGGCCATGGTCAGCGACTTCAGGGAGTACGCCGAGACGTGCATGGCGGTGGCGACCGACTCGAACGGCGTGTTCAGGAAGTTGCCGCCGAGCGCGTCCTGCGGCGCGAAGCCGATGGAGTGCACGACACCGTCGAGGCCGCCCAGCTCCTCGCCCACGATGTCGGCGAGCCGGGCGAGGTGCTCGTCGTTGGTGACGTCCAGCTCGATGACCTTGGTGGGCTTGGGCAGCTTCTTGGCGATGCGCTCGGTCAGCGTGGGCCGCGGGAAGGCGGTCAGGATGATCTCGGCACCCTGCTCCTGGGCCAGCTTCGCGGCGTGGAAGGCGATGGAGGACTCCATCAGCACACCGGTGATCAGGACGCGCTTGCCCTCGAGAATTCCGCTCATGGTGATCAGTGACCCATTCCCAGTCCGCCGTCAACGGGAATGACGGCTCCAGTGATGTACGACGCGTCGTCCGAGGCGAGGAACCGCACCGTCGCGGCGATCTCCTCGGGCCGCGCGTACCGCCCCAGCGGCACCTGCGACACGATGTTCGCCCGCTGCTCGTCGGTGAGCACCTTGGTCATGTCGGTGTCGACGAAGCCCGGCGCGACGACGTTGAAGGTGATGTTGCGCGACCCCAGCTCACGGGCGAGGGAACGCGCGAAGCCGACCAGACCGGCCTTGGAGGCGGCGTAGTTCGCCTGCCCCGCGGAGCCGAGGAGCCCGACCACCGACGAGATGAGGACGACGCGGCCCTTCTTGGCCCGCAGCATGGCGCGGTTGGCGCGCTTGACGACGCGGAAGGTGCCGGTGAGGTTGGTCTCGAGGACGGAGGTGAAGTCCTCCTCGGACATGCGCATCAGGAGCTGGTCCTTGGTGACGCCGGCGTTGGCGATCAGGACCTCGACGGGACCGTGCGTCTCCTCGATCTCCTTGTAGGCCTGCTCCACCTGCTCGGTGTCGGTGATGTCGCACCTGACGGCCAGGAAGCCCTCCGGCGGCTCACCCGAACGGTACGTGATCGCGACCTTGTCGCCGGCGTCGGCGAAAGCGCGGGCGATGGCGAGGCCGATGCCCCGGTTTCCTCCGGTGACGAGAACCGAGCGGCTCAACGGATCACCCTTTCCCTAGCGGTCGTCCACCCGTCCGGTCACCCGTACGGCGGGCGGCGAGAGCAGGCGGCTTCCTCAAAAATCTATCGGTCCCCCACCTCGCTCAGAGACTCGGGCACCCACAGTGGCTTACGGGGCTGTCTGTCGGGTCCCTACAGAACCGGTGCCGGATGCGAGAGGAAAGGTGTGGTCGCCGGACCGCCGACGCGACATGATGCGGCGCAGCCCCCGGTGTCGCGGCAGACGACCGGTCACGCCGACAGAAAGAGACGCAGGTGCCTCACAGCATCGACCAAGCCTTCACGGCACTCCCCCTACGCGCCCTCGCCGACGCCGCCCTCGCCCGTGCGCGTGCCCTCGGCGCCGAGCACGCCGACTTCCGCCTCGAGCGGGTGCGCAGCGCGTCCTGGCGGCTCAGGGACGCCAGGCCCGCCGGGTCCTCGGACACCACCGACCTCGGGTACGCGGTGCGGGTGGTGCACGGCGGCACGTGGGGTTTCGCGTCCGGCGTGGACCTGACCCTGGACGCGGCCGCCAAGGTCGCCTCGCAGGCGGTGGCGATGGCGAAGCTGTCGGCGCAGGTGATCAAGGCGGCCGGGTCGGACGAGCGGGTCGAGCTGGCCGCCGAGCCCATGCACGCCGACAAGACCTGGGTCTCGGCGTACGAGATCGACCCCTTCGCCGTGCCGGACGCGGAGAAGTCGGCCCTGCTGGCCGACTGGAGCGCGCGGCTGCTGGCGGCCGACGGGGTCGACCACGTGGACGCCTCGCTGCTCACCGTGCACGAGAACAAGTTCTACGCCGACACCGCGGGGACCACGACGACGCAGCAGCGGGTGCGGCTGCACCCCGTGCTCACCGCGGTGTCGGTGGACGACTCCAGCGGCGAGTTCGACTCCATGCGGACGCTCGCGCCGCCCGCCGGGCGCGGCTGGGAGTACCTGACCGGCACCGGCTGGGACTGGGATTCCGAGCTGGCCGAGATCCCGGAGCTGCTGGCCGGGAAGATGCGGGCGCCGAGCGTCGAGGCGGGGCTGTACGACCTGGTCGTCGACCCGTCGAACCTGTGGCTGACCATCCACGAGTCCATCGGGCACGCCACCGAGCTGGACCGCGCCCTCGGCTACGAGGCCGCCTACGCCGGCACCTCCTTCGCCACCTTCGACCAGCTCGGCAAGCTGCGCTACGGCTCGGAGCTGATGAACGTCACCGGCGACCGCACCGCCGAGCACGGGCTGGCGACCGTCGGGTACGACGACGAGGGCGTCGCGGGCCAGTCCTGGGACCTGGTGAAGGACGGCAGGCTGGTGGGCTACCAGCTCGACCGGCGGATCGCGAAGCTCACCGGGTTCGAGCGGTCCAACGGGTGCGCGTACGCCGACTCCCCCGCGCACGTGCCGGTGCAGCGCATGGCCAACGTGTCGCTGCGGCCGGATCCGGGCGGGCTGTCGACCGAGGACCTGATCGGGGGCGTCGAGCGCGGGATCTACGTCGTCGGGGACCGGTCGTGGTCCATCGACATGCAGCGCTACAACTTCCAGTTCACCGGTCAGCGGTTCTTCCGGATCGAGAACGGGCGGCTCGCCGGGCAGCTGCGGGACGTGGCGTACCAGGCGACGACCACCGACTTCTGGGGGTCCATGGCGGCCGTCGGCGGCCCGCAGACGTATGTCCTGGGCGGTGCCTTCAACTGCGGCAAGGCCCAGCCGGGGCAGGTCGCGGCGGTGTCCCACGGCTGCCCGTCGGCGCTCTTCAAGGGAGTCAACATTCTGAACACGACGCAGGAGGCCGGTCGATGAGCGCTAGCACGGGGATTGGCCGGGGGTCCGGGGGTTGTCCCCCGGGAAAGCACAGCCTGAACACCACCCAGGAGGCGGGTCGATGAGCGCCGGGACCAACAAGCCGCACGAGATCGTCGAGCGGGCGCTGGAGCTGTCCCGGGCGGACGGGTGCGTCGTCATCGCCGACGAGCGGTCCACCGCCAACCTGCGCTGGGCGGGCAACGCGCTCACCACCAACGGCGTCACGCGCGGGCGCACGCTGACGGTCGTCGCCACCGTCGACGGGCAGCAGGGCACGGCGTCCGGGGTCGTGTCGCGCTCGGCCGTGACCGTGGACGAGCTGGAGCCCCTGGTGCGCGCCGCAGAGGCGGCCGCGCGGGGGGCCGGTCCGGCCGAGGACGCGCAGCCGCTGGTCCCGGGCGGGCCGGGGTCGCCGGACTTCGCCGACGCGCCCGCCGAGACCTCGTCGGCCGTCTTCGCCGACTTCGCGCCGGCGCTCGGGGAGGCGTTCGCACGCGCGCGTGCGGGCGGCCGGGAGCTGTACGGCTTCGCGAACCACGAGATGACGTCGACCTACGTCGGCACGTCGACGGGGCTCAGGCTGCGGCACGACCAGCCGAACGGGACGCTGGAGCTGAACGCCAAGTCGCCGGACCGGAGCCGGTCGGCATGGGCGGGGCAGGCCACGCGGGACTTCAAGGACGTCGACCCGGCGGCCCTCGACGCCGAGCTGGCCGTGCGGCTCGGCTGGGCCGGGCGCCGGGTGGAGCTGCCCGCCGGGCGGTACGAGACGCTGCTGCCGCCCACCGCGGTCGCGGACCTGCTGATCTACCAGTACTGGTCGGCCTCCGGGCGGGACGCGGTCGAGGGGCGCACGGTGTTCTCCGAGCCGGGTGGCGGCACCCGGCTCGGCGAGCGGATCGGCGCGCTGCCGCTGACCCTGCGCAGTGATCCGCACGAGCCCGGCCTGGAGAGCGCGCCGTTCGTGGTCGCGCACTCCTCGGGCGGGGACCAGTCGGTGTTCGACAACGGGCTGCCGGTGACGGCGACCGACTGGATCCGCGCGGGTGAGCTGCACCGGCTGACGACCACCCGGCACAGCGCGGGGCTGACCGGGCTGCCGGTGGCGCCCGCGGTCGGCAACCTGATCCTGGACGGCGGCGACCCCGACCGCTCCCTGGCGGACATGGTCGCGGGCACCGAGCGCGGGCTGCTGCTGACCTGCCTCTGGTACATCCGCGAGGTCGACCCGGCGACGCTGCTGCTGACCGGCCTGACCCGGGACGGTGTCTATCTCGTCGAGCACGGCGAGGTCGTCGGCGAGGTGAACAACTTCCGGTTCAACGAGTCGCCGGTGGATCTGCTGGGGCGGGCCTCGGAGGCGGGGCGGACCGAGAAGACGCTGCCCAGGGAGTGGGGCGACTGGTTCACCAGGGCGGCGATGCCTGCGCTGCGGGTCCCCGATTTCAATATGAGTTCTGTCAGCCAGGGCGTATAACCTCGTACCTGATTTCGCGAGACCACTCAAGGAGACACGAGAACCGTGACGGACATCGTCGACGAGCTGAAGTGGCGCGGGCTGTTCGCCCAGTCCACCGACGAGGACGCTTTGCGCAAGGCGCTCGCGGACGGTCCCGTCACGTTCTATTGCGGTTTCGACCCGACCGCGCCGTCCCTGCACGTCGGGCACCTGGTGCAGGTGCTCACCGTGCGCCGGCTCCAGCAGGCCGGTCACCGGCCGCTGGCGCTGGTCGGCGGCGCCACGGGGCAGATCGGCGACCCGCGTCCGACCGCGGAGCGCACGCTGAACTCGCCGGAGACCGTGGCGGGCTGGGTCCAGCGGCTGCGCGGCCAGATCGAGCCGTTCCTGTCCTTCGAGGGCGAGAACGCCGCGGTGATGGTCAACAACCTGGACTGGACCGAGGGCCTGTCGGCGATCGAGTTCCTGCGGGACATCGGCAAGCACTTCCGGGTCAACAAGATGCTGACCAAGGACTCCGTGGCCCGGCGTCTGGAGTCCTCCGAGGGCATCAGCTACACGGAGTTCAGTTACCAGCTGCTCCAGGCGATGGACTTCCTCCAGCTCTACCGGAGGTACGGCTGCACGATGCAGCAGGGCGGCAGCGACCAGTGGGGCAACCTGACGGCCGGCCTCGACCTGCTGCACCGGCTGGAGCCGGACGCGTCGGTGCACGCCTACGCGACGCCGCTGATGACCAAGGCGGACGGCACCAAGTTCGGCAAGACCGAGGGCGGCGCCGTCTGGCTCGACCCGGAGATGACGACGCCGTACGCGTTCTACCAGTTCTGGCTGAACGTGGACGACCGGGACATCTCGACGTACATGCGCATCCTGTCCTTCCGTTCCCGTGAGGAGCTGGAGGAGCTGGAGCGGCAGACCGGGGAGCGTCCGCAGGCGCGTGCCGCGCAGCGGGCGCTGGCCGAGGAGCTGACGACGCTGGTGCACGGCGCCGGTCAGACGGCCGCGGTGATCGCCGCGTCGAAGGCCCTCTTCGGCCAGGGCGACCTGGCGGAGCTGGACGAGCGGACGCTGGCCGCGGCCCTCTCCGAGCTGCCGCACGTCCGGGTCGCCGAGCCGGCCCCGGTCGTCGACCTGCTCGCCGAGGTCGGCCTGGTGGCCAGCAAGTCCGCCGCGCGCCGCACGGTGAAGGAGGGCGGCGCCTACGTGAACAACGCCAAGGTCACCGGCGAGGACGCCGTCCCCGCCAAGGAGGACCTGCTGCACGGGCGCTGGCTGGTGCTGCGCCGCGGCAAGAAGAACCTGGCCGCGGTGGAGATCACCGGCGCCTGAGCCGGCGCGCACGCGCGAGGGGCGGCCTCCGGGACCATGCGGTCGCCGGGGTCCGCCCCTTCGCCGTACCCGGACGGTCCTGGGCTAGTCAGGCCCGTTCGCGCCGCTTGTTGCCGCGTACCGCCGTGTAGGCCGCGTCGCCGAGGCCGACGACGATGATCGCCGCCACCAGCTGGAAGAGGTGTCGCCACCAGTCGATACCGGAGGTCGCCTCGACGCCGGCCGCGCGGGCGATCGCGTTGCCGACGATCGCGCCGATCATGCCGCAGATGGTGGTCAGCCACAGCGGCATGTGCTGCTTGCCGGGAATGATCGCCTTGGCGATCAAGCCGAGCACGAATCCCACGATGATCGCCCACAACCAGCCCATGGCTGCCTCCTCGTCCGGCCCTACGCGAGCATTGCCACCAGTGTTCGGCCCTACCGCGTACGGCGCATGCCGCGTACGGCCGAACGGGTTACCGGTTCCTACGCCGTGCGGCGCACACGGTGCGGCCGAGGCGTGGTGCCCCGGTCTCGTGAGCGGCGCAGGCGCGGCGTAACGTGGTGAGTTGTCCGGGACCGGTGTCCCCGAGCGGCCGCGGACGAGAGCGGGGCGGGGAGAGTCCGATGCGGGCGGATGGTGGAACCAGATGCGGAATCAGAGCGCCGGCGGCAGTGCCGAGGTGTTCCGGATCACCGGGGCCCGTACGGGCCTCCAGGAGGATGTGCGCGGGCGGCAGCGCCGGTACGTCATCTCGATGTCGATCCGCACGGTGTCGGTGATCCTCGCCGTCTGCCTGTGGAACGTGGAACGGCACGTCGCGATCGCGGCGCTGATCCTCGGGGCGGCGCTGCCGTACATCGCGGTCGTGATCGCCAACGCCGGGCGTGAGAACGCGCCATCCTTGCCGTCGACGTTCGTGACGGCGCCGACCCCTCCGATGATCACACCGCCGCGGGCCGGGAACGGCGTGGCGGAATCCGTCCCGGAGGGCGCCGCGGCCGATCCGGGGCCGGGCCCGACCGGTGAGTCACGCGGTCGGCCGTGACCGCGGCACCCCCTTCGGGGCAGCGTCGATTCCGCGCCAGGCCGAAGAACTGCTCAGATGAATTCGTGTTGTTCCGGGCCCGGCGAAGGGTGGGCCGTGACATACTTCGTACGCGCTCCGCATCCCCCGTCGGAGCGACGGACCGACGCCGGGCAGCTCCCCCCGTGGCTGCTCGGCGTCGCCTTGTGTGGGGACCTGTGAGAAGAAACAGTGAGTGACGAGACCACCCCGATCTGCTCCGCCAAGGGCTGCCGCACCGCCGCCGTGTGGGTGCTGGCCTGGAACAACCCGAAGCTGCACACCCCGGAGCGCCGCAAGACGTGGATCGCGTGCGACGAGCACCGCGAGTCCCTGTCCCAGTTCCTCGGCGTCAGGGGCTTCCTGAAGGACGTGGTCCCGCTCGCCGAGTGGGAAGCCACGGAGTCCACAGAGGGCTCGGGCGAGGCCGGGGGGACCGGCGGGCGGGCCTAACCCCCGATCGCCGACATCGGGCGGTCGGGCTGGACGAAGGTCGGGTCGTCGAGGCCCGCGCCCGCCTTCTTGCCCCACATGGCCAGGCGCCAGATGCGGGCGATCTCCTCGTCGGGGGCGTCGGAGCGCAGGGCCGCGCGCAGGTCGGTCTCCTCGGTGGCGAACAGACAGGTGCGCACCTGGCCGTCGGCGGTCAGGCGGGTGCGGTCGCAGGCCGAGCAGAACGGGCGGGTGACGGAGGCGATGACCCCGACGCGGTGCGGGCCGCCGTCCACGAGCCAGCGTTCGGCGGGGGCCGAGCCGCGCTCCCCGGCGCCCTCCGCGGTCAGCTCGAAGCGGGTGCGCAGCGAGGTGAGGATGTCACCGGCGGTGATCATGCCCTCGCGCTTCCAGCCGTGCTGGGCGTCCAGGGGCATCTGCTCGATGAAGCGCAGCTCGTAGTCGTGCTCGACGGCCCAGGCGAGCAGGTCGGGTGCCTCGTCGTCGTTGAGCCCCGGCATCAGGACGCTGTTGACCTTGACGGGGGTGAGTCCGGCCTCGCGGGCGGCTTCCAGGCCCTCCAGGACGTCCTGGTGGCGATTGCGCCGGGTGAGGGTCTTGAAGACGTCCGGGCGCAGCGTGTCCAGGGAGACGTTGACCCGGTCCAGTCCCGCGGCCTTCAGGGCGCTCGCCGTGCGCTTGAGGCCGATGCCGTTGGTGGTCAGTGACATCCGGGGGCGTGCTGCGAGGGCGGCGACCCGCTCGACGATGCCGACCAGGCCGGGGCGCAGCAGGGGCTCCCCGCCGGTGAAGCGGACCTCCTCGATACCGAGGGAGGTGACCGCGATGTCGATGAGGCGGACGATCTCGTCGTCCGTGAGCAGGTCGGGCTTGGCGAGCCACTGGAGGCCCTCTTCGGGCATGCAGTAGGTGCAGCGCAGGTTGCAGCGGTCAGTGAGCGAGACCCTCAGGTCGGTGGCCACTCGGCCGTAGGTGTCGATGAGCACGTGGGCCCCCTCCCTCGACGCGGATCGGCGGAGCACTTCTTCTCCTCCGACACCGTCGAGCCTACGTGACCGGTCCGACATCGACAGCCGCCCGAACCCACGACGTGCGGCGCGGCCGCGTCGTAGGGATCTACGAGCGGCCGCGCCGGCAAGGGTCGGACCGGGGGTGTCAGTGTGCTCCGGTGCCGGTCAGGGACCTGACCTCCAGCTCCGCGTACTTCGCCTCGTCGGGCTTCTCCTTCGACAGGACCGTGCCGAGCCAGCCCATCAGGAAACCGAACGGGATCGAGATGAGTCCCGGGTTCTGCAGCGGGAACCAGGCGAAGTCGACGTCCGGGAACATCGCCTTCGGGTCGCCGGAGACGACGGGCGAGAACAGCACCAGGCCGACGGCGACGATCAGACCGCCGTAGATCGACCACAGGGCGCCCTGGGTGGTGAACCGCTTCCAGAACAGGCTGTAGAGGATCGTCGGCAGGTTGGCCGAGGCGGCGACGGCGAAGGCCAGGGCGACCAGGCCGGCCACGTTCAGGTCGCGGGCGAGGGCGCCGAGGGCGATGGAGACGATGCCGATGAAGACGGTCGCCCAGCGGGCCGCCCGCATCTCCTCCTTCTCGGTGGCCTGCCCCTTGCGGATGACGTTCGCGTAGATGTCGTGCGCGAAGGACGACGACGAGGCGAGGGTGAGGCCCGCGACGACGGCGAGGATGGTCGCGAAGGCCACCGCCGAGATCGTGGCGAGCAGGATCGCGCCCCACGCCGAGTCGACGCCGCCCACATGGAGCGCGAGCAGCGGCGCGGCCGTGTTGCCCGACGGGTTGGAGGCGATGATCTCGTCCTTGCCGATGAGCGCGGCGGCGCCGAAGCCGAGGGCGATGGTCATCAGGTAGAAGGCGCCGATGATGCCGATCGCCCAGTTCACGGACTTACGGGCGGCCTTGGCGTTGGGCACCGTGTAGAAGCGGATCAGGATGTGCGGCAGACCGGCGGTGCCGAGCACCAGGGCGATGCCGAGCGAGATGAAGTCCAGCTTGGACGTGCCGGTCGCGCCGTACTTCAGTCCGGGCTCCAGGAAGGAACTGCCCGCACCGCTGTTCTCGGCGGCCTTGCCGAGCAGGTCGGAGATGTTGAAGTCGAACTTCAGCAGCACCAGGAAGGTGATCAGGATGGTGCCGCCGATCAGCAGCACGGCCTTGACCATCTGGACCCAGGTGGTGCCCTTCATGCCTCCGATGGTGACGTACACGATCATCAGGACGCCGACGAGGGCGACGATGAGGATCTTGCCGGCGTCGGAGGTGATGCCGAGCAGCAGCGAGACGAGGATGCCCGCGCCCGCCATCTGGGCCAGCAGGTAGAAGATCGACACGACGATCGTGGAGGTGCCGGCGGCGGTGCGCACGGGCCGCTGGCGCATGCGGTACGCGAGGACGTCGCCCATGGTGTAGCGGCCGGAGTTCCTCAGTGGCTCGGCGACCAGGAGCAGAGCGACCAGCCAGGCGACCAGGAAGCCGATGGAGTACAGGAAGCCGTCGTAGCCGAAGAGGGCGATCGCGCCGGCGATGCCGAGGAAGGACGCGGCCGACATGTAGTCGCCGGAGACGGCGAGGCCGTTCTGGAAGGCACTGAACGACCGGCCGCCGGCGTAGAAGTCGGCGGCGTCCTTGGTCTGCCGGCCCGCCCAGACGGTGATGAACAGCGTCGCGGCGACGAAGACCGCGAAGAGCGTGATGATCAGCGGCCGGTGCTCGCTCGCCTCGTTGGCGGCCAGTTCGGCGGCGAATACGGACTGTGCGGGGCTCATGCGCCGCCCTCCATCCGGGACTTGATGGCCTCGGCCTTGGGGTCGAGCTTCGCGGCGGCGTGCCGCGAGTACCACCAGGCGATGAGGAACGTGGTGACGAACTGGGCGATGCCGAAGACGAACGCGACGTTGATGTTGCCGAAGAGCTTGGTGCCCATGAAGCCGCCGGCGTAGTTCGACAGCAGCACGTAGAGCAGGTACCAGGCGACGAAGGCGACGGTCAGCGGAAACGCGAAGGAGCGGAAGGAGCGGCGCAGTTCGGCGAACTCGGCGCTCTGCTGCACTTCGGAGAACTCCTCGGCGGAGGGGAGTCGGTGTTCCTCTCGCGAGGGGGGCTCCTCTTTCGAGGGGGGCGGTGCGTCGGTGGCCACGGAGTCTCCTCGTACGACGGACATGACGGCTTGGACCTCGGTGTTCTCGCAGGGGGGCCGGTCGGGCTCGGGCTCCCTGCCCAACGACACGGAGCCCCGGGGGGACCGGTTCAACACCCGTGGCACTTTCCGAAGTCACCCTCTGCGGGTCATTGCTGGCCGGCGACTTCGGGGATAGCTTCACCCTGCACCACTACGTCATGTACCTGCCCGGTCCGTTACCCGTGTCCCGGGCAGGTGCCGTCTGCCGATGATGTGGAGACCCCATGGATCATCTGCGTTTCCCGGGTGGCCCGCGCTCGGCACGAGTTTCCCGAGCTTTCCCGACGGACTGGAGACACCACGCATGACCGCACCTCACCCGCGTCACCGCCGTGCCCTCGCGATCCCGGCCGGCCTGGCCGTGGCCGCGTCGCTGGCGCTCCTGCCGGGCACCACGGCCACCGCGGCTCCGGCCGCCGAGGCCGCCCCCGCGACGGCGACCGACGGGACCTCGCTCAGCTACGTCGTCAACGTCTCCCCCGGGCACCGCCCTTCGGCCACCGTGCGCCGCGCGATAGCCAAGGCGGGCGGCACGATCGTGACGTCGTACGACCGGATCGGCGTGATCGTCGTCCACTCCGCCAACCCGGACTTCGCCAAGACCGTCCGCAAGGTGCGCGGTGTGCAGTCGGCCGGAGCCACCCGCACCGCACCGCTGCCCTCGGCCGCCACGACCGACACGGGCGCGCCGCAGGTGCTCAGCGGCAAGGAACTGGCCGCCGCCGAGGCCACCTCCGCGAAGGCCGAGGGCCAGGACCCGCTGGAGTCGCTCCAGTGGGACCTGCCCGCCATCAAGGCGGACAAGGCGCACGAGAAGTCGCTGGGCAGCAAGCGGGTGACCGTCGCCGTGCTCGACACCGGCGTCGACGACACGCACCCGGACATCGCCCCGAACTTCGACCGCGAGGCGTCCGTCAACTGCGTCGCGGGCAAGCCGGACACCACCGACGGCGCCTGGCGGCCGAGCGCGTCCGAGAGCCCGCACGGCACCCACGTGGCCGGGGAGATAGCCGCCGCCAAGAACGGCATCGGCATGACCGGCGTGGCGCCCGGGGTGAAGGTGTCCGGCATCAAGGTCGGCAACCCCGACGGCTTCTTCTACACCGAGGCCGTGGTCTGCGGCTTCATGTGGGCGGCCGAGCACGGCGTCGACGTGACCAACAACAGCTACTACACCGACCCGTGGTACTTCAACTGCAAGGACGACCCGGACCAGAAGGCGCTCGTCGAGGCCGTCTCACGGGCCACGCGGTACGCGGAGAAGAAGGGCGCGGTGAACGTCGCCGCGGCCGGCAACGAGAACTACGACCTCACCTCCGACGAGATCACCGACCCGTCCTCGCCGAACGACACCACACCCGGTGACCGGACGGTCGACCCGTCGAAGTGCCTGGACATCCCGACCCAGCTGCCGGGGGTCGTGACGGTCGCGGCGACCGGAGCGAAGGGCCTCAAGTCGTCCTTCTCCAACTACGGTCGTGGCGTCATCGACATCGCCGCGCCCGGCGGCGACTCGACGGCCTACCAGACGCCCGAGCCGCCCGCCACCAGCGGACTGATCCTGGGCACGCTGCCCGGCGGCAAGTGGGGCTACATGGCCGGTACGTCGATGGCCTCGCCGCACGTCGCGGGCGTCGCCGCGCTCATCAAGTCGACGCACCCGTACGCCTCCCCCGCGATGGTCAAGGCCCTGCTGTACGCCGAGGCCGACGCCACGGCGTGCACCAAGCCGTACGACATCGACGGCGACGGCAAGGTCGACGCGGTGTGCGAGGGCCCGAAGAACCGCAACGGCTTCTACGGCTGGGGCATGGCCGACGCGCTGGACGCCGTGACCTGGTAACCGGTGCCCAGCTGAGCGGCACGCGCGCGTGAGCGGCACCTGTGTGCAGGACCCGCGAAGACCCTCACGCGCGCGTACAGCGGGCCGGGCGGCCGCCCGGCCCGCTGCGCGACTTGCCCGGATCTGAGGACTTGGTGAAGATCCTGGGGTGACCTCGATACGACCCCCTTCCCGGACCACCGGCACCGGACGCCACGCGCGGCCCTCCGGAACCGGCCGGACCGTGGCCGTACTCGTACTGGTGGCACTGGGCGCGCTGATACCCGTGCTCGGCCCGTCCCCCGCGCTGCACGGCACCGGGGAGGCCGAGGCGCCCGGCACCGGCGGCATCGCCCTGCTGCGCACGGTGCTCTTCGCCGCGCTGAGCGTGCCGCTCGGCGAACTCTTCGTGAACCGGCTGGCCCGGCGGCTGCCCGGCGCTCCCCCGGACCGGCCGCGCGGCTGGGCCCCGTACGCGGCCGCCACCGGTTTCGTCGCCGCCCTCGCACTGGCCTCGGTGGTGGCCACCGGCAACCTGGTGCCGGACTCCGCCGCCGACATCGACGTCGGCGGCCTCTACGCGACCCGCGACGGCAAGCTCGCGCTCCTGGAGGTCAACGGGTTCCTCGCGGCCTGGCTGTGCGCGACCTCGCGCCGGCCCGGGCTCCAGGTCTGGCCGCTGGCCGCGGTGATCGTCGCGGACGCGCTGCGCGCCCACCCCACGACCGAGTACAGCCCGCTGCTCGGCTCCGGTCTGACCCTCGTCCATCTGACCTGCGCCTCGCTGTGGGTGGGCGGTCTGCTGTACGCGCTGCGGGTACTGCGGTGTTGGCGGGACGCGGAGGCGGGGCCCGCCCTGCTGGGGCTCTACGCGCGCGTGGCGGCCGTTCTGCTGGCCGCCCTCACGGCGACCGGGGTGGGAAGTTCGCTGCGCCGGATGCCGGCGGGGACGATCCTGGACCAGCTCACGGACACCGCGTACGGGCGTGTCCTGCTCGCCAAGGTGCTGCTGGTGGCCGCCGTCGCCGTCCTGGCGCTGTGGGCGAGGGTCCGGCTGGGCCGCGCGGCCGATCCGCTGGCCGCCTGCTCCCCCGCGCGCGCGGAGGTCGTCGCGCTGGGCGTGGTGGTCGCGGTCTCGGGGCTCCTGACGGCGCTTCCGGTGCCGATCCGCTGGTGACCCCGGGCGCCGTGCGACACGCCGGGCCGGCGGCGGGTGCGCGAGGGGCACCGCAACGCTCCCCGGCCGTCCGGAACTTGACGGAAGGGGGCACCTGCGGGACCGGAGTGTCGGTCCCGGCCCGTATCCTCATTGACCATGCTCGAAGACCGCACGACCGCAGCGCCGTCCGCCACGGCGTGGCCGACCGCGTATCCGCAGGGGTACGCGGTCGTCGACGTGGAGACCACCGGCCTGGCCCGCGACGACCGCATCATCTCGGCGGCCGTCTACCGGCTGGACGCCCGCGGCGAGGTCGAGGACCACTGGTACACCCTGGTCAATCCGCAGCGCGACCCCGGGCCGGTGTGGATACACGGTCTGACGAACGACGTGCTCCGGGACGCACCCCTCTTCCCGGACGTCGCCGAGGAGTTCGCGGCCCGGCTGGACGGGCGGGTCCTCGTCGCGCACAACGCCGTCTTCGACTGGCAGATGATCGCCCGCGAGTACGCGCGTGCCGAGCGCGAGGCGCCGGTGCGGCAACGGCTGTGCACCATCGCCCTGTCCAAGGCGCTGGACCTGCCGCTGCCCAACCACAAGCTGGAGTCGCTGGCCGCGCACTTCGGCGTCGTGCAGCAGCGGGCGCACCACGCGCTGGACGACGCGCGGGTGCTGGCGGAGGCGTTCCGGCCGAGCCTGGTGGCCGCGGCGGCGGGGGGCGTACGGCTGCCGCTGCACGAGTGCCGGCCGCTGACCGAGTGGTCGGACCGGCCCGCCCCCCGGATCGGGCAGCAGGCGGGCTACGGGAGCTACCGGCCGACCAGTTGGCGCCCCTCCCGCAAAAGGCCCGCATGCCCCCATCCCAACCCGGGCCGGTACGAAGTGGGCAAAAAGCTCAAGCAGGGCATGCGGGTCGCCTTCTCGGGTGACACCTCCGTCGAGCGGGACCTGCTGGAGGACCGTGCCGTCGAGGCGGGGCTGCACGTCGCGACCAGCCTGTCCCGGCTGACCAGCCTGCTGGTCACCAACGACCCGGACTCGGGCACCTCCAAGGTGGTCAAGGCCCGGCAGTTCGGCACGCCGGTGGTGGACGAGGCCGCCTTCGGGCAGCTGCTCGCGGACGTCGAACCCGCGGACGCCGCGTCCTGAGACGCGCGGCCGGGCGGAGCCGTACGGACGGGTGATTCCGGGCGACTCGCCCGGCGCCCGCCCACCCGTCTCCGCGGCGACGGCCCACCCTGTGGCGCATGGCGACATGCGAAGTCTGCGGCAACAACTACGGAATGACCTTCGAGGTCCACGCCCAGGGAGCGGTGCACGTCTTCGACTGCTTCTCCTGCGCGATCCACCGGATGGCCCCGATCTGCGAGCACTGCCGGGTGCAGATCATCGGCCAGGGCGTCGAGGTCGACGGCCACTGGTTCTGCGGCGCCCACTGCGCCCGCGCGGAGGGGAGGGCGGGGATCGTCGACAAGGTCTGAGTGCTGCGCGTGACCGCCAGGCGAAGCCATCGTTGAACCCACGCCGCGGCACTGACGTCGGACGTGCTCCCCGCCGAAGCGGGGATGGTCCGCGGTAGACCCCATGCCCGTACAAGCGGGGCATGTGCTCCCCGCAGACGCGGGGCCGCGGCCCTCGTGGGTACCTCCCCGCGAGGGCCGCTCCCGGCCAAGGTACCGTCGATGCGTGTACCGCTTCCTGTTGTCCCGCCAGTGGGTGATCCTCACGCTGGTCGCCGTGCTGCTCATCCCCACGATGATCCAGCTGGGCTTCTGGCAGATGCACCGCTACGAGGAGCGCACCGCCCGGAACGACCTGGTCGCGCGCGCGCTCGAGGCGTCGCCGGTGCCCGTGGAGTCGCTGACCGCGCCCGGCGAGAAGATCACCACGCGTGAGCGGTACCGGACCGTCACCGCGAAGGGCCGCTTCGACACGGACCGCGAGGTCGTCGTCCGGCGCCGCACCGACGGCGACGACAACATCGGCTACCACGTGCTGACCCCGTTCGTGCTGGACGACGGCAAGGTCATGCTGGTCAACCGGGGCTGGATCCCCGCCGACGGGCCGAGCCAGACGGAGTTCCCCGAGATCCCCGCGCCGCCCCGGGGGGAGATCACCGTCACCGGACGGCTGATGCCCGACGAGACGACCGAGGCGAGCGGCATCAAGGATCTCGAGGGTCTGCCGGACCGGCAGATCATGCTCATCAGCAGCGAGCAGCAGGCCGAGCGCCTGGACGCCCGGGTACTCGGCGGGTACGTCGTCCTGAAGACACCGGAGCCGACGGGCAAGACCCCGGAGCCGATCGGTAGGCCCGGCAACGAGAACGCGGCGCTAAACTTCGCCTACGCGATCCAGTGGTGGCTGTTCGCCGCGGCCGTACCGGTCGGCTGGTGGTTCCTGGTCCGCCGCGAGAGGCGCGAGCGCGAGTCCGCCGAGGAGACGGAGCCGGCGCAGGCGGAACCCGCGGCGGTGTAGCCCTCGGGGGAGCCTCCGAGTCCGCACGGGCGGATCCGATTGCTCCGTGCTCCTGTCGGGAAGACGAAACCCCGTGCACCCCCACATCGAGGACTACGCGCTCATCGGCGACCAGCAGACCGCGGCCCTGGTCGGCACGGACGGTTCCGTGGACTGGCTCTGCCTGCCCCGCTTCGACTCGGCCGCCTGCTTCGCCCGGCTGCTCGGCGACGACGACAACGGCCACTGGCGCATCGCCCCCAAGGGCGCGGACCGTTGCACGCGGCGCGCCTACCGGCCCGACACCCTCGTCCTGGACACCGAGTGGGAGACCGCGGACGGCTCGGTCCGCGTCACCGACCTGATGCCCCAGCGCGACCGCGCCCCCGACCTCGTCCGCATCGTGGAGGGCCTGAGCGGCGAGGTCACCGTGCACAGCGTGCTCCGGCTGCGCTTCGACCACGGCTCGATCGTGCCGTGGGTGCGCAGGGCCGACGGGCACCGGGTGGCCGTCGCCGGGCCGGACTCGGCGTGGCTGCGCAGCGAGCCGGACGTGCACACCTGGGGCCAGGACCTAGGGACGCACGCGGAGTTCACCGTCGCCGCGGGCGAGAAGGTCGCGTTCGTACTGACCTGGCACCCCTCGCACGAGCCCAGGCCTCCGCTGGTCGACCCGTACATGTCGCTGGAGCACAGCGTCGAGGACTGGCGCGAGTGGGCGGCGCGGTGCCGCTACGAGGGCCCGCACCGGGACGCCGTGGTCCGCTCCCTGATCACGCTGAAGGCACTCACGTACAAACCCACCGGCGGCATCGTCGCCGCCCCCACCACCTCGCTGCCCGAGGAGCCGGGCGGGGTGCGCAACTGGGACTACCGCTTCTGCTGGCTGCGCGACTCCACGCTCACCCTGGGCGCCCTGCTGTCGGCCGGGTATCTGGAGGAGGCCGAGGCCTGGCGCGACTGGCTGCTGCGCGCGGTCGCGGGCAACCCGGCGGACCTCCAGATCATGTACGGCGTCGCGGGCGAGCGGCGGCTGCCCGAGTTCGAGCTGCCGTGGCTGTCCGGCTTCGCCGGGTCCACGCCGGTCCGCATCGGCAACGACGCGGTGAACCAGCTCCAGCTGGACGTGTACGGGGAGGTCATGGACTCCCTGTCGCTGGCCCGGCTGGCCGGGATGCGTCCGCGGCCGCAGATGTGGGAGCTCCAGTGCGCCCTGATGGACTACCTGGCCACGGTGTGGCGGGAGCCCGACGAGGGGCTGTGGGAGGTGCGGGGCGGGCGCCGGCAGTTCGTGCACTCGAAGGTGATGACGTGGGTGGCCCTGGACCGGGCGGTGCGCACCCTGGAGGCGCACCCCGAACTGGGCGGCGGGGACCTCGACGCGTGGCGCGCGCTGCGCGACGAGGTGCACCGCGAGGTGTGCGAGAAGGGCTACGACCCGGAGCGCAACACCTTCACCCAGTACTACGGCTCGCGGGAACTGGACGCCTCGCTGCTGCTCGTCCCGCGCGTCGGCTTCCTGCCGCCGGACGACCCGCGCGTCGTCGGCACGGTCGACGCGATCGGCGCGGAGCTGACCCGGGACGGTCTGGTGCGCCGCTACAGCACCGAGGGCCGCCGGGTCGACGGGCTGCCTGGCGGCGAGGGGACGTTCCTGGTGTGCTCGTTCTGGTACGCGGACGCGCTGCACGCCACCGGCCGGACCAAGGAGGCCCGGGAGCTGTTCGAGCGGCTGGTGGGGCTCGCCAACGACGTGGGGCTGCTGGCCGAGGAGTACGACCCGGTGGCCGGGCACCAGCTCGGCAACTTCCCGCAGGCCTTCAGCCACGTCGGCCTGGTGAACACGGCCCTCGCCCTGTTCGGGGAGGAGAAGGCAGGATAGGGCCATGGATCTTGGACTGAAGGACCGGGTGTACGTCGTCACGGGAGCCACCCGGGGCCTGGGCAACGCCGCCGCGCGCGAACTGGTCGCCGACGGGGCGAAGGTGGTCGTCACGGGGCGGGACGGGAAGAGCGTCGCCGAGGCGGCGTCGGCACTGGGACCGGACGCGGTCGGCGTGGCCGCGGACAACGCCGACCCGGAGGCCGCCGCGCGCCTGATCGCGACCGCCCGCGAGCACTTCGGCCGTTTCGACGGCGTGCTGATCAGTGTGGGCGGGCCGCCGCCCGGGTTCGTCGCCGACAACACCGACGAGCAGTGGCAGACGGCGTTCGAGTCGGTGTTCCTCGGCGCGGTGCGCCTCGCCCGGACGGCGGCGGCCGAGCTGACGGACGGCGGGGTGATCGGCTTCGTCCTGTCGGGCTCGGTGCACGAGCCGATCCCGGGCCTGACCATCTCCAACGGCCTGCGCCCCGGGCTCGCGGGCCTCGCCAAGTCCCTCGCCGACGAGCTGGGCCCGCGCGGCATCCGCGTCGTCGGCCTGCTGCCGGGCCGCGTCGACACCGACCGGGTGCGCGAGCTGGACGGTCTGTCCGCCGACCCGGAGGCGACCAGGGCGGCCGCCGAGTCCCGCATCCCGCTGCGCCGCTACGGCGCACCGGAGGAGTTCGGCCGCGTGTCCACGTTCCTGCTCTCCCCGGCGGCGTCGTACATCACGGGCGTCATGCTGCCGGTGGACGGCGGCCTGCGGCACGGGTTCTGAGCCGGGAGAACGCGGCCCGGCAGTCCTCAGCTGACCCGCTCGGCCCCGTGCTTGACGCCCCGGAGCTGGACCTCCGCCGGGAGCGACGGCAGGTTCGCCGAACCGCGGGCGTGGGTCAGGGCGCGGGTGGTGAGCTCGTGCAGGGCGGTGCCGGGGTCCACGTGCGGGGCCAGGAGCAGCCGGACGCGGGCTCTCGGGGCGTCGCGGCGGCCGGTGAGCCGGACACCGGCCCGTTCCACCCCGTCCACCCGGTCCGCCTCGCCGGCGAGGACGTCCTCGAGCGCCCTGCCGCGCAGCGTGGCGCCCTCTCCGTCCCCGGTGTCGACGAGGACCTCGGTGAGCCTGCGGCGGCGCACCACCGCGACGAGCCACCACAGGGCGAGCAGCAGCAGGACGGCGAGCGCCGCGATGACGACCGGCCACCACCAGCCCGCGTCCCGCCACCGGGTCCGTTCGGCGTTGCTCAGCAGCACGTCGTGCGGCCCCTGGTGGACCCACCAGGAGGGTGCGGGGGCGTCGAACCCGACGGCCAGCACCGCGCCGCCGACGGCCAGCAGGACCAGTCCCGCCAGTGCGGTCAGTACCCGGTTCACGGTCCTGAGCACCGCGCTCACCCCTTCCGTCCGGGACGCTTGACCCGCAGCGACACGGCGGGCGGCCGGGCCAGGCCGAGGCCGCGCACCGCGTCGTCGAGCACGCCGTCCAGATCGGCCCGTACGTCGTCCAGTTCCCGGAAGTGCGACAGCGCCCGTACGCGGGCCCGGCGGCGGCGCAGCCGCACGCGTGCCGCCTGCACCCCGGACACCTCCATGGCCCGGTCGCGCAGCACCGTGGCGGCGGCGTCCCGGTGCAGTCCGGCGCGTACGTCGGGGTGCGTGCGCCGCATCGGCAGCACCCGGCGCAGACCGGGGGTGAGGGCCAGCACGAGCAGCCACAGCCCGAGGGCCGCGGCGACTCCCGCGCCGACCAGCACCCAGGTGTCGTCGACGGGCCGTTCGACGAGCTGCCGGGCCAGGTCGCGGCGCCAGCCGAGCGCGGACCGGCCGGCGCGCACCGCGACGACGTCGTAGAGGAAGGCTCCGGCGAGGAGCAGGAGCAGGAGCGCCACGAGCCCGGCGGGGAGGCGGCGCGGGGACCAGAAGCGGCCGGCCCGGCCGCCCCCGGCCCCGTCCTGGATTCCGGGCCCACGCTCCTGAGGTGCCGGCTCCGTGCCGCGTTCCACGACGGGCAGGCGCTGGGTGGCGCCCTCGCCCGTCCCCGCGTCCCGGGGCTCGCTCATCGCGTCCTCCCCTGCCTCGCGCCGTACTCCGCCGCCAGGTGCAGCCGCTCCACCCGGACGGCGACCTCCGGCACCGACATGCCCACCAACGCGCGTACCCGCTGGACGACTTGGTGACGCACCCGGCCGCAGCGGGCGCCGATGTCGCACGGGTAGTCGAGTTCCAGGTGGACGCTGACACGGGCACTGTCGTGGTGGACGACGACGGTGGCGTACGGCCGTGCGGCGTCCGGGTGGAGCGGGCCGAGAGCCTCGCGCGCCGCCCGGGCGGCGACCTTGGCGACGACCCGGTCGGCGATCCGGGTGGCGCCGCGCTCGCCCGGCGCCACCCGGGCCAGGGGTTCGAGGAGTTCGCCGGCCCCCTCGCTCACGGCGGTCACCGCCGCCGGTCGTCGCGGCTGCGGAAGAAGTCCCCGAGGTCCATGTCCCCCTCCAGGAGGCGGCCGACGACGAACCCGACGGCCCCCAGGGCCGCCACCAGCAGGAAGGCGCCGAACCCGCCGAAGTATCCGGCGAAGCCCAGTGCCATGCCGGCGATCATGCCGACCACGGCCATGCTCATGGTGCGCTCCCCTCACTCACCGCTCGGTCCTCCACCGTTCGGTCCTCCACCGCTCGGTCCGCCGTCCGTCCCGGTCCGCCGGCCGTCCCGGTCCGCCGTCTGTTTCGGTCCGTGTCATTTGATCCGGGGCTCCGGTTCCTCGTCCTCCTCGTCGGGGAGCTTCACGTCGCTCACCGCGATGTTGACCTCGACGACCTCGAGCCCGGTCATCCGCTCCACCGCCGCGACCACGTTCTCCCGTACGTCCCGGGCCACGTCCGCGATCGACACGCCGTACTCGACGACGATCTCCAGGTCGAGGGCGGTCTGCTTCTCGCCGACCTCGGCCTTCACCCCGCGCGTCACCCCGGACCTGGTCCCGCCGGGGACCCGGTCGCGCACGGCGCCGAAGGTCCGCGACATCCCGCTGCCCATGGCGTGCACACCCGCGACGTCGCGGGCCGCCATTCCGGTGATCTTCTCCACGACGCCGTCGGCGATCGTGGTCCGTCCCCGGGCTCCGGGGTCTCCGCCGCCGCGCCGCACGGTCTGGGCCTTGACCGCTCCGGGGGTGTCGATCGTGTCCTGTCCGCTCCGGTGGCTCTCCATGTCGCTCATCGCCGTCCGTCCCTTCCGGTCGTGGTCCTGTGTCCACGTTAGGCGGGGTCGCGGGGGCGCGCGCCACGGATGTGGCAGGCGGGAGGAACCACGACGGCGGCGGCCGCGCGCACGGTGCGCGCGGCCGCCGCCGTGGGCCGGGGAACCGGAACCGGGCTCCCGGGAGCGGCTCCTACTCCCCGAGGCCCGCCAGGTCGCGCAGGCGGCGTCCCTGCGCGGCGCGTTCGGCGGTGCGCTGGGCTTCGTAGTCCCGCGTGCGGGCGCCCTGGAGCAGCGCCTTCGTCTCGACGACCGCGTCGCGCGGTGCGGCCAGGATCGCGGCCACCAGGTCGTGCACCGCCGGGTCGAGCTGGTCGGCGGGCACGGCGAGGTTGGCCAGGCCGGTGCTGACGGCCTCCTCGGCCGCGACGAAGCGCCCGGTCGCGCAGATCTCCAGCGCGCGGGCGTAGCCGACGAGGGACACCAGGGGATGCGTGCCCGTCAGGTCCGGTACGAGGCCCAGGCTGGTCTCGCGCATGGCGAACTGCACGTCGTCGGCGACGACCCGCAGGTCGCAGGCGAGGGCCAGCTGGAAGCCCGCCCCGATGGCGTGTCCCTGGACGGCGGCGACCGACACCAGGTCGCTGCGCCGCCACCAGGTGAACGCCTCCTGGTACTCGGCGATGGTCGCGTCCAGCTCGGCGTCGCCGCCCCGCGCGAGGTCGATGAACGACGGTTCGCCGTCGAAGCCCTCGGGCGTGAACGCCTGCCGGTCGAGCCCGGCCGAGAACGACTTGCCCTCGGCACGCAGCACCACGGCCCGGACGGAGCCGGGCAGCAGCCGGCCGGCCTCGGTGAGCGCCCGCCACAGAGCGGGGCTCTGCGCGTTGCGCTTGGCCGGGTTGGTCAGCGTCACCGTGGCGATCGCGTCGTCGACGGTGAGCCGCACGCCGTCCTGGTCGAGTGCGGGACCGGGGTCGTGGGCGGGCGAAGCCATGGGGCGCCTCCGAAAGGTGCGGTCGTCGTCCCCGCCGCGCGACGGACGGTGCGCCGTGCGACGGCAGGGCTAAATGACTGCACAGTAACCACCCGAGCGGTCGGACGACCGGCCGGGTGGCCACCATCACTTTCGGAACAAGTTGGGAGCCGGGAGCCGCCCGGGACGTCAGGCCGATGTGGCCTTTTTGCCCCGGGTAGCCCCGCCACGCCCTCGGAGCGTGACGCCCGACTCACTGAGCATGCGGTGCACAAAGCCATACGAGCGGCCGGTTTCCTCGGCCAACGCCCGGATGCTCGCACCGGCGTCGTACTTCTTCTTCAGGTCTGCCGCGAGCTTGTCGCGCGCGGCGCCGGTAACCCGGCTGCCCTTCTTCAGAGTCTCGGCCACCCGTGCCTCCTCATGGGAAGTGCGCTCTGGTCTTCTCATGATCACCCCTCCCGGCGCTCATGGCCACCCATTCGGCAAGGTCGATGAGACAAGGTTGTGACGACAGGAGCGCGTCCCCACATACGGAATCCGTGATTCCAAAGAATCGGGCCCGTTCGGCCGAACGGGTTTTCCCGCGAAATTCCTGGTCAGAAAGGCGCGGCGGCCGGGCCCCCGGCGATGGGGGCCCGGCCGCGAATTCGATGTAGGACACACCTCTTGATGAGGAGATCTCACACAGATGGTGGATCACGCATCGGCCGAATGATCCACCACCAGTGGATCATCCATTCGATCAAGCGAGGGTGACGCTCAGGCGAGGGCGACGAGGTCCGCGTAGTCGGCGCCCCACAGGTCCTCGACGCCGTCCGGAAGCAGGATGATCCGCTCCGGCTGGAGCGCCTCGACGGCGCCCTCGTCGTGGGTGACGAGGACGACGGCGCCCTTGTAGGTGCGCAGCGCGCCGAGGATCTCCTCGCGGCTGGCCGGGTCGAGGTTGTTGGTGGGCTCGTCGAGGAGCAGCACGTTCGCCGAGGACACCACGAGGGTGGCCAGCGCCAGACGGGTCTTCTCGCCGCCGGAGAGGACGCCGGCGGGCTTGTCGACGTCGTCGCCGGAGAACAGGAACGAGCCGAGCGTCTTGCGGACCTCCACGAGGTCGAGGTCTGGGTTGGCCGAGCGCATGTTCTCCAGGACGGTGCGCTCGGGGTCGAGGGTCTCGTGCTCCTGCGCGTAGTAGCCGAGCTTGAGACCGTGGCCCTCGATGACCTCGCCGGTGTCGGGTTTCTCGGCGCCGCCGAGGAGACGGAGCAGGGTCGTCTTGCCCGCGCCGTTGAGGCCGAGGATGACGACGCGCGAGCCCTTGTCGATGGCCAGGTCGACGTCGGTGAAGATCTCCAACGACCCGTACGACTTCGACAGGCCTTCGGCCATGAGCGGGGTCTTGCCGCACGGGGACGGCTCGGGGAAGCGGAGCTTGGCGACTTTGTCGGACTTGCGCTCGGCCTCCAGGCCCGCCAGCAGCTTGTCGGCCCGGCGGGCCATGTTCTGGGCGGCGACGGTCTTGGTGGCCTTGGCGCGCATCTTGTCGGCCTGCGAGTGCAGCGCGGACGCCTTCTTCTCGGCGTTCTGCCGCTCGCGCTTGCGGCGCTTCTCGTCGGCCTCGCGCTGCTGCTGGTAGAGCTTCCAGCCCATGTTGTAGACGTCGATCTGGGAGCGGTTGGCGTCCAGGTAGAACACCTTGTTGACGACCGTCTCGACCAGGTCGACGTCGTGGGAGATCACGATGAAGCCGCCGCGGTAGGTCTTCAGGTAGTCCCGCAGCCAGATGATCGAGTCGGCGTCGAGGTGGTTGGTCGGCTCGTCGAGCAGCAGGGTGTCGGCGTCCGAGAACAGGATCCGGGCCAGCTCGATACGGCGGCGCTGACCGCCGGAGAGCGTGTGCAGGGGCTGGCCGAGCACCCGGTCGGGCAGGTTGAGCGCGGCGGCGATGGTGGCGGCCTCGGCCTCGGCGGCGTATCCGCCCTTGGTGAGGAACTCGGTCTCCTGGCGCTCGTACTGCCGGAGCGCCTTGTCGCGGGTGCTGCCCTGGCCGTTGGCGATGCGCTGCTCGTTCTCCCGCATCTTGCGGATCAGGGTGTCCAGGCCGCGCGCGGACAGGATGCGGTCGCGGGCGAGCACGTCGAGGTCGCCGGTGCGCGGGTCCTGCGGGAGGTAGCCGACCTCGCCGGAACGGGTGACGGCACCGGCTGCGGGCTGGCCCTCGCCGGCCAGGACCTTGGTGAGGGTGGTCTTGCCGGCGCCGTTGCGGCCGACCAGGCCGATGCGGTCGCCCTTGGCGACGCGGAAGGTGGCGCTCTCGATGAGGACACGGGCACCGGCGCGCAGCTCGATGCCGGAGGCGGAGATCACGGTCAGACTCCAGGGCAGGTGGATTGGCGGGGTGGGCGGTGGTGGAGGATCCCGCCGTCTAATGCACGAGGAGAATGGCCATGAGGGCCAGTCTAACGGGGCCGTGCAACCGCTTTTCCCCGTGAGCGTTGTCGGTGGCCGGTGCGAGACTGGGCGAAACGGGCCCAAAACAGCACGGGCCACCGGCTCACGAGGAAGTGATCGGCATGGCAGGCATTGCGGGCGGGCGCCCGAGCATCTGCCCGACGCTCCAGTACGCGGACGCCAAGGCGGCGATCCGGCAGCTCACCGAGGCCTTCGGCTTCACCGGGCTCGCGGTGTACGAGGACGAGGACGGCTCGGTCGCCCACGCCGAGCTGGTCCAGGGCAACGGCGTGGTCATGCTCGGCTCGAAGGGCAAGGGCGGCCGGTTCGACGAGGCGATGAAGAGCGGCGGCACCACGGGGGTGTACGTGGTGGTGGCGGACGTCGACGCCCATCACCGGCGGGCCGTGGAGCACGGCGCGGAGATCCTGATGCCGCCGACCGACCAGGACTACGGCTCGCGGGACTACATGGCCCGCGACCTGGAGGGCAACGTCTGGAGCTTCGGGACGTACGCGCCGGAGGTACCCGGGTAGCCTCCGGCGGTCCGCCGTGGGCCGCGGCGCTCAGCCGCCCCCGGTGTGGACCTGGAAGGCCGCCCGGCGGACCGCCTTGGCCAGGGCCGGGTCGGGGTGCGCTGCGGCGAGGGCGACCAGGACCTGCACCGTGCGGGGGTGGCCGACCGCGCGCACCTCGTCGAGCAGGGCGGGGACGGTGGCCTGCACCGCCGACTCCAGGTGCCGCACGAGCAGCGGGGCCTCCCCGTGGTCGGCGACGGCCGCGGCGGTGTCGACCCACAGCCAGGTGGCCTCCGGACGGGTGAGGACCTCGTGGGCGTCCTCGGGGTCGGCGCCGTCGTGCTCGGCCAGCCACAGCAGCGCGTACGGGCGCAGCGTCGGCTCGTCGACGACGCCGCGCACGTCGGGCTCGGCGGGGGCGCCGACGACCCGCAGCGCGTCGAAGGCGAGGCCGCGCAGCAGGGCGTCCTCGCCGCGGGCGGCGCCGAGGAGCTCGGCGACGGCGCTGCCGACGGGACGGGCGGCGAGCCAGGCGCGGTACTCGTCGCGGGCGGCGTTGGGGCGGAGCCGGCCGCAGCCGCGGAGCATGCCCTCGGCCGACTGCTCGATGTTGCCGGCGGGGCTCTGCGCGGCGACGCAGATCTGCTCCAGCTTGACCCAGACCGCCCAGCTGCCCAGCGGGGTGAGCGTGGCGTGTCCGTCGCCGCAGGTGAGGGCTCCGACGGAGGCGAGGGCGTGCAGGGCCCAGTCGAGGAGCGGGGCGAGCGGGGTGTCGTCGGCGGGCTCCGGGGCGGGCGGGACCGCTCCCGCGGTGCCGGGCGCCGGCTGGGGACCGTAGGGCACCTCGCAGCGTTCGGTGCGCAGTTCGGTGACGCGCTGCTCCAGCAGGTCCAGGAGCTGCGCCACGGGCACGGGTCCGGCGGACAGCTGGAGGAAGGAGAGCACCTGGGGCATCGCGGAGACGACCTCGGCGACGACCGCGGGCTCCTCCGCGGGCTCGGGGTGGGCCAGCGACCAGGCGTCGAAGAGGGCGACCCAGCCGCGCAGCACGGCGCTGTCGTCGCGGTTCCAGGCGCGCAGCCGCCAGCCGGGACGGGCGGTGTCGCCGTGCACCTCGATCAGTCCGGCGAGGCGGGCGGTGTCCCAGTCGGCGCGCACCTCGGCCGCGGTGAGGCCCAGTTCGCGGGCCGCGTGGTCGGCGGTGGCGTCGGACAGGGTGGCCTTGCCGTCGGCGGTCGCGCTGCCGCGGCCGGGACCGAGGGCGGAGTCCGCCCAGCGGGCGACGCGGGCCGCGCCGGCGAGACCGGAGCGTGCCATTCTGGCCAGCTCCGACCGGGCCGGGGTGCCCTCCGGGGGGCGCGGCGCGGGGCGGCGCGAACGCCGCTGGTTCATCGCTTGGGGGGCGGCGGCCAGGGGTCGGGAGCGGACGAGTCGAAGCCTGGAGTCGCGCGGGATACGGGACGTCACGGGTGCAGTCTTCCGGTTGACGGTCCGAAAACCCAAACGGAATGCCTCCGGGGCCTCCTGGTACGGCGGGCACGGGGCTCGGGCGCGCCTTCCGGGCACCGGATCGGGCCAGTGGTACGGCGCCAAACGGAACCGCGTCGGCGGTCGCCGGGGCGGGGGCGCGACCGGGCGGTGGCGGGGTCGCGCCGGCAAGGTCACACCAGTGGGGTCATGAAGCGGCGCAGGGTCTCCTCGTAGTCCGCGGGGTCGGCGTTCCACATGGCGCCGTGCGGGGCGTCGCGGACGGCGTGGAGGGAGACCAGCCGCGCGTGGGTGTCGGCGAGGCGGCGGGAGAGGTGCCAGGGGGCCACCGTGTCGTCGGGGCCGTGGAGGATCAGGGTGGGGACGGCCGGGCGGTGCAGACCGGCGGTACCGGTGTCCCGGTCGCCGTGCAGCCCGGCGCGGCCCTGCGCGGCGCGGACGGCGAGGGGCAGAAGTGCGGCGGGGGTGCGGCGGGCGGCGGCCAGGGCGCGCAGGGTGGTCTCCCAGCTGAGCACCGGGGAGTCCAGGACGAGCCCCGCGATGCGGTCGCGCACGCCCGAGAGCGCGGCGGTGCGCAGCGCCATGGTGGCGCCGGTGGACCAGCCGAGCAGGACGACCTGGCGGGCGCCGTGGTCGAGGGCGTAGCGGACGGCCGCGTCCACGTCGCGCCACTCGGTCTCGCCGAAGTGGTGCAGGCCGTCGGGCGAGGGCGGCGCGCCGACGTCGCCGCGGTACGCCGGGGCGAGGACCGGGACGCTCCTGCGGTGCAGGGGTTCCATCAGGTTCATGGCGTGCTCGCGGGTGGCGGCCAGGCCGTGCACGGCGACGATCCAGGTCGGGCGGGCGCCGGGCACGAACCAGGCCGGGAGCGGGCCGAGTTCCCCGGGGACCTCGACGTCGGTGTACTCGAGGCCGAGGGCCGTGCCGGGGTTGCCGACGTACAGGTTCGGGGTGAACCACGCCCGGTCACCGGCCTCGAGGGTGCCGTGGGTGACCCGTTCGAGGCGGCGCACGACGGTGTCGGCGCCGTGCTCGACGGTGCCGAGGACCGGGCCGACGACCGCGTGCGACCCGTCCCCGGCGAGCCCGTACCGGCCGGGGCGCAGTGCGGCCAGGTCCCGGGTGAGGGTGATCTGCCCGGCGGCGGTGCCGTGCACGGTGAGCCGGGGCTCGGTGGGCAGGGGCCGGCCGGGGGGCGCCTTCAGCGCGGCGTCGCTGGCGTACCGGCCGGCGGCGACGCTCGCCGCCCCGGTCGCCAGAGCTGCGGTGACGGCGGCTGCCGTTGCGGTGACAACAGTGCGCATGGGGCCAGTCTCCTGGTGGAGTCCTCGGGCGGCCAGTGGACGCGTGACGGTGGGTGACGGGCGGTTCGTTTCCCGTAGCCGGTACCCGCTGGGCCGCCCGGCACGCGTCAGCTCCGCTGCCCGTATCCGCGCAGGCGTTCCGTCACCTCCGTGAGCTGGTCCGGCGTCAGCAGGGACGGCGAGTGGCCCGGCACCGAGGAGGCCGTCAGCCACAGGCGGCACATCCACTCGAGCTGGGCGGTCCGGTCGTAGGCCTGGTCGAGGGAGGTGCCGTAGGTGATCGTGCCGTGGTTGCGCAGCAGGCAGCCGGTGCGGCCGGCGAGCGCGTCGAGCATGCCGCGGGCGAGTTCGTCGGTGCCGTAGGCCGCGTACGGGGCGACCCGGACGGGGCCGCCGAGCGCGGCGGTCATGTAGTGCACCGGCGGGAGTTCCGGCACGAGCAGCGAGACCGCCGTGGCGTGCACGGCGTGGGTGTGGACGACGGCCCGGGCGGCCGGGTCGGCGCGGTACACGGCCAGGTGCATGGGCAGTTCGCTGGTGGGGACCAGCGTGCCGAGGATCTGCCGTCCGTCCAGGTCGACGCCGGTCGCGTCGGCCGGGGTCAGCCGGTCGTAGGGCACGCCCGACGGGGTGACCAGGACCGTGTCGCCGACGCGCACCGAGACGTTGCCGGAGGTGCCGACCACCAGTCCGTCCGCCACCGTCCGGCGGGCGGCGGCGACGAGTTCCGCCCAGGCCGCCGCCGTGGCCGGCTCCCCGGCCCGCGCCCCGGGCGACTCCCCGGTCCCGTCCGTCCCCGCGGCCCGCGAATGCGTCACAGTCACCGTCTCCTCCCGGGCGTCCCGCACGCCCCTCACGACCCGTCGCCGAACGGCTTTCCGACGATCCTGCCAGGGGCGTCTCCGGAGAGCACCGGTGCGGCCACGCAGAGGGAGACTCCGGCACCGCTTCCGGTCACCGTGACGCCCTGCCCAGTTCATCTTCCGTTCACCCTGGTTACCTACGTTCGACGCGCCAACGACCTCGAACGATTGCCTGGGTAAATGGAAAGCTTCTCGCTGATCCTCGCGATTGTGGTGGTAACCGCACTCGCGTTTGATTTCACGAACGGTTTCCACGACACCGCGAACGCGATGGCAACGACCATTTCGACCGGTGCGCTCAAGCCCAAGGTGGCGGTGGCGATGTCCGCCGTCCTCAACCTTGTAGGCGCCTTCCTCTCCGTGGAGGTCGCCAACACGATCTCCAAGGGTCTCGTCGACGAGACCGGCATCCGTCCCGAGGTCATCTTCGCCGCACTGGTCGGCGCGATCCTCTGGAACCTGCTGACCTGGCTGGTCGGACTCCCGTCCAGTTCCTCGCACGCCCTGATGGGCGGTCTGATCGGTGCCGCCGTCGCCTCGGCCGGCATCGGCGCGGTCAACGGCGACGTGCTCGTCACCAAGGTGCTCCTCCCCGCGATCGCCGCCCCGATCGTGGCCGGCGTCGCGGCGTTGCTCGCGACCCGGATGACGTACTCGCTGGGCCGCAAGGCCGACGGCAAGGCCTCCGCGAAGGGCTACCGCGCCGGGCAGATCGCCTCGGCCGGTCTGGTCTCGCTGGCCCACGGCACCAACGACGCCCAGAAGACGATGGGCATCATCACCCTCGCCCTGATCGCCGGCGGCTCGCTCGCCCCCGACTCCGACCCGCCCGTGTGGGTCATCCTGTCCGCGGGCCTGGCCATCGCGCTCGGTACCTACCTGGGCGGCTGGCGCATCATCCGCACCATGGGCAAGGGCCTGACCGACCTCCAGCCGCAGCAGGGCTTCGCCGCCCAGACCAGCGCCGCCACGGTCATCCTGGCCTCCTCCCACCTCGGCTTCTCCCTCTCCACCACGCACTCGGTCTCCGGTGCGGTGATGGGCGCGGGCCTCGGCCGCAAGGGCGGTGTGGTCCGCTGGTCCACGGCCACCCGGATGTTCGTCGCCTGGGGCCTGACGCTGCCGGCCGCGGCCCTGGTCGCCGCGCTCGCCGAGTGGGTCTGCCGCGCCGGCGACTGGGGCACGGCCCTCGTCGCGGTGTTCCTGGTCGCGTCCAGCTTCGCGATCTGGCGGATCTCCCGCCGCGAGGTCGTCGACCACACCAACGTCGTCGACACGGAGGAGCCCGGGTCCGCCGAGCCGGTCGGTGTGGTCACCACGGCGATGGCCGCCGTGTCGCCGCCCCCGGCGGGCGTGACCGAGGACCTGGCGGCCACCGTCCCGGCCCCGGCCGCCACCGCCGATCCCAAGGCCCCGTCGGCCACCACCGTCTGAGCCCGCGTCCCGGGTACGAAGGAAGCGAACCTCCATGAGCATCGACTGGGCAGCCCTCGGCTCCGTCTTCGGCATCAGCCTCGTGGTCACGGTGGCCCTGGTGAGCCTGTTCACCCTCGGCGTCGTCGGCCTCTCCCGCCAGGAGCGGGCCGCCGCCCAGGGCGGCTCCGCGGCCCTCGCGGTCACCGGCGCGTACGCCTGCTTCGCGGCCTGCACGGCGGCGGTGGCGTACGGGATCTATCTGATCGTCGCCTGAGCGCTCCACGCACCACCGCGCACGCCCCGGGGCGGGGCGCGGAACGGACTCGAACCGTTCCGCGCCCCGCCTCTTCGCGTGCCGGCGCACACCCTCGGGGTGTGGGCCTTCGCACACTCCCCCGCCGCAGGTCAACGCCAGGTTGACGGGTGTTCGCGGGCCGTGGTGGACTTCCGGGGCCATCTACGGCGGCAGGAGAGGAAGCCCGGTGCGAATCCGGCGCGGTCCCGCCACTGTGACCGGGGATCAGGACCCCCGGGAGCCAGGAACTCTCACCGCCGGACTCTTCGAACCAGGGCGTGGACACCCTGAGTGAGGACATGACGCGATGCCCGGCTGCCGCCACCGCTCGACGCCCAGTACCAGGTGCCTTCCTGCCCGTGTGACCGGCTGAGCCCATGCGTGCCGGACGCGTCTTCGCGTACGGCGCCGCCGCCGGCCTCCTCGGCGACCTCCTCCTCGGCGACCCGCGCCGCGGACACCCGGTCGCCGCGTTCGGCCGTGCCGCGGGCGCCGTGGAACAGGTGCTGTGGCGGGACCACCGGGGCTGGGGCGCCCTGCACACCGCCGTGTGCGCCGGTGGCATTGCCGCCCTCGGGCTGGCCGCCTCCCGTGCCGTACGCCGCTCCCCCGCCGCCTCGGTCGCACTGACCGCGGCGGCCACCTGGGCCGTCGTCGGCGGCACGTCGCTCGCCCGCGAGGCGGACGCGATCGGCCGGGCCCTGGACGCCGGGGACGTCGAGGCGGCCCGGGCCCGGCTGCCGCACCTGTGCGGGCGGGACCCGCAGGCGCTGGACGCCGACGGGATCGCCCGGGCCGTCGTGGAGTCCGTCGCCGAGAACACCTCCGACGCGGTGGTGGGCGCCCTGGTGTGGGGCGCCGTGGCCGGGGTGCCCGGCCTGCTCGGCTTCCGGGCCGTGAACACCCTGGACGCCATGGTCGGCCACAGGTCGCCCAGGTACCGCCGCTACGGCTGGGCCTCGGCCCGCCTCGACGACCTCGCGGGCTGGCCCGGCGCCCGCCTCACCGCCGTACTGACCACCGTCGCCGGTGGCGACCCGCGGGGCGCCGTACGGGCCTGGCGTGCGGACGCCGGGCGGCATCCGAGCCCCAACGCCGGGCCCGTGGAGGCCTCGTTCGCGGGCGCCCTGGGCGTGCGGCTGGGCGGGACGCTCTCGTACGGCGGCCGGGTGGAGCACCGGCCCGTCCTCAACGGCGCCGCGGGACGCGCCGTACGCGCCGGTTCCGGCGACATCGCCCGGGCCGTACGCCTCTCCCGGCGCGTGGGCGGGCTGGCGCTGGGCGTGTGCGCGGGCGCACGGCTGCTCGCGAGCGGGGCCGCCTCCCTGAGGAACCGGGGCGTCACGAAGGGACGTACGTCATGAACGGTGGCCTGCTCGTCGCCGGCACCACCTCCGACGCCGGCAAGAGCGTCGTCACCGCCGGGATCTGCCGCTGGCTGGTGCGCCAGGGCGTCAAGGTCGCGCCCTTCAAGGCGCAGAACATGTCGCTGAACTCCTTCGTGACCCGGGACGGCGCCGAGATCGGGCGGGCCCAGGCCATGCAGGCCCAGGCCTGCCGGGTGGAGCCGACCGCGCACATGAACCCGGTCCTGCTCAAGCCCGGCGGGGAACGCAGCAGCCAGGTCGTGCTGCTCGGCAGGCCGGTCGGCGAGATGAGCGCCCGCGGCTACCACGGCGGGCGCCAGGAGCGGCTGCTCGGCACGGTGCTCGACTCGCTCGCCGAACTGCGCGGCACGTACGACGCGGTGATCTGCGAAGGGGCGGGCAGCCCGGCCGAGATCAACCTGCGCCGCACCGACATCGTCAACATGGGGATCGCCCGGGGCGCCCGACTGCCCGTCCTCGTCGTCGGCGACATCGACCGCGGGGGCGTCTTCGCCTCCTTCTTCGGCACGGTGGCCCTGCTCGCACCCGAGGACCAGGCGCTGGTCGCCGGGTTCCTCGTGAACAAGTTCCGGGGTGACGTGTCGCTCCTGGAACCGGGGTTGGACATGCTCCACGGGCTCACCGGGCGGCGGGCGTACGGCGTGCTGCCCTTCCGGCACGGGCTCGGCATCGACGAGGAGGACGGGCTGCGCGTCTCCCTGCGCGGGACCGTGCGGGAGTCCGTCGTCGCCCCGCCGGTCGGCGAGGACGTGCTGCGGGTCGCCGTCTGCGCGGTCCCGCTGATGTCCAACTTCACGGACGTGGACGCGCTGGCCGCCGAACCGGGCGTCGTGGTGCGGTTCGTGGACCGGCCGGAGGAGCTGGCCGACGCCGACCTGGTGATCGTGCCGGGGACGCGCGGGACGGTCCGGGCGCTGGAGTGGCTGCGGAAGCGGGGGCTCGCGGACGCGCTCGTGCGGAGGGTCGCGGAGCGGCGGCCCGTGCTGGGCATCTGCGGCGGCTTCCAGCTCCTCGGCGAGCACATCGAGGACGACGTCGAGTCGCGTGCCGGTCACGTGGACGGGCTGGGACTGCTGCCCGTGCGGGTGCGGTTCGCCCGCGAGAAGACCCTCACCCGGCCGGTGGGCGAGGCCCTCGGCGAGCGCGTCGAGGGGTACGAGATCCACCACGGGGTCGCCGAAGTCGTGGAAGGTGATGCGTTCATCTCTGATGACAGAGGACGCAGCCTGGACGGCTGCCGGGTCGGCCAGACCTGGGGCACGCACTGGCACGGCTCGCTGGAGTCGGACGGCTTCCGGCGGGCGTTCCTCCGCGAGGTGGCCGCCGCCGCGGGCCGCCGCTTCGTGCCCGCCCCCGACACCTCGTTCGCCGCGCTGCGCGAGGAGCAGCTCGACCGGCTCGGCGACCTGATCGAACACCACGCGGACACCGACGCGCTGTGGCGGCTCATCGAGTCCGGCGCGCCACAAGGACTGCCCTTCATTCCACCGGGAGCGCCCGCATGAGCACAGTGTTGTTGTTGTCGACCGCCGACACGGACCTGCTGGCGGCCCGCGCGTCGGACGCCGCCTACCGGATCGGCAACCCGACCCGGGTCGACGTCCACGAGGAACTGCCGGGCCTGGTCGAGGGCGCGGACCTCGCCGTCGTGCGCCTGCTGGGCGGCAAACGCGCCTGGGAGGACGGGCTCGCCGCACTCAGGGCCGCCGGCATCCCGACCGTCCTGCTGGGCGGCGAGAACGTGCCGGACGCGGAACTGATGGCCGAGTCGTCGGTCCCGGCCGGGGTGGTGGCCGAGGCGCTGCGCTACCTGGTCGAGGGCGGCCCGGGCAACCTCACCCAGCTCGCCCGCTTCCTGTCGGACACGGTGCTGCTGACCGGCGAGGGCTTCGACGAGCCGGAGAAGATGCCGGAGTACGGCGTCCACGGCGAACGCCCCTTCACCGAGGGCCGTCCCACGGTCGGCGTGCTCTTCTACCGCGCCCACCAGCTGAGCGGCAACACCGCGTTCGTCGACACGCTGTGCGACGCGATCGAGGCCCGCGGCGCCAACGCCCTGCCGGTGTACTGCGGTTCGCTGCGCGGCGCGGACCCCGGGCTGTACGAGCTGCTGGGCCGGACCGACGCCCTGGTCGCCACGGTCCTCGCGGCCGGCGGCACGCACGCCTCGCAGGCCTCGGCGGGCGGTGACGAGGAGGCCTGGGACATCGGTGCGCTGGCCGACCTGGACATCCCGGTGCTGCAAGGGCTCTGCCTCACCTCCTCCCGGGCCGCCTGGGAGGCGTCGGACGCGGCGCTGTCCCCGATGGACGCGGCGATGCAGGTCGCGATCCCGGAGTTCGACGGGCGGCTCGTCACCGTGCCGTTCTCGTTCAAGGAGCAGGGGCCGGACGAGGTGCCGGTCTACGTGGCCGACCCCGAGCGGGCCGGGCGGGTCGCCGGGATCGCCGTCCGGCACGCGGCGCTCGGGCACAAGGCGAACGCCGACAAACGGGTCGCGCTGGTCTTCACGGCGTACCCGACCAAGCACTCCCGCGTCGGCAACGCCGTCGGTCTCGACACCCCGGCGTCGGCGGTGCGGGTGCTGGACGCGCTGAGGGACGCGGGGTACGGGGTCACCGGGTACCCCGCCGAGGGCGACGAGCTGATCCACCGGCTGATCGCGGCCGGCGGTCACGACGTGGAGTGGCTGACGGAGGACCAGCTGGCCGCGGCGCCCGCGCGGGTGCCGCTGGCCGACTACCGGGCGTGGTTCGAGAAGCTGGACCCGGAGCTGCGGGAGGGCATGCGGGAGGCGTGGGGCGAGCCGCCGGGCTCGCTGTACGTGGACGGCGACGACATCGTGCTGGCCTCCCTCCGGTTCGGGAACGTCGTGGTGATGATCCAGCCGCCGCGCGGCTTCGGGGAGAACCCGATCGCGATCTACCACGACCCGGACATGCCGCCGTCGCACCACTACCTGGCCGCCTACCGCTGGCTGGACAACACTTTCGGCGCCGACGCGATCGTGCACATGGGCAAGCACGGCACGATGGAGTGGCTGCCGGGCAAGGGGCTGGGGCTGGGCGCCGGCTGCGCACCGGACGCGGTCCTCGGCGATCTGCCGCTGATCTACCCGTTCATCGTCAACGACCCCGGCGAGGGCACCCAGGCCAAGCGGCGCGGCCACGCCACGGTCGTCGACCACCTCGTCCCGCCCATGGCGCGCGCCGACACCTACGGCGACCTGGCCAAGCTGGAGCAACTGCTCGACGAGTACGCCCTCGTGTCCGACCTGGACCCGGCGAAGGCGCCGGCGGTCCGGGCGCAGATCTGGACGCTGGTGAAGGCCGCCGAGCTCCACCACGACCTGCACGTGGACGACCAGCCGGCCGACGACGCGTTCGACGAGTTCGTCATGCACATCGACGGCTACCTGTGCGAGATCAAGGACGTGCAGATCCGCGACGGCCTGCACGTCCTGGGCGGCGGCCCGGTCGGCGAGCCCCGCGTCAACCTGGTCCTGGCGGTGCTGCGCGCCTCGCAGGTGTGGGGCGGGCAGGCGAACGCCCTGCCGGGCCTCAGGGCGTCGCTGGCCGAGCACTTCGGGCTGGTCGAGAAGGAACTGCTGGCCGAGCCGGGCGCCCCGGTGAAGGTGCCGGTGGAGCTGACGGACCTGGTGGACGGCCCGGCCCGGTCGGCGGCCGACGCGATCGACCTGCTCGAGCAGCTGTGCCGGCGGATCGCGGAGGGCCTGGAGCTGCGGGCGTGGGACACGGCGGCCGTCCCGGACCTGGTCCGTGACGTGCTCGGCACCGAACTCCCCGACGCGGCTGCGGTGCTGGAGTTCGCCTGCACCGAGGTCGTGCCGCGCCTCGCCCGGACCACGGACGAGATCGGGCACATCCTGCGGGCCCTGGACGGCGGTTACGTCCCGGCCGGGCCGTCGGGCTCCCCGACCCGCGGCCTGGTCAACGTCCTGCCGACCGGCCGCAACTTCTACTCCGTCGACCCGAAGGCCATCCCGTCCCGGCTGAGCTGGGAGGTGGGCCAGTCGCTCGCGGACTCACTGATCCAGCGGTACCTGACCGACACCGGCGAGTACCCGAAGTCGGTCGGCCTCACGGTGTGGGGCACGTCCGCGATGCGCACCCAGGGCGACGACATCGCCGAGATCCTCGCGCTGCTGGGGTGCCGTCCCGTCTGGGACGACGCGTCGCGCCGGGTGACGGGCTTCGAGGTGGTCCCGGTCGCGGAGCTGGGCCGGCCGCGCGTCGACGTCACGGTGCGCATCTCGGGGTTCTTCCGGGACGCGTTCCCGCACGTGGTGGGGCTGATCGACGACGCGGTGCGGGCGGTGGCGGAGCTGGACGAGCCCGCCTCGCAGAACTTCGTCCGCGCCCACGCCGACGAGGACACCGCCGAGCACGGCGACCGGCGCCGGGCGACCTCCCGCATCTTCGGCTCCAAGCCGGGCGCGTACGGCGCGGGTCTGCTGCCGCTGATCGACGCCCGCAACTGGCGCTCCGACGCGGACCTCGCCGAGGTGTACGCGGTGTGGGGCGGTTACGCCTACGGGCGCGGTCTTGACGGGCGTGCGGCGCGCGGGGACATGGAGACGGCGTTCCGGCGGATCGCGGTGGCGGCGAAGAACGTGGACACGCGCGAGCACGACCTCGTGGACGCCGACGACTACTTCCAGTACCACGGCGGCATGGTCGCCATGGTGCGGCACCTGACGGGCGAGAGCCCTGAGGCGTACGTGGGCGACTCCGCCACCCCGGACCAGGTGAAGACCCGGACGCTGGGCGAGGAGACCCACCGCGTCTTCCGCGCCCGCATCGTCAACCCGCGCTGGATGGCGGCGATGCGGCGGCACGGCTACAAGGGCGCCTTCGAGATGGCGGCCACCGTGGACTACCTCTTCGGCTACGACGCCACGGCCGGGGTGGTGGACGACTGGATGTACGAGCGGCTCAGCGCCGAGTACGTCTTCGCCCCGGAGAACCGGGACTTCATGAAGAAGTCCAACCCCTGGGCGCTGCGCGGCATCACCGAGCGGCTGCTGGAGGCCGCCGACCGCGGTCTGTGGGCGGAGCCGGACGCGGAGACGCTGGAGCGGCTGCGCGCCACCTATCTGGAGCTCGAAGGCGATTTGGAGGGCGACGACAAGTGAGTACCCCGTTCCCGTTCACGGCCGTCGTGGGCCAGGACGACCTGCGGCTCGCGCTGGTGCTGAACGCCGTTTCCCCGGCCGTCGGCGGTGTGCTGGTGCGCGGCGAGAAGGGCACCGCGAAGTCCACGGCCGTGCGGGCGCTGTCCGCGCTGATGCCGGAGGTGGACGTCGTCTCCGGGTGCCGTTTCTCCTGCGACCCCGACTCCCCCGACCCGGGCTGCCCGGACGGTCCGCACGCGCCGGGCGCCTTCGCCTCGCGCGCGGCCCGCATGGTCGAGCTGCCCGTCGGGGCCTCCGAGGACCGGCTGGTGGGCGCCCTCGACATCGAGCGGGCGCTGGCGGAGGGCGTGAAGGCCTTCGAGCCGGGCCTGCTGGCCGACGCGCACCGCGGGATCCTGTACGTCGACGAGGTCAACCTGCTCCACGACCACCTGGTCGACCTGCTCCTCGACGCCGCCGCGATGGGCGCCTCCTACGTCGAGCGCGAGGGTGTGTCGGTGCGGCACGCCGCGCGGTTCCTGCTCGTCGGGACCATGAACCCCGAAGAGGGCGAGCTGCGGCCGCAGTTGCTGGACCGGTTCGGACTCACCGTCGAGGTCGCCGCCTCGCGCGAGCCCGACCAGCGGGTGGAGGTCGTCCGGCGCCGGCTGGCGTACGACGACGACCCCGCGGCCTTCGCCGCGCGCTGGGCCGACGAGGAGGCCGCCGTACGGGCGCGGATCGTGGCGGCGCGGGAGCTGCTGCCGTCGGTGCGGCTGGGCGACGGGGCGCTGCGGCAGATCGCGGCGACCTGTGCCGCCTTCGAGGTGGACGGCATGCGGGCCGACATCGTGATGGCGCGTACGGCCACCGCGCTGGCGGCGTGGGCCGGGCGGACGGACGTACTCGCGGAGGACGTGCGGCAGGCGGCGCTGCTGGCGCTGCCGCACCGGCGGCGGCGGAATCCCTTCGACGCGCCGGGGCTCGACGAGGACAAGCTGGACGAGACGCTGGAGGAGTTCGGCGGCCAGGACGGCCCGGCCGACGACGGGGACGGGGACGGGGACGACGACCCGGACCCGGGGCCCGGGGGCGGCCCCGGTGGGCAGCCGGAGCCCGACGACGCGCCCCAGGGGGACGGGGACGCCGCCGCGCGCCCCGAAGCCGGGGAGGGTGGCGAGCCGCAGCCTTCCGGCGGTGCCGGTGAGCAGTCCCCCGCGCGGTCCGCCGAGCCGTTTCGCACCAAGGTGCTGAGCGTGCCGGGACTGGGTCAGGGCGCCGCCGGGAGGCGTTCGCGGGCGCGGACCGAGCACGGCCGTACGACGGGCGCCCGGAGGCCGCGGGGCGCGCTGACGAAGCTGCACCTGGCCGCGACCGTGCAGGCCGCCGCGCCGCACCAGCGGGCCCGGGGCCGCAGCGGGCCGGGGCTCGTGGTGCGCCGGGACGACCTGCGGCAGGCGACGCGGGAGGGGCGTGAGGGGAACCTCGTGCTGTTCGTCGTCGACGCCTCCGGGTCGATGGCGGCGCGGCAGCGGATGAGCGCCGTCAAGGGTGCTGTGCTGTCGCTGCTGCTGGACGCCTACCAGCGGCGGGACAAGGTGGGACTGGTGACCTTCCGGGGGTCGGCGGCCGACGTGGCGCTGCCGCCGACCTCGTCGGTGGACGCGGCGGCGGTGCGGCTGGAGTCGCTGCCGACGGGCGGGCGTACGCCGTTGGCCGCCGGGCTGCTGCGTGCCCACGAGGTGCTGCGGGTGGAGCGGCTGCGGGATCCGGCGCGGCGGGCGCTGGTGGTCGTCGTGACGGACGGGCGGGCCACGGGTGGTCCCGAGCCCGTCGCGCTGGCGGGGCGTGCCGCGCGGCTGTTCGCCGCCGAGGGCACCGCCTCCGTCGTCGTGGACTGCGAGTCGGGGCCCGTGCGGCTCGGGCTGGCCGGGCAGCTGGCGGGTGAGCTGGGCGGTACGGCGGTGACGCTGGACGAGCTGCGGGCGGACTCGATCGCCGGGCTCGTGAAGGACGTTCAGGGCAGCAGGAGGGCCGCGTAATGCCGCAGGGCAAGCCGAGTGTCGTGCCGGACGACGGGCTGACGACCCGTCAGCGGCGTAATCGTCCGCTGGTCGTGGTGCACACGGGCGTCGGGAAGGGCAAGTCCACCGCCGCCTTCGGGCTGGCGCTGCGGGCCTGGAACCAGGGGTGGCCGATCGGGGTGTTCCAGTTCGTCAAGTCGGCGAAGTGGAAGGTCGGCGAGGAGAACGCCCTGCGGGTGCTCGGCGCCAGCGGCGAGGGCGGATCGGTCGACTGGCACAAGATGGGCGAGGGCTGGTCCTGGGTCCAGCGCGACGCGCAGCTGGACAACGAGGAGAAGGCCCGGGAGGGCTGGGAACAGGTCAAGCGGGACCTGGCCGCCGAGACGTACAAGCTGTACGTGCTGGACGAGTTCGCCTATCCGATGCACTGGGGGTGGGTCGACACCGACGAGGTGGTGTCGGTGCTGCGCGAGCGGCCCGGGACCCAGCACGTCGTGATCACGGGGCGGAACGCGCCCGCCGCGCTGGTGGAGTGCGCCGATCTCGTCACCGACATGTCCAAGGTCAAGCACCCGATGGACGCGGGGCAGAAGGGGCAGAGGGGCATCGAGTGGTGACCTCCCCGGATTCCGGTGTTCCTCGGCTGGTCATTGCCGCGCCCTCGTCCGGGAGCGGCAAGACCACCGTCGCCACGGGGCTGATGGCCGCGCTCGCCGGGCGCGGGCTCGCCGTGTCGCCGCACAAGGTCGGGCCCGACTACATCGACCCCGGGTACCACGCGCTCGCCACCGGGCGGGTGGGCCGCAACCTCGACGCGTACCTGTGCGGGCCCGAGCTGGTCGCGCCGCTGTTCCTGCACGGGGCGCGCGGGTGCGACATCGCCGTGGTCGAGGGCGTGATGGGGCTGTACGACGGGGCCGCCGGCGAGGGCGAGCTGGCGTCCACCGCGCAGGTCGCGAAGCTGCTGCGGGCGCCGGTGGTGCTGGTCGTGGACGCGTCGTCGCAGTCACGGTCGGTGGCGGCGCTGGTGCACGGGTTCGTGTCCTGGGACCCGGAGGTGCGGATCGGGGGCGTGATCCTCAACAAGGTCGCGTCGGACCGGCACGAGGTGTTGTTGCGGGAGGCGGTGGACTCCGTCGGGGTGCCGGTGCTCGGGGTGTTGCGGCGGGCCGCGCCGGTCGACGTGCCGTCGCGGCATCTGGGGCTGGTGCCGGTTGCCGAGCGGGGCTCGGATGCGGTGGAGGCCGTGGCGGCGATGGGTGCGCAGGTTGCGGCGGGGTGTGATCTGGAGGCGTTGGTCGGGTTGGCGCGGGCTGCCGGACCGTTGCCAGGGGGCTCCGCCCCCTGGACCCCCGGGCCTGTGCCCACCCTCCCCCACGCTCGAATGCGCTCGCGCGGGGGGACCCCCATCCCGTCTCGGCCGGGCAAGAAGTCACCCCAGCGCGTCGCCATTGCCGGTGGACCCGCCTTCACCTTCTCCTACGCCGAGCACACCGAGTTGCTCGCCGCCGCCGGGGCCGAGGTCGTCACCTTCGACCCGTTGCGGGACGAGGAACTGCCGGAGGGCACTCAAGGGCTCGTCATCGGCGGCGGGTTCCCCGAGGTGTACGCCGCCGAGCTGTCCGCCAACGAGGGGCTGCGGAAGTCCGTGGCCGAGCTGGCGCTCTCCGGTGCTCCCGTCGCCGCCGAGTGTGCGGGGCTGCTGTACCTGTGCCGGGAGCTGGACGGGTTGCCGATGTGCGGGGTGCTGGACGCCTCCGCGCGGATGTCGGAGCGGCTGACGCTGGGCTACCGGGACGCCGTGGCCGTGTCCGACAGTGCGCTGGCCGGCGCGGGGACGCGACTGCGGGGGCACGAGTTCCACCGGACCGTGGTGGAGCCGGGGGCCGGGGCGGCGCCGGCGTGGGGGATGCGGGCGCCCGAGCGGCGCGTCGAGGGATTCGTGGAGCGCGGTGTGCACGCGAGCTATCTGCACACGCACTGGGCGGCCGAGCCCGGTGTCGCCCGTCGGTTCGTGGAGAGGTGCCGGACGTCATGAGCAGCAGGCTGATCGGTGTGGGGGTCGGGCCCGGTGACCCGGAGCTGGTGACCGTGAAGGGCGTCAACGCGCTGCGGGCCGCCGATGTCGTGGTCGTACCGGTGATGGCTGCATCCGATGGACAGGATGGCGGCGAGCGCGGCCGGGCCGAGGCGACCGTGCTGCACTACGTGGGCGCCGAGAAGACCGTGCGGGTCGTGTTCGCGCTGAACGAGCGCACCGACCGGGCGCGGCGCGAGGCGGCCTGGGACGCGGCCGGGGAGCGGGTGGCCGGGCTGCTGCGGGAGCATACCGCCGTCGCCTTCGCGACCATCGGTGATCCCAACGTGTATTCCACGTTCACCTATCTCGCGCAGACCGTGGGCGTGCTCGTGCCGGGGACGGTCGTGGAGACCGTGCCGGGGATCACCGCCATGCAGGACCTCGCGGCGCGGTCGGGGGCCGTGCTGACCGAGGGCACGGAGCCGTTGACGCTGGTGCCGGTCACGGCGGGGGCGGCGGTGCTCAAGGAGGCGCTGCACGGGCCGGGCACGGTCGTCGCCTACAAGTTCGGCCGGCAGGCGGCCGAGGTGGCGGAGGCGCTGCGGGAGAGCGGGCGGCTCGACGACGCCGTGTGGGGGTCGGCGCTGGGGCTGCCGGAGGAGTCGGTGCGGTCGGCGGGCGAGCTGGACGGTGCGCCGTTGCCGTATCTGTCGACGCTGATCGCGCCCGCCCGGCGCGAGGGCGGGCGGGGCGGGAAGCTGTGAGCGCCTTCCGTTCCCGGCGCTCACTCCGCGATGCCGACCACCAGCCAGATGAACGCCGCGCCCGCGACCGTGCACAGCAGGGTCGAGCGGGCGGGGTGCTCGTGGTGGGCCTCGGGGAGGATCTCGGCCGCGGCGAGGTAGAGCAGTACGCCGCCGAAGAGGCCGAGATAGGCGCCGAGCGCTTGCTCCGGGATGGTGAACAGGAGGGTGGAGGACGCGCCGACGACGGGGGCCAGCGCGTCGGCGACCAGCATCGCGACGGCGCGGCGGCGGGCGTTGCCGTACAGGCTGGTCAGCGTGTAGGTGTTGAAGCCGTCCGCGAAGTCGTGGGCGATCACCGCCAGCGCGACCGCGGCGCCCATGCCGCCGCCGACCTGGAAGGCGGCGCCGATCGCCACGCCGTCCATCGCGCTGTGCCCGACCATCGCGGCCGCGGCCGTCAGGCCCACCTCGGGCGAGCGGTGGCCGTGCTCGTCGCCCCCGTGTGCGGCGCGGCGGGCCGCCAGCAGGCGTTCCACCAGGTGGGCCAGGAGGAATCCGGCCACGAAGAGCAGCAGGGCCGCGGGGACGCCGAACACCTCGTCACCCGCCGCCTCCAGGGCCTCCGGCAGCAGGTCGAGGCCGACCACGCCCAGCATGAGGCCGCCGGCCAGGCCCAGGACCAGGTGGCGCCGGTCGGTCACGCGCTGCGCCGTCCAGCCGCCGGCCAGCGTCATCAGGAACGCGCCGAGCGCGACGAAGACCGCCATGGGCCCTTGGTATCCGATCACCCCGCGTTCACGCGCGTACGACAGCAGCAACCGCAGTAAATATGCACAGGATGCGCAGGATGCACAGGAGAGGACCGAAAACGATGGATTCCGAGGCCAGGGTGACCTTCGTCGGTGCCGGTCCCGGCGCCGCCGACCTGCTGACGTTCCGTGCGGCGCGTGCCATCGCCGAGGCGGACGTGGTGATCTGGGCGGCGAGCCTCGTCCAGGCGGAGGTGCTCCAGCACGCGCGGGAGGGTGCCGAGGTGCTGGACTCGGCGACGATGTCGCTGGAGGACGTCGTCGCCGTGTACCGGCGGGCCCGGGAGCAGGGGCTGCGGGTGGCCCGCATCCACTCCGGCGACCCGGCGCTGTGGGGCGGCACGCAGGAGCAGCTGGACCGGTGTGCGGAGATCGGCGTCGCGACCGAGGTGGTGCCCGGTGTCTCCGCGTTCTCGGCGGTGGCCGCGCTCGCGCAGCGGGAGTTGACCATCCCGGAGGTCGCGCAGTCGGTGGTCCTCACCCGCCTCGGCGGGGGCAAGACGCCGATGCCGCCCGGGGAGGAGGTCCGCGAGTTCGCGAAGCACGGCACGACGATGGCGGTCTTCCTGTCCGCGGCCCGCAGCGGTCAGCTGGTGCGGGAGCTGCTGGAGGGCGGTTATCCGACGGACACGCCGGTCGTCGTCGCCTACCAGGCCACCTGGCCGGAGGAGCTGATCGTGCGGTGCACGATCGGGACGCTGGAGGAGACGGTCAAGGAGCACAAGCTCTGGAAGCACACCCTGTTCCTGGTCGGCCCGGCCCTCGACGCGCACGGCACCCGCTCGCACCTCTACCACCCGGGGCACTTCCACGGCTATCGCAGGGCCGACCCCGAGGCGCGCCGGGAGCTGCGCTCGCGGGGTGCGCGCACGTGATCACGGTGGTCGGGGCGGGGACCGGTTCCCCGCTGCCCGAGGACGTGGCCGTCGGCGCGGAGCTGGTCGTCGGCGGGCGGCGGCACCTGGACGCCGTACGGCTGCCGGAGGGCGCGAGGACGGTCGTCCTCGGGGCGCTGGCGCCGGCCCTGGACACGGTCGCGGAGTACGTCGCGAAGGGGCGGCCGGTGACGGTGCTGGCCTCCGGCGACCCGGGGTTCTTCGGGATCGTGCGGGCGCTGGCCGAGCGGTTCGGGCCGGAGCGGCTGGACGTGCGGGCCGGGGTCTCCTCCGTCGCGGCGGCCTTCGCGCGGGCCGGGCTGCCGTGGGACGACGCCGTGGTGGCGAGCGCGCACGGGCGGGACCTGCGCACGGCGGTGAACCTGTGCCGGGCGTACCCGAAGGTCGCCGTGCTGACCGGTCCCGGGGCCGGTCCGGCGGAGCTGGGGGCCGCGTTGCGGTCCGACGGGCGGGTGTTCGTCGTCGCCTCCGCGCTGGGCTCCGACGGGGAGCGCGTGGAGCGGGTGACGCCCGCCGAGGCCGCCGGACGGGACTGGGGCGCGGCGGTGAGCGTGCTGCTGTGCCTGGACGAGGCGCGGGCGCTGGGGCCGGTTCGGGCGGTCGCGGGGCCGCGTCCCGGGCCCGCCGGGTGGGCGCTGGACGAGGACGCGTTCGCGCACCGGGACTCGATGATCACCAAGTTCGAGGTGCGGGCGCTGGCCCTGGCCCGCCTCGGGCCGCGCCCCGGCGACCTGGTGTGGGACGTCGGCGCGGGCTCCGGGTCGGTGGCCGTGGAGTGTGCGCGGCTCGGTGCCGCCGTCACCGCGGTCGAGAAGACGTCGGACGGGGTCGGGCGGGTCCGGGCCAACGCCGCCGCGCACGGTGTCGACGTGCGGGTGGTGCACGGGGCGGCGCCCGCGGTCCTGTCCGGTCTGGGGGACGACCCCGACGCCGTGTTCGTGGGCGGCGGCGGGCGCGAACTGCCCGCGATCGTCGCCGCGTGTGCGCGGCGGGCCCGGCGCGTCGTGGTCGTCGCCGTGGCCGCGCTCGACCGGGTGCCGGCGGCCCGCGAGGTGCTGCTCGGCGCCGGTCTGGAGTGCGACGGGGTGCTGTTGCAGTCCTCGCGGCTCGCGCCGCTGCCGGGTGACGTGACCCGGCTGGCGGCCGCCAATCCCGTCTTCCTGCTGTGGGGCGTCAGGCCGCACGGCCGTACCGAAGGAGTTGCCCCTTGATCGGCCTCATTTCCGCCACGGCGGCGGGAGCGGCGGCGCGGGACCGGCTGGCCGCGGCCTGGCCGGGCCGCACGCGGGTGTACGGGGGTCCCGTCGGGGACGCCGTGCGGACCGCGTTCGCCGAGTGCGACCGGCTGGTGTGCTTCCTGGCGACGGGGGCCGCGGTCCGGCTCGTGGCGCCGCTGCTGGACGACAAGCGGACCGACCCGGGTGTGGTGTGCGTCGACGAGGGCGGGCGGTTCGCCGTGTCGCTGGTCGGCGGGCACGGGGGCGGCGCCAACGAGCTGGCCCGTGCGGTCGGCGAGGTGCTGGGCGCGGAGCCGGTGGTGACGACGGCGACGGACGCCGTCGGCCTGGCCGGCCTGGACACGCTCGGGCTGCCCGTAGAGGGCGATGTCGCCGGGGTGTCGCGGGCGCTGCTGGACGGCGAGCCGGTGGCGCTGCGCGCGGAGGTGGCGTGGCCGCTGCCGCCGTTGCCGGTCGGCGCCGAAGGAGCGTACGGAATCCGGGTGACGGACCGCACGGTGGAGCCGTCGGAGGGCGAGGTCGTCCTGCGTCCGCCGTCCCTGGTGGTCGGTGTCGGCGCCTCCCGGGGCGCACCGGTGGACGAGGTGCTCGGGCTGGTGGAGGACGCCCTGCGCGAGGCGGGGCTGTCCGCCGCGTCGGTCGCCGAGTTGGCCACCGTGGACGCCAAGGCCGAGGAGCCCGGGATCGTCGGGGCCGCCGAGCGGCTGGGCGTGCCCCTGGTGACGTACGCCGCCGACGCGTTGGCGGGCGTCGAGGTGCCGAACCCCTCCGACGCGCCGCTCGCGGCCGTGGGCACCCCGTCGGTCGCGGAGGCGGCGGCGCTGGTGCGCGGGGGCGAACTCCTCGTGCCCAAGCGGAAGTCGGCGGCGGTGCCCGCGATGGCGACCTGTGCGGTGGTACGGCGTCCCGGGCGCGGGCGGCTCGCGGTGGTCGGGCTCGGGCCGGGCGCCCGGGACCTGGTGACGCCGCGGGCGCGGGCGGAGCTGCGGCGGGCGTCGGTGCTGGTCGGGCTCGACCAGTACGTCGACCAGATCCGCGATCTGCTGCGGCCCGGCACCCGGGTGCTGGAGTCGGGTCTCGGCGCGGAGGAGGAGCGGGCCCGCACGGCGGTCGAGGAGGCGCGGCGCGGGCAGGCCGTGGCGCTGATCGGCAGCGGGGACGCCGGGGTGTACGCGATGGCCTCGCCCGCGCTGGCCGAGGCGTCCGACGACATCGACGTGGTCGGGGTGCCGGGCGTGACGGCGGCCCTGGCGGCCGGGGCGATCCTGGGCGCGCCGCTGGGCCACGACCACGTGTCGATCAGCCTGTCCGACCTGCACACGCCGTGGGAGGTCATCGAGCGGCGGGTGCGGGCGGCGGCGGCGGCGGACCTCGTCGTGACGTTCTACAACCCGCGCAGCCGGGGCCGCGACTGGCAGCTGCCGAAGGCGCTGGCGATCCTCGCCGGGCACCGCGAACCGTCGACCCCGGTGGGCGTCGTGCGCAACGCGTCGCGCGCCGACGAGTCGAGCCGCCTGTCCACGCTCGCCGCTCTGGACCCGGCGACCGTCGACATGATGACCGTCGTGACGGTGGGCAACACCGCGACCCGGGAGATCGCCGGGCGCATGGTGACACCGCGCGGCTACCGCTGGCAGGAGAACCCGGCGTCCCGCCGCTCCCCCGCCGCTTCTTCCCTGACCTCCGGGTCCGGGACGTCCGCATCAAAGACATCAGAGACATCAGAGGAGACCCTGTGACGACCCCGCCCGCCCTGCTCATCGCCGGACACGGCACCCGGGACGAGGCCGGAGCCGAGGCGTTCCGCGACTTCGTGCGCGAGCTGGGCCGACGCCACCCCGAGCTGCCCGTCGCGGGCGGCTTCATCGAGCTCTCCCCGCCGCCGCTGGGCGACGCGGTCGCCGAGCTGGTCGAGCGCGGTGTGCGCCGGTTCGCGGCGGTGCCGCTGATGCTGGTGTCCGCCGGGCACGCCAAGGGCGACATCCCGGCGGCGCTGTCCCGCGAGAAGGAGCGCCACCCCGGCATCTCGTACACGTACGGTCGTCCGCTGGGCCCGCACCCGGCGCTGCTGCGGGTGCTGGAGCGGCGCCTCGCGGAGGCGGTCGACCCGTCCTGGGACCCGTCCGAGACGACCGTGCTGCTGGTGGGTCGCGGGTCGACCGATCCGGACGCCAACGCCGAGGTGTTCAAGGCGGCGCGGCTGCTGTGGGAGGGGCGCGGGTACGCGGCCGTGGAGACGGCGTTCGTGTCGCTGGCGAAGCCGGACGTGCCGGGCGGCCTGGACCGGTGTGCGCGGCTGGGGGCGCGGCGGGTCGTCGTGCTGCCGTACTTCCTGTTCACCGGCATCCTCCCGGACCGGGTCCGGCACCAGACGGACGAGTGGGCGGCCGCGCACCCGGAGACGGAGGTGCGATCGGCGGACGTCATCGGGCCCGAGCCGGAGCTGCTCGACCTGGTGTGGGAGCGGTACGAGGAGGCCGTGAAGGGCGACCTGCGGATGAACTGCGACAGCTGCGTGTACCGCATCGCGCTGCCGGGGTTCGAGGACAAGGTGGGGCTGCCGCAGCAGCCGCACTTCCACCCCGACGACGACGGCGACCACCACCACGGGCACCATCACGGGCATGGACACGCACACTCCCACGCACACTGAGTCCGGGACCGGGACCGGCGGCCCGGACCTGCGGCACCACGGGGACGCCGAGGTGCGCGACGACGGTTCGGCGCTGGTGGACCTCGCGGTGAACGTCCGCGCGGACACTCCCCCGGCCTGGCTGCGTGCGCACGTCGCCGCCTCGCTCGGCTCGCTCGCCGCCTATCCGGACGGGCGGGCCGCGCGGGCGGCGGTGGCGGCGCGGCACGGGCTGCCGGTGGAGCGGGTGCTGCTCACGGCGGGCGCGGCGGAGGCGTTCGTGCTGCTGGCGCGGGCGCTGAAGGTGCGCCGGCCGGTCGTGGTGCACCCGCAGTTCACCGAGCCCGAGGCGGCGCTGCGGGACGCCGGGCACACCGTGGGCCGGGTACTGCTGCGGGCGGCGGACGGCTTCCGGCTCGATGCGGCGGCCGTACCTGAGGACGCCGACCTGGTCGTGGTGGGCAACCCGACGAACCCGACCTCGGTACTGCACCCGGCGGACGTGCTGGCGTCGCTGGCCCGGCCCGGCCGGACGCTGGTCGTGGACGAGGCGTTCATGGACGCGGTGCCGGGTGAGCGGGAGGCGCTGGCCGGGCGGACGGACGTGCCCGGGCTGGTCGTCCTGCGCAGCCTCACCAAGACGTGGGGCCTCGCGGGGCTGCGTATCGGATACGTGCTGGCGGACCCGGAGACGGTCGGCGAACTGGAGCGCGCCCAGCCGCTGTGGCCGGTGTCCACGCCGGCGCTGGCGGCGGCGGAGGTGTGTGTGACGCCGCGGGCGCTGGCGGAGGCCGCCCACGCCGCCCACCGCATCGCCGCCGACCGGGAGCGTCTGGTCGCCGGGCTCGCGGGGTGCGCCGGGGCCGGTCTCCGGGTCGTCGCACCGCCCGAGGGTCCCTTCGTGCTGCTCCGCGTCCCGGACGGCGCCGCCGTACGGCACCGGTTGCGCGAGCTGGGGTACGCGGTGCGGCGCGGGGACACGTTCCCGGGTCTCGGCGGGGAGTGGCTGCGCCTGGCGGTACGGGACCGGGCGACGACGGAGGGCTTCCTGCGGGCGCTGGAGCGGGCGGTGGCGGCGCCGGGACCGGCCTGAGGCGTACGTCGTACACCCCCGGCCGGTCCCGCGTGCTCGGTCCGGTCAGCCGCGCCTGCGCCGGGCCAGGACCAGTGCTCCGCCGCCCGCCAGGACCAGGGCCGCGGCGCCGGCCGCGACGTACGGCGTCGACGAGCTGCCGCCCGTCTCGGCGAGGTCGGCCTCGGTGCGGGCGCCCTGGGCCCGCACGTCGCCCGCGGGCTCGGCGTCGGGATCAGCGGGGTCGGCCTTCTGGCCCGCGTCCTGGCCGGCCGGGGGCTCGTCGGTCTTCGCCGGGGGCTGCCCGGCCCCGTCCGCCGGGGCGGCCGGGGACTCGCAGGTCGCCTTCGCCAGGGTGACGGTGCCGTCGACCTCGGCGACGTTCAGGTCGAGCGGGTTGACGTGGACCTTGAGTTCGAGCGCGGTCGCGGCGGCCGTGCGGGAGGTGGTCTCCTCCTTCGAGAGGTCGAGCCGCACCTCGCCGACGCCGGGCACCTTCACGTCGGTCGTGCCGCCGGTGGTGAGCGTGACCTTCTTGCCGAGGACGGTCACCGGGCCCAGCAGGTTGGCGTCGGCGACCGGCTGCTTCCCGGCCTCGCAGGTCGCGGTGGAGGTGACCTCCTGGACCTCGATCACCGACAGCAGCGGCAGGCCCGGGACGTGCAGCCGGGCGCGGGCCAGCGTCGTGGTGCCCTCGCTCCTGCCGGCGGTGGCCGTCGCCTTCGCCTCGGCGACGTCGGCGCGCAGGACGCTGAAGGGCTTTCCGCCGTCCACGCCGTCCAGCCGGGCGGTGAGCGCCGTCTTCTCGGCGCTCTGGGGCGCCTGCACCTCGTTGAGGGTGACCGCGAGCGGGACGTTCACGGTCTTGTTGAGCAGGGAGACGTCGAGCCCGGTGCGCAGCACGGTGGCGCTCGCGCGGCCGTGGTCACCGGTCGCGTGGGCCGATGCCGCGCCGGCCAGGGTCGCGGGACCCGCGGCCAGGGCCGTGGCCGCCGCGACGACGGCGAGACGGCGTGCGGGCATGCGGAAGGTGTTGCCGTTCAAGGTGGTGGGACCCCCAGTGAGACATGCGTGCGGGGCACGCATGAGCGACGTGCTTGGGACCCGGACAGAATGTCGCCGCCTCCGCCGAACCGTCAGCGAACCGGGGGCACTTCACCCCTTCGTGGGGTTTTGGCGAACCTGTTCGAACCTGCTTCGCATCGCTCGGCACAGGTGTTCGCCGGTGTCACTCCCATTGGTCAACCGACGACCCGCCCGTTGAGCACCACCCGGCGCGGAGCGGTGAGCACGCGCACGTCCGCGCGCGGGTCCTGTTCGTACACCACCAGGTCCGCCGGTGCGCCCTCGTCCAGTCCCGGACGGCCGAGCCAGCGCCGGGCCGCCCAGGTCGTCGCGGAGAGTGCCTCGAGGGGCGGGATGCCCGCGGTGACCAGTTCCGCGACCTCGGCCCCGGCCAGTCCGTGGGCGAGGGCGCCGCCGGCGTCGGTGCCGACGAAGACCGGGACGCCGGCGTCGTAGGCGTTGCGCACGGTGTCGTAGCGGCGTTCGTGGAGCCGGCGCATGTGGGCCGACCAGCGCGGGAAGCGGGACTCGCCGCCGTCGGCCAGCGCGGGGAAGGTGGCGATGTTGACCAGGGTGGGCACGATGGCGACCCCGCGCTCGGCGAAGAGGGGGATCGTGTCGTCGGTCAGTCCCGTGGCGTGCTCGACGCAGTCGATCCCGGCCTCCACCAGGTCGCGCAGGGAGTCCTCGGCGAAGCAGTGCGCGGTGACGCGGGCGCCCAGGCGGTGGGCCTCGGCGATGGCCGCCTCGACGGCGCCGCGCGGCCAGCAGGCCGACAGGTCGCCGAGGTCGCGATCGATCCAGTCGCCGACCAGCTTCACCCAGCCGTCGCCGCGCCGCGCCTCCTGGGCGACGTACGCGACGAGGTCGTCGGGCTCGACCTCCCAGGCGTAGTTGCGGATGTAGCGGCGGGTGCGGGCGATGTGGCGGCCGGCCCGGATGATCTTCGGGAGGTCCTCGCGGTCGTCGATCCAGCGGGTGTCGGAGGGCGAGCCCGCGTCGCGGATGAGCAGGGTGCCCGCCTCGCGGTCGGTCAGCGCCTGCTTCTCGGCGACGTCGGCGGGGACGGCGCCGTACTGGTCGAGGCCGACGTGGCAGTGCGCGTCGACCAGGCCGGGCAGCGCCCACCCCTCGACGGTGCGGACGTCGGCGGCGCCCGCGGGGCGGTCGTAGGAGATCCGGCCGTCGATCACCCACACCTCGTCCCGGACCTCCTCCGGTCCGACGAGCACCCGACCCTTCACGTGCAGCACCGCGCGATCGCTCATGCCCCGCACCCTAAAGGCTGCCCCCACGGCGGTTCGAGGCCGGTGCCCGGCCGTCGCTCCGCGCCGCCGCGCGGGCGCGCCGCTCGGTCGCGTACCCGGCCGCCACGGCGCTCCCGACGGCGGTGAGCGCCAGGACGGCGACGCCGGGGTTGAGGTGGCCGGGGATGTCGGCGGAGTCGTAGCCGTCGCCGTCGAGGGTCTCGCAGCGGAAGCCGAGGGGCAGGTAGGAGACGGAGTAGTCGACGACCTGTCCGGACCGCTCCGGCGGCACCCCGTCACGGCACGGCCGCGGCGGCACGGAGTCCGTCCCGCCGTCCTCCGCTTCCATGACCGCGCCCCCGACGCACAGCAGGCCCCAGAGGTACAGCAGGGCGGCGGCCCCGCCGGCGGCCCCGGCGACGCCCCGCAGGGGCGCGCCCGGCAGGCGCGGCACGCGAGCCGCGGCCACCGCTGCCGCGGCGGGGTGGCGGGGGTAGGTGCCGGCGCCCCGGCGGAGGACGGCGGCCGTCGCCGCCGCGACGAGGACCAGCAGCACAAGAGCGAGCACGGGGCCCATTCCACCAGCCGAACGATCACCCGGCTGTGACGGAAGCCATGATTCCGGGCGTGGGGGTGTCGCAACGGAAGCCCTCCGGCGCGAGTGCCGGCGGGCGCCATGGTTACTCTCGATTCCGTACGCGACGTACCCGCGTCCGTACGGGACGTGTGCGCGTGCGGACGAACGTGCGCGTGTCCGTACGCGACGCACCCGCGTCGTACACCTGCCGTTACTGAAGAGAGCACCGCCGTGACCCATCCCTTCCTGGATCTCGCCCCGCTGAGCGCCGGCCGTTTCGCCGCGATCGAGGACCGGGTCGCGCGCCTGCTCGGCACCGGGCAGGACGTGGTGGTCATGCAGGGCGAGGCGCTGCTGCCGCTGGAGGGCGCGATCCGCGCCGCCGCGGGTCCGGGCACCGTCGCGCTGAACGTCGTCACGGGCCCGTACGGGCAGACCTTCGGGAACTGGCTGCGGGACTGCGGCGCGACCGTGCACGACCTCGCCGTGCCGTTCCACACGGCCGTCTCCGCCGAGCGGATCGGCGAGGCCCTCGCCGAGCACCCGGAGATCGACTTCGTGTCGCTGGTGCACGCCGAGGCGGCGACCGGCAACACCAACCCGGTCGCGGAGATCGGCGAGGTGGTGCGGGCGCACGGCGCGCTCTTCTACCTGGACGCGGTCGCCTCGGTGGGCGCGGAGCCGGTGCTGCCGGACGCGTGGGGCGTGGACCTGTGCGTGATCGGCGCCCAGAAGGCGATGGGCGGCCCGGCCGGGGTGTCGGCGGTGTCGGTGAGCGAGCGGGCCTGGGCGCGGATGGCGGCGAACCCGAACGCGCCGCGGCGGTCCTACCTGTCCCTCCTGGACTGGAAGGAGCGCTGGATCGACGGCGGGCGCAGGGCGCTGCTGCACGCGCCGGCGCAGTTGGAGATGCTCGCGCTGGAGGCGTGCGTGGAGCGCGTCGAGGCGGAGGGTGCCGGCACGGTGATGGCGCGGCACGCGTCCGCCGCGGCGGCCACCCGGGCCGGGGCGCTCGCGCTGGGCGGTCTGGAGCCGTACGTGTACGAGGCGAAGGACGCGGCGCCGGTCGCGACGACGCTGCGCACGCCGTCGGACGTCGACGCGTCCGCGCTGGTGGCGCGCGCCCTGGAGTCCGACCCCGCGCTGCCGCTGGCGGCGGGCGGGGGCGCGCTGGCGGGCGAGATGATCCGGGTCAACCACTACGGTCCGGACGCGACGCGCGAGGCCGTGCGGGGCTGCCTGGCGGCACTGGGTGCCGCGCTGGCCGAGCGGGGTCTGAAGGCCGATCCGGAGGCGGCCCGGCGGGCCGTCGAGGAGGCGTGGGAGCGGCCGGCCGGTACCGGCCCGTCGGAAGGATGAATTCGAGGGAATTCCCGATGCTCACACAAGCAGAATTAAGGAATTCCACTCAGCGCAGCTTCCCGTATTCTTCTGCCCGCTTTCCTCGGACCTAAACACAACAATTTCACGAGTTCCGATCTTCACATTTCGGACACGTCTCGCGCGGGTTACGCGATTGTGACCCGATCCACATGCTGCCCGTTTTGCGGCTTGCGTCCCCCACAAATCGCCCCATAGCGCCGCCGTCTCGCGCGGTGGCACGCGCCCGCGTGATAACACACGAGGCGCCCATTCGTAACCCCATCCGGCGATGCAATTTCGAATTTCCCTGGGTAAATTCAATTTGCATGACTGCCGCGCAAGCAGACCTGCAAATCGACCGTCCGAGAGTGGCCGACGGAGCCGCGCTGTGGCGCATAGCGAGGGATTCCGAGGTCCTCGACCTGAACTCCTCGTACAGCTACCTGCTCTGGTGCCGGGACTTCGCCGCCACCTCTGCCGTCGTCCGCGACGGGCACGGCGTGCCGGTCGGCTTCATCACCGGCTACGTACGGCCGGACAGCCCCGACACCCTGCTCGTGTGGCAGGTGGCGGTGGACGGGACGTACCGTGGTCGTGGGCTCGCGGCCACGCTGGTCGACGGACTGGCGGAGCGGGTGGCCCGCGAACGCGGGATCACCACCCTGGAGACAACGATCTCTCCCGACAACACGGCGTCCCAACGGCTGTTCACCTCGTTCGCCGAGCGCCGCGGCGCCCGGCTCGAGCGAGAAGTCCTGTTCGACACGGCAGTGTTCCCCGACGGGCCGCACGAGCCCGAGGTCCTGTACCGCATCGGCCCCCTGTCCGCCGGCGGCTGACCCCTCGCCGAGCCGCCGGGGCACCCCCGGCCGTCCGGCCCCCAGACTTCCCGGCCGGGACCGCGACCGGTCCCACCGGACCCGTACGACCTTCCTCTCCCACCCTCACCCCACGAGGAGCGATTCGTCGTGACCATCACCCAGCCCGACCTCAGCGTCTTCGAGACCGTCGAGTCCGAGGTGCGCAGCTACTGCCGCGGCTGGCCCACCGTCTTCGACCGTGCGGTCGGCAGCCGCATGTACGACGAGGACGGCCACGAGTACCTCGACTTCTTCGCCGGAGCGGGCTCGCTCAACTACGGGCACAACAACGCCGTGCTGAAACGCGCGCTGATCGACTACCTGGAGCGGGACGGCGTCACGCACGGGCTCGACATGTCGACCACCGCCAAGCGTCGCTTCCTGGAGACGTTCCAGAACACCATCCTGCGCAAGCGCGACCTGCCGTACAAGGTCATGTTCCCGGGCCCGACGGGCACCAACGCCGTCGAGGCCGCGCTGAAGCTGGCGCGCAAGGTCAAGGGACGCGAGTCGATCGTGTCCTTCACCAACGCCTTCCACGGCATGTCGCTGGGCTCGCTCGCCGTGACCGGCAACGCGTTCAAGCGGGCCGGCGCCGGCATCCCGCTGGTGCACGGCACGCCCATGCCGTTCGACAACTACTTCGACGGCACCGTCGAGGACTTCATCTGGTTCGAGCGGCTGCTCGAGGACCAGGGCTCCGGCCTGAACAAGCCGGCCGCCGTGATCGTCGAGACCGTGCAGGGCGAGGGTGGCATCAACGTCGCCCGGGCCGAGTGGCTGCGCGCCCTGGCCGCCCTGTGCGAGCGCCAGGACATGCTGCTCATCGTCGACGACATCCAGATGGGCTGCGGCCGTACCGGCGCCTTCTTCTCCTTCGAGGAGGCGGGCATCACGCCGGACATCGTCACCGTCTCCAAGTCGATCAGCGGCTACGGCATGCCGATGGCGCTGACCCTGTTCAAGCCGGAGCTGGACGTCTGGGAGCCGGGCGAGCACAACGGCACCTTCCGCGGCAACAACCCGGCGTTCGTCACGGCGACCGCCACGCTGGAGGCCTACTGGGCCGACGGGTCGGCGATGGAGAAGCAGACCCGCAAGCGCGGTGAGCAGGTCGAGCAGCACATGATCGCCATCACCGAGGAGAACCTCGCCGACGTCAAGGAGTACCGCGGCCGCGGCCTGGTCTGGGGCCTGGAGTTCCACGACAAGGACCGCGCGGGACGCGTCGCCAAGCGCGCCTTCGAGCTGGGGCTGCTCATCGAGACGTCCGGGCCCGAGAGCGAGGTCGTCAAGCTGCTGCCGGCGCTCACCATCACGCCCGACGAGCTGGACGAGGGCATGAAGACCCTGGCCCGGGCCGTGCGCGAGACCGCCTGACCCGCACGGCACCACCCGTACTTCCGGCGCCTTCGGCCCGCGCGGCCGAAGGCGCCGGGGACCATTGCACACCCTCACCTAGGAGGCATCGCAACACCGTGATCGTCCGTTCGTTCAAGGAGTTCGAAGGCACCGACCGGCACGTGAAGAGCGCGTCCGGCACCTGGGAAAGCACCCGGATCGTCCTCGCCAAGGAGAAGGTCGGCTTCTCCGTGCACGAGACGATCCTGTACGCGGGTACGGAAACGTCGATGTGGTACGCGAACCACATCGAGGCCGTCGTCTGCACCAAGGGCGACGCCGAGTTGACCGACCGCGAGACGGGGAAGACGTACCACATCACGCCGGGCACGATGTATCTCCTCGACGGCCACGAGCGGCACACGCTCAAGGTCAAGGAGGACTTCCACTGCATCTGTGTCTTCAACCCGCCCGTCACCGGACGGGAGGATCACGACGAGAACGGCGTCTACCCGCTGCTCACCGAGGAGGTGTGAGTCACCGTGACCACGACCACGCACGTCACTGATCTCTATCCCACCCGCGGCGCCACCGAGGTGGCAACCCCCCGGCAGGACCCGGTGGTCTGGGGCTCCCCGGACACGCCCGGTCCCGTCTCGGCGGGTGACCTCCAGGCCCTGGACCGCGACGGCTTCCTCGCCATCGACCAGCTCATCGGCCCCGACGAGGTCGCCGAGTACCAGCGCGAGCTGGAGCGCCTCACCAGCGACCCGGCCATCCGCGCGGACGAGCGCTCGATCGTGGAGCCGCAGTCCAAGGAGATCCGGTCGGTCTTCGAGGTGCACAAGATCAGCGAGGTCTTCGCGAAACTGGTGCGCGACGAGCGCGTGGTCGGTCGGGCCCGGCAGATCCTCGGCTCGGACGTCTACGTCCACCAGTCGCGGATCAACGTCAAGCCGGGCTTCGGGGCCAGCGGCTTCTACTGGCACTCGGACTTCGAGACCTGGCACGCCGAGGACGGCCTGTCCAACATGCGCACGATCTCGGTCTCGATCGCGCTCACGGAGAACTACGACACCAACGGCGGTCTGATGATCATGCCGGGGTCGCACAAGACGTTCCTCGGGTGCGCGGGGGCCACGCCGAAGGACAACTACAAGAGGTCCCTGCAGATGCAGGACGCGGGGATCCCGTCCGACGAGGCGCTGACGAAGATGGCCTCGGAGTACGGCGTCAAGCTGTTCACCGGCAAGGCCGGCTCGGCGACCTGGTTCGACTGCAACTGCATGCACGGGTCGGGCGACAACATCACGCCGTTCCCGCGCAGCAACGTGTTCATCGTGTTCAACAGCGTGGAGAACACGGCCGTGGAGCCGTTCGCGGCACCGATCCGACGGCCGGACTTCATCGGCGCGCGGGACTTCACTCCGGTGAAGTGAACCGCGTCTGAATCTCGGGCAGGGGCCTTTTCGTGTGGGACGGGAGGCCCCTGCCCGATGCCGTTCCAGGGCCCCCTCCGCTCAGCCCGCCAGCACGTCGAGCAGCCGGTCCACGTCGGCCGCGGTGTTGTACACGTGGAAGGCGGCCCGCAGATTGCCTGCCCGGTCGGACACCTGGACGCCGGCCTCGCCCAGTTCCGCCTGCCGACGGCCGAGCCCCGGCACGGACACGATCGCCGAACCCGGCGCGTCCACCGGCTCGTGCCCCAGCGAGCGCACCCCCGCGCGGAACCGGTCGGCGAGCGCGGTGTCGTGGGCGTGCACGGCGTCGACGCCCAGTTCCTCGATCAGGGCCAGGGAGTGCCGGGCGCCGGTGTACGAGAACAGGGCGGGGGACTCGTCGAACCGCCGGGCGGAGTGCGCGTACTCCTCGACGGGCCCGTAGCAGCTGTCCCAGGGTCGCTCACCGGTCGCCCACCCGGCGAACAGCGGCGTCAGCCCGGCCGCGGCGCCCAGGTCCTCCGGTACGACGAGGAAGGCGACGCCGCGCGGGCAGAGCACCCACTTGTAGCCGACGGCGGTCACGTAGTCGAAGTCGTCCGCGGCCGTCGGCAGCCAGCCGCCCGCCTGGGAGGCGTCGATCAGCGTCCGCGCCCCGTGCGCCCGGGCGGCGTCCCGCAGCCCGGCGAGGTCGGCGATCCGTCCGTCGGCGGACTGCACGGAACTGACCGCCACGAGCGCGGTGTCCGGCCCCACGGACTCGGCGATCCGCTCCAGCGGCACACTGCGCACCTTGAGGTCGCCGCGCGCGTACAGCGGATTCACCAGGGAGCTGAAGTCGGCCTCCGCGGTGAGCACTTCGGCGCCCGTCGGCAGCGACGCGGCGACGAGCCCGCTGAACGTGGCGACGGACGCGCCGGTCGCGACCCGCGTCGCGGGCACCCCCACGAGGCGGGCACAGGCGGCGCGGGCCGCCTCGACGTCGGCGAACATGTCGAGCGGCCGCCCCTCCGCCGCCGAGGCCGCCGCGTCCCGCATCGCGACGAGGGTCCGGGCGGGGAGCAGGCCGGTACTGGCGGTGTTCAGATACGTGGTCTTCGGGGCGAACTCGGTGCGGACGAGATTCTCGAAGCTCTCCATGGCACCACTGTGCGGCCCCGTGACCTCCCCGTCCATCGCGTATTTCTACGCGGTTCCTCCAAGCAACGCTTATGAACGGCCTCTCACCTGGGCGTTCGCCCCGACCTTCATTCCTGGGGCACGGCGCACCCGTCCGGACCGCACGCCTCCGCTCCCCCGTCGTCGATCAGCTTCAGCGGCGTGCGCCCGCCCCACGCCTGGGTCAGCGCCTGGCTGAAGACCTCGGCGGGCTGGGCGCCCGAGACGCCGTAGGCGCGGTCGAGGACGAAGAACGGCACCCCGGTGGCCCCGAGCTGGGCGGCCTCGCGCTCGTCGGCGCGCACCTCGTCGGCGTAGGCGCCGGAATCGTCGAGCACCGCGCGGACCTCCCCGGCGTCGAGCCCGGCGCCGACGGCCAGCTCCACGAGCCGCTCGTCGTCGTTGAACACGGAGCGCTCGTCGGCGAAGTTGCCCCGGTAGAAGGCGTCGAGCAGCGCCTCGTGCCGGCCCCGCTCCTTGGCGAGGTGCAGCAGCCGGTGCATGTCGAAGGTGCTGCCGTGGTCGCGGTCCCGGGTGCGGTAGTCCAGGCCCTCGGCGGCGGCCTGCGCACCGAGGTTGTCCTCACCGGACTGCGCCTGCGCCTCGCTCATGCCGTACTTCGCGGTGAGCATCGTCAGCACCGGCTGCACGTCGTCCTTGGCCCGCCCGGGGTCCAGCTCGAACGAACGGTGGACCACCTCGACCCCGTCCCGGTGCGGGAAGGCCGCGAGCGCCTTCTCGAAGCGGGCCTTGCCCACGTAGCACCAGGGGCAGGCGATGTCGCTCCAGATCTCGACGCGCATGTCTCGGCTCTTCTCCAGGTCGTACGAGGCGGAGACCCTCTCCGCCTCATACGTGAACCTTCAACCAGCCGCGCTCATTCCCGCTCCTCGCTCAGCTGCCGTCCCGCAGATCCGCGGGCCAACCCGGCCGGAACTCCAGGTGGTCGTACGTCACCGTGCACCCCTCCCCCGTCGGCGCCTGTGCCAGGAAGCCGACCAGGGCGGCGCCGGTCTCCTCCTCGTCGCCCAGCGTGAAGAGCCGGACGAAGGTCCAGCGCTCACCGTCGAGGGAGGCGTGGAAGGCGAAGGCCCGTCCGCTGCGGCTGACCCGGAACCAGACGGAGTCCCCGTCGACGGTGAAGGAGTTGCAGTCGTCGGAGTGCCCCCGGGTGACCACCGTGCAGACGGTGGCCACGTCCGGGGAGTACTCCAGACACAGCTTGGCCCAGGCCCGCTCCCCCACGTGCACGTAGAGCACCCCGGCGTCGAAGGCGTCCCGGAACCCGACGGAGACCCGCGCGATCAGCTGGAAGTCCCCCTCGGGCGCCCCCAGCAACCGCGGCGCGTCGGACACGGACTCCAGCGACTCCCCGGTCGGCGGCACGAACCGGTCCTGCCGGGCCCCGGCGACGCCGGTGAGCACACCGTCGGCGTAGGACCAGTGACCTTCGGGCCCGTACGGGCTGAGGGGAAACGGCAGTTCGGGAAGCTGAAGAGTCATGCACTGATCATCGCAGGCCCAGTGAACGCTTTTTAAGGGGCGCGGGGCTGTGTCATTCTGCGGCTCCGCCGCGGGGGCGCGACCAGCCACGACGGCGCCGCACCCGGCGAAACACCCGCACCTCTGCGGCGCGCTACCGCTCCAGCACCCCGTTGAACCGCCGCGGCAGCCCCAGCGGATTGTCGTCCCGAAGCTCCACCGGAAGCAGCGCCTCGGGCGTCCCCTGATAGGCCACCGGCCGCAACCACCGCTCGATGGCCGTACCCCCCACCGACGTGGACGTCGACGTGGTCGCCGGGTAGGGCCCCCCATGCTGCTGAGCCGCCGCCACGGCGACCCCCGTGGGCCAGCCGTTGACCAGCACCCGCCCTGCCAGCGGCGTCACCTCCGCGAGGAGAGCCGCCCCGGCACCCTCTCCCGCCACTTCCTCGGCGGAGAGCTGCACCGTCGCCGTGAGGTTCCCCGGCAGCCGCGACAGCACCCCCCGCACCTCCCCCTCGTCCTGATAGCGGGCCACCACGGTGACCGGCCCGAAGCACTCCTCCAGGAGCAGGTCGTGCGCGCCCTCCGCCGCCAGTCGCGCCGCCGGCACCGTGAGGAAACCGGCGCTGACGGTGTGCTCGCCGCCCGCGCCCGGCGTCACCGGGGAGTCCACGTCGGGCAGCGCGGCGCGCTCGGCGACGCCCGCGACGAAGTTGTCCCGCATGCGGTGGTCGAGCAGCACACCGGCGTCGGTGGCGCTGACCGCGTCGGTGAGGGACTTGACCAGGCCGTCACCGGCGTCACCGGCCGGCACGAGCACCAGGCCGGGCTTCACGCAGAACTGCCCGACGCCCAGCGTCATGGAACCGGCCAGCCCCGCGCCGATCGCCTCCGCCCGCTCCGCGGCCGCCGCCTCCGTGACGACGACCGGGTTCAGCGAGCCCAGTTCGCCGTGGAAGGGGATCGGCACCGGACGCGCCGCCGCCGCGTCGAACAGCGCGCGGCCCCCGCGCACCGACCCCGTGAAGCCCGCCGCGGCGACCAGCGGGTGCTTGATCAGCTCGACGCCGGCGTCGAAGCCGTGCACCAGACCGAGGACACCGTCCGGGATGTCGTGGCGGGCCGCGGCCCGGCGCAGCACCTTGGCGACCAGCTCGGACAGGGCCGGGTGGTCGGGGTGGGCCTTGACGACGACCGGGCAGCCGGCCGCCAGCGCGCTCGCGGTGTCGCCGCCGGGGACGGAGAAGGCGAAGGGGAAGTTGGAGGCCGAGTAGACGGCGACGACGCCGAGCGGCACCTTGTAGCGGCGCAGGTCGGGGATGGGCGGGGTGGCGGTGTCGTCGGGGTGGTTGACGACCACGCCGAGGAACTCGCCCTCGTCGACGATGTCGGCGAAGGCCCGCAGCTGGTAGCAGGTGCGGGCGAGTTCGCCGGTGAGCCGGACCGGGCCGAGCGCGGTCTCCGCGTCGGCGACCTCGACGAGGGTGCCCTCGGCCGCCTTCAGCTCGTCGGCGGCGCTCCGCAGGAAGGCCGCGCGGACGGTGCGGTCGGCGAGGGCCTGACGGGCGGCGTGCGCGGCGCGGACGGCGGCGTCCACCTCCTGCGCCGTGGCCTCCACGGCGACTTGTTCACGCTGCTTCCCGGTACGGGGGTCGACACTCCAGACTGGTGCTGCTGCCACCGCGGGTCCCTCCACGTGCTCTGCACAGAAGTTGTTCGATATACTGAACGCTGTCTCTACTGATGAATATGCTGTTCGAGACTATATCTTCAGCTTCTCGTCGAACGAAGGGGTCAGGAGCGATGTCGGCTGTCGAGACGGGGGGCGGAGCGCAGGTCAAGTCCGCGGTGCGGACGGTTGAGCTGCTGGAGTACTTCGCCGGACGCCCCGGTATGCACTCGCTCGCGTCGGTCCAGGAGGCCGTCGGGTATCCCAAGTCCAGCCTGTACATGCTGCTGCGCACGCTGGTGGAGCTGGGCTGGGTGGAGACGGACGCCACGGGCACGCGGTACGGCATCGGCGTACGGGCGTTGCTGGTCGGCACGTCGTACATCGACGGCGACGAGGTGGTGGCGGCGGCCCGGCCGACGCTGGACCGGCTCTCGGACGACACGACGGAGACCATCCACCTGGCCCGTCTGGACGGCACGAACGTCGTCTACCTGGCCACCCGCCAGTCGCAGCACTACCTGCGGCCGTTCACCCGGGTCGGCCGCCGGCTGCCCGCGCACTCGACCTCGCTGGGCAAGGCGCTGCTGAGCACGTACAGCGACGAGCAGGTCCGCAAGATGCTTCCCGAGACGCTGCCCGCGCTCACCGAACACACCATCACCGACCGGGAGAAGCTCATCGAGGAGCTGCGCCAGGTGCGGGAGCAGGGCTTCGCCGTGGACCGCGAGGAGAACACTCTGGGGCTGCGCTGCTTCGGCGTGGCGGTCCCCTACCGCACCCCCGCGCGGGACGCGATCAGCTGCTCGGTGCCGGTGGCGCGGCTGACGCCCGCGCACGAACAGACGGTGAAGGACGCGCTGTTCGACGCGCGGGACCGGCTGACACTGGCCACGCGTAGGCTCTGACCCATGCACATCGCACTGCGCGAGGTTCACGACAGCGATCTGCCCGTCTTCTTCCGGCAGATGAACGATCCGGAGGCCCTGCGCATGGCGGCCTTCACCCCGAGGGATCCCGCCGACTGGGAGGCGTTCGCGACGCACTGGGGAAAGATCCGGGCCTCCCGGGACGTCGTGCGCACCATCCTCGGCGACGGTGACGTCATCGGCAGCACGGCGGTGTACGGGGATCCGGGCGAGCGCGAGGTGACGTACTGGGTGGACCGCGCGTACTGGGGTCGGGGCGTGGCCACGGCCGCGCTGCGGGCCCTGCTCGCCGAGGTGCCGGACCGCCCGCTGTACGCGCGTGCGGCGGCCGACAACACGGGGTCGCGGCGCGTGCTGGAGAAGTGCGGCTTCGTGACCAGCGCGCGGGCCCGCGGGTTCGCGCCGGCCCGGGGCGAGGAGATCGACGAGGTCGTGCTGCACCTCGCGGAATGACCCGCCGGGGGTCGCGTCTCCGCCACGCGGCGGAGGCGGATCGTCGCGGCGCAGGACGTGCCGGGGGCGTGCGCGCGGAAGCGTGGACGCATGACGCCGACACCCGCCACCGCCAGCACCCGGTCAGCCCCGCTCTCCCCGGCTCCGCCGACGGACCCGGGGCCCGCCCGGGGCCGGCGGCTGCTGCGGGCGGTCGCCGTCGTGGCCTGCCTTCCGTACCTCGTGCTCAAGGCCGCCTGGATCGGCGGGAGTCACATCGGCATCCCGGAGGGCAGCACGCTGCTCGACCACCGGGTGGCGATGATCGTCGCCAACGGGGTCTCGCTCCTGCTGGACAGCTGCGTGATCGTGCTGGCGCTGGTGCTGACCCGGCCCCGGGGGCGCCGGGTGCCCGCGTGGTCGCTGGCGTTCCCGGTGTGGGCCGCCACCGGGCTGCTCGCGCCGATCATGGCCGGGTTCCCGCTGCAACTCCTCGCACGGGCGTTCACCGGCGGGGTCGCCACGGCCTCCGACCCCCGGCGGGACCCGTTCCTGCACGAGTGGGTGTTCGGGGTCGTGTACGGCGGGTTCATCGTGCAGGGTCTCGCCCTGGGCGCGCTGTTCGTGCTGTACGCCCGGGACCGCTGGGGACATCTGTGGCGCGGGCGGATCCGGGACCTGCCGTCCGCCGTCACCGGGAGGATTCCGAGGGCCGCCGTCGCCGTGGCCGGCGTGCTCGCGCTGTTCCCGTTCGCCGTCCGGCTGCTGTGGGCCTGCGGTTCCGCCGCCGGGCTCGGCGCCGAGCGGGCGGCGGACCGCACCAGCGACTTCTACGTGCTCGAGGGGCTGTACGTCGCCTTCCTCGTCCTGGCCGTCGCCGCCGGGGTGGCGCTCGCGTTCCGCCGCGCGCGTGCCCTGCCGGTCGCCGTGCCGCTCGCCACGGCCTGGGTGTGCTCCGGTGCCGTGGCCTGCTGGGGCGGCTGGATGCTCCTCGCCTCGCTGCTCGGGCCTGGCGAACCCGCCGACCGTCCGACACGGCTGACGGTCCTCACCTACGCTGCCCAGATGACCGTCGGCCTGCTCCTCGCCTCAGCCTGCGCCCACTTCCTCGTCCGGCGGTCGGCCGCCGCCCGTACCCGGCCGTGACCGCGCTCGCCCGGTTGCTGTGCGGCCGACGGGCCCGCTTGAGGTGGATCCACCTGATCCTCGGCGGCGCGCTCGCCATGCCGTACGTCCTCGTCGGCTCCGTCGTCGTCGGTCCGGTCGCCGGGGACGCGAACGTCTTCGGCTCGCTCCGCCTCCAACTGGCCTCCTTCGCGATCGGGTTGCCGCTCGCCGCCGTGACCTCGCTGTTCCCGCTGACCCGTCCGCTGGAGTCCTGGGTGGTGCGGTCGCTGTGCGGGGTCGAGGCGGAGCGGCTCGCGTACGGACCGGCCCGGACGACGGGTGAAAAGGGGCGCACGGCGGCCTGGTTCACCCTGCACCTGGGGGCCGGCGGGATCGTGGCGGGGATGTCGCTGGCGGTGCCGCCGTTCGCGGGCACGCTGATCGTCCTGCCCTTCGTGCCGGCGCTGCGCGAGGGATGGCCGGTGCTGCCCGGCGTTCTCCACCACACCTGGGCGCTCGTGCTGTCGCCGCTCGCGGGCGCCGCCATGCTGATCGCCCTCGCCGGGTGCGCCGCCGCCGTGGGCACGCTGCTGGCCCGCTGGGCGCCGGCGCTGCTCGGCCCGTCCGCCGAGGACCGGGTCGCGGCGGCCGAGGCGCGCGCCGCCGACCTCGCCGTGCGCAACCGGCTCGCGCGTGAACTGCACGACTCCGTCGGCCACGCCCTGAGCGCGGTCACCCTCCAGGCGAGCGCCGCCCGCCGGCTGCTGGACACCGACCCGGAGTTCGTCCGCGAGGCGCTGGGCGCGATCGAGGACACCACGCGTCGTACGGTCGGTGAGCTGGACGCCGTGCTGGGCGTGCTGCGCGACGGCGACGCGACCGGTGACGCCTGGGCCACCGCGCCCGCGCCCACGCTCGCCGCCGACCTGGACGGCCTGCTGCGCCGCACCCGCGCGGGCGGACTGCGCGTGGACGCCACCGTCGCCGCGCTCGCCGCCGACCCGCGGGCGCTGCCGGCGCCGGTCTCCCGCGAGGCGTACCGGATCGTGCAGGAGGGGCTGAGCAACGCGCTCAGGCACGCGGGTGAGAAGGTCACCGTGGCGCTGCGCGTCGAGGTGCTGGACGGTCACCTGCGGATCACCGTCGAGAACCCGTTCGGTACGCCGGTCTCCGCTCCCCGTCCCGGCGGCGGCCACGGCCTGCGCGGTGTCGCCGACCGGGCCCGGCTGCTGGGCGGCGCGGCCGAGGCGGGCCCCGAGGGGCCGGTGTGGCGTCTGAGCGTCCGACTGCCGTTGAAGGGAACCGCGTGACCCACCCGCCCGTCCGTGTCGTCGTCGCCGACGACGAACGCATGGTCCGTACCGCCCTGCGCGCCATCCTCTCCGCCGAACCGGACCTGGAGGTCGCCGGTGAGGCCGCCACCGGTGCCGAGGCCGTCTCCGTCGTGCGCGAGGTGCGGCCGGACGTGGTGCTGATGGACGTCCGCATGCCCGAGGTCGACGGCATCCGCGCCACCGAGCAGATCCTGGCCACGCTCGACGCGCCGCCCCGCGTCGTCGTCGTGACCACCTTCGAGAACGACTCGTACGTCTACGACGCCCTGCGCGCCGGCGCCGCGGGCTTCCTGCTCAAGCGGGCCGACGCCGACACCCTGGTCCGGGCCGTGCGGCTGGTGGCGCACAGCGACACGCTGCTGTTCCCGTCGGCGGTGCGGACGCTGGCCGCCGAGCACGCGCGCGCGAACCCCGCGCCGCCGCCCTGGGTGGCGCGGCTCACCGAACGCGAGGGCGAGGTACTGCGTCTGATGGCGACCGGGCTGACCAACGCGGAGATCGCCGGGCGGCTGGGGGTGGGCCCGGCCACGGCGAAGACCCACGTGGCGGCGGTGCTGGCGAAGACCGGCGCCCGGGACCGCACCCAGGCGGTGATCCGGGCCTACGAGGCGGGCTTCATGAACGGGCGATGAGACCGGATGAGAAGGATGAGAAAACGGGGCAGACGGGAACGATCAGCTCCGGCCCGTTCGTCCTGTCAGCGGGATGAACGGGATGAACAAGACGATCAGGCGCGCCTCCGTCTTCACGCTGCTCCTGGTGTTCGCTCTGCTGGTCAGGGCGACCTGGGTGCAGTTCTACGAGGGTCGGGCGCTCGCGGACAGCAAGGACAACCGGCGGGGCGCGATCGAGACGTACGCGGAGCCGCTCGGGAACATCATCGTGGCCGGCCGGTCGGTCACCGGCTCGGCGCCGACGGAGGGTGGTGACCTCGCCTACAAACGCACGTACGAGAACGGCAAGCTGTACGCGGCGGTGACGGGCTACGCCTCGCAGGCGTACGCGCCGACCCAGCTGGAGGGCATCTACCAGGACGTGCTGAACGGCACCGATCCGCGGCTGAAGACCGTGATGGACACCGTCACCGGCACCCGGGCCGAACCGGGCAACGTGGTGACGACGATCGACCCGGACGTGCAGAAGGCCGGGCTCGAGGCGCTGGGCGACAAGAAGGGCGCCGCCGTGGCGATCGACCCGAAGACCGGCAGGATCCTGTCGGTCGTGTCGACTCCGTCCTACGACCCGACGTCGCTGACCGACGCCAACACCGCCGGTGCGGCCTGGGAGAGGCTGACCGGTGATCCCGACAAGCCGCTGACCAACCGCGCGCTGCGCCAGCCGCTGCCGCCGGGCTCGACGTTCAAGCTGGTCGTGGCGGCCGCCGCGCTGGAGAACGGGCTGTACGACTCGGTGGACGTGAAGACGGACAGCCCCGACCCGTACACGCTCCCGGACACCACGACGGACCTCACCAACGAGAACCCGAACGCCCCCTGCGAGAACGCCACGATCCGCACCGCGCTCCAGTACTCGTGCAACAACGTGTTCGCGAAGATGGCCGTCGACCTCGGCCAGGACGACCTGCGCGCGACGGCGGAGAAGTTCGGCTTCAACGACGAGACGCAGGACGTGCCGGTACGGGCCTACACCAGCGTCTACCCGAAGGACATGAACCGGCCGTCGACGGCCCTGACGGGCATCGGCCAGTTCGACGTGACGGCGACCCCGCTTCAGATGGCGATGGTCTCGGCGGCCCTGGCCAACGGCGGCGAGCTGGTCTCCCCGCACATGGTGTCGCAGATCACCGACAGCGGCGGTGACGTCCTGGAGGACCACACCGACGCGGACTCGAAGCGGATCGTCAGCTCCTCCACCGCCGAACAGCTGCAATCGGCCATGGAGACCGTCGTCGAGGACGGCACGGGGTCCCACGCGCGGATCGCCGGAGCGACGGTGGGCGGCAAGACGGGCACGGCCCAGCACGGCGAGAACAACAGCAAGACGCCGTACGCCTGGTTCACGTCGTACGCCAAGTCCGGCACCTCGGACAAGGAGGTCGCGGTGGCGGTCGTCGTCGAGCAGTCCGACGCGGCCCGCAGCGAGGTCAGCGGCAACGGCCTGGCGGCCCCGGTGGCCAAGGCGATGATGGAGGCGGCGCTCAAGGGCTGACTTTCCCCGGGCCGTGCGGGTTCGGTCTGCCGTACGGTGTTCGGCGTCCGGGAAGCCGCTGCGAGGAGAGTCCGCCGTGAGGACAGTCGTCGACGACGCCGCCTCCGCGGAGTTCCACGCCTTCTTCGAGCGCCACTACGCCGAACTGGCCCGGCTCGCCCACCTGCTGACCGGCGAGCCGGACGCCGCCGACGACCTCGCGGCGGACGCCCTGCTGGCGCTGTGGCACCGCTGGGACCGGGTCCGCGCGGCCGACCACCCGGTGGCGTACGCGCGCGGGGTCGTCGCCAACCTGGCCCGTAGCCGCGTCCGGAGCGCCGTGCGCGAACGCAGGCGCGTCGCCCTGTTCTGGTCGCAGCGCGAGGAGCGGACGGAGAACCCGGACGTCGCGGGCGTGGTGGACGTCCAGGAGGCGCTGCGCAGGCTGCCGTTCCGCAAGCGGGCGTGCGTGGTGCTGCGGCACGCGTTCGACCTCTCGGAGAAGGACACGGCCCTCACCCTGGGCGTCTCGGTGGGCACGGTCAAGAGCCAGACGTCGAAGGCGGTGGCCGAACTCCAGCGACTGCTCGGCACCCGGACCGCGCCCCGCGCTCCCCAGCAGGTGCGCGCGGCGATCGCGCACAGCGGTGAGGCCGCGGGAGGGACCCGATGACCGGATCGCGGCGGGACGGGGACCGGAACGTGGACGCGGACGACGGCCTGCGCGCCCGGCTGCACGAGGCGGCCGGGGCGCACCGGCCGGACCGGGCCCGGATGCTGGCCCGGGTCGAACGCGGCATGACGGCCGGGGACCGGGGGCCGGCCCGCCCGGCACCGGCGGGCTGGGTACGGGTGGCCGGTGCGACGGCGGCCGTGGCGGCCGTCCTGGTGGCCGGCGGCTACACCGTCGCCTCGGCGGTACGGGACGACGCTCCCGCGCAGCGCTCGGTCGCCGGCTCACCGACTTCGCGCGAAACCGGCCCGCTGTGGTCGAGCGGCGCGGTGGACCCGCACAGCAACGAGTTCTGGGCACAGAGCAACATCACCCTGAAAACGGGTGCTCCCCTGGCCGCGCTCACCGTCGAACTGCGGGTGGCGCAGACGGGGTCGGTGACCTCCACCGGGGCGTGGCGGTCGCTGCCGGAGGAGGACTTCACGTTCACGGCCGGCGAGCGGGACGGCTTCCTCGTCTACCGGTGGACGCTCAAGGAGGGCCGTACGGTCCCGGCGGGCGAGTGGATCTTCGCGGGGCAGTACAACCACGAACGCGGCGGCCGGGACGCGGGCGGCGACCGCTACACGGCGACGGCCACCACCGCGTCCGGGCGCCTCTCGGCGGAGGGCGGATTCACCACGCGCGGCTGAGCGGGCGGTCCGCTATTCGACGAAGTACGTCGGGTTGGGCAGCTTGTAGGTGCGGTCCGCGTAGCCGCCCTGGAGGTCGGAGTACTGGTCGCCGAAGTTGGCGACGATGTCGTACCCGAGGTCCCGTTCGATGTGCCGGCGGGTGCCCGCCTTGTACTCCACCGTGGTGCACTTCCAGGCGCCCGGGGTGGCGCAGTGGGCCAGGTAGGACGGCGGGTTCGCCTTGTCCTTCAGGAAGATGTGGGCGGTGTCGAGGTTGACGTCGGCGCCGACCTTCTTCAGGTTCTCGACGGCGGCGGTGCGCTGCGCCTCGCTCAGCCCCGAGTTGTAGAAGACCTCGACGCCCTTCTTCTCGGCGTACCGGGCGAGTTCCGGGCTGCCGGGGACGGCCGGGCGGTCGGCCCGGTCGACGTAGGCGGCCCAGGTGGCGCCGTCGTAGCCGTAGTTGTTCTTCTTCTCGTAGTCGAGGCTGAGCAGCAGCGTGTCGTCGATGTCGAAGACGACCGCGGGCCTGGTGTGCCGGTGGTGCGCCGCGCGGGCCGCCCGGTCGATCTGCTTCTTCGCGGCGGCGTCGACGCGGGCCAGGTCGTCGGCGTACGGGCTGTCCGGGGAGGCCTGGTAGACGCCGTCGGCGTCGAGCGTGGTGCCGTAGTAGGCGTCGATGTCCTTGGCCAGCACCCCGATGTTGTACGGCTCGTGGGTGGAGTTGGCGGTGGACTGGCCGGCGGTGGCGGCGCCCGTGCCGTACAGGACGGCACCGGCGACGGCACAGGCGGCGGTGACGGTCGCGATGCGCAGTGGTTTATGCATGGCACATGTTTCTACGCGCGTCACCCGGGTGAGCGCGAGACCCGTGGCCGGATTCGCGCCCCCGTATCTGGCAAAGATCGCGTCAAGCAGGTCAAGTACCGGCCGCGCTGGCCCGGTCGGGCCCGTTCAGTGCCGCCCTCCGCGGTGCGGCAGCCGGTCGTAGGGCCGCCAGTCGCCGAGGTACGCCTCCCGGGTGTGCCCGGCGGCTTCGGCGCGGGTGAGCTGCGGCCGGTTCTCCGGAACGGTGGTCGCGGCGCCGGGCCCGGTGTTGCGGTACTCGCGGAACCGCTGCTCCTGCCAGGGGTACGCGTCCCGCATGTTCGCGTACGGCGCCACCGCGTCGATGCCCGCGCCCAGGTGGGTCTCGCGCACGGTGAGCATCGGGCGGGCGGTGGTGTCGGAGCTGGGCACCCAGGGGCGGGCCAGCTTGTAGTAGCCGTCGGGGGCCTCGCTGCCGACGCGGCCGCGGATCACCAGGTGGCCGCGCGGGTTGGCGCCCGCCGTGGAGGGCGCGAAGACGAAGCCGTACGGGGCGGCGTCGAGGTCGGGGCGGACCAGGGTGCGGAAGTGGCAGTGCTCGTACACGGCGGTCGCCCGGCCGAAGACGAAGTCGACGTCGCCCTCGACGTAGCAGCGCTCGTAGTACTGGCGGGCGAAGAGGGAGAGGTCGCGGGTGTCGGCGTAGAGGGTGTCCTGGTGGCCGAGGAAGCGGCAGTCGTGGAAGGCGGACCGGTCGCCCATGACCTTGATCGCGACCGCCTGGGTGCCGGTCCAGTCGGGCCGGTCGGCGCGCAGCCAGTCGTTGGCGAAGGTGAGGGCGCGGGCGGTGAAGCCGTCGGCGCGCACGGTGGTGGTGGCGGACCCGCTGGTGCCGTAGGTGCCGGAGCCGTCGGGCTTGGGGGTGCCGGCGGCGTTGTCGTAGACGATGACGACGTCGCGCGGGTCCCCGGAGGCGCCGATCCAGGTCGCTCCGGTGCGCGAGGCGTCGACGGAGACCGTCTCGCGGTAGGTGCCGGGGGCGAGGACGAGCGTCCAGCCGTCGCCCTGCGCGGCGTCGACGGCGGCCTGGACGGAGGTGAAGTCGCCGCGGCCGTGCGGGTCGACGTACAGGGTCTTGGGTGTGCGGCGGGCGGCCGGTGAGCCGTACCGGCCGAAGGGGCGCGGGTGCGGGTGGGGCCGGGTGCCGGCGACCGCGGGGCCGGCTGCCGCGAGGCCGAGGCCGAGGGCGGCGCCCGTGCCGGCGGTCGCCAGGAGGAAGCCCCTGCGGGAGGGGGCGGGTCGGGGCATGCGGGTGCTCCTTCGAAGACGGGCGGGGTGGGCCGGGGCGGTGCGGGCGCCCCGGCCCGGTTCACGGGGGACGGGTCAGCGCAGGCGGCCGGCGCCGGCGCCGTGGTCGACGACGAAGGGGACCGCCCGGGACGGCAGGACCCCGGTGCGCAGCGTCGGCGTCCAGCCCGCGCCGGAGCGGAGGGCGGCGTCCGGGTTGGCGGCGTTGTGGGCCGCGACGAGGTCGACGGTGCGGCCGTTGACGCGGTTGTGGGCGGCGCTGAGCGGCGAGTCGTTCCAGCGCTTGAGCACCTTCGCGGGGCTGACGCCGGCCGGCAGGGTGAACGCGTTGTGCTCGGCGACGAGGGCGGACTCCTTGCCGACGCCGAAGCTGTAGGCGTAGTCGTCCGAGGCGACGAAGTGGTTGTTGTAGACGTCGACCTGGCCGAAGCGGACGCGGGGCGCGCGCTCGACGAGGTTCTTGAACAGGTTGTGGTGGAAGGTCGCCTTCAGGTGGCCGCGGTCGACGGCGGCGGTGGACTCGCTGTCGCTGTTGCCGATCAGGATGGTCTTGTCGTGCTCGGTGAAGACGTTCCAGGACGCGGTGACGTAGTCGGCGCCCTTGACGATGTCCAGTTGGCCGTCGTGCTGCTGGTAGAGCATGCCGAAGTGGGTGGGCGCCGCGCTGTCGGGGTGCTCGCCGTCGGTGAAGGTGTTGTGGTCCAGCCACACGTGCGTCGACCCGTACACGACGGCGCTGTCGTACTCGGAGTTCCAGTTGCCCCGGTCCCCGTCGGTCGGGTCCCACTGCGGGAAGCAGTCGACGGGGCTCTCGAAGGTCAGGTTGCGGACGATGACGTTGTCCACGCCCTTGATCTGGAGGCTGGCGCCCTTGAGCGCGGCGCCCCGGCCGACGCCGATGATGGTGGTGTTGGAGGGCACGTTCGCCTTGATGGACCGGTCCTGCTGTGCGGCGGAGTCACGGCGCAGGCCCTCGGGGCTGTCGTCGGGCTCGGCGCTCAGGTCGGTCTCCATGCCCCAGTTCTCGGGCGCGTACTTCTCCAGGTAGGCGTCGAAGTCGTACCCGGGCGCGGCGAAGGCCTCGCAGCCCTCCGAGACGGCGTCGACGGTGCCCCTGACCTTGATGATCCTGGGCGCGGTGCCGTCGGCGGCGAGGGCGGCCCGGAACTCGGCCCAGGTGGAGACGGTGTACACGTGCTCGGCGTCGGCGGCGGCCCCGCCGGTGGTGCCGGCGCCCTGTGAGGCCCAGCCGTCGCCCGCGGGCAGGGTCTGCCGGGCGGTGTCCCGGTGGTGGTGGTGACCGGGGCGGGCCTCGGCCGTGGCGGCGGTCAGACTCAGCACGAGGGCGGTGCAGCCGGCGAGTGCGGCGGTTCTCTTCATGGCATGCCCATGCCATCCAGGTGTGCTCATGGTGCGGCTCTCCCTTGTTCTCGGGGTCGGTCGACGGTGTTACGCGGTGGCCGGTGCGGGCCAGCTGATCCAGGACTCGGGGATCTCCTCGTCCAGCCGGCGCACGTCCCGGTGCGCCAGTACTCGCCCGCGCAGCAGTTCCCGGGCGACGAGCCGGGCGACCGCGATCGCGCCCGGCGGGTTGAAGTGGGTGTTGTCCTGCTCGGTGGCGGTCCAGTTGAAGTACGCCTTGGTCCCCTCGGCCCCGAGCCGCTGCCACAGCGCGAGCGACAGCGCCTGTACGTCGAGCAGCGCCACGCCCTCCCGCCGTGCGAGCGCCCGCATCGCCGCCGGGTACTCGCCGTGACTCGGCACGGCGTTCCCCGCCGTGTCGAACCGCCGCCGCTCCACGGGCGTGGCGAGCACCGGCCGCGCCCCACGGGCCCGCGCCCCGTCGACGTACCTCCGCAGACAGTCCTGGTACGTCGTCCAGGGCTCGGTGTAGCGGGCGGGGTCCTCGTCCTTCTCGTCGTTGTGCGCGAACTGGACCAGCAGGAAGTCACCGGGCCGGATCGCCCCGAGGACGACGTCGAGCCGCCCCTCGTCGACGAAGCTCTTGGAACTCCGCCCGTTCACGGCGTGATTGGCGACGCGGAGGTTGTTGCGGAGGAAGAAGGGCAACGCCATGCCCCACCCGGTCTCGGGCGCGGCGTCGGCGTACTTCTGCGCGGCGGTGGAGTCCCCGGCGATGTAGAGGGTGCGGGGGTGGGGACGTCCGCCGGCCCGGGCGGTGCCGGTGGCGGCGAACGCCAGTGGAATGGAGGCAACAGCGGCTGAGGTGAGTTGTCTTCGGCTGAGCGACATGCCGGTCTGCCTTTCAGAAGGGAGATGGACAGCTCCCCCAGGGGCGCGGGGAACTGCGCGACAAGCCACGGACGGCCCGCAGCCCGCGACGAACCACGGACCATCCACGGCGAAACCGAAACCGCCGACTAACCCATCTGCTCCGTCCACTCGGCCTGCGCCTCATTCAGCTTCTCGGCCAGCCCGTCCAGAAAATCCTTCGCACTCATGTCGCCCAGCAGCACCTTCTGGAATCCCGGCTCACTCTCCGACTTGGACAGCGTGTTCCAGTCCGGCAGGTAGTACGGCAGCTGAACGATGGTCGTGGACCCGTCGTTCAGCGCCTGAGCCGCCAGCTTCGTCGGCTCGGCCTTCTGGATCCACGCGTCGTTCGCGGCCTCGGTGTTGGACGGCACCTGCCCGGCCGACTCGTTGAACTTCGAGTTCTGTTCCTTCGACGTGGCGAACTCGATGAACTTCCAGGCGGCCTCCTTGTTCTTCGAGCTCTTGAAGATGCCGAGCCCGTCGACCGGGTTGGACACCTGGACCCGCTTGCCGGAGGCGCCGACCGGCTGCGGGACGCCGCGGAACTTGTCGACGCCGAGCGCCTTCACGTGGTCCTGGTAGGAGCCCAGGTTGTGGTTGACCATGCCGATGGTGCCGGTGTCCCACTGGGCGACCATCTTGGCGAAGTCGTTGTTGACGTCGGCGGCCGGTGTGACCTTCTTGTAGAGGGCCGCGTACTTCTCCAGCGCCTCGACGTTCTTCGGGTCGTTGACGGTGGTCTTCTTCTTGCCGGCGTCCCAGAACGAGGTGATGCCGGACTGCCCGTACATCGCGTCGAGCGCCTGGGCGATGGAGCCGGAGCCGCCGCGGATGGTGTAGCCGAACTCGTTCTTGCCCGCGTCGGTCAGCTTCTCGGCTGCGGTGTAGAACTTGTCCCACGTCGTCGGCGCGTCGAGTCCGGCCTTCTCGAACAGGTCGGTGCGGTAGTAGAGGACGCCGTTGTTGGCGGAGGTCGGCATCGAGTACAGGGTGCCGTCGCCGCCGCCCGCGGCCTTCAGGGACTCGACCATGTCCTTGTTGAGCTTGGCGCTCAGGGAGGACTTGGCGAGCCGGTCGTCCAGCGGCTCCAGGGCGCCCTGGGCGGAGAAGCCCGCGAGCATGGACGCCGTCACACCGCCGACGTCGGGCAGGCCGCCGCCCTGGATGGCGGTGTCGACCTTGGACTGGTACTCGGTGGCGGCGATCCCGACGTACTCCACGTCGATGTCCGGGTTCGCCTTCTCGAAGTCGGCGATGATCGTCTTCCAGACGGCCGTACGGATACCGCCGTTGTTGTCCCAGAAGGTGATCTTCCCCTTGCCGCTGCCCTCGGCGCCCTTGTCGCCGCCCGCCCCGCTGCCGTCGTCACCGCAGGCGGTGGCGGTCAGCGCGAGTACGGCCCCCAGGGCGACGGCGGCGGACGTCCGGCGCCCGACTGTGCCTCGGTCTCTGCTGCTGCGCATGCTGATCCTCATTGGTCGGCTCTCTTCTTCCGGGTCTTCTGGATCGAACGAAGCGGTGGAACGACAACGTGGGGGTTCAGTGGGGCCCGACGCGGAACCGCGTGAAGGTGGCGGTACCGGCGGGTCCCTGGCCGGCGGGCGCGAGGGCGAACAGGCCGAGCAGTGCGCCGACCCAGCGCCAGGGGGTGGCGGCGAACTCCCGGCCGACGGGGACGGGGCACGAACCGTCGCCCGGGTCGCCGTCGCCGAGGTCGTACGAGAAGCGGCAGCGCGCCCCCGGCACCGTCTCGATCCGCAGCCGGACCCGTCCCCCGGGTGCGGGGCGGGGCAGGTCGGCGTCCCGCTCGGCCTCGGCCACGGACTCCGCGAAGCGGTGCACCAGGTGCACGGTCCCGTCGGTGTCCCGCTGGAGCCCGATCCAGCGGTAGGCGTCGCCGAGGACCGCGAGCCCGGCCCGCGCGCCGGGTTCCGCGCTGTCCAGGCGCAGCTCGACCTCGATCACCGAGGGCGCGCCGGGGAAGCGCTGGGTCAGGACGCTCGGCAGCAGGCGCAGGTCGTGCGCGTCGGCCGAGCGGACGCAGGCGAGGCGCAGCCCGTCCCCGGCGTGCTGGGTGGCCCAGCCGGCGCGGGGGTTGGCCGTCCACGACCACTGGCGGCCGAACCGTCCGCCGGGGAAGTCGTCGTCGGTCGCGGGCGCGGCGGGCGGCTGCAGGGGCAGCGCGGGACGCGGGTGCTCGGCGACCGGCGCACCGTCGTCCCCGAGGACCGGCCAGCCGTCCGTCCCCCACCGCATCGGCTGGAGGTGGACCACCCTCCCGTACGCGCCGCGCTGCTGGAAGTGCAGGAACCAGTCCTCCCCGGACTCCGTGCGCACCCAGCCGCCCTGGTGGGGGCCGTTGACGTCGGTGTCCTTCTGTTCCAGGACGACCTTTTCCTCGTACGGCCCGAAGAACCCGCGGGAGCGGAAGGCGCCCTGCCAGCCGGTCTCCACGGAGCCGGCGGGGGCGAGGATCCAGTACCAGCCGTCGTGCCGGTAGAGCTTGGGGCCCTCCAGGGTGAACCAGCCGGGGAGCCGGTCGCCGTCGACGATCACCCTGCCCTCGTCGAGCAGTCCGGTGCCGTCGGGGCGCATGCGGTGGCCGGTGAGCCGGTTCTTGATCCCGGAGCGGGAACGGGCCCAGGCGTGCACGAGGTACGCCTCGCCGCTCTCCTCGTCCCACAGGGGGCAGGGGTCGATCAGGCCCTTGCCCGCCTTGACCAGGTGGGGCGCGGTCCACGGGCCCCGGATGTCGGGGGCGTTGACCTGGAAGACGCCCTGGTCCGGGTCGCCCCAGAAGATCCAGAAGCGGCCCGCGTGGTGGCGCAGGGACGGCGCCCAGACGCCGCAGTCGTGCCGGGGCCGCGTGAACTCCCGCTCGGGCTCCAGGCGCTCCAGGGCGTGCCCGACCAGGGTCCAGTCGACCAGGTTCCGGGAGTGCAGGAGCGGCAGTCCGGGGACACGGCCGAAGCTGGAGGCGGTCAGGTAGAAGTCGTCGCCGACGCGGACGACGTCCGGGTCGGACCAGTCGGCGTTCAGGACGGGGTTGGTGTACGTCTCCGCGGTCCCGGGGGCGGTCTCGGCGGCGGTCACGTGCTCACCGCCTTGCGCACCAGGGCGGCGGCGCCGTCCGCGTCGAGGCCGCCGTCGGCGACGACGGTGACGATCCGGCGGACCAGGGTGTCGCCGGGGGCGACGGTCACCCGCTCCTCGTGGGCCAGCGAGGACCCGACCCCCGGGTACTCCTCGGTGCGCACGAACCACGGGTCGCGCCGGGTGCGTTCGGTGGCCCCGGCGAACACCAGCGACCAGGTCTCCCCGCTCAGCGCGAGCCAGTCGGCGCTGCGGCCGTGCACCTCCCGTTCGCCCTCCCGGTCGGCGGTGAACACCCTGGGCGCCGCGTTCTCCTTGCGGGCGCGCCAGAAGAAGCCGCCGTAGGCCGCGCCGGGGCGCCCGTTGGTGGCGGGGCTGCCGATGCCGAGCGGGTCCGGGGTGGTGTTGGTGAGGGAGAAGGTGAAGTCCAGCGCCCAGGCGGTGCCCGTGAGTTCGGTGGCCGCGACCGTGCGGCGCTCGCGCAGCAGCTCGGTGCCGGCGGCGATCCAGCGCAGTTCCTCGACGAAGCCGTCGGGGTCGCGGAGCTGGAAGGCGGTGTGCCGCTGGGTGCCGTGGTTGTCCAGCTCGGTCGGCCCCCGGCCCCGGACGAAGGTGCGCCCGCCCCAGAAGTTGTGCCCCTCGACGTCGGGAACGGCGACACCGACGCCGAGGTGATGGAGGTGGTCGGCAGGACGGAACTCGGTCACGGCCGTGCCGGCCAGGGTGGTGACGGGGTGCAGACAGGGGCGTGGGGAGAGCCGGTGGGGCAGCTCGGGCCGGGTGACGTAGCGGGCGACGGGGCGGCCCGCCACGCGCAGCACCGGGAAGTCGTTGCCGGTCACAGGGTGCTCACCTCGTAGCGCGGGTGCTCGGTGCGCGGCGCCCAGGGCGCGCCCAGTTCGGAGTAGAGGGAGAGGGTCTCGGCGGCGGCGACCACGAGGGCGTCCACGCCGGGGACCACGCGGCGCTCCTCGCCGGGGACGCGGCGCCAGGCGGCCTCGGGCAGCGGCTCCGGGTCGGGCGCCCGGCGGATCGCCTCGACGACCCGCATGAAGGCGCCCGTCTCGTCCGGCGGGACCAGCAGCGGAGCGCCGGTGGTGAGGTGGTCGACCAGGTTTTCCAGCAGGTCGGTGCGGTCGTGGTGGAACTCCTCGGGGCCGTGGCCGCCACGCTGGAGCAGGACGCGGTCCTGCTTGTACCAGAAGGTGACGCGGCCGCTCGAACCGTGCACCAGGACGTACGGTTCGTCGGCCCGCTCGGCGCACAGGGTCGCGGCGACGGTGACGCGGTGCCCGCGCGCGGTGCCGATCCGCACGCAGGAGGTGTCGTCGGACTCGATGTCGTTGGCGTGGCTCAGCTCGGTCTCGATGCCGGTGACGTCCTCGGCGCGGGCGGTGCCGCCGAGCGCGAGGGCGGTGGCGACGGCGTGCGCCAGCGGGTTGGTCAGCGCGCCGTCGATCACGTCGGCCCCGTTCAGCCGCCGTTTGCCCGACCAGGGCGCCCGGCGGAAATAGGCCTCGTCGCGCACCCAGGCGCCGGCCGCGCCGATGCCCACGACCTCGCCGATGGCGCCCCGGGCGACCAGTTCCCGGATGGCGGGCACCGCGTGCGAGCCCAGCGACTGGAACCCGATCTGGCAGGCGACCCCGGCCTCCGCGACCCCGTCGGCCATCCGCCGGAACTCGGCGTACGACGGTGCCGGGGGCTTCTCCAGGAGGAGGTGCACGCCCCGCCGGGCGGCGGTCAGCGCGAGGTCGGTGTGGGTGGGGATCGGCGTGCAGATCACGGCGATCCGGGCGCCGGTGGAGTCGAGCAGGGCCCCGAAGTCGGCGGACTGCTCGGGGAGTTCTCCCTGGGCCTCCTCCCCGGTCAGCGGGGTCAGCTCGCAGAGGCCGGCCAGCCGGACCAGTCCCGCCCGCTCCAGGCGGCGGATGTTGGCGACGTGCCAGCGGCCGTGGCCGCGGGCGCCGGCGAGGACGACGGGAACCGGGCTCATCCCTTCACCGCCCCCGCGCTGAAGCCGGTGATCAGCCACTTCTGGATGAAGGCGAAGACGATCACGACCGGGACGGCGGCGACGATGCCGCCGGCGGCGAGCGCGCCGAGGTCGACGCTGTCCGCGCTCATCAGGGAGTTCAGGCCGACCGGGATGGTCTGCTTGCTCTGGTTGTTGAGGAACATCAGGGCGAACAGGAAGTGGTTCCAGGAGTGCACGAAGGCGAAGGAGCCCACCGCGATCAGGCCCGGCCGCAGCAGCGGCAGGACGACGATCCGGAAGGCCCGGAACCGGCCGCAGCCGTCGACCCAGGCGGCCTCCTCCAGGGAGTACGGCACGTTCTTGATGAAGTTGCTGATCAGGATGATCGACAGGGGCAGCTGGAAGACCGTCTCGGCGATGATGACGCTGCCCAGCGAGTTGATCATCTGGAGTTCGGCGAAGATCTCGAACAGCGGCACCAGGAGCAGCGCACCCGGCACGAACTGGGAGCAGAGCAGGGCGAGCATGAAGCCCCGCTTGATCCTGAAGTCGAACCGGGCGAGGGCGTAGCCGCCGGCGAGGGCGACGAGGGTGGTCATCACCAGGGTCGCGAGCCCGACGTACACGCTGTTGGTGAAGTAGGTGCCGAAGCCGCGGTCGGTCCACACCTTCTCGAAGTGCTCGGTGGTCATCGGCCAGGGCACGAGCGAGGTCGACCCGGTCGGGCGCAGCGCGAAGAGCAGGATCCAGTAGAACGGGATCAGTGTGAAGACCAGGTAGATGCCGAGGGGCAGATAGATCTGCCAGCGGGGCACCTCGTCCCAGGCCGGGCGCTTCCTGCCGGGCCGCGGCGCTTCGGGGACGGCCGGCGTGGGGGCGGGGGCGGCCGCGGGGGCCTCTTTGGTGATCACTTGTTCTCGCCTCCGAACTTGCTCAGCCGCAGGTAGACGATCGAGCAGAAGAGCAGGATCACGAACGCGACCGTGGTGAGGGCCGACGCGTAGCCGAAGTCGTGGGCGTCGACGCTGGTGTTGGCGATGTACAGGGGCAGTGTCGTGGTCTCGCCCGCGGGTCCGCCGCCGGTCAGGGTGTAGAGCAGGTCGACGTTGTTGAACTCCCACACCGCGCGCAGCAGCGTGGACAGGATGATGGCGTCCTTCAGGTGCGGCAGCGTGATGTGCCAGAACTGCTTGATCCGGCTGGCCCCGTCGACCTCGGCGGCCTCGTACAGGTCCTTCGAGACGGACTGGAGGTCGGCGAGGATGAGGATCGCGAAGAAGGGCACGCCGCGCCAGAGGTCGGCGACCACCGCCGCGGAGAACACGGTCGAGGTGTCGGAGAGCCAGCTGGTGCCGTACGAGCCGATGCCCATGTCGGCGAGGTAACGGGTCACGCCGGTCTGGGAGTTGTAGAGCAGCACCCAGATCGCGGAGGTCAGCACGCCGGAGACGGCCCACGGCGAGAACACCAGCGCCCGGCCGATGCCCCGGCCCACGAAGGTCTGGTTGACGATGAGCGCCAGCGCCAGGCCGAAGAGCAGTTGCAGTCCGACCTCGACGAAGACCCACTTGGCGCTGAAGACCAGGGTGTCCCAGAACACCGGGTCGTCGGTGAAGATCTTGACGAAGTTGTCGAAGCCCGCGAAGCCGTTCCGCCACGGCTTGGTGGGGTTGTACTCCTGGAGGCTGTAGTAGAAGACGCTGATGACCGGGTAGGCGATGAAGCCCAGCATCAGCAGGGCGGCCGGTCCGATCAGCAGGTAGGGGAGCCTGCGCGGCGTGGCCGAGGCACGGCGCCGCCGGGGTGGCGCGGGCGGTTTCGCCACGGCTGCGGCTTGGGCCATGACAGTTCTCCGTTCTGGTACGTCATCTCTGGTACGTCGTGCGGGGCTTGGCGGAGCTGATGGGAAGCGCTTTCTCGACGGGTAGGGGTGTGCCGGGTCCCGCCGTTCGGCGGGCTCAGCCCGCGTAGGGGTCCCGCACCTTGCCCGGGCGGGCCAGGAACTCGAAGTCGCAGCCGGTGTCGGCCTGGGTGATCTGTTCGTTGTAGAGCGCGCCGTAGCCGCGCTCGTAGCGGGCGGGCGGCGGGGTCCAGGCGGCCCTGCGGCGCTCCAGTTCCTCGTCGTCCACGCCCAGGTGCAGGGTGCGGGCCTCGACGTCGAGGGTGATCGGGTCGCCGGTCCGGACGTGGGCGAGCGGTCCGCCGACGTACGACTCGGGGGCCACGTGCAGCACGCACGCGCCGTAGCTGGTGCCGCTCATCCGGGCGTCGGAGATCCGGACCATGTCCCGCACGCCCTGCTTGAGCAGGTGGTCGGGGATGGGCAGCATGCCGTACTCGGGCATGCCCGGGCCGCCCTTGGGCCCGGCGTTCCGCAGCACGAGCACGCTGTCGGCGGTGATGCCCAGCTCCGGGTCGTTGATGGTGCGCTGCATGGTCCGGTAGTCGTCGAAGACGACGGCGGGACCGGTGTGCTTGAGCAGGTGCGGCTCGGCGGCGATGTGCTTGATGACGGCGCCGTCCGGGCAGAGATTGCCGCGCAGTACGGCGACCCCGCCCTCGCCCGCGACCGGGTTGTCGCGGGTCCTGATGACGTCGTCGTGGTGGACGAGGGCGCCGTCGAGCTGCTCGCGCAGGGTGTCGTGGGAGACGGTGGGCCGGTCGAGGTGGAGCAGGTCGGTGATGCGGGAGAGGAAGCCGGGCAGGCCGCCGGCGAAGTGGAAGTCCTCCATCAGGTAGGTCTGTCCGCCGGGGCGGACGTTGGCGAGCACCGGGACGGTGCGGGCGATCCGGTCGAAGTCGTCCAGGGTGAGGGTGACTCCGGCCCGGCCCGCCATGGCGATCAGGTGGATCACGGCGTTGGTGGAGCCGCCGAGGCCGAGCACGGTGGTGACGGCGTCCTCGAAGGCGTCGGCGGTGAGGATGTCGCTCAGCTTCCGGTCCCGGTGCACCAGTTCGACGATGCGCAGTCCGGCGGCGGCGGCCATCCGGTCGTGCCCGGAGTCGACGGCCGGGATGCTGGACGCCCCGGGGACCGTGACGCCGAGGGCCTCGGCGGCGGCGGTCAGCGTGGAGGCGGTGCCCATCGTCATGCAGTGGCCGGGCGAGCGGGCCAGGCCGCTCTCCAGTTCCTGCATCTCGTAGTCGCCGATGAGGCCGGCCCGCTTGTCGTCCCAGTACTTCCACATGTCGGTGCCGGAGCCGAGGGTCTCGCCGCGCCAGTGTCCGGGGAGCATGGGCCCGGCGGGCACGAAGACCGCGGGCAGGTCGACGCTGGCGGCGCCCATGAGCAGGGCGGGCGTGGACTTGTCGCAGCCGCCCATCAGCACGGCGCCGTCGACCGGGTAGGAGCGCAGCAGCTCCTCGGTCTCCATGGCGAGGAGGTTGCGGTAGAGCATGGGGGTCGGCTTCTGGAAGGTCTCGCTGAGCGTGGAGACCGGGAACTCCAGCGGGAACCCGCCCGCCTGCCACACTCCCCGCTTGACCGCCTGGGCGCGGTCGCGCAGGTGGACGTGGCAGGGGTTGATGTCGGACCAGGTGTTGAGGATGGCGATGACGGGCTTGCCGAGGTGCTCCTCGGGCAGGTAGCCGAGCTGGCGGGTGCGGGCGCGGTGGCTGAAGGAGCGCAGGCCGTCCGTGCCGTACCACTGGTGGCTGCGGAGCTCCTCCGGGGACTTCCTGGCGGTCATATGGACCACCCCGCGACGATGGCGGCGACCTCGGCGCGCTCGCTCTCGGGCAGCGGCTTGCTCGGCGGGCGGACCTCCCGGCGGCACAGGCCCAGCGAGGCGAGGGCCTCCTTGACCACGGTGACGTTGTTGGCGGAGCCGTTGGCGGCGCGCAGTTCCTCGAAGCGGCGGATCTGCTCCCAGACCTTCATGGCGGCCGGGTAGTCGCCGGAGCGAAGCGCTTCGATCATGTTCAGCGAGACGGCCGGGGCGACGTTCACCAGTCCCGAGGTGAAGCCGGTGGCGCCCGCGCTGAAGTACGAGGGGGCGTACGGCTCGGCGAGCCCCGCGACCCAGACGAAGCGGTCGAGGCCGGCGTCGCGGGCGAACGCGGCGAACTTCGAGGCGTCCGGCACGGCGTACTTCACGCCGACGACGTTGGGGCAGGCGTCGGCGAGGTCGGCGAGGCGGGCGCCGGTGAGCTGGGGGTTGCGGATGTAGGGCACCACGCCCAGCTCCGGCACGGCCTCGGCGATGGCGCGGTGGTAGTCGACCCAGCCGCCCTGGGAGACGTAGGGGTGGACGGGCTGGTGGACCATCACCATGGAGGCGCCCAGGTCGCGGGCGTGCCGGGCGGAGGCGACGGCGGTGGGCACGTCGTGGCCGACGCCGACCAGGATCGCGGCGCGCTCGCCGGCCTCCTCGAAGGTCAGCTCGGTGACGAGGCGGCGCTCGGCCGGGTCGAGGGCGTAGAACTCGCCGGTGTTGCCGTTGGGGGTGAGGGTCGTGATGCCACCGTCGAGGAGACGACGCAGCAGGGCCCGGTAGGTGGCGGGGTCGACGGTGCCGTCCTCGGCGAACGGGGTCACCGGGATCGCCACCACGTCGGCCAGGGCCGCCCGCTGGGTCTCGAACGTCGCTGTCATGCCTGACCGTCCTCTTCCTGGGCCGCGGTCCCCGCTTCGGGGAAGGCCCGCTCGACGAACGACGCGATGTGCGCGTGGAGGGCGCGGGCGGCGCCGTCCGCGTCACCGGCGAGGGCGAGGCGCAGGATCTCCTGGTGCTCGCCGGCCTCCCGTTCCCAGGAGGGGTCGGCGGCCCAGGCGACCGCGGAGACGAGGGCCGCCTGGTCGCGGACCTCGTCGAGCATCCGGCCGAGCAGCGGGTTGCCGCACGGCACGTACAGGGCGCGGTGGAACTCGCGGTTGGCCAGCGACCGTTCGGCGGTGTCCGTGGCCCCGTCGGCGCGGGTCAGCGCGTCCTGGGCGGCGTCCAGGGAGGCACCGCGGCGCACGGCGCGCCTGAGTGCCTCGGGCTCGAGGAGCAGTCGGACGTCGTAGACCTCGCGCGCCATGTCCGCGTCCACCATGCGTACGGTGACGCCCTTGTACTGGCTCATCACGACCAGTCCGGTGCCGGCCAGGGTCTTGAGCGCCTCGCGCACCGGTGTCTTGGACACCCCGAACTGTGCGGCGAGGTCGGTCTCGACCAGGGCCTGGCCGGGCGTCAGCCGGCCGGTGAGGATGCGGCGTTTGATCTCCTCGAGCACGTACTGCGTGCGGGAGGGGATCGGCGTGGGCACAGAGGTCATGCGCGCCTCTCGGAATCTCGCGTCGGATCCGCGGACCTCGGACGTCCGGTCTCCGCACCGGTGCCGGAACGGAGCTCGGACATCAGATCTCGCGTATCGCGTCTCATATATGACGTACGGAGTACGACGCGTTGAAGGTAAGAGGGGCGCGCGACGGCGTCAATGGTTCTGACAAAGGAAGTTGTTCGGGTGCCGCCTTGCTCAGGCGGTGCGGCTCCAGCCCGGGTCCCGCCCGCTCAGCCCCACCGCGCGCTCCAGCAGCGGCGCGTCGGCGGGCACGGCGACGACGGGCCCGAAGATGCCCTGGTCCCGGTCGGACTCCTCCGCGGCGGCGGCGAGCAGCCCGTACGCCGCCCGCAGCGCGGCCGCGTCGGGGGCGTACTCCTGGCCGGTCGCGCGGGCCAGGTCCCAGCCGTGGATCACCAGTTCGTCGGCGACGACGGCGCCCGCGACCTCGCCGGGCAGGTCGATGCCGCCGGCCCGGGTCATGCCGGTCCAGGCCTCGGGCGTGCGCCACGCGTCGGCGAGTTCGGCGAGGACCTTCGCAAGCTCGTCGCGCCAGCCGGGCCCGATGTCCGGCACGGATGCCTCGGGGCTGGTGTCCGTGGTGGGTCCCAGGTCCTTGCGCGCGGCGTCGCGGAAGGCGACGGCGAGGCCGGTCAGGTGCCCGAGCAGGTTGCGCACGGCGAGGTCGGGGCAGGGCGTCGGGTCCGCGAGCCGGACGTCGCGCACGCCGTCGGCGAGGCGGGCGAGGATCCGGGCCTGCGGCCCGAGGTCGAGGGTGTCGGTGGCGGTCTCGTGTGTCATCCGTGTCTCCCGGGAACGTGCGCTCGCTCTGTCGGGAGGTAGACCGATCACGACCGCGAAACTCATCGGCCTCCAAGCTCGCGTCCTGGGGCACCTGCCCGATGCCGGCCGTCGCGCCTTAGCCCCACGATGACCAGGCATGACGACAAGAACCACGGACCCGGCCGAGCCGCGGCGGAGCCCCTGGCCCCTGACCCGCGTCCTGCGCGACCGCAACGCCGGTCTGTATCTCGCCGGGGTGGTGGTGTCCGGTTTCGGCAGCTCGGCGCTCGGCCTGGCGGCGGGCGTGTGGGTGAAGGACCTCACCGGCTCGGACGGTCTGGCGGCCCTGTGCCTGCTCGCGCTCTGGACGCCCACCCTGGCCGGACCCGCGCTCGGCACGATCGCCGACCGGGTCCGCCGCAAGCCGCTGCTGATCGTCGCGAACCTGCTGCCGGCCGGCCTCCTGCTCAGCCTCTTCGCGGTCGACTCGCCGGGCGCCCTGTGGCTGCTGTTCGCGGTGCTGTTCCTGTACGGCGTGGCCGGTGTCGTCCAGGACGCGGCCGAGTCGGCCCTCGTGGCCGCCGCCGTCGATCCCGGCCTGCTCGGCGACTTCAACGGGCTGCGCATGACCGCCAACGAGGGCATGAAGCTGGTCGCACCCCTCGCCGGTGCGGGACTCTACGCGGCGTACGGCGGGCCGAGCGTGGCGGCACTGGACGCGCTGACGTTCGTGCTGGCCACGGGGCTGTACGCGGCCCTGCGGGTGCGGGACGCGCCACCGGGGCGCCCCACGGTGAACTGGCGGCGGCAGACGGCCGAGGGCGCCCGGTACCTGTGGGGGCATCCGGGGCTGCGCCCGCTGGTCCTCGCGGGCGGGGTGACGATGCTGTGCGCGGGCGTCGGCGGCGCCACCCTGTACGCCGTCGTCGACGCCCTGGACCGCTCCCCCGCCTACGCCGGTGTGCTGTACGCCGTCCAGGGCGCCGGCTCGGTGGCGGTCGGGGTCCTGTCCGGCCCCGCCCTGCGCCGCCTGGGCGCACGGCGGTTCGGGGCGGCCGGGATCGCGCTGTTCGCGGTGGCGGTGGCGGTGCGGGCGGTCCCGTCCGACGCGGTGACCCTGACCTCGAGCGCGGCGGTCGGCGTGGGCCTGCCCACGGTGCTGATCGCCGCCCTGACCGCCGTCCAGCACGAGGCGCCGGGTCCCCTGCTGGGCCGGGTCTCGGCGACGGCCAACTCCCTGGTCTTCGCCCCGAACGTCCTCGGCCTGGCCGCGGGGGCGGCGCTGGTGGAGACGGTCAGCCTGTGGCTGTTGCTGCCGACGCTGAGCGCGGTCCTGCTGGCGACGGCGACAACGTTGCGGTCGCCGTAGTACGTCGTGCCCCCTCGCGCAGCTCCTCCCATCACGGAGCCGAAGGCACACGGTGGATTCGTCCCCCTGCGAATGCGCTTGAGGTCGGCGATGGGGCCTTTCCCGCGGGTGCGGGGAGCAGTCCGGGTCCGGATCCGGCTTCGTGTGCTCAGGGGGACCATCCCCGCGGATGCGGGGACCATGTGGCCTCGCGGGTCAGCAGGGTGCGGACGTCGGGACCATCCCCGCGGGTGCGGGGAGCAGCACTTGGCGGCCTGGGGGCTGGGGTTCTCGAGGGGACCATCCCCGCGGGTGCGGGGAGCAGTGGGTCATGTCGGTGCCACGGGTGAACGGCGGGGGACCATCCCCGCGGGTGCGGGGAGCAGCGCGCAATGGCCGCCTGACGGTGCTGCTTGGGGGGACCATCCCCGCGGGTGCGGGGAGCAGAAGGAGGCAGAGAAGCGGTTCGGCCGGGTCCTGGGACCATCCCCGCGGGTACGGGGAGCAGGTTCATCGCATGCTGGTAGGCGGCCGGGTCGGGGGACCATCCCCGCGGGTGCGGGGAGCAGTGCGACCGTCCTTGCAGGTAGTTGTTGACGTAGGGACCATCCCCGCGGGTGCGGGGAGCAGGACCGCGACGCCGACGTGGCAACGCCCGCACAGGGACCATCCCCGCGGGTGCGGGGAGCAGGCCGCACCCACCCTGGTCCTCCTCCTGGAGCTGGGACCATCCCCGCGGGTGCGGGGAGCAGCATGGCCGGTCAACGACTGCGGGCCCCTGGGGGGGACCATCCCCGCGGGTGCGGGGAGCAGCGTACGTCCGGGCTGAGCGGGGTGGTTCCCTCGGGACCATCCCCGCGGGTGCGGGGAGCAGGGCTGCCCCGGGATGCCGTACCTGCTTGCCTGGGGACCATCCCCGCGGGTGCGGGGAGCAGCTGGACCGGTACGCCTCGCAGATCCTCAACCAGGGACCATCCCCGCGGGTGCGGGGAGCAGGGGGACATCGTCCGCGCCCACCGATCCACCCTGGGACCATCCCCGCGGGTGCGGGGAGCAGTTCCTGCACGCCGCCGCCGTGGCGGTGCGGGAGGGACCATCCCCGCGGGTGCGGGGAGCAGCGCTGACCGCTGTTGCGTTCGCTGCGGTGGTCGGGACCATCCCCGCGGGTGCGGGGAGCAGGTCACCCGTCACGGTGACCTGGTCGAACTCGACGGGACCATCCCCGCGGGTGCGGGGAGCAGACTGATTGACCTGGGAGTTTATGGTTGCTGAGACGTGTTTTCAGCGACCTTTGCAGATCCCGGCAAATCGGATATAGAGCGACGCGAATTCATGGGTGCCACGAAGACTGGCGGGTCATCCAAGTTCTGGAGGCGCTGACCGCCCTCACCCCTCTCCTACGCAGGCTCCGGAAGCAGACCAAAGTACTCCACGCCGCGCTCACGCAGCAGGGTGCTCTCCCACCAGCGGCAGCGCCGAAGTAGCCCTCGTCGCCTGTGAGGTTGCGGCCGGAAATGTCCCAGGTACTCAAGGGCGGCACGTCGCATGTCCTCAAATCCCAACTGGCTCGCAGTGCTGTGCCGATGTCGATCAGGGTGCAAAGGCCACCCCCTCCCCCGCATCGCAGCCACCTCTGGCCTGCAGCCCCTCGTATTCGCGGCGCCTGCCGACGGCACAGCCGCCCTGTCGTCCGCTCCTCGGGCAGGGCAGGATCGGAGCATGAGGATTCTCGTCATGGGCGGAACGTGGTTTCTGGGTAAGGCGATTGCCGAGACGGCGTTGGCCAAGGGGTGGGACGTCACCACCTTCAACCGCGGTCGGTCCGGGGTGGACGTACCCGGTGTGGAGGCGGTACACGGTGACCGCACAGAACGGGCAGACCTGCGAAAGCTCACCCAGCACGGCCCTTGGGACGCCGTCGTCGACACGTCGAGCTCGGAGCTGCCGCCCCGTGACGTACTCCTGGCCACCACGACGCTGGCCGGCCATGCGCGCCGTTGGGTGCACCTGTCCACCGTCTCCGTTTACGAAGGCTGGCCGCACGAGCCGTTGACAGAGGACTCCGCCCTACTTCGGTGCCCGGCCGACGCCGACGGATCGTTCGGCTACACCGGTGAGGACGGCAGCCCCACGAAGTACGGCTTCCAGAAGGCCGGCGGAGAGCGAGCCGTGGCCGAGGCCTTCGGCGACGAAGGGGTTTTCCTCAGGCCGGGGGTCATTCTGGGCCCCGGCGAATATGTGGGCCGATTGCCCTGGTGGCTGGAGCGTACGAAGCGCGGTGGCCGCATGCTCGCGCCTGCGCCTGCGGAGCAGCAGATCCAGCCGGTGGACGTCCGGGACGTCGCCGCCTTCGCAGTGCACCAGGCCGCGAGCACCGACCGCGGTGCCTTCAACGTGACTCATCCCGACGGAATTTCGTTCTCCAGCTTCCTCACCGAGTGCTCGCGGGTCACGAGGAGCGACGGAACGCCGGTCTGGGTGGACCCTGCCGTACTGACGGAGCACAGCGTGAAACAGTGGACCGAGGTGCCCCTGTGGCGCACCCATGCCGGTGTCTGGTCGGTCGACGCCCGGCGTGCGGTCAAGGCGGGCCTGCGCTGTCGGCCGATCGCCGACACCGTGCGGGACACCTGGAAGTGGTGGTCGGAAGACGGGCGCCCCGTGGACCACCCGCGGCGGGCGGAGCATGGGATCGCGGCGGAGAAGGAAGCGCGGATTCTCGCCTCGCTGTGAGCCCCGTGGTCCGGCCCTTGTAGTCGGGACCCTTGTGCTCTCCGTGCCTCTTGCCGCAATCCCTGTAATCAGGGCCCGATCGACAGCAGTGCCGCGGACGGACCGAGTCGGTATGGCGGGGAGACACGGGTGAACTCCTCGACCTGCTCACGCAACTGCGACGGGAGTGGTGAGCCGTGGTAGCGCGGTCGCGCCAGGTGCCTGCCGATCCTGGCCGTCCGGACGACCACCCCCGTTTTGCGCCGCTCGGCCGGCACTTCCCAGAGTGGTGTCAGCGCCTCGGCCGCGCCCTCCACGTTGTCGGACAGGAGGCGGGCGTACGCCAGGTCGGCTGCCGCTCCCGCCAGGACGTGGGTCGACTGCTCGTCCTGCGCCCGTTGCCCGAGGAGGGCGATGGCGCGGCCGGCCTCGGTCTCTGCCTGCTCCGCGTCGCCCATGAGCAACGCCGTCGTGCTGTTGGACATGGCCAGCCGCTCCTCGGAGAAACCGAACTCGCCTCCCACCTCATCGTGCAACTCGTCGCGAGCGTCACCGCGGTCCTGAGAGAGCCGGATCGTGCGGCGTGCTGACGCGATGTCGCCGAGGTGGGCGTACGCGCGAGCAGCGATGGCGTGCAGGCGCCGCTGCGCAACGGCGCCGAGACCGCCGTACGAAAGTGCTCGCCGAGCCTTCGACAGGGCCTCGTTCGACTCACACGAGTGGTAAGCGATGTAGGCCAGGGTTCCGTCGGCGTAGGCCTGCAAGGGTGCGAAGCGCGTGCTCTCCCCGTAGACAGCCGCGGTGCGGGCCAGGGTACGGGCGCTGGGGAAGTAGCCCAGGTCGAACGCTGCGACCGCAAGAAGTGCGGCCGTCTGCCCGTTGAGGATCATCAGGGTCTGCTGCTGGAACGGAACCTGCGTGCGGTCCCGGTGCCGCTCGATCTCCCGGCGCAGGTTGTCGGCAGTTTCGTAGGCACCTGCGGCCGGCAGGCCGTGATAGCGCCGAGCGAGACTGACCACTTGGTCGCGGAGTTCGTCGATGGTGTTGTCGGAGATGGACGCCGCGGCGGTCGCGCCGGCGCCGTCGTGGGCTTCACGTGCGGTCATTTGCACTCGCTCTTCCAGGTCGAACACGGACACCTGGGGATCGTCCGCCGGTGGCGGCGCAAACAGTTGTGCTGCCGTGTAGCCGGGCCACATGGCTTCCAGGACGTGGCAGGTCTCCGGCCCCGGTAACCCGGTGAGTTTGCCGCCGGTCCAACGCCGGAACTGCGTCTCTCCACACGTCGGGTTGTTGGGGCTGTTACCGAAGAGGCGAACGCCGGTCTCGTTGAACTTCTTGTCGAACCGGCGGTAGGTGAGCTTGCCCCGGTCGCACAGCTTGGCGAGCAGTGTCCTCGGTTCGCTTCTCATCCCGCCCCCAAGTCTGCGGAGCCGCGCAGCACGGCCTGCGGATGGATCCCTTCCCTCGAAGGAGACCCCGGCCTTCCGTCCGGCGGCAAGACGCCTCATGCGGAAGTCACTTCAAAGCTATCCCGAGGCCAGGGGGTGTCACCCGTAAGAGCCGCGGGAGCCACGGTCCAAGCCATGGCGGAGCCATGTGCACCGGGTGAACGATGAACACCAGCTTTCACCGAGAGTGCCCGACCCAGCACAGAGGGGCGAGGGAGGGAGGGAGCGACCACGATGCTCGCCGAGCGCATCAGCCCCTCACCGGCACTCGCTGTTGGGCAGCAGGACGGGCCGCACAGGCCCGGTCTCGACCAAGCAAGCGGTCCGACGTACTGCTGGCGATCCGCCGCCTGTCGATCAACAGAACACGCCCACCAACGCCCGGGACTCTGCCGCCCATTCGCCGTCTGTCCCTCCGCCACTGCCAACCGCCTCGAAGGGAACCGTTCCATGGCGCCTGTCGCGACTGCCGCGAAAGCCCGCCCCACTCCCCCGCCCGTGTGGCTCGTCACGCCCGTTCCACCTGTTCCGTCCTGGACACGGCACACGGAGGACCTCGAACGCATCGTCGTCATGCTCCGGGCCGACCTTCCGATCGACCGGGCGTTCGATGACGTGGCAGCGGTCTTCGGTGACGGAGCCGACCCGGCCGAGGACGACATCCCGGCCCTCGTCGAGCGCTTCTGCGGAACCGATGACGTACGGGGTCACCTTGCGACCCTGATCGACCTCGTGACCGAAAGGCAGTCCGGCGAACCGGACGTCAGGGCGCGGCTCATCACGAGGGCAAAAGACGCCCTCGGGTCACCGGCGCGTTCGGACGGCATGAAAAGGATCGGTCTCCTTCGCCGGCTCGCTCTGGCTGCGCAGGACCTGCTGGAGCTGTTGCTGTCCGGCGAACCTGACGAACCCGACGAAGAGGAGGCGACGCGTTGACCGTTCTGGCACGACCGGGGGAGCCCGACATCGTCGTCATGCCCCCGGCCGAGGCGTACGACTTCGAGTACTTCCGGGCCCGGGTGGATGCTGGGCTCCTGTCGCGGAGCATCGCCGTCCGCGTGTTCCGCATGCCCTTCCTCGCCGTGCCGGTGGGCGGGGCCAGGCGCGGCGGCTGGTTCGGTGCCGACAGCCTCGTCGTGGCGCTGGCCGTTCGTGACGTCCTGGCACCCATCAGCGGTTTCTCCGGCGCGCGCATCGTGTGGCAGTGCACACCGCGCTCGTCGTACGCCGTCGAGTGGGGGGACCGTCCTCCGGCCACCTGGCTCGACGACAGCGAGCGCCTGTCCTTCTACGGACTCACGCAGCCCCACACCCCTGCCCCAGGCTTCGAACCCACGCCCGGCCTTCACGACCGTGCCTGCCACCCTCCCCCACTGACTTCAACTGTTCTTCACGGCTCCGTACATCCGCGACTCTCGCTGCAAGGGCCGGACGTGCGCACTCATAGATCAAGGAGTTTTCCCATGTCCCCCAGGCCTGCCGCGGCGAATACAGCGGTACGGGCGCAGCGCACAGCCCCGCTTGTCGACGGGGAAGTGATGAACGAGCGGATCGTAGTGGCCCCTCGTCGCCGTGACGACATGCCCCGCCCACAAGATGCAGCGCGGGTGGGCGTCCTCCGCCGGATCGCTGCCGCCAGGCTCAAGCACCACGGGTTGGACGCGCTGATCGACGACGTCCTGCTCATTTCCTCCGAACTGCTGACGAACGCCTTGCTGCACAGCGGGGCGGCCGAGATCACGTTGAACCTGACCGTCCGTGGCGGATGCCTCCGCATCACTGTCATCGACGGCATGCCGGGTCGAGCGGAGCGCAGAAAGGTCGACGACGAGGCCGAGACAGGGCGTGGGCTGGGACTCATCGCGATCCTGGCCGCACAGAGCGGCGGCACCTGGGGTACCAGCGAGGACGGCGCGGCGACCTGGTGCAGCCTTCACGTACCCGCCGGGCAGCGGCAGTGATGGCGGCGGTCTATGGGCCGGAGCACGGTCCGCTCTGTTCAGCACCACCCCGCTCGCTGCCCGGCAACCCGGACGGCGCAGGGCAGTACGGAAGGCCCGGCGCCACGCTCCGGTGACAAGCAGTGCCTCAGTTGCAGGCTGCACCCTCACGGCACGGCAGCCCGCACCTGGGGTCCTGAGACCCCCCGCCCGTCCAGGGCGGACCGACTACCAAGGAGCCATCCGTGTCGATCCCCACCTACCAGCCGCCACAGCCGACCGCAGCTTTCGCCGAGCCCATGTCCATGCCCGTCGAAGAGTGGGAGCTGAAGACCACCGTCACCCGGGCTCCTACTCCCATCGTCGAGGCCTGTGGCACCGGTGACGGCTGCGCCAAGACCTGCGCCTCGTCCTGCGCGTCCAGCTGACGCGCAGGTCCGTTGCGGTGGTGTGGGCGTGCCCTCCCGCACCCGCACCACCGCGCCGGCGTATCACCCACCAAGGAATCGCTGATGAGGAGGAATCGCTAATGACGACACATCCTGCCTTCCGTAGACACGGTGACGTCCTGGTTCTGCGTGCCGCCGTTCTTCCGCTACAGGCCCGCCCGGACGACTGGCCCGACGTCGAATCGCTCGACAGTTGCCGCGCCTGGCTCACACATGTGTGGTCCGACGAGGCTTTTGTCGTTCCGCTGCGCGCGGCGTCTCCGCGGCTGGTCGGCTTCGTCGAGAGGATCTTGAACGGCGACGAAGTCCCGCAGAAGCGGGTCCGCAGCGCGACCCTGTCCGTCACCAGCTACCTTCTGCGGGCATCGGCCCGAGCGACGCCCTTCGGTCTCTTCGCCGGTGTGGCACTCGCCGACGTCGGGCCGGTGTCCGCGAACCTTGGTACCCGTCACCGAGCCTCGGCGCGCCCCGACACGCTGTGGGTGGATCACGTACGCCGTACGCTGCAGCGTCGTGCCGATGTGCTTCGGCATCTGACCATCCAGATCAACACCTTGTCGTTCCGGCGAGGCAACGCCATCTGTGCTCCTCGGCCGGGCGGACGCCTGGCGAGTGCACCGGTGACTCGTCCCCTGGCCGTCCTGCTGAGTGCGGCGGCCGCACCCGCCACGGGCCGCCGTCTCGTCGAGGCGCTGACGGAGGCGGGCGGCACACCCGAGCAGGCCATCCGCCTGACCGGGCAGGCTCTTGAGGACGGGTATCTGACCAGTGATCTCACCGCTCCCATGACGGACCAGGACCCCGCCCGGCACATCGTGTGCACCCTGCGGCCGCACATGGGCACGCTCGAGCCGGACACGGTCCAGATCATCGACCGCCTTGAGGAAACGGGACGGGCCCTCGCCCTGCACAATCGGGCTGAACCGGAGGTGGCCCCCTCACTGCGTGCCACGGCCGACAAGGGAATGCGGGAGATCCAGTCGGCGGACTGCCGAAGCAGGATCAGCCTGGACCTGTGCGTCGATGCACAAGTCACCGTGCCTCGCCAGGTCCTGGCCGAAGTGGAACGCGCCGCGCACGCACTCCTGCGCCTGACCCGTGCCAAGGGGGAATCGCCTGCATGGGCCGCCTACCAGACTCATTTCTGGGAGCGTTACGGCGCCGGTGTCCTGGTCCCGGTCCGTGACGCCGCCGACCTGGCCGCGGGCGTCGGGCTGCCCGCCGACTACCCGATGTCCGTATGGAGCGAGGCGCCGCCCAGGGTGTTGCCGCGCGACGAGCAACTCGCGGCACGTGCCATGCGGGCGGCCATGACCGGGGACAGCGAGATCGTCCTCACGGAGCAGGACATCGACGCTCTCTCCGGCAGCGATCCGGAGAGGCCGACGGCGCCGCACGTGGAAGTCGGTTTCAGGGTCCGCGCCGCCAGCAGGAAGGCCGTGGGCGACGGAGACTTCACGCTCGACCTGCGACCGGCGTGGGCGGCCGGCGTCCTGTCCGGCCGCTTCGCCTCCATGCTGGGACACCGGCTGTCGGACCTTTACCGGACACTGCCCACCATGACCCAAGGAGCCTTGCCCGCACAGCTCTCCTTCGTGCCAGGCTTTCCGCACGCCCAGAACGTCTCCCGTATCCCCGCCCTGCTGCCCTACGTGATCCCCGTGGGCGAGACCGGGGCGGCGGCGGACGGCATCATCGGCCTTGACGACCTCGCCGTGTTCTCCACCGGCGAGCAGCTGCACCTGGTCAGCATGTCCCGGCGGCTCATCGTCGAGCCGCACGTCCTTCACCCCCTCGCTCTGGAGAAACAGGCCCCTCCGCTGGTCCGGTTCCTGGCCCAAGTGGGGCGTGGCTTCGCGACGGCCTGGACCGCGTTCGACTGGGGCCCGGTCGCTTCCGTGCTCCCCTATCTGCCGCGTGTCCGCCATCGCCGCACCGTGTTGACTCCGGCACGGTGGAAACTGTCCGCCGTGGACCTGCCGACCGGTCCGTTCGGGCCGACCTGGCACAAGGCACTGGGCGAGTGGGCAGTCACCTGGCGATGCCCCGCCCGGGTGCAACTGCTGGACGACGACCGCGGCGTGATCGTGGACCGGACCGATCCCCTCCACGCACGTCTCATCCACCAGCACCTTCGCCGCTCCGAGCACGCGGTGCTTGCCGAGGCCGTGAACGACGAAGAACTCGGCTGGTTGGGCCACGCCCACGAGTTCACCGTCCCGCTGGCCACCACCCGCCCGCAGGTGCCACACCCGGACCTGACCCACGCCCCCGTGGTGACGAACCGGGACCTGGCGCACCCCGGAGATACCGGGCAGCAATGGACTCAAGCAAAGGTGTTCACCCACCCCACCGCCATGGACCAGATCCTGACGCTGTGGCTGCCCCGCTTGCTCGATGCACTCGGAACTTCCCAGGTGTGGTTCGTGCGGTACCGGTCCCTGCAGGAGACCGACCATCTCCGGATCCGTGTGCCCAGCGGCGGGCCGGACGGCCGCGAGGCCGCCCTGCGCCTGCGCGCCCTGTCCGACTGGACGAAGCGTCTGACCGAAGACCGGCTCGCCTCTCAACTCGTCCTCGACGGCTACCGGCCCGAGACCGGCCGCTACGGCACCGGGGCCGCCATGGACGCGGCCGAGGACGTGTTCGTCGCTGACAGCCTCGTGGCTCGTTACGCTCTCACCGACGTGCCCGACCTGGAGAGGGCATCAGTCTGCGCCCTGAACATGGTCGACATGGCGGAGGGGTTCCTCGGCACCGACGAGGGCAGGGCCTGGATGGCGCGGACTCCGGTACGGACTCCGGCGTGTGGCACGGCCGACCTCGACGTCACGCGGCAGACCATCGACCAGGTGAAGAACCACCCGCTTCTGCACGCGACGCCGCGCCTCGCCCGGGCGGTCTCCCAGCGGCGGGCCGCGCTGGGGGCCTACCGGTCGCAGACCGACACGAGCCGTCCGGGACAGACCCTCGAGTCCCTGCTCCACATGCACCACAACCGGCTGATCGGGCCCGACCGCGACAGTGAGGCCGCCTCCCGCCACGCGGCACGGCAGGCCTGCCGGTCCTTGGTGATGAGGAAGAACCCATGAACCACGACGACCTCGGCGGCGGCCTCGCCGGAAACGCCCTGTACGAGATGGTGATCGCCCGCGAGCAAGGCGACTGGACGGCGGCCCATGCCGCGGCGAAGGCGCTCAGCTCCCTTCCCGTCACCGCCCACCCGCCCCACGCGAACCTCTACCGAGGCGCGCCCGCGGTCGCATACGTCCTGCACATCGCGGAACACCCGGCCTACGCGCGGTCCCTCGCCGAACTCGACGCCGAGACGGTCGCGATCGTCTCGGGCCGCCTGGACACCGCGCACCGCCGCATGGACAGCGGACGCCCGCCACGCCTTCGGGAGTACGACCTGATCAGTGGTCTCACCGGACTCGGCGCGTACCTCCTCCACCGTGGGCGAGGCAGCGTCCTCGAACGCGTCCTGCACTACCTGGTGCGGCTGATGACCGAACCTCTCGCCGTCGACGGCTGCCAGGTCCCTGGCTGGTGGGCGGCGACCGACCCGCGCGATGCCATCGGTACCGGACGGTTCGAGCACGGCCACGCGAACTTCGGGATCGCGCACGGTGTCACCGGCCCTCTCGCGCTCCTAGCCCTGGCCCGCCGCGCCGGCCATTCCGTCGAGGGGCAGGACGCCGCCTTGGCCAAGGGCATCGCTCACCTCACCGCATGGGCGCAGCCCTTCGACAACAACAGCATCGGCTGGCCCGAACTCCTGCCCCTGGACGCCTACCGGAAAGGCCCCGAACCCGGAACCGCACCCAGCCGCCCTTCGTGGTGCTACGGCACCCCCGGCATCGCGCGCGCCCTGCAACTGGCCGCACTCGCCCTCCACGACGACGCGGCCCGCCGACTCGCGGAGCTTACGGCGCTTCAGGCCGTCACCGACTCGCGGCAAACCTGCCAGCTCACCGACGCATCGGTCTGCCACGGATGGGCGGGACTGCTCCTGGCCACCGACCGAATGGCCTCGGACGCCGCGCTCCCCGACCTCACCGGCGCACTGCCGACACTGCACGCATGCCTCGAGTCCGCCATGGCACACAACGAGAGGCCCAAGGACGCCGGTCTGCTCACCGGCAACGCCGGCGTCCTCCTGACCGCCCACACCCTCAACGTCTCCCACCCCCTCGACCTGGGGTGGGAGACGTGTCTCCTCCTCAACTGAAAGCGAAGCAACTGTGAGCCAGACCCCCACGGCCGACCGACTCCGCAACCGACTGGTCGACGACATCATCAGCGAACGCGCCGTGCCCTCCGACGTGGAGCGCGCCATGCGAACCGTGCCCCGGGACGCGTTCCTGCCGGGCATCGAGCTTGAGAACGCGTACACGGACCAGGCCGTCACCATCAAGGACAACCCCGGCAAGCCGCTCCCGCTGTCCTGCGCATCGGTGCCGTCCGTCGTGGCGATGATGCTCGACCAACTCGGCGCCCGCCCCGGCGACAAGGTCCTCGAGGTCGGTGCCGGTACCGGGTACAACGCCGCCCTTCTCGCCGAGCTCACCGGCGGCCGCAATGTCACCACGGTCGACATCGACTCCGCCGTCGCCCTGCATGCGCGGTCCACTCTCAACGCTGCCGGCTACGAGAGCGTCACGGTGATCGAGCGCAACGGCCTGCTCGGCGTCCACGAGAACGCGCCGTACGACCGGATCATCGCCACGGTGGGCGTTTGGGACATCCCGGCCACCTGGTGGGACCAGTTGGTGGACGGCGGACGCCTCGTCCTGCCGCTGCGCTGGCGCGGACAGACTCGATCGGTCTCCCTGAGTCGTCGCGGGGACGAGCTGGTCTCCGACGGCATGGAGCTGTGCGGCTTCGTTCCGATCATCGGGCAGAAAGGCGAGAAGACGGCTCCCCTCAACGCCGCCGACACGATCCGCGTCCACTACGACCAGGACCAGGTCGTCGACACCGACGCGCTCGCCGACACTCTGGCGGCTGACGAACCGGCCGGGCACTTCCTGTCCGCCCAGCGGATCGGCGGCGAGGAGTCGTTCGACGGCGTGTGGCTGCGCGCCACAGCTGGCGACGACCGCGTCTGCCGACTCGAAGTCACCCCGGAGGCCGTGGAGCAGGACCTGATCCCCAGGCCCGCTGCACCGGGCCGCAGCCCCGTCCTGGTCGAAAGCGGCTCCCTCGCCTACCTCACCGTGACCCGCGAAGGCATCGCCCCGAACCGCCCGTTCCGGCTAGGTGCGACGGCATACGGACCTCGCGGTGAGGCTCTGGCCCACGATCTCATCGCCCACATCGACGCGTGGGGCGCCGCCCGCCTGGCCGTACCGCAGATGACCATCACACCCTCCGCGACCGGGGCCGCGCCCGGCCACGTCATCAGCAAGCCGGAGAGCCGAATCACACTCGCCTACTGAGGCGACCTCGACGGCGCTCCCATCCGCGCGGACGGGGGCGCCGTTGGGCCGTGCAGGGAAATCCCCGCGACGTGTGGGGAGCAAGGTGTCGCCATGCACGCGGTGATCCCGGTGCTGGGACCATCCCCGCGGGTGCGGGGAGCAGGGGTCCTCGCCCGGCACTTCGCGCTGCTGGCCGGGACCATCCCCGCGGGTGCGGGGAGCAGGCGTCGCCGATGTCCCAGGGAGAGGCTTCCCCGGGACCATCCCCGCGGGTGTGGGAGCAGGAGGCCGCGGGCCCACTGGTCAAGCCAGTGCCGGGACCATCCCCGCGGGTGCGGGGAGCAGGTGTCAGCTTGCGCAATGGGTAGGCCCCGCCGGGGACCATCCCCGCGGGTGCGGGGAGCAGCCTGCCGACGGTGGCCTCGGAACCGCGTCGGAGGGACCATCCCCGCGGGTGCGGGGAGCAGGGTGGGCTTGGGCATGGTCACCTTCCGATCGCGGGACCATCCCCGCGGGTGTGGGGAGCAGTTCGTGGACCGGTACGCGCGGATCGTGAACCCGGGACCATCCCCGCGGGTGCGGGGGGCAGGCGTTCGGGTTCCTGCTGCACATCCCGGTCCAGGGACCATCCCCGCGGGTGCGGGGAGCAGAAGATGCCCCGCCAGCTCCAGAAACCGTCGACGGGACCATCCCCGCGGGTGCGGGGAGCAGAACATCGTCCTCGCTCCCTACATGCCGCCCGAGGGACCATCCCCGCGGGTGCGGGGAGCAGAATTTCGTCCACTTCCAAGATCATTTCGTGGCGGGACCATCCCCGCGGGTGCGGGGAGCAGACTGATTGACCTGCAAGTTTATGGCCACAGAGGCGTGGGTTCAGCAACTTTTACAGATTCCGGCAAATAGGACATAAGGTGATGGGTCGGTTCCGTAGACGCATCCATAGATAGCCGATCATCGTATGACTGAGAAGTGCCATCTCTCAGTGCGTTCGTCTCTTTTCTGGTTCTGGTGGGGCGAGCCGGGTTTTCCCTGTATGAATCACCCATGAGTGATGGGGGGAACGCCCGTTCCTGCCTGCTGCGTCGGCTTGGGGAGTCGGCCAGGACGGTTTGGGCCAAACATGACTGTAAGACTGATGGGTGGCTGCCTCTGTGGCGGCACATGGAAGACAGTGCCGCAGTGGCGGGCCTGTTGTGGGACCGGTGGTTGCCTGTAGGGGTGCGGCGGCTGATCGCCGGGGCGTTGCCCCAAGGGGAGTCGGACGCGCGTGCTCTTGCCGTGTGGCTCGCTGGTGTGCACGACATCGGCAAGGCCACGCCGGCATTCGCGTGTCAGGTCGACCAGCTCGCCGACGCGATGCGCGGGCAGGGGCTGGAGATGCGGTCGGCGAGGGCTTTGGGCCCGGATCGACGGGTTGCGCCGCACGGTCTGGCCGGGCAGGTGCTGCTGGAGGAATGGCTGGAGGAACGGCACGGTTGGGCGCCCGCTCGGACTGGACAGCTCACGGTTGCCGTGGGCGGGCATCACGGTGTGCCTCCCGAGCACGGGCAGATCAAGGCTCTCTACGAGCACGAGGAGTTGCTGCGCACCCCGGGCACGAGCAGCCGTGTCTGGCGGCAGGTGCAGACCGAGCTGCTCGATGCCTGTGCCGAGCAGTTCGGCGTGGCGGAACTGCTGGGCGGATGGCAAAGGATCAGGTTGCCGCAGCCAGTGCAGGTGCTGCTCACCGCGCTGGTCATCGTCTCCGACTGGATCGCCAGCAATCCGGACCTCTTCCCCTACTTTCCCGACGGCGCGTCCCGTAAGGACGATGAGCGTCTTGCCGCGGCCTGGCAGGGACTGGACCTGCCGGAGCCCTGGCTGGCCGAGGAACCGATGGGCGGCGCTGGGGAGCTGTTCGCCTCCCGGTTCGACTTGCCCGCTGGAGCCGAGGTACGCCCCGTCCAGGAAGCCGCCTTGGAACTCGCGCGGGAGCTGGAGACGCCCGGGCTGATGATCGTCGAGGCGCCGATGGGCGAAGGGAAGACGGAGGCGGCCCTCGCCGCAGCCGAGATCTTCGCCGCACGCTCGCGGGCCGGCGGAGTCTTCTTCGCCCTGCCGACGATGGCCACCGGTAATGCGATGTTCCCCCGCCTGCTCGACTGGCTGGAGCGGGTGCCGGGGGTGGCGGGCTCGCGGCGTTCGGTGCACCTGGCTCACTCCAAGGCGGCCCTCAACGAGGACTTCGCCGGCCTGATGGCCGGTACGGGAGGCGTCGCGGCCGTCGACGTGGACGAAGCGGCCCACGCGTCCCGGCAGAAACTGGACGAACGGCGCCGTGCGGGAGCGGAACTCGTGGCGCATGCCTGGTTACGCGGCCGTAAGAAGGCCATGCTGGCGTCGTTCGTCGCGGGCACCATCGACCAGTTGTTGTTCGCCGGCCTGAAGAGCCGGCACTTGGCGCTGCGTCACCTCGCCGTGGCCGGGAAGGTCGTCGTCATCGACGAGGCGCACGCCTACGACACCTACATGAGCGTGTACCTCGACCGAGTGCTGTCCTGGCTGGGCGCGTACCGGGTTCCGGTCGTGGTGCTGTCCGCGACTCTGCCGGCCTCACGTCGGCGGGAGCTCGTGGCGGCGTACTCCGGCCGTGCCGATGCGGCGGCCATTGCCGCAGAAGCGGTTGATTCGGACGCGTATCCATTGCTGACCGCCGTGGCTCCGGGCGGCATTCCGCTGGTCCGGCGCCCGCAGGCATCGGCCCGGTCGACGCAAGTGCGGGTCGAGCGTCTGGCCGACAGCCTGGACGTCCTCGCCGACCGGCTGGAGGGAGAGTTGACCGACGGCGGGTGCGCCCTGGTGATCCGGAACACCGTCACACGGGTACTGGAAACAGCTCACGCACTGCGCCAAAGGTTCGGTGCCGAGAACGTGACGGTGGCCCACTCCCGTTTCATCGACCTCGACCGGGCAGGAAAGGACAAGGCACTGCTCCGCCTCTTCGGGCCCCCGGAGAAGACGGACGACCGGCCCGCGGGCCGGCACATCGTGGTGGCCAGCCAGGTCGCGGAACAGTCCCTCGACGTCGACTTCGACCTGCTGGTCAGCGACCTGTGCCCAGTCGACCTGCTCCTGCAGCGCATGGGCCGCCTGCACCGCCACCAGCGCGGTGAGGAGCAGCGGGACCGCCCCAAGCGCTTGCGTACCGCGCGTTGTCTGGTGACGGGCGCTGCCTGGGACACGGAGGTACCCGCACCGGTACGCGGGTCCGTGGCGGTGTACGGACGGTACGCCCTGCTGCGGTCGGCGGCGGCACTCCTCCCCCACCTGGATGGCAGGCCGCGGCAGCCGGTGCGTCTCCCGGAGGACATCAGCCCCCTCGTACAGAGCGCGTACGGGAATGACCCGGTCGGGCCGGACAACTGGCAGGACGCGATGAAGGCGGCGGCCGAGCGCTTCGAGGAGCACCGCGACGACCAGGCTCAGCGCGCCGCGGTATTTCGTCTGGGGGACGTCGGCAAACCCGGGCGACCGCTGTTCGGCTGGGTCGCCGCCGGCGTGGGCGACACCGACGACTCCCCCACCGGGCGTGCCCAGGTCCGCGACAGCCGGGACAGCTTGGAGGTCGTCGTCGTGCAGCGACGCGGCGACGGCAGCCTTGCCACCCTTCCGTGGCTCGAGCCGGACGGCAAGGGCCGGCAACGAGCCGGCCTCGAGCTGGCGCAGGACGCGACGCCGACACGGTTCGCGGCCCGTACGGCCGCGAGCTGCGGGCTGCGGCTCCCCCTGCAGTTCTCCGGCGAGACCATGGACCGGGCCATCGAGGACCTGGAACAGCTGTATCTGCGCAGTTGGCAGGGCAAGGACAGCCCTTGGCTCGCCGACCAGCTGATTCTCGCTCTCGACGAGGACTGTCAGACCCACCTGGCAGGGTTTGCACTCCGCTACAGCCCAAGTGACGGTCTTGAGGTGACCCGAGCTGCAGACGGAGAGCCGACGGCTTGAACCGCGAGGTATCCCCGCTAGGTGCGGGGAGCAGTGATGCACGCCCCTAAGGCTGGGGCCATCCCCAGGGAGGTGGGGAGCAGTGGCCTTACGACATGAGGACTCGTACGTCATCAGATTCGGGCCGTTGGTCCAACGTACACAGGATCGCGCTGCCGCGCGGACAGAGGAGGCTCAATGCTCCTTCGGTAACTGGGCCCAACGAACAAGCGGCAGGACGGCCACGGGCGAGACCACAGTTGCCAGCGCCGTGGCGATACCCCACTTGACGGATTCGTCATCGGGCCCCCCGTACAGCAGGACGCGGCCCAATAAGAGACCTAACCAGAAGGTGACTATGACCGCCCCGACGACGAGGACCCAGCGACCCCAGCTACTCAACATCCCACTCCCCTAAGGCTGTTCCACTCAGTGCGCCATACCCTACCTGCCCCAGAGGGATGTGCTGTGTCACTTACCGCAAGTGGCCCCGCCGTCCCTCCCCTTGCCAGACCGCAGGGCGTTGTCAGTCCTGCCTGGCAGGCTGTTGTTCTCGCTGCAGTCAAGTAGCGACCCTGAGGAGACCTATGCCTGAAACCGTTTCCGGCAGCCCGAATGCGCCAGCATTCGACCTGACGAGCCAGCCCTGGATCGGTGTGTTGCGGCGCAACGGATCCCAGGACGAGCTGTCCCTCCGCCAGGTCTTCGCCCAGGCCGATGATCTGCGCTGCGTCGTAGGTGAACTGGCCACCCAGGAGTTCTCCTTGGTCCGTCTCCTGTTGGCCGTCGCGCACGACGCGCTGGCTGGCCCCGGTGACATCGAGGAGTGGGTGGAGCTGTGGGAGGACCCGGGCTGCTTCGTTCCGGTCCAGGCGTATCTGGACGAGCAGCGCGACCGGTTCGACCTTCTGCATCCGGTCGCGCCCTTCGGGCAGACGGCCAGGCTGCGTACGGCGAAGGACGAGGTGTTCTCCCTCAACCGAATCGTGGCTGACGTACCGGCCGGGGAGCCGTTCTTCAGCGCGCGGATGCCGGACGTGCAGCGGCTGTCCTTCGCCGAGGCCGCCCGCTGGGTCGTCCACGTCCACGCGTACGACACCTCCGGCATCAAGTCCGGCATGGTCGGTGACGACCGTGTCAAGGGCGGCAAGGTATACCCGCTCGGCACCGGCTGGGCGGGAGGCCTGGGTGGCGTCTTCGTTGAGGGTGCCACGCTGCGCGAGACACTGCTGCTTAATCTGGTGGCGGCAGACACCGAGCTGCTCGACTTCTCCGCCGACGACCGGCCGGCCTGGCGCCGCGAGCCCTGCGGGCCGGGGTCCGACGGGCGGACCGCGACCGGTCTGCGCGACTTGTACACCTGGCAGTCGCGCCGGGTCCGTCTGCACCACGACGCGGACGGCGTCCACGGTGTAGTTCTCGGCTATGGCGATCCGCTCGTCGCCCGGAACATGCACCAGGGTGAGCCGATGACTGCGTGGCGGCGCAGCCCTGCGCAGGAGAAGAAGCTGGGGCAGTCCCCCGTGTTCCTGCCGCTGGAGCACGATCCGGCCCGTGCGGCCTGGCGGGGCATCGCCGCACTTCTCGCCGACCGGCTGGAGGGCACCAACGGTGCAGCAGGCCCCTCCCGGCTGCGGCCGCGGATCCTCGAGTGGATTGCGCGGCTGGTGACCGAGCGCCATCTCTCCCGCCGCTTCCTCGTCCGTACCCGAGTGGTGGGTGTCCGGTACGGGACCCAGCAGTCCGTGATCGACGAGGTGATCGACGACCGCCTGGAGATACCGGTCGTCCTGCTGCACGGGCAGGACCCCGCCTACGCCGCACAGGCCATCGCCGCGGCCGAGGACGCGGACCGGGCGGTGCGGATTCTGGGAGACCTCGCAGCCGATCTGGCCCGGGCGCGTGGCTCCGAGCAGGAGGGGCCGAAGTACGTTGCCCGTGCCGAGGGGTTCGACGCGCTGGACCATCCGTACCGCGCCTGGCTGTCCGACATGGCGAAGGCGCCCGACCCCTTCGAACACCGGCACATCTGGCAGCGCCAGGTCCGGCACACGGTGGGCCGCCTCGGCGACCGTCTCATCGCAGCCGCGGGTGACGCCGCCTGGGAGGGGCGGATCCACACCGACCCCAAGGGCGGCACTCACTGGCTGAACGCGGGCCTGGCCGACGTGTGGTTCCGGGGGCGGCTGGCCAAGGCGCTGGGCGACCCCGACTCCCTCGACGCCTCGGGGTCTTCAGGCTCTTCGAGTGCCGCAGGCTCCAGCGGAAAGGGCACCGCCCCTCCCGAGGGCCGGCCGGCCGGGCCGGTTCCCGCCGGCCCGAGGAAAACCGAACACGCCGCTACCGACCCGGAGGTGCACGTATGACCACGACCGCATCCGCACCAGCCCCGCATGCCGCGGCCCCGGTTCAGCAGCAGGTCGCGGATCTCGCCGCCGCGCTCATCGGGTCCTGGCAGGAGGGGTACCTCAAGGACAGGTCCCACGCCGTCGGCGCTCTCGCCCGACTGCGCCGAGGCGCGGGTCGTGAGGCGGGCGAAATGCCCGACCTGTGGAGCCTGATCGACACCGGCCCGCTCCACACCACGGCCGCAGGAGCGCGACCGATGGGCGAACAGGAGCTGGAGCGTGCGGAGAACGCGCTGCACGCCGCCCTCACCCTGTGGGCGTTCCACCAGCAGTCCCGCGGCGTTCCCATGCACCGCCGGCACACTCGTGAGCGACCGGGCGGCCTGGGCGCAGCGGTCCGGCGTCTGATGCCGGCCGACGGCACCGACGCCCCCGTCCGCAAGCGCCTGGTCCGCGCGGGCACCGCCCCCGACCTCGCCATGCTCACCCAGCGGCTGCGCGACATCGTCGCCCTGCTGCGCAGCGCCAAGACCCCGATCCCGCTCGACTACGCGCTCCTCGCCGGTCAGCTCTACCTCTGGCAGTGCCCCGACGGGCCCGCCGCCGTACGGCGTCGGTGGGGCCGCTCCTTCCACGAGCAGATGCGAACCCGGCCGGACACCGACCAGAACACCACCCCGGACACCGACAAGGACGCCTCGTGAACCGCATCTTCCTGGACGTGCACGCCCTGCAGACCGTCCCGCCCAGCAACCTCAACCGGGATGACACGGGCGCCCCCAAGACAGCCGTCTACGGCGGAGTCCCCCGCGCCCGGGTCTCCAGTCAGGCATGGAAGCGGGCGATCCGTACCTGCTTCGCGGACGAGCATTTGCTCGACCCCGCGGAACTCGGTGTACGGACGAAGAAGATCGTGGAACTCCTCGCCGACCGGGTCACGGGACTCGACGACTCCGTCGAGCGGGAGACAGCGCTGCAACTCGCCGACGAGACGGTCAAGGCCGCGGGCTTCAAGACCGAAATCCCCAAGCGGAAGGCCGAGCAGGCGAAGAAGGACGGGAACCCCGCCCCCGCTCCGGAGAGCAAGTACCTGGTCTTCCTCAGCTCACGGCAGCTCGACGGCCTGGCCCGCCTCGCGCTGGAAGGCGCCGCCGACATCGCGGCGTTCCTCAAAATCAAGGACAACAAGGCCCGGGCCAAAGAACTCGCGGACACTCGGCACTCCGTGGACATCGCGCTGTTCGGCCGGATGGTCGCCGACGTCGCCGACATCAATGTCGACGCAGCCGTACAGGTGGCACACGCCCTGAGCGTCCACCGGGTCGACAACGAGTCCGACTATTTCACGGCCGTCGACGACGAGAACGCCGATGAGGAAACCGGCGCCGGAATGATCGGCACCGTCGACTTCAACTCCGCGACGCTCTACCGCTACACCGCCCTCTGCGTGCACCTGCTCGCCGACAACCTCGGCCAGGGACTGCGGGAGGAGGAACCCCGCACCGACCCGGTGCGCCGAGCCGTCGAGGCGTTCGTGCAGGCCTTCGTGGAGTCCCTTCCCACCGGAAAGATCAACACCTTCGGACACCACACCGAACCCGACGCCGTGGTCGTCAAGCTCCGCACCACCCGGCCCATCAGCTACGTCGCCGCCTTCGAGGACCCGGTTCGCAGCGACGGCGGCGGACACCTGCGCGAGGCCACCGACCGGCTCGCCTCCTACGCCTCGGACGTCGAACGCGCCTACGGCGACCCCGACACCACTTTGACCTGGGTTCTGCGGGTGGGCCCCGCCACGCAGAAGCTCGCCGACCTCGGCACCGAAACCGGCACGCTGCGTGAACTCGCCGCCGCCGTCGGGCAGGCCGTCGCCGAACGCCTGGACAAGCCCGCATGAGCAACGCCGGCGTACTCGTCCTTCGCCTGGCAGGCCCCCTGCAGTCCTGGGGGGCCTCCTCCCGCTTCACCCGCCGCACCACCGAATCCGCCCCCACCAAGAGCGGCGTCGTCGGTCTGCTCGCCTCGGCGGCCGGCATCGAACGCGGCGACGACACGCACCTGGCGCCCCTGGCAGCACTCCGGTTCGGAGTCCGCATCGACCAGCCCGGCACCCGTATTCGTGACTTCCACACCGCCCACCACGGCGTCACCGGTGCGTCCATGCCGCTGTCCGAGCGGTTCTACCTGGCCGACGCCGTCTTCGTCGCCGCCGTCGAGGGCGATCAGGCCCTGCTCGCCGGCCTGCACGACGCTCTGCGCGCCCCGGTCTACCTGCCGTACCTCGGTCGGCGCTCTTGCCCGCCCTCCGCACCGGTCGACCTCGCGCTGTACGAGGACACGACACTCGAGAACGTGCTGACAACCGTGCCGTGGCAGGCATCGTCCTGGTACCGCAGGCGCCACCCGACCCCGCAGTCCTTGACCGTCATGCGCGAGAGGGCCACCCACGAGCCCGCCGAGCCGGCGGCCGACGTCCTGCGCGACCAGCCCGTCAGCTTCGACGCCGCCCACCGGCGGCACGCCCTGCGCACCGTCGTCACCACCGCCGTACCCACTCCGGTCCCTGCCGACGGCGGCTACGGCCCGCAGGGCCTGCACGACCCATTCGCCGCCCTCGATGCCCTGGAGAATGAGAGCGCCTGATGTTCTTCTCCCGCTTCCGCGTCAACACGGCACGACCCGGCGCTCGCCATCTGCTGTCGTCTCCCCAGGCCATGCACGCGGCCGTCATGTCGTCCTTCCCTCACATCCTGCCCTCCGACAGTCCGCAGCCCGACGCACCGCGCGTGCTGTGGCGCCTGGACCAGCGGGGCCGTGCCGAGGTGTTGCTGTACGTCGTCAGCCCCGAGCGCCCCGACCTGACGCACCTGGTCGAGCAGGCCGGATGGCCCGCCGTCGCCGACCCCGAGAACCCAGGCTGGCAGACCCGTCCCTACGCCCCCCTCCTCGACCGCCTGACCGCCGGCGACCGCTGGGCGTTCCGCCTGACCGCGAACCCCGTGCACACCGTCCGTCGCAAGGAGGGCGAGCCCCGCAAGCTCACCGCCCACCTCACGCCCGTTCACCAGATGGGCTGGCTGCTCGACGAGGAACGGCAAAAGCGCCTCGGCTTCCGGATCTGCGAGAAACCGACCGACCAGCGTCTCCTGCCCGAGGGCACCACCCACCAGAAGCGGCCCCACTCCGGCGACCGGTACGAGCTGGCCATACGGGACACCCGCTCCCTCACCTTCGACAAGTCCCGCGGCTCCGGCAGCCGCCGCGACAAGCCGGTCACCGTCGTCACCGTCACCTTCGAAGGACGGTTGGAGGTCACCGACCCCGCCGCGCTGCGCCGCTCCCTCACCCAGGGCATCGGCCGGGCCCGCGCGTACGGCTGCGGTCTGCTCACCCTGGCCCCCCTCACCCAGCCGACGCGGCCAACGCCATGAGCACGGTCTCCCAGCGCACCGCACTCACTCCACGGCAGCTCACCCGCACCGGCGAACGCCTCTCCTTCGTCTACCTGGAACGCTGCACGGTCCACCGTGACGCCAACGCCATCACGGCCCAGGACGCCGAGGGCACCACCCACATCCCCTCCGCGACCATCGGCACACTCCTCCTCGGTCCCGGAACACGCGTCACCCACCAGGCCATGAGCGTGCTCGGAGAAACCGGTGCGGCCGTCTGCTGGGTCGGCGAACGCGGCGTGCGCTACTACGCCTCCGGCCGCGCCCTCAGCCGCTCCGCCGCCCTCATGGAGGCCCAGGCCCGCCATTGGGCCAACCAGCGCAGCCGCCTCGCCGTGGCCCGGGCGATGTACCGGCTGCGCTTCCCGGACGAGGACCCCACCGGTCTCACCCGGCACGAACTCCTCGGCCGCGAGGGAAGGCGCGTCAAGGACTGCTACCGGTCCGAGGCCGCCCGCACCGGCGTCCGCTGGCGGGGCCGCCGCTACACCCCCGGCGACTTCACCAGCGGCGACGCCGTCAACCAGGCCATCACCGCATCCGCCCAGTGCATGTACGGCATCGCTCACGCCGTCGTCACGTCCCTGGGATGCAGCCCGGCTCTCGGTTTCATCCACTCCGGCCACGAGCTGTCCTTCGTCCTGGACATCGCCGACCTCTACAAGACGGAAATCGGCATACCGCTCGCCTTCGACATCGCCGCCGAGGACGAGGAGGACACCGGCCCACGCACCCGCCGCGCACTACGGGACCGCATCAACGAAACGTCCTTGCTCGACCGGTGCGTCAACGACATCAGGCGCCTCCTGCTCTCGGAAGCAACCGGCCCCAGAGGCACCGCCGACGACCGGGACGTGGTCACACTCCAGAGCGATCACGGCCACCAGGTTGCCTCCGGCACCAACTACGACGGCCCCGAGGACTACGGGGACGAGCTCTGGTGACCGTCATCGTCCTCACCAACTGCCCGGCCGGGTTGCGCGGCTTCCTCACACGCTGGCTGCTGGAAATCTCCGCCGGAGTCTTCGTCGGCAACCCCTCGGCCCGCATCCGCGACGCGCTCTGGGCAGAAGTCCAGCAGTACGCAGGCCAGGGCCGCGCCCTGCTGGCCCACACCACGAACAACGAACAGGGCTTCACCTTCCGCACCCACGACCACGCATGGCACCCGACCGACCACGAAGGCATCACCTTGATCCACCGCCCCGCCCCCAACGCCCCCGCCCGCGGACCAGCTCCCCAAGCCCAACCACCATCCGGCTGGAGCAGAGCGGCCAAACGTCGGCGCTTCGGCAGGGGCTGATTCCCTTGGAGTCACATATGCCCCATTCACCGGAATCAGTGAAGCTACTCGACAACCACCCCCGTCGCCGGTAAAACCGCAGGTCATTCAGTCTACTCCCCGCACACGCGGGGATGGTCCCGGCACGCACTGCTGGAGCGGGTCCAGGGCGCCACTGCTCCCCGCACACGCGGGGATGGTCCCGACGTCCCCGCGGTCCGGCCGGTCACCGCGAGCTGCTCCCCGCACACGCGGGGATGGTCCCCGGAGGAAATCAGCATGATCGAATCCCTGGTGCTGCTCCCCGCACACGCGGGGATGGTCCCACGATCCCGGTCACGGCGGGGACGGTGGACATCTGCTCCCCGCACACGCGGGGATGGTCCCGTCTCGGCGTACTTCCAGTTGAGCTGGTTGGTCTGCTCCCCGCACACGCGGGGATGGTCCCACCTTCGACTCACGGATGTACGGCATCCTCGCCTGCTCCCCGCACACGCGGGGATGGTCCCCGTTGCTGACGGTCCGACCGAACGCGTCATAGCTGCTCCCCGCACACGCGGGGATGGTCCCACCACGCATGCGCGCCGAAGTCGAACGGGTCCTCTGCTCCCCGCACACGCGGGGATGGTCCCGGCCCGGCAACCGAGCCACGGTGGTGCGGCAGCTGCTCCCCGCACACGCGGGGATGGTCCCGGGTAGTCCTCGTTGAAGGCGACGTCGGCGGACTGCTCCCCGCACACGCGGGGATGGTCCCAGGAGCATTCCGGGCGCCTCCGGCGACTGGCCCTGCTCCCCGCACACGCGGGGATGGTCCCCGGGTCTCGGGCTCGCGCTCGAGGAAGAGGATCTGCTCCCCGCACACGCGGGGATGGTCCCCTTTCCAATACGGCCGAGAACCGGGTCGTGGACTGCTCCCCGCACACGCGGGGATGGTCCCTTGACGCCGTTGGCGGTGCCGGGCGTCGTTGGCTGCTCCCCGCACACGCGGGGATGGTCCCGGCGGCAACGCGAACGCGGGCGCCGCGCACCGCTGCTCCCCGCACACGCGGGGATGGTCCCCAGGCGGCCGGCGCCCGCCACACCTCCGCTCCCTGCTCCCCGCACACGCGGGGATGGTCCCGAACCCGTCAGCTCGTACCGGGTGGACTGCGTCTGCTCCCCGCACACGCGGGGATGGTCCCAGGTTCCCCAGCTCCGGGTCCTTCACGGTCGGCTGCTCCCCGCACACGCGGGGATGGTCCCTCCGCAAGGAGCGCCACGCCAGGGCGGCCATCCTGCTCCCCGCACACGCGGGGATGGTCCCGCGAAGAGGGCCGCGCCCTGGCGACCCTCAAACTGCTCCCCGCACACGCGGGGATGGTCCCGTCTGCAGGACGCGGCCCTCGATCCGCTCGAACTGCTCCCCGCACACGCGGGGATGGTCCCGAGCAGCGCCTCGCCGTCACCGCCAGCGTGGACTGCTCCCCGCACATGCGGGGATGGTCCCGACGAGCACGCCGATCCCGTCCTGACGGTCCACTGCTCCCCGCACACGCGGGGATAGTCCCAAGCCCGTGGCGTCACCGGACTCTCCGGTCGTCTGCTCCCGGCACTCGCGGGGACCGTCCACCTCCCCGCCCGGTCTCCCGCTGCCACTACACCGCGCAGCGGGAGACCGGGCCGAGGGCAGTCGCCCGCCCCACGGCCACCGTCCAGCCGTGCTCACACCGCCCCCAGCCCCGCCCGCACCCCCTCCAGATCCCCGTCCGAAGCCAGCCCCGCGTGATACAGCCGCAGTTCCGTCGCCCCCAGCTCCCGCGCGCGGGCCGCGTCGGCCGCGAGGGTGCCGGGGCTGCCGCCCATGCCCGAGACCACCGTGAGGTTGGCGGCGAGGACGGTCCCCTCGGCGGCCTGTTCGGCGAACGGAGTCAGCAGGGCCGGGCCGCCGGTGCAGGGGACGACGACGCCGTCCGCGACGGAGAGGATGTGCGCGGGGTCGACTCCGGCGTTGGCGCCGCAGTGGTGGGAGACCGGGTCGGCGTGCAGCAGGACCTGGAAGCCGTCGGGTGCGGCGGCGCGGACCGCCGTGACCGCCGTCTCCTGGAGGGTGCGGGCCCGGTCGTCGCGCCACGCGCGCGTGGCGTTCGCCGTCGCCGCGCCGAGCAGCTTCTCGACGCCCGCCCAGCCCCCGTCCGAGGGCGCCGCGCCCCGCCACACCGGCTCGAGGGCGGTGCGTACGGCGGTGGCGAGTTCGTCGGGGTCGAGGCCCCGAGCGGCGTACCCGGCGCGGCAGTCGGGGCAGAAGCACAGCGACATCAGGTACTGCCCGGCGTCCCCGAGCCCCACCCCGCCGGTCTTGTCGTGGGCGTGCAGGTGGGCGAGGCCGTACCAGCCGAGGGACTCCAGCTCCGTGCCGCGCGCCCCGGGCCGTACCGCCGCCTCGGCGGCCAGGTCGGTGAGGTACGCGCGGGTGGCGGGCTGCGCGATGCAGGGGGCCCAGGGGTAGCGGTCGCCGTAGGCGTTGACGACGGAGGTGTCGGGGTGCTCCGCGCCGAGGCGGGAGTTGTGGGCGAGGACGACCCAGGTGTGGACGTCGAGGCCCGCGTCGGCGAGGGCGGCGGCGGCCTCGCCGTACGCGTCGCCGGGAGCCCAGGCGCCGGACGCGTAGGGGCGGAGTGCGCGGCCCTGCCAGCGGGCGGCGTCCGGCGGGTAGAGGACGGCGGCGTGTTCGGCGGTGACGACGCGGTGGCGCGGGTGGCGGGGGGTGAGGGCGCGGGTGGAGTGGTAGGCGGCGGCGAGGGTCACCTGCGCCACGCCCAGGTCCGCGATGCGCGCCGGGGCCTGCGGGTCGCCGTTGACGTCCCAGGGGTAGACGAACGCCGAGGCCTTCACCGGTCCACCTCCGCGTCGAGCAGCGCCCGGCCCCGCTCGATGATCCGCGCGAGCTGCTTCACGTGGTCCTCGGCCGGCTCCCGCAGCGGCGTCCGCACCTCCCCCACGTCCAGGCCGCCCAGCCGTACGCCCGCCTTGACCAGGGCGACGGCGTATCCGCGTCCCTGGGCGCGCAGTTCGACGAACGGCCGGTAGAAGCCGTCCAGCAGGCGGTGCACGGTGGGGTCGTCGCCCTCGCGCAGCGCCCGGTGGAAGGCGAGGGCGATCTCGGGGGCGAAGCAGAACACGGCGGAGGAGTAGAGGGGCACGCCGAGTGCGCGGTAGGCGAGCTGGGTCTGTTCGGCGGTCGGGAGGCCGTTGAAGTACAGGAACTCCTCGCCGGGCAGCTCCGTGCGCACCGCGCTGACGATCCGCTGCATCAGGTCGAGGTCGCCGAGCCCGTCCTTGAGGCCGACGATGCCTTCCGTGCGGGCGAGATCCACGACGCCCGACGGGGTGAACACGGCGTTGTCGCGCTGGTAGACGATCACGGGCAGCGGGGTCGCGGCGGCCACCTCCCGGTAGTGCCGCACCAGTCCCTCCTGCCCGGCGTGCACCAGGTAGGGCGGCATGGCAAGCAGTCCGTCGGCCCCGGCCTCCTCGGCGAGGCGGGCGTAGCGCACGGCGAGGGCGGTGCCGTAGCCCGCGCCCGCCAGCACGGGCACCCGGCCGGCGCTCTCCTCGACGGCCGCGCGGACGCAGGCGGCGAACTCCTCGGGCGTCAGGGCGTGGAACTCGCCGGTGCCGCAGCAGGCGAACACGGCGGCGGCGCCGGCCTCGATCCCGCGGCGCACATGGGTGCGGTAGACGTCGAGGTCGAGTCCGCCGTCGGGTCCGTACGCCGTGACGGGGAAGAACAGCGGCCCGCTGGGCGCGGTGAGCCGGGCGGCGAGAGGGGCTGAGGTCACGGGAGCTCCCCATTCCATGTGCAGGGTCGATTCACGGGCGTCATCGTCATCGTCATCACATTCATGACCTACGTCTACATTTCTGAACGCGACCACGCTAAGCCGCCCCGCGAACACCGTCAAGCAGGCGCCCCCTTGACGCGCGACCACCCGTTCCTTAGCGTGTCCACGCATATGAACACGAGGCACGCACTCGTACAATCGCCGCTTCAGGAGACCTAGGAGTCCCGAGGATGCCCGCTCCCCGCACCGTCCTGCTCACCGGCGCCGCCGGCGGCCTCGGCACCCTGATGCGGGCACTGCTCCCCGACCACGGCTACGCGCTGCGCCTGCTCGACCTGCGCCCGGTCGAGGGCGAGCCGGACGCGGTCGTCGCCGACCTCGCCGACCGCGACGCCCTGCGCGAGGCGGTCCGGGGCGTCGACGCGATCATCCACCTCGCGGGCATCTCCCTGGAAGCCTCCTTCGAGAAGATCCTCGCGGCGAACATCGAGGGCACGTACAACCTGTACGAGGCCGCCCGCGAGGAGGGCGTCGGCCGCATCGTCTTCGCCTCCTCCAACCACGCCGTCGGCTACACGCCGCGCCCGCGGGGCGACGACCCCCTCATCCCGATCGACACGCCGCGCCGCCCGGACACCTTCTACGGCCTGTCCAAGTGCTTCGGCGAGGACCTGGCCCAGCTCTACTGGGACAAGCACGGCATCGAGACCGTCTCCGTCCGCATCGGCTCCTGCTTCCCGGAGCCGACCAGCGTGCGCATGCTGTCGGTGTGGATGAGCCCCGCGGACGGCGCCCGCCTCTTCCACGCGGCCCTCACCGCCGAGAACGTCGGGCACACCGTCGTCCACGGCTCCTCCGCCAACACCCGCCTGTGGTGGGACCTCACCTCCGCGCGGGCGCTCGGTTACGAGCCGCAGGACGACTCCGAGCCGTACGCCGAGAAGCTCGTCGCCGAGCAGGGCGAACTCGACCCCGGCAACCCGGCGCACGCGTGCCTCGGCGGCCCCTTCGTGACCGACCCCCCGATCTGGCCGTACTGACCGGAAGTAGACCCCACACCACCCCCGAAGAGGCGGACGGGCACCGAACGGGCCCGTCCGCCTCGGCATGCGGGCATCCGGACCGCCCGTTCTCACCCCGCTTCGCACTGCGCCCCAGGTCCGAGACGGGCACCCGGCGCCGCAAACGGGCGCAACCGGGCAGTATCGGATCCGCAACAGGCCTGGTCAGTGCCGCGGGACGCCTGTAGAACTCTCCCCAAGGGCCACGCGGGCCCGAAACGGGCAACCACACGGCGACGAGGCGGTGAGGCAGGTGTTCCGCATGAGCACGGGGACAAGGACGACGGAAGAACGCCGGCACGAGATCGTGCGGGTCGCCCGCGCCACCGGCTCGGTCGACGTCACCGCGCTCGCCGCCGAACTGGGCGTCGCCAAGGAGACCGTACGACGGGACCTGCGCGCCCTGGAGGACCACGGCCTGGTCCGCCGCACCCACGGCGGCGCCTATCCGGTGGAGAGCGCCGGCTTCGAGACCACGCTCGCCTTCCGGGCCACCAGCCACGTGCCCGAGAAGCGCCGGATCGCCTCCGCCGCCGCCGAACTGCTCGGCGACGCGGAGACGGTCTTCATCGACGAGGGCTTCACCCCCCAGCTCATCGCCGAGGCCCTGCCCCGCGACCGGCCGCTGACCGTGGTCACCGCCTCCCTGCCGGTGGCCGGCGCACTGGCCGAGGCGGGCGACACCTCCGTCCTGCTGCTCGGCGGCCGGGTCCGCTCGGGCACCCTCGCCACCGTCGACCACTGGACGACGAAGATGCTGGCCGGCTTCGTCGTCGACCTGGCGTACATCGGCGCCAACGGCATCTCCCGCGAGCACGGTCTCACCACCCCCGACCCCGCTGTCAGCGAGGTCAAGGCGCAGGCGGTCCGGGCGGCCCGCCGCACGGTGTTCGCCGGCGCGCACACCAAGTTCGGGGCGGTGAGCTTCTGCCGGTTCGCGGAGGTCGGCACCCTGGAGGCCATCGTCACCAGCACGCTGCTGCCCACGGCCGAGGCCCACCGCTACTCCCTGCTCGGGCCGCAGGTCATCCGCGTCTGACACCACCGTCGCACCCGGTCCCCGCACCGCACACCCGCCCACACACCCTCCCAGTCGGACACACCCACACCCCTCCATGCCCCATACCTCCCCATATGTTCAGGAGCGATCCATGCGAACCCAGAGCCGACGGAGGCCGCGAGTCACACTCGCCATGGCCGCCGCAGGGACGCTGCTCGCCCCGCTGCTCACCGGCTGCTGGGTCGGGGCGGGCGGCGCCGGATCCGGCGGCAACGCCATCAACGTCCTGATGGTGAACAACCCGCAGATGGTCGAGTTGCAGAAGCTCACCGCGGACCACTTCACGAAGGACACCGGCATCAAGGTGAACTTCACCGTCCTGCCGGAGAACGACGTCCGCGACAAGATCAGCCAGGACTTCGCCAACCAGGCCGGCCAGTACGACGTCGCCACCCTCTCCAACTACGAGATACCGATCTACGCCCGCAACGACTGGCTGCACGAGATGAACACCTACGTCGCGAAGGACCCGGGCTACGACGAGGAGGACATCCTCGGCCCGATGCGCGAGTCCCTGACCGGCGACGACGGCAAGCTCTACGGGCAGCCCTTCTACGGCGAGTCGTCCTTCCTGATGTACCGCAAGGACCTGTTCGCCGAGGCGGGCCTGGAGATGCCCGAGCACCCCACCTGGACCCAGGTGGCCGGCTTCGCCGAGAAACTCGACGGGGCCGAGCCCGGCATGAAGGGCATCTGCCTGCGCGGACTGCCCGGCTGGGGCGAGATCATGGCGCCCCTGACGACGGTCGTGAACACCTTCGGCGGCACCTGGTTCGACCAGGACTGGCAGGCCCGGCTCGACTCCCCCGAGTGGGAGAAGGCCACCAAGTTCTACGTCGACCTCGTCCGCGAGCACGGCGAGTCCGGCGCCGCCCAGTCCGGCTTCGCCGAGTGCCTGAACAACATGACGCAGGGCAAGGTCGCCATGTGGTACGACGCCACCTCCGCGGCCGGCTCCCTGGACGCCGCCGACTCCCCGGTCAAGGGCAAGATCGGCTACGCGCCCGCCCCGGTGGAGAAGACGGACTCCTCCGGCTGGCTCTACACCTGGGCCTGGGGCATCCAGAAGGCCTCCCGCAACGCCGACAAGGCCTGGAAGTTCGTCTCCTGGGCGTCCAGCAAGGAGTACGAGCAGCTGGTCGGCGACGAGATCGGCTGGTCCAACGTCCCGGCCGGCAAGCGCGCCTCGACGTACGAGAACCCGGCCTACGTCAAGGAGGCCGCCGCCTTCCAGGAGATGACCAGGAAGGCCATCGAGGGCGCCAAGCCCAAGGACCCCGGTCTGCAACCCCGCCCGGCACCCGGCATCCAGTTCGTCGGCATCCCCGAGTTCACCGACCTCGGTACCAAGGTCTCCCAGGAGATCAGCGCGGCCATCGCCGGACGCCAGTCCGTCGAGGAGGCCCTGAAGAAGTCCCAGCAGCTCGCCGAGCAGATCTCCGAGGAGTACGAGGGACGATGACCGCCACGACCACGGCCCCCTCGGCCGCACCCGAACACACGCGCCCCACCGTCCGCCCGCCGTCCAACCGGCTGCGCGCCTGGGCCACCCGGGCCCCCCTCCTCCCCGCCCTGATCTTCATGATCGTGGTCACCCAGCTGCCCTTCGTGGCGACCCTGGTGATCTCCTTCTTCGACTGGAACGCCCTCTACCCGGACGCCCGCAGCTTCACCGGCTTCGCCAACTACGGCGACGTCCTCAGCGACCCCGCCCTGCGCAAGTCGGTGTGGACGACGATCCTGCTCACCGTGGCGGTCGTCCTGGCCAGCCTGGTCCTCGGCCTGGCCCTCGCCCTGCTCCTCGACCGGAAGTTCAAGGGCCGCGGCGTGGTCCGCACCCTCCTGATCGCCCCGTTCCTCGTGGTCCCGGTGGCGGCGGCGCTGCTCTGGAAGCACGTCCTGTACAACCCCGAGTACGGCCTGCTCAACGGCCTGTTGCACTACGTCGGCGGACCGCAGCCGGACTGGATCTCCAACACCCCGCTGCTGGCGGTCGAGGCCTCACTGGTGTGGCAGTGGACGCCGTTCATGATGCTCATCCTGCTGGCCGGACTGCAGAGCCGGGACCAGCAGCAGATCGAGGCCGCCCGGGTGGACGGCGCGGGCGACTGGCAGATCTTCGTCCACCTCACCCTGCCCCACCTGCGCCGCTACCTCGAACTCGGCGCCCTGCTCGGCTCGATCTACATCGTCCAGAACTTCGACGCCGTCTTCACCATCACCTCGGGCGGCCTGGGCACCGCCAACCTGCCCTACACCGTCTACCAGAGCTTCTACCAGGCCCACGAGAACGGCCTCGCCTCGGCCGCGGGCGTCCTGGTCGTCATCGGCTCGATCATCATCGCGACCTTCGCGCTGCGCGTGGTGTCGTCCCTGTTCCGCGAGGAGGTCGGCCGCGCATGAGCGCCACCGCCGTACGCCCCGTCGTCACCGACGCCAAGCCCGCACCCGCCCGCCGCAGGGCCGGTGCCGGCCTGGGCCTGGTGGCCTGGCTGGTGGGCATCGTCTTCTTCCTGCCCATCGCCTGGATGGCGCTGACCTCCTTCCACTCGGAGGCGGACGCCGCCACCAACCCGCCGTCCTTCGCCGCCTCCCTCACCCTGGACGGCTACCGCGAGTTCTTCGGCGCGGGCGGCGGCGCCAGCCCCTGGCCCGCGCTGATCAACTCGGCGGTGGCGTCGATCGCCTCGACCCTCTTCGTGCTGGTCCTGGCCCTCCCCGCCGCCTACGCCCTGTCCATCCGCCCGGTGAAGAAGTGGACCGACGTCCTGTTCTTCTTCCTCTCCACCAAGATGCTGCCGGTGGTGGCGGGCCTGCTGCCGATCTACCTCTTCGCCAAGAACACCGACATGCTGGACAACATCTGGCTGCTGGTCATCCTCTACACGTCGATGAACCTGCCGATCGCGGTCTGGATGATGCAGTCCTTCCTGGCGGAGGTCCCGGTCGCGATCATCGAGGCGGCCCGGGTGGACGGCGCGAAACTGCCCACGATCCTGGTCCGGGTCGTGGCCCCCATCGCCCTCCCGGGCATCGCCGCCACGTCCCTGATCTGCTTCATCTTCAGCTGGAACGAACTGCTCTTCGCCCGGGTGCTGACGGGCGTGGTCGCCGAGACCGCCCCCGTCTTCCTGACCGGCTTCATCACCAGCCAGGGCCTCTTCCTGGCCAAGGTGTGCGCCGCGTCGCTCGTCATCTCCCTGCCGGTGCTCGCCGCGGGGTTCGCCGCCCAGGACAAACTGGTCCAGGGCCTGTCGTTGGGAGCCGTGAAATGAAGGCCGCCGTCATCGAGTCCGTGGGCCGCGCCGTCGTCACCGAGGTCCCCGACCCGACGCCAGGACCCCGCGAGGTCGTCGTCGAGGTCGCCGCCTGCGGCCTGTGCGGCACCGACCTGCACATCCTCCAGGGCGAGTTCGCGCCCAAGCTCCCGATCGTGCCGGGCCACGAGTTCGCGGGCGCCGTGGTCGGCGTCGGCGCCCAGGTCACGGAGGTGGCCGTCGGCGACCAGGTCGCGGTGGACCCCTCCCTCTACTGCTACGAGTGCCGCTACTGCCGCACCGGCCACAACAACCTCTGCGAACGCTGGGCGGCCATCGGCGTGACGACGGCGGGCGGCGCGGCCCAGTACGCGGTGGCACCGGTCGCGAACTGCGTGAAGCTCCCCGAGCACGTCCGCACCCAGGACGCGGCCCTGATCGAGCCGCTCTCCTGCGCCGTCCGCGGCTACGACGTCCTCCAGTCCCGCCTCGGCGCCCACGTCCTGATCTACGGCTCCGGCACGATGGGCCTGATGATGCTGGAGCTGGCCAAGCGGACCGGCGCGGCCAGCGTCGACATGGTCGACCTCAACCCGGCCCGCCTGGAGACGGCCCGCGGCCTCGGCGTCTCGGCCTCGGCCGCGACCCCCGACGAACTGGACCGCCCCCAGGGCTGGGACCTGGTCATCGACGCCACCGGCAACGCGGCGGCGATCCAGGACGGCCTGGACCGGGTCGCCAAGGCGGGCACCTTCCTCCAGTTCGGCGTCGCCGACTACGCGACGCGCGTGCAGATCGACCCGTACCGCATCTACAACCAGGAGATCACCATCACCGGCTCGATGGCGGTCCTGCACAGCTACGAGCGCGCGGCGGAGCTGTTCGCGAACGGCGTCCTCGACCCGGACGTCTTCATCAGCGACCGCATCGAACTGGACCGCTACCCGCAGGCCCTGGAGCAGTTCGCGGCGGGCGTGGGCCGCAAGATCGTGGTCGTCCCGTGACCGTATAGCCCGTCCGGCGCTTGAGGACGAGGCCGTCCAGGCCGGAAGCGGGGGTCTGGGGGCGGCAGCCCCCAGGGACGGGAAGGGAAGGGGCGGCGGGGGCGAAAACCCATGGGGACGCCGCCCCCACCCCCCGTACGATCCCCCGCATGCCCAAACCGAACGGCTTCGCCTACACCGCCACCGCATCCGGCACCGTCCACATCACCCACCACGACCGTCCCGCCACCACCCTCAACGGCTCCCGAGCCGCCCGCTTCCTCGAAGAGGTCACGTCCGGCGACCCCCAACTCGTCATGGCCCGCTGGACCGGCAACTACAAGCACGGCAACGAACGCACGGCCCGCAACCACCCCCGAAACCGCCGCTGACCAGGGGGGACGCGACCCTGACCCGATTGGCCGCCGGGTAAGGGAACGGTAAAACGCCCTCGCTCGTTCACCCGGCATGACAGCTATGACCCCCGGCTCGAACATCCCCCTCTCCGCCGCCCGCGTGACGGTGGACGTCGCCGCGCCCGTGCGGCTCGACGTATCGGGCCTGCTGCTCACCGCCGACGGCAAGGTGCGCTCCGACGACGACTTCATCTTCTACAACCAGCCCACCGGCCAGGGCGTGACGTACCGCTCCGGCGGCGGCACGGCCCCGGACGCGATCGTGGTGGACACCTCCGCCGTCCCGCCGGGCATCGAGAAGATCGTCGTCACCGCCAGCCCGGACGCCGCCGGCCAGACCTTCCAGGGCATCGAGCCCACCGCCACCATCCGCAACGGGGACGACAACTCCGTGCTGGCCACCTTCACGCCCCCGCAGCTCGGCACCGAGACCGCCCTGGTCATCGTCGAGGTCTACCTGCGCAACGGCGCCTGGAAGGCCCGCGCGGTCGGCCAGGGCTACGCCAACGGCCTGGCCGGCATCGCGACGGACTTCGGCGTCACGGTGGAGGAGCCCGCGCCGGCCGCTCCCCCGGCGCAGCCGGCGGCCCCGCAGCGGTCCCACGCGGCCACACCCCCGCCGCCCGCCGCCGCACCCACGATGCCCGCCGCTCCGCCCGCTCCGCCCGCTCCGCCCGCCGCTCCGCCGGCCCCCGCCCCGGGCAGCGGCAAGATCAACCTCGACAAGGGCCGGGTCAGCCTCCAGAAGAACCAGACCGTCTCCCTGGTCAAGGGCGGCCGCCCGGTGCTCTCCCAGGTCAAGATGGGCCTCGGCTGGGAGCCGGCGTACCGCGGCAAGGACATCGACCTGGACGCGTCCGTCATCGCCTACGGCCCGCAGCGCAACCACATCGACAGCTGCTACTTCGGCAAGCTCTCGATCGTGAACGGCGCGATCAAGCACTCCGGTGACAACCTGACCGGCGAGGGCGGCGGCGACGACGAGGTGATCGTCGTGGACCTGGGCCGGCTCCCGCAGGAGGTCAGCGGCCTGGTCTTCACGGTGAACTCGTTCTCCGGCCAGAAGTTCACCGAGGTCGCCAAGGCGTACTGCCGCCTCATCGACGCCGCGAGCGGCGAGGAGCTGGTCCGCTTCGACCTCACCAGCGCCGAGCCGCAGACCGGCGTGATGATGGCGAAGCTGATCCGCCAGTACTCGGGCGAGTGGGAGATGACCGCCATGGGCGACTTCGTCAAGTCCCGCACGGTCCGCGGCATGGTCAAGCCGGCCGCGCAAGCGCTGTAAGCGACAGGGGACAGGTGTGAGGGGCGCCCGGCGGCGGGCGCCCCTCACACCTGTCCCCGCCGCCCCAGTCCCTCCATGAGCAGCGACAGATACCGCCGCACGGCGGCCCCGTCCACCTCGTCGGCCGCCTCCGCCGCCGTCACCACGCCGTGCAGCAGCCGCAGCACCTCGACGGGCTCCACGTCCGCCCGCAGCGCACCGGCATCCTGCGCGGCCCGCACCAGCCGGGTCGCCGCGCCGCGCACACAGTCGCCGCACGCGGGTCCGCCGCCGGTGACGGCCGTCCCGAGCAGCGCCTTCAGCCCGCGCACCTGGAGCATCCCGGCGGCCAGCTCGTCGAGCCACGCCACCAGCGCCGCACCCGGCGGCCGGGCGGCGGCGATCACGTCGGCACGGGCCGCGATCGCCTCCAGACGCTCCAGGTAGGCGGCCTCCAGCAACGCCTGCCGCGTCGGAAAGTGCCGGTACAGCGTGCCGACCCCCACCCCGGCACGCCGGGCGATGTCGTCCAGGGAGGCACCCTCCCCGTGCTCGGCGAACGCCTCCGCCGCCACCGCCAGCAACCGCTCACGGTTCCGCCGTGCGTCCGCCCGCATGGGCCTGACCTGCGTCACAGCCCCTCCCTGTACAGCGGGCAACGTTCCGGGCACCCTACCGCGCGTGCTCGGCCCGGTCCTCCCACGGCCAGTCGGCGTCCCGGCCCGCCTCGAGCAGCGGAACCATCCGGAACGCGGCGTCGGAGAGACCGCCGAAGGTGTGCCGGTTGCCCCGGCCCGAGGGACCGTGGCCCGCCCGGTACCCGGCGAGGTTCCAGGTGTAGACGGGCACGTGCCCCGGCACCTGCTCGGTCGGGTCGCCGTGCCGGCTGTACGCGTACTGCTCGTCGGTGACGATCAGCACTCGGTCGTGCTTCTTGTAGTGGCGCCGCACCGCCTCGGTGGTGTCGGTGCCGCCGAGGTCGCCGAAGCGCTCCAGGACCTTCAGCACCGACTCGCCCTTGCGGTACGTCACGCGGTTGCTCGACGAACCGAACTCGACCAGGTCCGCGTCGGCCGCCCGCAACGCCAGCGCCGTGCCGAAGACCGCCGCCGCGTCGGCCCGGGTCAGCTCGGAGCGGTCCGACATCCGCGAGTAGAACATCGAGCCCGAGCGGTCCACGAGGACCAGCGTCCGGCCGGACAGTGCGGGCACGTTGGCCAGCGAGTGGCCGAGCGCCTGCTCCAGCGGGTACGACCAGCGCAGCGACGGCGCGTGCCGGTACGCGGCGAGGTAGCGGAAGGGGAACTGCCGCGAGCGCGCCACCTCGGCCGGGTCGCTGATCCGCGCCGCGACCCGGGCGGCGACCTCGTCCGAGACACCGGCCTCGTCGAAGTTCCGCAGGTTGCGGACGAGCCCCATCGCTCCCATGGACGGGACCACCGCTTCCCAGGCGGCCTTGTCCATCGGGCCCTGGAGCCAGCCGGCCAGCATCTCCCACGTGATGCCCGCCGCCGCGAGCCGCTCGGCACCGTCGGGTGCCGTGACCACCGCTCGCCGCTCGGGAACGGGCAGCGCCATCAGCTCGCGGTGCGCGGTCAGGACGCGGTTCGAGGCGGGCGGCACCGCGGAGTCCGGGTTGTGCCGGCGGTCGAGGGCGTACTGGAACAGCTCGCCCTGCCAGGGCTTGTCCGGGTCGGGCGCCGCGTGCACCAGGTTGAGGATGTCGCCGAAGCGGTACCCCTTGGACGCGGTGTCGTACTTCAGCAGCGACGTGCCGTGGTAGAGCCGCCGTACGGCGTCGGCGATCCCCCGCTTGACCGGCTTCGGCACGGCGCGGCCGTACGTCGCGGTCCAGTACGCGAGCAGTTCACCGGGCTCGTCGGGGCGCCGCAGCACGGAGGCGACGACCTGCCGGTTCGCCGGTCCTTCGGTGACGCCGTGGTCGAGCCGCGCCTTGACGTACTCGGCGGCGCCGACGATCGAGGCGGTGCGCAGGTTGCCCTCGCCGCGCAGCCAGCCGAGCAGGCCGGCCGTCCAGGACGGGTCGGCGACCGCGAGTTCGCGCACCAGCGTGGCGAAGCGGTCGTCGCGGGCGGCGCCGGACTCGTAGAACGTCCGCTGGGAGACGAAGTTGGCCACCGCGAGCAGGAAGAGCTCGGAGCGCGCGTCGCGCTCGGTGCCCCGGCCGCCCTCGCAGGTGCGCAGCACGCGGCCCGTCGAGGTCACGCGCGAGGTGGGCTGCGCCTTGGCGGCGGCCTTGGAGTTGAAGCGTGCCATGCTGAATTCCCCCGAATTCTCGAAAGCCGGAACGTTTTCGGAGGGAGACACGGCAGCAGAAGGGTGCCCGAGGTCGGAATCGGCGACGGAACTGTGCGGATGCTCTGCCGAATTGAGCTACACCGACCCGAAGTCGATGACGGGATTCGAACCCGCAACCGTCCGATCAAAGGAAGTATCCGCTGCCTGCGCACCGGGCACCCTTCGACTGCTGGGCCTCCCGAGATCAGGTGGGCAGCGGCATGGGATTCTTTTTGCAGAAGAAGTAGCCGCGGCCCGCGCACCGGGAGGTGCGTGAAGTTGTGGGTGTCCAGAGTTCAGGTCGGCGGAACCGACAAGGTGCTCTAACCCCTGAGCTACACCGGCGCGTTGTGCCGGTGACGGGACTCGAACCCGTGGCCGCCCCATTATCAGTGGAAGTAGGTCCTGCCTTCGCACCTGGACGTTCATCACTCTAAAAGGGCGGCCACCGGTCGGGCGAGCGAATTAAATCAGCGGCGCTTCTGGCGCTTCCACGGCCCCGTGATGGCCAGCATGATGCCCGGCGTCTGGATGTTGGCGTAGAGGGTCCGGCCGTCGGGCGAGAAGGTGACTCCGGTGAACTCGCTGTACTCGGGGTCGTCCTCGGTGCCGAGGTTCAGTTCGTTGCGGGCGATGGGGTAGGTGCGGCCGCTGTCGGTGGCGCCGAACAGGTGCTGGACACCGTCGCCGTCCTCGGCGATGACCAGGCCGCCGTACGGGGAGACGGTGATGTTGTCGGGGCCGTCGAAGGCACCGTCGGCGGACGGGTCGGCGTTGACGCCGAGCAGCACCTTCAGCGTGAGGGTGCGGCGCTTGGGGTCGTAGAACCAGACCTGGCCGTCGTGCGGCCCGCCGGGGCTCTCGTCACGGGCGAAGGAGGAGACGATGTAGGCGCCGCCGTCGGCCCACCACATGCCCTCCAGCTTGCGCGCGCGGGTGACCTCGCCGGCGGCGAACTGCTTGCGCACGGAAGTGGTCTTCGCGTCGCGGTCGGGAACGTCGACCCAGTCGACGCCGTAGACGGTACCGGTCTTCGTCGCGCGGGAGAGGTCGTCGACGAACTTGCCGCCGGAGTCGAAGCACTTGAAGGCCTGGAGGACCCCGGCGTCGTCGGCGAGGGTGCGCAGCCGGCCGCGGCCGTGCCGGAAGTGCTCCGGCGGGGTCCAGCGGTAGAGGAGGCCGTTCGGTCCCGAGGCGTCCTCGGTGAGGTAGGCGTGGCCGCGCTTGTGGTCGATGACGACGGCCTCGTGGGCGTAGCGGCCGAGCGCCTTGACGGGCTTGGGGGCGCGGTTGGCGCGGTGGTCCTCGGGGTCGACCTCGAAGACGTAGCCGTGGTCCTTGGTCATCCCCTCCTCGCCGGCCCTGTCCTCGGTCTCCTCGCAGGTCAGCCAGGTACCCCACGGAGTGCTGCCGCCCGCGCAGTTGGTGGCGGTACCGGCGATGCCGACCCACTCGGCGACGTGGCCGCCGCGGCGGACCTCGACGACGGTGCAGCCGCCGGCCGCCGCCGGGTCGTAGACGAGGCCCTCGGTGAGCGGGACGGGGTGCGGCCAGTCGTCGCGGTGGCCGCCGAGTTCGTGGTTGTTGACGAGGAGGGTGGTGCCGCGCGGGCCGTCGAAGGCGGCGGTGCCGTCGTGGTTGGACGGGGTGTACTCGCCGGACTCCAGCCTGGTCCGGCCGGAGTAGGTGATGATCTCGTACCGGAAGCGGGCGGGCAGGGCGAGGATGCCGTCCGGGTCGGGGATCAGCGGTCCGTAGCCGACCCCGCCGTGGTGGTGACCGTGGTCGTGGTCGTGGTCGTGGCCTCGTCCGTGCTCCTCCCCGGCACTGTCGGTGTCCGTGGACGCGAGGGCGTTGGGGGCGGTGGCGAGGGCGCCGACGCTGCCCGCCAGCACGACCCCGGCGCCGGTGAGCGCGGATCGGCCGGCAAAGTCCCTGCGGGTGAGCGACATGGTGTCTCCTGTGACGGTGGGGCTGGTCGTGGAGGGTGGCGGACCTCGGTCAGGCGTCACGGTCGCGCCCGCGCCTGAACGGGAGTCCCGCGGGTTCCTGAACGACAGTTGAACTGGCGAAGACGCCTCCCGCCCACGGCCCGGGCGGGGCTGGGCCGGGCTGGGCTGGGCTGGGCCTCGGGCACGGCTACCCGACCGGGCTTCGGGCTCGGGCTCGGGCTCGGACACGGCGACCCGACCGAGTCCCGGGCTCGGCGGGCCGATCGGGTGTCGGGCGCGGCAGGCCGACCGAGTCCCTGGCGCGACGGCCCAACCGGGCCTCGGGAACGACGACCCGACCCGACCCCGGGCTCGGCGGGCCGATCGGGTGTCGAGCACGGCGGGCCGACCGAGTCCCTGGCGCGACGGCCCAACCGGGCCTCGGGAACGACGACCCGACCCGACCCCGGGCGCGACGGCCCTATCCGGTCTCGGGCACGGCAACCCGACCGAGTCCCTGGCGCGACGGCCCAACCCGGCCCGGGCACGGCGGGCCGACCGGGTGTCGAGCACGGCGGGCCGACCGAGTCCCTGGCGCGACGGCCCAACCGGGCCCCGGGCACGGCAGCCCAACCCGGCCCCGGGCACAGCAACCCGACCGAGTCCCGGGCACGGCAGCCCAACCCGGCCCCGGGCACAGCAACCCGACCGAGTCCCGGGCACGGCAGCCCAACCCGGGCCGGGCGCGGGCGCGGGCGCGGGCCGTGCCGGCTCTCGCCCGCGGCCCAACCAGGTCCCGGGCGCGGGCCAGCCGACACTCACCCGCGGGTCAGCCGGGTCTTGGCCACAGGCCAGCCGGGTTTTGGCCACCGCGCCCCGGTCGCGCTCCCCCGCCCGGGGCGGGCCCAGCTCACCTCTCCGCCCGCAGGCCCGCATCGCGCCCCGGCGAGGGCCCCGCTGCGACCCTCCGGTCTCGGGTCACCCCACCGCTCCGGGCCGCGGACCGGCCGTCTCAGCCCGGCCTGGCCCCGGCCCGCAGGCCGACCACCGGCCCCCGACCGCCCGGACCCGGCTCTCCCGCCCCTCCGTCAGCCCGCCCGGCAGGGCGCCCCGCACCGCCCCGCGCCACCCCGCCGCGTCAGCCGCCCTGCTGCGAGCGTGCCTTGAAGGCCGCCTTGCGGGCCTCCTTGGCGATCTTCTTGTCGGGGTGCAGCCGCCCCATCGCTTCCAGGACGTCGGGCGTGGCCGGGTGCTCGACCCGCCAGGCGGTGTCGAAAAAGCCGCTGTGCTGCTGCGCCAGGCCCTCCACCAGGGCGCGCAGCTCCTCGGAGTTGCCCTCGGCGGCGAGCTGCGCGGCGACCGTGTCGATGGTCAGCCAGAAGACCATCTCCTGCGGCGGCGCGGGCACGTCCCGGGCGCCGTGCTCGGTGAGCCACACCCGGGCCAGGCCGCCCAGCTCGGCGTCGTCGAGGACCTCCCGCAGCGCGGGCTCGGCCTCCGCGCCGACGAGGGAGAGCGCCTGCTGGCAGCGGAGCCGGCGCAGGGGCGCGCCGGTGTCGGAGCCGCGGGCCGCCGCCAGCAGTTCGCGGGCGGCGTCGAGCGGGCCGCGTCCGGCCAGCCACAGCTCGGTCTCGGCGTGGGCGGCGGCCGGCGGGAAGGGGGCGGTGCCGTCGAGCAGCGCGTCGGCGCCCTTGTCGGCGAGGTCGCCCACGGCGGGGGCCTCGAAGCCGGCGTCCAGGAGCCGGGCGCGCAGTCCGTACAGTCCGAGCGGGGTGAGCCGCACCATGCCGTAGCGGGAGACGTCGGCCTCGTCGACGGGGGCGGCGGGCTCCTCGTCGGCGTCGGCCATGAGCGCCTCGTCGACCGGCTGGTACTCGACGAGGCCGATCGGCTCGAGCAGCCGGAACTGGTCGTCCAGGCGCATCATCGCGTCCGACACCTGCTCCAGGACCTCGTTGCTGGGCTCGCCCATGTCGCTGGGCACGATCACGGAGGCGGCCAGCGCGGGCAGCGGCACCGGGGCGTCGCCGGGGCCCTCCTCGCCGACGGTGAGCAGGTAGAGGTTGCCGAGCACGCCGTCGAGGAACTCGGACTCGGCGTCGGGGTCCCAGTCGAGGGAGGAGAGGTCGACCTCGCCGCCCTCGGCCATCGCGTCGACCAGGTCGTCGAGGTCGGGGACGCTCGCGTCGGCGAGGACCGCCTCCAGGGCGGTGAGCCAGACGCCGAGCACGTCCTGGGGGGAGCCGGTGAGCAGGGCGAGGTCCTCGCCCGGGGCGACGGTGCCCGCCTCCTCGTCGGTGATGTCGACGAGCCCGGTGTCCACGGCGATCCGCCAGGCCTCGCTCGCGTACGCGGCGGCGTCGTCCCCGCTCAGCCCGAGCTGCTCGGCCGCGGCGGGCAGCTGCTCCTCGACGAGTCCGCCCCCGGCGTCGACGCGGGTGCCGGGGCCGGCCCAGCGGGCCAGCCGCGCGGCGCGGGCCAGCACCGGCACCGACAGCGCGGCGCTGGCCAGCTCCGCTTCGGGGCGCAGCCGTGCGGGCGGCAGGGTGGAGCTGTCTGACATCGGAAGTTTCTCCTCGCGCGCCTCTTGACCGCCGTACGGCCGCGTTGGGACCGCGTACGGCTCAACTGCTCAGCCTAGACGGGTTTCGCCCCATGCCGCCCGGTTCATCTCCCCGTCGGGTGGTGTACATGGCCGAAACCTTGACAACTGGCCGGACCAGGCAGGAGATTGACGCGCGTAGAGTCCCCGCGCCACGTCACATCCCCGGAGGGATCCGTTGGCCAGCAAGTCCTCCGCGCGCCTCGCCGCGCTCACCGTCGCCGCCGTCTGCTCGGCGGCGTCCACCGTCGTCCTCACCGTGCCCGCGCACGCCGGTCCGGCAGCGGCCGATGCCGTGCGCGTCCACGACATCCAGGGCAGCACCAGGCTGTCGCCGTACGCCGGCAAGCAGGTCACGGACGTGGCCGGAATCGTCACCGGCGTCCGTGGCTACGGCTCCTCCAAGGGCTTCTGGATCCAGGACCCGCGGCCGGACACCGACCCGACCACCAGTGAGGGCGTCTTCGTCTTCACCGGCAAGGCCCCCGAGGTCGCCGTCGGTGACGCGGTCACCGTCTCCGGCACGGTCTCGGAGTACGTGCCCGGCGGCACGTCGTCGGGGAACCAGTCGCTGACCGAGATCACCCGCCCGACGGTCACCGTCGTCTCGAGCGGCAACGCGCTCCCGGCCGCGACGACCGTCTCCGCCCGCTCCGTGCCCCGGGCGTACGCCCCCGAGGGCGACCCGAGCGCGAACGGGTCGGTCAACGCCCTGCCGCTGAAGCCCGCGCGGTACGCCCTGGACTACTACGAGTCCCTGGAGGGCATGAACGTCCGGGTGTCCGACGCCCGTGTGGTGGGCGCCTCGGACCCGTACACCGAGCTGTGGGTCACGGTGAAGCCCTGGGAGAACGCCAACCGCCGCGGCGGCACGGTGTACGGCTCCTACGACGACCAGAACACCGGCCGGCTCCAGATCCAGTCGCTGGGCAAGCCGGCCGACTTCCCGGAAGCCAACGTGGGCGACACGCTGGCCGGTGCCACCGCCGGTCCGCTGGACTACAACCAGTACGGCGGCTACACGCTGGTCGCGAGCGAGATCGGCACCCTGGAGCGCGGCGGCCTGGAGCGCGAGTCGACGCGCCGGCAGAGCGCGCGCGAGCTGGCGGTGGCGACGTACAACGTGGAGAACCTCGACCCCTCGGACGACACGTTCGCCGCGCACGCCGACGCGATCGTGCACCACCTGAAGTCGCCCGACATCGTGTCCCTGGAGGAGATCCAGGACAACAACGGTGCCACGGACGACGGCACGGTGGCGGCCGACGAGACGCTCGGAAAGCTGGTCGACGCGATCGTCGCGGCCGGCGGCCCGCACTACGAATGGCGGGGCATCGACCCGGTGGACAAGGCGGACGGCGGCCAGCCCGGCGGCAACATCCGCCAGGCGTTCCTGTTCAATCCCGAGCGGGTCACCTTCACCGACCGTGCGGGCGGCGACGCCACCACGGCGACCGGGGTGCGCAAGGTGCGCGGCAGGGCCGCGCTGACCCTCTCCCCCGGCCGGGTGAACCCGGCGGACCCGGCCTGGGAGGACAGCCGCAAGCCGCTGGCGGGCGAGTTCGTCTTCCGCGGCCGGACGGTGTTCGTGATCGCCAACCACTTCAGCTCCAAGGGCGGCGACCAGGGCCTGACGGCGCAGTACCAGCCGCCGTCGCGCGGTTCGGAGACGCAGCGCCACGCCCAGGCGAAGGTCGTGAACACCTTTGTCAAGGAGATCCTGGCCGCCCAGAAGAACGCGGACGTGGTCGCCCTCGGCGACATCAACGACTTCGAGTTCTCCGAGACCGCCCGCGTCCTGGAGGACGACGGCACCCTGTGGTCGGCGGTGAAGTCGCTGCCGAGGAGCGAGCGTTACTCGTACGTCTACCAGGGAAACAGCCAGGTCCTGGACCAGATCCTGGTCAGCCCGTCGGTCCGCCGCGGCGGTCACCTGTCCTACGACAGCGTGCACGTCAACGCGGAGTTCCACGACCAGATCAGCGACCACGACCCGCAGGTGCTGCGGTTCCGTCCGTAACCGGCGCACCCCGGGGGCGGGTTCAGCGGGGCACGAGGCCCAGCGCGTGGTCGTAGCGGCTGACCGTGCTGCTCTTCAGGCCCGGCCAGTTCTGCACCCGCTCCCACTGGGGCGTCGCCGAGCCGACACCGTCGCCGGGCGCGGCGAGGGCGTCGAGGTGGGCCTCGGCGCTCTCCCACTCGGCGTAGTTGAGGACGCGCGTGCCGTCGGTGCCGAGGTGGAAGTGGGCGGAGATGCCCCCGGGGCGCGGGTCCGGCTCGCTCTCCAGTGCCTCGAAGACGGCGTCGACCCAGGCGCGCTGCCGGTCGGGGTCGGGTCCCTCGAACTCGACGTCGACGATCACGACGCAGCCGGGGACGACGGCTGCCGCCCGGTCGTCGCGGGTGGCGCTGCGGTAGCGCCGGTACCGGTTGAGCGCCAGCCGCTCGATGCCGGGCACAGCGGTGTCGATCTCGTCGACGCGCTCCTGCCGGTGCGTCTTGACGAAGGCCTCGTACGCCTGCTCGTTCGCCCACTGGGAGTGGTGCAGCAGGGTGCTGCCGTCGTGCCCGGCGTAGACGTGGTAGCCGCGCAGGTCTTCGGCGGGCCAGGGCCGCCTCTCCCAGGTGCGGGCGATGGCGTCGACGGCCTGCCGCTGCCGTTCGGGGGTGCCCGTCCGCCAGGTGCTGAAGAAGGGCGCCAGGACGTCGGGGCGGTCGAACCGGGGGTGTGCGTCGGTGCGGCGGGTCATGCCGGCCTCCGGTGGTCGTGGGGTCGGTCGTCGCGTGCGCGGTGCGTACGCGCGGTCGGTGCACACGGTCGCCGCACGGTCGATGCACACGGTCTGTGCGCTCGACCGGTGCGCCCGACCGGTGCATGCACCACCCTCCGACCTCGACCAAGGTTGAGGTCAAGCCCCTTCCGGTACCGGCGGGTCACACAGGGCGAGGGGCCCCGTCCGGGGCCCCTCGCCACACGCCGTTCCCGTGAGTGCCCTCAGCAGGGCCCGTGGTGACGGCGCCGAGCGAGGCTCGCCGCGACCACCACGCCGGCCGCCGCCCCGGCGACCAGCACGGCGCGCGGGTGACCGAGCCCCGCGCGCACCGCACCCCGCGCCCGTCCGGGCGGGGTGTGCCGGGCGCGGTCCGTCCTGTCCTGTGCGGCGTGCCCGGTGCGGCCCGCCTTGTCCTGCACGGCGTGCCCGGCGTGCGCGGCGGAGCTGCGCAGTTGCACGCTCATGGCGCCGGCCTTGTCCTTCAGGTCGGCGGCCCGGGCCTTGGCGCGGCCCTTCACGTCGGCCTTGCCCGCCAGTTCCTCCACGGTGTCGCCGAGCTGTCCGCGGGTCTGTTCGATCTGCTGCCGCAGCTCGTCGGGGCCCTTGGCCCCGCCGACCGGCTGCGCGGTGGAGCCGCTCCTCGTGCCGTCCCGGCTCGTCGCGTCGGTCATCGATGTGCCCTTTCCCTGATCTGGTCCACGTCGGCCCTGACGCTGCCGAGGGTCTCCTCGGGCTTGGGTGGCACGGCCCGGCGGAGCTGGGTGCGACCGGCCATGGCCAGTACGCCGGCAATCACGAAGAGCGCCGCCGTGACGATGAGCGCCGCGGCCCAGACGGGCAGTACCAGTGAGAGCGCGGCGGCGGCCGTGCCGGCCAGGGCGAACAGGCCCACGTACGCGATGGCGCCCGCGGCACCGAGCATTCCGCCGCCACGCCCGGCCCGCTTGCCCTTCTCGGCCAGTTCCATCTTGGCGAGGGCCACTTCCTGGCGCACGAGCCGGGAGAGCTGTTCGGTGGCCTGCCCGACGAGTTCGCCCACGGAGTGCTGCTCGTCGCGCACCGGCCTGGTGTGCATGGTTCCGGTCACGGTGTTCCCGCCTCCTCTCGGTTCGGAGCACCCCGGGTACCCCGGCCCGGGCGGCACTACCCGCACCCACCCCGCACCACTCGGCGCTGAAGCATCCCTTACAGGTACCTCGTAGAAGAATTAAGTGGAGCTACATCATCGGTCCGCCGACACTACTCCTATGACGCCAGACGACGACCGCCCCGCTCCCTTCGGCCGCGCCCTGTGCGCCATGGTCACCCCCTTCACCGAGTCCGGCGCGCTCGACCTCGACGGTGCCCGGCGCCTCGCGGACCGGCTGGTCTCGGGCGGCTGCGACGGTCTCGTGCTGTCCGGCACCACGGGCGAGTCGCCGACCACCACGGACGCCGAGAAGGCGGCGCTGGTGACGGCGGTCCGGGAGGCGGTCGGGGGCCGTGCGGCCCTCGTCGCGGGGGTCGGCACCGCGGACACCCGGCACACCGTGGAACTGGCCCTGGCGGCGGAGAAGGCCGGCGCGGACGGACTCCTGGTGGTCGCCCCGTACTACAGCAGGCCCCCGCAGGACGCCCTGGAGGCGCACTTCCGCGAGGTCGCCGACGCGAGCGGCCTCCCGGTGATGCTCTACGACATCCCGGGCCGCACCGGCACCCGCATCGAGCCCGACACCATGGTCCGCCTGGCCGGGCACCCGCGGATCGTCGCCGTCAAGGACTGCTCGTACGACCTCCTCGGCACCCAGAAGGTGCTGTCCCGCACGGACCTGGCGTACTACACGGGCTGCGACGAGCAGGTCCTCGCCCTGTACGCGCTCGGCGCGACGGGGTACGTCAGCACGGTCGCGAACGTCGTGCCGGGCCTGTTCCGGGCCGTCCTCGACGCCTTCGACGCGGGCGACACCGGGCGGGCCGCCCTGCTCCAGCGACGGGCGGTCCCGCTCGTCGAGGCGATGATGGCGTCGGGCCTGCCCGGCACGGTCACCGCGAAGGCCCTCCTCGGCGCGTTGGACCTCCCGGCGGGCCCGGTCCGCGCCCCGCTGCGGTCCGCCGACCGGGAGACCGCGGCCGCCATGCTGGCCGTCTACGCGGAACTGGCCGCCGGCGCCGGTCAGTTCCAGGCGTAGCAGTCGCCGAACAGCAGAGTGTGCTCCAGTACGTCCTCCGCCGGGTCGTCGATCTGCCCGACGTGGACGTTGAGGAGGCCCACGCGGGGGCCGTTGTGCGAGCCGGTCGTCGTCTCGTCGGCGTGCGCGGCACCCGCGGCCCCCAGCGGCAGCCAGCACACCAGCACCGCGGCCCCCGCCCCGGCCAGCAGCCGCGCCACGGCTCCCGCCCGCTCGTCCGTCGTCCCAGGTGTCGTCTCGGGCGTCATCCCAGGTCCCTCGTTTCGTCGGATCGGCGTCTGATCGGACTCTGTGTCCACCCGTTCATCGGCCGGGACCGCCGACAGGTCACGGGCAGTCATCCGTACGTGCGGGTTACGGTGCCCGCGATGAGCAGACGACGCTATGTGGCCCGGGGCGTCCCGGGCGGATACCGCATCTGGGACAGCAAGGGCCGCCGCTGGTGGGGCGACCACTACGAGTTGTGCCCCGACGACCTCCTGACCGAGCTGAACGGCGCGGCCGACCCGTCCCGCGTCACCGCGCTGCTCAAGCGCTACCGCGCCCTGAAACGCTGAACGCCCTCCCCGCGGCGGACGGGGAGGGCGCTCGGCGGACGTGCCGTCAGTTGTGGCTGTGCAGCACCTCGTTCAGGCCGCCCCACACCGCGTTGTTCGGGCGGGCCTCGACCGTGCCGGTGACCGAGTTGCGGCGGAAGAGGATGTGGGAGGCGCCGGAGAGCTCGCGGGCCTTGACGACCTGGCCGTCGGGCATCGTGACGCGGGTGCCCGCGGTGACGTAGAGGCCGGCCTCGACCACGCACTCGTCGCCCAGCGCGATGCCGACGCCCGCCTCGGCGCCGACCAGGCAGCGCTCGCCGATGACGATGCGGACGTTGCCGCCGCCGGAGAGGGTGCCCATGGTGGAGGCGCCGCCGCCGATGTCGGAGCCGTCGCCGACGACGACGCCGGCGGAGATGCGGCCCTCGACCATCGAGGTGCCGAGCGTGCCGGCGTTGAAGTTGACGAAGCCCTCGTGCATGACCGTGGTGCCCTCGGCCAGGTGCGCGCCGAGGCGGACGCGGTCGGCGTCGGCGATGCGCACGCCCTTGGGGGCGACGTAGTCCGTCATGCGCGGGAACTTGTCGACCGAGGTGACCTGGAGGTGCAGGCCCTCCGCGCGGGCGTTGAGGCGGACCTTCTCGATGTCGTCCACGGCGACCGGGCCCAGCGAGGTCCAGGCGACGTTGGCGAGGTGGGCGAAGATGCCGTCCAGGCTCTGGCCGTGCGGCTTGACCAGGCGGTGGGAGAGCAGGTGCAGGCGCAGGTAGACGTCGTGGGTGTCGACCGGCTTCTCGTCCAGCGAGGAGATGACCGTGCGGACCGCGACGACCTCGATGCCGCGGCGGGCGTCCGGACCGACCGCGGCGGTGGCGCCGCCGCCCAGGAGTTCGGCGGCCTGCTCGGCGGTGAGGCGCTCGGTGCCGGAGGGACCGGGCTCGTCGGACAGGGCGGGGGCCGGGAACCAGGTGTCGAGGACGGTGCCGTCGGCGGCGATCGTGGCGAGGCCGGCGGCCACGGCGCCGGTGGTGCGGGGAGCAGTCGTGTCGGTCATGAGGGCAACCTAACCGGCGGTCGCCGGTGGAAGCGAGCCGGGACCGGGGGCGTCTCGGGTGCCGGGCACGGGGAGCAGCCGGGTGAGCACCTCGCGCGCGTACTCCTCGTCGTACGGCGTGTCCGTGAGCAGGACCTGGAGGCAGATGCCGTCGATCACGGCGACCAGGGCGTGGGCCGTGACGGGGTCCGTGCGGGCGGCGAGCAGGGCGCCCACGCCCTCGGCCCACTCGGCGGCGACCGGGCGCAGGGCGGGGCGGCGCAGGGCGGCGAGGTACAGCTCGTACTCCAGCTCCACGCCAGTGCGGTCGCCGCCGAGCCACTCGCCGAGGACGCGGGCCAGTTCGGCGGGCAGGTCGGCCTCGGGGTCGGACAGCGCGGGGTGGGCGGCGACGACGTTGGCGAAGCCCTCGTTGGCCTGGCGCAGGGCGGCGACCATGAGGTCGTCCAGGGTCGCGAAGTGGTACGTCGTGGAGCCGAGCGGGACGTCGGCCTCGGCGGCGACGGTGCGGTGGCTGAGGCCGGCGATGCCCTTCTGCCCGACGACGCGGATCGCGGCGTCGATGAGGCGCTGGCGGCGCTCGGGGTCGTGGCGGCGGGCCATCAGTGCGCCCCGCCCAGATTGAGGACGACGACGCCGACGATGATCAGCGCGATACCGGCGGCCTTGGTGAGGGTCATCCCCTCGCCCATGAAGGCCACGCCGATGGTGGCGATGGCGGCCGTGCCCACCCCGGCCCAGATGGCGTACGCCGTGCCCATGGCGAGGACCTTCAGGGTCTGGGCGAGGAGTGCGAAGGAGAGCACGTAGGCGAGGGCCGTCAGGAGCGACGGCACCAGCCTGCTGAAGCCCTCGCTGTACTTCATGGCGGTGGTGCCGGCGACCTCGGCGGCGATGGCTCCGGCCAGGAGCAGATATCCCATGTGTACGAGCGTACATAACGAGGGGCGCGGGCGGGCGCGAAGACGAGGAACGGCGGCACCCGGAGGTGCCGCCGTTCCCGGAATCATCGGTGCCGGTGTGTCTCAGACGTTGAACCCCAGCGCGCGCAGCTGCTCGCGGCCGTCGTCGGTGATCTTGTCCGGGCCCCACGGCGGCATCCAGACCCAGTTGATGCGCAGCTCGTTGACGAGGCCGTCCGTGGCGGACTTGGCCTGGTCCTCGATCACGTCGGTCAGCGGACAGGCCGCCGACGTCAGGGTCATGTCGATGGTCGCGATGTTCGCGTCGTCGATGTGGACGCCATAGATCAGGCCCAAATTGACGACGTCGATGCCCAGCTCGGGGTCCACGACGTCCAGCAGGGCCTCACGGACCTCCTCCTCGGAGGCCGGCTTCATTTCCACGGTCTCGCTCATGCCGTCGTCTCCTTCTCGGCGTCGGCGCCGTCCAGTGCCTGGGCCGTCGCGTCCTTCCAGGCCATCCAGCTCAGCAGGGCGCACTTGACCCGGGCCGGGTACTTCGAGACCCCGGCGAACGCGACCGCGTCCTCCAGGACCTCCTCCATCGCGTCGTCGGGCTCGATCCTGCCCTTGGACTGCATCAGCTCCAGGAAGGTCTCCTGGATCCGCTGCGCCTGGGCGAGGTCCTTGCCGACCAGCAGGTCGTTCAGCACGGAGGCGCTCGCCTGGCTGATGGAGCAGCCCTGGCCCTCGTAACTGACGTCGCTGACCGTGGTGCCGTCGTACTTCACGCGGAGCGTGATCTCGTCCCCGCAGGTGGGGTTGACGTGGTGGACCTCGGCGTCGCCATCCCGCAAGCCCCGCCCGTGCGGGTTCTTGTAGTGGTCCAGGATGACTTCCTGGTACATGGAGTCCAGCTTCATGCTCTTCGCTCGTCCCGTCAGCCGAAGAAGTTCCGTACGTGCTCCAGGCCGTCGACCAGCGCGTCGATCTCGGCCGGCGTGGAGTACAGATAGAACGACGCTCGCGTGGTCGCAGGAATTCCGTAACGCAGGCAGACGGGGCGGGCGCAGTGGTGGCCGACCCGGACCGCGATGCCCTGCTCGTCGAGGACCTGGCCCACGTCGTGGGGGTGGATGTCCCCCAGCGTGAAGGAGATCGCCGCGCCGCGCTCCTCGGCCGTGGTGGGGCCGATGATGCGCAGGTCCGGGACCTCCAGCAGGCGCTTGACGGCGTACTCGGTCAGCGCGTGCTCGTGGGCGAGGATCTTGTCCATCCCGATCGAGTTCAGGTAGTCGATCGCCGCGCCCAGGCCGACCGCGCCCGCGATGGGGGGCGTGCCCGCCTCGAACTTGTGCGGGGCCGGGGCGTAGGTGGAGGAGTGCATCGAGACGGTCTCGATCATCTCGCCGCCGCCGAGGAACGGCGGGAGGTCCTCGAGCAGCTCCTGGCGGCCCCACAGCACGCCGATGCCGGTCGGGCCGCACATCTTGTGGCCGGTGAAGGCCACGAAGTCGGCCTGGAGGGCCTGTACGTCCAGCGGCATGTGCGGCGCGGCCTGGGAGGCGTCGATGCACACGAGCGCGCCGACCTCCTGGGCGCGGCGCACGATCGCCTCGACCGGGTTCTGGGTGCCCAGGATGTTGGAGACCAGCACGAAGGAGACGATCTTCGTCTTCTCGGTGATGACCTCGTCGATGTTGGACAGGTCCAGGCGGCCGTCGTCCGTGAGACCGAACCAGCGGAGCTTCGCGCCGGTGCGCTGCGAGAGCAGCTGCCACGGCACGATGTTGGAGTGGTGCTCCATCTCCGTGATGACGATCTCGGTCTCGTGGTCCACGCGGTAGGGGTCGTCGGCCCAGCCCAGCATGTTCGCGACCAGGTTGAGGGACTCCGAGGCGTTCTTGGTGAAGATCACCTCGTCGCGCGAGGGCGCGTTGACGAACTCCGCGACCTTGTCACGCGCGCCCTCGTACAGCGCCGTGGCCTCCTCGGCGAGGACGTGCACGCCGCGGTGGACGTTGGCGTTGTAGCGCTCGTAGTACTCGCTGAGCGCGTCCAGCACCTGTCGCGGCTTCTGGCTGGTCGCCGCGTTGTCCAGGTACACGAGCTTGTGCCCGTCGTGGACCTGGCGGTCCAGGATGGGGAAGTCCTTGCGGATCGCCTCGGTGTCGAGGAGGCCCGGCAGCTGTGTCACTCGGATGCGCCGCCCTTCGTGTATGCCTCGTAGCCCTCGGCCTCCAGCTTGTCGGCCAGCTCGGCGCCGCCCGACTCTGCGATGCGGCCGTTGGCGAAGACGTGGACGTAGTCGGGCTTGATGTAGCGCAGGATGCGCGTGTAGTGCGTGATCAGCAGGGTGCCGACCTCACCGGACTCGCGGACGCGGTTGACGCCCTCGGAGACGACGCGCAGGGCGTCGACGTCCAGGCCGGAGTCGGTCTCGTCGAGGATCGCCATCTTCGGCTTGAGCAGCTCGAGCTGGAGGATCTCGTGGCGCTTCTTCTCACCGCCGGAGAAGCCCTCGTTGACGTTGCGCTCGGCGAAGGCGGGGTCCATGTTGAGGCGCTCCATGGCCTCCTTGACCTCCTTCACCCAGGTGCGCAGCTTGGGGGCCTCGCCGCGGACGGCGGTGGCGGAGGTGCGCAGGAAGTTGGAGACGGAGACGCCGGGGACCTCGACCGGGTACTGCATGGCGAGGAAGAGGCCGGCGCGGGCGCGCTCGTCGACGGACATCTCCAGGACGTCCTCGCCATCGAGGGTGACGGTGCCGCCGGTGATCGTGTACTTGGGGTGACCCGCGAGGGAGTAGGCGAGGGTCGACTTGCCGGAGCCGTTCGGGCCCATGATGGCGTGCGTCTCGCCCTGCTTCACGGTGAGGTCGACGCCCTTGAGGATCTCCTTCGTGGCGTTGTCGGCCTCGACGGTGACGTGCAGGTCTCGGATTTCAAGCGTTGCCATGGGTGCCTCAGGACTCCTGGGTGAGGGAGGCGCGTACGTCAACGAGGACGCTGCCCCCTTCGATCTTTACGGGGTAAACGGGGACGGGGCGCGTCGCCGGAAGACTGTCGGGCTTGCCGGAGCGGAGGTCGAAGCGCGAGCCGTGCAGCCAGCACTCGATGTGGCAGTCGTCGACCTCGCCCTCGGCCAGCGAGACGTTCGCGTGCGAGCAGATGTCGTGGATGGCGAAGAGCTCGCCCTCGGTCCGCACGACGGAGATCGGCGTGCCGTCGAGTTCCACCCGCTTGGGGGTGTCCTCCTCCAGCTCGTCCGCTCCACAGACGCGTACGAAGGTCATGCGACCGACGCCTCCAGCTCTTCCGCGATCTTGACGAGGAGGCGCTCCTCGATGTCCGCCACGCCGATCTGCTGGACCAGCTCCGCGAAGAAGCCGTGGACCACCAGGCGGCGGGCGTCCAGCTCGGGGATGCCGCGCGCCATCAGGTAGAAGAGCTGCTCGTCGTCGAAGCGGCCGGTGGCGGAGGCGTGACCGGCGCCGACGATCTCGCCGGTCTCGATCTCCAGGTTCGGCACCGAGTCGACCCGCGCGCCGTCGGTGAGGACGAGGTTGCGGTTCATCTCGTAGGTGTCGGTGCCCTCGGCCGCGGCCTCGATGAGCACGTCGCCGATCCACACCGCGTGCGCGTCGTCGCCCTGGAGCGCGCCCTTGTAGACGACGTTGGACTTGCAGTGCGGGACGTTGTGGTCGACCAGGAGGCGGTGCTCCTGGTGCTGGCCGGCGTCGGTGAAGTACAGGCCGAACAGCTCGGCCTCGCCGCCGGGGCCCGCGTAGGCCACGCGGGGGTGCAGCCGGACCAGGTCGCCGCCGAAGGTGACGACGAAGGACTTGAAGGTGGCGTCGCGGCCGATCAGCGCGTTGTGCTGGCCGACGTGGACGGCCTTGTCGTCCCAGTCCTGCACGGAGACGACGGTCAGCTTGGCGCCGTCGCCCAGGACGTAGTCGACGTTGGCGGCGAGCACCGCGTCGCCGGTGTGGTCGATGACGACGACCGCCTCGGCGAAGGCGCCCAGCTCGATCACCTGGTGGCCGAAGCGGGTGCCGCCCTCGCCGTGCACGGTGATGCGGATCGGCTCGGTGAGGACCGTCTCCTTGGGGACGGTGATCACACCGGCCTTCTCGAACGCCGAGTAGGCCTGCGCGGCGACCCGGTCCACGGGGGTGCCGGCCCTGCCGATGCGCGCGTCGTCGCGGCCGACGGTCTCGACGAGGACGCCCTCGGGCGCGTCGACGTCGACCTTCACGCCGTCACCGGTGGCGACGGCGGTGCCGTCGTGCAGCCCGCGCAGCCGCTCCAGCGGGGTGAACCGCCACTCCTCCTCGCGGCCGTGGGGGACGGGGAAGTCCGCCACGTCGAAGGACGCGGGCGCGCTCATGCGCGTGGCGACGGTCGACTCGGCGGCCACCGCGATCTGGCCCGCGGTGGTGGACCCCACGGGGATGTTCTGAGCCTCAGCCATGGCTGTCGGTCTGCTCTCTTCCTACGTTCCTGGATCTGGTGACTGCGGTGGGGGCCGGGGTCAGCCGACCGCGCCCTCCATCTGCAGCTCGATCAGCCGGTTGAGTTCGAGGGCGTACTCCATGGGCAGCTCCTTGGCGATCGGCTCGACGAAGCCGCGCACGATCATCGCCATCGCCTCGAACTCGCTCAGACCGCGGCTCATCAGGTAGAAGAGCTGGTCCTCGGAGACCTTGGAGACGGTCGCCTCGTGGCCCATGGACACGTCGTCCTCGCGGACGTCCACGTAGGGGTACGTGTCGGAGCGGGAGATGGTGTCGACGAGCAGCGCGTCGCACAGCACGTTCGACTTGGAGCCGTGGGCGCCCTCGCCGATCTCGACGAGACCGCGGTAGGAGGTGCGGCCGCCGCCGCGCGCCACGGACTTCGAGACGATGTTGGAGGAGGTGTTCGGCGCCATGTGGACCATCTTGGAGCCGGCGTCCTGGTGCTGGCCCTCGCCCGCGAAGGCGATGGACAGGGTCTCGCCCTTGGCGTGCTCGCCCATCAGGTAGACGGCCGGGTACTTCATCGTCACCTTGGAGCCGATGTTGCCGTCGATCCACTCCATGGTCGCGCCCTCGTACGCCACGGCGCGCTTGGTGACCAGGTTGTAGACGTTGTTCGACCAGTTCTGGATGGTCGTGTAGCGGCAGCGGGCGTTCTTCTTGACGATGATCTCGACGACCGCGGAGTGCAGCGAGTCCGACTGGTAGATCGGCGCGGTGCAGCCCTCGACGTAGTGCACGTAGGCACCCTCGTCGACGATGATCAGGGTCCGCTCGAACTGGCCCATGTTCTCCGTGTTGATACGGAAGTAGGCCTGGAGCGGGATCTCGACGTGCACGCCCTTCGGCACGTAGATGAAGGAGCCGCCGGACCACACGGCGCTGTTCAGCGAGGCGAACTTGTTGTCACCGACGGGGATGACGGTGCCGAAGTACTCCTTGAAGAGCTCCGGGTGCTCCTTCAGGGCCGTGTCGGTGTCGAGGAAGATGACGCCCTGCTCCTCCAGGTCCTCGCGGATCTGGTGGTAGACGACCTCGGACTCGTACTGGGCCGCGACACCGGCGACGAGGCGCTGCTTCTCCGCCTCGGGGATGCCGAGCTTGTCGTACGTGTTCTTGATGTCCTCGGGCAGGTCCTCCCAGGACGCCGCCTGCTTCTCCGTGGAGCGCACGAAGTACTTGATGTTGTCGAAGTCGATCCCCGACAGGTCCGAGCCCCAGTTCGGCATGGGCTTCTTCTCGAAGAGGCGCAGGCCCTTGAGACGGAGCTTGGTCATCCATTCCGGCTCGTTCTTCTTCGCGGAGATGTCGCGGACGACGTCCTCGTTGATGCCGCGCTTGGCAGAGGCGCCGGCCGTGTCGGAGTCGGCCCAGCCGTACTCGTACTTGCCCAGGCCCTCGAGCTCGGGGTGAGCAGTCTCCGTGGGGAGAGTCATGCGGGGTTCCTCCCGGCCGTGCTTGCAGATGCGTTAGCGGTGTTCTCGGGCGCGCGCGCCGGGGGTGGCGCGTGCGAAGTCTTCGGAATGAACGTGGTGCAGACGCCGTCGCCGTGCGCGATGGTCGCGAGCCGCTGTACATGCGTACCGAGCAGCTCGGCGAAAAATTCCGTCTCCGCCTCGCACAGCTGCGGAAACTGCTCCGCGACGTGGGCGACGGGGCAGTGGTGCTGGCACAGCTGCTCGCCCTGCTGGGGGTGGGGCGCGCTCCGCGCGGTAGCAGCGTACCCGTCCCTGCTCAGGGCCTTGGCCAGCGCTTCGGCGCGCTGCTCGGCGGGGACGGACTCCACGGCCTTGCGGTACGCGCCCGACTGGGCGGCGATGCGGGCGCGGGCGAAGGCGGCGATCGCCTGCTCCCCGCCCTCCCGCTCGGCGATCCAGCGCAGGGCGTCGGCGGCCAGCTTGTCGTACGACTGGTCGAAGGCGTCCCGGCCGCAGTCGGTGAGCGCGAAGACCTTGGCGGGCCTCCCGCGCGTGCGCGCGCCGTAGACCCGCTGCTCGCGGGCCTCGACCACGTCGTCGGCGACCAGGGCGTCGAGGTGGCGCCGGACGGCGGCCTGGGTCAGGCCCAGGCGTCCGGCGAGCTCGGCGACGGTCGAGGGCCCGTGGTCCAGGATGGAGCGCGCGACCCGGTTGCGGGTGGACCGCTCACCGGTCGCGAGTTCCTCCTGCGGAGCCTCACCGACGTTTTTCACAACGCCATTGTTGCGTAATTCATCCGGGGCGGGCAAGCCGGGTCCGGATCATCGGACGGTGCCCTGCGTCACTTAGGCATACCTAAGGTGACCTGCGGAAACGATCTTTGATCGATCAGACGCCGGGCAATCCGCTGGCGTCCGCGACCGGCTTCCGGAACACTCCCCCGCATGCCCACGCCCCCTCCGACCGGCCCGCTCGTCACCCGCGGCACGCTCGCCGCCGGGCTGCGCGAACTGGGGGTGCGCAGCGGCGACACCCTCCTCGCGCACACCTCCCTCAGCTCGCTCGGCTGGGTCTGCGGCGGCCCCGTCGCGGTCGTCCGGGCGCTGCTCGACGTCCTCGGCCCGGACGGCACCCTGGTGGTCCCGACGCAGACCGGCGACCTCTCCGACCCGGCCCTGTGGACCAGCCCGCCGGTGCCCGAGGCGTGGTGGGAGAGCATCCGCGCGGCGACACCCCCCTACGACCCGCTGATCACGCCCTCGCGCGGCGTCGGCGTGGTCCCGGAGACCGTTCGCACCTGGCCCGGCGCCCGGCGCAGTGCCCATCCGCAGACCTCCTTCGCGGCCCTGGGGGCCCGCGCCGCCGAGGTGGTCGCCGGCCACGCGACCGACTGCCGGCTGGGCGAACGGAGCCCGCTGGCCGTGCTGGAGCGGCTGGACGCCCGGGTCCTGCTGCTCGGCGCGGGCTACGACGCGTGCACCGCCTTCCACCTCGCCGAGTACCGGATCCCCGGGCCGATGGTGGAGGTGGGGCGCCCGGGGCCGGTGGGCTGGGAGCGGGTGAGGGAGGTGTCGATCACCTCCGAGCGCTTCGACGAACTCGGCCACGACTTCGAACGGGACCGCCCCGTGGTGCGCGGCAGGGTCGGCTCGGCCGACGTACGCCTGTTCCCGTTGCCGGACGCGGTCGCCTACGCCGAGCGGTGGCTGCCCCTGCACCGCCCGCGCGAGTGAGCCCCGTCCACGGTGCGAGAAGGGTTTTCCACACCCCCGCGCCCGGCCGGTCGTCCGTCTCCCTAGACTCGTGACCCATGCGAAGCGAGCCCGTGGTCCAGGTCCAGGCCCTGGTGAAGCGGTACGGCACGAAGACCGCGGTGAACGGCCTCGACCTGGTGGCCCGTACGGGCGTGACCGCCGTGCTCGGTCCCAACGGGGCGGGCAAGACGACCACGATCGAGACCTGTGAGGGATACCGCAGGCCGGACTCCGGGACGGTGCGCGTCCTGGGCCTGGACCCGGTGGGACAGGGCGCCGACCTGCGCCCGCGGATCGGCGTGATGCTCCAGTCCGGCGGCGTCTACTCCGGCGCCCGCGCCGACGAGATGCTGCGCCACGTGGCGAAGCTGCACGCTCACCCGCTGGACGTCGACGCGCTGATCGAGCGGCTCGGCCTCGGCTCGTGCGGCCGCACCACGTACCGCAGGCTGTCGGGCGGGCAGCAGCAGCGGCTGGCCCTCGCGATGGCCGTGGTGGGCCGCCCGGAGCTGGTGTTCCTGGACGAGCCGACCGCCGGCCTGGACCCGCAGGCCCGCCGCGCCACCTGGGACCTCGTACGGGACCTGCGCGGCGACGGGGTCTCGGTGATCCTCACCACGCACCACATGGACGAGGCCGAGCAGCTGGCCGACGACGTCGCCATCGTCGACGTCGGCCGGGTCGTCGCCCAGGGCTCCCCCGAGGAGCTGTGCCGCGGCGGCGCCGAGAACACGCTGCGGTTCACCGGCCGACCGGGACTGGACGTCGCGTCCCTGCTCAAGGCCCTGCCCCCGGACTCCTCGGCCGCCGAGCTGACCCCGGGCTCCTACCGGGTGAACGGCGAGGTCGACCCCCAGCTGCTGGCGACGGTGACCTCCTGGTGCGCCCAGCACGGGGTGATGCCGGACCGCATCTCGGTGGAGCGGCACACGCTGGAGGACGTCTTCTTGGAGCTGACGGGCAGGGAGCTGCGCGCATGACCACGACCTCGACCACGGGCGGCACCGGCGCCACCGGTACGTACGCCCCCAGGCCCGGCGCCGCGCCGCTCGGGCGCATGATCGCGGCGCAGGCCGTGCTCGAGACCAAGATGCTGCTGCGCAACGGCGAGCAGCTGCTGCTGACGGTGATCATCCCGACGCTGCTGCTCGTCCTGTTCAGCTCCGTGGACATCATCGACACGGGAGCCGGTGAGGCGGTCGACTTCCTCACCCCCGGCGTCCTCGCGCTCGCCGTGATGTCGACGGCGTTCACGGGCCAGGCCATCGCCACCGGCTTCGAGCGCCGGTACGGGGTGCTGAAGCGGCTGGCCGCCTCCCCGCTGCCGCGCTGGGCCCTGATGACCGCGAAGACGGCGTCGGTCCTGGTCACCGAGGTGCTCCAGATCGCGCTGCTGACCGTGATCGCCTTCGCGCTGGGCTGGTCGCCGCACGGCAACCCGGCCGCCGTCCTGCTGCTCCTGGTCCTCGGCACCGCCGCCTTCTCCGGGCTCGGGCTGCTGATGGCGGGCACGCTGAAGGCGGAGGCCACGCTCGCCGCCGCCAACCTGGTCTTCCTGCTGCTCCTCGTGGGCGGCGGGGTGATCGTGCCGCTGGACAGGTTCCCGGACGCGGCGCAGAGCGTGCTGGGGCTGCTGCCCATCTCCGCCCTGTCGGACGGACTCCGCGACGTCCTCCAGCACGGCGCCGCGATGCCCTGGGGCGACCTGGGCATCCTCGCCGTGTGGGCGGTCGTGGGGCTCGCGGCCGCGGGGAAGTTCTTCCGCTGGGAGTAGGAACACATGCCGCGGACCGACCCTCGTGAAAGCGTGCACAAGCGGGCGCCTACGATGGACGGCGTGCCAAACGTGACCCGCGCCGACGCCGCAGCCGCCGTGCGCAATCCGCTCGCCTTCATCGCCGCGCGCTGGACCCCGCATCCCCGGACGGTCCAGCGGGCGGCCCTCGCGCCCCTCGTGATGTCCGTGATCATCGTCGTCACCGGCGGCGCCGTCCGGCTCACGGGCTCCGGTCTCGGCTGCCCGACCTGGCCGAAGTGCACCGACGACTCGCTCACCACCACGAGCGAGATGGGCTTCCACGGCGTCATCGAGTTCGGCAACCGCATGCTGACCTACGTGCTGTGCGCCGCGGTCGGCTGGGCGATCATCGCCGCCCGCTCGCAGAAGCCGTACCGGCGCAGCCTCACCCTGCTCGGGTGGGCGCAGTTCTGGATCGTGATGAGCAACGCCGTGCTCGGCGGCATCGTCGTGCTCGTCGGTCTCAACCCGTACACGGTCGCGGCCCACTTCGTGGCGACGACGGCGCTGCTGACGGTGGCCACGGTGATGTGGCAGCGCACCCGGGAGGGCGACGGGGCACCGCGCCCGCTGGTCGGCGGGTCCGTGCAGCAGCTGGTGTGGGTGATGGTCGTCGTCTCCGCGCTGCTGATCACGGTCGGCACCGTCGTGACCGGCGCCGGACCACACGCGGGCGACTCCAGCGACGTGCCGCGCATGCCGGTCGACTGGGAGATGATCAGCAAGGCGCACGCCGTCCTGGCGTGGATCGTGGTGACGCTGACGTTCGCCCTGTGGTTCGTGCTGAAGGCGGTCGACGCGCCCAAGGGCCCGCTGGCCCGCACCCGCGACCTGTTCCTGGTGCTGCTCGCCCAGGGGGTCATCGGGTACGTCCAGTACTTCACCGACCTGCCCGAGGTGCTGGTCGGGCTGCACATGCTGGGCTCGTGCCTGGTGTGGATCGCGGTGCTGCGGGTGCTGCTGGCGCTGCGCGAGCGGCCCGAGGAGCCGGTGCCCGGCCTGCCCGCTCAGGAGTACGACGCCACCAGCGTGTCGATGGCCGGTCCCAGGTAGCTCCGGGTCAGCTCGGCGCGGCGGGCGGTCCAGTCCGCAGTGGCCGGGGGGCGCGCGCCGTTCCCGTACCGCCGCTCGGCGACGTCCTCCACGACCTCGGCGGGCGCCCCCAGGGCGGGCAGCTCGGCCAGGGCCTCCCGCTTGGTGATCAGGCGGCCCTCCCGCAGCGTGACGGTGGCGCGGGCGAAGGTGATCAGGCCCAGGTCGACCCAGACGTCCTGCCGCCACAGCTCCGCCCTGCGCACGTTCGGCCGCCAGAACTCGCGCTGGTCGCGGACGACGAAGGAGTCCAGTTCCGGGTCCGGCACCGGCGGCAGCAGGTGGTCCGGCGCCGCGCCGTGCAGGACACGGCCGAAGCTGTGCAGTTCACGCCGGGTGACGGGGGTGACCGACCGCTTGAACAGCTGTTCGTGGGCCCAGGTCAGGTGCCGCCGGGCCGGGTCGGCGACCGTGTCCGGCGACAGGTACGTGCAGTGCAGCAGTCCGGCCAGGGGTTCCTCGCGCAGCCGGGCGTGGAGCAGCCCGAGGCGCCAGGCCGTGCGGGCGGTGGCCGGCCGGGGCAGGACCGCGATCAGGTCGAGGTCGCTGCGGCCCTCCTGGTAGTCCCCCGCGCCCAGTGAGCCGTGCGCCCAGACGGCGACGGGGTCGAGGGGCAGCAGTCCGGCGAGGAAGCGGTCGAGCAAGGCGTCGGTCGGCATGCGCCCAGTCTCGCCGACCCACTCCGGTCCGTACACCCGTTGCTCCGGTCCGTACACCCGTCACTCCAGTCCGTACGCCCGATACTCCAGTCCGTACACCCGTCACTCCAGTCCGTACACCCGCCCGGCGTTCCCCGAGGCGATCATCCCCGCCACCCGCTGGGCGTCCCCCAGCGACCACGCCCCCTCGGCCACCCAGGCGCCCAGCACCCTGCCCAGGGCCTCGCGGAACAGCCGGGCGGCGACGACGTGCAGTTCGGGCAGGCCCTGGGCGCCGCTGGAGAACAGGATCTTGCCGAACGGCGCCAGCTCCAGGATCTCCGCGAGGACCGTCGCCGCGCGGGCCCCGGTGCGCACCAGGGCGGCGCCGGAGTCGGCGTAGACGTGCGGGAAGACGCCGGCCAGGTGGGCGGCGTGGCGGTGGTACGGGTAGCCGTGCAGCAGGACCAGGTCGGTGCCGAGGCCGGCGGTGGCCCGTACGAAGTCGGTGAGCAGCACCGGGTCGGTGCGGTCGATGCGCAGGCCCGGTTCGCCGAGGCCCGCGTGCAGCTGGAGCGGCAGCCCCGAGGCGACGGCGATCCACAGGAGGTGGCGCAGCAGTACGGGGTCGCTCAGTTCCCCGCCGACCTCGCGCCCGGTGAGCCAGCGGGAGGCGGCCCCGCGCACCTCGCCGGGGCCGGGCGGTTCCGGGGCGAGGGACAGTCCGTGCCGTACCCCGGCGACGGAGGTGAAGGCGACCGCGTCCGCGGCGGCGCCGTGCACGGCCTCGGCGAGGTTGGCGAGGAAGGACTCGACGGTGCCGGAGGTGTCGGCGACCTGCTCGGCGAGGAGTTCCAGGCGCACGATCTCTCGGGTGTCGGCGTCCGCGGCGGAGGCCATCTCGCCGGGTCCTGTGAGGTCGCCGGGCAGTCCGGCGTCGACCAGGTAGGTGGTGATGCCGCTGCCGCGCAGCAGCCGGCGGTCGGCCTCCATGACGCCCAGTTCGCGGCGCCGGGCCAGGTAGCGGGCGGGCGGGCAGTGCGGTTCCAGGCCGAGCAGGGGCGGGCACCAGCGGCGTACCGCGAAGCCGGTCTGGGTGTCGAAGAGGGTGGTGCCCGGCGCGGGCGGACCCTCGGTGCGGGCCAGCTGGGCCTCGAAGGTGCCGAGGCCCAGCTCCGTTCTCAGGACGCCGTGGCAGTACTGGTCCACCAGGGACGGCGTTTCGATCATCCGGGCTCCCCGTGCTGGGACCGAGCGCCGCGCGGCTCGTGCGCCTCGCGGCCCGCGCGCCTCGCGGCTTCCTACGGTCCTAACGGGTGAACCCGGTCTCAGGTGTTGCTCGGGCCTCCGACCTGGATGCCCGCCATGCGCGACCACTCGTAGCGGCCGGTGGCGACCTTGGCCGCGTACTCGCCGTCGAAGTCGTCGTGGACGGTGATCCCGGACTGCTCCACGGCCTTCCGGGCCCGCTCGGGGGTGCGCGCGACCAGGTCGCCCCAGGCGCCGTCCGCACCGACGAGCACGATCCGGGCGCCGCGCTCACCGAGGTACGCCACCTGGGCCTCCGCGCCGCCGTGGGCCTTGGCGAAGGCCTCGATCCGCCCGGCCGTCCGGGTCACCTCGAACGCGTCCCACCGGTCGGCCCAGCCGCGCTTCGCGCCGGCCTGCTCCGTGTCCACCTGCTCCGTGTCTGCCATGACCAGGATGCTACCGACGGGTAGATCGAACGGCGACGGGCGGGGTGCGTGGCCTTGGCCACGCACCCCGCCCGTCGGACGTCCGCACCGGGGGCTCAGCGCAGGAAGGGGTCCACCGCGATCGCGAGGAACAGCACCGACACATAGGTGATGGACCAGTGGAACAGCCGCATCTCCTTGAGCTTGCCGCCCGTGACCTCGGCCTTGGCGCGGTTCTGGAGCCCGTGCGCCTCCCACAGCCACATCCCGCCGGCCGCCAGGGCCACCGCCGTGTAGAACCAGCCGGTGTAGCCGAGCGGCTGCAACAGCAGTGACACGACGACCATCACCCAGCTGTAGATGACGATCTGCCGGGCGACGACCTTGTTGGAGGCGATCACCGGGAGCATCGGCACGCCGACGCGCGCGTAGTCCTCCTTGACCTTCATGGACAGCGGCCAGTAGTGCGGCGGCGTCCAGAAGAACATCACCCCGAAGAGGATGACCGGCGCCCAGGACATCGAGTTGGTCACGGCCGACCAGCCGATGAGCACCGGCAGACAGCCGGCGATGCCGCCCCAGACGATGTTCTGCGACGTGCGGCGCTTGAGGATCATCGTGTAGACGACGACATAGAAGAGGAGGGCGCCGAGCGAGAGCCAGGCGGACAGCCAGTTGACCGTGAAGCCGAACAGCAGCGTCGAGACGATCGCCAGGGTGATGCCGAAGACGAGGCATTCCACCGGGCTGACCATGCCGGTCACCAGCGGGCGCTGCGAGGTCCGGTCCATCAGCGCGTCGATGTCGCGGTCGATGTACATGTTCAGCGCGTTGGCGCCGCCTGCCGACAGATAACCGCCGACGCAGGTCAGCAGCACCAGCTTCAGATTCGGAACACCCTGTTCGGCGAGGAACATCACCGGAACAGTGGTGATCAGCAGAAGCTCGATGATCCGCGGCTTGGTCAGTGCCACGAACGCCTTGACACGGGCCCCGAACGGCCGGTGACTCGGGCTCTGGCTCGTCCCGATTACCCCCGCAGGACGGGATTCAACGGCCGTCACGCACACCCCTGACAGAGACTCCCAGCAAGCCCGACCGTGTGAAGTGGCGGTAAAGGCTCGCGCGTACCACGCCACTTTAGACGTTGCCCATACCTCGGCCCTCGCGGGGGTGGGCTCGTGTTGGCGCGGGTGCTCCGACGTGCGTGCGGAGAGTCGATTGAGCAGTCAGATGAGCGCCTCCGTATTCACTTGCCGAATGCGGTTTCGCCCAGTCGACAGGCGGATCGAGAAGAGTCCCGGCAGTCTGGTTTCCAGCGGAAAAACGCACGTACTTACGGGGGTAGGCTCGGCCATGGCCGGCCGAACTCACGGACGCGCCGGCAGCCGGTGCACCCGTGCACCGGCAACCGACATGTGGAGAGGAGCCCTGACTCAGGGTGAGCACCAAGCCGACCACCACAGACCTCGAGTGGACCGAACTGGACCAGCGGGCCGTGGACACCGCCCGCGTCCTGGCCGCCGATGCCGTACAGAAGGTTGGCAACGGCCATCCGGGTACGGCGATGAGCCTGGCGCCCGCCGCCTACACCCTCTTCCAGAAGGTGATGCGGCACGACCCCGCCGACGCGAACTGGGTCGGGCGCGACCGTTTCGTGCTGTCCGCGGGTCACTCGTCCCTGACCCTCTACACCCAGCTGTACCTGGCCGGCTTCGGCCTGGAGCTGGCGGACCTGGAGTCCTTCCGCACCTGGGGCTCGAAGACTCCCGGCCACCCGGAGTACGGCCACACCACGGGCGTGGAGACCACGACCGGCCCGCTGGGCCAGGGTGTCGCCAACGCGGTGGGCATGGCGATGGCCGCCCGCTACGAGCGCGGACTGTTCGACCCGGAGGCCGCCGAGGGCGAGTCCCCGTTCGACCACTTCGTCTACTGCATCGCCGGTGACGGCTGCCTCCAGGAGGGCATCTCCGCCGAGGCGTCCTCGATGGCCGGTCACCAGAAGCTCGGCAACCTGGTCCTGCTGTGGGACGACAACCACATCTCGATCGAGGGCGACACCGAGACCGCCGTCTCCGAGGACACCTGCAAGCGGTACGAGGCGTACGGCTGGCACGTGCAGCGCGTCGCCCCGAAGCCGGACGGCGACCTGGACCCGAACGCGATCTACGACGCGGTCGAGGCGGCGAAGAAGGTCACCGACCGGCCGTCCTTCATCGCCATGCGCTCGATCATCGCCTGGCCGGCCCCGCACGCGCAGAACACGGAGGCCGCGCACGGCTCGGCGCTCGGCGACGAAGAGGTCGCGGCGACCAAGCGGGTGCTGGGCTTCGACCCGGAGAAGTCCTTCGAGGTCTCCGACGAGGTCATCGCGCACACCCGCAAGGCCCTGGAGAAGGGGCAGGCGGCCCGCGCGGTGTGGGAGAAGTCCTTCCAGCAGTGGCGGGACAACAACCCGGAGCGCGCCGCCGAGTACGAGCGCGTGGCCAAGGGTGAGCTGCCCAAGGGCTGGGAGGAGAAGATCCCGGTCTTCGAGGCGGGCAAGGGCCTCGCGACCCGTGCCGCGTCCGGCAAGGTGCTCCAGGCGCTCGGCGACGTGGTCCCGGAGCTGTGGGGCGGCTCGGCCGACCTGGCCGGCTCGAACAACACGACGATCGACAAGACGTCGTCCTTCCTCCCCACCGGCAACCCGCTGCCGGGGGCGGACCCGTACGGCCGCACCATCCACTTCGGCATCCGCGAGCACGCGATGGCCGCGGAGATGAACGGCATCGCGCTGCACGGCAACACCCGCATCTACGGCGGAACGTTCCTGGTCTTCTCCGACTACATGCGCAACGCGGTGCGGCTGTCGGCGCTGATGCACCTGCCGGTGACGTACGTGTGGACGCACGACTCCATCGGTCTGGGCGAGGACGGCCCGACCCACCAGCCGGTCGAGCACCTGGCCTCGCTGCGCGCCATCCCGGGTCTGAACGTGGTCCGTCCGGCCGACGCCAACGAGACGGCGATCGCCTGGCGCGAGATCCTGCGCCGCTGGACGAAGGAGTTCGGCAAGGGCCAGCCGCACGGTCTGGCGCTGACCCGCCAGGGCGTGCCGACGTACGAGCCGAACGAGGACGCGGCCAAGGGCGGCTACGTGCTGTTCGAGGCGGAGGGCGGCGACGCCGAGGTCGTGCTCATCGCCACCGGTTCCGAGGTCCACGTGGCCGTCGAGGCGCGTGAGGCGCTCCAGGCCGACGGCGTGCCGACCCGTGTGGTGTCCATGCCGTCCGTGGAGTGGTTCGAGCAGCAGGACCAGGGGTACCGGGACAGCGTCCTGCCCCCGTCCGTGAAGGCCCGGGTCGCGGTCGAGGCCGGGGTCGGGCTGACCTGGCACAAGTACGTGGGAGACGCCGGCCGCATCGTCTCCCTGGAGCACTTCGGTGCTTCGGCGGACGCCAAGGTGCTGTTCGCGGAGTTCGGCTTCACCGCCGAGAACGTGGCCTCCGCGGCGCGGGAATCCCTGGCCGCGGCCCAGCGCTGACGCCCATATACGACTCGTAGTAGGAGATGCAATTTCCATGACAGACGCACTCAAGCGCCTCTCCGACGAAGGCGTCGCGATCTGGCTGGACGACCTGTCGCGCAAGCGGATCACGTCCGGCAACCTCGCCGAGCTGATCGACCAGCAGCACGTCGTGGGCGTCACCACCAACCCGTCGATCTTCCAGAAGGCGATCTCGCAGGGCGACGGCTACGACACGCAGCTCACCGACCTCGCCGCCCGCGAGGTCACGGTCGAAGAGGCCATCCGCATGATCACCACGGCGGACGTCCGGGACGCCGCCGACATCCTGCGCCCGGTGTTCGACAACACCGGCGGCAAGGACGGCCGGGTCTCCATCGAGGTCGACCCGCGCCTGGCCCACAACACCCGGGCGACGGTCGCCGAGGCCAAGCAGCTGGCGTGGCTGGTGGACCGGCCCAACACCCTGATCAAGATCCCGGCCACCGAGGCGGGTATCCCGGCGATCGCCGAGACCATCGGCCTGGGCATCAGCGTCAACGTCACGCTGATCTTCTCGCTGGAGCGCTACCGCAAGGTCATGGACGCCTTCCTGACCGGCCTGGAGAAGGCCAAGGAGCGCGGCCTGGACCTCTCGCAGATCCACTCGGTGGCGTCCTTCTTCGTGTCCCGCGTGGACACCGAGATCGACAAGCGGATCGACGCGCTGGGCACCGACGAGGCCAAGGCCCTGCGCGGCAAGGCCGCCGTCGCCAACGCGCGCCTCGCCTACCAGGCGTACGAGGAGGTCTTCGGCACCGACCGCTGGGCCGCCCTGGAGAAGGCCGGCGCCAACAAGCAGCGTCCGCTGTGGGCGTCGACCGGTGTGAAGGACAAGGCGTACAGCGACACCATGTACGTCACCGACCTGGTGGCACCCAACACGGTGAACACCATGCCGGAGGCGACGCTGTTCGCCACCGAGGACCACGGCGAGATCGGCGGCAACGCCGTCGCCGGGACGTACGAGCAGGCCCGCGCCGACCTCGACGCGGTCGAGAAGCTGGGCATCTCCTACGACGAGGTGGTCCAGCTCCTGGAGAAGGAGGGCGTCGACAAGTTCGAGGCGTCCTGGAACGACCTGCTGAAGTCCACGGAGGCGGAGCTCAAGCGCCTCGCTCCCTCGAAGGGCTGACAATTGTCGAGCAGCAACCCGCTGCGTGACCCCGCAGACCGACGGCTCCCGCGCATCGCGGGGCCGTCGGGTCTGGTCATCTTCGGCGTCACCGGCGATCTGTCCCGCAAGAAGCTCATGCCCGCCGTGTACGACCTCGCCAACCGGGGTCTGCTGCCGCCGGGCTTCTCGCTCGTCGGGTTCGCCCGCCGCGACTGGGAGCACGAGGACTTCGCCCAGGTCGTGCACGACGCCGTCAAGGAACACTCCCGCACTCCGTTCCGCGAGGAGGTCTGGCAGCAGCTCATCCAGGGGATGCGCTTCGTCCAGGGCACCTTCGACGACGACGACGCGTTCGAGCGGCTGCGCGGCACCATCGAGGAGCTGGACAAGGCACAGGGCACGGGCGGCAACTTCGCCTTCTACCTGTCGGTGCCGCCGAAGTCCTTCCCGGTGGTCATCCAGCAGCTGAAGAAGCACGGGCTGGCCGACCAGTCGAGCGGCTCCTGGCGCCGCGCGGTGATCGAGAAGCCGTTCGGCCACGACCTGAGGTCGGCCGAGGAGCTCAACGCGATCGTCCACGAGGTCTTCGGCTCCGACCAGGTCTTCCGCATCGACCACTACCTGGGCAAGGAGACCGTCCAGAACATCCTGGCGCTCCGCTTCGCCAACACGATGTTCGAGCCGATCTGGAACCGGTCCTACGTGGACCACATCCAGATCACCATGGCCGAGGACATCGGCATCGGCGGCCGCGCCGGCTACTACGACGGCATCGGCGCCGCCCGTGACGTCATCCAGAACCACCTCCTCCAGCTGCTCGCACTGACCGCGATGGAGGAGCCCGCCTCCTTCGACGCGGACGCGCTGGCGGCCGAGAAGACCAAGGTGCTCGGCGCGGTCCGCCTCCCCAAGGACCTGGGCCGGGACACCGTGCGCGGCCAGTACGCGGCCGGGTGGCAGGGCGGCGCCAAGGCCGTCGGCTACCTCGAAGAGGACGGCATCGACCCCAAGTCGAAGACCGACACCTACGCCGCGATCAAGGTCGGGATCGACAACCGCCGCTGGGCGGGCGTCCCCTTCTACCTGCGCACCGGCAAGCGCCTGGGCCGCCGCGTCACCGAGATCGCGGTCGTCTTCCAGCGAGCCCCGCACTCCCCCTTCGACTCCACCGCCACGGAGGAACTCGGCTCGAACGCGATCGTCGTCCGCGTCCAGCCCGACGAGGGCGTCACCGTCCGCTTCGGTTCCAAGGTGCCGGGCACGTCGATGGAGATCCGGGACGTCTCGATGGACTTCGCCTACGGCGAGTCCTTCACCGAGTCCAGCCCGGAGGCGTACGAGCGTCTGATCCTGGACGTCCTGCTGGGCGACGCCAACCTCTTCCCGCGCACGGAGGAGGTCGAGCTGTCCTGGAAGATCCTCGACCCGATCGAGCAGTACTGGGACGCGCACGGCACCCCGGCGCAGTATCCGGCCGGCACCTGGGGGCCCGTCGAGGCGGACGACATGCTGGAGCGAGACGGACGGAGCTGGCGCCGGCCATGAAGACAGACCTCACGGACACCACGGCCAGCAAGATCAACAAGGCGTTGGTGCTGGGCCGCCGGGCGATCGGCACCCCGGCCATCGGCATGGTGCTCACCCTGGTCATCGTCACCGACGAGGAGAACGCCTACGACGCGCTGAAGGCCGCGAGCGACGCCGCGCACGAGCACCCCTCGCGCACGCTCGTCGTCATCAAGCGCGTCTCGCGCTCCCCCCGGGACCGCACCACGTCCCGGCTGGACGCCGAAGTCCGCCTCGGTGCCGACGCGGGCACCGGCGAGACGATCGTGCTGCGGCTGTACGGCGACGTCGTCGACCACGCCCAGTCGGTGGTCCTGCCGCTGCTGCTGCCGGACGCGCCGGTCGTGGTCTGGTGGCCGGTGAACGCGCCGCTGGACCCTGCGAAGGACCCGCTGGGCGCGCTCGCGCAGCGCCGGGTCACCGACACCTATGCCTGCGAGGAGCCGATACGGGAGCTGGTGGCCCGCGCCGACGCCTACGCGCCGGGCGACACGGACCTGTCGTGGACCCGCATCACACCCTGGCGTTCGATGCTGGCGGCGGCCCTCGACCAGGTCGACTGCCAGGTGCAGGCGGTCGAGGTGGAGGGCGAGGAGTACAACCCCAGCTGCGAGCTGCTCGCGATGTGGCTCGCGGACCGGCTGGAGGTGCCGGTGCGGCGCACGGTGTCGAGCGGCCCGGGTCTCACCGCGGTCCGCATGGACACCGACTGCGGTCCGGTCGTCCTGGACCGGGCCGACGGTGCGCTGGCGAACCTCTCCATCCAGGGCCAGCCGGCCCGCGCGGTCGCCCTCAAGCGCCGCGAGACGGCCGAGCTGATCGCGGAGGAGCTGCGCCGCCTGGACCCGGACGACACCTACGCCTCAGCGCTGCGCTACGGCGTGGACCGGCTGACCGCGCCGGCCAAAGGGGACGCCCGCAACGGGGAAGGCGCCGTCGCCGCTCCCGTGGAAGCGGTCGCGAAGGCTCCCGCGAAGGACGCGGCGCGGGAGAAGACACCGGTGAGGAAGGCGGCGGCGAAATGAGCGAGACCCCGCAGCTGGTCGTGCACCGCGACAAGGAGCTGATGGCCGAGGCCGCGGCGGCCCGCCTGATCACGAAGATCGTGGACGCGCAGGCCTCCCGGGGCAGCGCGTCCGTGGTCCTCACCGGCGGCCGCAACGGCAACGGCCTGCTCGCGGCGCTGGCCGGCTCCCCGGCCCGGGACGCGATCGACTGGGGCCGGCTCGACCTGTGGTGGGGCGACGAGCGCTTCCTGCCGGAGGGCGACCCGGAGCGCAACGTCACCCAGGCGCACGAGGCGCTCCTGGACGCGGTGCCGCTGGACCCGAAGCGGGTGCACGCGATGGCACCGTCCGACGGCCCCTACGGCTCGGACGTGGAGGCGGCAGCGGCAGCCTACGCGCAGGAACTGGCCTCGGCCTCCGTCCCCGAGAACCACGCCGCGGTCCCGTCCTTCGACGTCCTGCTCCTCGGCGTCGGCCCGGACACCCACGTGGCGTCGCTCTTCCCGGAGCACCCGGGCGTCCGGGAGACCGAGCGCACGGTGATCGGCGTCCACGGCTCCCCCAAGCCGCCGCCCGTCCGCATCTCCCTGACCCTGCCCGCGATCCGCGCCGCCCGTGAGGTGTGGCTGCTCGCGGCGGGCGAGGACAAGGCGAACGCGGTGGCGATGGCCCTGTCGGGCACGGGCGAGATCCAGGCCCCGGCAGCGGGCGCCCGGGGCCGCGCCCGCACCCTGTGGCTCCTGGACTCGGCGGCGGCGTCACAACTGCCGAGGTCGCTGTACCCGCCGGCGTCGGCCTAATCCAGCCCGTCCGGCGTTTGAGGACGAGGCCCGTTCAGGGCCGAAGCGGGGGTCTGGGGGCGCAGCCCCCAGGGACGGGAAAGGGAAGGGGCGGCGGGGGCGAAAACCCTCCCCGCCCCAGCCCGCCCGTCACTTCACGGACCCCGCCATGACCCCCTGCACGAAGTGCCGCTGGAACGCGAAGAACACCACCACCGGCACCACCAGGGACAGGAACGCACCCGGCGCCAGGACGTCGATGTTGCTGCCGAACTGGCGGATCTGCGACTGGAGCTCCACCGTCAGCGGCTGCGACGAGCTGTCCGCGAAGAGCAGTGCGACCAGCATGTCGTTCCACACCCACAGGAACTGGAAGATGGCGAGGCTGGCGATGGCCGGCTTGCCGACCGGCAGCACCAGCCGTGTGAAGATCCGCCACTCGTTGCCGCCGTCCATGCGCGCGGCCTCCAGCATCTCCTTGGGCATCTCGGCGAAGTAGTTCCGCAGCAGGAACACCGCGAACGGCAGCCCGTAGGCGACGTGGAACAGGACCACACCCGGGATGGTCCCGAACAGGCCCAGTTGCCCGAAGAGTTTGGCGACCGGCAGCAGCCCGATCTGCACGGGCACCACCAGCAGTGCCACGACGACCAGGAAGACCGTCTCGCGCCCCGGAAAGTCGAGCCAGGCGAAGGCGTACCCGGCGAGCGCCCCGACGACCACGACGAGCACGGTCGTCGGTACGGAGATCAGCACCGTGTTCCAGAAGGCCTGGGTGATGCCGGAGTTGCCGAGCAGCGCCGAGTAGTTGTCGAGGGAGAGCTGCCCCGGGCTCGCCAGGGCCGTCCACCAGCCGCCCTTCGCCGTGTCCTCGGACGAGCGCAGCGAGGACACGAACAGTCCGGCCAGGGGTGTCATCCACACCAGCCCGATGAGCACGAGGAAGGCCTGGACGACCCCGTTGCCCAGATACCGCCGGACGGCGTTCATCGCTGACTCCTCATCGCTGACTCCTCTTGAAGCGGCGGACGTTGAAGACCATGGCCGGGACGACGAGCAGCAGGAGCAGGACACCCAACGCGCTGCCGAGGCCCTGGTTGTTGCCGCCGCCGAACGACACCAGCCACATCTGCGTCGCGAGCACCGTCGCGTCCTCCTGCACGGGTCCGGGCGCGATGATGTAGACGAGGTCGAAGACCTTCATCACGTTGATCACGAGGGTGATGAAGACGACCGTGAGAACCGGGGCCAGCAGCGGCACGGTGATCCGCCGGAAGATCTGCCACTCGTTGGCGCCGTCCATCCGCGCCGCCTCCAGCGCGTCGCGCGGCAGCGAGGACAGCCCGGCGCCGATCAGCACCATCGCGAACCCGGTCCAGATCCACAGGTACGCCCCGATGATGGCGGGGGTGACGAGCGCGGGTCCGAGCCAGGAGACGCCCTCGTAGGGCGGGGCGAAGTTCGAGGCGGGGAGCTTCAGGGTGTAGGAGCCCCGGTCCAGCCCGTCGAAGCGGAAGGAGCCGTCGGCGGCGGTGGTCGCGGTCGCGACCGTACGGCCGTCGCGCACGGCCTCGACCGTCATCTCGGGCAGCCCGCTCTCGCGCCGGTCGACCCGGCCCTGCTCCCCTCCCCCGCCGGGCGTGAAGTCCAGGTAGACGACGCCGCGCACCTCGTCGGCGGCGGCGTCCCGTCCCGCCGCCCCGTACGCGGACTCCGCGCCGGACGGCAGGTCGTCGGGCCCCACGCCGACCAGGCCGAGGGTCACCGTGTCGCCGGGTGACACGCCCGCACCGGTCCGGTACGAGCCGTCGGCGCCCTTGACCAGACCGCCCTCCTGACCCTCACGCGCCCGCGCGCCCGGGTAGCTCGCCGTGCCGGCGAAGGCGTCGTGCACGCCGGTCACGGCGGCGTTGAGGACACCCTTGTCCGGGTCGTGGTCGTAGGCGAGCCGGAAGATGATGCCGGCGGCGAGGAAGGAGACCGCCATCGGCATGAAGAGGAGCAGTTTGAAGGCGGTGGCCCAGCGGACCTTCTCCACCAGGACGGCGAGGACCAGGCCGAGGCCGGTCAGCAGGGTGGGCGCGACGACGACCCAGATCGCGGTGTTGCGGACGGCCTTGAGGGTGGCCGGGTCGCGGAACATCTCGGTGTAGTTCTCGCCGCCCACGAAACGCGTGCCGGAGGCGTCGAAGAGGCTGCGGCCGACGGAGAACAGCACGGGGTAGACGACGAGGGCGCCCAGCAGGAGCAGCGCGGGCAGGACGAAGAGCAGGGCGACGGCCGCCCGGCGCCGCCGGGGGCGCCGCAGGGGCGCCGGGCCGGGAGCGGCGGGCGGGCTCGCCTCTTTCACCAGGGTGGAGGTCATGACCGGTCGGCCCTCAGCCCTTGTAGGCCTTGGCCGCCGCGGTCTCCAGTGCGGCCGCGGTCGCCTTCGGGTCGGAGGAGTCGCGCAGGAAGTCCTGGAGGATCTTCCACTCGCCGGTGCCCTTGGTGCCGCCGAAGGCCGCGGGTGCCTGGTCGGACATGTCGAAGCGGACCGAGTCCCCGGCTCCGACGAGGGACTCGGCGGTGGCCCGGGTGACGTCGTCGCCGTAGGAGGCGGGGTCGAGGTTCTTGTTCGGGGAGAGGAAGCCGCCCGCCTCCGCCCACACGGCCGCGGCCTCCGGCGTCGCGAGGTACTCCAGGAGCGCCATTCCGGCCTCGGAGTTCTTGCCGTCCTTGAGGACGACGGCCGCGTCGCCGCCGCTGACCACGGGTGCCTCGCCGCCGCCGACCGCGGGGAACGGGAAGAAGTTCGCGTCCTTGCCGATCTCCTTGCCGAACTGGTCCTTGGCGACCCCGGCGACGAAGTCGCCCTCGTAGACCATGCCGGCCTCGGGCTTCGGGCCGAACACCTTCTCCACCGAGCCCGGGAAGTCGGTGTTCAGGGCGCCCTTCTGGCCGCCCTCGACGAGCTGCTTGTCCTTGAAGAGCTTGCCGAGGGTGGTGAGCGCCTCGACCACGCTGGCGTCGGTCCACTTCAGTTCGTGGGCGGCCAGGGCGTCGTACTTCTCGGGTCCGGCCTGGGAGAGGTAGACGTTCTCGAACCAGTCGGTCAGCGTCCAGCCGTCCTGCCCGGCGACCGAGAAGGCGGCGAGCCCGGAGTCGGAGACGGTCTGCCCGGCCTTCAGCATCTCGTCGTACGTCGTCGGCGGCTCGACCCCGGCCTGGGTGAGGGCGTCGGGGCTGTACCAGACGGTCGACTTGTGGGCGGCCTTGAAGTAGAGGCCGTAGAGGGTGCCGTCTACGGTCCCGTACGTCTGCCAGACGTCCGCGAAGTTGGTGCCGACGGACTTCTGGGCCGTCTTGGACAGCGGCTTCAGCCAGCCCTTGCCGGCGAACTGCTTGAGCACGCCGACCTGCGGGACCATCACGACGTCTGGGGCGTTGCCGCCCTCGATCTTGCTGCCGACGACGGTGGAGACGTTGTCGCCGGTGGAGACGAAGGAGGTCTTGGCGCCGGTCTTCTCGGTGAAGGCGTCCAGCACCTTCTGGAAGTTCTCCTGCTCGGTGCCGGACCAGACGCCGGCCACGGTGACGGACTGTCCGTCGAGCGCCTTGTCGCCGCCGCCCGCGGTGACGGGTCCGGAGCCGCCGCAAGCGGTCGCGCCGAGGGCGAGGACGAGGGCGGTGCAGCCGGTGAGCAGGGTGGTACGTCGTCGCATCATCGTTGATGTCCCTTCGAGGGTGGGGCGAGAAGAGGTCGGGGGCGGGGTCAGAGGTCGGCGATCCACCAGGCGGCGGTGGAGCCGGGCAGGACGCCGGGCGGGCAGGGGCCGTCGCTGGCGAGCAGCGGGGCGCCGGGGACGGGGGCCGGCGTGGGGGCGGTGCCGAAGTTGACGGCGCAGACCAGGCCGTCGCCGCGGACGAAGGCCAGGACGCCGGGCGGGGTGTCGAGCCAGCGCAGGGTGCCCTCGCCCAGCTGGGGCAGTTCGGAGCGGAGTTGCAGGCCGTCGCGGTAGAGGTGCCAGAAGGAACGGGTGTCGGCGAGGGCGCGGTCGGTGGCGTACTCGGCGAAGTACTCGGGCTGCGGCAGCCAGGGTTTGGCCGCGCCGTCGCCCGAGGTGAAGCCGAACGGGGACGCCTGTCCCGACCAGGGCAGCGGCACCCGGCAGCCGTCGCGGACGCGGGCGCGGCTGCCGGTGCGGTGGAAGATCGGGTCGGTGAGCACGTCGTCGGGCAGGTCGACGACCTCGGGCAGGCCCAGTTCCTCGCCCTGGTAGATGTACGCGGCTCCGGGAAGGGCCAGCATCAGGAGGGCGGCGGCGCGGGCGCGGGCCGTCCCCAGGCCGCTGCCGTCGGTGGCGGGTTCGCCGTAGCGGGTGACGGTGCGGACCTGGTCGTGGTTGTTGAGGACCCAGGTGACCGTGGAGCCGGTGCCGGCGATGTCCTGCATGGCCTCGGAGATGACCTTGCGGAAGGCGTCGGGGTCCCAGGGGGCGCCGAGGAGGTCGAAGAAGAAGGCCTGGTGGAGTTCGTCGGGGCGGACGTAGCGGGCGTGTTCGCGGGCGCTGGGCACCGACACCTCGCCGACGAGGAGGCGTTCGCGGCCGTCGCGGGCGGTGTACTCCTCGCAGACCGCGCGCCACTGCCGCCACACGTCGTGCACCTCGGGCTGGTTCCAGGCGAGCGGGTTGACCGAGTCGCGGGTGCGGGCGTCGGCCTCCGGGTCCGGGGAGTCGGGCAGTTCGGGGTGCTTGTAGAGGCCGGCGGCGACGTCGATGCGGAAGCCGTCGACGCCCCGGTCCAGCCAGAAGCGGAGTATCCGGTCGAACTCGGCGGCGACCTCGGGGGTGCGCCAGTTCCAGTCCGGCTGTTCGGGCGTGAACATGTGCAGGTACCACTGGCCGGGGCGGCCGTCGGGCTCGGTCACCCGGGTCCAGGCGGGGCCGCCGAACATGGCGTGCCAGTTGTTGGGCGGCTCGTTCCCGTCCGGGCCGCGGCCGTCGGCGAAGTGGAAGCGGGCGCGGGCCGGGCTGCCGGGCGGGGACGCGAGCGCCTCGCGGAACCACGGGTGCTCGCTGGAGCAGTGGTTGGGGACGATGTCGAGCAGGACCCGGATGCCGAGGCGCCGGGCCGCGGCGGCCAGCGCGTCGAACTCGTCGAGGTCGCCGAAGAGCGCGTCGACTCCCCGGTAGTCGGCGACGTCGTAGCCGTGGTCGTGCTGGGGCGAGGGGTAGAAGGGGCTCAGCCAGATTCCGTCGACGCCCAGTTTGCGCAGGTAGGGCAGTCCGGACCGGACGCCGGCGAGATCGCCGACGCCGTCGCCGGTGCTGTCGAGGAAGCTGCGGACGTAGACCTGGTAGATCACCGCGTCACGCCACCAGTGGTGCCTGTTCACCCCGAGGACCTGTCTGTTGAGAGCCGTCGCTGTTGTGCATGCATGTTAGGTAGCGGTGTCGCGAAGGTGTCAACGAACAGAACAGAAGCTACTGAGCAGTTGGGGATTTATATGCGGACTTTTCACCGCACTGAAGGCGGAGATGAGACGTCGGCGTTACCTAACATGTAACTAGGAGGGGTTTCAGTGCCGTGCGATGGCGGCCAGCTCGCGGGCCAGCCGTCGCACCGCCGCCTCGGGCGTCTGCCGCCCGGTCATCGCGTCGTGCACGACCGCCTGCACGGCCAGGCTGACCTGGTCGTAGCGCGGGCTCTTGGGCCGCGGGGCGGCGGCGAGCACGCTCTCGCGCAGGGTCGGCAGGTACGGGAACGCCTCGATCAGCTCGGGGTCCTCGTACAGGTCGGCCCGTACGGGCGGCAGCGCGCCGCGGGTGAGGACCTGGCGCTGGACGCGCTCGCTGGTGAGGTACGCGATGAGGCGCGCGGCCGAGTCGGGGTGCTCGGCGTGGGTGCCGACGGCCAGGTTGGAGCCGCCGAGGACGCTGGTGCCGGGACCGGCGGGGCCGGGCAGCGGTACGGCGCCGACCTTCCCGGCGACCGCGGAGTCCGGGGCGGAGGCGCTGACGTAGGCGTAGGGCCAGTTGCGCAGGAAGAGCAGGCGGCCGTCCTGGAAGGCCTGCTTCGACTCCTCCTCCTTGTAGGTCAGCGCCGCCTTCGGTATCCAGCCCTCGCGCACCCCGCGCGCCAGGAAGCCGATGCCATCGCGGGCCGCCGCCGAGTCCACGGTGACGCGTTCGCCCTCGTCGCCGAGGATGCTGCCCCCGGCCGAGTAGACGGACTCGGCGGCGTTCACGGTCAGGCCCTCGTAGGGCAGGAACTGGCCCGCGTAGCCGTCCAGTCCGTGCTTCGGGGCGATGGCCTGGGCGTACCGCTCCAGCTCCGCCCAGGTGCGCGGCGGCGGGACGCCCTCGGCGGCGAGGACGTCCTTGCGGTACAGGAGCAGGCCGGCGTTGGTGACGTACGGGACGGCGTAGAGCCGGCCGTCGTAGGTCGCCGTGTCGACGACGGGCGGCAGGAAGGTGCCGAGCGGGAAGCGGTCGCGGGGCAGCGGGCGTATCCAGTCGGCGGCGGCGAACTCGGAGGTCCAGTTGACGTCGATGTTGAGGACGTCGAAGCGGTGCCGGCCGCCGTCGCGCAGGTCGGTGGCCATCTGCGCGCGGGTCTCGTCGGCGGAGTCGGGCAGTTCGACGAGGGTGACCCGTTCGCCGGGGTGGGCGCGGTTCCAGCCCTCGAGGAGCGGGCCGAGGTAGCCGGTGAGGTCGCCGGCGGTGGCCAGGGTGAGCGGGCCCCGGCCGCTCGCGGCACCCACCTGCGCGCGGGCGCCGGAGGCGGCGTACCCGGTCAGGACGACGAGGAGGACGAGGAGGCCCCTACCGGCGGCGTGGATCCACCGCATAGGTTCCTCCCTGTACACCCTCGTACACCGGTCCCGCCGGCTCGCACCGGCACCGGGCGTCCTCGTCCCGGATCAGAGGCCATGTATACCTGTTAGGTATGCGCGATACTAGGGCGTGGAGCACATCCGGGGACTCGAACAGAAGCGGGAGGACGGCTGAGTGCGCCTGCACCTCCTGGCTCTCCTGGCCCGCGGTCCGGCCCACGGCTACGAGCTGAAGCAGGACCTTGAGCAACTGCTGGGCTCCGCGTACCCTCAGCCGAACGTCGGCCAGATCTACGTCACCCTCGGCCGTCTCGAGAAGACGGGACTGATCGAGGGCGAGGACATCGAGCAGTCGAGCCGGCCCAACAAGAAGGTCTACCACCTCACCGACGCCGGGCGCGACGAGCTGCGGGCCTGGTACGAGGAGACGACGGACGAGCCGCGGGTGCGGGACGAGTTCTTCATGAAGCTCGCTCTGGCTCCGCAGACCGGGCTCGCCGACCAGATCGCCCTGATCAACAAGCAGCGGCGCCAGTACCTGAACACGATGCGGCAGTTGTCGAAACTGGCCGCCGCCGAAGACCGGGACAACCGCGTCGCCCACCTCCTCATCGAGGGCGCGATGCTGCACCTTCAGGCCGACCTCGACTGGCTGGAACGGTGCCAGGAAGAGCTGGAGGAGCTGGAGTGAGCGCTGGGACGAGTGCCGGCCCCGCTCCCGTGCTGCGCGCCGAGGGCCTGGTCAAGACGCACCGCGGCGAGGGCGCCCCGGCGCACGCCGTGCGCGGGGTGGACCTGACCGTGCGGCGCGGCGAGTTCGTGGCGGTCACCGGGCCGTCCGGTGCCGGGAAGTCGACGCTGCTGCACCTGCTCGGCGGGCTCCAGCGGCCGGACGCGGGCAGCCTCTGGCTGGACGGCGCGTGCACGGACGGCTACAGCGAGAAACGCTGGGCGGTCGAGCGCAGGAAGCGGATCGGGATCGTCTTCCAGTTCTTCAACCTGGTCTCCGACCTGTCCGTCGCCGACAACGTGGAGCTGCCCGCCCTGCTCGCCGGGCTGCCGCCGAAGCGGGCGCGCGCCGAGCGGGCGGAGCTGCTGGCCGAGCTGGGCCTGACGGGCAAGGAGCGCAGCATGCCGGGTGAGCTGTCCGGCGGCGAGCAGCAGCGGGTCGCGCTCGCCCGGGCGCTGGTCAACCATCCGCCGCTGCTGCTGGCGGACGAACCCGCGGGCAGCCTGGACGGCAAGGGCACCCGCGAGGTGATGCGGCTGCTGTCCCGCTTCCACCAGCGGGGCCAGACGATCCTGCTGGTCACCCATGACGCGCGGCTCGCCAGCGCCGCCGACCGGGTGATCAGCTTCTTCGACGGGCGGATAGCCGACGACGCCGAGCTGGACGCCGCGACGCCACCGCGCCGCCGTCCCGGGGCGTCCGCCGTCCTGGAACTCAAGGACTGACATGCGGGCGTACGACCACCGCGCGCACCGCGCACCGGAGGGCTGAGGCCGTGCGAGCGACCCTGCGCTGGGCCCACTCCGATCTGCGCACGCACCGGGGCGAGGCGCTGTTCCTCGTCCTGGCGACCGCCGGGATCGTCGCGTCGCTGCTGCTGGCCGCGGCCCTGTTCGGGTATGCGACCAACCCCTGGCAGCGGGTCTTCACGCAGGCCCGCGGCGCCCACGTCTGGCTGCACACCGACCGTGCCGCCGACACCGGCGAGCTGGCCGCGCTGGACGGCGTCCAGTCCGTCGCCGGCCCCTATCCCACGGCCTCCGCGACCGTCGCCGTACGCGGCACCCGGGCCTCCGTCGAACTGCGCGGCACCGGCGAGGAGCCCGACGTGGGGCGCCCGCTGCTCACCGCCGGGCACTGGCTCGACGCCGGCGACCCCGACGGGGTGGTCCTGGAGAGCCACCTCGCCCGCGCGCTGCTGGCCCAGCCCGGCGACACCCTCACCCTGCCCGGCACCCCGCGGACCCTCACGGTGCTCGGCATCGCCGACAGCCCCGAACGCCGCTACCGGCCGGGCGAGCAGCCGGGCCTGGTGTGGGCGCCGCCGGCCGCGGTGCCCGACCCGGGCGGTCAGGTGATCGGCCTGCGGCTGACCGATCCCGGGGAGACGGACTACGCCGTGCAGCGGGCGGTGACCGTGCTGGGCGCCGGGGCGATCGGGCAGGTCTCCACCTGGGAGCAGGCCCGCGCGGAGGCGCAGGGCGACAACCGGCTGCTCGGCCAGGTCCTCGGCCTGTTCGGACTGGGCGCGCTGCTCGCCGCGGGGCTGGCGGTGCACGGGGCGATCGGCACCCGGATCCGCGGTCATCTGCGGGACATCTCGGTGCTGAAGGCGATCGGCTTCACGCCGGGCCAGGTCGTGCGGGTCTTCCTGCTCCAGCACCTGGCCTACGCGCTGCTCGGCGCGGTGGCCGCCGCCGGGCTCACCCAGGCCCTCGGCAGCCGGGTGCCGGGGCGGCTCGGGGACGCGGTCGGGGTGTGGCAGGGGCTGCCCGAGCACACGGTGGCGCTGTTCGTCGTACCGGCGTGCGCGGTGCTGTTCATCGGCGCCACCACCGGCCTCGCGGCGTGGCGGGCGGGCCGGGTGCCGCCGGTTCCGCTGCCGCGCCCGGCGGGGGCGCAGGGCGGCGGGCTGTCCGGGGCGGCTCGGCGGGTGCTGGGGCTGCGGGTGCTGCGGGTGCCGGCGGGAGTCCGGGCAGGGGGACTTGCTGGACGGGGGCCTGGTGTACGAGAGCGTGGTGTACGGGGTTCCGACGGAGCCGGTGTGCCGGGTGCCGAGGCCTCGCCCGGCGTGCGCGAACTGGAGGTACGCGTGCCGCCCGCCCTCGTGCTCGGCTGGCACAAGGCGTTCGCCCGCCGCCCGCGCTCGTTGGCGACGGTGGCCCGGCTCACGCTGCCGCTGCTGCTGATCGTGGTGGCGATGAGCGCGTGGACCACCATCGACCGCTTCCACAGCCGGCCCGAGGAGATCGGCCTGCCGACCGCGCTGACCGTCCGCGTGGACGCCGACGCCGGTGACCGGAGCACCCGGGCCCTGCTGGAGCACGACCCCGGGGTGGCCGCCGCCTACCCGGGTGTCGAGGTGGCCGCCCTGGTGCCGGGGCAGACCGCCACGATCGCGCTGCGCGGGCTCGGCACCCGCGAGGACCCCTACCCGTACGCCCTGGCCGAGGGCCGCCGCGCGCACGGACCGGACGAGGCGGTGGCCGGGCAGGGGCTGCTCGACCTGCTGGAGGTGGAGGTCGGCGACTGGGTGCGGATGACCGTCGGCGACCGGCCGCAGATCCTGCACATCGTGGGCCGCAGCATCGAGCCGGAGAACGCCGGCCGAGTCGTCTCGACCTCCCTGGACACGCTCCGGGAGAACGATCCGCGGCTCGAGCCGGCCCTCTACCAGCTGCGTCTGCGCGCGGGCGCCGATCCGGACGAGGTCGCCGGGCGCCTCACCGAGGCCGGGCACGGCAGGCTCGACGTGCATGCCGTGGCGAACCCGGCCGACGGGCTCTCCCCGCTGCGCGGAGTCGTCCTCGGACTGGTGGCCGTCCTCGCGCTCGTCGGGCTGATCGAACTGCTCACCGCCATCGGCGGCACCGTCCGGGAGAGCGAACGGGACCTGCTCGCCCTCAAGGCGATCGGGCTCTCCCCGCGTCAGATCACCGGCATCACCGTCACGGCCACGGGCTGCACGGCCCTGGCGGCCGTGCTCCTCGCCGCCGCCCTCGGGCTGCCGCTCGCCCACTGGCTGATCGACGCCCAGGGCGCCTCCAGCGGCATCGGCGCGGGGATCGCCCGGGCGCCGTCCGCCGTTCTCCTGGTGGCCGTGGGCGCGGGGGCCGTGCTCGGTGCGGCGGCGCTGGCCGCGGTGCCGTCGGCCCGGGCGGCCCGGCGCCGCCTCGCGGACACGCTGAGCGCGGTGGCCTGACCGGTACCGGCCGGACCGCCGCGCCCCGTTCCGCTCACTGCCGGTCGCGCAGCTCCCGGTAGGCGGCGACCAGCGCCTCGGTGGAGGCGTCCAGGCCGGGGACTTCCGCGCCCTCGGTCAGCGCGGGCTCGATCCGCTTGGCGAGCACCTTGCCGAGCTCGACGCCCCACTGGTCGAAGGAGTCGATGTTCCAGATCGCGCCCTGCACGAACACCTTGTGCTCGTAGAGGGCGACGAGCTGCCCGAGCACCGACGGGGTCAGCTCGGCGGCCAGGATCGTCGTGGTGGGGTGGTCGCCGCGGAAGGTCTTGTGCGGGACCAGCTCCTCGGGCACGCCCTCCGCGCGGACCTCGTCCGGGGTCTTGCCGAAGGCGAGGGCCTGGGTCTGGGCGAAGAAGTTGGCCATCAGCAGGTCGTGCTGGGCCTTGAGCTCGTCGCTCAGCTCGCCCACCGGCCGGGCGAAGCCGATGAAGTCGGCGGGGATCAGCTTGGTGCCCTGATGGATCAACTGGTAGTACGCGTGCTGCCCGTTGGTGCCCGGCGTGCCCCACACCACCGGCCCCGTCTGCCACTCCACGGGGTTCCCGTCGCGGTCGACGGACTTGCCGTTGGACTCCATGTCCAACTGCTGGAGGTAGGCGGTGAACTTCGACAGGTAGTGCGAGTACGGCAGCACCGCGTGCGACTGCGCGCCCAGGAAGTCGCCGTACCAGACGCCCAGCAGGCCGAGGAGCAGCGGCGCGTTGGCCGGGGCCTCGGCGTTGCGGAAGTGCTCGTCGACGATGCGGAAGCCGTCGAGCATCTCCCGGAAGCGGTCGGGGCCGATGGCGATCATCAGGGACAGCCCGATCGCCGAGTCGAAGGAGTACCGGCCGCCGACCCAGTCCCAGAACTCGAACATGTTCGCCGTGTCGATGCCGAAGCCGGAGACCTTCTCGGCGTTCGTCGACAGGGCCACGAAGTGCCGGGCGACCGCGGCGTCGTCACCGAGGGCGTCCAGCAGCCAGGTCCGGGCCGAGGTGGCGTTGGTGACCGTCTCGATGGTGGTGAACGTCTTGGAGGCGATGACGAACAGTGTCTCGGCCGGGTCCAGGTCGCGGACCGCCTCGTGCAGGTCGGCGCCGTCCACGTTGGAGACGAAGCGGACCGTGAGCGAGCGGTCGGTGAAGGCGCGCAGCGCCTCGTAGGCCATCGCGGGGCCCAGGTCCGAGCCGCCGATGCCGATGTTGACGACGTTCCTGATGCGCCTGCCGGTGTGGCCGGTCCACTCGCCGGAGCGGACCCGGTCGGCGAAGCCGGCCATCTTGTCGAGCACGGCGTGCACCTTGGGGACGACGTTCTCGCCGTCGACCTCGATCACCGCGTCGCGCGGGGCGCGCAGCGCCGTGTGCAGCACGGCCCGGTCCTCGGTGATGTTGATGCGCTCACCGCGGAACATCGCGTCGCGCAGCCCGAACACGTCGGTCGCGGCGGCCAGTTCCTGGAGCAGGGCCAGCGTCTCGTCGGTGACGAGGTGCTTGGAGTGGTCGACGTACAGGTCGCCCACGCGGAGCGTCCAGCCGGTGCCGCGCCCCGGGTCGGCGGCGAACAGCTCACGCAGCCGCACCTGGCCGAGCTGCTCGCGGTGCTTGGCCAGCGCGGCCCATTCGGGCGTCTGGTGGAGCCTGGTACGACCGTCTGCGTTCATGTCGGACGTCAGCCTTCTTCCTTGAGATGTCCCAGCTGTCCCGGCTGTGTCCCGGCTGTACAGCTGTTCCAACCTAAGTGATCAGGAGTGAAGGCGACCGACCGAATCGGAAACCGCCGGAGGCGGAGACCGACGGTGTACGGAGCTAGATCTCGCCGCGCAGTTTGGCGAGTGCCTCGGCGAGGATCGCCTCGCCGTCCGCGTCGCTGCGGCGCTCGCGCACGTACGCGAGGTGGGTCTTGTAGGGCTCGGTGCGGGGCGGGTCCGGCGGGTTGTCCCGGTCCTGTCCGGCGGGGAAGCCGCAGCGCGGGCAGTCCCAGGTCTCCGGGACCTGGGCGTCGCTCGCGAAGCTCGGCTGTGTCTCGTGTCCGTTGGAGCACCAGAAGGAGATGCGCAGACGCGGCGCGGACTCGCCGCGCTCGGCCTCGCCCATCGGCCCCGCCCCGACCCGGCTTCCCCGGATCGCGTTGCCACTTGCCACGGTCGTAACTCCCTGCGTGATGGTGCCGCGAAGCGAGTCGGCGTTTCGCTTCGCTGCGAGCGCCTCAGTCTACGTAAGGCCCAACGCGCGTCCAGTATTTGGAGTTACAAGCTCCAGTGCACAGACGCAAGCCCCATGATAGGCGGCGCGCCGAGGCGCGTACCGGACATGGGGCTTTACGTGCACAAGTGTGTGACGGGTCGACGCGACCGGTCAGTTGTTGGCCTTCAGGAGCAGGCCGAGCACCATGATGCACGCGAACCAGACCAGACCGACCACCACGGTGATCCGGTCGAGGTTGCGCTCGGCGACCGAGGAGCCGCCGACGGACGACTGCATGCCGCCACCGAACATGTCGGAGAGACCGCCGCCCTTCCCCTTGTGCATCAGCACCAGCAGCATCAGCAGCAGGCTGAAGACGATCAGGGCGATCGAGAACCCCAAAACCACGGCTGGACCAACTTCCTCGGATTCGGATGAACGACGGGGGCACGATGACAGCAGGCCACCATGCCCCCGCAAGGGTACGACGTATCGCCGCTAGCGCATACTCACTGGTCGATCTGCCTTCCGACCAGGGCGTCGGCTACTGGTCGCGGAAGCGGACGATCTTGACGAACTCGTCCGAGTCCAGCGAGGCGCCGCCGACCAGGGCGCCGTCGATGTCGGGCTTCGCCATGATCTCGGCGACGTTGCCGGACTTGACGGAGCCGCCGTACTGGATGCGGACCTGGTCGGCCAGCTCCTGGGAGTACAGCTCGGCGAGCTTGCCGCGGATCGCCGCGCAGACCTCCTGGGCGTCGTCGGCGCCGCAGACCTTGCCGGTGCCGATGGCCCACACGGGCTCGTAGGCGATCACGACGGACTCGGCCTGCTCGGCCGCGAGGTCCTTCAGACCGCCCTCGACCTGGGCGAGGGTGTGCTCGACGTGGTTGCCCGCCTCACGGACGTCCAGCTCCTCGCCGACGCACAGGATCGGGGTCAGGCCGTGCTTGTAGGCGGCCTTGACCTTGGCGTTCACGATCTCGTCGGTCTCGGCGTGGTACTGCCGGCGCTCGGAGTGGCCGACGGCCACGTACGTGCACTTCAGCTTGGCCAGCATGGGGCCCGAGATCTCGCCGGTGTAGGCGCCGCCGTCGTGCGCGGAGATGTCCTGGGCACCGTACTTGATCTTGAGCTTGTCCCCGTCGACCAGGGTCTGCACGGAGCGCAGGTCGGTGAAGGGGGCGAGGACGGCGACCTCGACGGCGTCGTAGTCCTTGTCCGCGAGGGCGAAGGCGAGCTTCTGGACGTGGGCGATGGCCTCGAGGTGGTTGAGGTTCATCTTCCAGTTGCCCGCCATCAGCGGCGTGCGGGTGGTCATCGGGGTCAGTCCTCCAGTGCGGCGAGGCCGGGGAGCGTCTTGCCCTCGAGGTATTCGAGGGAGGCGCCGCCGCCGGTCGAGATGTGGCCGAATGCGTTCTCGTCGAAGCCGAGCGTGCGCACGGCCGCGGCGGAGTCGCCGCCGCCGACCACGGTGAAGCCCGGGGTGTCGACGAGGGCCTGGGCGACCGCTTTGGTGCCCTCGGCGTAGTCGGGGTGCTCGAAGACGCCCATGGGACCGTTCCAGAAGACGGTGCCGGCGTCGGCGAGCTTCGATGCGTACAGCTTGCGGGTCTCGGGACCGATGTCCAGACCCTCCTGGTCGGCCGGGATGGCGTCCGCGGCGACGGTGGTGGGGTTGGCGGGGGCCTTCGTCTTCAGGTCCGGGAACTCGGGCGCGACCAGGACGTCGACGGGCAGGACCAGCTCGACACCGTTCTTCTCGGCACGCTCGATGTACTCCTTGACCGCCGGGATCTGGTCCTCCTGGAGCAGCGAGATGCCGACCTCGTACCCCTTGGCCTTGAGGAAGGTGTACGCCATGCCGCCGCCGATGAGGAGCCGGTCGGCCTTGCCGAGCAGCTGGTCGATGACGGCGAGCTTGTCGGAGACCTTGGCACCGCCGAGCGCGACGACGTAGGGGCGCTTGACGTCGTCGGTGAGCTTCCTGAGGACGCCGACCTCGGTGGCGATGAGGTACCCGGCGTAGTGCGGGAGCCGCTTCGGCAGGTCGAAGACGGACGCGTGCTTGCGGTGCACGGCGCCGAAGCCGTCGCCGACGTAGACGTCCGCGAGGCCGGCCAGCCGGTCGGCGAAGGCGGCGCGCTCGGCGTCGTCCTTGCTGGTCTCGCCGGCGTTGAAGCGCAGGTTCTCGATGACGGCGACACCGCCGTCGGCGAGGCCGGCGACGACGGCCTCGGCGGAGGTGCCGACCGTGTCCTCGGCGAAGGCGACGTCGGCGCCGAGCAGTTCACCGAGGCGGGCGGCGGCCGGGGCGAGGGAGAAGGCGGGGTCCGGGGCACCCTTGGGGCGGCCCAGGTGCGAGGCCACGATCACCCGGGCGCCCGCGTCGGCCAGCGCCTTGACGGTGGGCACCACGGCGCGGATGCGGCCGTCGTCGGTGATGGTGGTGCCGTCCAGCGGGACGTTCAGGTCGGCGCGGACGAAGACGCGCTTGCCCGCGACGCCTTCGGAGAGCAGTTCGTCGATCGTCTTCAAGAGGGCTCCTGGATTCTCGGATCGCTCGTGATCCTACGAGGGCTGGTGGCGGCGGACGCGACGCAGGGCCCGGACAGCGCGACCTTGCGCTGCCCGAGCCCTGCTACCGCATGAGGTGCCTTGCTGAAGTGGATCAGAGCTGGTTGCCGACGAAGACCGTGAGGTCGACGAGGCGGTTCGAGTAGCCCCACTCGTTGTCGTACCAGCCGAGGATCTTCACCGACTTGCCCTCCTGGACCATGGTCAGGGAGGAGTCGAAGGTGCAGGAGGCCGGGTCGCCCGTGATGTCCGAGGAGACGATCGCGTCCTCGGTGTAGAACAGGATGCCCTTGAGGTCGCCGTCGTCGGCGGCCTTCTTGAACGCGGCGTTGACCTCGTCCTTGGTGACCTCGCGCTGGAGCTCCACGACCAGGTCGGTGGCCGAGCCGGTCGGGACCGGGACGCGCATCGCGATGCCGTCGAGCTTGCCCTTGAGCTGCGGCAGGACCAGCGCGGTGGCCTTGGCGGCACCCGTGGTGGTCGGGATGATGTTCTCCGCGGCGGCACGGGCGCGGCGCAGGTCCTTGTGCGGGAAGTCCAGGATCCGCTGGTCGTTGGTGTACGCGTGCACCGTCGTCATCAGGCCCTTGACGATGCCGAAGTTCTCGTCGAGGACCTTGGCCATCGGCGCCACACAGTTGGTGGTGCAGGAGGCGTTGGAGATGACGTGGTGGCTGGCCGGGTCGTACTTGTCCTGGTTGACGCCCATCACGATGGTGATGTCCTCGTCCTTGGCCGGGGCCGAGATGAGGACCTTCTTCGCGCCACCGGCGATGTGCTTCTCCGCGTCCGCCTTCTTCGTGAAGATGCCGGTCGACTCGATCACGATGTCGACGCCCAGCTCGCCCCAGGGGATCTCGGCCGGGTTGCGCTCGGACAGGACCTTGATGGTCTTGCCGTCGACGGTGATGGTGTCCTCGGTGTGCGAGACCTCCGCCTTGAGGCGGCCGAGGATGGTGTCGTACTTCAGCAGGTGGGCGGTGGTCGCGGTGTCACCCAGGTCGTTGACAGCCACGATCTCGATGTCCGCACCCTGCTCCAGCAGCGCGCGGAAGTAGTTACGACCGATGCGGCCAAAGCCGTTGATGCCTACGCGGATCGTCACGAACCGATCTCCTCGTTGGTACGCCGGCCCGATGTGCCGGCGAGCTGTATTTGGGATGTCCCCGACCACCTCCGACCCTACCTCCCTACGGCGTCGGGGGTGACATCGAGACGCCCCATACCCGGCAGGGCGGTCCGTACCCGCCAGTAGGGGTACGGACCGCCCTGGGCGACGGGGACCGATCACCCGATTTGGTTACACCGGGTCAGTCCCCCGCACACCGGGATTCACTCGTCCAGGGCACGCAGCGCCTGCCGGACCAGTGCCGCGCGGGCGGCCGGTTCGGCGAGGTGCTCCAGGCCGAAGCCGAGCAGCACGGTGTCGTCCGTGGTGACGGCGCCGTAGGTCTGGAACAGGGTCCCGGTCCGGGTCCAGTCCTTCAGGACGGCGGGACTGCCCGCGGGCGGGCCGGAGACCCGCCAGGCGCCCAGCGAGGTCTCGAAGCCCTCGGTCTGCGTCGCCGTGCCACCGACGACCAGGGAGGCCTCGTCGGCGAGGACGCCGCGGCCGCCGCTGCCGGGGTCGGTGACGTAGGCGACCGACAGCTCCACGGACTTCCCGGCGTAGGCGCTCAGGTCGAACTCGACCTGCTTCCAGCCGCCGGAGGAACCGGTGAGGCTGTTCCACTGCCCGGTGGTGCCGGTCGCGGTGCAGCCCTCGTCGGACAGCGTCAGGTAGTGCGCCAGCCAGGGGTGCCCGGCCAGGTAGAACCCGGCCGCGCACTCGGCGGGCACGGCCGTGCCGGTCGCGCCGTTCGCCTCGGGCAGCGTGGTCCAGTCGTCGGCGCCGGTGGTGTGCGCCTCGACCAGGGCGTTGTCGTAGCCGCGCTCGGTGTCCCACAGCAGCTGGGTGCGGAGCGTGGGACGGTCGGAGGCGGTGACTCCGGTGAGGTCGACGGTGCGGGTGAGGCGCTTGTAGGCGTCGTCGGTGTGGACGGCGGCGGCCATCCACTCCCCCGCGTACGGCCCGTACGGGTTGACCGTCCCGGCGAACTTCCCGGCGCCCGCGCTCGCGAACTGCGGGTAGGTGCCGGGATCCAGCTCGTCGGAGGTCACGCTGTACGCGCCGGCGGCGTCCAGCGGGTTGCCGGGGGCGTCGCCGAGGGCGCCGTCGGCCTGGTCGAGCTTGCCGGAGCCGGTGAACCCGGTGGCGCCGGAGGTGGCGGTGCGGGTGTAGGCGCCCAGGTAGTACTGGCTGAAGTCGTCGGAGAGGGTGCCGCCGCCGAGGTCGACGTCGCCGCCGGCCTGCTCGCCGGCCTCGATCAGCTTGCCGCCCTCGTTGAGGAAGGCGCGCAGCTGGAGCTGGGTGGCGTTGCCGGGCACCGCGGCGCCCGTGTAGTGGACGACCGTGTCGAAGTGGCCGAGGACGCCGAGCGCGTCGGGGGCGCCCTGCGTGGCGACGTCCCAGACGGCGGCGCGGTGGCCGTTGGCCTTGAGCGCGTCGACGTACGTCTGGGTCTGCGTGGCCTTCGCGCCCTCCTCGGCGACGACGAGGATGTCGGCGCGGGGCCGCTCGGCGACCTTGTACGTGAAGTGCTCGCTCTCGGTGCGCTTGCCGTGCCGGTCGTGGCCGTGGTGGGTGCCCCGGGGTGCCTCGCCGGTGAACCAGACCTCGACGCGGTCGCCGGGGTCGGCGCCCCTGACCTCGGCCCGGTACTCGTCGAAGTAGAGGTTGTCCTCGCCGCCGTACGTCTCGCCGCCCCGCCAGGGCCGCAGCGTCGCGTCGTGGGTGCGTCCGCCGTTGACGCGGTACTTCAGCTCCTTGTCGCGCACGGACTTGCGGACGACGACGGAGACCTCCTGGCCGGCGCCGCGCGCGTAGGAGGTGGTGAAGGGGGCCGGGGTGAAGTCGGCGGCGTCCAGGCCGACCGAGGAGGACGGCCGGTCGGGGTGGGCGGCGGTCTCGGCGACGGAGAGCGCGAAGGGGATGTTCTTGGCGAACTCCTGCTGGATCAGCTTCTCGTCGTCGGGGAAGTTGAAGCCCGACCGGCAGTCGCGCGCGTTCCACTGGTCGTCGGGGTCCACGTCGGAGGCCGTCTTGCAGGTCGACATCTCCGGGGTGAACATCGCCATGCCGTTGACGTTGGCCGCGTGCCCGTCGGCCTCGCCGTTGGTGGTGTACAGCTCCGAGGAGACCTGCGGGTGGTAGCCGGGGATCGCCGAGTTGTCGGGGGTGCCGGCCAGCGCCTTGTAGAGGACGTCGTCCGGGGTGTTGGTGGCCACCTGCCAGCCGACGCCGTAGAGGAGGAGTTCGGCGGCGGAGTGGTAGTTGATGCCGTACGTGAAGCCGATGCGCTTCTGGAAGGCGTCCAGCGCCTTGGTCTCGGGCTCGGAGCCGGGGCTCGCGCCGCGGTAGGTCTCGCTGGTGGGGTTGGGGGACGAGCCCTCGTCGTCGTAGCCCCACTTGTAGGCGAAGTTGCGGTTGAGGTCGACGCCGTCGCCGGTGCTGATGGTGCCGTCGCCGTTGACGTCGCGCAGGTTCTTGCGCCACAGGCGGTTGTCGTCGCTCTCGAAGGTGTAGTCGTAGCCGTCGGGGTTGGCCGACAGGACGAACCACAGCTCGGTGGAGTCGACGATCTTCCTGATCCGCCGGTCCTTCTTGTAGTTGTCCAGGTAGTGGTGCATCAGCCGCCGGGTCATCTCCGGGGTGATCCACTCACGCGCGTGCTGGTTGGACATGTAGAGGACGGAGGGCTTGGAACCGTCCCTCGACTTCTTCGCGTGCTTGGTGAGCTTGAGCGCCAGGATGTCCTGGCCGTTGACCGTCTTGCCGATGGAGACGACCTTGGTGAGGCCGGGGTTCTCGCGGGCGGTGCGGAGGATCTCCTCGCGCAGGCCGCCGCTGCCGCTGTAGGGGCGGAAGACGCCGTCGGCCGCGTCGTCGACGCGCTCGGCGGCCTTGGCGGACAGGGTGTGCTCGGCGAGGTCGACGCCCTGTTTCTCGAGCGTGCCGGCCTGCTTGTCGGTGAGGTAGAGCTCGACGGCGGCGGTTCCCCGGTCGGGTACCTGCTCGCCGAGTTCGTGGCCGTCCTGGCCGGCGGCCAGCAGCAGGGGTACCTGCTCCTTGGTGACGTCGGCGCGGAAGACCTTCACTTCGTTCGCGTCCGGGGTCGCCGGGTCCGCGGGTTGTGCCTGGGCGTTGGGTGCGAAGCTCGCTCCGCCGATCAGGAGCGCGCCGACGGCGAGGATCGTTCTCGCTCTTCGTCTCATGAAACCCCCTGGGTGGGGCCTGTCCGACAGGCCTGGGTCCGCCACGGCGGCGAACAGATGCCAGGCTCATGACAGCTCATGATCGAGTCAAGAGTGCGGCAAGGACACGCGAAAGCCGGTACCGGTCACCCAAGTGGGCGCCGGCACCGGCGTGTTGGCGATCGCGTTCGAGGGGACGGCGCCACCTGCCGTCCACGGCGCGGCCTCCGCCTGGCCACGGCGCCGCCTCGGCCTGTCCTCGCTCAGCCGACGAGGTTGTCGGCCATCTCCTCCTCGCCGAGGTTGGCGTCCGTGCCGGCGATGCCCAGGTCCGAGGCCCGCTTGTCGGCCATGGCCAGCAGGCGGCGGATGCGGCCGGCGACGGCGTCCTTGGTCAGCGGCGGGTCGGCGAGGGCGCCCAGCTCCTCCAGGGAGGCCTGCTTGTGCTCCATACGGAGCCGGCCCGCGGCGGCGAGGTGCTCGGGCACGTCGTCGGCGAGGATCTCCAGGGCGCGCTGGACCCGGGCGCCGGCGGCGACGGCCGCGCGGGCGGAGCGGCGCAGATTGGCGTCGTCGAAGTTGGCGAGGCGGTTGGCGGTGGCGCGGACCTCGCGCCGCAGCCGCCGCTCCTCCCAGGCCAGCACCGCGTCGTGGGCGCCGAGCCGGGTGAGCAGCGCACCGATCGCGTCGCCGTCGCGGACGACGACCCGGTCCACCCCGCGCACCTCGCGCGCCTTGGCGGGGATCGACAGCCGACGGGCGGCGCCCACCAGCGCGAGCGCGGCCTCCGGGCCCGGGCAGGTCACCTCCAGGGAGGAGGAGCGGCCGGGCTCGGTGAGCGAGCCGTGCGCCAGGAAGGCTCCGCGCCAGGCGGCCTCGGCGTCGCAGGTGGCCCCCGAGACCACCTGCGGCGGCAGACCGCGGATCGGGCGGCCCCGGCCGTCCACCAGGCCGGTCTGCCGGGCCAGCTGGTCACCGCCCGCGACCACCCGGACGACGTAACGCGAACCGCGGCGCAGCCCGCCCGGCGCCATCACGATCAGCTCGGAACTGTGTCCGAAGATCTCCAGGATGTCCTGCTTCAGCCGGCGGGCCGCCCTCGCGATGTCCAGCTCCGCCTCGATCACAATGCGCCCGCTCACCAGGTGGAGGCCGCCGGCGAACCGCAGAATGGCGGAGACCTCCGCCTTTCTGCAGCAGGTCCGGGTGACGGGGAGCCGGGAGATCTCGTCCTTCACCGCTGCCGTCATCGCCATGGGCCGATCCTTCCATGCATCCGAAAAATACGGTCGTACGCGGCGGCCAGCAGCTCCGGGTCGTGCCTCGGGGTCCCGTCGGTCCGGGCGACCGGAGCCAGCTCGACCGCGGCGCCGAACCGTTTCGCGGCGTCGGTGAGCGAGTCACGGTCGGGCACGGCGGCCTCGTCGGCCAGCACCACGTCCAGGGCGAGTTTAGGGGCGTGTCGTCCCAAAACCTCCAAATGACGCTGCGGTGAGAAGCCCTCAGTTTCTCCGGGCTGCGGGGCGAGGTTCAGCGAGAGCACCCGGCGCGCCTTCGTCTCGACCAGCGCGTCCAGCAGATCCGGCACGAGCAGGTGCGGGATGACCGAGGAGAACCAGGAGCCGGGGCCCAGCACCACCCAGTCGGCGTCCAGGACGGCGTCGACCGCGTCGGGGACGGCCGGCGGGTCGCTGGGCACCAGGTGCACGGACTGCACCTCACCGGGTGTGAGCGCCACGGTCGCCTGTCCCCGTACGGTGTCCACCTCGTCGGGCCGCTCCGGGTCGTGGCCCCTGACCAGGGCCTGGAGCTCCAGCGGGACGGCGGACATGGGCAGCACCCGCCCGTGCGCGCCGAGCAGCTTGCCCACCAGGTCCAGCGCCTGGACGTGGTCGCCGAGCTGCTCCCACAGGGCGACGATCAGCAGATTGCCGACCGCGTGTTCGTGCAGGTCGCCCTGGGACTGGAAGCGGTGCTGGATGACGCGGGCCCAGGTCTGGCCCCAGTCGTCGTCGCCGCACAGCGCGGCCAGCGCCTTGCGCAGGTCGCCGGGCGGGAGTACGCCCAGCTCGTCGCGCAGACGCCCGCTGGAGCCGCCGTCGTCGGCGACGGTGACGACGGCGGTGAGGTCGCCGGTGATCCGGCGCAGTGCGGCGAGCGAGGCGGACAGACCCATGCCGCCGCCGAGGGCGACGACCTTGGGCTGGGCCCCCCGGCGGCGCGGCTTGCCGCCGCGCGTCTGTTCGGGCCGGGCCGCCCGGGCGTCGGCGGGCCTGCCGCCGCGCCCCTCGGGCACCACCCGGCGCAGCCTGCTCAGCCGCGGAGTGCGTCCTGTCATTCCCCTGTCATTCCCGTCCCATGTCCCGGTGGACGACCACCGTCTCCACGCCCTCGGCGGCGAGCCGGGCGGCGAGCTTCTCCGACATGGCCACGGACCGGTGCTTGCCGCCGGTGCAGCCGACGGCGACGGTCACATAGCGCTTGCCCTCCCGACGGTAGCCCGCGGCGATCAGCTGGAGCAGCTCGGCATAGCGGTCGAGGAACTCCTTGGCCCCGGGCTGGTTGAGGACGTAGCTGGAGACCTCCTCGTTGAGCCCGGTGAAGGGGCGCAGCTCCGGGACCCAGTGCGGGTTGGGCAGGAAGCGCATGTCGACGACGAGGTCGGCGTCGACCGGGAGCCCGTACTTGAACCCGAAGGACATCACCGTGGCCCGCAGCTCGGGCTCCTCGTCGCCGGCGAACTGCGCGTCCATCTTGGCGCGCAGCTCGTGCACGTTGAGGCTGGAGGTGTCGATCACCAGGTCGGCGTCGCCGCGCAGCTCCCGCAGCAGCTCGCGCTCGGCGGCGATGCCGTCGACGATGCGGCCGTCGCCCTGGAGGGGGTGCGGACGGCGCACCGACTCGAAGCGGCGCACCAGGGCGTCGTCGGAGGACTCCAGGAAGACGATCCGGCGGGTGACGCCGCGGGCGTCGAGGTCCGCCAGGGACTCGCGCAGGTTGTCGAAGAAGCGCCGGCCGCGGACGTCGACGACCACCGCGATGCGGGCCACGTTGCCCTGGGAACGGGCACCCAGCTCCACCATCGTGGGGATCAGCGCGGGCGGGAGGTTGTCGACGACGAACCAGCCGAGGTCCTCCAGACACTTGGCGGCCGTCGAGCGGCCGGCCCCGGACATGCCGGAGATGATCACCAGCTCGGGGATGGCCGCCTCGTGCGCCCCGGCTGTTTCCTTGCCCGTACTCACCTGTGCTCCGTCGTCGCGCGTCTGTTCTCGGTCCGCTGCGGGCTGTGCCTCGTGCTCGGTCATCTCTCCTGCCCCCGTCGTTCGTCCGGGGTGCCCGCGGACACGGGCTCCCCCGGGGCATCCGCCGTCGTCTCGGGTGCCCCGTCCTCGTCATCCATGATCTCTCCGGTCGCCGTGTTCACGGCGGGCCCGGCCGGGGTGGCCCCGGCCAGGGCAGCGGCGACGGTCTCGGCCGTCTTGCGGCCTATGCCGGGCACCTCGCAGATCTGGTCGATCGTCGCCGACCGCAGCCTCTTCACCGAACCGAAGTGCTTGATCAGTGCCTGCTTGCGGGTCTCCCCCAGGCCGGGCACCTCGTCCAGCGGGCCGGCGCGGAAGCGTTTGGCGCGCTTGGCGCGCTGGTAGGTGATCGCGAAGCGGTGGGCCTCGTCACGGACCCGCTGGAGCAGGTAGAGGCCCTCGCTGGTGCGGGGCAGGACGACCGGGTCGTCCTCGCGGGGCAGCCAGACCTCCTCCAGGCGCTTGGCGAGACCGCAGACGGCGACGTCGTCGATGCCCAGCTCGTCCAGCGCCCGCTGGGCGGCCGCGACCTGCGGCTGCCCACCGTCGACGACGACGAGCTGCGGCGGGTACGCGAACCGCTTGGGCCGGCCGTCCTCGTCCTTGAGCGCCGGTCCGTGGGTGAGGGCCTCGCCGTCGTCCGGGCCGGCCCCGCCGGCCGTGCCGGCTCCACCGTCGGTGCCTGCTCCACCGTCGGTGCGCTGCCCGCCGTCGGTGCGCTGCTCATCATCGGTGCGCTGCTCGCCGTCGGTGAGTCCCTCGCCGTCCGCCCACTCGCCGGTCTTCTCCTTCTCGGCGAGGTAGCGGCGGAAGCGGCGGGTGATGACCTCGTGCATGGAACGGACGTCGTCCTGTCCCTCGAAGCCCTTGATCTGGAACCGCCGGTATTCGCTCTTCCGGGCCAGCCCGTCCTCGAAGACGACCATGGAGGCCACGACGTCGTCGCCCTGGAGGTGCGAGATGTCGTAGCACTCGACGCGCAGCGGGGCGCTGTCGAGGTCGAGGGCTTCAGCGATCTCCTCCAGCGCGCGCGAGCGCGTGGTCAGGTCGGAGGCGCGCTTGGTCTTGTGCAGGACGAGGGCCTGCTGGGCGTTGCGCTGGACGGTCTCCATCAGCGCCTTCTTGTCGCCGCGCTGCGGAATGCGCAGCGACACGCCCGACCCGCGGCGCTCGGTCAGCCACTGCTGGACGGGCTCGACGGGGTCGGGCAGGGCGGGGACCAGGACCTCCTTGGGCACGGCGTCGCCGCTCTCCTCGCCGTACAGCTGCTGGAGGGCGTGCTCGACGAGGGCGCCGGTGGTGATCTCCTCCACCTTGTCGGTGACCCAGCCGCGCTGGCCGCGCACGCGTCCGCCGCGCACGTGGAAGATCTGGACGGCCGCCTCCAGCTCGTCCTCGGCGACCGCGATCAGGTCGGCGTCGGTGGCGTCGGCGAGCACGACCGCGCTCTTCTCCATCGCCTTCCTGAGGGCACCGATGTCGTCCCGCAGGCGCGCCGCCCGCTCGTACTCCATCTCCTCCGCGGCGTCGGCCATCTGCCGCTCCAGGCGGCGCAGGTACGTGCCGGTGCGGCCGGCCATGAAGTCGCAGAACTCGTCGGCCAGGTCCCAGTGGTCGTCGGGCGTGATCCGGCCGACGCAGGGCGCGGAGCACTTGCCGATGTAGCCGAGCAGACAGGGGCGGCCGGTGCGGGCGGCGTTCTTGAAGACGCCCGCGGAGCAGGTGCGCACCGGGAAGACGCGGAGCAGGAGGTCGACCGTGTCGCGGATCGCCCAGGCGTGGCCGTAGGGCCCGAAGTAGCGCACGCCCTTCTTCTTGTGGCCGCGCATCACCTGGACGCGCGGGAACTCCTCGTTCATCGTCACCGCGAGGTACGGGTAGCTCTTGTCGTCGCGGTACTTGACGTTGAACCGGGGGTCGTACTCCTTGATCCAGGAGTACTCCAGCTGTAGCGCCTCGACCTCCGTGGACACCACCGTCCACTCCACGGACGCGGCCGTGGTGACCATGGTGCGGGTGCGCGGGTGCAGGTTCGCCAGGTCCTGGAAGTAGTTCGCCAGGCGTTGGCGCAGGCTCTTCGCCTTTCCGACGTAGATCACCCGGCGGTGCTCGTCGCGGAACCTGTACACCCCCGGGGAGTCCGGGATCTCTCCCGGCCTGGGGCGGTAGCTGGAGGGGTCGGCCATGACTCACACCCTACTGGCGCGGACCGACACTACGGCGGGGCTGTGGACGACGGGCCGGACCCTCTGTGGACAACCGGCGGGGAGACCGCGGGCAGCCGGCGAGGAGGGGCGCGGGGAGCCGGAGAAGGAGGTGGCGGGCAGCCGGAGAGGAGGGGCGCGGGCAGCCGGAGGAGAGAACCCGGGGAAGACGGTGCGGGGCCGGCCGGTCACGGTGGGTGGCGCCCGGGTGGGCGGGCCGGTGCGTTCTCGGCCAGGAGCGCACGGCGGCCGGCCGCCAGGTGTTGTCGGGACTAGGGCAACACGCTTCAATGCGGGGGGACTCGGGGCCTGAAGCGCGGCGTACGGATGTGAAGACCTCTGCGCCGCGACCGGGGGCGGCCCCGGCCGATCCGTGTCGACGGTCTGACCAGCCGTCGTGAACTTCACAGAAGGGCCCCTGCATGCCGCACGCCACACAGCACGCGGACGTCGCCACCGCTCAACTCGACTCGGCCCTGCGCGGTGGCCCCTTCCACGTCGCGCTGCGCGCGGCGATCGCCGCGCGCGGGCTGCCGTTGCAGCGCGTGCAGCACCATCTGTCGCGCCACGGTGTGAAGGTGGGCGTCACGAGTCTGAGCTACTGGCAGCAGGGGGCCCGGCGCCCGCAGCGTCCGGAGTCCCTGCGGGCCGTGCGGGCCCTGGAGGAGATACTCCAACTGCCCGAGGAGTCGCTGATCCGCCTGCTCGCCGAGTCCGACGCACAGGCTCCGGACCGGCGGCCCGCCCACCGCACCTACCGCGCCCGCCTGGCGGCCTCCGGCGTCCTGGACGGGCTGCTGACCGAACTGGGATGCCCGTCACCGGACGGCGGGGTGCACACCCTCGGACACCACGAACGGATCCGCGTCGGGCCCGGCCGTGAACTGGCGGGGCGCGAGTCCCACCTCATCGTGCGCGCCCACCGGGACGGCGTCGACCGCTTCGTCGCCGTCCACTACGGCGATCCGGGGTGCGTCCCCGCGCGGATGACGGTCCACGCCCTGGAGAACTGCCGCACGGGGCGGGTACGCGCCCACCACGAGACCGGTCTGCTCGTGACCGAGCTGCTCTTCGACACGCGGCTGGGCACCGGCGACACCCACCTCTTCCGTTACGGCGTCGAGGACGGCACGGCCGGTGTGTCGCGCGAGTACGTCCGCGGGTTCGGTACGGCGGGCGGGCAGTACGCGCTCCAGGTGCGGTTCGACGTCGCGGCCCTCCCGGTGCGCTGCCACCGGTTCACGCAGCACTCGCCGGCGGCACCGCGCGGCGGCCGGCAGGAGCTGGCGCTCAGCGGACGGCACCACTCGGTGCACCTGGTGGAACCGCGGGTCAGGTCGGGGATGCTGGGCATCGGCTGGGACTGGGAGTAGGCCTTCCAAGGAGGACGCCGACTCCTTCCGGGGAGGACGCCGGCTCCCCACCGGTCAGGTCCCCGGGCTCGCGACGATCCGGCCCTGCTTCACCTCGACCGGCAGCTCGACGAGGGGCACGGTCGCGGGGGCGTGCAGCACCTCGCCGGTGCGGGCGTCGAACTCGCTGCCGTGGCAGTTGCAGACGAGTGTGGTCCCCTCCAGCTTCTTGATGGGGCACCCGGCGTGCGTGCACACCGTGCTGAACGCCTTCAGGGAGCCGTCCTCGGCCCGGCTGACCACCACGTTCCCGTCCGGGAAGAGCTTGGTCGCGCCCTTGGCGACCTCGCCGTCCGCGCCGAGGTCCACCGGCGCGGTCGGCCTGGCCGGGACGGCGCCGTCGTCGCCCGGGGAGCACGCGGCCAGACCGAGTCCGGCGACGGGCGTGGCAGCCACCGAACGCAGGACGGTACGGCGACTCGGAACGGGGCGGCCGGTCATGGGGTCTCCACTGGTCGGGCGGGGCGGGGCGGGGTGTGGCGGGGTGTGGCGTGAGCGGGGATGCGCTTCAGAGCGACGATATCCGGCTGTCCGGGCGGCCCCGCGGCCCGGGTGGCGGGGAGGCGGAGGCCACCGCCCGTGCACGTAAACGCTTGCGCAAGCGTTTACGCGCCCGTGGAGCATGGGGTACGGTCCGGCCAGAACGCGACCGCGAGGCAAGCGAAAGGGGTGCGCGGTGACGACCATGGCCGACGTCGCGCGGAGCGCCGGGGTCTCCGTGGCGACCGTTTCCCACGTGCTCAACGGCACCCGCCCGGTGCTGCCGCACACCCGCCGGGCGGTGCTCGACGCCGTCGAGGAGCTGGGCTACACCCCGAACACCCTCGCGCGGTCCCTGGTGACCTCCCGCACCCGCTCCATCGGACTCGCGGTGTCGGCGATCAGCAACCCGTACTTCACGGAGATCCTCCAGGGCGTCGAGGCCAGTGCGCTCGAGCACGGTTACGGCCTGCTCATCGCCGATCCGCACGACGACCCCGGGCACGAGCGCAAGGTCGTCCAGCTGCTGCACGAGCGGCGCGTGGACGGCGTGATCGTCGCGCCCTCCGCGGACCCCCGGGATCTCGTCGCCTACCTCGCGCGCCACCGGGTGCCGACGGTGTTCCTCGACCGGATGGTCGACGTGCCGGCGGCCGAGGACGCTCCGCCTTTCGATCAGGTCTGTGCCGAGGGTGCCGAGCCGACCGCCGGACTGGTGGGCCATCTCGCCGGGCTGGGCCACCGCCGGATCGGACTGGTGGCGGGCCGGCCGGGACTCAGCACGACCCGCGAGCGGATCACCGGGTACCGGCACGGCCTCGCCGCCGCCGGGCTGCCCTTCGACGAGCGGCTGCTGGTCCACGGCGACTCCGAGGCGGCCGGCGGCGAACGGGCGGCGGCGCGACTGCTGTCCCTGGCGGTGCCGCCCACCGCACTGGTCACCGCCAACAACGCCATGACCATCGGCGCCCTGCGCGCCGTCCGCGAGCGGGGCCTGTCCGTACCCCGCGACCTCGCGCTGTGCTGCTTCGACGACTTCGCCTGGGCGGACCTCTTCTCGCCCCGGCTCACCGCGGTCGCCCAGCCCAGCAGGGACATCGGCGCGCGGGCCGTACGGCTGCTGCTTGAGCGCCTCGCCGAGCCGGACCGGCCGGCGCGGACCGTGCGGCTGCCCTGTTCCCTCGTCCACCGCACCTCCTGCGGCTGCCCCGAACAGCCCGAACAGCCCTCGGAACGGTCCGAGCGGTTTTCCGGGCCGTCCGGACCAGCCCACGCCAAGGCCCACGAAAGGACCCTCCCGTGATCGTCGTCGCCGGTGAGGCACTGATCGACCTGGTACCGCAGGGCACGGGCGCCCTCGCCGCGCTGCGGCCCGCGCTCGGCGGCGGTCCGTACAACACCGCCGTCGCGCTGGGCCGCCTCGGCTCGCCCGCCGCGTTCTGCTCCCGGGTGTCGTACGACGCCTTCGGCGAGGCGCTCCTCGACCGGCTGCGCGAGACCGGCGTGGACGTCTCGCCGGTGCAGCGCGGGACCGAGCCGACGACCCTCGCCGTGGCCTCGCTCGACGCGGACGGCTCGGCGGCGTACTCCTTCTACGTGGACGGGACGGCCGACCGGCTGTTCACGACGCCCGCCGGTCTGCCGCCCGGCACCCGGGCCGTCTCCTTCGGGACGTGTTCGCTGGTGCTGGAGCCGGGCGCGAGCGCGTACGAGGAACTGCTGCGCGAGACGGCCGCGCGGGGTGTGTTCACGGCCCTGGACCCGAACATCCGGGCCGGGCTGATCCCGGACCCGGACGCCTACCGGGCCCGGTTCAAGAGCTGGCTGCCGTCGGTGTCGCTGCTGAAGCTGTCCGCCGAGGACGCCGAGTGGCTCGGCGGCACGCCCCGGGAGTGGCTCGCGGCGGGCCCGGCCGCGGTCGTGGTCACCCGGGGCGGCGACGGTCTGACGGCGTTCACCCGTGACGGGGGCGAGTACACGGTGCCGGGCGAGCGCGTCGAGGTGGTGGACACGATCGGCGCGGGCGACACGGTGAACGCGGCCCTGCTGCACGGCCTCGCGGCACGGGACGCGCTCGGCGACACGGCGGTGGCCGCTCTGGGGGCGGACGGCTGGGCCGGGCTGCTGGGCTTCGCCGCCCGAGCGGCGGCGGTCACCTGCTCCCGCGCGGGCGCGGAACCGCCGTACGCCCATGAGGTCGCCGGCTGACGGACGGACACGGACACCGGATACGGCGCCGGGCCCCACGGACGATTCCGTGGGGCCCGGCGCCGACCGGACTCAGGCCTTGCTCGTCCGCGTGGTCTTCTTCGCGGCGGGCGTGGCGGCCTTCTTGGCCGTCTTCGCCGCCGTCGCCGTCTTGGCGGCGGTGGCCTTCTTCGTGGCCGTGGCGGTGACCGCCTTGGTGGCGGTCTTCTTGGCGCCGGCCTTGGCCGCGACCGTCCTCGCCGCCTTGCGCGGCCTGGTCACCGAGGCCGCGTCGCTGACCCGGTCGGCGCCGAGAACGTCTTGCAGGAACTTGCCGGTGTGGCTGGCGGGGACGCCCGCGACCTGCTCGGGCGTGCCCTCGGCGACCACCAGGCCGCCGCCGGCGCCGCCCTCGGGGCCCATGTCGACGACCCAGTCGGCGGTCTTGATCACGTCGAGGTTGTGCTCGATGACGATGACCGTGTTGCCCTTGTCGACGAGACCGCCGAGGACCGTCAGCAGCTTGCTGATGTCCTCGAAGTGCAGACCGGTGGTCGGCTCGTCCAGGACGTAGACCGTGCGCCCGGTGGAGCGGCGCTGCAGCTCGCTGGCGAGCTTGACGCGCTGGGCCTCACCGCCGGACAGGGTGGTCGCGGACTGGCCGAGACGGACGTAGCCGAGGCCGACGTCCTTGAGGGTCTTCATGTGCCGGGAGATGGCGGGGACCGCCTCGAAGAAGTCGGTCGCCTCCTCGATCGGCATGTTCAGCACGTCGGCGATGGACTTGCCCTTGTAGTGGACCTCCAGGGTCTCCCGGTTGTACCGGGCACCGTGGCAGACCTCGCACGGGACGTAGACGTCCGGGAGGAAGTTCATCTCGATCTTGATGGTGCCGTCGCCCGCGCAGTTCTCGCAGCGGCCGCCCTTGACGTTGAAGGAGAACCGGCCGGGCAGGTAGCCGCGGACCTTCGCCTCCGTCGTCTCAGCGAACAGCTTGCGGATGTGGTCGAAGACGCCGGTGTACGTCGCCGGGTTCGACCGCGGGGTGCGGCCGATGGGCGACTGGTCGACGTGGACGACCTTGTCGACGAGGTCGTCGCCGTCCACGCGCGTGTGCCTGCCCGGGACGTTCCGCGCGCCGTTCAGCTCGCGGGCCAGGTGGGTGTACAGGATGTCGTTGACCAGCGTCGACTTGCCGGAACCCGAGACGCCGGTGACGGCCGTGAAGACGCCCAGCGGGAAGGACACGTCGATGTCCTGGAGGTTGTTCTCCCGGGCACCGTGCACGGTGAGCCGCCGGGAGGGGTCCTGCGGGCGCCGGATGTCGGGCAGCGGGATGGCCTTGCGCCCGGACAGGTACAGGCCGGTCTGCGACTCGGCGTTGTCGAGCAGCTCCTTGAGCGAGCCGCTGTGCACCACCTTGCCGCCGTGCTCTCCGGCGCCGGGACCGATGTCGACGATCCAGTCGGCGACCTTGATGGTGTCCTCGTCGTGCTCGACGACGATGAGGGTGTTGCCCATGTCGCGCAGCCGGACGAGGGTCTCGATCAGCCGGTGGTTGTCGCGCTGGTGCAGGCCGATGGACGGCTCGTCGAGGACGTAGAGCACGCCGACGAGTCCGGAGCCGATCTGGGTGGCCAGCCGGATGCGCTGGGCCTCGCCGCCGGAGAGGGTGCCCGCCGCGCGGTTCAGCGAGAGGTAGTCGAGGCCGACGTCGACCAGGAAGCGCAGCCGCTCGTTGACCTCCTTCAGCACGCGCTCGGCGATCTTCTTGTCGCGGGCGTTGAGCTTCAGCTCGCCCAGGAAGTCCGCGCAGTCGCTGATCGACATCGCCGAGACCTCGGCGATCGACCTGCCCATGACGGTGACCGCGAGGACGAGGGGCTTGAGGCGGGTGCCCGCACAGGTGGGGCAGGGCACCTCGCGCATGTAGCCCTCGAAGCGCTCGCGGCTGGAGTCGCTCTCGGCCTCGCTGTGCCGGCGCTTGACGAAGGGGATGGCGCCCTCGAAGGCCGTGGTGTACCGGCGCTCGCGCCCGTACCGGTTGCGGTAGCGGACCTCGACCTGGGTCTTGTGGCCGTTGAGCAGGGCCTTGCGGGCGCGCAGCGGCAGGCCGGCGAAGGGGATGTCCGTACGGAAGCCGAGCGCGTCCGCGAGGGCGCCGATCAGGCGGCCGAAGTAGTCCTTGGTGTGCCCGTGCGACCAGGGGTGGATGGCGCCCTCGTCGAGGGACTTGTCCTCGTCGGGGACGATCAGCTCCGGGTCGACCTCCATGCGCGTGCCGATGCCGGAGCAGTCCGGGCAGGCGCCGAAGGGCGAGTTGAAGGAGAAGGAGCGGGGCTCCAGCTCCTCGAAGGACAGGTCGTCGTAGGGGCAGTACAGGTGCTCCGAGTACATGCGCTCGCGCTCGGGGTCGTCCTCGGGGAGGTCGACGAAGTCGAGCACGACCATGCCGCCGGACAGGCCGAGCGCGGTCTCCACGGAGTCGGTGAGGCGCCGCTTGGCGGTGTCCTTCACGGTGAGGCGGTCGACGACCACCTCGATGGTGTGCTTCTCCTGCTTCTTCAGCGTGGGCGGGTTGGACAGCTGGACGGTCTCGCCGTCCACCCGCGCGCGGGAGTAGCCCTTGGTCTGGAGGTCCGCGAAGAGGTCGACGAACTCGCCCTTGCGCTCGCGCACCAGCGGCGACAGCACCTGGAAGCGGCTGCCCTCCGGCAGCTCCAGGACCTTGTCGACGATGGCCTGCGGCGACTGGCGCGAGATGGGCCGGGAGCATTCCGGGCAGTGCGGCTTGCCGATGCGGGCGAAGAGCAGGCGCAGGTAGTCGTAGACCTCGGTGATGGTGCCGACCGTGGAGCGCGGGTTGCGCGAGGTCGACTTCTGGTCGATGGAGACCGCCGGGGAGAGGCCCTCGATGAAGTCGACATCCGGCTTGTCCATCTGGCCGAGGAACTGCCGGGCGTAGGAGGAGAGCGACTCCACGTAGCGCCGCTGGCCCTCGGCGAAGATGGTGTCGAAGGCCAGGGAGGACTTGCCCGACCCGGACAGGCCCGTGAAGACGATGAGCGAGTCACGAGGCAGGTCGAGCGAGACGTTCTTCAGGTTGTGCTCACGCGCGCCACGGACGATGAGACGGTCGGCCACGCCGGTCCGCACCTTTCTTGAGAGAAGTGACAGGGGCGAGGCCCCCGTCTTTCTCAGACTAGGGGGAGCCACTGACAACGCCGGTCGGATTCACCGGTTGTCAACAAACCCCGACTTCCCAGCATGCCCGACGCCGCAGTCGAGCTTATAGCACGCGCATTCGATTTACGGGGGTCGGCCACAACCTTCACCCGAAGGTGTGGTGCGGTCTAGGGTCAGCAGCATGATTGATCACGCTCATGACCTGGCGTCTGTACGTGACGCTACCGAGCGGCTGCTGACCGCGGTCGGGAAACTGGACAACGCGTCCGTGACGGAGTCGTCACGGCTGCCCGGCTGGAGCCGCGGTCACGTCCTCGCCCACCTCGCCCGCAACGCCGACGCCCTCGTGAACGTCCTCGAAGGACGCCCCATGTACGTCTCCGGCGAGGCCCGGGACGCCGACATCGAGCGGGACGCCCCGCGCCTCCTCGACGCCCAGCTCGCGGACGTGCGCGAGAGCGCGGCCCGGTTCCAGGACGTCGGTGCCGCCCCCGCGGACTGGTCGCGCACGGTGGAGCTGCGCAACGGGGTCACGGACTCGGCGTCCAGGGTGCCGTTCCGGCGCTGGGTCGAGGTGGAGCTGCACCACGTGGACCTGGGCATCGGCTACGAGCTGGAGGACCTTCCGGCGGAGTTCACCGAGCGGGAGACCGACTTCCTCGCCGCCCGGTTCACCGGGCACCCCGACGTGCCGCCCACCCGGCTCACGGACGGCACGCGCGCGTGGAGCACGGGACGGGAGGCCGACGCCCCCGAGGTGACCGTCACCGGTCCCCCGGCCGATCTGCTGGGCTGGCTCGCAGGTCGCCGTGAGGGCACCGCGCTCACGGCGGAGGGCGGCGCGCTGCCGGCACTGCCTCCGCTGTAGGCGGGCGGGAGACAGACGGAAGGTGACCGGGAGGCAGGCGGGCGGCGGCCGGGGAGGCGGTTTGCGGGCCGCCTCCCGGCGCTAGGCTGACCGTCATGACGTACAGCGGAGAGGTGACGGTCGGCGGACCCGCCGACGTGCACGAGCTCAAGGATCTGATGATCACCAAGGTCGCGGTCGGCCCGATGAACAACAACGCCTATCTGCTGCGCTGCCGGGCCACCGACGAGCAACTGCTGATCGACGCCGCCAACGACGCGCACACCCTGCTCGGCACGATCGGTGACGACGGCATCGCCTCCGTCGTCACCACCCACCGGCACGGCGACCACTGGCAGGCGCTCGCCGAGGTCGTCGCGGCCACCGGCGCCCGCACCCACGCCGGCCGGCACGACGCCGAGGGCATTCCGGTGCCGACCGACGTCCTGGTGGACGACGGGGACACGATCCGGGTGGGGCAGGTGGAACTCACCGCACGCCACCTCGTCGGGCACACGCCGGGTTCCGTCGTCCTGGTCTACGACGACCCGCACGGACATCCGCACGTGTTCACGGGGGACTGTCTCTTCCCGGGCGGTGTGGGGAACACCTTCGAGGACCCGGAGGCCTTCGCGAGCCTGATCCACGACGTGGAGACCAAGGTGTTCGACGCGCTGCCGGACGAGACCTGGGTCTACCCGGGGCACGGCGACGACACGACGCTCGGCACGGAGCGGCCGCACCTGCCGGAGTGGCGGGCGCGCGGCTGGTGACGGACGGGCGGGTCAGGTGCGCGCCCGCGCCTCCCGCCCGGCGTACGCGCCCCGTGTGAAGCGTTCGCACACACCCGTGGGCCGCGCGCGCTCCCGCCGCACCGGTGCGGCGCGGTCGACTGGTGGCAGCCCCGCACAGGATCGACGGCTCCTGGGCGGCACGGGCCGCCGGCCTCCCGATCCCCGCCCTCGGCCGGCGGCCCCGGCGCCTCAGGTCCTGGCCGAGCCCGCCCCGGCCAGGGCCGCGATCCGCTCCACGCCGAACACGTACCCCTGGACCCCGCATCCTGCGACGACGCCGTCGGCACGCTGCGAGACGTAGGAGTGGTGACGGAACGGCTCACGCTGGTGGATGTTGGAGATGTGGACCTCGACCACCGGCAGTCCGTCGCAGGTGTTGAGGGCGTCCAGGATGGCGACGGACGTGTGCGAGTACGCGGCGGGGTTGATCACGATCCCGCAGTGGTTCAGCCGGGCCTCGTGGATCCAGTCGACCAGTTCGCCCTCGTGGTTGGACTGCCGGAAGTCCACCGTGCCACCGTGCGCGGCAGCCGCCTTCACGCACAGTGCCTCGACGTCGGCGAGCGTGTCCGAGCCGTAGATCTCCGGCTGGCGCTGGCCGAGGAGGTTCAGGTTGGGCCCGTTGAGGATCATGATCGGGGCGTGGGCCAGGGTGCGGGGCACGGTTCCTCCGGTCCGTGGGGGTGCGGCGGTCCCTGCGCGACCGCTGCTCGGTCCCCGGTCTATCACGGTGCGCCGGCGCCCCGTTCGGCCTACGGGTTGACGGCCAGCTCCAGGTACGCCGCTAACAGCACCAGGTGGACGCCGCCCTGGAGGGGCGTGGCCCGGCCCGGTACGACCGTCAGGGAGGCCACGACCACGGTCAGGGCGAGCAGCACCATGTGGATGGAGCTGAGGCCCAGGACCAGCGGCCCGGAGAGCCACACGGAGGCCAGGGCGACGGCGGGGATGGTCAGGCCGATGCTGGCCATGGCGGAGCCGAGGGCGAGGTTCAGGCTGGTCTGCACCCGGTCGCGGCGCGCGGAACGCACCGCGGCGATCGTCTCGGGGAGCAGGACCAGCAACGCGATGACGACGCCGACGACGGCATGGTGGAGTCCGGCGGCCGCCACCACGCTCTCGATGGTCGGCGACACGCCCTTCGCGAGGCCGACGACCCCGATGAGTGCCAGGCCCAGCATGCCGAGGCTGGTCAGGGCCGTGCGCGAGGACGGCGCGTCGGCGTGCTCCTCGGACGTGATCACTTCGCCCTGCCGGGTGATCGGCAGGAAGTAGTCGCGGTGCCGCACGGTCAGGGTCGCGATGAACAGGCCGTAGAGGACGAGCGAGGACAGCGCCGCGAAGGTCAGCTGCACGGTGGAGAACTCGGGGCCGGGCGCGCTGGTGGTGAACGTCGGCAGCACCAGGCTGAGGGTGGCCAGGGTCGCCACCGTCGCGAGGGCGGCGCCGGTGCCCTCCGGGTTGAAGACCGCGATGCCGTGACGCAGGGAGGCGACGAGGAGGCTGAGGCCGACGACCCCGTTGCAGGTGATCATGACGGCGGCGAAGACGGTGTCCCTGGCCAGGGTCGCGCTCTTGTCGCCGCCGTCCGCCATGAGGGTCACGATGAGCGCGACCTCGATGACCGTGACGGCGATGGCGAGGACCAGGGAGCCGAAGGGTTCGCCGACCCGGTGGGCGACCACCTCGGCATGGTGCACGGCGGCCAGCACGGACGCCGCCAGGACGATGGTGAGCAGCGCGACGACCACACCGGGCAGCGAGCGGCCCCAGGTAAGTACGAGCAGCACGACCGCGACCACGGGCGTGACGGTCGTCCACCGTGCGAGGAACGCCCTGGGACCGGTGACCATGCGGTGATCGTCGCAGAGGGCGACGGGGCACGCACGCCGGGTCCCCGGGCCGCTCACCCGCCGGGCCGGCCGCCCCGCCCGGCACGCCAAAGGCGCCGGGCATGCGGGGAGCGGCGAACGGCTCCGCGCCGTTCGCCGCTCCCCGGCCGGGTGGATCAGGCCTCGATGCTGTCCTTCGACGTCTCGCCGCTCCCGGCGGCCGCCGCTTCCGCCTCGGCCTGCTTCTTCGAGGCGCGGAGGCTGGTGATCGTGGTGACGATCAGGACGGAGCAGATCACGCCGAGCGAGACCGGAATGCTGATCTCGGGGACGTGGACGCCGGACTCGTGCAGGGCGTGCAGCACCAGCTTGACGCCGATGAAGCCCAGGATCACGGACAGGCCGTACGAGAGGTGGACCAGCTTCTTCAGCAGACCGCCGATGAGGAAGTACAGCTGGCGCAGGCCCATCAGCGCGAACGCGTTGGCCGTGAACACGATGTACGGGTCCTGGGTCAGGCCGAAGATCGCCGGGATGGAGTCGAGCGCGAAGAGCACGTCGGTGGTGCCGATCGCGAGCATCACGACCAGCATCGGGGTCATGATCCGCTTGCCGTTCTCCTCGATCCACAGCTTGGTGCCGTGGTATCGGTCGGCGACGCCGAAGCGGCGCTCGGCGGCCTTGAGGAGCTTGTTCTCCTCGAACTCCTCGTCGTCCTCGTCGGCCCGGGCCTCCTGGATGAGCTTCCAGGCGGTGTAGATGAGGAAGGCGCCGAAGATGTAGAAGACCCAGGCGAAGCTGGCGAGGATCGCGGCACCCGCGGCGATGAAGATGGCCCTGAGGACCAGGGCTATGAGGACACCGATGAGCAGGACCCGCTGCTGGTACTGCGAGGGCACCGCGAACTTCGCCATGATCAGGACGAAGACGAAGAGGTTGTCCACGCTCAGCGACTTCTCGGTGATGAAGCCCGCGAAGAACTCACCGGCGGGTTCACCGCCGCCGAAGAGGAGCAGGCCGAGCCCGAAGAGGCCCGCCAGGGCGATCCAGACGCCGGTCCAGATGCCGGCTTCCTTGATCGATACGTCGTGCGGCTTGCGGCCGATGAAGAAATCGACCGCGATGAGGGCGGCGAGGCCCACGATGGTCAGGACCCACAGGGTCACCGAAACTTCCACTTACGCCTCCGGCAGTACGTCACACGGCAGATGTCAGCGTCGTCGCTGCCGGAGGTCTCTTCCACCCCGGCCCGGGACGCGTGAAGCGTCCGGACCACGGGCCGACGCCCCGGGATCTGGCCTGATCCGTATTGACGGGTACGCCGCAGCAGACAGGGAGTACTCCCCTCCGTACGGACGACAGTACCCCAATCACCAAGGGAAGGTAAAGAGATTTGCAAATTAAGCTCAAAAGGCCAGCTCGGAGGCGGTCACCGGTCCCATGAGCGACGGGCGGCGGCGACCTGCGCGAGGACCTGCTGGAGTACCTGGCTGCCGGGCGGCACGAGCGGCGGCTCGTACGTCCAGGCATGCCCGACCCACGGGTCGGCGAGGTGGTCCTCGGCCACCGGTGTCAGCCGCAGCAGCGAGCGCCACAGCGGGTCGAGCAGCGGTCCGAACCCGGAGGACTCCTCGCGGTCGGCGACCATCATCAGGTGGACGCCGACGGCCGGCCCCTCGTCGGCGAGGTAGCGCAGCTGGTTGACGGCCCGGTCGTCGAAACCGTGCGGGAAGTCGTTGACGATCAGCAGCTGGTGCGAGGTGTCGAGGCCGGGCGGGAGCGCGTCGGGAGCACCCCCGCGCAACGCCATCTGCACCAGGTCGACGCGCTCGGTGAGACGGGACAGCACCTCCGTCACCCCCGCGGCGCCCTGGGCCGGCGGCGCGGCGAGCACCCCGCTGTGCACCAGCGGCGCCAGTGCCTGCGCCCCGGAACCGGCCGGGTCGATGACGTGCACGGTGAACTCGCCCGGCGGGTAGACGGCGAGCAGCCGGGCCGCGTGGGCGACGGCGGTCTCCAGGCCCAGGCGCCGCATCTCGTGTGAGTCGGCGAACGAACCGTCGAGCGAGGCGGAGCGTCCGCTGTCGATCCACAGGCCCCGCTCGAGCGGCAGCCGGATCAGCATGGGGATGCGTATGCGGTCGGCCTCGGGCAGGTGGAGATCGCCCAGCCGCAGGGCCATCGGGATCTCCATGGGGACGCGGTAGGCGTGCCAGACGGGGTTGTCCCAGCGCGCGAAGGCGGCCGGGAGCGCGGGCTCGACGACCTCGGCCTCCGCGAGGAGCTGGGTGACGTCCCGGTCCAGGACCTCCCGGGCCTGGGACACCAGCTCGCCGTGCCGGGCACGCGCCGCCTCCCGGGCCGCGTCGCCCTGTCCGCCGATCCGGTTGCGCGGGTCGGACAGGACCTGGTCGAGCTCCTTCTCCATGCGGGAGTCGGCGAAGTCGACGGCGCTCCGGTAGGCGGCCATGGTGCGGGCCAGGTCCTCGAACATGCCCCACACCTGGTTGTAGAGCCGCTCCTCCATGGACCAGCCGGTGGCGTCACCGGCGACGGGCCTGGCGGGCCGGCCCGGCTCGGCCGGGGGCGCGGCCGGCGGAGGCGGGGGCGGCGCCGCGGTCTGCCGGCGCGGGTGGCTGTAGTCGATGGGGCCGTCTCCGCCGGGCGCGGCCGGCTGACCGGCGGTGGCGGACTCCCCCGGACCGCCCGGGTACGGCTGCTGCGCTCCGTGCTGCCCGGGCACTCCGGGGCCCTGCGGGCCGGGGCCGGAACCGGGGGCGCCCTGGGGGTCGTACGGCGACGACGCCGGCGGTACGGAGCCACCGGTACCGGTCCGCGGCGCGGTGCCTTGGTCCGGACGGTGCGCCGGGGCGGCGGCCGGAGGAGCCGGCACCGAACGGGCCAGCCCGCTCGCCACCGCCTCGTGGATGCTCCCCGCGAGCTGGTGGGCCTGGGCCAGTTGCTGGTCGGCGAAGAGCTCGGCGAGGCCGCCCGCGTAGCCCTGGCCCACGGCGCGCACCTTCCAGGCGCCCTGGCGCCGGTAGAGCTCCAGGGCGACGACGGCGGACTCGGCCTCCAGGCCGGTGATGGTGTAGCTGGCGACCTCGTCGCCGTCGAGGCCGGTGACGGCGACGAAGGGCGCGGCGACGGCGCCGAAGCGGGCCGGTCCCCTGCCGCCGGTGGGCAGGGCGAGCAGCACACTGACGCGGTGCACGGCGTCCGGTACGGCGTCCAGGTCCACCGCGAGGCGGTGGTCGGCGGCGGCCTGCCGGGAGACCTCCAGGCCGGGCAGGGTGGGCGCGCCCGGGTGGGCCACCTGCTCGACGCCGTGGATGGTGCCGTCCTCGTCGCCGAGTGTGGCCCCGGCCACGACCGGTGTGCCGGCCGAGACCCGGATCTCGAGACGAGCCCCGGGAAGCGGGTGGTTCTGTCCCCGCGTCAGCTCGGCCGTCATCGCCTGTCCCCCTGTGTCAGTCGTACGTCGCCCGCGAGGCGTCACGCGGGCCTGGCCGGCCCCGCGTACGGGACCGGCCGGTTGGTGTCGGACGGCTGCGGGCCGGACCGCCGCAGCCGGCCCCGGCGGGCCGGGCGCTACAGGACCGGCAGGATCGCCGGCATCAGGTCCTGGAAGGTGCGGCCGTTGGCCGGGGTGCCGATCGCGGTCATCGCCCAGCCCTGACCCGCGCGGTGCACCTTGGCCATGATCTGCGCCGTGAAGGCGCCGCCGCCGGCCAGGGTGTAGCGGGCCAGTTCCTGGCCGTTGGTCTCGTCGACCAGGCGGCAGAAGGCGTTCTGCACCTCCTGGAAGGTCTGGCCGGTGAAGGAGTTCACCGTGAAGACGATCTGGTCGATGTGGACCGGAACGCGCTGGAGGTCGACGAGGATCGCCTCGTCGTCGCCGCCCTGGCCGACACCGCCGACGAGGTTGTCCCCGGTGTGGCGCACCGAGCCGTCGTCGCTCACCAGGTGGCGGAAGAAGACGACGTCGACCGGCTGCTTGTCCGCGAAGAGGACCGCGGAGGCGTCCAGGTCGATCTCCCGGGTGCGCGAACCGAACAGGCCGCGCCGGGGAGCCGCCTGCCAGCCGAGACCCATGCGCACGGACGTCAGGGTGCCGCCGTCGCTCTTCTGCAGACTGATGGCCTGACCCTTGGTCATGTTGACGGTCACGCGCTGATCCCCTCTCGAACTGTCCCCTGTTGCCGCGTTGCCCGCGGTTGACCAGAACACTACGCAGGGGCACTGACAGTGCCCCACCCCGGTCCGCGCTTTGTGTCGGTCTTGCAACACAGTGCGCTGTCCGGACGGGCCGTCAGGCCAGGCCCGCCTCCTTCATCTGGCGCAGTTCCTTCTTCATTTCGGAGACCTCGTCGCGCAGCCGGGCCGCGATCTCGAACTGGAGGTCGGCCGCGGCGGCGCGCATCCGGTTGGTGAGATCCTCGATCTGCTCGGCCAGATCCGCCGCCGGGCGGTCGGTCACCGCCGTTTCCTTGGCCCGGCCCTTGGCCGCCTTGGTCCCGCCCGCCGTCTGGCCGCCCAGCGCGGGCACGGGGGCCTTGGCGCCCTTGCCCTCCTTCGTCTGGCGGTAGCCAGAGCCGAGGAGCTGCTCGGTGTCGACGTCCTCACGGGCGATCTGGGCGACGATGTCGTTGATCTTCTTGCGGAGCGGCTGGGGATCGATGCCGTTCGCCTTGTTGAACGCGACCTGCTTCTCGCGGCGCCGGTTGGTCTCGTCGATGGCCTTTTCCATCGCCGGCGTGATCTTGTCCGCGTACATGTGGACCTGGCCGGAGACGTTGCGCGCCGCGCGGCCGATGGTCTGGATCAGGGAGGTGCCGGAGCGCAGGAAGCCCTCCTTGTCGGCGTCGAGGATCGCCACCAGGGACACCTCGGGCAGGTCGAGACCCTCGCGCAGCAGGTTGATGCCGACCAGGACGTCGTACTCGCCGGCGCGCAGCTCACGGAGCAGCTCGACGCGGCGCAGCGTGTCGACGTCGCTGTGGAGGTAGCGGACCTGGATGCCGAGCTCCACGAAGTAGTCGGTGAGGTCCTCGGCCATCTTCTTGGTGAGGGTGGTGACCAGGACGCGCTCGTCCTTCTCGGTCCGCGTGCGGATCTCGTGCACCAGGTCGTCGATCTGCCCCTCGGTGGGCTTGACGACGACCTCCGGGTCGACCAGGCCGGTGGGGCGGATGATCTGCTCGACGGCGCCGTCCCCACGGGAGAGCTCGTAGGCGCCGGGGGTCGCGGACAGGTACACGGTCTGCCCGATGCGCTCCTGGAACTCCTCCCACTTCAGCGGGCGGTTGTCGAGCGCGGAGGGCAGCCGGAAGCCGTGGTCGACCAGGGTCCGCTTGCGGGAGGCGTCGCCCTCGTACATGGCGCCGATCTGCGGGACGGTGACGTGCGACTCGTCGATGACGAGCAGGAAGTCGTCCGGGAAGTAGTCGAGGAGCGTGTTCGGCGGGGAGCCGGGCGAGCGGCCGTCGAAGTGCATCGAGTAGTTCTCCACGCCGGAGCAGGATCCGATCTGGCGGAGCATCTCGATGTCGTACGTGGTGCGCATGCGCAGCCGCTGGGCCTCCAGGAGCTTGCCCTGCTTCTCCAGCTCGGTCAGGCGCTCGGCCAGCTCCTTCTCGATGTCGTTGACCGCCCGCTCCAGTCGCTCGGGGCCGGCGACGTAGTGGGAGGCCGGGAAGACGTACAGCTGCTGGTCGTCGCTGATGATCTCGCCGGTGACCGGGTGGAGCGTGGACAGGGCCTCGATCTCGTCGCCGAACATCTCGATGCGGACGGCCAGCTCCTCGTAGACCGGGAAGATCTCGATGGTGTCGCCGCGCACCCGGAAGGTGCCGCGGGCGAAGGCCACGTCGTTGCGCGTGTACTGGATGTCGACGAAGCGGCGCAGCAGCTCGTCGCGGTCGTGCTCCTCGCCGACCCGCAGGGGGACCATGCGGTCCACGTACTCCTGGGGGGTGCCGAGGCCGTAGATGCAGGAGACGGAGGCGACCACGACGACGTCGCGGCGGGTGAGCAGCGAGTTGGTGGCGGAGTGGCGCAGGCGCTCCACCTCCTCGTTGATCGAGGAGTCCTTCTCGATGTAGGTGTCCGACTGGGGGACGTACGCCTCGGGCTGGTAGTAGTCGTAGTACGAGACGAAGTACTCGACGGCGTTGTTGGGCAGCAGCTCGCGGAACTCGTTCGCCAGCTGGGCGGCCAGGGTCTTGTTCGGCGCCATCACCAGGGTGGGGCGCTGGAGCTTCTCGATCATCCACGCGGTGGTGGCGGACTTGCCGGTGCCGGTGGCGCCGAGCAGGACGACGTCCTTCTCGCCTGCCTGGACGCGCCGGGCCAGCTCGGCGATGGCGGTCGGCTGGTCGCCGCTGGGCTGGTACGGGCTGACGACCTCGAAGGGCGCCACCGTGCGTTCGATCTGGGAAACGGGCCGCATGGGTTCCACCGTACGACCCCGCACTGACAACGGGTCCCGGTCAGCGGTTCTGCGGGGTGCGGGAGCGCCGGTGGGCGAGGGGACGGCGGGTGCGCCGGGCGGGGTGGTGCGCCGGGTGCCGGACCGTGCGCGGCACCTCGGTGTGGGCGGGGATGCCCGGCTTCCGCTCCACGGGGGCCGCGGCGGGCCTCCCCATGACCATCAGAGGGTCGAAGAGGACGACGACGCCGGCCAGGAGGAGGAAGGCGAGGGGGCCGATCAGCATGGGCGCGAGCAGTTCGGCGGACGATCCGCCGACGGTGGGCTCGGTCGTGCCGGTGAGATGGACCTCGAGGGCGGCCATGCCCGTGTAGTGCATGCCGGTGACGGCCAGCCCCATGACCAGGGCGGCGCCCATGCTCCACAGGAAACCCCGGACCTGTCCGGCCGCCCACAGGGCGGCGGTGGCGGCGGCCATGGCTATGACGACGGACGCGGCGACGGTGAACGTGTTGTACGTCAGCTGCCCGTCCAGGTGCATCCCGGCCATTCCGAGGTAGTGCATCGAGGCGATGCCCAGGCCGGTGACGGTGCCGCCGGTGAACAGGGCCGTGCCACGCGCGCCCCGGTAGCCGACGATGAAGATCCCCACGCCGACCATGACCACGGCGACGGCGAGGCTGGCGAAGGTCATCAGCCAGTCGTAGCGGATCGGGGTGTGTTCGATCGTGAACCCCATCATCGCGACGAAGTGCATGGTCCAGATGCCGGAACCGATCGCGGCCGAGCCGAGGGCGAGCCACCCGGGGCGCCAGGAGCGGGTGACCAGCATGGCCCTGGCGGTGCAGCGCAGACCGAGGGCGCCGCCGAGGCAGGCCATGAGATAGGCCACCAGCGGTGTGACGAGTCCGTAGCTGAATCCGTCGACCGTGCTTTGCATGTGCGGCTGCCTTTCCGCCTTCTTACACCCCGGTGGTGTCCCGGTTGCTCCTGATGTGCGCCCCCTCCCAGGACCGCGCGGGCGATCAGGGTCGAGGCAGAGAGTATGACTTCCACCGGAATGGTCGAACGATTCTCCGGCAAAGAATCACGGTCTCGCCCCAGTTGTGCCGCCTCCGTGAGCGTAGTTGAGCAACTCCATTCAGCCCGTGGCCACTCCGCACCCCTCTTTTGTTGACGCTCTGGTGTCACAGTGGTGCTGTCCGTGATCGTTCGAGGCGAGGAGTACGCATGCCCGTACGCGCAGTAGCCGTCACGACCACCGCTCTTCTGGGGGTCGCCCTCACCGCACCCCTTTCGCACGCCCGGGCCGACGAGGCGGCCGGCGACGGGCCCGTGGTCGTCGCCCACCGGGGTGCTTCCGGGTACGCGCCCGAGAACACGCTGGCCGCCGTCGACCGGGCGGCCGAGCTGGGGTTCCGCTGGGTGGAGAACGACGTTCAGCGCACCCGGGACGGCGAACTCGTCGTCCTCCACGACGAGAGCCTGGCGCGTACCACCGACGTGGAGGAGGTCTTCCCGGACCGGTCGCCCTGGAAGGTGAAGGACTTCACCGCCGCCGAGATCGCGCGGCTGGACGCGGGGAGCTGGTTCGGGCCCGAGTACGCGGGCGCGCGCGTGCCGACGCTGGAGCAGTACGTGCACCGCGTGGAGCACAACCACCAGAAGCTGCTGCTGGAGCTGAAGAGCCCCGGACTGTACCCGGGCATCGAGCGGCAGACCCTCAAGGTCCTCGCCAACGAGGGCTGGCTCGACCGGCGGCACGTGGCGGGACGGCTGGTCGTGCAGAGCTTCGACGCCGACAGCATCCGGACGGTCCACGATCTCAAGCCGGCCGTCAAGACCGGTTTCCTCGGCACTCCGGCCGTGTCGGAGCTGCCGGCGTACGCGGAGTTCGCCGACCAGATCAACCCGTCGCACAGCTCCCTCTCCATGAGCTACGTGTCCTCGGTGCACGCGTTCACGGGCCCGCACGGCAGGCCGCTGGAGGTGCTCACCTGGACGGTGAACGACGCGGAGACCGCGCGCCGGGTCGCCGGGTACGGGGTCGACGGCATCATCACCAACAAGCCCGACGTGGTGCGGGACGCCGTGGACTGACCCGGGCGCAGTGGACCGGCGGGGCGTTGTCAGTGGCGGGTCGTACGGTGGGCGCATGGACAGCCATGGGCAGTACGAGCAGCGGGTCGTGTGGACCGTCGTCGGCACCGGCATCGGTCCGCTGCTGCTGGCCGCCACCCGCGACGGCCTGGTCAACGTCGTGTTCCACGCCACCGACGCCGCGCGGGACCGGGCGCTCGAAAGACTCGCGGCCCGGCTGGGCACGGAACCCGTCGAGGCGCCCGGTTCCCCGCTGCTGGCCGAGGCGATACGCCAGGTGGAGGCGTACTTCGCCGGCCTCAGGCGCGACTTCGAGCTGCCGCTGGACTGGTCGCTGATCTCGGGCTTCAACCGGCAGGTACTGCGCGAGCTGGCCTCCGGCGTCCCCTACGGCGAGGTCGTCGGTTACGGCGACCTCGCCGGCCGGGTGGGCCGCCCGGGCGGCGCGCAGGCGGTGGGCATGGCCATGGGGGCCAATCCGCTGCCGGTCGTCGTGCCGTGTCACCGGGTCGTGGAGAGCGACGGCGGCATCGGCGGGTTCGGCGGCGGCGTGGACACCAAGCGGCGGCTGCTCGCGCTGGAGGGCGTGCTGCCCGAGCCGTTGTTCTGACGGGCGGCACCGGCCGCCGGGCAGGCGGGCGGGCAGGCATGCGGGCGGTCGGCGGGCAGAACCAGCAGGCCGCTACTCGTAGTGCCTGGCCTCGATGATGTTGCCGTCCGGGTCGCCGAAGTAGAAGCTGCGCCGGGCGCTGCCGCGGGCTCCGTAGGCGCCGTGCGAGAGGTCGGACATCGCTATGGACTGCTCGTCCAGGCGGGCGCGCAGGGCGTCGAAGTCGTGCGCGGACAGGGATACGCAGATGTGGTTGACGGGATGCCCGGCACTGGCGTCGGCTCCGGGCAGCATGCGCATCCGGGCCGCCATGGAACGCGGTGCGAGGTCGAGGATGGTCTCGTCGTCGATCCGCACGGAGGGGAAGCTCACGGTCCCCGCGGTGTACTCGCCGACCCGCAGGGGCTCGAAGCCCAGGTTCTTCTCGTAGAAGCCGGCCGCGGCGACCGGGTCGCTCACCCACAGGACGACGTGGTCGAGACGTGTCGTGTTGTCTGTCATGGCCCCAGGCTCGCGGCCCGCCCCGGGGGCCGCAACGGTTTTGTTCCCGCGCCGGCTGGGTTTGGCCGGGGCCCCGGCCCGCCAGGGATGAGGGAGAGCGGAGCAGAGGGAGACCGTCCGGACGAGAGGCAGGCACGTGATGCTGGTGGTGTCGGAAGAGGTGCGGGAGGCGGTCGACGCACGTCGCCCCGTGGTGGCCCTGGAGTCCACGATCATCGCGCACGGCCTGCCGCGCCCGCGCAACCTGCTGGTGGCCCGGGAGCTGGAGGAGGCGGTGCGGCGGGAGGGCGCCGTGCCGGCGACGATCGCCGTGCTGGACGGTCGGCCGCATGTCGGCCTGGACAAGGAGCAGCTGGAGCGGGTCGCCAACGAGGACGGCATCCGCAAGCTGGGACACCGGGACCTGCCTCTCGCGGTGGCCTCGGGGGCGAGCGGGGCGACCACCGTGTCCGCGACCGCCCTGCTGGCGGCCCTCGCGGGCGTGAGGGTGTTCGCGACGGGCGGGCTGGGCGGCGTCCACCGGGAGTGGACGGTGACCCAGGACGAGTCGGCCGACCTGGGCCTGCTGGCCCGCACCCGGATCACGGTGGTCTGCGCGGGCGTGAAGTCCATCCTGGACGTCCCGGCGACCCTGCAACGGCTGGAGACGCTGGGCGTCGCGGTGGCCGGATACGGGACGGACCGCTTCCCCGGCTTCTACCTGTCCGACTCGGGACACCCGGTGGACTGGACGCTGGACGACCCGGAGCAGGTGGCGGCGGTCATGCGGGCGCAGGACGCGCTGGGCGTGCCGCCGTCCGCGCTCGTGGTCGCCAACCCGGTGCCCGAGGAGGAGCAGCTCGATCCCGCGCTCCACGCGCGTGTGCTCGCCGACGCGCTGCACGCGTGCGAGGCGGAGGGGATCTCGGGCCAGGCGGTCACGCCGTTCCTCCTGGAACGCCTGGTACGGCTCACCGACGGTGCCTCGCTGAGCGCCAACCTGGCGGCGGTGCGGGGAAACGTGCGGCTGGCGGCCCGGATCGCGGCGGCCTGGACCGGGGCATGAGCACCGCTCCGGAGAGCACTGCCCCGGAGAGCACCGCCCCGGGGGACGCGCTGCTGGTCGTGGGGGACGTGGTCACCGACGTCGTCGCCCGGCACCGGGGACCGCTGGCCGCCGGCACGGACACCGCCGCCTCGATCCGGCGGCTGCCCGGCGGGGCGGGGGCCAACGTGGCCTGCTGGGCCGCGTACGCGGGCTGCGCGGACGTACGGATGCTGGGCCGGGTGGGCGCGGACGCGTCCGCGTGGCACGAGCGGGAGCTGGCGGCGTGCGGGGTGCGTCCACTTCTCGTCGTCGACGCGACGGCGCCCACGGGCACGGTGATCTGCCTCGTCGACACCGGTGACTCGGCCGAGCGGACGTTCCTGACGGACAGCGGGGCGTCGCTGCTGATCGGGCCGGACGACTGGTCGGACACGCTGCTCGACGGCGTCGGCCGGCTGCACCTGTCGGGCTATCTCCTCTTCTCGGAGCCGGGCCGCGCCCTGGTGTCGGCCGCCCTGGCCGCGGCCCGCGCGCGTGGGGTGCCGGTCAGCCTGGACCCGGCGTCGGCCGGGTTCCTCACCGAGCTGGGCGTCGGCCGTTTCCTCGGCCTGGTCGAGGGCGTGGACGTGCTGCTGCCCAGCCGCGGAGAGGCGGGTCTGCTCACCGGCCTGCCCGACGCGGCGGACGCGGCCGCGAAGCTCAGCCGGCACGTTCCGCTGGTGGTCGCCAAGCAGGGCGCGGAAGGGGCGCTGGTGGCCCGGTCCGGCACGGTGAGCGCCCGGGTCGACGCCGTCACGGCGTCGCCGCGGGACAGTACGGGCGCGGGGGACGCCTTCACCGGCGCGTTCCTCGCCGCGCTGCTCACGGGTGCGGAGCCCGAGGAGGCGGCGGCCGCCGGGTGCCGGGCGGGCGCACGGGCGGTCGAAGGGGTGGGCGGGAGACCGCCGCGTACGCAGGGGCAGCGTACGGACGGGCAGCGTACGGACGGGCCGCGAGCGGCCGACGGGTAGCCGCGCTCACCCCTTGCGGCCCCATGCCGAGATCATCGGCGCGGTAGCGAGGTCCATGCCGCCGGACGCGACGTTCGCGAGGTGGCGGTCGATGTCGTCGTGGGAGGCCACCCCCGCGGAGACCAGCTGGTCGCGGACCTGCCGTACGGTCGCCGACTCCAGGGCGGCGCACGCCGGCGAGGTGACCGGAAAGTAGGCGTCGGCCTCCACCCGGCGCAGGCCCGCCTCCCGCAGCAGCCGGGGCAGCCGGCGGCCGTAGGACAGGTCGGCGCCACGCCGGGACAGCAGCTGGCGGAAGCCGTGCCGCAGCCGGTTCGCCAACTGCTGCTCCGGGCCGTGCTCGTCCGGGCAGAGCAGGGGCTGGAGCGCCGGGTCCGCGTCCTCGACCAGGAGGCGGCCACCCGGCCGCAGGGCCTTGATCATGGACCGCAACGCCTGTTCCCGGTCGGGGACATGGACGAGCACGAGCCGCGCGTGGACGAGGTCGAAGCCGTCCCCCGGCGGTTCCTCCGCGCCGACGTCGTGCACCCGCACCTCGACCGGCGGACGGCCGGCCGGGGCGACGCGTGAGGTGTCGATGTCCGTCGCGAGGACCCTGCCGGTCGGCCCCACCCGCTTGGCCAGCCACGACACCACCGAGGTGCCGCCGGCCCCGACCTCCCAGCAGCGCCACCCCGGGCCGACGCCGAGCGCCTGGAGGTGCCGGAACGTGGTGGGGTCGAAGAGCGTGGCGAAGGCGTCGAAGCGCTCCGCAGCCTCGGACTGACCGTTGTCGAGGAGGTATCCGTCGGTTCGCGTCATGCTGGGATCATCCCAGTTGTCCCGCTTGCCCGAAGGGGGCGACGCTCCGGCGGCAGCGGCCCTCCGGGTCAGCCGTTCCAGGCGGGACGGCGTGGATCGTCGGCGCGCACCACGACGTCGGCGGTGCCGGACGGGTCGCTCTCCTCGTCGTAGCGCGCGAAGGCGGGCAGGGTCCAGTGCTCGGGCTCGGGGGTGCGGCGGCGCAGCGCGCCCGGGGTCAGGACGAGGTGGACGCTCAGGTCCAGGGGGAACCAGTGGCGCAGCAGGAAGGGGCCGTGGAGCAGCAGCGCGCCGCCGGCGGGCAGCGGGACGCGGGGACTGCGGGTGGCGCGGTCGGTGACCGGGTCCCACAGGTCGGGCAGGACCCGCCCGTCGCCGCCGGGCCCGAGGGGGTCGAAGACCTCGCGCCACAGGGCGCCGGTGTCGTACCAGCCGTTGTAGTAGGACTCGACGTCCTGGTGTCCGTATTCCAGACGGAGCGAGGCGGGGCGCAGGAATCCCGCCGTCCCCACGACGAGCGAGGGGCGGCCTCGGACGCGAAGCGCCTCGCCGACGCGGTCGGCGAGGTCGCCGGGGCGGGCGGCCGGGGCGCCGTCGAGGGCGACCCGCGTCCAGGCACTGCCGTCGGCGGGTTCCAGGTCGAGCAGCCGCTCGGCGAGCCGGTCGCCGAGCCGGTCCCAGGTGATCGCTTCCAGTCGCACCCGCCCATGATGCGTCACCCGGCGGGCCGGCCGTCGCCTCGGTCGTGCGGGCGACCGTGCGGGCGCTCGCGCGGGCGGTCGCCGGCCCGGCCCGCCTGGACGCTCGCGCATGGGTCCGCGGCGCTCGGCCATGGTCACCGTGCCGGTGGGGCGGTTGACTTGGGGTGATCGGCGGCCGGGAGGACGGCCGCCGCGCGAGGGGTGGGAGTGGACTGGACATGACCGACGGACCGTACTTCGTGCTGACGGTGCTGGGTGTGCTCGGGACCGGTGTGACGGCCGGTGTCTTCTGCGCCTTCTCCACGTTCGTCATGCGGGGGCTCGCCGCGCTGCCGCCCGCGCGGGGGGTCGCCGCGATGAACGCGATCAACACGGCCGCGGTACGGCCGGCCTTCATGTCGGTGTTCCTCGGGACGGCGGTACTGGCGGTGGTGATCGCCGTGGTGACGCTCGTGCTGTGGCCCGAGGAGGCCGCGGTGGAGTTGCTGCTCGGCAGCGCGCTGTATCTGGTCGGGGCGTTCGGGGTCACGGCGGCCGCCAACGTGCCGCGCAACGCGGCGCTGCTCCGGCTGGAGCCGGGTTCGGCGGAGGCGGCCGCCCGCTGGTCCGCCTACGTGCGCGAGTGGACGGCCTGGAACCACGTCCGCGCCGTCGCCTCGGCCGCCGCGGCGGTGGCGTACGTGCTGGCCCTCGCCTGAGCCGGTGGGGGCGGGCCGGCCGGGCGGCAAGCCGCCGGCCGCCCGGCCGCCGACGGCTTGTCGCCTCGCCGGCCGGGTGGTCGTCCTGTCACTCCAGGTGGTGGGTTCTCCTCGCGACGGGTGGTCGACTCAGTGCCAAACAGCTTAAAAACAACAATCCGAAGCGCAGGGTTCAGGACAGCAGGAAGTCCGCCTCTCCCGCCTTGGCGCCCTGGATGAAGGCCGTCATCTCGGCCGAGGTGTAGATCAGCGCCGGCCCGTCCGGGTCGGTGGACTGCCGTACCGCGATCCGGCCGTCGGAGAGCTTCATCGCCTCCAGGCAGTTGCCTCCGTTGCCGCCGCTCCACGGCTTGTGCCAGCCCTCGCTGCCCAGCTCGCGGGCGGGCATGCCGTTGTAGATCCGCTCACCGCGGGTCAGTGGCGGGCGCTGGGGTTTGATGCGGTTCATTCACAGCTCCTTGCGGAGATCCCGGAGGATCTCCTTCGTGCGATGTGCCGTGGCGGACTGCGCCGCCATGCGGTCCATGACCTCGAGGTGGGTCGCCACCTCGGCACGCGCGTCGAGATAGACGGCGCCGGTCAGGTACTCGCTGTAGACCATGTCCGGGAGTTCCGGCATGGCGAATCGGAACAGCACGAAGGGCCCGTACGTGCCGGGGTGCGGCCCGTTCGCGAACGGGGCGATCTGAAGCGTCACGTTGGGCAGCTTCGCGGCTTCGAGCAGCCGGTCGATCTGGGCACGCATCACCTCCGGTCCCCCGACGGGGCGGCGCAGCGCGGTTTCGTCCATCACGACCCACAGCCGGGGTGCGTCGTCACGGGTGAGCAGTTCCTGGCGTTGCATGCGCAGGTCGACGTGGCGCTCGATGTCGTCCGGCCGGGTCTGTCCGATGGCGCCCGAGCGCAGCACCCCGCGCGCGTAGTCCTCGGTCTGGAGGACTCCGGGGACGAAGTGGGGCTCGTAGGAGCGGATCAGGGAGGCCGCGCCCTCGAGGCTGACGTACAGCGAGAACCAGCCGGGGAGGATGTCGTGGAAGCGCTGCCACCATCCCGGCTTGTTGGCGTCCTCGGCCAGCCGGACGAAGGCGTCGGCCTCCTCGTCGCCGACACCGTAGGCCTTCAGCAGGAGCTGGAGGTACGGGATCTTGAGGGCGACCTCGGCCATCTCCATGCGGCGCACCGTGGCGGGGGCGACGCGCAGGACACGGGCGGCTTCCTCGCGCTTGAGACCGGCGCGTTCCCGCAGGTCCAGCAGGCGCCGGCCGAGTACGACCTGGCCGACCGTCGGCGCGGACCGCGGCTCGCTCACCGCCCACCTCCTGAAGAGTCCCGAAAGAGTCCTTGCGTCCCTGTTCCGTTGTACGGACAGCCTCGGCGAGCCCGGCGTGTCCTGGTGCGGACAGCCCGGCGGCGCCATTCGAAGTTCTGTTCGAAAGCCGGAAAGGCCTTTCGAACGACCTGAAGTGGCGCCGCTCGACGTGCTGTTGCGAGCAGTGTGCCACGGCCGTCCAGAACGTCACACAGCACTCTGCATTTTTCAGAGTGACACTTGCCAAGTGTTCACGGCGGGGCGATAGTGGCAAGCGTGATTCCGTCCGCGCCCTTAGGAACAGACGCCACCGTGGGCTCCCTGGGCCTCGGTGCCGCCATGGGAGCCGGCTCCTCGGGAGCCACCGCCGCCGAGCGCCGGTTCCGTTTCGAGCTGGCCGCCCATCCGGGCTCTCCCTCGCAGGCCAGACGCCTGACCCGGGCCCGGCTGAGCGGCTGGGCGGTGTGCGCGGACACCTGCGACACCGCGGCCCTGGTGGTCTCCGAGCTGGTGACCAACGCGATCGTGCACACGGCGAGCAGACACATAGTGTGCGAACTGCACGACGCCGACGACCTGGTCCGCATAGCCGTGCGAGACGAGGGCTGCGCCCCCGGCCAGCCCCACCCCTCGGAGGATCAGCAGCCCGAGGACGAGCACGGCAGGGGCCTGCTCCTCGTCGACGCCCTGTGTGACGCCTGGGGCGCCCACGAGCACGGTCCCGGACTGCTGGTCTGGGCCGAGCTGCCGCGCAAGGCCGACGGACCGGTCGGCCCCGCGGAGCCCCGCAACGACCTGGGCTGGGGCGCCCGCCCGAAGCCCGGCCCCGCGGACACTCCCGGAGACGAGGACGAGGCGGAGGCCCGCCGCCGGGTGAGCCGTGAGAGCCGAGAGACACGCCGCGGAACGGGGACCGAATGGCTATGAGGGCTGCGTCCGGCATCCGACCGCTCGGTCTGGACACCATGGTCCGCCTCCAGCGCGGACGGCGCGGTGCCGGGACGCCCGTGCGGCTGCCCGTGCCGGACGGCATGACGGCACCGCTGGGCTGCGACGCGGTGGCGGTACCCGCCCTCCTCGCCCAGCAGGTTCTGCCCCGGCTGCCGCGCGTGGGGTGCGTCTACGCCGATGAGACGCACTGGTGGTGGATCGTTCCGTCCGACTCCGACTACGCCCTGGAGTGGCCCGCGCCCGCGCGCTACGCCACCGGTGCGGTGGTGCCCGGGGCCGCCGACGTCCCCGGCCTCCTGCACCGCTCGGACGGCACGGTTCCCTACACGCCGCCCATCCCGCTGTACCTGGCCCTGTGCCGGCTGACGAACACGACGCCCACCTGGTCGCGGACGGTGGGCGCGCAGGCGCAGTGAGCGCCTGGGCGGCCGCGCGGGTCAGGCCGCCGCGTCACCCGCGGCGTCGCCGCGGCGCACGACGACCAGGAACATGTCCGTGGCGAGGTCCATGACGACCTCGGCGGGCAGGCCTTCCAGACGCCGCGCCTGTGCGAACTCCTCCGCCGGCCAGGATCCTCGGGGTCCACCGGCGGGAAAGCGTTCGAGCACCGTTCGCCCGTTCACTCCGCACCTCCATGTAGCGCTGTACTCGTAGAGTTAAACGCCAACCATGGAGCGAACGCCTCGCGTGGTGATGGTACTGAGACATAGTTGACACCCGTTCACCGCAAAGTGTGAGCGGCGCCTCGGCCGTTCGGCCGTTTCCGCTACGGAGCGTCTCAGTCCTCGTACTCGTCGTGGTATCGGACTCTCCCACTGCCCACGGGCGCACCGAGAGCCGCCGCGCGCCCCTCGGGTTTCTCCCAGGGCTCCCGCCGGCCGAGCGCGGTCAGGTCGAGCAGGCTGGTGGTCGAGCCGATCCCGTCCAGGCCGCGCCCGTACACGGAGTAGGTGTGGAAGACCCGTTCGCGGTCCCGCAGGAAGCAGCTCAGCCCCGGCCGCTCCACCAGCTCGCCCTCGTGCTCTTGGGTCGCCTCGAAGTCGGTGTTGAAGTCGCTGACGAACGACGAGTACCAGGGCAGCGTCCAGCCCATCCGCGCCTTGAACGGCAGGATCCTCGGATACGGCGCCCGGGAGACGGCCGCGAACGACGTACCGCGGGCCCTCAGGTGCGCGAGGTGCCCGATCTGGTCCAGGAACGCCGAGCAGCCGCGACAGCCGGACTCCCACTCGGGCGCGAACATGAAGTGGTGGACGACGAGCTGGTCCCGGCCCTCGAACAGGTCGAGCAGGGTGGCCTTGCCGTCGCCGCCCTCGAAGACGTACTCCTTGTCGACCTCCACCATGGGCAGCCCGCGCCGCTCGGCGTTGAGGACGTCACGCGCGCGGGTGGCCGCCTTCTCCTTGGCCAGTAAGGCCTCGCGCGCCGCGCGCCAGTCCGCGCGGGTGACGATCTCGGGCAGCGACATGGCTCCAGCCTCCTGTGCGACATGCGTCGTGCTTCGGTCCGACGGCCGGCGGTCCGCAAGCGGCCGGGCCGTCCGGGTGGTGACCGAAGGGCGGAGCGGAACTCATCGCTGCCCGGGAGGTTTTTTTTCGACGCGCCTCTGAACAGGCGTTTCAGGTGTCGTACTCCTGGATGCGCCGCCCGTGCCGCCGGTCGGTCAGGGCGGGCAGCCGCTCCCCCAGCTCCCGGACCACCTCGGGCACGTCCACGGTGAGCAGTCGGCGGTCGCGCATGAGGACGCGCCCGTCGACGATCGTCGTGCGCACGTCGGCGGAGCGCGCGCTGTGCACCAGGGTGGCGGCGAGGTCGTGCACGGGCTGCGTGTGCGGTCCGGTGAGGTCGACGAGGATCAGGTCGGCCCGCCGCCCCGGTGCGATGCGGCCGACGGCGTCCCCGAGCCCGACCGCCTCGGCGCTCTGCACGGTGGCGTGGTGCAGTGCCTGACGGGAGGTCAGCCAGCGGGGGTCGCCCTCGGTGGACTTCTGGATGAGGGACGTGAGTGCCATCGACTCCCACACGTCGAGGGAGTTGTTGGAGGCGGCTCCGTCGGTGGCGAGCCCCACGGGGATGCCGATGTCGCGCAGGGCTCGCACGGGCGTGGTGCCGGGCCAGGCGAACTTGAGGTAGCCGCGGGGCGCGGTCGCCACCGCCGTACGGCCGTCCGCACGCGCGAGGAGCGGCAGGTCGCCCTCGGTGATGCCGGTGCCGTGGGCGATGAGCACGTCGGTGCCGAGGACGCCGGTGCGTTCCAGGACCCCGATCGGGGTGACCCCGTGCCGGGCGAGGCTGGTGTCGGTCTGGTCGCGGTTCTCGGCGGCGTGGAGGTGCACGGGCAGGCCGTGCTCGCGGGCGAGTTCGGCGGTCGCGGCCAGGTCGGCGTCGACCACCGTGTAGGGGGCGTGCGGAGCGAGGGCGGTGGTGATCCGGCCGCCGGCGGAGCCACGGCGGCGCAGCGCGAACTCCAGCGACGCCGCCATGCCTTCGGGCCCCTGCGAGGAGAAGTACGCCTGCCCGAGCTGCGCCCGCATCCCGCACTCGTCGACGACCTCGGCCACGGCGTCCATGTGGAAGTAGCTGTCCGCGAAGGCCGTGACGCCCGCGCGGATCATCTCGGCGCAGGCCAGCCGGGCGCCCAGGGTCACGTCCCGCACCGTGAGGTTGGACTCGACGGGCCAGACGACGTCGTTGAACCACTCCTCGGTGGGCAGGTCCTCGGCGAGTCCGCGCAGGGCGACCATCGGCGCGTGCGTGTGGCAGTTGATCAGCCCGGGCAGGGCGACCTGACCGCGTGCGTCGATGCGCTCGGCGGCGGGCACCGCGGCCCCTGCGACGGCGGTGGTCACGCAGTCGACGATCCCGTCGCGCACGACGACGGCCGCGTCCTGCTCGAAGCCGATCCGCCCCCGGTCGTCGTGCACGAGAACGGTGCAGCCGGTGATGACGAGATCGGCCGGCCGGCCGGGACGGCCACGGCGGGCGCCGGGCTGCGGCTTCTCAGGCGGAGAGGGCGTCATCACGCCAACGTACGGCCCCGGGAGTCGGCCCGGCATCCGGCCCGGCTGATCCGCCGGCCCGCCCCGTCACCGGGACCGGGCCGTCCGCACGGCCCGGTCGAGCAGCGTCCCGCAGTCGTCGACCGCGCGTGCCAGGCTCTCCGGCTCCGGTGCCAGGGCCGCGACCAGTGCGTCGACCCCGTCCAGTCCGGCGCGCGCGACCAACCCCTTCTCGTTCGTCACCCATTCCCCGCGCGCCGCCAGGACCGCGTGCGCCGTCTGGGTCGTGGCGAGGGCCAGGGCGCCGGCGACCTGGGTGAGGGCGGCCTTGGGTGCGTGGCCGGCCCCGGCGTAGGCGAGGGTGGCGGTGGCGGCGCCGTACCAGCGGTCGGGGGCCGTGGTGCGCAGGGCCTCCGGGTAGGCGGGGCGGGGCAGACTGCCGCGCAGCACCTTGTTGACCGCCAGTTCGGCGACCACGAGGTACGTGGGGATGCCCGCCAGGTGGAACATCAACGGTTCGACGCCGAAACGGCCCGCCCCCGCCTCCGTCACCTCGTGCTCGACCACGTCCAGGTCGCGGTAGTGCACGTCGACCCGGCGCCCGTCGATCGTCAGCCAGGCACCACCGTTGAACACGCCGCCCCCCCCCACGCGCCGATCTCCGAGATCTCGCCCTCCCAGCCCACCGCCCGGAGGTCGTCCGGGTCGAAGGCGCCCCGGTAGTAGACCGCCAGGTCCCAGTCGCTGTCCGGTCCGTGCGTGCCCTGTGCCCGGGAGCCGCCGAGGGTGACCGCCCGGACCGCGGGCAGGGCGGCGAGCCGGTCGGCGGTGGTGTCGAGGAACGCCTGGTCGGTGAGGGTGGGGGTGGGCACTGGGGTGGGCTCCTGGCATGGGAGGGGGAGGCAGGGCGGGGCCGATGCCGGGAGCCTAGGCGGCCGGGGTGCGGGTCGCGAGCGAAATTCGGGTGCGCGGCGCGGGCCGGGAACGGACGATCGGGAGGTTGTCCGCCCCCCTCTTCCAGGAGTCCCCGTGATCCAGCGCGTCACTGTGCCCGGTCTCTTCCCGCCGCCCGTCTACTCCCACGCCACCGTCGTCGAGGCCGGGACCAGGCTCGCCTTCCTCGCCGGGTCCGTACCGCTCGACGCCGAGGGGAAGCTGGTCGGTGCGGGGGATCCGGTCCGGCAGGCCGAGCAGGTGATCGCGAACCTCACCGAGCAGTTGCGCGCCGTCGGGAGCGGCCTGGAGCACGTGCTGTCGACCGACGTGTACGTCGTGAGCACGGAGACCGCCGCGCTGTCCGCCGTCTGGGACGTCGTCGAGGCGTCCGGGCTCAGTGCGGGCCCGCACTCCTCGACGCTGCTCGGGGTGGCCTGTCTCGGTTATCCGGGGCAGCTGGTGGAGATCACCGCGACCGCGGCGGTTCCGGAGGGCGGTCGTCCGTGAACCGGGGAGCCGAGCCCGGTGCGGAGGCCGGGGCGGGTGCCGGTGCGGTCCTCCTGCGGCGCGCCTCGGCCGCCGACGCGCGCGCGGCGGCCGACGTCTGGCTGCGCTCCTTCGCCGCCGCGCTGCCGGGCGTGGTCCGGCCGCGCACCGACACGGAGGTGCGCGCGTACTTCCGGCACGTGGTGGTGGAGCGGTACGAGACCTGGGTGGCGGAGGCGGCCGGCGGTGCGGTGGTCGGGGTGATGGTGCTGGAGGGCGAGGAGCTGTCGCAGCTGTACCTCGCCCCCGAGTGGCGCGGCATCGGAATCGGGGACCGGTTCGTCGCCCTGGCCAGGCAGCGGCGGGCGGCCGGGCTGTCGCTGTCGACGTTCCAGGTCAACGCGCCCGCGCGCCGCTTCTACGAACGGCACGGTTTCACGGCCGTGGAATGGACGGACGGCGCCCGGAACGAGGAACGGGAGCCGGACGTGCGCTACGTGTGGCGGCCCTAGGCCCTCACGATCCTGCACACCCCGGTGCCACCGCGTTCTTCACACCCCGGTGCCACCGCGTCCTCCACACCCGGTGTCGCCGTGTCCTTCACACCCCGGTGTCGCCGCGCGCGTACTTGTCCGTCGCCGCGATCAGGGCCTCGTCGCCGGCCGCTCCGGCGTCGTGCCCGGCCTCGTCCACGACCACCAGCTCGCTGTCCGGCCAGGCGTGGTGGAGCCGCCAGACGATGCCGAGGAGGTTGCCGAAGTCGAGGCTGCCCTGGACCAGCGTGCCGGGGACGCCCGTCAGCAGGTGCGCGTCCCTGAGGATCACGCCCTCGTCGTTGCCGTCGCCCAGGAAGTGGTCGTTGCCCCAGTAGTGCGTGACGGTACGCGCGAAGCCCATGCGGAACTCCGGGTCCCGGAACCGGGCGACCGAGCCGGGCGGTGCCGGGATGATCGCCGTCTCCCAGTCGGTCCAGGCCCGCGCGGCCCGTTCCCGCACCGCCGCGTCCGGCGACTCCAGCAGACGGTGGTACGCGGCCGCGAGGTTGCCGTCGCGTTCGTCCGGGGGCAGCTCGGCGAGGAACCGCTCGTGGGCCTCCGGGAAGATGTTTCCCAACCCGCGCGTCAGAAGGGCCACTTCGGCGTCGGAGCCGGTGGCGACGCCGGTCAGCACCAGCTCGGTCACCACTCCGGGGTGCGTCTGCGCATACCGCAGGCCCAGGGCCGAGCCCCACGACACGCCCCACACCAGCCACCGCTCGATGCCCAGGTGGGCGCGGAGCAACTCGAGGTCGGCCATGAGGTGGGCGGTCGTGTTGACGCTCATGTCGGTGTCGGGGGCACTCGCGCGGGGCAGCGAGCGTCCGGCGCCCCGCTGGTCGAGCAGGACGATCCGGTAGGCGGCGGGGTCGAAGTACCGCCTCAGGCCCGGACTCGCACGGCTGCCCGGCCCGCCGTGCAGCACCAGCGCGGGCCTGCCGTGCGGGTTTCCGCACGTCTCCCAGTAGACGTGGTTGCCGTCCCCGACGTCGAGCATGCCGTGGTCGTACGGTTCGATCTCCGGATACAGGCCCATCGGGGCACCATAGTCGCAGCGGCCCCCGGCACTCATCTCCTTTACGGGGTGGGGCCTACCGGGTGGCCAGGCCCGCCGTCTCCGCCGCCCCGCGCAGCACGTCGCGCAGCATCTCGGGGGTGAGCCGGCCGGTGAAGGTGTTGCGCTGGCTGACGTGGAAGCAGCCGAAGAGGTGCAGGTCCGGTCCGTCGGGCGCGTCCAGCGTCACGTGTCCGCCGTGTGCGAAGGCCGGGCGGGGGCGGGGCACGGTCCAGCCCGCTCCGGCGAACGCGGGCAGCGCGGCCTGCCAGCCGAAGGCACCCAGGACGACCACCGCGCGCAGCGTCGGCCGCAGCAGTTCGAGTTCCTGGACCAGCCAGGCCCGGCAGGTGTCCCGCTCGGCCGGGGTGGGTTTGTTGGCGGGCGGGGCGCAGTGCACCGGTGAGGTGATGCGCACCCCGTACAGTTCCAGGCCGTCGTCCACGCTGACCGCGGTGGGCTGCGAGGCGAGGCCCACGTCGTACAGCGCCTGGTACAGGACGTCACCGGAACGGTCGCCGGTGAACATCCGGCCGGTGCGGTTGCCCCCGTGGGCGGCGGGCGCCAGTCCGACGATCAGCAGCCGCGCGTCCGGCGGGCCGAAGCCGGGCACCGGCCTGCCCCAGTAAGTCCAGTCGGCGAACGCCGCCCGCTTGGTACGGGCCACCTCCTCCCGCCACTCGACCAGCCTCGGGCAGGCCCGGCAGCCCGCGATGCGCTGGTCGAGCACGGAGAGTCCACCGGTGTCCATGCGTCCACCGTAAGACCGTCCCGGCCTCCGTGAGGTGTCCCGGGGCCGTGCTGCCCGGTCCCGCACGCCGGCCGGCCGGGGAAATCACGGCCCGTGCCACCGTGCCGGGCGGTTAAGGTCGAGGCATGGCTTCCGAGCATGACGAAAACGGAAGCGGCCCGGTGGCCGCCCCGCAGGACGGTGCCGCTCCCGCCGCCGGGACACCGGACCCGAAGACCGCCGCGGCGATCGCCGCCGCCGAGGCGGCCGGGCCGCAGAACGGCGAGAGCGTCCGCGTGGACAGCTGGATCTGGGCCGTCCGTCTGATCAAGACCCGCTCCCTGGGCGCCACCGCCTGCCGCGGCGGCCACGTCAGGGTGAACGGGGAGCGGGTGAAGCCCGCGTACTCGCTCCGCGTCGGCGACGAGGTGCGCCTGCGGCAGGAGGGCCGGGAACGCGTCGTCGTCGTGAAGCGGCTGATCCGCAAGCGCGTCGGTGCCCCGGTCGCCGTCCAGTGCTACATCGACAACTCCCCGCCGCCCCCGCCCCGCGAGGCCGTCGCCCCCGCCGGCATCCGCGACCGGGGAGCCGGACGTCCGACCAAGCGCGACCGCCGCGAGATGGACCGGCTGCGCGGGCTGGAGGGCCTGAGCAGCTCCCGAAGGGACGCCGGGAGCAGGCCCTGAGCCCGACCGCGGCACGGCCGGGTTGGCTCAGCCCCGCCGGACCCGGGCCCGCACCAGGCGGTCCAGCTCCTCGTTGGACCCTCGGCGGGCCCGGGCGACGATCAGGAGCGGCACCATCAGGATGAGCGGTGTCGCCGCGTTCTCACCGTCGAAGTACATGAGCTGGACGACGAACGCACCCACCATCAGCGCGCTCAGGGCCGTCGCCGCCACCGACTGCAGCAACGGGACCATCAGCGCCACCGCTCCCGCCAGCTCGAGGACACCGATTGCGTACATGCCCGCGTCGCCCCAGCCCATCTCGGCGAAGGTGTCGGCCGCCGAGGAGTGCCCGATCAGCTTGGGCAGGGCGCTCGCGACGGCGAAGAACAGCGCGAGAAGCACCTGCACGACGCGCAGGGCGACCCGGAGGCCCCTCCCGCGGGCAGGCAGGGTGGCGGCGGGGGAAGTGGTGGCGGCGGGGGAAGTGGTGGTGGCGGGGGAAGTGGTGGTGTCCGGCATGGCGGTCTCCTGAGCCGAGCGGTCCGTGCTGCTGTCGGGATACAGACCGCTCGCCGCCCCGGGACTCATCGCCGGGACCGACGCCTTTCTCCTCCCGTTCTCTCCACTACCCGTGCCGCACGGGCACGGCCCTCACCCATGTCCCGTCGTCGGTGAGATACCGGTCCACCGCGAGTCCCGCCTCCCCCAGCGCCTCCTCGAACTGCTCCGTGGTCAGCGGCCGGGCGCGGAAGGTCTGCGTCCAGACCGCGTCCGGGAACTCGTACTCGGCCCGGACCGAGTTGACTCCGTCCCCCACCGGATCCGCCGACAGGATCCGGACGGTGAAGCCGCTGGGGTCCACCCGCTCACGCGGCAGATTCGTGTGATAGTCCGCCCCCTCGCGCTGGATCAGTACACAGCCGTCCGCCGCGACATGCCGGGCGCAGGTGCGCAGCAGCCCTCTCCGCACCTCGGCCTCCCCGGTGTGCACGAGGAACGACGCCAGCATCACCGCGTCGAAGCGCTCGTCGAGGTCGAGGTCCTCGATCGGGCTGCATATGGTGCGCGCCCCGCGCACGCGTTCCAGCATCTCGGCGGACTCGTCCACCGCGGTGACGGTGAGACCCCGCTCCAGCAGCGGATGGGTCATGCGTCCCACGCCACTGCCCAGCTCCAGAATCCGCGCGCCCTCGGGCACGGCGGCGGCGACGATGTCCGGCTCGGCTCCGGCCGGCAGCCGCGCATAGAGCTCGACCGCGCAGCCGTCCGGGGTGATGGCCCCGGGTCCCGTGCCCTGGTGTCCCTCTCGCATTTTCAGCTCCATGCCCGTCCAACGGCCCGCCCTCGCACGCTCGTTCCCTCGCGGCAGCGGTTCACCCGACCGAGTGAACGGACCCGGTCGCGCGGTGTGGCCGGCCCGGCGGCAGCCCTCGCTTCCCCCTCGCGGTCCGCCGGAGTACGTTCGTTACAGGAAGTGGTGAACCGATGCGTACGGGCAGTGAACCGGCCACCGCGCGCAGTGCCCTGCGGGCGCGTTTCTGGCTGAGCCTGTGGGGGCTGGCCTGGGCGGTCTTCGGCACGGCCGCCTTCGCGCTCACGGGACGGTTCGGCTGGGCGCTCGCCTGCGGGGTGCTGTGGCTGATCGCCACGGTCGACCTGACCGTGATCCTCCGGCACATCCGCCAGGGCCCGCACTACCAGCCGGGCCGGGACATCCCGCCGTACCTGCCGCCGAAGCGCTGACCGGCCCCTCGACCGCCCGCACACCCCCGAGGGGCGGCTGCCGGGAGCCGAGCGGCAGTCAGGAGTCGAACCGCGCCTGCTGCAAGTACTCCGGGTTCGGGTCCAGCGCCGCCGCCAGCCGGAAGTGGCGCCGGGCCTGGTCGGGGCAGCCCCGGCGCTCGTAGGTGCGGGCGAGTGCGAAGTGCGCGAACGCGTTGTCCGGCTCGCGCTCCAGGACGATGGTGAACTCCAGCTCGGCCGGTCGCAGTTGCGCCGCCGCGAAGAAGGCACGCGCGCGCAGCATCCGCGCGGCGGTGTTCTCGGGGTGGGCGCCGACGACCCCGTCGAGGAGCTTCACCGCGCCGCGCGGGTCCCGCGCCGCGAGCAGCTGCTCGGCGGCACGGAAGTCGATGACATCCGTCTCCGGCGTACGTCCGGTCGAACCGCTTGTCTCGGGCACGGCAGAGTCCTTCCCTCGCTGGAAGGGATCAACGCGCGCGCGGGGTTCGCTATTCCGTGCGCCGCCCGGCGTCCCGTTCGCCGTGCGCCCTGCGCACCAGTCCGGCCCACACCTCTGCCACCCGGCGGCGCAGCTCCTCGAGCGGTACGTCGTTGTCGACGACCACGTCGGCGATCTCCCGGCGCTGCTCGCGCGTCGCCTGGGCGGCCATGCGGGCCCGCGCGTCCTGCTCGGTCATGCCCCGCAGTCGTACCAGCCGGTCGAGCTGGGTGGCCGGGTCGGCGTCCACGACGACCACGAGGTCGTACAGCGGTGCGAGGCCGTTCTCCGTGAGCAGGGGGACGTCGTGGACGACGACGGCGTCCTCGGCGGCGGACTCTTCGAGGGCGCGGGAGCGCTCACCGACCAGGGGGTGCACGATGCCGTTCAGGACGGACAGTTTCTCCGGGTCGGCGAAGACGATCGAGCCCAGTTTCGGCCGGTCCAGGCTGCCGTCCCGGGCGAGGACGTCCTCGCCGAACGCCGCCACGACCGCGGCGAGCCCCGGCGTCCCGGGGGCGACGACCTCACGCGCGATCCGGTCGGCGTCGATCAGGACGGCGCCGTGCTCGACGAGGAGCCGCGACACCTCGCTCTTGCCGGCGCCGATCCCGCCGGTCAGGCCCACGGACAGCACGACCGCGCCTCCACCTCACCAATCCCCGCGGGTGCGGGGAGCAACTTACCGACTCCGATACCGCCGGTCAGACCCACCGGATCATCCCCGCTGCAGCGAGGAGAGGTGGGGCGCGCTCATCCGGCAGGTTACCGGATCAGCCGTCGCCCTCCCGCTCCGCCAGGAACCGTTCGAACTCGCGGCCGATCTCGTCCGCCGAGGGGATCTCGAGGGGCTCGGCGAGCATGTTGCCCCGGGTCTCGGCACCGGCGGCCGCGTCGTACTGGTGCTCCAGGCCCTGGACGAGCGCGGTGAGTTCCTCGTCGCCCTCCTGGATCTGCCGGTCGATCTCCGTCTGAGTGCGATGGGCCTCGGTGCGCAGGGCGTGCGCGATGCCGGGCAGGACCAGACCGGTCGCCGCGGTGATCGACTCCAGGACGGTCAACGCCGCGTCCGGGTACGCGGAACGGGCGATGTAGTGCGGGACGTGCGCGGCGACGCCGAGCACCTCGTGGCCGGCCTGCGCGAGCCGGTACTCGACGAGCGCCTCCGCGCTGCCGGGGACCTGTGCCTCCTCGAAGGGGCTGCGGTGGCCCGGCACGAGGTCGGTGCGGGTGCCGTGCGGGGTGATGCCGACGGGACGGGTGTGCGGGACGCCCATGGGGATGCCGTGGAAGCTCACCGACAGACGGACGCCGAGCCGCTCCACGATCTGCCGTACGGCGGCGGCGAAACGCTCCCACTCGACGTCCGGCTCGGGGCCCGACAGGATCAGGAAGGGCGCTCCGGTGGCGTCCTGGACGAGCCGCACCTCGATGGTGGGTTCCTCGTAGTCCGTCCAGGTGTCGCGTTTGAAGGTCAGCAGCGGCCGGCGCGCCCGGTAGTCCACGAGCCGGTCGTGGTCGAAGCGGGCGACGACCTGGTGGGGCAGCGAGTCGAGCACCTGGTCGACGATCTGGTCGCCGGTCTCGCCGGCGTCGATGTAGCCGTCGAAGTGGTACAGCATGACCAGTCCGGCCGACTCCTGGGCGAGTGCCATGTCGACGACGGCAAGGCCCTTCGGCTCCCAGGCGTACAAATCCTGCGGATCAAGCACAGTGACCGCTCCCCTCCTCGTGTTCACACGTGACAACGCCCTTGCGGGGCGGGGCATTCCCAGAAGGAACCGCCCCGGGAGAAACCCCGAAGGGGCCGCACCTCGGAAGGTGCGGCCCCTCGGTCAACCGCTGTGCTTCAACCGCCGTGGGTCAGCGGCCGGTGTGCGGAGCTTCAGCTCTGGCCGCCGGCCAGCTTCTCGCGCAGCGCGGCCAGCGCCTCGTCCGACGCCAGGGCGCCGGAGTTGTCGCCACCCTCGGAGGAGTACGAGCCACCGCCGCCGCCACCGCTGCCGGACGCGGCCTGAGCCGCACCCGCGGTGTCGACACCCTCGGCCGCGGCCTTCTCGTCCGCCTCGCGGGACTTGATGACCTGCGCCTGGTGCTGCTCGAAGCGCTGCTGGGCCTCGGCGTACTGCGTCTCCCAGGCCTCGCGCTGGGTCTCGTAGCCCTCGAGCCAGTCGTTGGTCTCGGGGTCGAAGCCCTCGGGGTAGATGTAGTTGCCCTGGTCGTCGTAGGACGCGGCCATTCCGTACAGGGTCGGGTCGAACTCGACCGCCGACGGGTCGGCGCCGAAGGCCTCGTTGGCCTGCTTCAGCGAGAGGCTGATGCGGCGACGCTCGAGGTCGATGTCGATGACCTTGACGAAGATCTCGTCGTTGACCTGGACGACCTGCTCCGGGATCTCCACGTGGCGCTCGGCCAGCTCGGAGATGTGGACCAGACCCTCGATGCCCTCGTCCACGCGGACGAACGCACCGAACGGCACCAGCTTCGTGACCTTGCCGGGCACGACCTGGCCGATCTGGTGGGTGCGGGCGAACTGCTGCCACGGGTCTTCCTGGGTCGCCTTCAGCGACAGGGAGACACGCTCGCGGTCCATGTCGACGTCGAGGACCTCGACGGTGACTTCCTGGCCGACCTCGACAACCTCGGACGGGTGGTCGATGTGCTTCCAGGACAGCTCGGAGACGTGGACCAGACCGTCGACGCCACCCAGGTCCACGAAGGCACCGAAGTTGACGATCGAGGAGACGACGCCGGAACGGACCTGACCCTTCTGGAGGGTGGTGAGGAACGTCTGGCGGACCTCGGACTGGGTCTGCTCCAGCCAGGCACGGCGGGACAGGACCACGTTGTTGCGGTTCTTGTCCAGCTCGATGATCTTCGCCTCGAGCTCCTTGCCCACGTAGGGCTGGAGGTCGCGGACGCGACGCATCTCGACCAGGGAGGCCGGGAGGAAGCCGCGGAGGCCGATGTCGAGGATGAGACCACCCTTGACGACCTCGATGACGGTACCGGTGACGATGCCGTCCTCTTCCTTGATCTTCTCGATGGTGCCCCAGGCACGCTCGTACTGGGCGCGCTTCTTCGAGAGGATCAGGCGGCCTTCCTTGTCCTCCTTCTGGAGAACAAGGGCTTCGATCTCGTCACCGACGGCGACGACCTCGTTGGGGTCGACGTCGTGCTTGATCGAGAGCTCGCGGCTCGGGATGACACCTTCGGTCTTGTAACCGATGTCGAGCAGGACCTCGTCCCGGTCGACCTTCACGATGACGCCGTCGACGATGTCGCCGTCGTTGAAGTACTTGATCGTCTCGTCGATCGCGGCGAGGAAGGCTTCCTCGTTACCGATGTCGTTGACCGCAACCTGCGGGGTGGTGGCGGTGGTCTCGGTGCTGCTCGTCATGTGGGAAAGGGCTCCGGTACGGACATTGAGTCGTAGGTACTGCTTGCGCCGGGAGCCCGTTTCGCTCTGAAGAAGCCGGACAGCTTAGGAAGCGTCACCGAAACCAGGGGTGACACCTCGAGAACCGAGGGGACATACAACAGATGCGAGCGCGACCTGCTACGTCTGAGGTGCGCAGGCCCGCAGCGCAACTTGTAGCATACGGGGGCAGCCGGGCAGGGTCAATGCGCGAAGCCGCACACCCGGGGCGGATCGTCGCATACCCGGCACAAAAGCCGTCTCCCGAGGCCACACGGAGCCCTGGACGCCCCTTGCGCGACACGCGGGCGGCGGCACGGAAGAGCCCGCAGACTAGTACGAGGGAGCCGGTCATCCAAGAGCCCGCAACGTCCGAAGCCGTATCCGGGGTCGCATCCGGGGCCGAGGGAGCCGAAGGTCCAGAACCCGAGGCCACCCGGCGTGCCGCCGGTGTCACGGAGAGTTCCCGCGCCAACCGCGGCTGGTGGGACCGGAACGCGGACGAGTACCAGACCGAGCACGGCACCTTCCTCGGCGACGACCGCTTCGTGTGGTGTCCCGAGGGGCTGGACGAGGTGGAGGCCGAGCTGCTCGGCCCGCCGGAGGACCTGAAGGGCAAGGACGTCCTGGAGATCGGGGCCGGCGCCGCCCAGTGCTCGCGGTGGCTGACCGCCCAGGGCGCCCGCCCGGTGGCGCTGGACCTCTCCCACCGCCAGCTCCAGCACGCCCTGCGCATCGGCGGCTCGTTCCCCCTGGTGTGTGCCGACGCGACGGTCCTGCCCTTCGCGGACGGCTCGTTCGACCTGGCCTGCTCTGCGTACGGGGCGCTGCCGTTCGTCGCCGACCCGCGGCTGGTGCTGCGGGAGGTGCACCGGGTGCTGCGGCCCGGCGGCCGCTTCGTCTTCTCGGTCACGCACCCGCTGCGCTGGTCGTTCCCGGACGAGCCCGGGCCCGAGGGGCTGTCGGTGTCCGCGTCGTACTTCGACCGCACGCCGTACGTGGAGCAGGACGACGAGGGCCTCGCGGTGTACGTCGAGCACCACAGGACGCTCGGCGACCGGGTGCGGGACGTGGTGACGTCGGGGTTCCGGCTGGTGGACCTCGTGGAGCCGGAGTGGCCGGAGTGGAACACCTCGGAGTGGGGCGGCTGGTCGCCGCTGCGCGGGCATCTGATCCCGGGGACGGCGATCTTCGTCTGCGAGCGCGACTGAGCCGTGGCGCCATCGGCCCGGCTGCGGGGCCACGCGCGCGTGGAGGGCGGTTTCGTGGGCGTACGACACTGGGGGCGTGATCCGTTACGACGCCCTGGACGCGCTGCCCGTGCGCGGCGCCCTGCCCGCGCTGCACGACGCCCTGGAGGGGCCCGGCACCGCGGTGCTGGTCGCGCCGCCCGGCACCGGCAAGACGACGCTGGTGCCGCTGGCGCTGGCCGGTCTGCTGGGCGGGGCCGGGGCTCCCGCGCGGCGCGTGGTCGTGGCCGAGCCGCGGCGGATCGCGGCGCGGGCGGCGGCGCGGCGGATGGCGTGGCTGCTGGGCGAGAAGCCGGGCGAGCGCGTCGGGTACACGGTGCGCGGTGAACGGCTGGTCGGGCGGCACGCGCGCGTGGAGGTCGTCACGACCGGCGTGCTGCTCCAGCGGCTCCAGCGTGACCAGGAGCTGACGGGCGTCGACGTGGTGGTGCTGGACGAGTGCCACGAGCGGCATCTGGACGCGGACACGACGGCCGCGTTCCTGTGGGACGTGCGGCAGGCCCTGCGTCCCGAGCTGCGGCTGGTGGCCGCGTCGGCCACGACCGACGCGGAGGGCTGGTCCCGGCTGCTGGGCGGCGCGCCGGTCGTCGAGGCGCCGGGCGTGTCGTATCCCGTCGAGGCCGTGTGGGCGCCACCGGCACGTCCCGTGCGGCCGCCGCACGGGATGCGGGTGGACCCGGCGCTGCTCGCCCACGTGGCGTCGGTGGTGCGGCGGGCGCTGGCCGAGCGGGACGGGGACGTGCTGTGTTTCCTGCCGGGGGTCGGCGAGATCTCCCGCGTCGCCGGGCATCTGGGGGCGCTCGGGGACGTCGACGTGCTCCAGGTGCACGGCCGGGCGTCCGCGGCCGTGCAGGACGCGGTGCTGGCGCCCGGGGCACGCCGCAGGGTGGTGCTGGCGACCTCGGTGGCCGAGTCGTCGCTGACGGTTCCGGGCGTACGGGTGGTCGTCGACGCGGGCCTCGCCCGGGAGCCGCGCGTGGACCACGCGCGCGGGCTGAGCGCGCTGACGACGGTACGGGCGTCGCGGGCGGCGGCGCGGCAGCGGGCGGGCCGGGCCGGCCGTGAGGCGCCGGGGGTGGTGTACCGCTGCTGGGCGGAGGCGGAGGACGCCCGCCTGCCGCGGTTCCCGGCGCCGGAGATCAAGGTGGCCGACCTGACGGCGTTCGCGTTGCAGGCGGCTTGCTGGGGCGACCCGGACGCGTCGGGTCTGGCGCTGCTCGATCCGCCGCCGGGCGGGGCGATGACGGCCGCCCGGTCGGTGCTGGAGGCGGTCGGCGCGGTGGACCCGGCCGGCCGGGCGACGGAGCGGGGGGCGCGGCTGGCCCGCCTCGGGCTGCACCCTCGGCTGGGCCGGGCGCTCCTGGACGCGGAGGAGCTGAGCGCGGGGACTTCGCGCCGGGCCGCCTCGGGGCCGGGGGCGGCACCGGGGGGTCGCGCCGGGGCACGGGGCGCGAGTGCGGGTACGGGTGGCGGCGCGGGGGCACGTGACCGTGCGGGGGCACGTGACGGTGCGGGGGCGCGTGACGGTGCGGGGGCCTCGCCGGCGAAGGGCTCGGCCCCGCGGCACGCCGACGGCGACACCGCGCGACGGGCCGCCGCCCAGGACGAGGGCTCAAGCCCCGGTGTCTCCGGGGCTGGTGTCTCCGGGGCCGGTGCCTCCGGGGCCGGTATCTCCGGGGCGGGCGCCCGCGAGGCAGGTCTGCCACGGATCGACGCCCCCGGTACGGGCGCTTCCGGTGCGGGCGCTTCCGGGACGGGCGCTTCCGGGACGGACGCCTCCAGGGCCGGTGACTCCGGAGCAGACGCGGCCGGGGCGGCCCCCTCCACGACGGACGCCCTCGGGACGACCCCCTCCGGGGCGGGCATCTCCGGAACGCGGGCCTCCGCCGCAGGCGATGACCGGGCGGGCGGCTACGCGGGCCGGGGAGCCGGGGTGGGTGCGGTGGTGGCCGAGGTGGTGGGGCTGCTGAGTGAGGAGGCGCCCCGGGAGTACGGGGACGATCTCCCGGCCGTGCTGCGGGCCGCTCGGCGCGGCGGGGACGCGTACGCGGCACGGTGGCGGGCCGAGGTGCGGCGGCTGCGGGGCGCCGTGGAGGGCGGGGGTGGTGGACGCGGACGGCAGGTGGGCGAGGAGGCTCTCGCCGGACTGGTGGCCGCCCTGGCGTTTCCCGAACGGGTGGCCAGGAAGGACGGCGGTTCGTATCTGATGGTGTCCGGCACCCGGGCGGAGCTGCCGGAGACGTCCGCGCTGCGCGGGGCGCAGTGGATCGCCGTAGCCGTGGCCGACCGGCCCGTGGGAAGGGGGCACGCGCGCGTGCAGCTCGGCGCGGTCGTCGACGAGGACACCGCCCGGCTCGCGGCCGGGGCGCTCCTGACGGATCGGGACGAGGTGCACTGGGCCGACGGCGACGTGGTGGCCCGGCGTGTCGAGCGGCTCGGGGCCGTGGAGCTGGCGGTGCGGCCCCTCTCCGACGCCGACCCCGGCCTCGTACGGGGCGCGCTGCTGGAGGGGTTGCGGCGGGAGGGGTTCGGGCTGCTGCGCCGGTCGGCGGACGCGGAACTGCTGCGCCAACGGCTCGCGTTCCTGCGGCGGCACCTGGGTGAGCCCTGGCCGGACGTCACCGACGACGCGCTCCTCGCGCGCGCGGACGAGTGGCTGGAGCCCGAGCTGAGCCGGGCCCGGCGGCGGTCCGACCTGGGGCGGATCGACGCCGGCCAGGCGCTGACGCGGCTGCTGCCCTGGGCCTCCGGGGAGGCGGCGCGGCTCGACGAACTGGCCCCCGAGCGGATCGCCGTCCCCAGTGGGTCCAGGATCCGGATCGACTACGCCAACCCCGAACAGCCCGTCCTCGCGGTGAAGTTGCAGGAGATGTTCGGGCTCCAGCGGTCACCGGAGGTCGCCGGGGTGCCGCTCCTCGTGCATCTCCTCTCCCCCGCCGGCCGTCCCGCCGCGGTCACGGCCGACCTGGCCTCGTTCTGGAGGGACGGATACAAGGGCGTACGGGCGGAGCTGCGCGGCAGGTATCCGAAGCACCCGTGGCCCGAGGACCCGGCCACGGCGGAGCCGACGCGGTACACGAAGGCCCGGCTCGGCAGGTGACCGCGGCGGCCCGGCGGGGCGGAGGGCGCCCCGCCGGGCCGGCCGGCCTACGCCTCCGGTCCGGTGGACGGTTCAGTGGCGGGGGTCTCGGACGGGCCGGTGGAAGGGGTCTCGGACGGGTCGGTGGAGGGTTCCGGTGTCGTGCCGGCCTCCTTGGCCACCGTCAGGGTGACGTCGAGCGTGCCGCCGCCCGGGGTGGTGAGGCGGAGGATGTACGTGCCCTCGGCGTCGTCGGCGTAGAGCTTCGGCAGCTCCAGCACGCCCTTGGCGTCGGTCTTCCGGCCGGTCAGCGTGCGGACGGCCTTCTGGTCGGCGTCCTTGAAGTAGGGGCCCTTGTCGTTCTCGGTCGGGTCGGCGTCCGACTTGATGAGCGTCGCGGTGACGGCGACCTTGTCCGCGACCGCGCCCTTGAGCGTGGCCTTCACCACGACGGGGTCGGCGAACTCGCCGCCCGGCGTGCACGTCGGCTCGGTCTCGGTGGTGCGGGTGAGCTTGTCGGCGACGCGCTCGGTGACGGTGGCCTTGTAGTCCAGGCCCGGGAGGGTACGGCCGATCACCGTGGCGCGGACGGTGAACTCGCCGGTCTGCTCGCCGGCCACCAGCGCGGGTGCCTCGGCGGTGCCGGAGGCGTCGGTGGTGACCGCGGCGAACTTGTCACCGCCGGTGAAGGCCGCGTCCGTGTCGCCCAGGACCGTGAAGCGGATGCGCACCTTGCCGACGGCGTCTCCGGCCTTGGTCTCGGCACGGGCGCTGATCTTCTTGGCGAAGGTGTCGCCCGCGGTCGCGGTGAGCCCCGTGGTGCCGGCGTTCTCCAGGTGGTGAACGGTGTCGGTGGGGGTCGGGACCGGCGTGGGGGTGCTGGTCGGCGGCTCCGGGTCCTTCGGGGGCTTGGTGCTCGGACCGCCGGGGCCGGTGGACTCGCCCGACGTCGGCGGCTTGCTCGGGCCCTTGCCCGGGCCGCCCGGGCCGGGCGTCGCGCCCGGAGCCTTGGGCGGAGTGCTCGGGCCCGTCCTGCCCCGCGGGGGACCGGCGCCCGCGTCGGTGTCGTCGCTGCGGCCGACCGGGAGGCTGCCGGTGCCGTCCGGGATCTCGTGGGTTCCCCTGCGGTAGTGCTCGAGCCACGACAGGACCGTGTTCAGGTAGTCCTGCGAGTTGTTGTAGCTGAGGATCGCGCGGTCGAGGTCGGCCTGGTCGGACAGGTTCCAGTCGTAGCGGCACAGGTAGTGGCCGGCGGCGAGCGCGGCGTCGTAGACGTTGTTGGGGTCTTCCTTGCCGTCGCCGTTGCCGTCGCGTCCCGCCCACGCCCAGGTGGACGGGATGAACTGCATGGGGCCGACGGCGTTGTCGTAGCTGCTGTTGCCGTCGTAGACGCCGTTGTCGGTGTCCTTGATGAGCGCGAAGCCGTTGCCGTCGAGCTGCGGGCCGATGATCCTGCCGATGGTGGTGCCGCCCGCGTCCACGCGTCCGCCGCGGGCCTGACCGGACTCCACCTTGCCGATGGCGGCGAGCAGTTGCCAGGGCAGGTTGCAGCGGGGCTTGGCACGGCGCAGCTCCGCCTCGGCCTTCTTGTAGGCGTCGAGGACGGTCGCGGGGATGCCTGCCTCGGGCGAGCCCGGGGAGGTGGGCGTACCCGTCGTCGGGGCGGGGCTGGGGCTGTTGAGCGGCGGCAGGTCGGTGTAGTAGGGCGAGTTGCCGGTGGCGCTCTCCGCGGAGGGCGTGTCGGACGTCGGCACGTTGTCGGCGGTGGTCTGTCTGCCGTTGCCGTCGGCCGTCACGTCGGGAGCCTGGGACGCGGACAGGGCCGCGACCGCGAGCGCCGCAACGGTGGTGGTGACCGCCGCCTTGCGGAGCCTCCTGTCGAAATGCGCCGCCATAGAGTGAACCCCTCCCCTGGACGCCCGCGCGTCCTTGTCCGTCCGGCCCGTACGGGGCCGCAGGCGACCCTACGACAACTTGCTTTGCACGGGCACCCGTTCGTGCCCGATATTCACCACTTGCTCATATGAGGAACTGTGGTGGCGCTCGTCCTCCGTCACGCGGCCGCCGTGCCGCCGTGCCGCCGGGAGCGTCAGTACGGAGCCGGGCCTCCGCGTCGTGCGCCCAGGGGGTCGGCGCTCGCGACGAAGACGGTGAAGGTGCGGGCGGGGCGCGGCCGCGGCAGCAGGCTGAGGGCCAGGGCGAGGTAACCGCGGGCCAGGCCGGCCCACAGGCGCCAGGCGGGTGTCTCGTGCGGGGCGGAGACGGCGGAGGTGGCGGGGGCGGCCGGTGCCTTGCGGGCGAGGCTGCGGCGGATGTCCTTCGCGGTGTGCCGCAGGGCCGTCGTGAGGGTGGCGGGGGTGCGGCCGGTACTTGCGCCCGGCGCGAAGACCGGGACGGGGAGGAGTGGCACGCGGGCGGGTCGGTCTGTGCGTGCCCGTGCCGGTGTTGTCCGGGGGTGGAGCATGCGTATACCCATGTCCGCATCCTCGGCGGAGAGCGGGGGCGGGGCGTTTCCTCGGGGGCCAGCGGAGTGACGGGGGGGCGGGGCGTGGGTGTCCCTAGCGGAACGGAGGGCCGCCCCCCGGTGCCGACAAGGTCGCCGGCGTTGGTGGGGGGGGCGGGGGACGCAGCCCGGCGTTGCGGGTGCCGCTGCGCCCACCCGTGCCGCCCCAGCGGCACGACTGCCCGCAGCAGCGCGCGGCAGGGCCGCAGGGCCGCAGGGCCGCAGGGCCGCAGGGCCGCAGGCGAGGCTAGTGCGCTGCTGACTCCCAGTCTCGGCCCACGCCCACCGAGACGCCCAGGGGGACCCTGAGCCGTACCGCGTCGGCCATTTCGCGGCGGACCAGTTCCTCTGCCGTCGCGCGCTCGCCCGGGGCGATCTCCAGGACGATTTCGTCGTGGACCTGGAGGAGCATGCGGGACTCGAGGCCGGCCTCGCGCAGCGCCTTGTCCACGTTGAGCATGGCGATCTTGACGATGTCGGCCGCCGTGCCCTGGATCGGCGCGTTCAGGGCCATGCGCTCGGCCGCCTCGCGGCGCTGGCGGTTGTCGCTGTTGAGGTCGGGCAGGTAACGGCGGCGGCCGAAGAGGGTCGCCGTGTAACCCGTGGCCCGTGCCTCGTCGACGACCCGGCGCAGATAGTCCCGGACACCGCCGAAGCGCTCGAAGTAGGCGTCCATGAGGCCGCGGGCCTCGGCCGCCTCGATGTTCAGCTGCTGGGAGAGGCCGAAGGCGGACAGGCCGTACGCCAGCCCGTAGGACATGGCCTTGATCTTGCGGCGCATCTCCGCGTCCACGGCCGACTGCTCGACGGAGAAGACCTGGGCCGCCGCGGTGGTGTGGAGGTCCTCTCCGGACGTGAACGCCTCGGTCAGGCCCTCGTCCTCGGACAGGTGGGCCATCACGCGCAGCTCGATCTGGCTGTAGTCGGCCGTCATCAGGGACTCGAAGCCCTCGCCCACCACGAAGCCGCGGCGGATGGCGCGGCCCTCGTCGGTGCGGACCGGGATGTTCTGCAGGTTCGGGTCCGTGGACGAGAGGCGGCCGGTCGCGGCGACCGTCTGGTTGAACGTGGTGTGGATTCGGCCGTCCGCGGCGATCGTCTTGATCAGGCCCTCCACCGTGACGCGCAGCTTGGCCTGCTCGCGGTGGCGGAGCATGATCACCGGCAGTTCGTTGTCCGTCTGGGCGGCGAGCCAGGCCAGGGCGTCGGCGTCGGTGGTGTAGCCGGTCTTGGTCTTCTTGGTCTTCGGCAGGTTCAGCTCGCCGAAGAGGACTTCCTGGAGCTGCTTGGGCGAGCCCAGGTTGAATTCTCGTCCGGCCGCCGCGTGTGCCTCCTTCACCGCCTGCTGGACGGCGCCCGCGAACATCTGCTCCATCGCCTGGAGGTGTTCCCGGTCGGCGGCGATGCCGTGCCGCTCCATGCGGGCGAGCAGCGCGGACGTGGGCAGCTCCATGTCGCGCAGCAGGTCGGCGGCGCCGACGTCCGCCAGGCGGCCCTCGAAGGCCTCGCCCAGGTCGAGGATCGCGCGGGCCTGCACCATCAGCGCCTCGGCCTCGGCGCCCTCGTCCGCGCCGAAGGCGAGCTGCCCGTCGGCCGCGGCGGCGGGAGCCAGCTCGCGGTGCAGGTACTCCAGGGACAGCGCGTCCAGGTCGAAGGAACGGCGGCCGGGCTTGACCAGGTAGGCGGCGAGCGCGGTGTCCATGTCCACGCCGGCGACGCTCCAGCCGTGCTCGGCGAAGACGCGCATCGCGCCCTTGGCGTTGTGCAGGACCTTCGGCCGGTCCGGGTCGGAGAGCCAGGCCCGGAACGCCGTCTCGTCGGCCTCGTCGGTCTCCGTCGGGTCGAACCAGGCGGCCTTGCCGTCGGCCGCCGCCAGTGCGACCTCGGTGACCGAGCCGGTGCCCAGGGCCCAGGTGTCGACCGTGGCCACGCCGAGCGGCCGGTCGCCGTGCTCGGTGAGCCAGCCGGCCAGCTCGCCCGTGCCGAGGACCGTGCCGTCCAGTTCCACGCCGTCCGCGACCACCGGGGCGGCCTCGGCCTCCTCGGCGCCCGGGTCCACGGCGTGGAGGCGCTCGCGCAGGGAGGGGTTGCGGATCTCCAGGGTGTCCAGGATCACCGCGACGCCCTTGCGGTCGTACGCCGTCCGCTCCAGGTCGGTGACCGTCTTCGGCAGCTCGACGCGCCGCTCCAGCTCGGTGAGCCGGCGGTTGAGCTTGACGGACTCCAGGTGGTCGCGCAGGTTCTGCCCGGCCTTGCCCTTGACCTCGTCGACGCGCTCGACCAGCTCGGCGAAGGACCCGAACTGGTTGATCCACTTCGCGGCGGTCTTCTCGCCGACGCCCGGGATGCCGGGCAGGTTGTCGGACGGGTCGCCGCGCAGCGCCGCGAAGTCGGGGTACTGGGCGGGGGTCAGCCCGTACTTCTCGAAGACCTTCTCCGGGGTGAAGCGGGTCAGCTCGGAGACGCCCTTGGTGGGGTAGAGGACCGTGGTGTGCTCGCTGACCAGCTGGAAGGAGTCCCGGTCGCCGGTGACGATCAGCACGTCGAAGCCCTCGGCCTCGGCCTGGGTGGCGAGGGTGGCGATGACGTCGTCCGCCTCGAAGCCCTCGACGGCGAAGCGGGGGACGTGCATGGAGTCGAGCAGCTCGCCGATCAGCTCGACCTGACCCTTGAACTCGTCCGGGGTCTTGGAGCGGTTCGCCTTGTACTCGGTGAACTCCTCGGACCGCCAGGTCTTGCGGGAGACGTCGAACGCCACCGCGAAGTGCGTGGGCGCCTCGTCACGCAGGGTGTTGGCCAGCATCGACGCGAAGCCGTAGATCGCGTTGGTCGGCTGGCCCGTCGCGGTCGTGAAGTTCTCCGCGGGCAGCGCGAAGAACGCGCGGTACGCCAGGGAGTGCCCGTCCATGAGCATCAGCCGCGGTCGGCCGCCGGAGGTGCTGTCGGTCTTCTTCGATGCTGTCTTCGCCACGAGTCCGATCCTGCCATGTGCCACTGACAGTCGGTGCGGGGATCGTCTGTGGCACCGGCGCGGCGATCCGTCTGCGGGTACGTTGCGGCTGGTCGCGCCCACGCGGCGGAGCCGCACATCGAGCACAGCCCCGCGCCCCTTTGGGCATGCCCCCGCCCGGCGCCGGCAGACCTGCCCCTCCCCGCACGGCAGCGGTGTCGGCGGCGCGTGCGAGGATCGGAGACGTACTTCACAACGCGTAAGCGAAGGAGCGCGCGATGGCGACCAAGCCGCCCAAGGGTGACCCGGTTCAGGACGCGCCGCGGGTCTCGGAGCCGCAGCACGCGGCGGCGGGCATCCCGGCGATCGGCCACACCCTGCGGATCGCGCAGCGGCAGATGGGCGTGCGGCGGACGGCGCTGACGCTGCTGAGCGTCAACCAGAAGGACGGCTTCGACTGCCCGGGCTGCGCCTGGCCGGAGGGCGACCACCGGCACAAGGCGGAGTTCTGCGAGAACGGCGCGAAGGCGGTGGCCGAGGAGGCCACCCTGCGCCGGGTCACCCCGGAGTTCTTCGCGGCGCACTCCGTGGCCGACCTCGCGACCCGCAGCGGCTACTGGTTGGGCCAGCAGGGCCGGCTGACGCACCCGGTGTACCTGCCGGAAGGCGGCGCGCACTACGAGCCGGTCACCTGGGAGCGCGCCTTCGACATCGTCGCCGAGGAGATCACCGCCCTGGACTCGCCCGACGAGGCGGTCTTCTACACCTCGGGGCGCACCAGCAACGAGGCGGCGTTCCTCTACCAGCTCTTCGCGCGCGAGCTGGGCACCAACAACCTGCCGGACTGCTCCAACATGTGCCACGAGTCGTCCGGCTCGGCCCTGTCCGAGACCATCGGCGTCGGCAAGGGCAGCGTCCTGCTGGAGGACCTCTACAAGTCCGACCTGATCATCGTGGCGGGCCAGAACCCGGGCACCAACCACCCGCGGATGCTCTCGGCCCTGGAGAAGGCCAAGGCGAACGGCGCGCGGATCATCAGCGTCAATCCGCTGCCCGAGGCCGGTCTCGAGCGCTTCAAGAACCCGCAGACTCCCAAGGGGCTCACCGCGGGCGCCTCCCTCACCGACCTGTTCCTGCAGATCCGGCTCGGCGGCGACCAGGCCCTCTTCCGGCTCCTCAACAAGCTGATCCTGGAGACCGAGGGCGCGGTCGACGACGCCTTCGTCGAGGAACACACGCACGGCTACGAGGAGTTCTCCGCGGCCGCCCGCGCCGCCGACTGGGACGACACGCTCGCCGCGACCGGTCTCACGCGCGCGGAGATCGAGGAGGCCCTGCGCATGGTGCTCGCCTCGAAGCGCACCATCGTGTGCTGGGCCATGGGCCTGACCCAGCACAAGCACTCGGTCCCCACCATCCGCGAGGTCGTGAACTTCCTGCTCCTGCGCGGCAACATCGGCCGCCCGGGTGCGGGCGTCTGCCCGGTGCGCGGCCACTCCAACGTGCAGGGCGACCGCACGATGGGCATCTTCGAGCGGCCCGCGCCCGCGTTCCTGGACGCCCTGGAGAAGGAGTTCGGTTTCGCCCCGCCGCGCGAGCACGGCTACGACGTCGTACGGGCGATCCGCGCGCTGCGGGACGGCGAGGCGAAGGTCTTCTTCGCCATGGGCGGCAACTTCGTCTCCGCCTCCCCCGACACGGAGGTCACCGAGGCGGCCATGCGCCGCGCGCGGCTGACGGTGCACGTGTCGACGAAGCTGAACCGCTCGCACGCGGTCACGGGCGCACGGGCGCTGATCCTGCCGACACTGGGCCGCACGGAGCGCGATCTCCAGGGCGGCGGCGAGCAGTTCGTCACCGTCGAGGACTCCATGGGCATGGTGCACGCCTCGCGCGGCCGGCTGGAGCCCGCGAGCCGGCAGCTGCTGTCCGAACCGGCGATCGTGTGCCGCCTGGCCCGCCGGGTGCTGGGCGAGGACAGCCGCACGCCGTGGGAGGAGTTCGAGAAGGACTACGCGACGGTCCGCGACCGCATCGGGCGGGTCGTGCCGGGCTTCGAGGACTTCAACGCGCGCGTGGCGCATCCCGGGGGCTTCGCGCTCCCGCACGCCCCGCGCGACGAGCGCCGCTTCCCGACGGCCACGGGCAAGGCCAACTTCACCGCCGCGCCGGTCGAGTTCCCCGAGCTGCCCGAGGGGCGGCTGCTGCTCCAGACACTGCGCTCGCACGACCAGTACAACACCACGATCTACGGCCTGGACGACCGTTACCGGGGGATCAGGAACGGCCGACGCGTCGTCCTGGTCAATCCGGAGGACGCCCGGAAGCTGGACGTCGCGGACGGTGCGTACGTCGACCTGGTGAGCGAGTGGCGGGACGGGGTGGAGCGGCGGGCGCCCGGTTTCCGCGTCGTGCACTACCCGACGGCCCGGGGCTGTGCGGCGGCGTACTACCCGGAGACCAACGTCCTGGTGCCGCTGGACGCCACCGCGGACACCAGCAACACCCCGGCCAGCAAGTCCGTGGTCGTCCGTCTGGAACAATCGGCGACCGACTGAGCGTTTGCTCAGCGAAGCGAAGCGATGCGAAGCGGCCTGCCGGTCACCGCGACCGGCAGGCCGACGGGCGCACGGACGGATCGACGAAACGGAGCCGGCTCATGGGCGAGCAGCAGCAGGTGCAGTTCCCGCAGGAGGTCATCGACGAGTACGCCGCGCTCGGCGTCGACCTGCCCGCCCTGTTCTCCGCCGGGCACCTGGGGACGCGCATGGGCGTCCAGATCGTGGAGGCCTCGGCCGACCGGGTCGTCGGCACCATGCCGGTGGAGGGCAACACCCAGCCGTACGGGCTGCTGCACGGCGGCGCCTCGGCGGTGCTGGCCGAGACGCTCGGGTCGGTCGGCTCGATGCTGCACGGCGGCGCCTCCAAGATCGCCGTCGGTGTCGACCTGAACTGCACCCACCACCGCGGGGCCCGCTCCGGCCTGGTCACCGGGGTGGCCACGCCGGTGCACCGGGGGCGGTCGACGGCGACGTACGAGGTCGTGATCAGTGACGAGCAGGACCGCCGGGTGTGCACCGCCCGGCTGACCTGCCTGCTGCGGGACGTGAACCCCGGCGACGGGGCCGGGGTGGGCAAGGCGAGCTGAGCCGTACGCCCGCCCCCGGCGGCCCCGTGACGGCCCGTCAGCACCCCCGTGCCGCGAGCCCCCGGCCCACGAGCCCCGGGCCCGCGGCACCCCTGACCGCGGGGCGCACTCCTGACCGCGGCATTGCCCCCGCTCGCCCCGCGCCCTAGCGTCGGGCCATGGGACGGGGAGGGGTGCTCCGGACGGGACTGGCGGCACTGGGGCTGGTGATGGCCGTCGCGGCCGCCGGCTGCGGCGGCCGCGGCGGCTCCGGTGACCGGGTGGGCGCTTCCACTGGTACCGCACACAGCGCGCCCACGTCACCGGCGACGTCCGGGCCCCCGCGCCCCCTCTCCCGCGCGGAATTGTGCGTGGGCGCCGTCGGATACTGGGCGCACGAGATGCTGGACGGCGGCGAACCGTACGGCGACTATCAGTCGATGGGACTGTCCAACCGGCAGTACGACATCCTGCGCCGGGTCGTGGAGGCGGCACGGGCCGCGAAGCGGACTCAAGGCGTCCGGGCTGCCGAGGAGTTGATCGGCCGTCAGGCGCGTGAGGCATGCGCCGAGGGGTACCGCGACGGCGGTCCGAGCCACGGTCCGTGGCGGTCATGAGCGGCGTGGGCCCCGTCGAGCCGGGCGAGGGCACCCTCGTCCGGGAGGCACCCCCGCCCCGGCCGCGCGGACGGCTGGCCCTGCACTACGAGCGCCACCGCCGGACCGCCCTCGCCTCCGCCACCGCCCTCGCCGCCCTGGCGGGCGGCGGCTACCTGTACGCGAGCCGGCCGCAGCCGCGTCCCGCGCCCCCGCCGCCCTACCCGTCCCAGGCGATCGACCTCGTCTACGTGGCTCCGGTGACCGGCCCGCCCGGAGCCGCGGCCGACGGCTTCAGCTTCACGGTGCTGCTGAGCGTGCGGTCGGGTCCGCCCGTCACCGTGACGCGGCTGACCCAGCCCTACGACGGCCTGTCGGCGACCTCCTCCCCCGCGGCACCTTTCCAGACAAAATCGCATTCCGCCCGCAAGATCATTGTCACGCTCCGGGTGACGGAATGTGAAAAAGCGCCCCGGAATCCCGGACTCCCTTTCCTGGATGTAACGCTGCGTAATGCGCGCGCAATAGAGGCACACAGTTTCATCCTGGGGACGCGCTATGCGCGGGACCTCTCCCGGACCCTTGCGGTCGCCTGCGGCAACGTTTCCAGGTAATCACCAAAACGCCCCAGACGCCTGAACACGCACCGTCGGTCCTGCGGGTTCTCAGCATGCGGACAGGGCGAATCGGCCTGAATTCAGCCCTTCTTCCCAGCCAGTACCGCTCTGCAATACCCGGTGTCATAACAAGAGAGTCACAGCCTGAGTCAGACCCTCCTCCACCTTCCCTACACACGCTTAGAGTCACGGCCAGTCACCGCGCCGTCGGATTGTCATTTCGGCCCCGCGCTCGACTCGACCGCCTCCACGGGGAAGCGGCCGTGCCAGTGAAAGGACTGATCGTGCGTCAACGTTCGCTCATCGCCATCACCGCCGCTCTGGCGGCGGGAGCGCTCACCCTCACCGCCTGCGGCTCGCGCGACGACGACGGCGGCTCGGACTCCGGCAACGGCGGCGGTGGCACCACCGTCGTCATCGGTGTCGACGCCCCGCTGACCGGCGACCTGTCCGCGCTCGGCCTCGGCATCAAGAACTCGGCGGACCTCGCGGCCAAGACGGCCAACAAGGAGAAGACCGTCGAGGGCGTCACCTTCAAGGTCGAAGCCCTCGACGACCAGGGCCAGCCCTCCGTCGGCCAGCAGAACGCCACCAAGTTCGTCGCCGACGACAAGGTCCTCGGCGTCGTGGGTCCGCTGAACTCCTCGGTCGGCGAGTCCATGCAGAAGGTCTTCGACACGGCCAAGCTGGTCGAGGTCTCCCCCGCCAACACCAACCCCTCGCTCACCCAGGGTGTGGACTGGCAGACCAAGAAGGTCCGGCCGTACAAGTCGTACTTCCGTACCGCGACCACGGATGCCATCCAGGGTCCGTTCGCCGCGCAGTACGTCTACAACGACTCCAAGAAGCGCAAGGTCTTCGTCATCGACGACAAGAAGACCTACGGCGCCGGCCTCGCCGCCACCTTCACCCAGGAGTTCAAGAAGCTCGGCGGCAAGGTGGTCGGCACCGAGCACATCAACCCGGACACCAAGGACTTCAACGCGGTCGCCACCAAGGTCAAGAACTCCGGCGCCGACGTCGTCTACTACGGCGGCGAGTACCCGCAGGCCGGACCGCTCAGCAAGCAGATCAAGGCCGCCGGCGCCAAGATTCCGCTGGTCGGCGGCGACGGCATCTACAGCGCCGACTTCATCAAGCTCGCCGGTGCCAGCGGCAACGGCGACCTCGCGACCTCCGTCGGCGCCCCGGTGGAGGAACTCCCCTCCGCCAAGGAATTCGTCGCGAACTACAAGGCCCAGGGATACAAGGAGGCCTACGAGGCGTACGGCGGCTACTCCTACGACTCCGCCTGGGCGATCATCGAGGCGGTCAAGAAGGTCGTCGAGGCCAACGACGGGAAGCTTCCCAGCGACGCCCGGGCCAAGGTCGTCGACGCCATGCAGGACGTCTCCTTCGACGGTGTGACCGGCAAGGTCTCCTTCGACGAGTTCGGTGACGCCACCAACAAGCAGCTCACCGTGTACGCCGTCGAGAACGGTGCGTGGGGCTCCGTGAAGTCCGGCACCTTCACCGGCTGACCCAGGACACCCGCACCACAGCCCACGAGCCGCGCGGGGCGCTGTTCCACAGGCGCCCCGCGCGGACTCGCATCCGGCCACATCCGTCGATTATCCGAAAGTCTCGGAGGACATGCGGTGAACGAACTGCCGCAGCAGCTGGTCAACGGCCTGCTACTGGGATCCATGTACGGGCTGATCGCCATCGGCTACACAATGGTCTACGGCATTGTCCAGCTCATCAACTTCGCCCACGGCGAGATCTTCATGACCGGCGCCTTCGGCGCGCTCACGGTCTACATCTACATCCTGCCCGACGGCACCTCCATGCTGATCGCCCTGCCCCTGATGCTCCTCGGTGCCATGGTCGTCTCCGTCGCCGTCGCCGTCGGGGCGGAACGGTTCGCCTACCGTCCGCTGCGCGGCGCACCCCGGCTCGCGCCCCTCATCACCGCCATCGGCCTCTCCCTCGCCCTCCAGCAGGCGGTGTGGGCCTGGTACCCCGAGGCCAAGTCGGCCCGGACCTTCCCGCAGATCGACGGCGGCCCCTTCCACATCGGCAGCGTCACCCTGCAGACCGGCGACATCTTCCTGTTCATCGCCGCCCCGGTGAGCATGGCCATCCTCGGCTTCTTCGTGATGCGCACCCGCACCGGACGGGGCATGCAGGCCACCGCGCAGGACCCGGACACCGCCAAGCTGATGGGCGTCAACACCGACCGCATCATCGTGGTCGCGTTCGCGCTCGGCGCCGTCTTCGCCGCCGTCGGCGCCGTGGCCAACGGCCTCAAGTACGGCCAGATCGACTTCAAGATGGGCTTCATCCTCGGCCTCAAGGCGTTCACCGCGGCCGTCCTCGGCGGCATCGGCAACATCTACGGCGCCATGATCGGCGGCATCACCCTGGGCGTCGCCGAGACCCTGGCCACCGCCTACATCGCCGACATCCCCGGCCTGGACAAGTTCGGCAGCCAGTCCTGGTCCGACGTCTGGGCCTTCATCCTCCTCATCCTCGTGCTGTTGTTCAGGCCACAGGGCCTGCTCGGCGAACGCGTTGCGGACAGGGCGTGACACCGATGACCACACAGACCACCGCGCCGAAGAACACCGGTGCCCCCGCCGCGGGCGACGCCTCCGGCCTCATCGGCATCCCCGCGCACATCGGCCGCGCCCTCGCCACCGGCGGCGGCGTCCTCACCGTCGTCTCCACCTTCCTCGCCTGGACCTGGACCGCGGAGTTCCCCGGCGACCTCACCGTCTACGGCTACCCGGGCGGCCTCCAGGTGCTGGTGCTGGTCGCCGGCGCCCTCACCGCCCTCATCGGCGCCGCGTCGTACGGCGTCAAGGGGCTGCGCTGGCTCGTGCCGGCCGGCGCCGACGCGGCCCTCAGGCTCGCGGCACTCGCCGCCTTCGCCACCGCCTGGTACACGGTCATCGCGATCAGCGCCCAGCTCGGCGGCCTCGTCAACCTGGAGCCCGGCGGCTACATAGCCGCCGCCGTCACCCTGATCGCCCTGCTCGGCTCCCTGGCCCTGCCCGTCGAGCGCCCCGAACCCGACCCGTTCGACCCGGACGACACCGGCTGGGAGCGGTTCAAGCACAACAGCGCGCACAACTGGCAGATCGTCAAGGCGGCCTTCGCCTCCGGCACCCCGCGCCCGGTGCGCGCCCTGCCGTCCTACGCCGAGATCCTGATCATCGTCGCCGTCCTCGCCGCCGGCCTGTTCGTCTTCACCTACGGCATCGGCACCGAGTACGACGAGCTCTTCGTCGGCTTCCTCATCACCGCCGGCTTCGGCTTCGCCGCCCTCAACAAGTCCGGCCTGATCGCCCAGGCCTCCGAGATCACCGCCCGGCACCAGAACATCACCGTCTGCGGCGCCTTCATCGCGGCGGCCTGCTTCCCCTTCACCCAGTCCGACGACCAGTACGCCACCATCGGCGTCTACATCCTCATCTTCGCCACGGTCGCCCTCGGTCTGAACATCGTCGTCGGCCTCGCCGGTCTGCTGGACCTCGGCTACGTCGCGTTCCTCGGTGTCGGCGCCTACGCCGCCTCCATGGTCTCCGGCTCCCCCAGCTCCCCGTTCGACCTGCACCTCCCCTTCTGGGGCGCCGTCCTCGTCGGCGCCGCCGCCTCCCTGGTCTTCGGCGTCCTCATCGGCGCCCCCACCCTGCGGCTGCGCGGCGACTACCTGGCCATCGTGACGCTCGGCTTCGGCGAGATCTTCCGGATCACCGCCAACAACCTGGACGGCACCTCGGGCCCGGACATCACCAACGGCTCCAACGGCATCTCGTCCATCCCCGACCTCAAGGTCCTCGGCTTCGACCTCGGCATCGCGCACGAGTTCGGCGGCTTCACCATCGGCCGGTTCGCGAACTACTTCTTCCTGATGCTCGTCATCACGGCCGTCGTCGTCCTCGTCTTCCGGCGCAGCGGCGACTCCCGCATCGGCCGCGCCTGGGTCGCCATCCGCGAGGACGAGACCGCCGCGCTCGCCATGGGCATCAACGGCTTCCGCGTCAAGCTGATCGCGTTCGCCGTCGGCGCCTCGCTGGCCGGACTCGCCGGCACCGTCCAGGCACACGTGACCTACACCGTCACCCCCGAGCAGTACCTCTTCGCCGGCACCACCCCGCCCAACTCGGCCTTCCTGCTCGCCGCGGTCGTGCTGGGCGGCATGGGCACCATCGCCGGCCCGCTCATCGGCGCCTCGCTGCTCTTCCTCATTCCCAACAAGCTCCAGTTCCTCGACGACTACCAGCTCTTCGCCTTCGGACTCGCGCTGGTCCTGCTGATGCGCTTCCGCCCGGAGGGTCTCATCGCCAACCGGCGCCGGAAGCTGGAGTTCCACGAAGAGGACGAAGCGCCCGCAGTCCTGAGCAAGACAGGGGCCTGACCACCATGACCACCGACACCACCACCAAGGACACCGCACCGGGCGCCCCCGCCCCCGGCACCACCATCCTCGACGCACGCGGTGTCACGATGCGCTTCGGCGGACTGACCGCCGTCAACGGCGTGGACCTCACCGTGAACAGCGGCGAGATCGTCGGCCTGATCGGCCCCAACGGCGCCGGCAAGACGACCTTCTTCAACTGCCTGACCGGCCTCTACATCCCGACCGAGGGCGAGGTCCGCTACAAGGACCGGGTGCTGCCGGCCAAGTCCTTCAAGGTGACCGCCGCGGGCATCGCCCGCACCTTCCAGAACATCCGGCTGTTCGCCAACATGACGGTCCTGGAGAACGTGCTGGTCGGCCGCCACACCCGGACCAAGGAAGGCTTCTGGTCGGCCGTGCTGCGCGGTCCCGGCTTCCACCGGGCGGAGAAGGCGTCCCGGGAACGCGCCCTGGAGCTCCTGGAGTTCGTGGGACTCGCCGCCAAGGCCGACCACCTCGCCCGCAACCTGCCCTACGGCGAGCAGCGCAAGCTGGAGATCGCCCGCGCGCTGGCCAGCGAGCCGGGGCTGCTGCTCCTGGACGAGCCGACGGCCGGCATGAACCCGCAGGAGACGCGGGCCACCGAGGAACTGGTCTTCGCCATCCGCGACAAGGGCATCGCCGTCCTCGTCATCGAGCACGACATGCGGTTCATCTTCAACCTCTGCGACCGCGTCGCCGTGCTCGTCCAGGGCGAGAAGCTCGTCGAGGGCGACAGCGCCACGGTGCAGGGCGACGAGCGCGTCGTCGCCGCCTACCTCGGCGAGCCGCTCGCCGACGACCCCGGCGCCGCGGAAGCCGCCGAGGTGGAGGCCGCGGAGGCCGCCCAGGCACAAGCCGCGGGAGCCACCGGAGCCGCGGAGACCGCCGAGGCCGACACCACCACGGACACCGCGGCCGGCAAGGAGAACGACCGATGACCGCACTGCTCGAGGTCGAGGACCTCCGCGTCGCCTACGGCAAGATCGAGGCCGTCAAGGGCATCTCGTTCAAGGTGGACGCCGGCGAGGTGGTCACCCTGATCGGCACCAACGGCGCGGGCAAGACCACGACCCTGCGCACCCTGTCGGGGCTGCTCAAGCCGGTCGGCGGTCAGATCAGGTTCGGCGGCAAGTCCCTCAAGAAGGTCCCCGCCCACCAGATCGTCTCGCTGGGGCTCGCCCACTCGCCCGAGGGCCGGCACATCTTCCCGCGCATGACGATCGAGGACAACCTGCGCCTCGGCGCCTTCCTGCGCAGCGACCGGGCCGGTATCGACAGGGACATCCAGCACGCCTACGACCTCTTCCCCATCCTCGGGGAACGCCGCAAGCAGGCCGCGGGCACCCTCTCCGGCGGCGAGCAGCAGATGCTCGCCATGGGCCGCGCGCTGATGTCCCAGCCCAAGCTGCTGATGCTCGACGAACCCTCCATGGGCCTCTCGCCGATCATGATGCAGAAGATCATGGCGACCATCGCCGAGCTGAAGTCCCAGGGCACCACGATCCTGCTCGTCGAGCAGAACGCCCAGGCGGCCCTCTCCCTGGCCGACCACGGCCACGTCATGGAGGTCGGCAACATCGTCCTGTCCGGCAGCGGCCGGGACCTGCTTCACGACGAGTCGGTCCGCAAGGCCTACCTCGGCGAGGACTGACACCCCGGCGGACCGTGCACACGGCCGAGGCCCGCGCCCCCCACACCGGGGACGCGGGCCTCACGCGTACGTCAGGGGATCAGCCCTTGGACGCCTTCTTCTCCTCGGCGTCCTGGATGACCGCCTCGGCCACCTGCTGCATCGACATCCGCCGGTCCATCGAGGTCTTCTGGATCCACCGGAAGGCGGCCGGCTCGGTCAGCCCGTACTCCGTCTGGAGCACCGACTTGGCGCGGTCCACCAGCTTGCGGGTCTCCAGGCGCAGGCTGAGGTCGGCGACCTCCTTCTCCAGCGCCTTCAGCTCCGTGAACCGCGAGACGGCCATCTCGATCGCCGGCACGACGTCGCTCTTGCTGAACGGCTTCACGAGGTACGCCATGGCCCCGGCGTCCCGGGCCCGCTCCACCAGGTCGCGCTGCGAGAAGGCGGTCAGCATCAGGACCGGCGCGATGGACTCCTCGGCGATCTTCTCGGCCGCGGAGATGCCGTCCAGCTTGGGCATCTTCACGTCCAGGATCACCAGGTCGGGCTTGTGCTCCCGGGCCAGCTCGACGGCCTGCTCACCGTCACCCGCCTCACCGACGACGGAGTACCCCTCCTCCTCCAGCATCTCTTTGAGGTCCAGCCGGATGAGCGCCTCGTCCTCGGCGATGACGACACGGGTCGTCAGCGGAGGAACGTGCGACTGGTCGTCGTCGGTCACGTCGGCGGGCTGGGGCGGCTCGGGGGCGGTCACGTGAGCTCCTCGTTCGGGGCAGGGGTACTGCTGACAAGAGCCTACCTAGCTCCTGTATGTTTGAGTCACCGAGGGGCTACACTGACCTTCGGTTCGAAGAGGCTCCGGTAGTCCAATCGGCAGAGACGATGCCCTCAAAAGGCATTCAGTGTGGGTTCGAGTCCCACCCGGGGCACTTTACCTTCGTTTCGAAGGCCCCTCAGGCGCAGCGGTGACACCCGTTCAGCTGTCGTCCTCCCCGATGTGGTGCACCCGCACCAGGTTCGTCGTGCCCGACACCCCCGGCGGTGAGCCGGCCGTGATGACCACGACGTCGCCCTTCTCGCAGCGCCCGTAGCGGGTCAGCAGCTCGTCCACCTGGTCGACCATCGCGTCGGTGGAGTCCACGTGCGGGCCGAGGAAGGTCTCCACGCCCCAGGTCAGGCTCAGCTGGGAGCGGGTCGCCGGTTCCGGGGTGAAGGCGAGCAGCGGAATGGGCGAGCGGTAGCGGGACAGGCGGCGGACGGTGTCGCCGGACTGGGTGAAGGCGACCAGGAACTTGGCGCCGAGGAAGTCGCCCATCTCGGCGGCGGCGCGGGCGACGGCGCCGCCCTGGGTGCGGGGCTTGTTGCGTTCGGTCAGCGGGGGGAGCCCCTTGGCGAGGATGTCCTCCTCGGCGGCTTCGACGATGCGGGCCATCGTGCGCACCGTGTCGGTCGCGTGCTTGCCGACGCTGGTCTCGCCGGAGAGCATCACCGCGTCGGTGCCGTCGATGACGGCGTTGGCGACGTCGGAGGCCTCCGCGCGGGTCGGGCGGGCGTTGTCGATCATCGAGTCGAGCATCTGGGTGGCGACGATGACCGGCTTGGCGTTGCGCTTGGCGAGCTTGACGGCGCGCTTCTGGACGATCGGCACCTGCTCCAGGGGCATCTCGACGCCGAGGTCGCCCCGGGCGACCATGATGCCGTCGAAGGCGGCGACGATGTCCTCGATGTTCTCGACGGCCTGCGGCTTCTCGACCTTGGCGATGACGGGCAGGCGGCGGCCCTCCTCGTCCATGATGCGGTGGACGTCGAGGACGTCGCGTCCGCTGCGGACGAAGGAGAGGGCGACGACGTCGAAGCCGCTGCGCAGCGCCCAGCGCAGGTCGTCCTCGTCCTTCTTCGAGAGGGCGGGCACGGACACCGCGACGCCGGGCAGGTTGAGGCCCTTGTGGTCGGAGACCATGCCGCCCTCGATCACCTTCGTGCGCACGCGGGGCCCGTCCACGCCGGTCACCTCGAGGCAGACCCTGCCGTCGTCGACGAGGACGCGTTCGCCGGGGGTGACGTCCTCGGCGAGGCCGGCGTAAGTGGTGCCGCAGATGTGGCGGTCGCCCTCGACGCCTTCTTCGACGGTGATGGTGAAGGTGTCGCCGCGTTCGAGGAGTACGGGCCCTTCACCGAAATGGCCGAGGCGGATCTTCGGACCCTGAAGGTCGGCGAGGGCGCCGACGCTGCGTCCGGTCTCGTCGGACGCCTTGCGGACCCGGTGGTAGCGCTCTTCGTGTTCGGCATGGGTGCCGTGGCTGAAGTTGAAGCGGGCGATGTCCATTCCGGCGTCGACCAGGTCCTTGATCTGGTCGTACGAGTCGGTGGCGGGACCAAGGGTGCAGACGATCTTTGCTCGGCGCATGGTTCGAGCCTATGACTTACTGCCGGGTAGCGAATTGGCCACGCATGACCACTCAACAACCTTTGAGTAAAGGGATATTGACAAGTGTTGAATTGTGCGGCGGGGCGCTCTGATGAGCATTCAGGTGGGGCCGCACCTCTTGACAAGGGACATGTTCAGGACAGAATCTACGCGCGTCGCCACTGCGCGTCGCCACTGTCTGCACGGGTCCCCGAGGAGAGTCAGTCATGCCGTTGAACCGCCGCACGTTCCTGAGCAGGTCCGCCGTGACGGGGGCGGGTGTCGCGCTGGCCGGCGCGGCGGCGGCTCCGGCGGCCGAGGCGGCGGCCCCCGCGCACCGGGGGCGCAGGAAGCCCAAGCGGTTCGCGCTGACCGTGCTCGGCACCACCGACCTGCACGGGCACGTCTTCAACTGGGACTACTTCAAGGACGCCGAGTACCAGGACGCGGCGGGCAACGCCCAGGGCCTCGGCCGGATCTCCACCCTGGTGAACCGGGTCCGCGAGGAGAAGGGCCGCCACCACACCCTGCTGGTGGACGCGGGCGACACCATCCAGGGCACCCCGCTGACGTACTACTACGCCAAGGTCGACCCGATCACGGCCGAGGGCGGTCCGGTGCACCCGATGGCGCAGGCGATGAACGCCATCGGCTACGACGCGGTGGCGCTCGGCAACCACGAGTTCAACTACGGCATCGAGACGCTGCGCCGGTTCGAGGAGCAGTGCGACTTCCCGCTGCTCGGAGCGAACGCGGTGGACGCGAAGACGCTGAAGCCCGCCTTCCCGCCGTACTTCATGAAGACCTTCCGGGTGAAGGGCGCGCCGCCGGTGAAGGTGGCGGTGCTGGGGCTGACCAACCCGGGCGTCGCGATCTGGGACAAGGCGTACGTGCAGGGGAAGCTGGCCTTCCCGGGGCTCGAGGAGCAGGCGGCCAAGTGGGTGCCGAAGCTGCGTTCGATGGGCGCGGACGTGGTGGTCGTGTCGGCCCACTCCGGTTCGTCGGGCACGTCCTCCTACGGTGACCAGGTCCCGTACGTCGAGAACGCGGCGGCCAACGTGGCCCGGCAGGTGCCGGGCATCGACGCGATCCTGGTCGGGCACGCGCACGAGGAGATCGCCGAGCTGAAGGTCGTCAACGAGGAGACGGGGAGGACCGTCGTCCTGTCGGAGCCGCTGTGCTACGCCGAGCGGCTCACCCTGTTCGACTTCGAGCTGTTCTTCGAGCGGGGCCGCTGGCACGTCGAGTCGGTGAAGGCGTCGCTGCGCAACTCCAACGAGGTCGACGACGACCCGAGGATCACCAAGCTGCTGGCGGACGAGCACGCGAAGGTCGTGGCGTACGTCAACCAGGTCGTCGGCACGGCGACCGAGACGCTGACGACGGTCGAGGCGCGGTACAAGGACGCTCCGATCATCGACCTGATCACCAAGGTGCAGGAGGACGTGGTCAAGGAGGCGCTGGCGGGCACGGAGTACGCGTCCCTGCCGGTGCTGGCCCAGGCCTCGCCGTTCTCGCGGACCTCCGAGATCCCGGCGGGCGACGTGACGATCCGGGACCTGTCGAGCCTGTACGTCTACGACAACACGCTGGTCGCGAAGCTGCTGACGGGCTCCCAGGTGCGGGCGTACCTGGAGTACTCGGCGGAGTACTACGTGCGAACGGCGGCGGGTGCGCCGGTGGACGTGGACAAGCTGACCAACGCGAACGGCCGCCCGGACTACAACTACGACTACGTGTCGGGCCTGAAGTACGAGATCGACGTGGCGCAGCCGGCCGGTTCACGGATCCGGAACCTCACGTACGGCGGCGCTCCGCTGGACGACGCCCAGCAGTTCGTGCTGGCGGTGAACAACTACCGGGCCAACGGCGGCGGCGCCTTCCCGCACGTGGCGTCGGCCAGGGAGCTGTGGTCGGAGTCGACGGAGATCCGCACCCGGATCGCGGAGTGGGCGACCGGTAAGGGTGTGCTGGACCCGAAGGACTTCGCGTCCGTGGACTGGTCGCTGACGCGGGACGGCGAGCCCGTCTTCTGAGCCGGGACGGTGCGGGGCGGCCTCAGATTCCGTCCACCAGGGGGGTGAGTGCCCGGTGGTTGCGCGCGGACGGGATCTGGGGCAGGCCGTCTTCCAGGCCGAAGGTGGTGAAGGCGGTGCGGCCGGGCAGCGGGTAGGGCTCGTGCCCGGTGAGGTCGTTGAGGATGGTCGCGCTGCGCCAGGCGGCGAGGCCCAGGTCGGGTGTGCCGACCCCGTGGGTGTGCGTCTCGGCGTTCTGGACGTAGACGGAACCGGTGACGGAGGGGTCGAGGAGGAGGCGGTGGCGGTCGTCGACGCGGGGGCGTTCCCTGCTGTCGCGCCGCATGTAGGGGTCGAGGCCGGCGAGGAGGCGGCCGAGGGGGCGTTCGCGGTGGCCGGTGGCGAGGACGACGGCGTCGGTGGTGAGGCGGGAGCGGGTCTTCTGCTGTTCGTGTTCGAGGTGGAGTTCGACCTGGGTGGCGCCGATGCGGCCGGCGGTGCGGACGTGGACGCCGGGGGTGAGGGTGGTGTCGGGCCAGCCGCCGTCGAGGGTGCGGCGGTACAGCTCGTCGTGGATGGCGGCGGTGGTGTCGGCGTCGATGCCCTTGTGCAGCTGCCACTGGGCGGCGACGAGGCGGTCGCGGACCGGTTCGGCCAGGCCGTGGAAGTAGCGGGTGTAGTCGGGGGTGAAGTGTTCCAGGCCGAGCTTGGAGTACTCCATGGGGGCGAGCGCCTCGGTGCGGCCCAGCCAGTGCAGCCGCTCACGGCCGGCGGGGCGCCGGCGGAGCAGGTCGAGGAAGACCTCGGCGCCGGACTGGCCGGTGCCGACGACGGTGACGTGTCCGGCGGCCAGCAGCGTGTCGCGGTGGCGGAGGTAGTCGGCGGCGTGGACGACGGGGACGGCGGGGTCCTCGACGAGGGGTCTGAGCGGGTCGGGCACATGGGGTTCGGTACCGACGCCGAGGGCGACGTTGCGGGTGTACGTGCGGCCGAGCGCCTCCGCCTCTCCGTCGGAGTCGAGCTGGGTGTAGTCGACCTCGAAGAGGTCGCGTTCGGGGTTCCAGCGGACGGCGTCGACCTGGTGGTGGAAGCAGAGGGCGGGCAGGCGCTCGGCGACCCAGCGGCAGTAGGCGTCGTACTCGGCGCGCTCGATGTGGAAGCGCTCGGCGAAGTAGAAGGGGAAGAGGCGTTCTCTGGCCCTGAGGTGGTTGAGGAAGGTCCAGGGGCTGGCCGGGTCGACGAGGGTGACGAGGTCGGCGAGGAAGGGCACTTGGACGCGTGCGCCGTCGATCAGCAGGCCGGGGTGCCAGCGGAACTCGGGGCGCTGTTCGTAGAAGACGGTGTCGAGGCCGGTGAGGGGGTCGGCGAGGGCCGCGAGGGAGAGGTTGAAGGGGCCGATGCCGATGCCGACGAGGTCGCGCGGGGCGTCGGGGCCGGGGGGCGGGGTGGCGTTCATCGGGGGGTGTGTCCTTCCACGAGGGTCAGGAGGGCGGCGAGGTCCTCCGCTCGGGCGTGCGGGTTGAGGAGGGTCGCCTTGAGCCAGAGCCGGCCGTCGGCGCGGGCCCGGCCGAGGACGGCGCGGCCGGTGCCGAGCAGCGTGCGGCGTACGGCGGCGACGGCGTCGTCGGGGGCACCGGCGGGCCGGAACAGGACCGTGCTGATGGTGGGCGGCGCGTGCAGTTCGAACCCGGGGTGTGCCTCGACCAGCCCGGCGAACTCCCCGGCGAGGGAGCAGACCGCGTCGACGAGCGAGCCCAGTCCGGTGCGGCCCAGCGTCTTGAGGGTGACGGCGGCCTTGAGGACGTCGGGGCGGCGGCTGGTGCGCGGGGACCGCCCGAGGAGGTCGGGGAAGCCTGCGTCGGTGTCGTCGTCGGCGTTGAGGTAGTCGGCGCGGTGGCGGAGGGCGGCGAGGTCGTCGGTGTCGGTGACGGTGAGGAGCCCGGCGGGGATCGGCTGCCAGCCGAGCTTGTGCAGGTCCAGGGCGACGGTGTCGGCGGCCTCGATGCCCGCGAGCCGTGCGCGGTGCCGGTCGCTGAAGAGGAGGCCCGCGCCGTAGGCGGCGTCGACGTGCAGGCGGGCGCCGTGGGCGGTGCAGCGGGCGGCGATCTCGGGCAGCGGGTCGATGAGCCCGGCGTCGGTGGTGCCGGCGGTGGCGGCGACGAGGTGGGGGCCGGGGATCCGGGTGAGCGCCTCGTCGAGGGCGGCGGGGTCGAGGGTGCCGGCGGGGGCGGGGACGACGACGGGTTCGGGCAGGCCGAGGAGCCGGGTGGCGCGGGGCAGGGAGTGGTGGGCGTTCTCCCCGTGGACCACTCGCAGGCCGGCGCCGTGCTTCTCGCGGGCGAGCAGGACGGCGAGTTGGTTGGACTCGGTGCCGCCGGTGGTGACGAGGGCGTCGGCGGCGCCGGCCTCGCGGGCGAGGGCGCGGGTGACGAGGGTTTCCAGGGCGGAGGCGGCGGGTGCCTGGTCCCAGGAGTCGAGGGAGGGGTTGAGGACGCTCGCGGCGAGGTCGGCGGCGGCCGCGACGGCCAGCGGCGGGGCGTGCAGATGGGCGGCGCACAGGGGGTGGGCGGGGTCGGCGGCGCCTTCGGCGAGGGCGGTGACCAGGACGCGGAGCGCGTCGGGGTCGCCCCGGTCGGGCAGGATGTCGCCGGCCGCGTCCGCCACCCGGGCGGCGACGGAGTCGGGGCCGCCCGGGGGCAGCGGGCCGCCACGGGCGGCGGTGCCGGTGCGCAGGGCGTCGAGCACGGTGTCGAGCAGGGGCCGCAGGGCGTCGGTGCCGTGCGGGCCCGAGGCTAGGGGCGGCATGCCCATGAGCCGTCCTTGGGGCACGGGGACTGGGGTTCCAGCTTGTACGCACGGATGCGCTTACGCCGGACAGCTCAGTGATCGCAACCCGAAAGGGGTATCCCGGCGGCCCGCGCCCCGGGTGTCGCGGCCGGTTCTCCCCGCCCCGCAGGGGGAACCGGCCGCGTCCGGTCTCAGGCGGCGTGTGCCTCCCGTACCCGCAGTGCGCGGGCCAGGTCGTCGAGCTGGTCGGTGAGCTTGCGGCGCAGGGCGGGAATCGGGTCGGCGGCGGCGAGGCACTCCCGGCCGAGGCGGAGGGTGTCGGCGTCGACGGCGTGGGCGGGGAAGGCCCAGCGGCCGGCGGCGTCGGCGATGGCGGGGCCGCGGCGGGCGGCGAGGGCGACGGCCTCGGTGTAGTAGCGCGGCACGTAGTCGCGTACCAGGTCGGCCTGTTCGGGCTGCCAGAAGCCCTGGGCGGTGGCGGTGAACAGGTAGTTGGAGAGGTCGTCGGAGGCGAACATGGCGTCCCAGGCACGGGCCTTGGCGTCGGCGTCGGGCAGCGCGGCGCGGCAGCGGGCGGCGCCCTCCTGGCCGGTGGCGCTCGGGTCGCTCGCCAGTTCGGCGGCGATGGCGGCCTCGTCGGTGGCGCCGAGGACGGCGAGCCGGGTGAGGATGCGCCAGCGCAGCTCGGGGTCGAGTTCCGGGCCGCCGGGCACGGTGCCGTCGGCGAGCCAGGCCGCGATGGTGTCGGGGTGGGCGGCGGTGGAGATGCGGTGGCGTACGGCGATCAGGCGCAGGCCGGGGTGGTCGCCGTCCTCGGTGCGGCGGATGAGGTCGCGGCACAGCTCCGAGAGGGTGTTGAGGGCGGCGGGCCGCTGCTCGGGGGTGACGTAGCGGTCGGCGACCTGGCCGGCGGCGAAGGCGAGGACGCCGTCGACGAGGGCGAGGTCGGTCTCGTGCGGGAGGTGGGTGCGGGCGATGCCGAGGTAGGCGGCGGCGGGGAGTTCGCCGTCGCGGACGGCGTCCCTCAGGGCGTTCCAGACGACGGCCCGGGTGAGCGGGTCGGGCAGGCCGGACAGGCTGTCGCTCAGGGTGCGGAAGGAGTCGGCGTCGAAGCGGATCTTGGCGTAGCTCAGGTCGCCGTCGTTGAGGACGACCAGGGCGGGGAGCTTGCCGATGGGCCGGGGTTCGGCCTGCGGGACGTCGAGGTCGAGCCGTTCGCGCGGGGTGAGGCGGCCCTCCTCGCCGGGGTCCTGGTCGTAGAGGCCGACGGCGATGCGGTGGGGGCGCTCGCCGGTGCGGTGGACGGTGAGGGCGCGGCTGCCGTTGTCGCCGGTGATGCTCGGGGTGAGGGTGTCGACGCCGGTGGTGCGCAGCCAGGCGTCGGCCCAGGCGTGGACGTCGCGGTCGGTGGCGGCGGCGAGGGAGTCGATGAAGTCGGCGAGGGAGGCGTTGGCGAACTTGTGCCGGTCGAAGTGGATGTTGATGCCGGCCAGGAAGTCCTTCTCGCCGAGCCAGGCGACGAGCTGGCGCAGGGCGGAGGCGCCCTTGGCGTAGGAGATGCCGTCGAAGTTGAGGAGGGCGGAGGCGGTGTCCCGGACGTCCTCGGGGGCGACGGGGTGGGTGGAGGGGCGCTGGTCGGCGTCGTAGCCCCAGGCCTTGCGGGTGACGCCGAAGTCGGTCCAGGTGTCGGTGAAGCGGGTCGCCTCGGCGGTGGTCTGGTAGCCCATGTACTCGGCGAAGGACTCGTTCAGCCAGATGTCGTCCCACCAGCGCAGGGTGACGAGGTCGCCGAACCACATGTGGGCCATCTCGTGCGCGATGACCATGGCGCGGGTCTGGCGCTGGGTGTCGGTGACGGCGGAGCGGAAGACGAACTCGTCGCGGAAGGTGACCAGGCCGGGGTTCTCCATCGCGCCGGCGTTGAACTCGGGGACGAACGCCTGGTCGTAGGAGTCGAAGGGGTAGGGCTCGGTGAACTTCTCGTGGTAGCGGTCGAAGCAGGCCCGGGTGACGTCGAGGAGTTCGTCGGCGTCGGCGTCCAGGTGCGGGGCGAGCGAGCGGCGGCAGTGGAGGCCGAAGGGCAGGCCGCGGTGCTCGGTGCGCACGGAGTGCCAGGGGCCGGCGGCGACGGCGACGAGGTAGGTGGAGATCAGCGGGGTGGTGGCGGCCTTCCAGCGGCCGTCGCCGGTGTGCTCGGTGACGCCGTTGGCGAGGACGGTCCAGCCCTCGGGGGCGGTCACGGTGAGGTCGAAGACGGCCTTGAGGTCGGGCTGGTCGAAGGCGGCGTAGACGCGCTGGACGTCGTCCAGGAAGAGCTGGGTGTAGACGTAGGTCTCGCCGTCGGAGGGGTCGGTGAAGCGGTGCATGCCCTCGCCGGTGCGGGAGTAGCGCATGGCGGCGTCGACGCGCAGCTCGTGCTCGCCGGGGGCGAGGTTCTTCAGGGCCAGCCGGTTCTCGTCGAGCGCGGCCGGGTCCAGGGGGTGTCCGTCCAGGGTGACGGTGCGCAGTTCGGCGGGCTTGACCTCGACGAAGGTGTCCGTGCTGTCCGTGTCGCCGCGGACGGTGAACCGGATGACGGTACGGGAGTCGAAGGTCTCGTCCCCACGCGTCAGATCGAGGTCGATCGCGTAGTGGTGGACGTCGAGGAGCCGGGAACGGGTCTGCGCTTCGTCGCGCGTCAGTACGGACATGCACGACATGCTGCCTGATGCGGTGGGCAGGGCACAGAGGCGGTTCGGTACGTACGGTATGTCCGGGCCGCCGCGCCGCCCGCGCGTCTGCGCCGCGCTCCCCCGGCGCGCGCCCCCGGGGGCGGGGGCGCACTCCGGTCTCAGCCGGCGGCCGGTGCGTCGCCGGCGGCGTTGCTCTCGGCGATGCGCTCGTGGTGGTGGATCACCTCGGCGACGATGAAGTTCAGGAACTTCTCGGCGAACGCCGGGTCCAGCTTGGCGCTCTCGGCGAGGGTGCGCAGCCGGGCGATCTGCTGGGCCTCCCGGGCCGGGTCGGCGGGCGGCAGCCGGTGGCGGGCCTTGAGGTGGCCGACCTGCTGGGTGCACTTGAAGCGTTCGGCGAGCATGTGGACGACGGCCGCGTCGATGTTGTCGATGCTGTCCCGCAGCCGGGCCAGCTCCTCGCGGACCGCGGGTTCGACGGCACCGGTACCGGTGTTGCTGGTGGTCATGGGCGCACACCCTACGGGTGGGGGCCCGGCTGTCGCAGACCGTCTCAGGCGCTGAACGCCGCACGGTCCCCGTGCGGCTCCTACAGTGGGACCGGCAGGGCTCAGGGAGCAGGGTTCAGGCGTCTTGGGGGTAGGGCGTGGCGAACGGCGGACCGGTCGAGCACGGGTTCCCGCATCTGGAGACGGTGCGGGAGGCGGTCACGGCGCTGTACCGGCGGCTGTCGTACGACACCGTTCGGACCTTCTCGGCCAGTGTGGCCCCGGTGGACGTGGCGTTCTGCGACACGGACGACCTGTACCTGGGCACGCAGCGGGTGGCCCGCGAACTGGTGCGGCACTACCGGCTGCCCGACGCCCGCATGATCGTCTCCTTCCGCGAGATGACCCACGCGGCGAACGTGGAACTCACGGCGGGCCCGGAGTACTTCATCGAGCTGAACGACCGTTTCCGCACCCATCGCCGGGACATCGGCGCGGCCCTCGCGCACGAGGTGATGCACGTCTACCTGCACCGTCTCGACCTGTCCTTCCCCGGCACCCGGGCCAACGAGATCCTCACCGACACGGCGACGACGTACCTGGGCGCGGGCTGGCTGCTCCTGGACGCCTACCGGGAGGACGCGGCGTCCTCGCAGAAGCTGGGGTATCTGACGCCGGAGGAGTTCGGGTACGTCCTGGCCAAGCGGGCGCTGCTGTTCGGCGAGGACCCCTCGGTGTGGTTCACCAGTCCCCAGGCCTACACGGCGTACGGCAAGGGACTGGCCCGGGCGCGCCGGGACGAGCAGCAGCCGCCGCTGACCGCGGCCGGCTGGGCGGGCCGCCGCCGCTACGCCCGGGACCGCCGCCACGCGCAGGACCCGCACCCGGCCGGCCCGGCGGCGGACGGCGGCCCGTACGCCTTCACCGTTCCGGCGCCGGGGCAGCTCCGGGTGTCGTTCCCCTGCCCGACCTGCCACCAGCGGATCAGGGTGCCGGTGCGGGGGCGGGTCCGGGCGCGGTGCGGCCTGTGCCGGACGGTGCTGGAGTGCGACACCTGAACGGGAGCGCGGGGCGCGGGGACGCTGCTTGAATGCCCGTATGACACAGGCGATCGAAGACCCCTGGGGCATCAGCGTGTTCGGCTCGGGGACGGTGCGGGCCGAGCCGTCGTTCGCGCGGGTGCAGCCCTCGGTGGACGTGCTGGAACCGTCGCCGGAGCAGGCCTTCCAGCGGGCCGGGGAGGCCGTGGCCCGGCTGCGGGAGGTGCTGCGGCGGCACGGCGTGCCGGACGCCTCGGTCTCGGACTCCCGGCTCGTCCTCGGCTCGGAGTACGACGGTCACGGCGGTGGCCGGACGCTGCTCGGATACCGGTGCCAGGCGTCGTACTCGGTGGAGACCGAGGCGCTGGACGGTCTCGAGCGGCTGATCGTGGACGTGGTCGACGCCGGCGCGCACCGGATCGACGGCGTCGAGTTCGACGTGCGCGACAAGGCGGCGCTGCTCGACGAGGCACGGCGCAGGGCGGTGGCCGCCGCCCGCCGCAAGGCCCAGGTCTACGCGGAGGCGGCGGACGCGCGGCTGGGCCCGGTGCTGCACATCCAGGACGTGGAGGCGGGGCCGGTCGCCGCGTTCGCCCGGAGCGGCGGCCCGCCGGGCGCGCTGGTTCCGGGGGTGGTGGAGGTGTCCGCCCGGGTCGCGCTGGGCTTCTCCCTCAGGCACTGAGCCGTCCTCAGACGGGCCGCACGATCCCCTGGGCGCGTGCGGCCGCCAGCCACTGGGGGAACTCGCCCACCAGCCGGTCGTACAGCTCGGCGTCGGTGACCTTGCGGGGGTCGCGGCCCGCGTGGAAGAAGCCCGCGTTGTCGACGACCCGCTTGCCGGGCACCGCGAGTTCGTCCAGCTTGCGCAGGTACTCGAACTGGCGGCTGCCCGGGTCGCCGAAGCCGACGAACTGCCAGAACAGCGGCAGCGGGGCCGCCTTGCACAGGTAGCGCTCTGCGGCGAGCCGGTTGATCGGGCCGCCGTCGGTCTGGAAGACGACCAGGGCGGGGTGGGGGGAGCCGCTGTCCAGGTAGTGGTCGATGACGGCGTCCATGGCCAGGTGGTAGCTGGTCTTGCCCATGTGCCCGAGGCCGGACACGATCCGCTCGATCCGCCCCTCGTGGTCGGTGAGCGCGATCTCGGTGACGGCGTCCACGTCGGTGGAGAAGAACACCACGGGCACGGTGCCGTCGTCGTCGAGGTGGGCGGACAGGCTCAGCACCCGGTCGGCGAGCTCCTGGACGCTGCCGTCCTTGTAGTAGGGCTTCATCGAGCCGGAGTAGTCGACGACGAGGTAGACCGCGGCCCGGGTCCCGTCCATGCCGTGCTTGGTGAGCGACTCCCCGGCGGTCTTGTACAGGTCGACCAGCGCGGGCGCCGTCTCCCGCACCTTGGTGAGACTGATCGCGGTCATGCGGACTCCCCCCGTCACTGCCGCCCTGCGGCATCCGGGTGCCGAGGGTACGGCACCGCGCACCCCGCCTCCCGCCCGGTCCACCGGCATTCGCTATTTTGTTCGCCGCCGTCCCCACCGGCTCACCGTCCGCCCGTCCCGAGGAGCCGGCCCCGTGGATTCCGAGTCCACCGCCACCACCTGCTACCGCCATCCCGCGGTGGAGTGCCACGTCCGCTGCACTCGCTGCGAGCGGTACATCTGCCCGGACTGCATGCGGGACGCGCCCGTCGGCCACCAGTGTCCGGAGTGCGTGAAGGAGGGGGCGCGGTCGGTACGGCAGGCCCGGACCCTCGTCGGGGGCAGGATCTCGACGACGCCCGTGGTGACGTACGCGCTGTTCGCGCTGAACGTGCTGGCGTACCTGGCGGAGCTGGTGCGGCCGGAGCTCGTGGACCGGTTCGCCATGGTGGGTTCGCGGCCGGTCGCTGCGGACGGCACCCCGCTGCCCGGCGGTGACGGCCTGTTCCTGGGCTCCGGGCCGCTGCGGGTGGAAGGTGTCGCCGGGGGCGAGTGGGAGCGGATGCTCACCAGCGCCTTCCTGCACCAGTCGCCCTTCGAGGGCACGTTCGGGATCCTGCACCTCACGATGAACATGGTCGTGCTGTGGCAGTTGGGGCGGGTGGTGGAACTGATGCTCGGCCGGGTTCGTTTCCTCGTTCTGTACCTGCTGTCGGCGCTCGGCGGTTCCGTCCTGGAACTGGTGCTCGCCGATCCCGGGCAGGTCTCGGTCGGCGCGTCCGGGGCGGTCTTCGGGGTGGGGGCCGCGTACTACGTGCTGCACCGCAGGCTGGGCGCCGAGCGGGGGCGGGTCAACCGTTTCATGGCCTGGCTGCTGCTGTGGCTGGTGGTGTCCGCCTGGTTCACCTCGTGGCAGGGTCATCTCGGCGGCCTGCTGGTGGGCGGTGCGCTGGCCCTGGCGTACGCGTACGCACCCCGTGGCGGACGCCGGCTGGTGGTGCAGGCCGGGGCGGGGGCCGGGCTGGTGGTGCTGCTGGCGGTGACGGCGGCGGTGAAGGTGTCGGAACTGACCGGCGGAAGTGTTCCCCTATGAGAGGTGTCCCCCTGTGAAACGTGTCGGAGTGCTGCTCCTCGGGGCCCTTCCCGTGATCGCCGCGGGCGTGTACCTCGCCGTGCCGGACGACTCGGCCGGCTCGGCGGACACCGCGGCGGCCGCGTCCTCGTCGGCCCCGACCACCGCCGAGTCCGCCCGCGACGACGCCAAGGACCGGGCCGAGGAGGAGCGGGAGGCGGACGACGCGCTGATCGCCGACCTGCCGCCGGGGCTCGCCGCGCCGGCGAAGAAGGAGCTGGCCCAGCAGCTCGTGTCCAGCGCGGAGAACTCGACCACGAAGTGGCGCACCGCCTACGGCAGCATCCGGGACGTCGGCGACGGCGACGGGTACACCGCGGGCATCGTCGGCTTCTGCACCGGCACCCACGACCTGCTGACCCTGGTCGAGCGCTACACGGAAGCCCACCCGGACAACGGTCTGGCCGGCTATCTGCCCGCCCTGCGCGAGGTGGACGGCAGCGACTCCCACGAGGGCCTGGACCCGGGCTTCACGGCGGCCTGGCAGGCGGAGGCGGAGGTCCCGGCGTTCCGCGCGGCCCAGGAGGAGGAGCGCGACCGGGTCTACTTCGAACCGGCGGTGCGGCTGGCCAAGCTGGACGGCCTGGGCACGCTCGGCCAGTTCGTCTACTACGACGCGATGGTCTTCCACGGCCCCGACACCGACGCCGAGGGCTTCTACGGGCTGCGCGAGCGGGCCATGGCGAAGGCGAGGACGCCGGGGCAGGGCGGCGCCGAGAAGGCCTACCTGGAGACCTTCCTGGACGTCCGCAAGCAGGCCATGGAGGCCAAGCGCCCGGGCATCGACACCTCCCGCGTCGACACGGCCCAGCGCCGGTTCCTGGCGGCCGGGAACATGAAGCTGGCGACGCCGCTGGTGTGGGAGATGTACGGGGACACCTACCGGGTGCCCTGAGCATGCGACGGCGCCTGCCCATGGTCCGGTCGGGGACGGGGCAGGCGCCATCAGTGTTCCGCACGCCTTTGTGCGGGACGTTCTTCGGTTGTCCGTCCGTCAGGACGGTTGTCCGCCTCTCGGGACGGTTGTTCCGTCCGTCAGACCGCGAGGGCGCGGTCGGTCGGGCGGATCGGGGCCGGCAGTTCGCTGGCCCCGGTCAGGAAGCGGTCGGCGCCGCGCGCGGCCGAGCGGCCCTCGGCGATCGCCCAGACGATGAGCGACTGGCCGCGGCCGGCGTCACCGGCGACGAACACACCCGGCACATTGGTCTGGAAGTCGGCGTCCCGGGCGATGTTACCCCGTGCGTCGAGCTCCAGGCCGAACTGGTCGACCAGACCGTTCTCCTTGTCGGTGCCGGTGAAGCCCATGGCGAGGGTGACCAGCTGGGCCGGGATCTTCCGCTCGGTGCCGGGCTTCGAGGTGAGCTTCCCGTCGACGAACTCGACCTCGCTCATGTGCAGCCACTGGACGTTGCCGTCCTCGTCGCCCTCGAAGTGGGTGGTGGAGACGGCGTAGACCCGCTCGCCGCCCTCCTCGTGGGCGCTGGTGACCTTGTACAGCATCGGGAAGGTCGGCCACGGCTGGCGCACCGCGTCCCGCTCCTCGCCCGGGCGGGGCATGATCTCCAGCTGGGTGACGGAGGCCGCGCCCTGGCGGTGGGCGGTGCCGACGCAGTCCGCGCCGGTGTCACCGCCGCCGATGACGACGACGTGCTTGCCCTCGGCCGTGATCGGGGGCGCCACGTAGTCGCCCTCCTGGACCTTGTTGGCCAGCGGCAGGTACTCCATCGCCTGGTGGATGCCGTTGAGCTCGCGGCCGGGGACCGGCAGGTCGCGGGCGGTGGTGGAGCCGGCGGCGATGACGACGGCGTCGTAGCGCTTCTTGAGACTGGTGGCCGTCAGGTCGCGGCCGACCTCGACGCCGGTGCGGAAGCGGGTGCCCTCGGCGCGCATCTGCTCTATGCGGCGGTTGATGTGCCGCTTCTCCATCTTGAACTCGGGGATGCCGTAGCGGAGGAGGCCTCCGACGCGGTCCGCGCGCTCGTAGACGGCGACGGTGTGGCCGGCCCGGGTGAGCTGCTGGGCGGCGGCCAGACCGGCCGGGCCCGAGCCGATGACGGCGACGGTCTTGCCGGACAGGCGCTCGGGGATGCGCGGGGCGACGTCCCCGGTCTCCCACGCCTTGTCGATGATGGAGACCTCGACGTTCTTGATGGTGACCGGCGGCTGGTTGATGCCGAGCACACACGCCGACTCGCACGGGGCCGGGCACAGGCGGCCGGTGAACTCCGGGAAGTTGTTGGTGGCGTGCAGGCGCTCGGACGCCGCCGACCAGTCCTCGCGGTAGGCGTAGTCGTTCCACTCGGGGATCAGGTTCCCGAGCGGGCAGCCGTTGTGGCAGAACGGGATGCCGCAGTCCATGCAGCGGCTGGCCTGCTTGCTGATGATCGGCAGCAGGGAGCCGGGGACGTAGACCTCGTTCCAGTCCTTGACGCGCTCGTCGACGGGACGGGTCCTGGCGACCTCGCGTCCGTGGTTCAGAAAGCCCTTGGGATCAGCCATTGGTCGCCGCCTCCATCATCTTCTCGGTGGTCTCGGTCTCGGAGAGACCGGCTCGCTCGGCGGCGTCCTTGGCGGCGAGCACTGCCTTGTACGTGCGGGGGATGAGCTTGCTGAAGCGCTCCACGGCGGCGGGCCAGTCGGCCAGCAGCTTCCCGGCGACCGTGGAGCCGGTCTCCTCGGCGTGGCGGCGCACCACGTCGTGCAGCCAGTCCTTGTCGGCGTCGTCCAGTTCCTGGATCGCGTCGGCGTTGCCGGCGTTGACGTTGTCGCGGTCGAGGTCGACGACGTAGGCGATGCCGCCGGACATGCCGGCCGCGAAGTTGCGCCCGGTCTCGCCGAGGACGACCGCGTGGCCGCCGGTCATGTACTCGCAGCCGTGGTCGCCGACGCCCTCGGAGACGACCAGCGCGCCGGAGTTGCGGACGCAGAAGCGCTCGCCGACCTTGCCGCGCAGGAACATCTCGCCGCCGGTGGCGCCGTAGCCGATGGTGTTGCCGGCGATGGTGGAGTACTCGGCGAGGTGGTCGGCGCCCCGGTCGGGGCGGACGATCACGCGGCCGCCGGAGAGGCCCTTGCCGACGTAGTCGTTGGCGTCGCCCTCCAGGCGAAGGGTGATGCCGCGCGGGACGAAGGCGCCGAAGGACTGTCCCGCGGAGCCGGTGAAGGTGATGTCGACGGTGTCTTCGGGCAGGCCGCCGCCACCGAACTTCTTGGTCACCTCGTGGCCGAGCATGGTGCCGACCGTGCGGTTGATGTTGCGGATGGCGACCTGGGCGCGCACCGGGGCGGCCTGGGTGGCGTCCGGGGCGGCCAGCGCGTCGGAGGCGAGCTTGATCAGCTGGTTGTCGAGCGCCTTCTCCAGGCCGTGGTCCTGGTCGACGGCCTGGTGGCGCACCGCGCCCTCGGCCAGCGCGGGCACGTGGAACAGCGGCTCGAGGTCGAGGCCCTGCGCCTTCCAGTGGTCGACCGCGCGGGTCACGTCGAGGGTCTCGGCGTGGCCGACGGCCTCCTCGATGGAGCGGTAGCCCAGCTCGGCGAGGATCTCGCGGACCTCCTCGGCGATGAACCGGAAGAAGTTCACGATGTACTCGGCCTTGCCGGAGAAGCGCTCCCTGAGGACCGGGTTCTGGGTGGCGATGCCGACCGGGCAGGTGTCCAGGTGGCAGACGCGCATCATGACGCAGCCGGAGACGACGAGCGGCGCGGTGGCGAAGCCGAACTCCTCGGCGCCGAGCAGCGCGGCGATGACGACGTCGCGGCCGGTCTTGAGCTGGCCGTCGGTCTGCACGACGATGCGGTCGCGCAGGCCGTTGAGCAGCAGGGTCTGCTGGGTCTCGGCGAGGCCCAGCTCCCAGGGGCCGCCCGCGTGCTTGAGACTCGTCAGAGGCGAAGCACCCGTGCCGCCGTCGTGGCCGGAGATCAGCACCACGTCCGCGTGCGCCTTGGACACGCCCGCCGCGACCGTGCCGACGCCGACCTCGGAGACCAGCTTGACGTGGATCCGCGCCTGCGGGTTCGCGTTCTTCAGGTCGTGGATCAGCTGGGCGAGGTCCTCGATCGAGTAGATGTCGTGGTGCGGCGGCGGGGAGATCAGGCCGACACCGGGGGTGCTGTGCCGGGTCCTGGCGACCCAGGGGTACACCTTGTGGCCGGGCAGCTGGCCGCCCTCGCCGGGCTTGGCGCCCTGGGCCATCTTGATCTGGATGTCGTCGGCGTTGACCAGGTACTCGGAGGTGACACCGAAGCGGCCGGAGGCGACCTGCTTGATGCTGGACCGGCGCGCCGGGTCGTACAGGCGCTCCGGGTCCTCGCCGCCCTCACCGGTGTTGGACTTGCCGCCCAGCTGGTTCATGGCGATGGCGAGGGTCTCGTGCGCCTCCTGGGAGATGGAGCCGTACGACATGGCGCCGGTGGAGAAGCGCTTGACGATCTCGGAGACGGGCTCGACCTCGTCGATGGAGATCGGCGGCCGGCCCGACTTGAAGCCGAACAGGCCGCGCAGCGTCATCAGCCGCTCGGACTGCTCGTTCACCCGCTCGGTGTACTTCTTGAAGATGTCGTACGTGCCGGAGCGCGTGGAGTGCTGGAGGCGGAAGACCGTCTCCGGGTCGAACAGGTGCGGCTCGCCCTCGCGGCGCCACTGGTACTCGCCGCCGATCTCCAGGGCGCGGTGGGCCGGCGCGATGCCGCTGGCCGGGTACGCCTTGGCGTGGCGGGCGGCGACCTCCTGGGCGACGACGTCGATGCCGACGCCGCCGATCTTGGTGGCGGTGCCGTTGAAGTACTCGGCGACGAAGGCCTCGTCCAGGCCGACGGCCTCGAAGACCTGGGCGCCGCGGTAGGAGGCGACGGTGGAGATGCCCATCTTGGACATGACCTTGAGGACGCCCTTGCCGAGGGCGTGGATCAGGTTGCGGATGGCCTGCTCGGGCTCGCCGTCGTCGGTCTGGAGGAAGGTGCCGGCCCGGACCAGGTCCTCGACGGACTCCATCGCGAGGTACGGGTTGACCGCGGCGGCGCCGAAGCCGATCAGCAGGGCGACGTGGTGGACCTCGCGGACGTCCCCGGCCTCGACCAGCAGGCCCACCTCGGTGCGCTGCTTGGTGCGGATGAGGTGGTGGTGGACGGCGGAGGTGAGCAGCAGCGACGGGATCGGTGCGTGCTCGGCGTCCGAGTGGCGGTCGGACAGGACGATCAGCCGGGCGCCGTTCTCGATGGCGGCGTCGGCCTCGGCGCAGATCTCCTCGATGCGCGCGGCCAGCGCGTCGCCGCCGCCGTGCACCCGGTAGAGCCCGGAGAGGGTCGCGGCCTTGAAGCCGGGCATGTCGCCGTCGGCGTTGATGTGGATGAGCTTGGCCAGCTCGTCGTTGTCGATCACCGGGAAGGGCAGCAGGACGCTGCGGCACGAGGCGGCCGTCGGGTCGAGCAGGTTGCCCTGGGGGCCCAGTGAGGAGCGCAGGGAGGTGACCAGTTCCTCGCGGATGGCGTCCAGCGGCGGGTTGGTGACCTGGGCGAAGAGCTGGGTGAAGTAGTCGAAGAGCAGCCGGGGGCGCTCGGAGAGCGCGGCGATGGGCGAGTCGGTGCCCATGGAGCCGATCGGCTCGGCGCCGGCCTTGGCCATCGGCGCGAGGATGACGCGCAGCTCCTCCTCGGTGTACCCGAAGGTCTGCTGGCGGCGGGTGACCGAGGCGTGGGTGTGCACGATGTGCTCGCGCTCGGGCAGGTCGGACAGCTCGATCTCGCCGGCTTCCATCCATTCGGCGTACGGCTGCTCGGCGGCGAGCTGGGCCTTGATCTCGTCGTCCTCGATGATGCGGTGCTCGGCGGTGTCCACGAGGAACATGCGGCCGGGCTGGAGGCGGCCCTTGCGGACGACCTTGGCGGGGTCGATGTCGAGGACGCCGACCTCGGAGCCGAGGACGACGAGGCCGTCGTCGGTGACCCAGTAGCGGCCGGGGCGCAGACCGTTGCGGTCGAGCACGGCGCCGACCTGGGTGCCGTCGGTGAAGGTGACGCAGGCGGGGCCGTCCCAGGGCTCCATCATCGTGGAGTGGAACTGGTAGAAGGCGCGCCGGGTCGGATCCATGGAGTCGTGGTTCTCCCACGCCTCCGGGATCATCATCAGCACCGAGTGCGGCAGCGACCGCCCGCCCAGGTGCAGCAGCTCCAGGACCTCGTCGAAGGAGGCGGAGTCGGAGGCGTCCGGCGTGCAGATCGGGAAGAGCCGGTCCAGGTCGGAGGAGGATCCGAAGACGTCCGAGGCGAGCTGGGACTCGCGGGCGCGCATCCAGTTGCGGTTGCCCTTGACCGTGTTGATCTCGCCGTTGTGCGCGACGAAGCGGTACGGGTGGGCCAGCGGCCAGGCCGGGAAGGTGTTGGTGGAGAACCGGGAGTGCACGAGCGCGATCGCGGAGGCGAAGCGGCGGTCGGACAGGTCCGGGAAGAACGGCTCCAGCTGGCCGGTGGTCAGCATGCCCTTGTAGACGATGGTCCGCGCGGACAGCGACGGGAAGTAGACACCGGCCTCGCGCTCGGCGCGCTTGCGCAGCGCGAAGGCGTGGCGGTCCAGGGCGATGCCCTGCGAGGCGCCGTCGGTCACGAAGATCTGGCGGAAGACCGGCATCGTGGAGCGGGCGGTGGCACCGAGCATCTGCGGGGCGACCGGGACCTCGCGCCAGCCGAGGACGGTGAGGCCCTCCTCGCCGGCGACGGCCTCGATGCGGGCGACGGCCTCGTCGGTGCCGTCGACCGGCAGGAAGGCGATGCCGACGGCGTACGACCCGGCCTCGGGCAGGTCGAATCCGGCGACCTCGCGGAAGAAGGCGTCCGGCACCTGGGAGAGGATGCCGGCGCCGTCGCCCGAGTCGGGCTCGGAGCCGGTGGCGCCGCGGTGCTCCAGGTTGCGCAGCACGGTGAGTGCCTGGTCGACCAGGGTGTGGGACGCCTCGCCGGTGAGGGTGGCGACGAAACCGACGCCGCACGCGTCGTGTTCGTTGCGGGGGTCGTACATACCCTGCGCGGCAGGGCGAGCATCCATGAAGGACCAGTTCTGGCCATTCGCGGAGTGCTGGGACGGCTGGCGCGGCGTACGCATCGGCTCTCCCGTCGTCGTCATCTGGCATGTGGCAAGTGCCGAGGGACGACGTTGGCCCTCTGCGTGGGTGCATCAGTGGCTGAAAAATTTGGTGCAGGTTACATGATGGATTGGTTCTCGGTAAACGGGACAATCCGTTCCAACATGCGGACACCGAAGGGTCGCGGTGGGGGTTCCGCACCCGTGGTGGAGGCTATGGAGACCGACGCGGACAGATCGATGTCCGTCGGCCGGAGGGGGCGGAGGGAGCGTCGTCGCCCACTCCGCCGATGCGCGACAGGCTTCATTGCCCACAGCGCTTACGGCTCATGCCCGGAGATTAAGCACTCGAAACCAGCGAGTAACGGCTACGGGCGGGGCTGCGGGCAGCGGCCGCGTGCGGCGACTACTTATGCAGCCCCTCGCATAAGTTCGAGCCGGGCTATCCTACGGCCGTTCCGAACAGGCTGCCCAGGAGATACGTCACACCGGCCGCCGCCCCGCCGAGGGCGAGCTGCCGCAGGCCGCTGTACCACCAGCTACGGGCCGTGACCTTGGCGACCACCGCGCCGCACAGGAACAGCCCGGCCAGGGCGAGCAGCACCGCGGGCCACAGGGCACTGGCGCCGAGCAGGAAGGGCAGCACGGGGAGCAGGGCGCCCAGCGCGAAGGACCCGAACGAGGACACGGCCGCCACGGTCGGCGAGGGCAGGTCGGAGGGGTCGATGCCCAGCTCCTCGCGGGCGTGTATCTCCAGGGCCTGCTCGGGGTCGCTGGACAGCTGGCGGGCCACCTCGCGGGCCAGCTCCGGCTCGACGCCGCGCGCCTCGTAGAGCGCGGCCAGCTCCGCCTCCTCGTCCGCCGGGTGCTTGCGCAGCTCGCGGCGCTCCACGTCCAGCTCGGCCTCGACCAGCTCGCGCTGGGAGGCGACGGAGGTGTACTCGCCGGCGGCCATCGAGAAGGCACCGGCGGCCAGCCCCGCGAGGCCACTGATCACCACGGTCTGCTGGCTCGCCGTGCCGCCGGCGACACCGGTCATCAGGGCCAGGTTGGAGACCAGTCCGTCCATCGCGCCGAAGACTGCGGGGCGCAGCCAGCCGCCGTTCACGTCGCGGTGGGTGTGGTTGTCGCGGTGCGCCTCGTGCAGCGCCGCCTCGGTCTCGATGATCGCCATGAGGGTTCCCCCGGGGAAGCTAGTTTGGACTCATTCCACTTTTTAACAACACCCAATCTACGCCGATCATTTCCGTCCTGCCAGCAAGGAAAGGCTGGGCTTACCTGCGGTTTTACCTCCCCACACTCATCCGTGATCTTGTCCGCTCACATGTCGACCGGGTGACACCGGCCCCGGTTCGGCTGCGGTGCGCACCGCACCGGGGACAGATGTGCCGAGGGAGAGGAGAGGCCGCATGGCATCCACCGCCTGCATTCCCCCGGTCCCCGCGTCCCAGGGCGCCGTCGGGCTCCGCGACCGGGCCCGGGGCGCGCTGCTCGGGCTGGCCGTCGGGGACGCCCTCGGGGCACCGGCCGAGAACATGAAGCCCTCCGAGATCCGCGCCCGCTGGGGCCGCATCACGGGGTACGTGGCCGACCGGCCCGCCGGTACCGACGACACCGAGTACGCGATCTTCTCGGGCCTGCTGCTGGCCCGCCACGGGGCCGGACTCACCCAGGCCCACGTGGAGACGGCCTGGCACGAGTGGATCGCGGACCGGGAGGAGGGCCCGTTCCGGGGCGCGGGCTTCAGCGAGCGCGGCACCCTGGAGAACCTGCGCCGGGGTCTGGCCGCGCCGATCTCCGCCCAGCACCGGCACGCCTGGAGCGACGGGCTCGCGATGCGGGCCGCGCCGCACGGCGTGTTCGCGGCCGGACGGCCCGCGGAGGCGGCCCGGCTGGCGGCGATCGACGGCTCGGTCAGCCACGAGGGCGAGGGCATCTACGGCGGCCAGGCGGTGGCGGCGGGTGTCGCGGCGGCGATGGCCGGGGCGTCCACCGTCGCGGTGGTGGCCTCCGCGCTGGCCGTCGTCCCGGACGACTCCTGGACGGCGCGCTGCCTGCGCCGCGCGATGACGGCGGCCCACCGCGGCGAACGCGCGGTGCGCTCCGCGGTGGTCATCGGCGGCTACCCGTGGACCGACCTGGCGCCCGAGGCCGTCGCCCTCGCCTTCGGGGCGTACGCGGCGGCCGACGGCGACTTCACGGACGCCGTCCTGACGGCCGTCAACATGGGCCGCGACGCCGACACCACCGCCGCGGTGGCCGGTGCCCTGGCGGGGGCGACCGGGGGCGTCCACGCCATCCCGCCCGACTGGGCCGCCGCCATCGGCCCGGTCCGCGGCACCTGCCTGCCGACGATGGCCGGCCACCACGTCCTGGAGGTCGCGGACCTGCTGACCCGTGCGGCACGCCAGGCACCGCCGGACGCGACGCGAGCACCGGGGGGCGCGGAACGGGCGCCCCGGTACCCGGAGCGCGCACCCCACGGCCCGGAGCCAGCACTCCGGGGCACGGAGCCAGTGCCCCACGGCCCGGAGCGGGTGCCCCACGCCCCGGAGCGGGTGCCGTCCGGCGAGGAGCGGGTGCCGCCCGGCGAGAGGCGGGTGCCGCCCGGCGAGGAGCGGGTGCCGTCCAGCGAGGAGCGGGTGCCGCCCGGCGAGGAGCGGGTGCCGTCCAGCGAGGAGCGGGTGCCGCCCGGCGAGGAGCGGGTGCCGTCCAGCGAGGAGCGGGTGCCGCCCGGCGAGGAGCGGGTGCCGTCCAGCGAGGAGCGGGTGCCGCCCGGCGAGGAGCGGGTGCCGCCCGGCGAGGAGCGGGTGCCGCCCGGCGAGGAGCGGGTGCCGCCCGGCGAGGAGCGGGTGCCGCCCGGCGAGGAGCGGGTGCCGCCCGGCGAGAGGCGGGTGCCGCCCGGGGCACCACCGAGCGCGGAAGCGGCGCCCCACCACCCCGGACGGGCGCCCCACCGCCCCGAGCGGATGCCGTCCGGCACGGAGCAGATGCGGCCGGACGCGGAAACCCTTCCGTTGCCGCTGGGTGCGCTACGGACCCCGCCGCACACGAAACCGGCACCACCGGGCACGAACCCGGCGCCCCACCGCCCCGAACCGGCGCCGTCCGGCACGGAGCGGGGAGCAGGCGGGGCGCCGGTCCAGGAACCGGCGCGGGGGACGCGGGGCCAGGAGGCAGGTCCGCCTCCCGTACCGGACGAGCCGGCCGGCGTCGCGCTCCCGCCCGGCCGCACCGCACCCGCCGGCACCCGCCCTCCGCCCGGCCCGGGTGCGCACCCGCCCGGCGCGGACGCCGGCGCGACGGCCGAGGTGGGGCCGTGAGCAGGGCGCGGGGCGGGGCCGAGGCGTCGGGCGTCACGGCGTACGTCGAGGCGCCCGGGGGGCCGGAGAGGGACGCACCCGCCGGGAACGGTCACCGGCCGGGGACGGCCGCGGCGTCCCGTGCGGTACCGCTCGGCGACCGCGTCGAGGGGCTCCTCCTCGGGCTCGCCGCGGGAGACGCCGCCGGCTGGCCCGCCGCCCGGCACCGGGCCGCCCGGATGCCGGAGTGGACGCGGCGGCTCACCCGCGAGCTGGACACGTTCGCCGAGCGGAACGCCACCACCACTCTCCCCGTCCCCATCGCCCTGAACCAGCCCCCGGAGCCGCTGCGCCTCGGCCCCTCGGACGACGCCGAGTGGGCGGCGTTCGCGGCGGAGGCGGTGCTGCGGGCCGGGGACGACAGTCTGCTGGGGGACCTGAGCCGAGACCGCCGGATGCGCGCCGCGATCGACCTGACGTGGAACGCCGTCGCCAGCGAGGTCGCCGCGGCGGCCGACCGCGCCCCCGAGGTCGAGTCGGCGGTGCTGCCGCTGCGCGCCCGCATCTCGGTGCGCGCCGGGCTCGGCAACCTCGCCGCAGGACTGCGCCCGCCCGCCACCGGCCACGACAACCCGCACTACTTCGACGACGCCGCCTGCGTACGGGCCTGCGTCCTCGCCGTCGCCCACCCCGGCGACCCGCACGCCGCCGCCGACCTCGCGGAGTTCGACGCCCGCTACACCCAGGACGGGGACGGCGTGCACGGCGCCCGGGCGATGGCGGCGGCGCTGTCCCGCGCGCTGGACGGCGCCGACGTGGACGCCTGTGTGGCGGCCGCGCTCGCCGAACTCCCCGAGGCGACGGAGATCGGCCGCAACGCCCGCCAGGCCCTGGCCCTCGCGGCGGACGCCGAGAGCACCTTCGCCCTGGTCCCGCTCCTCGAGCACCGCATCGTCGACCACGTCTACAGCTACGGCATCGCCGCCGCCGAGACCGTCCCGGTCGCCCTCGCCCTGGCCGACGCCGCCGGTGGCCGCATCGCCGAGGCGGTACCGGCCGCGGCGTGCCTGTCCCGGGTCGCGGACTCCGCCCCCGCGCTGGCCGGCGCCCTCACCGGCGCGCTCGGCGGCGGCACGTCGGTCCCCGCGTCCTGGCGGGACGCCTGCCGCACCCTGCCCGGCTGCGTACTGCCCCGGCTCACCGGCACCGACCTGGTCGAACTCGCCGCTCTCCTGCACGCCACGCAACCGTCCCGACCGGAAGGACGAGGCACCCAATGACCCCCATGACACCCATGGCCCCCAGCACCCCGAACACCGCGCCCCTCGAGGAACGCGTCACCGGCGCCCTCGTCGGCGCGGCCGTCGGCGACGCGCTCGGCGGCCCCGTCGAGGGCTACTCCCCCGAGCAGATCCTCGAACGCCACGGCGGCCGCGTCCACGGCGTCGTCGGCCCCTGGAACGGCGACGCCTGGCGCACCGCCCGCCCCGTCGCGCCGTACCACAAGGGCGACGGCCACGTCACCGACGACACCTTGATGACCCACGCGCTGGTCCGGGTCTACGGCACGGTCCGCGACCACCTCGACGCATACGCGGTCGCCGAGCACCTGGTCCCCGACCTGATCACCCACCCGCGCTGGATCCCGGAGCTGGAGGCCGAGGCGCTTCCGCTCCAGCGGATCTTCCTCGCCGAGAAGTGGCTGGTCGCGCGGATCCACTACGGCCACGTGGACCCGCGCGAGGCCGGCGCCGGCAACATCGTCAACTGCGGTGCCGCGATGTACATGGCCCCGGTCGGCCTGGTCAACGCGGCACACCCGGCGGCCGCCTACGCCGAGGCCCTGGACGTCGCGGGCGCGCACCAGTCGTCGTACGGCCGTGAGGCGGCCGGTGTCTTCGCGGCGGCGGTGGCCGCGGCGTGCGTGCCCGGCGCGACCCCGGACTCGGTGATCACCGCCTGTCTGTCCCTGGCCAAGGACGGCACCCGGGCCGCGATCGAGGCGGTGTGCGACGTGGCCGCCCGCCACTCGGACTTCGAGTCGGCGCTCGCACCGCTGCGGGCGGCGGTCGCCCCGTTCGACACCGTGGGTCCCGACTACCGCGCACCCTCCCTCGGTGCCCGCCGCCCCTCGCGCCTGCACGCGATCGAGGAGCTGCCCGTCGCCCTCGGCATGCTGCTCGTCTCCGGCGGCGACTTCCGGCACGCGGTCCTCGGCGCGGTCAACTACGGCCGCGACTGCGACTCCATCGCCACGATGGCGGGCGCGCTGGCCGGGGCGCTGGGCTCGCCGGTGCCCGAGGACTGGGCCAAGACCGTCGCGGAGGCGAGCCGCCTGGACCTGTGGGAACCGGCGGCGACGCTCACCGCCGTCGCGCGGGAGGTCTTCGCGCGCGACGTACGGCGCCGCCGCGCCCACGAGGAGGCGTTCGCGGAGATCGGGGGCGCGGGATGCTCCGGCTGACCTGGGTCCAGCCCGAGGACCTGGTCGGCCACGAGCTGCGCCAGGCGCGGCTGGACGGCCGCGACGCGTCGGCGGTCGCGGCCCGCTGGCGGGCGGCGGGCGGCACCGAGGCCCCGTCCCGGGCCGGTGCCTCCGCCCGGCCCCGGCCCGTCTCCCCCCGCCTCCGTCGCCTGGCGGAGGATCTCCTGGACGAACTCTCCCGTCTGCCGTCCCCGGCGGCGGACGCCGAGCCGACGGACCTGGGCCGGATCAGAGCGCTGTGCCCCGACTGGCCGTCCCCGCGCCCCGCCGCCTCCGTGTCCTCGTCCGCCGCCCGGCTGGAGGCCGCCTGGCTCGGCCGCGCCGTCGGCTGCCTCCTCGGCAAGCCCGTCGAGAAGCTGCCCCTGACCGGTATCCGCCTCCTCGGCCGGGCCACCGGCAACTGGCCCCCGGCCACGTACTTCACCGCCCGCGGCGTCCCCCGCGACCTGCTGGCCGCGTACCCCTGGAACCGCCGCTCCGCGTCCACCTCCCTCGCCGAGAACATCGACGGCATGCCGGAGGACGACGACCTGAACTACCCGCTGCTCAACCTCCTGCTGCTCCGGCGCCACGGCAGGGCCTTCACCACCGACGACGTGGCCCGCGTCTGGCTCGACGAACTCCCGCCCGGCCGCACCTTCACCGCCGAGCGCGTCGCCCTCCGCAACCTCCTCACCGGGCTCGAGCCCCCGGACACCGCCCGCCACCGCAACCCGTTCCGCGAGTGGATCGGCGCCCTGATCCGCGCCGACCTGCACGGCTGGACCAACCCCGGCGACCCGGCCGCCGCCGCCGGACAGGCCCACCGCGACGCGGCCCTCAGCCACACCGCCAACGGCGTCTACGCGGCGATGTTCGCGGCGGCCGTCGTCGCCGCCGCGGCCCCCGCCGACGCCCCCGACGTCCACGCCTGTCTGCGCGCCGGCCTCGCGGTCGTACCGCCCGGCTCCCGGCTCGCCGGGGCCGTCCGGCACGCCGTGCGGCTCGCGGGCGCGCACGCCGACTTCGACACGGTCGTGGACGAACTCCACGCCGTGCACTCGCCCGCGCACCACTGGGTGCACGCCGTTCCCAACACCGCCCTGATCGCCGCCGCGCTCACCCACGGGGACGGCGACTTCACCGGCTCGGTCTCCCGCGTCGTCTCCGGCGGCTGGGACACCGACTCCAACGGCGCCACCGTCGGCGGCGTCGTCGGACTGCTCGCCGGTTCCGCCGCCGCGCTGCCCGAGCGCTGGACGGCCCCGCTGAAGAACCGCCTGGCCACCTCCGTCGGCGGCTTCGACGGCACCGGCTTCGACACCCTCGCCCACCTCACCCACCGGGAGGCCACCCGCCCATGCCCGAGCCCACCGTGACCTCCGCGGCCTCCGCGACCGCCGTCCCCGCTCCCTCCGCCGCCCCGCTCACCGGCCTGCGGGTCCTCGACCTCGCCACCCTCTTCGCGGGGCCGCTGGCCGCCACCATGCTCGGCGACTTCGGCGCCGAGGTGATCAAGGTCGAGCACCCCACCCGGCCCGACCCCTCCCGGGGGCACGGCCCGTCGAAGGACGGGGTCGGCCTGTGGTGGAAGCTGCTGGGCCGCAACAAGCACACGATCACCCTGGACCTGTCGAAGCCCGCCGGGCGCGCCACCCTGCTCCGGCTCGCGGCCACCGCCGACGTCGTCGTCGAGAACTTCCGGCCGGGCACCCTGGAGAAGTGGGACCTGGGCTGGGACGAGCTGTCCGCCGTCAATCCGCGCCTCGTCCTCACCCGGGTCACCGGCTTCGGCCAGTTCGGCCCGTACGCGCGCCGCCCCGGCTTCGGCACCCTCGCCGAGGCCATGAGCGGCTTCGCGGCGATGACCGGCGAGCCGGACGCGCCGCCGACGCTGCCGCCGTTCGGCCTCGCCGACTCGATCGCGGCGCTGGCGACGGCGTACGCCGTGATGACGGCGCTGGCCGCCCGGGAGCGCACCGGCGAGGGCCAGGTCGTCGACATGGCGATCATCGAGCCGATCCTCACCGTGCTCGGCCCGCAGCCCCTCTGGTACGACCAGCTCGGCCACGTCCAGCCGCGCACCGGCAACCGCTCGCAGAACAACGCCCCGCGCAACACCTACCGCACCGCCGACGGCACCTGGGTCGCCGTCTCCACCTCGGCCCAGTCGGTCGCCGAGCGGGTGATGCGGCTGGTGGGCCGCCCGGAGCTGATCGACGAGCCCTGGTTCGCGACGGGCGCCGACCGGGCCCGGCACACCGACGTGCTGGACGCGGCGGTCGGGGACTGGATCGCCCGGCACTCCCGCGCGGACGTGCTCGCCGCGTTCGAGAAGGCCGAGGCGGCCGTCGCGCCGGTCCAGGACGTGCGGGACGTGATGGCCGACCCGCAGTACCAGGCCCTCGACACCGTCACCACGGTCGACGATCCGGAGCTGGGCCCGCTGCGCATGCAGAACGTCCTCTTCCGGCTCTCCGCCACCCCGGGCGCGATCCGCTGGGCGGGCCGCCCGCACGGCGCGGACACCGAGGAGGTGCTGACCGGGCTCGGACTCACCCCGGCGGACGTCAAGGAGCTGCGCGAGGAGGGCGTCGTATGACCGCACCCCTGACCGTATCCACGTCCGCTCCCCCGCTGACCTGGCTGTACGTGCCGGGGGACCGGCCCCGGGTGGTGGCCAAGGCGCTGGCCGCCGGTGCCGACGTGGTGGTGGTCGACCTGGAGGACGCGGTCGCCGCCGACCGCAAGGAGTACGCCCGCGACGCCACGGCCGAGCTGCTCACCGCGCCGCAGCCGGTGCCGGTGCACGTCCGCGTCAACGCCCTGGACGGTCCGCTCGCCGCCGCGGACCTGGCGGCGCTGGCCGCGCTGCCCGGCCTGTCCGGGCTGCGGCTACCCAAGGTGACGGCGCCGGAACAGGTCACCGAGGTCGCGTCGGCCGTCGGCGGGTCGCCGCTGTACGCGCTGCTGGAGACGGCCCTCGGCGTCGAGCGGGCGTACGGGATCGCCGCCGCCCATCCGGCGCTGCGCGGCATCGCCCTCGGGGAGGCGGACCTCCGGGCCGATCTGGGGGTGCGCGGGGACACCGGCCTGGACTGGTCGCGCTCGCGCGTGGTCGTGGCCGCGCGGGCGGCGGGGCTCGCTCCGCCGTCCCAGACGGTGCATCCCGACACCCGGGACCTGGAGGGCCTGGCCGCGTCCTGCGCCCACGGCCGCGCCCTGGGGTTCCTGGGGCGGGCCGCGATCCACCCCCGCCAGCTGCCGATCATCGAGCGGGCGTACCTGCCGACCGAGCGGGAGCTGGAGGAGGCGGAGACCATCGTGAAGGCGGCCACGGTGCAGCCGGGCGCGCAGGCACTGCCGGACGGCCGGTTCATCGACGCGGCGGTGGTGGCGACGGCCCGGCGCACCCTGTCGCTGGCCCGGCGGCCCACCCTGTCCTGAACGCCCCCACTCCGCACACGCCGAGGGCGCCCGGGGAAGTCCCGGGCGCCCTCGGCGGCGTGTACGGCGGGCGGGGTCAGCCCTTCTTGGCGGAGTCGGCCCCGTTCTTCACGCCGTCGGCGTCCTTCTCGTCCCCCGCGTCCGCCGCCGCGTCGTCCGCGTCCCCGGGGGCCTTGGCGGCCTCGGGGACGTCGGTCTGCCCCGGAGCCTCCTCGGAGCCCGCGGTGTCCGGGCCGTCGGCCGCGCTGTCCGCGGAGGCCGTCCCCGCGTCCTCCTTCGCGTCCGTCTTCGCGTCCTTCTCCCCCTCGGGCCCGGCGTCGCCGTCGGCGGACTCGGCGCCCGGCTCCACCACGGCCTCCCGGCCCGGCCGCATCCGCGCCGAGAGCACCATGTACAGCACGGCCAGCAGGAAGACGAAGAGCGCGGTCCAGTTGTTCAGGCGCAGGCCGAAGATGTGGTGGGCGTCGTCGACGCGCAGGTACTCGGTCCAGAACCGGCCCGCGCAGTACGCCGCCACGTACAGGGCGAAGGCCCGCCCGTGGCCGAGCCTGAAGCGGCGGTCGGCCCAGATGACGAGCAGCGCGACACCGATGCACCACAGCGACTCGTACAGGAACGTCGGGTGGTACGTGCCCGGCAGCCGTCCGTCGGCCGTCGAGGTGATCTCCACGGCCCACGGCAGGTCGGTCGGCTTGCCGTACAGCTCCTGGTTGAACCAGTTGCCCCAGCGGCCGATGGCCTGCGCGAGGGCGATGCCGGGGGCGACGGCGTCGGCGTACGCCGGCATCGGGACACCCCGGCGCCGGGCACCGATCCAGGCACCCACCGCGCCGAACGCGATCGCGCCCCAGATGCCGAGTCCGCCCTCCCAGACCTTGAAGGCGTCGACCCAGTCACGGCCCTCGCTGAAGTACAGCTGGTAGTCCGTGATCACGTGGTAGAGGCGTCCGCCGACCAGGCCGAAGGGAACGGCCCAGACCGCGATGTCGGCCACCGTGCCGGACCGCCCGCCCCGGGCGATCCAGCGCTTGTTGCCGAGCCAGACGGCAACGAAGACGCCGATGATGATGCAGAACGCGTAGCCGCGCAGCGGGATGGGTCCGAGGTACAGCACCCCGCGCGACGGGCTGGGAATGAAGGCAAGTTCCATGGCAGGGTCGACGCTACCGTGTCGGACGGGGAGCGCGGCGAGCAGCCCGGCTACGGGTCCGTAACGAGCGGGCGCGCTACTTGTTGGCGTCCTCCACCATCTGCTTCAGCTTGGCCGGGGTCATGGAGCGGTCCTGGTAGATGTTCTTGCCGTCCAGGAGCACCGTCGGGGTGCCGCTGAAGCCGCCTTCCTGGAAGGCCTTGTTGGACTTCTCCACCCAGCTGTCGTGCTTGCCGTCCTTCACGCACTCCTGGAAGAGGGCGGTGTCCAGGCCGTCGACCTTGCCCGCCAGGTCGAGCAGCTTGCCCTCGTCGGCGAAGGCGTCGTCGGTCTCCGGCGGCTGGTTGTCGTACAGCACGTCGTGGTACGCGGGGAACTCCCCGGCGTCCTGGGCGCAGGCGGCGGCGTTGGCCGCCTTGCGGGAGCCGGTGCCGCCCATGTTGCCGTCGATGATGGTCGCCAGGTGGTACTCGACCTTGAGCTGCCCGGCGTCGGTCAGCTCGTGAACGGTGTCGCGGTACGCCAGCTCGAAGGCCTTGCAGGCCGGGCAGCGGAAGTCCTCCCAGACGACGAGCGTGGACTTGGCGCTCTCCTTGCCGACGGGGATCGCGAGGCCGTCCTTGCCCTGCGCGCCCGAGGGCGCCACGATCGGACCGCTCGACTCGCTGCCGTCGTCCTTGCCCGCGTTCGCGGCGACCACGCCGATCACCGCCGCCAGGCCCAGGACGCAGACCACGCTCGCGCCGACGATCAGCGCACGGCGGCGCTTGTCCCTGGACTTCTGCTTCTCGCGCTCGGCCGCCAGCTTCTCGCGGGCGCCGCGCTTTCCCTGTCGGTTCTTCTCGCTCACACCCCGCAGAACGAACCGGGGAGGCGCAGCGCGCCTCCCCGGTCCCAGGTCCACTCGTACGAGGGACCCCTGTCATGTGCCCGTCCGTCGGACGGCGACGGTCACGCCTGTCCGCGCACGCCCTTCGCCAGGTCGGCGGCGAGCGCGCGGACGCCCTCGACGCCGGCCGCGTCGTCGGGCGCGTCCAGCATCCGCTTGACGAAGGCGGAGCCGACGATCACACCGTCGGCGAAGCGGGCGACCTCGGCGGCCTGGGCGGCGTTGGAGACGCCGAGGCCGACGCAGACCGGGGTGGCGGTGGTGGCGCGGGTGCGCCGCACCAGGTCCTCGGCCTGCGCGCCGACCGACTCGCGGGTGCCGGTGACGCCCATGAGGGAGGCGGCGTAGACGAAGCCGCTGCCGGCCGCGGTGATCTCGGCGAGGCGCGCGTCCTTGCTGCTGGGCGCGACCACGAAGACCGTGGCGAGCCCGTGCTTGTCGGCGTGCTCCCGCCACAGCGCCGACTCCTGGACGGGCAGGTCGGGCAGGATGCACCCGGCGCCGCCCGCCTCGGCCAGCTCGGCGGTGAAGCGCTCCACGCCGTAGCGGTCGATGGGGTTCCAGTACGTCATGACGAGGATCGGCTTGCCCGTGGCCTCGTGCGCCTCGCGGACCGTGCGCATCACGTCGGCGATCTTCAGGCCGCCGCGCAGGGCGATGTCGTCGGCGGTCTGGATCACCGGGCCGTCGAGCACCGGGTCGCTGTGCGGCAGGCCCACCTCGACGACGTCGGCGCCGCCGTCGAGGGCGGCCTTGATCGCCGCGATCCCGCCGTCCACGGTCGGGAACCCGGCCGGGAGGTAGGCGATCAGGGCGGCGCGGCCCTCGGACTTCGCCGCGGCGAGGGTGTCGTTCAGCAGCTGCACGTTCCCGCTCACTTGGCGTCCCCCTGAATCTCGGCGGTGCCGGCGGCGTCCTCGGTGACCTCGGCGTCGGTGTCGTACAGCCCGAAGTAGCGGGCGGCGGTGTCCATGTCCTTGTCGCCGCGGCCGGACAGGTTGACCACGATCAGCCCGTCCTTGCCCAGCTCCTTGCCGACCTCCAGGGCGCCGGCCAGCGCGTGGGCGCTCTCGATGGCCGGGATGATGCCCTCGGTGCGCGACAGCAGGCGCAGCGCCTGCATGGCGGCGTCGTCGGTGACCGCGCGGTACTCGCCGCGGCCGGAGTCCTTGAGGTGGGCGTGCTCGGGGCCGATGCCGGGGTAGTCCAGGCCGGCCGAGATGGAGTACGGCTCGGTGATCTGGCCCTCCTCGTCCTGGAGGACGTAGGACCGGGAGCCGTGCAGGATGCCGGGCTCGCCCGCGGTCAGGGTGGCCGCGTGCTCGCCGGTCTCCACGCCGTGCCCGGCGGGCTCGCAGCCGATGAGGCGGACGTCCGCGTCGGGGATGAAGGCGTGGAAGAGGCCGATGGCGTTGGAGCCGCCGCCGACGCAGGCGATCGCGGCGTCGGGGAGACGTCCGGCCTGCTCCAGGAGCTGGCGGCGGGCCTCGACGCCGATGACGCGGTGGAAGTCGCGGACCATCGCCGGGAAGGGGTGGGGACCCGCGACGGTGCCGAACAGGTAGTGGGTGCGGTCGACGTTGGCGACCCAGTCGCGGAACGCCTCGTTGATCGCGTCCTTCAGCGTGCGGCTGCCGGACTTCACGGCGACGACCTCGGCGCCGAGCATGCGCATGCGGGCCACGTTGAGGGCCTGGCGGCGGGTGTCGATCTCGCCCATGTAGATGGTGCAGTCGAGGCCGAAGAGGGCGCAGGCCGTCGCCGTCGCCACGCCGTGCTGGCCCGCGCCGGTCTCGGCGATGACGCGGGTCTTGCCCATGCGCTTGGTGAGCAGGGCCTGGCCGAGCACGTTGTTGATCTTGTGCGAGCCGGTGTGGTTCAGGTCCTCGCGCTTGAGGAAGATCCTGGCTCCGCCGGCTTCGGCGGCGAAGCGGGGGACCTCGGTGAGGGAGGACGGGCGGCCGGTGTAGTGGACGAGAAGGTCGTCCAGCTCGCGGGCGAACTCCGGGTCGGACTTGGCCTTGTCGTACTCGACGGCGACCTCGTCGACGGCTGCGACGAGGGCCTCGGGGATGAACTTGCCGCCGTACGCCCCGAAGTAGCCCTCGGGGCTGGGGGTTCGACCCTCCGGGTCGGGGATGAAGAAGGTGCTGGGCATGCGGGTACCTCACGGTGAGTGTCTGGTGGGGACTAATCGCCGTGGGGGCGGGGACCTCTTGTCGGCTGCCGGCCATCGGTGGCTGGTCGCGCAGTTCCCCGCGCCCCTAAAAAACGGGGCGTTGCCATCGCTGTCCGTTTACCTGCCCGGGCTCGTCTCCGATGACGTACCGCACCCGGCGGCCATGCACCCTGCGTGCGGGCGCGCGGCAGCCTCGGGGCCGGCAGCCGCGCGCGAGGCGGGCGTACGGGTCCCGGGGGGCCGGAATGAGTACGGGTGTCATCGCTGTCAGCCTACCGGGGTGTCAGCCCCGGCCGTGGCGCAGTGCCGGGTGTTCGCCGGCCGCCACCAGGTCGGAGACCGCGGTCTTCGGGTCGCGGCCGGTGACCAGGGACTCGCCGACCAGGACGGCGTCGGCGCCCTCGTTGGCGTAGGCGATGAGGTCGTGCGGGCCGCGGACGCCGGACTCGGCGACCTTGACGATGTGCGCGGGGATCTCCGGGGCGACCCGCTCGAACGTGCCGCGGTCGACCTCGAGCGTCTTGAGGTTGCGCGCGTTGACGCCGATGACCTTGGCGCCCGCGTCCACGGCGCGCTCGACCTCGTCCTCGTCGTGCACCTCGACCAGCGGGGTGAGTCCGATGGACTCGGCACGCTCGATCAGCGACTCCAGGGCCGGCTGTTCGAGGGCCGCGACGATCAGCAGCACGAGGTCGGCGCCGTGCGCGCGGGCCTCCCACAGCTGGTACGAGGTGACGATGAAGTCCTTGCGCAGCACGGGGATGTCCACGCGTGCGCGGACCGAGTCCAGGTCGGCCAGCGAGCCGCCGAAGCGGCGCTCCTCGGTGAGGACGGAGATGACGGCGGCGCCGCCCGCCTCGTAGTCGGCGGCGAGCCCGGCCGGGTCGGCGATGGCCGCCAGCGCGCCCTTGGACGGGCTGGAGCGCTTGACCTCGCAGATGACCTTGACTCCGTCGCCACGCAGTGCGGACACACCGTCCTTGGCGGGGCGTGCCTCGGCCGCGCGCTCCTTGAGCTCGTCGAGGCTGACGCGCGCCTGCCGCTCCGCGAGGTCGGCACGGACTCCGTCGATGATCTCGTCGAGCACACTCACAGCGAGCGGCCCCCTTTCAGACGGCAAAACGTGTGGTCACTGTGATGGTATCCGCAGCCGGGCACCGGTCCCGCATCCGGCCTTCACCGGTCCCACTACCTGGACGCCCATCAAATGATCAAGGGATCAGCCAGCCACCGAACGGCAGGTTCCGGACAACGGTGAAGACCAGCAGCAACGTCCCCAGCGTCCACAGGTGGACCGGTCCGAGGTCGACGCGCACCGGGCGGCCCCGGGCCGCGCGGACCACCCAGACGGTCCACAGGACCGCGAAGCCCAGGTAGGCGAGGACGGCGGGCGCGTTGGCGTGCAGCGCGGCCGTCAGGTCGCCGTGGACGAAGGCGTGGGCGCTGCGCAGGCCGCCGCAGCCGGGGCAGTAGACGCCGGTGAAACGCAGCAGGGGGCAGACGGGGTAGTGGCCGGGCTCGTAGGGGTCCACGCTCCCCACGTAGGCGAAGGCTCCGGCGACGGCCGCGAGCACCCCGGCGGGGACGGCCAGGCGCAGGGCCGCGCCGCGGTACTGGGGGGTGCCGGTCCGGCTGGGTTTCCCGCTCTCGACGTCCACGCCCGCATTCTGCACCGGGCGGCCCCCACGCGCACACGAGGGGCGGGCCCGGCCAACACGCACACGAGGGGCGGTCCCGGCACCCGTGTGCCGATCCGCCCCTCAGGAGGTCCGTGACCGCCGCTGCGGTCAGCCCTTGGCGCCGGCCTGCGCGTGCTCGCCGCTGACCTGGTGCACGGGGTGGGTCTGCTTCGGCTGGCCGAGGCCCATCATCTTCATGATGTAGCCGACGACACCGCCGAGGAGCACGACCACCATGCCGGCCCAGAAGCCCCACGGCTGGGCCGCCACCATGAACATGCCCGCGATGCAGAAACCGATGAAGGCGATGATGACACCGGTCCAGGCGGCCGGGGTGTGACCGTGGCTGCTGCCCGCCATTGCTTGCTCCTCGTTGCTGTGTGCCATGTCTGAGCAGGACGCTCGCGCCCATTGTCGCGCACGGCGGCACGCGCCGTGAGCGGGGGTGCTCCGGTGGGTGAACGCGGGCCCGGACGCGGGTCAGGCGCCGGTGGGGTCCTCGCCGCGGTCGATGGCCTTCCACAGGTCCTCGGGGCGGTCCGGGTCGACCGTCTGCGGTCCGCGGCGCGGGCGCGGGGTGCCGTCGCGCTCGTAGCGGCCGGACATCGCGGGCCACAGGCGGCCGTAGCGCAGCGCGAGCAGCCCGGCCAGCAGGAGCAGGGCGCCGCCGACGGCCGCGACGTACGGCCAGGCGGTGTGGGAGAGGGCGTCGACGGTGGCCGAGGTGTCGCCGGCGGCCTTGGCCGCCTGGTCGTCGAGGGCGGAGCTGTCGGAGGCGCCGGCCAGGGCCGCGGCGACGGTGCCGGCGCCGCTCAGCGCGAGCACGGCGGCGACGGCGAAGCGGCCGGCGCGGCGGACGGCGAAGACGGCGACGAGCGCGGCGAGCCCGACTATGGCGAGCGCCGCGGGTACGCCCGTGACGTCGCTGCCCTTGGCGGTCAGCGAGAACGCGCCGCCGGCCACGGTCGCGGTGCCCTCCGCCCACTCCTGCCGGGTGGCGAGCAGGGCGACGGCCGCGCCGAGCGCGCCGCACAGCAGGGCGACGGCGAGGCTCCGGCGGCCGGCCCGGGCGGGTCCTGCGGCTGGGTTACGGGGGTGAGGAACGGCTGTCACGTACTCCACTATCACCCGAACCCCGGGCGTTCCGTCACCCGGGGTTCGAAATGGGGTACGTGATAATCACCCCACCACGGGGTCCGGTTGGCCCTGTCGCGCCAGCCGGTTGGCCGTGTGCACGGCCCTGAGCACCGCCGCCGCCTTGTTGCGGCACTCGGTGTCCTCGGCGACCGGGTCGGAGTCCGCGACGACGCCCGCGCCCGCCTGGACGTAGGCGGTGCCGTCGCGCAGCAGGGCGGTGCGGATGGCGATGGCGGTGTCGGAGTCGCCGGCGAAGTCGAGGTAGCCGACGCAGCCGCCGTACAGGCCGCGCCGGGAGGGTTCGAGTTCGTCGATGATCTGAAGGGCGCGCGGCTTGGGCGCGCCGGAGAGGGTGCCGGCCGGGAAGCAGGCGGTGAGGACGTCGAAGGCGGTGCGGTCCGGGGCGACCCGGCCGGTGACCGTCGAGACGATGTGCATGACGTGCGAGTACCGCTCGACGGACATGAAGTCGACGACCTCGACGGAGCCGGGCTCGCAGACGCGGCCGAGGTCGTTGCGGCCGAGGTCGACGAGCATCAGGTGCTCGGCGCGCTCCTTGGGGTCGGCGAGCAGCTCGTCGGCCAGGGCCTGGTCCTCCTGCGGGGTGGCGCCGCGCGGGCGGGTGCCGGCGATGGGGTGCACCATGGCGCGCCCGTCCTCGACCTTGACCAGCGCCTCGGGGGACGAGCCGACGACGTCGAAGCCGTCGAGGCGGAGCAGGTACATGTACGGGGAGGGGTTGGTGGCCCGCAGGACCCGGTACACGTCGAGCGCGCTCGCCGTGCAGGGCGTCTCGAAGCGCTGGGAGGGCACGACCTGGAAGGCCTCGCCCGCGCGGATGCGCTCCTTGATGTCCTCGACGGCGTCCTGGAAGTCGGGGCCGCCCCACAGCGCCGTGTACTCGGGCAGTTCGGAGGGCGGCAGCGCGGCCGGGGGCTGGGCGACCGCGCGGGTGAGGTCGGACTCCATGGCGTCCAGGCGGGCGATCGCGTCGGCGTAGGCCTCGTCGACGCCGGTCTCCAGGTCGTTGTGGTTGATCGCGTTGGCGATCAGGAGGACCGAGCCCTCCCAGTGGTCCATGACGGCGAGGTCGCTGGTGAGCAGCATGGTCAGCTCGGGCAGCTTCAGGTCGTCGCGCTCGCCCGGGCCGACCTTCTCCAGGCGGCGCACGACGTCGTAGCCGAGGTAGCCGACCATGCCGCCGGTGAAGGGCGGCAGGCCCAGGTCGTGGGCGAGGTCGCGCGGGGTGTGCAGGGCCTCGACGGTGGCGCGCAGGGCGGCGAGCGGGTCGCCCGCGGTGGGGACGCCGACGGGCGGGGTGCCCTGCCAGTGGGCCTGCCCGTCCTTCTCGGTGAGGGTGGCGGCGCTGCGGACGCCGACGAAGGAGTACCTGGACCAGGATCGTCCGTTCTCCGCGGACTCCAGCAGGAAGGTGCCGGGGCGCTCGGCGGCGAGCTTGCGGTACAGCGCCACCGGGGTGTCGCCGTCGGCGAGGAGCTTGCGGCTGACCGGGATCACCCGGCGGTCGGCGGCCAGCTTGCGGAAGGTGTCGAGGTCCATGTCATGCGTGACGTCCATGGCGGCAGACCCTACTGATCCGCGCCGGGCGCGTCGGCCCCGGCGACCTCGGACCCCTCGGCGAGGAGTACGTCGGTGTCGAAGCAGGTGCGGGTGCCGGTGTGGCAGGCGGCGCCGACCTGGTCGACCCTGACCAGCACGGTGTCGGCGTCGCAGTCCAGCGCCACGGACTTCACCCACTGGAAGTGTCCGGAGGTGTCCCCCTTGACCCAGTACTCGCGGCGGCTGCGCGACCAGTAGGTGCAGCGTCCGGTGGTCAGTGTGCGGTGCAGCGCCTCGTCGTCCATCCAGCCGAGCATCAGCACCTCCCCGGTGTCGTACTGCTGGGCGATGGCGGGCAGGAGCCCGTCGGCGCTGCGCTTGAGCCGGTCGGCGATCTCCGGTGCGAGCGGGCTGGGCCGCCCGGGGGCGCCGCTGGTGGGGGAGCTGCTGGTCATGCGCCCATTGTGCCGCGCGGACCCGACACGCCCCCGGGATGTCCATTGGGCGGACCCGGCCGGCCGCCGTAGGCTGACCCCATGTCGACTTTCGCCAAGCGTGAACGACTTCTGCTCGCGGATCTGTTGGAGACGGCGGGTCCGGACTCCCCGACCCTGTGCGACGGCTGGCGGACCCGGGACCTGGCCGCGCACGTGGTGGTGCGCGAGCGCCGGCCGGACGCCGCCGGGGGCAGCATGATCAAGCAGCTGGCGTCCCGCCTCGACCGGGTGATGGAGGAGTACACCGCGAAGCCGTACGAGGAGCTGCTCCAGCTGATCCGCACGGGTCCCCCGCGCTTCTCCCCCTTCCAGCTCAAGCAGGTCGACGAGGCGGCGAACACGGTCGAGTTCTACGTCCACACCGAGGACGTCCGCCGCGCCCGGCCCGACTGGTCGCCGCGCGAGCTGGACCCGGTCTTCCAGGACGCCCTGTGGTCCCGCCTGGAGCGCGCCGCCCGCCTGATGGGCCGGGGCATCCCGACGGGCCTGGTGCTGCGCCGTCCGAACGGCCAGACGACGGTCGCCCACCGGGGTACGCCGGTGGTGACGGCCACGGGCGAGCCGTCCGAGCTGCTGCTGTTCGCGTACGGCCGGCAGGACGCCGCGAAGGTGGAGCTGGAGGGCGAGAAGGACGCGATCGCCAGGCTGCGGGAGACGAAGCAGCTCGGGATCTGATCCCCGGGTCGCTCACTTCGGCAGCTCGGCCCGCCGTACGCCGGGCGCGCACAGGGCGACGACCCCGCCGAGGCCGCAGACGGCGGCGCTGACGGCGAAGACCGGGCCGGTGCCCCAGACGCCGATGGCGGCGGCGGACAGGGGCATGCTCAGCGGCGCGATCCCCAGGCTGACGATACCGCCGACGGCGGTGACCCGGCCCAGGTAGGCGGGGTCGGACTGGGTCTGCAGCAGGGCTCCGCACATGGCGCCGCTGAGCCCCGTGAGCAGGCCGACGAGCAGCGCCGTGCCGACGGCCACGGGGAGGGCGGGCGCGTGGGCCAGGGCGGCGATCGCGGCCGCGCCGGGGATGATGGCGCCGGCGGCGACGTACCCGGCGTGCGGCAGGCGTCCCCGTACGGTCAGCAGCAGGGCGGCGACTCCGGCGCCGGTCCCGAACCCCGCGAGCACCCAGCCCATCCCGGACGCGCCCCAGCCCCGTTCGTCCGCGAGCAGGGTGAGGCCCACGTTGAGGGGGCCGACGAAGCCGAGGTCGCCGAGGGCGATGGTCACCATGAGCGGGCCGAGGACGCGGTGCCTGCGGACGTAGCGGAGGCCGCCCACCAGGTCGCGCCAGGCGGTGGTCTCCCGTGCGGCACCCGCGTCGTCGGCCGGCAGGTCACGCATCCGGACGGAGACCAGCAGCGGCACGGACACGGCGATCAGCAGCCCGGCGAACGCGAAGGCCGCCGCCGCGCCGCCGACCGCCACGCCGAGTCCGCCGAGCGGAGCGCCCACGACGGCGGCGAAGCGTATGGCGAGGCCGCGCATGCCCTGGACGCGGGCGAGCTGGTCCTTGCCGGTGATCCGCGCCGGGAGCGCCCCCACGGCGGGCATGAACACGGCGTCGACGGTGCCGAAGACGACGGCGAGGAGGGCGAGGAGCCACAGCCCGGGGTCGGTCGCGAACAGCACGGCGGCGACCGCGAGGACGGTGACGCACCGCACGGAGTCACTGCCGATGACGACCCGGCGCGGCCCGAGCCGGTCGGCGACCACTCCCCCGCCGAGCATGAGCAGGGCGCGGGGCACCGCGCTGACGGCGGTGACGAGACCGGCCTGCGCGGGCGTGCCGTTCTGCACGGCGGCCCAGGACAGCGCGAGGAAGAACACCATGTCGCCGACCATGGACGCGGTGTAGGCGGTGACCCAGCGCAGGACGTTGGGGTCGCGGTGGGCGGGGCGCTCCGGGGCGGCAGCGGATATGTGCACGTCCGTCACGGACTCGGTCGTCTCAGACACGGAAGGGGAATCCGTAGACGTGCAGCGCGACGTTCTCGCGCCCCTCGGTGTCGCCGGCGGCTTCGGCGGCCCGGCCCCGTTCGTCGTACTTCTTCGCCAGGGCGAGCAGTTCGTCGCCCAGTTCCTTCAGGTCGGCGGGGGTCAGGCGCAGCTGTGACTCGTTGTCGGGGGCGGCGGAGTTCCACTCGGGGCCCCAGGTAGGGCGTTCGTCGAGGTAGCGGCGGTACATGGCGGCGCGCTGCTCGTGGAAGAGCCGGGTGGCCGCGAGGTGGGCGGCGGCCCGCTCGGGGGCGTCGCGGAAGTTCTCGTCGCGGATGCTGACCCCGTCCGACGACGGCTGCCACCACCGCTCCCTGCCGTCCGCGCTCTGCGGCTCGGCCTCCTCGACCAGCCCGTGCTCGGCCAGCTTGCGCAGGTGGTAGCTGACCAGCGACACGGCCTCGTCCACCTGCTCGGCGAGCTGCGAGGCGGTCGCCGTGCGCGCCACTCCGAGGTTGCGGTAGAGCTGGCTGCGCAGCGGGTGGGCGAGGGCTTTGAGGGTGCCCAGGTCGGTGATGGGGCGGTTCTCCTGACGCGGCATGCATCCAGGCTAGGTTACGAAAGGAAAATTGCGCAACGAAGATTGCGCAATTTTTCTTTTCTAGCCCGAGGGAGACGTGAAGCCTCTCGCTCGACGCCTGACCGCCACCCCTTCCATCAGCACGTCATACGCGAGTCGGTCGACGGCGACGTCTCGCTCCTGGGCCTCCGCCGCAAGCTCGGCCAGCTCTTCCTCGGTGAACTCGATCGTGATCGCAGCCATACGGGCAGGTTAGAAGCAGGGGCTTCGACGATTCCGCCCCCGCCACCAACGAGCGCCTGCTCGAACTACCGAACGGGATGCCCCGCCCCCCGCAGCGTCTCCTTCACCTCGCCGATCCGCAGATCCCCGAAGTGGAAGACCGACGCCGCCAGGACCGCGTCCGCGCCCGCCTCTACCGCCGGAGCGAAGTGGGCGAGGGCGCCCGCGCCGCCCGAGGCGATCACGGGGACGGTCACGTGCTTGCGGACCGCCGCCAGCATCTCCAGGTCGTAGCCGTCCTTCGTGCCGTCCGCGTCCATCGAGTTGAGCAGGATCTCCCCCGCGCCCAGCTCGGCGGCCCGGTGCGCCCACTCCACCGCGTCGATGCCGGTGCCGCGCCGGCCGCCGTGGGTGGTCACCTCGAAGGTGCCGGCCTCGGTGCGCCGGGCGTCGACCGACAGGACGAGGACCTGCCGGCCGAAGCGCTCGGCGATCTCGCGGATCAGGTCGGGCCGGGCGATGGCGGCCGTGTTCACGCCCACCTTGTCGGCGCCGGCCCGCAGCAGCTTGTCGACGTCCTCGGCGGTGCGCACCCCGCCGCCGACGGTGAGCGGGATGAACACCTGCTCGGCGGTGCGGCGCACCACGTCGTAGGTCGTCTCGCGGTTGCCCGACGAGGCGGTGATGTCCAGGAACGTCAGCTCGTCGGCGCCCTCGGCGTCGTACACCTTGGCCATCTCGACGGGGTCGCCCGCGTCGCGCAGGTTCTGGAAGTTGACGCCCTTGACGACCCGGCCGTTGTCCACGTCCAGGCAGGGGATGACTCGGACCGCCAGGGTCATGAATCCACGGCTCCTCTATACGCTTCCACTTCGACCGACACCAGGACCCGCGAGTCGATGAATCCCTGCACGACCAGCAGGGTCGTGACCGGGCGCACGGAGTCGAACAGCTCCTTGTGGGCGCGGCCCACCGCATCGACGTCGCGCGAATGCGCCAGGCACACACGGGTCCGGATCACGGACTCGACGCCGAGCCCGAACTCGCCGATCGCCTCGACGGCGGTGGCGAAGGCGACCTTGGTCTGTTCGTACGGGTCGCCTTCCCCGTACAGCATGTCGCCCTTGAAGGCGGTCGTACCCGCCACGATCACACGGTCGCCCGCCGCCACGGCGCGTGCGAAACCGAAGGACTCTTCCCAGGGACTTCCGCTCTGCACGCGCCGTACGGCTTCAGATGTCATGGCGACACAACCTCCAGGGCTTCTTCCAGGGTGAACGCCTTCGCGTAGAGGGCCTTCCCGACGATGGCCCCCTCGACACCGTCCGGGACCAGCCCGGAGATCGCGCGCAGGTCGTCCAGGGACGACACGCCGCCCGAGGCCACGACGGGACGGTCGGTGGCCGCGCACACGTTCTTCAGGAGCTCCAGGTTGGGGCCCTGGAGGGTGCCGTCCTTGGCGATGTCGGTGACGACGTACCGGGCGCAGCCCTCCTTGTTCAGGCGGTCCAGCGTCTCGTAGAGGTCGCCGCCGTCGCGGGTCCAGCCGCGGCCGCGCAGCGTGGTGCCCCGTACGTCGAGACCGACGGCGATCTTGTCGCCGTGCTCGGCGATGACCTTGGCGACCCACTCGGGGGTCTCCAGGGCCGCGGTGCCGAGGTTCACCCGGGTGCAGCCGGTGGCGAGGGCGGCGGCGAGGGTGTCGTCGTCGCGGATGCCGCCGGACAGCTCCACCTTGATGTCCATGGCCTTCGCGACCTCGGCGATCAGCGCGCGGTTGTCCCCGGTGCCGAACGCCGCGTCCAGGTCGACCAGGTGCAGCCACTCGGCGCCGGAGCGCTGCCAGGCGAGGGCGGCCTCCAGCGGGGAGCCGTAGGAGGTCTCGGTGCCGGACTCGCCGTGCACGAGGCGGACGGCCTGGCCGTCGCGGACGTCGACGGCGGGGAGGAGTTCGAGCTTGCTCATCTCTACCGGGCTCATCTCTTCTACCGGGCTCATCTCTACAGGGTCTCGATCCAGTTGGTGAGGAGCTGGGCGCCGGCGTCGCCGGACTTCTCGGGGTGGAACTGCGTGGCCCACAGCGCGCCGTTCTCCACGGCGGCCACGAAGGGCTTGCCGTGCGTGGCCCAGGTGACCCTGGGCTCGGCGATCAGCGGGTTGTGCGACTCCTGGCTCCACTCGTGGACGGCGTAGGAGTGCACGAAGTAGAAGCGGGCGTCGGCGTCCAGGCCGGCGAAGAGCTGGGAGTCGGCCGGTGCCCGGACCGTGTTCCAGCCCATGTGGGGCACGACGTCGGCCTGGAGCGGTCCGACCGTGCCGGGCCACTGGTCCAGGCCCTCGGCCTCCACGTCGTGCTCGATGCCGCGCGAGAAGAGGATCTGCATGCCGACGCAGATGCCCATGACCGGACGGCCGCCCGAGAGCCGGCGGTCGACGATCCAGTCGCCGCGGACGGCCTTCAGCCCCTCCATGCAGGCGGCGAAGGCGCCGACGCCGGGGACAAGCAGCCCGTCGGCGTTCATGGCCCTGTCGTAGTCACGGGTGATCTCGACGTCGGCCCCCGCGCGCGCGAGGGCGCGCTCGGCGGAACGGACGTTGCCGAAGCCGTAGTCGAAGACGACGACCCGCTTTGCGGTCAACTCCAGACCTCCAGCCTCAGGACGCCCGCGAGCAGGCACATGCCGGCGCCGATGGAGAGCAGCACGATCAGGCCCTTGGGCATCTGCTGCTTGGCGAAGGAATAGATGCCGCCGGCCAGGAAGAGGCCGACGAGGATCAGTGCGGTGGACGTACCGTTCATCGGTTAGAGCGCGCCCTTCGTGGAAGGCAGGATGCCGGCGGCGCGCGGGTCGCGCTCGGACGCGTAGCGCAGGGCCCGGGCCAGCGCCTTGAACTGGCACTCCACGATGTGGTGCGCGTTGCGCCCGTAGGGCACGTGCACGTGCAGGGCGATCTGGGCCTGGGCGACGAAGGACTCCAGGATGTGCCGGGTCATCGTCACGTCGTACTCGCCGATCATCGGCGCCATGTTCTCGGGCTCGGTGTGCACGAGGTAGGGGCGGCCGGAGAGGTCGACGGTGACCTGGGCGAGCGACTCGTCCAGCGGGACCGTGCAGTTGCCGAAGCGGTAGATGCCCACCTTGTCGCCGAGGGCCTGCTTGAAGGCGGCGCCCAGCGCGAGGGCGGTGTCCTCGATGGTGTGGTGGGAGTCGATGTGCAGGTCGCCGTCGGTCTTCACGGTCAGGTCGAACAGACCGTGCCGGCCGAGCTGGTCGAGCATGTGGTCGTAGAAGCCGACACCGGTGGCGATGTCGGTCTTGCCGGTGCCGTCGAGGTCGATCTCGACGAGGACCGAGGTCTCCTTGGTCGTGCGCTCCACGCGTCCCACGCGGCTCATGTGTTCTGCTCCTTCTTGACTTCACGTACCGCGTCGAGGAACGCGTCGTTCTCCTCCGGGGTGCCGGCGGTGACCCGCAGCCACCCCGGCACGCCGTTGTCCCGGACCAGGACGCCCCGGTCGAGGATCTTCCGCCAGGTCTCGTGCGAGTCCGCGAACCGCCCGAACTGGACGAAGTTGGCGTCGGACTCGGTCACCTCGTAGCCGACGGCCCGCAGTTCGGCGACCAGCCGGTCCCGCTCGTTCTTCAGCTGCTCGACGTACTTCAGCAGCGTGTCCGTGTGCTCCAGGGCGGCCAGCGCGGTCGCCTGGGTGACGGCCGACAGGTGGTAGGGAAGCCGTACGAGCTGGACGGCGTCGACGACGGCCGGGTGTGCGGCGAGGTAGCCGAGGCGCAGGCCCGCCGCGCCGAACGCCTTCGACATGGTGCGCGAGACGACCAGGTTCGGCCGGCCGTCCAGCAGCGGCAGCAGGGACGCGCCGTGGCTGAACTCGATGTACGCCTCGTCCACCACGACCATGGACGGCTTCGCCGCCTGGGCGGCCTCGTACAGGGCGAGGACCGTCTCGGCCGGGACCGCGGTTCCCGTGGGGTTGTTGGGGGTGGTGATGAAGACGACGTCCGGGCGGTGCTCGGCGATCGCCCGCGCGGCGGCGGGCACGTCGATGGTGAAGTCCTCGTGGCGCGGCCCGGAGATCCAGCCGGTGCCGGTGCCGCGCGCGATGAGGCCGTGCATCGAGTACGACGGCTCGAAGCCGATCGCGGTGCGGCCCGGCCCGCCGAAGGTCTGGAGCAGCTGCTGGATGACCTCGTTGGAGCCGTTGGCCGCCCAGACGTTGCTCACGTCCAGGGGGTGTCCGGAGGTGTCCGTCAGGTAGCGGGCCAGCCCGGCGCGCAGCTCGACGGCGTCCCGGTCGGGGTAGCGGTTGAGGTCGCGGGCGGCCTCGCGGACCCGCTCGGTGATCCGCTCGACCAGCGCCTCGGGCAGCGGGTAGGGGTTCTCGTTGGTGTTCAGCCGTACCGGCACGTCCAGCTGGGGCGCGCCGTAGGGGGACTTGCCGCGCAGCTCGTCCCGTACGGGGAGATCGTCGATGCCGAACGTCACTTGCTTTCCGGGACCTTCCACTCGAACCTCGCCTTGATCGCCGCGCCGTGCGCGGGCAGGTCCTCGGCCTCCGCCAGCGTCACCACGTGCCGCGCGACCTCGGCGAGCGCGTCGCGCGTGTAGTCGACGATGTGGATGCCGCGCAGGAAGGACTGCACGGACAGGCCCGAGGAGTGGCAGGCGCAGCCGCCGGTGGGCAGGACGTGGTTGGACCCGGCCGCGTAGTCGCCGAGCGAGACGGGCGCCCAGGGGCCGACGAAGATCGCGCCGGCGTTCCTGACCCGGTCGGCGACGGCCGCGGCGTCGGCGGTCTGGATCTCCAGGTGCTCGGCGCCGTAGGCGTCGACCACGCGCAGGCCCTCGTCCAGGCCGTCGACGAGGACGATCGCGGACTGGCGGCCGGCCAGGGCCGGGCGGATCCGGTCCTCGACGTGCTTGGTGGCCTCGACCTGCGGCTGGAGCTCCTTCTCCACCGCGTCCGCCAGCTCCACGGAGTCGGTGACCAGGACGGCGGCGGCCAGCGGGTCGTGCTCGGCCTGGCTGATCAGGTCGGAGGCGACGTGCACCGGGTCGGCGGTCGAGTCCGCCAGGACGGCGATCTCGGTCGGGCCGGCCTCGGCGTCGATGCCGATCTTCCCGGTGAAGAAGCGCTTGGCGGCGGCGACCCAGATGTTGCCGGGGCCGGTGACCATGTTGGCGGGCGGGCAGGACTCGGTGCCGTACGCGAACATCGCGACGGCGGTGGCACCGCCCGCCGCGTACACCTCGTCGACGCCGAGCAGGGCGCAGGCGGCCAGGATGGTGGGGTGCGGGATGCCGCCGAACTCGGCCTGCGCGGGCGAGGCGAGCGCGATCGAGCCGACCCCGGCCTCCTGCGCGGGCACCACGTTCATGATCACGGACGACGGGTAGACCGACCGGCCGCCGGGCACGTAGAGCCCGACCCGCTCGACCGGGACCCACTTCTCGGTGACCGAGCCGCCGGGCACGACCTGGGTGGTGTGCGTGGTGCGGCGCTGCTCGCGGTGGACGAGACGGGCGCGGCGGACGGACTCCTCCAGGGCCGCGCGCACCTCCGGGTCGAGGCCCTCCAGGGCGCGGGTCAGCTCCTTGGCCGGAACGCGCACCCGCTCCAGCCGGACGCCGTCGAACTGCTCGGTGAAGTCGATCAGCGCCGCGTCCCCGCGATGATGCACGGCCTCGCAGATCGGACGCACCTTCTCCAGGGCGACCGAGACGTCGAAGTCGGCTCGGGGCAGCAGGTCGCGCAGGGCGGGGCCCTCGGGGAGGGCGTCGCCGCGCAGATCGATTCGGGAGATCACGGAACCAATTCTCTCAGACCCGCGTCCGGCGCGGTCCGCGCGTATCAATGGCTGATACAGAACGCGACGGAGCTCACGGCCCAGGGTGAACTCGCGCGATCCGTGCTCACTTTGAGTGTTCGGAAGGTCACTCAGTGGGCATGAACGGTTGTACGAAGCGTGAGCGACCGACGAGTAGTTGGGGAGGGAGTGAAGCACCGTGACCGAGGGGGCCGGCCGTCGTGACGGAGAGCTGCCGGACGACCTGACCACCGCCGAGGCCGGCATGTGGCAGGCCTTCCGCAACGGCAGTGTGTACGACCTGAGCAGCGGCGACGCGCTCGCCGACGACCCGCACGGCGGGCAGCCGTGGGGTCCGGAGCGGACCGTGCGCGCCCGCGTCGTGTGCTGGCTGCTGCTCGACGGCCCGCCGGCGCTCGCGGGCCGGGTGTCCTCGCTGCAACTGGTGGGGGTGCGGATCAGCGACACGATGGACCTGGCGGGCGGCACGGTGGTGCCGTACGTGGAACTGCGGCGCTGCCGGTTCGACCGGGAGGTGCTGCTGCCGGAGACCCGGTTCACGACGGTGCGGCTGGTGGACTGCGCGGTGCCGCGCCTGGAGGCGGCCCGGCTGCACACCGAGGGCGACCTGCACCTGCCGCGCTCCCGCTTCCCGGGCGGCATCCGGCTCACGGACGCGCAGATAGGCACCGACCTGCTGCTCAACCAGGCGATCGTGCACCGGGACCGCAGCGGGCGCTCGATAGCGGCGGACGGCATGACGGTCGGGCAGGACCTCCAGGCCGAGATGCTGGAGTCGCACGGCGAGGTGAGCCTGCGCAGCGCCCAGGTCGGCGTGTCGCTGAGCCTGCGCGGCGCCCGGCTCCTCAACCCGTACACGCGGCACGCGCTGAACGCCCCGCAGCTGACGGTGGAGCGCACCCTGTACCTGACGCCGGCGGGTCTGGGCAGCCCGCTGCTGCGCGGCACCACGCCCGCGCAGGGCACCCGCATCCAGCGCTTCGAGTGCGAGGGCGGGGTCCGGCTCGACGACGGACGGTTCGGCGACGCACTGGACCTGGAGCACGCGCGGTTCACCTTCACCGACGACCAGGAGCTGTCGCTGCGCCGGGTGCAGACGCCCGAGCTGCGCTTCCTGGGCGAGCGTCCGGCGCGCGGGCGGGTGGTGCTGTCGGGGGCGCGGGTGGTCAACCTGATGGACCGGGCGGACAGCTGGCCGGGCCCCGGCCGGCTGCACATGGGCGGCTTCGCCTACGAGAACCTGGTGCCGCGCGGGCCGTTCCCGCTGGCGAAGCGGCTGCGCTGGGTGGGCGCCGCGACCGCCGAGTACCACCCGGAGCCGTACGAGCGGCTCGCCGCCGTGCTGCGGGCCGGCGGGGAGGACGAGGACGCCCGCGAGGTGCTGCTCGCCAAGCACCGCAGGCGCCGGGAGAGCCTGCCGATCGCCGCGAAGCTGGTGGGCTACGCGCAGGACTGGACGGTCGCCTACGGCTACCGGCCGGGCCGGGCGGCGGTGTGGATGGCGGTGCTGTGGGCGGCCGGCTCGCTCGTCTTCGCCCGCACGGAGCCGCCCCCGCTGAAGAGCGGCGAACACCCGGACTGGAACCCGGCCCTCTTCGCCCTCGACCTCCTCCTCCCGGTGATCGACCTGGGCCAGGCCGGCTCCTGGCAGCTCCACGGCGGCTGGCAGTGGCTGTCGACGGCACTGGTCCTGCTGGGCTGGGTCCTGGCGACCACCGTGGCGGCGGGCGCCACCCGGCTGCTGCGCCGCAGCTGACCCCTCCGGGGGCGGACCCCCGCGCCCCGCACGAGCAGTGCGGCCGGCAACACGACCGGCCGAAGGCGATGCCGCGACCGCACAACCATCCCGAACCCTCGGCCGTCGTACTGGCCATGCTGCGCGCGTTCCTGCGGTCCGCCGCCGCCCGGGCCCGCTCCCGGCCGGCACGGCCCGCCCCCGACGACGACGTGCTCCTCGACGCCCCCGACGACCGCCTCGCCCCCGCCCTCGTCGCCGCGGCCCGCGGTGAGCACGGCCCCGCGGCCGGCCTCCTCGCCGGTACCCGCGAGAACGCCGAATGGGACCACCGCGACCGCTACGCGACCCGGCTCGCCGCCTTCGCCCGCTCCCGCTCCGAGTGGCTCGACACCTGGCGGGCGACCGCCCCGGACGACCCCGACGCCCGGCTGGTGGCGGCCCGCCTGACGGTCGACCGGCACTGGTACTCACCGGCCCGCACGGAACTCCTGCGCCAGGTGATCCCCGCGGTCGTCGCCGCCGCCGAGGCCGCCGGCCCCGTCGACCCGGTGCCGTGGCGGACGGCGCTGGACGCCGCGCGGGGCGCACACGCGCCGCACGCCGAGTTCGAACGGCTGTGGGAGCAGGCGGTCCGCCGCTCCCCGCACCACTACGGCAGCCATGTCGCCGCCCTGGAGTACCTGGCCGACGCCTCGCCCGAGGCCCACGGCGAGTGCCTGGACTTCGCGGAGACGGCCGCCCAGGACGCCCCCGAGGACGCGCTGCTGCGGGCCCTGCCCCTGCGCGCGGCCTTCACCTGCCTGACGGCCACCGGCGCCACCGCCACCGGCGCCACCGCCGTACGCGCGCACCGCCCCCGCCTGGACGACGCGGCCGACCGCGCGACCGTCCTCTCGGCGGCCCACCCGGCGGCCGATCCCTGGGCGGCGGAGCTGCGGAACCTGCTCGTCTACGTCCTCGTACGCCTGGAACGCCACCGGGAGGCCGCGGAGCAACTGCGGCTGACCGGCCCGTACGTCACGTCCTTCCCGTGGGAGCGGGACACGGCCGACCCCGACCCGCTCGGCCGTTTCCTCCAGGTGCGCGCGGACGTCCGTGCGCACCTGGAGACGGGCTCCCATTAGGCTTCTGCGTCGTGACCACCGTCCGGCTCCCCCTCTTCCCCCTGAACTCGGTCCTGTTCCCGGGGCTGGTGCTTCCGCTCAACGTCTTCGAGGAGCGCTACCGCGCCATGATGCGCGAGTTGCTGAAGACCTCGGAGGACGAACCACGCCGGTTCGCCGTCGTGGCGATCCGCGACGGCCACGAGGTGGCCCGGACCGCCCCCGGCCTGCCCGACCCGACGGCCACCGTCGAGCACGGGCCGGCGGCCGGCTTCGGGACCGACCCGCTCAAGGCGTTCCACAAGGTGGGCTGCGTCGCGGACGCGGCGACGATCCGCGAGCGGGCCGACGGCTCCTTCGAGGTGCTCGCCACCGGCACCAACCGGGTGCGCCTGACCTCCGTGGACGCGTCGGGCCCCTTCCTGACCGCCGAGCTGGAACCGCTGCCCGAGGAACCGGGCGACGAGGCGGGTGCGCTGGCCGAGGGCGTGCTGCGCTCCTTCCGGCAGTACCAGAAGCGGCTCGCGGGGGCCCGCGAACGGTCGCTGGCGACCGGCGCCGAACTGCCGGACGAACCGGGTGTGGTCTCCTACCTGGTCGCCGCCGCGATGATGCTGGACACGCCGACGAAGCAGCGTCTGCTCCAGGCCCCGGACACCGCCTCGCGGCTGCGGGACGAGCTGAAACTCCTTCGCTCCGAGACCTCCATCATCCGTACGCTGCCGTCCCTGCCGGCGCAGGAGCTGACGCGCGGCCCGACGAGTCTCAACTGAGGTACTGGGTTTCATGGCGAAGAAGCCGAGCAAGGCGAACAAGAAGCAGCAGTCCGGCGGCACGCCCGCCACGGTGGCGCTCACCGCGGCCGGGGTGACGTACACGGTCCACGCCTACGAGCACGACCCGGCCCATCCGTCCTACGGCGAGGAGGCGGCCGAGGCGACGGGCGTCGCCCCGGAGCGGGTGTTCAAGACGCTGGTGGCGGACGTGGACGGGGCGCTGACGGTCGCGGTGGTGCCCGTGGCGGGTCAGCTGGACCTCAAGGCGCTGGCGGCCGCGGTCGGCGGCAAGCGCGCGGCGATGGCCGACCCGGTCCTGGCCGAGCGCACCACGGGCTATGTACGCGGCGGCATCTCCCCGCTGGGCCAGCGAAAGCGCCTCCCGACGGTCCTGGACGCCTCGGCCTCGGCCCACCCCACGATCTGCGTCTCGGCAGGCCGCCGCGGCCTCGAGGTCGAACTCTCCCCCACCGACCTCACCAACCTCACGACCGCAGTCCTGGCCCCGATCGCCCGCCCCTAGCTGCGGGCAATCGTGCCTCCCCCAGTGCCTGAACGGCCTGGGAGGTACCCCCAGGGGCGGCACGGGTGGGCGCAGCGGCACCCCGCGACGCCGGGCCGCACACTCCCACGCCCGACCCACCGTCACCCGCAACGCCGGGCCGCGCGACGCCCTACTTACCCCCGTACGCCCCCGGATACTGCCCCGGCGCCGGCCAGGGATCCGGCTCCGGATCCCGCGGCCCGAACAACCCCGTCAGCCCCAGATGCACCACCAGCGCCGCGAAGGACCACGCCAGCAGCACCCCCTTCGCCCCCAGCTTCAGCGGCGCGGAGAACGTCACCCCCTCGCCCACCTCCTTGGCGTGCGCGATGACGTCCTGCGCGGGCCCGAGCTGCACCCCGAGCCACCACGCCAACAGCGACCCGAGCAGCCCGCCGACACCGAGGGCCACCACCAGCGGCACACCCCCGCGCCGGCGCAGCAGGAAGACCACGACCGCGCTGAGCGCCCCGAACGCCAGCGCGAGCAGCGTGAACGTTCCGTCGACGCCGATCGCCTGCTCGCCCTCGGAGTCCTTGAGGTAGACGACCCAGCCGCCGTCGGCCACGTCGCCCACCAGCGGCACGCTCGGCGCCAGCTTCCACCACAGCACGCCCAGCAGCGCGCCGAAGACCGCGACCGCCACCACGGTCACGGCGGCCTGCCGCACTTCCTTCAACATCCCGGGGCCGTCCTGTTCGCCGTGGTGGTCACCGTGGTGGTCGTACGGGCCGCCGGGCGCGGTGCCCAGCGCGTCGGCGCCCACCGCGTGCGCACCGACGGGCGGCGGCACCGGCCCGCCCTGGTACGACGAGCGTTCGTTCGGCGGCGGTGGCGGAGTCCAGGGTGCTGTCACCGTGCCATCGTGCCAAACGCGCCTGTGCGCCGCGTCACCGGACGGCGGCCCTGCGGTACGCCCAGGTGGCCACGGCCAGCGAGATCACCCCGACCGCGGCGCACACCGCGAGGTCGCCGAGGACGAAGCCCCAGTCGGGCCGTTCGCCGAAGGTGCGGGCGAAGGCCTCCACACCGTACGTGGAGGGCAGCAGGTCACGGGCCAGGCGCACCAGCTGCGGCATCCGTTCGGGCGGCAGCACGCCGAGGAGCAGCGCCGCCGACATGCCGAGCTGGCCGAGGAGCGTGGCGAACTCCGGCCGGGGGGCGAGCAGCCCCAGCGCCGCGCCCAGTCCGGCGAGCGCCGCGCCCGCCAGCGGGATCACGGCGAGGAGCACCCACAGGTGGGTCATCGGCAGCCCGAACAGCAGGCAGCCGAACACCGCCGTCACCACGGTCCCGGGCGCGGTGAAGGACGCGTAGGCGCCCGCCGCGCCCAGTACCACCGCGGCGGGCGGCACCGGGAGCGTCGCGTAGTGGTCGAGGCCGCCGCTGGCGCGCAGCTGGCCGAAGTACTGGGCGAGGAGGTTCAGCGCGACGAAGGCCACGACGAGCACCGCCGACCCGGCGACCACGGCCTGCGCCTCGCCGCCGCCGTCCACGACGCCCCGCATCAGGATCATGATGCCGATCGACTGGAAGGTCGCCACGAACAGCAGCGGGATGCGCGCGACCCGCGCCCGGGACAGCTGCGCCCGGTACACGGCCACCAGGGAGGGCCACAGCCGTGCCCTGGGCCCCAGCTCGGCCGGGCGGCCGGTCACGTGCCGCTCCTCGGCTGCCGGGGCAGCGCCCCGCAGGGCATCGGCGGGTACGACACTCACGTCGCGCTGCTCCCCTTCGCTCGGGTCGGTTTCGCTGGGGCCGTTCTCGCTGGGGCCGTTCTCGCTGGGGTCGTTCCGACTGGAGTCGTTGCGACTGGAGTCGATCTGGCCGGAGTCGATCTGGCCGGAGTCGATCTGGCCGGAGTCGTTCGCACTGGAGTCGTTCGAAGCGTTCGCCCGCACGGGTGGGTGCGTCCCGTGGGGTACGGATGCTGCGGCCGGTGTGCTCACCGCTCGCGTGCTCACGCCCTCACCAGCCCCTGCCGCGCGGCGCCGCCCAGCGCCAGATACACGTCCTCCAGGCTGGGCGTGGCCAGGGTGAAGTCGTCCAGGGCGGCGAAGGCGGCGCCACCGGTGACGGTGGCGACGACGGCACGGGCCTCCTCGGGGGCCAGCCGCAGGGTCCAGCGGCGCCCCGACTCGACGACGCGGTCGCGCAGGGCGGCGACCTCCGGGACGTGCAGCGGCGCGCTCTCGCGCCACACCAGGTCGACGCGGACCTCTCCGGCCACCTTCTCCTTGAGCCCCGAGGGCGTGTCGCAGGCGATCACGCGGCCCCGGTCGAGGACGGCGACCCGGTCGAGGACGGTCTCGGCCTCGATGACGTTGTGGGTGACGAGCACGACGGTGGCGCCCTGTTCGGCGCGCCGCCGGTCGACGGCCGACCACACCGCGCGCCGGGCCACCGGGTCCATGCCGGTGGTCGGCTCGTCCAGGACGAGCAGCGGGCGCTCCCCCACCAGCGCGGCGGCGAAGCAGGCCAGGCGGCGCTGGCCGCCGGAGAGCTTCTTGATCGGGCGGGCGGCGAGGCCGGTCAGTCCCAGTTCCTCGAGTACGGCGTCCCGCTCGGCGCGGGCCCGGCGCACCTCGAGGCCGCGCAGCCGTCCGGTGGTCTCGGCGGCGAGCGACACGGTCAGCTCGTCCAGGGCGCTGGACTCCTGCCCCAGGTAGGCGAGGATCCGGGCGGCCCGCTCCGGGTGGCGCACGATGTCGTGCCCGAGGATCTCCACGCTGCCGCCGTCGGGCCGCATCAGGCCGGTGAGCTGGCGTACGAGGGTGGACTTGCCAGCGCCGTTGGGTCCGAGCAGTCCGAAGATCTCACCGCGGCGGATGTCCAGGGTGACGTCGTCGGTGGCCCGCACCTCGGGGGTGGCCGGAGCGCCGCGCCGGCCGCGTACGGCCGGATAGGTCTTGGACAGTTCGCGCACCACGCACACGGCATCGCCACCGGGTCGAGGTGCCTGTGCCGCGCGCGTACTCACAAGGGACGAGACTACGGGGTCGGTCCCTCCGGCCCGCCCCCGGGTCCGCCCATAAGTGTCGATTCGGCCGGGGTGGAGCGGGGGTGTGCCGGGGGCGGGCCCAAGGGGGCTGGGGCGGGCCGGGGCGGGCCGCAGGCGCTCACTCCGCCGCGGGTGTGCGTTCGGTCGCCGTGCGCACGTCGATCTCGCGCCAGAAACCGGCCCGGATCGCGTACCGGTCGTGTTCGTCGATCTGGTCGTCCTTGTGCGCGAGGAGCCCGAAGCGGGCCGCGTAGCGCAGCAGCTCGCCGTCGACGCGGTGCGGGATGCGCGGGTACATCCCGGACAGCTTTTGCAGGTGGCCTTGGTCGCCGAGGCGTTCGAGCCAGCGGCGGGCGAAGACCTGCCCGACCTCGTACGGGTCGCCGCCGACCGTGGTGATGTCCTCCTCGCGGTCCGCCCAGCGCTGCTCGGCCGTGGTGAGCTGGGCGAGCGTCGGCAGCGAGGCGGCCTCGGACGGCTCGGCGGCGGGCCGGTCGACCCAGCCCTTGTCGGAGGACCAGCGCAGGGTGGCGTTGGCCGGGGCCTGCGGCGGGGCGGGGTGGGCGCCGGGGGCGCGCAGGGCGGCGAGGTCCTTGGGGGTGGGGACGCCCTTGGCGGGCGGCACCCGCTCGTCGGTGGTGCCCGGCGCGGCGGCCGCGGTGGTGGGGTGCTCGGGCGTCTCGGCGGGCCGCCGGGCGGCGGAGAGGGCGGAATCGGGCAGCGGCGCGGAGAGGATGGCGGCGATCTCGGGGCGGGGCACCGGCGGTGGAGCGCAGATGCCGCCGAGTTCCTTGGCGCGTACGGCCTTGGTGATCCACGTACGGTCCAGGACGCGGCGTTCGTCTGCCTCGGCGACCAGGTCCTCGGACTGGTTGTAGTCGCCGTCGGCGGCCTGCACGGCCCACAGGTGGACGGCGACACCGTGTTCCTTGGCGGCCATCATGCCCGGCAGCAGGTCGCCGTCGCCGGTCACCAGGACGACGTCGGAACAGGCGCGGTTGCGGGCCAGTTCGGTCAGTTCGGCGTGCATGGCGGCGTCCACGCCCTTCTGCGCCCAGCGCCCGTCACTGCGCGTGAGGGCGCCGAGCCGAACGGTGACCCGGGGCATCACGCGCAACCGCCGGTGTTCGGGCTGCGGAACGCGGTCGGGGGCGCCGTCGAACCAGTAGATGCGCAGCAGCGGCTGCTGCGTGTCGGACTCGGCTCGGTCGCGCAACCCCTGGACGAGGGCGGCGTGATCGACGGTGATGCGCGAGCGCGAGGGCTCTCCTGCCAGGAGACTCGCGGCGGCCCCCAGCAGATACCCGGCGTCCACCAGGACGATGCAGCGGTCCACGCGATCCACCCTCTTTCCGGGAGGTTTGCTTCGGGCTTCCTTCGAGTCTGCCCGACCACGCGGAGGTTAACGGCCCGAACTCGATCTTCGGCGTGGCGTTTCGGCGCCCCGCACCCCGTCAAGCCGCGTCACGGACGGTAATTGCCCGATATGCGTTCTTTGTTGGCCTATGTGAATCTGGTGTCGGCCCTGGCCCCTAGATCCCCCTCAGGAGGTAGATCACCATGGCCAAGAACAAGAACAACCGTGATCGTAAGCAGCCCCGGTCCGAGCGTTCCCCGCAGACCGCCGAGTCGGCCGTGATGGACCGCGAGGAGCAGCACTCCCCTCAGCTGACGACGCCCGGCGACGCGGCCGCCCGCAAGCGGAACAAGCGCTTCGGCCACAACTGACGCACACGACGAAGGGCGCACCCGGCAACCGGGTGCGCCCTCGCTCGTCCTGGTCCGGGATGCCGCTCAGCCCGCCAGGCAGGACGGACCGAGCAGCACCTTCAGGTCGCCGAACAGCGCCGGGTCGGGCTTCACCCGGTGCCGGTCCAGGCGCAGCACCGTCGTCTTCGTGGGCCCCTGGAGCTTGATCCGCACCTCGCTGTCGCCCCGGTGGTGGGTGAGGATCTCCCCGAGCCTGCTGACCATCGGCGGCGTGATGCGGGTGGCCGGGATGGTGAGGACGACGGGCGCGTTGGTGCCCGCGTGGGACAGGTCGGGGATCATCAGCTCCATCGCGACCAGCCTGGGGATGTCCTCCCGCTTGTCGAGCCGCCCCTTGACGAACACCACGGCGTCCTCGACGAGTTGCGTGGACACCAGCTGGTAGGTCGCCGGGAAGAACATGCACTCCAGGGAGCCGGCCAGGTCCTCGACGGTGGCGATGGCCCAGGCGTTGCCCTGCTTGGTCATCTTGCGCTGGAGGCCGGAGATGATGCCGCCGATGGTGACGACCGCGCCGTCGCCGAAGTCACCGCCGGTGAGCTGGGAGATGCCCGCGTCGGCCTTGTCGGACAGCACGTGCTCCAGGCCGAAGAGCGGGTGGTCGGAGACGTAGAGGCCGAGCATCTCCCGCTCCTGGGCGAGGAGATAGGTCTTGTCCCACTCGTCCTCGCCGAAGACCACGTCGAGTCCGAAGCCGGGCTCGTCGTTCGCCTCCTCGCCCATGCCGCCGAAGAGGTCGAACTGGCCCTCCGCCTCCTTGCGCTTGACCGCGACCACGTTGTCGATCATCGGTTCGTACTGCGCGGTGAGGCCCTTGCGGGTGTGCCCCATCTCGTCGAAGGCGCCGGCCTTGATCAGCGACTCCGTCGTCCGCTTGTTGCAGACGACCGCCTCGACCTTGTCCAGGTAGTCGGGGAAGGAGGCGTACTTCCCCTTGGCCTTGCGGCACCTGATGATCGACTCGACGACGTTGGTGCCGACGTTGCGCACGGCGGAGAGGCCGAAGAGGATCACGTCGTCGCCCTGCGCGGCGAAGTTCGACATGGACTCGTTGACGTTGGGCGGCAGCACCTTGATGCCCATGCGCCGGCACTCGTTCAGGTAGACGGCGGACTTGTCCTTGTCGTCCTTGACCGAGGTGAGCAGGGCGGCCATGTACTCGGCCGGGTAGTTGGCCTTCAGGTAGCCGGTCCAGTACGAGACCAGGCCGTAGGCGGCCGAGTGCGCCTTGTTGAAGGCGTAGCCGGCGAAGGGGACCAGCACGTCCCACAGGGCCTGGATGGCCTCGTCGCTGTAGCCGTTCTTCCTGGCTCCGGCCTGGAAGAGGACGAAGTTCTTCGCCAGTTCGTCGGGCTTCTTCTTGCCCATCACGCGGCGCAGGATGTCGGCCTCGCCGAGCGAGTAGCCCGCGATGATCTGGGCGGCCTTCTGCACCTGCTCCTGGTAGACGATCAGGCCGTAGGTGACCGCGAGGACCTCCTGGAGGGGCTCCTCCAGCTCCTTGTGGATCGGCGTGATCTCCTGGAGGTTGTTCTTGCGCAGCGCGTAGTTGGTGTGCGAGTCCATGCCCATGGGGCCGGGGCGGTAGAGCGCGGAGACGGCGGAGATGTCCTCGAAGTTGTCGGGCTTCATCAGCCGCAGCAGGGAGCGCATCGGGCCGCCGTCGAACTGGAAGACGCCGAGCGTGTCGCCGCGCTGGAGCAGTTCGAAGGTCGTGGGGTCGTCCAGCGGCAGCGACAGCAGGTCGAGGTCGATGCCCTTGTTGGACTTCACCATCTTGACGGCGTCGTCCATGATCGTGAGGTTGCGCAGGCCGAGGAAGTCCATCTTCAGCAGGCCGAGCGACTCGCACTGCGGGTAGTCCCACTGCGTGATGGTCACGCCGTCGGTGTGCCGCACCCAGATCGGGGCGTGGTCGACGATGGGCTCGCTGGACATGATGACGCCGGCCGCGTGCACGCCCATCTGCCGGACCAGGCCCTCGACGCCCTTGGCGGTGTCGATGACCTTCTTGACGTCCGGCTCGCTCTCGTACATCGAGCGGATCTCGCCGGCCTCGCTGTAGCGCGGGTGCGTCGGGTCGGTGATGCCGTTGAGGTCGATGCCCTTGCCGAGGACGTCGGCGGGCATGGCCTTGGTGAGCCGGTCGCCCATCGCGTACGGGTAGCCCAGCACGCGCGCGGAGTCCTTGATGGCGTTCTTCGCCTTGATCTTGCCGTACGTGCCGATCATGGCGACCTTGTCGGCGCCGTACTTCTCCGTCACGTACCTGATCACCTCGACGCGCCTGCGCTCGTCGAAGTCGATGTCGACGTCGGGCATGGAGACGCGCTCGGGGTTGAGGAAGCGCTCGAAGATCAGGCCGTGCGGGATGGGGTCGAGGTCGGTGATGCCCATGGCGTACGCCACGATCGAGCCGGCCGCGGAGCCTCGGCCGGGGCCGACCGCGATGCCCTGGTTCTTGGCCCACATGATGAAGTCGGCGACCACGAGGAAGTAGCCGGGGAACCCCATCTGGATGATGACGTCCATCTCGTACTCGGCCTGCTTCTGGCGGTCCTCGGGGACCTGGCCCGAGAAGCGGCGCTCCATGCCGCGGCGGACCTCCTCCTGGAACCAGGTGACCTCGGTGAAGCCGTCGGGGATGTCGAACTTCGGCATGAGGTCGCGCTTCTCGAACATGCCGGTGGTGTCGATCATCTCGGCGATCAGACGCGTGTTGGCGCAGCCCTCCTGCCAGGCGTCCGAGGAGTCGATGGCGTACATCTCGTCCGTCGACTTCAGGTAGTAACCCGTGCCGTCGAAGCGGAAGCGGTCCGGGTCGGAGAGGTTCTTGCCGGTCTGGATGCACAGCAGGGCGTCGTGGGCGGTCGCCTCGTGCGCGTAGGTGTAGTGCGAGTCGTTCGTCACCAGCGGCGGGATGCCGAGCTTCTTGCCGATCTCGAGCAGCCCGTCGCGGACCCGGTGCTCGATCTCGATGCCGTGGTCCATCAGCTCCAGGAAGTACCGGTCCTTGCCGAAGATGTCCTGGTAGTCGGCGGCCGCCTTCAGGGCCTCGTCGAAGTGGCCGAGGCGCAGCCGGGTCTGGACCTCGCCGGAGGGGCAGCCGGTGGAGGCGACGATGCCCTCGGACCACTGGCTGATGGTCTCCTTGTCCATCCGCGGCCACTTCTGCAGCCACCCCTCGGCGTACGCGTCGGAGGAGAGGCGGAAGAGGTTGTGCAGGCCCTTGCTGTTCGTCGCCCACATGGTCTTGTGGGTGTAACCGCCCGAACCCGAGACGTCGTCCCGCTTCTGGTGCGGCTGGCCCCACTGGATCTTGCGCTTGTTGCGCCGGGACTCGGGGGCGACGTACGCCTCGATCCCGATGATCGGGGTGACCCCGGCCTTCTGCGCGGAGTGGAAGAAGTCGTACGCCCCGTGCAGGTTGCCGTGGTCGGACATGGCGATGTGCGACATGCCCATCTCGTTGCACGCGTCGAACATGTCCTTGAGCCGCGCGGCACCGTCCAGCAGCGAGTACTGGGTGTGGACGTGCAGGTGCGTGAACGGCGGCTTTGACACGTGCGGCCTCCTGGGAAAACTGGGGACGACTGGCGGCGGTCGATCCGGGGGGTCAGCGTCGAAGTCTATGCCTCGCCACTGACACTTCGAGCAGATCCTGCGGCGCGTAGCGCCTCCATGAGGGGTGGCGGTCGGGTGACGGGCGGGATCCCCACGCGTACCTTCTGGGGCGGGCACTCCCGCACCCCTTCGAACGTTGGCCCGAGTGGAGATCCGCTCCACTCGTCAGGCACCACCCGCACCAGGAGGCACCAGGCATGTCGGTCCCGCAGCTCAACGAGGAGCACCGCGGCGAGGAGATCCTCGCCGTCTTCGACACCGCCTTCGGCCGGCTGCTGGCCGCGGATCCCGCGGCGTTCCGTGTGAAGTTCCGGAAGATGGCGGCCTCGGCCTTCGCGTTCTACCGCGGCACCGCCGGTCTCTTTTACCGCGATTTGACCGAGGACCCGGAGTTCGCTGATCAGCCGGGCGGCGCCTACCTGGACGACCGGACCTCCCGGGTGTGGATCCACGGCGACCTGCACGCGGAGAACTTCGGCACGTACATGGACTCCACCGGCCGGCTGATCTTCAACGTCAACGACTTCGACGAGGCCTACGTCGGCCCGTTCACCTGGGACCTCAAGCGCTTCGCCGCCTCCGTCGCGCTGATCGGGTACGCGAAGGCGCTCAGCGACGAGCAGATCACCGAGCTGGTGCGGGTGTACGCGGGCGCGTACCGCGAGCGGATCCACGCCCTGGCCACCGGCGCCAAGAGCGACGAGGTGCCGCCCTTCAGCCTGGACACCGCGGAGGGGCCGCTCCTCGGCGCGCTGCGGGTGGCCCGCTCGCTCACCCGCTTCGGGCTGCTGGACTCGATGACCGAGATCCGTGACTTCGAGCGCCGCTTCGCCCCCGGCGGCGGCTCCATCGAGCTGGACGCCGCCACGCGCTACAAGGTGCTCGCGGCCTTCGACGGCTACCTGGAGACGCTCCCCGAGTCCTCCCTGGCCCGCCCGGACTCCTACCGCGTCAAGGACGTCGTCGGCCGCCGGGGCATCGGCATCGGCTCGGCCGGCCTGCCCTCGTACAACATCCTGCTCGAGGGCAACAGCGACGCCCTGGAGAACGACGTCGTGATCTACATCAAGCAGGCCCAGACCCCGGCCGTCTCGCAGCACATCACCGACCGGGCGATCCGGGACTACTTCCAGCACGAGGGCCACCGCACGGTGATCTCCCAGCGGGCCCTCCAGGCGCACGCCGACCCGTGGCTGGGCTGGACCGAGCTGGACGGCGCCGGACAGCTGGTCGCCGAGGTCTCGCCGTACGCGGTCGACCTGGACTGGGGCGACATCGACGACCCGGAGGAGATCGCCGAGGTCGTCGCCGACCTGGGCCGGGCCACCGCGACCATGCACGCGGCGGCCGACGACCAGTCCGGGGAGTCCCTGGTGCCGTTCTCCACCGAGCGGGCCATCGACGCGGCGATCGCGGCCGACGAGGAGGGCTTCGCGCCCCTGCTGGTCGACTTCGCGCACCGGTACGGCGCACGCGCGCGCGGTGACCACCAGACCTTCGTCGACCTGTTCCGCAACGGCCGGATCCCCGGCCTGTAGGCACCGGAACCCGGGTCGGCATTCTCACAGCAACCCTTTAGGGGTCCCTTACCGCACCCCGTGACACACTCTTCTACTGCTATGGACATATCCGGAACCCCGCTCAGAGCCGTACGCGCGGCGCTGTTCACGGCCCTCGCCGTGACCCTCAGCACCGCGTCGCACGTGCTGCTGTCCGGGGTTCCGCTGCCGCTGGCCACGGTGGCGGCGGTCGCCGCCGTCGTGTTCCTGATCGCGTACGCCCTGGCCGGGCGGCGCGAACGCGGCTTCGGGCGGATCGCCGCCCTGCTGATCCCGCTGGAGCTGGCCGCCGACACGGTCTTCACCACCGGCCAGCACGTCTGCTACGGCCGGGCAGGCGGCCCGGTCACGGGACCGCTGCGCTCGGTCGGCTTCGACGTGCTGTGCGGCGACGGAACCGGCATCCACGCCGGGGTGGCCGCGCCGCTGAGCCGGGTCACCGGAGCCGAGACCGACCGCATGGCGTCGGTGCTGGCCCAGGCCGACCCCGGCACCGCCTGGCTGCTCCTTGCCGCGCACGTCGGCGTGGGGCTGCTCGCGGCGGCCTGGCTGCGGCGCGGCGAGCGGGCCCTGGCCCAGCTGCTCGGCGCGGTGGCCGCGACCACCTTCCGGCCCCTGCTGCTCGCCGTCGCGGCCGTGAACGTACGCCGGGCCCCGGCGGTGCGCCGCCCGGCGCCCCCGGCCCGCCGCGCCGCCGGCGCCCGTGAGCGGATCCTCACGCACTCCCTGGGACGTCGCGGACCGCCGCGCCCGGTGGCCGCCCTCGTGTGACCCGGCACCCGAGCCGCAGCAGTCGCACGAGCACCACCGAGCACAGCAGTCCCCCATACGTACGTCCGCACACCCCCGTGTGCGCGTCCCCGCGGAGAGATCACCGACATGAGCAAGCGGAACAGCCAGGCGGCGAAGACGGCGGCCCGTGAGCGTCTGCGCCAGGAGCGCGAGCGCCAGGCCAAGCGCGACAAGGTCAAGCGGCAGGCCGTCGTGGCCGCCTCCATCGTCGGCGTGCTGGCGATAGCCGGCGGCATCAGCTACGCCGTCGTGCAGAACAACAAGCCCACCGGCTGGGACAAGGCCGCCGAGGCGAAGGTGGTGCCCCCGGCCAACACCTCCGGCAAGGACGGCACGACGGTCGTCCTGGGCGAGTCCAAGTCCGACAACGTCGTCCACCTCTACGAGGACCCGCGCTGCCCGGGCTGCGCCGCCATGGAGCAGAGCATCGGCGAGAGCGTCAACAAGGGCATGGAGGACGGCGACTACAAGCTCTCCTTCACCATCGGCACCTTCCTCGACGGCAACCTGGGCGGCGAGGGCTCGAAGAACGCGCTGAGCGCGCTCGGCGCCGCGCTGAACGTCAGCCCCGAGGCCTTCGTCGACTACAAGACCGCGCTCTACTCCACGAAGTACCACCCCGAGGAGTCGACCGACGAGTTCGCCAAGGACGACTACCTGATCAAGGTGGCGGACTCGGTCGACGCGCTGAAGAACAACAAGAAGTTCCAGGACGCCGTGGAGAAGGGCACCTACGACGCCTGGGCGGTACGGATGAGCAAGTCCTTCGACAAGGCCGAGGGCGTCGAGTCGACCCCGACCATCAAGATCAACGACAAGGTGGTCGAGACGCCGAGCACGCCCGACGCGTGGCAGAAGGCGCTGAAGGACGCGGGCGTCACCAAGTGACCCGGTGATCGTCGTCTGACGAGTGGGCGAACTTTTGCGAGTTCGCCCACTCGCGCGCATACCGATCAGTAACCTGATCGGCCGTGACCAGTCGACACAGAGCGTCCGAAGACAACAAGACCTCCGCGAACTCCCGCGCCCCGAGCCGCCGTACGGTCGTCAAGGCCGCGGCGGCCGGTGCCGTGCTGGCCGCCCCGCTCGCCGCGGCGCTGCCCGCCGGTGCCGCCGACGCGGCCCCCGCCTTCCTGCACGGCGTCGCCTCCGGCGATCCCCTGCCCGACGGGATCCTGCTGTGGACCCGGGTGACACCGGTGCCCGAGGCCATACCGGGCTCCGGAACCGGCCCGGACACCGAGGTGAGCTGGGTCGTCGCCACGGACAAGGCCCTCACGAACGTCGTCGCCAAGGGCTCCGTCACCGCGACGGCGGCCTCCGACCACACCGTCAAGGCGGACGTGCGCGGCCTCGCGCCCGCCACGGACTACTGGTTCCGCTTCTCCGCGGGCCCCACCGACTCCCCCGCCGCCCGCACCCGCACGGCCCCCGCGCACGACGCGGCCGTCACCGGCCTGCGCTTCGGCGTGGTCTCCTGCGCCAACTGGGAGGCCGGGTACTTCTCCTCGTACCGGCATCTCGCGGCCCGCGGCGACCTGGACGCCTGGCTGCACCTGGGCGACTACATCTACGAGTACGGCACCGGCGAGTACGGCACCCGCGACACCGTCGTGCGCCCGCACGCCCCCGCCCACGAGATCCTCACGCTCGCCGACTACCGGATCCGGCACGGCCGTTACAAGACCGACCCCGATCTCCAGGCGCTGCACGCGACGGCGCCGGTGGTGGCGATCTGGGACGACCACGAGATCGCCAACGACACCTGGTCCGGGGGCGCCGAGAACCACACCGAGGGCGCCGAGGGGCCCTGGGCGGAGCGGCAGAGCGCCGCCAAGCGGGCCTACTTCGAGTGGATGCCGGTACGCCCCGCGATCGCCGGCACCACCTACCGGCGGCTGCGGTTCGGCAAGCTGGTCGACCTGTCGCTCCTGGACCTGCGCTCCTTCCGCTCGCAGCAGGTGGCGCTCGGCAACGGCGACGTCGACGACCCGGACCGCACCCTCACCGGCCGCGCCCAGCTCGACTGGCTCAAGTCGGGACTCGCCTCCTCCGACGCCACCTGGCGGCTGGTCGGCAACCCGGTGATGATCTCGCCGTTCGCGGTGGGCGCGCTCCCCGCCTCGCTGCTCGGGCCGCTCGCCGAGCTGCTCGGGCTGCCGAAGGAGGGCATCGCCCTCAACACCGACCAGTGGGACGGCTACACCGACGACCGGCGTGAGCTGCTGGCCCACCTGCGCGCGCACGCGATCCGCAACACGGTGTTCCTGACCGGCGACATCCACATGGCGTGGGCCAACGACGTGCCGCACCACGCCGGGACGTACCCGCTGTCCGCCTCGGCGGCCACGGAGTTCGTCGTCACGTCGGTGACCTCGGACAACCTCGACGACATCGTGAAGGTCCGCGAGGGCACCGTCTCGGCGATCGCCGCGCCGGTGATCCGGACCGCGAACCGGCACGTCCACTGGGTGGACACCGACCGGCACGGCTACGGCGTGCTGGACGTCACCGCGGAACGGACGCAGATGGACTACTACGTCGTCTCCGACCGCACCGACGCGGACGCCACGTCCGCCTGGGCCCGCTCCTACCGCACCCGCAGCGGCACCCAGCGGGTCGAGCGCGTCTACGCCCCGGTCTGAGCCTCCTGAAGGGACTCGAGGAAGCCGAGTGCCACCCGCCAGGTGGCCTCGGCCGCCTCGGCGTCGTAGTCGTCCAGCTCCGGGTCGGTGTACAGATGACCGGCGCCGGGATATCTGTGCACCTCGACGTCGGCGCCGATCCGGCCCATCTGGAGATACCAGGCGCTGAGCCAGTCGTCCGTCTCGAAGGGGTCCGGCTCGGCCACGTGCAGCTGGACCGGCAGCTCGTCGACCGAGGCGTTGGGCGCGAGGTCCGAGGTGCCGTGCAGGAGCAGCAGTCCGCGCGCCCGGTGGTCGCCGAGGGCGAGGGTCTGGGCGATGGAGGCGCCGAGCGAGAACCCGGCGTACACCAGCCCGCGCTCGGAGTAGGGCGCGGCGGCCAGCACGGCCCGCTTCAGCAGCTCCTCCCGGCCGATGCCGTCCTGATGGGCCATGCCCTCCTCGACCGAGTCGAAGGTACGGCCCTCGAAGAGGTCCGGGGTCCACACCTGGTGCCCGGCGTCGCGCAGCCGGTCGGCGGCCTGCCGCACCGCGGGCCTCGGTCCGAGGGTCGAGTGAAAGAGCACGATGTTCATGAGGCCATGGTGCCAGCCGGGGGTGACAGCGCGGCGCCGGGCGATACCCGGGGCAGGACGTAAGTCACAGGTTCACCGCACGGCGGTGGCGGTTACGTTCGAGGGATGGAGACGATACTCCGCCCGCTGATCGTGGTCGGCGGCTCGGTGCTGCTGACGCTGGTCATCGGCTGGGCCACCGACCTGTTGCTGCGCAAGGCCGACGGACGCCACCCCGAGACACCGCTGTGGGGACTGCTGCGGCGCGCCCGCGTGCCCTACCAGATCGCGCTCTGCGCGGGCCTGCTGAGAGGGTCGTACGTCGAGGCCGAGGTGTTCCCCGAGCACCAGACCGGGGTCGGCCGGACACTGACACTGCTGCTGATCGGCTCGGTGGCCTGGCTGGTGGTCCGGATCGCCGCGGCGGTCGTCGAGACGTCCTACTCCCGTTACGCGCACGCCCACGCCGAGCGCGACCCGGCCCGGGTGCGGCGCGTGCGGACCCAGGTGTCGCTGATCATGCGGGTGGTCACGGCGGTGGTCGGCGTGGTCGCCGTGTCGTCGATGCTGCTGACGTTCCCGGCGATGCGCGCGGCCGGCGCCTCGCTGCTGGCCTCGGCCGGGATCATCGGCATCGTCGCCGGTGTGGCGGCCCAGTCGACGCTGGGCAACCTGTTCGCCGGGTTCCAGATCGCCTTCGGCGACATGGTGCGCATGGGCGACACGGTCGTGGTGGACGGGGAGTGGGGCACCGTCGAGGAGATCACCCTGACGTATCTGACGGTGCGCACCTGGGACGAGCGCCGGATCACGATGCCGGTGTCGTACTTCACCTCGAAGCCGTTCGAGAACTGGTCGCGCGGTACCCCGCAGATGACCGGGACCGTCTACTGGCACCTCGACCACTCGGCGCCGACGGACCTGATGCGCGAGCGGCTGCGCGACCTCCTGCGCGAGTGCCCGGCCTGGGACGGGCGCAACTACAACCTGACCGTCACGGACACCACCCCGACCACCATGGAGGTGCGGGCCCTGGTGACGGCGAAGGACGCCGACGACATCTGGACGGTGCGGGTCACGGTCCGCGAGGGGATGATCCGCTGGCTGGCCGACGAGCACCCGTACGCACTGCCGCGGGTCAGTACGGCGGAGGCGGCGCCGCGTCCGCCGCGCGACGGCCTCCCGCACGCCCGCCGCTCCCCCGACGCGCGCTCCCACCCCTCCCCGGAGCCGTCCTCCCGCCACTTCACGGAACGGCCGACGAAGAGCCGGAGCCGGTGACCGGCGCCCGGCCGCTTCGGTGGGCCGGCGAAGGGCGGTGCCGGTGCCCGGCGCGGGGGCCGCGCCCGCGGGTCAGCGCAGGCTGCGTACGTCGAGGTGGCGCAGGACCCGGTCGACGATCTCCGGGTCGGCGCCGGGCTCGCTGCGGGCCGCCAGCACCTCGTGCCGGGCGGCGCTCAGCATCTCGCCCTGGATGCGCCGGACCCGTTTGATCCGCCGGGCCCGCTGCTCCTGCGCCTCCCGCCGTTCCTCGTCCCCGAGGTCCGGGCTGATGCGTATGCCGATGTCGAAGGCGCGCCGCAGCATCTGCTCGGACAGCTCCTCCGGCAGTTCCTCCACCGACTCGATCTCCTTGAGCCGCTGCTTGGCCGCCCTGGCCGCCCGCAGCGCGAGGTCCCGCTCGAACTCCTGCTCCCGCTCGGTGTCCGCCCGTACCCCGAGCCGGCCCACCAGCCAGGGCAGGGTCAGACCCTGTAGCAACAGGGTGCCCATGATCACGCCGAACGCGATGAAGACGATCTCCTCCCGGTGCGGGAAGGCCGCTCCGTCGTCCGTCTCCAGCGGGATCGCCAGGGCCAGCGCGACCGAGGCCACGCCCCGCATCCCGGCCCACCACATGACCACCGTCTCCCGCCAGCTCGTCGGGATGTCCTCGTCCTGGTCGCGTCTGGCGTGCAGCCGCTGGGTCAGCCAGGTGGCCGGCAGCAGGTACAGCAGCCGGACCAGGACGACGACGGCGAGGACCGCCGCCGACCAGCCGAGCAGTTCGGTCCACCGGCCGGAGGCGGTGCGGACGGCGTTGTGCAGTTCGAGTCCGATCAGCCCGAAGGCCACCCCGGTGACCAGGGTGTCGACCACGTCCCAGACGGTGTGGCCACCGAGCCGGGTCATCACGTCGTCGGCGTCCGAGGCGTACTCGGCGAGGAACATGGCGGTGGTGAGTACGGCGAGCACGCCCGAGCCGTGCAGTTCGTCGGCGGCGACGTAGCTCACGAACGGCACCAGCAGGGTCAGCCCGATCTGCAGCGTCGGGTCGCCGAGGACGCTCATCAGCTTGTTGGAGCCCCAGCCCAGGGCGAGCCCGATCGCGACGGCGACGACGGCGGACAGCACCAGGTCGAAGCCGGCCCGCCACGGCGAGAAGGAACCGCCGACCGCGGCGGCGATGGCCACGTGGTAAAGGACGATGGCCGTCACGTCGTTGAAGAGTCCCTCGCCCTCCAGGATGGACACCAGGCGGCGCGGCAGTCCCAGTTGCCCGGCGACGGCGGTCGCGGCGACCGGGTCGGGCGGCGCCACCAGCGCGCCCAGCGCGAAGGCGGCGGCGAGCGGCAGCCCCGGCACGATCGCGTGGGCCACGGAGGCCACGCAGACCATGGTGATGAAGACCAGCGCGACGGCCAGCAGGAAGATGGGGCGCTTGTTGGCCGCGAACTGCCGCCAGGAGGTGCGCCGCACGGCGGCGTACAGCAGCGGCGGCAGCAGCGCGGGCAGGATCAGTTCGGGCGGGATGTCGACGTTGGGCACGAAGTCGAGCAGGGCCAGGACGATCCCGAGGAGCGTCATCAGGACCGGCGCCGGCAGTCCGAGCCGGTCACCGATCGGGACGCTCAGCAGGGCCCCGAGCAACAGCATGAACAACAGGGCCAGCTGATCCACGGTCACCGCTCCGGTGGGGTCTCGGCGTTACACGGCGGACCTCAAGCGTGCCACGCGACCGGTCTCACCAGCCCGTTCGCCGCCCCGGCTACAGTGCTCGCCGCATCGCGCGGTGCGGAATCCCTGCGTCCGGGAATTCGGGTCCGTAGGCCTCGTACCCCAGACGTTCGTAGAATCCCAGGGCGTGGGTCTGTGCGTGCAGATCCACGGCGGTGAGTCCGCGCGCGCGGGCCGCGTCCTCCACGGCCCGCACCAGCGCGGCCCCGACGCCGAGACCGCGGGCCTTCGCGGTCACCGCGAGCCGTCCCAGGGAGCCGACGGCCCGGTCGCCGTCGCCGTTCTTCGCCGCGGCGGCCGCGCCGTGCAGCAGCCGGCCGGTACCGAGCGGCACGCCGTCCGCCCGGACCGCGAGGACGTGGACGGCGCCGGCGTCGTAGGCGTCGTACTCGATGTCCTCGGGGACCTGCTGCTCGGCCACGAAGACGTCCTTGCGCACCGCGAAGCAGGCCTCCCGGTCGGCGGGGTCCTCGGCGACGCGCACCTCGTAGGCGGCCGGGTCCCGGCCCGGGGCCGGGCTCGGGGCGCTCATCCGTAGGTCTCCTCGCGGACCAGGTCGAGGGCCTGCTGGAGGTCCTCGGGGTAGTCGCTGGCGAATTCGGCCCAGTCGCCGGTGCCCGGGTGCTCGAAACCGAGCCGTACGGCGTGCAGCCACTGGCGGGTCAGGCGCAGCCGCTTGGCGAGGGTGGGGTCGGCGCCGTAGGTCAGGTCGCCGACGCAGGGGTGGCGGTGGGCGGCCATGTGGACGCGGATCTGGTGGGTGCGGCCGGTCTCCAGCTTCACGTCGAGCAGGGAGGCGGCGCGGAAGGCCTCGATGAGGTCGTAGTGCGTGACGGAGGGCTTGCCCTCGGCGGTGACGGCCCACTTGTAGTCGTGCTGCGGGTGGCGGCCGATGGGGGCGTCGATGGTGCCGCTGGTCGGGTCGGGGTGGCCCTGCACGAGCGTGTGGTAGCGCTTGTCGACCGTGCGCTCCTTGAACTGGCGCTTGAGCGAGGTGTACGCGCGCTCCGACTTGGCCACCGCCATCAGGCCGGAGGTGCCGACGTCGAGGCGGTGCACGATGCCCTGGCGCTCGGCGGCGCCGGAGGTGGAGATGCGGTACCCGGCGGCGGCCAGTCCGCCGATGACCGTCGGCCCGGTCCAGCCCGGGGACGGGTGGGCGGCGACGCCGACCGGCTTGACGATCACGACCACGTCGTCGTCGTCGTGCACGATCTCCATGCCCTCGACGGGCTCGGCGACCACCTGCACGGGCGCGGGCGCCTGCGGCATCTCGACCTCGAGCCAGGCGCCGCCGTGGACCCGCTCCGACTTGCCGACCACCGACCCGTCGACCTGCACCTTCCCCGCCGCCGCCAGCTCGGCGGCCTTGGTGCGGGAGAAGCCGAACATGCGGGAGATGGCGGCGTCGACGCGCTCGCCCTCCAGGCCGTCGGGCACGGGCAGGGTACGGATCTCGGGAATCGTGCTCACCCGTCGAGTATGCCGGACGGCCCGGACACTCCCGAACGCGCGCTCAGTCCCGGTGCCCGCTCAGTCCTTGTGGACGGTCCCGTCCGGGTCCAGTCCCCGGAAGGAGAGGATCACGATCAGGATGCCGCCGCAGACGATCGCCGAGTCGGCGAGGTTGAAGACGGCGAAGTGCTTGGGCGCGATGAAGTCCACGACCGCGCCCTCGAAGACGCCGGGGGCGCGGAAGATGCGGTCGGTGAGGTTGCCGAGGGCACCGCCGAGCAGCAGGCCGAGCGCGATCGCCCACGGCAGGCTGTGCAGCTTGCGCGCGAGGCGGGCGATCACGACGATCACGGCCGCGGCGATCACCGTGAAGATGATCGTGAAGGCCTCGCCGAAGCCGAAGGCCGCGCCCGCGTTGCGGATCGCGGCGAACCGCAGCCAGTCGCCGATGATCTCGATCGGCTCGTGGTGCTCCAGCTTGGCGACCACCAGCATCTTGCTGCCCAGGTCGAGCAGGTACGCGAACAGCGCGACCGCGAACAGCACGGCGACCCGCCGCTTGCCCCGAGTGCGCTCAGGAGCCTGCTCCTGCTCCTGCTGCTCCCGCTCCGGCTCGGCGTCGGGCCGCTCCTGCCCCTCCCCCGCCGCGTCCGGGGTGTCCGGAGTACCGATGATGCGCTCCGCCTCTGCCACGTGAGTCCCTCAGCCTAGGTCCTTGACTGAGCACGAGGGTACGGCACGCCGCCCGTCCCGGCTGCTGCTCATACCGGCTAGTACCGGCGCTCCTGCTTCTGCTTGCACTCGACGCACAGGGTGGCGCGCGGGAAGGCCTGCATCCGCGCCTTGCCGATCGGCTTGCCGCAGTTCTCGCACAGGCCGTAGGTGCCCGCGTCCAGGCGGTCCAGGGCGCGCTCGGTCTGGGTGAGCACCTCGCGCGCGGTGGCGGCCAGCGCCAGCTCGTGCTCGCGCGTGATGTTCTTGCTGCCGGTGTCGGCCTCGTCGTCGCCCGCGCCGTCGCCGGAGTCCCGCATCATGCCCTGGAGCGACCGCTCGGAGGTGTCGATCTCGGTGCGCAGCCGGTCGGCCTCGGACTGCAGCTCGCCGCGCGCCTCCTCGACCTCTTCCGGGGTCCAGGGTTCCTCGCCGGGGCGTACCGCGAGGTCACCGGGGTCCGCGGCGGCGGTGCCGCGGGCCTTGGGGACAGCGGTCTTGGCCGCCGTGGCCGTGCCAGGAGTCTTCTTCGCAACCACCGTCGTGGCTCCCGTCTGCTCCGCGGCCTCGGCCGCGCCCACTTTCTTGGCCGTGCTCTTCTTCGCCGTGCTCTTCTTCGCGGTGCTCTTCTTCGCCGTGCTTCCGCCCGCCGCGGTCTTCTTCGCCGCGGTCTTCCCCTCCGGGCCCGTCTTCGCCTCGGCCTTCTTCGCCGGACTCTCGCTCGGCGCCGCCTTCTCCTCCGGGTCCTGCTCCGCGGCGCTCTCCTCGGCGGCGCTCTGCTTCGCGGCCGTCGTCTTCTTCTTCGCCACCATGGCCGCGGCCCCTTCACATATTGTGATCTTGCGCGCGAATCGTGCTGGGACGATAAATCGACTCCGGTCCCGCGGCAACGGGGCACGCCGCCCGACTCGCCGCCCACCGTGCGCCGCGCGGCGAGCATGCATGCGTTGTGCCCAGCTCCCCGCCCGGTAATCCGCCGGATCGCCCCCGGCCACCCCCTCCGCGGGCCGGCCCCCCGGACGGCGGCATTCGGGTCACGCCAAAACCGGTCGGCCGCTGTCCGCCCGGCGCCGTACACTGGGCGCAGCGAAAAGCGTGGATGGGGACGAGTAGCGGCGTCAGCAGCCCAGAGCGACCCGGGGACGGTGTGAGCCCGGGGGCGAGCGCGACGTGAAGATCACCCCGGAGCCGCCGGAAGAAAGCCGTGGCAGGACGGTCACGGTGAGTAGAGCCGGTTCGCGACCCCAATGAGGGGGCTCACCGGAGCACACGACGCGCCGGCCGGGCCAAGGAGGGTGGTACCGCGGGAGCACTGCTCTCGTCCCTCCGACGGAAGGCAGCACGTCCGCCGGAGGAAGCTCGCTGATGACAACGCCTCAGTACCGCCAGGTACCCGCCCAGGTCGACCTGCCCGCGCTCGAACACGCGGTGCTCGACTTCTGGCGCGAGCAGAAGATCTTCGCCAAGAGCCTGGAGCAGTCCGAGGGCCGCCCGGAGTGGGTGTTCTACGAGGGCCCGCCCACCGCCAACGGCATGCCCGGCGCCCACCACATCGAGGCGCGGGTCTTCAAGGACGTCTTCCCCCGCTTCCGCACGATGCGCGGCTACCACGTGGGCCGCAAGGCCGGCTGGGACTGCCACGGCCTGCCCGTCGAGCTGGCGGTCGAGAAGGAGCTGGGCTTCTCCGGCAAGCAGGACATCGAGGCGTACGGCATCGCCGAGTTCAACGCGAAGTGCCGCGAGTCGGTGACCCGCCACACCGACGCCTTCGAAGAGCTCACGACCCGCATGGGCTACTGGGCCGACCTCCAGGACCCGTACCGCACGATGGACCCGGAGTACATCGAGTCCGTCTGGTGGTCGCTGAAGGAGATCTTCGACAAGGGCCTGCTGGTCCAGGACCACCGCGTCGCCCCCTGGTGCCCCCGCTGCGGCACCGGCCTGTCCGACCACGAGCTGGCCCAGGGCTACGAGACGGTCGTCGACCCGTCCGTCTACGTCCGCTTCCCGCTGACCTCCGGCCCGCTGGCCGGCGAGGCCGCCCTGGTCGTCTGGACCACGACCCCGTGGACCCTGGTCTCCAACACCGCGGTCGCCGCGCACCCCGACGTCACCTACGTCGTCGCCACGGACGGCGAGGAGAAGCTGGTCGTCGCCGAGCCGCTGGTCGCCAAGGCACTCGGCGAAGGCTGGGAGACCACCGGCCAGTCCTTCACCGGGGCCGAGATGGAGCGCTGGACGTACCAGCGCCCGTTCGAGCTGGTGGAGTTCCCGGAGCCCGCCCACTACGTGGTGAACGCCGACTACGTCACCACCGAGGACGGCACCGGCCTCGTCCACCAGTCCCCCGCCTTCGGTGAGGACGACCTCAAGGTCTGCCGCGCGTACGGCCTGCCCGTGGTCAACCCGGTCCGCCCCGACGGCACCTTCGAGGAGGACGTCCCTCTCGTCGGCGGCGTCTTCTTCAAGAAGGCCGACGAGAAGCTGACCGAGGACCTGGACACCCGGGGCCTGCTCTTCAAGCACATCCCGTACGAGCACAGCTACCCGCACTGCTGGCGCTGCCACACCGCGCTGCTCTACTACGCCCAGCCGTCCTGGTACATCCGCACCACGGCGATCAAGGACCGACTCCTCCAGGAGAACGAGAAGACCAACTGGTACCCGGACGCGGTCAAGCACGGCCGGTACGGCGACTGGCTGAACAACAACATCGACTGGGCGCTCTCCCGCAACCGCTACTGGGGCACCCCGCTGCCCATCTGGCGCTGCGAGGAGGACCACCTCACGGTCGTCGGCTCCCGCGCGGAGCTGACCGGGCTGACCGGCACCGACCAGTCGGCCCTGGACCCGCACCGTCCGTTCATCGACGACGTGACCTTCACCTGCACCCACGAGGGCTGCTCCCTCGAAGCGGTGCGCGTGCCGGAGGTCATCGACGCCTGGTACGACTCGGGTTCGATGCCGTTCGCGCAGTGGGGCTACCCGTACAAGAACAAGGAGCTGTTCGAGAGCCGCTACCCGGCGCAGTTCATCTCCGAGGCCATCGACCAGACCCGCGGCTGGTTCTACACGCTGATGGCGATCGGCACCCTGGTCTTCGACAAGTCGTCGTACGAGAACGTGGTATGCCTCGGCCACATCCTCGCCGAGGACGGCCGCAAGATGTCCAAGCACCTGGGCAACATCCTCCAGCCGATCCCGCTGATGGACCAGCACGGCGCCGACGCGGTCCGCTGGTTCATGGCGGCCGGCGGCTCCCCCTGGGCGGCCCGCCGGGTCGGCCACGGCACGATCCAGGAGGTCGTCCGCAAGACGCTCCTCACCTACTGGAACACGGTCGCCTTCCAGGCCCTGTACGCCCGCACCACGGGCTGGGCCCCGAGCGAGGCCGACCCGGCCCCCGCCGACCGCCCGGTCCTGGACCGCTGGCTGCTCTCGGAGCTGCACGCGCTGACCGACCAGGTCACCCAGGCGTTGGACGCGTACGACACCCAGCGCGCCGGCAAGCTGCTGTCCGCGTTCGTCGACGACCTGTCCAACTGGTACGTGCGCCGCTCCCGCCGCCGCTTCTGGCAGGGCGACAAGGCCGCGCTGCGCACCCTGCACGAGGTCGTCGTGACGGTCACCAAGCTGATGGCGCCGCTGACCCCGTTCATCACCGAGCGGGTCTGGCAGGACCTGGTCGTGCCGGTCACCCCCGGCGCGCCGGAGTCGGTCCACCTGTCCTCCTGGCCGGAGGCCGACCTCACGGCGATCGACCCGGAGCTGTCGAAGCAGATGGTCCTGGTCCGCCGCCTGGTCGAGCTGGGCCGGGCCACGCGCGCGGAGTCCGGCGTCAAGACCCGGCAGCCGCTGAGCCGCGCACTGATCGCGGTGGCGGGCTTCGGGGCGCTCTCCCCCGAACTGCACACGCAGATCACGGAGGAGCTGAACGTCGAGTCCCTCGCGTCGCTGAGCGAGGTCGGCGGCTCCCTGGTCGACACGACGGCGAAGGCCAACTTCCGGGCGCTGGGCAAGCGGTTCGGCAAGCGGGTCCAGGACGTGGCGAAGGCCGTCGCGGGCGCGGACGCCGCCGCGCTGTCCCTCGCGCTGCGCGAGGGCACGGCGTCGGTGGAGGTCGACGGTGAGACGATCACCCTCGCTCCGGACGAGGTGATCATCACGGAGACGCCGCGCGAGGGCTGGTCGGTCGCCTCCGACTCGGGCGCGACGGTGGCGCTCGACCTGGAGCTCACGGAGGAGCTGCGCCGCGCCGGCCTCGCCCGGGACGCGATCCGCCTGATCCAGGAGGCCCGCAAGAACAGCGGCCTCGACGTCGCCGACCGGATCGCCCTGCGCTGGACGGCCACGGACCCGGCGACGATCGCCGCCCTGACCGACCACTCCGGTCTGATCGCCGACGAGGTCCTGGCGACGGACTTCGCGCAGGGGGAGGCGGACGACACGTACGGCACGCCGTTCACGGACGAGGGCCTGTCCCTGGTGTTCCGCCTGCGCAAGCAGTAGCCCCCTGGCAGCACCTGGGCCCGGCCTCCCTCACGCGAGGGGCGCCGGGCCCAGTGCTGTCCGTCGGTGCGGGCCGAGGGCGGGGTTCGCTCACCGGCGCTCGCCGGGTGCCGCTGCGCCCACCCGTGCCGCCCCAGCGGCACGACTGCCCGCAGCTGCGTAGACACAAGGGCGGGCCCCGGGTCAGAAACCCGGGGCCCGCCCTGAACGTTGCCGAAGGCTACGCCGTACTACCTACCGGACGTCAGTCCGACACAGCTCAGTTGTCGTCCTCGTCGATCAGGAACCCGCGCATCGGCGAGGGCGCCTGCCCCATCGGCGACGGCCCCTGCGGCCGCACCGGCGCCATCGGCTGGGTCATCGCCGGCGACATCTGCTGCTGCCCGCCGTAGGACGGACCGGACTGGCTCGGACCGCTGCCCATCGACTGGTTGCCGCCGTAGGACGGGGCGCTCGCGCCGGCCGGTGCCATCGAGGGCGCCGGGGACGGCGGCAGCGAGGCCGTCGCGGGCGTACGCGGCGGGGCGAGCGAGTCGTCCGCCTGCGTCTCCAGCTGGCGCAGCTGCGACTCCAGGTACGACTTCAGCCGCGTCCGGTACTCGCGCTCGAAGCCGCGCAGGTCCTCGACCTTGCGCTCCAGCGTGGCGCGGGCGGACTCCAGGGAGCCCATCGCGACGCGGTGCTTCTCCTGCGCGTCCCGCTCCAGGGCGTCCGCCTTGGCACGGGCGTCCCGCTCCAGACCCTCGGCACGCGAACGCGCCTCGCCGACGATCTTGTTGGCCTCGGAACGGGCCTCGGCGATCGCCTGGTCGGCGGTCTGCTGGGCCAGCGAGAGGACACGGGCGGCGCTGTCGCCACCGGGGCCACCCTGACCGGGCATGCCGGGACCACCAGGGCCACCGGGACCCTGCGGACCGCCCATGGGGCCGCCCATCGGACCGGGACCCATCTGGCCCTGCATCGGACCCGGGCCCTGGCCCATCGGCCCCGGACCCTGACCCATCGGGCCGGGACCCTGCGGGCCACCCTGTCCGCCGGGACCGGCGGGCAGCTGCGGGGCACCGCTAGGCAGCTGGGGCGGACCACCCATGGGGCCACCCATCTGCTGCTGCGGCGGGCCCGATATGCCGGCGGGCACCGGAGCGCCGGGACCTCGCATGCCCTGCTGCGGCATACCGCCCTGCTGCGGGTGCCCCTGCTGGTGCTGGGGCGGCCCCTGCTGCGGCGGCTGCTGATCCTGCGGAGGTTCCGGAGGCTTGCGCATGTTCTGCTGGTTCTGCGCGGCCGCGCGCGTGGCGGCGGCCAGCTTGGCGCGCAGGTCCTCGTTCTCGCGCAGCAGGCGCGTCAGTTCGGCTTCGACCTCGTCGAGGAAGGCATCGACCTCGTCCTCGTCATAGCCTTCTCGGAGGCGGACGGTCGTGAACTGCTTGTTCCGCACGTCCTCGGGGGTCAACGGCATCTCTTCACCTCAACGTTGTCGTCGGCATTCGGCAAGCCCGTATCTCTCTCATCGATCACAGCCGGCTCACGATCGAGATCAGGATGTAGACGATGATCATCAGTACGAAGAAGGACAGGTCGAGCGCCACGCCCCCGAGACGCAGCGGCGGGATGAACCGCCGCAGAAGCTTCAACGGTGGATCGGTGACAGTGTAGGTGGCCTCAAGAACGACCACCATCGCCTTGCCGGGTTGCCACGAGCGGGCGAACTGGAAGACGTAGTCCATGACCAACCGGAAGATGAGCACGATGAGGAAGCACATCAGCGCGATGTAGACGACATCCAGGACCACGCTCATGACCTGTGCTTCCCTCTCCCCTGAACCATCTCTCGGACCCTCCGTCGGGCCCGGGTTCTTGCTCTGTACCGGTGGTGCGTCTCAGCTCTGGTTGAAGAACCCGCCCTCTGCGATGCGGGCCTTGTCCTCCGCCGTGACATCGACGTTAGCAGGAGACAGCAGGAACACCTTCTGCGTCACCCGCTCGATACTGCCGTGAAGACCAAACACCAAACCGGCCGCAAAGTCGACAAGTCGCTTCGCATCTGTGTCATCCATCTCAGTGAGATTCATGATCACCGGAGTGCCCTCACGGAAGTGTTCCCCGATGGTACGGGCCTCGTTGTAGGTCCGGGGGTGAAGCGTGGTGATCCGGTAGGGCTCTCGTTCGGACACGACCTTGGGCATGATGACCGGTGCGCTCTTTTCCAGGCTTGCGCGTTCTTGTGTGATGGACGCCACGGGCGCGATGCGCGCCGGACGACTCGATTCCGCCGCGAGCGAAGCGGAACGGGGCATCGGCTCGCGCTGCGCGGGCGGTTGGACGACTCGTACCTCTTCGTCCCTTTGGGGCTGATGTGAACCATGTGACTGGTGCGCCGGTTCATGGCGCCGGTGATCCCGCTCGGGCTCCGGGTCCAGTTCGGGTTCGAAGTCGTCGTCGGGGTCGAACCCCCGGCCGTCGTACCCGTCGTCCTCCACGAGGCCGAGGTAGACCGCCATCTTGCGCATCGCGCCGGCCATGCTCTGAGTCCTCCGCTCTGTGGTGGATCTGCTGACGACTCCAAGTGCCTGCGATCCACGAGGTCGTTGCGTCCGCCTTTCGGCGGTAATGACCATATTTTCTGCTGTGGTCCGACTTCTTGGCGACGTTACCCGAGCCTGGGTCGGACTCCGAGTACCGCAGTGCCGACGCGTACATGTGTCGCTCCGGCGGCCACGGCCTGCTCGAGGTCCGCACTCATCCCCGCGGAGACCATGGTGGCAGCCGGATGGGTTCGGCGCACGCAGGTCGACAGATCCATGAGGTGCTCGAACGCCGCCCGTTGGCGCCCCGCGTACGCGCCGGTGAGCGGGGCGACGGTCATCAGCCCGTCGAACCTCAGCCCCTCCGATCCGGCGACCAGGTCGGCCAACTCTTCGATTCCGTCGGGCGAGACGCCGCCGCGTTCTCCCCGCCCGCCCTCCCCCGCGTCGAGCGCGACCTGGAGGAGGCAGCCCAGTTCGCGCCCGGTCCGCACGGCCTCCTTCGACAGGGCCGCGACCAGCCGGGCCCGGTCCACGGACTGCACGACGTCCGCGTAACCGACCACGGAACGCACTTTGTTGGTCTGCAACTGACCGACGAAATGCCACGAAAGCGGCAGATCCGAACATGCGGCGGCCTTGGGCGCGGCATCCTGGTCGCGGTTCTCCGCGACGTGGCGCACGCCGAGTTCCGAGAGAATGCGCACATCGTCCGCCGGGTAGGTCTTGGTGACCACGATGAGGGTCACCTCTTCGCGCGGGCGGCCCGCGGCCGCGCAGGCGGCGGTGATGCGCTCTTCCACTGCCGCCAGGTTCGCGGCGATTTCCTGCTTACGGTCCGTCATGCCCCATCAGTCCAGCCACACATAGCCCGCGAGCCGCCCGGTGGTGCGGTCGCGTCGGTACGAGAAGTGGTCCTTCGACTCCCGGGTGCACACCGGTGACTGCGCCCGGTCGCGCACTCCGAGGCGCTCGAGCTGTGCGTGCACTCCGGCGCTCACGTCCACCGCCGGCGTGCCCCAACTGGTGTCGGCGTACGCGGCCGGCTCGACGGCGGCCACCTCGGCGCGCATCTCCTCGGGCACCTCGTAACACCGGCCGCACACGGCGGGTCCGGTGCGGGCGACGATCCTGGCCGGTTCCGCGCCGAGTTCGGCCATCGCCCGTACGGCGGCGGGGACGACCCCGGCGACCAGTCCGGGCCGGCCCGCGTGGGCCGCGGCGGCGACACCGGCGACCGGGTCGGCGAGCAGGACCGGCACGCAGTCGGCGGTGAGGACGGCGAGAGGGAGACCGCGTTCGGCGGTGACGACGGCGTCGACCCGCGGGACCGGCCGGTCCCCCCAGGGTGCGTCGACCACGGCGATGTCGGCCCCGTGCACCTGGTTCATCCAGACCACCCGGGCCGGGTCGACGCCCAGCGACTTGGCCGCCAGCTCCCGGTTGGCCGTGACGGCGCCGGGGTCGTCGCCGACCGCGCCGCCGAGGTTGAGCTCCTCGTACGGAACGGCGCTCACTCCGCCCCACCGGTCGGTGAAGCCGAAGTGCGCGCCGTTCACGGTGTCGCGCTGTCCTATCACTTCAGGAAGTCCGGCACGTCCAGTTCCTCGGCCGCGCTGTCCGAGTAGGTCCGCGACGGCGGGACCGGCGGCGGGGAGACCGGCAGGTCGGCGACCGGCTCCGGCGCGGGGGCCGGCTCCGGCTCCTCCTTCGGCTTGACGCTGCCGAGCGAGCCGAAGGACGGGCGGCTCTCGGACGGCCGGGCCGGGGTGGGCTCCTCGCGCTTGGCCGAGGAGGACCCGAGGACGTTGTCCCGCTTGGACGGCGGCTGGCCCCCGTCGAAGCCGGCCGCGATCACGGTGACCCGCACCTCGTCGCCGAGTGCATCATCGATGACCGCGCCGAAGATGATGTTGGCCTCGGGGTGGGCGGCCTCGCTGACCAGCTGGGCGGCCTCGTTGATCTCGAACAGGCCGAGGTCGGAGCCGCCGGAGATGGAGAGCAGCACACCGCGGGCGCCGTCGATGGACGCCTCGAGCAGCGGCGAGGAGATCGCCATCTCGGCGGCGGCCACCGCGCGGTCGTCGCCGCGGGCCGAGCCGATGCCCATGAGGGCCGAACCCGCCTCGGACATGACCGACTTCACGTCGGCGAAGTCGAGGTTGATCAGGCCGGGAGTGGTGATGAGGTCGGTGATGCCCTGCACACCGGACAGCAGCACCTGGTCGGCGGACTTGAACGCGTCGAGCACGCTGACCTGGCGGTCCGAGATGGACAGCAGCCGGTCGTTGGGGATGACGATGAGGGTGTCGACCTCTTCGCGGAGTTCCGCGATGCCGTCCTCGGCCTGGTTGGCCCGGCGCCGTCCCTCGAAGGTGAACGGGCGGGTGACCACGCCGATGGTGAGGGCGCCCAGGGAGCGGGCGATGTTGGCCACGACGGGCGCGCCGCCGGTGCCGGTGCCGCCGCCTTCTCCGGCTGTCACGAAGACCATGTCGGCCCCCTTGAGGACCTCCTCGATCTCCTCGCGGTGGTCCTCGGCGGCCTTGCGGCCGACGGCCGGGTTGGCTCCGGCGCCGAGTCCGCGGGTGAGTTCGCGGCCGACGTCGAGCTTGACGTCGGCGTCGCTCATCAACAGCGCCTGTGCGTCGGTGTTGATGGCGATGAACTCGACGCCCTTGAGACCGACCTCGATCATCCGGTTGATGGCATTGACACCACCGCCGCCGACACCGATGACTTTGATGACTGCGAGGTAGTTCTGCGGTGCTGCCACGTCGAAGGCCTCTCGCCTCGAGTTACGTGTCGCCCGACCGCCGAAGCACTGATGCCCCCGCGACCCGACGACTGATGCCGATTGGGACGGTCCGTAGCGCCGACCCGAACCCTAACGCTGAAGTTTAGGGTTACCAGTGTGTCTGTTCCTTGGACTCTTCCGAACAGGACACTAAGTCGACAAGTGGCGCACGTTCAACGAACACGCCGAACCTCCCGTTTTTCTTTTCACCCTATGTGATCAGCCGTAGCGCTGCCCAACCAGGGTGCTGGCCTGCACGTATACCCGTCAACTCCCGGATGACGCGGGGGCGGTGGGAACACTCACGTCGAAGTGCCGCGCGTCGGGCGTCGCTTTCGTGAGCGCGGTGAGTGCGCGGGCCTTCTGCACACCCTGCTCACCGCTCCCCCACGACACGGTCCGCCCGCCGCTCAACTCCAGCGAGATGTCGTCGTAGGAACGGACCTTGACGACCCGTGTGTCCCGGGCGACCTTGTCCGGGAGCCGGCCGGCCACCCGCACCGCCTCGCGCACCAGGCGGTCGTCGTCGAAGCGGCGCAGGCTCGCCGCGGCGGAGCCGGAACGGGCCGGTTCCAATTCGAGCTCGGGCACGCCTTTCGGGGCCTTGGAAACCGTGGCGAAACGGACGCCTTCATCGTCCACTTCCACGAACTTTCCGCCCTTTTGCGCAATCAGGACGGGAGTACGCTCCGTCACTTTCAGCCTGATTCCGTGCGGCCAGGAACGCTCCGCCTCGACCTCGTCAATGCGTGGCAATTCCCGGCGCAGCCGGGCCTCGACCGCTTCCGTGTCGACCGAGACCAGCGGGTCCCCGACCGGCACGTCGGCGGCCTCGCGCACCTGCGCGGGCGTCAGGACGCGGGTTCCGGAGACCGACACGTCTTCCAGACGCGTCCAGTTGGAGCCGTAGAGCACCCAGAGGGTTCCGCCCACGGCGAGTACGAGCGCGACGGCGAGAATGATGATCGTACGAAGACGGGGCGGGCGGAACCGGCGTGGCCGGGGCGGGCCGGACGACTCCTGCTGGCGTGCACCGCGCTCGGCGGTGGTCGGTCCGGCCACGCTCCCCTGCCTTCCGTCAGACGTGTCTAGCGGTGCGCACGGGCGGCGATCGCCTCGTACACCATGCCGACGAGGAGGTCGTCGGCGTCCCGGCGGCCGAACTCGGCGGCGGCGCGGGACATCTCGTACAGCCGGTGCGGGTCGGCGAGCACGGGCAGGACGTTCTGCTGGAGCCACTCGGGCGTGAGGTCCGCGTCGTCGACCAGCAGTCCGCCGCCGGCCTTGACCACCGGCTGGGCGTTGAGCCGCTGTTCGCCGTTGCCGATGGGCAGCGGGACGTAGGCGGCCGGGAGCCCGACGGCGGAGAGTTCGGCGACGGTCATCGCGCCCGCGCGGCAGAGCATCATGTCGGCGGCGGCGTACGCGAGGTCCATCCGGTCCAGATAACTTACCGGGATGTACGGGGGCATGCCCGGCATCTGCTGGACCTGCGGCAGTTCGTTCTTCGGCCCGACCGCGTGCAGGATCTGGATGCCGGCCTGCTGGAGCCAGGGCGCGACCTGCTGGATGACCTCGTTGAGGCGGCGGGCGCCCTGCGAGCCGCCGGTGACCAGCAGCGTCGGCAGGTTGGGGTCGAGCCCGAACAGGGCGCGGGCCTCGGGACGGGCGGCGGCCCGGTCGAGGGTGGCGATGGAGCGGCGCAGCGGGATGCCGATGTAGCGGGAGTTGCGCAGCTTGCTGTCGGGAGTGGAGACGGCGACCTGGGCCGCGTAGCGCGAGCCGATCTTGTTGGCCAGGCCGGGGCGGGCGTTGGCCTCGTGGACGACGATCGGCACACCGAGCCGCTTGGCCGCGAGGTAGGCGGGCAGCGCCACGTAGCCGCCGAAGCCGGCCACGGCGTCCGCCTTGGTGCGCTCCAGGATCTGCTCGGCGGCCTTGATCGTCCCGCGCAGCCGGCCCGGGACGGTGATCAGCTCGGGGGTGGGCTTGCGCGGCAGCGGTACGGCCGGGATCAGCGCCAGCTCGTAACCCCGCTCGGGCACCAGGCGGGTCTCCAGGCCGCGTTCCGTGCCCAGGGCCGTGATCCCCACGGTCGGATCCTGCCTGCGCAGGGCGTCCGCGAGGGCGAGCGCGGGCTCGATGTGGCCCGCGGTTCCTCCGCCGGCGAGTACGACATGCACCGAAATTCACCGCTCTCCGGACGAGCGCGCCTTCGAGGCACGCCGTCGCATCGTGTTCCAACTCCGGGGGCTCCGCTTGGCCGCGGGTCCCCTGGCCCCCCGCTTTCTACCAAAGCGAGGTTGCCGCAACGCAAGCGCCGCCCGCGCACCGGGTTCGTCACGCGCGAAGGCGATCAGCAGACCGATGGCGAACATGGTCGGCAGCAGGGCGGAACCCCCGTAGGAGAACAGCGGGAGCGGGACACCGGCGATCGGCAGCAGCCCGAGGACCGCACCGATGTTGATCACGGCCTGGGCCGTGATCCAGGTGGTCACGCCTCCCGCGGCATACCTCACGAAGGGGTCCTCCGTGCGTCCGGCCACGCGGATACCCGCATAGCCTAGAGCCGCGAACAGGGCGAGCACCGACAGCGTCCCCGCCAGGCCCAGTTCCTCACCGGTGACGGCGAAGATGAAGTCGGTGTGCGCTTCGGGGAGTTGGCCCCATTTCTCCACACTGGCACCGAGTCCGGAACCGAAGAGTCCGCCCGAGGCGAGGGCGTAGATGCCGTGCACGGCCTGCCAGCAGGAGTCGCCGGGGCCGGGGTCGGTGGCACCGAGGCAGTTGAGCCGGGCCATGCGGTTCGCGCTGGTCTTGATGAGGATGAAGCCGAGCAGCACGGCGATGGACAGCACGCCCGCGAACAGCCGGGTGGGCGCGCCGGCCAGCCACAGCAGGCCGAACAGGATCGCCGTGAGGATGATCGCGGTCCCCATGTCGCCGCCGATCATGATCAGCCCGAGCAGCATGAACGCGGCCGGCACCAGCGGCACCAGCATGTGCTTCCACTGCGTCAGCAGCTTCTTGTCCTGCTTGCGGGCGAGCAGGTCCGCGCCCCACAGCACCAGGGCCAGTTTGCCGAACTCGCTGGGCTGGATCTGGAAGGAGCCGCCCAGCGCGATCCAGTTCTGGTTGCCGTTGACCGCGACTCCTATCCCCGGCACCTGCACGAGGATCATCAGAAAGACGGCACCGGCGAGGATGGGGTAGGCGAGCGCCCGGTGCAGCTTCACCGGCATCTTCATGGCGGCGAGCAGGAGCCCGGCGCCGATCAGCGCGGCGAGTGCCTGCTTGCGGAAGAAGTACGAGCCGGGCAGCGACAGCTGGAGCGCGGTGATCTGGGAGGCCGAGTAGACCATCACCAGGCCGAGCACGGTGATCAGCGCGCTGCCGCCGCAGATCAGGTAGTACGCGGTCAGCGGCCGGTCCCAGGCGCGGCGCAGCCGCAGGTACAGGCGGAGCACCGGGTTCTCGTGCGGCGGCCCCGGCGTGGCGGGTCGCCGCACGGTCCGCTGCACGGGCGGACGTCCGGTGCGGCTCTGGGGACTACCGGCCATCGCGGCCTCCGCTGTACGTCGGCATGGACCGTCCCACGCGTCCTCCCGAGTTCACCCGGCGCGGGAGCGCGGCCGGGTCAGGCGCCGAGTTCGCGAACGGCCTGCGCGAACGCGTCACCGCGCTGGTTGTAGTTGGTGAACATGTCCATGGAGGCACAGGCCGGGGCCAGCAGCACCGTGTCACCGGGCCGGGCGAGCCGCCGCGCCTCCTGGACGGCCTGGAGCATCGCACCAGTGTCGGTCCGGTCGAGGTCGACCACGGGTACTTCGGGGGCGTGTCGCGCCAGGGCTTCGCGGATCAGGGCGCGGTCGGCGCCGATGAGGACGGCACCGCGCAGCCGCTTCGCCGCGCCCGTGACCAGTTCGTCGAAGGTCGCGCCCTTGGCCAGTCCGCCGGCGATCCACACGATCGACTCGTAGGCCGCCAAGGAGGCTTCGGTGGCGTGGGTGTTGGTGGCCTTGGAGTCGTCCACGTACGCCACCCCGTCCACGTCGGCGACGTGTGCGATGCGGTGGGCGTCCGGCGTGAAGGCGCGCAGTCCGTCCCGTACGGCGGCGGCGGAGACGCCGAAGGCGCGGGCGAGGCCCGCGGCGGCGAGGGCGTTGGCGATGTTGTGCGGGGCGGGCGGGTTGACGTCGGAGACCTCGGCCAGCTCCTGGGCGTTCTTCTGCCGGTCCTCGACGAAGGCGCGGTCGACCAGCAGGCCCTCCACGACGCCGAGTTGGGAGGGTCCCGGGGTGCCGAGGGTGAAGCCGACCGCCCGGCAGCCCTCCTCGACGTCGGCGGCGCGGACCAGGTCCTCGGTCGCCCTGTCCGCGACGTTGTAGACGCAGGCGACGCGATTGCCCTCGTAGATGCGGCCCTTGTCGGCGGCGTAGGCCTCCATGGAGCCGTGCCAGTCGAGGTGGTCCGGGGCGAGGTTGAGCACGGCGGCGGAGTGGGCGCGCAGGGAGGGCGCCCAGTGCAGCTGGTAGCTGGACAGCTCGACCGCGAGGACGTCGTACTCGGTGTCGCCGGTGACGGCGTCGAGGAGGGAGACGCCGATGTTGCCGACGGCGGCGGTGCGCAGGCCGGCCGCCTTCAGGATCGAGGCGAGCATCTGGACGGTGGTGGTCTTGCCGTTGGTGCCGGTGACGGCGAGCCACGGCGCGGCCTTCCGGCCGTCCAGGCCGCGCAGCCGCCAGGCCAGTTCGACGTCGCCCCAGACCGGGACGCCGGCCTGTCCGGCCGCCGTGAACAGGGGCTTGGTGGGCTTCCAGCCGGGTGCGGTGACGATCAGCTCGGTGCCTTCGGGCAGCGTGTCCCCGTCGCCGAGGCGCACGGTGACACCGAGCGACTCCAGCTCCGCCGCCTGCGTCCGGGCGCGCTCGTCGTCGCCGTCGTTGACGACGGTCACGTGCGCGCCGAGGCCGTGCAGGACCTTGGCGGCCGGGACGCCGGAGACGCCGAGTCCGGCGACGGTGACGTGCTTGCCGGTGAATTCCGAAGGCACCGAGGAGGTCACTTGTCCGCTGCCCATCCCGCGTAGAAGAGGCCGAGTCCGACGATCACACAGATGCCCTGGATGATCCAGAAACGGACCACGACGAGGACCTCGGACCAGCCTTTGAGTTCGAAGTGGTGCTGGAGTGGCGCCATCCGGAAGACCCGCTTGCCGGTGAGGCGGAAGGAGCCGACCTGGATGACCACCGACATGGTGATCAGGACGAACAGGCCGCCGAGGATGGCCATCAGCAGTTCGGTGCGCGAGCAGATCGCCAGACCCGCGAGCACACCGCCGAGCGCGAGCGAACCGGTGTCGCCCATGAAGATCTTGGCCGGCGAGGTGTTCCACCACAGGAAGCCGAGGCAGGAACCCATCAGCGCGGACGCGACCACCGCGAGGTCGAGCGGGTCTCTCACCTCGTAGCAGGCGCCCGGGTTGGTCAGGGTCAGCGCGTTGGCGCAGGACTCCTGGAACTGCCACACGCCGATGAAGGTGTAGGCGCCGAAGACCAGGACGGAGGCGCCGGTGGCCAGGCCGTCCAGGCCGTCGGTGAGGTTCACGCCGTTCGACATCGCGAGGATCATGAACAGCGCCCAGATGACGAACAGCACCGGGCCGATCGACCAGCCGAAGTCGGTGATGAACGACAGCTTGTCGGAGGCAGGGGTGTTGCCCCGGTTGTCCGCGAACTGCAGCGAGAGCACGGCGAAGGCGATGCCGACGAGCAACTGGCCGGCCATCTTCGCCTTGGCCCGCAGGCCCAGTGAGCGCCGCTTGACGATCTTGATGTAGTCGTCGAGGAAGCCGACCAGGCCCATGCCGACCATCAGGCCCAGCACCAGCAGACCGGAGAAGGTCGGCCCCGCGTCGATGTCCGGGTCCAGATAGCTGGTGATGCCCTTGGCCAGGAAGTAGGCGGCGACCGTGGCGAAGATGAAGGCGATGCCGCCCATGGTCGGCGTACCGCGCTTGCTGGCGTGCTCGCGCGGTCCGTCGTCGCGGATGTACTGGCCGTAGCCCTTGCGGGCGAGCAGCTTGATCAGCAGCGGGGTGCCGACCAGGGTCAGGAAGAGGCCAATGACTCCTGCGAACAGGATCTGCTTCATCATCGGGCGGCAACCTCACCCTCGGCGCCGGTCTCGAGCAGCGCCGAGGCGACGCTCTCCAGACCCACCGAACGGGACGCCTTCACGAGCACGACGTCTCCTGGGCGCAACTCGCTGCGCAACAGGTCGACCGCCGCCTGTGCGTCGGACACGTGCACCGACTCCTCACCCCACGAACCCTCGTTATATGCGCCCAGTTGCAGCCATCGGGCTTCCCTGCCCCCGACCGCGACGAGCTTGCTGACGTTGAGCCGGACGGCGAGCCGTCCGACCGCGTCGTGCTCGGCGAGCGCCTCGTCCCCGAGCTCGGCCATCTTGCCGAGCACCGCCCACGTACGGCCCCCTTTCGCCTGTGCGGCTCCGCCCATGGCGACCAGCGCACGCAGCGCGGCCTTCATGGACTCGGGGTTCGCGTTGTAGGCGTCGTTGACGACCGTCACGCCGTCCGGGCGCTCGGTGACCTCCATCCGCCAGCGGGAGAGGGAGCCCGCCTCGGAGAGCGCGGTGGCGATCTCGTCTGCGGACATGCCCAACTCGTGGGCGACGGCGGCCGCGGCGAGCGCGTTCGACACGTGGTGCTCACCGTACAGGCGCATGGTCACATCGCTTGCACCGGAGGGTGTGTGAAGGCTGAAGGAAGGCTGTCCGGTGTCCGTGAGTCGCACGTTCTCGGCTCGAACGTCCGCTTCGCCGGACTCTCCGAAAAGGATCACCTTCGCCTTCGTTCGGGAGGCCATGGCCCGTACGAGCGGGTCGTCCGCGTTGAGGACCGCGGTGCCGCCCTCCTCGGCCGGCGGCAGCGCCTCGACGAGCTCGCCCTTGGCCCGGGCGATCTGCTCCCGGCCGCCGAACTCGCCGATGTGCGCGGAGCCGACGTTGAGGACGAGGCCGATCTTCGGCGGGGTCAGCTCGCACAGGTACCGGATGTGGCCGATGCCGCGGGCGCCCATCTCCAGGACGAGGAACCTCGTCTCGTCGGTGGCGGTGAGCGCGGTGAGCGGCAGCCCGACCTCGTTGTTCATGGAGCCGGGCGTGAACACCGTGGGCGCCTTGCGGCGCAGGACCTGGGCGATCAGGTCCTTGGTGCTGGTCTTGCCGGCCGACCCGGTGAGGGCCACGAGGGTGGTGCCGAGGCGGCGTACGACGTGCCGGGCGAGGGCGCCCAGGGCGGCCTGGACGTCGTCCACGACGATCGCGGGCACGCCGACGGGGCGGGAGCCGAGGACGGCCGCGGCTCCCGCTTCGACGACCTGCGCGGCGAAGTCGTGGCCGTCCACCCGTTCGCCGACGAAGGCGACGAAGAGACTGCCGGGCCCCGCTTCCCGGGAGTCCCGGACGACCGGCCCGGTGACCTCGGCGGACGCGTCCGGTATGTCGTGCATCCGCCCGCCGACGACTTCTGCGATCTCGGCGAGTGAGAGGGTGATCACAAGTTCGTCCCCTGGATCAGGATCAGGATCGGCTGGATCCTTCGGGATCTCGTCCCTCGGATCGTTCGGGATTTCATCCCTGGGTCTTCTTGATGGCTTCGCGCAGCACCTGTCGGTCGTCGAAGGGACGGACGACCCCGGCGATGTCCTGGCCCTGCTCGTGGCCCTTGCCGGCCACCAGCACGGTGTCGCCGGGCTCGGCCCGGGCGACGGCGGCGGCGATCGCGGCGGCCCGGTCCTCGAAGACCTGCACCTCGCCGCGCTCGTGCGCGGGCACGGACGCCGCGCCCTGGAGCATGGTGGCGAGGATCGCGAGGGGGTCCTCGGAGCGGGGGTTGTCGGAGGTCAGTACGGCGGTGTCGGCGAAGCGGGCCACGGCGGCGCCCATCGGCTCCCGCTTGGTGGTGTCCCGGTCGCCGCCGCAGCCGAGCACGGCGTGCAGCTTGCCCTCGGTGACCTTGCGCAGGGCGCGCAGGACGGACTCGACGGCGTCGGTCTTGTGGGCGTAGTCGACCACCGCGAAGTAGGGCTGGCCCTCGTCCACGCGCTCCAGGCGGCCCGGTACGCCCGGTACGGCGGCGACGCCGTCGGCGGCGGCCTGCGGGTCGAGCCCGGCGGCGGCGAGGGAGACGATCGCGGCGAGGGTGTTGGCCACGTTGAACGGTCCGGCCAGCGGGGACTTGGCGGCGATCCGCTCGCCCTTGGGCCCGAGCACGGTGAACGTGGAGTCCAGCGGGCCGACCTCGACCTCGTCGGCGCGCCAGTCGGCGTCCGGGTGGCCCTCGGCGGAGTAGGTGACGACGGGGACGGTGGCCTCGTTGGCGAGGCGGCGCCCGTACTCGTCGTCGACGTTGACCACGCCGAGCTTGCTGCGCTTCGGGGTGAAGAGCTGCGCCTTGGCCTGGAAGTAGTCCTCCATGCCGGAGTGGAACTCCATGTGCTCCGGGCTGAGGTTGGTGAAGACCGCGATGTCGAAGACGCAGGCGTCGACGCGGCCGAGGACCAGGGCGTGGCTGGAGACCTCCATGGCGACCGCGTCGGTGCCGCGCTCGCGCATCACCGCGAACAGCGCCTGGAGGTCGGTGGCCTCGGGCGTGGTCCGCTCGGACTTGATGCGCTCGTCGCCGATGCGCATCTCGACCGTGCCGATGAGCCCGGTGGACTTCGCGGTGCGCAGACCGCCCTCGACGAGGTAGGCCGTGGTGGTCTTGCCGGAGGTGCCGGTGATGCCGATCTGGAGGAGGTCGCGGCCGGGGTGGCCGTAGATCGTGGCCGCCAGTTCGCCCATCCGCGCGCGCGGGTCGTCGACGACGAGCGCCGGCAGCCCGGTGGCGGCGACGCGCTCCGCGCCGGCCGGGTCGGTCAGCACGGCGGCCGCGCCGAGGCCCGCGGCCTGGGTGACGAAGTCGGCGCCGTGGGCGCGGGCTCCGGGGAGGGCGGCGTACAGGTCGCCGGGGCGCACGGCGCGCGAGTCGTGGGTGATCCCCGTGACCTCGGCGGAGCCGTCCGGAGCGGTGGCACCCAGCTGATCGGCGAGTTCCGCGAGGGGTGTGGCGGAGATCCGCACCGGCCGGGGCGGTCCCGGGTATGTCACGGGGTGGCCCTTCTGGGTGGTTTGGGACTGATCAGGGTGTGGCACGGCGGTGAGCGTACCGGGAGTACCCGCCTGGGGGCCAAAGAGGGCTCCGCGCGCAGCGCGGTCCGGCAAGGGCGTGGGTGGGAGACGGGTGGGCGAGGTGCGGGGGCTGTTCTGGTTCCCGGGGTCGGGGGTGATCGTCGTCACGGGTGGTTCCTGGTGGCTCGGTACTGAAACGGCGCTGGCTCGGTACGGGCTCGGTGTCTGTGGGGGCGGTGCGGCTCAGGGCTTGAAGGTGACCGGGAGGTTCGCGGGATCGGCGCCGGTCGGCGGTACCTGGAGGGTCTTCAGGGCGAACTCCATGACCTGCTTGTAGATGGGTCCGCAGATCTGGCCGCCGAAGTAGCTGCCCTCGGTGGCGTTCTGGATGGCGCAGTAGACGGTGACGCGGGGCTTGTCGGCGGGCGCGAACCCGGCGAAGGACGAGGTGTAGCCGTGGTACTTGCCGGTGGCCGGATCCACCCGGTTGGCCGTGCCCGTCTTGCCCGCCACCCGGTAGCCGGGGATGCGCGCCTTGGTGCCGGTGCCCTCCTCGTCGTCGACGACGGACTCCAGCATCCGCGCGAGGGTCTTCGCCGTCTTCTCGCTGGTCACGCGGGTCTTCTTGGGCTCGGGGGCCGGAGTGAAGCGTCCGTCGGCGCCCTTGGTGCCGCGCACCAGCGTGGGTTCGATCCGGACGCCGCCGTTGGCGACGGTCGAGTAGATGGAGGCCGCCTGGAGCGCGTTCACGGAGACGCCCTGGCCGAAAGGAATCGTGTACTGCTGCGAGGTCGACCACTGGTCGGGCGGCGCGAGGATGCCCTTGGTCTCGCCGGGGAAGCCGAGCCCGCTGTAGCCGCCGAGGCCGAACTTGCGCAGGTAGGAGTAGAGCACCTTGTTGGCCTCGGCCTGGGTCTTGCCCAGTTCGCCGGTGGCCATGATGGTGCCGATGTTGCTGGACTTGGCGAGCACGCCGTTGAGCGTCAGGTACCAGGTCGGGTGGTCGATGTCGTCCTTGAAGAGCCGGTCGCCGCGCTTGAGCCGGTTGGGCACGGTGATGTGGGTGCCGGGGGTGGCGGCGTTCTCCTCCAGTACGGCCGCCATCGACAGCACCTTGGCGGTGGAGCCCGGTTCGAAGGCGTCCTGGAGCGCGGCGTTGCCGAGCGCGTCGGGGTCGGCGTGGGCGAGGTCGCCCGGATCGAAGCTCGGGGCGTTGGCCATGGCGAGGATCTCGCCGGTCTGCGTGTCCTGGACGATGACGTAGCCGCCGTCGGCCTTGGACTTCTCCACCTGCTCGCTGATGGCGTGCTGCGCGGCCCACTGGATGTCACGGTCGATGGTCAGCTCCACGTCGCTGCCGGGCACGGCGGGCGTCTCGGTGGAGCCGGCGGTCGGCACCTGGCGTCCGCCGGACTGCGCGTAGCGGATCTTGCCGTCCTCGCCGGCCAGCGTCTTGTCCAGCTTCCGCTCCAGGCCGCCGCCGCCCTTGCCGTCGGCGCCGACCCAGCCGAGGACGCCGGCCGCGAGGTCGCCGCCCGGGTACACACGCTTGCTGCTGGGGTCGGCGAAGACGCCCGCGAGCACGTTGACCGCGGACTTGTCGGTCTCCGACTTGGTGGTGAGCGCGGTCTTCAGGTCCTTGATCTGGTTCCAGACCTGGGGGGTCTGCCGGCGCGCGAGGCGGACGTAGCGCAGCTTCTTGTTCTTCGGGCGGAGCACGTCGGCCAGGTGTGCCTGGTCCTGGCCGAGGATGGGCGCGAGGAGGGCCGCCGCCTGCTCGGGTCCGTCGTCGACCTCGAGCTGTTCGCGGGTGAACATCGTGGGGTCGGCGGTGATGTCGTAGGAGTCCACGGTGGTCGCGAGGGCGACCCCGTTGCGGTCGGTGATCCCGCCGCGCTCGGCGGGCAGGGTGTGCACGACGTAGCGGTTCTGCTCGGCCTTCGCGGAGTACGTACCGGCGTCGACGGCCTGCACCTGGAGGAGCCGTACGACGAAGGCGACCAGCACCAGGGTCAGCGCGAGGCCGATCATGCGCAGGCGGGGGCGCGGGCTGCCCAGCCGGAAGGCGCGGGGCGCGGGGCGGGCCGGGCCGGGCCTGCGGGCCGGCCGGGCGCCGGGTCCGGGGCGGCGCCCGCCGGCGGGGCGGACGGGCCTGGCGGGTCCGGGCACACGGCGCCGCGGCGGTTCCCTGTCGGACACTTCCGTCACCTGCCGGGAGTCGGGGTCGGGGTGGGCGTCGCCGCCGTCGTGGGGGTGGCGGCCGTGCCGGCAGTGGCTGTCGTGCCGGGAGTGGCCGCGGTGGCGGACGTGGGGGCCTGGGCGGACGGTTCGGCGTAGGGGGACGGCGTGGGCGCGGACGGGCTGCCGGACGTCGGGATCAGCGCCTCGGGGGCGAGCACGAGCGGGGTGGCCGCGGCGGGCGCGGGGCTGGGCGAGCCCTTGACCCTCCCGTCGGGGTCGAGGAAGGCGGGGTCGCCGCCGGGCACCATGCCCAGTTCGCGGGCGCGGCGCTGGAGGGCCCTGGGGGCGGAGTAGGCGTCGATGTCCCGCTGGAGCGCCTGCTCCTCGTCGGTGAGTTCCTTGGTCCGCTGCTTGAGGTCGTCGAGCTGGAAGGAGCCCTCGCTCAGGGCGGAGTTGAGCACCAGGAGCCCGATGAGGCCGCCGCCGAGGAGGACGACGACGAGGAGGACGAAGGGGGCCCGGGCCGCCTGGCCGCGGGCGCTGCCCGCCGGGAGCAGCCGGGCGAGGCGGGCCGCCCTGCCCTTCAGCTCGGGTTTCCTGCTCACTCGCCCTCCCCCAGGGGGTGTCGTCCGCCCCCGTGCCTGGCCTGCCTCGCTCGGTCCACCCCAGGGACTCCCTTCACCCGAGGGACTCCCTGATGCGCTCGGCGCCACGCAGCCGTGCCGGTGCCGCCCGCCGGTTCTCGGCGATCTCCTCCTCTGTGGGAAGTTCGGCACCGCGCGTCAGCAGCTTGAGGCGCGGCGCGTAGCGCTCGGGTACGACGGGCAGACCGGGCGGCGCGGTGTTGGCGGCGCCGGCCGCGAACACCTGCTTGACCAGCCGGTCCTCCAGCGACTGGTAGGACAGCACGGCGATCCGCCCGCCGACCGCGAGGGCCTCGACGGCCGCCGGGATCGCCCGCTCGAGCACGGACAGCTCGCCGTTGACCTCGATGCGCAGGGCCTGGAAGGTGCGCTTGGCCGGGTTGCCGCCGGTGCGCTTGGCGGCCTGCGGCAGCGCCGCGCGGATGAGCTCGACGAGGCGGGCGCTGTTGGTGAACGGCTCCTTCTCGCGTTCGCGCACGACGGCGGACACGATCCGCTTGGCCTGCTTCTCCTCGCCGTACGCCCGCAGGATGCGGACGAGTTCGCCGGGCGGGTAGGTGTTGAGGACCTCGGCGGCGCTCATGCCGGTGCTCTGGTCCATCCGCATGTCGAGCGGGGCGTCCTGGGCGTAGGCGAAGCCGCGGTCGGCCTCGTCGAGCTGCATGGAGGAGACGCCGAGGTCGAAGAGCACGCCCTGGACGCGGGGGACGCCGAGCCGGTCGAGTACGTCGGGCAGCTCGTCGTAGACGGCGTGCACGAGGGTGGCGCGCTCACCGTGGGGGGCGAGCCGCTCGCCGGACAGGCGCAGGGCCTCCTTGTCGCGGTCGAGAGCGACGAGCCGGGCCTCGGGGAAGCGTTCGAGAAGTGCCTCGCTGTGCCCGCCGAGTCCCAGCGTGCAGTCGACGACCACGGCTCCCGGCTCCTGAAGGGCGGGCGCCAGCAGGTCCAGACACCGCTGGAGCATCACCGGGACGTGTCGACTCTGGCTCAAGTGGGGCGGCCTCTCAGCTCCGGCGCGACGTCACGCACCGCCGGGTCCCCTCCCGCTCGCATCCGACGGGGAGGCCTGCCGGCGCCAAAAGCGTCGGCCGGCCGGAAGCGGGAGGAGGCCGAGCCGTACGTACGCGCCGCGCACGTGGGGAGATCTGGCGGGACGTCGTCCAGGTCTCCGGGGAATTCAGTCCAGCAGGGAGATCCTCGCCTCCCGCTTCGCGTCACTTTAGTCCACCGTGTCGCCCGGTCAATCAACCGGCCTGCGCGTCGCGGTCGCCGGCGCCCGCAAACCGGCATCGCACGGCTTTTCACTCTTACGGCCCCCTTTGCACCACCCTGTGGGTTGGCTCACAACAGACCTCGATGACGTTCTTTGTCCCGCTTCACAGCGGGCCGCCGGGCCGGGCGGCCAGTAACGTCATGGATATGACGACTTCTGCATCGGTACCCGCAGGCTCCGAATCCGCCACCGTGGCCGACCACACCGTCACCGACCGGCTCGTCGAAGCGAACGGGCACTACGCCTCGGCGTTCAGCGACCCCGGCATGGATGCCCGCCCCGTCCAGCGCGTCGCGGTCGTGGCCTGTATGGACGCCCGTCTCGACCTGCACGCCGCGCTCGGCCTGAAGCTCGGCGACTGCCACACGATCCGCAACGCGGGCGGTGTGGTCACCGACGACGTGATCCGTTCCCTGACGATCAGCCAGCGGGCGCTCGGTACCCGCAGCGTGGCCCTCATCCACCACACGAACTGCGGCATGGAGTCCATCACCGAGGACTTCCGGCACGACCTGGAACTCGAGGTCGGCCAGCGGCCCGCGTGGGCGGTGGAGGCCTTCCGGGACGCCGACCAGGACGTGCGGCAGTCGATCGAGCGGGTGCGCACCTCGCCGTTCCTGCTGCACACCGAGGACGTGCGCGGTTTCGTCTTCGACGTGAAGACGGGTCTGCTGCGCGAGGTCGACCCCGCCTGACCCGGCGGCACGCCCCCGATCCCGCCGGGCAGGCGCCGCCGCCAGGGCCGCCGCCGGGGCCGTACGAGCCGTGGGTGCCGTAAGGGCCGACATGTCGGGGCCAGTTGTCCACAGGCAGTGACACGAATCGGTAACGGCGGCAAGAATGCGGGAAGTGGTGTCGCACGGAACTTTTTCCGGGCGGCGTCCGTGATTCGGGGTGGGCCGGTCCGCTCAGTGGGGCCGGCCCGGCAAGTTGGGGTACCCCCATTCCTCAGGGAGTGCGGGGAAGGGCCGAGGAGGGCCGGGTGACGACCTATGACGATCAGGCGAGCCGTGGGGGCGCCGCCGCGCGAACGTACGGGAGCGTGGGGGAAGATCTGACCGCCGTGGTCGAGCGGGTCCGCGGTTCGGTGGAGGACGTGATCGAGGGCAAGCCCGAGGTCGTACGGCTCTCGCTGACCGTGCTGCTGGCCGAGGGACACCTGCTGATCGAGGACGTCCCGGGCGTCGGCAAGACGATGCTGGCCAAGGCGCTGGCGCGGTCCATCGACTGTTCGGTGCGCCGGATCCAGTTCACGCCGGACCTGCTGCCCTCGGACATCACGGGCGTGTCCATCTGGGACCAGCAGCGCCGGGACTTCGAGTTCAAGCCGGGTGCGATCTTCGCGCAGGTGGTGATCGGCGACGAGATCAACCGCGCGTCGCCGAAGACGCAGTCGGCGCTGCTCGAGTCGATGGAGGAGCGCCAGGTCACCATCGACGGCCAGACCTACGAGCTGCCCAGCCCCTTCATGGTGGTGGCGACGCAGAACCCGGTCGAGATGGAGGGCACCTACCCGCTGCCGGAGGCCCAGCGGGACCGTTTCATGGCCCGGGTCTCCATCGGCTATCCGAGCGCGGACGCCGAGTTGCAGATGCTCGACGTGCACGGCGGGGCCAGCCCGCTGGACGATCTTCAACCGGTGGCCCACGCGCACGACATCCTGAAGCTGATCGAGGCGGTCCGCGGCGTCCACGTCGCGGAGCCGATCCGGCGGTATGCGGTGGATCTGGTCGCCGCGACCCGCACCCACCCGGACCTCAGACTCGGCGCCTCGCCGCGTGCCACGCTGCATCTGCTGCGCGCGGCGAAGGCGTCCGCCGCCCTGAGCGGCCGGGACTACGCGCTGCCGGACGACGTGCAGGCCCTCGCGGTCGCCGTCCTGGCCCACCGGCTGCTGCCGACCGCGCAGGCCCAGCTCAACCGCCGCACCGCCGAGCAGGTGGTCCAGGAGATCCTCCAGCGCACCCCGGTGCCGGCGGAGCCCCGCCAGGGCATCGGTACGGGCCGCGGCACATCGGCGTACGGTCAGCAGCCGCCGCGGAGGCTGTGATGGACGCCGGGGGGACGGCCGGGGCCGGGGAGGACCGGGGCGAGGGCGGCGTCCGGACCGCTCTGGCCGGGCTGACCACCCGCGGGCGCTCCTTCCTGGCCGCGGGCGTCGCGGCCGCCGTCTGCGCCTATGTCCTCGGGCAGAGCGACCTGCTGCGCGTCGGGCTGCTCCTGGGTGTGCTGCCCCTGGTCTGCGCGGCCGTGCTCTACCGGACGCGCTACCGGGTCGCGGGCAGTCGCCGGCTCTCCCCCGGCCGGGTGCCCGCGGGCAGCGAGGCCCGGGTCCATCTGCGCGTCGACAACGTCTCCCGGCTGCCCACCGGTCTGCTGATGCTCCAGGACCGGGTGCCCTACGTGCTCGGGCCGCGGCCCCGCTTCGTCCTCGACCGGGTCGAGCCGGGCGGTCGCCGCGAGGTGTCCTACCGGGTCCGTTCCGACCTGCGCGGCCGCTACCCGCTGGGTCCGCTGCAACTGCGCCTGACCGACCCGTTCGGCCTGTGCGAGCTGACCCGCTCCTTCTCGGCGCACGACACGCTGACCGTGATCCCGCGCGTGGAGGCGCTGCCGCCGGTGCGGCTGAGCGGGGAGGCGAAGGGGTACGGCGAGGGCCGGCAGCGTTCGCTCGCCCTGGCCGGCGACGACGACGTGATCCCGCGCGGGTACCGGTACGGCGACGACCTGCGCCGCGTGCACTGGCGTTCCACCGCCCGCTACGGCGAGCTGATGGTGCGCCGCGAGGAGCAGCCGCAGCGGGCCCGCTGCACGGTGCTCCTGGACACCCGGGTGGTGGCCTTCGACGGCACGGGCCCCGACTCGGCCTTCGAGTGGGCGGTGTCGGGCGCGGCGTCCGTGCTGGTGCACATGCTGGAGCGGGGCTTCTCGGTCCGGCTGCTCACCGGCACCGGCGACTCGGTGCCGGGCGAGGGCGCCGACGGCTTCGCCGGGGCGGGCCAGGGCACGGCCGACGCGGCCGGCCTGATGCTGGACACGCTCGCGGTGATCGACCACTCCGACGGCACCGGGCTGTCCTCGGCCTACGACACGCTGCGCGGCGGGAACGAGGGGCTGCTGGTGGCCTTCTTCGGCGACCTGGACGAGGAGCAGGCCGCGGTGGCCGCGAAGATGCGGCAGCGCAGCGGCGGCGCCCTGGCCTTCGTCCTGGACAGCGAGACCTGGTCCCGGGAACCGGCCGACGTACCCGGTCCGTCGGAGGCAAGTGCGGGGCGGCTGCGCATGCTCCGGGAGTCGGGCTGGACCGCCGTGACCGTCCCCCGTGGCGCCACGGTGGAGGAGGTGTGGCGGATGGCCGACCACGAACGCACCACGCTCTCGGCCCCGGCCGGCGGAGAGGCGGCGCGATGAGCGGGCGGGCGCGGTTGGCGTTGTGTGCTTGGGCGGCCACCTTGATGACGGCGTGCGCGCTGTTGCCGTTGGTCGACCCGGCCACGTGGATCCTTCAGGCGGCGGTCCTGCTGGCGGTGCAGTCCGGGGTGGGCGCGGTGGCGCGGCGGGTGCCGCTGGCGCGGCCGCTGACCATCGCGGCCCAGGCCGTGGTCACGCTGATGCTGCTGACCCTGGTCTTCGCCCGGGAGCAGGCGATCGCCGGGCTGATCCCCGGGCCGCAGGCCTTCCAGCACTTCGCCGACCTGTTTCAGCAGGGCGGCGACGACATCGCCCGGTACGCGATCCCGGCGCCGTTGGAGTCCGACGGCATACGGCTGATGCTGGTCGGCGGTGTCCTGGTGATCGGGCTGCTGGTGGACACCCTCGCGGTGTCCTTCCGCAGCGCCGCCCCGGCCGGCCTGCCGCTGCTCGCGCTCTACTCGGTGGCCGCGGGGTTGTCCGAGGGCGGCGCCGACTGGCTGTGGTTCCTGGTCGCGGCGGCCGGCTATCTGATGCTGCTGCTGGCCGAGGGCCGGGACCGGCTGTCGCAGTGGGGCCGGGTCTTCGGCGGCTCGTCGCGCGGCCCGGGCACGGACCAGGGGCGCGCGCTCGCCCCGGTCCGCACCGGACGGCGCATCGGCGCCTTCGCGCTGGGCATCGCCCTGGTGGTGCCGCTCGCCCTGCCCGCGATGGACGGCGGGCTGCTGGACGGCGCCCGCGGCGGCGTGGGTTCCGGGACCGGGGGCGGCGGCACGATCTCCGCCGTGAACCCGCTGGTCTCCCTGCGGGACAACCTCAATATGAACGAGGACCGCGAGGTCCTCAGCCTCCAGACCGACTCCGAGAGCCTGTCCGACCTGTACCTGCGCATCGTCTCCCTGGACGACTTCGACGGCACCACCTGGAAGCCGTCCAAGCGGCACATCACCGCCGTGCCGGACGGCACGTTCCCCACCCCCGTCGGCCTCGGCCCCCAGATCAAGCGCACGGAGATCCGGACCCTGATCTCGGCCGCGGACGGGTTCGCCCAGGACTGGCTGCCGATGCCCTACCCGCCCAGCGGCGTACGCGTCGCGGGCAACTGGCGCTACGAGCCCGTCGGCATGACCCTGGTCGGCGACCACGGCCAGAACACCCGCGGGCTGACGTACGAGGTGCGGAGCCTGAGCCTCCAGCCGACCGCGGAGCAGCTCGCCTCGGCGCCCCAGGCGTCGGCGGCGTTCAGGCGCGAGTACACGGAGCTGCCGGACAGCCTGCCCGAGGTGGTCGCCCGGACCGCCCGCGAGGTGACCGCCGGTGCCTCGAACCCGTACGAGCAGGCCGTCAAACTCCAGGAGTACTTCGCGATCAACGGCGGCTTCGAGTACGACACACAGGTCGACATCGGCAGCGGCTCGGAGGCGATCGCCCGGTTCCTGAAGCAGAAGGAGGGCTTCTGCGTCCACTTCTCCTTCGCCATGGCGGCGATGGCCCGCTCCCTGGGCATCCCGGCCAGGGTCGCGGTGGGCTTCGCGCCCGGTTCCCCGCAGGCGGACGGCTCGGTCTCGGTGGGGCTGCGGGACGCGCACGCGTGGCCCGAGGTGTACTTCGAGGGCGTGGGCTGGACCCGCTTCGAGCCGACACCGACGCGTGGCTCGACCCCGGCGTACACCATCACGGACCGGCCGGGCAGCTCGGTGCCGGACCCGGCCCTGCCCTCGCGGAACACCGGGACGGAGCCGTCGGCGGCGCCCTCGGAGAGCGACACCTGCTCCCCGCAGGACAAGAAGCTGGGCGCCTGCGCCAGCGAGTCCGCGGTGGCCGTCCCCGTCACCGGCGGCGACGGACCGAAGTGGTACGCGCTGCTGGCCTGGGCCGTGGCCGGACTCGTCGTGCTGCTGGTCCCGCTGGCGCCGATGCTGTGGCGGCTGCGCGTCAGGTCGGTCCGGCTCGGGGCGCACGGCCGCGGTGAGGCGGACGCCGGCCCGCACACCCTCGCGGTCTGGCAGGAGCTGACCGACACGGCGTGGGACCTCGGGATCCTGCCGGAGGAGTCGCAGACGACGCGCAAGGCGGCGACCCGCGTCGTCCGGCTGGGCCGGCTCGATCCGGCGGCCGCGGCGGCGGTGCACCGGGTGGCGGACGCCGTGGAGCAGGTCCTCTACGCGCCGCGCCCGCGTCCGACGGCCGGGCTGACCGAGGACGTCCGGCTGGCCACCGCCGGTCTGCGGGCCACGGCCGGTCGCGGCACGAGGTTGCGCGCACTGCTCGTGCCGCGTTCGGCCGTACGGGTGGCCTGGGCGGCGTCGGCCCGGTGGGCGGCCGTGAAACGGCGGGCCGCGGCGGCCCGCCCGGCGTGGCGCAGCACGTCGGACCAGCAGGGCTGAGCCGAGTGGGCGCCGTTCCCTGCGGGGCGGCGCCCACCACGCCCTCGGCCGACTCTAGGCACCCGCCACGCCCACCGGGGCGCTCACGGCCCCTCTCAGGGCGGGCGTGGTGGGGCGACCGCACGACCGGGCCCCGCAAGGGGCTCACCGGCGTGCGTGAAGGGGTGACCACCCGGATGGTGGTCACCCCTTCACGCGGATGTCCTGGTGAACGGTGGCTCGGGCGCTACTGGCCGCCCTGCTCGTCTCTGCGACGCTGCCAGCGCTCGTCGATACGGTCCATCATGGAGCGTTTCTGTCGTCCTTGGCGGCGCGCAGCCTGCGGTCCGGCACCGGCCGCCTGCTGCTGCTCGCCCGGTTTGGGGGCCTTGCGCCAGCCGGTCACGGCGAGAACCGCGCAGCCCAGCATGACCAGGAAGCCCACCACACTGAGCCAGACCTGCTGGGCGACCATTCCGGCCATGAGGAGCGCAATACCTACGAGGAAGCCCGCGACCGCCTGGTAGACCCGTCGCCGGGTGTACGTACGCAGCCCGCTTCCCTCGAGCGCTGTCGCGAACTTGGGATCTTCGGCGTACAGCGCTCGCTCCATCTGCTCGAGCATGCGCTGCTCGTGCTCCGAGAGCGGCACGGAGTCCTCCTCATCGTGCAGTCGCCGGGGCGACCCGGGGGGTCCCTTCAGGATAGGCAGGGAATCGCCCCCGTGAAACCCGCCCCTCTGCGCCAATTGACCAACCGGACTCCGTCATGGCCGTGCCGGCTCGCTGAAGTTCCCATTCCCCAGCGGCCGACCCGTCATGCCGGGCCGTCTCCCTCGATCATACGGCGACTGCCCCCCGTTCGGGGGGCCTGTGGCGTACTCCATCTGCAGTCGCGTCCCTGATCAGGGCCTTACCCCACCGGGCGCTCAGGCCTCGTCGGCACCTCGCGTCTCACCGAGCACATGGAGCTGGGTGGCCACGGAGTGGAACGCGGCGAGTTCGGCCGCCGCCGCCTCCAGCTTCAGCAGCGCTTCCATGGCGCCCGGCTCGGTGTCCACCAGCACGCCGGGGACGAGGTCGGCGAAGACCCGTACGCCGTGCACGGCGCCGATCCGGAGCCCGGCGGCCTCGACCAGCCCGGTGAGCTGTTCGGCGGTGAACCGGCGCGGCACGGGGTCGGCCGTGCCCCAGCGGCCGTCCGGGTCGTCCAGGGCCTGCCGGGCCTCCGTGAAGTGGCCGGCGAGGGCGCGCGCCAGCACGGCACCGCCCAGGCCCGCGGCGAGCAGGCTGAGGACGCCGTCGGCGCGCAGGGCCGCCACCGCGTTGCCGACGCCCTCCGCGGGGTCGTCGACGTACTCCAGGACGCCGTGGCACAGCACCGCGTCGTAGCCGCCGCGCTCGACCACCTCGAAGAGGCCGCCGGCGTCGCCCTGGACGCCTCGCACCCGGTCGGCGACGCCGGCCTCGGCGGCGCGGCGCTCGAGGGCGAACAGGGCGTTGGGGCTCGGGTCGACGACGGTGACGCGGTGGCCGAGGCCGGCCACGGGCACCGCGAAGTTGCCGCTGCCGCCGCCGGTGTCGAGGACGTCCAGCGCCGGCCGGCCCGTGGCCTTGACCCGGCGGTCCAGGGCGTCCTGGAGGACGTCCCAGACCACGGCGGTACGAAGGGCCGCCCGGGAGCGGGAGGGATCGGAGCGCGGCGACGCCGTCTGCGGTCGGGGATGGGAGGCGGGCGGGCGCATCGGGTCCGACACGGCAGTTGACTCCTCGGCGCGGCACCGCCCCGGACACGGGCGGAGCGAACGGGCTGCCGCCCCCGCCCGGTGCGGGAAGGGGGTGGCTTCAGGCTTCTCCCACCCTATTGCTTCCGCCGCGCCCGCCGGTCACCCGCTCGTCGCCCCGCTCATCCCGCGTCCGGCAGGTCCCGGCCCGGGTGACCCGCGTCGAAACGGTCGGGGTGCTCCGCGCCCGGCGGGTCCGTGTCGGGACGCGGCTGGGGCAGCACCGGCTGGAGGACCAGCATCCGCTCCACCAGGCGCAGGAACATCGCCACGTCGCGTATCAGGTCGTCGGCGTCCCGGGTGCCCGCGGCGCCCCGGATGCCCGCCTCGGCCCGGGCCCGGCGGTGTGCGCCGGAGGCGAACAGCGCGCTCCAGTCGGCCAGCTCGGGTGCGATCTCCGGCAGCACCTCCCAGGCGCTGCGGATGCGGGCCCTGGCCCGTGGGCCGGTCTCCGGGCGGCCGCGCGCGGCCAGCACCGCGGCGGCGGTGCGCAGGGCGGCGAGATGGGCCGTGGCATAGCGCTCGTTCGGCGTTTCGAGGACGGCGGCCTCTTCCAGTCCTGACCGGGCCTGGGCGAGCAGGTCGAGGGCGGCGGGCGGGGCTGTTGTCCGGCGGAGCACGGGGTGCACGTCGCTCGCCGGTCCGGTCAGTGAGGGTGCAGGGCCGGCTGCGCGGCGCCGCCGGGCGGCGGCTGCGGACGAGTGGGCCATGACGATCCTCCTGTCGTCTCCGTGACGGCACGTCCGGGCAGGAGGTGCCGTATGTGCCCATCGTGAGGTATGCCACTGACAATCCGCTCTGACCTGGACTTTTGGTTCGATCGGCCGTTCGGTTCACTCCTCGGCGGGCCTGCGGTGACCTCGCCGCGCGGGGTGCTGTGAGAATCGGGACCATGGAAAGCAGCAGCACCGCCTCACAGAGCGGCGGTCGTCGCGAGGCCACCCGGCAGAAGCTGTACGAGGCGGCGGTCACCCTCATCGCCGAGCAGGGCTTCTCCGCCACCACCGTGGACGAGATCGCCGAGCGGGCCGGGGTCGCGAAGGGCACGGTCTACTACAACTTCGCCAGCAAGTCCGTCCTCTTCGAGGAGCTGCTGCGGCACGGTGTCGGCCTGCTGACCGCCTCGCTGCGCCAGGCCGCGGAAAGCACGGCGCGGGAGGGGCTCGGCCGGGTCGACGCCCTGGACGCGATGATCCGCGCGGGGCTCGTCTTCATCGACCGCTACCCGGCCTTCACCCAGCTGTACGTGGCCGAGCTGTGGCGCACCAACCGGGCCTGGCAGTCCACGTTGCTGGTGGTCCGGCAGGAGGCCGTGGCGGTGGTGGAGGGCGTGCTGCGCGAGGGTGTGGCGAGCGGTGAGTTCAGTGAGGAGATCGACGTGCCGCTGACCGCCGCCGCGCTCGTCGGCATGGTCCTGGTGGCCGCGCTGGACTGGCAGGCGTTCCAGCCGGAGCGCTCCCTGGACGACGTGCACTCCGCGCTGTCGCGGCTGCTCCAGGGGCGTGTGAGCGGCCGCCCCTGAGACACGAAGAACGCCGGTCCGTGGTGGCCGCGTCCCCCGCGGGCCGCCGTCGGACCGGCGCCTTCTCCTGCTCCCCCGTACGTCCCCCCGTCGGAACTCCCGTCACCGGTCGTCCCTCCGGGCTCCCCCGTCTCGCTCCCGCCGACCGTGGCCGGCGGAAGGAGCGGATCGCGGGCCCGGCTCCGTTCCGGCGCCCCGTGCCGCCGGTTCCGGAGCCGTGCCCCTCTCCGTGCCTCCACTCTCTCGTTCCCGCAGGTCGCGGCCCATCCGTGCGCGTACTCATCTGCCGCACTAGGTACACCTACTCAGCCCTGCGCACCCCGCCCCACGGCGCGGTCCGCCGGCCGGTCACCCGGACGTCCGTCGTGGTACTCAGCCCTCGCACGGGAGTGTCGGTGGTGGCGGATAAAGTCCCTGGCATGGCACGGATTGCGGTGATCGGCGCCGGGACGGGCGCGATGGCGGCGGCCGCCCGGCTGGCCGTCGCGGGCCACCGGGTGGTGGTGTACGAGCGGAGGCGGACCTACGGCGGAGCCCTGGGCCGCTTCGAGCGGGACGGGTTCTCCTTCGACACCGGCCCCGGTCTGCTCCCGCTGCCCGCGGTCTGGCGCGACCTGTTCGTGAAGACCGGCAAGGAGCCACTGGAGTCCCGCGTCGAGCTGGTCCAGGTCGACCCGTCGTCCCGGCACGTGTTCGCGGACGGCACGGAGGTCTCGCTGCCGAACGCCTCGCGCGCGGGCGTCGTCGCCGCCCTGGACGCCGCGCTCGGTGCGGGCGCCGGGCAGCGCTGGGGCGACTTCCTGGTGCGGGCCCGGGAGACCTGGGACCGGACCCGCCGGCCCCTCCTGGAGGAGCCCCTCTGGCCGAACTGGGGGGTGCTGGCCGAGCGCGAGCCCTATCCGGCGGTCCCGCACAAGCGGCTGCTGCGCACCCGCCGGGCCGGCACGCTCGCCGAGGTCGGCGCCCGGGAGCTGCGCGACCCCCGGCTCGCCGCCCTGCTGGAGAGCCACGCCCTCGCGTACGGCCTGGATCCCCGAACCGCTCCGGCGAACGCCGCCGTGCTGCCGTACATGGAGTACGCGTTCGGCGTGTGGTACGTGCGGGGCGGCGGTCTGCGGGAGCTGGCGCGGGCGGTGTACGAGCGGTGCCTGGCCCGTCGCGTCGAGTTCCGCTTCGGGGCCGAGGTCACCGGGATCGTCGAGAAGGACGGCCGGGTGGTGGGCGTGGAGCCGGCCGAAGGGGCCGTCGAGGAGGCCGAGTTCGTCGTCTCCGGGGTGGCGCCGGACGTCCTGGACCGCCTCCGCGGGGGATCGCCGGTGCGGGGCGAGGGCGAGGTGCCCGCACAGCGCGGCGGGGCGAGCCGGCTGACGGTGCTGCTGGCGCTGCGGGGCGGGCGTCCCGAGGGCACGGCGCACCGGACGGTGGTGCACGCGGCGGACCGCGAGACCGAGTTGGACCGCCTGTTCGGCGCCGCTCCCGGGATGGCCGCGCGGCCGACCGTCACCGTCCTGCGGCCCGACGACCCCGCGCTGGTCCCGGACGCGGACCATGAGGCGGTCACGCTCTCCGCGACGGTGCCCGCCCTGGGAGGCGGGCCGGACCGGGCCACGGCGGAGGAGACCGCCCACCGGGCCGAGCGGCTGATCGACGTCGCCGGGCGGGCGGTGCCCGGCCTGCGCGACCGGCTCCTGTGGCACGAGGTGCGCACCCCGGCCGAGGTCGCGGCGGACACCGGCGTGCCGGACGGGGCGATTCCGGTGCCCGCGCTGGCGGGGGCCGCCGGACGTCTGCTGCACGCGGCGAACAGCACGCGTACGGAGGGCCTGTTCACGGTCGGCGGCTGGTCGCACCCCGGCGGAGGGCTTCCGCACGCGGGCATGTCGGGCGCGCTGGTCGCCGGACTGGTGGTGGAGGGACCGGAGTTCCGCGGCTCCCAGTGAGCGGCGGACGCGGTCCTCAGTAGCGGTACTGCTCGTCGTAGCCCTGGTTCTGGCCCTGGTTCTGGCCGTGGTTCTGACCCTGCGTCTGGTCGTTGCCCTGGTAGGGGTACGGCTGCTCGGCGGGGAGTTCGCCGCCGTAGGGGTCGTCGGTGCTGCGCTGCTGCGGCACCCACACTCCGCCCGCCGGGGTCTCGCCGCCGTAGCCGCCGGGGGCACCGGTGGCGTACGGGTCCTGCCCGTAGCCCTGCTGGCCGTACTGCGGCTGCCCACCCATCGTGTCGTAGCCGCCGGTGTCGTACGTCCCGCCGCCGTAGGTGTGGGTGCCGATGTACGGGTCGGAGTAGGCCGCGTACTGCTGCTGCGCGCCGGTGTCGTAGCCGTAGCCCTGCTGCTGCCCGTAGCCCGAGTAGTCGTAGGCGTAGGCCTGGTCGGCGTCCGGCGCCGCTGCCGCCGCCTGCTGCTGGCCGGTGCCGTAGCCGGAGTCGGCGTAGACGCCGTAGGAACCGGTGTCGTCGGGCATGGGCTGCGGCGCGTAGACGGCGGTGGTCTCCGCGGCCGTGGGGTCGGCGGCGGGGCGGGCCGGGGTGAAGACGTCGTCGCGGTCGTGGTCGTCGGCCGCGTACGACGGGTCGTCCTGGCCCGGGGCGTGGCCCTGGGCGCGCTCGTCGTAGTCGTCGTGGTGCTCCTGGCCGCCTTCGGCGCGTTCGAGCCCGGAGACCTCCAACGTCGGTTCCTGGCGGCCCCGTTCGGGACGCCCGCGCTTGCCGACCAGGCTCACCGGGGCGTTGACCGCCCAGCCCGCCTCGAAGCCGCGGCGGAACGACAGGGTGACGTAGGTCTGGCCGACCGCGAAGGCGGCGGCGCCGACACCGATGACCAGCACGTTGGACATCAGCACGCCGGCCACGACGCCGACGAAGCCGCCGAAGGCGAGCAGCCGCCAGCGCAGCCGCGCCTTGTACTGCAACAGCACCTCGCCGAGCAGCCACAGCGCGACGACGCCGAACGCGATGTAGAGGACCGTCCAGCCCATGTACGCCCCTCTCCCAGTGGCCGTTACGCAGTGTGTCGCAAATACGTGCGGCCGGTCTAGGCCCGCGGTGGGTGGTGCAGGCCCAGGTTCTCGTAGATTTCCAGCGTCGCCGTGGAGTTGTTGAGCGTGATGAAGTGCAGTCCGGGCACACCCTCGGCCAGCAGCCGCGCGCAGAACTCCGTGGCGAACTCGATCCCGATCGAGCGTACCGCCGCCGGATCGTCCTTGACGGCGAGGATCCGCTCTTTCAGCTCCGCGGGGAACGAGGCGTTGCTGAGCTTCGGCAACCTCTCCAGCATCTTCACACTGGTCACCGGCATGACCTCGGGGATGACCGGGGTGTCGCAGCCGGCCGCGGCGACCCGGTCGCGCAGGCGGAAGTAGGAGTCGGGCTGGAAGAACATCTGCGTGACCGCGTAGTCGGCGCCGGCCCGGCACTTGTCGACGAAGTGCGCCACGTCCGTGTCCCAGGCGGCGGAACGCGGGTGCATCTCGGGGAAGGCCGCGACGCCGACGCAGAAGTCACCCGACTCCTTGATGAGCCGGACCAGTTCGGCGGCGTACGTCAGTCCCTCGGGGTGCGCGATCCAGTCGGCGTTCGGGTCGCCGGGCGGGTCGCCGCGCACGGCGAGCATGTTGCGGATCCCCGCGTCGGCGTACTGGCCGATGATGTTGCGCAACTCGGCGACGGAGTGGTCGACGGCGGTGAGGTGCGCCACGGGGGTCAGCGTGGTGTCGGCGACGATCTGCTCGGTCTCCCGGACCGTGCCCGCGCGCGTGGAGCCGCCGGCGCCGTAGGTCACGGAGACGAAGTCCGGGGCCACGGCCTCGACCCGCCTCAGCGCGCTCCACAGGTTCTTCTCGCCCTTGGGCGTCTTCGGCGCGGAGAACTCGAACGAGTACGTCGTCTTGCCGGTGGCGAGGATGTCGCGCACCGTGCGGGCGCGATCAGTCCTCGTGCTTGCGGTTCCGAGGGCCATACCGGCAGGTTAGCCAGGGCGCGGCGGTCACCCAACCGGATGCGGGATATTTGTCCATATTGTCTAGTTGTTGTCCATCTTTTGGACACCTGCTCGCCTGCGGCGAAGCCCCTCGACGCCCTGCGAGGTGCGGCTATCCCCGCGCCGGGGCCTGTCGCAGGCGCTTGGTGAACTCGGCCGCCGCCGCACCCGGGTCGTCGGCGGCGGTGATCGCGCGGACGACGACCACGCGCCGGGCGCCGGCGTCCAGCACCTCGTCGAGGTTGCCGAGGTCGATGCCGCCGATCGCGAACCAGGGGCGGTCGGTGCCCAGCGCCGCCGTGTACCGGACCAGGTCGAGGCCGGGGGCGTGCCGGCCCGGCTTGGTGGGGGTCGGCCAGCACGGACCGGTGCAGAAGTAGTCCACGCCGTGCTGGACGGCGGCCGCGGCGGCCTCGGACTCGGCGTGCGTGGAGCGGCCGACGAGGACGTCGTCGCCGAGGATCGCCCGGGCGGCGGGCACCGGGAGGTCGCCCTGGCCGAGGTGCAGCACGTCGGCGCGGGCGGCGTGCGCGACGTCCGCCCGGTCGTTGACCGCGAGGAGCTTGCCGTGGCGGGCGCAGGCGTCGGCGAAGACCTTCAGGTGCTCCAGTTCCTCGGCCGCCTCCATGCCCTTGTCCCGCAACTGCACGATGTCGACCCCGCCGGCCAGCACGGCGTCCAGGAACTCGGGCAGGTCGCCCTGGCTGCGGCGGGCGTCCGTGCACAGGTAGAGCCGGGCGTCGGCGAGCCGGGCGCGGGCGGTGGTCGGAGCGGTGTCGGGCATGCGGGTGTCCCCCGGTTCGATGGCGTGGGCCCACGACGGGCCGCGCGATTCTGGCATACGGGCCGCGGACCGGGCCTCTCCCGGGCCGTGGTCCGCGGCTCGTACGCCGGGCGGTGCGGCGGATCGCGGATCGGCGACGCGGCGGGTCGCCGGTGCCGCGGATCGGCGACGCGGCGGATCAGCGATGCCGCAGATCAGCGGTGCCGCAGATCAGCGACGCGGCGATTCAGCGATGCCGCGGATCAACGATGCGGCGGGTCAGACGGCGAGCGCCTGGGCGCGGCGCTTCACCTCCGTACCGCGGTTCTCGGTCAGCGCCTGGGCGGGGGTGCCGGGCAGGCTCGGGTCCGGCGTGAAGAGCCACTCCAGCATCTCCTCGGCCGTGAAGCCGTCGTCCCGCAGCAGCGTCAGGGTCCCGACCAGGCCCTTGACGACCTTGTCCTCGTCGATGAAGGCCGCGGGGACGTGCAGCGCGCGGTTCTCACCGCGGCGGACGGCGATGAGCTGGCCTTCCTTGATCAGCTGGCGTACCCGGGTCACCTCGACGCCGAGCATCTCGGCGATGTCGGGAACGGTGAGCCAGGCGGGCACGAGAGCATCGGTCTTTGCGTCAATCTCGGTCACGCCCCCAGCCTGCCACCTGGCACTGACACTCGGAAACCGGACTACGCCGCCGCCGTCGCCGCCTTCAGCGGCTTCGCCGGGTCGGCCAGCAGGTCCGGGTCCATCGCCGTACCCGCCTGGATCAGACGCTTGCCCTGCGCCAGGTCGCGGGGACGGCCCACCGCCAGCAGGGCGACCAGGCGGCCCTCGCGCAGCCAGCAGACCGTCCAGGCCGGGCTCGCGGGATCGCCGCGCCACAGGGTGGTGTCGGCGGCCGTGTGGTGACCGGCGTACTGGACGAAGCGGCCGAACTGCTCGGACCAGAAGTACGGCACCGGGTCGTAGGCCGCCGGGTCCTCGCCGCCCGGGGTGCCGACGATGTCGGCGGCGACCGTGCGCGGTCCCTGGAGGGCGTTGTCCCAGTGGTGCACCAGCAGCCGCTCGCCGTAGCGGGCGGACGGGAAGGAGGCGCAGTCGCCCACCGCGTGGACGTCCGGCGCGGAGGTGCGCAGGCGGTCGTCGGCCAGGACCTCGCCGTGCGCGCCGAGGGCGATGCCGGAGCCGGCGAGCCAGCCGGTGGCCGGGCGGGCGCCGATGCCGACGACGACCGCGCCGGCGGGCAGCCGGGTGCCGTCGTCCAGGAGGACCCGGGCGGGCTCGCCCGGTCCACCCGGCTCGACGCGCTCCACGCGCGCGCGGGTGCGCAGTTCGGCGCCCGCGTCGGCGTACCAGGCGGTCATCGGCGCGGCCACCTCGGCGGGCAGCGCGTCGGCCAGCGGCCGGTCGGCGGCCTCCACCACGGTCACCGCGCAGCCCGCCTCGCGCGCGGCGGTGGCGAACTCGGCGCCGATCCAGCCCGCGCCCACGACCACGACGTCGTGCTGCCGGGCCAGCACCGGGCGCAGCCGTTCGGCGTCGTCCAGGGTGCGCAGCAGGTGCACGCCGGGCACGCCGTCGGCGCCGGGGAGCCGGACCGGCTCGGCACCGGTCGCCAGGACGAGGCGGTCGTACGGCACGGGTCCCTCGGAGGTGTCCAGGACGTGGTCGCCGGGGCGGACGCCCAGGGCCTCGCAGCCCAGCCGCAGGGTGATGCCGAGGGCCTCGAAGTCGACGTCGAAGGCGGAGCCCTCGGCGGTGCCGAGCAGGACGGCCTTGGAGAGCGGGGGGCGGTCGTACGGCTGGTGCGGCTCCGCGCCGATCAGGGTCACCGGGCCGGTGAAGCCCTGTTCCCGCAGGGCGACCGCGGTCTGCACGCCCGCCATCCCGGCGCCCACCACGACCACCCGGCGTTCCGCGTCCGCCGCCGGCCCCTGTCCCCGTTCCCGCGTCTGCTCGCTCACCTGATCACCATAGACACCCGGCGTTCCGCCGGTCAGTGCCCGTGCTCGGTGAGCTGCTCCACAACGCTCGTACCGCTGCCCGGCCGCGACTCCCACTCCCAGGTCTCGTCCAGGCGCACCCGCCCGTCCGGCAGGTCCACGACGACCGACACGCAGTGCCCCGACGACGTGCTGCCGTCGGTCCCCAGCTGCACGTACCGGAAGTCGAGGCGGTCGCCCTCCCGGGTGCCCACCAGCCGACCGCGGACGATGTCGCCGCCCGCGTACTCGGCCCACACGGCGCCGTCCTGCTCGTGGTAGGTGAACCGGGTGCGGGCGCCCACCTGACCGGGCGCCTGGTCGGCGACGGGGGCGAGGACGAGACCGTCGACCGAACGGGCCATGGGTACGGGCTCCCTTACAGGTGCGCAGCTCTGCGGGCTAGGGTGGCCAACGTAAGGCACTCGCGGGAGCCCGGACGCACCGGGCTGAGAGGGAGGCTGGCGGCCTCCGACCGTACGAACCTGATCCGGGTCATGCCGGCGAAGGGAGGGGCTGGACGCCCATGTCGTCTCCACCACACACGCCTCCGCACACGCCTCGTACGTCTCGAGCACCCGACGTCCTCGTCGTCGGCGGCGGGATCGTCGGGCTCGTCACCGCCTGGCGAGCCGCGCGGTGCGGGCTGGTCACCGCCCTCGTGGACCCCGAGCCGGGCGGCGGCGCGGCCCAGGTGGCGGCCGGGATGCTGGCCGCCGTGACGGAGCTGCACTACGGCGAGGAGACGCTGCTCGCGCTGAACCTCGCCTCGGCCCGCCGCTACCCGGAGTTCGCGGCCGAGCTGACCGAGGCGACCGGCCAGGACCTCGGGTACCGGCGCTGCGGCACACTCGCCGTCGCGCTGGACGCCGACGACCGCGCCCACCTGCGCGAGCTGCACGCACTCCAGCAGCGCTGCGGCCTGGAGTCGGAGTGGCTGTCGGGGCGCGAGTGCCGGCGTCTGGAGCCGATGCTCGCGCCGGGCGTGCGCGGGGGGCTCCGGGTGGACGGCGACCACCAGATCGACCCCCGCCGCCTCGCCCGCGCGCTGGTGACCGCCTGCGAACGGGCGGGCGTCGTCTTCCACCGGGTGTGGGCCGCCCGGCTCGGCGTCGGGCGCGGCGGCGAGCGGGCCACGGGCGTCGTCACGGCCGACGGGACCGTGCTGGAGGCCGGGCGGGTGGTGCTGGCCGGGGGCAGCCTGAGCGGGCGGCTCGCGGGCGTGCCGGAGGCCGTACTGCCGCCGGTGCGGCCCGTGAAGGGGCAGGTGCTGCGGCTGACGATGCCGGGGGCGCACGGACCGCTGCTGAACCGGACCGTGCGCGCCGTGGTGCGCGGCAACCACGTCTACCTGGTGCCCCGGGAGAGCGGCGAGCTGGTCGTCGGCGCCACCAGCGAGGAGCTGGGCTGGGACACGACGGTCACCGCGGGCGGCGTCTACGAGTTGCTGCGCGACGCCCACGAGCTGGTTCCCGGCATCACGGAACTGCCGCTGACGGAGACCCGCGCGGGTCTGCGCCCGGGCTCCCCGGACAACGCCCCGCTGCTCGGCCCGACCGCTCTGGACGGCCTGCTGCTGGCCACCGGCCACTACCGCAACGGCGTCCTGCTCACCCCCGTCACCGGCGACGTCATGGCGCACGCGCTGACCACCGGGGAGCTGCCGGCCGAGGCCCGCCCCTTCACCCCGCGCCGCTTCGGCGCCGACGCCGCGCTTTCACCACTCCCGCACCTCTCGGAGCAGCCCGCATGAACATCTCCGTCAACGGCGAGCCTCACGAGGTGGCTCCCGGCACGGCCCTGGACGCGCTGGTGGGCACGCTCACCGCGGCACCGTCCGGAGTGGCCGCCGCCCTCAACGAAACCGTCGTCCCGCGCGCGCGGTGGGCCGCCACCACGCTGGCCGAGGGCGACCGCGTCGAGGTCCTCACCGCTGTCCAAGGAGGCTGACCATGGCCGACGATCCCTTCGTCCTCGGCGGTACGTCGTACGGGTCCCGCCTGATCATGGGTACGGGCGGGGCGCCCAGCCTGGACGTGCTGGAGCGCGCGCTGGTGGCCTCCGGGACGGAGCTGACGACCGTCGCGATGCGGCGGGTGAACGCCTCGGTGCACGGCTCCGTGCTGTCCGTGCTGGAGCGGCTCGGCATCCGCGTGCTGCCGAACACGGCCGGTTGTTTCACCGCCGGGGAGGCCGTCCTCACCGCGCGGCTGGCGCGGGAGGCGCTCGGTACGGACCTGGTCAAGCTGGAGGTCATCGCCGACGAGCGCACGCTGCTGCCGGACCCGGTCGAGTTGCTGGACGCGGCGGAGACGCTGGTCGACGACGGCTTCACGGTGCTGCCGTACACGAACGACGACCCGGTGCTCGCGCGGAAGCTGGAGGACGTCGGGTGTGCGGCGGTCATGCCGCTGGGCTCGCCGATCGGGTCCGGGCTCGGGATCCGCAACCCGCACAACTTCCAGCTGATCGTGGAGCACGCGCGCGTGCCGGTGATCCTGGACGCGGGGGCCGGTACGGCGTCGGACGTGGCGCTGGCGATGGAGCTGGGGTGTGCGGGTGTGATGCTCGCCTCGGCGGTGACGCGGGCGCAGGAGCCGGTGCTGATGGCTTCCGCGATGCGCTCCGCGGTGGAGGCGGGGCGGTTGGCGCGGCGGGCGGGGCGGATTCCCCGGCGGCACTTCGCCGAGGCGTCGTCTCCTGCGGAGGGCCTGGCGGTGCTGGATCCGGAGCGACCCGCCTTCTAGGCACCGGCGTCGCAGAGGGCCCGGGGGGGGTGGGCACGCAGCCCGGCGTAGCGGGGTGCCGCTGGGCCCACCCGTGCCGCCCTGGGGGGTACCTCCCAGGCCGTTCAGGCACTGGGGGAGGCACGACTGCCCGCAGCCATGTACGTCACAGATGCGCTTCAGTACCGGCCCGAATCCGCTCGGCGACGTGGGGTGTCGGTGGCGGCTCGTAGACTCGCCTGCGTGGACACGACCCTTCAGGACCCTCTCGTCGGGCAGGTGCTCGACGGCCGGTACCGCGTCGAGGCGCGGATCGCGGTCGGCGGGATGGCCACGGTCTACCGGGCCGTGGACACCCGCCTGGACCGCGTGCTCGCGCTGAAGGTGATGCACCCGACACTCGCGACCGACGCCACCTTCGTCGAGCGGTTCATCCGCGAGGCCAAGTCGGTGGCCCGGCTCGACCACCCCAATGTCGTCCAGGTCTTCGACCAGGGGGCCGAGGGGGCGTACGTCTACCTGGCGATGGAGTACATCGCGGGCTGCACCCTGCGGGACGTGCTGCGCGAGCGCGGGGCGCTCAGGCCGCGGGCCGCGCTGGACATCCTGGAGCCGGTCCTCGCCGCGCTCGGTGCCGCGCACCGGGCGGGCTTCGTGCACCGGGACATGAAGCCGGAGAACGTGCTGATAGGGGACGACGGCCGGGTCAAGGTCGCCGACTTCGGCCTGGTCCGCGCCGTGAACACCGTGACCAGCACCACCGGCGCCGTCCTCGGCACCGTCTCCTACCTGGCGCCCGAGCAGATCGAGCACGGCACCGCCGACCCCAGGGTCGACGTGTACGCGTGCGGCGTCCTGCTGTACGAGATGCTGACCGGCGACAAGCCGCACGACGGCGACTCGCCCGCCGCGGTGCTCTACAAGCATCTGCACGAGGACGTGCCGCCGCCGTCGGCCGCCGTGCCGGGGATGGCGTTCGAGCTGGACGAGCTGGTCGCCGCCGCCACGGCGCGCAACCCGGAGATCCGGCCGCACGACGCCGTGGCGCTGCTCGCGCGGGCCCGCGAGGCGCGCGAGGCACTGAGCGCGGACCAGCTGGACGCGGCGCCGCCGCAGGCGCTCGCCGCGGAGCACGACAACGCCGAGGACCGCACGAGCGTGATCCCGCGCGCCCTGACGATGCCCCGTCCGCTGCCCGTCAACGAGGACGAGGGCGACGGCGCGCACGGCGGCTTCCCCGCGGACGGCGTCCACCGCACCAGCCGGCTGACGGCTCCCCCGCCGGCCCCGCCCCGCTCCCGCCTGCCGCGCCCGCGCCGCGGTCCGCTGGCGATCGTGGTGGCCGTCCTGCTGGTGCTCGGGGTCGGCACGGGCGTCTGGTACATCAACTCCGGCCAGTTCACCAAGGTGCCGCCGCTGCTGTCCAAGACCGAGGCGCAGGCCCGGGACCGGCTGGACGACGCCGGTCTCGACGTCGGCAAGGTGAAGCACGCCTACAGCGACACCGTGGAGCGCGGCAAGGTCATCAGCACCGACCCCGGGGTGGGCGACCGCATCCGGAAGAACGACTCGGTGTCGCTCACGGTCTCCGACGGCCCCGACACCGTGAAGCTGCCGGACGTGTCGGGATACCGGCTGGACAAGGCACGGACGCTGCTGGAGGACGAGGGGCTGGAGCCCGGCATGGTGACCCGGGCGTTCAGCGGCGAGGTGGCCAAGGGCTTCGTGATCTCCACCAAGCCCGGATCGGGCACCACGGTGCGCGCGGGTTCCGCGGTCGCCCTGGTGGTCAGCAAGGGCAGCCCGGTCGACGTCCCGGACGTCACCGGCGACGACCTGGAGGACGCGAAGGCCGAGCTGACGGAGGCCGGCCTGAAGGTGAAGGTCGCCGAGGGGCGGGTGAACTCGGACTACGACAGCGGCCGGGTGGCCCGGCAGACGCCGGACCCGGGCGGCCGGGCGGCCGAGGGCGACACGGTGACGCTCACGCTGTCCAAGGGCCCCCGGATGATCGAGGTCCCGGACGTGGTCGGCGACAGCGTGGACGACGCCAAGCGGAAGCTCGAGGACGCGGGCTTCGACGTGGACGAGGACCGCGGGCTGCTCGGGCTGTTCGGCGACACCGTCAAGAAGCAGTCCGTGGACGGCGGGGACACGGCTCCCGAGGGGTCCACCATCAAGATCACCATCAGGTGACGGGGCACCGCCGGCCGCATGACACCCTGGATGGGTGAAGAGTCAACAGTCCACCCCCTCCCCCACGGCCCCGTCACCCGCCGTCCGGACCGGCCTCCCCCGCAACCCCGTCGGCGGCCACGTCCCGGTGGCCGGCGGACTGCACTCCGTGGGGCTGTCCTACGCCCGTGAGCTGCGGGCGGAGACCGTGCAGGTCTTCGTCGCCAACCCGCGCGGCTGGGCCACCCCGGCCGGCAACCCGAAGCAGGACGAGGCCTTCCGCGAGGCCTGCGCGGCCGGGTCAATCCCGGCGTACGTGCACGCCCCGTACCTGATCAACTTCGGTTCGCACACCGAGGCGACGGTGGAGCGGTCGGTGGAGTCGCTGCGGCACTCGCTGCGGCGCGGGCGGGCCATCGGGGCGCTCGGCGTGGTCGTGCACACCGGGAGCGCCACCGGCGGACGGGACCGGTCGGTGGCGCTGAAGCAGGTGCGGGAGCACATGCTTCCCCTGCTCGACGAGCTGACCCACGACGACGACCCGTACCTGCTGCTGGAGTCGACGGCGGGGCAGGGCGCCTCCCTGTGCTCGCGGACCTGGGACTTCGGGCCGTACTTCGAGGCGCTGGACGCCCATCCGAAGCTGGGCGTGTGCCTGGACACGTGCCACATCTTCGCGGCGGGCCACGACCTGACCGGCCCCTCCGGCATGCACCAGACCCTCGACCTGCTGGTGGACACGGTCGGCGAGGGCCGGCTGAAGCTGATCCACGCCAACGACTCCAAGGACGTGGCGGGAGCGCACAAGGACCGGCACGAGAACATCGGCGCCGGTCACATCGGTGAGGACCCCTTCCGGGCGCTGATGACGCACCCCGCGACCGAGGGCGTGCCGCTGGTCATCGAGACGCCCGGCGGCAAGGAGGGGCACGCGGCGGACGTGGAGCGGCTGAAGAAGCTGCGCGACGGCTGACCCCCGAGGGCGCCGCGACGGGTCACAGCTCGGGGCCGTCCCCGGGCTCCTCCTGGTAGGAGTAGCGCTGCTCGCGCCACGGGTCGCCGATGTTGTGGTAGCCGCGCTCCTCCCAGAAACCGCGCCGGTCGGCGGTCATGTACTCGATGCCGCGGACCCACTTGGGCCCCTTCCAGGCGTACCGGTGCGGGACGATCAGCCGCAGCGGGAAGCCGTGCTCGGCGGTGAGCAGCTCGCCGTCCTTGTGGGTGGCGAAGAGGGTGCGCTCAGCGGCGAAGTCGGACAGCGTGAGGTTGGAGCTGAAGCCGTACTCGGCCCACACCATCACGTGGGTGACGGCGGGCGCGGGCGGGGCGAGGCCGAGGATCGTGGTGGCCGGGACGCCGCCCCATTCCGAGCCGAGCATGCTGAACTTCGTGACGCAGTGCAGGTCGGCGACGACCGTGGTGTACGGCAGGGCGGTGAACTCGTCGTGGGTCCAGGCGTGCTTCTCGTCGTCGGTGGTGGCCCCGAACACCCGGAACTCCCAGCGCTCCGGCCGGAACTTGGGGACCGGGCCGTAGTGCGTGACCGGCCAGCCGCGCTGGAGTCGCTGCCCCGGCGGGAGCTCGAACCGCGACGCTCCTTGCGAACCGTCTTCTCCCGATCCGTGTTCCACCGGCTGACCCATGCCTCCATCCTGACAGACCCGGACCGATGCCCCTGACCCGCCCCACTTACATTCGGGCAAACCTCTGCCAATCCCCACCAAGGCGACTAAGCCTGTACTTACTTACTAAGTCAACACTTACTGGACGATCTTCGACGCCGGTGCAATCATGCCGCGCAACACGCCTGTTCCCGTTCGAAGGAGCGTCAAGCGATGCAGGGCGACCCGGAAGTCATCGAGTTCCTCAATGAGCAGCTGACCGCCGAGCTCACGGCCATCAACCAGTACTTCCTGCACGCGAAGCTGCAGGACCACAAGGGCTGGACCAAGCTCGCGAAGTACACGCGCGCGGAGTCCTTCGACGAGATGCGCCACGCGGAGGTGCTCACCGACCGCATCCTGCTCCTGGACGGCCTGCCGAACTACCAGCGGCTCTTCCACGTGCGGGTCGGCCAGAGCGTGACCGAGATGTTCCAGGCCGACCGGGAGATCGAGCTGGAGGCGATCGACCGGCTGCGCCGGGGCATCGAGGTGATGCGGGCCAAGCACGACATCACGTCGGCCAATGTCTTCGAGGCGATCCTCGCCGACGAGGAGCACCACATCGACTACCTGGAGACCCAGCTCGACCTGATCGAGAAGCTGGGCGAGTCGCTGTACCTGTCGACGGTGATCGAGCAGACCCAGCCGGACCCGTCGGGACCGGGATCCCTTTAGGGGGTCTAGGCCGCCTCGGGAAGCTCCGCGAGGACCGGCGCGCCCTGGTCGGCCAGCTGCCGGCGGGGGCAGGCGCCGCGGCCGAGCAGGGCCTGGATGCGGCGTACGCAGCCGCCGCAGTCGGTGCCCGCCTTGCAGGCGGAGGCGATCTGCCGGGGCGTGCACGCACCGGCCTCCGCGTGACTCTTCACCTGTTCCTCGGTGACACCGAAGCAGCTGCAGACGAACACGCGGTTCACCTCCCGGGCGGGGTACAAGGTCGTGCCGTACCGACGACCGGAGGGCCCGTTGATCGGTGAGGCAAACCTAACCTTACCCATCACGCAAGATCGACAAAAGGGAAGGGGGCGCGGATCGTGTGTGACCCGCGCCCCATTCACCGGCCCCGGGCGGGGGCCGGCCGTCACTGGTCCCGGTACATCTCCGCCACCAGGAACGCCAGGTCGAGCGACTGGCTGCGGTTCAGCCGCGGGTCGCAGGCCGTCTCGTAGCGCTGGTGCAGGTCGTCGACGAAGATCTCGTCGCCACCGCCCACGCACTCGGTGACGTCGTCGCCGGTCAGCTCGACGTGGATGCCGCCCGGGTGGGTGCCGAGCGACTTGTGCACCTCGAAGAAGCCCTTGACCTCGTCGAGCACGTCGTCGAAGCGGCGGGTCTTGTGACCGGAGGCCGCCTCGTAGGTGTTGCCGTGCATCGGGTCGGTGATCCAGGCGACGGTGGCGCCGGACGCGGTGACCTTCTCCACCAGCTCCGGGAGCTTGTCGCGGATCTTGTCCGCGCCCATCCGGACGATGAAGGTCAGCCGCCCGGGCTCGCGCTCGGGGTCCAGGCGCTCGATGTACTGGAGCGCCTCCTCGGCCGTGGTGGACGGGCCGAGCTTGATGCCGATCGGGTTGCGGATCCGCGAGGCGAACTCGATGTGCGCGTGGTCCAGCTGCCGGGTGCGCTCACCGATCCACACCATGTGGCCGGAGACGTCGTACAGCTGCCCGGTGCGCGAGTCGACGCGGGTGAGGGCCGACTCGTAGTCCAGCAGCAGCGCCTCGTGCGAGGAGAAGAACTCGACGGTCTGGAACTCGGCCGGGTCCGTCCCGCAGGCCCGCATGAAGTTCAGCGCGTTGTCGATCTCCCGGGCGAGCTGCTCGTAGCGCTGGCCGGAGGGGGAGGACTTCACGAAGTCCTGGTTCCAGGCGTGCACCTGCCTGAGGTCGGCGTAGCCGCCGGTGGTGAAGGCGCGCACCAGGTTCAGCGTGGACGCCGAGGCGTGGTACATGCGCTTGAGCCGCTCGGGGTCCGGGATCCGGGCCGCTTCGGTGAAGTCGAAGCCGTTCACCGAGTCGCCGCGGTAGGTCGGCAGCGTCACGCCGTCGCGGGTCTCGGTCGGCTTGGAGCGCGGCTTGGAGTACTGGCCGGCGATCCGGCCGACCTTCACCACGGGCACGGAGGCGGCGTAGGTGAGGACGGCGCCCATCTGGAGCAGCGTCTTGAGCTTGTTGCGGATGTGGTCCGCGGACACCGCGTCGAAGGCCTCGGCGCAGTCGCCGCCCTGGAGGAGGAACGCCTCTCCCTTGGCGACGGCCGCCATCCGGGCACGCAGCTGGTCGCACTCGCCCGCGAAGACGAGCGGCGGATACGACTCGAGGTCCGCGATCACTGCGCGCAGAGCCTCGGTGTCGGGGTACTCGGGCTGCTGCGCCGCGGGCAGGTCTCGCCAGGTGTTGCCAGCGCTCGGGCTGGTCTTAGCGTTCACGGTCACCCCTTAACACTACGGGGTCGCGCAACGCGGTTTTCCCCTCGCCCGACAGGTGAGACGGGACCCCGCCGCGGCCCGCCGCCGCAGGATTGGTAACCTCACGCGCCTCCGAAGTTCACAGCACGGACGACGTACATACATATTCATATCGAGGGCATACCGGGGTGGGGTTTTGAGCGCGGATCACCGAAGAGACCGCAAGAAGAAGAAACTGCTCGTCTACGGCATAGCCTCGGCGGTGGCCGTCGCCGCCACGGCCGGTGGCCTGGCCCTGGCCTCGCCGGGTCTGCTCGGCTCGGACGCCGCCCAGGCGGCCGTGGCCCCGGGCGCCCGGTTGCAGAGCGAGTTCGAGCAGGCCGCCGAGGAGTTCGACGTCCCGCAGAGCGTGCTGATGGCGGTCTCGTACCGGCAGACGCGCTGGGAGGACCACGACGGGCTGCCGAGCACCACCGGCGCGTACAACGTCATGGGCCTCACGGACGTCGACGCGGACAGCCTGGAGAACAAGGACGCGGCCGAGGAGCGCGAGCACCGGCTCGAGCACATGAACCGCAGCGGCGACCCGGTCGTCGAGAAGCACTTCGACGCCGACAAGGCCCTCGAGAGCCTCGACGAGGAGCCCGTCGACACCGACGACCCGCGGCTGCACACCCTGGACGAGGCGGCCGGCCTCATCGACGCGTCCGCCGAGAAGGTGCAGAGCGACACCGGCGAGAGCATCCGGGCGGGCGCCGCGCTGCTGGCCAAGTACCAGAAGGACGCGACCGGTTCGCTGCCCGAGGACCCCGGCGCCTGGTACCCGGCGGTGGCCCGCGCCAGCCAGGCCCCGGACCACAAGGGCGCGCAGCTCTTCGCCAAGCGCGTGTTCGAGTCGATCAAGACCGGTGAGAAGCGCGTCACCGGCGACGGCCAGTCCCTCACGCTGCCTGCCGACCCGGCGGTGAAGCCGAAGAAGACGACGGACCTGGAGCTGGCCGCGGGCTCCGCCGCCCCCACCCCCGAGTGCCCGTCCGGTCTGAACTGCGACTTCCGTCCCGCCGCCTACAAGCAGAACGGCGGCATCGACGACTGGGGCAACTACAACGTCGCGAGCCGCCCCACGGCCGGCCACGAGATCACCTCGATCGTGATCCACGACACCGAGGGCAGCTACAGCAGCGCCCTGGGCGTCTTCCAGAACTCGTACTCGTACGCCAGCGCCCACTACCTGATCCGGGCCTCCGACGGTCTGGTCACCCAGATGGTCGAGACGAAGAACGAGGCGTGGCACGCGGCCAACAAGACCCTCAACATGCACTCGATCGGCATCGAGCACGAGGGTTACGCGATCAAGGACGGCAGCTGGTACACCGAGCCGCAGTACGAGTCCTCGGCCGCGCTGGTGAAGTACCTGGCCGGCAAGTACGACATCCCGCTGGACCGTGAGCACGTCCTCGGCCACGACGAGGTCCCGGGCGTCCTGGACGGCAACGTGAAGTCCCAGCACTGGGACCCGGGCCCGTTCTGGGACTGGAACCACTACATGGACCTGCTGGGCGCCCCCACCGGCGCCGAGGGCCCGGGCGGCCCGTACAGGGCGGGCCAGGTGATCCGCGTCGTCCCGCCGTTCACCACGGCCAACCAGCCGAAGATCACCAACGGCGGCTCCTCGGTCCCCAAGCAGCCGGCGAACTTCACCTACCTGTACTCCTCGCCGTCCACCTCCTCGGCCACGCTCACCGACCCGTACCTGGGCAGCCAGACCTGGACCGAGGGCTGGAACTGGGGCAACAAGGTCCTGGCCGGCGGCGAGTTCGTGGTCGCCGAGGCCCGACAGGACTGGACGGCCATCTGGTACGGCGGCAAGAAGGCCTGGTTCCACAACCGGGGCGGCCAGTTCGCCACCCCCGCCGGCACACCGGACGTGGTCACGGCCAAGGCCGGGGCGAGCTCCATCCCGGTGTACGGGCGCGCCTACCCCGAGGACGGCGCGTACACGGGCACCGGAGTGCCGGTCCAGAGCAAGAACAACGAGTCGCTGACCAAGTACGGCGTCCTGGCCGGGCAGAAGTACGCCCTGGCCGGCGGGGCCATGAAGGGCTCGTACTACAACAGCGGCAACATCGACGGTTCGGGCGAGGGCTCGCGCACGGTGGTGGTGGGCGACACCACGTACTACCCGATCCGCTACAACCACCGCATCGGCTACGTCCGCACGGCCGACGTCCAGCTGGTCAAGGGCACCGCGCCCGACCCGGGCACCGACCGGTACGACGTCCTCGGCCGGGACTCCTCGGGCGTGCTGTGGCAGTACCAGGGCACCGGCAGCGCGTCCGCGCCGTTCTTCGGCCGCTTCCGCATCGGCGGCGGCTGGAACACCTACAACGCGGTGACGACGCTCACGGCGCTGCGCGCCGACGGCACCGGCGACGCGGTGGCCCGCGACAAGAGCGGTGTGCTCTGGTACTACAAGGGCAGCGGCGACATGACGGAGCCGTTCGAGTCCCGCACCCGGGTCGGCGGCGGCTGGTCCGTCTACGACACGATCACCGGCGCCCGGGACCTCACGGGTGACGGCAGGCCGGACCTGATCGCCCGCGACAAGAGCGGCGTGCTCTGGCTCTACAAGGGCACCGGCAACACCGCCGCGCCCTTCGAGACCAAGTCCCGGATCGGCGGCGGCTGGTACGTCTACAACACGCTGACCGACACCGGCGACCTCACCGGTGACGGGAAGCCGGACCTCGTCGCCCGCGACAAGAGCGGCGTCCTGTGGCTGTACAAGGGCACGGGCGACGCGTCGGCCGTGTTCGAGTCCCGCACCCGGGTCGGCGGCGGCTGGTACGTCTACGACGTGCTGAACGGACCGAGCGACCTGAACCGCGACGGAGTGCCGGACCTGATCGCCCGCGACAAGGACGGTGTGCTCTGGTACTACCAGGGCACCGGCAGCGCCTCGGCGCCGTTCAAGGGCCGCACCAGGATCGGCGGCGGCTGGAACACGTACGGCATGATCATCTGAGGCAACCGCCGTCGACCCGGGCGCGGATGCGCTAGGGTCGACGGCATGTTCGCGCACTCGACCCAGAACTGGTGGTGGACCGCTCATCCGGCGGCCCACTGACTGCGCGCGACTCAAGACTCCGCGAAGGCCGCCCGAGGGGCGGCCTTCGGCGTTCTCCGAGCCGGGTCCGTTCCTCTCCGACAACCGAGAAGGACCCGGACCATGACACCGCTCGACGGCCTCCTGGCCGACCCCCGCCCGTTCGCCCTGCTCCGCCGCCGCGCCCCCGGCCACGACCACGACCTCGTGGAACTGCTGCTGGGCCCGGTCACGGAGCACGACAGACTCGCCGACCTGCCCGACGAGGGTCTGGCGCTCGTCCCCTTCCGGCAGATCCGCGAACGCGGCTTCGACGTCCGCGACGACGGCACCCCGCTGCTGATGCTCACCCCCGAGGAGCGCCACGGCATCCCGCTCGCCGAGGCGCTGGCGCAACTGCCCGCGCACGAGGTGCGGGTCGAGGGCGGGGGCTTCGACGTCGGTGACGAGGAGTACGCGCGGACCGTCGGCCGGGTCCTCGACGAGGAGATCGGGCGCGGGGAGGGGGCCAACTTCGTGATCCGGCGGACGTACGAGGGGCGGATCCCCGGGTTCGGGCGGGCCGACGCGCTGGCGCTGTTCCGGCGGCTGCTGGAGGGCGAGCGGGGTGCGTACTGGACGTTCGTCGTGCACACCGGGGAGCGGACGCTGGTGGGCGCCAGCCCGGAGGTGCACGTGCGGATGTCCGGGGGCACGGTCGTCATGAACCCGATCAGCGGCACGTACCGCTACCCCGCCGAGGGGCCGACCCCCGAGCACCTCCTGGACTTCCTGGCCGACGGCAAGGAGATCGAGGAGCTGTCGATGGTCGTCGACGAGGAGCTCAAGATGATGTGCACCGTCGGCGACATGGGCGGCGTGGTCGTCGGCCCGCGGCTGAAGGAGATGGCGCACCTCGCGCACACCGAGTACGAACTGCGCGGCAGGTCCTCCCTGGACGCGCGGGAGGTGCTGCGGGAGACGATGTTCGCGGCGACGGTCACCGGCTCGCCGGTGCAGAACGCCTGCCGGGTGATCGAGCGGCACGAGACCGGCGGACGGGGCTACTACGCGGGCGCGCTGGCGCTGCTCGGCCGGGACCCGGGCGACGGACCGGGGCGGGCGGACGGACCGCAGACGCTCGACTCCCCCATCCTGATCCGCACCGCCGACATCGACGCGGCAGGGCGGCTGCGGGTGCCGGTCGGCGCCACGCTGGTGCGCGGCTCGGACCCGGCGGGCGAGGTCGCCGAGACCCACGCCAAGGCGGCCGGCGTGCTGGCGGCGCTGGGCGTACGCCCGTCCCGGCCGCGCACGGAGGCCGGGCGTCCGCGGCTGGCCGACGACCCCCGGGTGCGGGCCGCGCTGGACGGGCGCCGCGCCGCCCTGGCCCCGTTCTGGCTGCGGATGCGGGAGCCGTCGGCCGAGCTGTCCGGGCACGCCCTGGTCGTCGACGCGGAGGACACCTTCACGGCGATGCTCGCGCACGTGCTGCGCTCCTCGGGGCTCGCGGTGAGCGTACGGCGGTACGACGAGCCGGGGCTGCGCGAGGCGGTGCTGGGGCACGAGGGCGGCCCGGTGGTGCTGGGGCCGGGCCCCGGGGACCCCTCGGACCCGGCCGACCCGAAGATGCGCTTCCTGCGGTCCCTGACCGCCGAGGTGATCGCGGGGCACCGGCACGGCGTCCTCGGCGTCTGCCTCGGCCACGAGCTGATCGCGGCGGAGCTGGGTCTGGACATCGTCCGCAAGGAGGTGCCGTACCAGGGGGCGCAGACGGAGATCGACCTGTTCGGGCGCCGGGAGACGGTCGGCTTCTACAACAGCTTCACCGCGCGCTGCGACGACGCGGCGGCCGCCGAACTGGCCGCGCACGGCGTCGAGGTGAGCCGCTCGGCGGGCGGCGAGGTGCACGCGCTGCGGGGCGCGGGCTTCGCGGGGGTGCAGTTCCACCCCGAGTCGGTGCTGACGCTGAACGGCACCGCGATCGTGCGGGAGCTGGCCGGTCAGCTGCGCGGGACGAGCACGTTCTCCGAGCGGCGGCCCTCCCGGTAGTCGAGGACGTTGCGCACCGTGGTGTCGACGATCTGGCCGACGGCGTCCTCGGTGTAGTAGGCCTGGTGGGAGGTGACCAGGACGTTGGGGAAGGTGACGAGGCGGGCCAGGGTGTCGTCCTCGACGGCCTCCAGGGACTTGTCGAGGAAGAACAGGCCCGCCTCCGCCTCGTACACGTCCAGGCCCACGCCCGCGAAGCGGCCCGCGCGCAGCTCGCCGACCAGGGCCGCGGTGTCGACCAGGCCGCCGCGGCTGGAGTTGATCAGGATGGCGTCGTCGCGCATCGCCTTCAGCGCGGCGGCGTCGATCAGGTGCCGGGTCTCCGCCATCAGCGGGACGTGCAGGGTGATCAGGTCGGAGCGGGCGAGCAGCTCGTCCTTCGGGACGTAGCGCATGCCCAGTTCGGCGCAGGCCGGGTTCTCGGCGACGTCCCAGCCGAGCAGGCGCATGCCGAAGCCGTGGGCGATCCGGGCGAAGGCCTCGCCGATCTTGCCGGTGCCGAGCACGCCGGCGGTGCGGCCGTGCAGGTCCCGGCCCATCAGGCCGTCGAGGCGGAAGTCGAAGTCGCGGGTGCGGATGGAGGCGCGCACGATCCGCCGGTTGACGGCCATGGCGAGGGCCCAGGCGAACTCGGCGACCGAGTGGGGCGAGTAGTACGACACCCGGGCGACGGTGATGCCGAGCCGCTCGGCGGTGTCCAGGTCGACGTTGTTGAAGCCGGTGGAGCGCTGGGCCACCATCCGGGTGCCGCCGGCCGCGAGGATCTCCAGGACGTCCGCGCCGAGGTCGGCGTTGACGGAGGTGGAGACGATCTCGTAGCCGGCCGCGATGGGGGCGGTGTCCTCGTTGAGGAAGACGTCCAGGCAGCGGACGTCCTCGTGATCGCCGAAGGCCCGCTCGATCAGGGGCTTCTCGTCGGCCTGGACGCCGAAGGCAAGGATCTCCATGACCGCTCCCGTCGTGGTGGGCTCCGGGCCGAATATACGGCCCTCGGCCCACCCTCGCCGGTCAGCGGCAGGTCCCCGGGGACCGCCGGACCGGGGTCAGCCGAAGAAGACACCGACCTCCTCGTACAGCGCCGGGTCGACCGTCTTCAGCCGGGCCGTGGCCTCGGCGATCGGGACGCGGACGATGTCCGTGCCGCGCAGGGCGACCATCTTGCCGAAGTCCCCGTCGTGCACGCAGTCGATGGCGTGCAGTCCGAAGCGGGTGGCGAGCCAGCGGTCGAAGGCACTGGGGGTGCCGCCGCGCTGGACGTGGCCGAGGACGGTGGTGCGGGCCTCGTTGCCGGTGCGTTTCTCGATCTGTTTGGCCAGCCACTCGCCGACCCCGGACAGCCGGACGTGCCCGTAGGAGTCCAGCGACTCGTCCTTGAGCACCATGTCGCCGTCGCGCGGCATCGCGCCCTCGGCGACGACCACGATCGGGGCGTAGGAGGCCCGGAAGCGGGAGGTCACCCAGGCGCACACCTGCTCGACGTCGAAGCGCTGCTCGGGGATGAGGATGACGTTGGCGCCGCCGGCCAGGCCCGAGTGGAGGGCGATCCAGCCGGCGTGCCGGCCCATGACCTCGACGACCAGGACGCGCATGTGGGACTCGGCGGTGGTGTGCAGCCGGTCGATGGCCTCGGTGGCGATGCCGACGGCGGTGTCGAAGCCGAAGGTGTAGTCGGTGGCGGACAGGTCGTTGTCGATGGTCTTGGGGACGCCGACGCAGGGCACGCCGTACTCGTCGGCGAGGCGGGTGGCGACGCCGAGGGTGTCCTCGCCGCCGATGGTGATGAGGGCCTCGACGCCGAGTGCGGCGAGGTTGTCCTTGATGCGCCGGATGCCGTCCCGCTGCTTGAGCGGGTTGGTGCGCGAGGAGCCGAGGACGGTGCCGCCGCGGGGCAGGATGCCGCGGACGGCCGGGATGTCGAGCGGGACGGTGTCGCCCTCCAGGGGGCCGCGCCAGCCGTCCCGGAAGCCGGTGAAGTCGTAGCCGTACTCCTGGACGCCCTTGCGGACGACGGCCCGGATGACGGCGTTGAGCCCGGGGCAGTCGCCGCCTCCGGTCAGTACTCCGACCTTCATCGCACAACCCCTTTGCCAGGGTGGGTGGTTGAGGCCACTGTCCCGCGTGGGTCAGGCGTCGTCCAGACCCCGTTCGATCGCGTACCGCACCAGCTCCACCCGGTTGTGCAGCTGGAGCTTGCCGAGGGTGTTCTGGACGTGGTTCTGCACGGTGCGGTGGGAGATGACGAGGCGTTCGGCGATCTGCTTGTAGCTCAGCCCCTTGGCGACCAGGCGCAGCACCTCGGTCTCCCGGTCGGTGAGCCGGGGCGCGCCGGGGTCGTCGGCGCCCGCGGCGGGCGCCGGTTCGGAGGCCAGGCGGCGGTACTCGCCGAGGACGAGTCCGGCGAGACCCGGGGTGAAGACCGGGTCGCCGGCGGCGGTACGGCGCACCGCGTCCCGCAGTTCCTCGGTGGAGGCCGACTTGAGCAGGTATCCGGTCGCGCCGGACTTGACCGCCTCCAGCACGTCGGCGTGCTCCCCGCTCGCCGAGAGGACGAGGACGCGCAGCTTCGGGTCGGCCCCGACGACCTCCTTGCAGACCTGGACGCCGGGCTTGCCGGGCAGGTTGAGGTCGAGCACGAGGACGTCGGGCGCGACGGCCGCGGCCCGGCGCACCGCCTGGTCGCCGTCGCCGGCGGTGGCGACCACGTCGAAGCCGGACTCGGCCAGGTCCCGCGCGACGGCGTCGCGCCACATCGGGTGGTCGTCGACCACCATGACCCTGATCGGGTCCGGTCGCTCGCCGTCCTGCCGTTGGACGTCCTTCCGTCCGGCGTCCTGCCGTCCGGCGTCCTGCCGTTCGCCGTCCTGCCGTTCACTCATGGTGCGCTGCCTTCCCCCGTGCGGTGCCACTGCCGCCGGTGCCGGCGGTCTTCTTCGGTGCCTTCAGTTCGACCTCGGTGCCCTGTCCGGGCACCGAGATCAGCTCGGCCGTGCCGCCGAGGTCCCGCAGCCGCCCGCGGATCGACTGGGCCACGCCGAGCCGCCCCTCGCCCTCGGCCTCGGTGAGCCGCCCCTCCGGAATGCCGGGCCCCTCGTCGCGGACGGTGACGATCACCTCGTCCGGTTCGTCCTCGACCAGGATCCACGCGCGGGCCCGCTCGCCCACGTGCTCGCGGACGTTGTCCAGGGCGGCGCCCACCGCGGCCGCCAGCTCCCGTGCGGCACCCGGGGCGAGGAGGACCGGGGCGCCCGGCTCGGCGAGGTTCACCAGCGAGCCGGCGTACGGGGCGAGCAGATCGCGCAGGTCCACGGGGCCGTCCGGGGCCGTCCCGTCCCCCTCCGGTTCCTCGACCACCCGTACGACCGCGCCCTCGGCGGCGTCCTCCGACACGCGGGAGACGGGCACCAGACCGCGGGAGACCAGGGTGCGCAGGGCCACCTCCTGCTCACCGGCGAGCCGGCCCAGCTCGGCCGCCTCGCCGCCGATGACGGCGCCCCGGCGCTGCACCATCGCCAGCACCTGGAGGACGCTGTCGTGGATGTCCCGGGCGAGCCGCTCGCGTTCCCGGGTCGCCGCCTCGATCTCCAGGGCACGCGCGAGGGTGCGCTCGGAGGCGCGGGCGACCTCGACGACGTAGCCGATGGCGATGGAGGCGACCCAGACGAGGATGACGTTGTGGACGGTGTCGCGGGCCGGGGTGCCGCGTTCGACCAGGTTGGCGACGGCGACCAGGGTGGAGGCGACGGCCGCCCAGCGCCAGCCGCCCTTGATGGCGAAGGCCAGCACGGAACCGGCGGTCCATATCGACGGCAGGGTCGGGCCGCCGTCCATGACCCGCTCGTGGGCGTCGGCGAAGGGCGTGAGCAGGATGCCGGTCAGCGCGACGGTAAGGTCGGCGGCGAGGAACCGCTTGGTGCAGTTCGCGGCGTTGGTGACCTTGGGGAGGGTGGCCAGGGTCCAGACGAAGAGGACGGCGTAGTAGGCGACGGCGAGCCAGGGGCGGGCGAAGCCGGAGTAGGCGGTGGCGAAGAAGCCGATCGCGTACAGCATGGTGAGCACGCGGTAGCCGGCGAGCGCGCGCCACAGCGGCAGCTCGACCGACATCCTCATGACTCTCTCGCGCCTGGCCATGTCCCCCCTCCCCGGGCCCTGCCGGGCTACGACCCGGCCCGGTCCTTCTCGGCCTTCGCCGCCCTGCCCGCTTCCTTCTCGGCCTTGCCCGCTTCCTTCTCGGCCTTCGCCGCCTCCGCGAGCTGCCGCTTCATGGCGGTCGCGTACATGTCGACGTACTCCTGGCCGGAGAGCTTCATGATCTCGTACATGACCTCGTCGGTCACCGCGCGGAGCACGAAGCGGTCGTGCTCCATGCCCTGGTAGCGAGTGAAGTCCAGCGGCTTCCCGATCCGGATGCCGGGGCGCATCAGCTTCGGCATCACCTGGCCGGGCGGCTGGATCTTCTCGGTGTCGATCATGGCGACCGGGACGACGGGTGCGCCGGTGGCGAGGGCCACGCGCGCGAGGCCGCCCGGCTTGCCGCGGTAGAGGCGGCCGTCCGGGGAGCGGGTGCCCTCGGGGTAGATGCCGAACAGCTCGCCGCGCTCCAGGACCTCTATGCCGCTCTTGATCGCGGCCTCCCCCGCGCCGCGCGCGCCGGAACGGTCCACCGGGAGCTGGCCCACGCCCTTGAAGAACGCGGCGGTCAGCCTGCCCTTGACCCCGGGGGTGTTGAAGTACTCGGCCTTGGCGATGAAGGTCACCTTGCGGTCGAGGACGGCGGGCAGGAAGAACGAGTCGGAGAACGACAGGTGGTTGCTCGCCAGAATGGCGGGGCCGTCGGCCGGGATGTACTCCAGGCCCTCCACCCAGGGCCGGAAGGCGAGCTTCAGCGACCCCCCGATGGTGACCTTCATCGTGCCGTACAACAACCGAGTGCCTCCTGGTGTCTGTGGCTCAGACCTTAACCCGGGACACCGTCAATGGCCCCGACGGCCCTGGTCGGTGTCAGTCCGGTCGCGTACGGTGAAAGACCCGCGAGTCCCCCCTGACGACAGGAGACCGAGACGTGCCGGTCCTGCCCGGAGCCGAGCCGTTCCGCCACGAGGGCGGGGAGGCCGGCGTCCTCCTCTGTCACGGTTTCACCGGTTCCCCGCAGTCGCTGCGCCCCTGGGCCGAGTACCTGGCCGCGCGTGGCCTGAGCGTGGCGCTGCCGCTGCTGCCCGGGCACGGCACGCGCTGGCAGGACATGCAGGTCACGGGCTGGCAGGACTGGTATGCGGAGGTGGACCGCGAGCTGCGCGCCCTGCGCGAGCGCTGCGGGCGGGTCTTCGTGGCCGGCCTGTCCATGGGCGGCGCGCTGGCGCTGCGGCTGGCCGCCAAGCACGGGGACGCGGTGCAGGGCGTCGTCGTGGTGAACCCGGCGAACCGGATGCACGGCGTCGCCCAGCACGCGCTTCCGGTCCTGCGCCACCTGGTGCCCGCGACGAAGGGCATCGCCAGCGACATCGCCAAGCCGCACAGCGCGGAGCTGGGGTACGACCGGGTGCCGCTGCACTCGGCGCACTCGCTGCGCGCCTTCTTCCGGCTCGCCGACGGCGACCTGCCGCAGGTGACGCAGCCGCTGCTGTTGCTGCGCAGCCCGCGGGACCATGTGGTGCCGCCGGCCGACTCGGCGCGGATCCTGGGCCGGGTGTCGTCGACGGACGTGACGGAGATCCTGCTGGAACAGAGCTACCACGTGGCGACGTTGGACCACGATGCGGACCGGATCTTCGCGGAGAGCGTCGCGTTCATCGGCCGGCTCGCGCCCGGTTCCGTCGGGGAACCGGTGCCCGGTCTCGGCAAGGAAGGGACGGCCGCAGGTGGCTGAGCACGACTCCGACCGTGAGGACCGCGAGGAGCGGGACCTGGAGCGGGAGCACCGCGAGGGACGGGAGCGCGCGGCGGACGGCGGGCCCGAGGCGCAGGGCACGCCCTTCGACGAGGGCGCCGCCTGGGACGCGATCGTCGCCGGGTACGGGGAGGAGCCCCCGGACCCGCCGGGTGCCAAGCCGTTCAAGTCGGTCGAGGACCTGGCCCTGCTCGAACCCGAGGTGAACGACCGGAAGCCCGAGGCGGACCGGCCCGCCTCGGACCGTCCTCTGGGCGGCTCCGTGGCGTTCGCGCCCGGCGTGGGTCCCCGCGACCACACGCCCGCCGAGCCGTCCGACGACGACTTCGACGCGGACGACGAGGGCCACTTCGTGCCGCCCGAGCCGCCGCCGCTGCCCGACGCGGACCCCACGTCGAAGTTCGCCTGGCTGGGCGTGCTCGGCGGCCCGGTGCTGCTCCTGCTGGCGGTGATGCTCGGCTGGGACATGACCTGGTGGCTGACGACGCTGAGCATCGGCGGCTTCCTCGGCGGCTTCGCCACCCTGGTCGTGCGGATGCGGACGGGCGACGAGGACGACGACGATCCGGGGCGCGGCGCGGTGGTGTAGCCGACGCGGTGCGGTGGTGTAGCCGACGCGGTGCGGTGGTGCGGCCGCGCGGCACGGTGGGCCGGGCGGCCGGGCCCCGGGGTCAGGCGGTCGCGGGTACGCGGAGGGCGGTCAGGACCGGGAGGTGGTCCGTGGCCGCCCTCAGGTCTTCCTCGGCCACCCCGGCCAGTCCCGACGGCACCCCGCAGCCCAGCACCTCGATGCCCTCGGTGACGAAGACCGCGTCGATACGGCGGTCCGGGGCGGTCGCGGGGAAGGTGTACTCGCCGCCCCAGGGCGCGGCGGTCCAGCAGTCGCGCAGCCCGTCACCGAGCCGCCGGAAGGTGCGGCCGCCGGGGCGCTCGTTCAGGTCGCCGCCCGCGACGGCGTGCGGCACGCCCAGGGCTGTCAGGTGGTCGAGGAGCAGGCCGGCCTGCTCATGGCGCTCGTCGGGCCGCAGCGACAGGTGGGTGCTGAGTACGCCGATACGGGCGCCGCCGATCCGGACCACGGCGGTGGCGAGGCCCCGGCGGTGCCGGCCCGGGGTGAGCGGGAGCAGCACGTCCTCGGTGCGCTCCACGGTGGCCCGCAGGGAGCAGAGCAGGGCGGGGCCGGCGGCGGGGCCGCCACCCGAGAGGAAGACCAGGTCGGACGCTGCGGCGAGCCGGGTGATCTTCTTGCGCCAGCGGAAGAAGCGGGGGGCCTCCTGGAGGAGGACCAGGTCGGGCGCGCAGCCCTTGATGACGCGGGCAAGGGCGTCGGTGTCGTCGCGCAGCGAGCGGATGTTGTAGCTCAGGACGCGGATGACCGCGGAACCGTCGGGTTCGGTGCGGGAGTTGGGCAGCGCCGGGAGGGATGTTGCCATGCCGTCAATTTACGGGACCGCGTGATCAGGCGCCTCATGGGTCGGGGCGCGGGGCCCGTGGGCGACTGCCGGTAGTACGTGGCTGGTCGCGCAGTTCCCCGCGCCCCTACGGCGCTTGCGGTGAGCGGCGTTTACATGATCGGGTCGGGCTCCCGGGCCAGGTCGGCCGCGCCGACCAGGCCGGCCTTGTTGCCGAGCCGGGCGGCGATCACGTCGGCGACCGGGCGCCAGTTGCCGCCGACCAGCCAGCGCTTGTACGACTTGCGGATCGGGTCGAGGACCAGGTCGCCCTCGTCCGAGAGGCCGCCGCCGACGATGAAGGCGGACGGGTCGAAGAGCGAGGCCAGGTCGGCGAGGCCGGCACCGGCCCAGCGTGCCAGTTCCCGGTAGGAGTCGACGGCGACCGGGCAGCCCTGGCGGGCGGCGACGGAGATGTGCTTGCCCTCGATGCCGTCGGGGGTGCCGTCGCCGAGCGCGAGCAGCACCTCGGCGCGCTCGGGGGTGGCGTTGGCGCGCTGCTTGGCGTACCGCACCAGCGCCCGGCCCGACGCGTACTGCTCCCAGCAGCCCTGCGAACCGCAGCCGCACAGCAGGCCGTCGGGCACCATGCGGATGTGGCCGAACTCGGCGGCCACGCCGAAGTGACCGCGGCGCAGCTTGTTGCCGATGATGATGCCGCCGCCGAGGCCGGTGCCGAGGGTGATGCAGATGACGTTGCGGTGCCCCTTGCCGCCGCCGAACTTGTACTCGCCCCAGGCCGCGGCGTTGGCGTCGTTCTCCACGACGACCGGGAGGCCGACGCGGGCCTCGACCTTCTCCTTGAGCGGCTCCTGGCGCCAGTCGATGTTGGGCGCGAAGTAGACCGTGGAGCGCTGGCGGTTGACGTATCCGGCGGCACCGATTCCGACGCCGACGATCTCGTGCCCCACGCGCGCGCCCTCCACCGCGGAGGCGATGGCGTCCACGATGGCCTCGGGTGTGGTGGGGGTCGGCACCTTGTGGGTCGAAAGGATGTTGCCTTCCTCGTCGACCACGCCGGCCGCGATCTTCGTGCCGCCGATGTCGACGCCGATGGTGAGTCCCATGAATCCCTCAGTTCGGTCGAGCCCCGCTAAGGGCAACCGTACCCGAGGCAGGGCTCAGTCCAGGTCGATGCGCTGTCCCGGGCCGGTGCCCCCGTCGTCCTCGTCACGGCCGTCGGCTTCGCGTTCGTCCTGGTCACGGGGGTCGCGCGGGTCCTTGGCCACGGTGTCCCCGGTGGTCCAGCGGCGTTCCTGGTTCTGGACGGCGGAGCGGTACGCGGCGAGGAGTTCGCCGCCGGCCGCGGCGAGGTGGTCGAACAGGTCCGGGTTGCGCTCGATGACCGGTTCGACGGCGGCCTTCGCCTGCTGGACGACCTGCCGCACGACCTGCTGGGCGGCGGGTCCGGCGACCTGGCCGAGCAGCGGGGACTGGAGGCCGGACAGCTTGTCGGCGACGGTGTCGACGAGGCGGCGCAGCTCCTCGGCGGCGGAGCCGGGCGGCGGTCCGTACTCGGCCCGGCGGCGGGCCTTCTCCGCCTCCAGGTCCTCGGCACACGCCGTCGCCCAGGCGTCGTCGTCGGTCGCACGCGCCTCACCGGCCGCACGCGTCTCATCGGCCGCCCGTGCCTCGCCGGCCGCCCGCGTCTCACCTGCCGCACGTGCCTCGCCGGCCGCCCGTGCCTCGTCGACCGAGTCGGCCTCGTCGGGGCGGGGTGCCTCGGACGGGGGGAGCTCTTCGCTCATGACGGACTCCTGACTACGGTTCGTCCTTACGACGTTACCCGAACGGGCGCGGCCCCCGTCGGGTCATCGCCCCCGCGGCCACAGCCCCGGGTCCGGCGCGAACCGCACCGCGAGGGTGCCCTCCCGCAGCGCGGCCCCGTCGACGGTGCAGCGGCGCAGCGCGGACGGCAGGGGGACGGTGCGGCGGAACGGGCCCGCCGCGACGACCAGTTCGTCCCCGCGGCGGACGAGGTCGAGTTCCTCGCGTACGGCGCCGGGCAGCGGGATGTGCCAGACCAGGACGCCGTCCTCGGCCGTCCGGTCGGTGACGGGCCACTCGACCGGGGAGGCGGCCGCGTTGACGCCCGGCACGTCGAGGGCGGCGAGGTCGTCCGTGCCGCGCGGGTCCCGGCCGAGGTGGGCGACGGCGCGGACGTCGTACGTGCCCCGCCACTCCTCCAGTGTCTTGCGCTGCTGGGCGAGGGGGCCGCCGAGCCAGCTGTCCGCCGGGACGTCCTCGGGCAGGACGCGGTTGGCGACCAGCAGGTCGGTGCGCAGGCCGCGCAGGGCGAGGCCGAGGGCGGTGGCCCGGACGGCGTCCGCGCCGGCCGGTCCGGGTTCGGCGACCAGCCGTACGGTGGTGTTCCGGTCGGCCAGGACGGCCTCGGCGGCGGCGAGTTCCACGTCCCAGCGGGCGCCGGCCTCGTACAGCGCCTCGGCCGGCATGGGGACACCCGCGAGCCGTCCGAGGACCGGGCGCAGGGCACGGGCGGCCTGCCGCTCGGGCGGGAGCAGGCGGCGCAGGCCGCGGCGCAGTTCCTCGGGCGCGGCGAGCAGGGCGAGGGCGCGCGGCGCGGGCGGGAGGTCGACGACGAGGAGGTCGTGCGCCTCGGCGAGGGCGGCCTCGCGCAGGGCGCGCAGCAGGGCGAGGTCGTCGGCGCCGGGGAGCGGGGTCAGCTCGTCCGGGTCGAGGCGGGAGGCGCCGAGGAGGTCGAGGGCGGAGGCGGCGCGGTCCTGGAGGGCGGCGAGCGCGTCCCGGAAGCCCTGGGCGGTGTCGGGGCGCCAGGCGGTGAGACCGGGTGCGACGGGGGTCGGCTCGGGGCCGGTGGGTACGCCGAGTGCGGCGCCGAGGGTGTCGTCGCGGTCGGTGCCGAGGAGGAGGGTGCGGGTGCCCTCGCGGGCGGCGGTGAGCGCGGTGGCGGCGGCGACGGTGGTACGGCCGGTGCCGCCGGGGCCTGTGATCAGGAGGGTGCGCATGGGGGTGAACGGTACTTGGGGGCTCCGCCGGTTGGGCTGGTGACCGGCGTGGGGGCGCGGGCCGGGTGGGGGCGCGGGCCGGGTGGGGGGCGCAGCCCGGCGTTGCGGGGTGCCGCTGCGCCCACCCGTGCCGCCCCAGCGGCACGACTGCCCGCAGCTGGGGGGCGGGCGACTGCCTGCGGCTAAGTTACTTTCCCGACTCCACGCGCTTCTTCAGGCCTGCCAGGGCCCGGTCGATGATGACCTTCTCCGCCTTGCGTTTGATCATGCCGAGCATGGGGATCTTGACGTCCACCGTGAGGCGGTAGGTGACCTCCGTACCCGTGCCGGCCGGGCGGAGCAGGTAGGAGCCGTCGAGGGAGCGCAGCATCTGGGACTTCACCAGCGTCCAGGACACCTCGTGCTCGCCGGTCCAGGTGTAGCCCAGCGTCTGGTCGTCCTTGATCGCTCCGGCGTCCATGACGAGCCGGACCTGCTCGGCACGCCCCTGCTCGTCGGTCGCGAGGACCTGCGCCTCCTTCACCTCGCCGGTCCAGTCCGGGTAGCGCGCGAAGTCGGCGATCACCGCCATGACGTCGGCCGGTGCCGCCTCGATGGTGATGCTCGAGCTGGTGTGTTCCGCCATCGCCGTGGCTCCTCCGGATGCGGGCCGCTACTGAGGTCGTCCGTGCGCCCGTAGCGCGCACGTGTGTGCCGCGTGAAGGCTATCGCGCACGGGGACGGCATCCGTCACCACCCACCTGCGCGGGCCCGCCGCGCCCGGGTTCACCACTCCAGCGCCCACGGCCGCCCCGTCGACGCGAAGTGGCCGACGTTGACGCACTCGGTCGCCCCGACGCGCATCCGCCGGGTCAGCGGCTGGTGCACGTGCCCGAACAGGGCGTAGCGGGGACGGGTGCGGCGGATGGCGTCGAGGAGCGCGCGGCTGCCCCGCTCGAAGCGCCGGGCCACCGTGTCGTAGAGCAGTTCCGGCACGTCCGGCGGGATGTGCGTGCACAGCACGTCCACCTCGCCGACGGCCTCGATCTTCGCGGCGTAGGCCTCGTCGCTGATCTCGTACGGCGTGTTCATCGGGGTGCGCAGGCCGCCGCCGACGAAGCCGAAGACGCGGCCGCCGATCTCCACCCGCTCCCCGTCGAGCACGGTGGTGCCGGGCCCGGCGTACTCGGGCCACAGCGGCGGCACGTCGACGTTGCCGTAGGTGGCGTACGTCGGGGTGGGGAAGGCGGCGAACAGTTCGGCGTACTGCTTGCGCACCGCCCGCTCGATCAGCTCGCGCGGTTCCCCGCCGGCCTCCGCCCACAGCCGCCTGCCGAAGTCCCGGGCCTCGTCGAAGCGGCGGGCGGTGCGCAGCGCGACGATGCGGTCGGCGTTCGCGACGCCGAACAGGTCGGGGAAGATGCCGCGCGAGTGGTCGGCGTAGTCGAGGAAGAGGACCAGGTCCCCGAGGCAGATCAGGGCGTCGGCGCCCTCGCCGGCCCTGGCCAGGTCGCGGGCGTTGCCGTGGACGTCGCTGACCACGTGGACGCGCGTGCTCGTGTCACGGAGCGGTGTGGGTGCCATGGCGATCAAGCGTAAGCAGCGGGCGCCCGATGTGAACAGTGGCGGTCGGACCTGCGGTTACTGGCTGGTCGGTTGATCCGTCGACTACTGTGCGCAAAGCAAACCCCATCCGTGTGACGCAGCGAACATCTCGCGGGGACCCCCTGTCGGAGAACGCATACCGACGGGTAACGTCCGGGCAGTCCAGTCGTGCTCTGGGTTTCAACATGTGAATCCCGCATGAGTTTCCCGAGCACTTGCCCGAGCCTTGGACCGCACCGTCGCATCACACAGTGTCGTGGCGCCGGCGCCCTATGAGGAGCAGCAGTCTTGCGCGAGTTCAGCCTTCCGGCCTTGTACGAGGTCCCCGCGGACGGAAACCTGACCGACATCGTCCGCAGAAACGCCGCGCAGCATCCCGACGTCGCCGTCATCGCCCGCAAGGTGTCGGGCGCCTGGCAGGACGTGACCGCGCGCACCTTCCTCACCGAGGTGCACTCCGCGGCCAAGGGCCTCATCGCCTCCGGGGTCCAGCCGGGCGACCGGGTCGGTCTGATGTCCCGCACCCGCTACGAGTGGACGCTGCTGGACTTCGCGATCTGGAGCGCGGGCGCGATCACCGTGCCGGTGTACGAGACCAGCTCGCCGGAGCAGGTGCAGTGGATCCTCAGCGACTCGGGTGCCACGGCGTGCGTCGTGGAGTCGGCCGGGCACGCCGCCGCCGTCGAGTCGGTGCGCGAGCAGCTGCCCGCGCTCAAGAACGTCTGGCAGATCGACGCGGGCGCCGTGGAGGAGCTGGGACGCCTGGGCCAGGACGTCACGGACCGGACCGTCGAGGAGCGCGGCTCGATCGCGAAGGCCGACGACCCCGCGACCATCGTCTACACCTCCGGCACCACCGGCCGTCCCAAGGGCTGCGTCCTCACCCACCGCAGTTTCTTCGCCGAGTGCGGCAACGTGGTGGAACGGCTACGTCCGCTCTTCCGCACCGGTGAGTGCTCGGTCCTGCTCTTCCTCCCCCTCGCCCACGTCTTCGGGCGCCTGGTGCAGGTCGCACCGATGATCGCGCCGATCAAGCTGGGCAACGTCCCCGACATCAAGAACCTCACCGACGAGCTGGCCGCGTTCCGGCCCACGCTGATCCTCGGCGTGCCGCGCGTCTTCGAGAAGGTCTACAACTCGGCGCGCGCCAAGGCGCAGGCCGACGGCAAGGGCAAGATCTTCGACCGCGCCGCCGACACCGCGATCGCGTACAGCAAGGCCCTGGACACGGCGTCGGGTCCGTCCGTCGGCCTGAAGATCAAGCACAAGGTCTTCGACAAACTCGTCTACAGCAAGCTCCGCACGGTCCTCGGCGGGCGCGGCGAGTACGCGATCTCCGGCGGCGCCCCGCTCGGCGAGCGGCTCGGTCACTTCTTCCGCGGCATCGGCTTCACGGTCCTGGAGGGCTACGGCCTGACCGAGTCCTGCGCGGCCACCGCCTTCAACCCCTGGGACCGGCAGAAGATCGGCACCGTCGGCCAGCCGCTGCCCGGCTCGGTGGTGCGCATCGCGGACGACGGCGAGGTGCTGCTGCACGGCGAGCACCTGTTCAAGGAGTACTGGAACAACCCGGGCGCGACCGCGGAGGCGCTGGCCGACGGCTGGTTCCACACCGGCGACATCGGCACCCTCGACGAGGACGGGTACCTGCGGATCACCGGCCGCAAGAAGGAGATCATCGTCACCGCCGGCGGCAAGAACGTCGCCCCGGCCGTCATCGAGGACCGCATCCGCGCGCACGCGCTGGTCGCGGAGTGCATGGTGGTCGGCGACGGGCGGCCCTTCGTGGGCGCGCTGGTCACCCTCGACGAGGAGTTCCTGGGCCGCTGGTGCGCGGAGCACGGGAAGCCGGCCGGCTCGAGTGCGGTGTCGTTGCGGGAGGACCCGGATCTGCTCGCGGCGATCCAGGACGCGATCGACGACGGGAACGCGGCGGTCTCGAAGGCCGAGTCGGTGCGGAAGTTCCGGGTGCTGGGGGCGCAGTTCACCGAGGACTCGGGGCATCTGACTCCGTCGTTGAAGCTGAAGCGGAATGTTGTGGCGAAGGATTACGCGGACGAGATCGAGGCGATCTACACCAAGTAGTGGGGCAGGGGGTGCCTTCTGGGGTGCCCCTTTGTCGCCGCGGGCGAGTGCGGGTTCGCCGTGGCTTGTCGCGCAGTTCCCCGCGCCCCTGGCGGCGTTGCCCTACAGCAGCGTTTTCAGGTGTTCCGCCAGCAAGTCCCAGCGCCACTTCTCCTCCACCCAGGACCTGCCCCGCTCCCCCATCCGGCGGCGCAGTTCCGGGTCGGCGAGGAGGGTGACGATGCGGTCGGCGGACTCGTCCGGGGTGGCGCCGTGGACCACCCAGCCCGTCTCGCCGTCGAGTACCGCGTCGGGGGCGCCGCCCGAGTCGCCGGCGACGACGGGGAGGCCGGTCGCGGAGGCTTCGAGGTAGACGATGCCCAGGCCCTCCACGTCGAGGCCGCCCCGGCGGGTGCGGCAGGGCATGGCGAAGACGTCGCCGGCGCCGTAGTGGGCGGGCAGCTCGGACCAGGGCACGGGGCCGGTGAAGTGGACGGAGGCGGCCACGCCCGTCTCGGTGGCCAGGCGGCGCAGGTCCTTCTCGTAGGGGCCGCCGCCGACGATGAGCAGGACGGCGTCGGGCTCGGCGGCGAGGATGCGGGGCATGGCGCGGATCAGGGTGTCCTGGCCCTTGCGCGGGACCAGGCGGGAGACGCAGACGACGACGGGGCGTTCGGTCAGGCCCAGGCGGGCGCGTACCTCGTCGCCGCCGCTGGCCGGGTGGAAGGTCTTCTCGTCGACGCCGGGCGGCAGTTGCACCATCCGGGCGGCGGCCGCGGGCGTGAGCGCGCCCGCGATGCGGGAGCGGGTGTACTCGCCGAGGTAGGTGATCGTGTCGGTCGACTCCCCGATCCGGCGCAGCAGTTGGCGGGCCGCGGGCAGCTGGGCCCAGCCCGCCTCGTGGCCGTGGGTGGTGGCGACGAGGCGTTCGGCGCCCGCCCTGCGCAGGGCCGGGGCCATCAGGCCGAGGGGCGCGGCCGCCCCGAACCACACCGAGGTGCAGCCGTGCTCGCGCAGCAGGCCCACCGCCCGCCGGGTGGCGCCCGGCGTCGGCAGCAGCATGGTCGTACGGTCCCGTACGACGGTGAAGGGCTGCTCGGCGTCGAAGGCGGCGGTGGCCTCTACGCCCTCGCGGCCGCGCTTCCAGGTGGAGGCGTAGACGACCAGCCGCTCGGGGTCCAGGCGCAGTGCCATGTTGTGCAGGAAGGCCTGGATGCCGCCCGGACGGGGCGGGAAGTCGTTCGTTACGATCAAGGTCTTGCGCACGCCGCCGACCCTACCGAACCGGCCGCCGGGTGCTGGGCCGGGCCGCCTCCTGTGGCAGGCCCACGGGTGTCCGGGTCATCATGTCCGCACCGGCAGACACGGACCGGCGGGCACGGACGGGCAGGGAGCACGTGGAGACGAAGGACGCGGGGCGGTCACCGCTGTGGCTGCTGACGACCTGGGGCGCCTCGCGGCTGGTGCTGATGCTGCTGGTGCTGAAGGTGCTGGTCTCTCCCGGTCCGGACGTCACGAGCGACGTGTCCGTCATCTACCGGGGCTGGTACGACGTCCTGCGCACCGGAACGTTTCCTCTGGACGACGTCACCTGGCAGTACCCGCCCGCCGCGGCCTTCGCGATCCTCTCGCCCGCCCTGCTGCCCTTCCTGGAGTACGCGACGGCGTTCTTCGTCCTCGTCTGCGTCACGGACGCCGCGGTTCTCGCGCTGCTGTGGCACGCGGGCCGGGGGGCGGGGCGCTCGTCGCGCGGGGCGTGGGTGTGGGTGGTGGGCGTACCGCTGCTGGGTCCGACGGTGTACGCCCGCTACGACGTGATGGTCACCGCCGTCGCGGTCGCCGCGCTGCTCGCCGCCGGGCGGCATCCGCGCGTGGCGGGGGGCCTGGCGGCGCTCGGGGCGCTGCTGAAGGTGTGGCCGGCGCTGGTGCTCCTCGGGATGCGGGGGCGGTCGCCGTGGGTCGCGGCCGTGCTGGGCGGTGCGGGGCTCACCGCGCTGTTCGCCGTGTCGATGCCCGGGGGCTTCGCGTTCCTGACGTTCCAGCGGGAGCGGGGCATAGAGGTGGAGTCGCTGGGCTCGCTGGTCTTCCACGTCGCCCGGCACTTCGGCTGGGAGGGCGGGGTGCTGCTGAACTACGGCTCGATGGAGTTCCTGGGCCCGCACGTGGGCACGGTGGGCACGGTCTCGCTGGGGTTGAGCGCGGTGGCGTTCGGCTGGCTGCTGCTGTGGCGGCTGGTGGCCGTGCGGCGGCCGGCTGCCCCGCGGTTCGCGGCGCACACGGCGGCGGACGCGGCCTTCGTGGCGGTGCTGATGTTCACGGTGACGAGCCGGGTGATCAGCCCCCAGTACCTGGTGTGGCTGATCGGTCTCGGGGCGGTCTGCTGGTGCTTCCGGGCGAGCCGGATGCGGGTGCCGGTCACCCTGGTGCTGGTGGCGAGCCTGGTGACGGTGCTGGAGTTCCCGCTGCTGTTCGGCGACGTCGTGACGAGCACCCCGCTCGGGATCACGCTTCTGTTCGTCCGCAACGGCCTGCTGGTGGCCGCCTCCGTCGTCGGCGCCCGTGCCCTGTGGCGGGACACGGTGCGGCGCGGGGCCCCGGACCCGGCCGGAAACTCCGGGCGGGTCAGCCGAGCCGCGTCCGCAGATACTTCCGCCAGCGCGCCGTGAAGTCCTCCGGCGTCGTCCCGAGCACGTCGTGCAGCGCGTCCTCGACGGCGCCGGCGCGCTCGTCGTGCGCGCCCACGGAGCGGTAGAAGGCGTTCAGCCGGTCCTCGCCCCACTGCTCGGCGATCATCCGGCAGGCCAGCCAGCCGCCCTCGTACGCCCGGGCCAGTTCCTCGGCGTCGGCGGTGAAGCCGAAGTCCTCGTCCGTCGGGAGCCGGGCGGGCACCTCTCCCCCGGCGACCGCGGCGGCCAGTTCGGGGGCGGACCGGTCGGCGGGGCGTCCGCTGTCGCGGTAGCCGACCCAGTCGGCGTACCCCTCGGAGAGCCACAGCGGGGTGGCGGAGGTGGTGTCGGCCCGGGTGGCGACGTGGGTCGCCTCGTGGGTGAGCACGACCTGCCTGCCGAGGTCGCCGAGGAGCCCGTACGCGTCGGGATTGACGATGATCCGGTCCGCGGGGGCGTGTTCCCGGCCGCCCGTCTCCCCGGTGGTGACGGCGGCGATGCCCCGGTAGGACGAGGCGGGGGAACCGAGCAGGCCCGCCATGCCCTCCAGGGACCGGGGGACGACCACGACCACCCGGCGGGCCCAGTCGCCGTCCCAGGCGTCCGCGACGGCGGGCACCGCCCGGTCGGCCAGGTCCGCGAAGCGGCGCAGGGCGCCGGTGGACTGCCCGACGCCGAGGACGAGGCTGTGCGTGCCGCGGAGCACCTCGACCGCGCCCTGGTCCCAGGGCTGCTGTCCGGATTTCTCCGCGGGCCGGTCGGAGTCCACGGACCACCGTCCGCCGGTGCCGTCCCGGCTCAGCCGCACCGTGCGGCCGGTGGCGACCGCGCCCCGGTCGTAGCCCTCGACGCGGTAGCGCAGCTCGACGTCGGCGGTGGCCCGGTCGCCGGTGCGGTCCACGCCCCGTACCCGGTAGGACCAGGCGGCCAGCGGGATCGCGCTCAGGTTGCCGAAGCCGGTACCGGTGCCGGTGCGTGCGTAGGCGGCCGCGTCGTGGGCCAGGACGGCGGCCGCACGCCGGTCCAGGACCTGCTGGACGTCGGCCCGCGCGGGGTCGGCCACGCTCCGGCCGCCGCAGCCCACGAGCCCGACCAGCAGCAGGCACAGCCCCGCCGCCGAGAACCCCGACACCCGCCTTCGACCAGCCACCTTCCCGATCGTACGGGCGAGCAGCGGCGGAAGGCACCGGGCGCGGGCGCCCGGGACCGGGGGGGCCGCGGGGGCCTGCGGGACCGGAGCCTCAGGCCCGCTGCGGGCCGGGGCCGGGGCCGAGTGGGCCGCCGGAGGCCGAGGAATCCCGGCCCCGGGCAGCGCACACGCCCCCGCCAGGGCGCCTGGCGGGGGCCCGGAAGGCACGCCCGACGGCCCTCGGGGGCCGCGAGACCGGGACGGTCAACGAGCGGGAGCCGGGTCCGAGCGGGCGGCATGAGGGCCCGGGAGGCCGGAGCCGGGGCCCAGCGGGCGGCTGGAGGGCGTGCGGGCCTGGGAGGCCGGGCGGGGGGGCCGAAGGCACCGGAGCGGCCCGGGCGGGCCGCCGGAGGGCGGCGGGGGCCGCACGGGCTCCGGGAGGGCCCGCGCCCGCTCAGGAGGCGGCCCGCGGGCCCGCGCCGGTCACACCCGGGTGATCGACGAGATCGGCATCATGCCGACCGGGTCGTAGCGCACCGGTGCGCCGGGGTAGGGCGCGTGGATCACCTGACCGTTGCCGGCGTACATGCCGATGTGACTGGCGTCGTCGCGGTAGGCGACCAGGTCGCCGGGGCGTGCCTCGGACAGGGAGACGCGTCGCCCGGTGCCGGACTGGGCCTGGGAGGTGCGCGGGATGCCGACGCCGGCCTGGGCCCAGGACCACTGGGTCAGGCCCGAGCAGTCGAAGCCGGAGGGGCCGTTGGCGCCCCAGACGTAGGGCTTGCCGAGGGCGGAGCGGGCGGCGGCGAAGGCGGCCGCGGCCCGGCCGGAGGCGGGGGCGGCGGCACCGGCGAGGGCGGTCAGGTCCTCGCGGCCGGAGCGGGACCCGCGCTGGTAGGCGGCGCGTTCGTCGTCCGGGAGCGCGGCGAGCAGTGCGCGGGCCTTGGCGAGCTTGCGCTCCACGGTCTTCTTGTGCGCGGCGACGGCCTTGCGGCCCTCCTCCAGCTCGGTGAGCTTGCGGGCCGCCTCGGCACGGTCCTGGGCGAGGTCGCGCATCGCCTGCTGGAGTTCCCGCAGCTCGCCCGCCTGGCGGGTGGTGATGCGGTCCAGCACGGAGGCCCGGTCGAGGTAGTCGTCCGGCTCGGCGGAGAGCAGCAGCGCGAGGGACGGGTCGACGCCGCCCGAGCGGTACTGGGCGCCGGCCAGCGAACCGAGCGCGTCCCGCATGGTGTTGATGTGCTGCTGCTGCCGGGCGATGGAGTCCTGCGCGGTCGCCACCTCCTCGCGCAGCCCCTCGGTGCGCGCGTCGGCCTTGTTGTAGGCCTCGGTCGCCTGCTCCGCCTCGGTGTGCAGCCGGTCCACCTCCGCCCGCCGGTCGTCGTGCGGGGCGGCCGTGGCCGGTACGGCGCCCAGGAGTGCGGCGGCGACGGAGAGCAGGCCGACGGCGGCGGTGGAGCCACGGTCGAACCCGGATGGTGCAAGGCGGCGATGGGACCCCACGGGAAGCCGCACTCCTTCCGCTGGCGGACGGGGAAACGCGGCAGACAGTAACCCCGCGGCGGGGCACCGGCCAACGACCTCCGGGGCCGCACAGCGCGACGCCCCGCCGCTGACGCAGGTCACCGGCGGGGCGGGGGGTCACATGACCCGGCCGTGATTCGCCCGAACGGGGGCACGGCAGGGGTGACTTCGGGTGGCGGGCGCGGTGCCGGTTCGGGCGCGTACGCCGAGCCCGGTCAGGCCCGGGTGCCGAACACGGTCAGGCCCGGGTGCCGAACACGGTCAGACCCGCACTCCGAACATGAACGGGCCGCCGATGGTGCTCATCGACTCGTAGCGGACGTTCGTGCCGGTGCGCGGCGCGTGCAGGACCTGGCCGTTGCCGGCGTAGAGACCGACGTGGTGCAGGTCGCTGAAGAAGAAGACCAGGTCGCCGACCTGGAGCTGGCTCGTCGAGGAGATGCGGGTACCGGCGCCGGTCTGGGCCTGGGAGGTGCGCGGGATGCCGACGCCGGCCTGGGCGTAGGCCCAGGAGGTCAGTCCCGAGCAGTCGAAGGAGGACGGGCCGGTGGCACCGTAGACGTACGGCGTGCCTATCTTGCTCTGGGCGGCGGCGAAGGCGGCGGCGGCCCGGCCGGAGGCGGGGGTGGACTTGCCGCCGGTGAGGACCTGGCGCTCGCTGGCGCGGTTGGCGCGGTTCTCCTCCTTCTGGAGGGCGGCCTTCTCCTGCGCGGTGAGCGTGTTGAGCAGCTTCTGCGCGGAGGAGAGCTTGCCCTGGACTTCCTTCTTCTTGTTGCCCAGCTCGGTGCGGGTGGCGGAGAGGTCCTTGAGCTTCTCGGAGGCCTCGGAGCGCTGCTGCGCGAGGTCGCGCTGCTTGACCTGGATCTTCTTCAGCGCCTCCACCTGCTGACCGCTCAGCTGGTCGAGGGTGGAGGCCTTGTCCAGGTAGTTGTCCGGGTCGGCGGACAGGAAGAGCTGGAGGGAGGGGTCGATGCCGCCGGAGCGGTACTGGGCGCTCGCCATCGAACCGAGGCCGTCGCGCAGCTCGTTGAGCTCCTCCTGGCCGCGGGCGACGTTGTCCTGGATGGTGGAGATCTCCTTCTGGAGCTTCTCCTGCTTCTCCTTGGCGCCGTTGTACTTCTCGGTGGCCTGCTCGGCCTCCTCGTAGAGCTTGTCGACCTTGGCCTTGACCTCGTCCTTGCTCGGCTTCTCGCTCGGGGCGGCGTTGGCGGCCTGGGAGCTGAGAGCGACAGCGGCGGCGGCAGCGGTGGTGAGCACGGTCACGCGCGTGCGGCTCGGCTGCTTGGGACGACGGTGGGACGCCACGGAGACGAGCTCCTTCTTGAGAGGGATCACCCGTTCGAGGGTTCGAAGGGTGACCCTAGTGACCCACTCGTGATCAGTTCAAATCCTCCGCCGAAAAATCACGGTTACGCACCGCGTTATTTCCCACAACTCACCTGCAGTGACGTCCATCTGACACTACGTTGCGTGACGCTTCCGTCAATTCGGGCATAGAGCGCCTACGTTACGGTTGGTGCGGAAGTGAACGAGGAGCTAGGAAAGCCGCTTGAGGAGCACCGCAGACGCCACCGGGCGTGCGCCCGCGCGCGCCACTCCGTCGGCGACCTCGCGGTCGGTGGAGACGACGATGACGGGCCGTCCCGGCGGTTCGGCCCGCACCAGCTGGCGGATCAGTTCGTCGGCGGTGACACCCGGCTTGGAGAACAGCACCCGCACTCCGCGCGGCGGCGCGAGCAGCACCGGCGCGACGAGTTCGGCCCCGTCGAAGACGCAGGTCATCTCGGCGCCGGTCTGCGCGGCGAGCTGGGAGAGCTGGCCCAGCAGCCGCAGCCGCTGCTTCTCCAGCGGCATCTGCGGATAGCCGGTCTTGGTGACGTTGTAGCCGTCGACGACCAGGTGCGCCTGGGGCAGCGCCAGCAACTGGTCGAGGATCGCCGGGTCGTTCTCGGACAGGGCTCGGTTGGCGATGTCCTTCGGGGTCATCCGGCCGGGCTCGACCGCGTCCACGGTCTCGGCGGGCCGCACGGCCACCGGGGGCAGCGCCAGCTCGCGGCGCAGCCCCTGGGTGGCGTCCAGCAGGGTGTCCAGGAGCAGCCGGACGCGCATGTCCTCGACGCTGCGCCCCTCGCGAGCGGCCTTGCGGGTGGCCTCCAGCGCGGCCTCGGCCTCTCCCAGGCGGGTCTTGAGCCGCCGGGTCTCGCTCTCGGCGGCGGACACCTGGGTGTGCGCCTCGGCGCGGACGGCGTCCGTCTCGCCCCGGAGCTTGCGCAGCGCGGCCTCGCCGCGCTTGACGTCGCTGAGGGCCGAGCGCAGCTTGCGGTGCAGCGACTCGGTCTCCCGCTTCGCCGCGTCCAGTTCGGCGCGCAGCCGCTCGGTCTCGGTCCTGGTGTGCTCCCGGGCCCGGGCCAGCTCCTCGTGCAGCCGCTCCAGCTCCGCGCGGCTCTCCTCGTCGGCACGCTCGGCGTCCGCGCGCTGCGCCTCCTCGCCGGCGGCGGTCACCAGCTTGACCCAGCCGTGCGGGCGCAGCACGTAGGCGGCGGCGGCCACGTCGAAGGGGTCGGCGGCCGGGGGCGCGGACCCGGTGTCCAGGGCGCCGGCCAGTTCCGGCTGGGCGTCGCGGAGCTTCTCGCCGATGCGCTGCCGGAAGAGCGCGTCGGTCTCCACGGCGGCGGCCATGGCGTTGCCGGCGAACTTGGCGCGGCGGTTCGGGGCGAACCTGGCATACTGCCTCAGCTGTGCGGGCAGCTCGCCGAGGGTGAGTGAGCCGAAGCCGTCGGACACGATCTGCACGACCCGGCGGCGCACGCCGTCGGGCAGCGGGCGGTCGAGCACCTCAGCGGCGCCGTCGCCCGGCCCCCCGCCGTGTGTCTCCACCATCCGTCACCCCAATGTCTCAGGGCGATCCCGGACCGGAATCGCCTGGTGCGGGGCCGCTCCGCTCAGGAGGCGGCATCCGGCCTGTCCACGAGTTCCACCTGGTCCACGGCGTTGCACCAGCGGCACCGCACCGACTCGACGGTCTCACTGAGCACCTCGCGCTCCTCCACCGTCGGCTCGCCGGCCAGGTCGAGGTGCACGTACTCGACGACCTTCGAGGCCCGGGTCACGTCGAAGCGGGTGAGGTTGCCGCAGAGGGTGCAGCGCCACCGCGTCGTGTCGGTCGGCAGGGGAACCGTCATCGTGGCTGTTCGCTCTCTTCCAGTGTGGGTGACGCGCCGGGCTCCCCCGGTGCGTGTGGCACGTAACCCTACGGCCTGGCGGGTACCCGACGCCCGCGCGTCCACGGCGGCGAGGCGCTATGGTCCGTTGCGCCCGTTACGTCATGCTCTGTATTCATGATCCGCAACTGGAGCACGGCGGCCCGCAGAACGCTCGCGGCGGTCAGGAGGCCCGCCCCGGGCGGCCCGTCCCGGCGCCGGGCGGCGCCCGTGACGTACACGCTGATCACGCTGTGCTGTCTGCTGTTCCTGCTCAGCCCGGCGGCCGGCCTGAATCCGGTGTACGGCACCGGGGAGGAACTGCTGGCGGCGCAGCGCGCCCACTTCCGGCGCTGGGGCGTGATCCCCGCAGAACTGTTCGAGGACTCCCCCGGCTCGGCGCTCACCCCGGCGACGGCGCTGTTCGTCCACGGCAGCTGGGTGCACCTGCTGGGCAACATGCTCTTCCTCTACGTCTTCGGCGCGATGACCGAGCAGCGGATGGGCCGGCTCCAGTTCGCCCTGTTCTACCTCGGCTGCGGCTACCTGGCCCTGGTGGGCTACGCGGGCGCCAACGCCCACTCCCAGGAGTCCCTGGTCGGCGCCTCGGGGGCGATCTCCGCGGTCCTCGGCGCCTTCCTGTTCCTCTTCCCGCGGGCCCGCGTGACCAGCCTGCTGCCCTTCCTCTTCTTCCTGCCGCTGCGCTTCCCGGCCTGGGTCGTGCTGCCGTTCTGGGTTTCCCTCCAGTGGCTGGCGGCGGGGCGGGCCGGCGACGGCCCGGGGGTGGCCTACCTCGCCCACCTGGTGGGATTCGGTCTCGGCTTCGCCTTCGCCTGGGTGCGGTTCGGGCGTACGACTACAGTTGGTGGCGTTCCAGTGGCGGCGCCCGAGGGAGAGAACCAGCCGTGATCAGCGCGATCGTCCTCATCAAGACCAGCGTGGACCGCATTCCCGAGATCGCGGAGCAGATCGCCGCGCTGGAGAGCGTCAGCGAGGTCTTCTCCGTCACCGGCACCTACGACCTGATCGCCATGGTGCGGGTGAGCAAGCACGAGGACCTGGCCGACGTCATCCCCGGCCGGATCAGCAAGATCCCCGGCGTGGAGGGCACCGACACCCACGTGGCCTTCCGCACGTACTCCCAGCACGACCTGGAAGCGGCGTTCGCGATCGGCCTGGACAACTGATCGCCCCGAGCGGGAAGCGCCCCGAAGGGGCGTGCCCTTCAGGGGCGCGGGGCTGTATCGAATGTGCGGCTCCGCCGCGTGGGCGCGACCAGCCACAGCGGACCCGCAGCAATCCGCCGACTGACATGAAGGGTCCTTCATCCAGGACTCATCCGGCCCGCCGGAAACCTCGCGCAGAATCCACCCCATGGTCTTCTCCCGCCGCATGGCGGCCCTCGCGGCCGTCGTCCTGATCCCCCTCGGCATCGCCGCGACCAGTTTCGCCCTGACCGACAACCCGCAGGAGCCCAAGGTCCCGGCCAAGGTGGAGCTGGAGAGCGGCTCCCCCACCCCGGCGCCGACGTCCTCCTCGCCCGAGCCGACGCCCAGCGACCAGGTGGTGACGCGGCCGCCGGTCACCGACGGCCCTTCGGATGACGACGATGACGACGACCGGGGCCAGGACGCCGACGACGGCCCCGGCGACGGGTGAGCGCGAGCGCCGCCGGGTCTCGGCCCGGGTCCGCATCCTGCTGTGGCTGCTGCTCGTGATGGCGGTCGCGCTGGCCTCGGTCGCGGCGACCACCCGCTCGATCCTGCTGCGCGACACCGACCAGCGGATCAGCGGCCTGCTCGCGCAGGAGGCCGGCGAGTTCGCCAACTTCGAGGAGCAGGGCTTCGACCCGGAGACCGGCCGCCCGTTCACCGACCCGGGGCGGCTGCTGCGGGTCTTCCTGGAGCGGCAGTACGCCGACCTGGACGAGGAGCTGGTCGGGCTGGTCGGCGAGGTCGGCAGCCGCAGGCCCACGCAGATCATCCAGCAGCGGGAGATCCCGGTCGACCGTCCCCTGCACGAGGACGCCGACGCCCGGCGCCGCATCTACGCCTCCCCCGACTCCTCCGGCACCCTGGACCGGCCCGAGGGCGAGATCCGCTGGGCCAAGGTCACCGTGGCCCGCTACGGCGGCGAACCGGCGGCCGCGTTCGTGGTCGCCTTCCACCCGGGGCGCGAACAGGCCCGCGCCGACGAGGTGTTCCGTGTCCTGCTCGCCATCTCCGGCGTCGCCCTGCTGATGACGACCGGCATCGCCTGGGTGGTGGCGGGCCGCATCCTGAAACCGGTACGGCTGGTGCGCACGACCGCCGCCCAGCTCACCGAGCAGGACCTGACCCGGCGCATCCCGGTGCACGGCCGCGACGACGTGGCGGCGCTCGCCGAGACCTTCAACGCGATGCTGGACCGCCTGGAGCGCGCCTTCGCCACCCAGCGCCGGTTCGTCGACGACGCGGGCCACGAACTGCGCACCCCGATCACCATCGTGCGCGGCCACCTGGAGCTGATGGGCGACGATCCGGCGGAGCGCGAGGAGACCGTCCGCCTCGTCACCGACGAACTGGACCGGATGAGCCGCATCGTCGAGGACCTGCTGCTGCTCGCCAAGGCCGAACGCCCCGACTTCGTCACCCCCGAGCCGGTCCAGCTCGCCGAACTGACCGCCGACGTCTACGTCAAGGCCCGCACCCTGGGCGACCGGGAGTGGGTGCTGGACGGGGTCGCCGACCGGGAGGTCCTTCTCGACCCCCAGCGCATCACCCAGGCCATGGTGCAGCTGGCGCAGAACGCCGTGCAGCACACCACGGCGGGACAGCGGATCCGCATGGGGTCCCGCGCCGACGGCCCGCGCATCGAGCTGTACGTCGCCGACTCGGGACCCGGCGTCCAGCCGCAGGACGCCGAGGTGATCTTCGAGCGGTTCCGGCGCGGCACCGCACGGCGCGGGGTGCGCGGCACCGGCGCCGGGCTCGGGCTGTCCATCGTGCGGGCCATCGCCGAGGGCCACGGCGGCCGGGTCGGCCTGCACCCCACGGAGGGCGGCGGGGCCACCTTCGTACTCACTCTGGAAGAGGCACGACCATGAACCGCATCCTCATCGTCGAGGACGAGGACCGCATCGCCTCCTTCGTCGAGAAGGGCCTGCGCGCCAACGGCTTCACCACCACCGCGGTCGCCGACGGCGACGCCGCCTACGAGTACGCCCTCACCGGCCGGTTCGACCTGGTCGTCCTGGACATCGGGCTGCCCGGCCGGGACGGCTTCACGGTCCTGCGCGAACTGCGCGAGTCCCGGGTGACGACCCCGGTGATCGTGCTGACCGCCAGGGACTCCGTACGGGACACGGTGGCCGGCCTGGAGGGTGGCGCCGACGACTGGATGACCAAACCGTTCCGCTTCGAGGAGCTGCTCGCCCGGGTACGGCTGCGGCTGCGTACGGCGGCCAGGGCGCCCGAGGTGACGGTGCTGCGGTCCGGCGACCTCTCCCTGGACCTGCGCACCCGCCGGGCCCGTGCCGGACAGCGGACGGTGGACCTGACGGCCCGTGAGTTCGTGCTGCTCGAACTGTTCCTGCGGCATCCGGGGCAGGTCCTGTCGCGGGAGCAGATCCTGTCCCACGTGTGGGGCTACGACTTCGACCCGGGCTCCAACATCGTGGACGTCTATGTGCGGGCGCTGCGCAAGAAGCTGGGGGCGCAGCGGGTGGAGACGGTGCGAGGCATGGGGTACCGGCTGCCGGGGTGAACGGCGGGAGAACCGGATTTGGTGTGAAGTTTCCTTCATGTCGGGCTCATTGAGGACTCACCGCCCGGGAGAACCCTCGAGGGCGTGACGTTGAACCTCCGCCTGGCGGCGGCCCTGTGTGCGGCGCTGTCCCTGTGCGCGCTGCTGGCGGTCCCCGCCAACTTCCCCGCCCTGGGCGGTGACGCGCGCCTCACCCTCGCGGTGTTCGCGCTGGCCACCTGCGCCTGGATCGGTACGCCGATCGACGACACGTACATCGCGCTGGGCGCCGGACTCGCGCTGACGGCGACCGGCGTGATCAGCAGCGACACCCTCTTCGGCACCCTCGGCGACGCCACGGTGTGGCTGCTGATCTGCGCGTTCGTGCTGGCCGCGGCGGTGGCCCGGACCGGGCTCGCGGGGCGGGCGGCGGCCTTCCTGGTCGGCGGGGCGCGCACCGTACGGCAGTTGACGCACCTGACGACGGCCGCGCTCGTCGTCACGGCGTTCGCGGTGCCGGCCACCTCCGGCCGGGCGGCGCTCGCGCTGCCCGTGTTCCTCGCCCTCGCCAAGGCCCTCGCGGACCGGAGACGACTGGTCGTGATGCTGGCGCTGCTCTTCCCGACCGTGATCCTGCTGTCGGCGGTGGCGACCCTGATCGGTGCGGGCGCGCATCTGATCACGGTGTCGGTGCTGTGGGAGGCGACCGGGGACCGGATCGGCTTCACCCAGTGGCTGCTGCTCGGTCTGCCGCTGGCCGTGACCTCCTCCCACCTCGCCGCCGAGGCGGTCCTGCTGACGACCACGCGGCGGGCGGACCGCGAGGGTTCCGTCCACATCACCGCAGAGGAGATCCAGCGGCACAGCGACCGCCCGGTCACCGGACCGTGGACGCAGGCGGAGAAGCGCTGCGCGCTGCTCCTGGCCACGGTGGTGGCCCTGTGGTGCAGCGAGCCGCTGCACCACGTGTCGCCCGCGGTCGTGGCACTGATCGGCGCGGTCGTCGCCTCCTCCCCCGCCCTGGGCACCGTGGGGCTCAAGGACGCGCTGAAGACCGTGCCGTGGTCGCTGCTGCTGTTCATGGCGGCGACCATGGCGATGGGCGTCGCGCTCGCCGACTCCGGTGCCGCGCGGTGGCTGGTGTCGGGGCTGCCCGGGCACGTCGGCCCTGCCGTCTTCCTCGGGGTCGTGGTGGCGGTGAGCACGGCGGCCCACCTGGTCCTCCAGTCCCGCTCGGCCCGCTCCTCGGTCCTGGTCCCGCTGGTCGTCGCGGCGGCCGTGGGCGCCGGGGTCAATCCGGTCACCGCCGCGCTCGCGTCCACGGCGGCGGCCGGCTTCTGCCACACGCTGCCGGCCTCCGCCAAGCCGGTCACGCTCTTCTCCGACGTCCCCGGCGTCCCCACCTACACCCCGCGCGACCTGCTGCGGCTGTCCGCCGTCCTGGCGCCGCTGACCGCCGCGCTCGTCCTGTTCTTCGCCACCGCCGTCTGGCCGCTGCTCGGCGTACCCGTGACCCGTTGAAGGAGCTCGCATGTCCTCCGTACTGAACCGTGTCGTCGTGGCCCCCAGTGGCTTCAAGGAGTCCCTGTCCGCCCAGGCCGCCGCCGACGCCATCGCGGCGGGCGTCCGCCGGGTCCTGCCGGACGCCGAGATCGACCGCGTCCCGCTGGTGGACGGCGGCGAGGGGACGGCCGTCGCGCTGGCCTCGGCGACCGGCGGACGGCTGGTCGCGCTGGCCGCCACCGGCCCGGTCGGCGAGCCCGTCGGCACCCACTTCGCGCTGCTCGGCGCCGGGGACACGGCGGTGGTGGAGATGGCGGCCGTCGCGGGGCTGTCCCTGGTCCCGCGTGCCCTGCGCGACCCCGGCGCCACGACCACGTACGGGGTCGGCGAGCTGATCCGGGCCGCACTCGACACCGGTGTGCGACGCGTCCTCGTGGGCTGCGGCGACTCCGGTACGTCGGACGGGGGCGCCGGCGCGCTCCAGGCCCTCGGGGCCCGACTCCTCGACGCGGACGGCCACGAACTCCCGCACGGCGGCGGGGAGCTGAGCCGCCTCGCCCGCATCGACCCGTCCGGCCTGGACGCCCGGCTGAGGGACACCGAGCTGCTCGTCGCCTGCAACCCGTTCAACGTGCTGTGCGGAGAGCGCGGCGTGGCCCGGGTGTTCGGCCCGCAGAAGGGGGCGACGCCCGCGCAGGTCGAGCAGTTGTCGGCCGGCCTGGAGAACTGGGCGCGCGTCGTCGTCCGCGACCTCGGGGTCACCGGTGCCGACCTGCGCCACGGCCCCGGCACCGGTGCCTCCGGCGGGCTCGGCGCGGGTCTCGCGGCAGTCGGGGCCCGGCTGCTGCCCCGCTTCGACGTGCTCCTCGACCACCTCGACCTGGACGCCCGGCTGGCCCGCGCCGACCTGGTCCTCACCGCGGAGGGTGCCCTGGACCACCAGACGCCGCGCGGCAAGATCCCCGCCGAGGTGGCCCGCCGCGCCAAGCTCCACGGCCGGCCCGTCCTCGCCCTGGCCGGCACGCTCGGCGAGGGCGCGCACGAGGTGCCGGGGGTGGACGCCTGCCACGGCATCCTGCCGGCGCCGATGGCTCTGGCGGACGCGCTGCTGCGGGCCTCGGAACTCCTCACGGACGCCACGGAACGGGCGCTGCGGATGATCCTGCTGGGGTCGCGGCTGCCCGGCCCGGCGGCCCGTGCCGCTCAGGCGCCGGCGGCCGGGGCGGTGGCGGTACCGGGGGCGGTATCGGGCACGCACCGGCCGTCCACGGTGCGGTAGCTCCACCGGGCGCCGTCGCTCACCAGGTCCCTGACGGCGTTCACGAACCGCTCGACGTGCTCGTCCGGGGTGCCCGCGCCGAAGCTCACCCGGACGGCGTTGAGGGACTTCTCCCCGGGGGCCGCCTCGGGGGCGCCGCACTCGCCCTGCGCCTGCGGGTCGCTGCCGAGCAGGGTGCGCAGCAGCGGGTGGGCGCAGAAGAGGCCGTCGCGCACGCCGATGCCGTACTCGGCGGAGAGGGCCGCGGCGAAGTGCGAGCTGTTCCAGCCGTCCACGACGAAGGAGAGCACCCCGACGCGCGGCGCGTCGTCGCCGAAGAGGGAGAGGATCCGCACCTCGGGGACGTCGGCAAGGCCTTCCCGCACCGTCCGGATCAGGTGCTCCTCGCGGGCGACCAGCGTGTCGAACCCGGCCTCCGTGAGCGCCTTGCAGGCGGAGGCGACGGCGTGGGCGCCGATGACGTTGGGCGAGCCGGCCTCGTGCCGGGCGGCGCTGTCGTGCCACTCGACGTCCACCCCGCCGTCGGCACGCCGCCCGACCCTGCGGCTGGCGCCGCCGCCGGCGAGGTACGGCTCGGCCTCGCGCAGCCAGTCGGCGCGCCCGGCCAGCACGCCGGAGCCGAAGGGGGCGTACAGCTTGTGCCCGGAGAAGGCGACCCAGTCCACGTCCAGGTCGGTCACCGAGACCGGGTGGTGCGGGGCGAGCTGGGCGGCGTCCAGCACGATCCGGGCGCCGTGCGCGTGCGCCGCGGCGGCCAGTTCACGCACCGGCCACAGCTCTCCGGTGACGTTGGAGGCGCCGGTCACACAGACCAGGGCGGGCCCGTACGGCTCACGGGCGACCAGGGCCCGCTCCAGGGTCTCGACGGCCTGCGCGGGGGTGCGCGGGGCGTCCAGGTACGTCACGTCCGCCTCGCGCCAGGGCAGCAGCGAGGCGTGGTGCTCGGTCTCGAAGACGAAGACCCGGCTCCCGGCGGGCAGCACGGCGGCGAGCAGGTTGAGGGAGTCGGTGGTGGACCGGGTGAAGACGACCTGGTCGTCGTCCCGGCAGCCGAGGAACCCGGCGACGGTCTCGCGGGCGTTCTCGAACAGGTCGGTCGACAGCTGCGACAGGTACCCGGCACCGCGGTGGACACTGCCGTAGTAGGGGGCGTAGGCGGCCACGTCGTCCCACACCCGCTGGAGCGCGGGCGCGCTGGCGGCGTAGTCGAGCGCGGCGTACGTGACCTCCCCACCGGTGACGAGCGGCACGGTGACGTCCCGGCCGAGGACGGGCAGCGGGGCGGCGACAGCGGTGGCGGAGGCAGCGGTGGCGGAGGCAGGGGCGACTGCGGACATGACGGACTCCCGTGAGAACCGGCGCGGAGCGACGCGCCGTGAAGAGAAGAAAGAAGGTGCGCGGAGGCGGGGCTCGCGGCCCTATCGCATTCGCTGGTTCACGGGAGACTCCCTCGGACGACCAGGACCCCTGGCCCCACACTTCTCAAAAGCGTGCGAGGGGTCCGCGCTTGCCGTGGACCTTGCTGTCCACGACCTGGTCTTCACCCGGGGCACCCCGCCACGGACGGAGGGTTGCCGGACAGTCGGCCGGGGCCTCATGACTGTCACTCATGACCTGTCGAAAAACTTAGGGGAAGTGATCGGCGTCCCGCAACCCGGGTCCGGATCGCGGGACGCACGTCACACGCACCGCTCAGCTGTGGCTGGCGGCCACCCAGCGGTCGAGGACCTGCTTGGCGGCGCCCGAGTCGATCGCCTCGGCCGCGCGGTCCATCCCGGCCCTGATCCGTCCGGCCAGCGGTCCCGCGCCCTGCTCCAGGGCCACCAGGGCCGCCGCCGAGTTCAGCAGCACCGCGTCCCGTACGGGGCCCGTCTCGCCGGCCAGCAGGCGGCGGGCGACGTCGGCGTTGTAGGAGGCGTCGGCGCCGCGCAGCGCCTCGACCGGCACCAGGTCGAGGCCGACGTCGCGCGGGTCGAAGGACTCCTCGGTCACCCGGCCGTCCCGCACGACCCAGACCCGGGAGGTGGCGGTCGTGGTCAGCTCGTCGAGGCCGTCGTCGCCGCGGAAGACCAGGGAGGAGTGGCCGCGCTCCGCGAAGACACCGGCGATGATCGGCGCCATCCGGGCGTCGGCGACCCCGATCGCCTGGGCCCTCACCCGGGCGGGGTTGGTCAGCGGGCCCAGGAAGTTGAACACCGTGCGGATGCCGAGCTGGCCGCGGGCCGTCGCGACGTGGCGCAGGGCCGGGTGGAACTTCACCGCGAAGCAGAAGGTGATGCCGGCCTCCTCGGCGACCTCCGCCACCCGCTTCGGCGTCAGCTCCAGATTGACCCCGAGCTTCTCCAGGACGTCGGAGGCGCCGGACGCGGAGGAGGCGGCACGGCTGCCGTGCTTGACGACCTTGGCCCCCGTACCGGCCACGACGATCGCCGACATGGTGGAGATGTTGACCGTCTTGGCGCCGTCGCCGCCGGTGCCGACGATGTCGACGGTCTCCCCCGGCACCTCGATCACCCTGGCGTGGTCGTACATCGTGCGGACCAGACCGGAGATCTCCTCGACGGTCTCCCCCTTGGATCTGAGAGCCACCGCGAAAGCGGCGATCTGCGCGTCGGTCGCCTCGCCGCGCATGATGACGTCCAGCGCCCAGGCGGTCTCGTCCGCGGACAGGTCGCGGCCGTCCAGCAGTCCGTTCAGCAGGGCGGGCCAGGAGCGGCCCGCCGCGGTGTCGCCTCCAGCGGGGGTCACAGCGCTCATGAGCCGCTCCTGAATCGTGTGTGTCGTGAGAAGTGGTGGACGGTGGATCGCGCTTCCACCCTATCCAGCCCGGACACGGTCGAAGGGCCCCGTCCGCGGAACGGACGGGGCCCTTCGATCGTGGTGTGGCGACGCTGGAGGGTCAGTGGTGGCCGTGGCCGCTCGTGATCTCCTTGTACTCCTCGACGGTCGGCTTGGGAATCTGCGACTCCTCGCCGAAGTAGGCGCCGCTGAGCTTGGCGCGGAGCTTCTCGCTGCCCTTCACCTTGCGCTCGACGCCGTTCTCGTCGACCGTGGGGCCGATCTCGGCCGGCTCGTACTGCTCGTGCGCGGTGAGCGTGTGCAGCTGCTCCTGGCTGAGCGGCTCGTGGACCTCGATGAACTCACCGTGCGGCAGGCGCTTGATGATGCCCGACTCGCGGCCGTGCAGCACCTTCTCCTTGTCCCGGCGCTGGAGGCCGAGGCAGATCCGCTTGGTGACGACGAACGCGAGGACCGGACCGAGGAAGAACCCGATCCGCACGAACCAGGTGACCGCGTTGATCGACAGGTGGAAGTGCGTGGCGACGATGTCGTTGCCACCACCGATCAGCATGATCATGTACGCGGTGACCCAGGCGACGCCGAAGGCCGTACGGGTCGGCGCGTTGCGCGGCCGGTCCAGGATGTGGTGCTCGCGCTTGTCCCCGGTCACCCACGACTCGATGAACGGGTAGACGGCGATGAGCGCCAGGAAGACACCGAAGATCACCAGCGGGATGAGCACACCGAGGACCAGTGTGTGACCCCAGAAGTTGATCTCCCAGCCCGGCATGGCACGGACCAGACCCTCGGCGAAGCCCATGTACCAGTCGGGCTGGGCGCCGGTCGACACCTGGTCCGGACGGTAGGGGCCGATGGCCCAGATCGGGTTGACCGACACGATGCCGGCGACCGCCGCGATGACACCGAAGACCAGGAAGAAGAAGCCGCCCGCCTTCGCCATGTACACCGGCAGCAGCGGCATGCCGACGACGTTCTTGTTGGTCTTGCCGGGACCCGCGAACTGCGTGTGCTTGTGGTAGAAGACCAGGATCAGGTGGCCGACCACGAGCCCGAGCATGATGCCCGGCAGCAGCAGGATGTGGATCGAGTAGAACCGGGCGACGAAGTCGGTCCCGGGGAACTCCCCGCCGAACAGGAACATCGAGATGTAGGTGCCGACGATCGGCATCGACAGGATCGCGCCCTGGGTGAAGCGGACACCGGTGCCGGAGAGCAGGTCGTCCGGGAGCGAGTAACCGGTGAAACCGGTGAACATGCCGAGGACGAACAGCAGGAAGCCGAACAGCCAGTTGATCTCACGCGGCTTGCGGAACGCGCCGGTGAAGAAGACGCGCATCATGTGCACGAACATGCCGGCGAGGAAGATGATCGCGGCCCAGTGGTGGATCTGCCGGATCAGCAGACCGCCACGCACGTCGAAGCTGATGTCGAGCGTCGACTTGTACGCCTCACTCATCAGCTGTCCCTGCATGGGGACGTACGAGCCGTGGTACGTGACCTCGTTCATCGACGGGTGGAAGAACAGCGTCAGGTACACACCCGTGAGGATGATGATGATGAAGCTGTAGAGGCAGACCTCACCCAGCATGAACGACCAGTGGTCGGGGAAGATCTTGCGCATGTTGGCCTTGGCCAGGGAGTAGATCCCCAGCCGGCCGTCGGCCCAGTCGGCGACACGTTCGCCGGCCGGTGCCTTCCCGCGAGAGCGGGGTGCGTCGTTGGCTGCAGTACTCATCCGCGCTCCCAGAATGCAGGACCGACGGGCTCGTCGAAGTCGCTGAGCGCCTCGAGATACCCCTCGTCGTTCACACCGATGCGCAGCTGCGGCAGCGGGTGACCGGCGGGACCGAAGATGACCCGGGCGCCGTCGGCAAGGTCGAAGGTGGACTGGTGGCAGGGGCAGAGCGCGTGGTGCGTCTGCTGCTCGTACAGCGAGATCGGGCAACCGACGTGGGTGCAGATCTTCGAGTACGCCACGATGCCCTCGTGCGACCACTCGAGCTCGCGCTTGTCCTTGATGGAGTCCGGCTCCAGCCGGATGATCATCAGGGCCGCCTTGGCGATCTCGTTCTGGAAGCCGTGGTCGTCCTCCTCCAGGCCCTCGGGCTTGGCGAAGGTGAGGGAACCGATCCCGATGTCCGACGGGCGCATCGGCTCGTTCGTGTTCATGTTGACGAGCAGCTTGCCCTTGGACCACAGCGTGTGGCGGAGCTTCGTTCCGGGCAGCGGGCCGAGGTCGCGCAGCAGGACGACGCCGGAGAGCGGCACCAGCGTGAGCGCGCCCAGCATCGTGTTGCGGATCAGCTTGCGCCGGCCGATCACCGACTCCTTGGCGCCCTGCTTGAAGTCCGCGTGGACCTTCGCACGGGTCTCGGGGTCGGCCTCGATCGGGTGCCGCTCGTCGGCGACCTCCTCGTCGGACATCAGGGTGCGCGCCCAGTGGACGGCGCCCGCGCCGATGGTGAACAGCGCCACGCCCAGGGTCAGGCCCAGCGCGAAGTTCATCGCGCTGATGTGCCCGATCGGGAAGACGTAGATCGACTTGTCCTGCGGGATCGCGACGAACGAGGCGATGAAGCCGATGGTGGCCAGCATGGACACCGTGAACAGCAGGGCGACCGCGCGCTCGGACCGCTTGGCGGCCCGCTCGTCGACGTCCTGGATCCGGTGCTCGTGGGGCGGCAGCCCCGGGTCCGCGAACGGGTTCTTGTCGTCCGCGGGCTTCGGCACGTGCGTGCCGCCCTGCTCAGCGGGCAGGTTCTCTTCTGGAATGTCTTGGCTACTCATGACTTCTTGGCCTTTGCGGTCCGAGCGGCGACCCACACGGCGACGGCGATGCAGGCGCCCAGGCCGAAGATCCAGCCGAACAGGCCTTCACTGACCGGCCCGAGGCCGCCGAGCGACAGACCGCCCGGGTCCACGGTGTCGTCACTGTTGACCGCGTCCAGGTAGGCGATGATGTCCTTCTTGTTCTGCTCCGACAGGGTGGTGTCGGGGAAGGAGGGCATGTTCTGCGGGCCGGTCTGCATGGCCTCGTAGAGGTGCTTCGGGCTGACACCCTCGAGGCTCGGCGCGTACTTGCCGTGCGTCAGGGCGCCACCCTTGCCGGTGAAGTTGTGGCACTGCGCGCAGTTGGTGCGGAACAGCTCACCGCCCTTGGCGATGTCCGCACCCTCCGGACCGTACTTCTCCTCCGAGGGGACGGCCGGACCGGCACCCAGCGAGGCGATGTAGGCCGCGAGCTGGTCGATCTCCGCCTGGGAGTAGATGACCTTCTTCTTCGGGACCTGCGCGCCGGGCTGCTGGGCCGGCATACGGCCGGTGCCCACCTGGAAGTCGACGGCCGCGGCGCCCACGCCGACCAGGCTCGGGCCGTCGGTGGTGCCCTGCCCTCCGGTGCCGTGGCAACTGGCACAGCCGACGGCGTAGAGCTTCTTGCCCTCGTCGATGGCGAGGGACTGGGCGGATTCATCGGCCTGCGCCTTGCTCGCGGGTGCGAACGCGGCGTACAGCCCCCCTGTGCATGCCAGCGCGAGGAGTAGGACGACGAGTGCCGCCAGCGGATGGCGTCGTCGTGCGGAGAGCTTTTTCACGGATTACCCCGGTGTCAGGATCTTCTGCGTCGATGCTGTCGATGCTTCTGGTGTTGCGCGGGTGCGCGCCGCGACTACTTGATCAGGTAGATCGTGGCGAACAGGCCGATCCAGACCACATCGACGAAGTGCCAGTAATAGGACACGACGATGGCGGCGGTCGCCTGCTCGTGGGTGAACCTCCGGGCCGCGTAGGTGCGGCCGAGGACCAGCAGGAAGGCGATCAGTCCGCCCGTCACGTGCAGTCCGTGGAAGCCGGTGGTCAGGTAGAACGCCGAACCGTACGGGTCGGACGAGAGCGAGATGCCCTCGTGCTTGACCAGCTCGGTGTACTCGAACACCTGACCGCCGATGAAGATCGCACCCATCACGAAGGTGACGATGAACCACATCCGGAGCTTCTTCACGTCACCGCGCTCGGCCGCGAACACGCCGAGCTGGCAGGTGAGGGAGGAGAGCACCAGGATCGTGGTGTTCGTCGCGGAGAACGGGATGTTCAACGCGTCGGCCTTCTCGGACCAGAAGTCCGGGCCGGTCACCGATCGCAGGGTGAAGTACATCGCGAAGAGGGCCGCGAAGAACATCAGCTCGGAACTCAACCAGATGATGGTTCCGACGCTGGTGAGGTTCGGCCGGTTGACCGACGGGTGCGCGTGCCCGGTTTCTACTGTCGTTGCTGTCGCCACGACCGACATTATGTCGGTCGCTTATCCCGCCCTCACCCCGGGGGGTGCCGTTCGGTGTGTTCCCCCTGCTCGTACGGCCCGGATGGCCCATCGAACGGCCCGTCGGAGGCCTGTCGAAGGCCTGTCCGAACCCGTGCTGACGGGGCGTTCGAGGGAGTAGCATCCGCCCCAACGGGCTACGACAGCCTTCACCGGTCTCACCGCGTATCGGAGGAAGCATGCAGGCGACCGCCACGGTGCTGGTCTACAGCGACGACTCCAACACCCGCGAACAGGTGCGGCTCGCGACCGGCCGCCGGCCGGCCCCGGACGTGCCCGTGGTCGAGTTCGTGGAGTGCGCGACCCCGGCCGCGGTACTCAAGGAGCTGGACAGGGGCGGGATCGACGTCTGCGTCCTGGACGGCGAGGCCGTGCCCATGGGGGGCATGGGCGTGTGCCGGCAGATCAAGGACGAGGTCTTCCAGTGCCCGCCGGTGCTGGTGCTCATCGCGCGGCCGCAGGACGCGTGGCTGGCGACCTGGAGCCGCGCGGAGGCGGCTGTGACGCTGCCGGTGGAGCCGGTGGAGTTCGCCTCGGCGCTGGCCGCGCTGCTGCGGGAGAAGCGGCTGCAGGGGGTTTAGGGGCGCCTTCCAGCTCGGGGGTGCGGGTGGCTTTGGCGGGTGCGGCGCCGTCATGGTTGTTCGCGCCCACGCGGCGGAGCCGCATGTCGACACAGCCCCGCGCCCCTTTCGGGGCACTACACCGCCGTCGGTCGCAGCCTTGCCGTCTCCTGATTGTCCGACGCGCCCGCGGTGCCCGTCAGGGCGCTGCCCGTGCGCCACTTCGTCCAGTCCATGTTCCAGTCGCCGAAGCCGTTGCCGAAGGGCTCCATCGTTTCGCCGTCCGAGTTGACGACCTCGACGACGTCGCCCTCCTGGACCGCGTTGAAGAACCACTCCGCGTTGTCGGTGCTCATGCCGACGCAGCCGTGGCTGACGTTGGCGATGCCCTGGGAGCCGACGGACCAGGGGGCGGCGTGCACGTACTCGCCGCTCCAGGTCACCCGGGTGGCCCAGTAGACCGGCAGGTCGTACGACTCCGAGGAGCCCTCGGCGATGCCGACGGTGCTGCTGCGCATGCGTACGAAGGATTCCTTGCCGAGGACGACCTTGACCCCGTTGCGGGTCTCGAAGCCGGGCTTGCCCGAGGTGACCGGGACCTGCCGGACCTCTTCGCCGTCCTTGTAGAGCGTCAGCGTGTGCGCGGCGGCGTCGGTGACGGCCACGACGCGGTCGTCCGTGGTGATCTTCAGGGGCTTGGCCTTGCCGCCCCACATCCGGTCGCCGATCTTGATGCCGTCGAGGGTGCTGTGGACCTTGATGGTCGCGTGGGCGGGCCAGTAGTCCTCGGGCCGGTAGTGGAGCTTCTTGTCGTCCACCCAGTACCAGGCGCCCTTCACCGCGGGCGTGGAGTCCACCTTCAGGGCGCGCTCCACTATGGCCCGCTGGGCCGGGTCCTGGACCGGCTGGCTCAGTTCCGCCGTGATGGGCTGGCCGACGCCGTACGCGCCCGCCTTGGGCCCGAAGACGACGTCCAGGGCCTTCTTGGCCCCGGGCTTCCCGGTCTCGAAGGTGAGCACCTTGCGGCCGGGCGCCCCGTCGCCGTCCTCGGTGCTGACCCGCACCGTGTAGCTGGCGTTGGCGGCCAGGGGTGAGGTGCTGTGCCAGCGGGCGCCGTCGGCGGACAGCTCGCCCGCGACGTGGCGTCCGGTCGTGTCGACGGCCGTGACGTCCGTGATGCGCCCGTCGGCGCCCTCGGCGACCACCTCCAGGGGTTTGTCCGGGTCGGCCTTCTTCCCGGCGTCCGTGGGGCCGTTGAAGGAGATCTGGCCGGCCGCGTCGTAGGGGGTGGCGGACAGGGGGTTGTCGTCGCCGCCGCTGCAGGCGGTGACGCTCACGCCGAGGGCGATCACCAGCAGGGTGCAGCCGACGGCCGTACGCCCCCGCGCCTGGAAGTGAACCGTGTTGCTCATGAGCCCACGCTAGGGAGAGACGTCAACGGCGGCACGGTGGATAAGCCGGAAGAGTGAGCGGCGGTACGGCAGACGAAGGGGCCCGGACGCTCCTGACGGAGTGTCCGGGCCCCTTGTCGCTCGGCGCGTGCTACTGGGTGCGGTTCTCACCGCGGTAGTACTCGAAGACCCAGCCGAACAGGCCGATCAGCAGGATCGGTGCCGAGAAGTACACCAGCCACCAGCCGAGGGCGATGCCCAGGAAGGCGAACGCGCCACCGATGGCGAGCGCCAGCGGCTGCCAGCTGTGCGGGCTGAAGAACCCGACCTCGCCGGCCTCGTCCGCGACGTCGGCCTCGGTGTTGTCCTGCGCGCCCGCGTCGACCCGCCGCGCCGTGAAGGCGAGGTAGAAGCCGACCATGATCGCCAGGCCGAAGGCCAGGAAGAGCGCCGTGGTACCCGCCGGCTCCTTCGACCAGTAGCCGTAGACGATCGCCACGGCCAGCAGGAAGACGCTCAGCCAGATGAAAATCTTGCCCTGGATCTTCACTTCCCGGCCTCCTTGCCACCGGCGAGGGCCTTCTCACCGTGACCGACGTTCTCCAGCTGGTCGATCGCGGCGATCTCGGGGTAGTGCAGGTCGAAGGCGGGGGATTCACTGCGGATGCGCGGCAGCGTGAGGAAGTTGTGCCGCGGCGGCGGGCAGGAGGTCGCCCACTCCAGGGAGCGGCCGTAACCCCACGGGTCGTCCACCTCGATCTTCTTGCCGTACTTGGCCGTCTTCCAGATGTTGTAGAAGAACGGCAGCAGCGACATGCCGAGCAGGAACGAGCTGATCGTCGAGATCGTGTTCAGGGCGGTGAAGCCGTCCGCCGCCAGGTAGTCGGCGTAGCGGCGCGGCATGCCCTCGGCGCCCAGCCAGTGCTGGACCAGGAAGGTGCCGTGGAAGCCGATGAACAGCGTCCAGAACGTGATCTTGCCGAGGCGTTCGTCCAGCATCTTGCCGGTGAACTTCGGCCACCAGAAGTGGAAGCCGGCGAACATCGCGAACACCACGGTGCCGAACACCACGTAGTGGAAGTGCGCCACCACGAAGTACGAGTCCGAGACGTGGAAGTCCAGCGGCGGCGAGGCCAGGATGACACCGGTCAGACCACCGAAGAGGAAGGTGATCAGGAAGCCGGTGGACCACAGCATCGGTGTCTCGAAGGACAACGAGCCCTTCCACATGGTGCCGATCCAGTTGAAGAACTTCACACCGGTCGGAACCGCGATCAGGAAGGTCATGAAGGAGAAGAACGGCAACAGCACGCCGCCCGTGACGTACATGTGGTGGGCCCACACCGTCACCGACAGACCCGCGATCGCGATCGTCGCGCCGATCAGACCCATGTAGCCGAAGATCGGCTTGCGGGAGAAGACCGGGATGATCTCACTGACGATGCCGAAGAACGGCAGCGCGATGATGTACACCTCTGGATGCCCGAAGAACCAGAACAAGTGCTGCCACAACAACGCCCCGCCGTTGGACGAGTCGAAGATGTGGGCCCCGAACTTGCGGTCGGCCTCCAGCGCGAACAGGGCCGCGGCCAGCACCGGGAAGGCCAGCAGGACCAGCACACCGGTCAGCAGCACGTTCCAGGTGAAGATCGGCATGCGGAACATGGTCATGCCGGGCGCGCGCATGCAGATGATCGTGGTGATGAAGTTGACCGAGCCGAGGATGGTGCCGAAGCCGGAGAAGGCCAGACCCATGATCCACAGGTCACCGCCGATACCGGGCGAGTGCACCGCGTCGGACAGCGGGCTGTAGGCGAACCAGCCGAAGTCGGCCGCACCCTGCGGCGTCAGGAACCCGCCCACCGCGATGGTCGAGCCGAACAGGTACAGCCAGTAGGCGAACATGTTCAGCCGCGGGAACGCCACGTCCGGCGCGCCGATCTGAAGCGGCATGATCCAGTTCGCGAAGCCCGCGAACAGCGGCGTCGCGAACATCAGCAGCATGATCGTGCCGTGCATCGTGAACGCCTGGTTGAACTGCTCGTTCGACATGATCTGAAGACCAGGCCGGGCCAGCTCGGCGCGCATGAAGAGCGCCATCACGCCGCCGATCACGAAGAACGCGAACGACGTCACCAGGTACATCGTGCCGATCGTCTTGTGGTCAGTGGTCGTGAGCCACTTGATCACGACGTTGCCGGGCTGCTTGCGCCGTACCGGCAGCTCGTTCTCGTACGAGTCCTCCGCTGCCGAGGCACCCTGGGGTTCGTTGAGGATGCTCACAGGTTGTTCGTCTCCCGGTTCTTCTCGTGGCTCGTCTGAGCGATGCCCGCGGGAACGTAACCGGTCTGCCCCTTCTTCGCGAGGTCCTGGAGGTGCTGCTCGTAGCGCTCCGGGGAGACGACCTTGACGTTGAACAGCATCCGGGAGTGGTCCACGCCGCACAGCTCGGCGCACTTGCCCAGGAAGGTCCCCTCCTTGTTGGGGGTGACCTCGAAGGCGTTGGTGTGGCCCGGAATCACGTCCTGCTTCATGAGGAACGGCACCACCCAGAAGGAGTGGATGACGTCACGCGAGGTCAGGACGAAGCGGACCGTCTTGCCCTTGGGGAGCCAGAGGGTCGGGCCCGGGTTGTTGGTCTGCGGATTCCGCGTGCCGGGGGTACCGCAGTCGTAGACACCGCCGGCGTTGGCCGGGAAGTCCTCGACGAACCGGTCCGGGATGCCGGCCAGTTCCTTGGAGGTCTTGGCGTCGCCGGTGGAGCCCGGGACGTCCTCGATGTGGTTGAAGCACCAGCTCCACTGGAAGCCGACCACGTTGACCGTGAGGTCGGGCTTCTTGTTGAGGCTCATGAGATCGGACTCGTCGCGTGCGGTGAAGTAGAACAACACCGAGACGATGACGAGCGGAACCATGGTGTACAGCGCCTCGATGGGCAGGTTGTACCTGGTCTGTGGAGGGACCTCGACCTTGGTGCGGCTGCGCCGGTGGAAGAAGACACTCCACAGGATCAGGCCCCACACCAGCACGCCGGTGGCCAGCGCGGCTGCCCATGAGCCCTGCCACAGGGAGAGGATCCGCGGAGCCTCTTCCGTGGTGGGGGTGGGCATGCCGAGGCGGGGGAAGTCCTCGTATGTGCAACCGGTGGCGGTCGCCAGGACCAGGCCCGCGGTCAGTGCCTGCAGCAGCTTCCGCCGCATCGGGCGCCGCGGCGAGCGGTCGGAGCCGTTGGGACTCACGTAGCGCCTTCCCGAGAGTCTCGCCCGCGCGGTTGGCTGCGGCCTGCCTTCTCGCTGGTCGGTCGCCGCCCTGCGTCGGGCAGGGGTTTGATGTTTATGCGGACCAAACCCTAGCCGACGCCCTCCGGGGGGTCGCGGGGAGGGTGCCATACGCGCCGGGGGTCACTCTTTAAGGGTGGGATGGGGGCGCCTACGGGACGGGGAGGTGCGGTTTCGTGGGCGGCTGACGGTGCGTCGTGGCTTGTCGCGCCCGCGCGGCGGAGCCGCACATGTCACAGCCCCGCGCCCCTGACGGGGCGCTCCCGTCCCCGGCGTTCTAGCGTTGACCCGTGGCCTACTTCGACGCAGCTTCTGCCGCTCCCCTTCATCCCGTTGCCCGGCAGGCGCTGTTGGCGTCTCTTGACGAGGGGTGGGCCGATCCTGCTCGGCTGTACCGGGAAGGGCGGCGGGCGCGGTTGTTGCTGGATGCCGCTCGGGAGGCGGCGGCCGAGTGTGTGGGGTGCCGGCCGGACGAGTTGGTGTTCACTCCTTCGGGGACACGGGCGGTGCATTCAGGGGCGGCGGGGGCGCTGGCCGGGCGGCGGCGCGTCGGACGCCACCTGATCGTGTCAGCCGTCGAACACTCCTCCGTCCTGCATGCGGCCGAGGTGCACGAGGCCGACGGCGGGGTTCTCACGCAGGTGGGCGTGGACCGGACGGGCGCGGTGGATCCGGCGGCGTACGCGGCCGCCCTGCGTGAGGACACGGCGCTGGCGTGTCTCCAGTCGGCCAACCACGAGGTGGGCACCGAGCAGCCGGTGACGGCGGTGGCGGAGGTCTGCCGGGCGGCGGGTGTGCCGCTGCTGGTGGACGCGGCCCAGTCACTGGCCTGGGGGCGGGTCGAGGGCGGCTGGTCCTTGCTCGCGGGCAGCGCCCACAAGTGGGGCGGGCCCTCGGGGGTGGGGCTGCTCGCCGTGCGCAAGGGCGTCCGGTTCGCACCGCAAGGGCCCGGGGACGAGCGGGAGTCGGGGCGGGCGCCCGGTTTCGAGAACCTGCCGGCGATCGTGGCCGCGGCGGCGTCGCTGCGGGCGGTGCGGGCCGAGGCGGCGGCGGAGGCGGCCCGGCTGCGGGAGCTGACGGAGCGGATCCGGGCCCGGGTGCCGGCCCTGGTGCCGGACGTGGAGGTGGTCGGCGACCCGGCCCGCCGGCTGCCCGGGGTGGTCACCTTCTCGTGTCTCTATGTCGATGGGGAGACCTTGCTGCACGAGCTGGACCGTGCCGGTTTCTCCGTGTCGTCCGGATCGTCCTGCACGAGCAGCACGCTGACGCCGAGCCACGTCCTGCGGGCGATGGGCGTCCTCAGCGAGGGCAACGTCCGGGTGTCGCTGCCGCCGGGGGTCCGGGCCGAGGACGTCGAGCGGTTCCTGGAGGTGCTGCCGGGCACGGTGGCCGCGGTGCGCGAGAAGCTGGGGGCGCCGGCCGCGACGGAGACCGTCCGCACGGCCGGCCCCGACCTCGTCGTGGACGCGCTGGGCCGGCGCTGCCCCATTCCGGTGATCGAACTGGCCAAGGTCATCGGCGACGTCCCCGTCGGCGGCACCGTCCGCGTCCTCTCCGACGACGAGGCGGCCCGCCTGGACATCCCGGCATGGTGCGAGATGCGGGGCCAGGAGTACGCGGGCGAGGAACCGGCGGAAAAGGGAACGGCCTACTTGATCCGCCGGACCAGCTGACGCCGAGAAGGGGCGCGGGGCTGTGTCGATGTGCGGCTCCGCCGCGTAGGCGCGACCGGCCCCCACGCACCCGCACACGACAGCGTGCCCCGCGAGGCAACCGAATAGTCGCCCCCGAAAATCAGCCCAGGTGCGCCTGGACCTCCCCCGCGGCCTCGTCCCCGTACGCCTTCGTGAACCGCTCCATGAAGTGCCCGCGCCGCAGCTGGTACTCCTGCGTCCCCACCGTCTCGATGACGAGCGTCGCCAGCATGCACCCGACCTGCGCGGCCCGCTCGAGCGGGACCCCCCACGCCAGTCCCGACAGGAACCCCGCACGGAAGGCGTCGCCGACGCCCGTGGGGTCGGCCTTGCGCTCCTCGTCGGGGACGCCGACCTCGATGGTCGCCTCGCCGGCCCGCTCGATGCGCACGCCCCGCGCGCCGAGGGTGGTGACGCGGTGGCCGACGCGGCCGAGGATCTCCTCGTCCGTCCAGCCGGTCTTGGTCTCGATGAGCCCCTTCTCGTACTCGTTGGAGAAGAGGTAGGTCGCCCCGTCCAGCAGTATGCGGATCTCGTCGCCGTTCATCCGGGCGATCTGCTGGGAGAAGTCGGCGGCGAAGGGGATGGACCGGGTCCGGCACTCCTCGGTGTGCCGGAGCATCGCCTCCGGGTCGTCCGCGCCGATGGAGACCAGGTCGAGGCCGCCCACGCGGTCGGCGACGGTCTTCAGCTCGATGAGGCGGGCCTCGCTCATCGCGCCGGTGTAGAAGGAGCCGATCTGGTTGTGGTCGGCGTCGGTGGTGCAGACGAAGCGCGCGGTGTGCAGGGTCTCGGAGATGCGGACCGAGCCGGTGTCGACGCCGTGCCGGTCCAGCCAGGCCCGGTACTCGTCGAAGTCCGCGCCGGCCGCGCCGACCAGGATCGGCCGGGTGCCGAGCTGCCCCATGCCGAAGGCGATGTTCGCCGCTACGCCGCCCCGGCGTACGTCCAGCTGGTCGACCAGGAAGGAGAGCGAGACCGTGTGCAGCTGGTCCGCGACGAGCTGGTCGGCGAAACGACCGGGGAAGGTCATGAGGTGGTCGGTGGCGATGGAGCCGGTGACTGCGATGCGCACGGCGTGGACTCTCTCCTGAGGGGAGGCGGGTTGACGGTTCACGCTACCCGGCGGTGCCGCCAGGCTGAAGCAGGCGAAACTACCCGGTAGTACAACTTTCTTCGCGGGACGGGGCGTGCCTACGGTTCTGTTATGACGAACTTGAGGACCGCCGACCCCGCCCCGGCCGACCTGGACGGCGACCTGGCCTCGCTGCGCGGTGACTGCGCCCGGATGACCCGGCGCTGGTCGGCACCGGCCGGCGCCTCCACGCGACCGGTGCCGCTCGCCCTGATCCACGGCGTCCGGGTGCCGCCGGCGTCGGCCCGGCTGCTGGAGGCGATGTCGGACTACGGCGACTGAGCGCCGCCGGACGGCTCGGGGGCCGTTCGGGTGGCTCGGGGCCGTTCGGGTGGTTCCGGGGTCCGTCCGGGTGGCGTGCGGCGTCCTCGGGAACCGGATCCCGGCCCACCGCGTCCCATCGCTGTCCCCAGTAGCAGCTGAAGGAGCGATGCGGTGAACACCGAGCGACCCGACAACGACGACGCCGTCGCCGACGACGAGGCCGGCACCGGGCGTCCCGCGCGGCGCCGCCCCCGGGCGGTCGGGATCGCGTCGGTCGCCGCCGCCGTGCTGCTCATGGGGGGCGGCGGCGCCTACCTGGCCACGTCCGCCGCCGGGGACGACACGGACGGCGGTACGGCGTCCGGGGCGGACCCGGCTCCGGGCGGCGACACTCCCCCGCCGCTCCCCCTCGACGACCACGACGGGGCGTCCGAGGGCGGCTCGAACGGCATCGCGCCCGGCGAGCCCAACCCGTACGGCGTCACCTACCGCGCCGACGGGCCGCTCCCCGAGGGGCCCGGCTCGGCGCCGGTGTACCGGGCGAAGGGCGACGTCACCGAGGCCGAGGTGGCGCGGCTGGCCGAGGCGCTGGGGCTGGAGAGCGCGCCCCGGGTCCAGGGCGGGGCCTGGAAGGTGGGCAACGCGCAGGACGGTTCCGGGCCGCTGCTCACGGTGGACCGGCAGGCGCCGGGCACCTGGACCTTCCACCGCTACACGCCCCGCACGGACAACTGCAAGAAGGGCCCCGAGTGCAAGACGCCGTCCGCCGATGGGAACCCGGTGGACGAGACGGCCGCGAAGAAGGCGGCGGCGCCGGTGCTGAAGGCGCTGGGCCAGGACGACGCCAAGCTGGACGCGAGCCAGGTCATGGGCGCCCGGCGGGCGGTGAACGCGGCGCCGGAGGTGGGCGGGCTGCCCACGTACGGCTGGACGACCGGGGTGGTCGTCAGCGCGCAGGGCGAGGTGGTCGGCGGCAGCGGGCAGGTGAAGATCCCGGTCAAGGGGGACACGTATCCGGTCCTGGACGCCGGGAAGACGCTGGCGCTGCTGAACGCGCCGGGCGCCGGTACCGGGGCCGGGGGCGCCGGTGGCATCGGCGGCTGTGCGAGTCCCGTACCGCATCAGGACGGGGCGGACCTGCCCTGCGCGCTGCCGACCGGCGCGCCGGAGAAGCCCGGGGCGGGGAAGAAGCAGGTCGCCACCGTCGAGGACGCGGTGTTCGGGCTGGCCGCGCATCCGGTGCGGGGGCGGCAGACGCTGGTGCCGTCCTGGCTGTTCGAGGTGCGGGCGCCGGGCGCGGACGACGCCGTCACGGTCACGTACCCGGCAGTCGACCCGAAGTACCTGACGACGGCGGCCCCGGCCTCGCCCGCCTCCCCCTCAGCCCCTGTCTCCCCCGCTCCGTCCGACGGGCCGACCGCGAAGCCCGGGGAGCCTCGTGACGTACGGGTGAGCGGTTACACGGCCGCCGACGGCGAGCTGACCGTGCACTTCACGGGCGGGGTGTGCTCCGACTACGACGCGAAGGCGAAGGAGAGCGGCGGGAAGGTGACCGTCACGGTGACCGAGACCCCGCACCCCGACAAGGTCTGCATCCTGATCGCCAAGGAGTACGAGCGCACGGTGCCGCTCGACAAGCCGCTCGGCGACCGGACGGTCGTCGGCTCGGACGGTCAGGACGTCCCGGCGCACAAGCCGGGCGCACGGCTGCCGGCTCCGTCCGGGGGCCGGTGACACCCACGACGTGCCCGGCAGACGGAAGGGCGGTGGTCCGGGGACGAATCCCGGGCCACCGCCCTTGTCGCGCACTCGGCCGCCGCGCGGTGTCCGCGCGGCCCGGCCCGCCGACGGTCAGCTGAAGGAGTCGCCGCAGGCGCAGGAGCCCGTCGCGTTCGGGTTGTCGATCGTGAAGCCCTGCTTCTCGATCGTGTCCACGAAGTCGATGGTGGCGCCACCGAGGTAGGGGGCGCTCATGCGGTCGGTGGTGACCTTGACGCCGCCGAAGTCCTTCACCACGTCGCCGTCGAGCGAGCGCTCGTCGAAGAAGAGCTGGTAACGCAGGCCGGAGCAGCCGCCGGGCTGGACGGCGACGCGCAGGGCCAGGTCGTCGCGGCCTTCCTGGTCGAGCAGGGCCTTGACCTTGGACGCGGCGGCGTCGGTCAGGACGATGCCGTCGGTGACGGTGGTGGTCTCGTCCGATACGGACATCTACATCTCTCCCGGGTTGTACGGAGACTGCTTGCCGACGGATTCAACCGACGGAGCCGCGGATTCATTCCGGGCGGGACCGAGTCTTTGCCCTCGGTGCCTCCCATGCTCGCACACGCCCCCGCCGGCGGTCAGGGGCTGTGGACGACGACTGTGGACGGCCGGCCCGGGGCGGTCGGCCCCCGGCCGGGGACGAACGGTCCGGGCCACCGGGATTCACGTCACACGGACACTATGGCCATCGTCAAAGTGACGTGAACCGGTTATGATATATAGCGTCAGTTCGACGAAAAAGGGTCGACGCAAAGTAGAAAGGGTGCGTGTCGTGACCACCGCCCAAGCCCAGGAGCTCGACGTTCAGCCGACGCCCCTCGCCCTGCTGCTGCTCGGCCGTGAGGCCGACCCGAGGAGCGAGCGCGGTGTGGAGTGCCCCGGCGATCTGCCCTCGCCCTCCGACCCGGACCTGGTCGCCCGCGCCCGCGCGGCCAAGGAGAAGCTCGGCGACAAGGTCTTCGTGCTCGGTCACCACTACCAGCGCGACGAGGTCATCCAGTTCGCCGACGTCACGGGCGACTCCTTCAAGCTGGCCAAGGACGCGGCGGCGCGCCCGGAGGCCGAGTACATCGTCTTCTGCGGTGTGCACTTCATGGCGGAGTCGGCCGACATCCTGACCTCGGACGACCAGAAGGTCGTCCTGCCCGACCTGGCGGCCGGCTGCTCCATGGCGGACATGGCCACCGCCGAGCAGGTCGCCGAGTGCTGGGACGTGCTGACCGAGGCCGGGATCGCCGAGCAGGTCGTGCCCGTGTCGTACATGAACTCGTCGGCGGACATCAAGGCGTTCACCGGCAAGCACGGCGGCACCATCTGCACCTCCTCCAACGCCGAGCGGGCCCTGAACTGGGCCTTCGAGCAGGGTGAGAAGGTCCTGTTCCTGCCCGACCAGCACCTCGGCCGCAACACCGCGGTGCGGGACCTGGGCATGTCGCTGGAGGACTGCGTCGTCTACAACCCGCACCGGCCGAACGGCGGGCTGACGGCGGAGGAACTGCGCGACGCGAAGATGATCCTGTGGCGGGGTCACTGCTCGGTGCACGGCCGCTTCAGCCTCGACTCGGTCAACGACGTCCGCGAGCGCATACCGGGCGTGAACGTCCTGGTGCACCCCGAGTGCAAGCACGAGGTCGTCGCCGCCGCGGACCACGTCGGCTCGACCGAGTACATCATCAAGGCCCTGGAGGCGGCCCCGGCCGGCTCCAAGTGGGCCATCGGCACCGAGCTGAACCTGGTCCGCCGCCTGGCGAACCGTTTCGCCGCCGAGGACAAGGAGATCGTCTTCCTCGACAAGACGGTCTGCTTCTGCTCGACCATGAACCGCATCGACCTCCCGCACCTGGTCTGGGCCCTCGAGTCCCTGGCCGAGGGCACCCTGGTCAACCGCATCGAGGTCGACAAGGAGACCGAGGCCTTCGCGAAGCTGGCCCTGGAGCGGATGCTGGCGCTGCCGTAACCGGTCCCCTCGCGCATGGACCCGGCCCGGCCACCACCCCGGTGGCCGGGCGGTTTCACACCGGAAGCCATGCGGGCCACCACGGGGGCACGTTGTCGGGCGGGCAGAAGGTGACCGGACAGCCCTCGGGCGCGTGCCAGACGGCCCTCAACGGCCACAGCAGCACGGCGGCGCCGGCAGTGGTCAGGAGCACCGGCCACAGCAACCGCCGGCGCCCGGTGACCCTGCGTGTCAGCGCCCACAGGAGCGTGGACGCGGCGGCCATGGAGGTCGATGCGAACCCCAGGCTGCCCGGGTTGGCGGATGCGTTGACCCCTATGTCGCAGTCGCGTATGTCGCAGTCGCGCCAGGCGTTGCTCAGCAGCACCGAGGCGGCGAAGCCGGACACCAGGAAGACGCCCCAGCCGATGCCCCAGGCGGCGGCACTGTGTGACGCCTGCTCACTTTCACTCACGCGACGCGATTGCAGGACCGGCCGCCGACACCCTCGACTGAGCCGACGGCCCCGCACTGACCGCCGCCCCCGCGCCTCAGCCGAACGCCGCGGACCCGCCCGCCACCCAGGCCCGCCAGACACGGGGCGTGTTCGGCAGGTCGGGGCGGTCGAGGAGCCACAGCACATAGCCGGCCTGGCAACGGGCCCAGGGGCTGTCCGCAGCGGCCGCGCGGGCGAGCCTGCCCCGCAGATCGGCGCCGTCGACGGCCCGGGCGACCCGCACGTACTCGCGGTCCTTGCAGCGGTACGGCCGGAGGACGACGCTCTCGACCAGGTCGACCAGCTTCGCCCTGACCGTCTCCTCGTGGCCGGCGCGGGCCAGGTCCCGGACAAGCCCCTGCTTCGTGCCCCACGCCTTCGCACACCGCGTCCACTCCGCCGGGTACCTCGCTTCCCACTCCAGGAAGAGCAGGGCGTAGGGCAACCCGGGCCAGGCCGCCGGGTCCGCACCCGGAGGGCAGTCCCACAACGCCTCGGGCAGCGAGGCACTCTGCGCCCGCCGGTGGCTGCGACGCGCCTCGGCGAAGGCCGGCTCCCGGTACTGCTCCTCCGCACCCGGCGGACGCGTCAGCAGCCACATCTCGTTGACCCGGCAGAGCGCGTCCGCGACGTGCCGCCGTGCGGCGACCAGACGGGCGAGCGCCGCTTCCCGCACCGCCGGATCGTCCGCTGTCAGCCCGAACGCCCAGCCCAGACGCTCGTCCCACTCTGCGCCCGACCCGCCCGCAACACCGTCAGGCGGCAGACCGGCGGCCACGGGTCCTGCCGTGCAACTTCAGGTAGAAGGTCCGCAGCGACTCCCGGGAACTGCCCTCCGCGAAGCAGTTGCGGACCGTGCCCAGCGGGTTCCACACTCGCCCGTCCGGCATCCGCACGCCGACCGGCTGCCCGAAATACACCCGCTGGTCCGCGTCGAAGTCGATCCACGTGGCACCCGCGCGCCGTACGAGCACCTCGCCCACGTACGCCCCCAGATCGAGCAGCACCTCACCGACCCGGGTCTCCTCCACACCGCCCCGGCGCAGCCCTTCGACCAGGAAGTCGACGACACGCAGGCTGGCCACGGAGTAGTCCAGCGGAAGCCTGCCGCGCCGGGTGGCGCCACTGACGAAGGCCGCTGCCCTGGTCCGCATCTCCTGAGCACTCGGCGCGCGTTCACTCACGTCGGCCATGGGTCCGATCCCCTCCGCTCGGTCAGGTGGCGGAGGCCCTCCCCTCCTCCACACCACCAAGCGGATGCCGCTCCGCAGCCGTCACGGCTTCAGGATGTGCGTCATCCCATACGGCTTCTCACACTTCCCCTACAACCTTTCGCGGAGTCGTACGTCCGCGCGACCGGTCGGGCCGTTCGGCGAAGGGGTGCTCCCGCCCCTCGGCGGCAGCACCCCTTCCCCGTCTCCGCGTCGCTCAGACCTGGGCCGGCTCCGGCTCGTCCGACGCCTCCGGCTGCGGCGGCGCTTCGCCGCCGCCCTTCTTCGCGGCCCGCTTCTTCGCGCGGCGCTCCTTGCGGAGCTCCAGCATCGCGTAGAGGGTCGGGACCAGGAGGAGGGTCAGCAGGGTCGACGTGATCAGGCCGCCGATGACGACCACGGCCAGGGGCTGGGCGATGAAGCCGCCCTCGCCGGTGACGCCCAGCGCCATCGGGAGCAGGGCGAAGATCGTCGCCAGGGCCGTCATGAGGATCGGGCGGAGGCGGTGGCGGCCGCCCTCGATCACGGCCTCGACGACGCCGTAGCCCTGCTTGCGGTACTGGTTGATCAGGTCGATCAGCACGATCGCGTTGGTGACCACGATGCCGATCAGCATCAGCATGCCGATCATCGCCGGGACGCCCATCGGGGTGCCCGTGGCGATCAGCAGACCGATCGCGCCGGTCGCCGCGAACGGGATGGACACCAGCAGGATCAGCGGCTGGGCCAGCGACCGGAAGGTGCCGACCAGCAGCATGAAGACGATGGCGATCGCCGCGAGCATGGCCAGGCCCAGGTTGACGAAAGCCTCGTCCTGGTCCGCGGTGACGCCGCCGATCTCGGCCGTGGCGCCGGCCGGCAGGTCCAGTCCGTCGATCTTCGACTGGAGGTCCGCGCCGACAGCGCCGGTGTTGTCGCCGGTCGGCTTGGCGGTGATGGTCGCCGCGCGCTGCCCGTCGATCCGGGTCATGGAGACCGGGCCGTCCACCAGCTGCACGGTGGCGATGTCACCGAGCTTGGCCGGACCCAGGTTCAGGGCCTTCAGCTCGGCCATCGTGGTGGCCGGCTGGGCCGACTTGATGACGACGTCCCGCTCGGTGTCGTCCAGGGTCGCCTTGGCCGCCGGCGTGCCGCGCACCGCCTGGGCGACGGCCGCGCCGAGCGTCTGGTCGGTGAACCCGGCGTCGGCGGCCTTCGCGTTGGCCTTGACCGAGATGCGCGGGACGCTCTGCGCCAGGTCGCTGGTGACGTCGGTGACGTCGTCGAGGCCGGCGACGGTCTTGCGGACCTGCTCGGCGGCGTCGCGGAGCACCTTCGCGTCGGCCGCCTTGACGACGACGCTCAGGTCCTGGCTGCCGAAGCCGTCCCCGGCGGCGATCGTGGTGGTGCCGATGCCGTCGCCGAGCTTCGCCAGCCCGTCCTCGATGTGGTCCTGGACGTCGTCGGCGTTCGCCGAGTCCTCCAGCATCAGCTGGTACGAGGCCTGGTTGGTGTCCGTGCCGCCGCCGAAGGCGGCCATGAAGCCGGACGAGCCGATGGTGACCTGGTAGTCCTTGACGCCCTCGGTCTCGCCGAGCAGCTTCTCGACCTTCTTGGCCTGCTCGTCGGTCGCGCCGAGGCTGGTGCCGGGCTTCAGCTCCTGCTTGACGCTGAGGACCTTCTGCTCGCCCTGGTCGAAGAAGTTGGTCTTGAGCAGCGGCGCCATGCCGAAGGTGCCGACCAGGACCACGATCGCGATGGCCACGCTGGTGAGGCGGCGGCGGGTGGCGAAGCGCAGGACGGGCACGTAGAAGCGCTGGAGGCGGCTCTTGGCCTCCTTCTCCTCGGCGAGGCGACGGGCCTCGGCCGCGTCCTCGGGGGTGCCCTTCGGGGGCCGCAGGAACCAGTACGACAGCACCGGGACGACCGTCAGCGACACCAGCAGGGACGCCAGGAGCGCCGCGGTGACGGTGAGGCTGAAGGAGCCGAACAGCTCGCCGACCATGCCGCCGACCAGGCCGATCGGCAGGAACACGGCGACCGTGGTGAGGGTGGAGGAGGTGACCGCGCCGGCGACCTCGCGGACGGCGCCCAGGATGGCGTCCTTGCGCTCCTCGCCGTAGCCGAGGTGCCGCTTGATGTTCTCCAGGACCACGATCGAGTCGTCGACGACGCGGCCGATGGCGATGGTCAGCGCGCCCAGCGTCAGCATGTTGAGCGACAGGTCGCGCGTCCACAGGACGATCAGCGCCAGCACCACCGACAGCGGGATGGAGACCGCGGTGACCAGGGTGGAGCGGATCGACGCCAGGAAGACCAGGATGACCAGGACGGCGAAGAGCAGACCGAGTCCGCCCTCCGTGGTCAGGCCGGAGATGGCCTTGGAGACCGCCGGGCCCTGGTCGCTGACGACCGTGAGGGTCGCGCCGGCGCCGAGCTGCTCGCGCAGGTCGGGGAGCTTGTCCTCGACGGCGTTGGAGATGGAGACCGCGCTGCCGTCGTGGTCCATCGTCACGGCGACCGCGAGGGACGGCTTGCCGTTGGTGCGGGTGAGGGAGTCGGCCTTGGCCTCCTCCTCCTTGACGGTGGCGACGTCGCCGAGGCGGACCGGCTTGTCGACGCCCTCGCCGGTGATCATCAGGTCCTGGATCTGCTCGACCGAGGTGAAGCCGCCGCCGACCTGGACGGTGCGGTTGGCGCCCGCCTCGTCGAAGGAACCGGCGGGGACGGTCGCGCCGCCCGCCTGGAGGGACTGGGCGAGCGTCTGCGGGCTCACCTTGGCCGCGGCCAGCTTCGCCGGGTCCGGCGTGACGGTGACCTGGACGTCGCGGACGCCGTCGACCACGACCTGGGCGACGCCGTCGATGTCCTTCAGCTCGGCGACGACCGTCTTGTCCAGCTGGTCGGCCAGCGCCTGCTGGTCCTTGTCCGAGGTGACGGCGAGGACGACGGTCGGGATGTCGTCCGTCGAGCCGGAGATGACCTGCGGGTCCACGCCGTCCGGGAGCTGGGCGCGGGCCCGGTTCACGGCCTGCTGGACGTCGGCGACGAGCTGCTGGGTGTTCGGGCCGTAGTCGAAGGACGCCATGATGACGGCGTTGCCCTCACTGGCCGTGGAGGTGACGCCCGAGATGCCGTCGACGGCCTCGAGGTTGTCCTCGATCGGCTCGACGACCTGCTTCTCGACCACGTCCGGCGAGGCGCCCTGGTACGGGGCCAGCACCGACACCATGGGCAGTTCGATGGTGGGCAGCAGCTGCTGCTTGAGCTGGGGGATGGCGATCGCGCCGAAGACGAGCGCGACGATCGACATCAGGCCTATCAGGGCCCGTTGCGCGAGGCTGAATCTCGACAGCCAGGACATGGATCAGGGTCTCTCTTCTGTGGCCGAGCGGGGGACGGGGCACATGGCAGCGCCGGGCGCGGGCGGCACAGGTGAGCGCCCACTCCACCACCCTGAGCCATGCGCGGCCCCGGTTCCCTAGGCCCCAGGTCCATTTCCTTATGCGGCGCATACTCCCGCCGCAGTACACGCGGGCGGAGGTCACTCCACCCTTGGACGTACCAGCCCGGATTCGTACGCGATGACGACCAGCTGGGCGCGGTCGCGGGCGCCCAGCTTGGCCATGGCCCGGTTGACGTGGGTCTTCACGGTGAGCGGGCTGACTTCGAGCCGTTCGGCGATCTCGTCGTTGGAGTGCCCGCCGGCCACCTGGACCAGCACCTCGCGCTCGCGCACGGTCAGCGACTCGAGACGCTCGGCGCGGGCCGGGTCGCGGTCCTCGTCGTCCGTGCCCTGCTGGGCGAGGAAGCGGGCGATCAGCCCCTTGGTGGCGGTCGGCGACAGCAGCGCCTCGCCGCCGGCCGCGACCCGGATCGCGTTGAGCAGTTCGTCGGGTTCGGAGCCCTTGCCGAGAAAGCCGGAGGCCCCGGCACGCAGCGACTGCACCACGTAGTCGTCGACCTCGAAGGTGGTCAGTATGACCACGCGGACATGGGCGAGGGACGGGTCGGCGCTGATCATGCGGGTGGCGGCGAGACCGTCGGTGCCGGGCATCCGGATGTCCATCAGCACCACGTCGGCCCGCCGTTCGGCGGCCAGCCGGGCCGCCTCCGCGCCGTCGGACGCCTCCCCCACCACCTCCATGTCGGGCTCGGAGTCGACCAGCACCTTGAAGGCGCTGCGCAGCAGCGCCTGGTCGTCGGCGAGCAGGACACGGATCGTCATACGGGGTCCCCCGTGGCTTCGGTGGCGGCGTCGGTGCGGCTCTTGACCGGAAGGATCGCATGCACGCGGAAACCGCCGCCGTAGCGGGGACCGGTGGTGAGGGTGCCGCGCACGGCGGTGACCCGCTCGCGCATGCCGAGCAGCCCGTGCCCGCCGCCCTCGGCGGGGGCGTCGGGGGCCTCGCCGTCGGCGATGCCGTCGTCGAGGACGGTCACCTCGATGTCCGGCCCGACCCGTACGACGCTGACCTCGGCCTTCGCCTGCCGGCCCGCGTGCTTCTGCACGTTGGTCAGGGCCTCCTGGATGATGCGGTACGCGGCCAGGTCGACGGCGGCGGGCAGTTCGGTGCCCTGGTCGGTGCGGGCCAGCTCGACGCGCAGTCCGGCGTGCTGGAAGGTGCCCACGAGTTCGTCGAGGCGGGCCAGGCCCGGGGCGGGCTCGGTCGGTGCCTCAGGGTCGCCGGACTGGCGGAGCAGCCCGACGGTGGCCCGCAGTTCGTCCAGCGCGCTGCGGCTGGCCTCCCGTACGTGGGCGAGCGCCTCCTTGGCCTGGTCGGGCCGCTTGTCCATGACGTGCGAGGCGACGCCGGCCTGCACGTTGACCAGGGCGATGTGGTGGGCGACGACGTCGTGCAGGTCGCGGGCGATGCGCAGCCGCTCCTCGGCCACGCGGCGCCGTGCCTCCTCCTCCCGGGTGCGCTCGGCCTTCTCCGCCCGGTCCCGGATGGCCTGCACGAAGGCCCGGCGGCTGCGGACGGCGTCCCCGGCGGTGGCGCCGATGCCGGTCCAGGCGAAGACGGCGAGGTTCTCCTGCGCGTACCAGGGCAGGGGGCCGGCCAGCATGGCGGCGCCGGTGAGCACGGTCATGGTGAGCAGGCCGACCCGCCAGGTGGTGGGCCGGTCGGTGGAGGCGGCGACGGTGTAGAGGGCGATGACGGCCGCCATGACGACGGGGGCGCGGGGGTCGCCGGTGACGCTCTCGACGACGGAGACGCCGCCGGTGACGGCGAGCACCGCCATCGGCGCGCGGCGCCGGAAGGCCAGCGCGGCGGCGCCGGCGGTCATCAGGGCGAGGCTGAGCGCGTCGGGGGTGCGCAGGCTCCAGTTGACGCCCTCCGGGCCGTGCGGGTCCACGAAGGAGCCGGCGACCATGCAGATCAGGACGGCCACGGCGAGGGCGGTGTCCATGGCGGAGGGGTGGGCGCCGAAGACGCAGCGGGCTTTGGCGAGGGTGCTCACGGTTTTTTACGGTAGCTGGAGTGGGGGTGGCTTATGAGCGGGCCCGCGTTCAGTGGGCGTCGCCTGGGGGTCTGGGGGGCTGCCCCCCAGACCCCCTGCTTCGCCCTGAACGGCCTCGTCCTCAAACGCCGGACGGGCTGGTTGTTCTCGGTCTGCGTCAGGAAGGCGCCGTACGAGCCACCGCACAGGGCACCCGCATGCGTCAGGTGCCGCCCGGAATGAGCCCGTCGTCGCTCAGCAGCTCCCGTACCTCCTCCAGGGTCGCGTCAGGGGACGGGAGGATGAGGTCGGAGGGCTCCAGGGCGTCGTCGGGGAGGGGGTCGCCCAGTTCGCGGACCTTGGCCAGGAGGGCCTGGAGGGTCGCGCGGAAGCCGGGGCCGTCGCCGTTCTCCATCTCGGCGAGGAGCTCGTCGTCCAGCTCGTCCAGCTGGGTGAGCCGGCCGTCGGCCAGCTTCAGCTGTCCCTCCCCCATGATCCGTACGATCATGTCGGCCCTCCTAGGCGACTGCTGCGGTAGGCAGCTACTGCTTGTCGAAGCGCGGGGTGTCCTGCGGCTGCTGCTGGGGCTGCGACGGTGCCTGGCCCTCGCCCTGGCCGCCCTCGATGGCCTGGCGGTCGGAGGTGGAGCCCCCGGAAAGCTCGGCCTTCATGCGCTGCAGTTCCAGCTCTACATCCGTACCACCGGAGAGCCGGTCCAGCTCGGCCTGGATGTCGTCCTTGTGCATGCCGGACTGGTCGTCGAGGGCACCGGAGGCGAGCAGTTCGTCGATGGCGCCGGCCCGGGCCTGGAGCTGGGCGGTCTTGTCCTCGGCCCGCTGGATGGCCAGGCCGACGTCGCCCATCTCCTCGGAGATGCCGGAGAAGGCCTCGCCGATGCGGGTCTGCGCCTGGGCCGCCGTGTAGGTGGCCTTGATGGTCTCCTTCTTCGTGCGGAAGGCGTCCACCTTGGCCTGGAGGCGCTGGGCCGCAAGGGTGAGCTTCTCCTCCTCGCCCTGGAGGGTGGCGTGCTGCGTCTCCAGGTCGGTGACCTGCTGCTGGAGCGCGGCGCGCCGGGAGAGCGCCTCGCGGGCCAGGTCCTCGCGGCCCAGCGCCAGCGCCTTGCGGCCCTGGTCCTCCAGCTTGCCCGACTGGGACTGGAGCTGGTTGAGCTGCAGCTCCAGGCGCTTGCGGCTGGTGGCCACGTCGGCGACGCCGCGGCGCACCTTCTGCAGCAGCTCCAGCTGTTTCTGGTACGAGTAATCGAGGGTCTCGCGCGGGTCCTCGGCCCGGTCAAGGGCCTTGTTGGCCTTCGCGCGGAAGATCATCCCCATACGCTTCATGACACCGCTCATGGGCTTCGCGCGCCCCCTTCTGACCGACTCCAGCTCCAGCGACTGCAACAGAACCCACAGTACGGGCCCTGCATCCATTACCGCACTGTTCGGGGACGGATGCGCTCATCCCCAAGGACGACTGTGCACGTTCCCCGTCAGGCGCAGGGAGTAGGTACTTCCCGGGGTTGTCCGGAAAGTCCGGGTGTCCTGGGACGTACGCACCATCCGCTCCGTACTTCCGCTCTGTCCACTTACAGACGTCCGGCGTTGCCGGATCGTTCCCCACCGGACTGGGGTCCACACCCCGGCACCCCGTACCCTTGGGTTTTGTGTTCCGTAGCCGTGCCAAGGATGAGAAGGCCCAGAGCGCCGTCAGCGCGCCGGTGACCGACTCCAAGCAGCCCCGTGACCCGCAGGCCCCCAAGGGAAGGCCCACGCCCAAGCGCAGTGCGGCCCAGTCCCAGCGCCGCAGCGTCGCCCATACGCCGATGACGCGCAAGGACGCCGCCAAGCGGCAGCGCGAGGAGCGGCGGACCGCGATGGCCCGGCAGCGCGAGGCGCTGGCGAAGGGCGACGAGCGGTACCTGCCGGCCCGCGACAAGGGTCCGGTCCGCAAGTTCGCCCGTGACTTCGTCGACTCGCGGTTCAACATCGCGGAGTACTTCCTGCCGATGGCCGTGGTCATCCTCGTGCTGAGCATGATCAGGGTGGCCTCGCTGCAGAACATCGCGCTGCTGCTGTGGCTGGTCGTGATCGTGCTGATCGTGCTGGACTCGATCGTCACCGGCTTCCGGCTGAAGAAGCGGCTCGCCGAGCGCTTCCCGGACGAGCGCAGGCGCGGCGCGGTCGCCTACGCCCTGATGCGTTCCCTCCAGATGCGCCGCCTCCGGCTGCCGAAGCCGCAGGTCAAGCGCGGGGAGCGGCCCTGAGCACCACGCCGTTCGCCGGGGGCGCGGCCGAGGCCTGGACAGCGGGGCTGTCCGGGCTTCGCAATGTCGTACGGCAGGAGATGGTGGCCCGGCAGCTGGACGAGCAGATAGCCGGGCGTTTCGCCGTGGGGCGGCGGTTGCGCGTGCTCGACGTCGGGATGGGCCAGGGCACCCAGGCGCTGCGGCTGGCGCGGGCCGGGCACCAGGTGACCGGCGTGGAGCGGGACGCGACGATGATCGCCGCGGCCCGGGAGGCGCTGGCCGGCCAGCCGGAGGGCATCCGGGAGCGGATGCGGATCGTCGAGGGCGACGGCCGGGACACCGGCGTGCACTTCCTGCCGGGCAGCTTCGACGTGGTGCTCTGCCACGGCGTCCTCATGTACGTCGAGGAGCCCGACCCCCTGCTCGCGGGCCTGGCCCGGATGCTCGCGCCCGGCGGCCTGCTGTCGCTCGTGGTGCGCAACGGCGACGCGCTCGCGCTGCGCCCCGGTCTGCACGGCGACTGGGCGGGCGCGCTGGCCTCCTTCGACACCGTGAACTACCGCAACCGCCTGGGCCTCGACGTCCGCGCGGACCGGCTGGCGACGCTCACGGCGAAGCTCGCGGGCATCGGCGCCCCGCTGCACACCTGGTACGGCGTACGGGTCTTCACGGACACGGCGTCCGACGGCGCCCCGGCCCCCGCCGACCTGGACGCCCTGCTGGCCGCCGAGGAACGGGCCGGCCGGACCGATCCGTACCGCGCGGTCGCGGCCCTGCTCCACCTGTGCGGGGTACGCGGCTAGCCGATGTCCCGGCTCCGGCGCCCGTTCGGGTGATCACCGGGGGCCGGACGGCGGGGGCGCGGTGAGACTCGGGCCATGGACACTTCCCGCGCCCGTCTGCCCCGGCTGCTCGCTCCGATCGCCGTCCTGGCCTGCTCCGTGCTGCTGTCGAGCGGCTGTTCCGGCGCCGGTTCGGGGGCCGAGCAAGGCTCGGGGAGCGCACGGGAGGGCGACACGGCGCGGGCGGCGGCGCCGCGCGCGGCCAGTGATCTTCAGGCCGACTATGAGCGGGTGATCAAGGACGTACTGCCGTCGGTGGTGCAGATCCAGGCGGGCGACTCGCTGGGGTCGGGGGTCGTGTACGACGACAAGGGCCACGTCGTCACCAACGCGCACGTGGTCGGGGACGGGAAGTCCTTCCGGGTGACGACCGCCCGCACCGAGGGGGCGCTGGGCGCGAAGCTCGTCTCCTCCTACCCGGAGCAGGACCTGGCCGTGATCAAGCTGGACAAGGTGCCCGACGGCATGAAGGCGGCCCGGTTCGCGGACTCCGCGAAGGTCGAGGTCGGGCAGATCGTGCTGGCGATGGGTTCGCCGCTCGGCCTGTCCTCCAGCGTGACGCAGGGCATCGTGTCGGCGATCGGCCGGACCGTCACGGAGGGCGGCAGCGGGGGCGGCACGGGCGCGACCATCGCCGACATGGTGCAGACGTCGGCGGCCATCAACCCCGGCAACAGCGGGGGCGCCCTGGTGAACCTGGACGGGCAGGTGATCGGCATCCCGACGCTGGCGGCGACCGACCCGGGCCTCGGCGACAGCGCGGCGCCCGGCATCGGGTTCGCGATCCCGGCGTCGATGGTGACGACGGTCGCGGATCAGATCGTCAAGGACGGCAGGGTCACCGACTCGGGCCGGGCCGCGCTGGGCATCACCGCCCGGACGGTCGTCGACGGCAGCTACCGGCCGGCCGGTGCGGCCGTCGTCGAGGTGAGCGACGGCGGGGCCGCCGACGACGCGGGACTGCGGTCCGGGGACGTCATCGTGAAACTCGGGGACACGGACATCACCACCATCACCTCGCTGTCCGAGGCGCTGGCGTCGATGCGGCCGGGCGACCGGACGAAGGTGACGTACACCCGCGACGGCGACGAACACACCGCCGAGGTGACGCTGGGCGAGCAGTGACGGGGAGTTGCCCGCCCCCGCCCGCCCCGGGGCGACGGCCCCTCAGGCGTCGGACTCGGCCTCGGCCTCGGCCTCCGCCTCCTCGGCGTGCAGGCTCATCGGGCCGTAGATCTCCGTGGAGTCCTCGAAGAGCCGCACCTGGTCGGTGCCGCCCTCCTGAAGGTCCTTCCAGTGCTCCCCGATCCAGGACTCGGCGTCCCCTTGCGTGGTGAACTCCTCGGGCTGCACCGCGGGCTGGACCTCCGTCCCGTCGGCCGTCTCGAACCGCCACGTCCATGCCGCCATGTACGCCTCCAAGATGTGTGCACATGCAGAGCGGAAGCCGGATCTTGGTCCGGCCCCCGCCCGCAGCCTATGCGCTGACGCGGGCGCACCGTAGAAGGCCTGGACGTGCGGGGTGCGCTCGTGTGGGGGCTCGGGCGCGCATGTCGCCGGGCGACCGGCGAAAATCGGTGCGTGGACGTGACTCTGCTCGGCACCGGTGCCCCCGCGGGACTGCCCCGCCCCGACTGTCCCTGCGCGGCCTGTGCCGCGGCGCAGGGCGACGACGCGCGCGCGGCGACCGCGCTGCTGGTGGACGGGGCGCTGCTGCTCGACCTGACGCCGGGCGCCGCCTTCGCCGCCGCGAGGGCCGGGCACTCCCTGGCCGGCGTACGGCAGGTGCTGCTCTCGCACCCGCACGACGGTCCCGCCGTGGAGGTGCCGGCCGGGCTGCCGCAGCCGGGCCGGGTGCCGGACGGACGGGAACTGGCGCTGCTGACCGGGCACCGGGTGCGGGCGGTGGCGCTCGACGCGCCGGGCACCGGCTACGCCGTGACGGGACCGGACGGCGGACGGATCCTGTACGTGCCGCCGGGCGGGGCCCCGGCCGGTCTGGAGGCGCCGGCGGAACCGTACGACCTGGTCCTCGCGGACGTCGTGGGGCGGCCGGACGCGCTGGCGAGGCTGCGGGCGGTGGGCGCGGCGGGCCCGACGACGGACGTCGTCGCCGTCCACCTGGACCACGACGTGCCGCCGGGCCGGGAACTGGCGCGGCGGCTCGCGGCGGCCGGCGCGCGGGCGGTGCCGGACGGCACGACGCTGGCGGTGGGCTCGTACGAGGACGTACCCGACGTACCGCGGCGCACCCTCGTGCTGGGCGGCGCGCGGTCGGGCAAGTCGGTGGAGGCGGAACGCCGCCTCGAGCCCTTCCCCGACGTCCTCTACGTCGCCACCGGCGGCTCCCGCAACGGTGACGCCGAATGGGCGGCCCGGGTCGGCGCGCACCGGGAACGCCGCCCGGGCTCGTGGCGGACCGCCGAGACCTGCGACCTGGTGCCCCTGCTGGCGGACGAGGGCCCGCCCCTCCTCGTCGACTGTCTGTCCCTGTGGCTGACGGACGCGATGGACGCGGTCGGCGCGTGGGACGACGCGGAGTGGGCCGACGGCGGCGAACGGGCGCTCAGGGACCGGGTGCGGGAGCTGACAGAGGCGGTCCGCGCCACCCGGCGCACTCTGGTGGCGGTGTCGAACGAGGTCGGTTCGGGCATCGTCCCGGCCACGGCGTCCGGCCGCCGCTACCGCGACGAACTGGGCCGCCTCAACGCGGCGTTCGCGGCCGAGTGCGAGCAGGTGCTGCTGGTGGTGGCGGGCCAGGCGCTGGTGCTGCGGGGCTGAGGCGCCCCTGGGCCGGTTCACGGCGGGGCTCAGGCGTCCTTGCGTGCGATGACGCGGTGGACGCGGGTGCCGGTGAGGACCGTGCAGCCCTGGGCCACGAGTTCGGCGTTCAGTCCGACGGGGTGCACGGGGAACAGGCGGCGCGGGTCGGCCACGTCGACGAGCAGGTGCCCGCCGGGCCGCAGCGCCCCGAGCGCGGCCCGCAGTTCGGCGCGCGGGTCCGGGACGCGCTCCAGGTACTGGAAGAGGCTGACGACGTCGTAGCGCCCCCGCAGCCGCGCCGCGATGTGCCGGTCCGTCAGCCGCCCGACGAACGCCTCCTCCACCCGCTCCACGGCGCGGGCCCGCAGCACGCGGTGGGTGGGGTCCAGACCGTCGAACGAGGTGTACGGGAAGTGCGTACGGGCGGTCAGCGGGAAGTCGGCGTCCCCGGTGCCGACGTCCAGCCAGCTCTCGGGCTCGGGACAGCGGCGGGACATCGCGCGGGCGGCCAGGCCGTGCCGCAGCCGGACACCGGCCCGGACCAGGGGGCGCTCCGGGCCGGGCGTGAGCGGCGGGTTGCGGAAGACGTGCCGGCAGTCCGCACACCGCTCGATCAGCGACCGGTGGGGTGCGCCCTGCCGCGGCCCGTCACCGCGCAGCCGGGCCCTCAGCCGCCGCGAGCCGCACCAGGGGCAGTCCTGGCGGTACGGCCCGTACGACGGGACGGGAGGCACCGGCGGGACGGGAGGCACCGAGGGGGCGGAGGGTCCGGACACGGGCGGCTCCCGACACGAGACGAGGGCGTACGCGAGAACGTACGACATTCCAGGCAAAACGTTACGTAGGTGATCGCCTTCCGGGGTGCAACGACGCAGCCCGGGCGCGCTGCCCACGGGCCCTCCTCCGGGTTCGGCCGGGGCCGGTACTGTTCGGCGAATGAGCTCGCTGAATCTCGACGACTTCACCGACCTGATCGAGCGCCCCGACGGCGGGATCCGCCGCGACGCCGAGGCGCGCCGGGAGCGTCAGGCCGTCCCGCCCGGATCGCTGGGCCGCCTGGACGACCTGGGCGAGTGGCTGGCGGCCGCACAGTCCGCGGTACCGGTACGGCCGGTCGTACGGCCCCGGGTGGTGCTCTTCGCCGGTGACCACAGGATCGCCGAGCTGGGCGTCTCGGCACGGACCGCGGGCGGCGCCGGTGAGCTGGTGCGCCAGGTGCTGGAGGGCGGCCGGCCGGTGTCGGTGCTCGCCCGGCGCCTGGACGTGCCCGTGCGCGTCGTCGACATGGCCCTGGACTGCGACCCGGAGGCGCTGCCGGCCGAGGTGGCGGGACACCGGGTGCGGCGCGGCGGCGGACGCATCGACGTCGAGGACGCGCTGACCCCCGAGGAGGCGGAGGCCGCCTTCCGGGCCGGGATGGCGGTGGCCGACGAGGAGGCCGACTCGGGCACGGACCTGGTGGTGCTCGGCGACGTGAGCGTGGGCGGTACGACGGCGGCGGGCGTCCTGGTGGCGGCACTGTGCGGGACGGACGCGTCGGTCGTCACCGGCCGGGGCGGGCTGGCCATCGACGACCTGGCCTGGATGCGCAAGTGCGCGGCGATCCGGGACGCGCTGCGACGTGCGCGGCCCGTCCTCGGCGACCAGTTGCAGCTCCTCGCCACGGTCGGCGGCGCGGACCTCACGGCCATGACGGGCTTCCTCTTGCAGAGCGCGGTGCGGAAGATGCCGGTGATCCTGGACGGCGTCGTGACGGCCGCGTGCGCGCTGGTCGGGCAGCGGGTCGCCTTCCGGGCGCCGGACTGGTGGCTGGCGGCGCACGACAGCGGGGAGCCGGGGCAGGCGAAGGCGCTGGACCGGATGGCGCTGGAGCCGCTGCTGTCGCAGGGCGTGAAGGTGGGCGAGGGAGCGGGTGGGCTGCTGGCCCTGCCTCTGGTGCAGGCGGCGGCGGCCTTGGCGGCGGAGCTGCCGGAGGTCTCCGACGGTGAGCCGGTGGTCGAGGGCGAGTGACCGGGGTTCAGTGACCGGGGCTCCTTGGTTGCCCGGCGTGGGTGTGGGCCCGGGGTGGGTCGCGCGCCCGGCGCTACTGGGTGCCGCTGCGCCCACCCGTGCCGCCCCAGCGGCACGACTGCCCGCAGCCAAAGGGGGCGGGCGACTGCCCGCAGCTACTGTCACCTTGGGTTGGGGCGGCCGCCGATCCAGTCCTGGAAGGTGCGGCGGGGGCCGGACCAGCGGCGGTCGTGGTGGTAGGCGCGGAGGCGGGCCTTCGCGCGGGCGCGGGGGCGGCGGGCGTAGCAGCGGCGGGCCCACAGGGAGCCGGGGCGGGCCAGGCGGACCGCGCCGACCAGGGCGATCACCGGCACGATGACCCCGAAGATCGCCAGCCGCGCCTTGCCCTTGGCCAGGGCGAGGAGGGAGAACAGGAAGTTGCCGGCGACCGTCGCGATGACGTTCGTGCGGTCCTGGAGCTCGTCCTGGGACATGCCGTCGACGCCGAAGGGCGTGAAGCCCGCGAGGACCAGCCCGACCAGGGCCGCGGTGAGCACCACGACCTCCACGCTCTTGCGCCCCGCCTCGGTCCAGTAGACGTCGTCGAGGTGCAGGATCAGCGCGAACTCGTCCAGGACGAGCCCCGCCCCCATCCCGAAGACCACCGCGGCCAGGGCGGAACCGAACCCGTGGCGGCCCCCGGCGACGGCGCCGAAGCCGCCGACGACGGTGAGGACGACCCCGGGGACCACGTGGTGGATGTGCACCCCGCCCGCCTTGACGTTCCCGAAGGGGCCCTTGCCCGCCCGGATCAGACGCGTGACGACCCGGGTGATCACGAACGTCAGGACGAACGCCGTCAGCGCGAGGAGCAGCGGCAGCTTGCCCGGCTCCACGATGTTGCGCTGCCACCAATCTCCCATATGCGCACGTTACGGTGATACGTCCACCGGGGCCCGTCAGCGGCCCGCCGACCGCCCGGTAGTCTGCGCCGGTGCTCAGGACCCTCTCCCCCGACGGCCTCCGGTTCGCCTTCGGGACTCTCACCGTGCTCCCGGTCAAGGTGACCCGCTGGGACCGGGACGCCGCCCGCGGCGGCATGCTGTGGGCGCCGCCGGCCGGGCTGGCGGTGGGCGTCCTCGCCGCGGGCGCCGGACTGCTGCTGCTCGCCCTGGGCGCGGGGAACCTGCTCGCCGCGGTCGCGACGGCCGCCGTACCCGCCGTGCTCACGCGCGGGCTGCATCTGGACGGACTGGCCGACACCGCCGACGGTCTGGGCAGCGGCAAACCCGCCGAGGACGCCCTGCGGATCATGAAGCAGTCGGACATCGGACCGTTCGGCGTGCTCACCCTCCTGTTCACGCTCCTGGCCCAGGTGGCCGCCCTCGCGCAGGCCTACGACGGCTCGTGGGCGCGGGGCGCGCTCGCCGCCGTGGTGTCGGCGACCGCCGCCCGGCTGGCGCTCACGACGGCGGCCCGGGCCGGGGTGCCCGCCGCCCGGCCGGAGGGCCTGGGCGCGGCGGTCGCGGGCGTCGTCCCGGCCGGCCGGGCGCTGACCGCGACGGCGGCCGTCACCCTGGCCGGCGCGGCGGCGGGCGCGTGCCTGGGCCCGTACGACGCCCTGCGCACGGCGCTCGCCGTGGTGTGCGCGGTCGCCGCCGCCGAACTGCTGCTGCGGCACTGCGTCCGCCGCTTCGGCGGCGTCACCGGCGACGTCTTCGGCGGGGTGGCGGAGACGGCGGCCACGACCGCGCTGGTGGTCCTGGTCCTGGGCTGACGCCCCGCGGTTCAGGCTGCGGTCCCGGGGCTCAGCAGGCCTCCCGCCACGCGTCCAGCTCGTACTTCTTCAGCATCGAACTGAGCCGCAGCTCGCGGGAGTCGGCGCAGAAGCGTTTCGTCGGCAGCTCGTACTCGACGTGGAAGACGGCCTTGTCCGCGTCGATGAACGGCTGGTTGTCGGCGCACTCGCCGTACTGGGCGCACTGCTCGTTGACGGCGAAGTCGAAGTCGTCCACCAGGTCCGGGATCTGGTCCAGGTCGTTCTTCAGGCCGACGGCCATGCCGCGGTCGTGGGCGAGCTTCGCGATCAGCCGGTTGTAGCGGAGCTGGTCGTCACCGGTGAGCGGGAAGCCGGTGTCGTTCTTGTAGCCGTCCATGTTGTCCGGCTCGACCGCGTCGAAGCCCTTGTCGCGGCACATGTCGAGGCGCTCGGCCATCAGCGGCTCCAGGACGTCGGTCGCGCGGATGTCGAGCCACCGCTCGCCCTCCCAGCCGTTGCCCTTGCCCAGCACCGCCGCCGGGAACGCGTCGGCGTCGGGCCGGAAGTCCTCCCAGGCGCCGGTGGAGACGTAGCAGATGACCTTGCGTCCGTCCTCGTGCAGGCCCGCGACCGTGGCCCTGCCGTGGTCGAAGCCGTCGATGTCGTAGACCGGTACGTCGACGGACGTGTCCAGTGTGCCGCTCAGCTGCCACTGCCAGGCGGTGCCCGGAGCCGGCCGCCAGCGGCCGGCTGCCTCGCCGCCGTCACCTCCGTCACCGCCGGTACCGCCCTCGCCGGGGGCCGGCGTGCAGCCCGCGAGCAGCAGCAGGAAGAGGGCTGTCGACAGGACCGGGCGTCTCACGGGGGGTGCTCCAGAGGGGGGGGTTGGGGCGGCGGCGTACCCGGGGAATGATCTCCCATCCACGGCTCGGCGCGGAAACCGCGGCCCCGTGGGAGCAAGCGCGGCCGGGGGCGAGCGTAGGCTCGTGCCGAGTGTTCGCCTGCCCAGGCGAGGACCGCATCGCAGGAGGGATCTAGGGTCGGATGTCGGGCCCGGTCGACCCACCCGCATTCGGCCACACCAGACTTCATACGGAAGCGAGATTTCACCACCGTGACTGCTCTCACTCTCTCCACCGCCGCGGCGCCCGGCCTCCGGGCCGACGCGATCGTGATCGGTGTCGCCAAGGGCGCGAACGGCCCGTCCGTCGCACCGGGCGCCGAGGCCGTGGACAAGGCGTACGACGGCCGGCTGGCCGGCGTCCTGGAGACCCTCGGTGCCTCCGGCGCCGAGGGCGAGGTGACTAAGCTGCCCGCTCCGTCCGGCTTCAAGGCGCCCGTCGTGGTGGCGGTGGGCCTCGGTGCCGAGCCCGACAAGGACGCCGGTTTCGACCCCGAGGCGCTGCGCCGGGCCGCCGGTGCGGCCGCCCGCGCCCTGGCCGGCGCCAAGAAGGCCGCCTTCGCCCTGCCGCTCGCCGAGGCCGCCGACGCCGGTGTCGTCGCCGAGGGCGTGCTGCTCGGCGCGTACTCCTTCGACGCGTACAAGGAGTCCGCGAAGGAGGCGAAGGGCGCCAAGGCCAAGGCCAACGGCAAGGCCCCGCTGGCGGAGGCCGCGCTGCTCGGCGGCAAGCCCCGCGACAAGGCGTACAAGGCGGCGATCGAGCGTGCCGCGGCCGTCGCCGAGGAGCTGAACCGCGCCCGCGACCTGGTCAACACCCCGCCGAACGACCTCGACCCGGAGGCGTTCGCGGCGGTGGCGCAGGCGGCCGCCAAGGAGCACGGCATCAAGGTGCAGGTGCTCGACGAGAAGGCGCTCACCAAGGGCGGTTACGGCGGCATCCTCGGCGTCGGTGCCGGTTCGGCGTCGGGTCCGCGGCTGGTGAAGCTGTCGTACACCTCGCCCAAGGCCAAGAAGTCCCTCGCCTTCGTCGGCAAGGGCATCACCTACGACTCGGGCGGCATCTCGCTGAAGCCGGCCGGGCACAACGAGACGATGAAGTGCGACATGGCCGGCGCCGCCGCCGTGTTCGCCGCGGTCGTCGCCGCCGCGCGGCTCGGCCTGGAGGTCAACGTGACCGGCTGGCTGGCGCTGGCCGAGAACATGCCGTCGGGCTCCGCGACGCGCCCGGGTGACGTGCTGCGGATGTACAGCGGCAAGACGGTGGAGGTGCTCAACACCGACGCCGAGGGCCGGCTCGTGCTCGCCGACGCGCTGTGGGCGGCCTCGCAGGACAAGCCGGACGCGATCATCGACGTGGCGACGCTGACGGGCGCGATGATGCTGGCGCTGGGCAGCCGGACGTACGGGATCATGGCGAACGACGACGCGTTCCGCGCCGCGGTGCACGAGGCGGCGGAGGAGTCCGGCGAGCCGGCGTGGCCGATGCCGCTGCCGGAGCACCTGCGCAAGGGCATGGACTCGCCGACCGCGGACATCGCGAACATGGGTGAGCGGATGGGCGGCGGTCTGGTGGCCGGTCTGTTCCTGCGGGAGTTCGTCGGCGAGGGCATCACCTGGGCGCACCTGGACATCGCGGGGCCCGCCTTCAACGAGGGCGGACCGTTCGGGTACACGCCGAAGGGCGGTACCGGGACGGCGGTGCGGACGCTGGTGCGGGTCGCCGAGCGGGTTGCCCTCGGAGATCTCGGCTGACGTACGCCTGAGAGCTCGGGGGTGCGGGTGATTGCGCGGCTGCGGCCCGTCGTGGCTTGTCGCGCAGTTCCCCGCGCCCCTGGGTGGGATGCTCTGCCGTCGGCCAAGAGGAACCACAGCATGCCGCGCCCACGCGGCGGAGCCGCAGATCGACACGGCCCCGCGTCCCTTGGCCGGCTGTCCTGGCGTCGGCCGAAGAAGAACCGCAGGACGAACCCCGCTCACGTGAACGTGGGGTGTCTCACACCCCGGCCCCACGTCTCGTTCGTCTCTCACAAGTGCGAAGATGGAGCCCGGCAGGACAGGGCCCACCCAAGGGCCGAGAACAATGAGCGGCCGGACACCAGCCGCCGACCGGTCACTGGAGACCGGCGTGGCGCACATGCATGGAGGACGTGACGTGGCGAACGACGCCAGCACCGTTTTCGACCTAGTGATCCTCGGCGGTGGCAGCGGTGGTTACGCCGCGGCGCTGCGCGGGGCGCAGCTGGGCCTGGACGTCGCCCTGATCGAGAAGAACAAGCTTGGCGGCACCTGCCTGCACAACGGCTGCATTCCCACCAAGGCCCTGCTCCACGCGGGCGAGGTCGCCGACCAGTCCCGCGAGAGCGAGCAGTTCGGCGTCAAGACGTCCTTCGAGGGCGTCGACATGGCCGGCGTGCACAAGTACAAGGACGAGGTGATCGCCGGCCTGTACAAGGGCCTGCAGGGTCTGGTCGCCTCCCGCAAGATCACCTACATCGAGGGTGAGGGCCGGCTCTCCTCCCCCACCTCCGTCGATGTCAACGGTCAGCGTGTCGAGGGCCGCCACGTCCTGCTCGCGACCGGCTCCGTGCCGAAGACGCTGCCGGGCCTGGAGATCGACGGCAACCGGATCATCTCCTCGGACCACGCCCTCACGCTGGACCGCGTGCCGAAGTCCGCGATCGTGCTGGGCGGCGGCGTCATCGGCGTCGAGTTCGCCTCCGCGTGGAAGTCCTTCGGTTCCGAGGTCACGGTCATCGAGGGCCTCAAGCACCTCGTCCCGGTCGAGGACGAGAACAGCTCCAAGCTCCTGGAGCGCGCCTTCCGCAAGCGGGGCATCAAGTTCAACCTGGGCACCTTCTTCCAGAAGGCCGAGTACACGCAGGACGGCGTCAAGGTCACCCTCGCCGACGGCAAGGAGTTCGAGGCCGAGGTCCTGCTCGTCGCCATCGGCCGCGGCCCGGTCTCGCAGGGCCTGGGCTACGAGGAGAACGGCGTCGCGACGGACCGCGGCTTCGTCCTCGTGGACGAGTACATGCGGACCAACGTCCCGACCGTCTCCGCCGTCGGCGACCTCGTTCCCACCCTCCAGCTCGCGCACGTCGGCTTCGCCGAGGGCATCCTGGTGGCGGAGCGGCTCGCCGGCCTGAAGCCGGTCCCGGTCGACTACGACGGCGTGCCGCGGGTGACGTACTGCCACCCGGAGGTCGCCTCCGTCGGTCTGACCGAGGCCAAGGCGAAGGAGGTCTACGGCGCGGACAAGGTCGTCGCCCTGAAGTACAACCTCGCCGGCAACGGCAAGAGCAAGATCCTCAAGACCGCGGGCGAGATCAAGCTCGTCCAGGTCAAGGACGGTGCCGTGGTCGGCGTCCACATGGTCGGCGACCGCATGGGCGAGCAGGTCGGCGAGGCGCAGCTGATCTACAACTGGGAGGCGCTGCCGGCCGAGGTCGCGCAGCTCATCCACGCGCACCCGACGCAGAACGAGGCGATGGGCGAGGCCCACCTCGCGCTGGCCGGCAAGCCGCTGCACTCCCACGACTGACCCCCTCGGTCACTGGGCGCGACGACACAGACTTCCGCAATTTCGTAAGGAGCAACCGAAACCATGGCGGTTTCCGTAACCCTTCCGGCGCTCGGCGAGAGCGTCACCGAGGGCACCGTCACCCGTTGGCTGAAGGCCGAGGGTGAGCGCGTCGAGGCCGACGAGCCGTTGCTCGAGGTCTCGACCGACAAGGTCGACACCGAGATCCCGGCGCCCGCCTCCGGCGTGCTGTCCTCCATCAAGGTCGCCGAGGACGAGACCGTCGAGGTCGGCGCCGAGCTGGCGCTGATCGACGACGGTTCCGGCGCCCCCGCCGCCGCGCCGGCCCCGCAGGCCGAGCAGGTCGCCGAGCCGGCTCCCGAGCCCGCCCCGGCCGCCCCCTCCACGGAGCAGGCCGCCCCGGCGCCCGCTCCCACCGCCGACGCCGCCGCCGGTCAGAGTGGTGGCGGCTCCGCCGAGGGCACGGACGTGGTCCTGCCCGCGCTCGGCGAGTCCGTCACCGAGGGCACCGTCACCCGCTGGCTGAAGTCGGTCGGTGACAGCGTCGAGGAGGACGAGCCGCTGCTCGAGGTCTCGACCGACAAGGTCGACACCGAGATCCCGGCGCCCGCCTCGGGCACGCTGCTGGAGATCGTGGTCGGCGAGGACGAGACGGCCGAGGTCGGCGCCAAGCTCGCCGTCATCGGCGCGGCGGGTGCCGCCCCGGCGGCCGCCCCCGCCCAGGAGGCCCCGGCCGCCCCGGCCCAGCCCGAGCCCACCCCGGCTCCGGCAGCTCCGACCCCGGCCCCGGCCCCCGCGCAGGCCGCTCCGGCTCCGGCTCCGGCCGCGCCGGCCCCCGCCCCGCAGGCCCCGGCGCCCGCGCCGGCCCCGGCCGCCGCTCCGGCTGCCCCGGCCGCCGCCCAGCCGGTGGACGACGGTGCCTACGTCACCCCGCTGGTGCGCAAGCTCGCCGCCGAGAACGGCGTCGACCTGTCCACCGTCAAGGGCACAGGCGTCGGCGGCCGTATCCGCAAGCAGGACGTCGTCGCCGCCGCGGAGGCCGCGAAGGCCGCCGCCCCGGCTCCGGCTGCCGCCCCCGCCGCGCCCGCCGCGAAGAAGGCCCCCGTCCTGGAGGCCTCCCCGCTGCGTGGCCAGACCGTCAAGATGCCGCGCATCCGCAAGGTCATCGGCGACAACATGGTCAAGGCGCTGCACGAGCAGGCCCAGCTGTCGTCGGTCGTCGAGGTCGACGTCACCCGTCTGATGAAGCTGCGCGCCCGTGCCAAGGACGCGTTCGCGGCGCGCGAGGGCGTCAAGCTCTCGCCGATGCCGTTCTTCGTCAAGGCCGCGGCCCAGGCGCTGAAGGCGCACGCGCCGGTCAACGCCAAGATCAACGAGGCCGAGGGGACCATCACCTACTTCGACACCGAGAACATCGGTATCGCGGTGGACTCCGAGAAGGGCCTGATGACCCCGGTCATCAAGAACGCCGGTGACCTGAACCTGGCCGGCATCGCCAAGGCGACCGCCGACCTGGCGGGCAAGGTGCGGGCCAGCAGGATCAGCCCGGACGAGCTGGCCGGCGCGACCTTCACCATCAGCAACACCGGTTCGCGCGGCGCGCTGTTCGACACGATCATCGTGCCGCCGGGCCAGGTCGCCATCCTCGGCATCGGTGCCACGGTCAAGCGTCCGGCCGTCATCGAGACGGAGGACGGCCCGGTCATCGGCGTCCGCGACATGACGTACCTGACCCTGTCCTACGACCACCGTCTGGTGGACGGCGCCGACGCCGCCCGCTACCTGACGGCGGTCAAGGCGATCCTGGAGGCGGGCGAGTTCGAGGTCGAGCTCGGCCTGTAATTCCCCCCGCCAGTGGGCCCCTGCGATGCCCCCGCCCGGAACTTTCCGGGCGGGGGCATCGCCGTGTTCCGGCCGGGGCACGCTGTGTAAGTCTCGTCTCACCTGCGTAAAAGCGCCCCCATGCGCCCTTCCCGCCCGTCGTGACGGCCGTATTGTCTAAGCGTCAGCCGCCCCAGGGGTCCGAAAGGCGACCCTCCCGAAGGAGCTCTCATGACCGCGCCCGTCGTCCACTCGCTGCGCGAACAGATCCGCGAGCACATCCTGGAAGGGATCATCAGCGGACGCTGGCAGCCGGGCGAGCGGATCGTGGAGCGCCGGATCGCCACCGAGCTGGAGGTCAGCCAGACGCCGGTCCGCGAGGCGCTGCGGGAGCTGGAGTCGCTGCGGCTGATCGAGTCGGCGCCGAACAAGGGCGTACGGGTGCGGAACCTGACCGCCGCCGACCTGGAGGAGAGCTACCCGGTCCGGGCCGGTCTGGAGGCGATCGCGGCGGAGCTGGCGGCGGACCGGCTGGCGACGGACTGCTCGGCGCTGGAACCGCATGTCGCCGCCCTGTACGCGGCCGACCGGGCGTCGGACGGCACCGGCCAGGTGCGGCACACGGTGGGCTTCCACCGGGAGCTGGTGCGGGCGGCGGGCAACTCGGTGCTGCTGCACACGTGGGAGGGGCTGGGGATCGAGGTGTTCACGGCGCTGTCGATACGGTGGCTGGGGACGGTGCAGCAGTCGTACGCGGAGGAGCACGACGAGCTGGTGGCCGCGTTCCGCCGCCGGGACCCCCGCATCCCGGAAATCGTCAAGTCCCACGTCCTGGGCTGCGCGCCGCGCCCCTAGTTCTTCTTCGCCCCCGCCGCCCCTTCCCGTCCCGTCCCTGGGGGCTCCGCCCCCAGACCCCCGTTCGCGCCCACGCGGCGGAGCCGCACATCGACACAGCCCCGCGCCCCTGGAGAACGGCGCAGCCGTTTCCAGGGGCGCGGGGAACTGCGCGAGCAACCACGACGCAGCGGCACCCGCCACACAACCGAACCACCCGAGCCGCACCGCGCTCACCTGCACAAACCCCCAACTTCAAGGTCACCCCGTGCCACCGTCGGAGGCACCCCGTGCCGACTTTCTCGTGATCAAGAGGTTTTGCCCCTCAACCCTTTGATCGATCATCGATCAGCGAGTTACAGTCACGTTTGGACTCCCACCGGAGCCCAGCCCTGTCCTGCCAAAGACCTAGGGCACCCCCGAACCCTTGCCGATGAGGGAACCCCCTTCGACTGAGGAAGGCGGCGACATGACGACCGACCCCAAAGCCATCCAGCCGAGCGAGCTCGACCAGCTCCCGGACCGCGACCCGGAGGAGACCGCCGAATGGCAGGCCTCCCTGGACGCCGTCACCAAGGCGGCCGGGCCGCACCGTGCCGCGTACCTGATGCGCCGCACACTGGAGCGCGCCGAGGGCGCCGGCCTCGCGCTGCCGAAGCTCCTCGAGACGGACTACGTCAACACCATCCCCACCTCCGCCGAGCCCGCCGTGGACGGCGACGAGGCGCTGGAGCAGCGGATCACCGCCTGGAACCGCTGGAACGCGGCGGCGATGGTGACCCGCGGCAGCAAGCACGGCGTCGGCGGCCACATCGCCACCTTCGCCTCCGCCGCCTGGCTCTACGAGACCGGCTTCAACCACTTCTTCAAGGGCAAGGAGGGGGACGGCTCCGGCGACCAGCTCTACATCCAGGGCCACGCCTCCCCCGGCATCTACGCCCGCGCCTTCCTCGACGGCCGTCTGTCCGAGGAGCAGCTGGACAACTTCCGCCGCGAGGCCGGCGGCAACGGTCTGCCGTCCTACCCGCACCCGCGCCGGCTGCCCTGGCTGTGGGAGTTCCCCACCGTCTCCATGGGCCTCGGCCCGATCTCCGCGATCTACCAGGCACGGTTCAACCGCTACCTGACCAGCCGCGGCATCAAGGACCTGACGAACTCCCACGTGTGGGCGTTCCTCGGTGACGGCGAGATGGACGAGCCGGAGTCCACCACCGCGCTCACCCTCGCCTCCCGTGAGGGCCTGGACAACCTGACCTTCGTCATCAACTGCAACCTGCAGCGCCTCGACGGTCCGGTCCGCGCCAACTTCAAGATCGTGCAGGAGCTGGAGGCCCAGTTCCGCGGCGCCGGCTGGAACGTGATCAAGTCGCTGTGGGGCACGGCGTGGGACGAGCTGTTCCAGCTCGACACCACCGGCGCGCTCGTACGCCGCCTGCGCGAGGTACCCGACGCGCAGGTGCAGACGTACCAGACGCGCGACGCCGCCTACATCCGCGAGGACTTCTTCAACAAGGACCCGCAGCTCGCCGAGATGGCGAAGCTGCTGTCCGACGACAAGATCCTCGACTGCTTCCACTTCTCGCGCGGCGGTCACGAGTCCCGCAAGGTCTACGCCGCCTACCGCGCCGCGCTCGCCCACAAGGGCGCGCCGACCGTGATCCTGGCCCAGACGGTCAAGGGGCACACCCTCGGCACCGGCTTCGCGTCCAAGAACGCCAACCACCAGATGAAGAAGCTCTCGGTGGACGAGTTCAAGGACATGCGCGACCTGCTCGGCCTGCCGATCGCGGACAGCGCCTTCGTCGACGGCGTGGTCCCCTACGCCCACCCGGGCGCCGACTCCCCCGAGGTCCGCTACCTCCAGGAGCGCCGCGCCGCCCTCGGCGGTCCGGCCCCGGCCCGTCGGGTGCACCCGGTCGCCCCGCTGCCCGCGCCCGCCGACAAGGCGTTCACGGCCTTCGACAAGGGCTCCGGTTCGCAGAGCGTGGCCACCACGATGGCCTTCGTCCGCCTGGTCAAGGACCTGGTCCGCGACAAGGAGACCGGCAAGCGCTGGGTGCCGATCGTCCCCGACGAGGCGCGCACCTTCGGCATGGAGTCGCTGTTCCCGTCGCTGGGCATCTACTCGCCCAAGGGCCAGACGTACGAGCCGGTCGACCGCGACCAGCTGATGTACTACAAGGAGGCCAAGAACGGCCAGATCCTCAACGAGGGGATCACCGAGGCCGGTTCGATGGCCGACTTCATCGCCGCTTCGACGTCGTACGCGACGCACGGCGAGACGATGATCCCGTTCTACATCTTCTACTCGATGTTCGGCTGGCAGCGCACGGCCGACCAGATGTGGCAGCTCGGCGACCAGCTCGGCCGCGGCTTCCTGGTGGGCGCCACCGCCGGCCGCACCACGCTGACCGGTGAGGGCCTCCAGCACGCGGACGGCCACTCCCCGGCCATCGCGGCGACCAACCCGGCCGCGCTGTCCTACGACCCGGCGTTCGCGTACGAGATCGCGGTGATCGTCAAGGACGGTCTGCGCCGCATGTACGGCGAGGCGGCCCCGGGCGAGGACCAGAACGTCTTCTACTACCTGACGGTCTACAACGAGCCGATGCCGCAGCCGGCCAAGCCGTCCGGCATCGACGAGGGCATCGTCAAGGGCCTGTACCGCTTCAACACGGCGGAGACGGCGGGCCTGACCCCGGCCGCGAACGCCCCGCGCATCCAGCTGCTCGGTTCCGGCACGGCGATCCACTGGACGCTCAAGGCGCAGCGGCTGCTCGCCGAGGAGTGGGGCGTCGCCGCCGACGTGTGGTCCGCGACCTCCTGGACGGAGCTGCGCCGGGACGCCATGGACGCCGACGCGGCGCTGCTGCGCGGCGAGGAGCGGGTGCCGTACGTGCGCCGGGCGCTCCAGGGCGCCGAGGGTCCGGTCCTCGCGGTCTCCGACTACATGCGGCAGGTCCCGGACCAGATCGCGCAGTGGGTCGAGCAGGACTACTCGTCGCTCGGTGCCGACGGCTTCGGTCTGTCGGACACCCGTGACGCCGCCCGCCGCCACTTCGGCGTCGACGCCGAGTCCATCGTGGTCGCGGCCCTGGCCCAGCTCGCCAGGCGCGGCGAGGTCAAGGCGACGACCGTGAAGGAGGCGCGCGAGCGCTACGGCCTGTGAGCACGAGGCCGATGTGAGTGGAGGCCCCCGCCGCGGCGGGGGCCTTCCGCGTCCTCCTGCATCATGTGGGGATGCGTGCTGCCCGCCTCATCAAGATGGTGCTGCTCCTCCAGTCCCGCCCGGCCATGACCGCGGCCGAGCTGGCCCGGGAGCTGGAGGTGTCGGAGCGCACGGTGACGCGGGACGCGCAGGCGCTGTCGGAGGCGGGCGTGCCGGTGTACGCGGAGCGGGGGCGGGCCGGGGGCTACCGCCTGGTCGGCGGCTACCGCACCCGGCTCACCGGGCTGGCCCGGGGCGAGGCGGAGGCGCTGTTCCTGTCGGGGGTCCCCGGGGCACTGCGCGAGATGGGCCTGGAGGACGCGGCCTCGGCGGCTCGCCTGAAGGTGTCGGCGGCCCTGCTCCCCTCCCTGCGGGACGCCTCCCGTACGGCCGCCCAGCGGTTCCACCTCGACGCGCCCAGCTGGTTCCGCGAGCCCGAGACGCCCGAGCTGCTGCCGGCGGTGGCGGACGCGGTCTGGGACGACCGGCGCGTCGCCGCGCGCTACCGGCGCGGGGAGGAGGAGGTGGTGCGGGAGCTGGAGCCGTACGGGCTCGTGCTGAAGGCCGGCGTCTGGTACCTGTGCGCGCGGGTGGCACGGGCGGCGGGCGGCGGGTCCTTCCGGGTGTACCGCATCGACCGGTTCACGGCGGTGGAGGCGGGCGGGGAGCGCTTCGAGCGGGACGGGGACTTCGACCTGCCCGCGTTCTGGGCGGAGCGGGCCGAGGAGTTCGCGCGGTCGATTCTGCGGGCGGAGGTGATGGTGCGGCTGTCGGCCGACGGCGTACGGAGGCTGCCGCACGTCGTCGACGCGCCGGCCGCCCGGGAGGCGCTGGAGGCCGCCGGGGCGCCGGACGCGGAGGGCTGGGTGACGGTGACGCTGCCGGTGGAGTCGGAGGAGGTCGCGCACGAGCAGCTGCGCGGGCTCGGGCCGGAGGTGGAGGTGTTGGCGCCGGCGGCGCTGCGGGGGCGCTTCGCGCGGGATGCGGGGCGGTTGGCGGGGTTGTACGGGGGGTGAGTCCACCGGGGCCCGGCATAGGAGCGCAGCCCGGCGTCGCAGGGTGCCCGGCGTGGGTGTGGGCGCGGGGTGGGAGCGCAGCCCGGCGGTGCGGGGTGCCGCTGCGCCCACCCGTGCCGCCCCTGGGGGTACCTCCCAGGCCGTTCAGGCACTGGGGGAGGCACGACTGCCCGCAGCTACGGGGCGGCAGCAGCGGCAGCGGCAGCGGCAGCGGCAGCGGCGCGTATAACGATCCGTCGTACTCCGCGTGCGGCGTTCTCGTCCAGGGTCGATGCTGGAGCCGTGATGGACGAGACGGAGTTCTGGGAGTTGATCGACGCCGCCCGGCAGCGGGCCGACGGTGATCCCGAGGACCAGGCCGACCTGCTCGTGGAGCGGCTGCTCGGCATGGACCCGGACCTGGTGCTCGACTTCGCCCGCCACTTCGAGGCCCGCTACAACCGCGCCTGCGCCTGGGACCTGTGGGGCGCGGCGTGGGTGCTGCTCGGCGGGGCGAGCGACGACGCCTTCGACTTCTTCCGGTGCTGGCTGATCGGCCAGGGCCGTGAGGTCTACGAGGGCGCGGTGCACGACCCCGACTCGCTCGCCGAACTGCTGGACGACTTCGACGAGGAGCTGGACGGCGACGGCGAGGAGCTGGGCTACGCGGCCGACGAGGCCTACGAACAGCTCACCGGCACCGTCGCCCCCGATCTGGGCATCGCGCCCGCGCCCGCCGAGCCGCTGGGCACGCCGGTCGACCTCGAGAACGACCGGGCCCTCGCCGAGCGCCTGCCCCGCCTGTGGGCGAGGTTCGGGCCCGACTGAGGACCCGGACGGTCAGGCGCGGCCCTGGAGACGGGCCGCCGTGTCCCTGATGTCGCCGAGGCGTGCGGTGAGGGCGGCTCCCGGGCAACTGGTCGGGTAGCCGTCGTCGTGGCCCGCGACGGCGGGCAGCGTGGCGGTGGCGCCCGCGGCGAACCGGCTGAGGCCGTTGCTGGAGACCAGGACGGCCTTCCCGCGCGGGTCGGTGCCGCTCCCGCCGAGCTTCCAGGCGGTCACGGCGGCGATCGCGTCGGTCAGCTCGTCGGGCACGGGCACCCCGGCGGTGTAGGTGCCGAGGGCGGCGATCCCGGTGGTGCGGTGGTTGAAGCCCTGGGTGTGGGCGCCGGTGACGGGACGGTCGATGCCCCCGGCGCGGCCCTCGTAGACGGTGCCGCAGCGGTCGACCACGAAGTTGTAGCCGATGTCGTCCCAGTCCCGGGCGCCCGTCTGGCCCTGGTACACGCCGCGCAGGATGGCCGGCACGTCGGCGCAGTCGTAGCCGTTGGGCGTGTCCGTGTGGTGGACGAAGACGGCGACGACCTTGTCGTCGTAGCGGGGGGCGGGCTGGGCGCGGGCGGCGTCGCCCAGCCAGACCGACCGGGGCACGATGTCGGGCCGGGGCGCGGCGTACCGGTCGGTGGCGGCGGCCGGGGCGGCGTCGGCGGTCTGTGCGTCGGCTGCCCGTTGCACGCCGTTCGCGCACAGGAAGAGCGCGGCGACGGCGGCCAGCCCGGGCAGGGCGCCGAGCAGCGCCCGGGCCGGGGCCGGGACACCGGCGGCGCCGGGTGTGCGGGAGGTACGGCGCTCCCGGGCCCGGCGCGGTCCTCGGAAGACTGGCATGGTCCTACTGTCCGGCGGATCCGCTCTGTCCGCGATGTGTGGTGTGCCACCCGGTGGAACCATCGTCCCGGTGCACGGCGTTCCACGGTAGACCGCACACGTTCGCTCGCATGGACGACCCCTCTTCGGACGGTCGTGCGTTTCAGGCTGATCATCGGCCCGGTACGGCACGTACTGAGGGTCCCGGGGTCCGGCAGAAAGGCGGTTCGCGTGGACCTGCTCGACATCGTGCTGGCGCTGGTGGTGCTGGCCTACGCGGCGTCCGGGTACCGGCGCGGGCTGGTGGCGGGCTGCGTGTCGCTGGCCGGCTTCGTGGGCGGCGCGGTGCTCGGCGTGTGGGTGCTGCCTTGGGTGATGGACCTGGTCGCGCGGGGCTCGACCGGGGCGACGGTGGTCGCGGTGGTCACGGTGCTGCTCCCGGCGATGGTGGGCCACGAGCTGGCGGGGCGGCTCGCGCTGCGGCTGCGCCGGGAACTGGACGCCGGTCCGCTCAGGGTGGCCGACGGGGTCGGCGGGGCGGTGGCGAACTCGGCGGCGGCGCTGATCGTGGCGTGGGTGGCGGCGAGCGTCCTCGCGGCGTCCTCGTCCTCCCTGCTCACCTCGGCGATCCGGGACTCGAGCGTGCTGGGCGCGGTGCAGCGGGTGATGCCGGACACCACCCCGGCGTGGTTCTCCCGGGCGACGACCGCGCTGGCCGACGCCGGGTTCCCGCAGGTCTTCAACCCGTTCGAGAACGAGTCGGCCGCCGAGGTCGCCGAGCCCTCGGGCGACAGCGTCACGCCCGCGGCGACCCGCGCGGCCAGGCTGAGCACGGTGAAGGTGGAGGGCGTGGCCGGCGCCCAGGGCCGAGAGGGCAGCGGCTTCGTGTACGCGCCGGAGCACGTGATGACCAACGCCCACGTGGTGGCCGGCATCGACGCCCCGAGCGTCCGGGTCGGCGGCGTGGGCCCCACGTACGAGGCGCGGGTGGTGCTGTTCGACCCGGACAAGGACGTGGCCGTGCTGTACGTCCCCGATCTGCGGGCGCCGGTGCTGCGGTTCGAGGAGGACGCCTCGCGCGGCGACGCGGCGGTGGTCGCGGGCTATCCGCAGGACGGGGCGCTGGACCTGCGGGCGGCGACGGTCGCCAACCGGATCCGCGCCACCGGCCAGAACATCTACAACGACGAGAACGTCACCCGGGAGATCTACTCGATCCGTTCCACGGTCCGCCCCGGCAACTCGGGCGGACCCCTGCTGACCACCGACGGCCGGGTGTACGGAGTGGTGTTCGCCCGTTCCACCTCCGATGCGGAGACCGGCTACGTGCTGACGGCCGCCGAGGTGGCCTCCGAGGCGCGCGACGCCGCGGACGCCACGCGGGCGGTGGACACGGGCGAGCCCGTCACGTCGTGAGCGCGGCCCCGGCCGGGCCGGTCAGCATCTGTCCCATCAGCACGTCGTCGACGTACCGGCCGTCGAGGTGGAACTCCTCGGGCTGTACGCCCTCGACGACGAAGCCCTCGGACTCGTAGAGCTTCCGGGCCGCCGTGTTGTGGCCGAGGACACGCAGGGTGATCCGGCGGAAGCCTCGCTGCCGGGCGTCCTCGACGGCGGCCCGGACCAGGGCCCGCCCCACGCCGTGTCCCCGGGCCGCGCCCGCGACGGCGAGGCCGCGGATCTGGCGGACGTGGGTGTTGGAGTCCAGCGGGGTGGGGAAGCCGAGCCGGACGTAGCCGACGACGGCGCCGTCGAGTTCGGCGACCAGGTGGGCGTCGGGCCCGCAGGTGTCACGGAAGAAGGGCTCGTCCGGCCCCGGCGGGGGCGAGACGGCGTGCAGGTAGGACCAGGTCTCGTGGTCGATCCGGCGCAGCGGTTCCTCGTCCTCGGACCTGGCGGGGCGTATGTGCGGAGCTGGCATGACGGTCACTGTACGACGCGGTGGCGGCGACCGTTCCGTGGTTTTCCCCGGGCCACCCGGCAGGATGGGCCCATGAACGACGGACGCTTGGGCAGGGGACGTTCCCGCATCGCGGTGGCCGGCGCGTCCGGTCTCATCGGCAGCGCGCTGGCGCGGTCCCTGGCCGCGGACGGCCACGAGGTGGTGCGCCTGGTGCGGCACGCGCCCGGGAGTGCGGACGAGGTCCGCTGGGACCCCGAGCACGGGCGGGTGGACGCGGCCGGCCTTGAGGGCTGCGACGCCGTGGTCAACCTGGCCGGGGCCGGGGTGGGCGACCGCCGCTGGACCGACGCGTACAAGACCCTCATCCGCAGCAGCCGGGTGCACGGCACGACGGCGCTCGCGGAGGCCGTCGCCTCGATGGACCGGCCGCCGCGCGTCTTCGTGAACGGCAGCGCGATGGGCTACTACGGGGAGACCGGCGACCGGCCCGTGGACGAGAGCGCGCCCGCCGGGGAGGGCTTCCTGCCGGGCCTGTGCGTGGAGTGGGAGGCCGCGGCGGCCCCGGCCCGGGAGGCGGGCGTGCGGACGGTGTTCACGCGCACCGGACTGGTCGTCGCGCGCGGGGGCGGCGCCTGGGGGCGGCTCTTCCCGCTCTTCCGGGCGGGACTCGGCGGGCGACTGGGCGACGGGTCGCAGTACTGGTCCTTCGTGGCGCTGCACGACGAGGTGGCGGCGATCCGGCACCTCATGGACCGGGACGACCTGTCCGGCCCGTTCAACCTGACCGCCCCGCGGCCGGTGACGAACCGTGAGGTCACGGTGGCCATGGGCCGCGTACTGCACCGTCCGGCGCCGTTCGCGGTGCCCGCGCCGGTGCTGCGGGCGGCGCTCGGCGAGATGGCGGGCGACGTCCTCGGCAGCGCCCGGGTCCTCCCGGCCCGCCTCCTGGAGTCGGGCTTCCGCTTCGCGTTCCCGGAGATCGACGGGGCGATCCGGGCGGCGCTGTAGCGACGGCCGCGTCACGACCGATGCGCATCGGGATCGCGTCCGGACCACGGCCGCACCGCGACCGACCACGGCCGCACCGGGACCGACCACGACCGAATCGCGTCCGAAGCGCGTCCGAAGCATGACCGATTGACCGCCGCGTCGCACCCGTATGCGACCGCCGTGCGACCGTGTACCGCCTCCGTGCGACTCCCCCTGACCGTTCCGGACCCTAACCTCGTGTCGAACTCCGGTATTCCTCAAGCCTGTTGGGGGCATGACGTCTCCAGCGGCCGCGCAACCTCGAGGAGGGGCACGTGCTTGAGCCCGCGTACCAGGCGGACGTCGTCGTCGTGGGGGCCGGGATCGCCGGACTCGCCGCGGCGGAACGGCTGACCAGCGCAGGAGTGACGACCACGGTCCTGGAGGCCGCCCATACGGTGGGCGGCCGGATGGCCACCGAGAAGGTCGACGGTTTCCGGCTCGACAGAATCGGACAGCTGCTGTCCACGGCGTATCCCGAACTGCGCCGCACCCCCGGGCTCGACGGCCTCGCGCTGCTGCCCTTCGCCCCCGGGGTCCTGCTGCACAGCGAGGGCCGTCACCATCGCGCGGGAGCGCCGGCGGGCGTACGGAGCGCACGGGGCGCACTCCATGCGGTGCGCGCCCTCGCGAGCGCCCCCCGCTCGATGCCCGCCCCCCGGCGCACGGTCGGCACGCCCGGCGCGCCCGGCAGGCCGGCCGCCGCGCCCCGCACCCGTGCCGGTGCCCCGCTCGGCACCGCCGTCGACCAGGCCCGGCTCGGTGCCGCGCTGGCCCGGCTCGCCCACACCCCGGCCGAGCGGCTGCTGGCCCGGCCGGAGCTGCCCGCCGCCACGGCACTGGCGGCCCGCGGGCTGCCCGCCCGCACGATCGACGGCTTCCTGCGTCCGCTGCTCGCCGCCCTGCTGTACGACCCGGACCTCACCACGTCCAGCCGGTGCGCGGACCTCGCGCTGCGCGCCTTCGCTGGCGGGCGCCTCGCCCTGCCGGAGGGCGGCGCGGAGGCCCTGCCGGAGCACATGGCGCGCTCGCTGCCGCCGGGCACGGTGCACACCGGGGTGCGCGTCACCTCGGTGGCGACCAACGCCGTGACCACCGCGGAGCACGGCGTGATCCGGTGCCGGGCCGTCCTGGTGGCGACCGACGCCCGCGCGGCGGCCGAGCTGCTGCCGGGACTGCGGGTGCCGGACTTCCACCCGGTGACGGTGGTCCACCACACCACCGACGAACCGCCGACGACCGGCGCGTCCCTGCTGCTCGACGCCGACCGCGGCGGCCCGGTCGCCCACACGGCGCAGATCAGCCGGGTGGACCCGTCCCGCGCGCCCGCCGGGCGCACCCTCGTCTCGTCGACGGTCCTCGGCCCTCCCCCGCCCGACCTCGACACCGCCGTACGCATCCACCTGTCCCGCCTCTACGGCACCCCGACCACCCGCTGGGAGACCCTCGCCGTGCACCACACGCCCGAGGCGGTGCCCGCGATGCGCCCGCCGCACGACCCCCGCAGGCCGGTGCGGCTGCTGGCGGGGCTGTACGTGTGCGGCGACCACCGCGACACCAGCACCGTCCAGGGCGCGCTGCACTCGGGCCACCGGGCCTCGGCGGCGATCCTGACCGACCTCGGGGCCGGCCGGCCGATGCACACGGCGGAGGCGGTGGGACCGGCGCGGGCGGCCTAGGCCCGGTGTCCGGGCGCTACCCCAGGGCGGCCACCTTGTCCCGGTACCCCCGGACCGGGGCCGCGTCCCGGTACGGCTCCAGGCGGCGCTCGAAGTCGCGGACGTACTCCGCGGCGCGCACCGAGCGCATCTCGGCCGCCTGCCCCGCCGCCTCCGCGGCCAGCTGGCAGGCCTGGTCGAGTTCGCCGAGGCCGAGCCGGGCGGTGGCGAGGACGACCCGGCAGAACAGCCGGCTGCGGGCGTAGACGGGGGCGCGCAGTTGCAGCGAGCGTTCCGCGTGCTGGGCGGCGGCGCGGAACTGCTGGAGGTCGCGGTGGCAGTGCCCGAACTCGTCGGCGAGCTGCGCCTCGTCGAAGAAGCGCGCCCAGTGCGGCACCTCGTCGCCGGGCCGGGCGGCCTCCATCGCGCGCTCGGCCCGCACCAGCGCCGCCGTGCACGCCCGCACCTCCCCGAGCACGCCGTGCGCCCGTGCCTCGGCGGCGTGCAGCAGCGTCTGCACGACCGGCGGCGCGGAGGTCCCCACGCCCTGCTGCGCCACCCGCGCGAGCTGCACGGCCTCGCGCCCGTGGCCCAGGTAGACGGCCTGTCGGCTCATGGTGACCAGCACGTACGAGCCGTACGCCCGGTCCGCCGCCGCCTGCGACAGCCGCAGCGCCTGCACGAAGTACCGCTGGGCGAGACCGTGCGCGGCGATGTCGTACGAGGTCCAGCCCGCGAGGCGGGTCAGGTCGGCCGCGGCGGCGAAGAGGCGGCGGCCGGTCTGCTCGCCGTAGGTGCCGCGCAGCATCGGCTCCAGCTCGTGCTCCAGGTAGCGCACCAGGGCCTGGCGGGCGTGTCCGCCGCCGTACCGGTCGTCGAGGCTGCGGAACAGCTCGCCGACCGAGCGCAGCGCGGCGAGGTCGCCGCCGCTGACCCTCTGGCCCGGGCCGCGCTCGGCCGGGGCGGCCCGGCGCCTGGACGGGTCGAGCGGCACGGCGAGCCTCGGGGTCGCGGGGCGGCCCTGCGCGGGAATGCGCACGGGTACCTCGGTGCGGGCCACCTTCTCGTCGGCGCGGCCGATCAGCCAGTCGCGGCTGGGCACGACGAGCCCGGCCGGAGTGAAGGCGATCTTCCGCAGCTCGGCGTGGCTGCCGGAGTCCTTGCGCCACAGCCCGCCGATGATGTCGACCGCCTCCTCCGGGCTGCCGGCGAACTCCAGGCCCGCGTAGACGGGCGCGCAGGCGTCCAGGCCGAGGTCCTGGGCGGTCAGGCGGCGGCCCAGGCGCCGGGTGAAGACCTCGGCGATCAGGGCCGGGGTGGTGCCGCGGGGCTGCTGGCCGCGCAGCCACCGGGTGACGGACGTCTTGTCGTATCTCAGGTCCAGGCCGTGTTCGAGTCCGAGCTGGTCGACGCGACGCGCGAGACCCGCGTTCGAGAACCCCGCTTCGGCGATGAGCGCGGCGAGCTGGCGGTTGGGGGTGCGCTGCGCGGGTCGTTCCGTCATGGTGCGGTGCGGTCTCCTGCCTTCCGGGCGTTCGATTGCCCGGAGCGCCTGTGAGCAGCCCTTATGGCCTCGTGAACGGCGCGAATGTAGCGGAGAGTAAGCACCCGATCGCACAATTCGCCCTGCATTCATCCGATCGTGTGAGAATTGCCCGCCCGGCTGACGACGCACGGGCGGTCGTACAGTGGCGTGGGCACGCTTCGTGCCTTACGACCTTGCAGGGAGGCACGTGCCGTGAGTGAGCTGCGCTTCGTCCGGATGGGCTTCGGTGCCGAACGCGTCGACTACCAGGAGGCGTGGGACGAACAGCGCCGGGTGCACGCCGCGCGGTTCGCCGACGAGGTCCCCGACACCGTGCTGCTCCTCGAACACCCGCCGGTCTACACGGCCGGCCGGCGCACCGAGGAGAGCGAGCGTCCGCTGGACGGCACGCCGGTGATCGACGTGGACCGCGGCGGCAAGATCACCTGGCACGGCCCGGGCCAGCTGGTGGGCTACCCCGTCCAGAAGCTCCCGCGCCCGGTCGACGTGGTGGCCCACGTCCGCCGCCTGGAGGAGGCCCTGATCCGCACCTGCGCGGAGTTCGGCCTGGAGACCTCCCGGGTGGAGGGCCGCAGCGGCGTCTGGGTCCTCGGCGATCCGGTCGAGCAGCGCCCCGTTCTCGGCGGCCTCTCCCTGGACTTCGACCCCCGCCTGACCGACGACGAGTTCGACCCCCGCCTCAACGGCCCCGAGTACGCCCCGTCCAACGCGGGCCAGCGCCGCGAGGACCGCAAGATCGCCGCCATCGGCATCCGGGTCGCCAAGGGCGTCACGATGCACGGCTTCGCCCTGAACGTGAACCCCGACAACAAGTGGTTCGACAAGATCATCCCCTGCGGCATCCGCGACGCGGGCGTCGCCTCCCTGGCCAACGAACTCGGCCGCGACGTGACCATCGAGGAGGTCCTCCCGGTGGCCGAACGCCACCTCCGCGACATCCTGGAGAACGCGGACCTGAAGCCGAGGGTGATCGAGAAAGCCCCGGCGGCATAAATCCAGCCCGGCGGCACGAATCCAGTGCCGGGGGCATAAACCCAGCCCGTCCGGCGTTTGAGGACGAGGCCGTTCAGGCCGAAGCGGGGGCCTGGGGGCGGCAGCCCCCAGCAAGGCCAGCACCAACGCCGACCAACAAATCAACGGGCGTACCCTGAAGAACGCCGAAGAATCAATCGCTAGGGAGCCGGTCGTGTCCGCAGTCGCACCCGACGGACGCAAGATGCTGCGCCTCGAGGTCCGCAACAGCCAGACCCCCATCGAGCGCAAGCCCGAGTGGATCAAGACCCGGGCGAAAATGGGCCCCGAGTACACCAAGATGCAGAACCTGGTGAAGAGCGAGGGCCTGCACACGGTCTGCCAGGAAGCCGGCTGTCCCAACATCTACGAGTGCTGGGAGGACCGCGAGGCGACCTTCCTCATCGGCGGCGACCAGTGCACCCGGCGCTGCGACTTCTGCCAGATCGACACGGGCAAGCCCGAGGCACTCGACCGCGACGAGCCGCGCCGCGTCGGCGAGTCCGTGGTCACGATGGACCTGAACTACGCCACCATCACCGGCGTCGCCCGCGACGACCTCCCCGACGGCGGCGCCTGGCTGTACGCGGAGACGGTGCGCCAGATCCACCAGCAGACCGCGGAGCGCGCCGACGGCCGCACCAAGGTCGAGCTGCTGGCCCCCGACTTCAACGCGGTGCCGGAGCTGCTGCGGGAGGTCTTCGACTCCCGCCCCGAGGTCTTCGCGCACAACGTCGAGACGGTCCCGCGGATCTTCAAGCGCATCCGCCCCGGCTTCCGCTACGAGCGCTCCCTGAAGGTCATCACGGACGCCCGCGACTACGGCCTGGTCACCAAGTCGAACCTGATCCTCGGCATGGGCGAGACCCGCGAGGAGATCAGCGAGGCGCTGAAGGAGCTGCACGAGGCCGGCTGCGAGCTGATCACGATCACGCAGTACCTGCGCCCGTCCGTGCGCCACCACCCCGTGGAGCGCTGGGTCAAGCCGCAGGAGTTCGTGGAGCTGAAGGAGGAGGCCGAGCAGATCGGCTTCTCCGGCGTGATGTCGGGCCCGCTGGTGCGGTCCTCGTACCGGGCGGGACGGCTCTACGGCATGGCCATGGAGCAGCGCCGGTCCGCCACCGTGTGAATTCTCGCACAAGTCACTACTCGCCAGTAATGGCCGAGATGTCGCGGCCCCGACCGTCCTCGCTGATGAGGGCACCGGTCGGGGCCGCGCATCCGTTCCGGGGCACGGCAACGCGGCTTCATGTGCGTTTGACCGGCGGGTCACGCCCTGGTAACACCAATCAGTGACCCTGGAATCACAGCACGTACACCACCGCGTACACCCGTCTCCGTACCCGGAGCCGTACCGAGGGGGGACCTCCACGATGCAGGCCGCGCCCGTTCGCCCCACCGCCGTCCGTGCCACCACCGTCCGCGCCACCGCCATCCCGTCGTTCACCACCGCCCTGCGGGCCGTCGAGTCGCTGCTGATGAGCGGCGGCCAGCGCACCGCCCGGCGCAACGCGTGGAACTCGGTCCTCGAGGACCGCCGCCGCGCCAAGGACCGGATCGAGACGGAGCAGGCACTGCGGCAGTCCGTCGCCGGCCGCCCCTGAGCCCGGCTCCCGACCGCCCCGCCTCCCCGCCCGCCGGACACTGCCGTCGTCGGCGCTTTCGGGGGCACGTAGACTTCGTGCCATGGCGAGGAAGGAACCCGCAGCGGACGCTGCGAACCCCGGGCGACTGAAGCAGATCGCTCTGACCTACAAGATGACCCGCAAGGCCGACAAGAAGATCGGTCTTGTGCTCGCGGGTGTCGGCATCGTCGTCTTCGGTGTCCTCCTCGGGATCGGTTTCTTGATCGGTCACCCCATCTATCTCGGCATCCTGGGCCTGCTGCTCGCCTTCCTCGCGACGGCGATCGTCTTCGGGCGCCGGGCCGAGCGGGCGGCCTTCGGCCAGATGGAGGGACAGCCGGGCGCAGCGGCGGCGGTACTGGACAACATCGGCCGGGGCTGGACGACGACCCCCGCGGTGGCGATGAACCGCAACCAGGACGTGGTGCACCGCGCGGTCGGCAAGGCCGGCATCGTGCTGATCGCGGAGGGCAACCCGAACCGGGTGAAGTCCCTGCTCGCGGCCGAGAAGAAGAAGATGAACCGCATCGTCGCCGACGTCCCCGTGCACGACCTGGTCGTGGGCACCGGCGAGGGCCAGGTCGAGCTGAAGAAGCTGCGCACGACCATGCTCAAGCTCCCCCGCGTGCTGAGCGGCCCGCAGGTCACCGTGACCAACGACCGGCTGCGCGCCCTGGGCGACCTGATGAGCAACATGCCGCTGCCCAAGGGCCCGATGCCGAAGGGCATGCGGATGCCCCGCGGCGGCAACCCCAGGCAGCGCTGACCCGCAGCACTCCGAGACGCCGGTACGGCGACGGGGGCGGCCCGATCCACTCGGGCCGCCCCCGTCGTCGTACCGGCGCCGTCGTAACGGCACCGTCCGGTGCGTGCGGGTCAGACGCGGACTTCCACGGTGCGTGCCAGCCGGTCGTGCAGGCCCCGGCCGTCGCGGTCCCAGATCAGCGCCGGGAGGGCGAGGCACAGCAGGACCGAGCGCAGCAGGGCGCGCAGCGGGCTGGGCCGCCCCGTGGCGAGGTCCACGACCCGCAGGCCGAAGAGGCGCTTGCCGGGGGTGAAGCCGATCGTGCCGACGGTCAGCACGCTCAGCACGAAGAAGATCAGCAGGGCCCAGTTGCTCGCCGTCTGCCCGTAGCTGCCCGTGATCAGGCCGTATGCGATCAGGGAGCACAGGGCCCAGTCGACGGCCAGCGCGCCGAGCCGCCTGCCCGGACGGGCGATCGAGCCCGGTCCCTCCTCGGGCAGACCGAGCTGCTCGCCGCGGTATCCGAGATCGGCGCCGGACTCTTCGATGGCCGCGCGGGGGCCGGAGAGCCACGAGCCGATTGCTTGCCTGTTGTCCACCCGACCACGGTACTGCGCCCGTACACGGACCGGGGACGGTGGGGTGTGACGCCCCGAACCGGCCTAGGCTGGGGAGGGAGCCGGTTAACTTCTGCGAAACAAATGGGTCACGCCCGAGAAATCACCCGTCCCTAGGGTCGAGGAAGCGTGTGCCACCCGCACTGGCCGCACGAACGATCTACCAACCCGGCGGGACGGTCGGGAGTAGGAGGAGCTGGATGTTCCAGAACGCCGACGACGTCAAGAAGTTCATCGCGGACGAGGACGTCAAGTTCGTCGATGTCCGGTTCTGCGACCTGCCGGGCGTCATGCAGCACTTCACGCTGCCCGCCGAGGCGTTCGACCCCGACGACGAGCAGGCCTTCGACGGATCCTCGATCCGCGGCTTCCAGGCCATCCACGAGTCGGACATGTCCCTGCGCCCCGACCTGTCCACCGCGCGCGTCGACCCGTTCCGCCGGGACAAGACCCTCAACATCAACTTCTTCATCCACGACCCGATCACGGGCGAGCAGTACTCCCGCGACCCGCGGAACGTGGCGAAGAAGGCCGAGGCGTACCTGGCGTCCACGGGCATCGCCGACACGGCGTACTTCGGCCCGGAGGCGGAGTTCTACGTCTTCGACTCGGTGCGCTTCAAGACCGCCGAGAACGAGTCCTTCTACCACATCGACTCCGAGGCCGGCGCCTGGAACACCGGTGCCCTGGAGGACAACCGCGGCTACAAGGTCCGCTACAAGGGCGGCTACTTCCCGGTCCCGCCGGTCGACCACTTCGCCGACCTGCGCGCCGAGATGTCCCTGGAGCTCCAGCGCTCCGGCCTCCAGCTGGAGCGCCTGCACCACGAGGTGGGCACCGCCGGCCAGGCCGAGATCAACTACAGGTTCAACACGCTGCTCGCCGCCGCCGACGACCTGATGCTCTTCAAGTACATCGTCAAGAACGTGGCCTGGCGCAACGGCAAGACGGCGACCTTCATGCCGAAGCCGATCTTCGGTGACAACGGCTCGGGCATGCACGTCCACCAGTCGCTGTGGACGGGCGGCGAGCCGCTCTTCTACGACGAGCAGGGCTACGCCGGCCTGTCGGACACCGCCCGCTACTACATCGGCGGCATCCTCAGGCACGCCCCGTCGCTGCTGGCCTTCACCAACCCGACGGTGAACTCCTACCACCGCCTGGTGCCGGGCTTCGAGGCGCCGGTCAACCTGGTGTACTCGCAGCGCAACCGCTCGGCCGCGATGCGTATCCCGATCACGGGCTCGAACCCGAAGGCCAAGCGCGTCGAGTTCCGCGCCCCGGACGCCTCCGGCAACCCGTACCTGGCGTTCTCCGCCCTGCTCCTCGCGGGCCTGGACGGCATCAAGAACAAGATCGAGCCGGCCGAGCCGATCGACAAGGACCTCTACGAGCTGGCTCCCGAGGAGCACGCCAACGTGGCGCAGGTCCCGACCTCCCTCGGCGCGGTCCTCGACCGCCTGGAGGCCGACCACGAGTTCCTCCTCCAGGGCGACGTGTTCACGCCGGACCTGATCGAGACGTGGATCGACTTCAAGCGCGCCAACGAGATCGCCCCGCTCCAGCTGCGTCCGCACCCGCACGAGTTCGAGATGTACTTCGACGTGTGATCGAGACGTGTGATCGAGACGTCTGACTGAGACGTGTGACCGACCGGGCCCGGCCCGCGACGTCCGGCGCCCCCGTCCCTTCCCTTGCGGAGGGCGGGGGCGCCGTCGTTCGTGGCCCGTGCGTGGCCGAAAACACTTCACAGGCCGCGGGCGTGCCGGGATCATGTCCACTAAGACGGTTGTTCGAGTCAGGGGGACGGGGAGAGTGCCGGAGATGCCGGAACGGGACGACGAGGAGCGCGAGTACGACCTGAGGTGGGCCGACGGTGCCGAACACAAGGAGCCCTCGGCGCGGGCCCGGATGCTCGCCGCCCGCTGGAAGGAGAACCCTCCCGGGCCGGTCCCCTTCCGCGCCGACCCCGAGCACGTGCGCTCCGCGCGCCGGTCGTCGTGGGTGTCCACGGCCGTGGTGCTGGGCTGCGTGGCGGCGGTGATCGTGCTGCTGGGCTACCTCAACTTCCGGGCGCCCTACTAGGGCACCCGGCGGTTGTCGCCCGGCACTCAGTAGCCTCCGGGACGCCGGGTGCACACTGGACAGCGGGACGAGTGTGCGACTGCGAGGTGATACAGATGCAGAGCCGCTTCCGGAGTGACCGGCGGTTGACCGTGCGCATGGGGATCACGCTGTTCCTGCTCGGTCTGCTGTACGTGGGCTTCGTCGCCGCGCTGATCGCGGTGCTGAAGTCCTGGGTGCTGGTCGTGGTGATCGTGGCGCTGGTGCTGGGGGCGCAGTACTGGTTCTCCGACCGGATCGCGCTGTTCGCGATGCGCGGCCGGGTCGTGGAGCGGGACGAGTATCCGGAGCTGCACGGAGTGGTGGACCGGCTGGCGGCGATGGCCGACATGCCGAAGCCGGTGGTCGCGGTGTCGGAGACGGAGATGCCGAACGCGTTCGCGACCGGCCGCAATCCGGACAACGCGGTGGTCTGCGTCACCAGTGGGCTGCTGCGGCGGCTGGAGCCCGCGGAGCTGGAGGGCGTGCTCGCGCACGAGCTGTCGCACGTGGCGCACAAGGACGTCGCGGTGATCACGGTGGCGTCGTTCCTGGGTGTGATCGCGGGACTGATCGTGCGGTTCGCCTTCTACTCTCAGCTCTTCGGCGGGCGCCGGGACCAGAACACGATGGCCGTGCTGGCCGTCGTGATGGGTGTCTCGGCCGCCGTGTACGCGCTCAGCTTCCTGCTGATCCGGGCCCTGTCCCGGTACCGGGAGCTGGCGGCCGACCGGGCCGCGGCCCTGCTCACCGGACGCCCCTCGGCCCTGGCGGCGGCCCTCACGAAGGTCACCGGCGACATCGCCCGCATCCCGACCAAGGACCTGCGCACGGCGCAGGCCTTCAACGCCTTCTACTTCACTCCGGCCTTCGGCAGCGACCCCGGCCTCGGCCGGTTCTTCGCCACCCACCCGACCTTGGAGCAGCGGCTCGAGCAGCTGGGCCGGATCTCCACCGAGCTGGGCGAGGCGCCGGCGCCCGGCAGGGCCTGAGACGCGGGGAGCCGCGGGAAGGACGGACACCAGGGCATGGGACTGCTGGACATCCTGCTCGGCCGGTCGAGGGCGGTGGGGCCCGATCTCGACCGGCTCTTCGCCCTGCCCTCGGCGGCGGTGGGCCTGGAGGCGTCGGCCGGCTTCCGGCCGACCGGTCAGGGGGCGGTGTGCTTCGCGACGGTCGAGGGCGCCGCGTTCGAGCGCACGCACCGCGAGATCCGCGCCCTGCTGGACGCGGACGCCGGCCGGACCCCGGTGGAGCTGACCCACGACTCCTACGGCTACTCCTGGCTCGTCTCGCACCGCTCCCCGGACGAGCTGCCCCTCCTGGTGAACGACCTGCACGCGGTGAACAGCACCTTGGAGGCGGGCGGCTTCGGCCCGCGGCTGCTGTGTTCCCTGGCCGGTTTCGCGCAGGACGACGGGCGGCGGCTCGCCCTCGTCTACCTGTACAAGCGCGGCACGTTCTACCCGTTCGCGCCCCTGCCCGGCGAACGGCGGCAGCGGGACAACGCGCTGGAACTGCGGATCCGGGCGGCGCTCGCGGGCGAACTGCCGGTGGAGGGCGACCTGGGCCGCTGGTTCCCCGTGTGGGGAGCGCCCGGCCTCTGACCGCGACGCGCCCCCCGGCTGTCAGTGGTGTCGGGCAGGATGGCCGTACCGAGGACGCACGGGAACGCACACCGAGGACGTACGGGCGGACGGACGGGCGGAGGGCCTGCATGGGTGACGGCGGACGACGGCACATCGGGGCGGCGGAGCGGCGGGACCGGCTGGCCCTGCGGCAGCGGCTGGCGGCGAGCGCGCGGGCGGGGAGCCCGGAGGAGGTCGCCGGATCACTGGTCGCACTGCACGGCACGGACCCGGCGGCGGTCCACCTGGCCGTGGGCGCGCGGCTCGCGGACGCGGCGAAGACGGTGGGCGAGACGGAGCGGGCCCTGTACGAGGACGGGACGCTGGTCCGGATGCACGGCATGCGGCACACCGTGTTCGTGTTTCCCACGGAGCTGACGGCGGTCGTGCACGCCTCGACCGGCCGCACCGTCGCCGCCCGGGAGCGGGCCAGGCTGCTCAAGAACATGGCGGAGGCGGGAGCCCCGGACTCCGCCTGGCTGGCGGAGGTCGAGGAGTCGGCGCTGGCCGCGCTGGCCCGGCGCGGCCAGGCCACGGCGGCCGAACTGGCCCGCGACGAGCCGCGCCTGAAGGAGCAGTACGTCTATGCCGCCGGGAAGAGCTACGAGGGCGTGCACACCGTCTCCACCCAACTTCTGAGGGTGCTGGGCGTGGAGGGCAAGGTGGTGCGGGGGCGGCCGCTGGGTTCGTGGACGTCCGGCCAGTTCCGCTGGGCACCGGCGCCCGAGCATCCCGAGCTGGACCCGGGCGAGGCGCAGGCCGAGCTGCTGCGGCACCGGCTGGCGGCGTGCGGACCGGCGACCGAGGACGACCTCAAGTGGTGGACCGGGTGGCGGGTGACGGAGGTGCGCCGGGCCCTGACCGCGATCGGCGCGGAGGCGGTGGCACTGGACGAGGGCACGGGGTACGTCGTCGCCGGAGACGCCGGCCCGGTCGCCGGACCGGCCGAGCCGTGGGCGGCGCTGCTGCCCGCCCTGGACCCGACGGCGATGGGCTGGCAGCAGCGGGACTGGTACCTCGCCCCCGGGCTGCGGCCGAAACTGTTCGACCGCAGCGGCAACGTCGGCCCGACGGTGTGGTGGAACGGCCGCGTGATCGGCGGCTGGGCCCAGCGCGCCGACGGAGAGATCGTCTGGCGGCTGCTGGACCGCGAGGGCGTCGGCCGCGACACGGAGGCCGCGATCGGCGCTGAGGCGGAACGCCTGTCGTCCTGGGTGGGCACGACCCGGATCACACCGAGGTTCCGGACACCGTTGGAACGGGAGCTGTCGGCGTAGCGGGTCGCCCTTCGACCCGGCGCCGGGCACCGCGCAAGGTCACGGCACCCGGCGCCGGCGTCACCGCGAGTACCGCATCAACGCCCGCACCATGTGGCACGTGGTGTCCGACGGCGGGTGAATCCCGATGGTCAGGGCAGCGCTCCGTATCCGCTCGTTGCGCGCCTGGTCGGCCAGGTAGACGCCGGAGTCCAGCAGGGCGATGGCGAGCCGCATCGCCTTGAGCCGGCGGTTGTGCGTGACGTACCACTCGCGGGGGCGGCCGGCCGGCAGCGGACGCTTCTCCACGGGTTCGTACGGAAGGTCGAGCAGGACGGGCCGCTTGGCGGTGGACTGGGTGGGCTTCGGCTTCAGTGCGGCAGCGGGCACGGGCATCCTCCTGTCGCGGTCAGGGCGTCGGCCGGACCGCCCGGCGACACCCTCGAACACTGCTTCTATTTTACCGCCCCCCACTGACAAAAGCCCCTGCCCACAAGGCCTTTCGGGGCCGCTGAGACACACGGGGCGAACGGGTTTCCGCGCCTTCCGGCTACCGTGTGCGGCATGGAGATCTGGATCAATCCGGCCTGTTCCAAGTGCCGCAGCGCGATCACTCTGCTCGACGCCGAGGGGGCCGACTACACCGTCCGCCGCTACCTGGAGGACGTCCCGAGCGCGGACGAGATCCGCGAGGTGCTCACCCGGCTCGGGCTCGAACCGTGGGACATCACCCGCACCCAGGAGGCGGCCGCCAAGGAACTGGGCCTGAAGGACTGGCCCCGTGACGAGGCGTCACGCGACCGCTGGGTCACCGCGCTCGCCGAACACCCCAAGCTGATCCAGCGCCCGATCATCACGGCCGACGACGGAACGGCCGTGGTGGGCCGTACCGATGAGGCGGTTCGGGACGCTCTGTCCCGGTAGTTCGGGGATTGTCGCGCGCCGCGACTGGGGGTGGTGCACGCTGTTACCCTGCGCGGCCATGACACACGATGATCAAGGGCCGCACCACGGGCAGCGGCACACGCCGTACGGGCAGTACCCACCGTACGGACAGCAGCAGCCGTACGGACAGCAGCCGCCGCCCGAGCAGTACGGCCCGTACGGCCCGCACGCCACCTCGGCGGCCCCGGCCCCCTGGCCCGCCGAGCAGCACCGCGGGCGCGGCCGGCACCTGGGGCCGGTGGTGATCGCCGTGACGGGCGTCGTCCTCGTCGCGGCCGTCGCAGGCGGCGCACTGATGTACAGCGGCGACGACGAGGACCCGGCCGCGTCGGCCGCCGCGCCGGGCACCACGGCGACCGCGACGCCCGCCGCCGCCCCCTCGGTGACCGGCACGCTGCCCTCCGACGCCCCCTCCGGCCTGCCGTCGTTGCTCGCGCGGCCGGTCATACGCCCCGAGCAGGCCTTCCCGGAGACCGCCGTACGCCTGAAGGACGGCTCCCGGTACGAGCGCGTCGACCTGGCCACGACCACCGACTGCGCCCAGGGCATGTCGCAGGAGCTGGCCGCCCTGGCCGAGCAGGGCCAGGGCTGCTCGCGGCTCACCACGGCCCTGTTCACGGACGCCGAGCGGCGCTCGCAGGTGTCGGTGACGGTGGCGAGCTTCGTGCGCGCGGAGGACGCCGGAACGGTGTTCGGCATGGCCTCCATGGACCCGGTGACGTACCAGACGGTGTCGCTCGACCCGCCGCCCGAAGCCGGACTGCCGACGGCGCCGCCCGGGTCGGCCGGCGTCTTCCGGCGGCTGACGACCGTACGGTCGGTGGTGTTCGCGAACGGGCAGTGGGGCGACGGGTCGGAGACCGGGGAGGCGGACCTCACCCGGCAGACGGAGGACCTGCTCCAGTACGTCGACGACAACGTGGTGGCGTACGAACAGGGTTAGGGGCGTGTGACGCAGGTTACGTACGAGCATCGACGCGACCGCTGAGCAAGTCCGTTCGGTATCTCGTACATAGCGGCGTACGCTCCCCTACCTCTTCAGGAGGCGCGCATGTCGCGCAGGAGAACTCTCGGTACGAAGAAGAAGATCGCGCTCCTGGTCAGCGCGGCCGCCGTGGCGGGCGGCGGCGCCTTCGTCATGGCGAACGTGTCGAACGCCGCGCAGCCCACCCAGCAGGCGCGGACGAAGGCCGCCCAGGACTCGAACGTCTGCCAGGGCCTGGCCACCGCGCTCGGCAACAACCAGCGGTTCATCGAGGGCCAGCGGGCCCATCCCGACGCGCAGTCCGCGGCCCGGATCGAGAACCGCGAGGCCGTCGTCGCGGAGATCGAGCGCAAGCGGGCGGCGTCCGGCTGCACGGTGGGGGAGTCGGCTCAGGACTCCCAGGCCGCGCAGCCGCCGCAGGCCGGGCAGGAGGCGGGGCAGGGCGCCGGGGAACAGGCCGGAGAGCAGGCGGGCGGCCAGGACGGAGGTGCCGCGCAGGCCGACGAGCAGGTCTGCGCCGGGTCCACCGTCACCCTCTCCGGCGAGGGCGGCGCGCCCGCCGCCTCCAGCAACCAGTTCCCGGTGGGCACCAGGCTCAAGGTGACCAACCTCGACAACGGCAAGTCCACGACCGTCGAGGTGAACTCGGTCTCGGGAAGCTGCGCGCTGCTCAACAACGCGGCGTTCGAACAGGTCCGGGAGGAGGGCAAGTTCCTGATTCGGCGGGCGCTGATCGAGAAGGTCGGCTGAGGCTCACACGCCCGGCACGCCCGGCACGCCCGGCGCGGCCAGGAAGTCGCCGAGGCGGCGGCCGAGGCCGGGCGGCGCGGACTGGGGCAGCGCGTGGTGGGACACGCCCGGCAGGACCTCCGTCTCCACGTGCGGCAGCAGGGTCCGCGCCCGGGCCGCCACCTCGGCGGCGTCGTGCGTCCTGCTGTTCCCGGCCAGGAGCAGCAGGACCGGCACGTCCAGTGCGCGCAGGGCCTCCGGGGCCGGGCGCGGTCCGGTGACCGGCCTGCGCTCCGGGAAGCCGACGGCGGCCTCCTGGAGGGCGAGCCAGTCGGCGTCGAGCGGGGTCGCGCCGGTCTCCCAGTCCAGGAAGGCGCGGACCCGGCGGGGCGTGGGCCGCAGCAGCATCGGCAGCGCGTGCAGCAGGTAGGCCGCCTTGAACCCGGCGAAGCACTGGGTCGGGTCCAGGAGGAACAGGCGGCGTACCCGCTCGGGCGCGTGCAGGGTGTGGTGCAGGGCGATCCAGGCGCCGTAGGAGTGCCCGCCGAGGTCGGTCTCCGCGATGCCGAGACCGTCGAGGTGGGGGTACCTCCCGCGCTCTTAAGGCAGTGGGGGAGCGTCCAGCCAGCCGGTGAGGTCGGCGACCGTACGGGGGTGGCGGTCGCCGGCCGGGGTGCTGCGGCCGGGGGCGCCGATCAGGTCGACGGCGTGGACGCGGTGGGTGCGGGACAGTTCGGCGGCCTGGGCGTACCAGGACGCGGAGGTCGCCGCGCCGCCGCCCGGCAGCAGGACGAGGGGGCGGGCACCGGCCGGTCCCGTCACGTGGACGTGCGTCTCGCCGAAGGGGGTGGGGACGGCCACCGCCCCGGTCCCCGTGGGCCACTTGGCCATGTCCTTGTCGTAGGCGTCGTGGAAACGGCCGGCGTCGTACGGACCGCGAGCGCTCATCAGCGGTGCCCCCTGTTTCGCTTGCTCCCTGTTCCTGCCTCCCCGGTATTGTCTCGGTGAACGAGATACTTGTCGAGCGAGACGAATCCGGAAGGGGCCCACATGCCCGACCAGGAACCGGAGATGGAGATCGTCCATCTCCTGCGCGCGGTCACCGTCGAACTGGGCGCGCACAGCGCGCGGTTCGCGCAGCGCAACGGCATGCACCCCACCGACGTCCGGGCGCTGATCGCGCTCATGGACGCCGCCCGCGCGGGCGAGGCGGTGACCGCCGGGCACCTGGGCGCCGCGCTCGGGCTGAACTCCGCGGGGACGACGGCGCTGGTCGACCGGCTGGAGCGGGCCGGTCACGTGCGCCGGGTGCGTGACGAGCGGGACCGGCGCAGGGTCACCGTCGAGGTGGACGAGCGGGCCGTGGCGCTGGGCCGGTCCCACTTCGGACCGCTGATCGGACGGGCGGTGGAGCTGCTGCGCGGTTACGACGAGCGGGAGTTGGCGGCCATCAGGGGCTTCCTGACCGGCGTCCGGGAGGCGGCCGGGGACGACGGACGTGAGCCTGACCACAACGACCGCGGGTAACACGGGGTTCACATACGGGCAACGGCCGGGAAATCGCCGGTTGGCACGCTGCACGGCAGTAGACGCGGCGCCCCTGCCGCCCCAGCGCCGCGGCACCCGCGAGTGCGGCGAGACCACCCGAAGGATGTGGCCCCCGTGACCTTCAAGGCCGAGTACATCTGGATCGACGGCACCGAGCCGACGGCCAAGCTCCGTTCCAAGACGAAGATCATCACGGACGCCCCGGCCGGCCTCGACGCCCTGCCGCTCTGGGGCTTCGACGGCTCCTCCACCAACCAGGCCGCGGGCAACTCCTCGGACTGCGTGCTCAAGCCGGTCTTCTCCTGCCCGGACCCGATCCGCGGCGGCGACGACATCCTGGTGCTGTGCGAGGTCCTGGACACGGACCTGACGCCGCACCCCAGCAACACCCGCGCCGAACTGGCCGAGGTGTCGGAGCGCTTCGCCGCGCAGGAGCCGGTCTTCGGCATCGAGCAGGAGTACACCTTCTTCAAGGGCGCCCGCCCGCTCGGCTTCCCCGAGGGCGGCTTCCCGGCCGCACAGGGCGGCTACTACTGCGGCGTCGGCTCGGACGAGATCTTCGGCCGCGACGTCGTCGAGGCGCACCTGGACAACTGCCTCAGGGCCGGTCTGGGCATCTCCGGCATCAACGCCGAGGTCATGCCCGGCCAGTGGGAGTTCCAGGTCGGTCCGCTGGCGCCGCTGGAGGTCTCCGACCAGCTGTGGGTGGCCCGTTGGCTGCTCTACCGCACCGCCGAGGACTTCGAGGTCTCCGCCACCCTCGACCCCAAGCCGGTCAAGGGCGACTGGAACGGCGCGGGCGCGCACACCAACTTCTCCACCAGGGCGATGCGCGAGGGTTACGAGGCGATCATCACCGCCGCCGAGTCCCTCGGTGAGGGCTCCAAGCCGATGGACCACGTCAAGAACTACGGCGCCGGCATCGACGACCGCCTCACCGGCCTGCACGAGACCGCCCCGTGGAACGAGTACTCCTACGGCGTCTCCGACCGCGGCGCCTCGGTGCGCATCCCGTGGCAGGTCGAGAGGGACGGCAAGGGCTACATCGAGGACCGTCGTCCCAACGCCAACGTCGACCCGTACGTCGTGACGCGTCTGCTCGTCGACACCTGCTGCGCGGCGCTGGAGAAGGCCGGCCAGGTCTGAGACCGGCCGACTCAGCCACTGACCACTCCGCCACTGACGACTCCCTCACTGACGACTCCGGCCCGGGCCACTGCGGCCCGGGCCGCGTTGTCAGTGGCGCGTGCGAGGGTGGGGTCATGGAGATCGACGGGGTCCTGGCCATCAGGGTCGAGACGGAGAACTGGCAGAAGCACGCCCGGATTCGGGCGGCCGAGCTGCGGGAGCTGGTGACGCGCATCGGCCATGCCGGCGACCGCTTCCTGGTGGTGCAGCGGATACCGGACATCCCCGACGTGTTCGCGCAGGTGTGGCACGAGGAGGGCGGGGAGTACCGGCTGGAGTACCGGGCCGCCGCGGACGCGTTCTTCGGTACCGACCTCGACGATCCCCACCGCGTGGCCGACCTCCTGACCGGCTGGGCACGCCAGGAGCCCGGCTGGGACGCGGGCGTGGCCTGGGAGCCGATCGCCGTCCCGCCGCAGGAAGGGGTCCCCGACCTGCCGGACGAGGTCCGCGAGCAGGTCGAGCGGCGGGTGCGCGAGCAGCTCCGCTGCGGCTACGACAGCCGCGGGACGCTCTCCGAGATCGCGGAGGACTACCTCGTCGGTGGCGAGTACGGCGAACGACCGGTGTCCCCCGCCCAGGCCCGGCGGTTGGTGGACCGGCTGTGGTTGGAGCGGCTGGCCGAGCAGGAGTCCTGGGGCGGGGACACCACCGACCCGGACCGCCTCGCCCGGGTCTTCGAGGTCCTGGACGCGGCCGGTGTCACCGCCCGGGAGAACTTCGCCTGCTGCCGCGGCTGCGGCACCGCGGAGATAGGCGCGGAGCGCGAGGGGGCCCGCGGCTTCGTCTTCTTCCACCGGCAGAGCACCGAGGCCGCCGCCGAGGGACACGGGCTCATGCTGCACTACGGCGGTTTCGACGGCGCGGAGGAGACGACCACGGCCGTCGGGCACGAGGTCGTGGCGGCGTTCGCGGGGTCCGGACTGTCCACGGAGTGGAACGGCGACCCGGGCAGAGCGATCGCCGTCACCCCGCTGAACTGGCGCAAACGGCTGGAGGGCTGACCGGTCCGGCGGCTGGTTCCGGCCGGTCGGCGTCCACGCACTGAGAGGACCCTCCTCTCCCCCGCCGCCGTCTGCTTCAATGAGCCCATGGCCGGCTTCCGGAAGTACGCAGCGACGGGTCGCCGTGACCTCGAGCCCTTCTGGCCCTCCCGTCAGCACGACGACTTCGACCGGGTGTGTTGCCGCGCGACGATCGCGCCGGCCCGCTAGAAGCCGTACCTCACAGGCCTTCCGCGCCTGCCGCCGGTGCGCACGACGTACGTCCCGCGACGCGCCCGACCACGAACTCGCGCCCGTCGCCCCTCCCGACGAACTCACGCGCGAAAGAGCTGACGTCTCATGGCGACCACCCGTTCCCTGTCCACCGTCACCCTCGACTCCCCCACCGCCCTCCCCGACTCCCCCGGCCACCGGCACCGGCTGTGCGCCGTCGCCCCGGGCGAGGCGCCGGACGTCGCGGGCCTGCTGCCACCGGGCGCCACCTGGCTCCCCGCGCCGCCGCACACCCTGCCGGCCCTGCCGGGACACCCGCCGATGGTCGGCTACCTCGTGCTCGTCCCCGCCGACCAGCAGCCGCCGTTCCGGAACCCCGCCCCGGACACGGCCCCGGGCTCGGACCCTGCCCAGGGCTCGGACCCGGCCCGGGACCGCAGCGGGGGCCGGGCGGAGAACCCGCTCGTCCGGATCGACCCCGCACGCCGCACCGCCGCCGTGGACGGACGCGAACTCGACCTGACCTACCTGGAGTTCGAACTGCTCGCCCACCTCGTCACCCATCCGCACCGGGTGCACACCCGCGACCAGCTGGTCAGCACGGTGTGGGGCTACGGACACGTGGGCGACGGCCGCACCGTCGACGTGCACGTGGCGCGGCTGCGCCGGAAGCTCGGCGCGGAGCACCGGCGGACGATCCAGACGGTACGGCGCGTCGGCTACAAGTACACACCGCCCACCGGCCGCTGAGCCCACGGAACCCACTGAACCCACGGAACCCACGGAGCCATCGAGTCACTGAGCCGCCGAGCCGGGGACCCGTCGAGGCGCCGCGTCCGTCTGCCGACGGCAGAGACCCGTTCCCCGCAGCCGCCGCACCCGGCACAGTGACCGGCATGAGACTACTGGTGCTGGGCGGTACGGAATTCGTGGGGCGGGCCGTGGTCGAGGCGGCCCTCGGCCGGGGCTGGGAGGTGACCGTCCTGCACCGCGGACGGCACGCCCCGCCGCCCGGAGCGCGGGCACTGCACGGCGACCGCACCGCCCCCGACGGGCTCGCCGCCCTGGCCGGGGCCGAGGACACGTGGGACGCCGTCGTCGACACCTGGTCGGCGGCGCCCCGCGCGGTACGGGACGCGGCGCGGCTGCTGCGGGACCGCGCCGGACGGTACGTGTACGTGTCGAGCCGCTCGGTGTACGCCTGGCCCCCGCCCGCCGGGTGCGCCGAGGACGCCCCGCTCGTCGAGGGCGCCTCGGCGGACGCCGGGCAGAGCGACTACGCCCGGGACAAGCGGGGCGGGGAGCTGGCCGTCTCGGACGCCTTCGGCGCGGACCGCTCGGTGCTCGTGCGGGCCGGGCTGATCCTCGGCCCGTACGAGAACATCGGCCGGCTGCCGTGGTGGCTCGACCGCGTCGCCCGCGGCGGGCCCGTCCTCGCACCGGGCCCGCGCGACCTGCCCGTGCAGTACATCGACGTCCGCGACCTCGCCGACTGGACGCTCGGCGCGGTGGAGCGGGAGCTGAGCGGACCGTACAACCTGGTCTCCCCGCCGGGGCACACCACCATGGGCGGACTGCTCGACGCCTGCGCGACGGTCACGGGCGGCGCGGCGGAGCTGCGCTGGACCGACCCCGGGACGGTCCTCGCCGCCGGCGTCGAGCCCTGGGTGCAGCTGCCGGTGTGGACGCCCCCGGGCAGCGACCTGCACGACGCCCTGCACACGGCGGACGTCTCGCGGGCCCTGGCGACGGGGCTCACGTGCCGGCCCGTCGAGGACACCGTGGCCGACACCTGGACCTGGCTGCGGGACATCGGCGGCACGGCACCCCGGCGCCCCGACCGGCCACCGGTCGGCCTGGACCCGGAGACGGAGGCGAAGGTCCTCGCGGCCGGCGCCGGCGGACCCGGCGGTGGTGTACCTGGCACCACCCCCTGACCGGGGTGCCCGGCCCAGTGCCCCGCGCCGCCGCCTCGGCGAGACTGGTGCCATGAGCATCGAGACGAAGAGCGGCACACGGCAGGCACGGCTACCGGAGCGAACGCGGACGCGGACGCGGGGTATGGCGCTGTCGGCCGTGCGGGGACTGGCACTGACGTTCGTGTCCCTGCCCGTCGCGGTGGTCTGCTTCTGCCTGACCCTCGTGTCCGTCGCCCTCGTCCCGATCGGGATCGGCATCGTCACCACCCCCTGGGTACTGACCGGCGTGCGGATGTTCGCGGACTGGCGCCGGGTGCTCGCCGCCGAGTGGGGCGGGGTGCGGATCCAGCGGGCCTACCGGCCGCTGCCCGCGGACGCCAACCCGTGGACGCGCACCTTCGGGATGCTCCGTGACCCCGCGACCTGGCGGGACTTCTTCTGGCTCCCGGTCGACATGACCGCGGGCTTCGTCACCGCGCTGCTGGCCTTCGCGCTGCCGGTCTACGCGCTGGAGGGGTTCGTGATCGCGGCCGGGCTGTGGCGGGCCTGGGACGACACCTACTGGTACGGCTTCGTGCCCGTGACCGGCCAGATAACCGCGCTCTGCGCCGCCGCCCTGGGCGCCGTCCTCCTCGTCGCCGCCGTACGGCTCTCCCCGCTCGTGCTCCAGGCCCACTTCCGGCTCACGAGTGCGATGCTCAACTCGGGCCAGGGCGAACTGGCCGAGCGGGTACGGGTCCTGACCGAGACCCGGCGCGACGCCGTCGACACCTCCGCCGCCGAGCTGCGCCGCATCGAACGGGACCTGCACGACGGGGCGCAGGCCCGGCTGGTCGCCATGGGCATGGACCTGGGCACCATCGAGGCGCTGCTGGAGAAGGACCCGGCGAAGGCCAGGGAACTGCTCGCGCAGGCCCGCCGGTCCTCCGCCGACGCCCTGACCGAGCTGCGTGAACTCGTCCGCGGCATCCACCCGCCGGTGCTCGCCGAACGCGGCCTGGGCGACGCGGTGCGCGCGCTGGCGCTGCGGCTGCCCGTCGCCTCGGAGGTCGACGTGGACCTGACCGGCCGGGCCGACGCCCCGGTGGAGGCGGCCGCGTACTTCGCGGTCAGCGAGATCCTCACCAACGCCGTGAAGCACTCCGGTGCCGACCGGATCTGGATCGACATGCACCACGAGGAGGGCCGGCTGCGCGTCTCCGTCACCGACAACGGCAAGGGCGGCGCCTCGATCGGGGCGGGTTCGGGCCTGGCCGGGGTGGAACGGCGGCTCGGTACATTCGACGGTGTCCTGGCCGTCGGCTCGCCCGTCGGCGGCCCCACCATGGTCACCATGGAGATCCCTTGCGTGTTGTCCTAGCCGAAGACCTGTTCCTGCTGCGCGACGGGCTGGTCCGGCTCCTGGAGGCCCACGACTTCGAGATCGCCGCGGCCGTCGAGACCGGCCCCGAGCTGTCCCGGGCCCTGGCCGAACTGAAGCCGGACGTCGCCGTCGTCGACGTCCGGCTGCCGCCCACGCTCACCGACGAGGGCCTTCAGTGCGCGCTCCAGGCCCGGCGCGACCGGCCCGGGCTGCCGGTGCTCGTCCTCTCCCAGCACGTGGAGCAGCTGTACGCGCGCGAGCTGCTGGCCGACGGGAGCGGCGGGGTGGGGTATCTGCTGAAGGACCGGGTGTTCGACGCGGAGCAGTTCATCGACGCCGTACGGCGGGTGGCGGCGGGCGGTACGGCGATGGACCCGCAGGTCATCCAGCAGTTGCTGAGCCGGCGGGCGGCGGAGGACCGGCCGCTGGAGCGGCTGACCCCCCGCGAGCTCGAGGTGCTGGAGCTGATGGCGCAGGGCCGGACCAACGCGGCGATCGCCGGGAAGCTCGTCGTCACGGAGCGGGCGATCGCGAAACACACGGCGAACATCTTCACCAAGCTGAGCCTCGAGGTCTCGGACGACGACAACCGCCGTGTGCTGGCCGTTCTCGCGTATCTGGACCGCGGCCGCTGACCTCCGCTCGGGTCCCGCACGTCCCACGGGACCCAGCAATTCCCCCTACGGGTGAACACCTCCGGAGCGGCTTCCGTATGGATGGGAGCCGCTTCACCCCTGTCGGGCGCCCTCGATGCCCCGCAAGCGATGCCTCCGCAAGGAAGTTCAGAGGAGTTCCATGGGACGCAACACGAGAAAACGCCGTATGCCGCTGGCCACCAAGATCGTTGCCGGGGCGGCGGCCCTGACGGTCGGCGGGGGCGGGCTGGTCTGGGCCAACTTCTACGCTTCGGCGCACGAGGATCATTCGGGCCACAACCGGACCCGGTCGGCCGCCGCGCAGGTGGCGACGATCGACTGCCCCGACGTCGGCCAGAAGATCCGGGACGTGCCGGACCGGGCGCGCGGGGAGGTGGACGGCGAACTGGCCACGATGGACAGCCAGATCACCAACGCCTACCAGCGCCTGGCCACCACACGGCGGGCGCAGGCGGGTGACGCGCAGTTCGTGCAGAACTCCATCCTCGGCCCGCTCAAGGACCGGCGGAAGGCGATCATCGACCGGATCCAGCTGGAGATCAACCGGGCCGGCGGCAAGGCCGACGACAACCTGGACGAGCTGGCCGCGTGCCAGGGCCGCCCCGCGGACCAGATGCAGAACGGCGGCGGCCAGAACGGTGACGGCCAGATGGACGACGGCCAGAACCAGGGCGGCGACGGCGACGACAACGGCAACGGTGTCGCGGGCCCGGTCGCCGACGACTTTGTCGACATCAACGACGTCCAGCCGAACACCCGCGACAGCCGCAACGGCCTGGCCGCCGACGGCGACGGCGGCTCCACCGGCACCTTCACCACCGACTGCGGCGTCAACGAGAACAACCTGTTCAACAGCGACAACCTGATCGCCGCCCCGGGTGTCGACAACGGCGCGCACCACACGCACGACTACGTCGGCAACCAGGACAACGACGCCTTCTCCAGCGACGAGGACCTCGCCAACGCGGACACCTCGTGCCAGAACCAGGGCGACAAGTCCACCTACTACTGGCCGGTGCTGCGCCTCCAGGACGGTACGCAGGAGTTCGACGCGAACGACCAGGGCGGTGGCGCCGAGGGCAACATCGGCAAGATCCTCAAGCCGGCCGAGGCCCAGATCAGGTTCGTCGGCAGCCGGCAGGGCGACGTGGTCGCGATGCCGAAGTTCCTGCGGATCATCACCGGTGACGCCAAGTCCTTCACCAACGGCGACGCCAACGCCAACACCTCGTGGAGCTGCTCCGGCTTCGAGGACCGCCAGGTGACGGACAAGTACCCGCTGTGCCCCGACGGCAGCCAGGTGCTGCGCACGGTCAACTTCCAGAGCTGCTGGGACGGCCAGAACATCGACAGCGCCAACCACCGGGACCACATGGCGTTCGTCCAGGAGGACGGCAGCTGTGCGAACGGCTTCCAGGCCGTCCCCCAGCTCCAGATCCGCCTCGCGTACGACATCCCCACTCCGACCGTCGAGAACGGCCAGGTGCAGAACCCGTACGCGGTGGACAGCTTCCCGGAGCAGTTGCACAAGCCGATCACCGATCACAACGACTTCATCAACGTCATGGACGAGGACCTGATGAACGAGGTGGTCGACTGCATCAACCGCGGCGAGGACTGCCAGTAGCGACGGGGGGTCGTTGAGCCGGGAGAGGGCCGGTGACGGAGATCGGATCCGTCACCGGCCCTCCTGGTGTTCCCGTGCGTCCGGTCAGCCGCCGTGTCCGGCGTGCTCGCCGTGCCCGGCCGAGTGCCCGCCGCCGTGCTGGACGCCCTGCTCCAGGGTCCCGCCGAGCCGGCCGCGCAGGTCGGCCACCACGTCCTCGTGGCCGACGGCGACCCATTTGCGGCCGACGAGGTAGTAACCGCCGTAGTCCTTGGCGGTGTTGATCCACTCGCGCTGGCCGCGGTCGGTGGCGAAGGTGGCGAGGACGTATTTCTCGTCGCCCTCGCGGCAGAGGGCCTGGCGGATGGTGTCGGCGTCGGTCTGCATGTTGGGGGCGCACTCGGCCTCGGCGGCCAGGTGTTCCAGGCTGCCGGTCGCCGTCTCGGGGACGGCGGCCCCGCCGTCCCCGCCGGCGCCGCAGCCCGTCAGTGCCAGGACCGCCGCCAGGGCGGCCGGCGCGAGCAGTGGTCGGGTCAGCCTCATGTGTTCCTCCGGTCCGCTGGTGCGACATGCCGCACGGAGCCCCGGCGAGGGGCTCTCGCCATCGGTACGGCTGCCGGAGGCGAAGTACTCAGTAACGCTGGTGCCCTTGTGCCGGGGCCGTGCGAGAGTGGCGTGGTGGAACAGGACTGGGAAGAGCGCGTGACGGCCGCCTGGGCGGCATTCGACGACTACGCCGAGGAGGACGCCGCCGACTTCCGGGCGGTCGTCGACGCCCTCGCCGACGAGTTGCCCGCGGGCGACCCCCGCGGCCTGTTCGAGCGGGCCTGCGCCTGGGACTCCACCGGCCACTCCGACCGGGCCGTGCCGCTGTACCGGGAGGCACTGGAGGGCGGGCTCGGCGAGGTCAGCCAGTACAAGGGGCGCCGGGCGAAGATCCAGCTCTCCAGCTCCCTGCGCAACACCGGGCACCCGGAGGAGGGCGTGAAGCTGCTCTCGCCGGAACTGCTGGCGCCGTCGGACGAGTTGGACGACGCCGTGCGCGCGTGTCTCGCGCTCTGCCTGTCGAGCATGGGCCGCGACCGCGAGGGTCTGTCCCTGGTGCTCGGCGCGCTGGCGCCCCATCTCCCCCGGTACCAGCGGTCGATGGCCAACTACGCGCGGCTCCTGGTGGAGCCGGAGGAGGAGTAGCGCGCCCTCGTCCGGCGCGGCCGGACGGTGACCATCGCCCCGTTCGCTCGTTCTGCTGAACGTGCAGCCACAGGATGTCGCCCCGCGCCCCGCACCGTCCTCCGCCTCCTCGGCCGACCCGGTCGTCGACGTCGAGCAGGCCGAGGCCGCGCTCGTCGAGCACTATCCGCGCCTGGCCCGGCTGGCCTATCTGGTGCTGCCGCCGGGCCTGGGCCGGGGCCGCCGTGTCCTGACCGCGCACGCCCTGGCCCAGCGCGCCCTGCCCCGGAACCGGACGACGACCCCGGTGATCCCGGCCCAGTCCACCGGCCGCCCGGTCGACCCCGGGTACGCGCTGGTCCGGCTGCGGGTGGTGCGTACGGCGCTGGAAGCGGGGCTTCCGCTGCGGCGGCGGGCGTGGCCCCGGCGGTCCCAGCTGCCGCCGCTGCTGCCGCAGGTACGGGGGCTCAAGCTCTTCCCGCGCTCGGGCGGCGCCGACGAACTGGCCCTGGACCAGCGGCTGTCCGCGCTCTCCGGTCCTGGCCGGGCGGCGTACGCGCTGCGCGGTCTGGAGCGGCTGTCCGAGGACGGGGTGCGCCAGGTGCTGCGTGCCGCGGGCGTCTCCGACGCGGACGCCGCGCTGCGGGAGGCCGACGGGGTGCCGGGGCAGTACGGGCTGCTGGACTCCCCCGAGTTCGACCCCTGCTCGTTGCAGGCCAGGCCGACCGATCTGCTGCGCCGGCGGCAGCACACGAGGGCCGCGCTGGTCGCCGGGGCGGCGCTGGTGGTGTGCGCGGCGCTGCTCGGCCTGCCCGGGGACGGCTGGGGGCCCGACGGTGCCGCCGCCCCGCCCTACGCGCGGAACCCGGCGGCCGAGGCGGCCCTCGACCCCGGCAAGCTCGGCAGGGTCGCGCCCGCCGCGTGGGAGACGTCCGCGCGCACGGACTTCTCGGTGTGGCCGGCGCGTGGTGACCTCACCGGCGACGAGGAGCTGCTGCGCCGTGCCCTGGCCGTCTGGGCCCGGCCCGGTGAGAGCGTGGGGGTGTCCGCGACGCCGGGCACCCAGACCGGCGGTCCGGCCGGTCCGCCCCAGCTGCTGTACGCGGGGAACGTGGACAACGCGCGGGTGGTGATCCTGCACGACGGTCTGCGCCTCGTCCGGTACGCCGAGCCGAAGGACGGTTCCGCCGGTGCCGCCCTGGACTTCGCGCGGACCGACGGGGCCGGCCGGACCACGGCGACCGCGGTGGTCCTGGGCCGGGCCGACGGGAACGTCCGCTATCTGACGGCCCCGTGGGTGACGGAGGTGGCCGCGCGCGATCTGGTCGAGCCGGACGCCGGTCCCAGGGAGCTGACGCTCACCGGCGGTGTGACGTCCCCGCTGGCCAGCCCCGTGCAGCAGCAGTCCGGCGCGTGCACGTCGTGGAACGTGCTGGAGCTGACCGACGGTTCGGACACCCGGGTGGTGACCGACCTGGGCGAGCTGGTGCCGGCCCGCCTGACCACCGGGCGCCCCGGTTCCGCGAAGGACGCCTCGGGCACGAAGGCGCTGGACGACTGGGCGCCGTACGCCTGTTCGCTGGGCGCGGTGCGCGGGCAGGGGGTCCGATCGGTGAACGCCTGGGAGTTCGCGGCGCAGCCGCTGCCCGACGGGACGGGGTCGGGGGACTGGGTGTGCACCCGCGCCGAGACCTGGCGCGGCGGAGGAGCCCGGGTGCTGGCCCAGTTCCGGACGCCGGGCGGGGCGCAGGGCGCGGTGGCGGCGAAGGCGCAGTCCGTGCCGGCCTGCGGCGAGCGGGACCCGCACGTGCTGGCCGGGGTGCTGTGGAAGTCGCAGGGCGGGCACTGGTACCTGCTGGCCGCGGGCAGCCGGGGCACGACGTCGATCGAGGCCACCGGCGGTATCAGCGACTCCGCCGACGGGAACCTGCTGACGGCGAAGGCCGAACAGGGCGCGCGGGCCGAGCTGAAGGGCACGCTGGACGACGGGCGGACGATCGGCGGACTGCGCTAGCCACCTTCCACGGCACCCGGGCATTCTTGCTGACATCGGCGTCAACAAGTATCGGCGGAAGGGTTCCCCGCGGACTTACCGCTCAGTACATTGACGCCATGTCTAACAAGCCTGTCCCGCTCATGGCACGGCTGCGGAAGCCGACGACCCTGCTCTTCGCGGCCGGCGCCGCGCTCGTCGTGGGCGCGGGCGCGGTGCGGCGCCGGACGTCGGGCTCGCCGCCCCGGACGAGGTCCGCCCCGCGCCCGTCCGCCTCCGGTCCGTCCCGCCCCCGCGCGCTGACGCTGCTGGTGACCGCGCACGAGCGGCTGGCCGACGGGGTGGTGCTGCTGCGCCTCGAGGGGACCGGACTGCCGTCCTGGGAGCCGGGCGCGCACCTGGACCTGGTGCTGCCGTCGGGCCTGGTACGGCAGTACTCGCTGTGCGGCGACCCGGAGGACACCTCGTCGTACACGGTGGCCGCGCGGCTCGTCGAGGACGGGCGGGGCGGCTCGCGCGAGCTGCACGAGCAGGTGCAGGAGGGCACGGAGCTGGAGGTGCGCGGCCCGCGCAACCGCTTCCCCCTGGTCGACGCCCCCTCCTACGCGTTCGTGGCGGGCGGCATCGGCGTCACGCCCGTGCTGCCGATGCTGCGGGCGCTGCCGGAGGGCGCGGAGTGGCGGCTGCTGTACGGCGGGCGGACGCGCGCGTCGATGCCGTTCCTGGAGGAGGTCGAGAAGCTGGACGCGGACGGCGGGAGGATCACCGTCGTCGCCGAGGACGAGGACGGGCGGCCCGATCCCGGCGCCTTCCTGGCGGGCCTCCCCGAGGGCACGGCCGTGTACTGCTGTGGCCCGGAGGGCCTGATGGCGGCCGTGGCGGAGCGCCTCCCCGACGGCGCCGCACTGCACCTGGAGCGGTTCGCGCCGCGCACGACGGCCGACGGCGACGGGGAGTTCGAGGTGGAGCTGCACCGCAGCGGGCGCACGCTGACCGTGCCCGGTGACTCCTCGGTGCTGGCCGCCGTGCGCGCCGAGCTGCCGAACACCCCGTACTCGTGCGAGCAGGGCTGGTGCGGGACCTGCCAGCAGACGGTGCTGGAGGGCGAGATCGACCACCGGGACGAGCTGCTGACCGACTCGGAACGCGGCGACTCGATGCTCATCTGCGTGTCCCGGTGCCGCGGTACGCGGCTGGTGCTCGACATGTGAACACCGATGTCCGGTCCGGCCCGTTCGGGGCCGGATTCGATCGGTAAGGTGTTCGTATGACTACCGGGGTACGCCGCAGAATGGGCGTCGAGGAGCGGCGGCAGCAGTTGATCGGCGTCGCGCTCGATCTGTTCAGCCGCCGCTCGCCCGACGAGGTCTCCATCGACGAGATAGCGTCGGCCGCCGGGATCTCGCGCCCGCTGGTCTACCACTACTTCCCCGGCAAACTCAGCCTGTACGAGGCCGCGTTGCAGCGGGCCGCGGACGATCTGGCGGCCCGGTTCGCGGAGCCGCGGCAGGGTCCGCTGGGGGCGCGGCTGCTGCGCGTGATGGGCCGCTACTTCGACTTCGTGGACGAGCACGGCCCGGGTTTCTCGGCCCTGATGCGCGGCGGTCCGGCCGTCGGCTCGTCGACGACCAACGCGCTCGTGGACTCCGTACGGCAGGCCGCGTATGTCCAGATCCTGTCGCACCTGGACGTCACCGAGCCGCCCGCGCGGCTGGAGCTGGTGGTCCGCTCCTGGGTCTCGCTCGCCGAGTCGACGGCGCTGATCTGGCTGGACGGCCGCCGCGTCCCGCGTGCCGAGCTGGAGAGGCAGCTCGTGCACGACTTCGCCGCGCTGCTGGCGGTGAGCGCCGCCTACGACGAGGAGATGGGCGCCCTCGTGCGCCGTGTCGTCGCGGACGAGCCGGCCGACGGCCCCTTCGCGGACCTGGCCGCCCGGCTCGTCACCCTGACCGCCCGGTGAACGCCGTACCGGCGTGGGGCCTGGTGGTGGAGACGACCGTGGGCACCGGGGAGCGCAAGCACACGGAGGCCCAGGTCGTCGGGCACGTCACGGGGTCGCGCCAGGAGGCGCTGGCGGAGCTGGAACGGCGGGCGCGGAGCTACTCCCCCACCCACCCGCTCAGCCCCCGGCGCCGTCGCCTGCTGCGGGTCGGGGACGGTTTCCTGCTCGTCGTGGACGGCGCCTGGCAGTCCTTCGTCACCCGGTTCACGGTGGCGGAACTGCTGGAGGACTCGGCGGCGCCGAGGATCCCCGAGCCGGAACCCGAGGCCGACGCGGCCCCGGAGCCGGTGGCGGAGGCTACCCCGCCCGCCCCCGCCGAGGCGCGGGAGCCCGAGCTGGACGCGGACGGGGTGCCCGTGCGACCGGCCTGGCTGGGCCGCCGCGACCTGCCCTGAGGCGCGGCGCCCGTCCGGCGGGGCCTCCTACTCGGTCTCGAACTTCCGGTACGACGGGTCCAGGTCGCGGACCTCGGCGGAGGCGTGCAGGGCGAGGCCGTCGCCCGGCTTGGCGTACTGCCGCAGCAGTTCCAGGACGGCCTCGGTCAGCCGCACCTTGGTCGCGTCGGTGCGGCCCGCGAGCAGCCCGAGCGTGACGTGCACGACGGCGTGCCCCTCGGTGTCGGGGCCGACCACGGTGTCCTCGGTGCGCCGGAACTGCGTCTTGCAGGCCGGCGGCTTCGCGGCCGCGATCTCGACGACGGCCTCGTGCAGGGCCCGCGCGAAGGCGGGCCGGTCGAAGTCGCCGGCGAGCCGCTCGGAGTAGTCGACGGTGATCTGCGGCATGAGCCCTCCCGTTGGCATGGACAGCAGGGCTCACCCTAACCGCAGACCTCCCGCCGTCAGCCGGCCCGCTGGAAGACGGCGACCGTACGGGCCGGCACGGTGAACGTGCCGGTCTTCGCCGTGTACGACGAGTCCTTCACCACCGGGTCCGCGCCCGCCGACTGCACCGGATGCAGCCGGTAGCCGGTCCCGGCCGCCGCCTCGACGCGCTGCTCCTGCCGCTCGGGCGTGGCGTTGAAGACGACGACGAGGTCACCGAGGCGCATGGTGATCACGCCGGGTGTCTCGTCCTCGCCGGAGAGCGGGAAGGAGAGCCGGGACTGCACCCGCGCGGCCGTGGCGAGGGAGAAGTCCTTCTCGCCGGTACGGATCCGCAGCAGATCCCGGTACGCCGCCGAGGCGCCGTTGATCTGCGGGCAGCCGACGCTCACCGCGCCCAGCAAGGGCTTGGCGTAGGACCACTTGTCCTGGTTGTCGGCGGCCGGCGGCAGTCCCCGGCCGAAGCCGTTGCCGTCGGCGCAGTTCCAGTGCAGGGCGTTGAACCAGTCGCCGCTGTCGTAGGAGTTGCGGTCCAGCGACTTGGAGCGCAGCAGGTCGGTGCCCGCCTGGGAGAGCGCCGGGCCCTGCGAGAGGGCGGCGGTCGCCATGGCGAGGACCTGCATGCGGGCCCGGTCGTCGGCGGACGTGTCCTTGGGCAGCTTGAAGGCGAGCGCGTCGAACAGGGACTCGTTGTCGTGCGCGTCGGCGTAGGCGAGGGCGTCGCCGGGTGCCGCCGCGTATCCGGCGGGGGCGCCGTTGTAGTCGACCTCGGAGCCCTTGACCTCCTTGCCGTCGGTGTCGGTGAAGGCGTAGTCGGCGAGGTTGCCGGTCAGCCCGACCTTGATCAGGTCCTGGTAGTGCAGGAGGCGGGCCTTCTGCTCGGCCTCGGTGCCGTTGGCCGTCGAGGAGTTGGGGTCGGTGTAGAGGCCGGAGGCGAAGCCCTGCACGCCGGGGTCCTCGTCGAAGGGGCCGCCGCCGCGCACGGCGTCGCGGGCCCGGTCGGAGAAGGTGGCGATGCCGGTGCCGGCCATGTTCTTCTGGGTGGCCTGGACGAAGCGGGCGTCGTCGGCGACCTCGCCGAAGTTCCAGCCCTCGCCGTACAGGATGATCTTCTTGCCGTCGACGCCGTCCTTCTTGAGGGTCAGCTCGTCGAGCGCCTTCCGGACCGCGAGGATGTTGGACTTCGGGTGGTGGCCCATGAGGTCGAAGCGGAAGCCGTCGACCTTGTACTCCTTGGCCCAGGTGACGACCGAGTCGACGACGAGCTTGCCCATCATGGCGTTCTCGGTGGCGGTGTTCGAGCAGCAGGTGCTGTTGGCCACCGAGCCGTCGGCGAGCAGCCGCTGGTAGTAGCCGGGCACGATCCGGTCGAGGACGCTGATCCCGGCCTGGCCGCTGGCGGCCGTGTGGTTGTAGACGACGTCCATGACGACGCGCAGCCCGTCGTCGTTGAGGGCCTTGACCATCTTCCGGAACTCGACGGTGCGCCCGGTGCCGTCCGGGTCGGTGGCGTAGGAGCCCTCGGGGACCGTGTAGTGGTACGGGTCGTAGCCCCAGTTGAAGGCGTCCTTGGCGGCGGCCTTCGTCACGCACTCCTGCTGCTTCTCGGAGTCGGCCGGGTAGGCGGCGAGGTCGCAGTCGGGCGTCGTCCGCTCGGACTTCTTCTCGGGGATGGTGGCGATGTCGAAGGCGGGCAGCAGGTGCACGTAGGAGGTGCCGGCCTCGGCCAGCTCGCGCAGGTGCTTGGAGCCGTCGCTCTTCTCGTCGGTGAAGGCGAGGTAGGTGCCCCGGTGGTCCGCGTCCGCCGTCGGGTCGGCGACGGAGAAGTCGCGGATGTGCAGCTCCTGGATCTGCGCGTCCCGCAGCGGGACGGCCTCGGGCTTGCGGTAGTGGTCCCAGCCGCGCGGGGCGAGGGAGCGGTCGTCCAGGTCGACGACGAGGCTGCGCTCGGAGTCGGTGGTCAGGGCGAGGGAGTACGGGTCGGTGACCTTGTTGGTGACGACCTCGCCCGCGGTGGGCGCCCACACCTTGACGGCGTACCGGTAGGCCTTGCCCTTCCAGGACTTCGGGCCGGTGACGGACCAGACGCCGGTGGCGTCGTCGCGGCGCATCCGCACGGTGCGGTCGCCGATCTCCAGCTTCACGTCCTGCGCGGTCGGCGCCCACACGGAGAGGGTGGGCCGCCCGTGCCGGAAGACCGGGCCGAGGTCGGCCTTGGTCGCCCGGTCCGCGTACAGGTCGTCCAGGGCGCCGGCGGTCTGTACGCCCGTCGCCGCGAGCAGGGCGCCGGTGGCGGTGCGCTGGGAGGCGACGACCTGGCCGCGCAGGGCCTCGCGGACCCGGTCGCGGTCGCGCGGATCGACGGACCAGGCGGTGTACTCCTTCAGGTGCGGGAACTTCGCCTTCTGGGCGTCGGTGAGCGCGCTCTTCGTGAGGCGAAGCCACTGCTGGTCGTCGCCGGTGAGCCGGCCGTCCGCGGCGGCGATGGAGCCGGTGCGGGAGGCGAGCAGCTGGGTGGAGGCGGCGCCCTCGGAGCCGTTCCAGGCCACGGTGTTCCGGTCGATCCAGACCGCCTTGGAGGTGGTGAGGTCGACGGCCGCCGCCGAGCCCGCGGGCTGCGGCAGCAGGTAGTCCTCCTGGCCGCTCAGCAGCCACACCTCGTGGCCGTCGGCCTTGAGGTCGAGGGCCTGGTCGGTGGGCAGGTCCTTCTCGTCGCCCTTGTGGACGATGTAGCTGAGGCTGCTCGCGCCCTCGGTGAGGGGCACCTCGAAGACCGCGCCGTAGGGGTCGGTCCTGACCGGCCGGAGGGGCTTGGCCCAGTCGGTGGGGTTCGCGGCGTCGCCCCAGACCTGCAGGCCCCAGCCGTCGTAGTCGCCGTCGGCGCGCTTGTAGTGCAGTACGGCCTTGGTGGTGTCCTGGGCCGGGTACTCGGGCCGCTCCGTGGCGACCTGCTCCTTGCCCTGCTCGATCCACACCTCGCCGGTCTCGGTGACGTCGATGGTGCGGTCGGCGGCGACGTCCTTGGTGCCGTCCTTGTCGATGACGAGGAAGCCGACGTTCGACGCGCCCGGCTTGAGCTTGACGTGGGCGAAGGCGCCGTAGGCGTCCCGGCCGGTGAACGGGTGGGTCTCGGGCCAGGTGGTCGCCTCGCCGTCGGCGAGGTCGCCCCAGGCGTACAGGCCCCAGTCGTCGTAGTTCCCGTCCGCGCGCTTGTAGTGCACGACCGCGTAGTCGCGGGAGGCGGCGGTGGGCACCTCCTCGGCGGGCGGCGTGCCGGTGGTGGACGCGGCGGTGGCGCTCGCGGTGCGGCCCGCCGAGTCCACGACCACCGCCTTGTAGCGCAGGGCCGTACCGGCGGGGGTGTCGGTGCCGATGGTGTGGGTGACCTTGTAGGGGGCGTGGTCGGCGGTGCCGAGGGTGCGCCACTTGCCGTCGCCGGTCTGGGCGGCGAAGACGACGCGGTTGAGCTGTCCGCCCGCGACGTCGGCGCCCAGCTCGACGGTGCCGGTGGCACCGGGGTCCGGGGCGCGGAGGGTGATCGTCGGCTCGGCGGCGGGCCGGGCGAGCCTGCCCGCGGCCTTGAGGACGACGGCCGACCCGGCCGGGACGGTGACGGTGACCTTCTTGTCGGCGCCGGACTTCACGTTGGCGTCGGTGCCGTAGAGGCCGCGGAAGGTCATGTGCGCCGAGCCGGTGGCGAAGGTGGCGCTCTTCTCGGTGTCGGCGTTGTTGAAGGCGACGACGTACTCGGTGCCGGTCTTCGCGTCGGTGCGGGAGAAGGCGTAGATCCCGGCGCCCTCGGCGGCGTACCGCTCGGTCTGGACGCCGTCGGCGAGGGCGGGGTTGGCCTTGCGCAGCTTGGCGAGGGCGCTGATCTGCCGGTAGAGCGGGGCGCTCGTGTCGTAGGCGGCCTCGGCGTGGGTGCGGTCGGTGCCGAGCTGGTCGTCGTCGAGGTAGTCGGCGGTGCGGGAGGCGAACATCGGCTGGCGGGCGTCCTTGTCGCCGCCGGCGCCGGTGAAGCCCTGCTCGTCGCCGTAGTAGATCACCGGGTTGCCGCGGCTGAGGAACATCAGCTCGTTGGCGAGCCGGTCCTTCTTCAGCAGTTCGGCGTCGGTTGCCTCGGGGTCGTCCTGCTTGAGGAAGGTCCCGATGCGGCCCATGTCGTGGTTGCCGAGGAAGGTGACCTGCTCGTACGCGTTGGCCTTGTCGGTCGTGTACTTGTAGTCGTCGCCAAATACGGAGGCGAGCTTCTGGGCACTGCCGCCCTGGGAGGCGTAGGCGCGGGCCGCGTCCTGGAAGGGGAAGTCCAGGGTGGAGTCCAGGCGGCCCTCGGTGACGTAGGGCGCGGTGACGGAGGTGTCGGCGGAGTAGACCTCGCCGAACATGAAGAAGTCGTCGCGGCCCTTCTTGGCGGCGTAGGCGTCCAGCGCGGTCGCCCACTGGGTCCAGAACTCCATGTTGACGTGCTTCACGGTGTCGATCCGGAAGCCGTCGATGGCGAAGTCCTTGACCCACCGCTGGTAGATCTTCTCCATGCCGCTGACGACCTCGGGACGTTCGGTCCACAGGTCGTCGAGGCCGGAGAAGTCGCCGTAGGTGGCCGACTCGCCGGCCCAGGTGGAGTCGCCCCGGTTGTGGTACAACGCCGGGTCGTTGAGCCAGGACGGGACCTTGAGGTTCTTCTTGGCGGCCGGGACCGTCGGGGTGCGCGGGAAGGAGCCGGGGCCCACGCGGGGGAAGCGGCGCTTGCCGTCCGCGTAGTCGGCGTCGTCGAAGGGCTTTCCGTCCTTGGTCAGGTACGGGAAGGCGCCCTTGGAGAGGTAGTCGTAGGACTTCTCCTCGTAGTCGACGACGTCGGCGGTGTGGTTGGTGATGACGTCGAAGAAGACCTTCATGCCCTTGGCGTGGGCCTTGGAGATGAGGTTCTTCAGGTCCTGGTTGGTGCCGAAGTGCGGGTCGACCTGGGTGAAGTCGGTGATCCAGTAGCCGTGGTAGCCGGCCGAGGCGTCCTTGCCGGTGCCCTGCACGGGCTGGTTCTTGAAGATGGGCGCCATCCAGATGGAGGTGGTGCCCAGACCCTTGATGTAGTCGAGCTTCTCGGTCAGGCCCTTGAGGTCGCCGCCCTGGTAGAAGCCCTTGTCGGTGGGGTCGTAGCCGGTGGCGAGCCGGGTGCCGGTCAGGCCGCCCTTGTCGTTGCGCGTGTCGCCGTTGGCGAAACGGTCCGGCAGGACGAAGTAGAACTGCTCACGCGTCAGGTCGTGGCGTGCGGCGGTCTTCGCCAGCTTCGCGTCGGACGGGGGCGCGGGCGGGGCGTCGGCCCGCGCGGCGAGCGGGGGAAGCAGGGCGGCGGCGAGCGCGGTCACGGTGACGCCCGCGACCCGTCTCACTCGTGCGGTACGGCGCGCGACAGGCACCGGCCATCTCGGTATCACAGGCGTGAGCTCCTTGCGAGTACGGCTCGTTCGGGTCCGACCCCGGCGAGACGGTAGCGCTGCCGCAAGGGTTGCAGCAAGGGTTGTGAAAGAGGCGGCAAGAAATTTCACCAGGCGGGGGTGCTGCCAAGGCTGGAGGTCTTGGTATGTCAACCGCGTTGGTATCTGGCTGCCATCGAGTGGAACACCTTCTTCGGTTCCCAGCGCCTCTCGTCGAGCATCCGGACGACGCCGTAGGAGCCAAGGTCCTGCTCCCCGGGCCTGCTGTAACCGGCGAAGGTGAACCAGAGCGCGGTGTCCACGCCTTCCTCCTCGAAGACGTCCAGCAATTCGGTGAGGTAGCGCCCCTGCTCGTCGTCGTCCGGGACCGCGCCGTGCGGCACCTGCCAGGCCATGCCGCCTCGTTCTCCCGCGCCCCGGTACGCACAGGTTCCGTACTCGGTCACCGCGACGGGTTTGCCGTGGGCGAGGTGCCCACGCAGCTCGTCACGGAAGCTGTCGGCGTTGTAGGCGGCCCGGTAGGCGTCGATGCCTACGAGGTCGAACGCCTCCCAGTCGACGAACTCCCAGGGAGCCGAGGCATAGGTGACCTTCCCTCCGAAGTGCGTACGGACGGTCGCGGCGATCTGGGCGAGGAAGTCGTTGAGGCGTTCTTGCACCGGTCCGAGGGAGGACCACCACTCCATGTCGGCGTCGGCCATGGCCCGCAGGCGGTCGCCGTAGGTGTCGCCCGGGAGGAAACCGCCGCAGAACGCGCTGATCTCGCAGCCGGCGACGAACACCACTTCGGCGCCGGCCTCCCGTACGGCTTCGGCCCGGGCTGCGCAGTCGGCGAAGAACGGGAGCAACTGGTCGCGGGGAAGGTCCACGGGAAAGGGGGCGAACCAGACCTCAAGGCCGTTGTCCGCAGCGTGCCTTGCAGCGACGCTCAACCGTTCGGGCTCTCGTCCCGAGATACGAACGGCGTCACAGTGGAGGTCTCCGGAGATCACCGCCATGTCGTGCCGGACCGTCTCAGGGGTGAAGCTCTTGCGGGAGAGGTCTTCCCCTGGGAGGAACCCCGTGTCGTAGTTGATGCCCCGTGCGCGCACGTCCGTGTCCCTTCACTGCCGTTGCCGTGTTCGAGCAAGTCAAAGCCGCGCTCGGGCTCCTTGGAGTGACGGGCGACCATGGCCCGGTCCTCCACCAGTTCGCCTGAGTGGTCCCCCTCCAAGTAGGCGACGTCCGCTGCGGACGCGAGGGCAGCCGTGGTGCACGGCGGAGGAGATCGAGGGGAGCCACGAAGACCATTACCCCTGGTGAGCGTAGCGTGGAACGCAGGAGGCGGGCAGCCGCGATTCAGGACGCCGGGGCCGCCCGGGACGAACTCTCCCTCGCGCTGGACGACGTGGGCGTACGCCTGCCGTCATGGGGACTGGACAGCGTCTCGCTCGCGAGCGACGACGCCCGGGTGCGCGAGGTGAACCGGCGGAGCGCGAACCGGCCGTGAGCAGGGGCGAAGGGCCCGCCGCTCCCGGGTGGGAGTGGCGGGCCCTTCGGTGGTCCGGAGGGAGCGTCAGGCCCGGGTCCACCACACCGTCGTGTCGGACGGGACCTTGGCCTCGCCGGCCGCCTCGGTGATCTCGCCGCTGGCCAGCAGGACGCGCCCGTACGCGGGCATCGCGACCGACTCGCCGGTGGTGTTGGCGACGCACACGAACTCGCCGCGCCGGAAGGCGACGACGCCCTCGGGGGCGCGCAGCCACTCGACCGCGTCGCCCGCGCCGAGGTCGGCGGTGGCGCGGCGGACGGCCAGGGCCTCGCGGTACAGCTCCAGGGTCGAGCCGGGCTCGCCGGTCTGCGCCTCGACGCTCAGCTCGCCCCAGCCGGTCGGCTGCGGCAGCCAGCTGCCGCCGTCGCCGAAGCCGTACGAGGAGCCCTCGCGGGTCCACGGGATCGGCACCCGGCAGCCGTCGCGGAAGCCGTCCTGGCCCGCGCCGCGGAAGTAGGCCGGGTCCTGGCGGACCTCGTCGGGCAGGTCGACGACGTCGGGGAGGCCCAGCTCCTCGCCCTGGTAGACGTAGGCCGAGCCGGGCAGGGCCAGCATGAGGAGGGTGGCGGCGCGCGCGCGGCGCAGGCCCAGGGCGCGGTCGCCGGCCAGGCGGATCTGGGTGCCGAGGCCCGCCGGGTTGGCGAAGCGGGTGGCGTGCCGGGTGACGTCGTGGTTGGACAGGACCCAGGTGGCGGGGGCGCCGACGGGGCGCATGGCGTCCAGGGTGCGGTCGATGACCGTGCGCAGTTCCTCGGCGTCCCAGTGGGTGCCCAGGTACTGGAAGTTGAACGCTTGGTGCAGCTCGTCGGGGCGGACGTACTTGGCGGTGCGCTCGACGGTGGGGGTCCAGGCCTCGGCGACGAAGATGCGCTGTCCGCTGTACTCGTCGAGGATGCGGCGCCACTGCCGGTAGATGGCGTGCACGCCGTCCTGGTCGAAGAACGGCATGACATCGTTGCCCAGCAGCTTCAGCTGCTCGTGGGATCCCAGGTCGGGCAGGCCCTCGGCCTTCACCATGCCGTGGGCGACGTCGATGCGGAAGCCGTCCACGCCCATGTCCAGCCAGAACCGCAGGATGGAGCGGAACTCGTCGCCGACGGCCGGGTGCTCCCAGTTGAAGTCGGGCTGCTCGGGCGCGAACAGGTGCAGGTACCACTCCCCCGGCGTGCCGTCCGGCTCGGTGACCCGGGTCCAGGCGGGGCCGCCGAAGATGGACTCCCAGTCGTTGGGGGGCAGTTCGCCGTTCTTCCCCTTGCCGGGGCGGAAGTGGTAGCGGTCCCGAGAGGGGGAGCCGGGACCCTCGGCGAGGGCGCGCCTGAACCACTCGTACTGGTCGGAGGAGTGGTTCGGCACCAGATCGACGATGATGCGCAGGCCCAGCGCGTGGGCGTCGCGGATCAGCGCGTCGGCGTCGAGGAGGGTGCCGAACATGGGGTCGACGGCGCGGTAGTCGGCGACGTCGTAGCCGGCGTCGGCCTGCGGGGAGGCGTAGAAGGGGCTGAGCCACACGGCGTCCACGCCCAGGTCGCGCAGGTAGGGCAGGCGGGTGCGGACACCCTCCAGGTCGCCCATGCCGTCGCCGTTGCTGTCGGCGAAGCTGCGCGGGTACACCTGGTAGATGACCGCGTCCCGCCACCAGTCGTGGCGCTCGGAGACGGTGGCGACGGCGGAGGTGGGGGCCGGTGCGGCGGAAGGCTGCTGGCTCATGTCGTCCTTGGTACGTAGCGGAGCGGAGCGGAACGGAGTCGGGGCGTCGGTGGCGGAAGGGGCGGCCGGCCGCGGTGCAGCGGGGTCGGATGGGCACCGCGGCCGGACGTTTTCCGGGGCGGGCGGTCAGCCCTTCGTGCCGCCCGCGGTGAGGCCGGTCACCAGGTTCTTCTGCACGAGGTAGAAGAACGCGGAGACGGGTATCGCGACGAGCACGGCGGTGGCCGCCATCAGGTTGCGCTGCGCGTCGTGCTCGCTGACGAAGCTCTGCAGTCCGACGGCGAAGGTGTACTTCGTGTCGCTCAGCATGAACGTCGAGGCGAAGGCGACCTCGCCGAACGCGGTGATGAAGCTGTAGAAGCCGGCGACCGCGAGGCCCGGCCGGGCCAGCGGCAGGATCAGCCGGAAGAAGGTGCCGAACGGGCTCAGCCCGTCCACCCGCCCCGCCTCGTCGATCTCGAACGGGATGGTGTCGAAGTAGCCCTTGAGCAGCCAGGCGCAGTACGGCACCGCGGTCGAGCAGTAGACGAGGATCAGGCCGAGGTAGCTGTCGATGAGCTGGAGCTTCGACAGGAGCTGGTACATCGGCACGATCAGGACGGCGATGGGGAACATCTGGGTGACCAGCAGGACCCACATGAGCTTCCGGTAGCCGGGGAAGCGCATCCGCGAGACGGCGTAGCCGGTCGTCGCGGCGACCAGCACGCCGATGACGGTGGTGCCCAGCGAGACGAGCAGCGAGCTCTTCAGCCAGTCGAAGAAGTTGGTGTCCTGGAGCACGAACGCGTAGTTGTCGAAGGTCATCTTCGACCAGATGCGGCCGGGGTGCAGGTAGTCGTTCTTGTCCGGGCCGAGGGAGAGGAAGACCAGCCAGGCCACCGGGAAGAGCGCGACGAGGCTCGCGAGGGTCAGGACGCCGTGCGAGGCGAGGGACGCGGCGCGGCTGCGTTCGCCGCGGCGGCGCACCTTGCGCGGCGGCGCGGTGGACGCGGTGACCTGCTCGGCGGGGGCCTTGGTGGGCGCGGTGCTTGTACTCATGGCGGCTCCTGCCTCAGTTCGCGAGCTGCTGCTCATTGCGGTTCAGCCAGCGGCGGTAGAAGGAGGTGAAGACGATCAGGATGGCCAGCAGCAGGATGCCGTAGGCCGCGGACTGCGCGAAGTCGCGCGGCTGCTGTCCGAAGCCGAGCTGGTACGCCCAGGTGACGAGGATCTGCGCGTCGGGGGCGGTGTTGCCGAACAGCAGGAAGATCACGGCGAACTGGTTGAAGGTCCAGATGATGCCGAGCAGGACGACCGTGGAGCTGACCGAGCGCAGACCGGGGAGCGTGACGTAGCGGAAGCGCTGCCAGGCGTTGGCGCCGTCCATCTCGGAGGCCTCGTAGAGGCTGTTGTCGATGGACTGGAGGCCGCCGAGGAGCGAGACCATCATGAACGGCACACCGCACCAGGTGTTGACCATGATCGCGGAGAAGCGCTGCCAGAAGGTGTCCTCGAGCCACGCGGGCGTCGGCAGGTGCAGCCAGTCCAGGGCGGAGTTGACGATGCCCGCGTCGGCGAGCATGAAGCGCCAGCCGAAGACGGTGACGAAGGTGGGCACGGCCCAGGGCAGGACGAGGATCAGCCGGTAGAGGGTGCGGCCGCGCAGCTTCTGGTTGAGCAGCAGGGCGAGCCCGAGGCCGATGAAGAAGTGCAGGCCGACGCAGACGGCCGTCCACACGATGGTCCAGATGAAGTGCGACCAGAAGCGGTCGTAGGCCGTCGGGCCCCACAGGATGTCGGCGTAGTTGTCCAGGCCGACGAACTTGTAGGTGGCCGCGATCTCGTTGACGCCGATGGTGCGGGCGCTGTTGAGGCTGTTGGCGTCGGTGAGGGTGAGGTAGAGGCCGTAGCCCAGCGGGTACAGCACGAGGACGCCGATCACGACGGCCACCGGCGCGATCATGGCGTAGGCGTACCAGTGCTTCTGGTAGCCGTCTTTCAGACGCCGGCCGAGGCCGGGCCGCGGGCTGCGGTCACCGCGGCGCTTGCCGGTCGCGCGGTCGATGGCGACTGTCATGGTTCGACACCTTCGGGAGCGGTCATCGGGAGGATCGGAGGATCAGGGTGCGGCGCACGGCCGGTGGCCGCCGGGTCCCTCCCCTGACGGTGGGGACCCGGCGGCCACGCGGACTCACTTGCTGAAGTCCGGCACCAGCTTGGCGATCGCGGTCTCGGCGTCGCCCAGGCCCTCGTCCAGGGACTTCTTGCCGCCGGCGATCTGCGGCAGTTCGTCGTCCAGCGGCGTCCACAGCGAGCTGTACTCGGGCAGCGCCGGGCGCGGCTGGGCGGCGGGCAGGACCGTCTGGAAGCCGGCGATGCCCGGGTCGGCCTTGACCTTGTCGGTGTAGGCGTCGTCGCGGGTCGGCAGCGTGGAGTTCTTCAGGGCGACGGTCTCCTGGGACTTCGCCGAGGTCATGAACTTCACGAACTTCAGCGCCGCCTCCTGGTGGGCCTTGTCCGATCCGGCGTAGACCGACAGGTTGTGGCCGCCGGTCGGGGCGCCCGCCTTGCCCGCGGAGCCGGCCGGGACGGTGGCGATGCCGAGGTTGTTCTTGTCCTTGAACGCCGAGCCCTTGTAGAAGTTGGTGATCTCCCACGGGCCCTGGATGATCGAGGCGACCTTGCCGCTGACGAACGCCTCCTGGATGTGGGCGTAGGCGTCCGCGGTGGTGTCGGCCTTGTGCAGGCCCTTGCCGTCGAAGAGGCTCAGCCAGGTGCCGTAGGCCTTCTTGGCCTCGGGCGAGTTGACGGTGACCTTCTTGGCGTCGGCGTCGACCGTGTCGGTGCCCTCGCCGTAGAGGAACGGCTGCGCGTAGTAACCGGCCGTGGAGGCCCAGTAGCCGTCGGCGCCGGTCTTGTCCTTGATGGTGGCGGCGGCCTTCTTCAGGTCGTCCCAGGTCTTGGGAGCCTCGACGCCGGCCTTCTTGAACAGTTCCTTGTTGTAGACGAAGGCGAGGGTGTCGGTGACCAGCGGCACGCCGTAGGTCTTGCCCTCGTACTTGGCCTGCTCGATCAGGTTGGGCTGGAACTTGTCCTGCTCGGCGAGGGCCTCGGTGCCGTCCAGCGGCAGGAAGAAGCCCTTCTTGGCGAAGGCGGGCGTCCAGCCGACCTCGGAGCGCAGCACGTCCGGGGCACCCTTGGAACCGGCGGCGGTGTCGAACTTGTTCTGCGCCTGGTCGAAGGGCACGTTGACGAAGTTGACCTTGACGCCCTTGTTGGCGGCCTCGAAATCCTTGACCAGGGCCTTGTAGGTCGGCGCCTCGTTGGTCGCGTTGGAGGTGTCCCAGTAAGTGATGGTGACCGGTCCGCCCGACTCGCTGTCGCTGTCGCCGTCCCCGCCGCACGCCGTCGCCGCCAGGGCGAGGGACGCCACCAGCGCGGTGGCCGCTATGCCACGCCGCATGAGTTCTCCTTGAGGGTGAAAGCCCGTGTGGTGCAGGGTGCGGGCCCGTCCGCCGCTCCTGCCGACCGCCGACCGCGTCCTTGCTGCCGTCGGGCGACGTGAACGTAACAGCGTTGAAAGCCCGGCGAAAGGTCTTGCAGCAAAAATGTGCAAGAGATCTCCGAAGTTATCCGGGCGTGACCTCTCGGCGACCGTCATGAGACGCTTGTTTACGGGGCCCGAGCGGTATCGGGCCGGTTGTGCAAGACTCTGCAAGCTCTTGCCGCCACTTTCTCGAGGGAGCGCGATGACGCAGCAGCCCGCGCCGGGCCGTCCGGCGGGCCGTCCAACAGGCCGCCCACGGCGCGCGATCGGTGTGCAAGGGGGCGGCCGACAGGTACAGTCCACCGGTGTGACCACACGGCTTGCCGACATCGCCGCCCAGGCGGGAGTGAGTGAAGCGACCGTCAGCCGCGTCCTCAACGGGAAGCCGGGCGTCGCCGCCACCACCCGCCAGTCCGTGCTCGCCGCCCTCGACGTGCTGGGCTACGAGCGCCCGGTGCGGCTGCGGCAGCGCAGCGAGGGCCTGGTCGGTCTGATCACCCCGGAGCTGGAGAACCCGATATTCCCGGCGCTGGCCCAGGTCATCGGCCAGGCGCTGACCCGGCAGGGCTACACGCCGGTCCTCGCCACCCAGACGCCGGGCGGTTCCACGGAGGACGAGCTGACCGAGATGCTGGTCGACCGCGGGGTCGCCGGCATCATCTACGTCTCGGGACTGCACGCCGACACCACCGCCGACATGCAGCGCTACGAGCGGCTGCGCGCGCAGGGCGTGCCGTTCGTCCTCGTCGACGGCTTCTCGTCGCAGGTGCAGGCGCCGTTCATCTCCCCCGACGACCGGGCGGCGATGAGCCTCGCGGTCACGCATCTCGTCTCGCTCGGCCACACCCGGATCGGACTGGCCCTCGGGCCGAAGCGGTTCGTGCCGGTGCAGCGCAAGATCGAGGGGTTCGTGCGCACCGTCCAGGAACAGTTGGGCCTGGCCGCCGAGACCGTGGAGAAGGAGCTGGTCCAGCACTCGCTGTACACCCTGGAGGGCGGCCAGGCGGCGGCCTCGGCGCTCATCGGGCGGGACTGCACGGCGGTGGTGTGCGCCAGCGACATGATGGCGCTGGGCGCGATACGCGCGGCCCGGCAGCTGGGCCTGGACGTGCCCAAGGACGTCTCGGTGGTCGGCTTCGACGACTCGCCGCTGATCGCCTTCACCGACCCGCCGCTGACCACGGTCCGCAAGCCGGTCCCGGCGATGGGTCAGGCGGCGGTGCGCACGCTGCTCGAGGAGATCGGCGGGACGCCCGCCCCTCACAGCGAGTTCGTGTTCATGCCCGAGTTGGTGGTGCGCGGCTCGACGGCGTCGGCGCCCGGCGAGCGCGTCCGGCCCTGATCCTGCCCCGACCCTCCTCCGGGTGCCGGCTCCTGGGCGGATGCGGGTCGGGCCGGCCTGCGGGATGATCGGTGGAAGACGGCTTTTCTGGCAGACTTCATGCCTATGGGTGACGCGATCATGAGGACTCGGGAACGCCTGGAGGACGACGTTCCGCGCCCCGTCACCGAGACGACGGGGAAGGGCCCCCTGCGCCGGCTCCGTGCCCCGCGCCGGCCCCGCCTCTGGTTCGAGATCCTGCTGATCGCGCTCAGTTACTGGACGTACTCCCTCGTCCGCAACGCGGTGCCGGAACAGCGGACGGCGGCGCTGCGCAACGCCGACTGGATCTGGCGCGTCGAGCAGCAGCTCGGCATCGCCGTCGAGGAGACCGTCAACCACGCCGTCAACTCGGTCACTTGGCTCGTCGTCGGCATGAACTACTACTACGCCACGCTGCACTTCGTGGTGACCCTGGGTGTCCTGGTGTGGCTCTACCGCAGCCATCCCGGCCGCTACGCGGCGACCCGGCTGGTCCTCTTCGCGACCACGGGCGTCGCCCTGGTCGGCTACTACCTGTATCCGCTCGCCCCGCCCCGGCTGATGAACGGCGGCCACTTCATCGACACCGTGATGGTGCACGAGACGTGGGGGTCGATGGCGTCGGGGGACCTGAAGAACATGTCCAACCAGTACGCCGCGATGCCGTCGATGCACATCGGGTGGTCGGTGTGGTGCGGGCTGACGATCTTCGCGCTGGCCTCTGTGCCGTGGGTGCGGGTGCTGGGGCTGGTGTATCCGGCGCTGACGCTGGTGGTGATCGTGGCCACGGCGAACCACTTCTGGCTGGACGCGGTGGGGGGTGTGGCGTGTCTGGCGTTCGGGTTCGGGATGGCATTCGTCCTGTACGGGAGGTTGCCTTACGCGTTGCCCCGGGTGGTGCCGGTCGCCGCACGGCGGAGGGTGTGGTTGCCGGGGCGGGCGTAGCTGCGGGCAGTCGTGCCGCTGGGGCGGCACGGGTGGGCGCAGCGGCACCCCGCAACGCCGGGCTGCGCGACCCACGGCCCCGGCAGCAGGCGCGGGCGGCCGCGGCGGCAGCCGCTACGTGTAGAACAGCTCCTCCACCACCGTCCTCGCGCGGCGGGCCGTGCGGCGGTACTCGTCGAGCATGTCGCCCGCGTGGCCCGAGCCGTGGCCCAGGTAGCGGCCGACGGCCGCCAGCTCGCGCGGGTCGGTGGGGAAGGTGTCGCCGGCCCGGCCCCTGACCAGCATCACCGCGTTGCGGACCCGTGTCGCCAGCACCCACGCCTCGTCGAGCGTGGCGGTGTGCTCCTCCGAGAAGAGCCCGGCGTCCCGGGCGGCGGCCAGCGCCGTGCGCGTCCCCGTGGTCCGCAGCCCGGCGATCTCGTGCCCGTGCCGGAGCTGCATCAGCTGCACGGTCCACTCCACGTCGGAGAGCCCGCCGGGACCCAGTTTGGCGTGCAGCTTGGGGTCCGCGCCGCGCGGCAGCCGCTCGGACTCCATACGGGCCTTGAGCCGCCGGATCTCCCGCACGGCGTCCTCGGTGAGCCCGCCCGCCGGGTAGCGAAGGGGGTCGATCAGCCCGATGAAGCGCCGCCCCAGATCCTCGTCGCCGGCGACGAACTCGGCCCGCAGCAGGGCGTGCGACTCCCACCCCAGTGACCAGCGCCGGTAGTAGGCCTCGTAGGACTTGAGGGTCCGCACCAGGGGCCCGGACCGGCCCTCGGGCCGCAGGTCGGCGTCGATCAGCAGCGGCGGGTCGGCGCTGGGCACCTGGAGCAGGCGGCGCATCTCGGCGACGACCTTGTTGGCGGCGTCGCCCGCCTCCCGCTCGTCGACCCCGTCGCGGGGCTCGTGCACGAAGAGCACGTCGGCGTCGGAGCCGTAGCCCAGCTCGTGCCCGCCGAAGCGGCCCATGCCGATGATCGCGAACCGGGTGGGCAGGACGTCGCCCCACTTGGCCCGCACGACCGCCCGCAGCGTCCCCGCGAGCGTCGCCGCCGTCAGGTCGGACACCGCGCCGCCGACCAGGTCCACCAGGGCACCCTGGTCGGCCTCGACGGGCTGGGCCTCGGTGCCGTAGGAGCCGACGATGTCCGCGGCGGCGGTGCGGAACAGCTCCCGGCGCCGTACGCCGCGCACCGCGGTGACGGCCTGCACGGCGTCGTCGGCGCGACGGACCGCGGCGAGGGTCTCCTGCTCCAGCGGGGCCCGGCCGCGCGGCCGCAGTCCCCCGGCGACGCCGTCGCCGAGCAGCGCGACCGCCTCCGGGGCCCGCATCAGCAGGTCGGGTGCGAGCCGACCGGCGGACAGCACGCGGGCGAGGTTCTCGGCGGCGGCGCCCTCGTCCCGCAGCAGTCTGAGGTACCAGGGTGTCTTGCCGAGCGCGTCGGAGACCTTGCGGAAGTTGAGCAGCCCGGCGTCGGGGTCGGCGGAGTCGGCGAACCAGCCGAGCAGGACGGGCAGCAGGGTGCGCTGGATGGCGGCCTTGCGGGTGACGCCGGACGCCAGCGCCTCCAGGTGCCGCAGGGCGGCGGCCGGGTCGGCGTACCCGAGGGCGACCATGCGCGCGCGGGCCGCCTCGGGGCTGAGCCGGGCCTCGCCGGGGGCGAGCTGGGCGACGGCGTCGAGCAGCGGCCGGTAGAACAGCTTCTCGTGCAGCCGGCGGACGACGGAGGCGTGCCGTTTCCAGGCGCGCAGCAGCCCGGTCACCGGGTCGGTGCGCAGGCCCAGGGAGCGGCCGAGGCGACGCAGGTCGGCCTCGTCCTCGGGCACGAGGTGGGTGCGGCGCAGCCGGTGCAGCTGGATGCGGTGCTCCATGGAGCGCAGGAAGCGGTACGCCTCGTCGAGCTGGGCGGCGTCGGTCCGGCCGACGTAGCCGCCCGCGGCGAGGGCCTCGAGCGCGTCCAGGGTCGTGCCGCTGTGCAGGGAGGTGTCGGCCCGCCCGTGGACCAGCTGGAGGAGCTGTACGGCGAACTCGACGTCCCTGAGGCCGCCGGGCCCGAGCTTCAGCTGCCGGTCGACCTCGGCGACGGGAATGGTCTCCACCACCCGGCGGCGCATCTTCTGCACGTCCGGGACGAAGTTCTCGCGGTCGGCGGCCTGCCACACCAGGGGCTGGAGGGCGGCGACGTACTCGGCGCCGAGACCGGGGTCGCCGGCCACCGGGCGGGCCTTGAGCAGCGCCTGGAACTCCCAGGTCTTGGCCCAGCGCTGGTAGTAGGCGACATGGCTGCTGAGGGTGCGCACGAGGGGGCCGTTGCGGCCCTCGGGGCGGAGGTTGGCGTCGACGGGCCAGATGGAGCCCTCGACGGTGGTCTCGGAGCAGATCCGCATCATGTGCGCGGCGAGCGAGGTCGCGGCCCGCATCGCCTTGGTCTCGTCGGTCTCCTCGCCGCCGACCGGGCTCTCCACCGCCTCGCCCACGAAGATGACGTCGACGTCGGAGACGTAGTTCAGCTCGTGTCCGCCGCACTTGCCCATCGCGATCACCGCGAGCCGGCACCGCGCGGCGTCCTCGGGCGCGGCGGCCTCGGCGAGGGCCAGGGCGGCGCGCAGGGTGGCGGTGGCGAGGTCGGCCAGCTCGGCGGCGGTCTCGGCGACGTCGATGGTGCCGCACACGTCGCGGGCGGCGATGGACAGCAGGCAGCGCCGGTAGGCGACGCGCAGGGACACCGGGTCGGTGGCCTCGGCGAGCCCCCGTTCGAACTCCTCGACCCCGCGGTGCAGGTCCCGCGGCTCGTACGTCACCAGGGCCTGCCAGTCCCCGGCGTGCCGGGCGAGGTGGTCGCCGAGCGCCTCGCTGGCGCCGAGCACCCCGAGGAGACGGTCGCGCAGCGGCTTGGCCGCTATCAGGGTGTCCAGCAGCTCCTGGCGGGCGGTGGGGTCGGGCTGCGCCTCCAGGAGCCGCACCAGTCCGTGCAGGGCGAGGTCCGGGTCGGCGGTGGCGCCCAGCGCCTCGAGCAGGACGGGGTCGGCGCGCAGCTCGGCCAGCTCGGCGCCGTCGAGCAGCCGTTCGGCGGCCGAGGGGTCGGTGAAGCCGTGCCGCAGCAGCCGCGTGAAGGTACTGCTCCTGCGCCCCGGCGCCGTCATCCCGGCCTCCTGTCGGACTGTGCGGGCCGTGGCCCTCGGGATCAAGGTCGTACGGGCTGAGCGTAACCGGGGAACGGCGCGCGGGCGCCGGGACGTACCGCTTTCCCGTTCCCGGTGGACCGGGCCGGGCCCGTGGACCATCTTGTACACGAACAGAACGACGAAGCAGACGCAGGCGCCGCAGAGCCGACGAAGCCGACGAAGCCGAAGGAGTCACCCATGGACTTCACGCTCGAAGTCATCCCGCTGCCCGTGACCGACATCGACCGCGCCCGGGACTTCTACCGGGACAAGGTCGGCTTCCACGTCGACATCGACCAGGAGGTCATGCCGGGCATGCGGATCGTCCAGCTGACGCCTCCGGGTTCCGGCTGTTCGCTCGCCCTCGGCGACGCCATCTGGGACATGGCGCAGGGGCAGACCCGGCCGGAACCGGGCTCGTACCAGGGCCTCCAGCTCTGCGTCGCCGACATCAAGGCGGCCCACGCGGAGCTGACCGCGCGCGGGCTGGAGGTGTCGGAGCCGGTGCAGTACGCGCCGGACGACGGCGCGACCTTCATGTACTTCAAGGACCCGGACGGCAACGGCTGGGCGGTCCAGGAGTACCGGCGCCGCGTGGCGGAACCGCTGCACAAGGTGCTGGCGGACCTCAAGCGCGAGGGCTGACCGGGCGGCGCGCCCGCCGAGCGGGCGCGCCGGACGATCCTCACTGCTGCGGCTTCGCGCCCCGCTCGGCCAGCAGGTCCGCCATCAGCCGGATCTCCGACTCCTGCGACGCCACCATCCCCTGGGCCAGCCGCTTCTCCACGCCGACCGTGCACCTCTCGACGCATCCCTTCGCCATGTGGACGCCGCCCTTGTGGTGCTCGGTCATCAGCTGGAGGTAGTAGACCTCGGCCTGCTTCCCGTTCAGCGTCCCGAGCTTCTTCATCTGGGCGTCGGTGGCCATCCCCGGCATCAGCGAGCCCTCGCCGGCGGAGGGCGCGTCGCCCATGCCCATCCAGGTCATCGGCGGGTCGGACGACACCTTGGGCAGCGCCCACAGGTCGAGCCAGCCGATCATCATGCCGCGCTGGTTGGCCTGGGTCTGCGCGATGTCGTACGCGAGCCGCCGCACCTCCTCGTCGTCGGTGCGGTCGCGCACGATGTACGACATCTCCACGGCCTGCTGGTGGTGGACCGACATGTCGCGGGCGAACCCGGCGTCCGCGGAGTCGGCGGCCGGGACCCGGCTGCCGCCGTCGTCCCCGGCGACCGCGTAGGTGATGCCGCCGGCCGCGACGAGCACCGCCGCCGCGGCCCCCGCGATCCAGCCGGCCCGTTTCGGGGTCACTGGGACAGCCCGTTGGTGCACGCGGCCCCCGGCTCGGGGGTCTGCTCGCCCTGGACGAACTTCTCGAAGAACTTGTCCACGTTCGGGTCGTCGGCGCCGGTCACCGTGCGCTGGTGCCCCCAGGCGGACAGCATGATCGGGTCCTTCTGCCCGTCGTCGGGGCTCATCAGCGAGTACGGCGTCTTCTTGACCTTGGCGGCCAGCTTCTCGACGTCGGCCTCGGGCGCCTTGTCGTTGTACGTCACCCAGACGGCGCCGTGCTCCAGGGAGTGCACGGCGTTCTCGTTGTTCAGCGGCTTGGTGTAGACGTCGCCGTTGCAGTTCATCCAGACCTGGTTGTGGTCGCCGCCGACGGGGGGCTCGACGGGGTAGGTGACCTTCTCGGTGACGTGGTTGCGCCCCAGGTCGCCCTTCCAGGTCCGTACGCCGTCCGCACCGGTCTCGAACTTGCCGGAGGTCTTGCCGTCGGACGCCGTGTCGTCGGAGGAGCCGTCGGACTGCGACCGGACGAGGAGAACGCCGCCGACCACGAGACCGGCGACCACCACGGTGCTGAGCGTGATCGCGAGGATCCGGTTGCGTCGGTTGCGGGACTCCTCGGCGCGCCGCATCTCGGCTATGCGGGCCTGTCGCGCCGTGCTGCTGCTCTTCTTGGCGGAACCCATGGGGTGTTGCCCTTCTGGGAAGTATTCGGGAGACGGAGGAGCGTGAGGTCCGCTGATCGTAATGGCGCGAGGCCGGTCCTTCGTAGGGCGGGCGCCGGATCCGTCCCGGCCGGATCCCAGGAATGGCCCGATCGAACAGGTGGCCTCTACGCTGCGGTCACGGGGTGGGCCGGCCCAGCGAGGTCCGCAACGCGTACGTAACGGCGCTGTGGTGTGATGCTCAGGTGCCCGACCGCCTCCCGCCGTACCGGAGACAGGCGGCCTGACCAGCAAGGATGGGGAAGCGGAAGATGGACAAGCAGCAGGAGTTCGTGATCCGGACGCTGGAGGAGCGCGACATCCGGTTCGTACGCCTGTGGTTCACGGACGTGCTGGGCTTCCTCAAGTCCGTCGCCGTGGCCCCGGCCGAGCTGGAGCAGGCCTTCGACGAGGGCATCGGCTTCGACGGCTCCGCGATCGAGGGCTTCGCCCGGGTCTACGAGTCCGACATGATCGCCAAGCCCGACCCGTCGACGTTCCAGGTCCTGCCCTGGCGGGCGGAGGCCCCCGGCACGGCCCGCATGTTCTGCGACATCCTGATGCCGGACGGCTCGCCGTCCTTCGCGGACCCGCGCTACGTCCTCAAGCGCGCCCTGGCCCGCACCTCCGACCTGGGCTTCACCTTCTACACCCACCCCGAGATCGAGTTCTTCCTCCTCAAGGACAAGCCGGTCGACGGCTCGGTGCCCACCCCCGCCGACAACTCCGGCTACTTCGACCACACCCCGCAGAACATCGGCATGGACTTCCGCCGCCAGGCGATCACCATGCTGGAGTCGATGGGCATCTCGGTGGAGTTCTCCCACCACGAGGGCGCCCCCGGCCAGCAGGAGATCGACCTGCGCTACGCGGACGCGCTCTCCACGGCCGACAACATCATGACGTTCCGCCTGGTGATGAAGCAGGTGGCCCTCGAGCAGGGCCTCCAGGCGACCTTCATGCCGAAGCCGTTCTCGGAGTTCCCGGGCTCGGGCATGCACACTCACCTCTCCCTCTTCGAGGGCGACCGCAACGCGTTCTACGAGTCCGGCGCGGAGTACCAGCTGTCCAAGGTGGGCCGCTCCTTCATCGCGGGGCTGCTCCGCCACGCCGCCGAGATCTCCGCGGTCACCAACCAGTGGGTGAACTCCTACAAGCGCATCTGGGGCGGCACCGAGCGCACGGCGGGCGCCGGCGGCGAGGCCCCCTCCTACATCTGCTGGGGCCACAACAACCGGTCGGCCCTGGTCCGCGTCCCGATGTACAAGCCCGGCAAGACCGGCTCGGCCCGCGTCGAGGTCCGCTCCATCGACTCCGGCGCCAACCCGTACCTGACCTACGCCGTCCTCCTGGCCGCCGGCCTCAAGGGCATCGAGGAGGGCTACGAGCTCCCGCCGGGCGCCGAGGACGACGTCTGGGCCCTCTCCGACGCGGAGCGCCGCGCCCTGGGCATCGAACCCCTCCCCCAGAACCTGGGCGAGGCCCTCGCCCTGATGGAACGCAGCGACCTGGTCGCCGAGACCCTGGGCGAGCACGTCTTCGACTTCTTCCTCCGCAACAAGCGGCAGGAGTGGGAGGAGTACCGGTCCCAGGTCACCGCGTTCGAGCTCAGGAAGTCGCTGCCGGTGCTGTAGTGCCGGTGCCGGTGGTCTTCGGGACCTTCCACAGGCGTACGCCGCTGTCCTTCGCGGCGTCGGCCTCGCTGGTGGTGCCCGGGGCGGCGGTCTCCTCGGGGGTGCCGCCGCCGGTGGTGGTGCCCGCGAGGAGTCGGCCGTCCGGGCTGAAGGCCAGTTCGCTGATGTCGGCGCCGTAGCCGGTCTCGTCGTCGGCCAGGATGGCGCTGGGCTTGCGGTCGGCCAGGTTCCACAGGAGCACCCGGCCTTCGGCGGTGACGGCGAGCGTCCTGCCGTCCGGGTTGAACGCCAGGTCGCGGGCCTCGGTGACGAAGCGGTGGGTGAGGGTGGCCTTCAGGCGGCCGGTGGCCACGTCCCACAGCCGTACGCCGCCGTCCTGGCCGCCGGTGGCGAGGGTTGTGCCGTCGGGACTGAAGGCGACCGCGTAGGTGATGTCCTCCAGCGCCAGGTCGTGGCGCGGGTCGCCCTGGCCGTAGGGCCGCGGGTCGAGCCGCGTCAGGTCCCACAGCTTGGCCGGCTCGTTGTCCACCTGGTAGCGCTGGTCGGAGAAGTCGCCGACGGAGGCGAGCGTCCTGCCGTCGGGGCTGAACGCCAGGTCCGTCGCGTGCAGGTTCTGCGACAGGTGGGCGCGCGGGTCCTCACCGCGGCTGCCGAGGGCCCACAGGTTGGCACCCGCGCTGTCCCCCAGGGCGATCCACTTGCCGTCGGGGCTGAGGGCGAGGGAGTAGGCCGATTCCTCGATGCGGCGGACCTCCCGGCGCCGGGGCACGTCCCAGACGCCGACCAGGTGGGTGTCGGTTCTCGTGACCAGGGTCTTCCCGTCGGCGCCGAACGTCACGCCGACCACGCTGCTCGGGCCGTACCAGCCCTTCTCCACGAGCGTGGCACGCACCTTGCGGGTGCCGGCGTTCCACAGCCGCACCTTCCCGTCCTCGCCGCCGGTCGCGAGCGTCGCGCCGTCCGGGCTGAACGCGACGCCGCTGGTGCCCTTGGCGAAGATGTCGGTCGCCGCGACCACGGGGTACGGCGAGTCGACCTTCGGGCGTTCCCCCGACGAGGGCAGCAGCGTCACGATGAGGACGACGGCCAGGGCGATGGCACCGAAGACGCCGAGCAGCGCGACATACGGCGGTGTGGACGGCGTCGCGGGGCCGGCGTCCGGGGCCGGGGCGCGCGCCGGGGCGGTGGCGGTGGGCGCGTCCGGGCCGGTCGCCGGGGGCGCGGAGACGACGGTGGGGGTACGGCCGTCGTCGAACTCCCCGTTCGCGGCCCGGCCGCAGAGCCGGATCACCTCGGCGGGCGTCGGCCGCCGGGCCGGGTCCTTCTCCAGGCAGAGCGCGACGACGCCGCGCACGGACTCGGGGCAGCCTTCGAGGTCGGGCGCCGCCTCCAGGATCCGGTACGCCACCCCGTGGTCGCTGCCGCCGCCGAAGGCGAGCCGTCCGGTGGCGGCGAAGTGGGCGACGAGGCCGAGCGCGAAGACGTCACCGGCCTCGGTGACCTCCTGCCCCCGGATGTACTCGGGCGCCATGTAGGCGGGGGTTCCGGCGCGCATGCCCGTGGCGGTCAGGGCCGTGACGTCCGCGGCGCGGGCGATGCCGAAGTCGATGACCTTGGGTCCGTCGGCGGTGAGGACGATGTTGGAGGGCTTCAGGTCGCGGTGGATCACTCCCGCGGCGTGGATCGTCTCCAGCGCCTCGGCGACCCCGGCCGTCAGCGCGAGCACCTCGGCGGCGGGCAGCGGCCCCCGTTCGCCGACGGCCTGCTGGAGCGAGGGCCCGGGGGCGTAGGCCGTGGCCAGCCAGGGTTCGTCGGCCTCCAGGTCCGCCGCGACGACGGGCACGGTGTAGAGACCCTGCACGCGCCGGGCCGCCGCGACCTCCAGCGCGAACCGCCTGCGGAACTCCGGGTCGGCGGCGTACGCCCGGTGGACGGCCTTGACGGCCACGGCACTCCCGGCGGGCGTGCGCCCCAGGTAGACGCGGCCCATCCCGCCCTCGCCCAGCAGCCGCTCCAGCCGGTAGGGACCGATCTCGGCCGGTATGCCACCGGTGGCAGGGGCCGGCCCACGGTCCGTCATCCGGCGAGCGCTTCGGTGGTTGCGGTGCAGCGGATCATGGCTCCCCCAAGTTCCTGCTCGACCAAGTCTCTGCTCGGCCAAGTCTCTGCTCGGCCAAGTCTCTGCTCGACGAAGGCTCGCGGCCCGGGGCGGCGAACCCGCGCCCGGATCATTCCACAACCGATGTGTCACACCCCAGGGCCGGGATCCGGCACCCGGATCGGTCCCGGAAAACCCGTGAATCTCCACAGAGTTCATCACCCCGCCGCACGGCCGGGGGTGCGGCCGCCGCCCACTTGGCGGGCCGTGCGGCACACGCCCCGGGAGCCACCCAGCCTCGGGGGGTGGTGTGAAGATCGGACCGCTTTCCCTGACCACATTCACACACTCATGCATGCGGCGACGCCGTGCGGCAGAGGTCGACGACTCGACGATGGTGGACCGTTCGGCCCCCGTGCTTTGATCGGTGCGCGGCACGCCGGTGGCCCGTGCCGGAGTCCCCCAACTCCGGACCCGGGCATGCGCACCGCACCGCTCTCCCTTCCCCTGACTTCCCCCCGAAAGGAAACAGACCTGTCATGAACACTGTCCCCCAGGTCGACACTGCCGAGATCTCCGACGCGGACCTGGACCAGGTGTCCGGCGGCATCGGCCTCACCGCAAGCGCGGCCCTCGTTGCGGGCGACGGCGCCCTCGCGGCCGGCCTCCACGCGGAGTCCGGCCCGTTCGCCCTCACCGGCGGCCTCGGCGTCTCGGCACCCTTCGGCGGCGCGGCGGCCAACGCCCACACCACGAGCGTCTGACCCGACCACGGTCCCGCACCACCCCGGGCCCCGGACCACCGCGTCCGGGGCCCGTCGGCGACCGCTCGACAGGCTGTTGGCGTCGATGGTGACCACACCTACCGGCATCGCCGCCCCCGTCGCCTACTTCCAGAGCTACGAAGAACTGGCCGGAGTCCTCATCGCGGCAACGGCGGGGCTGTTGTTCGTGGCGTCGGAGATCAGACCCGAGGACTGATCGCGCCCGGCCAGGCCACGAACGTCGTCCACGTCTCCGATTCGACGGCGAGGCGGGGGCCGCCGGGGTCCTTGGAGTCGCGGATGTGGATGGCGGCGGGGGTTATCGCGACCTCTACGCAGTCATTGCCGTCTCCGCTGCTGCTGTAGCTGCTCTTGAACCAGACGGGACCGGGGACATCTGAGGGTGCGGTGACGGGGTTCATGACTCTCCAAGCATCTGCTCGATGACGGCCCGCGACTCTCGGGGCGTGAGAGCCTGGGCCCGGATCATGCCATAGCGCAGTTCGAGGATCCGGAGCTGTTTGGGGTCGGACACGGGCCGCCCGCTGAACGCCCCTTCGGAGCGCCCGACCGCCGTACCGTCGGGGAACTTCAACACCTCGATCAGGCCGCCCGTGCCGAAGTGTTCGTCGCAGGCGGTCGGCATCACCTGAATCGAGACGCTGCGCAACTCACTCAACTCCAGCAGTCGTTCGAGCTGCCCACGCCACGCCATTCTGCCCCCTACTGGTCGGCGCAGCGTCGCCTCCTCCTGGACAAAACTGAAGGTCGGCGCCGGGGATCGCTCGAACACCGACCGGCGTGCCAACCGTGCCGCCACCATGCGCTCGGTCTCTTCCTCCGGGTACGCGGGCAGCCACGTGTCGAAGAGCGACCGCATGTGCTCTTCGGTCTGGAGAAGGCCGTGGATGTTGTGGTTTGCGTACAGCGAGACCTCAACCGCCGTGGCCTCCAGCTTCGCAAGCTCTCGCACGTGCTTGGGATACCGGACCCGCTTCACGTCCTCCCAGGCCGCGGCGATGAGCCCGTCCGCCCGCAAGACCTGGTCCGCCTTCTCCAGGTACTCCCGCCGGGGAATCCGCTTCCCGCCCTCGACCTTGTAGACGAGATCCTCGCCGTAGCCGACCGCCACCCCGAAGTCGCCCGCCCGCATGCCCACCGCCTCGCGGCGCAGCTTCAACTGCCGCCCCACGGTGGTGAGGACGGCCACGCCCCACTCGTCGTCCGGGTCGACCTCCCAACCCGGCTCGTCCGCCCCGCCGTCCGCCGACATCCGCACCCCTCCGCCGTACGCGTCCTGTCGCGATGGGCGTCACGTCAGACGGAGAGGCGACGCAGGGTGACGGGATGCGGCCATCCTGTCACTCGGACGTGCGGCACCGTTCCCGTCGGCGTCAGCGGGCCGCGCCGTGCGTCAGCGACGTCAGGATCTCCTCGGCGTGCGTCCACAGCAGGGCCCCGCCGATGCCGGGGACGACGCGGCGGCGGGCGCCCGGGATGCGGGAGGCGAGCAGGGCGCCGTTGTCGGGCGAGTGGGCGGTGTCGTGCTCGCCGTACCAGATGTCGACGGGCAGGGCGAGGGAGCCGAGGGCGAAGGGCCACCGCCCCATGGCCAGCACCGTGTCGCGGGCGTAGCCGGCCGCCGCGCCCCGGGCGAATCCCTCGGCGAGGGCGCGGCGGTAGGCGGCGGAGAAGCCGGGGTCCCGGTACACGGCGAGATCGCAGTCCGGGCTGCCGGCCATGACCATGTCCCACATCCTCTCGGCGTCGAAGCCGGCGAAGAACTCCTCGGCGCCCGAAGGGTCGTGCACCGCGCGTTCGGTCAACGCCCGCAGTTCGGCGGGCAGTACTGCGGCGAACTCGGGGGCCGCCACCTCGTCGGCGGCCGACACCAGGGCCAGCGCGGAGGCGAGGCCCGCCTCCGCGCAGGCGAGGGCGAACGGAGCGCCCTGCGAGTTGCCGACCACGGCGGGGCGGTCGAAGCCGCGCCGTGCGCACAACTCCCGCACGTCGGCGGCGAAGTCGGCGAAGGTCCGGCCGGGGGCGGGCGTGGACGCGCCCAGGCCGGGCCGGTCGACGGAGACGAGGCGGACGCCGAGGGCGGCCACGGCGTCGGGGCCGAAGCCGAGGCTCCGGCTGGTGGCCGCGCCGGGGCACAGCAGAACCGGCGTGCCTTCCGGCGGGCCCCACTCGGCCCAGCCGAGCAGGCGTCCGTCCGGCAGCCGCGTCTCACCGAGGCGGGCGGGGGTGGCGGTGTGGACGATCATGGCCCCCATCATGCTGCGGGGGCGGGCCGCGCCGCACCGAACTTTCCGCCGACGCGCGCCGGGCGGGTGCCCGTCACCGCCGTACCGCCTCCACCGGCTCCGGCACGTGCCCCGCGACCACGCGCTCGCGGCCGGGAGCCGGGGCGTGGGTGGCGTGACGCCGGTCCACCGCCCAGGCCGTGCCCGCGACCGCGAGGCCGAGGACGGCCAGGGCCGCGCCCGCCGTCGCCGGGGAGGTGACGCCGAACCCGGCGGCCAGGGCGAGGCCGCCGATCCAGGCGCCGCCCGCGTTGGCGAGGTTGAAGGCGGCCTGGTTGGCGGAGGAGGCCAGGGAGGGGGCCGCCGCGGCCTTCTCCATCACCATGAGCTGGAGGGGCGAGCCGGTGACGAAGGCGGCCATGCCGAGCAGGGCCACCGACACCGCGGCCGTGACCGGCGTGCGCATCAGCAGGGGGAACGACGCCAGCACGACGACCAGGGAGGCGAGGCCGCCGAAGAGGGTGCCGCGCAGGGAGTGGTCGGCCAGGCGGCCGCCCAGCAGGTTACCCGCGGTGGCGCCGACACCGAAGAGGGCGAGCAGCAGCGTCACGCTGGTCTCGGCGAACCCGGCGGCGTCGGTCAGCATCGGCGTGATGTAGCTGTACGCGGCGAAGAGCGCGCCGAAGCCGGCGACCGTCGTGCCCAGCGCCAGCCAGACGGGCAGGGAGCGCAGGGCGGCCAGTTCGCCGCGCAGGCCGGTCGTGGGGGCGGGGGCGCTGTCGCGCGGGATCAGCACGGCCAGCGCCGCTATCGCGGCCACGCCGATCGCGCTCACGCCGAGGAAGGTGGCCCGCCAGCCGAGCTGCTGGCCCATGGCGGTGGCGGCCGGGACGCCGACGACGTTGGCGACGGTGAGGCCGAGGAACATCAGGGAGACGGAGCGGGCCTTGCGTTCCGGCGCGACCATGCCGGTGGCGACGACCGCGCCGACGCCGAAGAAGGCGCCGTGCGGCAGACCGCTGACGAAGCGGGCGGCGAGCAGGGAGATCTCGCCGGGGGCGACGGCCGACAGGGCGTTGCCCACCACGAAGAGCGCCATCAGGGCGATCAGGACCGTGCGGCGGGACATCCGGGTCGTCGCCGCGGCGAGCAGCGGGGCGCCGATGACGACGCCGAGCGCGTAGGCGGAGACGAGATGGCCGGCGGTGGGGATGGAGATGCCCAGGTCGTCCGCGACGTCGGGCAGCAGGCCCATCATCACGAACTCGGTGGTACCGATGCCGAAGGCGCCCACGGCGAGGGCGAGCAGGGCCAGGGGCATGAGGGGGTCTTGCCTTTCGAGAGCGGGGTTGCGTACGGGAGGCCGGGAGGGCCGGGCGGGGACGACTGTATGTTCCCGTACGGAACAAAGACTCTCAGGGCGGGTATTCCGCAGACGAATTCTAGGAAGCCGTTGTGTCGACCTTCACACGCGCGGCGATCGGAAGATGGTCGCTGCCGGTCGCCGGGAGGGTCCAGCTCGTCATCGGTTCGACGCCGGTGACCAGGATCTGGTCGATGCGGGCCATCGGGAAGGACGCCGGCCAGCTGAAGCCGAAGCCGTCGCCCACGGCGCCCTGCGGGGAGCGCAGCTGGGAGGTGATCGCGGTGAGCGAGCGGTCGTTCATGGTGCCGTTGAGGTCGCCGAGCAGGATCTTGCGGGGCAGCTTCTCGTCGGCGATGGCCTCGCCGAGGGCGTCGGCGCTCTTGTCCCGCTGCCGCGCGGTGAAACCGGCCTCCAGCTTCACCCGTACGGAGGGCAGGTGGGCGACGTACACGGCGACCGGACCGGACGGGGTGGCGACGGTGGCGCGCATCGCGCGCTTCCAGCCCAGTTCGATGTCGACCGGCTTCACCCCGCTGATCGGGTACTTGCTCCACAGCCCGACGGTGCCGACCACCGCGTGGTGCGGGTACTTCACCGCCAGCGCCTTCTCGTACGTCGGTACGGCGGAGGCCTTCAGTTCCTCCAGGGCCATCACGTCCGCACCGGCGGCGGCCACCGCGCGGGCGGTGCCCGCCGGGTCGGCGTTGTCGGCGTTGACGTTGTGCGTGGCCACCGTGAGGTCGCCGCCGGAGCCGGTCTTGTCGAAGAGCAGGCCGCCGAAGAGGTTGAGCCACACGCTCACCGGCAGCACCAGCGCGATCAGCGCCGTCGCCGACTTGCGGACCAGGGCGATCGCCAGCAGGACGGGGATCAGCAGACCGAACCACGGCAGGAAGGTCTCGGTGAGGCTGCCGAGGTTGCCGATGGCGTTCGGGATGTGCGAGTGGGCCGCCATGACGCCGGACAGGAGGACCGCGACGGCGGCGGTGACCAGGCCCCGGCGCCAGATCCGCCGGTCGCCGCGCCAGCCGCTGACCGCCCGGCCGAGCAGGCGCCGAATCCGGTTCTGCCGGCGCTCGGGCTCCGAGCCGCCGCTGTCCGTCTCCGTCATGTACGCCTGCTGCGCCATACCGTTGCCTCACTGCCTGCCGTGCACACCGTCGCCCCCTGTGACTCAGCACCATAGGGGATGATCGGTTCCGATCCCGCCGCCCCTGGACGGCCGTACGGGCACGAGGACGTGCGGGCTTCGCCGGGGAGTTCCGCCCGGGGGCCGGGACGGACCGCTCTGTGACAGAACGGGCACATTTCACCCCATGACGCGTGACGAGGGCCCCACTAGCCGCCGGCCCGCCACAAGTGCCACCATGGAAGGGATCCGGGGACGCCGTCAGGGCGCCTCGAGATGACATGAAGGAGCCGTTGCCATGACGCAGCTTTCGGCTGCCCAGACGCCGCAGCGCAAGCCCGCCGAGGGGAACAGGGCGCTGTACGGGGGCAAGATCAACCGCCGTATCACCGTCCGGGACATCGCCGCCGCCAAGGAGCGCGGCGAGAAGTGGCCCATGCTCACCGCGTACGACGCGATGACCGCCTCCGTCTTCGACGAGTCCGGCATCCCCGTGATGCTCGTCGGCGACTCCGCGGGCAACTGCCACCTCGGCTACGAGACCACCGTGCCCGTCACGCTGGACGAGATGACGATGCTCTCGGCCGCGGTCGTCCGGGGCACGAGCCGCGCCCTGATCGTGGGCGACCTGCCCTTCGGCTCCTACCAGGAGGGCCCGGTGCAGGCGCTGCGCTCGGCGACCCGGCTGGTCAAGGAGGCCGGGGTCGGGGCGGTCAAGCTGGAGGGCGGCGAGCGCTCGCACGAGCAGATCCGGCTGCTCGTCGAGTCCGGCATCCCCGTGATGGCGCACATCGGCCTCACCCCGCAGTCCGTCAACTCCATGGGCTACCGGGTCCAGGGCCGCGGCGAGGAGGCGGCCCAGCAGCTGCTGCGGGACGCCAAGGCGGTGCAGGACGCGGGCGCCTTCGCGGTCGTCCTGGAGCTGGTGCCGGCCGAGCTGGCCGCCGAGGTGACCCGGACGCTGCACATCCCGACGGTCGGGATCGGCGCGGGCCCGGACACCGACGCCCAGGTGCTGGTGTGGACCGACATGCTCGGGCTGACCGGCGGCCGGATGCCGAAGTTCGTCAAGCAGTACGCCGACCTGCGCAAGGTCATGGGCGACGCGGCGAAGGCGTACGCCGAGGACGTCGTCGGCGGCACCTTCCCCGAGGACGAGCACTCGGTGCACTGACAGACCATCGCGGTACGACACCGGCCCCGCCGATCATCCCCCGTCGGCGGGGCCGAGTGGTTCCCGGGCGGCTGTCGGCGGGATGTCGGTGGCGTGCGACGCCTGTCGGTGGGATGTCGGTGCTTTGTCGGTGCGCCCTGCCATCGTCCGGTGCATGAAGCGAATCGACGACACCCCTCCGGCCGCGGGCAGCGCGGTCACCGTACGGGGGCTGGTCAAGCACTACGGCGAGACCAAGGCGTTGGACGGCGTCGACCTGGACGTCCGCGAGGGCACCGTGATGGGCGTGCTCGGGCCGAACGGCGCCGGCAAGACCACCCTCGTACGCATCCTGTCCACCCTCATCACCCCCGACTCCGGCCGGGCGCACGTCGCCGGGTACGACGTCGTACGGCAGCCCCGGCAGCTGCGCCGCGTCATCGGGCTGACCGGGCAGTACGCCTCCGTGGACGAGAAGCTCCCCGGCTGGGAGAACCTCTACATGATCGGCCGGCTGCTCGACCTGTCCCGCCGGGACGCGCGCACCCGCGCCGACGAACTGCTCGAGCGGTTCTCGCTCACCGAGGCCGGCAAGCGACCCACGTCCACCTACTCCGGCGGCATGCGGCGCCGGCTGGACCTGGCCGCCTCCATGATCGGGCACCCGGCCGTGCTGTTCCTGGACGAGCCCACCACCGGCCTGGACCCGCGCACCCGCAACGAGGTGTGGGACGAGGTCAAGCGCATGGTCGGCGACGGTGTGACCGTGCTGCTCACCACGCAGTACATGGAGGAGGCCGAGCAGCTCGCCTCGGAGCTGACCGTCGTGGACCGCGGCAAGGTCATCGCGAACGGCGGCATCGAGGAGCTGAAGGCCAAGGTCGGCGGCCGCGCCCTGCGGGTCCGCCCGGCCGACCCGCTCCAGCTGCGCCCGCTCGCCGCCTACCTGGACGAACTCGGCATCACCGGGCTCGCCAGCACCACGGTGGACACCGAGCGCGGTGCCGTCCTGGTGCCGATCCTCAGCGACGAGCAGCTGACGGCCGTCGTGGGCGCGGTCACCGCGCGCGGCATCACCGTCTCCGCCGTCACCACCGAACTGCCCAGCCTGGACGAGGTCTTCCTGTCCCTCACCGGCCACCGTGCCAGTGCCCCGCAGGACCCCGCCCCCGCCCCCGACGACGCCCGCGAGGAGGTCGCCGTATGAGCGCCGCCACCACCGCCCCCGCTCCTGTCCCCGCCGCCGCTCTCACGCCCGACGCGCGGATCTCGCTGCGCGCGCATGTCCGGCACACCGGCGCCCTGGTCCGCCGCAACCTGCTGTGGATCCGGCAGGACCCGGAGTCGATGTTCGACGCGCTGCTGATGCCGATCGTCTTCACCCTGCTGTTCGTGTACGTCTTCGGCGGGTCGATCGGCCAGGCCCTGGGCGGCGGACAGGACGGCTATGTGCAGTACGTGATCCCCGGCATGATCGCGATGATGAGCATGACGCTGTCCCAGGGCGTCGGCACCGGCTTCAGCCAGGACTTCAACTCCGGTGTCATGGACCGCTTCCGGTCGCTGCCGATCGGGCGCGGCTCGGTGCTCTTCGCGAAGATCGCGGTCGAGATGGCGCGGATGCTGTTCGCCACCACGGTGCTGATGATCGTCGCCGTCCTGGTGGGCTTCGACATCGACCACTGGGCCGGGCTGTTCGCGGCCGTGGGTCTGTCCGCCGTGTTCGCCTCGTCGATCATGTGGGTGTTCCTCACCCTGGGCGTCGTCCTGAAGAACGCGCAGTCCGTGCAGGCGATGGGCTTCATGGTGCTGTTCCCGCTCCAGTTCGGCTCGTCGATCTTCGCGCCGACGCAGTCGATGCCGGGCTGGTTGCAGTCCTTCACCGACTACAACCCGCTGTCCACGCTCGCCGACGCCGCGCGCGGGCTGATGGTGGGCGGCCCCGTCGCCCACGACCTGTGGATCACGCTCGGCTGGTCGGTGGCGATCACGGCGGTGATGGCGCCGGTCGCCATCCACAAGTTCCGTACGAAGACCTGATCCGGCCTCTCCCACACCCGCTGAGCAGCGACGACGCGCTCAGCGGGTTTCTGCTGTCCGCTCAGAGTCCGCACGAGCCTCGTCACCCCCCTCCGCGAACGCCCCGTCGATGGCCTTCCGGGTCCGGTCCTCGGAGTCCGGGAACAGGTGGCTGTACACGTTCAACGTCATCGCCGCGTTCGCGTGCCCCAGCCGCTCCGACACCACCTTCACCGACTCGCCCGCCGCGATCAGCAGCGAGGCGTACGTGTGCCGCAGCGCGTGCAGTCCCGTCGCCGCGAGCTCCAGCCGCTTCCGCGCCGGCCGGAAGGCTCCGTCCATGAACCGCGTGTAGACGACCGGACCGTTGTCCGGGCCGCGGAAGAGGAAGTCGTCCGGCTCGGCGGGGAACGCCTGGAGGTGCGCGACCAGGGCGTGCACCACGGTGTCGGGCAGCGGGACAACGCGGTACGACTCCTTGGTCTTCGGCGGACACACTCGCACCTCGCCGCCCTTGGTCTGCTGCACCTGCTGCTCGACGCGCAACTGCCGCTTGAAGAAGTCGACGTGCCGCACCTCCAGGCCGAGCAGCTCCCCCGGCCGCAGGCCCGTACCGGCGCCCGTGAGGATCAGGGCCCGGTACCGGTCGGGCATCTCGTCGGCGAGGGCGCGCACCTGGTCGACCGTGAGCGGCTGCACCCGGCGCCGGGGCACCTCGGGCAGGCCGACGCCAGCGCACGGCGAGGTGGCGATGAGCCGGTCCTCCACGGCCGCCGCGAAGACCGCGCGGATGCTGTTGTAGACGGTGCGGATCGTGGAAGGGCTCAGCGGCTTGAAGCCCTCGCGCGGCTTGCTGAGGCCGGTCACGAGGGCCTGCACGTCGCTGCGGCGGATCCGGGCGAGGGGCCGGTCGCCGATGGCCGGGTAGGCGTGGACGCGCAGGGCCTTCTCCACGCCGGCCGCGGTCGTCGGCCGGTGCGGCTTGGCCTGCCGCCACTGCTCGCCGTACGCGCGGAAGGTGACGCGGCCGGCGCGCGGGTCGACGTACTGGCCGGTGAGTTGTGAGGCGCTGACCTCGTCGAGCCAGCGCTGAGCGTCGATCTTCCGCTCGAAGTGGCGGGAGTGCTCCCGGCCGGCGTCGTCCCGGTAGCGGGCGCGCCACTTACCGTTCGGGCGCTTCGCGATGCTCGACACTGGTGCCCCCCTGTGGCGTGTCGTCGTACGCGGTGCCGAGGGGCACGACGTGCCCGCGGCGCTTGATGTCGGCCATGGCGACCTCGGCGTAGAAGGTGCGCTGAGCCTCGGTGTCCGTGCCGGGGAGCGGCTTGTTTCCGCGAACCCACTCGCGGACGACGTCCGCGCTTTCCGTCCGGTTCGGCGTCACCTGGTACTGCTCATCGGTGACCGGCACCAGCAGGTTCACCGGAGCCGTTGCCAACGCCTCGGCGAGCACCAGCAGCTCCGTAACGCTGAGGCTCTCGCGCCGGCCGTTCTCCAGCTTGACGACCGTGGTGCGGTTCCACGGCAGGCCTAGCTCGGTCAGGCGATCTGCCAGGTCTTGGGCCGTCATCTGGTGACGGGCCCGTACCTCACGTACGCGCCGGGCGATCACACCCACTGGGTCATTCCTGTCGTGTGCCACAGGAGCACTTTATGGGGCTCTTGCGGAACACGCAAGGTTCGTGCACTATCGGTACCACGACGGGCGCCAGCGGCACTTTCGGTGGCTCCCAAGGACCTTCCTGTTACCGCGAGGGATCAATGAATCACCGTCGTCCGCTCGCCGGAGTCCGTGAGGTGGCCGAGTACTTCGGACTCACCGAGAGCACGGTCCGCGACCAGGTCTACCGAGGTGTCGGGGTCGGCCGGCTCGGGTTCCGCGTGGGCAAGTACCTGCGCTGGACCTGGGACGACATCGACGCCTACGTCGCCGCCCAGAAGCAGCAGAAGAGGGCCGCCTGAGGCGCTCCAACGCCTTCAGCCAGCCCTCTCCGAACGTCCACCAACGACGAGGACCCGGGTCGCCTGCCAGCGAAGACCCCGGGCCCCTCGTCTCCTTCGAAGGAGAACGTCATGGGTCAGCTTACGACCGACAGCAGCAAGACCACCATCCCGGCCGTCTCCGCCCTCGGCACGAACGGGCACCTGCCGTTCGTCGTCCGGGCCGCCGAGGCCACCGCCGCCCGCGCCGAGCACGCCGAGCCCCAGGCCGGCGCCTGCCAGTACCGCGACTGCGAGGACACCGCCCCGGGCCACTTCGACCACTTCGCCCACAGCGTCCCGGGCCTGGAGGTCATGGACGGCGCGGACCCGCTCCTCGAGGCGGGCATGGCCGCCTGCTCCGGCTCCGACTCCGCGCCGGTGGTCTACCTGCGGAACTGGGAGGCCAGCAACATGGCCGAGTTGCAGGCGAAGGTCGACGAGATCCGGCGGATGCTCGACGCGACGCTGGAGTTCGGCGCCCGCGTGTTCGCCGACGGAGAGCGCGCCTGATGACCGCCCGCACCGCCCGTACCCGCCTGGCCGACACGGCCGGGCGGGTACGCCTGCACGCCGTCCCCCCGCAGGCCTCCGCCGGACAGGCCACCTACCTCCGCGCCTGTGCACAGCGCGAAGCCTTCGCTGTGGACGACTGGCCCGAGTACGGGTCCCCCGAGTGGCTGCGCCTCCCCCCGACCGACCCCCGGGTGTACGTCGCGACGCTGGAGGCCGCCGAGTTGCACCGCCAGCACGTCGAGCGGATCTACACCAACGCCCACACCGAGGCCCTCAACGTCCTCCAGACGGCCGCCGAAGTCCGCGCCACCCGCCAGGGCACCTCACGGACCAGGGCACCGCACACGCTCGTCGCTACGCCCGGCTGGCCGCCGATCCAGATCCCCGGCCGCCCAGGCGAGTACCTGACCATGGAGAAAAGCGCGTGACGACCACGTTCGATCCCTCTCGGTTCTGCGTCCACCCGACCAGCGACGGCCGGTTGTGCGACATGACCGAGCCGACCCACGCGGACCTGGACCACCCGTTCCAGGCCCCGGAGGGTCCCCTGTGGCTCGACGGCGACCAGGACGACCCGAAGCCCCGCCGCCAGCGCGCCGAGCCCGTCAGCAGCGAGCACCGCGGACAGCTCCGCATGGCCGAACGGTTCATCGCCGACCACGCCGACCGACTCCGGTACGTCCACGGGATCGGCTGGCACCAGTGGGACGGCGCCCGCTGGAAGGCGGACGAGGAGCGCGCCGACATGCAGGCCGCGGTCAACACGGTGAAGGGAGCGCTCCGGGAGCTGGCCGACATGCCCAGGGAGGAACGCGGCTCGCTGTACACGGACGTCCGCAAGTCCGAGTCGGCATCCGGCCTCGAAGGGATACTGCGGATCGCAGCCGCGCTCCCGCCGATCTCCACCGGATCCAAGCGACTCGACGCCGACCCGTACCTGTTCAACACCCCAGACGGCACCCTCGACCTGCGCAACGGCAAGGTCATCCCCAACAACCGCGAGCACCTCATCACGAAGGTGGCCGGCGGCCGTGTCGGCGGACGCCCGTACGACGAGTGGGAGACGTTCCTCAAGCGGATCCTGCCCGACGAGGAGGTACGCGCCTTCGTCCAGCGGCTGTTCGGCTACGCCATGTTGGGCAAGGTCACCGAGCACGTAATGCCGATCTTCACCGGGTCCGGAGCCAACGGCAAGGGCACCCTTCGCGACGCGGTCATGGCCGCGGTCGGGGACTACGCGATCGAAATCGATCCGGCGATGCTCATGCAGTCCAAGCACGAGCGGCACGGCACCTTCAAGATGCGACTCCGCGGGGCACGGCTGGTGTTCTGCTCGGAGACGGAGAAGGGCCGGAAGTTCGCCGAGGCCACCATGAAGCGGCTGGTCGGCGGCGACCCGATCGAGGCCAACCTGATGCACAAGAACCCGATCACCTTCGACCCGTCCCACACCCTGGTCATGCTCACGAACCACCTCCCCGAGGTCTCCGGGGACGACCCCGCGGTGTGGCGCCGGATCCTGGTCGTGCCCTTCGACGTGGTCATCCCGGAAGACGAGCGGGACCCGGAGTTGCCCGAGCGGCTCAAGGGCGCCTCGGACGCGGTCCTCGCGTGGCTGTACGAGGGGTGGCTGGCCTACCAGGACCAGGGCTTGAACCCGCCGGCCGCCGTACGTGCCCGCACGGAGGCGTACCAGGCCGACTCGGATGCGCTGGGCCGGTTCCTCGCCGAGCGGACCATGGTCAGCCCCCACGGCTACGTACGGGCCCGGGAGTTGTTCACGGCCTGGTCCAACTGGTGCCACGACAGCAGGCTCCGCGCCGAGGACATCGGCAACGAGGTGACGTTCGCGACCTCGATGAAGGCCCGCAACTTCGAGAAGAAGTCGCGCAACGTCGGTGCCGTCTGGCTCGGCTTGATCCTCACCAGCAGCGGTGAGGACGAGGACGAAAAACCTTTCTGACCTGCACAAGTGGTGGGTTGTGGTGGGTTTCCCGGTTCTTCCATAGGCGCGTACGCATGGCGAGTTTCGGAAGACCCACCACAACCCACCACCCATCACCCCAGACCAAGATCACGGAGACGTCGTGGCCGAGAAGTTCCAGAGCAAGATCCTCAACATCATCCCCGCACACCCGGACTTGTACCTCCGCACAAAGATCATCGAGCTTTTCCCGGACAAGAGTCAGATCGTCACCGTCAGCGACAACTTTCGGATCATCGCCTGGGCCACCGTGGAGAGGTACTACCCCGGAGACGAGACCAACGTGGACGTGGAAGCCGTCTTCGTGGACTCAAGCATCAGCCGACCTGTGCACGAGACGAGCTACCGCTACGTGCACTCGGAGCTGAACCCCGAGCCCGGCGAGCCCAAGGTCATGGTCGCCTTCGAGTACGACCTCACTGGCGTCTGACCCAGCGTCGCACCGCGGCGGCATCTGTCTCGCGCGCGCACGCGAGCACCACAACCCCTCGGAGAACCACATGAGCAACCCCAAACGACCCGCCGCGGTCCTCGCCCTGGCCCAAGGCCACACCACCGGCCAAGCCGCCAAGACCGCCGGCGTGTCCTCCCGCACGATCCTCCGCTGGCTCGAGGACGACGACTTCCGCCAGGAGATCAGCGAGACCCGTACCGAGCTGCTGCGCGCGGCTGTGGGCCGCCTCGCTGCTGCCGCGACGCTCGCCGTCGACACCCTCATGGACGCGCTCACCACGGAGAAGGGGCAGGCCCGCGTCCAGGCCGCCAAGGTCATCCTCGAATCGACGATGGCCCTGCGGGAGTCCCTCGACCTGGAAGAGCGCATCGCCGCCATCGAGGCCGCCGACCGAGACCGGACCCGCTGATGGCCAGCCGTACCCGACTCGCCGCCCGCCTCGAACTCATCGAGCAGGCGCGCGGCGAGTTCCGCATCACGTTCCGCACCGAGGCCGGCCGGACGTTCACCCTCGACGTCGCCGACGTCCTCGCCATCTGCATGGACTGCCTCACCTGGGTGTACGCCGACGACCCCGACGCCGAACGCCCCCGCGGCCGCATCATCGAGCAGCTCGCCACGGCCGTGACCGAGGACGCGCAGGGCCTGATCGGGAACACCGCCATCCTCGCCGCCCAGCACGCCATGGGGGTCCAGCCGTGACCGAGGAGCGCCTGTCCCCCGACGAACTCACAGACCGCTGCTGGGCCGTCCTCGCTGCCGCCGCCGAGGACCGCCACGACGACGTGGACGAACTCCTCGTCACGCTGCCCTGGCCCGACCTCGTCACCGTCGTGTGCGGGATCGGCGCGTTCACCGCCGGCGCCATGGCCGGCCGCGCGGGCCTGGACGAGGCGACGGCCCGGACGGACGTCGCCGACGTCGTACGCCGGGAGCTGCTGGAGCGGCTCGCCCGACGGGAAGGCCGGACCGATGGCTGACACCGACGAGGGCGCGGTACCGGTGCTGCTGCCTCTCGTCGCCGTGCCCGTCCTCGAGGACCTCCTTGCCCGCCACCTCGTCGCCGCGTACCGCACGAGTGGCGGACGCCCGGCACCCGCGGCTCAACGCGCCCTCGCCGTCCTCCACGAGGCCGCACAGGGCCGCAGGTTCGCCCCCGAACCCGCGTTCGCCACACCCGCCACAGTGGACCAGGGAGTGAGGAATGTGTTCACCGCGGCAGAGGCCGCCGACGTCCTCGGTTGCACACCGAAGCACGTCCGGCACCTCTGCCGCGGGGGCCACTTCCCCAGCGCCTACCGCGTGGCGGACACCGGTCCGTGGCTCATCCCGTCGGCAGACCTCCACGCGTTCCGTACAGGACGATGGAGGGAAGCCCGTGGGATCCCAGGACCAGCACCGGCCGAACGAGCCGGAGACGACGACACAGGCCCCGCAGCCGACCGCTGTTGAGCGGCGCGCGGCGCAGGCAGAGAAGGTGCGGCAGGTCGACGCGCACCGCCGCGTGGTGCAGGCGCAGCGCACGGCCGGCGCCGACGTCCCCGACCTCGACGACCTCCTCGGCGGGGACGCCGCATGACTGCCGAGACCCCGGAGGCGATCCTTGCCGCGGCCGACGCCGACGTCGAGCAGGCCGACGCGCAGCTCGCCGAGCTGGAACAGAAGGTCATCGACGGCGACACGGCCGTCTCCCCTGACGACATCGAGCAGGCGCGTAAGGGCCGTTGGTGGGCCGGGCTCCAGCGCAAGCAGGCCGAGAAGAAGGCCGCCGCTCTCCGCGAGGCTGAGGCGCAGCGGCAGCGGACCGTGGCGCAGCTGGAGGCGCGCCGCATCCTCGACTCCGTCCCGCAGGCCGACGTCGACCAGGCCGAGCAGACGGCGGCCGACGCCATGCAGAAGCTGCGCGACGTCGTCCGGGCCCGCAACGACGCCCGAGACCGGGCACTGCGGGTACTGCGGTCCTGCCCCGCCATCGAACCTGCCGTGCGCCCCGTCGCCCGAGCGAGGGGCGAGGGGGCGTGGCACGGACCCGGCTTCGGAGTCGTCCGCAACGACGGCTATGCCGGCGAGACGTGGCTGCTCTACGTGGAGGGTCAGCCCCTCGACCGGATCGACGAGGCCGCGGTGATGGACCGGGCCCGGAAGGCACCGGCCGCCGCCGACGCCGTGGCGCAGCAGGCCGCGAAGCAGCAGGCCGCGGTCCGCCTGGTCGAGCAGGACGCGGCCCTGTACCGGTCCGACCCACGCGCGTTCGAGGAGCTGGGCGCGGCCCGACGCAAGGCCGTCCTCGACTCCCTCGGCATCGACTGGGACGGCTACCTGCGGGACCCGGCCCGGCCCCGCATCGACAAGAACCGACTGTGAGGGGAACCACCATGACCGACTACCACGAGACCGCCGTGACCGCGCTCGCCGACCTGGCCGCGACCACGACCGAGGACCCGGAGGCCGCCGTCGTCAACGCGGTCGCCGAGGCTGCACGCCGCTCCGGACTGGTGCCGTCGGAGGCGCCGTACCACCCGCGGGACTTCCCGCCGAAGTCCGTGGTGCGGGAGCTGGTGCGGCGGGCCGAGACGACGCTGAACGCGGAGGCGATGACCCGCCGCGCGAGCGGGCAGTAGGCGGCCGGCATGGCACTCACCGTGGGTGAACTCACCGCCTTCATCACCGTCGACAACCGGGCCGTGGCACCGTCCCTGCGCCGCGCTGAGAACGCACTGCGCGCCTCCGGGCAGACCATGGGCAGCGACGCCGAACGGGCCGGGCAGCAGGCCGGGCAGCGCCTCGGCGAGGGCCTCGTGCGCGGCGCGGACGGCCAGTGGCGCAACATGCGCGGTGACCTGGTCGACGCCTCGACAGCGGCGATCGCCGAGGCCGAACGCGTGATGCGGCAGGGAGGCCGGCGCATCGGCGAGGAGACCGGCGACGCCCTCGGTGACGGCCTGGCCGACGCGGGTGGGCAGGGCGCCGCGCGGGCCGGGCAGTCCATCACGGACAAGCTGGGCGGGCTGAAGCTTGCCGCGGCCGGAGTCGGCGCGTCGGCCGGGGCGTTCCTGATGTCCGCGTTCTCCGAGGCCCTGGACCAGTCGACGATCACGGCCCGGCTCGGCGCGCAGCTCGGCACCACGCCGCCCGTGGCCAAGCAGTACGGCAAGATCGCCGGACAGTTGTTCACCGGCGCGGTCGTCGACAGCTTCCAGGACGGCGCCGACGCCATCCGAGCGGTCGCCGGGTCCGGGCTGTTCCCGCCCGGGGCGACGAACGCCCAGTTGCAGTCCATCGCCACCAAGGCCGCGGACCTTGCGAACGCCTTCGACGTCGACGTGTCCGAGGCCGCGCAGGCCGCCGGCATCGCCGTCAAGACGGGGCTCGCGAAGAACAGCACCGAGGCGTTCGACCTCATCACCAAGGGCATGGTCGGCCTCGGCAAGGACAGCGAAGACCTCCTGGAGACGATCTCGGAGTACGGCGTCCAGTTCGCCAAGAGTGGCCTGTCCGGGCGCACGGCCGTCGGCCTGATGCGGCAGGCGATCCAGGCCGGATGGAAGGACACGGACAAGCTGGCCGACGCCTTCAAGGAGCTCGAGCTTCGCGTCACCGGCGGTGGTAAGGCGCAGGTCGAAGCACTCCAGTCGATCGGCCTGAACGCCGACCAGATGATCGCGGCTCTGTCGGCCGGCGGGCAGCGCGGCGAGGACGCCATGGCCCAGATCCACGACGCGATCGTGGAACTCGGGCCCGGCTCCAACGTCGCCAAGAAGGCCATCCAGGACCTGTTCGGCGGCCCCGGCGAGGACCTCGGTGCGGCCTTCTTCAAGCTCAACCTGCACGAGGCACAGAAGGCCATGGGCAACGTGGCTGGCGAGTCCGACCGGCTCGGCAAAAGCCTCCGGGAGAACGCCGGCACCCGCGTGAAGCAGTTCCAGCGCGGCATGCAGCAGGGCCTCGTCGACTTCCTCGGCGGCACCGTCATCCCGGGGATCGAGGTGTTCGGCACCAAGCTCGGCGGGATCTGGGACAAGGCCACTGCGGGCCTGGACGGGGCGTCGCTCGCGGCGAAGCTGTCGGCGTTCGTGCCGATGCTCGGCGACGCGATCGCGTCGAAGGTGGCGACGATCGGCCCGAAGATCGCCGAAGGGCTGGCGATGGCCGGGTCGCGGGCGGCCGAGTGGGCGATGGCCAACCCGACCGCGTTCCTTAAGGTCGCCCTACTGGCTGCCGCGTTCCTCGCCGCGATCGCATTCCTGCCGGAGCTGCTGATCGCCGGGGTCGCCGCGACCGTGGGCCTGATCATCGGCGGGTTCGTCGCCAAGCTCATCCAGGCCGCGCAGGTGAAGCTGCCCGAGTGGGGCGAGGCGATCAGCGACTGGTTCGGCGGCCTGTGGTCCAAGTACGTGTCCGGGCCGATCTCCCGGACGTGGAACAGCCTGGTCTCCTCGGTGAAGGAACTGCCCGGGCGGACGCTCGGGGCGCTGGCCGCGCTCGGTTCGATGCTGGCGTCGGCTGCGGCCCGGCACTGGCAGCGGTTCAGTACGGCGACGGCACAGAAGGTCGTCGGGTTCATCAGCTGGGTGCGGGGCCTGCCGGGCCGGATCGCCCGTGCGATCGGGAATCTGGGCTCGCTGCTGTACGGCAAGGGCGCGGACGTGGTCCGCGGCTTGTGGAACGGCATCAAGTCCATGGGCTCGTGGCTCAAGTCCACCTTGATCGGCTGGGCGAAGAACATGATCCCGGGCCCGATCGCGAAGGCCCTCGGCATCAGCTCGCCGTCGAAGGTCATGGCCAAGAGCGTCGGCCGGTGGATTCCCGCAGGTGTGGCGAAGGGCATCGAGGACAACGCCGGCGTCGTCGACCGGACGATGTCGAACCTGGTCGACACCCCGACGCCGTCCATGACCATGTCGGCGAGCATGGGGGCCGCCGCCAGTGGCGGACCGGCAAGCCGCGGGGGCGCGGTGAAGACCGTTCAGCTCACCGGCGGGGACGACTTCGGGGAGATGGTGGTCAACCGGATCCGTAAGCAAGTGGACGTCGGCGGCGGCAACGTCCAGTTCGTCCTTGGGAGGTAGAGGTGAGCAGGAAGACGAAGCAGCGGAAGCACCGCGCCGACTCCGCGCAGATCGTCGCCCTGGTGCAGGCCGCCGTGCCGCAGCTGCTGCGCACGACCCCCGACGGCGAGCACGAGGTGTGGCAGTGCGGGCCCGCCGTAGTCGTCGTGCCGGTCGTCCCGGACGATGCTCCGGTGGAGCTGCGGCAGGCGCTTACGGCGCACCGCAGGGCCGCCACGACGGCGCGCTGCCCGCACTGTCGGGTGAAGGCCGGCGTGACCCTGTCGGGTGTGTGGGAGGTGCGGCATGTGGCCGCGTGCCCGGGGGACCCGGAGCAGCTGGTGAAGCTCGGTGAGCGGCTGGGGGTGGAGATCGCCCGCCGGGTCTGAGCGCGGCGTACGAGGGGCGTGGCCTACGGGTCGCGCCCCTCAGCCGTTGCGATATCGCTACGACTGCCCGCGCCCGCGTGGGGCGGACGGGCAGGTGTTTCATCTGAAACACGTGCGCCCTCGACTGGCCGCGCCCGCGTGGGGCGGAAGGGGGTACACGTCAGCGTGTATCCCTACTCAGGCGCCACGACGAAGCTGCCCTTGTTCGGCAGCGTCACCACCAGCCCACGGTCCCGCAGCTCCTGCACCGCCCGGCGCGCGGTCCCCGGGGCCACGCCGTACTGCGCGCCCATGTCCCGCTCGTTGGGCAGGCGGGCGCCGTGCGGGAGTCGGCCGGCGCGGATCTCCTGCTCCACCTGGTCGGCGACGCGGACGTACACGTAGACGAACGGGTCCTCGGTCATGATCCGGAACGTACGGCGGCACCCCGCGACCGGCACCCGTAGGTGGCGCCGTGTGGCCGTATGGGGTGCCCTGTAGTGGCCTGTAGCGGTAGCGTCCGACCAGGAGAAAGCCCCCGCAACCGGCCAGGGTTCGGGGGCAGGCCGACGGGTGGAGGTGTCGACGTGACGGATCGTACCGGGGCAGAGGCGGCAGGGGCAGGCTCGTACCGGTCCGGGCCGCAGGGGGTCGCCATGCGCGCCCTGGTGGAGCACACGCAGATGTGCGAGCAGTGCACCGACGACGTGCAGCAGTGCGCGACGGGGCGGGCGCTGGTGCGGACGCTGCGGGAGACGGCCCGCGGATAGCGGCCAACCGTGGGTCAGAGCCCCATGGTCGCCGAGGACGGCAGAAGGCCCCCGGTCCAGGAGATCCGGGGGCCTTTCCGCGGGCGGCGTACTACGACTGTAGTGCACCTAGCTGCGGCGCGAGGTCACTTCGGGTGGCCGCAGTTCTCGGTCCACCAGCCGCACGTCGGGCAGTACTCGTGCACGAGGGTCAGGAAGCGTCGGATCATCGCTTGCTCACCCCCTCGACGATGTGGACGTGGGTGTGCGTGAGGTCGCCGGGCGCCGCACTGGTGTAGATCAACATCCCCTTCTGGGTCTGAGAAGGGGTCACGCGGATAAGTTCGTGACCTGCACACTCCTTGCAGGAGGGGCGGCCCTCCCCCGGTGGGGGAGGGGCGGACAACTCGGACACGGGGCGGGAGACGGTCCACCAGGTGGCGACCGTCGCCGCCGCGACCGTGACGAGGATCCCGGCCGTCTCGGAGACGGCGAAGACGACCGCGAGACCGCCGCCGCCGAGGGCGACCAGGACCAGGGCACCGGCCGCGCGGGACGGCTCCTCGGTCTCCTCGCTGCGCTTGCTGCGGGCCGTCATCACAGGGCCCCGTAGACGGTGCCGCCGAGCCAGTTCGCGGCCGTCGCGAGCGGGACCGCGGCGAACCCTGCGACGCCGGCCGACGTGCCGAGGGTGATGCCGCACCAGGTGCCGCGCTTGATCGCGCTGCCGTGCTTCGATTTCTTCGCCGAGACGACGACCGCCACGGTGAGGATCAGCACGATGGCGACGCCGGGCCCGGTGAGGGGCAGGAAGGTGCCGCGGGCGGCCAGTTCCCCGGCGTTGCCGCCGACGCCCCACACCAGGGCCGCGTCCCCCAACCAGTTGGAGAGGCCGAGGACGGCGCTGGACGCGGTGCCGATGAGGCCGCCGACGCCGAGGGTGGTCAGCGCGCCGTACGCCCAGGAGGCGAGGAAGGGCAGCAGCTCGGCGGCCTGCCGGGCGGGGTCCTTCATGAGGGCCTTGCGGCCGGGCCACCAGGTGAACAGCTGGTGGGCGAGGAGCATCAGGCCGACGGTCACGCCGCCGAAGGTCACGTAGTTCATGAGGGGCCTCAGTGGAGTACGGCCACGGCGAGCGCGGCGAAGGTGAGGATGAGGGCGCAGGTGCCGGTGACCGGCGGGACGGCGCGCGGGGCGACCGCGGCGAGCAGGACCAGGGCGGCGAGCGCGGCGAGCGCGTAGAGGACGGCGGGGATCACGTGTCCTCCCGGGCGGTCCGCAGCAGGCGCCGGCCGTACGAGGCGGAGACGCCGAGCCGGGTTCCGACCTCGGTTCCGCTCAGTTCCGGCTCGTCGGCGAGCCACCCGCGGACGGTGTCGACGCGCTTGCCGAAGGTGGTGTTCGCGGTGTCCTCGGACACGATGTCGGCGGCGCCGGTTCCGGTCGCCGGAACCAGGGGCGGAACCGACGGCGGAACTGGTTCCGCTGCTGGTTCCGCCGACGGCTCGAAGCCGTTGGGCAGCGTGGCGAACCAGTCGGAGAGCGGCACGTCAGAGCCGGTCCCGCCCCCAGTTCCGCCGGTTCCGCCCGCGAGTTCCGCGAAGGGCACGAACGGGCCGAGGACGTTGTCCGTGGGGGCCGCGCCGACCGGCTCCTGCACGGTCGTTACGACCGTGGAGGCCCGCTCGAAGGTGATCGGTTCCGCCGGTTCCGGGGTCGGTTCCGCCACGGCCGGAACTGGTTCCGCCTCGACGACCGGCGCCGGTTCCGCATGCCGCTCGGACAGCCGGTGCACGCGCCACAGAACGAGCGGGGCGATCGCCGAGACGCCGACGACGAGGGGCACGGAGACGGGCAGGAGACCGACCTCGACGAGGTGCGACGCCGCGTTCACCGCGATCAGGGTGAGCACCACGGTGAAGACGTCCCGGCGGGCCCGGAGCGCGGCGAGCGCGTACACGTCCAGGGCGGCCGGGACGCCGGCGGCGACGTAGGTGCCGAACCCGCAGGCGACGGCGAGTTGGTACTCGGCGGAGGCGAGGACGACGAGGACCGCGGCGAGCGCGGCCCACAGCAGCGGGTCACGCTTCACGCCGCCACCTCCAGCTGCGCGGCCGTGAGCCACGGCCGCAGGACCAGCAGCAGACCGAGCGGGAGCGTGGACCCCTTGTGGGCGTTGCAGCGGGCGCAGGCCAGCACGAGGTTCCACTGGCAGTGGATCGGCCACAGCGACCGGGGCAGGTAGTGGTCCAAGGTCGCGTCGTCGGTGGAGGCGAACGGGGTGCGGCAGTGGAAGCAGCGGATGCCGTCGCGGGCGCCGACCTTGACGCGGATGCGGCGGCCCCTGCTGCCGCGGAGGCGGGCCGGGCGGGGGTTGCTCACTGGTCCTCCCCGGCGAGGATGACCAGCAGCTGATCGGCGAGGCTCCGCACGCCCGCGGCGTACGTCTCCAGGGCGGCCGCGTAGGCGTACAGGCCGCGGGCGTCCAGCTCCCGCTCGTAGAGGTCGTCCGAGCCGTGGACGGCGTTCCCTGCCTTCTTCCCGGCGAACGGGGCCTGGGCGAGACAGGCGGCGGTGAGGGTGAGTCCTCGGAACTCCAGGACGACGGCCGGGCCGGTGTGGAGGATCTCGGCGCGGAGGTCGCGGGCATTGTGGCGGGGGTGGCCGGCGCACCACGAGGGTTCGGGGAGGGTGACGTCCCCGTGGTCGGCGGTGGGCAGGGTGACGGTACGGTTCACGGCAGGTCTGCTCCTGGTCTGGTCAGGTGTCGGACTCAGGCGCCGTTCGGTGGGTGAGATCACCGGGCGGCGCCGCTCTGTCTGCACAGGGCAGACGAGGGGACCAGGAGGACCACGGGCCGGGGAGTCCGCGGACAGTCCGCAGCACACTCGGAAGCGACCGGACGCAACCGGATTCGACCGTACGGAAAACCGCAGGTCACAAGGGGTGCAGTCGGTAAAAGCGCAGGTCAGACGACCGCGCCGCAAGTTCCGTACGAAGACCTGATCCGCGCCCGTGTGGCAGGCGTCAGACGAGGGCGACGGCCTCCTCCGCGGAGAGCCGGCCGCCCTCGGCGTACGCGGCGTCGTACGCCTCGGTGCCGAGCGCCTCGCGGACCCGTTCGACGGCCCGCCCGCGCGCGTCGCGCTCCATGCCCGTCGACACGTGCCCCGGCGGCAGCATCGCCTCGGCGGCGCCCAGGCACCGGGCGCCGTCCGCGGCCCGGTCGCCGCCGTCCAGGCGGGCCAGGGCCATCGCGGCGATGGTCAGGTACGCCGAGCGCATGTGCGGGGCGATCGCCGCGGACAGCGGGTCCTCGGCCCGCTCCAGCGACTTGCGGATCCGGGTCAGGCACTCCTCGTGCCGGTCCTCCAGCGTGGCGAGCCACGCCTCGGCGGCGAGGATGAAGGCGTCGAAGACGACGAAGTGGGCGATGGAGAACTCCTCGCGCAGCAGCCGCAACTGCTCGCCGGCGTCGGCCGTGTGCCCCGTCATGCCCAGGTGCCCGGCGAGGAACAGCCGGGCTGCGGGCATCGCGCCGTTGTGGCCCGTACCGGCCGTGCGGTCGATCACCCCGCGCAGCACCCGCTCGCCGCGCTCCGTGTCGCCCGCCTCGAGGAGCACGCTGCCGAGGCGGGCGTCGAGGATGTCCACCTGGGCGTGGGCGCCGATCCGCTCGGCATGCCGCGCGGCGGCCCGGTAGTCGGCGGCGGCCAGCCGGTACTCGCCGACGCGCTCGCGGGCCTCGGCGCGTCCGGACAGGGCCTCGGCCATGCCCCAGGCGTCGCCGAGGCGGTGATAGATCTCCAGCGACTCGTCGGCGTCGCGGAGCGCGTCCCCCGCCCAGTCGGTGCGGTTGGCGAGCATGTTGGCGCGCATTTGCAGACCGCCGGCCAGCTCCCACTCGTACCCCGGGGTCTCCCGGCAGGTGCGCACGGTGGCGTCCATGATCTCGCGCAGCCGGTCCATGTCACCGGTGAGCATCACGGCGTAGAACCAGAGCAGGCCGGGGCTGGAACAGGTCTGCGGCATGCCCGGCTCGTAGGTGTCCGCGATGATGCGCAGCTTGCGCTGGGCCGCCGGGTTCTGCCACGCGTCCAGCTCCGTGTCCATGCAGGCCAGGTGGGCCAGGTGCACCCCGCGCCAGGCCTCGGCGAGGACCTCGCCGGTCATCGGGGGCGGGGCGGACGTGCACCGCTCCCACACCGGCCGGGCGGGGGTGCCCGGTTCGGCGAAGGGGTCCGGGCCGAGTGCCATCACCTCGACGAACCAGTTCCGGGCGTCCACCCGCAGGTCGCGCATCTGCCAGTACCAGACCAGCGACAGCGACAGGCACAGCGCCTCCTGCTCGTCGCGCTCGGCGACGGCGTGCCGCAGGGCGGTGCGCAGGTTCTCGTACTCGCGCTCCAGCCGCTCGACGGCGGCGAGCTGCTGCGGGCCGCGGAGCAACGGGTCGGTGGTGCGGGCGAGTTCGCGGTAGTACGTGAGGTGGGCGCGGGCGGCGGCGGGGCGGGCGCCGGACTCGTCGAGGCGCTCGCCGGCGTATTCGGCGACGGTCTCCAGGAGGCGGTAGCGCATGCCGTCGCCGTTGCCGCGGTCGGTCACGGGCGCGGCCACGACGAGGGACTTGTCGACGAGGGAGCCGAGGGCGTCCAGCGCGGCGGGCCCGCACACGGCCTCGGCGGCGGCGAGGTCGCAGCCGCCCGCGAAGACGGACAACCGTCCCAGCACGTCGCGTTCGTCGGCGTCGAGCAGGTCCCAGGACCAGTCGACGACCGCGCGCAGCGTCTGCTGGCGGGGCAGGACGGTGCGGCTGCCGGAGGTGAGCAGGCGGAAGCGGTCGTCGAGGCGGTCGGCGATCTGGCGCGGGGTGAGCATGCGGAGCCGGGCGGCGGCCAGTTCGATGGCGAGCGGCAGTCCGTCGAGGCGGCGGCAGATCTCGGCGCAGGCGGCGGCGGTCTCCTCGTCGGCGTCGACGCGGAAGCCGGGGCGGGCGGCGGCGCCCCGGTCCGCGAGCAGCCGCAGCGCGGCGGGCTCGGGCAGCGGTTCCACGGGGCGCAGCGACTCCCCCGGTACGCCGAGGGGTTCGCGGCTGGTGGCGAGGACGGTGAGGTGGGGGCAGCGGGCGAGGAGTTCCTCGGTGAGGCGGGCGGCGGCGTCGACGACGTGTTCGCAGTTGTCGAGGACGATCAGCATGCGGCGCCGGCCGCAGTGCTCGACGAGCCGCTCGACGGCGGTGTCCTGCCCCTCGGAGGCGGTGACGGCCCGCATCTCCTCGGAACCGGCGCGGTAGAGCACGGTCTCGCGGGCGCCGACGGCGGTCAGGACGGCCTCGGGTACGCCGACGGGGTCGTCGACGGGGGCCAGCTCGGCCAGCCACACGCCGTCGCGCGCGGCGTCCCCGGCGCCTTCGGCGGCCTCCTGCGACAGCCGGGTCTTGCCGGCCCCGCCGGGCCCGAGCAGGGTGACGAGCCGGGTCCCCGCCAGGTCGGCACGCAGCGCCTCCACGTCCCCGTCCCGGCCGACGAAGGAGGTGAGCCGGGCACGGAGGTTGCCGCGGGGGCGGAGCCCCTCCGGGACGGACGCGGGTGCCGTACCGGACTCCGGTGCGGTGCCGGGGGCGGGCGCCTCGCCAGATCCCGGTGCCGTCCCGTGGGCAGGCGCCGCCGGGGAAGCAGGCGCCGTGCCTGACCCCGGTGCCGTGCCCGAGACGGGCGCCGTGCCGGAGGCGGGCGTGGTGTGGGGCCCGTGGGACGTCCCGGTGGCGGGGGCGCTTCCCGGGGCGGGTGCTGCGGCGCGTCCCGGGGCCGGGTCGTCGGGTGCCCCTGCCGGACGCGGTGTCGAACCGGGCACCGGGCCCGGGGCGGAGGCCGCCCCGGACGCCGTGCCCGGACCGCCGCCGGACACCGTCCCCGGCGGCGAGGCCGGGGACGGTGGCGTGGTCGTGGGGGCCGGGGCGGTCGGGCTGAGCAGTTCCGCGTGGAGGGCGCGCAGCTCCGGGCCCGGGTCCGTGCCGAGACGGTCGGCGAGGAGGTGGCGTACGGCCTCGTAGGCGGCCAGGGCCTCGGCGGTGCGGCCGGTGTCGCGCAGGGCGCGCAGGCGCAGGGCCTGGAGGGGCTCGTCCAGGGGGTGGCCGTCGCACAGGGCGGTCAGCTCGGGCAGGGAGTGCTCGGCCTGTCCCAGGTCCAGGGCGGCGGTGTGGCGGGCGCGCAGGGCGTCGAGGTGCCGGGTCTCCCAGCGGGCCGCCTCCGCGGTGCGGTCGGGCAGGTCGGCGAGGACGGGCCCGCGCCACAGCGCGAGCGCGTCGTCGAGCACGACGGCCGCCTTGGCGGGGTCGCCGTCGGCGAGGGCGCGGGCACCCTCGCCGGAGAGCCGGTCGAAGCGGTGCAGGTCGACGTCGTCCGGGGCCGCGGTGAGCCGGTAACCGCCGTCGGCCGAGGCGACCGCGTCCGCGCCCAGCGCCCGGCGCAGCCGCCCGACCAGCGCTTGCAGCGCGCCCGGCGCGTCGGCGGGCGGGTCCCCGTCCCACACCTCCTCCACGAGCAGCCCCGCCGGAACGGCACGGCCGGCCCGGAGGGCGAGCACGGTCAGCAGGGCGCGCAGCCGCGCCCCGCCGAGCGGGACGGCCGTGCCGTCGGGACGGAGTACCTGTGTGGTGCCGAGGATGCGATAGCGCACGGGCCCATTGTCCCCGCTGCCGTCCGGGCCGGTCACGGGGTTTTGACCGCACGGCGTGGCCGACCGCCGGTTCCGCTCCGGAACGACCGCCGGTTCCGCGCCGGAACGACCGCCGCCCGCGAGACGTTTCCCCCGTGCGCCCGGTACCGTCGGGCAGTCCCGCGTCCCGCGGGTGCCCGCCACGCGTGCCCGACCGTCAGGGAGTTCCATGTCCACCGCCACCGCCCGCCCCAGTGACCGGCGGATCAGTCCCGTCTTCCTCGGGATCGTCGCCGTCGCGGCGGTCACGGGGTGGGCCACCTGGACCGGGTTCGCCGAGCAGCCGGGGCTCGCGGTGTTCCTGTTCGTGACGGCGGCGTGGGTCGTCTCGCTGTGCCTGCACGAGTACGCGCACGCCCGCACCGCGCTGCACAGCGGCGACATCTCGGTCGGCGCGAAGGGCTACCTCACGCTCAACCCGGTGAAGTACACGCACGCGCTGCTCAGCATCGTGCTGCCCGTCCTCTTCGTGATCATGGGCGGGATCGGGCTGCCCGGCGGCGCCGTCTTCATCGAGCGCGGGCGGATCAAGGGACGGTGGCGGCACAGTCTGATCTCCGCGGCGGGCCCGCTGACGAACGTGCTGTTCGCCGTCGTGTGCACGGCGCCGTTCTGGCTGGACGCGCTGGACGGCGTGCCGCGCGACTTCCGGCTCGCGCTGGCGTTCCTCGCGCTGCTCCAGGTCACGGCCGCGATCCTGAACTTCCTGCCGGTGCCGGGCCTGGACGGCTACGGCGTGATCGAGCCCTGGCTGTCGTACAACGTGCGGCGGCAGGTGGAGCCGCTCGCGCCGTTCGGGCTGCTGATCGTGTTCGCGCTGCTGTGGATCCCGGCGCTCAACGGCGTGTTCTTCGACGTGGTCGACGCGCTCCTGCGGAGCCTGGGGATCGGCGACGTCGACACGTACTGCGGCTTCGAGCTGTACCGCTTCTGGCAGACCGACCCGCTGTGCACGCCGGCCGGATGAGGCCGCTCAGCCGGTGACGGACGGGGAGGACGCGGCACGCCGGGCGTCCCGGCCGCGCTTGACGTAGTACCAGCACATGTTGGACGACAGCCCCGACAGCAGCACCCACACGACGCCGATCAGCACGCTGCCCCGCACGAAGGAGACGACGGCGGCGGCCACGGCGAGTACGCAGACGGCCAGGGCGTAGAGGGCGAGGCGGGGCATGGGAACGGCTCCTGTCGGGGGGACACTGGTACCGCCCAGTGTCCCCCATCGCCTCATACGTCCGTGACGCGGAGCCCGGCGTGTGCCTTGTAGCGGCGGTTGACGGAGATCAGGTTGGCGACCAGCGACTCGACCTGGTGGGCGTTGCGCAGCCGTCCGGCGAAGACGCCGCGCATGCCGGGGATGCGCCCGGCGAGGGCCTGCACGATCTCCACGTCGGCGCGCTCCTCGCCGAGCACCATCACGTCGGTGTCGATCTCGTCGATCTCCGGGTCCTGGAGGAGGACCGCCGAGAGGTGGTGGAAGGCGGCGGCGACCCGGCTGTCCGGCAGCAGGGCGGCGGCCTGCTCGGCGGCGCTGCCCTCCTCGGGCTTGAGCGCGTAGGCGCCCTTCTTGTCGAAGCCGAGCGGGTTGACGCAGTCGACGACGAGCTTGCCGGACAGTTCCGTGCGCAGGGACTCGAGGGTCTTGGCGTGGCCGTCCCACGGCACGGCGACGATCACGACGTCGCTGCGGCGCGCGGTCTCGGCGTTGTCGGCACCTTCGACGCCGTGCCCGATCTCCTCGGCGGCGGCCGCGGCGCGCTCGGCGGCGCGGGAGCCGACGATCACCTTCTGGCCGGCCTTGGCGAGGCGGTACGCGAGGCCCTTGCCCTGGGGCCCGGTGCCGCCGAGCACGCCGACGACCAGCCCGGAGACGTCGGGCAGGTCCCAGGGGTCCTTGGCCGGAGCCTTGGCGGGGGCCTTCTGTGCGGCACTGTCCGCACTGTCGGTAGAGGTCATGGGGCGACCCTACGTCCGCGGGGGCCGGCTCACGGGTACGGGTCCCGGCCGGTGGGAGGCGGTCCCCGGGGCGGGTGAATCCGGGGCGAACGCCGGACCGCGCGCGCGGGGTTGCGGCAGGATGCGGCGGCATGGACGCCGTACGGGTCGCGCTGCTGCGGGAAGTGCTCGCCGGGACCGAGTGGCTGGGGGCCACCCGGTCCTTCGCGGGGGCGCTGCGGGGGTCGGTGGTCCCGCACGGGGGCGGTCTGCTGCTGGTGGGCACCGCGGGGTACGAGCCCTGGCACCTGGCGGCGCACCTGGTGGACGAGGCCGCCTGGTCGGGGACGCCGGAGCTGGCGCCCACGCTGGTACGGCACGGAGCGCGCCCGTCGGACCCGGCGCACCTCGCGGTCGGCCTGGGGCGGCTGGCGGCGGCCCGGCGCGGGGAGACGCTGCTCGTGGTCACGCCCGGCGATCCGGGCGCCGGGCTCCTGGAGCGGGTGCACGACGCCCGCCGGGCCGGGGCGACGGTGCTGGCACTGGGCACCGACCGCGCACCGGGCGAGCGCGAGCTGACGGCGATGGCGCACGAGACGCTGACCGTCCCGGACGGCGCCGAGCTGGACCTGGACACGGTCCAGCACCTGGTCAGCGCCTCGGCCGGGGAGAACGCGGTGCCGCCGCCCCGGGGCCGCCGCCGCTTCCGGGACCGTCTGTCGCGCCTGGCCGACCACCTGACGGCCCCGCCGCCGTCGGGGTGGTGACCCCCGCCGGAGAACGGACCGCGTCCGCCGCCCCCGGCCCACTCGCCCCGGCCGGGCCCGGCCGGCCCCTCGCGGTACCGCCGCCGCCCCGCTGATCCTTCCACTGCCGACTCCGGCGCCGCCCGTCCCACCCGGCCGAGCCGCTGACCACGCCGCCGCGGTCCGACCGACGACCGGTGCCCTCCGACAGGTGACCGCCGCCGCGAAAACCGGTTGCCCGTGCTCGTGTGCCGCCGGACGATAACCCCTCGTGACCGAGGCCTCCCCCACCGATGCCCCCGCGGGCACGCCCGCCGATCCGCCTGCCGGCCTGCGTGCCCTGTTGCCCGACCTCTCTCCATGGCGGGCGTCCCGGGATTTCCGACGGCTGTGGGTCTCCGGTCTGATCACGAACTTCGGGAGTTTCCTGACGTTCGTCGCGCTCCCGGTGCAGATCAAGGAACTGACGGGGTCGGCGGCGGCGGTGGGCGCGATCGGTGCCGTGGAGCTGGTACCGCTGGTGGTCTTCGGGCTGTACGGCGGCGCGCTGGCCGACGCCTGGGACAAGCGGAGGCTGATCCTGTGGACGGAGGCCGGTCAGGGCGTGCTGTGCGCGGCGCTGCTGGTCAACGCGCTGCTGCCGAGCCCGGCCGTGTGGCCGCTGTACGTGATCGCCGCGTTCACCTCGGCGCTGGGCGCGGTCCAGCGCCCGGCCCTGGACTCGTTGATCCCGCGGATCGTGGCCCACGAGCACCTGCCCGCCGCCGCCTCGTTGAACGCGCTGCGCTGGCAGGTCGGCGGCATCGCCGGGCCGGCGCTGGCGGGCGTGGTGGTGGCGTACGCGGGTCTCGGCTGGGCGTACGCGGTGGACCTGGCCACCTTCGCCGCCTCCGTGGCCCTGGTGGCGGGCCTCGCCTCCTCTCCGGCCTCGCACGAGGCGGGCAGGCCGTCGTGGGCCGCGATCGCCGAGGGCGCCCGGTATGCGTGGAGCCGCAAGGAACTGCTGGGAACGTACGCGGTCGATGTCGCGGCGATGCTGCTGGCGATGCCGCTCGCGGTACTGCCTTTCCTGGCCGACGAGTTGGACGCCGAGTGGTCGCTCGGGCTGATGTACGCGGCGATCCCGGCGGGCTCGCTGCTGGTGAGCGTGAGCAGCGGCTGGACCTCGCGGGTGCACCGGCACGGGCGGATGGTGGTGCTGGCGGCGGCCGGGTGGGGTGTGGCGATCGCCGCCGCGGGCTTCGCCGGGAACGTGTGGCTGGTGCTGCTGTGCTTCGTCCTCGCCGGGGCCTGCGACATGGTCAGCGGTGTCTTCCGCAGCGCGATGTGGAACCAGACCGTCCCGGACGAGCTGCGCGGCCGGCTCGCCGGGATCGAGCTGCTGTCGTACTCGGTGGGCCCGCGGCTCGGCCAGGTCCGGGCGGGCGGCACGGCCGCCCTCGCCGGGGTGCGGGCCTCAGTGTGGTCGGGCGGGCTGCTGTGCGCGGGCGCGGTGGGGCTGCTGGCGCTGTGCCTGCCGACGATGATGACCTACGACGCGCGGACGAACGAGCACGCGGTGCGGCTGCGCGAGAGGCGCACAGCCGACGCCGCGGGCGGGTGACCGGCCCGCGCGTGGCCGGCCGGCTGCGCGTGTGCTCAGTCGTCCCGGTCGCCGTCGGCGCTTCCCGTCGGGGAGGCGTCGTGCCACTTGGGGTCGTTCTCCCACTCGAGGTTGCGCTCGCGGGCGGTCTGCATCGCGTGCTCGGCCTCGGTGCGGGAGGCGTACGGTCCGAAGCGGTCCTTGCCCGGGCAGTCCGGGCCCTCCTCGACCTTCTGGTGCTCCAGGCAGTAGTACCACTCACCCGGTTTGCCGACCGTGCGCTTCTTGAACAGGGCCATGGACAGCTCCTTCCGCCACGGACATGTTCCCCCATGCGTGCTGGTTAGACTCGCTGCATGTCTGGCCAGTCGCTGCTCGTCCCAGGGGAGCTGTCCCCCACCCGTTCCGTGCCCGGAAACATCCGCAGGCCCGAGTACGTCGGCAAACCCGCGCCGACGCCGTACACCGGACCGGAGGTGCAGACGCCCGAGACCATCGAGGCGATGCGCGTGGCCGGGCGGATCGCGGCGCGGGCGATGGAGGAGGCCGCGAAGCACATCGCGCCCGGTGTGACGACGGACGAACTGGACCGGGTGGCGCACGCGTACATGTGCGACCACGGCGCCTACCCGTCCACGCTCGGCTACCGGGGCTACCCCAAGTCCCTGTGCAGCTCGGTCAACGAGGTCATCTGCCACGGCATCCCCGACTCCACGGTGCTGCGCGACGGCGACATCGTGAACCTGGACGTGACGGCGTACATCGGCGGGGTGCACGGCGACAACAACGCGACCTACCTGGTCGGCGAGGTGGACGAGGAGAGCCGGCTGCTGGTCGAGCGGACCCGGGAGTCGCTGGCCCGCGCGATCAAGGCGGTCAAGCCGGGCCGGCAGATCAACATCATCGGCCGGGTCATCGAGTCGTACGCGAAGCGGTTCGGGTACGGGGTGGTGCGGGACTTCACCGGCCACGGCATCAACTCCTCGTTCCACTCGGGGCTGATCGTCCCGCACTACGACAGCCCGCACGCGACGACCGTGATCCAGCCCGGCATGACCTTCACGATCGAGCCGATGCTGACGCTCGGCACCCACGAGTACGACATGTGGGACGACGGCTGGACGGTCGTGACGAAGGACCGCAGGCGGACCGCGCAGTTCGAGCACACGTTGGTGGTGACGGACTCGGGCGCGGAGATCCTCACGCTGCCCTGACCTCGCACACCCCCGGACGGCCCGCTCTCCTCGGAGGGCGGGCCGTTTCGCGTCCCGGCGGGTACGCTTTTACCGACAGACCGTCGGCAAGCCTATTGACTTAGGTAAGCCTAACCATAGAAAATCATGGCCATGGACTCCTTCTCGACGCTCATCCGCACCGCCTCCCACGAGCAGCACGTGGAGGCGGAGACCTCGACGTTCATGAGCGACCTGCTGGGCGGCCGGCTCGGCGTGGACGCCTACGCGCGCTACACCGAGCAGCTGTGGTTCGTCTACGAGGCCCTGGAGGCCGGGGCCGGCCGGCTGGCGTCGGACCCGGTGGCCGGGCCGTTCGTCCGGCCGGAGCTGATGCGGCTGGCGTCGCTGGAGCGGGACCTGGCGCACCTGCGCGGCGCGGACTGGCGCACGGGGCTGACCGCCCTGCCCGCGACCGAGGCGTACGCGGCCCGGGTGCGCGAGTGCGCGCGGGAGTGGCCGGCGGGGTACGTCGCCCACCACTACACGCGCTACCTCGGCGACCTGTCGGGCGGGCAGATCATCCGCGACAAGGCCGAGCGGACCTGGGGTTTCGCCAGGAAGGGCGACGGGGTCCGCTTCTACGTCTTCGAGGAGATCACCAACCCGGCCGCCTTCAAGCGGGAGTACCGCGAACTGCTGGACGGCGTCCGCGCCGACGACCTGGAGAAGCAGCGCGTCGTCGCCGAGTGCAAGCGCGCCTTCGCCCTGAACACCGGGGTCTTCCGGGCGCTGGGCGAGGAGTTCCCGCTGTCCGCCTGAGTCACCGCTCCAGGCGTACCCGCCCGCCGATCTCGACCCAGCCCTCGGGCTGCGGCGCGGTGAGGATCTGGGAGCCGACCCCCTGGGTGATGTTGAGGGCGCGGCCCAGTTGTCCGGTCAGCAGCAGCGCCGCCGCGCCCGTCGCCTCGTCCTCGTCGATGCCGTCGTCGCGACCGGGGAAGGCGCGGGCCCGCACCCGGCCCGCCGCCTCGTCCTCCCACGCCCATGCGTAGACCCACTCCCCCTTCGGGGGCACCGCCAGGTCGTCGACCTCGGCGACGGTGGCGTACTGGCGCAGGGTGCGCGGCGGGGCCCACTCGGGCCGGGCCTCGATCCAGCTGAACTCCCCGTCCAGCCGGGCGCCCACCACCCCGGCCCGCGTGACGAGTTCGGGCACGTCGAGCAGCCAGGCGGTGCCGACGCAGGGGTGCCCGGCGAAGGGCAGGCGCAGGGTGGGCGTGTAGATGTCGACGACACCGCGCTCCGGGTCGTCCACGAACACGGTCTCGCTGAAGCCGAGTTTGGCGGCCAGCTCCTGCCGCCGCTCGGGCTCCGGCAGTACGGATCCGTCCCGGACGACGCCCAGTTCGTTGCCGTATCCGCCGTTGGGTGCGCAGAAGACCCGCAGTACGTCGTAGTCGGTCACCGGGGCATTCAAGCACCGTCCGCGGGCGGCCAGAGCGGGGTGGGGGCCTCGTCGTACGGGAGGGTGGCGAGCGCGTCCGCGTACCCGCGTTCCAGGGCGGCGCGTCGGCGTTCGGTCACCGGTCCGGCGGCGCACTCCGACAGCCGGGACATCCGCTCCGCGTGCCCCTCGGTGACCGCGTCGGCGGTCCGGCGCCACTCCGCCTCGTCCGGCAGCCGGGCGAGCACCGTGCAGGGCGGTCCGGTGCCCTCCGCCAGTGCCGCCACGGCCCGGTCGTGGCCGTCCAGGATCAGCCAGCCGTCGAGGAATGACACCCACCACAGCAGGACCGGGGCGAGGGTGCCGTCCCGGGCGTGCTTGCGGTACGCCTTCACGCGCGGCGCGCCGGGGGGCGAGAGCGGACGCAGCGGCAGGACACCGTGCCAGCCGCCGCCGCAGAGCAGTTCGAGGACGGTGTCGGGCCAGTCCCGTACGAAGTCCTCGGTCCAGATGCCGGGGGCGAACGACGCGCGTGCGGTGAGCGACCAGCGTCCGTCGTGCAGCGGGCCGTGCGGGCTGTCCTCCAGCCACCGGGCACAGGGGTGGCGCCAGTCGGCGGCCGGGTCCCGCATCGACGCGGCGCGCGGCGGTGGCAGCGGGGAGCGGTACCCGGGCAGGCGGCGCAGGTGCAGCTCGCGGCAGCAGCCGCCGCCGTGCCACCTGGCCCGGGTCAGGGGGCGCTCGCCCAGGTGGAGCGCGGGCGGGCCGCCGTCCCGGGCCCGGACGAACCGCAGCGGCGGCGGGCCGGGGCGGCCCCGGACGTCCAGGACCAGGGGTCCCGAAGTCGCTTCCCGCACCGCCCGTTCCATACGGCCAGTATCGGGCGCGGACCGCCCCGGCCCGCAAGGGATTACTCGGCGGACCGCGCCTGGGTCCGCCGCCTGCGCGTCGCGTACACCGCGCCCGCGCCGGCCACGACCGCGACACCGGCCGCCGCGCCCAGCGCCGGGCCGGGCAGGTCCGAGCCGGTGGAGGCGAGGCTACCGCCGCCGATGGAACCGCCGGTGGTCGTTCCGGTGCCGCCGACGGTCGATCCGGTGCCTCCGGCGGTGCCCGCGCCCCCGCCGGCGGAGCCGCCCGCCGTGCCGGAGCCGCCGCCCGTGCCGCCGGACGTGTCCGAGCCGCCGCCGTCCGGCAGTTGGGCGTCGCCGCTGAGGGCCACCGAGAGGCCGACCGGGTCGAGGGCCGTGCCGGCCGGGTAGTTGCCGAAGACCTTGGCACCGGCGTCGGTGACGGTGGCGGCGATGCCGTCGACCGTGATGACGTCCTTGTCGGCCTTCAGGTCGCCGGACTTCGCCCTGAGGTCGGCCAGGACCACGCCCTTGGTCCGCGTGCCGAGGCTGTTCACGTCGGCGGTGAGGCTGCCGGTGCCGCCGTCGAGGGTGGCCTTGAGGTTGCTCAGGGTCAGGTCGAGGCCGTAGGTGCCGCCCGACTCGTGGCCCTTGAAGTTGACGGCGCCCTGGAAGGTGGCGGTCAGCCTGTCGGCGTCCGTGTCGTAGGTGCCGGTGGCGTCCTTGAAGGTGAACGCGCCGTTCCCGGCCGCCTGGACGGCACCGCCGGAGACGGTGACCTTGCCCTTGGCGATGGTGCCGACGACGTAGGAACGGAAGGACTCCTTCACGCCCCAGCCCAGGGTGCCGTCGGCGATCTCTCCCTTGGTGGGGGCCGTGCTCGCGGGGGCCGAGGGCGAGGCGCTCGTGCTCGCCGTGGGGCTCGGGTCCTGGGTGGCGGGCGTGGTCTGCGGGTCGGTCGGCCCGGGTTCGGCGGAGTCGGTCCCGGTCGGCTCCGGGCCGGTCGGGTCGGTGGAGGGCTCCGTGCTCGGCCCGGTGGTCGGCTCCGTGCTCGGCCCGGTGGTGGGCTCGGGCGTCTTCTTGACGACCGTCAGCGGGTCTCCGGCCGCGCCCGCGTAGCCCGCGCTGCCGAGGTACTCGCCCGCCTCGGTGGTGAGGGTGGTCGCCATGTCGGTCATCGCGCGGGTCACGGCGACCTTGGCCAGCGGCACGTCGTCGCCCTTCTTGACGGGCGTCGCGCCGGAGGTGTCGACCGTCGTCACGTCGGCGGTGATCTCACCGGCGCCGCTGTCGAAGCGCACGTCGGTGAGCGTGACCTCGAAGCCGTGCGCGGCGGATGCGCTCACCAGCTTGCCCTGGAAGCCGAGGTCGACGGCGTTCGTCGTGTGGTCGTAGGTGCCGGTGCCGTCGGTGAAGGTGAACGCGCCGTTCCCGGCGGCCTGGGTGGCGCCCTCCGAGGTGGTGAAGGTGCCGAACATGCCGACGTACGTCCGGTAGGACTGCTTGATGCCCCACGTCAACTCGTAGTCGGAGAGCGGGGATCCGGCGGCCGAGGCGGTGGTGGCGCCGCCCAGCGTGGCGAGGGCGGTCGCGCCGAGGGCGGCGGCCGTGGTCACGGCGGCGGCGAGTGCGGTGGAGCGGCGTCGTCTGACGGGCATGGCTCGGTTCTCCTTGAGTGGTGTCGGGCTGGTGTCGGGGGTGTTCAGCCCTGGTCCGGGCCCGCCGGCGAACCGGCGGACGCGGTGGGCCGGGCGCGGCGCCTGCGGAGGGCGACGGCCACGAGGGCCGCGGCCGCCAGCAGCAGGGCGCCGGCCGCGAGGGAGACGGGAAGTGCGGGGAAGCCGTCGTCGTCGGCGGTGCTCGCGACGGGGGCGGCGGAGGTGTCCGCGCCGGTCTTGTCGGGCCGCGGGCTCGCACTCGGCGTGGGCTCGCTGCCGAGGTCGGGCAGGGCGGGCAGTCGCGCGTCGGCGGTGAGGGCGACGGCGAGGGAGACCGGGTCCATCTCGGTGCCTGCCCGGTACATGCCGCCGAAGGCCTCGGCACCGCGCGCGGTGAGCTTCGCGGGAGCCTCGGTGACCTGCACCAGTCCGCCGGCCGGCTTCAGGTCGCCCGCGGTGAAGGTGACCAGGGGCACCTTCCGCTCCTTGACGTCCGGGCTCGTCACGTCGGCGTACAGCGTGCCCCGGCCGTCCTCGACGACGGTCCGTACGTTGCCGAGGCTCAGGTCGAGGCCGTGGGCGCCGGTGAAGCGGACCGTGCCCTCGAAGGCGGCGGTGAGACCGCCGTCCTCGTACGTCCCCTCGCCGCCGGGGAAGCGGAAGAGTGCGCCGCCGTCCCGGGCGCCCGCGGACAGGGCCCACTCGCCGTCGGCGATGTCGCCGGTGACGTACTCCCGGAAGGTGCGGCGCACGCCCCAGTCGACGGCGCCGTCCCGGATCGCGCCGCCCGACGTCTTCGTGGGCTTCGGCGACCCGGCGGACGGGGCGGGGGTGTCCGACGGCCGCGTGTCCTGCCGCGGCGCGGGCGCCTTCACGTCGGCGGACAGGCTCACCGGATCCAGCGCGGTGCCGGCGGTGTAGTACCCGGCGAAGGACCGGGCGCCCTCGGCGGTGAGGGTGGCGGGGAGGTTGTTCAGGGCTACGGCGCCGCCGCCGCCCCGCATGTCGATGCCGCCGAGGGAGAGGGAGGCGAAGGGCACCTGACGGGACGTCGTGACCGCCCCGGTGTCCTTCGCCCTGCTGACGACGTCCAGGTGGAGCGTGCCGGTGGAGCCGGAGATGCTCACGGTGGGACGGCTGAGGGTGAGGTCGAGCTGGTACGTGCCGCTGCTCGTGCGGTGGCCGAGGAAGTGGACGCCGCCGGAGAAGGCGGCGCGGAAGGCGCCGGTGGCGGCGTCGTAGGTGCCGGTCGCCGAGTGGAAGCGGAAGGCGCTGTCCCCGACGGTCGCCGCTCCCCGGGTGAGGGAGTAACTCCCCTTCGCCACCGGCCCGGTGACATAGCTCTGGAAGGAGGACCTGATGCCCCAGTCGAGCCGCCCGCCCTGCACGGGCCTGCTCTCGGCGTGTGCGGCGGTCACGGGCAGCAGGGCGCCGAGGACGGCCGCGCACACCACGGTGACCAGGACGCGAAGACGGGCGGGCATGCGAAGTCCTCCGGATCGGGGGGCCGGTAGCGAAGCAAGGTAAGGCTAACCTAAGCTCTATCGGGCCCGAGGGGGCAGTCGACGAAAGGACGGGACGGAACCGTGCGACGCTTGCGAAACCGACTGGCGGGAGCACTGCTGTCCGTGCTCGCCCTCACCCTGACCGCGACCGGATGCGGAGGCTCCTCCGAGGCCGCGTCCGGCGGCGACGGCGGCAACTCGCGGGCCGCCCCCGCGGGGGAGTCCGTCGCGAACCGGGTGGAGCCGCCGGCGAAGAGACCCGAGCCGCGGCTCCCGGTGACCGTCCGCTCCGCCGACGGCGAGCGGGTGACGGTCGAACGGGCCGAGCGGATCGTCCCCCTCTCCGGCAGCCTCAGCGAGATCGTCTTCACGCTCGGACTCGGCGACCGGGTCGTCGCCCGCGACGTCACCGCCACCTTCGAACAGGCGGCCGGGCTGCCCGTGGTGACCCGTGGTCACGACGTCTCCGCCGAGAGTGTGCTGTCGCTGAAGCCCGATCTGGTGATCGCCGAGACCACCACGGGCCCCGAGGAGGCGGTGGGCCAGATCCGCGCCGCCGGGGTCCCGGTGCTCTTCGTCGAGGCGGCGAAGGGACTGGACGACGTGGGCCCGCGCATCGAGGCGGTCGCCGACGCGCTCGGCGTACCGGCGGCCGGGAAGGAGCTGACCCGGCGCTCCGAGCAGCGGATCGCGGCCGTGCGGGGGGACGTTCCGCACGGTGACAAGCCCCGCGTCGCCTTCCTGTACCTGCGCGGCTCGGCCTCCGTCTACCTGATCGGCGGCGCGGACTCCGGTGCCGGTTCGCTGATCGAGGCGGCCGGGGCGGTGGACGCCGGGGCCGCCTCCGGCCTGGACAGGGACTTCACCGCCATCACCAGCGAGGCCCTGGTCAAGGCCGCGCCGGACGCGATCCTCGTGATGAGCAAGGGACTCGAATCCGTCGGCGGCGTCGACGGGCTGGTGAAGATCCCGGGCATCGCACAGACCCCGGCCGGGATGGACCGCCGCGTCGTCTCCGTCGAGGACGGCGTACTCCTCAACTACGGCCCGCGCACCGACCAGGTGCTCAAGTCGGTCGTGGCACAGCTGTACGGCGAGGACGGCGCCGAGTGACCGTACTGGACAAGCCCGTCGGTCCCCGGGCGCCCGCAGACCCGGCCGCGCCCCGCGCCCGGCGCACCACCGCCTGGCTGCTGACCGCGGCCCTCGCCGCCGGCCTCCTGGTCCTCGTCCCGGTCGCGGCCGGCACCGGCGCCTACCCGATCCCGGTCGGCGACGTGCTCGGCTCGCTGCTGCACCGGACCGGGCTCGGCGGCACGGAACTGGACCGGGTGGCCGAGTCGGTGCTGTGGAACGTGCGCTTCCCCAGGATCGTGCTCGCCCTCCTCGTCGGCGCCTCGCTGGGCAGCGCGGGCGCGCTGATGCAGGGCGTGTTCGGCAACCCGCTGGCCGAGCCGGGCGTCATCGGCGTCTCCTCGGGCGCGGCGGTCGGCGCGGTCGGCGCCATCGCGTTCGGCCTGAACTTCCTCGGCACCTGGACGGTGTCCGTCTTCGCCTTCGCCTCCGGACTCGTGACGGTCCTGGTGGTGTACGCGATGTCCCGCTCGGGCGGCCGCACGGAGGTCGTCACGCTGATCCTGACGGGCATCGCGGTGAACGCCTTCGCGGGGGCGCTGATCGGGCTGTTCCTGTTCTTCGCGGACACGGCGGCGGTCAACCAGATCACCTTCTGGCAGCTGGGTTCGCTGGCCCAGGCGACCTGGCCGAAGGTGCTGGCGGTCCTGCCGTGCGCGGCGCTGGGCCTCGGGCTCGCCCCGCTGTACGCGCGCCGGCTCGACCTGCTCGCGCTCGGTGAACGTCCGGCCCGGCACCTGGGCGTGGAGGTGGAGCGGCTGCGGATCGTGCTGGTGCTGGTGATCGCGCTGCTGACGGCGGCGGCGGTGAGCGTGGCCGGTGTCATCGGCTTCGTCGGGCTCGTCGTCCCGCATCTGCTGCGGATGGCGGCGGGGCCCGGGCACCGGTTCCTGATCCCGGGCAGCGCGCTGCTGGGCGCGCTGGTGCTGCTCGCGGCCGACCTGGCGGCCCGCACGGTCGCGGAACCGGCCGAACTGCCGCTGGGCGTACTGACGGCGCTGCTGGGCAGCCCGTTCTTCTTCTGGCTGCTGCGCCGCACCCGGCGCAGGCAGGGAGGCTGGGCATGACCGGGCTGAAACTGACGCGGTTCATGCCGTCGTCCCGTCCGGTGCCGCCGCCCCCGGCCGCGCCGGGCGACGTCCTCGCCGAGGCCGAGGGAGTACGCGTGCACCTCGGCGGGCGGCCGGTCGTCGACGGCGTGGACGTGCGGGTCCGCGCGGGCGAGCTGCTGGCCCTGGTCGGCCCCAACGGGGCGGGCAAGTCCACCCTGCTGGGCGCGCTGGCCGCCGACGTCCCGGCCGCCGGGGGCGTCGTACGCGTCCACGGCCGCCCGGTGTCGCGCTGGTCGGCGCCCGAACTCGCGCTGCGCCGGGCGGTGCTGCCCCAGGCGGCGTCGCTGTCCTTCCCGTTCGCGGTGGAGGAGGTGGTCCGGATGGGCCGGGCGCCCTGGGCGGGCGGTGACCGGGAGGGGGAGGACGACGCGGCGGTGGCCGAGGCGATGGCACGCACGGAGGTGACCGGGTTCGCCGGGCGCCCGTTCTCGGCGCTCAGCGGCGGCGAGCGGGCCCGGGTGGCCCTCGCCCGCGTCCTCGCGCAGCGCGCTCCCCTGCTGCTGCTGGACGAGCCGACCGCGGCCCTGGACCTCAGGCACCAGGAACTCGTGCTGAGGCTGTGCCGGGAGCGGGCGCGGGCCGGGGACGCGGTGGTGGTCGTCCTGCACGACCTCGCGCTGGCGGCGGCGTACGCGGACCGGGTGGCGATCCTGCGCTCGGGCCGGATCGCGGCCGACGGTCCTCCGGCGGAGGTGTTCGCCGAGGGGCTGCTGTCGGAGGTGTACGACCAGCCGGTGGAGGTGTTCCCGCACCCGCGCACCGGAGCCCTGCTCGTCCTCCCGCACCGCTCACCGTGACGCGCTCCGCACCCACCGGGCGCCGCCGACGACCTGTCTTGACGCACCTTTGACCTTCCCATGGGCACCTCATTGAGCCACCGTGACCGGCCCGTGCTCATACACCGTCCATGAGATTCGGATCACCGCATGGGCGGGTTTTACTTAGGAGATCCTTAGGTATGTTAGGCCAGCCTCACCTTCCCTGTGGGGCCCGTCACGCGCACTTTCGGCCATCCCTTGGAGCCCCGCATGCGAGCCGCCAGACTCACCGCCGTCACCGCCGTCGCCACCGCCGCGGCCCTGGCCGCCGTCACGGGCTGCACGGAGAAGAGCGGCGCCGAGGACGGTGAGCACGTCATCACGGTGACGGCCACGGACGACAAGTGCGAGGTCTCGAAGTCGGAGTTCCCGGCCGGTCACGTCGAACTCGCCATCGAGAACAAGGGCTCCAAGGTCACCGAGGTCTACCTCCTCTTCCCCGACGACCGGGTGGTCACCGAGCGGGAGAACATCGGACCCGGCACCAAGCAGCGGGTCACCGCCGAGGTGAAGGCCGGCGACTACCGGATCGCGTGCAAGCCCGGCATGAAGGGCAAGGGCATCCGCCAGGACGTGAAGGCCACCGGCGGCAAGGCCGCCGCGCGCGACCCGCGCCTCGACAAGGCCGTGGCCGCCTACCGCCAGTACGTGCAGCAGCAGGCCGACGAGACGCTGCCCAGGGCCGAGGCGTTCGCGAAGGCCGTCCAGGCCGGTGACCTGGAGGGCGCGAAGAAGGCGTACGCCCCCTCCCGCATCGGCTGGGAGCGCACGGAGCCGGTCGCGGAGTCCTTCGGCGACATCGACCCGAAGGTCGACGTCCGCGAGGACGGCCTGGAGGACGGCCAGGACCCGGCGACCGACTGGACCGGCTGGCACCGCCTGGAGAAGGCACTGTGGCAGGACGGGAAGATCGGCGACCGGGAGAAGGAGCTGGCCGCCACGCTGGTCACCGACCTGAAGGACTGGCAGAACCGGGTCGGCAAGGCCGAGATCACCCCCACCTCCATGGCCAACGGCGCCAAGGAGCTCCTCGACGAGGTCGCCACCGGCAAGGTCACCGGCGAGGAGGAGCGCTACTCGCACACCGACCTGGTCGACTTCAAGGCCAACGTGGAGGGCGCGCAGAAGTCGTACGAGCTGCTGAAGCCGGTCGCGAAGGAGAACGACGCGGCACTGACGACCGAGCTGGACCGTCAGTTCGGGGCGCTGGACAAGCTGCTCGACCAGTACCGCCCGAGCACCTCCTCCTACGAGTTCACGTCCTACGACAAGGTCGGCAAGGCGGACCGCAAGGAGCTGTCGGACGCGGTCAACGCGCTGGCGGAGCCGCTGTCCAAGCTCGCCGCCGCCGTGGTCACCAAGTAGGCGTGGGGAGAAAGACGATGACGGACACCGACTCCCCCACCCCCACCCCCGGCCCCGGTAAGGCCCCCGCCCCGTCCCGGCGGGCGCTGATCGGCTGGGGCGGCGCGGGCCTCGCGCTCGGCGCCGCCGCGGCGGCCGGCGGGGCGGTCGCGATGGACCGCACCGGCGACGACGTGGACCCGGCCGGTGCCGACGCGGGCGCCGCCGTCCCCTTCCACGGCGCGCACCAGGCGGGCATCGCCACGCCGGTGCAGGACCGGCTGCACTTCGCGGCGTTCGACGTGACGACCGAGGACCGCGCCGCGTTCGTCGCGCTGCTCAAGGAGTGGACCGCGGCGGCCCGCGCGCTGACCGCGGGGCACGCGGTCGGCGAGGGCGCCTACGGCGGGCTGCCCGAGGCCCCGCCGGACGACACCGGCGAGGCGCTGGGCCTCAAGCCCTCCCGGCTGACCCTCACCATCGGCTTCGGGCCCTCCCTGTTCGCGAAGTTCGGCCTGGCGGGCCGGCGTCCCGAGGCCCTGGCCGACCTGCCGAAGTTCCCCGGGGACAATCTCGACAGGGCCCGCAGCGGCGGCGACCTGTGCGTCCAGGCGTGCGCGGACGACCCGCAGGTCGCGGTGCACGCGATCCGCAACCTGGCCCGGATCGGCGTCGGCAAGGTCGTCGTGCGCTGGTCGCAGCTCGGCTTCGGCAAGACCTCGTCCACGACGCCCGACGAGCAGACGCCGCGCAACCTGCTCGGCTTCAAGGACGGCACCCGCAACATCGCGGGCACGGAGCGGGACCGCCTGGAGAAGTTCGTCTGGGCCGCCGCGAAGGACGGCTCGGACTGGATGGCGGGCGGCTCCTACCTCGTCGCCCGGCGCATCCGCATGCACATCGAGACCTGGGACCGTACCTCCCTCCAGGAGCAGGAGGACGTGTTCGGCCGCGACAAGGGCGAGGGCGCCCCGGTCGGCAGGGCGAAGGAACGCGACGAGCCGTTCCTGAAGGCGATGAAGCCCGACGCGCACGTCCGGCTCGCGCACCCCGACTCCAACGGCGGGGCGACGCTGCTGCGCCGCGGCTACTCCTTCACCGACGGCACGGACGGCCTGGGCCGCCTGGACGCCGGTCTGTTCTTCCTCGCCTACCAGCGCGACGTGCGCACGGGCTTCGTCCCCGTGCAGCGCAATCTGGCGACGGACGCGCTCAACGAGTACATCCAGCACGTGGGTTCGGCGGTCTTCGCCGTGCCGCCCGGGGTCCGCGACGCGGACGACTGGTGGGGCAGCACGCTGTTCGGCAAGGAGGCGTAACCGTGTTCTCCAACTACCTGATCGGACTGCGCGAGGGCCTGGAGGCCTCCCTCGTCGTCTGCATCCTGATCGCCTATCTGGTCAAGACGGGCCGCCGGGACGCCCTGAAGCCCATCTGGGCGGGCATCGGCGTCGCCGTCGCCATCGCGTTCGGCTTCGGCTGCGCGCTGGAGTTCGGCTCGCAGGAGCTGACGTTCAAGGCGCAGGAGGCGCTGGGCGGTTCGCTGTCCGTCCTGGCCGTGGTCCTGGTGACGTGGATGGTCTTCTGGATGCGGCGCACCGCCCGGCACCTGAAGGCGGAGCTGCACGGCAGGCTGGACGCGGCCCTCGCGATGGGCACCGGCGCGCTGGTGGCCACCGCGTTCCTGGCGGTCGGCCGGGAGGGCCTGGAGACGGCGCTGTTCGTGTGGGCGTCGGTGCACGCGGCGAGCGACGGCACCCCGCGCCCGCTGATCGGCGTGGCCCTGGGCCTGGCCACGGCGGTGCTGCTCGGCTGGCTGTTCTACCGGGGCGCGCTGCGCATCAACCTGGCCAAGTTCTTCACCTGGACCGGCGGCATGCTGGTCGTCGTGGCGGCGGGCGTCCTGGCGTACGGGGTGCACGACCTCCAGGAGGCGGACCTGGTGCCGGGGCTGACGAACCTGGCCTTCGACATCAGCAACACGGTCGATCCGTCGAGCTGGTACGGCACCCTGCTCAAGGGCGTGTTCAACTTCCAGCCCGATCCGACCGTCCTCCAGGTCACGGTGTGGCTGCTGTACCTGGTCCCGACACTCGCGCTCTTCCTCGCCCCGGTAGGGTTCGCCTCCGGGAAGGGGAAGGTGAAGGAACCTGATGAGCCAGGATCGCGGCCCTCGAAGGCCCCGCAGGCTTGAGAAGTGCGCGCTCATATCCGCCTCGGCGACCGCGTTGTCGTTGGCGGTGAGCGGATGCGTGGTGGTGCACGGCGAGCGCGAGGTGCTCCCCTCGGCCACCCGGGCCGAGGCCGCGAAGGCGCTGGAGCGGTTCACCACCGCGTACAACGAGGCGGACAAGGCGTACGACGCCGAGCTGGACGCCGACCGCACGACGGGCGCCCTCGCGGCGATCGACTCGGCACGGCTGGAGGCGGGGGCGGCCAACCACCCGGACGGCAATCCGACGCACACGCCGCTGGAGCTGACCGACGCGAAGTTCACCATCCCGGCGAAGGCGGGCTGGCCGCGCTGGTTCGTCGCGGACACCAAGGCCAACAAGGGCGGCGACGCGCGCTGGTTGCTGGTGTTCACCCGGGACGGCCTGAAGGACACCTGGGAGGCGGCGTACCTGACGCTGGTCGCCCCCGGCAAGGTGCCCGAGTTCAAGACCGACGCGGACGGCTGGGCGGAGGCGGTGCCCGCGAACGCGGCCGACGTGAGCGTCCCGCCGGGCGAGCTGAGCAAGGGCTACACGACGTATCTGCAGGACGGCGGCAAGACCTTCGCCGACGGGACGCACACCAGTTCCTGGCGGGCGTTGCGCGCGAAGCGGTCGACCCGCCCCGGCCTGGCCACGCAGTACATCGACGAGCCGCTGACGAACGGCGACTACGCGCCGCTGGCGCTGCGCACGAAGGACGGCGGGGCGCTGGTGTTCTTCACCACCCGGCACTTCGAGAAGCAGACCGCCGCGCGGGGCGCGTCCGTGCCGACGCCGAACAAGGACGTGCTGGCGCTGACGGACGGCGAGATCAAGCAGTCGCTGACGATGGAGTTCGTCTCCAACGAGGTGGCACTCGACCCGGCGGACGGGCCGGTGTCGGTACTCGGCCGCGTCCAGGGTCTGACGGCGGCGAAGGGCGAGTAGCCGCCGCCCCGCCCGCCGCGCTCTCTCAGCGGCGCAGCGGCCAGGCGGCGCCCTGCTGGTCGCTCTCCTCGCCGACGTGCCGGGCGCAGGCGTCGGTGAGGGTCTCCAGCAGGGTCAGCGGGTCCGGCAGCGGATGCTCGGGGCCGCGTACCCAGTGCACGGTGCGGTCCTCGCCGGGCAGCCGGGCCGGCGGCACCAGCACGTAGGAACCGCGGCAGTGCCAGCGCAGGCCGGGGTGCTCGTCCATGGTCTCGGGGTGGCAGTCCAGCTCGCAGGGCCACCACTCGTCCTCGTCCTCGGGGGTGCCGCGGGTGAGGGTGAACAGCAGCATGCGCCCGTCGTCGCTCTCGGCGACCGGACCGACCTCGACACCGGCGGCGAGCAGCCGCTCCAGCGCCTCCCGGCCGACCTCCAGGGGCACGTCCAGGACGTCGTGCACCATGCCGGTGGCGGTGATGAAGTTGGCCTCGGGCTGGTGCCGGGCCCAGCGCTCGATCTGGGCGCGGTCGGTGGTGGACTGCGTCTGCCAGGCGAACGACACCGGGTGCCGGGCCGGGGTGGGACAGCCCACGCGGTCGCAGGAGCAACGGTATCCGGCGGGGTGTGCGGCGGGCGCCAGGGGCAGTCCCGCGCCGGCGGTGGCGAGCAGCAGTTCCTCCCGGCCACCGTCTCCGGCGGCCTCCTTGGGGCGGCGTCCGCGCAGCCACGAGGAGAGTTTGCCCTGCAGACCGCTCCGACCGCCGAACTCCGCGCTCATCTATCCCCTTGCCCTCGCCGTCGTGCGCACCAGCATGCCCTATCGTCGCACCATTCAGCGCTTCGGGGTCGCGAAGGGACAAACTTCCCTGGTCAGGCCTCTTCGGTCACTGGTCGGGCCTTATTCGGTCACCGGGGAGCGAGCCCGTGCAGCGCGTAGTCGACGAGGGTGTCGGTGTAGGCGTGGGAGAACGGCCCCGTGTGCTGGAGCCAGCGCTGGGCGAGCGGGGAGACGAAGAGTTCCAGGGCGATCCGCGGGTCGATGTCCTGCCGTACCTGGCCGGCCCGCTGGGCGGCGCGCAGCCGGTCGGCGTGGAGCTGGAGCGACGGCTCCAGGAGCCGGGTCACGAAGGTCCGGCCCAGTTCCTCGTTGACGACGCCCTCCGCGGCCAGGGCGCGATAGGGGGCCTCGAACCGGGGATCGCGCAGCTCGTCGACCGTGGCGCGCAGCACGGTCTTGAGGTCGGCGGCCACGTCACCCGTGTCCGGGATGGTGTACGCCTCCGCGCCGTGGGCCTCCACGAGCCGGTCCCCCAGATCGAGGAAGGCCTCCAGCAGGACGTCCGCCTTCGAGGACCACCAGCGGTAGATCGTCTGCTTGCCGACGCCGGCGCGGGCGGCGATGCCCTCGATGGTGGTCTTCGGGTAGCCGACCTCGCCGACCAGGGCGAGGGCGGCGTCGTAGATGGCCTGGCGGGACCGCTGGCTGCGCCGGGTGGCGTCGGGGTGCGGCCGCTCGGCGGCGGGGGCGTCGGGGACGGGAGTGGACTTCTGTGTGGCCATGGTCCGAAGCTACCAGGTTGACAAGACGCGGCGTCTCGCGGACGGTGGGCGGACCGCGGCGCGGACCACCCACCGCTCAGCGGCGCGGCGCCCGCGCGTCCTCCAGGTAGTGCAGTACGGCCGCCACCCGCCGGTCGACCCGGTCGGCCGGGGACAGGTCGAGCTTGGCGAAGATGCTGCGGATGTGCTTGTGGACCGCTCCGTCGGTGACCACGAGCCGCCCGGCGATGGCGCTGTTGCCCAGCCCTTCGGCCATCAGGGCCAGGACCTCCCGCTCCCGCGGACTGAGCCTGTCCAGCCGGGTGTCCTTACGGGTCCGGGTGAACAGCTGGGCGACGACCTCCGGGTCGATGGCGGTGCCGCCGCCCGCGACCCGGCCGAGCGCGTCCATGAACTCCTCGACCCGGCCGACCCGCTCCTTGAGCAGATACCCGAGGCCGCCGACGCCGCCGGTCAGCAGGTCGGTGGCGAAGGACTGCTCCACGTACGCGGACAGCACCAGCACGGCGAGTCCGGGGCGCCGCCGCCTGGCCTCCACGGCGGCGCGGACGCCCTCGTCGGTGTGGGTGGGCGGCATGCGGACGTCCAGGATGGCCACGTCGGGCTCGTGCGCGTCGATGGCGTCGAGCACCGATTCGGCGGTGTCCGCGGTGGCCACCACGTCCATCCCCTCGGCCCGCAGCAGCAGGGCGAGTCCTTCGCGCAGCAGCAGGTCGTCCTCGGCGATCACGATCCGCAGGGCAGGGTGCACGTCACGTTCCCTCCTCGGTCGGCCAGGGGTCGCCCCAGGCCGCGTCCCGGGCCGCCTTGTACAGGTCGCCGTGGCGCTTGGTGACCGTCCGGCGGCCGATCCGCTCGTCGGGCTCGCACAGGTCCAGCAGGACCTGGCCCTTGCGGATCTGCGGACGCCGGACCACGCGGGACGGGGCGGGTTCGACGGGGAGCCGGGTGGCGGCGACGTAGCTGAACTTCTCGTCCTCGTAGGCGAGGGAACCGCTCTTGACCTGCCGGTGGAGGCTGGAGCGGCTGACGCGGGCCGCGAAGTGGCACCAGTCCGTGCCCGGCACGATGGGGCAGGCGGCGCTGTGCGGGCAGGGCGCGGCGACCCGGAACCCGGCGGCGATCAGCCGGTCGCGGGCCTCGATGACGCGGGCGTACCCGGCGGGGGTGCCGGCCTCGACGATCACGACGGCCCGCGCGGCCCCGGCGGCGGCGTCGACGAGGGCGGCGCGGTCGGTGTCGGTCAGTTCGTTGAGCACGTAGGACACCGTGACGAGGTCGGCGCTCTCCACGGTGAGCGCCGCTCCGATCCGGGCGCGCTGCCAGCGGGTGTCGCGCAGGGTGTCGAGCGACGCGGCGATCTCACGGCCGAGGGCGAGGGCGGGTTCGGCCCAGTCGAGCACGGTGACCGGACGCGTGCCGTCCCAGGTGTCGCTGACGGCCCAGGTCGCGGCGCCGGTCCCGCCGCCCACGTCCACGTGGCTGCCGGGCACCCAGCCCGGCACGGCCGCGGCGAACTCGGCCAGCGCGGAGCGCACCGCGGCGAAGGTGGCGGGCATGCGGTACGCGGCGTAGGCGACGACGTCGGCGCGGTCGCGGAGGATGGGGGCGTCGGTCGGGGTGTCCCCGCGGTAGTTGGCGATCAGCCGCTCCACGGCCTGCGCGGCCTGCCGGGGCGGGAGCCCGTCGACGAGGTCGGCGAGGGTGGCTCGCAGGGTGTCGGCGGGGGTGGCGGGGTGGTTCACTCGGCGATTGTACGAGGCACTCCGTGGGGTGGTGGTTGTGTGGTCACCCGGGGGGTGGGTGCGGGTTGGCCGCGCGGCCCGGCGCTGCGTCCGGTGCCCGGCGTGGGGGCGGGCGCGGGGGTGGGTCGCGAGCCCGGCGCCGACGGGGTGCCGGTGCGCCCACCCGTGCCGCCCCAGCGGCACGACTGCCCGCAGTTTCGTCAGGCGCGTACCGATCTGGCCACGTCGGTGCACAGGGTCGCTCGGGGGGTGTTGGACGCGGGGCGGCGGCGGGGGTGGACCGTGTTGGCGAGGAGGATCGCGAAGGTTTCGGTCGCGCGGTCGAGGACCAGCATCGTGCCGGTGAAGCCGGTGTGGCCCGCCGTCCCGCGCCCCGCCAGCTCGCCCATGAACCACGGCTGGTCGATGACGAAGCCGAGCCCCGGTTCGGTGAAGAGCAGCTCCACGAAGTCGGGGCCCAGGATGCGGGCCGGCCCGTGGGAGCCGCCCGCGAGCAGGGTCCGGCTGAAGACCGCGAGGTCCCGCGCCGTCGAGAACAGCCCCGCGTGTCCGGCCACCCCGCCCAGCGCCCACGCGTTCTCGTCGTGGACGACGCCGCGCAGCATCCCGCGGTCCACCTTGGCCCACGGCCGCCGCTGGTCCTCGGTGGCCGCCGCGCCGGGACACGGTCCGAAGCGCGTGGCCGCCATGCCCAGCGGCCGGGTGATCCCGTCGCGGACCAGGACGTCGAGGCCACGGCCGGTGATGCGCTCCAGGACCTGCTGGAGGAGCAGCATGTTCAGGTCGGAGTAGCAGTACGTGCCGGGCACCCCCACGGGCGGCTCCGCGCGCAGCCTACGCAGCCGTTCCTCGTCGTCGGCGCAGTCGTACAGCGGGAGTTCGGGCCGCAGCCCGGAGGTGTGGGTGAGCAGCTGCCGTACGGTGACGCGGTGCTCGGCCGCGGCGCGGAAGTCCGGCAGGTAGGCGCCCACCTCCGCGTCGATGCCGAGCGTGCCCCGCTCGATCTGCTGCACGGCGGCGACCGCGGTGAACAGCTTCGTCAGCGAGGCGAGGTCGAAGGGCGTGTCGACGGTCATCGGCACCCGGGCGCGCTCCGGCAGCTCCACGCCCGTATCGCTGTGCGGGTCGTAGAAGGCGTAGCGCACGGCCCAGCCCGCCGCCTCCTCGACGGCGAGCACGGGCCCGCGTCCGACGGCCACGACGGCGCCCGCCGCCCAGGGGCGTTCGCCGGCCGTGAGGTCGTGCACCTGGGCGACGACACGGCGGAGCCCCTCGCGATCGAGCCCGGCCCGCTCCGGGGTGTCACCACGCAGTCTCGGAGCGCTCAGTTGTCCGCTCCCTTGCCTGTGCCCTTGCCTGTGCCCTTGCCTGTGCCCTTGCCTGTGCCTTTGACCTGGCCCGTGCCCGTGCCCATGGCCTTGTCCGCTCCCTGCCCGCGGCACATGGTCACGAGGAAGCCGAGTGCCACGACCGCCGCCACCAGCTGGACCACCGCCATCGGAACGGCGGTGTCCTCCCCGGCGATCCCGACCAGCGGGGAGGCGACGGCACCGATGAGGAAGGAGGAGGTGCCGAGCAGCGCGGAGGCGGAGCCGGCGGACTTCCTGACCCGCATCAGGGCGAGTGCCTGGGTGTTGGGCAGGCTGATGCCCATCGCGGACATCAGCACGAACAGCGCGACCGCGACCGGCCCGAGCCCGACCTCGCCGAAGACCCCCAGCGACATCAGCAGCAGCGCGGTCGCGGCGGCGATCACGACGACGAGGCCGAGGCCGAGCACCCGGTCCAGCCTGACCCGCCCGACCAGGATCTTGCCGTTGATCTGCCCGACCACCACGAGCCCGACGGAGTTGAGGCCGAACAGCAGGCTGAACGTCTGCGCGGAGGCCCCGTAGATCTCCTGGACGACGAACGGCGACGCCGCGACGTAGGCGAACAGGGAGGCGAAGGCGAAGCCGCCCGCGAGCATGTACCCGGTGAAGGCGCGGTCGGCGAGCAGCCCGCGCATCGCGCGGAGGGTGTCGCCGGCACCGCCCGCGTGTCGCTCCTCGACGGGCAGCGTCTCCGGCAGCCTGGCCCACACGACGACGCCGAGCACCACGCCCACCACCACGAGGACGACGAACACGCCCCGCCAGTCGGTGAAGCGCAGGATCTGCCCGCCGATGAGCGGTGCCACGACCGGCGCGACGCCGGAGATCAGCATGAGGGTGGAGAAGAAGCGGGCCATGGCCACGCCGTCGTACAGGTCGCGCACCACGGCGCGGGCGATGACGATTCCGGCGGCGCCCGCGAGTCCCTGGACCAGCCGGAAGGCGACGAGGAGTTCCACGTTCGGCGCGACGGCGCACAGGGCGGTGGCGACGACGTAGACGGCCAGCCCGCCCAGCAGCGGGCGCCGGCGTCCCCACTTGTCGCTCATCGGGCCGACCACGATCTGCCCGAGGGCCATGCCGGCCAGGCAGGCGGTGAGCGTGAGCTGGACGGTGGCGGCGGGCGCGCCCAGGGAGCGGGTGACCTCCGGGAGCGCGGGGAGGTACATGTCCATCGCCAGCGGCGGCGTGGCCGTGAGGCTGCCGAGGATCAGGGTGACGAGCAGGCTGATACGCCGGGCGGCGGGCAGCGGACGGACGGGCTCCCCGGCCTTCGGCGCCGGGTGCGGCATGGGTGGTGTGGACGACGGTACGGACGGTATGGACGGCCCGCGCTCGGGCATGTGCCCCTCCCTCTTCTACAGATCCGCCGCCTATGCTCTCAGGTCGTACGCAGTTGAACGAACCTGAGCGAGGGTGGGGCAGGGTGTCAGCGGTGACCGGGCAGAAGGTGCGCTGGGGGATTCTCGCGACCGGCGGGATGGCGGCGCGGTTCACGGCGGATCTGGTCGATCTGCCGGACGCGGAGGTCGTGGCGGTCGCGTCGCGGACCGAGGCGTCGGCGAGGACGTTCGCGGAGCGGTTCGGCATACCGCGGGCGTACGGCGGCTGGGAGACGCTGGCGCGGGACGAGGACGTCGACGTGGTGTACGTCGCGACGCCGCACTCGGCGCACCGGACCGCGGCCGGTCTGTGTCTGGAGGCGGGCCGCAACGTGCTGTGCGAGAAGCCGTTCACACTGAACGCGCGCGAGGCGGCGGAACTGGTCGCGCTCGCCCGCGAGAACGGCGTCTTCCTCATGGAAGCCATGTGGATGTACTGCAACCCGCTGGTGCGGCGCCTGAAGGCGCTGGTCGAGGACGGCGCGATCGGCGAGGTCCGCAGCCTCCAGGCGGACTTCGGCCTCGCGGGCCCGTTCCCGCCCGCGCACCGGCTGCGGGACCCCGCACAGGGTGGCGGCGCGCTCCTCGACCTGGGCGTGTACCCGGTGTCGTTCGCGCACCTGCTGCTCGGTGAGCCGTCGGACATCGCGGCGCGCGCGGTGCTCTCGGAGGAGGGCGTCGACCTCCAGACGGGCGCACTGCTCTCCTACGACGGCGGCGCCCTGGCGACGGTCCACTGCTCCATCACCGGCGGCACCCCCAACTCCGCGTCGATCACGGGTTCCGAGGGCCGTATCGACGTCCCGAACGGCTTCTTCTTCCCGGACCACTTCGTCCTGCACCGGGACGGCCGGGACCCGCGGGAGTTCCGGGCCGACCCGGCGGACGGGCCCCGCGAGAGCCTGCGGCACGAGGCCGAGGAGGTGATGCGGGCCCTGCGCGCCGGGGAGACCGAGTCGCCGCTGGTCCCCCTCGACGGCACGCTCGCCGTGATGCGGACGCTCGACGCGATCCGGGACCGCGTCGGCGTCCGCTACCCGGGAGAATCGGGAGACCGGGGCGAGCAGGGCGAGCAGGGAGAGGCGGCGGAGCCGGTCGTCACGCCGGCTTGAGCCCCGGCTCCCCCACCTCGGTCACGAAGGACCCGGCGGTCGTGAGCGGCGCGCCCTCGGTGCTGACCTGGGACACCGTCTTGAAGTCGGCGCGCGCCGACTCGCGGCCCAGGGACACCGTGGCGTAGCCGCGCCGCCCGTTGAAGAACTTCAGGTGCGGGTTGGCGGCCATCAGGGTGTCCCAGTTCGACGGCTTCTCCGAGCCGTTGCCGCCGCTGGTGACGGACGTGGTGACGATCTCCGTGCCCAGGGTCCGGGAGTCCGGGTCGTCGAAGTCGCGCTTGATGTCGAAGCCGTAGGAGACGTGTACGTCGCCGGTGAGGACCATGAGGTTCTCGATCCCGGCGGCCTGCGCGCCGGCCAGGACCCGCTCGCGGGAGGCCGGGTAGCCGTCCCAGGAGTCCATGGAGACCTTGGACGGCATGCTCGTCGAGTTGTACCGCTGGGAGAAGGTGACCTGCTGGGGCACCACGTTCCACAGGGCGTTGGACCGGTGCCAGCCGTTGATCAGCCAGCGCTCCTGGGCGTCGCCGGTGAGCGTGCGCCCCGGGTCTTCGGACTCGGGCCCGGGGAACTGCCAGCCGTCGCCGTACGCCTGGTTGGAGCGGTACTGCCGGGTGTCGAGCACGTCGAACTGGGCGAGGCGTCCCCAGTGCAGGCGGCGGTAGAGCTTCAGGTCGGGACCGTCGGGCAGCTGCGGGCGCCGCAGCGGCATGTTCTCCCAGTAGGCGCGGTAGGCGGCGGCCCTGCGGATGAGGAACTCCTCCGGCGGGACGCCGTTCTCCGGCGTCTCGTCGGCGTAGTTGTTCTCGGTCTCGTGGTCGTCCCAGGTGACGACGAAGGGGTGCGCGGCGTGCGCGGCCCGCAGGTCGGGGTCGGACTTGTAGAGGGCGTACCGCAGTCGGTAGTCCTCCAGGGTCACCGTCTCGTGGTTGAAGTGGGCGGGCAGGGTGCCCGCGGGGTAGGCGCGGGAGCCGCCGGTGGCGTTCACGGCGTACTCGTAGAGGTAGTCGCCGAGGTGGAAGACGACGTCCACGTCCTCCTGGGCGAGATGCTGGTACGCGGTGTAGTAGCCCTGGTCGTACTTCTGGCAGGAGACGACGCCGAAGGTGAGGCCGGAGACCCTGCTGTGCTGCGCGGGGGCGGTGCGGGTCCGCCCTGCCGGACTGACGTAGCGGCCGGCGCGGAAGCGGTAGTGGTAGACGTGGCCCGGCGCGAGGTGGCCGACCTCGACGTGCACGGTGTGGTGGAACTCGGGGTGGGCGGTGGTCCGGCCCCTTCTGACGACGCGGCGGAACCGTTCGTCCAGGGCCAGCTCCCAGCTCACCTCGACGCGTTTGGCGGGCAGTCCGCTGTCGGCCTGGTACGGGACCGGGGCCAGGCGCGTCCACAGCAGTACGGAGTCGGGCTGCGGGTCGCCCGAGGCGACGCCGAGCGTGAAGGGGTCGGCGGTCAGCCGCGCGGCGTCCAGCTCGGCGGCGCTCGCGGTGCCGGCGGCCGGCAGGTTGACGGAGAAAGCGAGCGCGGCGGCGGCGCCGGTGACGGTCAGGAAGCGGCGGCGGCCCAGGCTGCGGGCGGCGGCGCGGAGTTCGGGCGCGTGCGAGGACTGCGACCGGGCCGGAGCCGAGGTCGGGGCCTGGTGGTTCGCGGGTGTCATCCGTTCCTCCCCTTACGGTGGTTGCAAGGGGCATTCGACGGTCCGGGAACAACCCGGGCTTGGCGCGGACATGGCGGTCGCATGTCGGACGGATGAGTTCCGCATGTTCGGCGGCCCGTACGCTGCCGAGTCATGAACACCGTGAGAACCACCGTCGGGGAAAGCACCGACGAGGAAAGCAACGGCGCGCGGAAGGTCGCCGTCGTCACGGGCGCCGGGTCCGGCATCGGCCGGGCGGTCGCCGTCGAACTGCTCACCGCCGGCTGGTCGGTGGCCCTGGCCGGCCGCCGCCCCGAGCCCCTGGCCGAGACGGCCGCGGCGGCACCCGCGGGCGCCGGCACGGCGCTCACCGTCCGGGCCGACGTGTCACGCCCCGAGGACGTGGCGGCCCTGTTCGGCGCCGTGCGCGACCGGTTCGGGCGCCTGGACCTGCTGTTCAACAACGCGGGGACCTTCGGCCCCGGCGGCGTGCCGGTCGAGGAGCTGCCCTACGAGGCGTGGCGGCACGTGGTGGACACCAACCTCAACGGGGCGTTCCTGTGCGCGCAGGCGGCGTACCGGCAGATGAAGGAGCAGGCCCCGCGGGGCGGCCGGATCATCAACAACGGCTCGATCTCGGCGCACACGCCGCGCCCGCACTCGGTGGCGTACACGGCGACGAAGCACGCGCTGACGGGTCTGACCAAGTCGCTGTCGCTGGACGGCCGTCCCTACGGCATCGCGGTCGGCCAGATCGACATCGGCAACGCGGCGACCGACATGACGGCCGGGATGCAGACCGGCGCGCTCCAGGCCAACGGGGAGACGGCGCCCGAGCCCGTGATGGACGTCGCCGACGTGGCGCGCACGGTGCGGCACATGGCCGACCTGCCGCTGGAGGCCAACGTGCAGTTCGCGACGGTCATGGCGACGGCGATGCCGTACATGGGGCGCGGCTGAATCTCTTCACACGATCGGAATTTCCGAGTCCGCGGTATTGCGGCCGGTGGAGGACGTATGCTCAAATCTCCTTCACCAGAACTTCACACTTGAAGCGTTGGGGTCCACACTTCCACCACGCTCCATGGGCCATACCGAGGGGGGGAGGCGGCAGCCGTTCCGGCACACCGGTCGCACCGGTGGCGGGAACGGCTGCCGCACCGTTTTCTTTTCCCGGTTACGCCTGCCCGGTCTCGAAGCGGGCGATCCGGCCGTCCTCGTCCACGGTGAAGTCCCAGCGGGTGCGCATCTCGCCCCAGGTGTCGTTGCGGTAGCGGGCGATGAGGGCGCGACCGCCGTTCGACTCGTTGTCGACCTCCATGTGGCCGTTGGAGGAGAAGATCTCCTGGTCGATCCACTGGTCGAGGTTCCGGTCGTCTCCGTCGTCGGCCATGGTGGCGTCCGGCGCGAGCAGCGCGAGGAAGGCCTCGCGGTCGTGGGCGTTGACGGCGGCGACGAAGGCGCGGACGGCCGGGTCGCTGAGTCGCGTGGTCTGAATGGTCATGGCGGCAGCGTCACACCGGCTCCGTACCCCCGCCACCCGAACGGCGCCCGTGACGGGCCCCCGCGCCGCCGACGGGTGACGGTGGACCGGTGAGCCGCCCGCACCGTACGAGGGAGCCGACGTGAAGTGTTTCGACCGGCGTGATCTGGGCCTGCTGCTGCTCCGGCTGGGCACCGGCGGCGTCCTGGCCGCGCACGGGTCGCAGAAGCTGCTCGGCTGGTTCGGCGGCGGCGGGATCGAGGGCACCGGCCGGGCCATGGAGGCCATGGGCTACGCGCCCGGCCGGACCAGCGCCACCGCGGCGGGCCTGGCGGAGGCGGGCGGCGGCATGCTGCTCGCCCTGGGCCTGGCGACCCCGGCGGCGGGTGCGGCGGCGGTCGGCGCGATGGCCGGCGCCGCGGCGGTGCACGCCCCGAACGGCTTCTTCGCCCAGGCCGGCGGCTACGAGTACGCGGCGTCCCTCGGTCTGACGGCCGCGGGCCTCGCGGTCTCGGGCCCCGGCCGCCTCTCCCTCGACCACGCCCTCGGCCACGCGGTCAACCGCAACTGGATGGTCCCCGCCGCCCTCGCGGCGACGGCGGCGGCCACGACGGTGGTCGTGGGGGCGCGGAACAGGCGGTTGCGCAGGGCGGCGGAGGGACGGCAGGAGCCGCTGTTCGACTGACGGCCGCGGTACGGCCGACGGCGGAGGCCGTCGTACCGCACCGGGACGGGGCGGCACATGGCACGCTGCTCCGTATGAGCGACCACCCGGACGGCGCGCGAGCCGACCTCTGGAACACCGTCGACGCCCTGTGGAAGTGGCTGGAGGCGGACCAGCCCGTCGGCGGCAGGGAGGGCCTGCTGCTGCGCATGCTGAAGCTGTCGGAGGAGGTCGGCGAGGTCGCCGAGGCGGTGATCGGCGCGACCGGCCAGAACCCGCGCAAGGGCGTCACGCACACCTGGGACGACGTGGAGGCCGAGCTGTGCGACGTCGTGATCACGGCGCTGGTGGCCCTGCGGACCCTGACGCCCGAGGCCCGCGAGGTGTTCGGTCGGCACCTGGCACGGGTCGCGGGGCGCTCGCTGGACTCGTCGCCGGACACGTGAGCGCGCGGAGGTCCGCACCCGTGGGAGTCGGTCACGGGTGCGGACCGGTCACGGCCCGGTCAGCCCGCGCTGCACGACACGGTCGGCCAGGTCCAGTTGCCGTTGGCCTGGATGGTGGCGCCCCAGTTGTCGCCGCTGCCGTTCGACCTGGCGGTCAGGGTCTGGGCGCTGGGGTAACTCGCGTTGACGTTCCAGGTGGTCATGACCTTCGCCGGGGACGGCACGTTCATGGTCACCGTCCAGTCACTGGCACCGCTGACGGAGACGTTGAGGTTGTACCGGTCGCCCCACCGCTGCCCGGCGGACAGCGTCGCGGTGCAGCTGCCGCCGCCACCGTCACCCCCTCCTCCCCCGCCGCCGCTGCCGCCGTCGGGGGCGACCGCGCGGCCGGTCTGCGGCGAGATCATGCCGGAGCACAGCCCCTTGCCCGCCAGGGTCTGCGCGATGCGCGGGATGGCGGCGAGGGTGTTGGCGGGCCAGTCGTGCATGAGGATGACCTGGCCGTTGCCGAGGCGCGAGACGGCCTGCACGATCGCGTCGGTACTCGCGTTGTTCCAGTCCTGCGAGTCGACGTCCCAGATCACCTCCGTCAGCCCGTACTTGGCCTCGACCGACCGGAGTGTCGCGTTGGTCTCGCCGTACGGCGGCCGGAACAGCTTGGGCGTCCCGCCGCCGGCGCCCGCGATGGCCTGCTGGGTCCGGGAGATCTCCGAGTCCATCTGGGCCTGGCCGAGCTGGGTCATGTGCGGGTGGGTGTAGCTGTGGTTGCCGACCCACATGCCGGCGTCGACCTGGGCCCGGACCAGCGAGGGATTCTGGGCCGCGTACTGGCCCTGGTTGAACATGGTGGCCCGCAGCCCGTTCTGCCGGAGCGCGTTGAGCAGGGACTGGGTGTTTCCGGAGGGGCCGTCGTCGAAGGTGAGCCCGACGTAGCCGTTGCAGGCCGCGGCCTGGGCGGGCGCGGCACCGGCCGCGACGGTGCCCGCGGCGGCGAGCGCGGTGACGGCGACGCCGGTGGCCAGGGTGCGCAGGGAACGCAGGGGGCGTGACGACGCACGTGGTCTGGTACGCATACGAGTGATTCCTCCTCTCTGAGCGTGCGGTGGTGCGGTCAGCCCGCGGTGCAGGAGACCGAGGGCCAGGTCCAGTTGCCGTTGGCCTGGATGGTGGCGCCCCAGTTGTCGCCGCTGCCGTTCGACCTGGCGGTCAGGGTCTGGGCGCTGGGATAGCTCGCGTTGATGTTCCAGGTCGACATGACCTTCGCGGGGGACGGCACGTTCATGGTCACCGTCCAGTCACTGGCACCGCTGACGGAGACGTTGAGGTTGTACCGGTCGCCCCACTTCTGCCCGGCGGACAGCGTCGCGGTGCACCCGCCACCGCCACCGCCCCCGTTGTCGCCACCACCGCCGTCGCCACCGCCGCCGGTGCCGCCGACGTTGATGCTGGAGCTGCCGCTGCTCTGGTAGCCCTCGGTGGCCATGATCATGTAGTAGCTGAAGTTGCCCAGCGGCATCCCGGCCCGCGCCCATGCGTCGAAGTGGTTGCCGGTGGTGATGGTGCCGCCGGTCCGCTTCGACTGCCGCACGCTCCAGTACTGGTCGAAGGTGCGGGTGCCTTCGACGGAGGGCTTGTTGACGCGGGTCGTCTTGTAGATGTCGTAGGTGCCGCCGTCGGTGGTGACGGTGCCCTTGTACTCGCCCGTGGGCCGGTAGGTGCCCCAGTTGTCGACGATGTAGTACTCGACGAGCGGGTTGGACGTCCACCCGTAGAGCGCCAGGTAGGCGTTGCCGGACGGGTTGAAGGTGCCCGAGTACTGCACGGTCCGGCGCCCGCCGTTGGCCCAGCCCTTGCCGGCGACGAAGTTGCCGGTGTTGCGCCACGAGGTGCTGTACTGACCGCCGGACCCCATGTTCATGGAGACGGTGCCCTGGCTGTCGGTCCAGAACGAGTAGTAGTAGCCGTTGTTGGTGCCCTCCTGGTTGGTCGTGACGACCGTGTCGGCCCGGGCGGTGCCCGGCAGCGTCAGCGCCACGAGCGCGGCCAGCGCGAAGGCCCACGCACTCCTGATCAGAAACGTGACGGGGCCTCGTCTGCGGCGTCTCGGTTGCACAAGCAGGTTCATGGGGGGTCCTCTCCTGCGGAGGTGCGGACAACGGCGCCAGTGTTGGCCTGCACTCGTCGAGCGTCAACAGTTTCGGTAGAAGTTTCGAAACCTTCGCCACGCCGCAAGAAGCCCCACGAGAACGGAAGTTGCAGCTCACTCCGCCCACACCCCACACCACCACACCGATGACAGAAGCATCCGACAGGAGGTGCCGGAAAGAACGAAGCAAGCTTCCGAAAATTTCGACACTCAGGCTCTCCGGACAGCCGCGGCGCGATCTCACATCCTCGGTAGAGGCAGCGCACCGTTCCCCACGACGGGCCGCACGGATCTCATCCGTCTCGGACCCAGCGTCTCCCCGGTGACGCTGCGCGAGCCGATCCTGATCGCCCAGGCCCTGGCCACGCTCGACGAGCTCTCGGGCGGCCGCGCCGAGGGCGTCCTGTCCAGCGGCAACTTCGGCCTGCTGGCCCAGTACCGCATCGACTGGGCCCGCACCGGGCCGCTGTCCCGCGTGAAGGAAGCCCTGCACGTGATGCGCACGTTCCTCGACGAGGGCGCGATCACGCACGAGGGTGCATTCTTCTCCTACGACGGCCTGTTCGCCTTCGCCCGCCCGGTCCAGGACCGCCTGCCGCTGAAGCTCGGCGCGATGCGGGGCTCCAAGTCCTTCGAGACGGCAGGGGAGTTGTCGGACGGCTGCCACCACGCCCTGAGAACGGGACATCGCGCCCAGCGGCGTCAACCACATGATCTGCGCGATCACCGACCGCGCCCTGGTCCGGGCGTTCACGGGCCGGGACCTGCCGGAGGCGGCGGACGTGGACACGCAGCTGCGGCTGATCGCGGAGCGGGTGATGCCGGGGTTCGCCTGAAGGGCGGGTCTACGACGGTGCCACCACAGTCAGGCGGCTGCCGAACCGGGTTCGGAGAACATCACGGCCCGGCATCGATGAGGCGCGGGCTGCGGTCACCTCACCCCGGCCTCACGCAGCCGCCGGGTTCGTCAGGCGACACCTCAGGGGATCTGTCGGTACACGTCGCGGCGATTACCGAGGGCCAGGACCCACACGATCAGCCGACCGTCCTCGACGGTGTAGACGACACGACAGTCGCCGACTCTGAGCCGCCACCGGGCACTGTGGCCCTGAAGGGCCTTGATGTCGAACGCGGCCGTGTCGCCCGAGTCGATGGCCTTCTGCAACTCGGTGAGGCGGTACAGGATCCGCAGCGCATCCGGGCGCGGGATCTTGAGCATGTCCCGCTGTGCGTGCGGCGTGAAGCGTGTCACGTGCCCCATACGGTCAGTCCTGCCCGGCGCGGAGCATGGCGGCCATCTCCTCCAGCGAGACCGACCCCTCCGGCCCCTCGGACTCGGCTTCATCGGCCAGCCGGTTGAGCCAGGCTTCTTCGGTGTCCTCGGCGATCCTGCGCAACCGCTGGTACTCCTGGATGTCGATCACGACGGCTTCCTGCTTTCCGCGCCGCGTGATGATCGTCGGGGTTTCCTCCCGCCGGGCACGGTCGATGACGTCGGCGAGGTGACCTCGGACCTCTGCCATGGATTCAATCACCGGATCACTCATGTCACGAATGTAGCAGGTGTACATCAGACTCGACCTCAGTTTCGCACTCCTCCCAGACCGTCCTGCCCGGGTCGAGCCCTGCCGGTTCCTGGCGGGCGGCAGGGCTCGGCTCGGTGGACGAAGAGCGCCTCGGCCCGGCGGGTCAGCAGCCCCCGTCCGCGAGCACGAAGTACCCGGGTGACGTCTCCTTCAGGGTGTGCGTGACGAAGACGTTGTACAGGCCCATGTTCTGGTTGGAGCCGTTGGCGTAGGTGTAGCCGCCGCTGCGGTGGGCGCGGCCCGCGGTGACGTGGTGGTAGTTGGTCGCCGTGTAGCACTCGGCTGCGGCGCCCGTGGTCGTCGCCGTGACCGCCCCCGAGCGCGCCCCCTCGGCGCCGGAGGAGTCGATCGCGGCGACCGTGTAGCGGTAGGCGGTGCCCGCGCTCAGGCCGGTGTCGGAGAAGGACGTGCCCGTCGGGGAACCGACCCTGGTGCCGTCGCGGTGGACGGCGTACGAGGCGGCGCCGTTCACCGCGCTCCAGGACAGTGACGCGCCGGTGTCGGTGGTTCCGGTGACGGTGAGTCCGGCCGGGGCGGGCAGGGTGGCACCGCCGTCGTCGTCGGGGGCCGCGTCCAGGCCCCAGAACTTGCCGGTGTAGTAGCTGGAGCAGATGTGGTTCAGGTAGTACGTGCCGGTGCTTCCGCACTGGTCGGCGCCCGAGCCGGGGCTCACCGCGAGGCCGTGGGCCATGCCGGAGACCGAGAAGAGGGCGACGGCGGGGCGGCCGGTGGAGTCGTCGTAGGTCGTCTCCGTGGTGCCGCCGGGCAGGGTCCGCGTGCCGGAGGCGGTCTGGCCGATGCCCCAGACGTCGGTCCACTGGTCGCGCAGCTCGGTGCCGTTGACGGGGGCGACGGTCCGGTCGGCGGTGCCCTGCCAGATCGCGACCCGGGGCCACGGGCCGGTGTACCCGGGGTAGGAGCCGCGGACCTTGTCGCCCCACTGTTCCGGGGTGAGGCGCTGGTCGCTGTACTGGCAGCCCGAGGCGGCGGCCAGGCTCGTCGCGCACTGCGCGGGCAGGCCGGAGTTCACCGCGCCGCCGGCGAACACGTCGGGGTAGGCCGCGAGCAGGTTGGACGTCATGCCGCCGCCCGCGGACAGACCGGTGACGAAGACGCGGTCGCGGTCGGTGCCGTACCGCGCCGCCGCGTGCTCGACCATCTGCACGACCGAGGCGGCCTCGCCCCTGCCGCGGGTGTCCTCGGCGGGGTCGAACCAGTTGAAGCAGGACAGGTTGTTGTTGGCCGCGCTCGTCTGCGGATAGACGACCGCGAAGCCCCACTGGTCGGCGAACTCTTGCCAGCCGGAGTGGGAGTGGTAGTCGCTCGCCGACTGGGTGCAGCCGTGCATCGCCACGACCAGCGGCGCGTCGGCGGGGAGGTCGGCGGGCGCGTACTCGTACATGGCGAGGTTGCCGGGGTTGGGGCCGAAGTCCGTGACCTGCTGGAGGCCGTCGGCCGCGGCGGCGGGCCGGGCGAGCGGGGAGAGGGTGGTCAGACCCGCGGCGAGGGCGAACGCCGCGGCCAGGGCGCAACGTCCGAGGGCGCCGCGCGGGGTGAGGAAGCGCATCGAGTGACTCCCGTGAGGGGTGTGGGGTGAGGTGGGAGGGGTGCGGGTGCTGAGCGGACGCGGCGGCGGACACGACCGGCCCGCCGGCCCGCCGGTGTACGGGCTTGCTGGGAGCGGAACGTACGACCGAGTCACTGACCGCGACATGTCAAGGGCTGCCAGGAGGGTGGTGGCGCGGTGGTGGTCGCGACCATGGCGCCGGCGGGGACGGTGTGGCAGAACCCCGCGCGGGCCCGCCCGGACAGGGGTCAGACCTCGCCATGGTGGGACGCACCATGTGCCCGGCCCGAATTGTGTGGCGGGCCCACGTGCCCGAGGGCTCCCATCCTTCCTACGGTGTTCCGCCATGGAGAGCACCGAGAATCCCCTCACCCCCCGGTTCCTGGCCGGACGCAAGGCCCTGGTCACCGGGGCGGCCGGCGGGATCGGCCGGGCCTGTGCCCTGGCCTTCGCCGCCGCGGGCGCCGAGGTCTACGTCGTGGACCTGGCCGCCGAGGCCGCCAAGGACGTCGCCGCGGCGACCGGCGGTACGGCGATCGTGGCCGACCTCTCCGACCCGGACGCCGTGGACGCGCTGCCGGACGACGCCGACGTCGTGGTCAACAACGCCGGTCTCCAGCACGTCGCCCCCGTCCACGAGTTCCCGATGGACCGCTTCGCCCTGATCCAGCGGGTGATGGTGGAGGCGCCGTTCCGGATCCTGCGCCGCACCCTGCCGCACATGTACGCGCGGGAGTGGGGCCGGGTCGTCAACATCTCCTCCGTGCACGGCCTGCGCGCCAGCGCCTACAAGTCGGCGTACGTGATGGCCAAGCACGCCCTCGAAGGGCTCAGCAAGGTGGTCGCGCTGGAGGGCGCCGCGCACGGTGTCACCAGCAACTGCCTCAACCCCGGCTACGTCCGCACCCCGCTCGTCGAGGACCAGATCGCGGACCAGGCGCTCGCCCACGGCATCCCGGCGGGTGAGGTGGTCGAGCGGGTCTTCCTCGACCGCACCGCGATCAAGCGGCTGATCGAGCCGGCCGAGGTCGCCGAGGCCGCCCTGTGGCTGTGCGCCGAGAACACCGGCTACATCACGGGGTCCTCCCTCCCGCTGGACGGCGGCTGGACGGCCCACTGACGACCCCTGTCCCCATTCCCCGGTCCCCGCGGCACCCACCGCACCCGCCTTCGTCCCCCGCTCGTCCCCACCCCCCACCGCCCACTCCCCCGGACCCGCTCGACCGTCCCCGACGTCCCCCGAGCCCGGCGGATCCGACCCTCCTCGCCCCGAGACGGTGACACACATGGCCAGCGCTCACACCGCCGTGAACGATCCAGGCAGCCCGAAGAAGCCGGCCGACCTCCGCAAGGTCGTCGCGGCCAGCCTCGTCGGCACCACCATCGAGTGGTACGACTACTTCCTCTACGGCTCCGCCGCCGCCCTGGTCTTCGGCCGGGTCTTCTTCCCCGAGTCCGACCCGCTGACCGGCACCCTGCTCTCCTTCCTCACCTACGCCATCGGCTTCGCCGCCCGGCCGGTCGGCGCCGTCGTCTTCGGCCACTTCGGCGACCGGCTCGGCCGCAAGAAGCTCCTGGTGATCAGCCTGCTGATGATGGGCGGTTCCACCACCCTGATCGGCTGCGTCCCCGGCTACGCCACACTGGGCGTCGCCGCCCCGCTGCTGCTGACCACGCTCCGCCTGATCCAGGGCTTCGCGCTGGGCGGCGAATGGGGCGGCGCGGTGCTCCTGGTGTCCGAGCACGGTGACGCCCGGCGCCGCGGCTTCTGGGCGTCCTGGCCGCAGGGCGGCGCACCGGCGGGCAACCTGCTGGCCGTCGGCGTCCTGTCCCTGATGACCACGGTGCTCAGTGACAACGCGTTCAACTCCTGGGGCTGGCGGGTGCCGTTCCTGCTCTCCGGCGTGCTGGTCATGGTCGGCATGTGGATCCGGCTGTCCGTCGACGAGTCGCCGCTGTTCAAGGAGGCGCTGGCGAAGTCGAAGGAGCGCGAGGCGGAGCAGAAGGCCGAGCAGTTGCCGTTCGTCGCCGTCGTCCGCGACCACTGGCGGGACATCCTGGTCGCGATGGGCGCCCGCATGGCGGAGAACATCTCGTACTACGTGATCACCGCCTTCGTCCTGACGTACTGCGTGGCACACCTGGACATCGAGAAGCAGCCGGCGCTCAACGCGGTGCTGATCGGCTCCGCCGTGCAGTTCTGCCTGATCCCGCTGTTCGGCGCCCTCTCCGACCGGGTCGGCCGCAAGCCGGTCTACCTGGTGGGCGCGCTCGGTGTGGGCGCCTGGTCCTGGGCGTTCTTCGGCCTGCTGGACACCAGGTCCTTCCCGGCGCTGGTGCTGGCGGTCACCGTCGGACTGGTCTTCCACAGCGCGATGTACGCCCCGCAGGCCGCGTTCTTCTCCGAGCTGTTCGCCACCCGGATGCGGTACACCGGCGCCTCCATCGGCGCCCAGCTCTCCTCGGTCGCGGCCGGCGCCCCGGCCCCGCTGATCGCCACGGCGCTGCTGGGCTCCTACGGCTCCTCCACGCCGATCTCGGTGTACGTCGGGCTGTCCGCCGTGGTCACCGTGATCGCGGTGGTCGCCGCCCGGGAGACCCGCGGCACGGACCTGGCCGCGGTCGAACCGGCCGGGTCCGCGGCGGCGGCACGTCCGGCCGCCGGCCCGAAGGAAACCGCCTCCAGGTGACCCGGCGCTGAGCGCGGCGGCGAGGAGGGGGGCGGCTTACCGTCCCCCTCCTGTCGTGCCTCCCCACACCGTCGCCCTTGCGGCGGTGTCCCGTCTTCCTCACAATGGTCCGCCCATGCCCAAGAACACGTCCGTCGCCGCCCACCTGCGCCGTCTGCTCGAACTCCTCGCCGCCGGCGCCCCCGCCGAGGACTTCGGCGCCGTCGCCACCGAGGCGCGACGCGTCGGCGCCGGCGCCGACGACCTGGCGGAGATCGAGCAGGCCACCCAGGCGGCGCTGCGCGTGCACAGCGCCCTGCGCCAGCACCAGCGCCGGGAGGCGGAGCTCACCGCCCTCTTCGACACCGCGGGCGACCTCGCGGCGCTGCGCGACCTGGACGCGGTCCTGCGGTCCATCGTGCGCCGCGCCAGGATGCTGCTCGGCACCGACACGGCGTACCTGACGCTCCCCGACGAGGAGGCGGGCGACACCTTCATGCGGGTCACCGACGGCTCCGTGTCGGTGCTGTTCCAGAACCTGCGGCTGCAGCTCGGCGAGGGGCTCGGCGGCCTGGTCGCGCAGACCGCCCGGCCCTACGCCACCCCGGACTACCGTACGGACGAACGCTTCCACCACACGCACAGCATCGACGCGGGGGTCCTGGACGAGGGCCTGGTCGCGATCCTCGGCGTCCCCCTGCTCCTCGGCTCCGGCAGCGGCGGCAAGGTGATCGGCGCCCTGTTCGCCGCCGACCGCACGCCACGGACCTTCTCGCCGGACGAGGTGGCGCTGCTGTGCTCGCTGGCCAACCACGCCGCGATCGCCATCGACACCGCGAAGGCCATGACCGACGCGCGGGTCGCGCTGGCCGAGCTGGCGGAGGCCAACGCCGTGATCCGGGAGCGCTCGGCCGCCATGCAGCGGGCCGAGGAGTCCCACGACCGGCTCAGCGACCTGGTGCTGCGCGGCGGCGACGTGGCCGACGTGGCCGCCGCCGTCGCCGACCTGCTCCAGGGCGACGTCACGGTGTTCGACGCGGGCGGGTGGCCGCTCACGGAGACCGCGCGCGGGGCGGACCGGGCCGGCGGGGGCGCGGTCGGCGGGGGCTCGGCGCACGACGCGACCGGCGTCGACGGGAGCGGCGGATCGGCCCCGGCCGGCGCGGCGGCCGCCGTGGTGCGTGCCGCGGAGGACTCGCGTGCCACCGCCCACGCGGTGCTCCACGACGGGCGCTGGGTGTGCGCGGCGCTGGCCGGGCAGGAGATGCTGGGCAGCCTGGTGCTGTCGGGGCGGCCGGACCTGGACGGCCCCGACCGGCGGCTGTTCGAGCGCAGCAGCGTCGTCACCTCGCTGCTCCTGCTGCTGCGGCGCTCGGTCGCCGAGACCGAGAACCGGGTGCGCGGCGACCTGATCACCGACCTGCTCACCGCGCCCGACCGCGACCCCGCCGGCCTGGTGGCCCGCGGCCGGAACCTCGGCATCGACCTGAACCGCCCGCACCTGGTGCTGGTCGCCTCGACGGACGCGGACGTCCGCGAACGGCTGGCCGGGGCGGCCGTGCAGTACCTCTTCGGCACCGGCAGCGTCAGCGCGGAACACGCCGGTACGGTCATGCTGGTCCCGGCCGGCGGCGCCGCGCCGGGCGGGGCGGCGCGGGCCGCGGCCGAGCAGCTGACCCATCTGGTCGGCGCCCCGGTCACGGTGGCCGGTGCCGGGCCCGCCGCCGGTCCGCGCGCCCTGGCCGACGCCCACGCCGAGGCCGCGCGCTGCTTGCAGGCGCTGCACGTGCTCGGCCGCCGGGGAGCCGGGGGCAGTGCGGGCGAACTCGGCTTCCTCGGGGTGCTGCTGGGCAAGGACCACGACGTGGAGGGCTTCGTCGCCGCCACCCTCGGACCGCTCCTCGAGTACGACGAGCGGCGCGGCACCCAGTTGGTGCGGACCCTGGCCGCCTACTTCGGCTGCGGCGGGAGCCTGACCCGGGCGAAGGAGGAGCTGCACGTGCACATCAACACGGTGGTGCAGCGCCTGGACCGCATCCAGGCGATCCTCGGCCCCGGCTGGAACAGCCCGGAGCACGCGCTGGAGCTGCAACTGGCCCTGCGTCTGCGGCTGCTGTCCCTCAGCTGACGCCCGCCGCCGCCAGCAGGCGCCCCGCCACCAGGCGCGCGCCCTCATCGCCGACGACGATCGTGTAGTGGTTGGTGCCGGGGACGCGCGTGGGCCTGAGCGGCGTGCGGTCGACACCGGCCGCGGCGAGCCGCCGCTCGTCGTACAGGCCCTGCGCCTCGTCCATCAGCCCGCGTTCCGCCCACAGCAGTTCGGCCGGCCGGGGCAGCTGGTGGACGGCGTCCGCGACCGCGCCGCCGAGCTGGTCGGTGCCGTCGACGCGGACGGCGTCGAGCCGGCACGAGGAGCGCAGCGCCGGTTCCTCGCCGACCAGGTCGCGCTGGATGTAGGCGTCCGCCCAGGGCGACCAGGCACCGGCGAAGGCGGGATGGCGCTGCCAGAACTCCCGGTAGGCCGCCCGGTCGGGGAACGTCATCGACAGGCGCCGCATGGCCGGCCCGATCACGGCGCTGATCAGCTCGTCGGGGCTGAGCCCGGCGGGGACGGGGAAGCCGACTCCGCCGTCCACCAGCAGCAGCGCCGAGAGCAGGTCCGGGTGGCGTACGGCGGTCAGGGCCGCGGCGAAGGCACCCATGGAGTGACCGGTGAGGACGACGGGACCGGCGTCCAGCGCCCGCACCACGGCGGCCACGTCGTCGGCGTGCGCCCCGATGCCGTACGGGCCGGGGAGGGTGCCGCTGCCGCCCCGGCCGCGCAGGTCGGGTGCGAGCAGGGTGACCCGGCCGGCGAGGTGGTGGGCGACGCGGGCCCACATCAGGCCGTTGGCGGTGATGCCGTGCAGCGCGAGCACCACCGGCGCGCCCGGCTCGGCGGCCGGCCAGCTCAGTACGGCCAGTTCACCGCCGGCCACGGGCACCCGCAGCTCCTCGTACGGCGGGAAGCCGGGAGCGTCGGCGGCGGGTCCGGTCGTCGTCGTGTCGTGCGTCGGGATGTCGTGCGTCGGGGTGTCACTCACGGTGCGGGAGCCTCCTTGCGGTGGGACGCGGGCGCGGCGGGGCGGCCCGCGAGGTACTGGACGACAGGGACCCGGGCCGGACCCCCGGCGACGACGCCGTGCGGCGACGCGCCACCGGGGACCGCGGCTTCTGGTACGGCGGGGCGCCGGAGCCGTACGCGGCCGACTGCGCCGGGCCGTCGCGCCTTGACGATCCGGTTCACGAGGCGGGCGCCTCCGGCCGGCGGGCCTTGGCGCGGGCGGCGCGCAGCCGCCGGGGCAGCCGGACCACGCCGCCGGGCAGCAGGTATATCACCGCGACGAACAGCGCCCCGAGCAGGAACAGCGGCTGGGACAGCGGCACCCGCAGCACGGCCGGCAGGCCGGCGACGGCGCCGGAGCCCGCGAGGTCGCCGAGCCGGTGGTCGGCCCAGGTGTAGAGGATGCCGCCGAGCATCGGGCCCCAGCGGGTGCCGGAGCCGCCCAGCACCACCATGACCAGCAGGGAGAGGGTGAAGTCGGAGGTGGTGGTCTGCGGGGTGGCGCCGCCGGTGAGCAGCAGGTAGACGATGCCGCCGAGCGCGGCGAGGGTCCCGGCCAGGACGAAGGCGATCAGTTTGAAGCCGTACGGGCGCAGCCCCAGCATCTCCACCCGGCGCTCGTTCTCCTTGATGCCCTCCCAGACCCGGCCGGTGGGTGAGCGGACCGCCCAGTGGACGACGGCGAGCACGAGGACCAGGTAGGCGAGGGCGATCCAGTAGAGGTTGGCGGTGTGGTCGATGCCGACGAGGGAGGCCGGCAGCCGGTCCGCCGGGGCCGCCCTGCCCTCCTCGCCGCCGGTGACGCCGCCGGGGTCGCGCTGGACGAGGATGGAGCCCGCCTGGGCGAAGGCGAGGGTGACCATGGAGAACCCGATGCCGCTCACCCGCAGGCTGACCGCGCCGAGGAGGGCGGCCAGCGCCACGCCCGCGAGCAGGCCGAGCACGGCGGAGGCGGCGAACGGCAGGCCCGCCTCGAGCATCACGGTGTTGGTGACGTAGGTGCCCGCGGCGAAGTAGAGCGCGTGGCCGAAGGAGAGCAGCCCGGTGCGGCCCAGGAGCAGGTCGTAGCCGGTGGCCAGGGCGCCGAAGACCAGGCACAGGGCGAGAAGTTGGAGGTTGCCGGGGCTGCCGATCGGCCCGTCGAGGAGCCCGGGCAGCGGCAGCGCGCTGTAGGGGGCGACGAGCAGCACCGCCAGCAGCGCGGCCGGCCACCAGCGGGTGGCGCGGCGCAGCGGCCCGGCGCGGCCGGCGAGGTGGGGGTCCGCCGTGCGGACGTCGCCGCGCGGCTCGGTGGCGGTGGTCATGCGAGCCTCCCGGTCAGCCCACGCGGCCGGACGAGCAGCAGGGCGGCGAGCATCACGACGACGGCGAGGTCGCCGAGGCCGTCGGTGGTGTAGTAGTTGGCGAACTGCTGGACGAGCCCGACCCCGACGGAGGCCAGCGCGGCGCCGGTGAGCGAGCCCATGCCTCCCATGACGACGACCACGAACGCGAAGATCAGCAGCGAGGTGCCCTGTTCGGGGTCGACGGAGCCGAAGTAGAGGCCGCCGATGGCGCCGCCGAGCGCGGCCGCTGCCCCGCCGATGGCGAAGACCAGCGTGAACGCCTTGCGTACGTCGGTGCCGAGCGCGGTGACCATGGCGCGGTCCTCGACGCCCGCGCGGACGACGAGGCCGTGCCGGGTGCGGCCGAGGAACAGCTTGAGCGCGGCGAGCACGGCCACGGCGGCGGCGATCAGCACCAGCCGGTTGAGCGGCACCTGGGCACCCAGCAGTTGGAACGTGCCGGACAGCGCGTCGGGGGCGGGGAAGGGCCGGGCGTCGGCGCCCCAGATCGCGGAGAGCAGCGCGGGCACGGCGAGGCCCACGCCGACGGTGGCGAGGATCTGTTCGCGGGGACGGGTGTAGAGCGGGCGGATGACGGCGAGTTCGAGGGCGACGGCGGCGGCCGTGCCCACGGCCGTGCCGAAGGCGACCGCGAGGACGAAGCCGAGGCCGCCGGAACCGGCGCCGGGGAGACGACCGGAGGCGGCCCACCAGGTGCCGTAGGCGCCGATGGACATCAGGGCGCCGTGCGCGAAGTTGAGCACGTCCATCAGCCCGAAGATCAGCGACAGGCCGGAGGCGACCAGGAAGTACAGCGCGCCCAGGCCGAGTCCGGTGAGGACGAGCAGAACGACGGTGGACATCAGGCTTCCGCCTCCTGGTCCTGGACGGTTCCGGGGTGCGCGGGTGGGCGCGCGTGTGGCTGCGTGTGTGGCTGCGTGTGTGGGTGCGCGTGCCCGACGCCGAGCAGCCGGCGGGCCGCGTCCGGGTCGTCGAGCAGGCCGGCGGCGGGGCCGCGGTGGGCGGTGCGGCCGTCCGCGATCACGGCGCAGTGCCGGGCGAGGCGCCGCACCACGGCGAGGTTCTGCTCCACCAGCAGCACCGGGACCGTCTCGGCGGCCCGCTCCAGCACCCGGGCGACCTCGGTGACGACCTTGGGCGCCAGCCCCTTGGTGGGTTCGTCGGCGATGATCAGGCGGTTGCCGTTGAGGAGGGTGCGGGCGATGGCGACCATCTGCTGCTGGCCGCCGGACAGGGTGCCGGCCGCCTGGCGGGCGCGGGTGCGCAGTTCCGGGAAGAGTTCGTACACCAGGCCGTACGCGGGCTCGCCGGCCCCGGGCCGCTCGGCCAGGCGCAGGTTCTCCGCGACGGACAGGGCCGCGAAGACGCCGCGGTCCTCGGGGGCGTAGCCGACGCCTCGGCGGACCAGGGCGTGGGTGGCCAGGTGCACGGTCTCCTCGCCGTCCAGACGCACGCTGCCGGTGCGCGGGACGAGGCCGAGGATGCCGCGCACGGTGGTGGTCTTCCCGGCGCCGTTGCGGCCCAGCAGGGCGGTGGTGCCGAGGGCCGCGACGTCGAGGTCGACGCCGTGCAGGATGTGCCGGCCGCCGACGACGACCTTGAGGCCGCGCACGGTCAGCAGCGGCGGGGCGGCGGTGGCGGTGGCGGTGGCGTTGGCGTTGGCGTTCACAACCCCTCCCCGAGGTAGGCCTGTTGCACGGTGGCGTCGTCCATCACGGCCTGCGGGGTGTCCAGGGCGAGCAGCGTGCCGTGGTGCATGACGGCGAGCCGGTCGGCCAGGCCGAGCAGGACGTCCATGTGGTGCTCGACCATGAGCACGGTGCGGTGCTCGTCGCGGTGCAGGGAGCGGATCAGCGCGGTCAGCGCGGGCACCTCCTCGGCGCTCACGCCCGCCATCGGCTCGTCCAGGAGCATCAGCCGGGGTTCGCCGACGAGCAGCACGGCGAGTTCCAGCTTGCGTTTCTCGCCGTGGGAGAGGACGTCGGCGGGGGTGTCGGCGCGGTGGGCCAGCTCGGTGCGGGCCAGTACCTCGGCGACCTGCTCCGGGTAGCCGTCGGCGCGGCGCCAGACCCGGTACGAGCCGCCGTCGGCGGCCTGGGCCGCCAGCTCCACGTGGTCGGCGACGGTCATGCCGGGCCAGAGGCTGGAGGTCTGGAAGGTCCGCCCGAGTCCCCGCCGGGCGCGGGCGTAGGCGGCCTCGCCGGTGATGTCGGCGCCGTCGAGTTCGATCGTGCCCCGGGACGCCCGGTTGATGCCGCTGACCAGGTTGAACAGGGAGGTCTTGCCGGCGCCGTTGGGGCCGATGAAGGCGAGGAACTCGCCCTCGTGCACGTCGAGGGAGACCGAGTCGACGATGGTGGCGCCGCCGACCGTCCAGCCGATGTCGCGCAGGCGGAGCACGGGTGCGGGGGCGGCGGTGCCGTCCACGGTGCTGTCGGAGGTGGTGTCGGAGGTGGTGTCGGAGGTGGTCTCGGGGGTGCCCATCCGCTCAGCCCGCCGTCTTCCGCACCGGCGGGGCGACCGACGCCATCGGGACGGTGTCGATCAGCTCCGGCTCGGCGTCGGCGCCGCTGCCCTTCAGCCGGGCGGTGAACATGGGCTGGAGCAGGGCGTGGTCCTCGGCGCGGATCTGCTGCCTGCCCTTGGGGCCGTCGAAGGTCCAGCCCTCCAGCGCGTCCACCATGGCGGCGGTGTCGGTGGCGCTGCCGGACTCGACGGCGCGCACGATCATCTGGGCGGCGGTGAACCCGTCCGGGCTGAACAGGTCGGGGGTGCCCCCGGACTCGGTGATGCCGTCGAGCATCGCCTTCTCCACCGGGTTGCCGCCGCCGGCCCCCGGGAAGTAGTGGGCGAGGAAGGACACCTTGGCGGCGCCCGCGCCGAAGACCGGGTACGAGGCGGTGCCGGCCATCCCGGTGACGACCTTGGCCGCGTCCAGCACGCCCTGCTGGTTCAGCGCCGTCCAGAGGGCGGGTGCGGTGGCGCCCGCCCAGGCTACGAAGACCAGGTCCGGCTCGCCCGCCTTGACCTGGCGGGCGAAGGGGGTGAGGTCGGTGGCGCTGGGCGGGGCCAGCACGGAGCCGACGGTGGCGCCCTTCCTGCCCAGGACGTCCTTCACCGCGGCCACGTTGGCCTGCCCGAAGGCGGAGTTCTGCGCGAGAACGGTGACCTTCTTGCCCTTGGCGTCGCCGAGTTGGGCGCTGACGGCGAGGATGTCCTGGTAGGACTGCCGGCCGGAGCGGAAGGTGAAGTCGTTGATGCCGGTGAGCGCGTCGGTGGCCGCGTCGCCGTTGATGTACAGCACCTTGTTCTGCGCGGCCAGGGGCGCCATCTGGAGGGCCACCCCGGAGTCGGTCGTCCCGGCGAGGATCTTGTAGCCCTTGCCGATGAGGGTCTTCGCGGCGGCGACGGCCTTCGCCGGGTCGCCCGCGTCGTCCTGTTCGGTCACCTCGATCCGGTGCCCGCCGGCCTTGTTCGTCCCGTGGGTGGCGTAGGCCAGGCCCGCCTTGAAGCCCTCCTCGTACTGCTTGCCGTAGGCGGCGAGCGGTCCGCTGCGGGAGTAGACCAGGCCCACCTTGACCGGGCCGTCGCCGCCCGCCCCGTCCGCCTCGGTACCGGCGGTGCCGGCCGAGGAACAGCCGACGAGCAGGGTCGTGGCGGCGAGCAGGGCGAGTGCACCGAGCGCTCTGCCTCTGGTGGTGCCCGGGGCGGTGCCTGTGACGGTGGAACGCATGATGACCGGCTCCTTGGAAGGTGTCGCGGCGCGGGATTGCCGGAACGATAGGGGCGCCGCGCGGCGGGCGGCATGTGGCCGGTCACCGCTCCTGTACACCCGGTCATGGCATGGGCGCACATGGCCGGGGACGCCATGCGCCGCAAGGGTGGAAAAACGGCCGTCGAACGCCCGCCCCGGTGCACGCAGCGCTCAGCACTCAGCACTCAGCCCGGGACCGCAGGGCGCGACGGCCCGTGTGCGAGCAAGCACCCCGACGCGGACGGAGAAGGAATCAGCATGGACAAGGTGGTGGAGTCGGCCGCACGGGCGGTGTCGGACATCCCCGACAACGCGGTACTCGCGGTCGGCGGCTTCGGCCTGTGCGGCATCCCCTCGACCCTGATCGGCGCCCTCGCGGAGGGTGGGGCGAGCGGGCTGCGCGTGGTGTCCAACAACTGCGGGGTCGACGACTGGGGCCTGGGCCTGCTCCTGTCGGCGGGCCGGATCGCCCGGATGACGTCCTCCTACGTGGGCGAGAACAAGGAGTTCGCCCGCCGGTACCTCGCCGGTGAGCTGGAGGTGGAGCTGACCCCGCAGGGCACCCTCGCCGAACGGCTGCGGGCCGGCGGCGCGGGCATCCCGGCGTTCTACACCCCGGCGGGGGTCGGCACCCAGGTCGAGGAGGGCGGCCTGCCCTGGCGCTACTCCCCCGACGGCGGCGTCGTGGTGGCCTCACCGCCCAAGAGCGTCAAGGAGTTCGGCGGGCGCCGCTACCTCCTTGAGGAGGCCATCACCGCCGACTTCGCGCTGGTACGGGCGGCGGTCGCGGACCGGCACGGCAACTGCGTCTTCCACGCGGCGGCCCGCAACTTCAACCCGCTGTGCGCGACGGCGGGCCGCGTCACGGTCGTCGAGGCCGAACGCGTCGTGGAGCCCGGCGAGCTCTCCCCGGACGCCGTCCACCTGCCGGGCGTGTACGTGGACCGGGTGGTCGCCGCCGATCCGTCCCTGGACAAGCGCGTCGAACGCCGCACGGTCCGCGGCCCGCGCACCGCCGCCACCACCACTGTCGCCGAGGAGAACTGACCATGCCCCTGGACCGCGACCGACTCGCCGCCCGCGCGGCCCGTGAACTGCGCGACGGCCAGTACGTCAACCTGGGCATCGGCCTGCCCACGCTCATCCCCAACCACCTGCCCACCGGGGTGCACGTGGTGCTGCACTCGGAGAACGGCATCCTGGGCGTCGGCCCCTACCCGTACGCCGGTGAGGAGCACCCCGACCTGATCAACGCCGGCAAGGAGACGGTGACCACCGTCCCCGGCACCGCCTACTTCGACTCGGCGTTCTCCTTCGGCATGATCCGCACCGGCCGCATCGACGTGTCCGTCCTCGGCGCCATGCAGGTCTCGGCCCGCGGCGACCTGGCGAACTGGATGATCCCCGGCAGGATGGTCAAGGGCATGGGCGGCGCGATGGACCTGGTCCACGGCGCCCGCCGCCTGATCGTCGTCATGGAGCACACGGCGAGGGACGGCTCCCCCAAGATCGTGGAAGAGCTGACCCTGCCCGCCACGGGCCGACGGGTCGTCGACCGCATCGTCACCGACCTGGCCGTCCTGGACGTCACCCCCGAGGGCCTGCGCCTGGTGGAGACGGCTCCGGGCGTCTCGGTGGACGAGGTCCGCGCGGCCTCGGGCGCGGAGTTGCTGCTCCCCGAAACCCCCGCGAAAACGAGCTGAGGGAGCTCCCCCGCCCGTACTTCGATGCGCGAACAGTGTCCTCCGAGCGGCTGTTCGCCTTCACGGCGATGTCGTTCCTGCTGATCGTGGTCCCGGGCCCCAGCGTGCTCTTCGTGAACGAGCGGGCGCTGGCCCGGGCGCCAGACCGCGCTGACCACGGTCGTGGGGTGCACGGTGGGCGCCTATGCGCTCGTCATGGCGGTGGCGCTCGGGGTCGGGTCGGTCGTAAAGCTCGGTACTCGTCTTCACGGCGCTGAAGCTCGCCGGCGCCGCCTACCCCCGGCGAACGCGCGGACCAGGCGGTCTCCGACATCCTGGCCAGCCTCGACATGGCGACCGGCCGGGGCAAGCATCAGGGGCGGCTGAATCAGGAGATCAAGCGGCTGTTTCCCACCTCGGGCAACAGCTACAGAGCCCTCGAATCACCGCGGTGGCGGCACAGGTGCCAAGCTGGGGGCTGTCCCGCAAAGATCTTGAAGTCGCCTCGGGCATGGTGGGCCGCCGTGTGGCCCGCTTGCCTATCCGGCGAGGGCGAGGTTGTGCATCCGGGCGATGCCGCGCATGGCGTGGTGGACGCCGTCGCCTTTGAGGCGGCAGTCGCGGAGGATCTTCCAGGTCTTCATACGGGCGAAGACGTGCTCGACGCGGGCTCGGACCTGCTTGTGGGACTTGTCGTGCTCCTCTTCCAAGTCCGGGAGGTCACCCTGGCCGCGCTGTCGGCGGTGCGGGATCACGAGTCCGGTGCCCGGGTAGCCGCCGTCGGCGATCGTGGCAGTGTTGCCCACGGCGTCCTTGGCCCCGGACTCCTCCCACGCCTTGCAGTCGTTGCGGTTTCCAGCGAGCGGCTGGCCGACCACGACGATCAGCCGGGTGTCGGCGTCGATGACGACTTGGTGGTTGGTGGAGTACCGGTAGTTCTTCGACCGCTCGGCGACGGTGTGGTCGCGGGTGGGGACCGGGGTGCCGTCCACGACGAGGACGGTGTCCTTGGCGAATCGCTTGCGGGGCTGGAGAGCGAGCAGGGGTCCGAGGTGGTTGATGACTCGACCGGTCGTGGACTTCGAGACACCGAACAGCGGGGTGAGCTGTCGCAACGTCAGATTGGTGCACCAGTAAGCCGTGACCAGCAACACTCGGTCCTCCAGCGGCAGACTCCACGGCCGGCCTCGGTGGACCACATTTGCTCCGTCGCGCCGCAGCGTGGTCAGCAGTTTGCCGAAGCGGCACGGGCTCAGACCCGCGAATGGGGCTATCCAGGACGGCTCCGATGCCGTGATCACACTCGCCACATCGTGATCAACACTCAGGCTGACTCATTGGCGAAACGCTCCCACAGCTACCCTGATCAGGGCAGTACACAGCGCGCAAGCCCGGGGGAAACCGTGAACCGACCGCTGCTGTTCCTCGACGTGGACGGGCCACTCAACCCCTGTGCAGCCAAGCCGGAGAGGCGTCCCGACGGCTACACCACACTCAGAGTCCCCCAGAGCGACGCCCAACAGCACGACACGGGCCTGTCGTCCCGACGACGCCCCCTGCGGGTCTGGCTCAACCCGGAGCACGGACACATCCTGCTCCAGCTCGGCTTCGAGCTGTGCTGGGCCACCACATGGATGGACGACGCCAACCGGTGGATCGCACCGGTCCTCGGCCTCCCGGAACTTCCCTTCGTCGACTTCGGCGACGCCCTACTCCAAGAACGCCCTGATGGAGTCCACTGGAAGACCGGACCGCTCGTGAACTACGCAGGCGGCCGTCCTTTCGCCTGGGTGGACGACGAGCAGAGCGAGCTGGATCAGACCTACGTGACCACCCACCACCAAGGCCCCGGGCTCCTCCACCACGTCAACCCGCGGATCGGCCTACGGGAGAACGACTTCCACACCCTCGCCGACTTCGCCCGGTCCCTGGACACCTCACGGACTAGCGGCTGAGCCTCGCCAGCCCTTCAGACCGCTCCGCACTCGGAGTCAAGATCATTGCGGGACAGCCCTTAGGTAGCTCCGTGGCCGCTTCGTCAGACCCCGACCACATGCACATCCGCAGGCGCCAGAACCGCCAGGTACGCCTGAATGTCCCCCGGGTCGGTAGTGAACACCACCGCGCTGCCGTGCCGGGCCGCCGCCAGGGCAACCCAGGCGTCCACCGCGTCCGGCCGTTTCTTCGCCGGCAGGGTCGCACTGCCCAGAGCGGTGCCGATGCGGCGCCAGTCGGCAAGGTCCGGGCCCGTGGCGCAGGCCAGGCATTCCGGACGGCCCGCCTTCGTTGCGCGCATGGGAGGCTCGGACGTCCGGGCCTGAGGGACCGTGCAGTCCTTCAGCACCCCGGACAGGGCGTGCACCAGAGCTGGTTGCGGGCGCCACACCTGGGCGAGGACCGGGCCCAGCACCAGCGCACGGTGCTGGAGCGTGCGCAGGCCCTCGTGGAGGGCCACCGCCTTCGCCTTGCGGTCGGCCAGGGCGATGAGCATGCCGGTGTCGTAGACCGGGACCCGTGGGCTCACCCGGCGTTCCCCGGGCGGTGGCCGTGCCGGTCCTGGCCATGCGCGAGGCCAAGGGCCTCCTCGACCTCGCGGCGTTCCTGCTCCGTCAGTTCCGCGGCCGATCCCTGAGCGGGATCTGCCGTCAGGCCGTCGGCTGCCTGCTCGGCGCGAGCGATGAGAGCATCCACCTCGGCGAACTGTTCCTCTATGGCGTCGCTCTCGGCCATCTGACGCGTCGCGGCGTGCACCAGGTACGCCGAGACGTCCATGCCCGCCCGTTCCGCGTGCTGCCTGATGCGTTCGGCCTGGGTCTGGTCCAGGCTGATGCTGATCCGCGTCTTCGCCACACGGTCATCGTAATACGCGTATGACGATGATGCGAGGCCCCGGATGTCGCCGTCAACACGGTTCGTAACGGAATGAGGCCGATCAGATCCTCAGGAACGTTTGTTGAGTTTCCTGGCTTCCGTAAGGATGCGGCCCCGATCCATGAATCCGACACCGCGATCTCTGAGGATCTTGTCGATGTCGTGCTGCTTGCTGCCGGTACGGAGTAAATGTGCGGTCTCAGTCACCAGGTCATCCTGCTGGTCCGTGGAGGCGGCCGGGGCGCGGTCGTGCGTGGGGCGTGGGGCACGGGCCCCACCCACCGTTGTCGCCGGGCCGAGTCCTGGCCGGGAAGCGACGGCAATCCGGAGTGGCCGGATCCGGAGGGAGATACGAATGCCGAGCCGTGCGGCTATAGGAACGTGCCGGACGACCAACACACGACGAGGATGCCGATGAACTTCAGGATGTCCAGGGCGAGCGGGCCGGTGTAGGTCGTCTCGTCTCCGATCGAGCCGAGCGGTGCCATGAGGAGACCAACACCCGCGACCACACGCCAGTTCCGCTGCCAGAACGTCTGAGCTTCGGGCGTCCTGGGATTGGGGGCCGTTGCGGGCACGGTGGCTGCAGAGAGGCGGTGGATGCAGCGTGCCGCGTCGTTGACCGGTGTCATCGCACCGTCCAGGTGATACCTGAAGAGCGCGATGTTCCACTCCTGGGCGTAGGCCGCGGCGGTGGACGCGTAGTCGCTGCCGGTGAAGAAGATCAGCTGTGCGTTGGATCCGTAGGGGCGCGCTCCCACGAAACGCTGCAGTTCCGGACGTCCGACCAGGGCGGCCTGGTACTTGACCTGTCCCAGTGCGCCGGTAGCGCGGACATCGATGCCGGAGTCCGGGCCTCCGGGGCGTGAGGTGGCATCGGCATAACCCCAATGGCGCATCCAACGGGCCGCGTTGAGCTCGGCCTGCTGCCACGACGAAATCTGCATCGGCTGCGGCGTCACAGCTCTGGGCGGCGTCTCGGCCACGTTCCCCCTCTTGCAATCGCTCCCGACTCGACAAACCACTGCGCGTGGCAGAGCGGAACGCACACCTGACCGAAGAATGGCAGACCGGCGCCGAGCCGCCCCATGCTATGCGGCGTCGTGGACCGACGTAGCGGGAAGCGGCGCAAAGCCAGCAGTGTGAGGGGCGAAGCGGCGTCACGATCACCACTGCATGCCGCTATGACGCGTCACATGAGGAGACGGGGGCGACGACAGCCATGAGGTACGACCAGCAGCGGGCCGACAAGCTCGATGAGGCGATACTCGAACTACCGCTGCCGGAGAGCGCGGTGGAGGTACTGGGGCAGTGGCTGGCCGATCCGGAGCGGGGCCGACGGTACGCGAATGGAAGCGGCCCACACACCACCCCGTACGCACCGGCCAAGTGGACGGCCGTACCGCCTTGGCCCCCCCACCTTCGCCGACCGGGCGGCCGGCGAGTCGGCCTCGGTGAGCCGAGCCGAGGGTCGTGGCCGCAGTCCGGGCCGCGGAGCGGTCCGAGAGCTGGGCAGAGGCATTCGTGGCGACGCAGGTGTGGGGCTACGGCGGTATCGGCTACGGCCCGCACCGCACTCGCCAGGTGCTCGCCCGGCCCAACGCCGACGCCGTCCTCACCGAGACGGTGTCCCTACTCGTCGATGAGGGCGCGGTCGCAGCCTACGAGGCGCTGAATACGCTCCATGGCCTCGGGCCGGCGTTCTTCACCAAGTTCCTCTACTTCGTAGGCCTGGCGCTGCCGGAGGTGAAGGGCCCGCGCCCCCCTGATCCTCGACCGAGTGCTGGCCGGGGTCCTACGCCGACACGCGACGGAAGTCGGACGTGCGCGTGGCTACGAGTGGTCCGAAGCGATCGCCCGGTGGATCTGGCGCGACAGTGGCTGGAGCTCTCACCGGTACGACGTCTACCTCCGGTGGATGCACGCCGCCAATGCTCGACTCACGGCAGCGTCGATCGACTGGCCCGCGATCCCGGACGTGCTGGAGCTGGCCCTCTTCAACGGCGTCTGGAATTCGGCAGTGTGTGGAGACTAGCCGCGGCAACCGGTCGCGACTGGTTCGCCCGCTCACCTCGGCGACTGTCACTGGTCGGAGGCGTCGGCGGGCTCACGATGATCGGTCTCGGTGTCACCGTCGCAGCGAACGGGGCGCAAGGACTGATCAGCGGTCTCCCTCGATCCCGCGCAGGACGGTCGTGCGGGGCGCCGTACGCAGCACCTTGACCGCCTCGCTCATCCCGGACTTCGCGGCGTCCTCCATGTGTGCGTGGAACGCCTCTTCGCTCTCCCACTCCTGGATCGCGAAGAACGCGCCGGGATCGCGGGAGTCGGCGAACTGCCGCGAGCTGATCATCCCCGGCTTCGCCGAGGTGGCGATGGCGTGCAGGAGGGCGTCGCGGGCCTCCTGCTCCTGCCCCTCGTTCGCGTGGATCTCGATCAGCAGGGTGATGGCGTCGTCCGGGTCGGTGCTCATGTCGCTCCCTTGGTCGGGGCCGGCGGCAACCGCCTACGGCAACCGGTCTACACTTAAGACGTATCAGTGCTTCTTATTCCGACCGTACATCCAACGCCGCGAACGGGGCCAACGCGTGACCGAGGAGGCCACCTGATGCAGCGACGTCGTGGACAACAGTTGGAGGCAGCACTGCTCGACGCCGCCTGGGCCGAGCTGTGCGAGCGCGGCTGGGCGGGGTTCGCCCTCGACTCGGTGGCCAGACGCGCGGGGACGAGCACGCCGGTGATCTACCGACGGTGGTCCGGCAGGGCGGGCCTGGTAGAGGCGGCCGTCATCCACGCGGCCGAGGACCGCCCCGTCGAGCTGCCCGACACGGGCTCGCTGCGCGACGACCTCATCACCGTCATGCGGGAGAGCAATGGCGCACGGGTCGCACTGATCGCCTCCAGTGCGGCCCTGCTCGGCGGCTACTTCGAGGAGACCGGCACCAACCTGGCCGAGTTGCGGGACCGGATCCTCGACGATCGGCACTCGATGGCGGAGACCCTGTTGGCGCGGGCGGTGGAGCGCGGCGAGGTGGACGCCGGCGTGCTCACCCCGCGGCTGACCTCGCTGGCCTTCGACCTGTTCCGCCACGAGGTCCTCACGACCCTGCGGCCCGTCGGCGAGGACACGATCCTGGAGATCGTCGACGACATCGTCCTCCCGCTCCTCACCCGCCGCGGCGGGTAGGCGGCAGACGAGTCGGGCTGTACGCCGGGTTCTGTTCCGGAAGGTCCTCGCGGGCCTTCCGGCGACGGCCATCCATCTAGGGCCGGCGTTGCCACCGGCCTCCAGCGGTCTACCCGCGGACTCGGGCGGGCAGCCCTCGATCGTCCGCGCAGAGACGCCCCTTCTTGCGAGGAGGCGTCTCCTCTTGACCTTGCTCCGGGTGGGGTTTACCTAGCTGCCCAGGTCGCCCTGGGCACTGGTGGTCTCTTACACCACCGTTTCACCCTTACCGGGGGCCGAGGCCTCCGGCGGTCTGTTTTCTGTGGCACTGTCCCGCGGGTCACCCCGGGTGGCCGTTAGCCATCACCCTGCCCTGTGGAGCCCGGACGTTCCTCGGGAAGTCCCGTGAGGGACTCCACGCGGCCGCCCGCCCGGCTCGTCTGCCGTGTCGACCATGGTACCCGGCGGACCTCCCGCCCCGGACCGGCGGCGGCCGTCGCGAGCACCGAGCCGGCCAGGATCAGGGTGAAGGCGACGCCGACGCCGAGGGTCAGGTCCTCGTCCAGGAGGAGAGCGCCCGCCGCGACGGCGACCGCCGGGTTGACGTAGGTGATGACGCCCGCGCGGACCGGGCCGACCTCCTTGATCAGCTCCAGGAAGGCCACGAAGGCGATCGCGGTGCACACGACGCCGAGGCCGGCCAGGGCGGCCAGGGCCTCGCCGGAGGGAAGCGTGGTGGGCCGGGTCAGGAAGGCCGCGGGGGCGTAGACGACGGCGGCCAGGGTGAGGCAGGGGGTGATGAGCTGGAGGGTGGGGACGTTCTTGAGGTGGCGGGCGGCTATGAGGGGCGCGGTGGCGTACCCGACGACCGTCACCAGCACCTCGGCCAGCGAGCGGGCGTCGCCGCCGGTGAGGTGCGGCACGGTGAGGACGGCGACGCCCCCGAGGCCGAGACCGAGACCGGTGATCCGGCGGGCGCCGACCCGTTCCGCGGCGCCGAAGAAGCGGGCCAGGAGCACGCCGACGATCGGCACGCCCGCGATCAGCAGTCCGGCGGTGGAGCTGGACAGGTGCCGCTCGGCGTCCGTCAGGGTCCACCAGGGGCCGATGATCTCGATCACGGCGAAGGCCAGCATCGGCTTCCAGTGGCGTCGTACGGTGCCGAAGAGGTCTCCCTTGCGCAGGGCGAAGGGGAGCAGGAGGGCCGCGCCGAGCGCGCAGCGCGTGAACACCACGCCGGACGGGGACACCTCGTCCACCGCCACCTTGATCATCAGGTAGGGGATGCCCCAGACCACTCCCATCAGGGAGAACAGGAACCAGCCGCGTGCAGTCATGCGGCGAGTCTCGGCCGCCTCACCCGGTGCGGTCTTGAACGCTGTTGCGGTACGCCGCCGGGGTCACCCCGAGGACCCGGCGGAACCAGCGGGTCAGGTGCGCCTGGTCGGCGAAGCCCACCAGGGCCGCCACCTCGGCCGGGCGCAGGCCCGCGTCCAGGAGCCCGCGCGCCCTGGCCACCCGGTGCTGGGCGAGCCAGGCGTACGGCGGCATCCCCGTCGCCGTACGGAAGGCCCGCAGGAGTTGGTAGCGGGACAGGCCGAGGTCGGTGGCGAGGGCCGCGAGGGACGGCGGTGCGAGGAGTTCGTCGGCGAGGCGGTCGCGTACGACACGGGCGACGCGGGCGCCGCCGGGGACCGTGTCGTCGGCGGCGTGGGCCGTGGAGTGGCGGCGGGCGAGCGCCGTGAGCAGCCAGGGCAGGCGGGACTCCGCCTCCAGGGGGTCGGGGCAGCGGGCCAGGTCCGTGTGCGCGGCGCGCAGGGCGGCGGCGAGTTCCGGGTCGTCGATGACGGGCTCGCGGAAGTGCGGGAGGGCGGCGGTGCGGGTGCCGTCGGTGAGGAGGGACGGGCTCGCGTACAGGGCGCGGTACGAGTAGCCGTCGGGGGCGGCCGGGCCGCCGGTGTGCACCTCGCCCGGCTCCAGGACGACGATGGATCCCGGCCCGGAGCGGATGTGTCCGCCCCGGTAGGCGATGACCTCGAGTCCACCGACGGTGACGCCGACCGTGAACTCGTCGTGGGCGTGCGGGGCGTAGACGTGCCGGTCGAAGCGGGCGGTGAGGAGGTCGAGGGGCGGCCCGGCCGTCCCCAGCCGTGCCCTGGTCCAGCGTGCCTGCTCGCCTCGTGCGTCCACCGCTCTCCCCACCCCCTGCCCCTACGGGATCAGAGGGAGTCGCTGGTGTCCAGGCCGCTCGACCGCGGCTGCCGCTTGACCCTGCCGCAACGTCAACGTTTCTACTGGGGGCATGCGGATCGGAGAACTCGCCGACGCCGTCGGCGTCACCACGCGGACCGTGCGGCACTACCACCATCAGGGCCTGCTGCCCGAACCGGAGCGGCTGGCCAACGGGTATCGGACGTACACGTTGCGGCATGTCGTCGTGCTGGCCAGGATCAGGCGGCTGACCGAGTTGGGGCTCGGCCTGGCGGAGGTACGGGACGTGCTGGCGGACGACGCCGGGAAGGACCTCGCCGAGGTCCTGGAGGAGCTGGACGCGGATCTCGCACGGCAGGAGGCGGCGATCCGGGAGCGCCGGACGCGGCTGCGGGCGCTGCTGGAGACGGAGGGCGGGGTGCCGGCCGAGGGACCGGTCTCGCCCGAGCTGACCGAGCTGTTCGCCGGGATCGGGGACGTGTCCGGCTCACCGATGGCCCTGCGGGACCGGGAGATGCTGGTGCTGCTGGAGAGCACCGTCGCCCCGGAGGAGCGGGAGGAGCTGCTGGCCGCGATGCGCGGGGCCCTGGGTTCGCCGGAGGCGGCGGCGCGGGCCCGCCGGGCCTATGCGCTGCTCGACGAACTGGCCGACGCCGGCGCCGACGACCCCCGTGTGGCGGAGGCGGCCCGCGTACTCGCCGACTGCATGCCCGCGGAGCTGCTGCCCGAGGACGGCTTCGACCTCGACCCCGGCCACGGTCTCCTGCGCGCCCTGTACGCCGACTTCGCGCCGGCCCAGGCGGAGGCGGTCCGGCGGGCCATGGAGATCGCCTCCCGGGGGCGGCGGTCGTGAGGGGGTCCGCGCTCACCGCGCTTCCGCACCTGCTCGTCCGGCACGAGCTGCGGCTGTGGGCGAGCCTGTGGCTGTGGGCCGTCCGGCGGACGCACGACGCGGCGGCCGGCGGGTCCGCCTTCGGGTACGCCCGGGGGCAGGGCGCGATGATGGCCGGGTTCGCGTTCGTGTGTGTCGTCGAGTCCGTGATGATGTCGGTGCTGCTGCGGGACTGGCCCGCCGCGCACCACGTGATGCTGGTGCTGGACGTGTACACCGTCGTGATGGTGGTCGGGCTGCACGCCGCCTCCGTGGTCCGGCCGCATGTTCTGGACCCCGGCGCGGGCGTGCTGCGGATCCGCCGGGCCCTCCACGTCGATCTGCGGATACCGCTGGAGCGGATCGCCTCCGTCCGGCGCGAGCTGCGCACGACCCACGAGCCCGCCGACGGGGAACTCGCTCTCGCCGTGGGGTCCCAGACCTCCGTCACCGTCGAGCTCGCCGAGCCCGTCGCCCACGTCTCCTTCTTCGGGCGGCGGCGGGAGGTGCGGGTGGTGCGGTGCCATGCCGACGACCCGGGGGCGCTGGTAAGGGCCGTCGAGCGGGCGCGGGCGGGGGACGCCGTACCCTGACCGGGGGCTGGGGAGCCGGCTCGATGTGAAGGAGTACGTGTGCTTGTCCTGCTGCCGCCGTCCGAGGGGAAGGCCGCGTCCGGCCGGGGCGCCCCGCTGAAGACCGGGTCGCTGTCCCTGCCGGGGCTCACCGCGGCCCGGGAGGCCGTCCTCGGTGAGCTGGTCGAGCTGTGCGCCGGCGACGAGGAGAAGGCGCGCGAGGTGCTCGGACTGAGCGAGGGGCTGCGCGGCGAGGTCGCCAAGAACGCGGAGCTGCCGACCGCGGGCGCGCGTCCGGCCGGGGAGATCTACACCGGGGTGCTGTACGACGCCCTGGACCTGGCCTCCCTCGACGCGGCCGCCAAGCGGCGGGCGGCCGGGTCGCTGCTGGTGTTCTCCGGGCTGTGGGGTGCCGTGCGGGTGACCGACCGGATCCCCTCCTACCGGTGCTCGATGGGCGTGAAGCTGCCCGGTCTCGGGGCGCTGGGCGCGTACTGGCGGGCGCCGATGGCCGAGGTGCTGCCGGAGGTCGCCGGGAACGGGCTGGTGCTGGACCTGCGTTCGGCGGCGTACGCGGCGGCCTGGCGGCCGAAGGGCGAGGTCGCCTCGCGGACGGCGACCGTGCGGGTGCTGCACGCGCCGACCCGGAAGGTGGTCAGCCACTTCAACAAGGCGACCAAGGGGCGGATCGTCCGGAGCCTGCTGGCGACCGGGACCGCGCCCGAGGGGCCGGCGGAGCTGGTCGGCGCGCTGCGCGACCTGGGGTACGCGGTGGAGGCGCAGGCGCCCGCGAAGGCCGGGAAGCCGTGGTCGCTGGACGTGCTCGTGGACGAGGTGCACTGACCCCCGACGCGTCGCCGTTGCATGACCTGCAACGGTGATTGCAGAGCGTGCGGTTCGGCGGCACGATGAGGGCATGAGTTCTCCGCTGCCCTCCTCCCCCGCCGCCTCGGTGCTGGATCTCGCGCCCGTCGTGCCCGTCGTGGTCGTCGACGACCTCGCCGACGCCGTGCCGCTCGCCAGGGCGCTCGTCGCCGGCGGGCTGCCCGCGATCGAGGTGACGCTGCGGACACCGGTCGCCCTCGACGCGATCCGGGCCGTCGCCGGTGAGGTGCCGGACGCGGTGGTCGGCGCGGGCACCGTCGTCACGGCGGAGCAGGTCGGTGAGGTCGTGGCGGCCGGGGCGCGGTTCCTGGTCAGCCCGGGGTGGACGGACAAACTGCTGGAGGCCATGCGGGGGTCCGGGGTGCCGTTCCTGCCGGGGGTGTCGACCACGTCGGAGGTGGTGGCGCTGTTGGAGCGCGGGGTGCGGGAGATGAAGTTCTTCCCGGCCGAGGCGGCGGGCGGCACCGCCTATCTCAAGGCGCTCGCCGCGCCGCTGCCGCAGGCGCGCTTCTGCCCGACCGGCGGCATCACGCCGGCCTCCGCGCCGGAGTACCTGGCCCTGCCCAACGTCGGCTGCGTCGGGGGCAGTTGGATGCTGCCCAAGGATGCGATCGATGGGCGGGACTGGGGGCGCGTCGAGGCGCTGGCCCGGGAGGCGGCCGGGCTCAGCGCAGGTGGGACGTCTCGTTGAACAGGCGGACGCTGGCGCCGCCGTCGGCGTAGTACGCCACCGCCGACAGGGACGCGGCGGACAGTTCCATGCGGAACAGCGACTCGGGCGGGGCGCCCAGCGCGAGTCGCAGGAACGTCTTGATCGGCGTCACGTGGGAGACCAGCAGCACCGTGCGGCCCGCGTACGCCGCGACGAGCCGGTCGCGGGCGGCGGCGACCCGGACACCGGTGGCCGCGAAGCTCTCGCCGCCGCCGGTCGGTTCCGCGTCCGGGGAGGCCAGCCAGGCGTCCAGGTCCTCGGGGTAGCGGTCGCGCACCTCGCCGAAGGTGAGCCCCTCCCACGCGCCGAAGTCGGTCTCGCGCAGGCCCTCGTCGACCGCCACCTCCAGGCCGAGGCGGGCGGCGACGACACCGGCGGTCTCACGGGTGCGGGCCAGGGGTGAGGCGACGACCGCCTCGATCGTGCCGCGCCGGGCGAGGCTCGCGGCGACCCTCTCGGCCTGCTCCCGGCCGACGGACGACAGGGACGGATCGCTGCCGCCGCTCCCGGAGAACCGCTTCTGCGGGGTGAGGGGCGTCTCCCCGTGCCGCAGGAGGACGAAGGTGGCGGGGGCGCCCATGTCGGGGGGTCCCCAGCCGGGCGAGGCCACGGCCTTCGCGGCCCGCACGTCGGCGCCGGTCCGGGCCGCCTGCCCGAGGTGCTCGCCCGCGACCGCGCCGCCCGCTGCCGGGGCGGCCTTCCCACCGCCACCGCCTTCGGTGCCGGCAGGTGCGACGGCCGGCTCGTCCCCGCTCCGGCCGCCCCCGGCCGCACGACCGGCGGCAGCACCCCGCGTCACCGCGCTCCCGGCGGAGGTCACCGCGTCGGCGCGTCCCGCGACCCCGGTGGGTGTACCGGCCGGCCCGTCCCCGGTACCCGGATCGACCGCCGCACGAGGGGCGGCGGCGTCCCGCGCCCCCGTGCCGGGCACGGCCCCCGCTGCCACACCGGCGCCCTCCGCGGCCCCGGCGGGTGCGGCGGTCGGCCGCCCGGTGCGGCTGCCCCGGGCCGTACGGCCGGCGGCGCCGCCCGTGTCCAGTTCCGCCGTCGACCCGGACGGCGACCACGTCTCGCCGCGCGCGCCCGCGTCCATCGCCTCGTTGGCCAGGCGGTCGGCGTGCTTGTTGCTCGCGCGGGGGATCCACTCGTACGTCACGCGGCCGGGCGGGAAGACCCGCGCGGCCTCGGCCGCCAGCGGCTTCATGTCGGGGTGCTTGATCTTCCAGCGGCCCGACATCTGCTCGACGACGAGCTTGGAGTCCATGCGGACGTGAACGACGGCGTCCGGGTCGAGTTCCCTCGCCGCGCGCAGGCCGGCCAGCAGCCCCCGGTACTCGGCGACGTTGTTGGTGACGACCCCGAGGTACTCGGCGGCCTCCACCAGGGACTCCCCCGTCGCCGGGTCGAGGACCACCGCGCCGTAGCCCGCGGGCCCCGGGTTGCCCCGCGACCCGCCGTCCGCCTCGACGACGAACTCCCGTACCCGGCCCTGTGAACCGGCCACCGGATCAGTCACCGAACCGGCTCCCTACAGCCCGGAGTCGGCCGTGCGCACCAGGACGCGGCGGCAGTTCTCGCAGCGGACGACCGTGTCGGGCGCCGCCGCACGGATCTCGCTCAGCTCGGTGATGGCCAGCTCCTGGCGGCACCCCTGGCAGCTGCGCTGGTACAGCTTGGCCGCGCCGACGCCGCCCTGCTGCTCGCGCAGCTTGTCGTAGAGCTTCAGCAGGTCGTCGGGGACGGAGCCCGCGACGACCTCGCGCTCCTTGGTCACCGAGCCCGCCTCGCCGTCCAGCTCCTCGACGGCCGCGTCACGGCGCGCGGTGGCGTCGTCGATCTTGCCCTGGACCGCACCGACCCGCTCGGTCAGCTCGGCGACCCGCTCCTGCGCGGACTCGCGGCGCTCCATCACCTCCAGGACGACGTCCTCGAGGTCGCCCTGGCGCTTGGCGAGGGAGGCGATCTCACGCTGGAGGTTCTCCAGGTCCTTCGGGGAGGTGACGGCGCCGGAGTCCAGGCGCTGCTGGTCGCGGGCGGCGCGCTGGCGCACCTGGTCCACGTCCTGCTCGGCCTTGGTCTGCTCGCGGGCGCAGTCGCTCTCCTCGGTCTGCGCGGCCACGAGCAGGTCGCGCAGCTGGGTGTGGTCCTTGGTCAGCGACTCGATCTCGGCGTGCTCGGGCAGGGACCGGCGCTTGTGCGCGAGCTGCTGGAGCCGCGTGTCGAGGCCCTGGACGTCGAGGAGTCGGATCTGGTCGGCGGGCGCGGCTTTCAGTTGGGGGCTCCCATTGCGCTAGAGGTCGGGGCGGACGCCACCTGGGCGGTCCAGGGGTCGGTGACCGTTTTCGAGACGTGGACCCTGAGGTCCCAGCCGTTGCGGTCGGAGATCTCGTCGAGCTGGGCCGCGCCCAGCTCGCACCAGGGCCACTCGGTGGCCCAGTGCGCCGCGTCGAGCAGCGCGAGGGGACGACGGGCCGCGCGGTCCGCGGAGAACTCGGAAGCGGGGTGGTGGCGCAGGTCCGCGGTGAGGAAGGCGTCGACGCCCGCCGCCCGTACGTGGTCGAAGAGGCTGTCGCCGGAGCCGCCGCTGACGGCGACCGTGCGCACGGTCGCCTCCGGGTCGCCGGCGACGCGGATGCCCTGCGCCGTGGCGGGCAGCCGCTCGGCGGCGCGGGCGGCCAGCTCGCGGACGGTCAGCGGGTGCGGCAGCTCGCACACCCGGCCGAGGCCCCGGCGCCCCTCCGGGTCGGCCGGGTCCGGCACCAGGGGCCGTACGACGTTCAGGTCGAGGGCGCCGGCCAGCGCGTCGGAGACGCCGGGGTCGGCGGTGTCGGCGTTGGTGTGGGCGACGTGCAGGGCGATGTCGTTCTTGATGAGGGTGTGCACCACGCGGCCCTTGAAGGTGGACGCCGCGACCGTCGTCGTCCCGCGCAGATACAGCGGGTGGTGGGTGACGAGCAGGTCGGCGCCGAGCTTCACCGCCTCGTCGACGATCTCCTGGACGGGGTCCACCGCGAACAGGACCCGCGTGACCTCCTGGTCCGGGTCGCCCACGACGGTGCCGACCGCGTCCCAGGACTCGGCCCGCTCGGCGGGCCACAGGTTGTCCAGCGCGGCGATGACTTCTGACAGACGGGGCACGCGTGCAAGGCTACCTGGAGCTTCTGTGCCGTTGTACCCGCAGCCGCGCACACCGGCCGCCGCCGCGACGGCCCGGTCCGGCACAGCACACCCCGTGCCCTTCCCTCAGGCGAATCGTTCCTGTGACACACGTATGTGTGATGCGGGCCGTCCCGGTCCCCCGCCCGTGCGTACGAAAACTAGCTTCGTCGCTGGAGGTGACCGAACGATGACGGTCTGTGCGATCGAGCCTTCGGCGGACCCCGGCGACGGCGGGACCCCGAAGGCGGGGTGCAGCATCACCGCGGAGGGTGGCTACGCCGCGCGTCTCGCCCGGAGCGAGGGGAGCGGCGAGGCCTGGTACCCGGAGCGGTGGACCCTGGACGGCCCGGAGCCGTACGCGGTGCCGCTGCCGGGGAACCAGCCCGAGGAGCCCGGCACCGAGGTGCAGCCGATGGGCGACGGGCGGGTCCTGGTCCACCGCGTGGCGGCAGGCCGGCACCTCTTCGCGCTGCTGTACCCGACCGGGCCCGGCACCGGCGAACTGTCGCTCGGCGCGGTCGAGTGCCCCGCCGACGCCCCCGGGCTGCGGCTGCTGCCGCCGGCTCCGGGGGGTGAGCGGGCGTACGCCCTGGCGGCCGGGGCGCGTTCGACGGTGCTGTGGCAGGTCGCGGGCGGCGCCTTCGGACCCGAGCGGGTGGCCGAGATCCCCGGCCGCTGCTCGGGCGGGGTCTGGCTGGACCGTGCGGGCCGGATGCTGGCGGTGGACCGGGAGACCGGCGGGCGCACCAAGGCGGTCGTGGTGGACCTGGAGCGGGACGGCGAGGTCTCGCCGCTGCTCCAGATCGCCCCGGACAGCGACGACCGGCTGCTGCTGGCCGACCCCGACAGCGGGCTGGTGCTGATCGGCTCGGACGCGCCCTCGCCGGGGCGGGAGCGGCTCGGCTGGGGCGTCCTCGGCAGCACGCTGCCGGTGCGTTTCCCGGAGTGCCTGCGCATGCCGGACTGCGTCGTGACGCCGTTCGCCGTCCAGCCGGGGCAGGTGCTGACTCCGGAGCGGTGCGGGGTGGCGCTGCGCGTGGACGGCGCCTTCGGCAGCTGGGTCGGGGTCTGGCGGCCCGCCGACCGGCAGGTGCGTCATCTCCCGCCGCCCGACGGCTGGTTGACGGGGGCCGGGCTGTGGACGCCGGACGGGGAGCTGCGGCTGCCGTGCTCCACACCGCGCTCGCCGTGCGGCGTGGCCCGGCTGGTCGCGCCGGAGGCTCCCGGCCCGGAAGGCCCGGACGGCCCGGACGGCTCGGAAGGCGCAGACGGCGCAGAGGGCGCAGACCGCACAGAGGGCGTGGGCGGCGCGGGCGGCGGGCGGTCCGGGAATCCGGAGGAATCGGCTCCGGACGAGTCGGGCGAACCCGGCACGGCGGACGCTCCCGCCCCCGCCCAGCCGCGCCCCGTACCGCTTCAACAGGCCCCGCTGGCACGGCTTGTAACGAAGTAGTGCCGGTTGGCGTGGTCGCCTGGATCCGCCCCGAGGTGTGCCGGTTAGACTCGCCCGGCTGTAGGAAAGATCATGTTGACGGGGTGAATTCCTTCCGATGAACGACGCCAGCACGACCCAGCCGATGCAGGCCGCCGGTGCCGACGTTTCCGAGACCGACGCCGGCCACGGCAAGCACCGTGGACCGGTCTCCAGCCAGGAGGGCGAGGCGACCCCGCAGGGCCGCCACCGCAAGCCTGCCGAGGAGTCCCAGACGGCCGCCTGACGCCACGGACGAGGCATAAGTCTCAGACACAGACACAGGCACAGGCACACACGAAGGCACGCGGCTCCGGCCCCGTTCGTCGCATCTTCCGTTCTAGTGGTCGTTGCAACACCCCAGCTTGAAGGGGTGCTCGATGGGCTTCGAGATCCGGAAGGACAAGCAGACCAGGGGGGCGAAGCTCCGGCGTGAGCGGGAGGAATACTTCCGGCTCGTGGACCTGGGCTACAGCAACAAAGAGGCGAGCAAGCTCGTCGGCATCAACATCCGGACCGGCCGCGAGTGGAGGAACGGCCGGCCCGAAGGACGCAAAAAGCGCCCGAGGCCACCTGCGCACATCGTGCGGGTGGCCTCGGGCGCTCCTTCGCGTTTTCTGACGGAAACCGAACGAATCCACATAGCCGACCGGGTACGGGAGAAGGCCACCGTCCGCGCCATCGCGGCGGAGCTGGGCCGCAGCCCGTCCACGATCAGCCGCGAGATCCGGCGCAACCGCAGCGTCCTGCCAGACGGCCGCTGGTACTACCGGCCCCACGCGGCCCAGCGGCGGGCCGACGCCCGCCGGCCACGTCCCAAGCCGGGCAGGATCGGCCAGAACCCGGAGCTGCGAGACTTCATCCAGGACCATCTCACCAAGCGCTGGAGCCCGGAGCAGATCTGCCACGCTCTGCGCAGACGCTTCCCTGACCGGCCGGAGATGCACGTGGTCCACGAGACGATCTACCAGGCCCTCTACGTCCAGGGCCGCGGAGAACTTCGGCGAGAACTGACCCGGGCCCTGCGTTCTGGGCGGGTCCGCCGCAGGCCGCACCGCCAGGCCGCCAAGCGCCAGCCGCGGTTCACCGGCAACATGCTGATGATCAGCGACCGGCCGGCCGAGGCCGCCGACCGTGCCGTCCCCGGGCACTGGGAGGGGGACCTCATCGTCGGCGCCCGGCACAAGTCCGCGATCGGCACCCTGGTCGAACGCGCCACCCGGTACGTCATGCTGGTCCACCTGCCGGACGGCCACCAAGCCGAGCACTTTCACAAGGCCCTGGCCGAGACCGTCGCCCAACTTCCGCCCCACCTGCGGCGGTCGCTGACGTGGGACCAGGGCAACGAGATGGCCAGCCACCACGTCTTCTCCACGGCAACCGACATGCCGGTCTACTTCTGCAACCCCGGCAGTCCCTGGCAGCGCGGCTCGAACGAAAACACCAACGGCCTGCTCCGGCAGTACTTCCCCAAGGGCACCAACCTCGCCCAGCACAGCCGCGAGGACCTCGACACGGTCGCGGCCGAGCTCAACGCCAGACCGCGAAAGACGCTCGGCTGGGAAACCCCAGCCGAGCGCCTCGCTAAGCTCCTGGCGACAACCAGTTGATCACTGTGTTGCGACGATCCCTGGAATCTGCCCATCCGACGGGCGGGGCCGTTGTCGTCCCCCGCGCACCGTCCCGCCCCGTCCTTCCCCTCCCCTACCCGTACCGGACGACCGTGTCGGCGAGGACGGGCGCGTCACCGCGCTCGACGGCGCTCACGGCCACCCGCGCCTCCCACGTCTCCGCCGTCTCGCCCGTCTCCTCCGTCTCCCCCGCCCCGGCGCCGTCCGCCCCGGGCCCCCGCCACATCCGCACCCGCAGCGTCTCCCCCGGGTACACCACCCCGGCGAACCGCGTGCGGTACTCGCGCACCCGGGTCACGTCGCCGTCCAGCAGCGTGTCGACGACCGCCTTGAGGGCGGCGCCGTAGGTGCACAGCCCGTGCAGGACGGGCCGCTCGAAGCCGGCCCGCGCGGCGAACTCCGGGTCGGCGTGCAGAGGGTTCCAGTCGCCGGAGAGCCGGTAGAGCAGGGCCTGGTCCTCGCGCACGGCCCGTTCGACGACGTGGTCCGCCGGCTCGGCGGGCGGTGGCGAGGGGCGTCCGGACGGGCCCCGCTCGCCGCCCCAGCCGCCTTCCCCGCGTACGAAGACCTCGGCCTCCTCGGTCCACAGGGGCCCGTCCGCGTCGGCGACCTCGGTGCGCAGCACGAGCACGGCCGCACTGCCCTTGTCGTACACGGCGACGACGCGCGAGGACGCGGTCGCCCGGCCCCGCACCGGGACGGCGGGCCGGTGCAGCCGCAGCCGCTGCCCGCCATGCAGGACGTGGGCGAGGTCGACGTCGACGCCGGGCACGGACAGCGCGCCGATCACCCCGGGAACGCCGCCGCCGGCGACGGTCGCGAAGCTCGGCAGGACGTGCAGCCGGGACTCCAGGGTGTAGCGCAGCTCGCGGGGGCCGGTGGCGGGCCGGCCGGCGCCGATGCCGAGGTGGTAGAGCTGGACGTCCTTGTGGTCCCAGGCGATCTCACGGACCCGGGGCGCGGCGGCGAGCGCCCCGACTGCGTCGACGGGCATGGCCCTCCCCGTTTCGTCCCTGCGGTTCCCGGTCACCGTACGGGAACCGCGGGGACGAGCGGCACCCATGACATTTGTCCTGCCGATCTCCGGACAACCGCATCTGCCGCGCGTCCCCGCCGGCTCCGTAACGTCATCGGCATGAGACCGACAGAGGGCACCACCCCCGCCGTCGCCTTCACGGGTGCGGCCAAGACGTACGGCGACATCCGCGCCGTGGACGGCGTGGACCTGCGCATCGGGCGCGGTGAGACCGTCGCGCTGCTCGGGCGCAACGGCGCGGGCAAGTCGACGGCGATCGCGCTGCTGCTCGGCCTGTGCCCGCCCGACGCGGGCACGGTGGAGCTGTTCGGCGGCCCTCCGGAGCGTGCCGTGCGCGCCGGCCGGGTGGGGGCCATGCTCCAGGAGGCGCGGGCGGTGCCCCGGGTCACCGTGGGCGAGCTGGTCGCCTTCGTGGCCGGCCGCTACCCGGCGCCGATGCCGGTCGGGGAGGCCCTGGAGCTGGCGGGTATCGCGCCGTTGGCGGGGCGGCGGGTGGACCGGCTGTCCGGCGGGCAGGTCCAGCGGGTGCGGTTCGCCCTCGCGCTGGCCGGCCGCCCCGGCCTGCTGGTCCTGGACGAGCCGACGGCGGCCCTCGACGTGGAGGCCCGGCACGCGTTCTGGGAGTCGATGCGGGCCTACGCCCGTCGGGGCAGCACGGTCCTCTTCTCCACGCACTACCTGGAGGAGGCCGACGCGCACGCCGACCGGATCGTGGTCGTCGACCGGGGGCGGGTCGTCGCGGACGGCACCGGCGACGAGCTGCGCCGGGCGGCGGGCGGCAGCCGCGTCTCCGTCGACCTGGCCGGCCGACCCGCCGACGGCCTGGAGCTGCTGCCCGGAGTGTGCTCGGTGGAGATACGCGGGGACCGCGCGCTGCTGCGCAGCGAGGACTCCGACGCGACCGTGGTCGCCCTCGCGGAACTCGGCGCGATACGCGGCCTGGAGGTGGCCCCCGCGTCCCTGGACGACGCGTTCCTGGCCCTGACGACGAAGACGAAGGAGAGCGTGCGATGAAGGGCGGGACGATGGACTACCTGCGGTTGGAGACGCGCCGTACGCTGCGCGATCCCGGCTTCGTCATCGGCGGCGTCGCCATGCCGGTCCTGATGTACCTGCTCTTCACCAACCTGGGGGGCGACGCGGGCGAGTGGAAGACGGGCGCGATGGTCGGCATGGCCGCGTACGGCGCGGTCGGCTCGGCCCTGAACACCGGCGGCGGGGTCGCCGAGGACCGGGCGATCGGCTGGCTGCGGCAGCTGAGGGTGACGCCGATGCCCCCGCACCAGGTGGTCGCGGGCCGCGCCCTGACCGCCTCCGTCACCGTGCTGCCCGCGATCACGGCGGTCCTCGGCGCGGGCGGCCTGGTCAACGGCGTACGGCTGGACGCCTGGCAGTGGGCGGCGCTGGCGCTGCTGCTCTGGCTCGGGTCGGTGCCCTTCACGCTGCTGGGGCTGGGCAACGGCTACCGGCTGACCGGGCAGACCACGGGCGTGGCGAACATGGTGGCCAACCTCGGCCTCGCGGTGCTCGGGGGACTGTGGTTCCCGCTCGCACTGTTCCCGGAGTGGCTGCGCACGGTGTCGTCGTACACGCCGACCAACCGCTTCGCGCAGCTGGGCACTTCGGTGGCCACGGGGCAGGCGCCGCCCGCGGGTGGAATCCTCGTCCTCGCGGGATGGCTGCTGGCGTTCGGTGCGTACGCCGTCCTGTCCTACCGCCGCGGCGCGGGAAACGACTGAGCGCCCGGTGCGCCCGAGCGGAAGGAAGCCGACAGCCATGACCGGGACCCGAGGGCGGCTGCGCAGGATGTCGCACCGCCTGGACGCGTGGCAGCTGGCACGGCAGCCCGAGCCCGAATCCGAACCGGCCCAGGGCGGCGGACGGCCGGAGCGCGTCGGCCCGCCGCCGACCGGATTCACCCTGCTGCCGTGGCTGCTCATGGGCCTGGGCAGCCTGGCGAACATCTTCCAGGGGAACAGCGCCAACCCCTGGATCGGCGGCGCGGGGCTGATCGTCTTCAACTCGCTCTACATCCACGTCGCCTTCCGCTCGTTCCACAAGACCTTGCGCGAGTCGCTGAACACGCGGCTGGCACTGGCCGCCATGGCGGTGGTGACCTGTGCGCTGGCGCTGGCGTACGGCGGCAGCTGGCTGCTGTTCTTCCCGCTGCTCGGCCTCGCCGCGGGGGCGGCCCTGCGCGGCCCGTGGCTGGGCCGGTGGGGCTGGTCGCTGACGGTGGTGGCGGGCGTCGTGGCCGGCGTCAAGGACGGCTGGAACGGCCTGAACATCGCCTACGGGACCTTCCTCTCGACGATGGTGACGGCCGCGATCCTGAGCCTGTCCGACGCCGTACGGCAACTGCGTGCCGCCCGGGAGGAACTGGCCACCCGGGCGGTGGCGGAGGAGCGGCTGCGGTTCTCGCGGGACCTGCACGACCTGCTGGGGCACACGCTGTCGGTGATCGTGGTCAAGTCGGAGGCCGCCCGCCGGCTGGCACCCCGGGACCTGGACGCCGCGCTGACCCAGGTCACGGACATCGAGTCGGTCGGCCGCCAGGCGCTGACCGAGATCCGCGAGGCGGTCACCGGCTACCGGGAGGGCAGCCTGGGCACCGAACTGGACCGGGCCCGTTCGGTGCTGGACGCGGCGGACGTGGAGGCCGTGGTCCGCCGCACGGGCCCGCCGCTGCCACCGCAGACCGAGGCGCTGCTGGGGTGGGTGGTACGGGAGGCGGTCACCAACGTCGTACGGCACAGCGGGGCGAGCCGCTGCGAGATCACCGTCCGGGGCGGTGCGGACCGGGTCCGGCTGACGGTCACGGACGACGGCACGGGCGTGGCGGGCCCCACCCGGGGTCCGGGCACGGGCCTGACCGGCCTCACGGAACGCCTCGCCACGGCGGGTGGTTCGCTCACGGCGGGGGCGGAGCCGCGGGGCGGCTTCTCGGTGACGGCGGAGCTCCCGGTGCGGGCGGAGGAACGGCCGGTGGGCGCACCGGCCTAGGAGAAACGACACCCCCTGGCGCCGCGTCCTACTCTTGCCCCCGTGACCGACGAGACGCCGCGCGCCCACCCCGTCCGTGTCCTCCTCGCCGAGGACCAGGGCATGATGCGGGGCGCGCTCGCGCTGCTGCTCGGGATGGAGGAGGACATCGAGGTGGTCGCGCAGGTGGCGGCCGGGGACGAGATCGTCGCCGCCGCGCTGACGCACCGCCCCGACATCGCCCTCCTCGACATCGAACTGCCGGGCCTGAGCGGCCTGGACGCCGCCGCCGAGCTGCGGGAGCGGGTGCCCGGCTGCCGGGTGCTGATCCTGACGACGTTCGGTCGCCCCGGGTACCTCAGGCGGGCCATGGACGCGGGCGCCGCCGGTTTCCTGGTGAAGGACGGCCCGGTGGAGGAGCTGGCCGGCGCGATCCGCCGGGTGCTGGCCGGGGAGACGGTCGTCGACCCGGCGCTCGCCGCGGCCGCGCTCAGCGCGGGTCCCAGCCCGCTCACCGGCCGGGAGTGCGACGTGCTGCGGGCCTCGGCGGACGGGGCGACGGTCGCGGACGTCGCCGCGGTGCTGCATCTGTCCGAGTCGACCGTCCGCAACTACCTGTCCGCCGCGATCGGCAAGACCGGGACGCGCAACCGGGCGGAGGCGCTGCGCTCGGCTCGGCAGCGGGGGTGGGTTTGAACTGGGGTGGTGCGTCGGCCGCGGGCCGGTGGGGGTTGCTCGCGCCCCGCGGCGGAGCCGCAAATGGATGCAGCCCCGCGCCCCTCAGGAGGCGCCCCTTCGGGGCGCTCCCCTTCGGGCGCCGTTTCAGACCTCGGCGCGCTCAGTCCCTCGCGCGGGTCTTCGGCAGCCACGTCCACATCAGTACGGCCGCTGCGACCAGGACCGCCGTCGCCGTGCGGAAGACCAGGGCGTAGCCGTCCGTCAGGGCCACCGGGCCCGCGTGCTCCTCGCCGCCGGACCGGGACGCCGCGATCGTCGCCATCACCGCGAGGCCCAGCGAACCGCCCATCGTCCGGGAGGTGTTGATCAGCCCGGAGACCAGTCCGGCGTCCCCGGGGGCCGCGCCGGAGATGGCGAGCGAGGCCAGCGGGGTCGCGGCCAGGCCCGCGCCCAGCATCATCAGTACGCCGGGAATCATGATCGCGGTCACATAGCCGCCGTCCGCGGTCATCGTCGACTGCCAGCCGAAGCCGACCGCGGCGACGAGTGTGCCGAGCACGGCCACGTTGCGCGCGCCGAGCACCGGCAGGAACCGCGGGGCGGCCTTCGAGCCGAGGATGACGGCGAGGGAGCTGGGCACCAGGGCGAGACCGGCCTCCAGCGGGGAGTAGCCGAGGACGTTCTGCGCGTACAGGGTCATGAAGAACCACATGGAGAACATCGACGAGCCGGACACCAGCATCGCCACGTTCGCCGACGCCACCGACCGCAGCCGCAGCAGGCCGAGGGGCATCAGCGGGGCCGCCGTCCGCGCCTCGACGAGGAGGAAGAGCCCGAGCAGCGCGAGGCCGGCGAGCAGCGGGACCAGTGTCGCGCCCGCGGCCCATCCCTCGGACTCGGTCTGCGAGATGCCGTAGGCGAGTGTGGCGAGTCCGGCGGTCACCAGCAGGGCGCCCGGCAGGTCGAGGCGGCGGCGCTCGCCGCCCCGGCTCTCGGTCAGCCACAGCAGGGCGCCGGCCAGCACGACCGCGCCCACCGGCACGTTGATCAGCAGCACCCAGCGCCAGGACAGCCCGTCCACCAGGACACCGCCCACCAGACCGCCCGCGGCACCGCCGCCCGCGCCCACGGCGGTCCAGGTCGCGATCGCGCGGGCCCGGGCCGCGCCCTCCGGCACCGCGGCGGTCAGGAGCGTCAGCGTCGAGGGGGCGAGTACGGCCGCGCCGAGGCCCTGCACGGCCCGCGCCGCCAGCAGCTGCCAGCCCTCCTGGGCGAGTCCGCCGCCCAGCGAGGCCAGCGTGAAGAGCCCGAGCCCGACCAGGAACATCCGCTTGCGTCCGTACAGGTCGCCGGCCCGCCCGCCGAGCAGCATGAACCCGGCGAAGGCGATGGCGTAGGCGTTGACCACCCACTGGAGGCCCTGGGCGCTGAGCCCGAGGTCGGTCCGCATCGAGGGCAGGGCGACGTTGACGACGGACACGTCGAGCACGACCAGGAACTGTCCGGCGCAGGCGATGGCCACGACCAGCCAGGTCGGCGGCGTGCGGCGCGGGGATATGCGGCGTGCGGAGGCGGGGGCGGCGATGCGGGTGGCTTCGGGCATGGGTGTCATGGTCTCAAGTCCGCTCTGCCCCTTGCATCGGTTTTTGGTCGCACCCGCCGCCGACCCGTCCTAGGACCCGAGACGTAGGCGACCGGCCGGTGAACCGCGTGTAGGCGCGGTCCCAAGAGAAGGTCAAGAATTAGTTAGGGACTCGAAGCAACGGAATAGTTGCCCCGGCGCACGAGGTTCAGTCTGCACACACCCAAGATCCGCGCATCCACCGACTCCCGGCCTGGAGGCCCCACCCCATGTCCCACACGACGACCGACGAGCCCGTGCGGCGAGCGAGCGGGGCCACCGTCCCGGTGCTCGCGTTCGCGGGCATCGTCGTCGCGGTGATGCAGACCCTGCTGGTCCCGGTCATCAAGGACCTGCCCCGACTTCTGGACACCTCACCCAGCAACGCCACCTGGGTCCTGACCTCCACGCTCCTGTCCGGAGCCGTGGCCACGCCGATCATGGGCCGGCTCGGCGACCTGTTCGGCAAGCGCCGCATGCTGATCGCCAGCCTGTCGGTGATGGTCGTCGGCGCGCTGCTCAGCGCGCTCACCGACGCCCTGGTCCCGATGATCGTGGGCCGTACCCTCCAGGGCGTCGCGATGGGCGCGATACCCCTCGGCATCGGCCTGATGCGCGACATGCTGCCCCGCGAGCGGCTCGGCTCGGCGATGGCGCTGATGAGCTCCTCGATCGGCGTCGGCGGCGGTCTGGCGCTGCCCGCCGCGGCCCTGGTCGCGCAGAACACCGACTGGCACGCCCTCTACTTCGGCGCCGCCGGCCTCGGTGTCCTGTCCATCGCGCTGACCCTGCTGATCGTGCCGGAGTCCCCGCTGCGCGCCAAGGGCTCCTTCGACCTGCCGGGCGCGCTGGGTCTGTCCGCCGGCCTGATCCTGTTCCTGCTGCCGGTCAGCAAGGGCAGCGACTGGGGCTGGTCGTCGCCGACCACGCTCGGCCTGTTCGCCGCCGCCGTCGTGGTGCTGCTCCTGTGGGGTCTGATGGAGCTGCGCGTCGCGGCCCCGCTGGTCGACCTGCGCACCACGGCCCGCCGCGAGGTCCTGCTCACCAACCTCGCCTCGATCATGGTCGGCGTCTCCTTCTTCGTCATCTCCCTCGTCCTGCCGCAGCTGCTCCAGCTGCCCGCCGAGACCGGCTACGGCCTCGGGCAGTCGATGGTCGTCGCGGGCCTGTGCGTGGCCCCGCTGGGCCTGACGATGATGTTCACCGCGCCGGTCTACGCCCGCCTGTCCGCCCGCTACGGCCCCCGCACCACCCTCATCATCGGCCTGGTGATCATCGGCATCGGTTACGCCGGCGGCCTCGGCCTGATGAACGCCGCCTGGCAGACCGTCGTCACCTCGGTGCTGATCGGCGCGGGCATCGGCCTCGCCTACTCCTCCCTGCCCGCGCTGATCATCGGCGCGGTCCCGGCCTCGGAGACGGGCGCGGCCAACGGCCTCAACACCCTGATGCGGTCCATCGGTACATCGGTGTCGAGCGCCGTCATCGGCATGGTGCTCGCCAACACGTCGAAGGTCGTCGGCGGCGTCGCCGTCCCGACGATGCACGGCTTCCGCGTCTCCTTCCTCATCGCGGCCGGCGCCGTCGCCATCGGCCTGGTGCTGGCCTTCTTCCTCCCGCGCCGCAGCCCGGCCGGGGTCTCGCAGCTGCGGGCGAGCAGCGAGGAGGACGCCAACCTGGCCCGCGCCGAGCAGGCGCTCGCCGGGGCCGGGCAGCCGCCGCAGGGCTTCCGCGGCCGGGTGCTGGCCGCCGACGGCGCCCCCGTCGCCCGCGCCAAGGTCACGCTGATCGACCGGCACGGACGGCAGGCGGGCGCGACCCTCTCCGCGGGCGACGGCAGCTACGCCCTCGCCGTGCCCGCACAGGGCCCGTACGTCCTGGCCGCCCGCGCCGCGGGCCACCCCCCGCTCGCCCACGCGGCGACCCACGGCGGCGACCGCCCGGTCGACCTGGACCTGTCCCTGCCGGGCGAGACGGTCCCGGCCTGACCCTCTGCCGTCCCGGACCCGTACCCCCTGTCGCGCCGCGCGGCGGGGGGTACGGCAGCATGGGGCGCCGCACACGCCGTACGACCAGCGAAAGGCCCCCATGACCGCGGCCCCCGGATCCCTCCCCGCCCCCGCCCCCGACGTCCTGGCCGCCTTCGAGGCCGCGAAGGGGTTCATGCCCGCGCACGAGGGCCGCGCGCTGTACGCCGCCGCCGTCGAGGCGGGCGGGCTCGGGCTGCCGCTGCTGGAGGTCGGCACGTACTGCGGGCGCTCCACCGTGCTGCTCGCCGACGCGGCCCGCCGGGCCGGGGTCACCGCGCTCACCGTCGACCACCACCGGGGCAGCGAGGAGCAGCAGCCGGGCTGGGACTACCACGACCCGGAGACGGTCGACCCGGAGCTGGGTGTGATGGACACCCTGCCCGCCTTCCGCCGCACCCTGCACCGGGCCGGCCTGGAGGAGCACGTGGTCGCCCTCGTCGGCCGCTCCCCCCAGGTCGCCGCGTTCTGGAACTCCCCCCTCGGACTCGTCTTCGTCGACGGCGGCCACACCGACGAGCACGCGAACGCCGACTACGAGGGCTGGGCCCCGCACCTGGCCGACGGCGGCCTGCTGGTCATCCACGACGTCTTCCCGGACCCGGCCGACGAGTTCACCGGCCAGGCCCCGTACCGCGTCTACCTCAGGGCGCTGGAGTCCGGCGCGTTCACCGAGGTCTCGGTGACCGACTCGCTGCGCGTCCTGCGGCGAACCGGCACGGGGATCCGAAGGCGCGGTTAGAGTCGCTGACGTGTCGTACACAGGCCCGGACTTCGAACCGCCCCAGCGCCGCCGCTCCCCGCTGCGCCGCCCCCTGACCGTGGCGGTCGCCGCGCTCGTGCCCGGGGCGCTGCTCGGGTGGGGGGTGTACGCGGCGGTCGGCGGCCCGGACGACGGCGACGGAGGCGGCGCCGACCGCGCGGGCGCCGTACGGACGTCGGCGGCACCCTCGTCGCTGCCTCCCGCCTCCAGTGCTCCCGCGTCGCCGGGCGAGGACGACGGCAAGAAGCCCGCGGGTTCGTCGCCCGCGCCCACGTCGAAGCAGCCGTCCGCCTCCCGGCCCGCCGCCTCGGGCCCCCTCAAGGGCAAGGTCGTCGTCATCGACCCGGGCCACAACCCCGCCAACTTCCAGCACGCGTCCGAGATCAACCGCAAGGTGAACGTCGGCACGCACTGGAAGGAGTGCGACACGACCGGCACGGCCACCAACGCGGGCTGGCCCGAGGCGAAGTTCACCCTCGACGTGGCCCACCGGCTGCGCACCCTGCTGGAGGCGCAGGGCGCGACCGTGAAGCTGACGCAGGACGGCGACCGTGCGTTCGGACCCTGCGTGGACGAGCGGGCCCGGATCGGCAACGAGGCGCACGCGGACGCGGCGATCTCGATCCACGCCGACGGGTCGGGGGCCGGCAACCGCGGCTTCCACGTGATCATGCCGGGCGCGGTGCACAAGGGCGCCGCCGACACCCGCGCCATCGTGGCGCCCTCCGCCGAACTGGGCCAGCGCGTCGCGGGCAACTTCGTGCGCGTCACGGGCAGCGCGCCGTCCAACTACCTCGGCGAGGGCACCGGCCTGGTCACGCGTACGGACCTGGGCGGTCTCAATCTGTCAACGGTTCCCAAGGTGTTCATCGAGTGCGGCAACATGCGGGACGGCAAGGACGCGGCGCTGCTGACCAGCGGCAGTTGGCGGCAGAAGGCGGCGGAGGGGATGTCTGAGGGGATTGTGAGTTTCCTGCGCGGGTAGCGCCCGGCGCCCCGATCCCTGCGGACAGCCCCGAGGTCCGGACGATAGTGTCGTCCGTACGATGAGGGGCCACCCCCGCGCTTCACACCGGAACCTTTCGGCGCCATCGTGACAGCGACGCCTCTACCGACGACGAGACGACCTACGAAGGACCTGAAGTGAATATCCGCTCCCTCACTCGAGGCGACGGCGTGGTGATCGGAGCAGCGGTGTTGCTGTTGATCGCGTCGTTCCTCGGCCTCTACTCCGTCAAGGACGCCCCCGACAGTCTCGAACTGCCGAACCTGTGGGGCAGCGGGCCCGTCGTGCTCGGCGTCGTCCTGGCGGGCATCATCGGCGCCGCGCTGATCGTGGTGGCCCGAGGGCTGCCGCAGCCCAAGAAGGTCGCGGGTCTCGACCTGGGCCAGCTGGGCATCGCGTTCACGATCTTCGCCGCCTGGAGCGCGCTCGGCAACGTCTTCGACCCCGCGAGCGGCGTCGACAACGTCGGCGGTGGCTCCGACGGTCCCGACCTCGGCGTGGGCCTGATCCTCGCTCTCGTCGCCACGCTGGTCATGGCCGCCGCGGCCGTGGCCACCCCGCTGGTCCCCGCCCTCAAGGGCTCCCTGGTCCCGGCCGCCCGTCCGGCCGCGCCGCAGCCCTACGGCGGCCAGCCCCAGGGTGGTTACGGCTACCCGGGCGCCCAGCAGCAGCCGTACGGCGGCCAGCCCGGTCACCCGGGTCAGCCGGGGCAGCCGGGTCAGCCCGGTCCGTCCTTCGGTGGCCAGCCGCAGCCGGGGCAGCCGCAGGCCGCTCAGCCGCAGGCGCCGCAGCAGGCGCAGGCGCAGCCGGCCGGGGACTTCTCCCCGTTCTGGTTCGCCGTGCCGGTACCGCGTCCCCTGTTCGGGGAGGACGGCTCGCCGACGCCGATCGCCGAACTGGCGCCGGGCACCTGGTACCTGGCCGTCGAGCAGCGCGGCGCCAACCTGGTCGCCCAGACCCAGGACGGCCGCCGCGGCGTCCTCCAGGACACCTCGGGCATCCAGCGCGGCTGATCACTCCGACGCCGCCGAAGCTTCAACGGCCCCCCGTCCGGACTCGGTTCCGGGTGGGGGGCCGTCGGTGTACAGGTTTCCTTCGGGCTCGGGCGGCCATACGGAAGGCATGTCCAGATACAGCGGTTCGAACTCCGCGGGCAGGGCCGTCGCGATCGTCGCGGACATCATGGCCTTCATCCTCGGCCTGTGGATCCTGATGTACCTGTTGGACGCCAACCGGGCCAACGACCTGGTGCGGTTCGTCCATGACGCGGCCAGTTGGCTGGCGGGCTGGTCGCACGACCTCTTCACGTTCGACGAGGCGTGGGCCCGGGTCGTCGCCGGCTACGGTCTGGCCGCGGTCGTCTACCTCTTCGTCGGCCACGCCGTCGCCAACCGCCTCGGCCGTCGCTGACCGCAAGTCCGCCGGTCAGACGGTCCGCCGTTCAGACGCAGCAGTCCGGGTCCAGTCCCCTGGGCAGCCGGTCGCCCGAGAAGACCTGGCAGGTGGCCTCGTGGCCGCCGAGCGCGGCGACGGCGAGGAGCAGGGAGCCGGCCGTCCAGGTGGTCAGTTCGCGGGGCCAGATCGCGTCGTCGTCGAAGACGTAGCCCGTCCAGTACAGGCCGCTGTCCGCGTCCCGCAGGTGCTGGATGGACTGGAGGATCTCCAGGGCGTGGTCGGACTCGCCCACCGCCCACAGGGCGAGCGCGAGTTCGGCCGACTCGCCGCCGGTCACCCACGGGTTGGGCACGACGCAGCGCACCCCGAGGTCCGGGACGACGAAGCGGTCCCAGCTCTCGGTGAGGCGGCTCCTGGCCTCCGTGCCGGTCAGCGCGCCGCCGAGGACGGGGTAGTACCAGTCCATCGAGTAGCGGCCCTTGTCCAGGAACCGTTCCGGGTGGCGGCGGATGGCGTGCCGCAGTGCACCGGCCGCCAGCTCCCAGTCGGGCTGCGGCTCTTCGCGCTGCTCGGCGATGGCGAGCGCGCAGCGCAGCGCGTGGTGGATCGATGAACTGCCGGTCAGCAGGGCGTCGGTGGTGTCGGTGCCGTCGTCGTCGCGGCGCCAGCCGATCTGTCCACCGGGCTGCTGGAGGCGCAGCACGAACTCGACGGCCGCGTGGACGACGGGCCACATCCGGTCCAGGAAGGGGTCGTCGCCGGTGGCGAGGTAGTGGTGCCAGACGCCGACGGCGACGTAGGCGACGAAGTTGGTCTCGCGGCCGCGGTCGGTGACGTCGGCGAAGTCTCCGTCGGCGTAGGCGGCGTACCAGGAGCCGTCCGGGTTCTGGTGCCGGGCCAGCCACGTGTAGGCCCGCTCGGCGGCCTCGTGCTCGTCGGCCGTGTCCAGGGCCATCGCGGCCTCGACGTGGTCCCACGGGTCGAGATGGTGCCCGCGGAACCAGGGGATGGCTCCGTCCGCGCGCTGTACGGCGAGGATGCCGCGGACGGTCGCGGCGGCCTCGGCGTCGGTGAGGACGCCGGGCAGGACGAGGTGTTCGGTACGGGGGGTGCGGGGCGAGCGCGGGGTCGTCACGCGGCGTCCACCGGCGGCAGGTGCGGCTTGGTGGCGTAGGCCACGAAGCTCTTGCCGATCAGCGGGTTCAGCGCCTGCTCGGCGACCCGGGTCGCCAGTGGCTTCTTCATGATGTCCCACACCAGCAGCTTGTGGTACGCCCGCACGGGCAGCGCCTTGTCGTTGTCGACGCCGAACGCGCACTTCAGCCACCAGTACGGCGAGTGCAGCGCGTGCGCGTGGTGGGTGCCGTACGGCTTGAGGCCGGCCTCGCGGATGCGCTCGAGGAGCTGGTCGGCGCGGTAGATGCGGATGTGGCCGCCCTCGACCTCGTGGTAGGCGTCGGAGAGGGTCCAGCAGACCTTCTCGGGGCCGTAGCGCGGCACGGTGATCGCGATGCGGCCGCCGGGCCTGAGGACGCGGACCATCTCGGCGAGGACGCCCTTGTCGTCGTGGATGTGCTCCATCACCTCGGAGATGATGACGACGTCGAAGGAGGCGTCGGGGAAGGGCAGGGCCAGCGCGTCGCCCTCCATGGCGGTGGCGGTGGCGCCGGCCGGGGCCTCGCCGGCCTCCTTCATCGCCGCGAACCACTTGGCGACCTCGCGGATCTCCTCGGCGTTCTGGTCCAGCGCGACGACCTGGGCTCCGCGCCGGTAGCACTCGAACGCGTGCCGCCCGGCGCCGCAGCCGAGGTCCAGGACGCGGTCGCCCGGGGCGAGCGGGAACCGGGAGAAGTCGACGGTCAGCACGTGGCCCTGCTTTCGGGGTAGACGCCGGTGTCACTGGTGGTCGGGGTCGCGGGCACGATCCTCGGGGTGGCGGTGGGGGCGGGGCCGATGGCCTCCCGGTAGCGGGCGACCGTGCCCTCGGCGGCGCGGGCCCAGGTGAAGTGCTTCAGGACCCGTTCGCGTCCGGCCGCGCCGAGCCTGGCCCGCAGTTCGCGCTCGCCGAGCAGCCGGTTCAGCCCGGCGGCCAGCGCGTCCGCGTCGCCCGGCGGCACCGCGAGGCAGGTCTCCCCGTCGGGTCCGGCGACCTCGGGGACGGCGCCGCCGGTGGTGGCGAGCAGGGCGGTGCCGGTGGCCATGGCCTCGGCGGCGGGCAGCGAGAACCCCTCGTACAGCGAGGGCACGCACGCGACCTCCGCCGACCGCACGAGGTCGACCAGTTCGGCGTCGGAGATGCCCTTGACGAACTCGACGGCGCCGTCGAGGCCGTACCGCTCGATCGCCTGCGCGACGGGCCCCTCGGCGGGCCGCTTGCCGACGACGACGAGGTGGGCCCGGGGGTGCTCGGTGCGCGCCTTGGCGAGCGCCTCGACGAGGAAGACCAGGCCCTTGAGCGGCACGTCGGCGCTGGACGTGGTCACGATCCGGCCCGGCACCCGCGGCACCGACGGGTCGGGCGAGAACAGGTCGGTGTCGGCGCCGATGTGGACGACGTGGATGCGGTCGTCCCGTACGCCGAGGTGGTCGACGATCTCCTGGCGGGAGGTGCCGGAGACGGTGAGCACGGAGGGCAGCCGGCGGGCGACGCGCTTCTGCATCCGGGTGAAGGCGTACCAACGGCGCACGGAGTAGCGGCGCTTGCGGCCGTCGGCGGCGTCCAGCTCCAGCTGCCGGTCGACGGTGATGGGGTGGTGGATGGTGGTGACGAGCGGCGCGCCCACGTCGCCCAGCAGCCCGTACCCGAGGGTCTGGTTGTCGTGCACGACGTCGAAGTCGCCGCGGCGGGCGCGCAGATGGCGCCGGGCGCGCAGCGAGAAGGTGAGCGGCTCCGGGAAGCCGCCGGTCCACATGGTGCCGACCTCGAGCGCGTCGATCCAGTCCCGGTACTCGCCCCGCTTCGGGGTGCGGAAGGGGTCGGGCTGGCGGTAGAGGTCGAGGCTGGGCAGTTCGGTGAGGGAGAGCCGGTCGCCGACGAGGGGCCCCTCGTCCAGGACGGGGTAGGGCTGGGCGCCGATGACCTCGACGCGGTGGCCGAGGCGGGCCAGTTCGCGGGAGAGATGGCGGACGTAGACGCCCTGGCCGCCGCAGAACGGGTTCCCCTTGTAGGTGAGGAGTGCGATGCGCAGCGGTGGCAGGCCGTCGGCTGCGGGTTCCGGACGGGGACCCGTCTGACTGGCCTCGGCGGTCACTCTGGGCCCCCTTCTCGCTGCGCTGTCCCGCGACACTACGTCGGGAGGTTAATCTAGAACAAGTTTCAGACTTGATCGTCAGCGGCTTCGAATCTACCGGCAGGTAGCCGGGCTGTGACGAGTGGATCAGGTGATTCACGCCACGGCGGGAGCACGGCGGGAGCACGGCGGGAGGGGGAGCGGGTGACCGAGGCGGACGAGCGGGCGACACGGGCACCGGGCGCGGCGCACCGTGCCACCACCCCGCCCCTCACCGAGCGGCAGCGGGAGCGCCGCGGCCGCATCCTGCACGCGACCGCCCAGCTGGCCTGCCGGGGCGGCTTCGAGGCGGTGCAGATGCGCGAGGTCGCGGAGTCCTCGCAGGTCGCCCTCGGCACCCTGTACCGCTACTTCCCCTCCAAGGTCCACCTGCTCGTCGCCACCATGCACGACCAACTGGAGCGGCTGCACGGCACCCTGCGCAAGAGCCCGCCCACCGGCGAGACGGCGGCGGACCGGGTGGCGCAGACCCTGATGCGGGCCTTCGGCGCACTGCAGCGCGAACCCCGGCTGGCCGAGGCGATGGCCCGCGCCCTGACCTTCGCCGACCGCAGCGTCTCCCCGGAGGTCGACCAGGTCTCCCGGCAGACGACGGCGATCATCCTGGACGCGATGGGCGGCCTGGACAACCCGACCCCGGAGCAGCTCTCCGCGGTCCGGGTCGTCGAGCACACCTGGCTCTCCACCCTGATCACCTGGCTCGCCGGCCGCACCTCCCTCGCCCAGGTGCGGGTGGACATCGAAACGGTCTGCCGCCTGATCGACCTGACGGACGCCGGCCCGGGAGAGCGGACGGCGCGCCCCTGAGAGCGGCCGCCCGGCCCGGCCGCCACCGCCTCCCGGCCGCTCCCTCCCTCCCGGCCGCCCCTCGGCCCCGGCCCGGCGGGCGGGTAAAGTGGCGGCGTCGTCATCACCCGTACGGGGGGAAGCCGGTGCAATTCCGGCGCTGACCCGCAACCGTGAACCGCCCGCCGAGCCCGCCCGGGCTCGCGGACGGTGAGCCGGACTGCCCCGCGCGGATGTGACCGGCTCACGTGCCCGGCGCCCGCCGGTGCACGGGCACCGTCGAGGCATACGGGCCGAGCCGCCGGGGGTGCCCCGTGCTGCCAGGCCCCGCACAGGGAAAGGCACCCGCCGATCATGAACGTCCGCCGTCGCAGCAGCGCCGCGGCTCTGGCCGCCATAGCCGTGATCGGCGCCGCCGCCGCGCCCGCGGTCGCCGCCGATCCGTCGCCGTCCGCCTCCGCGCCCCCGTCCACGCCGTCCGGGCTGTACGGGACCACCGACCCGCAGTACGACGGTGTCTGGCGCCAGTCCCTCGCGCTGCTCGCGCAGGACACCGCGGGCGTCGTCCCGTCCTCCAAGGCCGTGAAGTGGCTCACGGACCAGCAGTGCGCGAACGGCTCCTTCGGCCCCTTCCGCGCCGACCCCGCCAAGGCCTGCGACGCCAAGACCATGGTCGACACCAACAGCACGGCCGCCGCCGTCCAGGCCCTGTGGGCCGTCGGCGGGCACGGCGACGTCGTCGAGGACGCCCTCGGCTGGCTGAAGTCCGTGCAGAACGAGGACGGCGGCTGGGGCTACAGCCCCGGCACCCCCAGCGACGCCAACTCCACCTCCGTCGTCGTCGGCGCCCTGACCGCCACGGAGACGAACCCCGAGGACGTCCGGAAGGGCGGCAAGTCCCCCTACGACGCCCTGCTGACGTTCGCCCTGCCCTGCGCGAAGGACAAGGGCGCGGGCGCCTTCGCCTTCCAGCCCGACAAGGACGGCAAGCTGCTCCCCAACGCGGACGCCACCGCCGCCGGTGTCCTCGGCTCGCTCGGCAAGGGCCTGGTCACCGAAGCCGGATCCGGCGCGAAGGCCAAGGCGGCCACCTGCTCCGACGCGGACGAGCCGACCCGCGAGCAGGCCGCCGCCAACGGCGCCGCCCACCTCGCCGACGCGCTCGCCAAGGACGGCCACCTCGTCTCCGCCCTCGGCGGCTCCGCCGACCAGCCCGACTACGGCAACACCGCCGACGCCGTCGTCGCCCTCGCCGCGCAGGGCGGCGCCGACCGGGCGGCCGAGCCGCTGGCCTGGCTGGAGAAGAACGCCGCGAAGTGGGCCGCGGAGAGCGGCCCGGCCGCCTACGCCCAGCTGATCTTCGCCGCCCACGCCACGGGCACCGACCCGCGCGCCTTCGGCGGCACGGACCTGGTGGAGAAGCTGAACGCGACGGGACCCGCCCCGCAGGGCACGACCGCCAAGGACACGGCCACCGCGAGCGACGCGGACGAGGCGGAGAAGAAGGACGACGACTCCCCCTTCGGTGTCTGGTGGTTCGTCGGCGTCTGCCTCGTCTTCGGCATCGGCGTCGGTTTCCTGCTGAGCAACCGCAACAAGAAGCAGCAGCCGTGACCCGCCGCGCCGTCCTCCTCGTCCTGGCCGCGTTCCTCCTGATCGGGACCGCGGGCCAGGCGCAGGCCGCCGGATACCGCTACTGGTCCTTCTGGGACCGCGACGGCGGCAAGTGGGTCTACGCCACCCAGGGCCCGTCCACGGCCCGCCCCTCCGACGGCGACGTGCAGGGCTTCCGCTTCGCGGTGAGCGAGAACTCGGGCGACGCGGCCCAGCCGCGCGGCACCGCGGACTTCGCGTCGATCTGCGCGAAGACACCGGCCGAGGAGGGCAGCAAGCGGGTGGCGCTGGTCCTCGACTTCGGCACGGCCCCCGACGCCCCGTCCGGCGAGACCCCGCCCGCCCCGCGCACCGCCTGCGCCCAGCTCTCCCCCGACGCCACGACGGCCGACGCCCTGGCCGCCGTCGCCGACCCTCTCCGCTACAACACCAACGCCCTCCTGTGCGCGATCGCGGGCTACCCGAAGTCGGGCTGCGGGGAGCAGGTGTCGCAGAAGGAGGACTCCAGCGCCTCGGCCGCCCCGAAGGCCACGGAGGACGAGAGCGACGAGGACGGCCCGTCGATCGGCCTCTACGCGGGCATCGGCGTCGTGGCAGCCCTGGCCGCCGCAGGCGCCTGGCAGTCAAGGCGGCGCAGGAATGCAGCCGGTTAATGCTGCGGGCAGTCGTGCCGCCGGGGCCGCTGCTCCTGCGGGCAGTCGTGCCGCTGGGGCGGCACGGGTGGGCGCAGGCGGCACCCCGTCAGCGCGGGCAAGCGCCCCCACCCCCGCCGCCCCCCATCGGCACCGGGCAACCGCCCTGCACCCCGGCGCCTGGTGGCTCTGGGCCCTGTCCCTCGGCACCGCCGCCACCCGCACCACCAACCCCCTCCTCCTCGCCCTCCTCATCACGGTCTCCGCCTACGTCGTCATCACCCGCCGCCCCCACGCCCCTTGGTCCCGCTCCTACGGCGCCTTCGTCAAACTCGCCCTCGCCGTCCTCCTCATCCGCCTCCTCTTCACCACCCTCCTCGGCTCCCCCATCCCCGGCACCCACACCCTCCTCACCCTCCCCGAAGTCCCCCTCCCCGACTGGGCGCAGGGCATCCGCCTCGGCGGCCGGGTCACCGCGGAGGGCCTCACCTTCGCGCTGTACGACGCGATGAAGCTCGCCACGCTCCTCATCTGCGTCGGCGCCGCGAACGCCCTCGCCAACCCCTCCCGCCTCCTCAAGTCCCTCCCCGGCGCCCTGTACGAGATGGGCGTGGCCGTCGTCGTCGCCCTCACCTTCGCCCCGAACCTCATCGCCGACGTCCACCGCCTGCGCGCCGCCCGCCGCCTGCGCGGCCGCCCGGACCGGGGCGTACGCGGCCTGCTCCAGGTGGGGCTCCCCGTCCTGGAGGGCGCCCTGGAACGCTCCGTCGCCCTCGCCGCCGCGATGGACGCCCGCGGCTACGGTCGTACCGCCCAGGTCCCCGCCCGTGTCCGCCGTACGACCGCCGCCCTGACCCTGGGCGGCCTGCTCGGCGTCTGCGCCGGCACGTACGGGCTGCTGACCGCCGCGGGCGGCACGTACGGCATCCCCGTGCTCCTGGCCGGTGTCGCCGCCGCCGTCGCGGGCCTGTGGCTCGGCGGCCGGCGCACGGTCCGCACCCGCTACCGCCCGGACCGCTGGGACGCCCGCGCCTGGCTGGTCACCGCGTCCGGCGCGACGGTCGCCGCCCTGCTCTTCCTCGCCGCCGCCCGCGACCCGGCGGCGCTGCACCCGGGCGTGATCCCGCTGACCGCGCCCACCCTCCCGCTCTGGCCCGCGGCGGCCGTACTCGTCGGCCTGCTCCCGGCGTTCGTCACCCCCGCACCCGAGCCCCCATCCAGCAAGGAGCCGTCGTGATCCGCTTCGAGGACGTGTCGGTCACGTACGACGGTGCGGCCGAACCCACCGTCCGGGGCGTCGACTTCGAGGTGCCGGAAGGCGAACTCGTCCTGCTCGCGGGCCCCTCCGGCGTCGGCAAGTCCACGGTCCTCGGCGCGGTCGGCGGCCTGGTCCCGCACTTCACCGGCGGCACCCTGCGCGGCCGGGTCACCGTGGCCGGCCGCGACACCCGCACCCACAAGCCGCGCGAACTCGCCGACGTCGTCGGCACGGTCGGCCAGGACCCGCTCTCCCACTTCGTGACGGACACCGTCGAGGACGAACTGGCCTACGGCATGGAGTCCCTCGGTCTCGCCCCGGACGTGATGCGCCGCCGCGTCGAGGAGACCCTGGACCTCCTGGGCCTGTCCGACCTGCGCTCCCGCCCGATCGCCACGCTCTCCGGCGGACAGCAGCAGCGGGTCGCCATCGGCTCGGTGCTCACCCCGCACCCCGAGGTCCTGGTCCTGGACGAGCCGACCTCCGCCCTGGACCCCGCCGCCGCCGAGGAGGTCCTGGCCGTCCTCCAGCGCCTGGTCCACGACCTCGGTACGACCGTCCTGATGGCCGAGCACCGCCTGGAGCGGGTCATCCAGTACGCCGACCAGGTCGTCCTGCTCCCGGCCCCCGGCGAGGCACCGCTCCTCGGCGCTCCGGCGGACGTGATGGCCGTGTCCCCGGTGTACCCGCCGGTGGTGGACCTGGGCAGGCTGGCGGGCTGGTCCCCGCTGCCGCTGACGATCCGGGACGCCCGCCGCCGGGCCGCGCCCCTGCGCGAGCGCCTGGCCGGCCGGGAGATCCCGGACCGCACCCCGTCACCGTCCGCCACGCTCCCCGCGCCGCCCGCCCCGCGCCCCGTCACCTCCCGTTGGCGCCGCCGCAGGAAGCACCCGGAGACTCCCCCGGCGCCCACCCCGTACGCCGCCGAGGTCCGCTCCCTCGCCGTGCGCCGCGACCGCGTCCAGGCCCTGCGCCACGTCGACCTGACCGTCTCCCCCGGCGAGACGGTCGCCCTGATGGGCCGCAACGGCGCCGGAAAGTCCACCCTGCTGTCCGCGCTGGTCGGCCTCGTCGAACCGTCGGCGGGTTCGGTCCGCGCCGGGGACGCCGTACCGCACCGCACTGCGCCGCGCGACCTCGTACGGCGCGTCGGCCTGGTCCCGCAGGAGCCGCGCGACCTGCTGTACGCCGACACGGTCGCCGCCGAGTGCGCGGCAGCCGACCGGGACGCGGAGGCGGCGCCCGGCACCTGCCGCGCGCTGCTGTCGGACCTGCTCCCCGGCATCACGGACGACACCCACCCCCGGGACCTCTCGGAGGGCCAGCGCCTCACCCTCGCCCTGTCCGTCGTCCTGACCGCCCGCCCGCCGCTCCTCCTCCTGGACGAGCCGACGCGCGGCCTGGACTACGCGGCGAAGGCCCGCCTGGCCGGCATGCTGCGCGCCCTGGCCGCCGCGGGCCACGCGATCGTGCTGGCCACGCACGACGTGGAACTGGCCGCCGAGCTGGCCCACCGCGTCGTGCTGCTCGCCGAGGGCGAGGTCATCGCCGACGGCCCGGCGGCGGACGTGGTGGTGGCCTCCCCGTCGTACGCCCCGCAGGTCGCGAAGGTGCTGGCCCCGCGCAAGTGGCTGACGGTCGCGCAGGTACGGGAGGCCCTGGCATGACCGGCGGCACCCCTCCCCAGCGCCAGGCCCGCGCGGTCCGCCTGGGCCCTCGCTCGGTCGCCGCACTCGTACTGGTCAGCGCGGTGGGCGTGGCGGGCTTCGGCTGGCCCTTCCTGGCCCCGCCGGACGCGTCGCTGAACGCGCACGCGCAGGACGCGCCGTGGCTGTTCGCGGGCGTGCTGGTGCTGCTGGTGGCGGTGGTGGCGGCGACGATCTCGGAGTCGGGCCTCGGTCCGAAGGCCGTGGCCATGCTCGGCGTGCTGGCGGCGGCGGGCGCGGCCCTGCGTCCCATCGGCGCGGGGACGGCGGGCCTGGAGCCGATGTTCTTCCTCATGGTCCTCAGCGGCCGGGTCCTGGGCCCCGGTTTCGGCTTCGTCCTCGGCTCGATCACGATGTTCGCGTCCGCGCTGCTGACGGGCGGGGTGGGGCCGTGGATGCCGTTCCAGATGCTGGCGATGGGCTGGTTCACGATGGGCGCGGGCCTGCTGCCGGGCCCCGACCGGCTGCGCGGCCGCGCGGAGCTGCTGATGCTCGCGGCGTACGGCTTCCTGGCGGCCTTCGCCTACGGCACGGTGATGAACCTGGCGGGCTGGACGTTCATGAACACGCTCTCCTCGAACATCGCCTTCGACCCGGACGCGTCGATCGCGGACAACCTGGCCCGCTTCCTCTCCTACTGCCTGGCCACGTCGCTGGGCTGGGACGGGGGCCGCGCCGCCATGACGGTCGTCCTGACCCTGGCCCTCGGCACCCCGCTCCTCAAGGCCCTGCGCCGCGCCACCCGCAGGGCGGCCTTCGAGGCACCGGTCACGTTCGAGAAGGGCGACGGGGTGAGCCGCCCCACGTGAGCCGCTTCACCCACGAAGCGGCTTCGTAGCCGGGGTCCGGCCGACGGGCGGGCCACCGCTACGGCAGCGCCTGCGACGCGTGGAGCTTCTGGCAGTCCAGCGGCTGGTACTGCCCCGGCGTCAGCGGTTCAGGTCCAGTACGGGCAGGCCCCGCCCCTCGTACGCCTTCGTAGCCACCGTGGCGATCAGCGCGTCCGCGCCCCACTCGGGCAGGTGCCGAGCCGCGTGGATCGCCGCGCCGATCCCTGGCGGCACGCCGTCACGGCTCAGCTCTGCGATCGCGAGCACTGCCGGGTAGTCGAGGTCGACGGTGTGCATCACGTCCAACTGCCCGACGTGTTCGGCGATGCCGAGAAGCTCGCTCTCCGCCTCCAGAACGGAAAGGGCCGGCACCCACAAACGGGTCTCCGTCTCGAAGTTCGCCCGGTGGACGAGAGCGGACACCTGCCGATTGCCCGACAGCGCCACTAGCGTGGGCGTGTCGAGGACCAAGTGGTGCAGGATCACGCGGCATCACTCTGCTGCCGGGCAAAAGCATCCCGGAGCCTGCGTCCCATCACCGCGCTCTCTTCGTCGTCCACCTCGACCCCGAAGTTCTCGGCCAGGTAGGCGCGCGTCCGCTCGGCGCGCTCCAGGCGCTCTTCCTCCGTCAGCGTCGACTCCGCGAACTCCTGCACCAGTGATCGAATAGACGTCCCCTGCGCCTCCGCGATCACTGCCAACCGGTCCCGCACCTCGGCCGGGACCCGGATCATCGCATCACCCATACCCGCAGTATACGTCGACGTATACACGGCCGGAGGCCGCTTGACGCGCTTGCTGCTCCATCAGCTTTCGGGCCGTGCAGTAGCTTTCCGGCATCCCCGAAACGACCGGAAGCGACCGGAGGTCCACCCATGCCCCGTCAGGCGCCCTACCTCGCACTGGCCGACGTGCTGCGGACGCGGGTTCTCGCCGGAGAGTGGGAGACCGGGGCGCGGCTGCCGTCGCGGGCGCGGCTCGCCGAGGAGTACGGGGTCGGGCGCAACGTCGTACAGCGGGCGGTGGACCGGCTGGTCGTCGACGGGCTCCTCGAAGGGCGTGCGGGCTCGGGCACGTACGTCCGCAGCCCACGTGAGCGCCTGCGTCTGGTCCGCTCTCGGCACCGGGAGCGGACGGGCGGGCGTCCTCACGGCGCCGACGCGCGGGAGCGGGGCGGGGCCGACTCCTGGGACGCGGAGAGCCGGGTGGGCGTCCCCGCGCCGGAGGGGATCGCCGAGCGGCTGGGCATCGCGCCCGGCGACCTCTGTGTCACCACGCGGTACGAGTTCCTCGCCGGTGGGCAGCCCGTCCAGCTCTCCGAGTCCTGGGAGCCCCTGGCCCTCACCAAGGGGACCCCGGTCGCGCTGCCCGAGTCCGGGCCCCTGGCCGGCCAGGGGGTGGTCGAGCGGATGCGTTCCCTCGGGATCGTCGTCGACACGGTCGTCGAGGTGCCGCGCCCGGCCCGCGCCACCCGGGAGCAGGCGAACCTGCTCGGCGTCGGCCCGGGGGACCTCGTTCTCCTGATCGAGCGGACCATGTACGACACCGTGCGTCGCCCCGTGGAGACGGCGGACATGGTCGTCCCGGACCGGTACCGCGAGGTGGTCTACGAGTTCGGAGTGGAGCGCCCCGCCCGCACCACCGCCGGACGATAGGCATGCCCGGGTCTCACCGGCTCGGACTCCTCAACGACCGGGACTTCGGCCGCCTCTTCGCCGCCACCGCACTCGGTCAGCTGGGCGACCGGATCATCTTCCTGACCTTGCCGCTGGTGGCGATCGCGACCCTGCACGCCGACGAGTTCCAGGTCGGGCTGCTGACCGCGACGACCACGGCGGGCTCGCTGCTGGTCGGGCTCCCGGCCGGGGCATGGGTCGACCGGATGCGGAAGAGGACCGTGCTGATCGGCACCGACCTCCTGCGCGCGGCGGCCCTCCTGACGATCCCGCTCGCCTGGTGGGCCGACCTGCTCAGCGTCCGGCTGCTGTACGCCGTGGCCCTGCTGCACGGGGTGCTGACCGTGTTCTTCGACGTCGCACACGTCAGCTACCTGCCGCATCTGGTGGGACGCGACAAGCTCGTGGAGGGCAACGCGAAGCTCTCGGCGATCCGCTCGGTGACCAGCATCGGCGGCCCGGCGGTGGCGGGGCCTCTCGTCGGTCTGGTGGGGGCTCCGGCGACGCTCCTGGCGAGTTCCGCCGGAATGACCATGTCCGGCCTCTTCGCGGCCACGATCCGCAGGCGGGAAGAGAACCCGAGGCCGACGTCGGAGAGGCCCCGCCTCAGGACGGAGATCACGGAGGGGCTGCGCTTCGTCCTCCATCGTCCCGCCCTGCGCGCCATCATGATCTCGGACGCGCTGTTCAACCTTTCCCTGGTGATGTACCAGACGATGCTGCTGGTCTTCCTGGAGCGCACCGTGGGCCTGGGGCCCTTCGGCATCGGACTCGTTCTGTCGGGCATGGGGTGCGGCGCCCTGCTGGGCGCGTTGGCGGCCACCACGCTGGCGCGGCGGATCGGACAGCGCCCGGTCATCTGGCTGGCCACGCTGGTCACTTGCCCGTTGGCCGTACTCATGCCGTTGGCGCACCCGGGCTGGCCCCTTTACGGGGGCGCCGTCGGGCTCGCCGCGCTCTCCCTGGGCGGCGTCGTCCGCGTGGTGGCCCAGTCGAGCCTCCAGCAGTCCCTCACTCCGGACCGGCTCCTGGGCCGGATGGCCGCGACGGCCCGGTTCGTCTCCTCGGGCGGCGTTCCGCTCGGCGGGCTCATGGGCGGGGCGTCCGGGGCCGCGTTCGGTGCGACGGCGACCTTGTGGATCGGCGCGGCCGGTATGACGCTGAGCGCCCTTCCCACCTTCCTGTGGTGGCGCGGCCTCAGCCCCCGGCCCGGTGTCCATCGGTGAGATCCCGGAGCGCTCGGAGCAGTTGCGCCCGTTGTGCCTCGTCGAGAGGTGCGAAGAGGTCCTCCAGGACGCCGGTCGCCAACTTCCGGCCCTCCGCGAGTGCTTCCCGGCCCGACTCGGTGAGCGCGTGATCGAGGCGGCGCCCACGGCCTGCGGACCGGGTGATGAGCCCGCGCTCCACGAGCCGGTTCGCGAGGGTGCCGAACGCCTGGTCGCTCTGGAACGTCGCGACGGCGAGTTCGTGTCCGGAGGCTCCGGGCATCCGCTCGACGGCGCGCAGAGCGTCCCACTGGACGAGGCTGACCCCGATCTCGCGCAGCGCGGCGTCCATCGCACGGTGGTTGCGGTACTGGGCGCGTTTGATCGCCAGCCCGAGCACCTCCAGGTCGGTCGTCATGGTGGTACCGTATCAACACTCGTATATAAACATATTGATATGCAGGGAGCGCCATGGACGCCACGAACATCTCTCTCGTCGAGGGCCTTCCCGCCCTCCAGGCCGGCTCCCCCGCATCACGCACGGCACTCGTGCTGCACGGTGGCGGGGGACCCCGGACCGTCGCACCGCTCGTAGACCACCTCGCAGCCACGCTGCACACGTTCGCACCCACGCATCCCGGCTGGGAGGGCACGGCGCGCCCCGACTCCATCGCCTCGGTCGCCCAGCTCGCGGCCGCCTACCTCGCGCGCCTGCGCGAGCACGACGAGCGCGACGTCGTGCTGATCGGATCCTCGATCGGTGGCTGGGTCGCTCTCGAAATCGCGGTGCAGGCCGCCGCCGACGACCGCTGTGCGGGAGTACTCGGGGCCGTGGTCGTCATCGACGGCGTCGGTGCGGTGGTGGACGGCGAACCCGTCGCGGACTTCTTCGCCCTCGACGCCCGCGGGCTCGCCGAGGCCGCCTGGCACCACCCGGAGCGCGGCTACCTCGACCCGGCCCGCCTCACCGACGAGCAGCGCGCGATCCAGCAGGCGAACGGACGCACCATCGCCGCCGTCGCGGGCCGGAGCATGAGCGATCCGACGCTGCTCGGCCGGCTCGGCGCGGTGGGCATCCCTGCACTCGTGGTGTGGGGCGAGAGCGACCGGATCGTCACGCCGGCCTACGGGCGGGCCGTTGCCCGCGCGATACCCGGCGCGCGGTTCACCGAGGTCCCGGAAGCCGGACACCTCCCCCACCTCGAAGCCCCGGACACGACCTGGGCGGCGATGGACCCCTTCCTCGCGAAGCTCTAGGCGGGGGCGGAGCCACCCCCGCCCCCGCACTCGAACCAGACCGTCTTGCCGCCCCCGGCGCCCGGCGCGACACCCCACTTGTCGGCCACCGCCTCCAGCAGCACCAGCCCCCGGCCGCCCTCCGCGTCGTCGCTCACCCACGCCGACGGTACGGGCTGCCGGGGACTCCCGTCCGCCACCTCCACCCGGACCCCGCCCGCCCGGCGCAGCAGCAGCAACACGCAGCGCCGGTCCGGGACATGGCGCACGACGTTCGCCAGCAGCTCGGTGACGCCGAGTTCCACCGCGTCGGTCAGCTCGGCCAGGTCCCACTCGCACAGGTACGAGCGGACGATGCGGCGGACGTGCCCAGCCGAGTGCGCGCCGGCGGTGAAGCTCATCCGGTACTGGTCTGCCAGGGGGTGGCCCACGAGGACCGAGGGAAAGTATTCGTTCACGGCACGAGCCTGACGTCGGACGACTACCGTGGGCTACGGAACGGATACAACCGGTGCCCCAGTGGACCGAGTTGTGCGCGAAGGGGGCTGTGCGTGACCCACATCAACGTCCTTGACCCGGGCGCCTCGCCGCTCGACTACTACGGCTTCGAGCTGCGCCGCCACCGGGAGGCCGCCGGCCTGACCCAACGGCAGCTCGGCGACATCGTCAACTACACCGGCTCGTTGGTCGGCCAGATCGAGACGGCACGGAAACTGCCGACGCCGGAGTTCAGCGAACGGGTGGACGCTGCGCTGGGCACGGGCGGGTTACTGTCCCGACTCGTCGACCTGGTGATGCGCAGTCAGGTGCCGGCCTGGTTCCAACAAGTGGCCGAGTTGGAGGGGCGGGCGGCCGAGATCTGCACCTTCCAGACGCACATGATCCACGGCCTGCTCCAGACCGACGCCTACGTCCGGGCTGTGCTCGGCACACTCGATCCGTACGACCTCGACGACCGCACCGCGGTACGGCTCGCCCGCCAGCGCATCTTCGAGAAGGAGGAGCCGCCGGTCTTCTGGACGGTCCTCAGCGAGGCCGCGCTCCACCAGGAGATCGGTGGCCGGGAGACGATGCGCGGGCAACTGGCCCACCTGTTGTCGTTCGAGAACAATCCCCGGATCAATGTCCAGGTGCTGCCGTTCTCGGTGGGAGCCCATCCGGGACTCCAAGGCTCATTCACCCTCTTTCGCTTCGTTCGGGACCCAGCCATCGTCTACACGGAGGGGTACGGTGCCGGGCATCCGACCGCCAACCCGGACACGGTCAAGGACTGTTCGCTCCGTTACGATCACCTCCGGGCCGCCGCACTCTCTCTCAGGGACTCGGCGGCACTGATCCGCCGGGTGATGGAGGAACGCTGTGGTGAGCAAGGCGATACCGACGACGATCCAGTGGCGTAAGTCCAGCTACAGCGGCGACCAGGGCGGCGAGTGCCTGGAGGTTGCCGAGACCCCCCACGCCACCGTCGCCGTACGCGACTCCAAAACCCCGGCGGGCCCGACCCTCGCCCTCGCCCCCGCCGTCTTCACCACCTTCGTCGACTGGGCCCGCACCACCCACAAGTGACGCGTAGGCGTGCGCAATTGCGCCAACCATGAGCCGCACCCTGGGCCGTGTGATCTTCGTGTGCCTAAAGTGTGTGCGCCTCAGGCACTCGCAACAGGTCACCCCCTGACACACGACCGCGGCGGGCACGCACCACCTCTGCCCGACTCGCGCCGGTCGAGCGCGGCCTCACTCGGGCCCGGGTGGCGGCGCCCTCCGTCCGAGAGGAAGCCGGCCCATGGCTGACGAGATGGTGCGCGCAGCGCAGCAGTTCATCAACACCACGTACGACGACGGCGCCAAGCTGGGCATATCGAGGCTCGACGAGAACGGCCAGACGAGCTGGACCGTGATGTACGCCCTGACCCGGGCGCTCCAGTACGAGCTGGGCATCTCCGGCCTGTCGAACAACTTCGGCCCCACGACGCTCTCCACGCTCCAGTCGAAGTACCCGAACATCCACGCCTCCGGCGCCCCCGAGAACATCGTCCGGATCGTGCAGGCCGGCCTGTACTGCAAGGGGTACGACGGCGGCGGCATCGACGGGACGTACAGCGAGCGGGTCCAGGACTCGGTGCTGTCGCTGAAGTCGGACATGGGTGTCGACTTCGCCTACCCCGGCGGTGACGTGGTCCCGAAGGTCTTCAAGGGCCTGCTGAACATGGACCCGTACGTCACCGTCAACGGCGGCTCCGAGCAGATCAGAGCCGTCCAGCAGTGGATGAACGGCGAGTTCGTCAACCGCCGGGACTTCTACATCGTGCCCTGCGACGGGCACCACTCCCGGACCGTCGCCACGGCCATGCTCTACGCGGTGCAGTACACGATCGGTATGGCCGACGGCGTGGCCAACGGCAACTTCGGGCCGGGCACCAAGTCCGGGATCAAGGCGCACACGCTGTCGGTGGGATCGTCCGGCACCTGGGTGCAGCTCTTCACCGCGGGCATGCTGCTCAACGCGCGGCCCGTGTCGTTCGGCGGCACCTTCACCTCGGCGCTCGCCGACGCCGTCCGCTCCTTCCAGTCGTTCGCCAAGCTCCCGGTGACGGGACAGGGCGACTTCTCCACCTGGGCGTCGCTGCTGGTGTCGTACGGCGACCAGGACCGCAAGGGCTCCGCCTGTGACGGCGTCACCCGGATCACCCCCGACCGGGCCAAGGCCCTCAAGGCGGAGGGGATCACGATCGTGGGGCGCTACCTCACCAACCCGGTCCCGGGCGGCGGCACGGTGCCCGAGAAGGAGATCCAGTCCGGGGAGTTGCAGACCATCGCCGACGAGGGCATGCGCTGCTTCCCGATCTACCAGACCTTCGGCCGGGGCGCGAGCGACTTCAGCTATCCGCTGGGGCGCGCCGCGGGCCAGGCCGCGATCAACGCCGCCCTCGACCACGGGTTCAGGTCCGGGGCCAGGATCTTCTTCGCCGTCGACTTCGACGCGTACGACTACGAGGTCACCGACAGCGTCCTGCCGCACTTCAAGGGCATCGAGGACGCGATGCGCGACGACGGCAACCGGTACACGGTCGGCGTGTACGGCCCGCGCAACGTGTGCACGCGCGTGTCCGACGCCGGGCACGCGTCGGCGTCGTTCGTGTCCGACATGTCCTCCGGGTTCTCCGGGAACTTCGGTTACCCGCTGCCCGCGAACTGGGCCTACGACCAGATCGTCACCAAGACCGTCGGCTCCGGCAGCGGCTCCATCAACATCGACGTCAACATCGCCTCCGGACGGGACAGCGGCCAGGGGTCCTTCGACCCGCCGCGCGGCGTCAAGCCCGACACCCGTCTCAGCCCCGACGTCACGACGGCCATGGAGACCGACGTCGGCAAGTACATGGAGTCCCTCGGCTTCCCCCTCGACGGGGGACTGCGGTCGTACCAGCACTGGAAGTGCTTCGAGCGCACCGTCACCGCGCACGACGACCTGATCACGGAGCTGTCGAACCGGCACAACATGCGCAAGGCGCTGATCCAGACCACCGCCTACTGGGAGATGCGGCACATCTCCCCGGACGACGAGGCGGCCTGGGCCGCGGTCATCCTGGCCTTCAACACGACCCGGCAGTACATCCGGGACACCTCCACCGGCATCGCCAAGCAGCGCGCCGTCACCCTCATCGGCGCCTGGAACCACGCGCTGGACAAGGGGTACGGGTCGGGTCAGCCGCGCCGGGACGTGTCGGTGGACGAGGACAAGTACAACGCGTGGAAGCAGGCGTACGACAGCGAGACGTACGCCCTGACCAGCGTCGCGCTGATCCACCGCTGGGACATCGACGGCAAGCCCGGCGGCGACGACGACTCACCGGCCCTGCGCCAGCCCACCCTGGGCTACACGGACCAGGAGATCTACGAGGTCCTGCGCCGCTACCAGGGTCCCGGCGACGTCGCCTACGAGGAGGCCAAGAAGAGAATGGGGCTCTACTACGTGATGGAGAAGTACAACTCCATCTCCCGCAACCTCTGACAGGAGTACGGCACATGTCAGGCGACCAGCCCTACGCCGAGCACGAGGGTGCCGTCCTGCTGCTGTTGCTGCTGGCCGGTCTCGTCGCCGTGGTGTGGCTCACGGTCCGCGCGGTCACCGGCCTGGTGCGGGCCCGCCGGAGGGGCACGACCCTCCTCGGTCCGGCGGCCGCACTGGCCTGGGACGCGGCGGTCGGGATGTACACCTGGGGGCTGCTCCACCTGTTCTTCTTCGACGACCACGCCCAGGCCGAGGCCTGTGCGAAGGCCGTCGAAGGCAGGGTCACCGGCTACGAACCGACCTTCGTGCCGCTGCACTTCGGCTGCCGCGCCGGTGACGGCCGGGTGACCGAGGCGGTCGTCCCGTCCTACCTCAACCCCGCCACCCTGCTGCTCGGCATCTGCGCGCTCGTCCTGACCTGGCTCGTCATCGCACACCACAAGAAGGGCACCCACACGTGACCACCCCCCTGTCCCGCCGCCACGTCCTGCGCCGTGCCGCCTTCCTGGCCGCCGGGGCCGCCGTCGGCTCCCAGGTGCTGTCCTCCCCCGCCCTCGCGCAGCCGGCCGGTCCGGAGCCCGACAAGCTCCGCGAGTCGGTGCGCAAGGCGCAGGAGCGCAACAAGCGCGTGCTCAGCGGCGTCCCGTCCCGCAACGGCTGGGAGATGGAGAAGACCGCCGACAACCGCGGGCACGTCTACACCAGACCCGTACCGGGCCTTCCGGTCGACGGCGTCCAGGTACGCATGGGCGACGTCGAAACCGTGCTGGTCCATGTGGTCCGCCGCTTCCACTACGAGGTCGACGAACTGCGCCACGGCGACGTGACCGGCTGGCGCCACCCCTCCACGGTCCGCAAGGGCATGGCCGAGTCGAACCAGGCGTCCGGTACGGCGGTCCAGATCCGGCCGGGTTCCTACCCGTCGGGAGTGCGGGGCGGCTTCTTCCCGCAGCAGTTGACGGCGATCCGGGACATCCTCGCGGAGTGCGGCGGTGTGGTCCGCTGGGGCGGCGACGACAAGCACCCGGACGAGGCGCTGTTCTACATCGACGTCAAGCCCGGTGACGACAGGCTGCCGAAGCTCGCCGAGAAGATCGTGGACTGGGACTGGACCCCCGGCAAGGGGGCCGGTTCCGGCACCGTCTGAGCCGGAGCGGGCCGGAGCGGGAGCGCGAGCGGGACCCGGTCCGGGCCAACGTTTCTGTTCGATTTATCGTCTTCGCACGTGTGTCCACCCGGGCACCCTCGATGACCTCGAACGGAAACCCCGACCGTGGCCCCTGCCGAACTCACCGTCCCCCGGCCCGAACAGCTCCGGGACAGACGTCCGGGCAACGCCCTGCGCGCCTTCGGTCGCCGGCATCGCGTGCCGCTGCTCGCGACCCTGCCCACCATTCCGCTGTACGCGGTGTGGTGGGCGTTTCTCGCGACGGGCGGCGGGGACCTCGCCGCGCAGGAGGCGTGGGCCGACTTCGCCTCGAACCACGGGGGTTCGGCGTACGGGCTGTTCTGGTACGGCGGGATGCACACCGCCAACTACAGCGTCTTCTCGCCGTACTTGATGGCGCTGGTCGGTGTCCGCACCGTCACGGTGGTGTCCGGGCTCGCCGCCTCCTGGCTCGCGGCGGTGCTGATGGTGCGCGGCGGGGTGCGCCGGCCCGTGTGGCCCGCGCTGCTCGCCTCCCTCGCACTGTGGTGCGACGTCGCCTCCGGCCGGGCCACCTTCGCGCTCGGCGTCGCGCTCGCCCTGGCGGCCTGCGTGCCGCTGGTGCGGGAGCGGCGCCTGTGGCTCGGCGCCGGGTACGCGGCGCTGGCGACGATGGCCTCGCCGGTGGCCGGGCTGTTCGTGGCCGTCGTGGGCGCCGCGTTCCTGCTCGTACGGGACTGGGGGCGCGCCCTCGTCCTGCTCATACCCCCGGCGGCCGTGGTCGGGCTGACGACGCTGTTCTTCCCCTTCACGGGGGAGCAGCCGATGCCGTTCGCCCGCATCTGGCCGCCGGTCCTGCTCGGCCTCGCCGTCACCGTGCTGGCCCCGCGTACCTGGCGGGTCGCCCGGTGGAGCGGGGCCGTGTACGCGCTGGGGACCGTGCTGACGTATCTGATCGCCTCGCCGGTCGGGACGAACGTCGAACGGTTCGCCGAGTTGTTCGCGCCCGCCGTGCTGCTGGCGGCCCTGCTCACCGCCCCGCCCGCGCTCACCGCGGACCGGGTGCGGCGGCTCGCGCGGGGGCTGCTGGCCGTCGCGCTCGCCTACTCCGTGTGGTGGGTGGGCGGCAAGACCGTGAGCGACCTGAGAGTGTCCACCGTCGTGCCCGCCTGGGCCGCCGAGACGGACGGGGTCGTGGCGGCCCTGGAGGGGCTCGGCGCCGACCGGACGCGGGTGGAGGTGGTGCCCGCCCGCAACCACCGCGAGGCCACCCTGCTCGCCCCGCACGTCAACATGGCCCGCGGCTGGAACCGGCAGCTCGATGTGGAACGCGGACGCCTCTTCTACGACGGCAGCTTCTCGGCGGCCACCTACCGGGAGTGGCTGGACCGGTGGGCGGTCGGCTTCGTCGTCGCCCCGCTCGGCAAGCCGGACGGTCCGGCGCGGGCCGAGGCGAAGCTGGTCCGGGACCCGGAGCGGCGGCCCGAGTGGCTGGAGCCCGTCTGGCGGGACGCGCACTGGCAGGTCTACCGGGTGCGGGACGCCGTACCGCTCGTCTCCGCGCCCGGCACCGTCGTGTCCACCGGCCCCGCCGACCTCGTACTGCGCGTGGCGCGGCCCGGCGCGGTGACCGTGCGGGTCGCCTGGTCGCCGTGGCTGCGCAGCGACGGCGGGTGTCTCGTGCAGGAGGGCGAGTTCACCCGGCTGACGGTCGACGAGCCGGGCGAGTACCGGATCAGCTCGCGGTACGGTCCTTCGCCGGGGTCGGGGGGCCGCTGCTGACGCCGGGCGCGGGTTCCGCGGGCTCCGCGGCCTCCTTCGCCGCCGCCACCGCCACCGCCGTCCGGGCCCGCGGGCCCTGGAACCAGTACGTCAGCCCGAAGCCCGCCGCGACCACGGCCGCGCCGCCCACCGCGTCCAGCACCCAGTGGTTGCCGGTCGCCACGATCGCCGAGACGGTGAAGAGCGGGTGGAGCAGGCCCAGCGCCTTCATCCACATCCTCGGCGCGATGACCGCGATCACCACCCCGCACCACAGCGACCAGCCGAAGTGCAGCGACGGCATCGCCGCGTACTGGTTGGTGAGGTGGGTCAGCGTGCCGTAGTCCGGCTTGGAGAAGTCCTGCACGCCGTGCACGGTGTCGATGATCCCGAGGCCCGGCATCAGCCGCGGCGGGGCCAGCGGGTAGAGCCAGAAGCCGACCAGGGCCAGCAGCGTGGCGAAGCCGAGGGAGGCGCGGGCCCAGCGGTAGTCGACCGGACGGCGCCAGTACAGGAGGCCCAGGACGGTCAGCGGGACGATGAAGTGGAACGACGTGTAGTAGAAGTCGAAGAAGTCCCGCAGCCGGCCGACGCCGACCACCGCGTGGTTGATCGTGTGCTCGATGTCGATGTGCAGGAACCGCTCGAGGTCCAGGATCTGCGTCCCGTGCTCCTCGGCCCGCGCCCGGCCCGCCGAGTTGCTGCCGCCGGTCGCGGCGAGGCGGACCTGGGAGTAGGCGGCGTAGGTGACCCGGATGAGCAGCAGCTCGAGGAGGAGGTTGGGGCGGGTGAGGACCCGGCGCAGGAAGGGCAGCAGCGGGACGTGCTTGAAGCGGGCCGGGACCGGCGGCGCGTAGGCGGTCGGGGTCGGGTTCTCGAAGTAGGGCGACGTGCGCGGCAGGAAGGGCACGGCGACGGCGGCGGCCAGCGCGGCGAGCAGCACGACGTTGTCCCGCAGCGGGTACAGCGCCGCCATGTTCGGCAGCATCATCTTCGCGGGCAGCGTCATCACCAGGACGACGGCGACCGGCCACACGTACCGGTCGGAGGCCCGCTTGCCGACCCGGCCGACGAGCGCGGGCAGCACCCACAACAGCTGGTGCTGCCAGGTGGCCGGGGAGACGACGACGGCCGCGCAGCCGGTGACGGCCACCGCGAGCAGCAGCTGGCCGTCACGGGCGTAGCGCACCGCGCGGCGCAGGGCGAGGACGGCGACGGCGGCGCCGAGCAGGAGGAAGAGGGCGATCTCCAGCGGGCCGTTCAGGCCGAGGCGGAGCAGGACGCCGTGCAGCGACTGGTTGGCGAGGTCGTCGGCCTCGCCGCCCAGGCCGACACCGGCCATGTGGTGCACCCAGTACGTGTACGAGTCCTGCGCCATCGCCGCCCAGGCGACGGCGGTGCAGGCGGCGAACGTGATCCCGGTCGACAGGGCGGCGCGTCTGCGGTCGGTGAACCACAGCAGGGGGACGAAGAGGAGGACGGTCGGCTGGAAGGCGGCGGCGACGCCGATCAGCACGCCGCCCACCCGGTCGCCCCGCGCCCCGCGTACGGCGAAGCAGCCCAGCAGGACCAGCAGGACCGGGATGATGCTGGTCTGGCCGAGCCAGAACGCGTTGCGCACCGGGAGGGACAGCATCAGCAGGCTGATGGCGACGGGCGCCGCCAACAGCGCCGTACGGCGACCGACGGGCTGGGGCAGGGCGCGGGCGGCGACCAGGCCGAGGGCCACCACCAGCAGCAGCGAGCCGAAGGTCCAGCCCCAGCCGAGGGCCTGTTCGGCGGCGCGGGTGAAGGGTTTGAGGACGAGCCCGACGAACGGCGTGCCGGTGAACTGAGTGGAGTCGTACAGCGACCCCTCCACGTGCAGGACGCCGTGCTCACCGACCCAGGTCTCCAGGTCCGTCAGGCGTTCCCCGCGCGGGGTGCCGAGGACCGCCGCCACCTGCCGTACGGCCAGGACGGCGGCGATCAGCCACAGTCCGAGGCGTGCTACGCGCAGCCGTGCTCTGGTCGCGTCGGCGGCCGCGGCTCCGAAGGACTCCGCCGGTCGCCCACTGTGCTCCGCATTCGCCACGCCTCGTCGGCCTCCCGCCCCGTTCGTACCGTCCGCACGTACCCTACGTACCGCGTTCGTGTACGCGGTGTGTCGTCCCTGCGAACCCTATGAGGCTCGCACCACCTTCGGAGGAAGACGCGGTCGCCCCCCACTCAACCTGACAGCCGCCCGCTTTTCGATCCGGGGAGCGAGAAGGATCACAGCTCGCGGCCGGGGGAACCGCGCACGGCGCGCGCATGTCCCCTGCATGTACGCCATTTCGGTGCACACTGCAACGAAAAGCATACCGGGCGTAAGCGGAGCATCAGCGCCTATGGTCGCTTTTCTGCCCGTGGCCGAGTGCCGCGGGCTCTTTCCGGCCCGGCGACAGCGCCGCCGTACGGGTCACACACGGCGTTCCCCCGCCTCCGTCCCTGTCCCCGTCGAAAGCAGGCGAGCGTAGTTTTGTCGGCCGCCCCCGTCGCCACTCCCCCGTCCCGCACGACCCCCGCACCCGTCCCGCGTGCCTCCGGCGCCCCCACCGCCACCGATCCCGCGCTCGTCCGGCGTGCCGTCAAGGCGGCGGCGCTGGGCAACGCGATGGAGTGGTTCGACTTCGGCGTCTACAGCTACATCGCCGTGACGCTGGGCAAGGTCTTCTTCCCGTCGGGCAACCCGACCGCGCAGCTGCTCTCCACCTTCGGCGCCTTCGCCGCCGCGTTCCTGGTCCGTCCCCTCGGCGGCATGGTCTTCGGTCCGCTCGGGGACCGGGTGGGGCGGCAGAAGGTGCTCGCCGTCACGATGATCATGATGGCGGCGGGCACGTTCGCGATCGGCCTGATCCCGTCGTACGCGACGATCGGCGTCTGGGCGCCGGTACTGCTGCTGCTCGCCCGGCTGGTGCAGGGCTTCTCCACCGGCGGCGAGTACGCGGGCGCGTCCACCTTCATCGCCGAGTACGCGCCGGACCGGCGCCGCGGCTTCCTCGGGAGCTGGCTGGAGTTCGGCACGCTCGCCGGGTACATCGGCGGCGCCGGTCTGGTGACGCTGATGACGGCGCTGCTGTCGGACGGCGACCTGATGTCGTGGGGCTGGCGCATCCCGTTCCTGATCGCGGGCCCGATGGGCATCGTCGGCCTGTACCTGCGGATGCGGCTCGAGGAGACCCCGGCGTTCGCGGCCGAGGTGGAGAAGGCGGAGACGGCGCGGGTGAAGGTGCCGCTGCGCGAGATGGTCACCGGTCAGTGGCGGGCGCTGCTGCTCTGCGTCGGCCTGGTGCTGGTCTTCAACGTCACCGACTACATGCTGCTGTCGTACATGCCGAGCTACCTGACCAGCGAGCTGAAGTACGACGAGACGCACGGGCTGCTCGTGGTGCTGGGCGTGATGGCCCTGATGATGGTCGTCCAGCCGTTCGCGGGCGCGCTGACCGACCGGGTCGGCCGGCGGCCGGTGATCGCGGCGGGCTGCGCGGGCTTCCTGCTGCTGTCCGTCCCGGCGCTGCTGCTGATCCGCGAGGGCAGCCTGCTCGCGGTCGCCCTCGGCATGGGCGCGCTGGGCCTGCTGCTGGTCTGCTTCACCGCCTCGATGCCGTCCGCGCTGCCCGCCCTCTTCCCGACCCGGGTGCGCTACGGCTCGCTGTCGATCGGCTTCAACGTGTCGGTGTCCCTGTTCGGCGGGACGACACCGCTGGTGGTGACGGCGCTGATCGGCGCGACGGGCGACATGATGATGCCCGCGTACTACATGATGGCCGCGGCCGTGGTCGGCGGCGTCGCGGTGTGGTTCATGACGGAGTCGGCGGGCCGCCCGCTGCCGGGCTCGGCACCCGCGGTGGACGGACGACGCTGATCGCCCCCGTCTGAGAGACTGCCGGGATGATGGTCAGACTCGCCGAGGAGCGAGACTTCCCCGGATTCCTGGGCCTGGCGGGCCAGGTGGAGCACTGGTTCGGCCCGATGGTCGAGGAGGCCGGATTCCACGACGCGGTGCGCGAGCACATCCGCCGGGGCGCGGCCCTGGTCGCCGTCGCCCCGGACACCGACGTGGGGCCGGGTGCGGGCGCGGAGCTGCTCGGTGGGCTCCTGTTCGGCACGGACACGGAGACGGACCCGCCGGTCCACCACGTCCACTGGCTGGTCGTGTCCCGGCAGGCCCGCGCGGGCGGTGTCGGCCGTGCGCTGATGCGGGACGCGATGCGTAGGTGGGTGCGGGAACCGGCCGACGTCGAGGTGGTCACCTTCGGCGCCGACCACCCCGGCGCCACCGAGAGCGGCGCCCGCGTCTTCTACGAGCGCCTCGGCTTCACCCCCGCCGAAGTCGTCGCCCCCGGCCCGGAGGGCGGCTCCCGCCAGCTCTTCCGCCTCGGGGCACGGGTCCGGCCCGCACACCGGGAACACGTCACGACGTACACGGGAGGCCCCGCATGAGCGAGTCACAGGTCTGGGACGACGTCGACAGCTACTTCATCACCCACCTCGCACCGGACGACGACGCCCTGGCCGCCGCCCGCGCGGAGAGTGACGCCGCCGGGCTGCCCCCGGTGAACGTCGCCGCCAACCAGGGCAAGCTCCTCCAGCTCCTCGCCCAGATCCAGGGCGCCCGCACCGTGCTGGAGATCGGCACCCTCGGCGGCTACAGCACCATCTGGCTGGCCCGCGCCCTGCCCTCCGACGGCCGCCTGGTCACCCTGGAGTACAGCGCCCGGCACGCGGAGGTGGCCACCCGCAACATCGCCCGCGCCGGCCTCGAGGCCCTCGTCGACGTACGGGTGGGTCCCGCGCTGGAGTCCCTGCCGAAGCTCGCCGACGAGAACCCGCCGCCCTTCGACCTGGTCTTCATCGACGCCGACAAGGGCAACAACCCGCACTACCTCGAGTGGGCCCTCAGACTCACCAGCACCGGCAGCCTGATCGTCATCGACAACGTGGTCCGCGGCGGCCGCGTGGCCGACGCCGACGACACCGGCGACGACGTGCGCGGCACCCGCGCCGCCATCGAGCTGATCGGCAGCCATCCGCGGCTCAGCGGCACCGCGGTCCAGACGGTCGGCACCAAGGGGTACGACGGTTTCGCGCTGGCGCGCGTGCTGGCCTGACCCCGCCGAGCGGCTACGCCTCGTGGTAGAAGCCGACGTTGACGCTGCGCGGCTCCGCGCGGTCCTGGACCACGACCTCGCCGCTGCCGCCCCTGGGCAGCGGCACCGTGCCGCCGTACGGCAGGGACTGCAAGTGCTCGCCGATGGTCAGCCGTACCTCGCTGGAGGGGTCCGGCTGGGAACCGCGCAGCCAGCTCAGCCGCCAGGTGCCGTCGGCTCCGCAGCGGAACTCCAGGTGGACCCGGGAGACGAACAGCCAGTCGTCCGGCGTCGACAGCCGGCACACGGACCTGTCCCTGCCCACGCGCAGCACCGCGTCCGGCTCGCTGGGCGCGTCGGCCATCTGCATGCCGGCCGTGGCGCCCGCGTCCGCCGCGGTGACGGCGGCCATGGTGAGTTCGAGCACGTGCGCTCCTTCGAGGTCCGTTGGCCTGTCGCCGCCGCATGATAGATCGACCGGTGGTGTGCTGTCCGGCACAATGGGGTCATGACCGAGCGAAAGCCACCCGGCGTCGACTTCGAGTCCTGGGTCGACAAACAGATCCGTGATGCGGACGCGCGCGGCGAGTTCGCCGAACTGCCCGGCGTCGGCAAGCCCCTGCCGAGCGAGATGGACAGCACCTACGACGAACTGTGGTGGGTCAAGCGGAAGATGGCCCGCGAGGGCTTCTCCGTACTGCCGCCCACACTGGCCCTCCGCAAGGAGGCCGAGGACGCCCTGGAGGCGGCGGCGAAGGCCCCGTCGGAGCGGGTGGTCCGCCGCATCGTCGAGGAGATCAACGTCAAGATCCGCGACGTCATGTTCAAACCGCCGCCCGGCCCCCCACTGGGTCTGAAGCCCTACGACGTCGAAGAGGTCGTACGGCGGTGGCGGGAGGGCCGGGCGGAGCGGTGACGCCCGTCGCTCACAGGCGCATCAGACGGTCCGCCAGCTCGCGGTAGTCCCGTAGGGCCAGGCGGAGTTGCTCGGTGTCCGTGCTGGTCGCGTCCCCGCCCTCCCCGGGCTCGTGCCAGGAGGTGCGCAGGGTCTGCCTACGGTGCGCCACGGCGTCCGTGAAGGCGGCGGCGACCTCTTCCAGGACCCGGTCGGCCTCCTCGACGGAGGCGCGCGGCGCGTCCACGAACCCGGCCACCGCGTGGTGCAGCCGCTCACCGAGCCGCTCGGACGCACCGGGCGGGAGGAGCGCGGAGGCCGACGCGGGGGTGGTCGCCGGGGTTGCCCCGGCGGCGGTGCGGGCCACGGCGGCAGTGGCGGCGTCGCCGCCTGCCCTGGTGCCGGGGGCGGCGCCGGAGTTGGGGGTGGGGTCGACGGCGGTGCCGGGACCGGGAGGGGTGCGGGGATCGGCAACCGCGCCGGGGTCGGCGACCGAGCCGGGGTCGGCGGTGCCGGGACCGGGATCGGCAGAGGTGCCGCGGTCGGCAACCGTGCGGCCGGTCTTGCCTGTGGTGCCTGTTGTGCCTGTCACGTCGGACATTGCCTCAGCTCTCCTTCGGCCGGCGCTTGCCGAGCGACCACCCGTGCGGTGCTCGGGCCCCGGGGGTCGACGCCGGTGCCGGTGCCGGTTCGCCTGCTTCCGTGCCGGTCCGCCGCCCGTCGCCGCCGTCGTGGCGGGCCGGGCGCATCAGGGCCTCGAACAGGGCGCGGGCCTCGACCATGGAGGCGCGCATCTCCTCCGTTCCCGTGCCATCGCCCTCCCGGGCGTCGTCCACGCGCGCGTGGGTCACGCGGTGCACGCGGCGGTAGCCCTCGACGTGGTGGGCGTGGTGCACGGACAGCGCCGTGAGCTGCTCCTCGTACTGCCCGCCGTCCGGGAAGCCCCGCGCGCCGGCGAGTTCCGCGAGCAGCCGGTCCGCCTCGGCGACCGCCTCGCGCGGGGAGTCGACGAAGCGCTCCTGGGCCGCGGTCCAGCGCGCCTCGAAACGCTCGCGCTCGGCGGACTCCAGGGGCCGTGTGCGCAACGACCCGTGCCGTCGCACCCGTTCGGTCAGTTCCCGTTCGGCGGCCTTGGTGTCGCCGTCGTGCCGGGCCACGGCCAGGTCGTACTCGGGCCCGAAGCGGCGCTTCAGACTTCCGCCGTGCTGGGGGCCCCGTGCGCGCAGGGCAAGGACGGCCGCGGCGACGAGCACGACCGCCACGACCACGATCAGAGCGATGATCACGCCAGTGGACATGAGTGCCTTCCGGGTTTTCGGCCTGCCGGCTCTCAGAGCGGCCGGTTCGCCGTTCGTGTTGCCCCCGAGGCCGCGCTCAAACGGCGCACGGCGTGCGCCGAGGGCGCATCGGTGGGAAAATACGCTTGCCCGGCCCACCGGCCCCCTGCCGACAATGCCGGTCATGACCTGGACCGTCGCCCCGGAACCGTACGACTCCCCCGTCGCCGCCGCCCTGTGGCGCGCGTACTACACGGAGGTGAGCGACCGCTGGTACCAGCTGTACGAGGGGCGCTCCACCGACCCCGACGAGCTGGAGCGGGAGATCGCCGCGGAGTCCGGTGCCGACCTCGCACCGCCCCGGGGAGGGCTGCTGGTCGCGCGCTACGCCGGTGAACCGGCCGGTACCTCCGGCGTACGGCTGCTGGACGACACGACCGCCGAGCTGAAGCGGGTGTTCCTGTGCGCCGGGATGCGCGGCCGGGGCGGTGCCGCGCTGCTCGTGCGGGCCGCAGAGGACGTGGCGCGGACGCTCGGGGCCCGGCGCATGCTCCTCGACACGCGCGGCGACCTGGTCGAGGCCCGCGCCCTGTACGCGCGCCTCGGCTACACCGAGACCGACGCGTACAACCAGAGTCCCTACGCCGAGCACTGGTTCACCAAGCCGCTGCGCCGCGACTCCTGACGGCGCCCCGCTAGCCGGCCCGTGCGGGCGTACGCCCCTTGCGCCGCTCCTCACCCCCGCGTCCCGTGCGCCGGTCCTGCGGACGCTCCCGCTCCGAGCCGCACAGTTCTCCGGTCAACTCGTGCACCAGTTGCACCAGGTCGGTCGGGCGGTCGGGTCCCCACCAGTCGCCGAGCAGTTCGGCGAGGGAGTCCTCGCGGGCCAGCGCCAGCCGTTCGGCGACCTCGCGCCCGCGGCCGGTGAGGACCAGGTCGGGGCCCTCACGGACGGCCAGGTGCCGCTCCTCGACCTGGCGGGCGGCCGCCATCACGGTGGCCAGCGGGACGGGGCTGCGCTCCGCGAGCTGGGCCGGCTCCACCCGGCCGTACCTCCGGACCCGCAGCAGCATCCAGCTCGACGCGGGCAGCAGGTCGTACCCCGCCCGTGCGGTGATCCGGCGGTAGATCTCCCGGCGGCCCTCCCGGGTGCCGAGCACCGACAGGGCGCGGCACACCTCGTCGTGCGAGGAGCGCTCCACCGGGTTGCTGGCCAGGGTCTGGGTGGCGTCCGGGGCCGTGACCGAGCCGCGCAGCCGGTCCTCCTTGAGGAACCAGGCCAGGAGGAAGGCGACGAGGGCGACGGGGGCGGCGTACAGGAAGACGTCGGTGATGGAGGAGGCGTAGGCGTGGATCGCCTCGGGGCGCAGCGCGGGCGGCAGGGCGCCGATGCCGCGCGGGTCGGCCTTGAGGGTGTCCACGGAGACGCCGGGCGGCAGGGCGGCGCCCCGGAAGGCGTCGGTGAGCTGGTCGGCGAGTCGGCTCGCGAAGACCGTGCCGAAGATGGCCACGCCGAACGAGGCGCCGATGGACCGGAAGAAGGTCGCGCCGGAGGTGGCGACGCCCAGGTCCTCGTAGGCGACGGCGTTCTGCACGATGAGGACGAGGACCTGCATCACCAGGCCGAGGCCCAGGCCGAAGACGAAGAAGTAGGCGCTCACCTCGGCGGTGGCGCTGTTCTCGTCGAGCTGGTGCAGCAGGAGCAGTCCGAGGGTGGTGACGGCGGTGCCGGCGACCGGGAAGACCTTCCAGCGGCCGGTGCGGCTGACGATCTGCCCGGAGACGGTCGACGACAGCAGCAGGCCGAACACCATCGGCAGCATGTACACACCGGACATGGTGGGGGTGACACCCCGCACGACCTGCAAGAACGTCGGCAGGTAGGTCATCGCGCCGAACATCGCGAAGCCGATGACGAAGCTGATGACGGCGGAGAGGGTGAAGGTGCGGACGCGGAAGAGCTTGAGCGGCAGGACGGGCTCGGCCGCCCGGCGCTCCACGGCCACGAAGAGCACGGCCAGCACCACCGCGAGCACCGCGAGCCCGATGATCTGCGGGGAGCTCCAGGCCCAGGTCGTGCCGCCGAGCGAGGCCACCAGGACCAGGCAGGTGGCGACGGAGGCGATGAGGAGGGTGCCGAGGTAGTCGATGACGTGCCGGGTGGTGCGGCGCGGGATGTGCAGGACCGCCGCGATCACGGCCAGGGCGACGACGCCGATGGGCAGGTTGATGTAGAAGACCCAGCGCCAGCTGAGGTGCTCGGTGAAGACCCCGCCGAGCAGCGGCCCGAGCACGCTGGTCGCGCCGAACACCGCGCCGAACAGCCCCTGGTACCGGCCGCGTTCGCGGGGCGGGACCAGGTCGCCGACGATCGCCATCGACAGCACCATGAGCCCGCCGCCGCCCAGCCCTTGCAGGGCGCGGAAGGCGATCAGCTGACCCATGCCCTGCGCGATGCCGCACAGCGCGGAACCGACCAGGAAGATCCCGATCGCGAGCTGGAAGAGCTTCTTGCGCCCGTACTGGTCGCCGAGCTTGCCCCACAGCGGTGTCGCGGCGGTCGCCGCCAGGAGGTACGCGGTGACCACCCAGGACAGGTGCTCGAGACCGCCCAGATCGCTGACGATGGTCGGCAGCGCCGTCGAGACGATGGTCTGGTCGAGCGCGGCGAGCAGCATGCCGAGGAGCAGGGCCCCGATGGACACGAGCACACCGCCGGCGACCTGTTCCCGCTCCTCCGGCGCCCCGGGCCCCCGCCCCGGGTCCGCCTCCGCCGCCTCGCGCACCTCTCCGGCCATGTGGACCTCCACGGATGTCATGACTCGCGCGCGTGCCGACACGCGCTGCCCATCCTGGTCGGTGTGACCGGATATGGCCGTTTCAGTCCTCCAGGAAGCCGGTATTCCGGGGGCGTGTGCGCGGAAGTGTGGAGAAGATCTGCATAATCTCTGAAGTTCGCGAGGGGAGTCGCGAGGGGCGCGAGGGGAGGGACGAACGCGTGGAGCAGGAGAAGCAGCCGTCGCAGGAGCGGCCGGGGAGGGCCTCGTGCCCGGAGTGCGGCACGCCCAGAGCGGCGGACAACACCCCGTCCTGCGCCTGCGGGACACGGGCGTCCGACGCCCTGCGCGACGCGCGCACGGCCCGGGCGGCAGCGGCGGAGGACTTCGACCCGCTGCGCATACGGCCGTACGTCGAGCTGGACGGGGCCGCGGAGCCCTCCGGTACGCCTGAGGCACCCGGCGCGTCCGGGGCCTCCGGTGAGCGCTCCGACGGGACCGCGTCCGACCCGGACGCCACCATGACACTGCGCGCGGTCGGTGCGGGTGCGGGTGCGGACGGAGGTGCGGGCGCCGGCGCCGGTGCCGGTGCCGGTTCGCGCGACGGGGGCACGGAGGCGGCGTCCGCACTGTCGACGCCGCTCGCCCCGTCGGCCGGCTCGCCCAGCGCGCACGACCTGCGCCTGTTCGAGGCTTCCGCCACCGCGCCCCTTCCGCAGGTCTCGCGGCCGGGCCCGGGCACGGGGGGCGCGAGCGGTGGCGGACGGCCCTCGCGCGGGCGCCGCAAGGGCCTGCTGCTGAGCGCGGCCGGAGCGGTCGCGGTCGTGGTCGGCGCGGCGGGATACGCCAGCGGGCTGTTCTCGTACGACACCCCGTCGCGGGACGGCGCCCTGCCGGACGAGGTCCGGGCGAGCGTGCCGGACCCGTCGACCGGCGAGGCGTCACCGAGCGAGGAACCCAGCGCTTCCCCGGCCTCGTCGGCACCCTCCGCTTCCCCCTCCCCGTCCCCGTCTCCGTCGGCGTCCGCCTCCGCCTCGGCGAGCGCGAGCGCCTCCGCCTCGCCGTCCCCGTCGAGCGCCTCGCCCACGGCGTCCCGGCCGGCCGAGCCGACGCAGAGCACGACCGCACCGGCCGAGGACGCGCCGCCGGAGTCCGGGGAAGAGGGCCTCGCCCCGGGCGACGGCCCCACGCTCCAGCGCGGCGACCAGGGCCCGGAGGTCGCGGAACTCCAGCAGCGCCTGCGAGGGATGAACATGTACTGGGGCGACTTCAACGGCAACTTCAACCGCCAGGTCGAGGACGCGGTCCGCCAGTACCAGTGGTACCGCGGCATCTACACCGACGGGGTCGGCGTCTACGGCCCGGACACCCGCCGCAGGCTCGAGTCGGAGCCGCGACAGCGGTAGACCGCAGGAGGGACGGGCGAAGAACCCGCGCAGGCGGGCCCCCGCCGGCTGTCCCGGCTGTCCCGTCAGCCGATGTGCAGGCGCAGCGTGCCGTCCGCGTCGGACTCGACGCGTACCCGCGTGAGGTCCTCCACGACCACGTCCGGCCCGTGGAGCCCGGCGCGGGGTCCGACCCCGACGACCCGCATGCCGGCGGCGCGCGCGGCCGCGATGCCGGCGCCGGAGTCCTCGAAGGCGATGCAGTCGGCGGGGGCGATGCCCAACTCGGCGGCGCCCTTCAGGAAGCCCTCCGGGTCGGGCTTGCTCGCGCCGACCGACTCGGCGGTGACCCGGACGTCCGGCTGTGCGAGCCCGGCGGCGGCCATCCGCGCGGTGGACAGGGCCACGTCGGCCGAGGTCACCAGGGCGTGCGGCAGACCGCGCAGCGAGGCGAGGAACTCCGGCGCCCCGGGGATCGCGACGACGCCCTCGGTGTCGGCGGTCTCCTCGGCGAGCATGCGCGTGTTGTCGGCGTGGTTCTGCTCCATGGGCCGGTCCGGGAGCAGCAGCGCCATCGAGGCGTAGCCCTGCCGTCCGTGGACGACCTTCATGACCTCGTCGCCGTCCAGCCCGTGCCGGTCGGCCCAGCGCCGCCAGACGCGCTCGACGGCGGCGTCCGAGTTGACGAGGGTGCCGTCCATGTCGAGCAGCAGGGCACGGGCGGGCAGAACGGTGGTGGCGGTGGCCGTCATCGGCAGACTCCAAGGCGCGGGGAGGAGAAACAAGGTGGCCCCGCCCGCCGGTCAGGGAGAACGGGCGGGAGCCACTTTGTTCATCCACGGTACAAAACGGAGCGGGGATCGCGCCAGGCGGCCCCCGCCACCGATACCCGCCCGGCCCCGCCGACCACCCCCGCCGACCGCCCCCGCGGACCGGTGGCGGCCCGTGCCGGCCGGCACTCAGCCGCTGATCGCCTCCCACAGGCTCCACACGCCCAGGCCCAGCATGAGCACGGCCGCGATCTTCGTGATCAGCGCCAGCGGCACCCGCTTCATCAGGGCCTTCCCACCGACGATGCCGAGCCCGGCCACCGCCCACAGCGCGAGCACCGCACCGAGGCCGACGGAGAGCGGATCGTCGTAGCGGGCGGCGAGGTTGGCCGTCATGATCTGCGTCAGGTCACCGAACTCGGCGACCAGGATGAGCATGAATCCCGCCCCGGAGACCTTCCAGAAGGACTGGTCCCGCGGCTTGCGGACCTCCTCGTCCTCGTCGTCCTTCTTCATCAGCAGCACGGCGGCACCGCCGAGGAACAGCACACCGGTGATCGCGTGCACGAGCTGCTGCGGCAGCAGGGTCAGCACACTGCCGGCCGCGACCGCGAGCACGACGTGCAGCAGGAAGGCGGCGGCGACGCCCGCGAAGACGTACGAGGCGCGGTAGCGGGTGCCGAGGACGAGGCCGGCGAGGGCGGTCTTGTCCGGCAGCTCGGCGAGGAAGACGACACCGAAGACGAGCGCCGTCACGGTCAGGCTGATCAAGATTCCTCAATCGGTCGGGGCCACCCCACCGAGAGTGCTGATTGCGCGGATTTCACGATCTCCGCGACGCGCGACACCTCGGCACGGCAGCACACGGATCCACCCGTGCCATGCGGCACGGGCGTGCACTGCTTGCCGAAGGTCTCGCTGGCCCGCCTCGCGTACGAGGCCTGCCTCCGGGCGCCGGCTCAGGCGGGCTGAGCAGTATGTCGACGGTCCGGCGAAGAGCTACTCCCCTTCTGCGCCGTCCATAGTACGCGAACCTCCGGACGGGCCCGAGGGCCGAAGGTCCCGCACCGACTCCCGTCAAGGTCCTGTGACGAGTCACGTCGCACTCCTAGACGTGCCATGCACACGTCACTAGCTTCTTACCGACCGCACACCTGTGCGTCATGCGGCGTCGCGAGCATTGCCTTGCCCGCGCCCCAACGCCCCCACACCTCAAGGGAGTTCGCATGCCGAAGTTCTACGCGCGTCGACGGCTCGGTTTCCTCGCCGCGTTCACCGGGCTCATAGCCTCCGCCGGGCTCCTCAACGGCCCGGCCGCCTCCGCCGCCCTCCCCACCCCGGTCAGCGCCGCCACCGCCCGCACCTACCTCTCCTCCCTCACGGTGGCCTCCGAGGACCGCACCGGCTACGACCGCGACCTCTTCCCGCACTGGATCACCCAGTCCGGCACCTGCAACACCCGCGAGACGATCCTCAAGCGGGACGGCGAGGACGTCGTCACCAACTCCTCCTGCGCCGCCACCAGCGGCACCTGGTACTCCCCGTACGACGGCGCCACCTGGTCCGCCTCCTCCGACGTGGACATCGACCACATGGTCCCCCTCGCCGAAGCCTGGGACTCGGGCGCCGACTCCTGGACCACCTCGCGCCGGCAGTCCTTCGCCAACGACCTCACCCGGCCCCAGCTCCTCGCGGTCACCGACAACGTCAACCAGTCCAAGGGCGACCAGGACCCGGCCACCTGGATGCCCTCGCGCAGCGCCTACCGCTGCACGTACGTGCGCGCCTGGGTGCAGGTGAAGTACTACTACGACCTCTCGGTCGACTCGGCGGAGAAGTCCGCCCTCCAGGGCTACCTCGCGAACTGCTGACGCGCCGTCCACCGTCCGTTCGTCCATCCGTTCGGCCCGGAACCTCCCCGCCGGCCTCCGTCGTTCCGTACCGTACGGTGCGACGGAGGAGAGGATCATCATGGCGGGACTGCGCCTGGGCCCACTGCTGAGGTACGCCGACGGTTCGTGCGCGACCGTCTGGGTGGAGACGAGCGGCCCCTGCACCGCCGAGGTGCGCTGCGCCGACGGCTCCCGGGGCACGGCCCGCACCTTCCGGATCGCGGGCCACCACTACGCCCTGGTCCCGGTCGGCGGTCTGACCCCCGGTACGGCGACGGAGTACGAGGTGTTCCTCGACGGCGCGAGCGTGTGGCCGCCGGCCGACTCCCGCTTCCCGGCCTCGGTGATCGCCACGCCCACGGACGATGACGGCATGCGCGTCGCCTTCGGCTCCTGCCGCTGGGCCGCGCCACCGGCCGGCGGCAAGGACTCGGTGGGCCCGGACGCCCTGGACACCCTCTCCGCCCGCGTCGCGGCCGACCCCGAGCGCGCCCGCCCCGACGTCCTGCTGCTGCTCGGCGACCAGGTGTACGCGGACGAGGTCTCCGACGCGACCCGCCACTGGCTCGCCGGCCGCCGCGACCTGGACCGGCCCCCCGGCGACCAGATCGCCGACTACGAGGAGTACACCCGCCTCTACTACGAATCGTGGCTCGACCCCGAGGTGCGCTGGCTGCTGTCCACCGTGCCCAGCTGCATGATCTTCGACGACCACGACGTCATCGACGACTGGAACACCTCCGCCGCCTGGCTCGCCGACATGCGGGCCACCGACTGGTGGCAGGAGCGGCTGCTGAGCGGGCTGATGTCGTACTGGGTGTACCAGCAGCTGGGCAACCTCTCGCCCGACGAGCTGGCCGCCGATCCGCTCTACGCCGCCGTCCGCGAGACCCCCGACGGCACCGACGCCCTGCGCGCGTTCGCCGCCCGGGCGGACTCCGACCCGGCCTCCGTCCGCTGGAGCTACCGGCGCGACTTCGGGCGCACCCGGCTGCTGATGGTGGACTCCCGCGCGGCACGCGTCCTGGACGAGGACCGCCGCACGATGCTCGACCCGGGCGAGGCCGCCTGGCTGCGCGAACAGATCCTGGAGGGACGGGGCGACAGTGACAGCGACAGCGACAGCGACAGCGACAGCAACAGTGCGTACGACCACCTGCTGATCGGTACCTCCCTGCCCTGGCTGCTGCCCCACCTGGTGCACGACGTGGAGGCGTGGAACGCCGCGATGTGCGGCGGCGAGCGGGGCGAGCGCTGGGCGCGGCGCGGTGAGTGGATCCGGCGCGGGGCCGACCTCGAGCACTGGGCCGCGTTCCCGTCGTCCTTCGACGCGCTCGGCGACCTGATCGCCGAGGCCGGTACGGGACCGGGGGCGCCCGCGACGGTGAGCGTGCTGTCGGGCGACGTCCACCACGCCTACGTGGCCGAGCCTTCGTGGGCGGGGCGTGCGCCCGATGCGCGGGTGGCCCAGCTGACCTGCTCCCCGGTGCACAACTCCGTGCCGCTCTCGATCCGCCTCGGCTTCCGCTTCGGCTGGAGCGCCCCGGCGCGTGCGCTCGGGCGGCGCATCGCCCGGCACGGACGCTGTGCGCCGCCGGCGGTGAGCTGGCGCAGGACGGGCGGCCCCTGGTTCGGCAACCAGATCATGACGCTGACGCTGCGGGGCCGGTCGGCGCGACTGCGCCTGGAACAGGCCCGGGCGAACCGCGACGGCACGAACGCACTCCGGACGATCACGGACCGGGAACTGGCGTAGGCGGGACACGCCGGGCGGGGCGTGCGGCGGGCGGGCCGGGGTATGAATTGAGTCACGTCCGCAGGCCGCACCGCGGGCGTGGGAGCGCTCCCACCTGCCTCGGCGTCCATGCCGTACAGGTGACCGCACGTCAGGCTATGGCTAAATGTTGAACTTGCAAGTACTCGTTAGGCAGACCTAACGTGGGCAGCCCACTCGGTTCCGTCCCCCGCCGGCCGCGCCCTCGGCCGGTCGACCGAAGGAGCAACCCCCCATGCCCGAACGCCTCAACGGCACCAACGCCCAGCCCTACGTACTCGGCTTGTTCCGCATAGTCGTCAGCCTGCTGTTCGCCTGCCACGGCGCCGCCTCCCTGTTCGGCGTCCTCGGCGGCGCGGCGGGATCGGGCGGCACCATCGACGCGGGCACCTGGCCGGGCTGGTACGCGGCCGTGATCCAGCTGGTCGGCGGTGGCCTCGTCCTGCTGGGCCTCGGCACCCGCCCGGCGGCGGTCATCTGCTCCGGCTCGATGGCCTACGCGTACTTCAAGGTGCACCAGCCGGGCGCCCTGTGGCCGCTGGAGAACGGCGGCGAGGCGCCCGCCATGTTCTGCTGGGCCTTCCTGCTGCTCGCCGTCACCGGTTCCGGCGCCTTCGGCCTGGACCGGCTCCTCGCCCGGCGCACGTCCGAGCGGAAGCAGCCCGCCCCGGAACCGAAGACGCCGGTCGCGGCCTGACCGGACCGCGCGGGGCTCCCCGGCGTCACGCACGCCGGTGGAGCCCTGCGCGGTCGACAGCGGTGTGAACGTCACGCGCCGAACACACGAGCCCCCTGTGAACCCGCTGTCACACCCCCGGCGTACGCTGTATGGCTGTCATTGGCCGCTCCTGCCGTCCCCGCGTCTCGCGGCAGGCCCGGCCCACGGGGGAGTCATCGGGGAGTTGTGGTCGTGGAGAGTCTGGGAGTCGTCGGGGCACTGGTCAGCAGCCCGTGGATCTATGCGCTGGTGGCCGTCTCGGTGCTGCTCGACATCTTCCTGCCGGTGCTGCCGAGCGGTGTCCTGGTGATCACGGCGGCGACGGCGGCGGCCGCCGGTTCGGGAGCGGCGGCCGCCGGACGGGTGCCGCAGGACGTCCCCGACATCCTCGTCCTGACGCTCTGCGCGGCGACCGCCTCCGTCCTCGGCGACCTGGCCGTCTACCGCCTCGCCTGGCGCGGCGGGGCGCGACTGGACCGCGCCATCGCCCGGTCCCGGCGGCTGACCACCGCGCAGGAACGTCTCGGCGGCGCCCTGGCCCGCGGCGGCGGCGCCCTCGTCGTCCTGGCCCGCTTCGCCCCGGCCGGCCGCTCGGTGGTCTCGCTGGTCGCCGGCGCGGCCCATCGCCGGGTCCGCGAGTTCCTCCCCTGGTCGGCCCTGGCCGGGCTGGCCTGGGCCGCCTACAGCGTCGCCCTCGGCTACTTCGGCGGCCAGTGGCTGGGCGCGAGCTGGCTGGCGACGGGCGTGTCGCTGGCGGCGCTGTTCGGCGCGGGGGCGGGCGCGGCGTACCTGATGCGCCGCCAGCCCCGGACGACCGAGGCCTCGTAGGCGCACCAGCCCGTAGCGGCACCGGCCTCGTAGGCGCACCGGCCCGGTAGCGGCACCGGTCTCGTAACGGCGGCAGGTTTCGCGGCGCGGCGCGTAGCGGCACGGGCCGGGCGCGGTCGCGCCGGACGGCGTCAGGAAGCCCGGCGCGCGCCGGCGCCTCCCCGTATCTCCAGGTCGGCCAGCAGCTCGGCCGTGGCCTCGGCGACGGCCTCGACGGCGCGGTCGAAGACCTCCTGGTTGTGCGCGGCGGGCGCACGGAACCCGGAGACCTTGCGTACGTACTGAAGGGCTGCGGCCCTGATCTCGTCCTCGGTGGCCTCCTCGGCCAGCACCGGCGGACGCAGGGTCTTGATGCTGCGGCACATGACGTCAGTCCTCCCTCTCCAGGTCCACGCGCCAGTCGTTGGACCTGATCCAGTGGCCCTTCGGATACTCGAAGTCGGCCTCCCCGAGCAGCGTGAACCCGGCTCCCCGGCAGACCGCGTTCGACGCGGCGTGGCCGACGCTCGGGAACGCGTGCAGGTACCGGTGGGACCCGTCCGCCCGGGCCGCCTCCCGGACGGCGCGGGCCGCCCGCACGGCCAGGCCGCGCCCCTGGAACTCGGGCAGCACGCCCCAGCCGGTCTCCCAGACCTCGGTGTCCTGCCAGGTCCGCCGCCAGTACCCGACGGAGCCGACGGTCTCACCGCCCGCCGCCAGGGTCACCCGGTACATCCGCCCCGGCGCCGGCTCCACGTACCGGCGGTTGCGGAGCAGGAGCTGCTCCTCGCTCTCCGGGCCGCCCAGGTGCGCCGTCATCTCCGGGCTGTTGAGCCTGCGCAGCAGCCACAGGTCCCCCTCCGCCCAGGGGACCAGGTCGACCCGCTCCCCGCCCGCCCCGGTCCGCCCGCCGTCGAACTCGTCCACGCCGTCCATGTCTTTCACGGTAGGGCAGGGGTCTGACAGTCGGCCGAGGCCTCGGCGCCACCCTTTCGCGTGAACCACCGAAGGGAACGCGCGCCTCAAAATCGAACAGGCGTATCATTGGAATGTGGCTACGACCTATGATTTCCCCAGTGACCTCCTCGCCGGTCAGGAGGAACTGCATCAGGTCCGGGCCGAGCTGGCGACCCTGCTGAAGAGACTGCCGTGGTCCGTCGAACCGCTCGACGGGTTCAGTGACGACAACGGCTGGCGCAAGGTCGAGCGCCCGGCCTCGCCCGGCTGGTCGGCGGACGACCAGGCCGAGGTCGAGAAGCTCCGGCAGCGCGAGCGCGAGCTGGCCGTGTTCGTCAGCACCCATCGCTACTGGTCGGAGATCACCGGCCCCGACCAGGTGAGCGCCCGGTCGGCACTGAAGCGCGCCCACGAGGCCCCGCCCGGGGACGCCTGAGGACGTCGCGCGCGGGCGGGACCCGTGGGCCGGGCCGAGGAGCCGCGGACTCAGTCCTTGCCGTTCCCGCCGTCGTTGCCGTTCCCGCCGTCCTTGCCGTCCTTGCCGTCCTTGCCGTCCTTGCCGAGGAGCTTGTTCATCTCGGTGATCTCGGCGTTCTGCGCGGTGGCGATGGCGTCGGCGAGGTCCTTGGCCGGGGCGTAGCGGCCCTTGGCCTTCTCGGTCCCGGCCATCTCGACGGCACCCTCGTGGTGCTCGACCATCATGGTCAGGAACATCGTGTCGAACTCCCGGCCGGAAGCCTCCTTCAGCTTCGTCATGTCCTCGTCGCCCATCATCCCGGGCATGCCCGAGTGCGCCGAGTGGTCCATGCCGGGCATCGACTCCGGCACTTCCTCGCCCCAGGCCGTCAGCCAGCCGGTCATGGTCGTGATCTCCGGGTCCTGTGCCTTCTCGATGCGCGCGGCGAGGTCCTCGACCCCGGCCGACGCCGACCGGTCCGCGGCCAGCCGTGCCATCTCGAGCGCCTGCCGGTGGTGCGGGATCATGCCCTGCGCGAAGGCGACGTCCTGGGCGTTGTGCGCGTTCTCGCCGGTCTCGTTCCCGGCGGTGCTCCCCGCCTCGGCGCCCGCGGAGGCGGAGGCGTGCGGGCCCTCGTGACCGCTGCCGCCGTCACCGTCGCCGCCGCAGGCGGCGAGGAGGAACGCGGCGGTGGCCGTCGCCGCCGCCAGGGCGGTACGGCGCGTGCGGATACGGATGCTGGTCCTGCTGGTCATGCGTGAACTCCTGCTGTGAGGGGGGATGGACATGCCGGTGCACCGCGCCGCGCCCTGGCGGCGCGGGTGCGGGGGCGGTGTCTATATCCGCAGGAGCTGGAGTTCGGCGAGGGAGGGCGGCGCCCGCGCACCGTCCGGTGCGCCGGCCGCGTACGCCCGTACGATCCCGTCGCACCCGACGACGGGGACCGGGTCGGGGACCGGCGCCGGCAGCACCGGTCCGTCGCTCACCGCGCCGGACGCGCACATCGCGTCGGCGTGCCGGAGATGGCCGCCGCCGCAGGAGCCGTCGTCCTGGGGGCAGCCCGCGTGCGCCGTGCCCGCGCCCGTCGTCGAGGACGCCGCCGCACGCGTATGCGTGCCCGGGGACGGGGACGGGGACGGGACCATCGGTGCCGCCGACGCGTGCGGATGCCCGGCGGAGTGCTCCGGGAGGCCGCCGCCGGGCGCCAGCCCGTGCATGCCGAGGAGTCCGGCGAACAGCCCGAGCACGCACACGGCCCGCCACCACCGCGCGGGCGGTCGCGGGACGTACGGCTCGGGGCTTCTCACGGACCTCATCCTAGGGAGGCGGGGAACGAGCGCACGCGTAAGGCCCCCGGAAGAACTCCGGGGGCCTTCGCGCCGACGACGGCGCCGGTCCTGGTGGGCGCGGACGGTTTCGAACCGCCGACATCCTGCTTGTAAGGCAGGCGCTCTACCCCTGAGCTACGCACCCAGGACGAGTCGACAGCCTACATGGCCCGCGGCGCTGCCCGGCAAACGTGTTCGCACCGTGCCCGGCCGGCGGGCCGGGGGTTATCCCCACCCCGGATCCGGTAGCGGTCCGGATCCCGGCGGGGGCCCGCGCTCCGTACGGTCGAAGAGCCTCGCCGATGGGGGCCGTCCGCCACCGCGGAGGGCCTCGGGCGCGGCACCTCGCCGTCCGTTCCAGGGGGAGACCGCCATGCCCGCCCGTACCGTTCCCGTCCGCGTGTCCGCCGCCGTCGGCGCCGTCGCCGTTCTCGTCGCGGGCCTGAGTGCCTGCGCCTCCGCGTCGGACGACAAGGACCCCGAGCACCGGTCGTTCGACCTGCCGGGCCGCACCCTCACCGTGGACACCGACGACTCCGCCCTGGAAGTCGTCGCCTCGGACGACCACGCGTCCGGCAGGATCGAGGTGACCCGGTGGTTCTCCGGGTCGGTCGCCGTCGGTTCGGACCCCGAGGCGACCTGGAAGATGGACGGCGACCGGCTGGTGCTGCGGATGCACTGCTCCGGCATCATCGCCGACTGCGCGGCCAAGCACCGCGTCGAGGTGCCGCGCGGCATCGCCGTCAAGGTGCGGGACGGGGACGGCAGCGTGCGGGCGAGCGGGTTCGAGGACGCGCTGGACATCCGTACCGGCGACGGTTCCGTGCACGTCACCGACTCCTCGGGGCCGCTGAAGCTGCGCACCGACGACGGCTCCGTACGGGCCGCGGTCTCCTCCCGCCGGGTCAGCGCGCACACCGGCGACGGCTCGGTCCGGCTGGACCTCGGCGCCGTCCCGGACCAGGTGGAGTCCCGTACGAGCGACGGCTCCGTGACGATCTCGCTGCCCCGGGCCACGTACAAGGTGTCCACCGACACCGGCGACGGCGCGGTCGACGTGTCGGTGCCCACGGACGACACCAGCGCGCACGTGGTCGACGCCCGGTCCGGTGACGGCAGGATCACGGTCCGAACCGCGAACTGACCGGCCCGTGTGTTCGTCCTCAACGGGTGGGAGAATGAACCCGGGCAGGACGGACGACACGGGAGAGTGATGTGACGGCGACGCCATCGCAGCCGGACTCGCCGACGGCGGTGCGCGCCCAGCGCCCACCGCGCCGCTCCCACCGCTCCCGCCCCGGGGCGCCCCGGCCGGTCCGTGACGCGCTCACCCTGATGGGCCTGCCGCTGCTCGCCGTGCTGGCCCTGCCCGCCGCGTTCGCCGGGGGCGGTACCCGGCGCTGGTTCGGCGGGCGGGCCGAGAGCCAGCGGGCCGAGGCCCAGACCGCCAAGGACGACGCGGCCGCCGCCTTCTACGAGCTGGACACCGCCCAGCGGGACCTGCGGATCTCCATAGAGACGATCGCGGCCGTCGACTCCTCCCCCGCCGCCCGGCGCGCGGTCAGCGACTTCGAGGCCCTCGGCCGGCGCATCGACGAGGTCAGCCACCAGTACATCAGTGCCGTCGACGCCCACGACCTGGACCGGGACGACCTGGAGGCGTCGGCCGCCGCGCAGGCCCGCGGCGAACTGACCGCGGCCAGGACCGAGCTGGGCCGGGTCAAGCAGGAACTGGACCGCTTCGCCGAGGGCCTCGGCCCCCTCCTCGGCAAGGCCGAGACCCAGCTGGCGCGCCTTGCCCCCGCCGTGGAGCGCGCCCGGCAGGCCCTGCTCGCCGCCTCCGACGCCCTGGACTCCGCGCGCGGGTCCGGTCTGAAGGCGGACGACCTCGCCACCCGTCTCGCCCGTCTCGGCCCGGAGCTGACCCGGCTGAACCAGGGCGCGGGACAGCACGGGGTGCCCCAGACCCTCGAGCGCGCCGAGCGGGTCACCCGGGAGGCCGAGGCGGTCCGCGCCGAGGCGGAACGGCTGCCCGAGCGCGCCGCCGAGACCGGCCACCGGCTGGTCTCCCTGCGCACCCGCGCCCAGGCCCTGACCACCCGCACCGGACAGGTCGAGCCGGTCCTCAGCGAGCTGCGCCGGCGCTTCACGGCCGCCTGCTGGCAGGACCTCCAGCACGTGCCGGAGCAGGCCACCGCATCGGTCCGGCAGGCCGAGGAAAAGCTGGCCGAGGCCCGGACCGCCCGCGACGAGCAGCGTTGGCCCGACGCCACCGCCCTGCTGTCGACGGTGCGGGCGCTGCTGAACTCGACCGACGAGGCCGTCTCGGCGGCCGGCGACCGGCTGCGGCAGCTGAACGCCGTGCAGAAGGACCCGCAGCAGGAGATCGAACGCACCCGGTTCGCCATCCGCGACGCCCAGCGCCTGGCCATGGCCGGCCGCAACACCCCCGAGCCACGCCACGCGCGCCCCCTGGACGAGGCCGTGGCCCGGCTGGAGCGGGCGGTCACCACGCTGGAGGGGCGGCACCCCGACTACTGGCACTTCCTGACGGAGACGGAGGCGGTCCGGCAGACGGTGGCCCAGGTGGTCACCCGGATCCGCGAGGAACGCGGGGCCGGTCACTGATCACCCGGGACGACCGGGTCCGCCGGCCGGCCGTGCCGGTTAACCTGTGCGCATGCCTCGCTACGAGTACCGCTGCCGGACCTGCGGCGACACCTTCGAACTGAGCCGTCCCATGGCCGAGTCCTCCGCTCCCGCCGCCTGCCCGGCGGGTCACGGCGACACGGTGAAGCTGCTGTCGACGGTCGCGGTCGGCGGCTCGGCCTCCGCGTCCGCGCCGGCGCCCTCGTCGGGTGGCGGCGGAGGAGGCTGCTGCGGCGGGGGCTGCTGCGGCTGAGCCTGCCGCGACGGGCTGCCCGCTCTCTCCCCTCCCCCGGCCGCATGATCCCGGCACGGCGAGGAACCCGCGCAGGAAGGCGTCCGCAGCGGACAGCGAAGGGAGCCGCCGTGTGCCCCGTGCCCTTCCTCAGGATCCCTTCAGCCGCGGTTTCCTAGCGTGGGCGTCATGACAGCCATCGCAGCGCAGCCGGCCGCGGACAGCGGCGCGGGCCCGCAGTGGATCAACGACCTCATGGACGCCCTCGGCGCACCGGGCGCCGGTCTCGCCATCGCTCTGGAGAATCTCTTCCCTCCCCTGCCGAGCGAGGTGATCCTGCCGCTCGCCGGGTTCGCCGCGAGCTCCGGCCGGATGAACCTGATCGCCGTCCTGCTGTGGACGACGGCGGGTTCGGTGATCGGCGCGCTCGCCCTGTACGGGATCGGTGCGCTGCTCGGCCGGGACCGCACGGTGGCGATGGCGGGGAAGCTGCCGCTGGTGAAGGTGTCCGACATCGAGAAGACGGAGGCGTGGTTCCTCAGGCACGGGACGAAGGCCGTGTTCTTCGGGCGGATGATTCCCATCTTCCGCAGTCTGATCTCCGTCCCGGCGGGTGTCGAACGGATGCGGCTGCCCGTCTTCCTCGCCCTGACGACGCTGGGCAGCGCGATCTGGAACACCGTCTTCGTCCTGGCAGGCTATGCGCTGGGGGACAACTGGTCCGAGGTGTCGGGGATCGCCTCGACCTACTCGAAGGTGATCCTCGCCGCGGCCGCCCTCGCCCTGCTGGTCTTCGTCGTCATGCGGCTGCTGCGTCCGGGCGCCGGCCACCGCAGGCGGGGCCCGGACGACAGGTTCAGCGAGCCGGGCTCGCCGCGCGCAGGAACTCCCGGAGGATCCGCTCACCGGCCAGGACGCCGCGCTCGGGCAAAGCGCTGATCGTCGGGGCCGTCCACCCGGAGTCGGCCAGTTCGCCGTGGCCCGGGCGCCAGCCCCGGTCGGCGGCGAGCAGCAGGTCGGCGTCGAGCAGTGAATCGCCCGCGGCGAGGGTGAGTTCGGCGCCGGTGCGGCGGGCGACCTCGCGCACGGCGGCGCTCTTGGTGAGCGGCTTGGGCACGGCGTAGATCTTGCGGCCCTGGAGGGACACGGTCCAGCCGCGGTTCTCGGCCCACACGGCGAGTTCCTTCACCCAGTCCTGGGGCAGCAGGTCGCGTTCGACGACGAGGTAGGCGAAGAGGTCCTCGGCGACCCGGTGCTTGCGCACCCACAGCGGGTCGGCGGTGTTCGTCAGGTGGTCGCGGACCTCGGCCAGCGAGGCGCATTCGTCGGCCAGCCGCGCGGTCACCCGGGCGTGCCAGGCGGGGTCGGAGACGCCGTCCACCAGCAGGTGGCCGCCGTTGGCGCAGATCGCGTACTTCGGCGGCGGGCCGGGCAGGTTGATCCGCTGGTACTGCTTGCGGGTCCGGGTGGTGGTCGGCACGAAGAGCGCCGTGTCGCCGAGGTCGGTCAGCAGCTGGGCGGCCGTCTCGGTCAGGTAGGACAGGGGTCTGCTCTCGTACACCTCCACGCACAGCAGACGGGGTGCCCGCAGGTCGGGCATGGTCAGTCCGAGCGCGGCCGCGGAGTAGATGAGCGTGCGGTCGAGGTCGCTGGCGACGAGCACCGGCATCAGAGCGTCACCGCCTTGCCGTCGGCGCCGGTGGCGCCCCGGGTGTACTGGGGGTGGATCAGCCCGACGCAGGTGTAGGGCAGGCCGTCGACCTCCTCCACGGGCACGCCCCGCTGCTCGGCCAGCAGCCGGACGTGGTCCAGGTCGGCGCCGGCGCCCGCCCGGGCCAGCACCTTCCACGGCACGCGGCGCAGCATCACCCGCGTGGTCTCGCCGACGCCGGGCTTGACGAGGTTCACGTCGTGGATGCCGTACTCCTCGCTGATGCGCTCGACGGCGGCCCAGCCCTCCCAGGTGGGGGTGCGGTCGGCGGAGAGGAGGTCCTTGACGTGGGTGTCGACCGCGTCCGTGACGTCCGGGAAGCAGGCGGAGACGGCGTCGAGGAAGGCCGGTGACAGGTCGGCGCCGGCGAGTTCGCGGTAGAACTTCGCGCCGTGGAAGTCGTGCGGGCCGACCAGGTCGGCGCGGAGCACGGTGCGCGAAACGAGGCCGGAGACGGTCGAGTTGAGGCAGGCCGAGGGGATGAGGAAGTCGTCCCGGGTGCCGTAGGTGCGTACGCAGGAGCCGGGGTCGGCGAGTACGGCGATCTCCGGGTCGAAGCCGGTGACGCCGTCGGAGGCCTCGAAGTCGCGCAGGGCGGCGGCGAGTTCGCGGGTGATGGCGCCCTTGCCGGTCCAGCCGTCGACGAAGACGACGTCGGCGGGGTCGTGGTGGCCGGCCAGCCAGCGCAGGGCGTTGGCGTCGATGCCCCGCCCCCGGACGATCGACACCGCGTAGTGGGAGAGGTCGAGGCCGTGCCGGTACTGCGCCCAACGGCGCATCAGCACGCCGACGGGGGTGCCCGCGCGGGCGAGGGAGACCAGGACGGGGCGGGGCGAGCGCTCCGCGAGGACGATCTCGGTGACGGCGCCGACGGCGCGCGCCAGCCGGGCGGCGGACGCCTCCAGCGCCGCGTGGAACAGCTCCTGGTACTGCTCGCTGGGCTGGTACTCCACGGGCAGCGACTCGGCGTAGTGCGCGCCGCCGCTCTGGATCGCCTCCTCGCGCTCCTCGGTCGGCGCCTCCAGCGTCACGTCGGAGAGGTCCTGGAGCAGCCAGCCGACCTCGTCGGGCGCGTACGAGGAGAACGCGGGGCCGCGCAGCGGCTCGGGCAGCATGGAGGGCCTTTCCGGGGCTTGCGGGACGGGCGGGACGTCGGGGACGTACGACGGGACGACCGCGAGCAGGACGTGGGGGACGTGGGCGGCGAGCCGGGCGGCCAGCCCGTCCGGGGCGTGCAGCGCGGGGGTGTCGGCCGCCGAGTCGACGACGGCGACCACGGCGTCGAAACCGGCGCCCGCGACGTTGTAGGCGTAGCGCTCGCCGGGGCCGTCGGCCGGGTCGTCGTGCGCGGGGAAGACCAGGCGGGTGCGTATCGCGTAGCCGGGGTCGTCGACGGCGAGGACGGGAGAGCGGGTGGTGGTGGAGTAGCGCACGTCGACGCCGTCGCCGGCGGTCTGCTCCAGCGCCCGGGCCAGGCGGAGCGGGGCGTACATCAGCTCCTCGAAGCCGAGGACGAGCACCCGCCGGGCGCCGGCGGGCAGCGCCTCGGCGATCCGGGCCGCCATGCCGGGCAGGGCGCTCTCCAGCCGGTCCCGGTCCGCGGCGGTGAAGCCGTGCCGGCCGCCGTCGGGAAGACCGGCGGGCCAGCGCAGGTCCACGGGGGTGGCGCGGGGGTGGGTGCGGTGGTCGTGTGCGGGGCCGACAACGCCCGCCGGGGGCGCGACCGGCCACGACGGCGCCGCGGACGACGGACCACCGGCCTGCGCGCTCTCCGCCTCGTACCGCGTCACCAGGGCCTGCCCCTTCTCCAGCACCCCGTCCGGGAGCCGCACCGTCCCCGAGGCCGCCGCTACGAGATCCACCCGCGCGCCGATCTCCCGCGCGAACTCCTCGAGGCGCCCCGCGTCCGCCGCCGACCGCATGTCCACCAGGGCGACCACCACGTACCGCTCCCGCGGATACCGCTCGTGGAGATCGCGCACGGTGTTCAGCACCGTGTTCCCCGTGGAGAACTCGTCGTCGACGAGGACCAGCGGCCCGTCCCCGGCCAGCAGCGCGGGGTCCGCGGGCAGCAGGAGGTGGGAGGTCGCGTGCGAGTGGGACTCCTCGAAGCCGCCAGCCCGGGCGACTCCGGTGACCGGACGGCGGGTGGAGTGCAGGTACGGGGCGGGGCCCAGGCCGTCGGCGACGGAGTGGCCGAGTCCGGTGGCGGTCTCCGCGTAGCCGAGGACGACCGCGCGTTCGGCCGCGTCCGCGCCGAGCAGCTCGCGGACCCGCCGGCCGAGGGCGACGCCGTGCCCGTACACGACGGAGGGCGACTGCGGGACGTGTTTGCCGAGCACGTTGGAGACGAGCAGGTGCGCCCGCTTGGGGTTGCGGCGCAGGGCGAGCCCCAGCAGGCCGGTCAGCGCCTCGTCGCCGGCGAGTTCGACGCCGAGCCGCTCGGCGACCCAGCTGCCGGACCAGACTCCGACGGGCTCTTCGGCGTGCCCTTCGGCGTGCGCCCTCTCGGTCATGTACTCGTGCCTCCCGTTGTCCGCCGCGGCGTGCGCCCGGCGTCGGTCATGGATCGCTTGCGTCCGGTCACCCGGCGTTCAGTCGGACAGGCCGGCGGCGAGCAGCTCCACGAAGCCGATGTCCTCGTTCGCCACCCCGAAGACCTCGGCGCGCAGCAGGGTCCGCTCGGCCCAGGCGCGATGGGGCTTCACCTCGTTCATCTTGTTGGTGTAGGCGGACCTCATCACGCCTCCGCCACCCCGTTCGGGCCGCAGGATGTCCTGGGCGTCGCTGTACTCCTCGTGGCTGACCACGGACAGCGCGTGCACGGGGAGCACGTGCGAGGGGTGGATGCAGGTCTTGCCCAGCAGGCCGTTGGCCCGGTCCAGGGAGATCTCGCGCAGCAGACCGTCCATCGAGTGCTCGATGAGCTTCTGGCGCAGTTCGACGGCCTGTCCCTCGAGGAAGGGGCTCTGGCGCAGTTGCGGTTTGAACATGCGCTCCTGGACCCGGAAGTACTCCCACACGGGTCCGGTCACCGTGAAGCCGGTGCCGTCGGCGCGGGCGAGCATGTTCACCACGTCGGCGATCACGGAGGCGACGATCTGGACGTCGTAGGCCGTCATGTCGGGGCCTCTGCGCAGCCCGTAGGAGGAGCAGAAGTCGGTCACGCCGAGCCGCAGGGCGAGGACGCGGTCCCGGTACTTGTCGACCGCGCGGAAGATTCCCTCCAGCGTCTGCACCCGGGTCTCCCGGTACAGCAGGTCGGGGGACTCGAGCACCGGCATGGCGAAGAGCCTGCGGCCGCTGGTGGCCTCGGCCGCGGCGAGCGCCTCCAGGAAGGGCATGCCGCGTTCCTCGGTGAACTTCGGCAGTACGAATCCGGACAGCAGCCGCACGGCGGGGCCCAGGCGATGTACGAGGTCCGGTATCTGCTCGGGGGTGCGGACCCGGACGAACAGGAGGGGCAGGTCGACGCCGGAACGTTCCGCCAGGTCCGTGAGCCGGCGGACGAGGTTCTCCTCGCCGAAGGGCACGTCGGCGTCGTCGATCGAGTCCTCCAGGCACAGCACCATCGACACCAGCCCGCGGGCACCCTGTTTCAGGATGTCGTCGGCGAGGCTCGGCCGGGTGGCCGGGCTGTAGAGCGTGGCGCCCAGGGCCGCGGACAGCAGCCGGGCCGGGGAGTCCGCGGTGAAGGTGCACGGCTCCTGATGGAAGAGACGCTTCCGCACATCAGGGGCCATCTGTCCGAAGTGACGCATTTGAACTCCCCCGTGGTGTCTGGGCAACCTGTTGATCGACGAAAGGTGGCCGGTAATAGTACGTATGTATCCGTGTCGGAGGTTCCCACCGGGCATGAATTCCAGGTAACCCGGCCGTGTCGGCGACGGCGAGCCGGGGCGGGCGGACACGAGCCGAGTACCCGCCCCCGCGTTGTCGTGACCAGGACCGAGAGGGCAGGATGACGGCATGACGCACGCGATGCTGAAGGGGTCGAACGTCCCGCTGCAAGCCACCACGGTACGCGCCGTGCTGCGCTGGACCCCCGGGCAGGGGGTCCCCGACGTCGACGCCTCCGCGCTGCTGCTGGGGCCGGACGACCGTGTGCGTTCCGACGAGGACTTCGTCTTCTACAACCAGCCCCGGCACCCGTCCGGCCAGGTCTGGCGGCTCGGCAAGAAGCGGGTCGCCGAGGGGCTGACCGACACGATCCAGACAGACCTCTCCGGGGTCGAGCCCTCCGTGGGCCGGATCCTGCTGGTCGCCTCGGCGGACGGGGTCGCCTTCGACCGGGTCACGTCGCTGCGCATCCTGCTGCACGACGCCGCGGCCGCCGACGCGGAACCGCTGGCGTACTTCGACGTCAAGCCGGAGACGGGCGAGGAGACGGCGCTGATCTGCGGCGAGCTGTACCGGCGCGGGGAGGGCTGGAAGTTCCGGGCGCTGGGCGAGGGCTACTCCAACGGGCTCAAGGGCCTGGCGACCGACTTCGGCATCTCGGTGGACGAGTCGGAGGGCGCGGACGATCCCATGTCGGCCCCCCGGCCCGAACCGTCCCCGCCGGCCCCCGCCCCGTCCCAGTCCGCGCCCGCCGCGTCCGTGTCGGCCCCGCCGGTGGTCGGCCCCGACCAGCCGACGGCGGTGCAGCCCCTGCCGGAGGTCTCGCGGCCGCTGCCGCCCGAGCAGCCCGCCGGCGTACCGGCGCAGCCCGCGTACGGCTATCCGCAGCAACCGGCACCCCAGCCCGCCTACGGGTATCCGCAGGCGCCCGCCGCGGCCGGGGTCACCGGGGCGCAGTCCGGGTACGGCTATCCGCAGCCGGTCACGGGGGCGCCCGACCCGGACTTCCGGCTGCCCCCGCAGGGGCCGCAGTTCCTCGGCCGGTAGCCGCCGCGGAGGGGCCGCACGGCCGCGGGACGCGCCAGGGGCCCGGACACCGGCTCAGCGGCCCGGGTACGGGTTCAGGGGCCCGGGTACGGGCTCAGCGGTCCGCCTTGCTCTTGTGCCCCCGGCCCCACTGGAGGCCCCACCCGTACAGCCGGTCCAGTTCGCCCTGGAAGCCGTACACGAACTTCACCTCGCGGCGGACGATGATCTCGTCCTTGACGTTCTCGAGCATCACCACGGCGCACGACCGGGCCTGCGGATGGCGCTCGTCGAGGCCTATCTCGATGCGGGGGCCGTTGCTCGGGTAGAGCGTGACGACGGCGTGCGTCCGGTCGAAGGCGGGGGTCTGGTCGTAGATGTAGGCGAAGAGCAGCAGGCGCTTGATGGCGTCCCGGTGGTCGAGGTTGATGTACAGCGTCTCGCCGGAGGCCGAGCCGAAGCGGTCGTCGCCGCTGAGCTTGACGTAGGGCGGGGCGTTGACGTCGCCCAGGAAGCCGCCGAGCGGCTGGACCACCCCGCGGGTGCCGTCCTGGAGTTCGTAGAGGCAGCCGAGGTCGAGGTCGACGTTGACCATGCTCTGGCTGTGGCCGACGACCTCGGGGGGCTTGAGCGCCTTTAAGGGGTGCCGCAGCAGGCTCTCCCGCTGGACGCCCGAGATGTCGGAGGTCCGCATCCGCCAGGAGAGGTTGACGCGGAGATTGCCGGTCGCCGCTCCCTGCTTGGTCAGGGAGACCTGGCTGTGCCGTTTGGTCAGCTGTATGGAGTTGGTCGCCGCGCTGCCCGAGTCGAACTCGGACTCGCGGCCGCGCCACAGCCCGTCCAAGAAGCCCATTCCCGCCCCACCTTCGCGTCACCGCCGACGGGGCGGCCCCGAGGAGTCGTCCTCGTCGGCCGCCCCGCTCAGAGCGTTCCTCGTCCGGGCCGGGTTCACACCCGGGGCATGGGCGCACCGGGAGCGCGCCCCGGCCCGGAGATCAAGGGTTTCACACCCCGGAGGAGACCTCCGCCTTCTCCTGGTCGCCGCCTCCGCCGGCCGCCGCCAGTGCGCGGTTGCGGCGCACGGAGGAGAAGAAGGACCAGGCGATGAGGGTGACGCCGACGAGGCCGGTGATGATCTCGTGGATCTCGTACTGGATGGTGACCAGCAGGATCACGGCGAGGGCGCCGATGGCGTAGTGCGCGCCGTGCTCCAGGTAGACGTAGTCGTCGAGGGTGCCCTGGCGGACCAGATAGACGGTCAGGGACCGCACGTACATGGCGCCGATGCCGAGGCCGAGGGCCATCAGGACGATGTCGTTGGTGATGGCGAAGGCGCCGATGACGCCGTCGAAGGAGAACGACGCGTCCAGGACCTCCAGGTAGAGGAACATGAAGAACGCGGCCTTGCCCGCCAGCGCGACGGCCGACTTGGGCTTGCCGGTGCGCGCGGCCCGCTCTTCCTCCTCGTGCTCGCGTTCCTCCTCCTCTTCGAGTTTGTCCTCGAAGTAGCCGGAGAGACCGCCGACGATCATGTAGGTGATCAGACCCGCGATGCCCGCGAGCAACACGGTCTCGGCCTTGTCGGCATGGGCGCCGCCGTGCTGGTGGGCGTGGGCGCCGAAGGTGATGGCGGAGACCAGCAGCACGATCAGGGCGATGCAGACCGACAGCATGTCGACCTTGCCGAGCTTGGCCAGCGGACGCTCCAGCCAGGCCAGCCACTTGATGTCCCGGTCCTCGAAGATGAAGTCGAGGAAGATCATCAGGAGGAACATGCCACCGAACGCGGCGATCGACGGATGGGCGTCCGTCACCAGCTCCTGATAGCGGTCCTTGTCGGTGAGCGCGAGGTCGACGGCCTCGATGGGTCCGAGCTGGGCGCTGATCGCCACGATCACGACCGGGAACACCAGGCGCATGCCGAACACCGCGATGAGGATGCCGATGGTGAGGAAGATCTTCTGCCAGAAGGCATTCATCTTCTTCAGGATCCCGGCGTTGACCACCGCGTTGTCGAAGGACAGCGAGATCTCCATGATCGAGAGGATCGCCACGATGCCGAAGGCGGTCCACCCCCCGTAGAAGATCGCCGCGACCAGGCCGAGCGCGGTGACCGCGAACGACCAGCCGAAGGTTTTCAGAAGCACTGGCTACCCAATCGTGTGTGTACGGGGCTCCCCCGCGCCGTACTCGGCTTTACGAAACGTTGACTCCGAAGTCTAGAGCGATACCGCGAAGCCCCGACGCGTACCCCTGCCCCACTGCACGGAACTTCCACTCGCCCTGGTAGCGGTAGAGCTCGCCGAAGATCATCGCGGTCTCCGTGGAGGCGTCCTCGCTGAGGTCGTAGCGGGCCAGTTCCTGGCCGTCGGCCTGGTTGACGACCCGGATGAAGGCGTTGCTGACCTGGCCGAAGGCCTGGCCGCGCTCGTCGGCCATGTGGATGGAGACCGGGAAGACGATCTTGTCGCAGTGCGCCGGCACCTTGGCGAGGTCGACCAGCAGCGACTCGTCGTCGCCGTCGCCCTCACCGGTGAGGTTGTCGCCGGTGTGCTCGATCGAGCCGTCCGGGCTCTTGAGCTGGTTGTAGAAGACGAACCACTCGTCGCCGAGCACCCGGCCGCTGCCGCACACGAGTGCGCTCGCGTCGAGGTCGAAGGGTGCTCCGGTGGTGGAACGCGCGTCCCAGCCGAGCCCGACCAGTACCTGTGTGAGGTTCGGTGCGGCCTTGGACAGGGAGACGTTGCCGCCCTTGGCAAGCGTGACGCCCATGGTGATGGTCCCTCCCCGGGTGATGGTTCTCGGGTTTCCTGCGCGTCCGGCGCCGCACGTAAACCGTGCGGCGCCGGACGTGTCGAGACGGTCGCTCAGACGTTGACGCCGAAGTCCTGGGCGATGCCGCGCAGGCCCGAGGCGTAGCCCTGGCCGATGGCGCGGAACTTCCACTCCGCACCGTGGCGGTACAGCTCGCCGAAGACCATGGCGGTCTCCGTGGAGGCGTCCTCGCTCAGGTCGTAGCGGGCGATCTCGGCCTCGCCGGCCTGGTTGACGACGCGGATGAACGCGTTGCGCACCTGGCCGAAGGACTGCTGGCGGTTCTCGGCGTCGTAGATCGAGACCGGGAAGACGATCTTCTCGATGTCGGCCGGGACCGTGGCGAGGTTGATCTTGATCTGCTCGTCGTCGCCCTCGCCCTCACCGGTGATGTTGTCGCCGGTGTGCTCGACCGATCCGTCCGGGCTCTTCAGGTTGTTGAAGAAGATGAAGTGCGCGTCGCTGGCGACCTTGCCGCCGCTGTTCAGCAGCAGCGCGCTGGCGTCCAGGTCGAAGTCGGTGCCGGTCGTGGTGCGGATGTCCCACCCCAGACCGACGATGACCGCGGTCAGGCCGGGGGCCTCCTTGGTCAGCGATACGTTGCCGCCCTTGCTGAGGCTGACTCCCACGAGTCCTCCATTGGTGTCCAGGGGCGGGGTGCCCCGTAGTGCGTGGATATCGGATCAACGAGTCGATCCTAGTGACGGGTTCCCGCCCCCCGCAGTCCCCGGAGCCGACGAATCACGTGGTGTCGGCACCCGGGGCCGGTACCCGGCGTCGGCGGCGGGCGCCGGTCACAGGGAGTCGAGCGCCTTCACGTACTCGGTCAGGTCGCGGGCGTCCGGCAGACCGTTGACCACGGTCCAGCGCACGACGCCCTCCTGGTCGATGACGAAGGTGCCGCGGACCGCGCAGCCCTTGTCCTCGTCGAAGACGCCGTAGGCGCGCGAGACGTTGCCGTGCGGCCAGAAGTCGGAGAGCAGCGGGTACTCCAGGCCCTCCTGCTCGGCGAAGACGCGCAGGGTGTGGATGGAGTCGTTGGACACGGCGAGCACCTGGGTGTCCCGGTCGGAGAACTGCGGCAGGTTGTCGCGCACCTCGCACAGCTCGCCCGTGCACACACCGGTGAAGGCGAAGGGGTAGAAGAGCAGCACGACGTTCTTGCGGCCGCGGAACTCGGACAGCCGGACGGTCGCGCCGTGGTTGTCCTTGAGTTCGAAGTCGGGGGCCTTGTCGCCGACCTGGATCGCCATGTCCCGTACATCCCTTCCTAGGGTGGTTCGCTGGAAACACCCTACGCAGGGACGGTCGCGGTCCCGCGGACGGGCCGACAGCGGTCGGCTGCCGGCCAGTCCGGGGTCCGGTGCGTCGCGGAGCCCGGGGGCTACCGCTTGGACTTGGCGGCCTTCGGCGTCGCCAGCCGGCTGCCGCTCCAGTCCTTGCCGACGCTGACGCTCTTGGACGCCGTCAGTCCGGCGGTCGTCGAGGCCTCCGAGATGTCACTGGCCTCGACGTACCCGTCACGGCCGGTCTTCGGCGTGAGAAGGAGGATCGACCCGCCCTCTTCGATGTACGTGGTGGCATCCACCAGCGCATCCGTCAGGTCGCCGTCGTCGTCACGGAACCACAGCACGACGGCATCGGCCACGTCCTCGTAGTCCTCGTCCACCAGCTCGCCCTCGACGGCGCCCTCAATGGCCTCGCGGAGCTCCTGGTCGACGTCGTCGTCGTAGCCGATCTCCTGGACCACCTGCCCGGGCTGGAAACCCAGCCTGGCGGCAGGGTTCGTCCGCTCCTCCGCGTGGTCCGCGGTCGCGCTCACGGGTTGCCTCCTGATCATGTTTCGGTAGATGTCTTGTGGCCTCGCGCGTGCGCGAAGCTTGGCCGTAGTCCACACGGGCGGGACGGATCGCGCAAGTACCCGGCGTCCGGGACCGCCGAAACGGTGACGATCCCGGCCGTGTCGACGCAACTCCAGCCATGCCGTCCAGCCCGAAGGTGACGTACACCACACCTATCTGCCCCGTTTGCGTATTTGGGAACCATGTGTGGGTACGAGACTCGAATGAACGTGCCCCCGATTCTCGCGGGAGAACCGGTTACCCCACGGTACAGATGACGATTGCCTCCGCGAGGTCCACGATGGGGAACCAGCGGGGGAATCGGCGCAGACACCCGGAAAGAAACCGAAAAACCACCGGAAAACGGCCCTCCGACAGCGAAGGAACAGCGTGGCTTCCGCATCCGATCGCAGTGATCGCAATCCGATCATCATTGGCGGCCTCCCGAGTCAGGTCCCCGACTTCGATCCCGAGGAGACCCAGGAGTGGCTCGACTCGCTCGACGCCGCCGTCGACGAGCGCGGCCGGGAGCGGGCCCGGTTCCTGATGCTGCGGCTGATCGAGCGGGCCCGCGAGAAGCGCGTGGCCGTGCCCGAGATGCGCAGCACGGACTACGTCAACACCATCCCGACCAAGAGCGAGCCGTTCTTCCCCGGCAACGAGGAGATCGAACGCAAGATCCTCAACGCCACCCGCTGGAACGCGGCGGTGATGGTCTCGCGCGCGCAGCGGCCCGGCATCGGCGTCGGCGGCCACATCGCGACCTTCGCCTCCTCCGCCTCCCTGTACGACGTGGGCTTCAACCACTTCTTCCGGGGCAAGGACGAGGGCGACGGCGGCGACCAGGTCTTCTTCCAGGGGCACGCCTCGCCCGGCATCTACGCGCGCGCGTACCTGCTCGACCGGCTGAGCGAGGAGCACCTGGACGGCTTCCGCCAGGAGAAGTCCAAGGCGCCGAACGCGCTGTCGTCGTACCCGCATCCGCGGTCGATGCCGGACTTCTGGGAGTTCCCGACGGTCTCCATGGGCCTCGGTCCGATCGGCGCCATCTTCCAGGCGCGGATGAACCGTTACATGCACGCGCGCGGCATCGCGGACACCTCGAAGTCGCACGTGTGGGCCTACCTCGGCGACGGCGAGATGGACGAGCCGGAGTCGCTGGGCCAGCTGTCCATCGCCGCGCGCGAGGGGCTGGACAACCTGACCTTCGTGGTCAACTGCAACCTCCAGCGCCTGGACGGCCCGGTGCGCGGCAACGGCAAGATCATCCAGGAGCTGGAGTCGGTCTTCCGCGGCGCCGGCTGGAACGTGATCAAGCTGATCTGGGACCGCACCTGGGACCCGCTGCTGGCCCAGGACCGCGACGGTGTGCTGGTCAACCGCATGAACACGACCCCGGACGGCCAGTTCCAGACGTACGCCACCGAGTCCGGTGCCTACATCCGCGACCACTTCTTCGGCGACGACCACCGGCTGCGCAAGATGGTCGAGGACATGACCGACCAGCAGATCCTGCACCTGGGGCGCGGCGGCCACGACCACCGGAAGATCTACGCGGCGTACAAGGCGGCGCTGGAGCACAAGGGCCAGCCGACGGTCATCCTGGCCAAGACGATCAAGGGCTGGACGCTGGGCCCGAACTTCGAGGGCCGCAACGCCACGCACCAGATGAAGAAGCTGACGGTCGACGACCTCAAGCGCTTCCGCGACCGGCTGCACCTGCCGATCTCCGACAAGGAGCTGGAGTCCGGCCCGCCGCCGTACTACCACCCGGGCCGGGACACCGAGGAGATGCAGTACATGCACGACCGGCGCCTGGGCTGCGGCGGGTACGTGCCGACCCGGGTGGTGCGGTCGAAGCCGCTCGCGCTGCCGGACGACAAGACGTACGCGACCGTGAAGAAGGGGTCCGGTCAGCAATCCATCGCGACGACGATGGCCTTTGTGCGCCTGCTCAAGGACCTCATGCGGGACAAGGAGATCGGCAGGCGGTTCGTGCTGATCGCGCCGGACGAGTACCGCACCTTCGGCATGGACTCGTTCTTCCCGAGTGCGAAGATCTACAACCCGCTCGGGCAGCAGTACGAGTCCGTGGACCGGGACCTGCTGCTCGCCTACAAGGAGGCGCCGAACGGGCAGATGCTGCACGACGGCATCTCGGAAGCCGGCTGCACGGCCTCGCTGATCGCGGCCGGATCGGCGTACGCCACGCACGGCGAACCGCTCATCCCGGTCTACGTCTTCTACTCGATGTTCGGTTTCCAGCGCACCGGCGACCAGTTCTGGCAGATGGGCGACCAGTTGGCGCGCGGTTTCGTCCTGGGCGCGACCGCGGGCCGTACGACCCTGACCGGTGAGGGCCTCCAGCACGCGGACGGCCACTCGCAGCTGCTCGCCTCGACCAACCCGGCGTGCGTGGCGTACGACCCCGCCTTCGGGTTCGAGATCGCGCACATCGTCCAGGACGGCCTGCGCCGCATGTACGGCGGGGACGAGCAGCACCCGCACGGCGAGGACGTCTTCTACTACCTCACCGTCTACAACGAGCCCATCCGGCACCCGGCAGAGCCCGAGAACGTGGACGTCGAGGGCATCCTCAAGGGCGTGTACCGCTTCAGCGAGGGCACCGGCGGTGCCATCCCCGCGCAGATCATGGCGTCCGGCGTCGCCGTGCCGTGGGCCGTGGAGGCGCAGCGGATCCTCGCCGAGGAGTGGAACGTGCGCGCCGACGTCTGGTCGGCGACCTCCTGGAACGAGCTGCGGCGCGAGGCCGTGGACTGCGAGGAGCACAACCTGCTGCACCCCGAGGAGGAGCAGCAGGTGCCGTACGTGACGCGGAAGCTGGCGGGCGCGCAGGGGCCGTTCGTGGCGGTGTCCGACTGGATGCGGTCGGTGCCGGACCAGATCGCGCGGTGGGTGCCGGGGACGTACCAGTCGCTGGGCGCCGACGGGTTCGGCTTCGCCGACACGCGCGGGGCGGCGCGGCGGTTCTTCCACATCGACGCCGAGTCGATCGTGGTGGGCGTGCTGAGCGAGCTGGCGCGGGAGGGGAAGGTCGACCGGTCGGTGCTGAAGCAGGCGATCGACCGGTACCGGCTGCTCGACGTGGCCGCGGCGGACCCGGGGGCGGCCGGCGGGGACGCGTAGTTCTCGTCACCCTCGCGCCCCGTACCGCCTCCCCGGAGCCGGGGTGGCACATGGCTCACCCCCGTCCCTAACGGGCGGGGGTGAGAACATCCGGGCGAAGGGTGACGCCGTGCCCGGGCACGGTTCCCGGCGCCGAGAGGCCGGTGACCGCGCGGACGGCTCCGGCGATCGCGAGCGTCGCGCGATCCTGCCCGGTCCATGACCACGTCCGGCCATGTGAGCGGGGGCACCTGCGCGATCCTTGTTCGAAGCTCGCCGTCAACGCCCTGAACTCCTTGTGGAGTTCGAGTACCCCCGTGCGGAGTGTCATGCCTGCTTCGCCTGTGCTGCCTGCGCGCCGCCCCCCTCCGGCAGCGCGCCGCAGCCGCACGCCCTCCGTGCCCTGCGGAGGACATGACCCACTGTGACCTGCGAGGTCTGGTGGAGGGGAGGGTTCGCGGCCCCCGTCACCCTGATGGACGAAACAGGGGGCCGACGAACTCCGCGGGCCGGATCAGATGTGGCCGACGCCCGCGCCCGCGTCCGCGTTCTCACCGCGCTTGGTGAGGAAGGCGACGAAGACGGCCACGACCGCGACCCCGGCGGCGACGAGCGAGGCGAGGCTCATGCCGGAGATGAAGGTGTCGTGGGCGACGTCCGCGATCTTTCCGGCGACCTCGGCCGGGGTGCCCTCCGCCACCGGCGGGACGCCGACCCGGACCGCCTCGGAGGCCTGGTCCGCCTGCTCCGGCGTCAGCTCGGGCAGTCCCGCGTCCGCCCAGTTGCCCGGCAGGTCGCTGTCGACCTTGGAGGCCATCACGGCGCCCAGCACGGCCGTGCCGAGGCTGCCGCCGATCTGCATCGCGGCCTGCTGGAGGCCGCCGGCCACGCCCGAGAGCTCCATCGGCGCGTTGCCGACGATGACCTCGGTGGCGCCGACCATGACGGGCGCGAGGCCGAGGCCGAGCAGGGCGAACCAGACCGACATCAGACCGCTGCCGGTGTCCGTCTCCAGCGTCGAGATGCCGAACATGGCGACCGCGGTGCACACCATGCCGCCGGCCAGCGGGATGCGCGGGCCGACCTTGGTGATCATCGCGCCGGCCAGCGGAGAGGCGACGATCATCATGCCGGTGAGCGGCAGCAGGTGCAGACCGGCGTCGATCGGGCTCATGCCGTGGACGTTCTGCAGGTAGAAGGTGACGAAGAACAGACCGCCCATGAAGGCGATGGCCATCAGGACCATCAGGACCACACCGGCCGACAGCGGCACCGAGCGGAACATCGCCAGCGGGATCAGCGGCTCCTTGACCTTGGTCTCCCAGACGGAGAACAGGACGAAGCCCACCATCGACCCGACGATGTACGTCCAGGTCTGCCCGGAGCCCCAGCCCCACTCGGGGGCCTTGATCAGCGCCCAGACGAGGGCGAACATCGAGGCCGACAGCAGCACGATGCCGAGGACGTCGAAGGAGCGCGGCGCGTTCTCGGCCCGGTGGTCCAGCAGGATCATCACGCCGAGCACGACGGCGACGATGCCCACCGGCACGTTGATGAAGAACACGGACTGCCAGTTGACGTGCTCGACCAGCACGCCGCCGAGGATCGGGCCGCCCGCGGTGGAGGCGCCGATGACCATGCCCCAGATGCCGATGGCCATGTTGAGCTTCTCGGCCGGGAAGGTGGCCCGCAGCAGGCCGAGCGCGGCCGGCATCAGCAGCGCGCCGAACAGGCCCTGGAGGACGCGGAAGACGATGACCGAGGCGATGCTGCCCGACAGCCCGATGGCACCGGAGGAGACGGCGAAGCCCGCCACGCCGATGAGAAAGGTCTGCCGGTGACCGAAGCGGTCACCGAGCTTGCCCGCGGTGATCAGCGCGACCGCAAGGGCGAGGAAGTAGGCGTTGGTGATCCACTGGACGTCCGCGAGGCTCGCGTCCAGGTCGTCCTGGATGGCCGGGTTGGCGATCGCCACGATGGTGCCGTCCAGGGCCACCATCATGACCCCGACCGCGACGGTGACGAGAGTGACCCACGGATGGCCCCGCCATCCCTTGGCGGGCGCTGAACCCGCCGGGGTGCCGTCACCCGGTCCCGGCTTGTCGATGGTGGTCTGACTAGTCATACCGATGAGGCTAATGACAGCCGCTGACAGTTGACAAACCAATTCACGAGTCAGTAACTGACAAGACATCCCCCATTCAGCCCGAACTGGGGAAACCGTACGAAGGAGACGACTTGTGAAGGTGGCCGGCACGTCGGCACCGCCGGAGACCGCACCCGCGGCCTCCCGCCCCGGCCTGCGCGAACTCAAGAAACAGCGCACCCGGGACCTGCTGCTGCGCTCGGCCCTCGAACTGTTCACCGCACGCGGTTACGAGGAGACGACCGTCGACGACATCGCCGAGGCCGCCGACGTCTCGCAGCGCACCTTCTTCCGCTACTTCGCCTCCAAGGAGGACGCGGCGTTCTTCGTGTCCCGGCTCGCGGAGTCCCGCTTCGTCGACGCCGTACTCGCGCGGCCGCCCGAGGAAGCGCCCCTGGACGCGCTGCGCATGGCCCTGGCCGAGAGCTGGAACACCATCGGCGAGGCCGTGGAGCAGCTGATCCCGCTGGAACTGCACATGCGCTTCTACCGGGTGATCGAGTCGACGCCCGCGCTGCTCGCCGCCCATCTGCGGCGCGCGACGGAGCTGGAGGAGGAGATCGCCCGCGTCGTCGCCGCCCGCGAGGGCCTGGACATCGACCGGGACCCCCGGCCCCGCGTGGTCGTGGCCGTCTTCGGCGCCGTGATGAGGGTCACCGAGCGGATCTGGTCGGCGCGCGACGAGGTCGGCCTGGCGGCCCTGCGGGACCTGACGACCACTTACCTGGACCAGGTGGCACCCGCGCTCACCGGGAACTGGCGCCGCACCGAAACGTGATCCGTGTCACTGGATTCACGCGAGACCGGCCCGTTCTCCTAGTGTGTCCTCCCAGTGACTTCCTTCGACACCTCCCCGCAGCTGAACGTCTGGCGCGTACTGCTCGCCCTGGCCGTGGTGTTCGTGATGCTGGCGACCACCGGCTGGACCGCCCTGCGCGACCGGCGGGGCCCCACCGCCCTCGAAGCGTCGGTCTCGGCCTGGGAACACGGCCGGATCGACGGACGGCGGCTGCCCGACGCGCAGGCGTCGCCCGCCCGGCTGGCCCGCTTCTTCGCCTCGCTCAGCGCATGGCAGCGCACCAGCCTGGCCCACCGGTATCCGCTGGCCGTCGGCAACATGAACGGCGCCCCCGTCCAGCTGCGCTACGTCGCCAACCGTTCCGCACTGCACAAGGCGCGGTCGGTGGAGCGGGAGCGCATGCACGACAAGCACCTGTCCCCGGCCGGGCAGCGCGAGGCGGGCCGGCGGATGTACAACTACGAGTCGCTGCTCGACCCGGGCCGGCACATCCTCGCCTTCGATCCGGCGGGCTCGGGCAGGGTCGCCGAGGTGTTCGGGAACCTGAACCGCGCCGACCGCGTGTCCGTGGTCGTGCCCGGCGTCGACACCGAACTGGTCACCTTCCAGCGCACCGACCGCAAGAAGTACGCGGCGCCCGTCGGCATGGCCAGGTCCCTGTACGCGGCCGAGCGGGCGGCGAGCCCCGGCACCGGCACGGCCGTGATCGCCTGGGCCGACTACACCTCCCCCAGCGGCCTCGGCATGGAGGCGGCCACGGCGAACCGCGCCGCACACGGGGCCGTACGCCTGAACGCCCTGCTGCGCGCGCTGCCCGGCAAGACGCCCGTCTCCCTCTTCTGCCACAGCTACGGCTCGGTGGTGTGCGGCCTCGCCGCCGACACGCTGCCCGGCCGGGTGACCGACATAGCGGTGGCCGGCAGTCCCGGCATGCGCGCCGAGAACGCCTCCCACCTGGACACCTCCGCCCGCGTGTGGGCGATGCGGGACGCCGACGACTGGATCCAGAACGTGCCGTACCTGGAGGTCGGCGGGCTCGGGCACGGGGCCGACCCGGTGTCCGCCGACTTCGGGGCGCGGGTGCTGTCGGCTCGGGACGCCCGGGGACACAGCGGCTACTTCGTCCCCGGCACGGACAGCCTGCGGAACTTCGCGGGGATCGGCGTTGGCGCATACCGCACGGTCGCCTGCGCCGGCGAAGACGACACATGCCGGGCGGATTTGTCCGTGGCGACGGCGGCCGGACGCGCGTAGAGGCGCAGAAACTCCGGTTTGCACGGGGAGGGGACGAAGAGGCTCATGCCGCATACGATGAGCCGCATGGGTGACGTACTGGCCGGATTTCATGCCGCCTGGGAGTTCGAGTCCGACTCCGTGCTCATCCGCTACGAACGGGGGATTCGAACACCCAAGCTGTTCCAGGCCCTGGGGGAACGCCGGGTGCCCCTGGAGGCGATCGAGGGCGTGACGCTCACGCCGGGCAGGCGCGGCACCGTCGTGCTGCGCGTCCAGCCTCGCGCGGGCGCCGATCCGCTGATCGAGGCGGCGGCCGGACAGCTGAAGGAGAGCGGCGACCCCTACCGGCTGGTGCTGCCCGCCGAACGGGAGACGCTCGCGGAGTACTACGCCGACGAGCTGACGGCGCTGCTGACCGGGTCCGGCAGGACCGAGCGCTACCTGGTGGCCCCGCCCGAGGCGCCGCTGCACTTCAAGGCGTACGACGGGAAGGCGTCCTTCGACGGGAAGGCGGTGTCCTTCCGGTGGTCCTGGACGGGCGCGTCCTCGGCGAAGTGGAAGGCCGGCGACCAGAGCTTCCCGGTCGCCGGCCTCGGCGGGGTGGAGTGGCGGTCCCCCGAGATGTTCGAGGGATACCTGCGGCTGCTGCCCCGCGACGCCGACGCGGTGGCCGGTACGGCCGCCCCGACAGCCCCGGCCGCACCACCCGTCCCCCAGGCCGACCAGGATCCGGCGGCGGTCGTGTTCGGCCTCGGGTACGGGCCGGTGCACGAGTCACTGCCGTTCGCGGCGGCCGTGCTGGCGGCGGTGCGGGAGCGGGGAGCCGTGGCGCCCGTTCCCGTTCCGGTGCCGGCGCCGCGTCGTGACCCGGCGGACATCGCCGAGCGGATACGGCATCTGGGGGAGCTGCATCAGCAGGGGCTGGTGACGGACGAGGAGTTCTCCTCGAAGAAGGCGGAGTTGCTGGCGGAGCTTTAGCGTCCGTCCTCGGGGCGCCTGTCTACTCCCGTCCGGCAGACGTGAACGTCATGTCCGCGTAGCGGTCGCCCGCGACCTTTTCCGCGATCGGTTCCAGTGCGGACAGCTCGGTCTCCGTCAGGACGATCCCCGTCGCCCCCGTGTTCTCCTCCACCCGCGTCGGCTTCCGCGTGCCCGGGATGGGGACGACCGGGAGGTCGTGGATCCGGGCGCGCTGCTGGACCCAGGCCAGGGCGATCTGGCCGAGGGTGGCGCCGTGGGCCTCGGCGAGGGCGCGGACCGGGGCGAGGAGGGCCGCGTTGGCCGCCGCGTTGCCGCCGGTGAAGCGGGGCTGCTGACGGCGGAAGTCGCCGTCGGTCAGGTCCTGTTCGGCGTTGGCGAAGGAGCCGGTGAGGAAGCCCCGGCCGAGCGGGGAGTACGGGACGAGGGTCACGCCCAGTTCGCGGGCGGCCGGTACCACGCCCGCCTCGATGTCCCGGCTGAACAGCGACCACTCCGACTGGACGGCGGCGATGGGGTGCACCGTCTGCGCGGCCCGCAGCTCGTCCCCCGTCACCTCGCTCAGCCCGAGCTGCTTGACCTTGCCCTCGCGGACCAGGTCGGCCATGACGCCGACGGTCTCCTCGATCGGCACGTTCACGTCGCGCCGGTGCATGTAGTAGAGGTCGATCACGTCGAGGTCCAGACGGCGCAGGCTCGCCTCGACGGCCTCGCGGATGTACGGCGCGTCGTTGCGGATGATCCGCCTGGTCGGGTCGTCCGGCGGGATGGACAGGGCGAACTTGGTCGCGACGACGACCTCGTCGCGGTGGGCCTTGAAGAAGGGCGAGAGGAACCGCTCGTTCTCGCCCGCGCCGTAGGCGTCGGCGGTGTCGTAGAGCGTGACGCCCAGCTCCAGCGCCCGTTCCAGGGTGGCCCGGGACGCCTCGGCGTCCGAGGGTCCGTATCCGAAGCTCATGCCCATGCAGCCGAGGCCCTGGACGCCCACCTCCGGGCCGCCCGCGCCGAGCCGGGCCGTCGGGATCCTGCTGTCGGTCATCGGTCCCCCTCCTCTTCACGGGCACGTCCCGCGTCCCCGTAGAAACTGATCTTGCGGTCGAGTACGGCGACGGTGTCCTGAAGTTCGGCGATCCGCGTCAGCACGTCGCGCCGGGTGGATTCCAGCAGTTCCCGCCGGTCGAGGTAGGTGCTCTCGCCCTCGCGCACCATCTCCGCGTACCGCACCATGTCGGCGACGGGCATGCCGGTCATCCGCAGCTTGCCGACGAAGTCGAGCCAGTCCAGGTCGCTGTTGCTGTAGCGGCGCTGCCCGGTGTGCGAGCGGTCGATGTGGGACATCAGGCCGATCCGCTCGTACCAGCGCAGCGTGTGGGCCGTCAGGCCGGTGAAGGCGACCACCTCGCTGATCGTGTAGCGGTCCTGCCCGTCGGGGCGCGGGTGGCGCCGGGGCGGGGCGGAGCAGATGTCGGTTCCCGTGGCGTTGCCGGTGGCGTTCGGACCGAGGGTCCCCGCCGTGGTCTGCATCACCGTCATGGCCTCAACGCTATGACCTTGGAGTGCACTCCAGGCAAGCGACGCCGGCCTAAACCGCCGCCGGAAATCCGCAGGACACACGACCCGGCAGGTCACTAGCGTGCGGGCATGAGTCTCGTACGCCGTGCCGTGGCCGGGGACGCGGAGGAAGTGCTCCGCCTCCGGCAGGTGATGATCGCTTCCGTCAGTCCCGACGCTTCCACCGACTGGCAGGCGGAATCGCTGCCCGGCCTGCGGTCGAGACTGGCCGACCCGGACGGAAACTTCGCGGCGTTCGTGGTCGACCACCCGGACCGGCCGGACCACCCTGACCGGCCGGACGCGCTGGCGGCGCTGGTGGCGGGGACGCTGGAGTACCGGATCGGCGGTCCGAACAGGCCGGGCGGTCTGCTCGGGTACGTCTTCAGCGTCGCCACCGACCCGGACGCCCGGCGCCGCGGGTACGCGCGGGCGTGCATGGACGCGCTGCTGGAGTGGTTCCGCGAGCGCGGCGTGGGGCACGTCATGCTGACGGCCTCCCCCGACGCCGAGCCCCTCTACGCGTCGATGGGCTTCACGCGCGACGCGACCCCCTCGATGCGGCTGTACCTCTGAGCCGCTTAGGCTCGGTGCCATGTCCTTGAAGAGCCTCGCGTCGATCGAGAACTGGCCGGTCCCCACCGCCGCGGCGGGCGCCGTACGCGCCGACGGCACGATCCTCGGCACCCACGGGCCGACCACGCACCGCTTCCCGCTCGCCTCGGTCACCAAGCCGCTCGCGGCGTACGCGGCGCTCGTGGCGTACGAGGAGGGCGCGATCGAGCTGGACGAGCCCGCCGGGCCGCCCGGGGCGACGGTCCGCCACCTGCTCGCGCACACCTCGGGCCTGGCCTTCGACGAACACCGGACGACCTCCGCGCCCGGGGAGCGCCGGCTGTACTCCAACGCCGGTTTCGAGCAGCTCGGCGACCACATCGCGAAGGCGGCGGACATGCCGTTCGCCGAGTACGCGCGGCAGGCGGTCCTGGAGCCGCTGGGCATGACGTCCACCGCCCTCGACGGCTCCCCCGCGAAGGACGGCGTCTCGACCGTCGAGGACCTGCTCCGCTTCGCCGCCGAGGTGCAGGCGCCGCGCCTGCTGGACCCCCGCACGGTCGCCGAGGCGATGACCGTCCAGTACCCGGGCACCAAGGGCGTCCTGCCGGGCTACGGCCACCAGAACCCCAACGACTGGGGCCTCGGCTTCGAGATCCGCAACACCAAGTCCCCCCACTGGACGGGCTCCACCTCGTCCCCCCGCACCTTCGGCCACTTCGGCCAGTCCGGCACCTTCCTGTGGCTCGACCCGGAAGCGGGCCTCGCCTGCGTGGCCCTCACCGACCGCGCCTTCGGCCCCTGGGCGGTGGAGGCGTGGCCGCCGTTCACGGACGGGGTGCTGGCGGAGGTACGGGGCTGAGGTGGCCTACTCCCTGGGCCTGTACGCGTTCTCCGAGGGCGAGTTGTCCGCGTTCGACACGGACCTGGTCCGGACGGTCCTCTCGCCCGTCGCAGCCGTGCAGGAGGGGGTGACCGACGACGGGGCGACGGAGTACTGGATCCGCGCCGCCGACGGCAGCGAGGCCGAGGTGAGCGTCTTGGGCGGCCACATCGGTGTGACACGTCCACAGGCCGGTGACGTGTGGCAGATCATCATCGAACTGGCTGACCGCCTCCGGGCGGCGGTCCTCCTCCCCGACGGCACGCTCCTGTGCCGGGAGGAGATGCGCGGCCACCTCCCCGAGGGCATGCGGAACGATGCCGTTCTCGTTCCGGAGATCACCCTCGCGGCCTTCGAGAAGGCGGCAGGCCCGTTCACGCACCCCCTGACGTGACGCGCGGCCCCTCCCCCGTCAGCGGGCCGCCATCTCCCACACCAGCAGCTCCGCGCCGGACGCCGCCCCCGCCACCGCTTCCAGCGCCTCGGCGTCCGTGACGCGCGCCGCGTCGCCCGCGCCCAGCGCCTCCCCGCCCAGCGTCACCTCGCCCCGCACCACGTGCACGTACACGTACGCCCCGTCCGGTACCGCCGTCCGCTCCCCCGGTGACAGGCGGCGTACGTGGAGCAGCGCGCCGGCCTCCGGGACGGCGTACGGGGTGGAGTCGGCGATGCCCCGGACGGTCTCGTAGGCGGGGTCGCCGCCGGGGTCGAGCGGGGCCAGCCACATCTGGACGAAGGTGAGGGGGACCGGCGCGTCGTTGCGCTCGACGTGGCGGACGCCGCCCGCGGCGCTGAGGCGTTGCACGTCCCCGGCGCGGACCACCGTCTCGTGGCCCGTGCTGTCGCGGTGGGTCAGCTCGCCCGACACGACCCAGGTGACGATCTCGGTGTGGCTGTGCGAGTGTTCGTCGAAGCCGGCGCCGGGGGCGAGGTGCTCCTCGTTGCAGGCCAGCAGCGCCCCGAAGCGCAGGTTGTCGGGGTCGTAGTGGGGGCCGAAGGAGAAGGCGTGGCGGGAGGTGATCCCGGCGGCCGGATCACCGCCCGGATAGCGCTCGTCGGCGCGGCGTACGTCCATCACGTCGTTCACCGTAGCCCCGGCGCGGCGCGGTCCGGAGCGCGGCCGTGCCGTGCAGTACCGCCCCGGCGGCACACCCCACCGGCCCGATAAGGCAGTCTTGTCCCCGTGCCCGAACCCGAAACCGGTAAGCCCGACGCCCCCGCCCAGCCCCCTCACCCGCACACCGCGACGCTGAAGCGGCTGGAGCAGTCCTCCGGATCGCTCGCCGCGCAGGCCATCGCGCGCATGGACGAGACGCTGCCGTGGTACCGGGCCATGCCACCGGAGAACCGTTCCTGGATCGGGCTGGTCGCCCAGGCCGGCATCGCCGCGTTCACCGAGTGGTTCCGGCGGCCGGACGCGCCCCAGGCCATCTCCACCGACGTCTTCGGCACCGCGCCGCGCGAGCTGACCCGGGCGATCACGCTGCGGCAGACCGTGGAGATGGTGCGGACCACCATCGAGGTGATGGAGTCCGCGATCGACGAGGTCGCCGCGCCCGGCGACGAGTCCGTGCTGCGCGAGGCGCTGCTCGTGTACGCCCGGGAGATCGCCTTCGCGACCGCCCAGGTGTACGCCCAGGCCGCCGAGGCACGCGGTGCCTGGGACGCGCGCCTCGAGTCGCTGGTGGTGAACGCCGTGCTCAGCGGCGAGGCCGACGAGGGGGCCGTGTCGCGGGCGGCCGCGCTGGGGTGGAACTCGCCCGAGCACGTCTGTGTCGTCCTCGGCACCGCTCCCGACGGGGACTCCGAGCTGACCGTGGAGGCGATCCGGCGGGCGGCCCGGCACGCCAAGCTCCAGGTGCTGACCGGGGTGCTCGGGGACCGTCTTGTCGTGATCGCCGGGGGCCGCAACGATCCGCTGGCGGTGGCGAAGTCGCTGATCGGACCGTTCGCGCAGGGGCCGGTCGTCGCCGGTCCCGTGGTGTCTGACCTGCTGGCCGCGACCCGGTCCGCGCAGGCCGCCGCGGCCGGACTGAAGGCGTGCACCGCCTGGCAGGACGCGCCGCGCCCGGTGCTCGCCGACGATCTGCTCCCGGAGCGCGCGATCGCCTCCGACCCCTCGGCCCGTGAGCAGTTGGTGGAGGAGATCTACAGACCGTTGCAGGAGGCGGGGGCGGCGCTCCTGGAGACGCTCAGCGTCTATCTCGAACAGGCGAGCAGTCTGGAGGGGGCGGCCCGGATGCTCTTCGTTCACCCGAACACCGTGCGCTACCGGCTCCGACGTGTGACTGACGTCACCGGATGGTCACCCTCTGATGTACGGTCTGCGTTCACACTGCGGATCGCGCTCATCCTGGGGCGTCTGGCCGACGGAGATCCGCAGTTCTAAGATTTTGTGCAGGGTCCACAAAACCCGCTCCCGTTCTTCGTCCCTGTCCCCACGGGCGGTCGTGGCCGTCCTCAAGAGAGAGTGTGAGAGTGCTCGTACTCGTCGCTCCCGGCCAGGGCGCCCAGACGCCCGGCTTCCTGACTGACTGGCTCGCCCTCCCCGGTGCCGCTGACCGCGTCGCCGCGTGGTCGGACGCCATCGGACTCGATCTCGCCCACTTCGGCACCAAGGCCGACGCGGACGAGATCCGAGACACGTCCGTCGCCCAGCCGCTGCTGGTCGCCGCCGGAATCCTCTCCGCCGCGGCACTCGGTGACATTGCCGAGATCGCGCCCGGCGCGGTCGCGGGTCACAGCGTCGGCGAGATCACCGCCGCCGTCTTCGCGGGCGTCCTCGACGACACCGCCGCGCTGTCCCTCGTACGCCGTCGGGGTCTGGCCATGGCCGAGGCCGCCGCGGTCACCGAGACCGGCATGTCGGCGCTGCTCGGCGGCGACCCGGAGGTGAGCGTCGCGCACCTGGAGAGGCTCGGCCTGACCCCGGCGAACGTGAACGGCGCCGGTCAGATCGTGGCCGCCGGCACCATGGCGCAGCTGGCCGCGCTGAGCGAGGACAAGCCCGAGGGCGTGCGCAAGGTCGTCCCGCTGAAGGTGGCCGGCGCGTTCCACACGCACCACATGGCGCCCGCGGTGGACAAGCTCGCCGAGGCCGCGAAGACGCTGACGCCGGCCGACCCGAAGGTGACGTACGTCTCCAACAAGGACGGGCAGGCCGTCGCCTCCGGTGCCGAGGTGCTGGAGCGGCTGGTCGGTCAGGTCGCCAACCCGGTCCGCTGGGACCGGTGCATGGAGACGTTCAAGGAGCTCGGCGTCACCGCGCTGATCGAGGTGTGCCCGGGCGGCACGCTGACCGGGCTGGCCAAGCGGGCGCTGCCCGGCGTGAAGACGCTGGCCCTGAAGTCCCCCGCCGACCTCGACGCGGCCCGCGAGCTCGTCGCCGAGCACACCCAGGCCTGACAAGGAGCGCGAGAGCATGTCGAAGATCAAGCCCAGCAAGGGCGCCCCGTACGCGCGCATCCTCGGCGTCGGCGGATACCGCCCGACCCGGGTGGTGCCGAACGAGGTGATCCTCGAGACGATCGACTCGTCCGACGAGTGGATCCGCTCGCGCTCCGGCATCGAGACCCGGCACTGGGCCGGCCCCGAGGAGACGGTCGCCGCGATGTCCGTGGAGGCGTCCGGCAAGGCGCTAGCGGACGCGGGGATCGACGCCTCCCGGGTCGGCGCGGTGGTCGTTTCGACCGTGTCGCACTTCGCCCAGACCCCGGCCATCGCCACCGAGATCGCCGACCGGCTCGGCACCGACAAGGCCGCGGCCTTCGACATCTCGGCGGGCTGCGCGGGCTTCGGCTACGGGCTGACGCTGGCCAAGGGCATGGTCGTTGAAGGTTCCGCAGAGTACGTGCTGGTCATCGGCGTGGAGCGGCTGTCCGACCTGACCGACCTGGAGGACCGGGCCACCGCCTTCCTGTTCGGCGACGGCGCGGGCGCGGTCGTGGTCGGCCCCTCCCAGGAGCCGGCGATCGGCCCGACGGTCTGGGGCTCGGAAGGCGACAAGGCCGAGACGATCAAGCAGACGGTCTCCTGGGACCGTTTCAGGATCGGCGACGTCTCCGAGCTGCCCCTCGACCGCGAGGGCAACGTCAAGTTCCCCGCGATCACGCAGGAGGGCCAGGCGGTCTTCCGCTGGGCCGTGTTCGAGATGGCGAAGGTCGCGCAGCAGGCGCTGGACGCGGCCGGGATCAGCCCGGACGACCTGGACGTCTTCATCCCGCACCAGGCCAACGTGCGGATCATCGACTCGATGGTGAAGACGCTGAAGCTGCCGGAGCACGTCACGGTCGCCCGTGACATCCGCACCACCGGAAACACCTCGGCCGCCTCGATTCCGCTCGCGATGGAGCGGCTCCTGGCGACGGGTGACGCGAAGAGCGGCGACACCGCGCTCGTCATCGGCTTCGGGGCGGGTCTCGTCTACGCCGCGACGGTCGTTACCCTCCCCTAGGCACTCCGTGCCGGATCACGCGGTCCGGAACGGAGAGCAGCAACACCCGCCGCGACGCGGCGGGCCGCCACACCCTCTGGACAACAAAGAAGGAGCGCCATCATGGCCGCCACTCAGGAAGAGATCGTCGCCGGTCTCGCGGACATCGTGAACGAGATCGCCGGCATCCCGGTTGAGGACGTCCAGCTGGACAAGTCCTTCACCGACGACCTGGACGTCGACTCGCTGTCCATGGTCGAGGTCGTCGTCGCCGCCGAAGAGCGCTTCGACGTCAAGATCCCGGACGAGGACGTCAAGAACCTCAAGACGGTCGGCGACGCGACGAAGTACATCCTCGACCACCAGGCCTGATCCACCGATACTCGGGCATACCCCGGGTATCTGGCAGATCCGGGCAGACTGCCCCGCCACCCGGCGGTGGCGCCGTACGAATCCGTATCCCGTTGGAGAAAGAATTCCCGTGAGCTCGACCAATCGCACCGTGGTCGTCACCGGTATCGGCGCAACCACACCGCTGGGTGGCGACGCAGCCTCGACCTGGGAGGGCCTGGTCGCCGGCCGGTCCGGCGTCAAGCCCCTGGAGCAGGAGTGGGCCGCCGACCAGGCGGTCCGCATCGCCGCGCCCGTGGCCGTGGACCCCTCCGAGGTCATCCCGCGGCCGCAGGCCCGCCGCCTGGACCGCTCGGCGCAGTTCGCGCTGATCGCGGCGCAGGAGGCCTGGAAGGACGCCGGTTACGCCGGCAAGGCGGGCGAGAGCCCCGCCGAGGAGGGGGTGGCCCACGTCGACCCCGACCGGCTCGGTGCGGTCATCGCCTCCGGCATCGGCGGCGTGACGACCCTCCTCGACCAGTACGACGTGCTGAAGGAGAAGGGCGTCCGCCGCGTCTCCCCGCACACCGTCCCCATGCTCATGCCGAACGGCCCCTCGGCCAACGTGGGCCTGGCCGTGGGCGCCCGTGCGGGCGTGCACACGCCGGTGTCCGCCTGCGCGTCGGGCGCCGAGGCCATCGGCTACGCCATCGAGATGATCCGCACCGGCCGTGCCGACGTCGTCGTCGCGGGCGGCACGGAGGCGGCGATCCACCCGCTGCCCATCGCCGCGTTCGGCAACATGATGGCGATGTCCAAGAACAACGACGACCCGCAGGGTGCCTCGCGCCCCTTCGACACGGGCCGCGACGGCTTCGTCCTCGGTGAGGGCGCCGGCGTCCTCGTCCTGGAGTCCGCCGAGCACGCCGCCGCGCGCGGCGCCCGGGTCTACGCGGAGGCGGTCGGCCAGGGCATCTCCGCCGACAGCCACGACATCGTGCAGCCGGAGCCGGAGGGCCGCGGCATCTCCGCCGCCCTCCAGAACCTGCTGGACCGCAACGACCTGGACCCGGCCGAGATCGTGCACGTCAACGCGCACGCCACCTCGACGCCGGCCGGTGACATCGCCGAGCTGAAGGCGCTGCGCAAGGTCCTCGGCGACGACGTCGACCACATGGCGGTCTCCGGCACCAAGTCGATGACCGGTCACCTCCTCGGTGGCGCGGGCGGCGTGGAGTCCGTGGCGACCGTGCTCGCCCTGTACCACCGGGTGGCGCCGCCGACGATCAACGTCGAGAACATCGACCCGGAGGCCGAGGCCAACGCGGACATCGTCCGCGGCGAGGCCCGCAAGCTGCCGGTCGAGGGCCGGATCGCCGCGCTGAACGACTCGTTCGGCTTCGGCGGGCACAACGTGGTCCTCGCGTTCCGGTCGGTCTGACGGACGCCCCCGCGCGCATGAGGAAGGCCCCCCACCGGCCGGTGGGGGGCCTTCCTCATGCCCGAAATACCCGAACGGCGTCGGTGGTCACACCACGTCAGACCACCTGGTGCAGCCAGCGGACCGGGGCGCCCTCGCCCGCGTGGCGGAAGGGCTCCAGTTCGTCGTCCCAGGGCTTGCCGAGGAGCTTGGCGACGTCCGACTCGAGGTCGGTCTCGCCGCGCTGGGAGCGGACCAGGGCGGCGCGCAGCCGGTCCTCGGGGATCATGATGTCCCCGTGGATGCCGGTGACGGCGTGGAAGATGCCGAGGTCGGGAGTGCAGCTGTAGCGCTCGCCCTCGACGCCCGCGGAGGGTTCCGCGGTGACCTCGAAGCGCAGCAGCTGCCAGCCGCGCAGTGCCGAGGCGAGCTTGGAGGCGATGCCGGCCTGGCCCTGCCAGGAGAACTCCGAGCGCCAGGTGCCGGGCGCGGCGGGCTGCCGGATCCAGTCCAGGCCGACGCGCGTGCCGAGCACGCCGGCGATGGCCCACTCGACGTGCGGGCACAGCGCGCGCGGCGCGGAGTGCACGTACAGGACTCCACGTGTCGTCACCGGAACCTCCGGGCTGAGCGGGACATCTCGGAACGGGGTGGAACGGCCGCGACCGGGCGGGCCACGTTCATGGCGAGGCTACCGTGCGGCGGGGCAAGGAGTGTGACCTACCGTCGGTCCCGCCGTCGACAAAACGCCGCCATTCACCCGGCAGGACGCTAGTACGGGTGTGAGGCGTCGCACCGCCGCCCTCGGGAACCCTCGCGCGGTGTCATGGGTTGAGCACGGTGGAGGCACGAGGCGAGGGGTGGGACCGGTATGGGCCGAGGGACGGACCGGCGGACGCGGCGTGTCCGTCGTCGGGCGGGTGCCGCGCTCGCCGTCGTGACCGCCGCCGCCCTGGGCGTGGCGGGCTGCGACGCCGCGGGCGGCGACTCCCCCGCCCCCTCCCCCAGCGCGTCGAAGCGGGCGAAGACGGCCCCGGCCTGGGACACGAGCCCCGAGTCGGTCGCCGCCGTGGGCGACTCCATCACGCGCGGCTTCGACGCCTGCTCGGTGCTGTCGGACTGCCCCGAGGTGTCGTGGGCGACCGGCAGCAGCGCGGAGGTCGACTCGCTGGCCGTACGGCTGCTGGGGAAGGCGGACGCGGCCGAGCACAGCTGGAACTACGCGGTCACCGGGGCCCGGATGGCGGACCTGACCGCGCAGGTGACGCGGGCGGCGAAGCGGAAGCCGGAGCTGGTGGCGGTGATGGCGGGGGCGAACGACGCGTGCCGGGCCACGACCTCGGCGATGACGCCGGTGGCGGACTTCCGGGCGCAGTTCGAGGAGGCGATGGCCACCCTGCGCGAGAGGCTTCCCAAGGCGCAGGTGTACGTGTCGAGCATCCCGGACCTCAAGCGGCTGTGGTCCCAGGGGCGTACGAACGCGCTGGGCAAGCAGGTGTGGAAGCTGGGCATCTGCCCGTCGATGCTGGGCGACGCGGACTCCCTGGACTCGGCGGCGACGCTGCGGCGCAACACGGTGCGCGACCGGGTGAGGGACTACAACGAGGTGCTGCGGGAGGTCTGCGCGAAGGACCGGCACTGCCGCACCGACGACGGCGCGGTGCACGCGTTCCGGTTCGGCACGGACCAGTTGAGCCACTGGGACTGGTTCCACCCGAGTGTGGACGGTCAGGCCCGGCTGGCGGAGATCGCGTATCGCGCGGTCACCGCGAAGAGTCCCTGACCGGAGTCCGTGACCGGAGTCCCTGACCGGAGTCCCTGACCGGAGTCCCTGACCCGGCCGCTGACCTGGCGTGTCCTAGAGTTCCGCACATGAGCGAACTCTTCGGCACACTTTCCGACGGCACCCCGGTACACCGCTGGACCCTGGAGCGGGCCGGCGTACGCGTCCGGGTCCTGTCGTACGGCGGGATCGTGCAGTCGGCGGAGGTTCCGGACCGGGACGGCAACACCGCCGACGTGGTGCTGGGGTTCGCGGACCTGGACGGCTATGTGACGCACCCCGAGCCGTACTTGGGTGCGCTGGTGGGGCGGTACGCCAACCGGATCGCGGGCGGACGCTTCCCGCTGGACGGGCGGACGTACGCGCTGGCGCCCAACGAGGGGCCGAACGTGCTGCACGGTGGCGCGCGCGGCTTCGACAAGCGCGTGTGGGACGTGCAGGCGGTCCCGGAGGGCGTCCGGCTGAGCCGGGTCTCGCCGCACGGCGAGGAGGGTTTCCCGGGGCGCGTGGAGATGTCGGTGACGTACACGCTCCAGGAGTCGGGCTCGCTGCGGATCGCGTACGAGGCGGTCACGGACGCGCCGACGGTGCTGAACCCGACCAACCACAGCTACTTCAACCTGGGCGGCTCCGGGCACGCGGGCGGGCACGAACTGCGGCTGGCCGCCTCCCGGATCACACCGGTCGACGCCGGCCTGATCCCGACCGGCGGCCTCGACGACGTGACGGACACCCGCTTCGACTTCCGGCGGGCGCGCAAGGTCGGTTCGGGCTACGACCACAACTTCGTCCTGGACAAGGGCGTGACCGACGCGGCCGAGCAGGTCGCCGAGTTGTACGACCCGGCGTCGGGGCGGGTGCTCACGGTGGCGACGACCGAGCCGGGCCTCCAGCTGTACACCGCCGACCACCTGGACGAGCCCTTCGCCCCCGGTGACGGGATCGCGCTGGAGACCCAGCACTTCCCGGACTCCCCGAACCGGCCCGGCTTCCCGAGCACGGTGCTGCGGCCGGGCGAGGTGTTCCGCTCGGAGACGGTGTACGGCTTCTCGGTGCGCTAGGGGGTGCCGGAGGGCCGAGCCCCGGCCCGGCCGTCAGGTTCCGGGCCGGGGCTGTTCACGGGGGCGCGCTCGCGGGCGTCCCGGGTCAGACGGTAATCGTCGCGGTGATCCGGCGGCCCGCGATCGGGCATCCGATCAGGAGTTCGTACGAACCCTTCACAAACGGCCATGAGTCGGTCGCCCCGCGCCATGGCGTCCACCACTCCCGTCACGCGATACTGCCGCCGTCCGCAGCGCACCCCACGGCGACGGAAGGACCTGGACTCCCTTGAGACCCCTACGTGTTCGGATCGGCGTACTCGGACTGGCCCTGGTGGCGGGGCTCGCGGCCCCCACGACGGCGACGGCGGCACCCCCGGCGGGCACCGCCCCCGCGCCGACCGTCGAGGAGCGGCGGCTCGACGGGGAGGTGCCCGGGGAGATCCTGCGGCGCTCCGGCTTCGCCGCGGTGACACCGGCGTTCGCCCGGAAGCTCGGGCGGGCGGACTCCTACGGCGAGGCGCGTGCCGTGGTGGCACGCGAGGGCGCGGCGCTGTGGCGGCGGGCGGTGGACCGGGTGCAGGGGCGCGGGCCGGCCCGCGGGGACCTCAGCCGCGACGACGACCGGCCGCTGTACTGGGCGCGGCTCGCGATGACACGGGAACTGCGCACCTGGGAGCCCGGGTTCGGGCTGGGCGAGCGGCAGCGGGCCGCGCTGCTGGCCGAGCTGGAGCACACCTCGCGCGGCCAGGCCGATCTGCGGCTGCCGCGGGGAGGACACGACAGGGGAACGGGCGTGAAGCGGGTGCTGCTCACCGGTTTCGACCCGTTCACCCTGGACCGGGACATCCGGATCTCCAACCCGTCCGGCGCCGTCGCGCTCGCCCTGGACGGCACGGTGATCGACACCCCGGACGGTCCCGCCCGGGTGGAGACGGCCGTGTTCCCGGTGCGCTGGGCGGACTTCGCCGAAGGGACGGTGGAGCGGGCGCTGCGGCCGTATCTGCCGCGGGTGGATCTGTTCACCACGGTGAGCCAGGGCCGGGTCGGACGCTTCGACGTGGAGCGGACCAACGGGGCCTGGCGGGGCGGCTTCCCGGACAACGAGAACGTCTCCCGCACGGAGACGGTCCCGGTGGCCGATCCCGCCTCGCAGCCGCAGTGGACGACGACCACGCTGCCGTACGCGGCGATCACGGCCGCGGACACGGGCCGTTTCCCGGTGTACGACAACACGCGGGTGACGGAGATCCCGGCGGGCGGCACCGAGGCGGTCGTGCGGCCGGACGGGCCCACGCCCGGTTCGACGGCCCGGGAGGGTGGCGGCGGGAACTACCTCTCCAACGAGATCGCCTACCGCGCGACGCTGCTGCGGGACCGGCTCGGGCTGCGCGGCACGCTGCCGGGCGGGCACGTGCACACGCCGGTGCTCCAGTTCGGGACGGGGAACACCGATCCGGCGACGGGGGCGGTCACCGACCCGGAGTTCGTGCGCAACCGGCTGGACATCGTGGCGCAGACGCGGGCGATCGTGGCCGTGGCGGTCAGCGCCCCGGGGCCGGACCGGGGCTGACGGCCGGGTCGGGAGTGTCGCCGTCGGACGGGTCGTCGGCGCCGTCGCGGATCTCCTCGCCCAGCAGTTCGCGGGCGAGGAGCGTGGCGCCGGCGACCGCGCCCGGCATCAGGAACACCGCGACGAACGGCACCAGGAAGGACACGCCCAGCGGGGTGCCGAAGCCCCAGACCAGCATCCTGCGGGAGCGCAGCAGGGCGAGGCGCTCGCGCAGTTCGACGCCGCGGCGCTGGAGGGCGACGGCGGCCAGCTCCTCGGTGAGGAAGAAGCCGGTGACGAAGAAGCCGACCACCGGGACCACCGTCTGGCCGACGACCGGGATGAAGCCGAGCGCGAAGAGCAGCACGCCCCAGACGACGGCCCGGACCAGGATCCGCAGGCTGTCACGGCCGGAGATCCACAGCTCGCGCCAGAGCGGCAGGGAGGACACGGGAGCCGTGCCGTCCGGGGAGACGTCGCGGTCCACGCGCTCGGAGAGGGCGTCGTAGAAGGGCTGGCCGACCAGCAGGGTGACCGCGGTGAAGGTGAGGACGGCCAGGAGCAGGGCGAGGGCGAACAGCACGGCGGTGAGGAAGCCGCGGAAGAGCCCGAGCCAGGGGCTGGACCAGTCGTCGGCGAAGGGGGTCACCCAGCCGACGAAGTCCTCGCCCCACAGCGCGAGCGCGATCAGTACGCCCACGTACAGGACCAGGGTGATCAGGCCCGGGACGAGTCCGAGGCCGTAGCTCCGGCCGTGCCGGGCCACCCAGCGCTGGCCCTTCAGAAGGTGGCCGAATCCCGCCCCAAGATCACGCATGGGCGGCACTCTACCGGTCGGCGCGCCGGACCGTTTCCGGCCCGGTCCCGGCCCCGTTCCGGCCCTCGCCCCCGGCCCCTGTTCCGGTCCCGCTCCGGGTCAGGCGAGCGTCACCGTGATGTTGCCGCGGGTCGCCTTCGAGTACGGGCAGACCTGGTGGGCCTTCTCCACCAGCGACCGCGCGGTGGCGGCGTCGACCGTCGGGATCTCGGCGGAGATCTCGACGATGATGCCGAAGCCGTCGTCGTTCTTGCCGATCCCGACCTTCGCGGTGACGGTCGAACCGGTGATGTCGGCGCCCTCCTGGCGGGCCACGACGCCGAGCGCGCCCTGGAAGCAGGCGCTGTACCCGGCGGCGAACAGCTGCTCCGGGTTGGTGCCGGCGCCGTTGCCGCCCATCTCCTTGGGCGGGTTCACGACGACGTCGAGCCTGCCGTCGTCGGTGGCGACCCGGCCGTCGCGGCCGTTCTCGGCGGTGGCGACGGCGGTGTAGAGGACTTCGGACTGCTGGATGGGCATAACGGGTGTCTTCCTCCTCGGTCCGCCGTGACTCGCGCCCACGATCACGACGGATTTCGGAAAGACGCTACCGCATGCCGGAAATCCGGGAAAGCCCGCTCCCGCCCCGCCGTCGACGTCAGAGCTTGACGATCATCTTTCCGGTGTTGTCGCCGCGCAGGACCCCGAGGAACGCCTCCAGGTTGTTCTCGATGCCCTCGACGACCGTCTCGCGGTACTTCAGCTCGCCGGAACGGACCCAGGGGCCGACCTCCTCGACGAACTTCGGCTGGAGGTCGTAGTGGTCGCCGACCAGGAAGCCCTCGATGCGGCCGCGGGTCTGGATGAGCCGGGCGAGGTTCTTCGGGCCGGGCGCGGGCTCGGTGTTGTTGTAGACGGAGATCGCGCCGCAGATGGCGATCCGGCCGTTGAGGTTGAGGGAGCCGATGGCCGCCTCCAGGTGGTCGCCGCCGACGTTGTCGAAGTAGACGTCGACGCCGTCCGGGGCGGCGGCGCGCAGCTGCTCGCTCACCGGGCCGTTCTTGTAGTTGAAGGCGGCGTCGAAGCCGTACTCGTCGAGGAGCAGCTTGACCTTCTCGTCCGAGCCGGCCGAGCCGATGACGCGCGAGGCGCCCTTGAGCTTCGCGATCTGCCCGACCTGGCTGCCGACGGCACCCGCGGCGCCCGACACGAAGACGGAGTCGCCCTCCTTGAAGGAGGCGGTGCGCAGCAGACCGGCGTAGGCGGTGAGCCCCGTCATGCCGAGCACGCCGAGGTACGTCGACAGCGGCGCCGCGTCCGGGTCCACCTTGACGGCGTTCTTCGCGTCCAGGGCGGCGTACTCGCGCCAGCCGAAGAAGTGCAGGACGTGGTCGCCGACGGCGAAGCCCTCGGCGTTGGAGGCGACGACCTCGCCGACCGCGCCGCCCTGCATGACCTTGCCCAGCTCGTAGGGGGCGGCGTAGGACTTGGCGGCGCTCATGCGGCCGCGCATGTACGGGTCGACGGAGACGTACAGGTTGCGCACCAGCACCTGCCCGTCGCCCGGGGTGGGGACCTGCGCCTCGACGAGCGCGAAGTCCTCGGGCTTGGGCCAGCCGACCGGGCGGGTGACCAGGTGCCATTCGCGGTTGACGGCGGGGAGGGCGGGGGAGTCGGTCATGGGGCACCTTTCCTGGGGCGTGCTGGGAGTGGTCTGCCGAGAATGTTTCATGCTCTGAAACAACCATGCGGCTGAACATTTCAGGTTGTCAAACAAATGGGTACCCTGGATTCCATGGCCACACCACGCGACACCACCCGCCGACCCGACGCTCTCACCCTCGAAGTCGTCGAGCTGATCGGCGAGGTCGTGGCCCGGTTCCACGCGGACTACGAGGAGGCGGCGGCGGAGCGTGCCCTGACCGGGGCGCAGGCCAAGCTGCTCAGCCTGCTGTCCCTGGAGCCGCTGCCGATGCGGAAGCTGGCCCACAAGCTGAAGTGCGAGCCGTCGAACGTCACGGGCATCGTGGACCGGCTGGAGGCGCGGGGACTGGTGGAGCGGCGCCCCGACCCCGGCGACCGGCGGGTGAAGGTCGCGGCGGCGACGGAGGAGGGGCGCCGGGTGGCGCGGGGGCTGCGGGAGTCCCTGCGGTTCGCCCGGGAGCCGCTGGCGGGGCTTTCGGAGGGGGAGCGGGTGGCGCTGCGGGACGCCCTGCGGCTGATGGTCGGGGAGGGCCCACCGGAGGGCTGACCCTCAAGACCGTGTCGCCGAGCGAGGGCGCCGGGAAGACCGCCTACTGACACTCCGACGCGCTCGCCTGTGGTCCGCCGGCGGGGAGGTGCACCGAGGCGGCTCGGTACTGGTGCCGGCGGCCCCGGTGGCCTCGTCCAGGTGGCCCGCCGTGGCCAAAGCCTGCACCCCTCCGGCCAGGACCGAAGCGCGGCTGGAGGCGTGCGGCGAGAGGCCTGTACAGCTTCTCGCGCCCGGCCGTCAGCCAGGGCGCCCGGCCATGACGACGAGGCACCGGACGGGTGCTGATGGGCGCAGCAAGACGTCGTGATCGGTCCCATGAGCGCCCTCCTTGCCGTCACCGACGGCGGTACCGCCTACCAAGCGGAAGTGCTCTCCACACTTGGTGCCACGGGTACTGTCTGACGAATGTCGAATCAGTCAGTGACGGCGGGAGTCGGTCTCGCTGGAGTGATGGCGCACTGCGGGGGAAGCCTGGCGGGCGCCGTGGAGCTTCTGGCGGGAGCCATAGCCTCGGCACCGGCGGCTCCGGAGCCCTATGCCGCCCTGGCCGAGTTGTGGACGGACCGGCGCTCAGAACTGAAGGAGAACCTCGAAGAGGACGGCTCCCTGAGTGCTGTGCTGGCGCAGACGTACCTTTTGTTCCTTGACGGCGACATGGACAACGCGGTGATGGCCCTTGGTTCGGTCACAGGTGCGCGGCCCGACGTGGCATGGGGCGCTGCGCCCTGGTTCGGCGATGCGCGCTTTCTCGGTGTGGTGAGTGCCGAAGCGCTGGCGGAGGCGTGTCTGCGGACACTGGACTACGGCCACGACCTGGACACCGAAGAAATGCGGGAGTCGTTCGCCCCGTGGTTCCATGCCCTCGACGTGGTGTCCGAACGGAATCCCGTACCGGAGTCGTTGGCTGCCATGGCCCGGCTGCCCCGGGCCTGCGGCCGGTACGAACTGTCCTTCGCACTGTGCGACCGCGCCGATGCCGTCGACCGGGTCATGTGGACCGCAGTCGCACGAGCGACCACCTGGCGCGTGATGGGAAACCTGGTTCAGGCTGCTGCGGCCTTGGAACTCGCCTTGCTCCTGGACTCCGCCAACTGGTCCCTCTACCTGGACCTGGCGGACGTGCGTGCCGAGCAGGGCGACTTCACCGCAGCCGTGAGCCTCGTCGAACGGGGTCTGGAATTCGAACCTCACGAAGTCTCCCTGCGCGCGGCGGCCGCCGCCTACCGCACACGCCTTTCCGGCGCGTCCGACGACCTGAGGGCTTTGATCGCCCTGGTACCAGGGCTCGCGAACGCCACCTACCGGAACCTGTTGATCGACTACGCATGTGCGGGGCCGAAGCTGCCTCGGAGACTCGTTGCCAAGGCCCGCCGCCTCCGTGAGAACTGAACGGGCTGTCGTGCCGACCGGTGCCAGTCAGTCAGGTTGGCCTTCCCGGCTCCGCACCATGTGGTTCGCGCGCTGAGGGCTGTCCCGTAAAAGATCTTCGAGGTGGCGGTGTGCTACCCCATGACCGCGCGGGCCGCGTCCAGGAACGCCAGCCGGTTGTCCTCCAAGTAGTCGCGCACGCTCTCGCCGTCGGGCAGGCCTTCCCACACCGTCCGGTTGAGGTCGAGGAAGTACGCACGTGCCGCGTCGTGCACGGGCAGAGGGAACTGGATGCGGATGAGCCGCTCCGCGACCCACAGCCTGTTCATGACGTCCCGGGTCGTGAGGAACCAGACGTCGGTGTCCTCCCACTCGGACGGCCGGCTGAAGGCGGAGCGTTCGGCCTCGGCCCCCACCTCGATGAACCGCTCCAGCAGCGTCAGCCGTTCCCCGCGCCGGGCCTCCGACACGGCGATCCGCTGCCGTTGTTGTTCAGCGCGTTCCGCCGACAGTTGAGTCCTGTGCTGCACGAGGTAGGACAACGAGCCGCCGAGGACAACGCCGCCCAGCGATATGAGGGACACCCAGACCTGACCTGACATGGCGGTCATCGTGCCATGCCGTCGATCTTTGTCGGAGAACTACAGGTACTCGGCCAACCACCAGGTCGTCGTGGATGCAGGCAGCCGGCTCGTGGTCGACGTCGGCCGCACAACGGTCGTCGCGGACGGCGGCTGCCGGGGCACCGGCCTGGTCGTCCCGCACCGCCACGAGCGCGGCCAGGCAGAGCACCCGGCCTGGAAAGGGGAACGAAGGAGGAACACAACGCGTCTCACCGCAAGATCCGCGCCCGCGCCGAGCACGTCTTCGCCCGAACGAAGAGCCGGCACCGTCAACGGGGAACGTGGATCTCTCTTATGTGCACCACCACAGGAACCGGTCGCAGGTTTCCGTCGGGGTCGGGTCCGGGGAGTCCGGTGGGGTGGGGGACGTCGTCGGAGGCGGGTCGTCGTTCGACTCCGGGGACGACGGGTCCGGGTCCGCGGGCGGCCGGGTGGCGGTCGGAACCGGTGCGCGGGAAGCGCCGGGGGCGCCGGACTCGCTCGCCGTCCCGGACTCCTCCGCCTCCGGGGACTCCGACGGGGACGCCGACACCGTTGTCGACGCCGATGCCGACGCGGACGGGGAGTCCGGGGCCGGGGTCGTGCGCGAGGTGTCGTCGGCCGGGATCACCGACGCCTCCCCCACTTCACGGGTGGCCCCGCCGTCCGCCGTCTCGCCGCCCGCCGCGGCCGGCTTCTGCGGGGAGTGCGGGGCGTCCATGCCGAGTTCGGCGAGGCTCAGTCCCCCGGCGGCCAGGACGAAGCCCGCGGTGACGAGCAGGGTCCGGCGGCGGCGCCTGCGGTGTGCGGCGGCCTTGCGGTCGCGGCGGCTGGAGCGGACGCCGGGCGGGGCGGCGTCGCCGGGGTCCTCGTCGTAGCCCTCGTCGGGGCCGTTCGCCGCGCCTTCCCGGGGCCCCTCGTCGGCCGTCACCGCTTCGTCGGCGGAGCGCGGGGGTTGCTCACCTGCCGTCAGGTGGACGCCGGACGCGTGGAGTTCGTGGGCGGGCGTGCCGCACCCCGGGCAGGCGAGAGCGCCGTTGAGGTGCCGTCGGCACGGGTGGCAGTAGTCCATGACGCGGGAAGGTTAAGTTCCGGGACGGGCGCGTTCCTAGAGGCCACTGTGAATGTTGTGTGGGGAAGCACGCGACCTCGGTCTTTCCCCCGATCCGAAACTGCCGAAACCGTTATGTGTCCGACCCATTGACACCCCGCACACCCCATCCTTACTGTCACGCCAGCATTTCGAACGAGTGACGAAATATCGAACACAGCGAAGGGCAGCCGCCGTGCGCATCACCGGAATCAGCACACACGTGGTCGGGACGCCGTGGCGCAACCTGACCTACGTCCAGGTGCACACCGACGAGGGCCTCACCGGAGTCGGCGAGACCCGGATGCTGGGGCACACCGACGCTCTCCTCGGCTACCTGAAGGAGGCCGAGGCCAACCACATTCTCGGTTCCGACCCGTTCGCTGTCGAGGATCTGGTCCGCCGCATGAAGTACGGCGACTACGGCCGCGCGGGCGAGATCGTGATGTCCGGCATCGCGGTCGTCGAGATGGCGTGCTGGGACATCAAGGGCAAGGCCCTCGGTGTCCCGGTGTGGCAGCTGCTGGGCGGGAAGGTCACCGACAAGGTCAAGGCCTACGCCAACGGGTGGTACACCACCGAGCGGACCCCGGAGGCGTACCACAAGGCCGCGCAGGGGGTCATGGAGCGCGGGTACCGGGCGCTGAAGATCGACCCGTTCGGCACCGGGCACTTCGAACTGGACCAGGAGCAGACGAACTACGCGGTGTCGCTGATCGAGGCCGTGCGGGACGCCATCGGTCCCGACGCCGAGCTGATGCTGGAGATGCACGGCCGGTTCTCGCCCTCCACCGCCGTCCGGCTCGCGCGCGAACTGGCGCCGTTCAGGCCGGCCTGGCTGGAGGAGCCGGTCCCGCCGGAGAACCTCAAGGCGTTGAAGAAGGTCGCCGAGAAGGTCGACATCCCGGTCGCCACGGGTGAGCGCATCCACGACCGGATCGAGTTCCGCGAGCTGTTCGAGGACCAGTCGGTGGACGTCATCCAGCCCGACGTCGGCCACATCGGCGGCATCTGGGAGACCCGGAAGCTGGCCGCGACCGCCGAGACCCACTACACGCTGGTCGCCCCGCACAACGTCGGCGGGCCCGTACTCACCGCCGCGAGCCTCCAAGTCGGGTTCACCTCCCCGAACTTCAAGATCCTGGAGCACTTCAACGACTTCGCGGACGCGGAGATCAAGAAGGTCGTCAAGGGCGCCCCCCGGGTGGACCCGGAGGACGGGTGCTTCCACCTCTCCGACGCGCCCGGTCTCGGCGTCGAGCTGGACACCGACGCGGCGGCCGAGTTCCCGCAGCAGCAGGCGCGGTTCGACCTGTGGGCCGAGGGCTGGGAGAAGCGCGCCCCCAAGGGGGCCGGGGCATGAGCGGCGCGGTCCTCGTCGAGGCGCCGGGGGTGCACCGGCTCGTGCCGCACGAGCCGCGTGAACCGGGGCCCGGCGAGGCGCTGGTGCGGGTGCACGCCGCCGGGATCTGCGGCAGCGACCGCGAGGTCTACCAGGGCAACCGGCCCGAAGGGTACGTGCGTTACCCGCTCACCCCCGGACACGAGTGGTCCGGGACGGTGGAGCGGGTCGGCACCGGGGCGCCCGCGTCGCTCGTCGGCCGGAAGGTCGTGGGTGAGGGCTTCCGCAACTGCCAGGTGTGCGACCGCTGCCACGCGGGCGAGACGACGCTGTGCACGGCCGGGTACGAGGAGACCGGGTTCACCCAGCCCGGCGCGATGGCGCCGACGCTGACCCTGCCCGCCCGGCTGCTGCACACCCTGCCCGACGGCGCCGACCTCACCGCGGCGGCCCTGCTGGAGCCCGCGGCCTGCATCGCCGCCGCCGCGCTGAAGGCGAACGCCCGGCCCGGTGAGCGCGTCGCCGTCGTCGGCACGGGCACGCTCGGCATGTTCGCCGTGCAGTTCCTGCGTGCCGCCTCCCCGGCCGAGTTGCTGGTCGTCGGCACGCGCGGGGACCGGGAGGAGCTGTCGCGGCGGTTCGGGGCGACCGACTTCCGCACCAAGGACCGGCCGCTCCCGGACGACTTCGACGTCGTGATCGAGACCGCCGGGTCCGCGGACGCCGCCCGCACCGCCGCCGCGTTGCTGCGCAGGGGCGGCCGGCTGGTGCTGACCGGCATCCCGGCGCCCGGCGCCGACTGCCTCGACCCGACCGACCTGGTCGTACGGCAGCTGGAGGTGCACACCGTCTTCGGGGCGCCGCCCGACGCCTGGGCGCACACGGTGCGGGTCTTCGCCGCCGGTCTGCTCGATCCGCGGCCGCTGGTGACGCACGAGCTGCCGCTCGCGGAGTTCTCCCGGGCCATCGAGCTGGTGGGCGCCGGCGACCCGAAGGTCGGAAAGGTGCTGCTGCACCCCGACGCCCTCCCCTGAACCGTACGCCGGTGCGGGAGCGACCCGACGGCCTCCGCACCGGCGTACCCCCACCGGACGGACGACGCGCACCCGGGCGACCGGCGCGGCCGGCATCCGCCGCCCCGCACGCCCGCCGGCGCGAACCTTGTCCGACATACCGAACACTAAGGACAGCTTGTGACCGACCCTTCCGCCCCGGCCGCCGCACGCAGGCCCGGTGAGCAGGCCCTCGCCGCCCTCGGCCTGGCCGCGCCCGACCCCGATCCCGCCGACGCCTCGCCGCACTCCTTCCCGGGCGGTGGCCGCTGGCGCACCGAGATCCCGTCCTGCGAGGGTCCGGAGGCGCTGGGGGTGGTGCTCAAGGAGTCCTCGCGCCTCGACGTGCCGATCCACCGGATCAGCCAGGGCAGCGGCGTGTGGATGCTGACCGACGCCGAGATCACCGAGATGGTCGAGGCCACCGCCGAACGCGACATCGAGCTCTGCCTGTTCACCGGTCCGCGCGGCACCTGGGACATCGGCGGCTCCACCCGGACCGACTCGGGCGGCGCGGGCCTGCGGGCGCGCGGGCACGCCGCGGTCGCCGGCTGCGTCGAAGACGCCGTGCGCGCGGCCGAGTTGGGCGTCAAGTGCCTGCTCGTCGCCGACGAGGGCGTGCTGTGGACGCTGCACCGGGCCCGCACCTCCGGCCTCCTGCCCGCCGACACCACGCTGAAGCTCTCGGCCCTCGTCGGACCGGTCAACCCGGCCTCGTACGCGGTCTACGAACGGCTCGGCGCCGACTCCATCAACGTACCCAGCGACCTGACGCCGGATCACCTGACCGAAATACGGCGGGTTTCGGCCGCGCCGATGGACATGTACATCGAGGCTCCCGACGACCTCGGCGGCTATGTGCGGATGTACGAGGTCGCCGAACTCGTCCGGCGCGGCGCACCCCTGTACCTGAAGTTCGGCCTCTCCAAGGCACCCGGGATCTATCCGTACGGGCACCACCTGCGGGAACTGACGCTGGCCACCGCCAAGGAGCGGGTGCGGCGCGGCCGGCTCGCCCTCGACCTGCTCGCCCGGCACCGCGCGGACGGGGAGATGGCACCGCTCGGCACCCGGCTTCCGGGGGCGCTCAACCGGTTCGAGATCTCGTCATAACGTTCCGGAAAATCCCTTCACAAAAGACGACACGACCGCGCACAATCCCACACACCTGCGTCGCCGACACAGCCCTCACCTCAAGGATGATGACCATGCGCAACCGCAGAGCCGCACTCGCCGCGATAGCCTCCGCCGCCTCGCTCGCCCTCACCCTGACCGCCTGCGGCCAGAACAGCGAGGGCGGCAGCGAGGAGGACAAGGGGGGCAGCGACGGCGCCACCGTCGGCATCGCGATGCCGACCAAGTCCTCCGAGCGCTGGATCACCGACGGCGCCAACGTCGAGAAGGAGCTGAAGGCGAAGGGGTTCGAGACCAAACTCGTCTTCGGCGAGGACGACCCGGACCAGCAGGTCTCCCAGATCGAGAACATGATCACGCAGGGCGTGGACGCGCTGATCGTGGCCGCGATCGACAACAAGTCCCTCGGCAACGTCATGCAGCAGGCCAAGGACGCCGACATCCCGGTCATCTCCTACGACCGGCTGATCCTCGGCACCGAGAACGTCGACTACTACGCGTCCTTCGACAACGAGAAGGTCGGCGAGCTCCAGGGCAGCTACATCGTCGACAAGCTCGGCCTGAAGGCGGGCAAGAAGGGCCCCTTCAACATCGAGCTGTTCGCCGGCTCCAACGACGACAACAACACCCGGTACTTCTTCAACGGCGCGATGAAGGTCCTGAAGCCCTACATGGACAAGGGCCAGCTGGTCGTCCGCTCCAAGCAGACCGACCTCAACCAGGTCACCACCCTGCGCTGGGACGGCGGCACCGCCCAGAAGCGCATGGACGACCTGCTCACCTCCAGCTACCGCAGCGCCCGGGTCGACGCGGTGCTCTCGCCGTACGACGGCATCTCCATCGGCATCCTGTCCGCCCTGAAGTCGGACGGCTACGGCTCCGGCAGCAAGCCGATGCCCGTCGTCACCGGCCAGGACGCCGAGATCGCCTCGGTGAAGTCGATCAAGGCGGGCCAGCAGACCCAGACCGTCTTCAAGGACCTGCGCGAACTGGCCAAGGTCGCCGCGAACATGGTCGACGCGGTCCTGGACGACAAGAAGCCCGAGGTCAACGACACCAAGTCGTACGACAACGGTGCCAAGGTCGTCCCCGCCTACCTGCTGCAGCCGGTCAGCGTCGACAAGAGCAACTGGGAGAAGATCCTCGTCGACGGCGGCTACTACTCCGCGGACCAGCTCAACTAACCGGGCCCCACCAAGGATTGGAAGGCACGACCATGGCGGGACCCGTCCTGGAAATGCGCTCGATCGTCAAGACCTTTCCCGGTGTCAAAGCGCTGTCGGACGTCACGCTGACCGTTCGCCAGGGCGAGGTCCACGCCATCTGCGGGGAGAACGGCGCCGGCAAGTCCACCCTGATGAAGGTGCTCTCCGGAGTCCACCCGCACGGCAGTTACGAGGGCGACGTCCTCTTCGAGGGCGAGACCTGCCGGTTCAAGGACATCCGGGCGAGCGAACAGCACGGCATCGTGATCATCCACCAGGAGCTGGCGCTGGTGCCGTACCTCTCCATCGCGGAGAACATCTTCCTCGGCAACGAGCACGCCAAGCGCGGACTGATCAACTGGAACGACACCCTCAAGCACGCCACCGAACTGCTGCGCCGGGTCGGTCTCGACGAGCACCCCGAGACCCGCGTCGCCGACATCGGCGTGGGCAAGCAGCAGCTGGTGGAGATCGCCAAGGCGCTGTCGAAGAAGGTGAAGCTGCTCATCCTCGACGAGCCGACGGCGGCGCTCAACGACGAGGACAGCGGCAAACTCCTCGACCTGATCCTTCAGTTGAAGGAGCAGGGCATCACCTCGATCATCATCTCGCACAAGCTGAACGAGATCCGTCGGGTCGCCGACTCGGTCACCATCATCCGCGACGGGCGCTCCATCGAGACGCTCGACGTGAAGGCGGCGGAGACGACCGAGGACCGGATCATCAGCGGCATGGTCGGCCGCGACCTGGAGAACCGCTTCCCGGACCGGACCCCGCACCAGCCCGAGGAGGGCACGGCTCCGGCCCTGGAGATCCGCAACTGGACCGTGCACCACCCCATCGACCAGCAGCGCAAGGTCGTCGACGACGTCTCGATCGAGGTGCGGCGGGGCGAGATCGTCGGCATCGCCGGGCTCATGGGCGCGGGCCGCACCGAGCTGGCGATGAGCGTCTTCGGCCGCACCTACGGCCGGCACGCGGGCGGCACGGTCCTCAGGGACGGCAGGGAAATCCGTACGAAGACCGTCCCCGAGGCGGTCAAGCACGGGATCGCCTACGTCACCGAGGACCGCAAGCACTACGGCCTCAACCTCATCGACACCATCAACCGGAACATCTCGCTGACCGCGCTGGGCAAGGTCTCCAAGCGGGGCGTGGTCGACGAGCACGGTGAGCAGCAGGTCGCCGAGGACTACCGCAAGTCGATGAACATCAAGGCGCCGACCGTCTTCGAGCCGGTCGGCAAGCTGTCCGGCGGCAACCAGCAGAAGGTCGTCCTCAGCAAGTGGATCTTCGCGGGTCCCGAGGTGCTGATCCTGGACGAGCCCACGCGCGGCATCGACGTGGGCGCCAAGTACGAGATCTACACGGTCATCGACCGCCTGGCGGCCGAGGGCAAGGCGGTCGTGTTCATCTCCTCCGAACTGCCGGAGCTGCTCGGCATGTGCGACCGCATCTACACGATGGCCGCGGGACGGCTGACGGGTGAGTTCTCGCGGGCCGAGGCCTCGCAGGAGGCCCTGATGCGGCAGATGACGAAGGACAAGCAGGACCAGAAGACCCTGAAGGGCGAAGAGGTAAGCCGATGAGTACGGACCTGACCGCCAAGACTCCCGCACCGGCACCGCCCGGCGGCAAGGGACCGGCCTCCGGCGGCGGCCTGCTGCACCTGATGCTCGACGGCATGCGCCGCAACATGCGCCAGTACGGCATGCTGATGGCCCTCGGCCTGATCGTGGTGCTGTTCGCCGTGTGGTCCGACGGCGACCTGCTGCTGCCGCGCAACGTCTCCAACCTGGTGCTGCAGAACAGCTACATCCTGATCCTCGCGATCGGCATGATGCTCGTCATCATCGCGGGCCACATCGACCTGTCGGTGGGCTCACTGACCGCGTTCGTCGGCGCGACGGCGGCCGTCCTGATGGTCAGGAACGACCTGCCCTGGCCGGTGGCGGTGATCCTGTGCCTGGCCATCGGCGCCGCCGCCGGCTCCGTGCAGGGGTTCTTCATCGCCTATCTCGGCATACCGTCGTTCATCGTGACCCTCGCGGGCATGCTGCTCTTCCGCGGTCTGACGGAGATCTTCCTCAAGGGCCAGACCCTCGGCCCGTTCCCCAAGGACCTTCAGAAGATCGCCAACGGCTTCCTGCCCGAGGTGGGACCGAACACCAACTACCACAACCTCACCCTGCTGCTGGGCTTCGCCCTGATCGCCTTCGTGGTGTACCAGGAGGTCCGCGACCGCAAGCGGCAGCAGGAGTTCTCCCTCGACGTGCCGCCGGTCAAGCTGTTCCTGCTCAAGCTGGTCGCGCTGGTCGCCGCGATCCTCGTGGTCACGCTGCTGCTGGCCAGCTACAAGGGCGCGCCGATCGTGCTGCTCATCCTGGGCGTGCTGGTGGTCGGCTTCGGCTACCTGATGCGCAACGCGATCATCGGCCGCCACATCTACGCCATCGGCGGCAACCTGCCCGCGGCCAAGCTGTCGGGCGTGAAGGACAAGAAGGTCACCTTCCTGGTCTTCCTGAACATGGGCATGCTCGCGGCCCTGGCGGGGCTGGTCTTCGCCGCCCGCTTCAACGCGGCCTCGCCGAAGGCGGGCCTCAACTTCGAACTGGAGGCCATCGCCGCCTCCTTCATCGGCGGCGCCTCGATGAGCGGCGGCGTCGGCACGGTCCTCGGCGCGATCATCGGTGGCCTGGTCCTCGGCGTGCTGAACAACGGCATGAACCTCGTCGGCATCGGCACCGACTGGCAGCAGGTCATCAAGGGCGCGGTGCTGCTGGCCGCCGTCGGGTTCGACGTCTGGAACAAGCGCAGGGTCGGTTCGTAACGGATCTCGGGCCCCGCCACTCACGGCGGGGCCCGCTTCTTCTCACGGAAGTACAGGAGCCGCACGTATGGAACTGAGCAGACGGACGGTCATCGCGTCGGCGGCCGCGGCCGGCGTCGCCGCCACCGCGGTCGGCGGCACGGCGTACGCGTCGGGAGGCAGGAAACCGGTGAAGGAACTCTTCGGCAGGCTCGCCGACGGGACGAAGGTGTACCGCTGGTCGCTGGAGAACGGCGGCACGCGGATGAAGGTGCTGTCCTACGGGGGCGTCGTCCAGTCCCTGGAGGTCCCGGACCGTCGGGGCCGCTACGCGAACGTCTCACTGGGCTTCGACAACCTCGACGACTACGTGGCCCGCAGCCCGCACTTCGGCGCCCTCATCGGACGGTACGGCAACCGCATCGCCAAGGGCCGCTTCACCCTGGACGGCACCACCTACCAGCTCTCCGTCAACGACGGGGAGAACTCCCTGCACGGCGGCGCCCTCGGCTTCGACTACCGCGTGTGGGACGTCGAGCCCTTCACCCGGGGCTCCGACACCGGTCTGGTGCTCCACTACGTCAGCGTCGACGGCGAGATGGGCTACCCGGGCACGCTCAGGGCGAAGGTGACGTACACCCTGACCCGGCGCGGCGACTGGCGCGTCGACTACGAGGCCACCACCGACCGGGCCACCGTCGTCAACCTCACCAGCCACGTCTACTGGAACCTGGCCGGCGAGGGCAGCGGCACGATCGAGGACCACGAACTCGCGATCGCCGCCTCCCGCTTCACGCCCACCGACGCGGGCCTGATCCCCACCGGCGAGCTGGCCCGGGTGGCCGGCACGCCCTTCGACTTCCGCCGGGGCAAGCCGGTCGGCCGCGACATCCGGGACGCCCACCCGCAACTGGTCACCGCCAAGGGCTTCGACCACAACTGGGTGCTCGACAAGGGCATCACCGACCGCCCCGAGCACATCGCCACCCTGCGCGAGCACGCCTCCGGGCGCACCCTGCGCATCGCCACCGACCAGCCCGGGCTCCAGTTCTACTCGGGCAACTTCCTCGACGGCACCCTGACCGGCACCGGCGGCTCCCTCTACCGCCAGGGCGACGCCCTGTGCCTGGAGACCCAGCACTTCCCGGACTCGCCGAACCACCCGTCGTTCCCGTCGACCGTGCTGCGGCCCGGCGAGACGTACCGGACCTCGACGGTGCACTCGTTCGACGCGTAGTCGGCAGGCCACGGCAGCGGGCGTGCACATTTCCTTCACACGCGTTGAACGGTGCCCCGTCCGCCTCCGTATACAGGGGCGGCCCGTGTCCCCCGCACGGGCCGCCCACTTACGGAGGTCCACTTGTCCGGCAACGTCACCTCGTTGTTCCGCAGCACCGCGGCGCACAGCCCGTCGATGGCGGCGCTGACGCGGGAGAGCGGCGAGGCGGCGGGCGCCGGGCCGGTGGACTTCTGCATCCCCTGCAACCCGTACTTCCCCACCCCGGCGATGTTCGAGGACCTGGCCGGCCGGCTGCGCGACATCGTCACCTACTACCCGAGCAGCGCCGACACCATCACCGCCGAACTGTGCAGCCTGCTCCAACTGCCGCCGCAGTGCGTGGCGATGGGCAACGGCTCCACGGAGCTGATCACCTGGATCGACCACCTGCTGGTCCGTGAGTCCCTCGCCGTCCCCGTCCCCACCTTCGGCCGCTGGACCGACCAGTCCATGGAGACCGGCAAACGGGTCGACATGTTCCCGCTCCAGGAGGCCGGCGGCTTCGCCCTCGACCTCGGCCGGTACGCCGAGTTCATCCGCGCCAGGGGCACCCGGGCCGTGGTGGTCTGCAACCCGAACAACCCCGACGGCGGCTACCAGCACAAGCAGGCGCTGGTGCAGTTCATGGACACGATGGCCGACCGGGACCTGGTGGTGGTCGACGAGTCGTTCCTGGAGTTCGCCGACGCCGAGACGGACCCCAGCGTGGTCCAGGAGGCGATGCTGCGCCCCAACGTCGTCGTCCTGCGCAGCCTCGGCAAGAACTTCGGCCTGCACGGCGTCCGCTTCGGCTACCTGGTCGCCAACCCGGCGCTCGCGGGCCGGGTGCGGAGCATGCTGCCCAAGTGGAACCTCAACTCCTTCGCGGAGCACGTGGTGTTCATGCTGCGCGACCACGGCCCCGAGTACGCGCAGAGCCTGCACCAGGTGCGGCGCGACCGCCTGGAGATGGCCGCGCAGCTGTCCTCGCTGCCCGGTCTGACCGTCTACCCCTCCCAGGGCAACTTCCTCTTCGTCCGCCTCCCCGTGGGCGCCGAGGGGACCGCCGTGCGGGACCGCATGCTCACCGAGCACCGGGTGCTGGTCCGTGAGTGCGGCAACAAGATCGGTTCGTCCAGCCGCTTCCTGCGTCTCGTGGTGCGCCCCCAGGCCGACGTGCGTCGCCTGGTGTCCGGCCTGGAACAGGTGCTCTACGGGGCCGGGAGGGGAGCCGCCGTGCCCGGGCCGGCCACAGGGACCGGCTACAGCTCGGGCACGGCGGCGGTGGACCGGCTGATGTACGAGACCAACGGCTCCGGCATGCGCGCGATCACCGCACAGGCCGCCGGTGCCGGTGCCCCGGGGCTCGCCGCCGCTCCGGCTCCCGCGGCGGGCACCGGCACCGGCATACCGCTGCCCGCCGCGGTGCCCGTCGCTCCGGCGGCGGCCGCCGTGCCGCCCCCGGCGCCGGTCCCCCAGCCGGCGCCGTACCCCGGACCGGTGCCGGTCCCCCACCCGGCACCGGTCCCGCAGCAGCCCGCGCCCGCTCCGGTTCCGCAGCCCGTGCCCGCGCCCGTGCCGGCGCCCGTGCCCACGCCCGTGCCCGCGGCCCCGCCGGCCGCCGCGTATCCGGCGTCCTTCGGTCCGACCCCGCCCGGCGTCCCGGCCCGCGGTGGGCTCACGGCCGCCCAGGTCCGGGGCACCGACGGCCTGGAGTCGGTCCCGGCGACGGGCTGGCCGAACGCGGCGGGGATGGGCCGGGCGGGCTGATCTCCCGCCGGCGGCTCCTACGCGTCCTGCTCGGCGGAGGCTGCCGAGGTGGCCGTCGGGCTCGGGCAGGGTGCGTCCGTCGGGGAGGCCGTGGGGTCGGGGGTCGCGGTTCCCGGCCCCCCGGAGCAGTCGTCCGTGGCGGTCGGTGAAGGGCTCGGGTCGGTCGGGTCCGGTGTGGGGCCCTCAGGGTCCGTGGGGCCTTCGGTGGGGGTCCCGGTCGGTGGCGGGGTGGGGCCCTGGCTCGTCGGGGGCAGCGGCGGGGAGGACGGGTCCGGGCCCGTGGAGGGGACGGGCCGGGAGGGGGACGGGGACGGCCCGGGGCTGCCGCCCGGCGTGGTGGTCGGGTCCGGGCCGATGACGACGCCGTCGTCCACGCCCTGGCCGGCGCCTCCGCCCCCGTGGCCACCGCCGCCGCCGTTGCCGCCGTTGCCGCCGCCTCCGCCGTCGACGGGCTCGGTCGCCGGGGTGTCGCCGCCCGCGCCGGGGCTCTTCGGCACGACGCCCTCGCCGTCCGGGACGGTGTGGACTCCCCGGCGGTAGAACTCCAGCCAGTACCGCACCGTTTCGAGGTAGGCGCGCGAGTTGTTGTAGCTGAGGACCGCCCGCTCCAGGTCGGCCCCCCGGCCCAGGTCGCGGTCGCCCGCGCAGAGGTAGTGCCCGGCCGCCAGCGCCGCGTCGAAGACGTTGTTCGGGTCGGCGCGGCCGTCGCCGTTGCCGTCCGTGCCCCAGCGGGCCCAGGTCGAGGGCAGGAACTGCATCGGGCCCACCGCCCGGTCGTAGACCGTGTCGCCGTCGTGGGCGCCGCCGTCGGTGTCCCGGATCAGGGCGAAGCCCCGCCCGTCGAGGGGCGGTCCGGTGATACGGCCCAGGGTCGTGCCGTTCCGGTCGACCGCGCCGCCGCGTGCCTGGCCGGACTCGACCTTGCCGATCGCCGCGAGCAGTTCCCAGGGCAGCCGGCAGCCGGGGTCCGTCCGGCCGACGGCCGTCTCGGCGGCGCGGTAGGCGCGCAGCACGGTGGCCGGGATGCCCGACTGGGCGCGGACCTCGGCCCGCGCGGGCGCGGGGGACGCCGGGCCGCCGGCGCGCGTCGTCAGGGGCGGGAGTTCGGTGTGGTACGAGCCGTCGCCGGGGGGCGCGAGCTCCGCGAAGGGGGTGTCCGCCGTCGGCGAGACCGGGTCGTCGGCCGCCGGTCCCGCGTGGGTGTCCTTCGCGTTCCCGGTGAGGCCGGGGGCCTGGGAGGCGGTGAGGGCCGCCATGGCCGCCACCGCGAGGGCGGTCGTGCGCAGTCCCTTGCGGGTCCGCCCGCGATACAGGCGTCGGGCACGGCGTACGGGCATGGTCGTCACTCCTGTCGGGTCCGTCGGGGATGGGGGGTCAGCGGCCGAAGGTGTCGAGGGCGGAGACCAGCCAGCGTCCGTCGCGGCGTACGACGTCGACGGCGAGCATGGCCGCCGCGTACACGCCCTCGTCCTGCGCGGCCTTCTCGTCCCCTGCCGCCGCTTTGGTGCCGCTCTTGTCGCCACGGGTGGCGACGCTGCTCTGGTCGGCGTAGACGAGGACCCGGGCCCGGTCGCCGTCGATGCGTTCGACCGCGCTCTCGGTGACCGTCGTGGTGATCACCGCCTTCTGCGCGTCGGCCCGCTCGCGGACGTCGGCGAGCAGTTCGCGGTGCTGGTCGACGGCCTTGCCGGTCAGGAGGTCCTTCGCCGCCTTGTCCAGCGCTCCGGGGTCGGCGTGGTCGTAGGAGAAGAGGCGGTCGACGGCCTTGGTCACCTGTCCCTTGATCTCGCTGGTGCGGGCGAGGTCGGTCAGTGCGGTGTTGCTCCGCGCGGGCTCGGACCTGAGCCCTTCGGCCTCCGCGTGCGCCCAGCCCGCGAAGCCGCCGAGGAGCACCGTCAGCGCGCAGAGCAGCGCGAGGACCGGGGGGCGGCGGCGCGGTCGGGCCCGGCCGGGCTTCTTCTCGTCCCCGGCCGTGGGCGCGCCGGCGGGGGCGGCGGTCTTCGTGGGCTCCAGGACGGCCGTGGCGCCGCGCGCGCGGTCCGGGCCCGTGGTGGGGTCGGCGGCGGAGGCGGCGGGCCGGGTCTCGCGGGCCTGGCGGCGCCGCTGGCGGTTGATGTGGTGACGGGTCGTCGACATGGTGCGGTGTCCTCCTCGCTGCGGCCGGCTTCGCGGTACGGAACCGGGTCAGCCGGTCGATGTGCCGCCGACGGGTGCCTGTCCGAGGGCGCTCAGCTTCCACCGGCCGTCGGTCCGGGTGAGTTCGCCGAGCATGCGGCTGTCCTTGTCGGTCTTCGCCCCGTCGGCCGCCTCGACGGTGACGCGCAGGGCGACCAGCACCCGGGCCCGTCCGGCGCGGTCGTCGAGTTCGGTGACGGCGCCGGACAGCACCCGCGCCGTGCTCACCGTCCTGGCCTCCTTCACCTGCGTGGCGAACTCTTCGCGGCCGGCGGTCAGTTGTTCGTGCAGTTCGCCGGTCGTCGACGACGCCCACAGGTCGAGGCCGCGCTTCAGCTCACGGTGGTCCAGCGTGTTGAGGTTCTGCACGGCCTGCTCCCCGGCGGAGAGCGCCGCGTCCCGCTCGGCGGCGTACGCGGCCCGGTCGTCGTGGGCCGCCCGGTACCAGTCCTGGCCGGCCCAGGCTGCGAAGCCGCCCGCGACGAGGGTGAGGGCCAGTGCCAGGGCCGTGAGCGGCCGGAAGCGGCCGACGTCGGGGAGGCGGACCGCGCTCTTCATGGGGTGCTCTCCAGTCTCCCGCGCATGCTCAGCGGGCCTTGATGTCGACGATCCGCCACCGGTCGTCCTCGAGCCGGGCCGTGACCGTGAGCTGGGCCGCCGCGGTGGTGGCCGCGGCCTTGTCCTCGCCCGTCCCCTTGCCCGTCCCCTTGCCCCTGTGGGAGGTCTGGTCGAGGAAGACCAGCAGGCGGGCCTTGTCGCCGTCGAGTTCGATCACTCCGGTGCGGACGGCCCGGGTGCTCAGGGTGACGCGCTGGTCGGTGAGGTCGTCGCGGACGCGGGCGAAGAGGGTCTCGTACTGGCGGGCGGCGCGGCCGTCGAGGACGGTGCGCGCGGAGCGCTCGGCGGCCTCGGTGCCGTCCGGGGTGTAGGAGAAGACCCGGGCGAGGGCGTTGCCGACGTCGCCCGCGACGCGGGTGGTGGCCTCGGTGTCGGTGAGCGCCTGGTTCCGGGCGGGCGCCTGCGACCTCAACTGGTGGGCGCCGTAGAGGAATCCGCAGCCGCCGAGGACGAGGACGGCGGCGGTGCCCGCCAGGGCGGCCTTCCGCAGGCGTCCGTTCGGCGGGCGGACGGCGGGGGCTTCGGGGCCGTCGGCGTCGGACGCGGGCTCGGCCTCTGTCTCTGCCTCGGTCTCGGCCTCTGCGGTCTCGGCTTCGGGCTCTGCGGTTTCGGCTTCGGGCTCTGCGGTTTCGGCTTCGGCCTCTGCGGTCTCGGATTCGGGCTCGGCGGTCTCGTCCGCCGTGCCGGGCGGCTCCGGTGCCGCGTTCCTGCGCAGCCGCCATGTCGGTGTCATCGCTCCTCGCCCTTCTCCTCCGCGACCGGCACCGCGCTCAGCGCCCTCACCTTCCACTCCCCCTCGCCCGTGCGGGCCAGTACCGCCTCCAGGCGCTTGCGGTCGATGGCCGGCTTCTTCGTTCCGGCGGTCCCGGCACCCCCGGCCGGGGTGACCTCGACGCGGACGGTGGCGATGAGCTTGGCCGTGCCGGACCGCGTGTCGAGCGCGGTGAGGGCGGCCTCGGTGACCGTGCCGCGCGCCGAACTCCCCGCCTTGGCCTCGGTGTCGCCGAGTTCCTTGCGCAGCGGCCCGGTGGAGACGTCGCGCCAGTTCCGGATGCTCCGTTCGGCGCTCTGCCGGGTGGCGGCGTCGAGCGTGGTGAGTACGGCGATGCCCTCCCGCCCGTCGGAGAGCGCCTCGTCCCGTTCCCGGCCGTGGGCGAGCGCGTCGTCGGTGCGGGCCTGCGTGTACGTCCACGCGCCGGTGCCGCAGAAGGCGAGGGCCAGCGCGAGCCCCGTCCCGGTGAGGATCCGCGCCCGCCTCATCGTGTGCTCCCGGTGCCGGCCGGGGCGAGGAGACCGGTGAGGCCGGCCGGTGCCTCGCCGCTCTGTCCGGGCAGGGCGAGCGCGCCGGGGAGTGCCGGGGAGGCGTCGCCCTGGGCGGGCGTACCGGCGCTGCCCGAGGGCAGGGAGCCGGGCTCGGCGGGGTCGGGCACCGCGCCGCCCTTCGGGGCGTTGGCCGAGCCGCGCACGTTCTTGCCGCTCGACGCCGGGGCGGTGCAGGCGGCGTCGGTGTTGAGGGCGGGAGCGGTGCCGAGGTCGAGGCCGTTGCGGTAGCGGGTGGCGCCGTATCCGTCGGTGCAGGGCAGGGGGCTGAAGAAGGTCACGGCCATGCCGAGGTTCAGCTTCCCTCCGTCGACGGCGGTGGCGCCGGCGGAGACGGCCGCCGGGTACTTCACGAGGAGTTCCTCGATGCCGCGCTGCCGGGTGACGGCGACCTCGGAGGTGGTGAGGAGGTTGGCGAGGACCACGCCGAGGCTCGGGTCGAGGTCCCGCAGCAGACCGCTGACCTGGGTGGCGGCCTCGGGGGTGACGGCGAGGAGGCGGCGCAGGTCGGCGTCGGAGCCCTTGAGGGCGGCGGCCAGGTCCTTCGCGCCGACGGCGAAGTCGCGGATGGCCTGCGCCTCCTGGGCCTGGGTGCGCAGGACGGTCTCGCCGTCGTTGATGAGCAGGGTGGTGGAGGGCAGGGCGCGGTCGGCGGCCTCGACGAAGTCGCTGCCGCTGTCGAGGAGCACCTGGAGGTCGTCGCCGTGGCCTTCGAAGGCCTTGCCGAACTCGTCGACGACCGTGCGCAGGTCCTCCAGCGGGACCGAGCCGACGAGGTCGTCGACGCTGGTGAGGACGTCGGTGACGGGTGCGGGCACCTGGGTGTCGGCCTGTTCGATGCGGGTGCCGTCGGCGAGGTAGGGGGAGCCGTCGCTCTCGGGCCGCAGGTCGATGTACTGCTCGCCGACGGCGGAGAGCCCGGCGACGACGGCCTTGGTGTCGGCGGGGATGCGGGGCGCGGACTTCTTGATGCGCAGTTCGGCGACGACGCCCTCGGCGGTGAGGTCGATCGGTCCGACGCGGCCCACCGAGACGCCCCGGTAGGTGACGTCGGAGTGTGTGAACAGTCCGCCGGTGCGCGGGAGTTGCACGTCCACGGTGTAGTAGTCGGCGACGCCGACGTACCGGCCGAGGTCGGCGTAGCGGATGCCGAGGTAGGCGAGGGCGAGGACGGCGATGAGCAGGAAGGCGAGGTTCTTCAGCCGTACGGCGAGGGTGATCACCCGTGCTCACCTCCGGTTGCGGACACGGAGGGCAGCGACAGGGGCGAGGAGGCGGGCGACGGCATGTCCTCGGGGACGAGCGGCGGGATCACCTGGGTGCCGGGTACGGCGACCATGCTCAGGTACGTGTTGAGGTAGTCGCCCTTCACCCCGCGCAGCACCTCGTCGGTGAACGGGTACGTCAGCAGCACCTGGAGCGAGTCGGGCAGGTCCGTGCCCGCGTCGGCGAGCGCCTTCAGCGTCGGCGCGACGGCCTTGAGGTCGGCGATCATGTCGTCCTTGCTCGCGTCGATGGTGGAGACGGCGACGCCGGAGAGCGTGTCGAGGGAACGCAGCATGGTCAGCAGGGAGCCGCGCTGCTTCTCCAGCGTCTTCAGTCCCGGCGAGAGGTCGGTGAGGACGGTGCCGACGTCCTCCTTGCGGTGGGCGAGGGTGGAGGAGAGCCGGTTGACCGCGTCGAGGGCGTCGGTGATGTCCCCCCGGTGGTCGTCGAGGTCGCCGACCAGGGTGTTGACCCGTTTCAGCATGGAGCGGACCTCCGGTTCGCGGCCGCCGAGCGCCGCGTTCAGTTCCCGGGTGATGGTCTTGAGCTGGTTGACGCCGCCGCCGTTGAGGAGCAGGGACAGCGCGCCGAACACCTCTTCGACCTCGGTGTTGCGGCTGGTGCGGGCCAGCGGGATGACGCTGCCGTCGGTCAGCCGGCCGGCTCCGGAGTCCTTGGCGGGCGCGGCGAGCTGGACGTACTTCTCGCCGAGCAGGCTGGACTGTTCGAGCCGTGCGGTGGCGTCGGCGGGCAGCCGCACCTTGCCGTTGATCTCCATGGTGACGCGGGCCGTCCAGTCGTCCTCGCCGAGTTCGATGCCGGTGATCCGGCCGACGGCGACGTCGTTGACCCGCACGGCGGCGTGCGGGACCAGGCTCAGTACGTCCTGGAGTTCCGCGGTGACGGTGTAGGGGTGGTCGCCGAGGTCGGCGCCGCCGGGCAGCGGCAGGTCCTCGATGCCGTCGAAGCCCGGCACGCCGGCCGGGACCCCGCCGAGGGTGAGGGCGAGGGCGAGGCCGAGGGCGACCAGTCCGCCGGCGGTGAGACCGGCCACCCGGCCCCCGGGGAGCGTCGCGCGCCTCATCGGCCGTCCCCCTTCTCCGTCCCGGCCACCGGCAGCGGGAGCAGCGGGCCGCCGCTGCTGATCTCGTTGAGGTTGGCGCGGCCGTCGAGGGTGCGGGTGTCGGGGTTGTAGGCGTTGACGACGTTGCCGGCGGCGAGGGGTGCCACGTCCAGTGCCTCGGCCAGCGAGGCCCGTTGCTCGACCAGGGTCTGCGTGATGGGGACGAGCCGGTCGACGTTCTTCTTCAGCTCGCCCCGGTTGTCCTCGATGAAGGTCTTGACCTGGCCGAGGGCCTTGCCGAGTTCCTCCAGCGCGCCGGTGAGGTCGTCCTTGTTGTCGGCGAAGAAGCTGACGACCTCGTCCAGGCGTTCCTGCGCGGTGCGCACGTCGGTGTCCTTGTTCTTGAGCATGGTGGTGAAGGTCTGGAGGCTGCCGAGCGTCTTGAACAGGTCGCCGCTGCTGCCGTCGAGGGTCTTGGCGGCCTTGCCGAACTGCTCGACGCTGTCGCCGATGGCCTCGCCGTTGCCGTCGAGGTTGCCGGCGCCGGTCCTCAGCAGGTCGGACAGGGCGCCGTCGGCGTTGGCGCCGTCCGGGCCGAGGGCGTCGCCGAGTTCGGTGAGGGAGTCGTAGATCTGGTCGATCTCGACGGGGACGCGGTTGCGGGCGGCGGGCAGGACGGCGCCGTCGGCGAGGGCGGGGCCCTTGCGGTAGGCGGGGGTGAGCTGGACGTAGCGGTCGGCGACGACGCTCGGCGCGACGACGACGGCCCGCGCGTCCTCGGGGACCTTGATCCCGTCGTCCAGGCGGAGGCCGACGCGGACCCGGGTGCCCTCGGGGTCCACCGACTCCACCTCGCCGACCCGTACTCCGAGGATGCGCAGGTCGGATCCGGCGTAGACGCCGATGGCGCGGTCGAAGTAGGCGGTGACGCGGGTGCCGTCGGGTTCGAGGGCCCGGGTGGCTGCCAGGCCGCCGGCGGCGAGCACCACGAGGGCGAGCACCGCGGTGAGGATCTTCCGGCGTCGGGTCATCGCTCACCGCTCCCCTGGGCGGCCGCCGGCTGTTTCGGCGGCAGGCATCCGGTCTCGGGCTGGGAGGTCTCGGGCAGATACGCACGGGGCACGACGCCGCACAGATAGCTGTCGAACCAGCGGCCGTTGCCCAGGGTGTTGCCGACCAGGCGGTAGTACGGGCCGACGAGTGCGAGGGTCTCGCCGAGCCGGGTGTTGTTCTTCTCCAGGACGGTGGTGACCCGGCCGAGCGCCTTGAGGGTGGGGCCGAGCTGCTTCTCGTTGTCCTTGACGAGGCCGCCGAGTTCGGTGCCGAGGTCCTGGCTGCCCTTGAGCAGGGCGCTGATGGCGGTGCGGCGGTCGCGGAGTTCGCCGAGCAGCGGGCCGCCGTCCTCGATGAGGGTCTCGAAGCTGGATTTGTTGTTCTCCAGCGTCTTGGTGAACTGCGCGCTGCCCTTGAGGAGTTCGGAGAGTTTCGCGTCGCGCTTGGAGATCGACTTCGACAGGTCGGACAGTCCGGTGGCGGCCTTGCGCACGTGCGGCGGTGAGTCCTTGAAGGTGTCGGTGATGGTCTCGAAGCTCTCCGCGAGCTTCCCGGTGTCGATGGCGTCGACGGTGCCGCTGAGGTCCTGGAAGGCCTGGGTCACGTCGTAGGGGGAGGTGGTGCGGGCGAGCGGGATGCGGGCGGCGGGGTCCTGGCGGGCGGAGCCGAGCGGGTCGAGCGCGAGGTACTTGTCGCCGAGGACGGTCTTGATGGCGATGGCGGCGGTGGTGCGGTCGCCGAGCCAGGCGTCCTCCACCTCGAAGCTGACCTTGACCTTGGCGCCGTCGAGCGCGACGCCGGTGACCTGTCCGACCTTGACGCCGGCGATGCGCACCTCGTCGCCCTCGTCCAGGCCGGCGGACTCGGAGAAGTCGGCGCTGTAGGTGGTGCCGCCGCCGAAGGGGAGCCGGTCGACGTTGTAGGCGAGGAGGGCGATCAGGGTGAGGACGAGCAGTCCGGCGACGCCGACGGCGACGGGGTTGCGTTCCTTCACCGGCTTGATACGGGGGCGGGGGCGCTTCATCCGCGGCACCTCGATTCGGTGATCGCGATGCCGGTGGGCGGCTTCGAGCCGTCGGAGGTGGTCACTCCGCTCACGCGCGCCTCGCAGAGGTAGAGGTTGAACCACGATCCGTAGGAGGACAGCCGGGTCAGCGCGGTCATCTTGGCGGGGCTCTTCGCCAGGAAGTCCTCGATCTGCGGGGTGTGCTCGCCGAGGTTCGCGGAGAGCCGGCCCAGTTCGCGGATGTCCTTCTTGAGGGGCGCCCGTCCGTCCTCGAGGAGACCGGCGGTGACGGTGGTCAGGTCGCCCATGGCGGCGACCGCCTTGCCGAGGGGTTTGCGGTCCTGGTTGAAGCCGGTGACGAGCTTCTGGAGGGTGTCGACGAGGTCGTCGAAGCCGTCCTCGCGGTCGTTCAGGGTGTCCAGGACGGTGGTGAGGTTCTCGACGACCTGGCCGATCACCTTGTCCTTGGCGGCGATCGTGGTGCCCAGCGAGCCGATGTGGCGGATCAGGCTGTCCACGGTGGCGCCCTCGCCCTGGAGCACCTGCACGATCGATCCGGCGAGTTCGTTGACGTCCTTCGGGGACAGGCCCTCGAACAGCGGCTTGAAGCCGTTGAAGAGCAGGGTCAGGTCGAGGGCGGGTGTGGTGCGGTCGAGCGGGACGGTGCCGCCCTCCGGCAGGGCGCCGGTGAGGTCGCCGCTGCCGCGGCCGAGGGAGACGTAGCGCTGGCCGACCATGTTGAGGTACTTCACGGCGGCGGTGGTCGAGCGGGGCAGGGTGCGGTCGTCGCGGACGCTGAAGGTGACCTGGGCGGTGCGCCTGTTGACGACGCGTACGTCGGTGACCTCGCCGACCGTCACCCCGGAGATCCGCACGCTGTCGCCGTCGATGAGCCCGGTGACGTCGGTGAACAGGGCCTTGTAGGAGCGGGTGCCGGTGCCGGAGTCGGCACTGGTGCCGGCGACGCTCAAACCGAGGACGGTGGTGGCGAGGGCGGTGACCACCACGAAGACGAGGGACTTGAGCAGCGGTCCGGTCAGCGGGCGGCGCCGGGTGTGCGCGTGGTCGGCACCGGTCATCGCAGGTTCACCTCCGTACCTCGGTAGACGGGGCCGACGAGCAGGCTGCTCCAGTCGGGCAGGTCCGCGGGGCTCTCCCCGGCCCCGGGGGCGATCAGTTCGTTGACGAGGTCGTTCTCCTGCGGGGAGTTGGCGGGCCCGAGGTCCTGCTCGGCGGCGGGCGTGGCGGCCCGCGCGGTGGGCCGGGGCAGGGTGCCGAGGTAGGGCACGGTGGGGCAGCGGGGGCCGCCGCCGGAGTCGTACGCCGGGGTGTCGCGGCCCGGCCGGTAGGCGCCGCGGGAGGCGACGGTGGTGACGTCGACGTGGATGCCGGGCCGGTCGGTGCCCTTGCCGAGCGCCTTGTCCATGGCCGGCACGAACTCGGCGAGGGTGCGCAGGGTGCAGGGGAAGGCGGAGGAGTACTCGGCGAGCAGTTCCAGGGTGGGGCGGCTGGTGTCGCCGAGCCGGATGATGTTGTCCTTGTTCTTGCGCAGGAAGGCGGTCACGTCCTCGGCCGTCCGGGTCGTGGCGCCGAGGGTGGCGGCGAGTTCGGCCTCCTGCTCGGCGAGGGTGCCGCTGGTGGTGGTGAAGTCGGTGAGCGCCGTGACGATGTCGGGCGCGGCGTCCGCGTAGACGTGGCTGACCTTCACGAGTTCCTTGAGGTCGCGGTTGAGGGCGGGCAGGTGGGGGTTGAACTCGGCCAGGTGCTCGTCCAGCAGGGTGAGTGTGTCGCCGAGGCGCTCCCCGCGCCCTTCGAGGGCCTGCGAGACGGCGGACAGGGTCGCGGAGAGCTTCTGCGGCTGGACGGCGGTGAGCATCGGCAGCACGTTGTCGAGGACCTGCTGGAGTTCGATGGCGTTCGCGGACCGGTCCTGGGGGACGACGGCTCCGGCGGCCAGGGGTTCGGGCGAGGGGCTCGCGGGCGGTACGAGGGCGACGAACCGCTCGCCGAACAGGGTGGTGGGCAGCATCTGCGCGCGGACGTCGGACGGTACGTCGTCCAGCGTGCCGGGCTTCATGGCGAGGGTGAGCCGGGCGCCGTCGCCGGTGGCGTCGATGGCGCGGACCTCGCCGACGACGACGCCGCGCAGCTTCACCTCGGCGCCGGGGTGCATCTGGTTGCCGGCGCTGCCGGTCTCCACGACCACCGGGTCGGAGTCGGTGAACTTCTTGTCGTAGACGGCGACGGCCAGCCAGATCAGCAGGGCGGGCACCAGCACGAACACCACTCCGGCCAGCCGGCGGCGCAGCGCCTGCCCTCGTGCCCTTCGCGTTCCTCGGGGTCGGCTCATCTCACCCCGCCACCTTCACGGTCGTGGTCGCGCCCCACAGGGCCAGCGACAGGAAGAAGTCGGTGACGCTGATCAGCACGATGGCGTTGCGCACGGACCGGCCGACGGCGACGCCGACACCGGCGGGGCCGCCGGAGGCGCGGTAGCCGTAGTAGCAGTGGGCGACGATCACCATGACGCTGAAGATCAGCACTTTCAGGACGGAGAGCAGCACGTCCGTCGGGGACAGGAAGAGGTTGAAGTAGTGGTCGTAGGTCCCCCGGGACTGGCCGTTGAACAGGACGGTCACGTAGCGGGAGGCGAGGAAGGAGGAGAGCAGCCCGATGGCGTAGAGCGGGATGATGGCGACGACGCCGGCGATGATGCGGGTGGTGACGAGGTAGGGCATGGAGCGGATGCCCATGCCCTCGAGGGCGTCGACCTCCTCGTTGATGCGCATGGCGCCGAGCTGGGCGGTGAAGCCGGCCCCGACGGTCGCGGAGAGGGCGAGTCCGGCAACGAGCGGGGCGATCTCGCGGGTGTTGAAGTAGGCGGAGACGAATCCGGTGAACGCGGCGGTGCCGATCTGGTCGAGGGCCGCGTAGCCCTGGATTCCGACGACGGTCCCGGTGAAGAGGGTCATCGCGATCATCACGCCGATGGTGCCGCCGATGACGCCGAGGCCGCCGGAGCCGAAGGCCACCTCGGCCAGCAGGCGCTGCACCTCCTTGAGGTAGCGGCGCAGGGTCCGCGGGACCCACAGCAGGGCCCGGACGTAGAAGAGCAGTTGGTCGCCGGAGCGGTCGAGCCAGACGAGCGGGGAGGCCATCGGACCTCAGCCTCCCTTCGGCGGGACGATCTGGAGGTAGACGGCCGTCATCACCATGTTGACGAAGAAGAGCAGCAGGAAGGTGATGACGACGGACTGGTTGACGGCGTCGCCGACGCCCTTGGGGCCGCCGCGCGGGTTGAGGCCGCGGTAGGCGGCGACGATGCCGGCGATGAACCCGAAGACCAGCGCCTTGAGTTCGCTGACGTAGAGGTCGGGCAGCTGGGCGAGGGCGGAGAAGCTGGAGAGGTAGGCGCCGGGGGTGCCGCCCTGCATGATGACGTTGAAGAAGTAGCCGCCGAGGATGCCGACGACCGAGACCAGGCCGTTGAGCAGGACCGCGACGCCCATGGCGGCCAGTACCCGGGGCACGACCAGGCGCTGCACGGGCGAGACGCCCATGACCTCCATGGCGTCGAGTTCCTCGCGGATCTTGCGGGAGCCGAGGTCGGCGCAGATGGCCGAGCCGCCGGCGCCGGCGATGAGCAGCGCGACGATGAGCGGGCTGGCCTGCTGGACGACGGCGAGGACGCTGGCGCCGCCGGTGAACGACTGGGCGCCGAGCTGCTCGGTCAGGGAGCCGACCTGGAGGGCGATGACGGCGCCGAACGGGATCGAGACCAGGGCGGCGGGCAGGATGGTCACGCCGGCGACGAACCAGAACTGCTCGACGAACTCGCGGAACTGGAAGGGTCTTCGGAAGACGGCCCGGACGACTTCGGCGGCGAGCGCGAAGAGCCGCCCGGTCTGCCGCAGCGCGCCGGTGATCACGCGCCGCTCCCGGCGGCGGGCATCGGCAGGGTGGCCGCCTCGGAGCTCTTGGCGTAGGTGTCCCGGATGGCGGACCGCGCGGCGGGCGGCAGCGTGTCGATCATGCCCATGACACGCTGGCGCCGGCGAGCCACGGCCTGGCGCGGCGGCAGGCCGGGCGAGGGCTCCAGCTGCGGGACGATCACCCGGGGCGCGGCGGGGCCTGCGGATTCGGTGGCGGAGGCGGCGTCCGCCTCGGCGGCGAGGGTGGCCGCGTCCTTCTCCTCGGACATCCCGATGGGCCCCTCGCGCCGGCCGCCCAGGAACTGGGACACGACCGGCTCGTCGCTGGTGAGCAGCACCTCGCGCGGGCCGAAGGTGACCAGTTCGCGCAGGAAGAGCATCCCCATGTTGTCGGGCACGGTCGCGGCGATGTCGAGGTTGTGGGTGACGATCAGCATCGTCGCGTCGAGCTGCGCGTTCAGGTCGATCAGCAACTGCGAGATGTAGGCGGTGCGGACCGGGTCGAGCCCGGAGTCCGGTTCGTCGCACAGGATGATCTGCGGGTCGAGGACGAGCGCGCGGGCCAGTCCCGCCCGCTTGCGCATGCCGCCGCTGATCTCTCCCGGAAGCTTCCCCTCCGCGCCCAGCAGCCCGACGACCTCGATCCGCTCCATGACGATGCGGCGGATCTCGGACTCCTTCTTGCGGGTGTGCTCGCGCAGCGGGAAGGCGATGTTGTCGAAAAGGGACATGGACCCGAAGAGCGCGCCGTCCTGGAACATGAGCCCGAACAGTTTCCGGGTCTCGTAGATGTCCCTTTCCGGACTGTTCACCATGTCCACCCCATTGATGAGGACACGGCCCTGCTCGGGCTTGAGCAGCCCTATGAGCGACTTCAGGAAAACGGTCTTACCGGTTCCGGACGGGCCCAGCATCACGCTGACCTCCCCGGCCGGAAGAGTGAGCGACACGTCCCGCCAGATGCTCTGCTTACCGAAGGACTTGGTCAGACCCTCGACCACTACTTCGATTCCCATATCACCTCCAGCGGACGTCCATCGGATTCGCGCCGCGGGCCCGCACGTTAAGTCGGCCCGGAGCGCACTGACAACGGGTGCGGCGCCGATCTCCGGCGCCCCGGCGGAACTTGTCACCGCGCAGACAACCTGCCCGCGCCGTACTTGTCTCCGGGGAGACAGGGCGGGGTCTCGCGGTTCCGGGGGGTGTGAAGCCCGCGGGACCCCGCCGGCGGACACCCCGGCCGCACAGGAGGTGGGCCGGAACGCGTCCGCCATGGCTCCGGCCGACGGGGGCCACCGACCTGGAACCGAGCACCGCACCGGCACGTTACGGCCGAGTAACCTCGGCGGGCAACACCGGAATCGGAGTTTTCCGGGATACCGACTTCGGCCATCCGGAACCTGTCAGGGAAAGCACAGAAACCCCTCGGCACCTTGTCATCCGGTGAGCATTTCGACCCGGCCACAGGCGACCGCCGGGCAAGTGGATCAACGTCGTCCGCACGTCTCGTCCTTGGCAGCCGGTGACTAAGGAGAATCGCGATTCACTCACCCCGGAAACAGCTTGTTCCACTTTTCAAAGAATCATGGACGGCCGCATTGTTCGGCTATGTTTCCCGCGAGTAACGTCACGGCCCAATGCAGCTCAACCCTCAAGGAGAGTCCCGAGCCATGAAGAAGAGCATGAGAAGGTCGGCCCTCGTGGTGTGTGCGGCCGCGTCAGCGCTGGGCCTCGCCGCCGCCCCGTCCATGGCGGCGCCCTCCACGGTGTGGACCGTCAACCCCTCGCCGGCCAACTTCCAGGCGACGAACGTCGGCAACATCGTGCTGACCGCCACCATCCCCATGACGTGCACGGCCTCGAACGCGGCCGGTTCGATGGCGAGCGCCACCGGCAACCCCGGTGACGTCGCCGACATCACCACCATGAACTTCGGTGCGTCCGGCTCGCCGTGCACCAGTGTCCTGGGCAACGTCACCACCACGTCGGTCACCCCGTGGGACGTCGTCGGGGTGGACTACAACGCCTCCACCGGCGTCACCAAGGGCTACGTCGGCAACGTCAAGGCCAACGTGACCGCCGGCGCCTGCAAGTTCACCGTGACGGGCAAGGCCTCGGGCACCTACACCAACTCCACCGGCATCCTGGCGATCAACAGCACCGCCGGTGAACTGGTGGTCACCAACCCCGTCAACTGCGGTGCGATCGTCACGACCGCCACCAAGCCCACGTTCAAGGGCAACTACGCCGTCAAGGTCGCGGGCTCCAGCGTCATCCCGACCATCGTCGGCTCCAACCCGTAGGCCGCCGGTCAGCCACGTCCGCCCGGCCGGTACCCCCGGTCGGGCGTTCGCGGGCCGTACACCGGGCCCGGAGAAGACCGGCCACCCTTCCGAGCCGTCCGAGCGGAGTCGCATGAAAGCCAAGCCAGCCGCCGCCCCGCGCCCGTCGCGGACCCGGGCCCGGGCCCGCGCCCGGACCACGTCGATCGCCGCCTTCGTGGTGCTCGCCGCCCTGGTCCCGACGACCGCCTCGGCCTCGGGCACCCAGCAGGTCGAGGCCGAACTCCCCTACGTCTGCACCCTGCCTTCGGGGCCGCTGCCCGCGACGGTGCGGGTCTCGGCGGAGTTCCCGGAACGGGCCCTGGCGGGTGAGGCGTTCACGCCGACCGGCGTCACCACCACCGTGGAGCTCCCGGACCAGGCGGTCGCCGACCTGGCCGCACGCGACGCGGCCGGGGTACGGGCGGCCACCCGGCTCGGCGTCGGCGTCGCCCAGAACGCCGCCACGGCCACGGCGACCTGGCGGGGAAGCGCCGAGCCGGTCGCGCTGCCCGAGTCGGGGCCGCTGACGCTGGTGACGAAGGGAGACGTCCCCTCGGTGGCCGGCCGCGGCGACGGCGACCTGACGTTCTCCGCGGGCGCCCTCGCGATCGACCTGGCCCTCGAGGCGGCGGACGGGACCGCCACCGATGCGGCCACCGCGGGCCCCGGCTCGCTGACCGTCGACTGCGCCCTCGCCGAGGACGCTCCCGGCCGGGGGCTGCTGGCCACCGTGCCCGTCGGCACGGGCACCGCGGCACCGAGCGGCTCGCCGTCCTCGCCGTCCCCGTCGGGACCGGCCGGAACCTCCGGGGCGCCGGACGACGGACGGCCGGACGGGCCGGGCGACCGCGAGGCGGAACGGCAGTCGGAGCGGTCGCCGAAGGTGCTGGAGAACACCCCCGGCACCGCCGTCGACCGCGACGAGGTCCCGCCGTGCCGCTACGACGAGCAGCACCCGCCCACGGACGTGTCGCTCAACGCGTACGTCACCGGCTACGCCAACGTGAAGAAGATGAAGGGCGCCGCGTACCTCCCGCCGTCCTGCGTGCTGATCGAGCAGGGCATTCCCGTGCCGGGTCCCCCCGATCCGGACTACCTGATCTTCGACACCGTGTCGTACGCGAACTTCCACTACCAGGAGCGCAGGCAGACGCCGCCGTTCGAAGCGACCTTCCTGTCCTTCGACTTCGCCCCGGTGAAGGCCACCATGGTGCTGGAGCAGACGGACACGATGCGGATCGACTCCCGCATGAAGATGAGCATGACCGACTTCTCCACCACCACGGACACCTACGTCCGGGCCCCGCTGGTCCTGCACGTGCTGGATCTGGAGGTCAACGGGACACCCCTGGACGTCGGTTCCGAGTGCCGGACCGAGACGTCCCTCGTCTCCGAGGACCCGGACCCCGCGAACTTCCCCGGTGACCACCTGGTCCTGTACGGCCGGGGCGAGCTGCTCATCGGCCAGCCGGCCACCGGCTATCTGCTCCTCAGCGGCGGCGTGCTGTCCGGCGAGGCGACCATCCCCGCCTTCACCGGCTGCGGCACCGACGGCGAGGACCTCGACCGCCTGCTCACCGCCTCCGTCTCCGGTCCCGGCAACCTCATCAAGCAGGTCCAGGGCCAGACGTGCGCGATCGCCGCCCCCGTGTTCCCGAGCCCGACCAACGAAGGCCAGTGCACCGAGGACCTCCAGCCCTACGAGATCCCCGTCGCCGAACACTGACCCGCCCTGCCCCCCGACTCCCCGGAAGGCCACCACCATGCCCCCGATCTCCACCCGCACCCGGCTCGCCACCGTGTCCGCGCTGACCGCGCTCGGCGCCGTCGCCTCGCTGGGCACGGCGACCGCCGCCGGCCCCGCGCTGAACGGCGAGTGGGCCCCCTTCACCCGCTGTCCCGTGGACGCCCCCGCGATGCTGAACGCCGACGGCTTCGACCGGACCCCGCAGTGCGTGGTGTCCACCTCGGCGAGCGGCACCATCAAGCTGGGCGACACCACCGTGACGACCGGCAGAACCAACCTCCAGATGGGCGTCGTCCAGAACGCGGACGGCACCAGCACCGTGGTCGCCCCCGCCTCCGGCGCGCTGGTCGCCGAGCCCGCCACCGTGCCCGGCGGACTGCTCGGCCTCATGTGCCCGAGCGACATCTTCATCATCACGGGTATCTGCGAGTCGCTGGAGAACTCCAGCCTCAACAAGATCACCGCGACCATGGAGTCGGTCGGCGCGCCCTACGCCTTCGACCAGACCGCGGGCGCCCTCACCGACCTGCCCATCGTCGCCCTGCCGGTCCGCATCCACCTGGAGAACCCGCTCCTCGGCGACAACTGCTACATCGGGACGGCCGCCAACCCGATCGTGCTGCGCCCGGAGAACCGCAACTACCCCGAGTTCGGCATGACCTTCTTCCAGGGCGACGGCACCGTGGACCCGGCCGGCGAGATGAGCCGGATCAACCTCACCGGCGCCACGCAGAACGACAGCACCTTCGCGGTGCCCGGCGCCACCGGCTGCGGCCTGAACGTCGGCCTGATCAACGCCGCGGTGAACGCGAAGACCGGGCTGCCCTCCGCCGCCGGGAACAACAGCGTCACGCTCGACGACACCCGGACCCACCTCACCGGGCTCAACGCGCCCGGGACCGTCGTCCCCGACGCCGGCAAGGTCCTGGCCGAGAACTGGCACTCCGCCGTCGAGTAACAGCCAAAGACACACACAACCGGGACACGATTCCTCCCCAAGAGATGTACAACACAACAAAGTTGATTTACCTTCAGCTTTGCCAGACCGGTGAACGCCCGGGAGACCGGTCCAGGCACCGCCCGCCGAGGGCGGGGCCCGGCCGGTCCGCCCCACCGGACATGTCGACGGCAAGGGATCACTCATGCCCTCAATCGCGCGTCCCTCGGTGCTCGGTGAACCGCTCGACCCCCTCCCCAAGAAGTTCGCGGCCTTCATGCGGCCCCTGCTCCCGGGGCTGCTGAACGAGATACGCAGCGAGGTCACCCGCAGCTATCCGGTCTACGGCAGGCTGCTCAACGGCCCGGACGGGGACGCGATCCGCCAGGGCGTCGAGCAGGCGCTGACCGCCTTCGTGGACCGGGTGGCCGACCCCTCGAGCAGCTCGGAGCTGCGGGACGAACTGCTGCGCAGGTTCGGCCGGGTGGAGGCCTACGAGGGCCGCGACCTGGAGGTCCTTCAGGGCGCCTACCGGCTCGGCGCCCGTATCGCGCTGCGCCGGGCCAAGACACTGGGCCGCCAGTACAGCCTCTCCCCCTCGCTGATCCTCGCCTTCGCCGACGCCCTGTTCGCCTACGTCGAGGAGCTGGAGTCGATCACCCGCGAGGGGTACGCGGAGGTGCGGGAGCGGGCCGCCTCCGAGGAGTCCGCGTTACGAAGACAGTTACTGCACTTCCTGCTGGCCGCCGCGCCGCTGCCCCGCACGGCCGTGTCCGAACTGTGCAAGGCCGCCGCCTGGGAGCTGCCCCGCACGTGCTTCCTCGTCGCCCTGCGGTCCCCGGCGCCGGAGCACATCCAGGCGGGCCTGGACCGGGACGTCCTCGCCGACCTGGACATACCGCAGCCGCACCTGCTCGTGCCCGGCGACGCCACCCCCGCCCGCCTCGACATGATCGCCGCAGCCCTGGCCGGCACCCGCGCCGCGGTGGGCCTGACCGTGCCGATCACCCAGGCCGCCGACTCCGTCCGCTGGGCCCGCCGCGTGCTCCAGCTCGTTGACGACGATGTCATACCCGAGGCTCCGCTGGTCCGCTGCGAGGATCACCTGACGACCCTGTGGCTGCTGTCCGACCCCGCCCTCGTCGACCGCATCGCGGCCCGCGAGCTGGCCCCGCTCGACGACCTGCCGGCCAGGCGCCGCGACCGGCTCGTCGAGACCCTCCGCGTCCACGTGTCCACCCGGGCGCCCGCGGAGCAGGTCGGCGAGATGCTGGGCGTGCACGCGCAGACCGTCCGCTACCGGCTGCGGACGCTGGACACCCACCTGGGCGACCGCCTCGCCGACCCCGACCACCGCTTCGCCATCGAGGTGGCGCTGCGCTCGCTCCACCTGCGCGGGCACGAGGACACGCAATGAGCACCGGCGGGCCGTCGCCGGAGCGCTGAACCCGGGTGGCGGCGGTTGACGACCGGAGAACGCCGGGTGTCCAAGATGACCCGTGCGTGAATTCGAGTCGGGGAGTCACCGGCTCCGCACCCGCCGCGCCCCCTCCGCCGCCACCATGGCCTCCCGTGTCACCGTCCCGAGGGGGAGCCGGACGTGAGTGTGTCCTGGGGGTCCGTGGCCGCCGTCCTGGGCCTGGCCGTGCCCGTGGCGGCCGCGCTGTGGGAGTTCGTGCTGGCGGGGCGCAAACGGCTCGGGTACCGGGTGCAGCTGGACACCACGATCCGGGACTCGTCCGCCTCGGGGCCCGACACCACGGTGTTGCAGCGCATGCAGTGGGACGGTACGAACCTGCGCGATCCCTCGGTCGTCCTGCTGCGGATCGAGAACGCCGGCTGGAGCCCCGTGGTCGCCGCCGACTACGTCGCCCCCGCCAGCGACCCCGTGGGCATACGCATCGCCTTCCCCGGCCGCCGGGTGGTCGGCATGACCGTCACCGAGCGCAGCCCGCAGGTCCCGCCCACCTTCTTCGTGCCGGGGGCCGAGGGCTTCGAGACCACGGGCAGGGAGGTCAAGCTGCCCAAGGTGATCCTCAACCGCAGGACCCACTACAAGGTCCTCGCGGTCCTGGACCGTGAGGAGGGCTTCACCGAACCGGAGTTCCCCGAGCCGGAGGTCACCGCGGGGATCGTCGGCGGGGTGCGCGGCGGGAACATCAAGAAGACCGCGTACTACCCCTTCGCCTCGCGGCAGGTCCGCTGGCTGCTCGCGTCGCTCATCCTGGTGAGCGCCACCCAGTCCGCGTTCACCCTGGCCGGGGACGACGACGCCGTCGCCGCGCCGCTGGACTGCGCCGCCGGGACCCTGCACCTGTCGGGTTCCACGGCCTTCGCGCCGGTGCTGCGGGAGGCCGCGCGGCAGTACGAGCGGACCTGCCCGGACGCGCACATCCCGCTGACCGCCACCTCCTTCAAGGGCAGCGTCGACGGGCTCGACACCCTCGCCGGCGCCGGGGAGGACGCACGGCTCCCGGACGGCCGGGGCCTGGGCGACCGGCTGGCGTTCAGCGACGGGCCGAAGTCCGAGGGCCGCCCGCGCCTGCTGCCGAGGCCCGTCGCACTGTCCCTGTTCACCCTGGTCGTGCACAAGGACGCGGGAGTCGAGGACCTGTCCCTGAAGCAGGTGCGGGACGTCTACGCCGGGAGGATCACCAACTGGAGCCAGGTCAGGGGCAACGACGTGCCCGTCCACCTGATCAGCCGCAACCCCGGCTCGGGCACCCGGACCACGCTGGAACAGCAGGTCCTCGACGGTCGTCCCCTCCCCGCGGTCACCGCCGCGGACTGCGCCGGGCTCGCCCGGGACCGGCCGGGCCGCTGCGAGGTGGGCGGCACCGGGACACTGCTGGACACGGTGGCCTCCACCCCGGGCGCCCTGGGGCACAGCGAGGTCGGCGCCGCCGCCGCGCACGACGGCGTCCACCAGATCCGCATCGACGGCTACCCGGCCACCCTGGAGGGCGCCGACCAGGGGGCGTACCCGTACTGGCAGACGGAGATCGCCTACACCTACGGCGAACCGCCGGCCGACTCGATCGCGGCGGGCTTCCTGCGCTACCTCGCCAACGAGGTCGGCAAGGACATCATCCGCTCCCGGGGCCACCGCCCCTGCGCCGAGCTGGACAAGCCGCTGCTGTGCCGGCCGGACGGTATGCCCGCCGCGAGGTGACCCCGAGGGGGCCCGCGGCGGTCCGGTCAGGACTCCGGGCACTCCTTCCACGCCAGGTGGTAGACGGTGCTGATGTCGCCGTCCGTCGAGTCCATGGTCATGAAGCTCACCCGGCCGGGGTCGGACGTCCCGGCGGCGACCCGCAGCTCGGTGTTGATGTTGAAGTTGCGCTGGACCCCGCAGGGCGCCCACACCAGCTGCGCCCAGTCGGTGCTGTCGGTGGCCTGCCAGTTGTCGTCGTACGGGCCGTCGAAGGGGTGGCTGCGGTACTCCGTGTTCGGGGAGCCCTGGAAGTAGTACGAGGCCCGCTGGGTGCCCTTCGCGCCGGCCTGGAGGGCGGCGAAGCCGCGGTAGTCGGCGCTGGCGACGGCGTAGGTGAAGCCCTGCGGGACGTGCACGAGCAGGTTGAGCTGGCAGTTCTTGCGGAAGTCGGTGGGCGCGGAGTCGCCGCCCGCCTGGGCGAGGTAGTCGCTGTAGGTGACGGTGAAGGCGGTGTTGTCCTGGGAGACGGCGACCGCTGCCGTGCCCTGCGGACAGCCGGAGCCGTTCACCGTGGCGACCTTGATGACGATTTTGTCCGGGGGCGGGTCCTCGAACCCGCCGGAGGGCTGGTGCTGCGCGGGCAGCGCGGAGGTGAGGAGCGCGGCGATCGTGCCGCTCAGGAGCAGGCCGGTGGCCATGGGTCTCCCATCCGGTCGGTGGGGGGTGGATGTGGTGGAACGAGATGCCGTTGAACGAGAGGTCGTTGAATGCGTCCGCCATCCACACATGGTGTGCACATGACATTCACGGAACGGTCGCATCGTAGGAAGCCCCGCCGGGGGCGCACAGACGCTCTCCCGGCCATTCACACCGGCCTGTTCCCAGCACGTGCGCGCGGGTGCCCCGCGCGCGGCGGCGGGCGGGGCCGACCCTCCAGAAATGTGTGCGGTCCGCACGCGCCGCGGCCGTGTGCCGGTCCATCCGGCGTCCGCTGGGACAATGGCCCGGCACAGGCGGTCCCGCGCAGCCACGGGACCGGAGGCACCGCGCGCAACAGGAGAGGCTCCCTTGGAGCTCAGCAGGCCCCACCGGCTCGGCAGACGAGCGTTCAGCGCCCTCGCGGGCACCACCGTCCTCGGGCTCGCGCTCGGCGGCAGTGTGAGCAGCGCGGCGCTGCCCCACCCCGGCGGACCCGGTCCCGTGCCCACCGGACCGCCGCCCGGCCCGCCCGCCGCCGACGGCCGGCGCCACCGGGTCGCCCTGGACCGGTACTCCCTGCTGGTGGACGGCAGACGGCTGGCGCTGTGGTCCGGCGAGCTGCACCCGTTCCGGCTGCCGAGCCCGTCCCTGTGGCGGGACGTGCTCCAGAAGATGCGGGCGTACGGCCACAACGCGGTCAGCGTCCGCCTCGCCTGGAACCAGCACTCCCCCGCCCCCGGCACGTACGACTTCACCGGCGTCCGCGACCTCGACCTGTTCCTGCGCACGGCCGCCGAGTGCGGCCTGTACGTGGTCGTGCACCCCGGCCCGTACATCGGCGCGGACGTGGACGCCGGGGGCCTGCCCGGCTGGCTGACGGCCGTCGGGGCGCGGGCCAGGACCACCGACCCCGCGTATCTGCGTCACGCCGACGAGTGGCTGAGCCGGGTCAACGCGATCGTCGCCCGCCACCAGTTCACCCGGGGCACCGGCACCGTGCTGCTCTACCGGGCCGACACCCCCGAGCGCGCCGACCTGGACCACCTGCACGAGCGGCTGCGCGCCGACGCCGTCGAGGTGCCCGTGCTGCACGCCGACTCCCCGCTCGCCTGGGAGGAGCCGGAACGGACCCGGGACGCCGCCGAGGCGCGGCGGCTCCACTTCGCCCGCCTGGCCCACGGGAGCACGCTGCACAACGTCCACATGGCGTTCGGCGGCACCTCGTGGGGGTGGCTGCCCGCGCCGTCGGCGCCCGCACCGGCGTACGACCCGACCGCGGCGATCGACGAGGCGCGCCGCCCGACGGACAAGCTGGCGCCGCTCCACCAGCTCGGCCACCTGCTGCGCCACGTGCCGGACTTCACGCGGATGACCGAGGCGCCGGCGATCCGGGCCGCGGACGCCCGCATCCGGGTGCAACGCCTGGCCAACCCGGACACCGGCGCCCAGGCGTACGTCCTGCGCAACGACTCCGCGGCCGACGTCACCTCGACGGTGCCGATGGGCGGGACCGAGGTGGAGGTCACCGTGCCCGCCCGGGACGCCAAGCTGCTGGCGACCGGGCTCCACCTGGGCGCCGGGCGCAAGCTCGCGTACGCCACCGTGCAGCCCATGCTGGCGCTGAGCGTCGGGAAGCTGGACATCGCCGCGTTCGTGGGGCGGGCCGGCGAGACGGCGCACCTGGTCCTGGACTGTCCGAACGAGCCGTGGCCGACCCGGCTGGACGAGGAGGCCGCCTGGATCTTCGACCACGGCAAGCTGCACGTGATCGTGCCGCTGAAGGAGGACCGGCTGACCCGGGTGCGGGTGCGCAGCGGCGAGACCGACCGCACCCTGATCCTCCTCTTCGCCGACGACGACGCCTCCCTGCGGCTGTGGCCGTACGAGACCCCGTCGGGCCGGGTCCTGGTGCGCGGCCCCGAGCTGCTGCGCGAGGCCGTCCTGGACGGTCCCGTGATCCGGCTCACCGGCGACACGGTCGAGGAGCGGGAGCTGGAGGTGTGGGCACCGCCCGGCATCACCGACGTGGCCTGGAACGGCGAGCGGGTGCAGTCGGGCCTGGGCCGTGCCCTGAGCGTGATGACGGTGTGGCCGCTGCCGGGCGTGCCCGGACTGGCCCTGCCCGCGCTCGACGGCTGGCGGCGGCGCACCGAGAACTTCGAGGTGCGGCCCGACTACGGCGACGAGGGCTGGACGGTCGCCGACCGGCGCACCTCGCACAGCACGACACCGGTCCCCGACGGGCAGCCCGTGCTCTTCGCCGACGACTACGGCTTCCACTACGGCGACGTCTGGTACCGCGCCCGCCTCGACGGCGCCTCCGGCCTGGAGTCGGTGTCCCTGGCGTACAGCACGGGCGCCGACGGGCTGCTGATGGCCTGGCTGGACGGGGAGCCGCTGGGCACCCACCGGCCGGGCGGGGCGGGCGACGGGAAGGGCACCTGGACGGCCACGGCGCGGTTCCGGCTGCCGGAACCCCTGCGCGAGTCGGCGCGTGCGCCCGGCGAGGGCGCCGCGCCCGTCCTGGCCGTCCTGGTCCGGCGCACCCAGCACGGCCAGGACGCGTACCGGGTGGCCCGCGGTCTGACCTCGGCCCGCTTCGAGGGCGCCTCGCCCGACGCGCACTGGCGGATCATCGGCGCGGCCGCCCCCGACCCGGTGCGCGGGCCGCTCAACCACGGCGGGCTGTACGGGGAGCGCCACGGCTGGCACCTGCCCGGGTACGACGACGGCGGGTGGGAGCCGGGGTCCCCGGCGGCCGCCCGGGACGAGGACGCGCGCCAGGGCGTGACCTGGTACCGGACCACGTTCCGGCTGGACGTCCCGCCGGAGACCGACGCCTCCGTCGGCCTGGTCCTCGACGGCACCGGTGTCCCGGACCACGACGTGCGCGTCCAGGTCTTCCTGAACGGCTGGAACCTGGGCGCGAACGTGGGCGGTGCAAGGGGTGCCCCGCACACCTTCGTCCTCCCGAACGGCATCCTGCGCACCCGCGCCGCCGCCAACACCCTGGCCCTCGCGGTCCTGTCCGACGGCGACACGGCGCCCGCACCCGGCCCGGTGCGCCTGGAGCTGCTGGGCAGCGCGGCCGGAGGAGTGCCGGTGAAGCCCGTCCCCTCCCCCGGCCGGCGCCGCGGCTGACCGGACGCGCGGGACTCAGCGCAGCCGGATCACGTTCCAGGACAGCGGTTCCAGGGCGGCGGTGAGCCTGCCGTCGGCCAGGGCCGTGCCGTCCACCGCGTGCGGGACGACCCGCTCGGGCTCGGCGAGGGTGTTGCGCGCGTCGGGGTCGGCGTCCGCGAGGGCGCTGTGCTCGACGACCTCCGTCAGGTGCAGGCCGCCGAGGGCGACCTCCAGCGGGAGGGCCTCGGTGCGGGAGCGGTTGACGGCGAAGACGGTGACCGAGCCGTCCTCGGCGCGCACGGCGGTGGCGTGCAGGAGGTCGGCCTCGCCGTACTTCGCGGTGTCGTACGTCGGGGAGTCCACGCGGACGTCGAGGACCTCGCCGCGGCCGTACCTCGAGGCCTGGGAGAAGGGGAAGAAGGTCGTCTGGCGCCAGGCCGGGCCGCCCGGCTCGGTCATGATGGGGGCGATGACGTTGACGAGCTGGGCGAGGCAGGCGACGGTGACGCGGTCGGCGTGCCGCAGCAGGGCGATCAGGAGCGAGCCGAAGACGACCGCGTCCAGGACGCTGTAGTTGTCCTCGAGAATGCGGGGGGCCTCGGGCCAGTCCAGGACGCTCACCTGGGCCTCGGTCCGGCTCATGTACCAGACGTTCCACTCGTCGAAGGAGAGGTTGATCCTCTTCTCGGACTTGAGGCGGGCGCCGACGTGGTCGCAGGTGGCGACGACGCTCTCGATGAACGACTCCATGTCCACGGCGGAGGCGAGGAAGGAGTCGACGTCGCCGTCGTGCGGTTCGTAGTAGGCGTGCAGGGAGATGTGGTCGACCAGGTCGTAGGTCTCCTGGAGGACGGTCGCCTCCCAGGCGGCGAAGGTGTCCATCGCCCGGCTCGACGAACCGCAGGCGACCAGTTCCACGTCCGGGTCGATCTGGCGCATGGCGCGGGCCGTCTCGGCGGCGACGCGGCCGTACTCCTGGGCGGTCTTGTGGCCGGTCTGCCAGGGGCCGTCCATCTCGTTGCCCAGGCACCACAGGCGGATGCCGAAGGGGTCCTTGTCGCCGTGCTCGGCGCGCAGGTCGGACAGGGCCGTGCCGGAGGGGTGGTTGGCGTACTCCTGGAGTTCGAGGGCCTCCGCGACGCCCCGGGTGCCGAGGTTGACCGCCATCATGGGTTCGGCCTGGGGGCCGATCTTCTTGAGGAAGGCGATGTACTCCGAGAGGCCGAAGCGGTTGGTCTCGGTGGAGCGCCAGGCCAGGTCGAGGCGGCGCGGGCGGTCCTCCACCGGGCCGACGGAGTCCTCCCACTTGTAGCCGGAGACGAAGTTGCCGCCGGGGTAGCGGACGGCGGTGACGCCGAGTTCGCGGACCAGGTCCAGCACGTCCTGGCGCAGGCCCTCGGCGTCCGCGGTGGGGTGGCCGGGTTCGAAGACGCCGGTGTACACGCAGCGTCCGAGGTGTTCGACGAAGGAGCCGAAGAGCCGGGGGTTGACGGCGCCGACGGTGAAGGCGGGGTCGAGGGTGAAGCGGGCGGGGCGCATCTTTTCCTTTCGGGACGGAGTGCGAGGGCTACTGGCCGGCCAGGCCCGTGTGGGCGACGCCCGCCACGATCTGGCGCTGGAAGAAGACGAAGACGACGATGAGCGGCAGGCCGGCCATCAGGCCGCCGGCCATGAGCTGGGCCCACTGGATGCCGTAGGAGTTCATGACGGTCGCGATGCCGTTGGGCATGGTCATCAGGTCCGGGTTGTTGGTGACCATGTAGGGCCACAGGAAGTTGTTCCAGGAGCTGATGAAGGTGAAGATGCCGACCGCCGCGAGCGAGGGGCGGGACAGCGGCACGATGATCGTGAAGAAGACGCGCCAGCGGCCCGCGCCGTCGATGAAGGCGGCCTCCTCCAGCTCGCGCGGGATGCCCTGGAAGAACTTGTAGAGGATGTAGACCATCGCGGCGGGCGCGCACTGCGGCAGGATCATGCCCCAGTAGGTGTCGACCATCCCCATCTGCTGGACGGTGGTGAACAGCGGGACGCCGAGCACGGCCGGCGAGACCATGAGGCCCGCCATCACCACGCCCATCAGGACGCCCTTGCCGCGGAACTCGGTGCGCGCGAAGCCGTATCCGGCGAGTGCGGCGACCAGCAGCACGATCGTGGTCACGCACACGGACACGACCAGCGAGTTGACGAACCAGTTGGTGATGTTGCCGGTCTCGAAGAGGGCCGTCCAGGCCTGGCCGGTCCAGTCGTGCGGCAGCCAGTGCGTGGGCACCTCGACCGCCTCGGTCTCCGACTTGAGCGAGGTGAACAGCGCCCAGGCGAGCGGGGCGAGGAAGAGGGCGGAGACGGCGGCGCCGAGCAGGGTGAGCACGATCTGGCCGGGGGTCCATCCCCGGCGGGGGCGGGTGCGGACCGGCGGTGCGGCGGTGGTCATCGGCCGCCCTCCTCACGGTTGCGCAGCAGCCACATCCGGGCGAGGGCGACGGCCGCGATGAGCACGAAGAAGATGATGGAGATCGCGGAGGCGTAGCCCACGCGGTAGCTGGTGAAGCCCTGTTCGAGCGTGTACTGCACGAAGGTGCGCGTCGAGTTCTCCGGACCGGGCCCGAAGTCCTGCATGACGACGGCCTGGTCGAAGACCTGGAGCGAGGCGAGTATCTGCAGGGCGACGACGAGGCCGGTGATGTTGCGCAGCATCGGCAGCGTGATGTGCAGGATGCGGTGCCAGGCGTTCGCGCCGTCCAGCTTGGCGGCCTCGTAGAGGTGGGCGGGGATGCCCTGGAGCGCGGCGAGGTAGAGCAGGAAGCTGAAGCCGACGGTCCACCACAGGGTGGTGATGACGACCGCGAGCATGGCGTACGACTTGTCGGTCAGCCAGGGCGTGTCGAGGCCGAAGACGTGGTTGATCATGCCGGTGCCGGGGTTGAACAGCCACTGCCACAGGTTGGCGGCGACGGTGGACGGCAGCAGGAACGGCAGGAAGAAGCAGAGCCGCCACAGCCACTTGCCGCGCTCGATGTGGTGGGCCAGCATCGCGAGGAGGAGGGCGAGGACGGTGATGCAGGGCACGACGAGCAGCGTGAAGTACGCGCTGTGGCCGAGCGCGTCCCACATCAGGGGGTCTTTGAGGGCCTCGCGGTAGTTGTCGAGGCCGACGAAGTGCGCGCTGTCGCCGGAGATGTTGGCGTCGGTGAAGCTGAGGTAGAGGCCGCGCAGCAGTGGCCAGACCACGAAGAGCGCGAAGAGGGCGAGGAACGGGGCGACGAACCAGCCGCCGTGCTGGAAGCCCTGCCGGCGGCGGACGCCGGCGCTGTCGGCGGCGGTCCTCGCGCGCGTCGGGCGGACGATCGTCTCGGCGCTGGTGGCGGTCATGCGGTGGCACCTCCCTGCGCGGCGGTGCGGCCGTCCATCGGGTTCTTCATGGCGAGCAGTTCGGCGAGCGTGCTCTTCATCCGGCGGGCGGCGGTCCCGGGCTTCGCGGAGCCCGTGGTCGAGGAGACGACGACCGGGCCGACGCGCTGGGCGAGGATGCCGGTGGACCCGGCGAACCACACCTTGGGCTCGGTGGCCTGGTGGTCCATGGCCGACACGTACTCGTTCTGCGGTTGCAGCTTCTGGTACGCGGCCGTGGACAGGGTCGGTGTGTGGGCGGGGATGTGGCCGCCGGCCGCCCACTGCCGGGCGTGCTGGACGACGTAGGCGGCGAGCCGGTGCGCGCCCTCGTTGGTGGCGCCGCCGCGGCCGGCCTGGTGCGGCAGGACGAAGGAGTGGGACTCGGCGTGCGTGGCCCGCCTGCCGAAGACGGGCGGCAGCGGGGTGGCGCCGTAGTCGAGCTTCGCGGCGTCGAAGACCGGCACGGACCAGTTGCCCTCCCAGGCGAAGGGGGCCCCGTTGACGAACTGTTCGGCGCCCGCGTTGCCGCCGAAGGAGGGGTCGGCGTAGCCGTCGGCGACGTGCTTGCGCAGGAACTCCAGGACCTGGACGGCCTTGTCGGTGTCGAAGGTGACGTCGGTCCTGGCGTCGTTGAACCAGGTGCCGCCGAGCTGGGTGTAGAAGGCGACGAAGAACCACCACTGGAAGTTCTGGTCGCTGTGCCACAGACCGATGGTCTGGAGCCCCTTCGCGGTGGCCTTCCTGGCCTCCTTGAGCACGTCGAACCACTCTTCGGTCGAGGTGACCGGCACGATCCGGCCGTCCTCGCCGAGCAGGCCCGCCTTCTTCAGCACGTCCTTGCGGTAGAAGCAGAGCTGGACGTGGATGTCGAGCGGGAGGGCGTAGAGCTTGCCGTCGACGACGGCGCGCTTCCACAGCTCGGGGTTGAAGTCCTCCTCGCGCACGCCGTACTTGGTGAGCAGGGCGGGGTCCCAGGGGTCGAGGAGGCGGCCGGGCGAGAAGCCGGTGACGCGGCCGAGGTGCATGACGCCGAGGTCGGGGGCGCGGTTGCCGGCCGCGGCCATGGCGAGCTTGGTGTAGAAGGGGCTGCCCCACTGGAGGGTGGAGTCCTCCACGTCGATGCCGGGGTTGTCCCTGCGGAAGGAGTCCAGCATCGCGATCATGTTGTAGCCGTCGCCGCCGCTGAAGAGGTTCCAGTAGCTCACCCGGGTGTCCGCGCCGGAGGCGAGCGCGTCGGCGCCGGTGCCGAGTCCCGCGAAGCCGAAGCTGCCCGCGACCGTCAGACCGCCGGCCGCGGCCAGAAAGTGCCTGCGATTCAGGCCAGGTCGTCCCATGCCCTGCCCCATCTGTCGTCGTTCGCCGTTCGATGGTTGACGTTCGATATCTCGGATGTCGCTCGTAACTTCGAACGGGAAACGTAGGTGGGAAGCGCTTTCCCGTCAATGGCCTGGGCAGGATCGCGGGCAGGAGTTTCCCGGAGAGCGGAGAGACGGCCCGGGACCTGCCGCGGAACTGGCCCACAGGGCCCGGGTCTTGGCATATTGCTGGGGTGACCGGAGGACGGCCGGGGGGACGAGGAGACAGCGGTGCGTACCAGGAAGGAGATGCGGCGTCTCGCTGACGCCCTCACCGACCCCATCCGGGTGGCCGTGCCGGCCGATCCCGAAGTGCTGTTCGACGCGCTCGTCGCCTCCGTCAGTGCGTGGCGGGGCCGGGAGGTGGTCGTGCACCGGGCGGCGTTCCCGCCGCACACCGCGAGCGGACTGTGGCTGGAGCGCGAGAGCCACGACGACGTGGTGGTGGACGAACGCGCGGCCGTCTGGCACCAGATCGTCATCCTCTGCCACGAGGTCTGGCACATGAGCCGCCGTCGGGCCGAGGCCGAGGCGGCGGGAAGGGCGGGGGCGGACGCGGACGCGCGGACCGGAGTCCGGACCCGGCCGGTGGCCGCGCGCACCGACTTCTCCCTGGCCGAGGAGCAGGAGGCGGACCGCTTCGGCATGCTGATGGGCAGCCGGCTGCGCCCCTGGCTGGACGCCTCCACCGACTCGGTGTTCGCCGCGGAGGGCGGCGACCCGGCCAGTCCCCAGAGCCTCGCGGGACGCATCGGCGCCGCGCTCAACTACCGCGGGACGGCCGGATGAACAGTGTGATCAACTACCTGAGTTGCGCGGCGCTCTGGCTCGGTCTCGCGGTGAAGGCCCCCGACCTGCTGCGGCACCGGCACGATCCGTATCTGCGGGCCATCTGCGCGGTACTGGGACTGGCCGGGCTCTGTTTCCTGCTCGGGGCGCCGCCGACCGTCGGAGCCGTCAACCGGCTGAGCGGCGTGTCCAACCTCGCGGCGCCGCTCACCTACGCGGCGATCACCGGGTACTGCGCCGCCTCCCAGGTCCTCGTCGTCCACTGGCGCGGCGGCCCCCGGGTGCGGAGCACCGCCCGGCGGTGGACGCTCGCCTACGCCGCCGTGGTCCTCGGCATCGGGGTGACCTTCGCCCTCGGCGACGCGCCCGTGGAGCGCCGCACCGATCTGGACACGTACTACGCGACGACCCCGTTCATCGCCGAGATGATCGTGCTGTACCTGGTCGCGCACCTGACCGCGGTGTCCGTCACGACGGTCTCCGCGCTGCGCTGGGCCCGGCAGGTGCGCGGCGGGCTGCGGGCCGGGCTGCTGCTGCTCGGGGTCGGTTCGCTGTGCGGCGCCGGTTACAGCGTCGTCAAGCTCGTCGCGGTGGGCGCCCGCTGGTCCGGGCACGACTGGTCGGCGCTCGGCACCACCGTCTCCCCGGCCGCGGCCGGCCTGGGCGCCCTGCTGGTGGTCGTCGGGGTGCTGGTGCCGCTGGCGGCGTCGTGGGTGGGCGAGTGGCGGCGCGCGTGCCGCGCGTACGTCCGGCTCGAGCCGTTGGAGCGGGCCCTGGACGACCTGCTGGTCCGCCGGGCGCTGCGCCTGCCGCGCCCCCGCTTCGCCTCGCCCGCCACCCTCCTGATGTGGCGCCGGACGAGCATCCACAACGCGCTCGGGCACCTGGACGCGTACGGCGACCGGGACCTGTACGACCGGACCCGCGCCGACGCGCTGGCGGCGACGGGGGACCCGGAACTGGCCGGCGCCAGGGCCTGGGCGGCGGTGATCACCGACGCGCTGCGGCACGAGGCCGGCCCCGGACGGGCGTCCCCGACGGCCGCCGGCACCGTCCCGCCCCCGGCGGCGTCACCGGACCCGGCCATGCTGGCGCGGATCGCCGACGTGCTCGCCGGCACCGTGCGGGTACCGGGCGCCCCCGCCGTGCCGAGCGGCCGGGCCCCGGCGGGCACCGTATGACGGGCCGCGGGGTCTCGGCCGTTGTCGCGGGCGGCCGCGGCGGCGAGCGGCACGGCCGCGACGGAGAAGGCCCGCACGAGAGGAGTGGTCGGACGTGAGTCTCGTCGTCTACCTGGCGGCACTGGTGTTCGGCATGACGTCCGTGCTGCTGTTCCGCCGCCCGCGCACCGCCATCCGCAATCCGCTGACCCTGTCCACCTGCGTGGCGATCGTCCTCGGTGCCCTGGTCTTCGTGTGCGCCGCCCCGGCCACCCTCGGCACCGTCAACGAACTCACCGGCGTCGCCAACTTCGGGGCCCCGCTGACCTACGGCATGCTCTCCGCGTACAGCTGCGCGGTGCTGGTGCTGCTGATCAACTGGCGGGGCGGGCCCCGGCCGGTGGTGCGGCGCGCGGTGCTGCGCAGCATGGCCGCCTACGGTCTGCTGGTGGCCGCCGTCGTCGTGCTGTTCCTGCTCGCCGACGCGGACACCGAGCGGCTGACCGACCTCGACACGTACTACGCCGGTACCCCGTTCATGCGGGAGATGATCCTGCTGTACCTGCTCGGGCACAGCGCGGCGATGCTGGTGATGTGCGCCGTGTGCGTCAAGTGGAGCCGCGAGGTGGGCGGTCTGCTGCGGGTCGGGCTGCGGCTCATCGTGCTGGGCGGGCTGCTGGACCTGGTGGGCTTCCAGCTCACCAAGTACACGGCCGTGGTGGCGCGGTGGACGGGGCACGACCTCGACTTCCTGTCCACCAGCGTGGCCCCGCCGATGGCGTCGCTGGCCGCGCTGGTGTGTTCCGTGGGGTTCGCGCTGCCCAGGCTGCTGCCGTCCGTGCTCGCGCACCGGCGGGGGCTGGACGACTACCGCCGGCTGGGTCCGCTGTGGGCCCTGGTGAAGTCGGTGTCCACCGCCCCCAAGCCTCCGGCCGCCTGGTGGCAGCTCCCCCGGGCCCGGCTCCAGTGGCGCGAGGTCTCGATCCACGACGCCCTGCTCGCCCTGGCCCCGTACTTCGACCACCGGGTCCGTGAGCGGACTCGGGACGCCGCCCTGCGCGCGGGCCGCTCCGCCCACGAGGCCCGGCTGGCGGCGGAGGCGGCGATGCTCGCGGACGCGGCGCGCCGGGCGGCCGCCCACGAGGAGGCGCCCGACGCCTCCGGTTCCTACCGGCTGCACGCCACCGAGGTGCCCGGCCCGAGCGGGCTGGTGGAACTGTCCCAGGCACTGCACCACCCGCCCGGCCGGGCCACCGCGCCCGGCGGCACGAGCCCGTCCTCCCTGACCGGAACCCTGACCGAACCCGAGGAGCCCCATGTCGCGTAGAGCCGTCGTCGTCGGTGCCGGACTGGCCGGGATGCTGACCGCGGCCGTACTGGCCGACGCGGGCGTGGAGGAGGTCGTGGTACTGGACCGCGACGAGCTGCCCGACGGGCCCCGGCAGCGCCGGGGGCTGCCCCAGGGGCGACACGCGCACCTGCTGATGAGCGGCGGGCTGACCGCGATGGAGGAGATCGTGCCCGGCGTGAGCCTGCGCAAGCGGCTGCTCGCGGCCGGGGCGCACGAGGTGTCCCTCAGCTCGGGCATGCTGGCCCGCACTCCCGAGGGCTGGTTGCGCCGCTGGCGGCGCGAAGGTCCCATGATGCTCACCTGCACCCGGGCGCTGGTGGACTGGACGGTACGGGCCGCGGTGCTCGAACACCCGGCGGTCGAGGTGCGCCGGGCGGCCGCGGCCGGGCTGACGGGGTCCGCGGGCCGGGTCCGGGGGGTGCTGATCTCGGGGCCGGACGGGGAGGCGGACCTCGACGCCGACCTGGTCGTCGACGCGAGCGGACGCGGTACGCGCGTCGTCACCTGGCTGGACGGGCTCGGAGTGTCCGGCGTCCGGACGCGGACCGTGGACTCGGGGCTGGTCAACGCCTCGCGCGTGTACCGGGTGCCGGCCGGGGCCGAACGGTTCCCGCTGACGATCGTGCACGCCGACCCGTACGTCTCCCGGCCGGGCCGGAGCGCCATGGTCATGCCGGTCGAGGGGGACCGCTGGCTGGTCAGCTGCGGCGGCACGCGCGGCGGTGAGCCGCCGGCCGACCCCGAGGGCTTCCTGCGGTACACGCTCGGCCTGCCGGACCCGATCGTCGGCCGGCTGATCTCCGGCGCCGAACCGCTCACCGACGTGCATCTGAGCCGGTCCACCAGCAATGTGCGGCACTACCTGGACAAGGCGCCCCACTGGCCGGAGGGCCTCGTGGTCCTCGGCGACGCGCTCGGCACCTTCAACCCGGCCTACGGGCAGGGCATGTCGGTGGCCGCGTTCGGCGCCCGGATACTCGGCCGGGAGCTGGAGCGGGCCGGCGGTCTCGACGCGCCCGGCCTCGCCCGGCGGGTGCTGCGGGGCGCGGCGCGCCCGGTGGACGCCGCCTGGGCGATGGCCGTCGGGCAGGACGTCCTCTATCCCGAGACGCGCGGCGGCGGACGGCGGGGGCTCGCCGACCGGGCGGTGACGGCGTACACGCGGCGCATGACGAGGGCGGCCACCGGCAGCTTCGCGGCGGCCTCGGCGCTCTGGGACGTCACCAGCATGCGCACCCCGCCGACCCGCATGTTCCACCCGTCGGCACTCCTGGCCGCCCTCGCCGGCCCCCCGCTCCCGCTCCTGTCCGGCCCGCCGCTGACCCCCGGCGAACGCGAGGTGCTCGCCGGGCTCGACCGCACGGGCGGGTGACGGGACGGCCGTGAGCCGTGGCGGAGGGACGGCCGCGAGCCACGACGGGGGGACGGCCGTGAGCCACGGCGGGGGCGCGGTCGCCGCCCGCGCCGCTCACCCGGCGCCCCGCCGCAACGGCCCCGCGCCGCTCATCCGGCGAACGCGGGCTGCGCCACCCCCCGTCCGGCGCCCGGCACCACCAGCAGCGAGCCCGCCAGCGGGTGCGGGGCCGACAGGCCGACGCGGGCGGTGGTGAGGTACAGGTCGGTGAGGTCCGGGCCGCCGAAGGCGCAGGCCGTGACGCGGGGGACGGGGAGGGTGAGCACCCGGTCCAGGTCGCCGGACGGGGTGTAGCGGCGTACCCCGCCGCCGTCCCACAGGGCCACCCACACACAGCCCTCGGCGTCGACGCACAGGCCGTCGGGGAAGCCCGCGCCCTCCTCGACGGTGGCCAGGGGGCGGCGGTTCGCGACCCGGCCGTCCCCCGCGACGTCGAAGACGTCGATGCGGCGGGTCGGGGTGTCGACGTAGTACATGAGCGTGCCGTCGGGGCTCCAGCCGGTGCCGTTGCTCACCGTCACGTCGTCGAGGACGGTCTCGGCGGTGCCGTCGCCGGTGATCCGGGACAGCGTGCCCCCGCCGCGCGCCTCGTCGTAGCGCATGGTGCCCGCCCACAGGCTGCCGTCGGGGGCGACGGCGGCGTCGTTGCCGCGGCGGCCGGGGACGGGCTCGCGGTGCAGCCAGCGGAAGGTGCCGTCGGGGTCGAGCAGGCCGATCCCGTCCCGCAGGTTGAGGACCAGGCCGCCGCCCGCGCGGGGCTTGACGGCGCCCACGTGCTGGTCGGTGCGGCGCAGCGTGCGCCGGCCGGTGGCCGGGTCGTAGGTGTGGACCCGGGAGTTCAGGATGTCGAGCCACAGGAGGCGGTTCGTCGCCGGGTCCCAGGTGGGGCCCTCGCCGAGGGACGCCTCTTCGTGGACGGCCACTTCGAAGGCCGTGCCGGCCGCCGTCATGCCGCGCTCCGGTGACCGAGCCGCTCGGAGAGGTCGGCGGCACCCTTGACGGCCAGCTGCTCCAGCTCGGCCCGGCGTTCCTCGCTCCAGCGGATCATGGGCACGGAGATCGACAGCGCGGCGACGACGCGGCCGGTGCGGTCGCGGACCGGGGCGGCCACGCAGGACACGTCCGGGTTCGACTCCCGGCTCTCCACCGCCGTACCGCGCTCGCGGATCGCGGCCAGGGCCTCGCGCAGGGCGGCCGGGTCGGTGATGCTGTTCGGGGTCATCGCGGTCAGCTCGGCGCCGTCCGGGAAGCGCGCCGCGACCTCCGGCTCGGGCAGCGAGGCCAGCAGCATCTTGCCCACCGACGTGCAGTGCGCGGGCAGCCGGCGCCCGGCCGCCGACACCATGCGCACCGCGTGCGTGGAGTCGACCTTGGCGATGTAGATGACGTCGGTGTCCTCCAGGATCGCCACGTGCACCGTCTCGTCGCAGGTCTCGGCGACGGTCCGGGCGACCTGCTGGCCCTCGGCGGCGAGGTCGAGGTGCTCGGCGTAGCGGGCGCCGAGCTGGTACGGACGCACACCGAGCCGGTACCGTCCGGACTGCCCGGCGACCGGGACGATGTACTTGCGGGCGGCGAGCGTGGTGACCAGCTCGTGCACCGTGGTGCGCGGCAGCTGGAGCCGGCGCACGATGTCGGGGGCGGAGAGCGTGCCGTCCCCGTCGAGGAAGAGCTCCAGTATGTCGAGAGCCCGGGTCACGGCCGGCACGAGGCGTCCCATGTCCAGCCCCCTCCCTAGGTGTGTTCGATATTTCAACAGACGGTCGGAATAACGAACACAGGCTACTCACATAGCGTTTGCCTGGGCAATGGCCGGGTGATGATGGTTGCCATGCCGACCGGAAAGCAGCCCGCAGGCCCCTTCACCCCGCGCGACTTCCAGCTGGTCCTGCTGCGCCGCATGGCCGACCACAACCCCGGCCCGGTGGAGGACGCCCGCCGCGAGCTGGGCGCCTCGGTCGCGGACATGCGCGAGGCCAACAGGCGCTGGCAGGCGATGCTGCACTCCCCCCGGTCCCGCTCGGCCGCCACTCGGTACCGCTCCGTCCTCGGCGAGCCGGTGTCGGTGGCGCCGCGCCGGACCGGCGACCTGGAGTGCGAGGCCCGGCAGTGGGCGCTGCCCCTGTGGCCGGACCTGCGCTTCGAGGTGCTCGTGGCGGACAGGGGCGTCGTCTGGAACGAGTGGCTGGTGCGCGCCCCCGGCGCTCCGGCGCCCGAGCTGCGCACCCTGGACGACCTCACGCCCTGGTCCTGCACGGTCGACGAGGCGGCCCGCGCCTTCGCCCCCGCCCGGCCGCTCCAGGGCTCGGCCCCGACCCGGTGGGGGCTGGCCTTCACCGCCCCGGACCGCGACGGCGTACGGCACGAGGTGGTCGCGGAGTTCACCTGGGGGCTGCTCCAGCGCACGGCCGTCGGCGGGTGAGGCGGGACCGGCGGGCCGGGGACGGAGCCGTACCCGGCCGGGTCAGCGCTCGTCCTCGGGGTCCCAGTCCAGCAGCCGGACCTTGGCGACCGTGCGGACGTGACGGCGCATCGCGGCGGCGGCCTGCCGGGGCTCCCCGGCTGCCACGGCGTCCAGGATCGCCCGGTGCTGGGCCAGGGAGCGGCCGGGGCGGCCGGGCTGGCGCAGGGACTCGGTGCGGCTCTCGGCGATCTGGTGGGCGATGGAGCGCATGAACTCGGCGAGCAGGCTGCTGTGCGCCGCCGCCGTCACCGCCGCGTGGAACAGCCGGTCGCCCTCGACACCGTGCCCGTCCCGGTCGATCTCCTCGGCCATCACGTCCAGCGCGGCCCGCATCGCGGCGAGGTCGTCCTCCGTGCGGCGCTCGGCGGCCAGTTCGGCGAGCTTGGTCTCCAGCGCCTCGCGGGCCTCCAGGACGTCCGGGAGGCGCCGGCGGCGTTCGACCATCTTCTCGACCGGTTCGACGTCGAGGCTGTCCCGGACCAGATAGGTCCCGCCGCCGTGCCGCGCCTCCACCAGGCCCTGCACCTCCAGGACCACGATCGCCTGCTTCACCGAGGCGCGGCTGACGCCGAGGCGCTGGGCGAGGTCCCGTTCGGGCGGAAGGCGGTCGCCGGCCCGGAGGCCGCCGTCGGCGACGTACTGGCGCAGCCGCTCCAGCACCTGTTCGTACAGGCGCTGCTTGGTCATGGGGCGCAGAGCGTCGGTCATGTGAGGTCCCCCCTCTCGCCGGGAGCGTAGCACCGGGCGAGGAGGTGGCCCGGTGGCCGAGTGGCTGAGCCAATTGTTGCGCGACCCCTTGACGCCGGCTCCCGCCGGGCCCACGCTGACCAGCCAACCGCACCCTTCCAAGTGGCTCAGCCACTCAGCCACTCCCCATCGGCAGTCAGGTCAGCACTCGGGAGCCCCCGCATGTCCCCCGAACTCATCTCGATCCTCGTCCTCGTCGTGGTGTTCGTCATCGCCACCACCCGCTCCGTCAACATGGGCGCACTCGCCTTCGCCGCCGCGTTCGGGGTGGGCACGCTCGTCGCCGACCTCGACGCGGACGGCATCTTCGCCGGGTTCCCCGGCGACCTGTTCGTCGTCCTCGTCGGCGTCACCTACCTGTTCGCCATCGCCCGGGCCAACGGCACCACCGACTGGCTGGTGCACGCGGCCGTCCGGCTGGTGCGGGGGCGGGTCGCGCTGATCCCGTGGGTGATGTTCGCGCTCACCGGCGCGCTCACCGCGATCGGCGCGGTCAGCCCGGCCGCGGTCGCGATCGTCGCGCCGATCGCCCTGAGCTTCGCCACCCGGTACTCGATCAGCCCGCTGCTGATGGGCACGATGGTGGTGCACGGCGCGCAGGCCGGCGGGTTCTCGCCGATCAGCATCTACGGCTCGATCGTCAACGGCATCGTGGAGCGCGAGAACCTCCCCGGCAGCGAGGTCGGCCTGTTCCTCGCCTCCCTCGTCGCCAACCTCCTCATCGCGGCCGTGCTGTTCGCGCTGCTCGGCGGGCGGAAGCTGTGGGCGCGCGGGGCGGTGACGCCGGAGGACGGCGGTGTCCTCGGCACGGGCGGCACGGAGGCCACGGGCTCGGGCACCGGCACAGGCACGGGCTCAGGCACGGGCCCGGGCGCCCGCACCGGTACCGGTACCGGTGCGGGCGCCGGTACCGGCGGCACCGCCCCCGCCGCCGTGGCCGTCCGCCCCGACCGGGAGACCGGCGGCACCGAAGGCACCGGCGTCCGCCTCACCCCCGCCCGCATCGCCACCCTCGCCGCCCTGGTCGCGCTGGTCGTGGCCGTCCTCGGCTTCGACCTGGACGCGGGCCTGACCGCGGTCACCCTCGCCGTCGTGCTGAGCACCGCCTGGCCGGACGACAGCCGCCGCGCGGTCGGCGAGATCGCCTGGTCCACGGTGCTGCTGATCTGCGGTGTCCTCACCTACGTCGGCGTACTCGAGGAGATGGGCACCATCACCTGGGCCGGTGAGGGCGTCGGCGGCATCGGCGTCCCGCTGCTGGCCGCCGTACTGCTCTGCTACATCGGCGCGATCGTGTCGGCGTTCGCGTCCTCCGTGGGCATCATGGGCGCGCTGATCCCGCTGGCGGTGCCGTTCCTCGCGCAGGGCGAGATCGGGGCGGTCGGCATGATCGCGGCGCTCGCGGTGTCGGCGACGGTGGTGGACGTCAGCCCCTTCTCGACCAACGGCGCGCTGGTGCTGGCCGCGGCCCCGGACGTGGACCGGGAGCGCTTCTTCCGCCAGCTGATGATCTACGGCGGGATCGTGGTCGCGGCCGTGCCCGCGCTGGCCTGGCTCGTACTGGTCGTGCCCGGCTTCGGGTAGACCCACCTCGCGGATCCGGCGCGATCCGGCAGCCTTGAACGACAGCTCTCGGGCAACAGCTAAGGAGTACGACGCGTGTCCTCTCTCTTCCCGGCCCTCTCCCCGGCCCCGACCGGCGCTCCGGGCGACCGGCCCGCGCTGCGGTTCGGCGAGCGCTCACTGACCTACGCGGAACTCGCCGCCGCGGCGGGCGCCACGGCCGGGCGGATCGGCGGCGCCGGCCGGGTCGCCGTCTGGGCCACCCCGGCGATGGAGACCGCCGTCGCCGTGGTGGGGGCGCTGCTGGCCGGGGTCGCCGCCGTCCCCCTCAACCCGAAGTCCGGCGACAAGGAGCTCGCGCACATCCTCTCCGACAGCGCGCCCTCCCTCGTCCTGGCGCCCCCGGACGCCGAACTCCCGCCCGCCCTGGGCGCCCTGGAGCGCGTCGACGTCGACGTGCACGCCCGCGGCACCGTCCCCGAGGACCGCTGCGCCGACGGCGACCCCGCGCTCGTCGTCTACACCTCCGGCACCACCGGACCGCCCAAGGGCGCCGTCATCCCCCGGCGGGCGCTCGCGACGACCCTGGACGCGCTGGCGGACGCGTGGCAGTGGACCGGTGAGGACGTGCTGGTGCAGGGGCTGCCGCTGTTCCACGTGCACGGGCTGGTCCTCGGCGTCCTCGGCCCGCTGCGCCGCGGCGGATCCGTGCGGCACCTGGGCCGGTTCTCCACCGAGGGCGCGGCGCGGGAACTGAACGACGGCGCGACCATGCTGTTCGGGGTGCCGACGATGTACCACCGGATCGCCGAGACGCTCCCCGGCGACCCGGAGCTGGCGAAGGCCCTCGCCGGGGCGAGGCTGCTGGTCTCGGGGTCGGCCGCGCTGCCGGTGCACGACCACGAGCGCATCGCCGCCGCCACCGGCCGCCGGGTGATCGAGCGGTACGGCATGACGGAGACGCTGATGAACACCAGCGTGCGCGCCGACGGCGAGCCGCGCGCCGGGGCGGTGGGCCTGCCGCTGCCCGGCGTGGAGCTGCGGCTGGTGGAGGAGGACGGCACGCCGATCGCGGCGCTGGACGGGGAGAGCGTCGGCGAGATCCAGGTGCGCGGCCCGAACCTGTTCACCGAGTACCTCAACCGCCCCGACGCCACCGCCGCCGCCTTCACGGAGGACGGTTTCTTCCGCACCGGGGACATGGCGGTGCGCGACCCCGACGGCTATGTCCGCATCGTCGGCCGCAAGGCCACCGACCTGATCAAGAGCGGCGGTTACAAGATCGGCGCCGGGGAGATCGAGAACGCGCTGCTGGAGCACCCCGGGGTACGGGAGGCAGCCGTCACCGGCGAGCCCGACCCGGACCTCGGGGAGCGGATCGTGGCCTGGATCGTGCCGGCCGACCCCGGCGCGCAGCCCGCCCTCGAGACGCTGGCCGACCACGTCGCGGGCCGGCTCGCCCCGCACAAGCGGCCCCGCGTCGTCCGGTACCTGGACGCGCTGCCCCGCAACGACATGGGGAAGATCATGAAGCGGGCGCTGGACCATGGCTGAGCGTCCGGGCGCCCGGGAGTTCCTCGCCCTCGTCACCGACGACGCCTCCTTCGCCGAACTCCCCCACCCGGACGGCCCGTGGCCGCCCGACGGCCCCCTCGGGTGGCCCGGCTACGACGCCGCGCGGGCCCGTGCCGCCGAGCGCACCGGCGAGGCGGAGTCCGTCGTCTGCGGCACCGGCCGCGTCGAGGGCACCCGAGCCGTGTTCGTCTCCTTCGAGTTCGGCTTCCTCGGCGGCTCGCTGGGGCACCGCACCGGCGACCGTCTCGAGGCGGCGTACGCGTACGCGCGCGAACACCGGCTGCCCGTGGTGCCGTTGGTCGCGACCGGCGGCAGCCGGATGCAGGAGGGGATGCTCGCGCTGACCCAACTCCAGCGGGTGGCCCGGCAGTCGGCGCTCACCCGTGCCGCCGGGCTGGCGCAGATCGCGGTGGTGCGGGACCCGGCGACCGGGGGCGGCTGGGCGACGCTGGGCGCGGGCGCCGACGTGGTCCTCGCCCTGCCCGGCGCCCAGGTCGGTTTCGCCGGGTCTCGGGTCCGGCCGCCGGACGCCGACCCGGCGGCGTACACGGCCGAGGCGCAGGTGGCGGCGGGCAGCGCGGACGCGGTCGTGGCGCCCGGGGAGCTGCGCGTGACGCTGGGCCGGTGGCTGCGGCTGCTGACGGCGCCGTCCGGGGATCCGGCGCCGGTGCCGGAGCCGCTGGGCGCGCGGGACCTGCCGGTCAGCGGCTGGGACGCGGTTCGGCGGGCCCGCGCCGCCGGACGTCCGCGCGCCGGGGCGTACCTGGACGCCTACTTCACCGAACGCGTCGCCCTGTCCGGCGACCGCTGCGGCGGCCGGGACCCGGAGGGCATGCTGTGCGGCTTCGGCACGCACGCGGGGCGCACGGTCGCGTACGCCGCCCAGACGGGCGCGGCGACCCGGCCCGCCGGGTACCGCACCGCGACCCGGCTGGTCCACCTAGCCGACCGGCTCGGCATCCCGGTGCTGACCCTGGTGGACACGCCGGGCGCGGCCAACGACGCGGCGGCGGAGCGGCAGGGGGCGGGCCCGGCGATCGCGGACCTGTTCGGCGCCGTGGCCTCGGTGCGCACCCCGGTCACCACGCTGGTGATCGGCGAGGGCGGCTCGGGCGGGGCGCTGGCCCTGGCCGCGCCCGGCGCCACCTGGGCCACCCCGGACAGCTACTTCTCGGTCATCGCGCCGGAGCACGCGGCGGCGATCCTGAAGCGCCCGCCGGAGGAGGTGGAGGCGACGGCCGGTCAACTGCGCCTGCGCCCGCAGGACTTGGCGGCACTTGGCGTGATCCGAACAAGCGAGCAGTTGTTCCCTGGAACAGGTGATCGTCGCTCTGAAGAGCGTATGTGACTGAAGGGACCAACGATACTTACGGTGTGCGAGCGACGGGCTGCAGACCGTAGTCGACGCACATGTCCCAGTAGTCCCCCGTGGGTCCCGGCGAGTCCCGGCGGGTCCCGCACATGAACAGCGCAAGGAGCTGCACGATCATGAACCTTCTCACCGACATCCTCGCCGGCCTCGTCCACTTCGTCGGCTGGCTGGTCTGACGGTCCGAGAACCCAGGCGGCGCCGCCTCCCCGTCCCAGGGAGGCGGCGCCGTCCGCGTGTGCGGGTCCGGTCGGGGGGCTACCGCACGGCCACCGCCCGCACGATCTCCTGCGTGACCGAGCCGCCCCGGTCGTCGCGCGCGGAGGCCCGCAGCGAGACGTGCCCGGCGTCGCGCGGCACGCGCACCGTCCCCCGCCAGGACGCCGCGCCGTCACCGCCGCGCAGCCGGACCTGCTGCCAGGTCTTCCCCTCGTCGTAGGACACCTCCAGCTTCCCGCCGCCGATCGTGCCGGTGTCCGGGGCGCCCGCCACGTACTCCGCGCCGAGCCCGATCCGCAGCTTCTTCCCGCCGCGCACCTTCCCCGCGAGGTCGGTGTCCACGTCGAAGGAGAGGTTGATCAGCGGCAGGTGGGTCCACCGGTCGTCCGGGGTGGCCGCGGAGCGGAAGGTCCACTCCGCGTGGCCCTCGCTCGCGAGCGGCCACCGCTCCGCGTCGAGCGCGGTGTCGGTGACGAGCTTGTACGTGTGCTCGTCGGCGGGCATGTCCCACGCGTAGGCGGCGGAACCCGTCCCCTGGTCGACCAGCTCGCCGTCCAGGTACACGGACGTGGTCTGCGACATGCCGCTGCCCTCGCTCCACACGTCGCCGAAGCCGGTGTGGTCGGGACCCGAGTCGCCCCAGCCGGGCGCGTTGAACTGGAGCTGGTTCCCGGCGCGCTGCTGTCCCCAGCCGAGCCCGGTGCCGAGGTAGGGGTGCCACACCGGCTTGAACCAGTTCAGCTCCGCGCGGGAGCCGCCCCGGTAGCGGGACAGTCCGCCGCGCTCCTCCAGTGCTCCGCCGGTCACGGTCTCGTGCCAGAGCTGGCCGGGGCCGGTGGACACGTACTCGGTGCGCTCGACGGGGTAGTCGATCCGCTCCCGGAAGCCCAGGCCGATCGGGAAGGTGTCGGTGATCGAGTACCGGAACTCGCCGCCGCTCGACGGTTCGTCGCCGTGGTACTTGGTGTGCAGCACGGCGAGGTCGCGGTGGCCCGGCCGGTAGGTGAGGTCCCGGTCGGGCACGGCGCCCTCGTGGCCCTCGGACAGGTCGTACACGTAGGGCGTGTCGCGGGTGCCGGTCATGTCGACCCGTCCGGCCCCGCGCAGCCGGCGGGCGTCGGCCGCGGAGACCGTGGCGATCTGGAGCGGGCGGTCGGCGTTGTCGGCCGTGCCCCACCACGCCATCAGCCGGCCGGCGGCGTCGTCGGTCACGAACAGCGCCTCGACGCCCGCGTCCTGCGCGGCCTGCGCGAGCGCCGCCGGTTCGGTCCCCTCGGTGAGCTCGGCGAGGACCGCCTTGCCGCGCACGTCCGCCGGGAAGGGCCCGTCCCCCACGTCGACCAGCGGCAGCCGGGTGCGGCCCTCGAGCAGCGTGCCGCCGGACTGGACGACGGCCTCGCCGATCCCCTTCACCTCGAGGAGCGGCTTGCCGAGCCGCCACACGGTCCGGTACTCGAAGCCGCCCTCGGTGACCTTCTTCGTCGGCGCGGCGAAGATGCTGTCGTACGTCAGCGGCACCTGGACGGCGCCGAAGAGGCCGGAGCCGTTCGCGGTGCGGTCGTACTCCATCAGGAGCTGCCGGGTCTCGGTGCGCCGGCGGACGTCGGCGCCGATCTCGCGCAGTTCGCGGCCGTCCAGGGTGATCTCGTGGTTCCGGTCGAGGACGACCTCCGGGGCGGCGAGGAAGCCTAGGCCGAGCGAGTCGGCGCCGTGGCTGCCGCGCACGTCCAGGAAGGACGCCAGGCTGTACGTCCCGCGCGGCAGCCGCAGCTCCAGGGTGCCCGAGTCGCCGACGTGCGCGGGGAAGGGGTCGACGCCCTCGGTGAGCCGCTGGACGGTCAGGTCGGCCGGGGTCGCGGCGCCGGAGCGGTCCTTGACATGCACGGTGAGCGTGTACCGCTCGTCCTCCTTGACCAGCCCGAACGCGGTGTGCGCGAGGGTGTTCCCGCTCCCGTCGGCCGCCACGACCTGCCCACTGGTGTTGCCGACCGGCGCCTTCGCCCCGTTTCCGGTGACGGTGGTGGCGGCGGTGCCGTGCGCGGGCACGGCGAGGGAGGTGTCGGCGAGGGTGGCGACGCCCTCGGGGGCGCCCCGCACGGACAGGTGCAGCTCGACGTCCGTGTCGGAGGAGTTGGTGTAGGTGACGGTCCTGGTGACCGGCTCGTTGGCGTCGTACGGCCAGGAGTGGAAGCCGAGGTCGGCGCTGCCGGTGGCGGTGACGTCGGCCCCGACGGCATCCGGCACGCTGACCCGTCCCGCGCCGAGCTGGTAGGCGGGAGCGTCCAGCTCCTTCGACGTGGACATCAGCGCGTCCTTGAGTCGCGCGCCGCTCCAGTCCGGGTGCTCCTCGGCGAGCAGCGCGGCCACGCCGGCGATGTGCGGCGTCGCCATCGACGTACCGTCCATGCTGGTGTAGTCGCCGCTGCCCTCGGTGAGCCGGGAGCGGGCGGCGAGGATGCCGACGCCCGGGGCCGACAGGTCGGGCTTGAGGGCGTGGTCGCCGTAGCGGGGCCCGGCGCTGGTGAACCAGGCGGCCCGGTCCGCGGAGTCGACGGCGCCCACGGTGAGGGCGGCGTCGGCCGCGCCGGGCGAGCCTATGGAGGAGGGGGCGCCGGTGTTGCCGGCCGCGATGACGAACAGGGCGCCGGTCTCGCGGGACAGGGTGTCGACGGCCTCGGCCATGGGGTCGGTGCCGTCGCTGGGCTCGGTGGAGCCGAGGCTCATGGAGACGACGTCGGCGTCCACGTCCCGGGCGGCCCACTCCATGCCGGCGATGATCTCGGACTCGCTGCCGAAGCCCTCGTCGGAGAGGACCTTGCCGACCGCCAGGGTGGCGCCGGGCGCGACGCCCTTCTCCTTGCCGTCGGAGGCGGCTCCGCTGCCGCCCACGGTGGAGGTGACGTGCGTGCCGTGTCCGTTGCGGTCGGCGACCTCCTCGCCGGGGATGAAGCTCTTGCTCTCGGCGATCCGCCCCGCGAGGTCCGGGTGCCCGGCGTCCACGCCGCTGTCCAGCACGGCCACGGTGACGCCCTTGCCGGTCAGCCCGGCCTGCCAGGCCTCGGGCGTGCCGATCTGCGCGTTGGACTCGGCCATGTCGGTGGTGACCCGCCCGTCGAGCCAGACGCCGTCGATGCCGGCGCCGCCGCGGGTGAACTCCCGCCAGAACGCGCGTCCCTTGTCGGCCTCGACGGCGGCCCCGCGCACGCTGGGCAGCGACCGGGTCCGCTCGGCGCCCCTCGGGGTGGCGGCCCGCGCGCCCCTGCCATAGGTCACGATCAGCGGCAGCTCGCCGGTCTCGGTGTCGGCGAGCCCCTGTTCCAGCAGTTCACCGACGTCGAAGAGCCGCTCGTCGAGGCTGCCGTCCCGCAGGTACGGCAGGGCCTCGTCCGGTACGACGACGGTCCGGCCGCCGGAGTCGCGCGTGTGCACGGCTCCCGTGGCGCCCTCGGGCCGGTCGACCGTGATCGTCCGCTTGCCGCCGCCGAGGTCGGTGACGGTCACCCGGTCGCCGGTGACGAGGGTGACGGTGCGCGCCGGGCCGGCCGCCGAGGCCGGGCGAGGGGTGTCGCGGGCAGCGGCGGCCCGGGTGTGCGCCGGGTCCGGGGGCGGCTCCTGTGCCACCGCCGCCCCGGCCGGCAGCAGCGCGATCACGAGCCCCGCCGACAGGAGGGTCGCCCCACGTCTGACTGGTCCTGTGCTCATCCACGTCTCTCTTCGTGTCGTCGTAGAGTGCAGTGACGAGTGCTGTGAGCAGTCTCAGGGGGCCTGCGGGACAAGGGAGTTGACGGGAGGCGGCGGGTAGTTGCCCTGGCGGGTTCCCGCCAGTGGCGCGGGAGGCCGGCGCCCCGGTGCACCGGCGGCGGCATCGGGCGCGCCCGCCGGCCGGTTCGGGGTACCGGGGCCGGTCCCCCGGCGAGGCCGGGGGCACCCCCCCCGTTCAGCCGCCCCCCGCCCGGCCCCCTCCAGCAGGCGCCCGGCCGCGCCGCCGCGCACGATCGGTGCCTAAGGGCCGGCCGCCGGGCGGCCCCGCACGGTCCGCGCTCTCGGGAGGATTCGCCATGACCGCCAGCACTGCCAGTACCGCCAGTCTGGAGGCGCTGCGCCGCTGCCACTTCGCCGTCGACCTGGGCGCGGCGCGGACCCGCGTGTATGTGAAGGGGGCCGGGCTCGTCGTCGACCAGCCGTCCGCCGCGGCCGTCAACACCCGCACCGGCGCCCTCATCGCGGTCGGCGAGTTCGCGGAGAAGATGACCGGCCGCACCCCCGGCTACATCCGTGTGGTGCGTCCGGTCTCCGGTGGCACGGTCGTCGACATCGAGATGGCCCAGCGCATGCTGCGGCACCTGCTCGGCGACCGGATCCGCCGCACCCTGCGCCGCAAGCCCCGGCTGCGGGCCGCCGTGTGCACCCCGCACGACGCGGACCCGCTCTCCCAGCGGGCGGCGATCGAGACGCTGGTCGGCCTCGGCGCGCGCCGGGTGGAACTCGTCGACACCCTCATCGCGGCGGCGGTCGGCTGCGGACTGCCCGTGGAACGGCCCGAGGCGACCATGATCATGGTGTGCGGTGCGCACGCCACGCAGGTCGCGGTGCTCTCCCTCGGCTCGATCGTCACCGCCGAGCGCGTCCCGGTGGGCGGCGAGGCCGTGGACCACGCGATCGTGCAGCTGCTGCGCCACCAGCACGAGCTGGTGCTGCCCAGCCAGTCCGTACGCCCGCTGCAACTCGCCCTGTCCGGCAACGGCCTGACCCCGCAGGGGCCGGCGTCCACCGAGATCCACGGCCGGGACGTGGCGACCGGCCTGGCCCGCAGTGTGCGGGTGGACACCGCCACGGTGCGCAACGCCATCCAGACCCCGCTGACGGCCGTGCTCGACGGCATCGGCAAGGTGCTGCGGGACTGCCCGCCCGACCTGGTCGCGGACCTCGCCGACCGCGGGATCATGATGGTCGGCGGGAGCGCGCTGCTGCCGGGCTTCGACCAGATGCTGCGTCAGGCCACGGGCATGCCGGTGCACATCGCGGAGCGGCCCGACGTGTGCGCGGTCCAGGGTCTCGGCAGCATGCTGGAGGGCCGCGTCGAGCCGCTCGTCCTGCACCCGACGACCTCGGACGCAGGCGTCGGCTCCGGCTCCGGCTCCGGCGCGGACGCCGCTCCCGGCGTCGAGTCCGACTGATCCGCCGCCGTACGGCCGAGGAGACCGGGACACCGGGGCCGGACGGCAGGAGACCGAGGAAGCCCGACGCATGACCGCGCACCCCGCGCCCCGCCTGGCCCGTCTCCTCGAAGCGCTCCTGGGCGTGGGCACCGCGCTCGATCTGCCCACCGTCCTTCAGCACATCGTGGACGGCGCCGCCGACCTGACCGGCGCCCGCCACGCGTCCCTGGTGGTCACCGCGCCGGGCGAGACGCGGCTCGCCGAGTTCCGCGCCGCCGGCCCGGGCCCCGTACCGGAGACGGCACCCGTGCTGCGGGTGCCGGTCCACGTGCGGGACGAGGAGTTCGGCGAGCTGCGGCTGGCCGGGCGGCCCGGGGCGGGCCCGTTCACCGTCGAGGACGAGCAGCTGCTGCGGGTCCTGGCCGTGCAGGCCGGTGTCTCGATCGGCAACGCCCGGCTGTACGAGACGGCCCGGCAGCGGGAGCGCTGGATCGAGGGCGCGGCGGCCGTCACCACCGCGCTGCTCACCGAGGAGGGCGCGGACGACGCGCTGACCACGGTCGCGGAACGGGCCCGGCTGCTCGCCGACGCCTCCGCGGGCGTCATCCTGCACCCGACCGCCGAGGGCGGCATGGCCATCGTGACCGCCTCGACGCCGGAGGACCCGGACGGCATGGTCGGCGCCACCATCGCGCCGGGCAGCCCGGTCCTGGAACAGCTCCTGGGCGGCGAACCGGTGTTCATCGACGACTCGGCGACCGACCCGCGCATGACGACCCACGTACGGCACCGGTTCGGGCCGAGCATGATGCTGCCCCTGCGGGCGAGCGGCCGGCTGATCGGCACCCTCGCCCTGCCCCGCCGCCGCGGCGGACGCCCCTACACGGAGGTGGAACGGCTGCTCGCGACGCAGTTCGCCTCGCAGGCGGCGCTCGCCCTCGTCCTGGCCGACGCCCGGCGCGGCCGGGAGCGGCTGGCGGTCTACGAGGACCGCGACCGCATCGCCCGCGACCTGCACGACCTGGTGGTGCAGCGGCTGTTCGCCACCGGCCTGATGCTGGAGTCCACGCAGCGCCGCCCGGACGCCGGCGACGTCCACGACATCCTCGGCCGGGCGGTGGACGAGCTGCGCTCCACGGTCCAGGAGGTCCGCACCACCATCTTCGCGCTGCAACAGCCCCCGGCCGAACCGCCGGCCGGCCTGCGCGTCCGGGTCCTGCGCGAGACCGCGTCGGCCGCCGCCCGGTTCGGCACCACGCCCTCCGCACACTTCAGGGGCCCCGTCGACACCAGCGTCCCCGACCGGGTCGCCGACCGCCTCCTCACCGCCCTCCGCGACGCCCTGGCGGCCGCCTCCGGACGTCCGGGCGTCTCCCGCGTCGAGGTCACCGTGGAGACGCCCGCCGCGCTGCCGGAGGGCCGGGCGGGCGTACGCCTGAGGGTCACCGCCGACGGCGGGGACGAGGGACGGGGCACGACGGTCTCCTGGTGGGCGCCGCTGTAGCGGGTGGTGGCGACCTCCCGGACGGGGTACTCGGCCCGCGACCCGCCCGGCAGGAGGAGGTACATGATGAGCGAGCCCACCCCGTCCCAGGCCGAGGGCGAACGCGACGACGAGCCCGACACCCCGGACGTGCCGCACTCCACGCCTTCACAGGCGGAGGGCGAGCGCGACGACGAGGCCGAGGCCGAGCGCGCCGGGAAGGAACCGGACAACCGGTGACGCGGCACCACCACGGGCCAGAAGGTTTCTGCAGAGGTGGTGCGGAGTGGGGCGGGTGGGACTCGAACCCACGGCCGACGGATTATGAGTCCGCTGCTCTAACCGGCTGAGCTACCGCCCCAAAGCGGCGTGTCGCGTACATGTGTGCGCGCCGTCTGCCGCAGCATAGCCGCTCATACGATCTCCTGCCTCGGATGGTCGGCTTCCACGGCTGCCTTCATGACCTTGAGGACTCCGCAGCGTGCCGCGCGGTTCCCGGGGCACGGGACGGACGTGGGGGCACATGAAAAAGGACCCCGGAGGGTCCTCGTTCACCGCGCTCCCCCGACTGGACTCGAACCAGTAACCTGCCGGTTAACAGCCGGCTGCTCTGCCAATTGAGCTACGGAGGACCGAGCTCCCCGGACTGGACTCGAACCAGTAACCTGCCGGTTAACAGCCGGCTGCTCTGCCAATTGAGCTACCGAGGAAGGTCTCGTGTCGCATCGAACGTGTCTGCCTGGGTATTCGCCAGGGGGCGCGCGCTCGCTGCGACACATACATTAGCGCAAGCAGGGGGGTGCTCCGCCAATCGGTACTCTCCGGCACCCCCGAAGCCAGCGAAGGGAAGGGTGGCCGCCATGCGATACCGGCTCACGTTCGTCGTCGGACTAGCGGTGGGTTACGTGCTCGGCACGAAGGCCGGGCGGGAGCGTTACGAGCAGTTGCGGAAGTCCGCGCAGCAGGTCGCGCAGAACCCGGCCGTGCGCAACACCGCGGAGTCCGCCGCCCAGCAGGGCAGGCACTTCGCCGACAAGGCGTACCACGTGGTGAGCGACAAGGTCGGTGACCGGGTGCCCGACTCGGTGGCCCACCGGGTCCGCTCGCTGCGCGAGCGCGGCACGAACGGCAGCGGTCCGGACGACTGGGGCACCAGCAACACCTGAGGCCCGGTACGGCCACCGCACCCGGTGCGGCAGAATTTCACGTATGGGGATAGTCGCCGGGCTGGACAGTTCGCCCGATTTCACTCGTATCGTCGTCTGCGATTCGGACACGGGCGCCGTGCTGCGCCAGGGCTACGCGCCGCACCCGCTGGAGAGCCCCGAGGGCGGGGGCCGGCCCGCGGACGTCGATCCGCAGGCCTGGCTGCTGTCCCTCGGGGAGGCGGCCGGCGGCGGACTCCTCGAGGGCGTGCAGGCCATCGGCGTGTCGGCGCAGGCCAACTCGGTCGTGCCGCTGGACACGCAGGGCAACACGGTGCGCCCGGCCCTGGTCGGCGGAGACAAGCGTTCGCAGGTCGCGGCGGCCGACCTGATCGACGCGCTCGGCGGGCGCGAGGCGTGGGCGCAGGCCGTGGGCTCGGTGCCGCAGACCGCGCAGCCGGTGACGAAGCTGCGCTGGCTGGCGCGGAGCGAGCCGGAGGCCGCCGCGCGGACCGCCGTCCTGCTCCAGGCCCACGACTGGCTGGTGTGGCAGCTGCTCGGGCGGCCGGCCCGGCGGACCACGGACCGGGGCGGGGCCTCCGGCACGGGGTACTGGTCGGCGGCGACCGGCGGTTACCGGCCCGACCTGGTGGAGCTGGCGCTCGGGCACCAGGCGATGCTGCCGGAGGTGATCGGCCCGGCCGACGCGGCCGGTACGACGCCGGAGGGGCTGCTGATCTCCGCCGGGACCGGCGAGACCCAGGCCGCCGCCTTCGGGCTCGGGATCGGTCTCGGCGACGCGGTGGTGTCGCTGGGCGCCTCCGGGTCCGTGATGGCCGTGCACACCGAGCCGCTCGTCGACCAGTCCGGGATGATCACCGCTCTGGCGGACGCCACGGGCATGCATCTGCCGGTCGTCACCACGCTGAACGCGGTGCGGGTCCTGCGCGGTACCGCCGAACTGCTCGGCGTGCCGGACCTGGAGGGCCTGTCCGAGCTGGCGATGAAGTCGACCCCCGGGTCGCACGGCCTCGTGCTGCTCCCCTATCTGGAGGGCGAGCGGACGCCGAACCTGCCGCACACCGCCGGGACGCTCGCCGGCCTGCGGCGCGAGTCGATGCGGCCGGAGCACCTGGCGCGGGCCGCGTTCGAGGGGATGCTGTGCGGTCTCGCCGACGCCCTGGACGTGCTGCGCTTTCGGGGCGTGGACGTACGGCGGGTGTTCCTGCTGGGCGCGGCGGCCGAGCTGCCGGCCGTGCAGGCGGCGGCGCCGGCGCTGTTCGGGACGCAGGTCGTCGTACCCCAGCCGGCGGACTACGCGGCGATCGGCTCGGCCCGGCAGGCGGCCTGGGCGCTGGGCGTCTCCCAGGGCACGCTGGACCCGCGCACTCCCCCGGCCTGGCAGGGCGCGGTGGCGCAGGTCCTCGAGCCGGGCGAGGAGCTGGCGGTCGGGCAGGCCGTGCGCCAGCAGTTCGTGTCGGTGCGCGAGCAGACGCACCCGGGCGCGCTGTGAGGCGCGGGGAGCCGCATCCCTCGTGACTCTTCGTGACCCCTCGTAGGCCGGAATTTGCCGTGCTCTTGGGTTAATCGGTTGAGGTAACGCGGGTGGAGTGTCCGACGATAGGGGCCAGGGGCAACCAACCGCGGCCCCTGTCGCCGACTCCGAGAGACTCAGTGTGCTCATACGACTCCTGCGGACCTATCTCAGGCCCTACAAGAAACCCATCGCGCTGCTGGTGACGCTGCAGTTCCTTCAGACCTGCGCCTCCCTGTACCTGCCGACCCTGAACGCGCACATCATCGACGAAGGCGTCGTGAAGGGTGACTCGGGCTACATCCTGAGCTACGGCGCCCTGATGATCGGCATCTCGCTGGCCCAGGTGGTCTGCAACATGGGTGCCGTCTTCTACGGCGCGCGCACCGCGGCCGCCCTGGGCCGGGACGTGCGCGGTGCCGTCTTCGACCGGGTGCAGTCCTTCTCGGCGCGCGAGGTGGGCCACTTCGGCGCGCCCTCGCTGATCACGCGGACCACCAACGACGTGCAGCAGGTCCAGATGCTGGCCCTGATGACGTTCACCCTGATGGTGTCGGCGCCGATCATGTGCGTGGGCGGCATCGTGATGGCGCTCGGCCTGGACGTGCCGCTGTCCGGGGTGCTGCTCGGGGTCGTGCCGGTGCTGGCGATCTGCGTCACGCTGATCGTGCGGAGGCTGCGCCCGCTGTTCCGGAAGATGCAGGTGCGCCTCGACACGGTGAACCGGGTGCTGCGCGAGCAGATCACCGGCAACCGCGTCATCCGCGCCTTCGTGCGCGACGAGTACGAGCAGCAGCGCTTCCGGAAGGCCAACACCGAGCTGACCGAGGTGTCCCTCGGCACCGGCAACCTGCTGGCGCTGATGTTCCCGGTGGTCATGACGGTGGTGAACCTGTCGTCGATCGCGGTGGTCTGGTTCGGCGCCCACCGCATCGACAGCGGCGGGATGCAGATCGGCGACCTGACCGCGTTCCTCGCCTACCTGATGCAGATCGTCATGTCCGTGATGATGGCCACCTTCATGTTCATGATGGTGCCGCGCGCGGAGGTGTGCGCCGAGCGCATCCAGGAGGTCCTGGGCACCGAGAGCAGTGTGGTGCCGCCGGTGGCGCCGGTCACCGAGCTGCGCCGGCACGGGCACCTGGAGATCCGGGAGGCGGGCTTCCGCTACCCCGGCGCCGAGGAGCCGGTACTCAGGAACATCGGCCTGGTGGCCAAGCCGGGCGAGACGACCGCCGTCATCGGCTCGACCGGCAGCGGGAAGTCGACCCTGCTGGGCCTGGTCCCCCGCCTGTTCGACGCCACCGACGGGGAGGTCCTGGTCAACGGCGCGGACGTGCGCACCGTCGACCCGAGGACGCTGGCCAGGGTGGTGAGCCTGGTGCCGCAGAAGCCGTACCTCTTCGCGGGCACCGTCGCGACCAATCTGCGGTACGGCAATCCGGACGCCACGGACGAGGAGCTGTGGCACGCGCTGAAGGTTGCGCAGGCCAAGGGGTTCGTCTCCGATCTTGAGGGCGGGCTCGACGCGCCGATCGCGCAGGGCGGCACCAACGTGTCCGGCGGTCAGCGCCAGCGCCTCGCCATCGCGCGGACGCTGGTCCAGCGCCCGGAGATCTACCTCTTCGACGACTCCTTCTCCGCCCTCGACTACGCCACCGACGCGGCGCTGCGGGCCGAGCTGGCCCGGGAGACCGCCGAGGCGACCGTGGTGATCGTGGCGCAGCGGGTGGCGACCATCCGGGACGCGGACCGGATCGTCGTGCTGGACGAGGGGCGGGTGGTCGGCGTGGGCCGGCACCACGAGCTGATGGCGGACAACGAGACCTACCGGGAGATCGTGCTCTCCCAGCTGACGGAAGCGGAGGCTGCCTGATGGCAGGGCCTGCGGGTCGCATGATGGCCGGGGGCGGCCCCGACCAGCGATCGATGGATTTCAAGGGGTCGAGCAAGCGGCTCGTCGCCCAGTTCCGGCCGGAGCGGGCGACGCTGTTCACGCTGCTGACGTGCGTCGTCGTCAGCGTCGGCCTCAACGTGGTCGGGCCGAAGATCCTCGGCCGGGCCACCGACCTGGTCTTCGCGGGCATCGTCGGGCGGGACATGCCGTCCGGGGCCACGAAGGAGCAGGTCCTGGACGACATGCGCGCGCACGGGGACGGCAACGTCGCCGACATGCTCCGCAGCACGGACTTCACCCCGGGCCGCGGCATCGACTTCGGCGCGGTCGGCGAGGTGCTGCTGCTCGCGCTGGCGACGTTCGCGGTGGCGGGGCTGCTGATGGCGGTGGCCACGCGCCTGGTGAACCGGGCGGTGAACCGGACGATGTTCCGGCTGCGCGAGGACGTGCAGACGAAGCTGTCCCGGCTGCCGCTGTCGTACTTCGACAAGCGCCAGCGCGGCGAGGTGCTGAGCCGCGCGACGAACGACATCGACAACATCCAGCAGACCCTCCAGCAGTCGATGGGCCAGCTGATCAACTCGCTGCTCACCATCATCGGCGTGCTGGCGATGATGTTCTACGTCTCCTGGATCCTGGCGCTGGTCGCCCTGATCACCGTGCCGCTGTCCTTCGTGGTGGCCACGCGGGTGGGCAAGCGGTCGCAGCCTCAGTTCGTGCAGCAGTGGCGCTCGACGGGGCAGCTGAACGCGCACATCGAGGAGATGTACACCGGGCACACGCTGGTGAAGGTGTTCGGGCGGCAGGAGGAGTCGGCCAAGCAGTTCGCCGAGCAGAACGACGCGCTGTACGAGGCCGGGTTCAAGGCACAGTTCAACAGCGGGATCATGCAGCCGCTGATGATGTTCGTCTCCAACCTGAACTACGTGCTGGTCGCGGTGGTCGGCGGACTGCGGGTGGCCTCCGGCCAGCTGTCCATCGGCGACGTGCAGGCCTTCATCCAGTACTCCCGGCAGTTCTCGATGCCGCTGACGCAGGTCGCGTCGATGGCGAACCTGGTGCAGTCGGGCGTGGCGTCGGCGGAGCGGATCTTCGAACTCCTCGACGCGGAGGAGCAGTCGGCGGACCCGATCCCGGGCGTGCGGCCCGAGGACCTGCGCGGGCGGGTGGAACTGGACCACGTGTCCTTCCGCTACGACCCCGAGAAGCCGCTGATCGAGGACCTGTCGTTGAAGGTGGAGCCGGGCCACACGGTCGCCATCGTCGGCCCGACCGGGGCCGGCAAGACGACCCTGGTCAACCTGCTGATGCGGTTCTACGAGGTCTCCGGCGGCCGGATCACCCTGGACGGCGTCGACATCGCGAAGATGTCCCGGGACGAGCTGCGGGCCGGCATCGGCATGGTGCTCCAGGACACCTGGCTGTTCGGCGGCACCATCGCGGAGAACATCGCGTACGGGGCCTCGCGGGAGGTCACCCGCGGGGAGATCGAGGAGGCCGCGCGGGCCGCGCACGCCGACCGGTTCGTCCGGACGCTGCCCGACGGCTACGACACGGTGATCGACGACGAGGGCACGGGGGTGAGCGCGGGTGAGAAGCAGCTGATCACCATCGCGCGGGCGTTCCTGTCCGACCCGGTGATCCTGGTGCTGGACGAGGCGACGTCGTCCGTGGACACGCGCACGGAGGTGCTGATCCAGAAGGCGATGGCGAAGCTGGCGCACGGGCGGACGTCGTTCGTGATCGCGCACCGGCTGTCGACGATCCGGGACGCGGACACGATTCTGGTGATGGAGGACGGGGCGATCGTGGAGCAGGGGGCGCACACGGAGCTGCTGGCCGCGGACGGCGCGTACGCGCGTCTGTACAAGGCTCAGTTCGCGGAGGCGGTGGCCGAGGTGGGGTGAGCGGTGGCTGAGGTGGGTGAGGGGTTGCCCGGCGTCGGGGTGCCGCGCCCACCCGTGCCGCCCTGGGGGTACCTCCCAGGCCGTTCAGGCACTGGGGGAGGCGCGATTGCCCGCGGCTGCGGCGCGGGAGCGCACCCCGCGCCTCAGTCCAGGTAGCCCCTCAGCTGGTCCGCGTAGGCGTGGTCGCGGAGTTTGTTGAGGGTTTTGGACTCGATCTGGCGGATGCGTTCGCGGGTGACGCCGAAGAGGCGGCCTATCTCCTCCAGGGTGCGGGGGCGGCCGTCGACCAGGCCGTAGCGGAGCTGGACGACCTTGCGTTCGCGTTCGCCGAGGGTGGAGAGGACCGCCTCCAGGTGCTGGCGCAGCAGCAGGAACGCGGCCGACTCGACGGGGCTGGCGGCGTCGCCGTCCTCGATGAGGTCGCCGAGGGCGACGTCCTCCTCCTCGCCGACCGGCGCGTACAGCGACACCGGTTCCTGGGCCAGCCGCAGCACCTCGCCGACGCGTTCGGCGGGCAGGTCCAGGTGGGCGGCGACCTCCCGCGGGGTCGGCTCGTAGCCGCGTTCCTGGAGCATCCGGCGCTGGACGCGGACGACCCGGTTGATCAGCTCCACGACGTGGACGGGGACGCGGATGGTGCGGGCCTGGTCGGCCAGGGCGCGGGACATGGCCTGGCGGATCCACCAGGTGGCGTAGGTGGAGAACTTGTAGCCGCGGGCGTAGTCGAACTTCTCGACGGCCCGGATCAGCCCCAGGTTCCCCTCCTGGACCAGGTCGAGCATGGTCAGCCCGCGCCCCACGTACCGCTTGGCCACGGACACCACGAGCCGCAGGTTGGCCTCGATCAGGCGCCGCTTGGCGAGGCGGCCCATGACGACGAGCCGGTCGAGGTCGAGGGCGAGGCGGTCGTCCAGGCCGGGGGTGCGCCGCAGCTTCTCCTCGGCGAACAGGCCCGCCTCCACCCGCCGGGCGAGGTCGACCTCCTCGGCCGCGGAGAGCAGCGGAATCCGGCCGATCTCGCGCAGGTACTGCCGGAACAGGTCGGAGGAGGGGCCGCCGGACTCCGTACGGGTGGGCGGCGGCGGTTCGGCGGGCGCGGGGGCGTCCGCGGGGCCGCCCGGGTGGTGCACGGCCGGCCCGGCACCGGGCTGCGCGGGCATCGCGACGAGCGTGCCGCGCTCCGCGACCGGCTCCGCACCACCGGTACCGGTGTCGGTCTGGGTGAGGGTCTGGGTCTGCACGGGGGCGACCTCCAGGATGGACGCGGCCGGCGGGGGCCGGCGGCGGTACGTCGGGGGCGGAGCCGGCTCGCTCACCGCCGTCCGCCTCGCACGCGTGCACTCAGGTACCGCCCCCAGTGTGGGGTACGACACATCACCGCCACGAGGGTCGTGCGGTGACTTTTTGCGTCCGGGCCGTGACCGACGGGTAACCCGCGCGTGCCTCCGGGGGCCCTCCTAGAGCGCGGCGGCGCCGTGTTCGCGCAGGTTCTGGTCGTACTGCTGGAGGACCCACAGCTCGTTCTGGACGGCCGCCAGTTCGGCGGGGTCGCCGTGGCCGGAGAGGCGGGTGAGGCGGCCGGTGATGTCGCGGATGCGGCGTTCGACGGCGCGGCGGCGGACGGTGACCAGCTGGGCGCCGGCGTACACCTCGTCGACGCCCTTCACGCCGCGGTGCAGCATGATCGCCTCGACCGCGAGTTCGGTGACCGTGGCGCGGACGGCGTCGTCGGGGGCGGCCTCGCGGACCCGGACCAGGTAGTCCTGCGGGTCCTGGACGCCGAACTCGGCGCCGCCCGCTTCCATGATCGCCTCGCGTACGGCGGCGTAGGGCGGGGCGGTGAACTCGTCGACGCCGTACGCGTCGAAGGCCGGGGAGACCAGCTCGGGACGCTGGAGGGCGAGCTTGAGCAGCTCGCGTTCGGTGGCGAAGACCGGGTTGCGGAGGTTGAGGGCGGGGCCGCGGGGGGCGGATGTCGTGGGCCCGGACTGCTGGTGCGGGGCGCCGCCGCGCTGCCGCTGGTCGGGGGCGGGGCCCTTGCCGCCGCGGTCGCGGGCCCAGCGGGCGAGCTGGGCGATCCGCTTGACCACGAACTGGGTGTCGAGGATGCCGAGCATTCCGGCGAGCTGCACGGCGACCTCGTGCTGGGCGCCGCTGTTCTTGATCCGGGCGACGACCGGCGCCGCCTCGTCGAGGGCCGAGGCGCGGCCCGCCGGGGTGTCCAGGTCGTAGCGGGCGACGATCTGGCGGAGCGCGAACTCGAAGAGCGGGGTGCGCGGCTCGACCAGGTCGGCGACCGCGTCGTCGCCCTTGGCCAGGCGCAGGTCGCAGGGGTCCATGCCGTCGGGGGCGATGGCGATGTAGGTCTCGGCGGCGAACTTCTGGTCGTCCTCGAAGGCGCGCAGGGCCGCCTTCTGTCCGGCCGCGTCGCCGTCGAAGGTGAAGATCACGCGGGCCGAGCCGTTGTCCATGAGGAGCCGGCGCAGGATCTTGATGTGGTCGCCGCCGAAGGCGGTGCCGCAGGTGGCGATGGCCGTGGTGACCCCGGCGAGGTGGCAGGCCATGACGTCGGTGTAGCCCTCGACGACGACGGCGCGGGACGCCTTCGCGATGTCCTTCTTGGCGAGGTCGATGCCGTAGAGGACCTGGGACTTCTTGTAGATCGCGGTCTCGGGGGTGTTCAGGTACTTCGGGCCGTTGTCCGCCTCGTAGAGCTTGCGGGCGCCGAAGCCGACGACGTCGCCGCCGATGTCGCGGATGGGCCACATCAGCCGGCCGCGGAAGCGGTCGATGGGGCCGCGGCGGCCCTCCTGGGAGAGGCCGGAGAGCAGCAGCTCCTTGTCGCTGAAGCCCTTGCCGCGCAGGAAGCGGGTGAGGTGGTCCCAGCCCTGGGGGCTGTAGCCGACGCCGAAGTGCTCGGCGGCGGCCTGGTCGAAACCGCGGTCGGCGAGGAAGGCGCGGCCGGTGTCCGCCTCGGGGCCGGTCGCGAGCTGCTCCGCGTACCACTGGGCGGCGATCTTGTGGGCCTCGACCAGGCGGATGCGCTCACCGCGCTGGTGGGAGGGGTTGTACCCGCCCTCCTCGTAGCGCAGCGTGATGCCCGCCTGGCCGGCCAGGCGCTCGACCGCCTCCGAGAAGGTGAGGTGGTCGATCTTCATCACGAACGTGATGGTGTCGCCGCCCTCCTGGCAGCCGAAGCAGTGGAAGAACCCCTTGCTCGGACTGACCTGGAAGGACGGCGACTTCTCGTCGTGGAAGGGGCACAGCCCCTTCAGGTTGCCGCCACCCGCGTTGCGCAGCTGGAGGTACTCCGAGACGACGGCGTCGATCGGGACCGCGTCCCGTACCGCCTTCACGTCCTCGTCGTTGATCCGTCCTGCCACGCGTGAAGTCTACGGGGGCGGACCGACAACTATGCGACGAGGCTTTCGAGGGATACGTGCGGGTTCGCCAGGGCCTCCGTGTCCACCCGGGACTTCGAGCGGATCAGCTGCTGGATCGGCTCCGTGACGTCCCACACGTTGACGTTCATCCCGGCCAGCACGCGGCCCTCCTTCACCCAGAAGGCGATGAACTCGCGCTTCGCCGCGTCCCCGCGGATCACCACCTGGTCGTAGGACCCGGCGGGCGCCCAGCCGGAGTACTCCATGCCCAGGTCGTACTGGTCGGTGAAGAAGTAGGGCACGCGGTCGTGGGCGAGGCCCTTGCCGAGCATCGCGCGGGCGGCTGCCGGGCCGCCGTTCAGGGCGTTGGCCCAGTGCTCCACGCGCAGCCGGGTGTCGAAGAGGGCGTGGTGGAAGGAGGCCACGTCACCGGCCGCGTAGATGTCCGGGTCGGAGGTGCGCAGGTTCGCGTCGACGACGATGCCGCCGCCGGCCGCGCGGTCGGCGATCTCCAGTCCGGCCGCCTGGGCGAGCGCGGTGCGCGGGGCGGCGCCGATCGCGGCGAGCACGTCGTGGGCGGGGTGCTCCTCGCCGTCGTCGGTGCGGGCGGCGAGCACCATGCCGTCCTGGCCGACGATCTCGGTCAGCTTCACGCCGAAGCGGAAGCGGACGCCGTGCGCCTCGTGCAGCTCGGCGAAGACGGAGCCCAGCTCGGGGCCGAGGACGCCGTGCAGCGGGGTGGGGGCCGGCTCGATGACGGTGACCTCCGCCCCGTACTCGCGGGCCGCCGCCGCGACCTCCAGGCCGATCCAGCCCGCGCCGGCGACGACCAGGTGGCCGTTGTCCCGGCCGAGGGAGGTGAGGACGCCCTTGAGGCGCTCGGCGTGGGCCAGCCGGCGCAGGTGGTGGACGCCCGCCAGGTCGGTGCCGGGGACGTCGAGGCGGCGCGGCTCGGCGCCGGTCGCGATGAGCAGCTTGTCGTAGCTGACGTGGGTGCCGTCGTCGCCGTAGTGGACGGTCCTGGCGGCGCGGTCGATCGCGACGACGGTCTGGCCGAGGTGCAGCTCGATGTCGTGCTGGGCGTACCAGGCGGGCTCGTGCACGAAGACGCTGTCGCGTTCCTCCTTGCCGAGCAGGTAGCCCTTGGACAGCGGCGGGCGCTCGTAGGGGTGGTCGCGTTCGTCGCAGATGAGGATCACCCGGCCGGTGAAGCCCTCCGTACGGAGCGTCTCGGCCGCCTTCGCGCCCGCCAGGCCGCCTCCGACGATGACGAATGTCTGATCCGCGTCGACCACTTGTCTGCCTCCTCGTCAGGGTGCCGCCACATGCGAGCGTCCCGCACGTGGCGTGGTGCGGGAAGGGGGAAGGACCCGTTCAGGCCACGACCTGCCGTGTTCCGACCGCCCGAGTACCGCGTTGTACCGCGTTTCGGGCGCCGGGTCACACCCGTCCCGCCGCCAGTCTCATGGATGCCCCGTCAGACGGGCGTGAAGCGAGCGGGCCGAGGCGTCGGTGAGGGACGCGATCTGGTCGACGATCACCCGTTTGCGGGCCCGGTCGCCGTCGGCCGCGTCGAACAGGGCGCGGAACTGGGGGTCGAGCCCGTCCGGTGCGCGGGCGGTCAGCGCCTCGGCCAGCTCCGCGACGACGATCCGCTGGTCGGCGCGGAGCCGCTCCTGCTCGGTGCGCTGCATGACGTAGCGGACGGCGACCGCCTTGAGCACGGCGCACTCCATGCGGGTCGCGCGCGGCACGACCAGCTCGGCGGTGTACCGGGTGAGTCGGCCGCCCCCGTACGCCGCCCGGGTGGCGGCCTCGGCGGCGAGGCAGAAGCGGCCGATGAGCTGGCTGGTGGCGTCCTTGAGCCGGGCCTGGGCGCCGGCCGAGCCGTCGTAGCCGTGCGGCCACCAGTCCTGGGCGAGGAGCCGGTCGAGGGCGGCGGCCAGCTCGGCGTGGTCGGTGCCGGCGGGCACGTACCGTCCGACGGCCGTGGCGAAGACGGCCTCGCGCTCGGGGTCGGCGAGCAGGCAGTTCGGGTCGATGTGGCCGGCGTGCAGGCCGTCCTCGACGTCGTGCACGGAGTACGCCACGTCGTCGGCCCAGTCCATGACCTGGGCCTCGAAGCAGGTGCGGGCGCCGGGGGCGTCCTCGCGGAGCCAGTCGAAGACGGGCCGGTCGTCGTCGTACACGCCGAACTTGCGCGAGAGCGGGTCGCTGGGGTGCGCGCCGCGCGGCCAGGGGTACTTGGTCGCGGCGTCGAGGGTGGCGCGGGTGAGGTTGAGTCCGACGGAGCCGTCCTCGGTGAACCGCTTGGGTTCGATGCGGGTGAGGAGGCGCAGGGACTGGGCGTTGCCCTCGAAGCCGCCGCAGTCCTCGGCGAACGCGTTGAGCGCCTGCTCGCCGTTGTGCCCGAAGGGCGGGTGGCCCAGGTCGTGCGCGAGGCAGGCGGCCTCGACGAGGTCGGGGTCGCAGCCGAGGGCGGCGCCCAGCTCCCGGCCGACCTGGGCGCACTCCAGGGAGTGCGTGAGGCGGGTGCGGGGGCTGGCGTCCCAGACGGGGCTGCCCTCCCCCGGCGCGACGACCTGCGTCTTCCCGGCGAGGCGGCGCAGGGCGGCGGAGTGCAGGATGCGGGCGCGGTCGCGTTGGAAGGCGGTGCGGCCGGGGCGTTTGTCCGGCTCGGGGGCGTAGCGGGCCACTGACGTGGGGTCGTACGAGGGTGGGGGTGCGGTGCCTTCCATGTCATGAACAGTAAGGGGAAGGTGTGACAGGTGGGGGCCTACTCGTCTGCCTGGTGCGGCTATCGGGCGAGTGCGGGTTCGGTTGTGGCTGGTCGCGCCCACGCGGCGGAGCCGCAAGTCGACTCGCCCCGCGCCCCTTTAGGTGCGTTCTCCTCGCCGTCGGCTCCAAGTGCCCGGTCGTAGCGGTGGAGCAGCAGGTGGGCCATCGACGGGTGGGTGCCCAGGGGGGCCGAGGCGATCCACGGGGCCGCTGCCGCGCTCTGGGTCGCGAAGCGGCCCGGGGCGGTGAAGCAGGAGGCGACGGCCACCCTGCGGTGGCCCCGGGCGGTCAGCGCGCGTACGGCCTCCGGGACCGTCGGCGTCGCCGCCGAGGCGTACGCCGGGACGACCGGGACGCCCAGGCGGGCGGCGAGGAGTGCCGCCGTGCGGGACGTGTCCGTGCGGGAGGCCGGGGCGCGGGAGCCGGCGGAGGCGAGGACGACGGCGTGGTCCGGGCCCGGGTGGGCGGGCCAGCCGGCCTCCGTGAGGCGGGCGTGCAGGGCGTCCACGAGGAGGGGGTGCGGGCCGAGCGGGGCGGCCACGCGGGTGCGGGCCGGGGCGGCGGCGGCCAGGTCGGGGATGTCCCGTCGGACGTGGTGGCCGCGGGTGAGGAGAAGGGGGACGAGGACCGCCTCCCCGTCGCCGAGGGCGGTGAGCGTGTCGGGCAGCAGGGGCTCGTTCAGTTCTATGTGGCCCAGGTGCACCGGCAGGGCGGGGCGCAGGGCGCTGACCCGGTCGAGGAGGGCCCGTACGGTGCTCAGCGCGCGCGGGTCGCGGCTGCCGTGGGCGACGACGACCAGGGCGGGGGTGCCGCCGGTGGAGGCTGTGGTCCTGTTGCTCGTCGCTGTCGTCGCCGTCATGCACCGAGGGTGCCCGCCGGACGTTGCCGTCCCGTTGCGCGGACGTCACGGGGATTTTCCGTCGGTTCACACGGCGCCGGGCCGTCCGTGTGAGCGTGCGGCGAACCGCACGGCCCGCCCGGACGTCCCTGGTGGCAGGAACCGACCGGGGAGGGAACCGTACGCATGCGCCGCCCGAGACTTCGCAGACCGCGCCTTCCCCGTACCCGGAAGGGGCAGCGGCGGCTGCTGCGGGCGGTGGTGGCCGGATGCGTGCTGGCGCTGCTGCCCGCGGCGTGGCTGCGCCTGGTCACCGACGACCGGCTGCGTACCGTCGCCGACGTGCCGCACACCGAGGTCGCCGTCGTCTTCGGCGCCGGGCTGTGGGACGGGGAGCCCTCGCCGTATCTCGCGCACCGGCTGGACGCGGCGGCGGAGCTGTACCGGGCGGGGCGGATCGAGGTGGTGCTCGTGACCGGGGACAACAGCCGCGAGGAGTACGACGAGCCGGACGCCATGCGCGCCTACCTGGTCCGGCACGGTGTGCCCGACGGGCGGATCGTCGGCGACTACGCGGGCTTCGACACCTGGGACTCCTGCGTCCGCGCCAAGAAGATCTTCGGCGTCGACCGGGCCGTGCTGATCAGCCAGGACTTCCACATCCGGCGGGCGGTCGCGCTGTGCCAGGAGGCGGGGGTGGCCTCGTACGGCGTCGGGGTCGACGACGAGCACGACGTGACCTGGTACTACGGGAGCGCGCGGGAGGTCCTGGCGGCGGGCAAGGCGGCGCTGGACGCGGTCTTCGAGCCGGATCCGCACTTCCTCGGGCCGAGGGAGCCGGGCGTGTCGCGGGCCCTCGCCGGTGCGCGGTGACGCGGCTCCTCACGCGCCCCGAACACGCCCCGCACGCGCTCCTCACGCGGGCCCCGCGGCGGCGGGGAGGCCGCCGTCCCCGCGGCGTAACAGAGCGCCGACCGGCCGCGTAACACGGAAGACGCAGGCTGGGCGGCATGCAGAACACCGCCGCGCCGAACGCCGTCCCCACGCACTGCCCGTACTGCGCGCTGCAGTGCGGGATGAACCTGACGCCCGTCGAGGGCGGGACCGTCGAGGTGTCCGAGCGGGCGGACTTCCCCGTGAACCGGGGTGCGCTGTGCGGCAAGGGGCGTACGGCGCCGCAGGTGCTCGCGCCGGGGGCGCGGCTGACCTCGCCGTTGGTGCGGTCGGGCGACGGTGCGCTGGTGCCGGCCGGGTGGGACGAGGCGCTGGACCGGATCGCCGGGAGTCTGGGGCGCACGCGGGCGGAGTACGGCGCGGACGCGCTCGGGGTGTTCGGCGGGGGCGGGCTGACCAACGAGAAGGCGTACGCGCTGGGCAAGTTCGCGCGGGTGGTCCTCGGCACCTCGCAGATCGACTACAACGGGCGGTTCTGCATGTCGTCGGCGGCGGCGGCCGGGACGCGGGCCTTCGGGCTCGACCGGGGGCTGCCGTTCCCGCTGGAGGACATCCCGGAGACCGGGTGCGTGATCCTCGTGGGGTCCAACCCGGCGGAGACGATGCCGCCGTCCATGCGCTACTTCACCGCACTGCGGGAGAACGGCGGCACGCTGATCGTCGTCGACCCGCGCCGGACGCGGACCGCCGAGCAGGCCGACCTGCACCTCGCGCCCCGGCCCGGGACCGACCTCGCCCTCGCGCTCGGCATGCTGCACCTGGTGGTCGCCGAGGGCCGGGTCGACGAGGCGTACGTCGAGGAGCGCACGTCCGGCTGGGAGGAGGCGCGGGCGGCGGCGATGGCGCACTGGCCGGAGTACGTGGAGCGGATCACGGGGGTGGCCGTGCCCGAACTGCGGGAGGCGGTACGGCTGTTCTGCGCGCCCGAGGCGGCGATGGTGCTCACCGCGCGCGGGCCCGAGCAGCAGGCCAAGGGCACGGACACGGTGGGCGCGTGGATCAACCTGTGCCTGGCGACCGGGCGGGCCGGGCGGCCCCGGTCGGGGTACGGCTGCCTGACCGGGCAGGGCAACGGGCAGGGCGGGCGTGAACACGGGCAGAAGGCGGACCAGTTGCCGGGGTACCGCAAGCTGACCGACCCGGCGGCGCGGCGGCACGTGGCCGAGGTGTGGGGCGTCGGCCCGGACTCGCTGCCGGGGCCGGGGCGCAGCGCGTACGAGCTGCTGGACGCGCTGGGCACGGACATCAGGTCGCTGCTGGTGATGGGCTCCAACCCGGTGGTGTCGGCGCCGCGCGCCGCGCATGTCGAGGGGCGGCTGCGGTCGCTGGACTTCCTGGCCGTGTGCGACGTGGTGCTCTCCGAGACGGCGGAACTGGCGGACGTGGTGCTGCCGGTGACGCAGTGGGCGGAGGAGACGGGGACCACGACGAACCTGGAGGGCCGGGTGCTGCTGCGGCGGCGCGCGATCACCCCGCCGGCGGGGGTCCGCAGTGACCTGGAGGTGCTGCACGGGCTGGCCGGGCGGCTCGGCGTGGAGAAGGGCTTCCCGGTGGAGCCCGAGGAGGTCTTCGAGGAGCTGCGGCGCGCGAGCGCGGGCGGCCCGGCGGACTACTCCGGGATCGACTACCGGCGGCTGGCCGAGGAGAACGGGGTGTTCTGGCCGTGCCCGGCACCGCCGGCGGACGGGGGCGCGGACCACGGCACCGGCACCGCGCCCCACCCGGGCACGCCCCGTCTCTTCCTCGACCGTTTCGCCACCGAGGACGGCCGGGCCCGTTTCGCCCCCGTCGCGCACCGTCCGAGCGCCGAGGAGCCGGACGACGCGTACCCGGTGCTGCTGACCACGGGACGGGTGGTGGCGCAGTACCAGTCCGGGGCGCAGACCCGGCGGGTGGCCGAGCTGAACGCCGCCGCGCCGGGCCCCTTCGTGGAGCTGCACCCCCTGCTGGCGGCGCGGCTCGGGGCGGCCGAGGGCGACCCGCTGGCGGTCGTGTCCCGGCGCGGGCGGGCGGTGGCGCCGGCCCGCATCACCACCGGCATCCGGCCCGACACCGTGTTCATGCCGTTCCACTGGCCGGGCGAGGGCCGCGCCAACACCCTGACCAACCCGGCCCTGGACCCGGTCTCGCGGATGCCGGAGTTCAAGGTGTGCGCGGTGCGGGTGGAAACGGTGCGGCCCCAGAGCCTGTCCTGACGGCGTCATTCTCTCCTCTCACGATCTCCACGCGAGCGCTATGGACATGTCATGTCCCGGGTCCTTGAATCCGAGTCAGCACCAGCGCCCGCAAGCGCCGAGAGGCGCGCCCGCCCCGAGGAGATCGATGAGCCGAATACGGCACGTCAGAGGTTCCCGTACCGCCACGGCCGGCCTCGCCGCCACCACCGCGACCCTCCTGGTCGCCGCCCTGGCCCCCGGCGCCACGGCAGCCGACCGCCCGACCCGCACCGCCGCCCTGGAGCACGCGGCGACGGCCCTGCTGGACCACTCCGCAGCGCTGAGGCTGACGGACGCGCAGGACACCGAGGCGCGCGACGTCGTCGTCGACGACGACGGCACCCAGCACGTCCGCTACGACCGCACCTACCGCGGACTCCCCGTCCTGGGCGGCGACTTCGTCGTGCACCTCGCACCGGACGGCGCCTTCCGCTCCGCCGACCGCGCGACGGACGCCGCCCTGTCCCTGCCCACCGTCACGCCCGAGCTGTCGGCGCCCAAGGCCGCCGACCTGGCCGCGAACGCCCTGCGCGCCGCCAACCCGGGCGAGCTGCTGAAGCGGCTCACCGCCAAGCCCGAACTGGTCGTCGACGCCCTGCACGGCGCCCCGAAGCTGGCCTGGCGGACCAACGCGGTGGCGCTGGACTCCCTCGGCAACCCCGTCGCCCGCACCGTGCTGACCGACGCGGGCACGGGCGCCCGCATCGACGCCTGGGACGCCATCGAGTCGGTCTCCGGTGACGGCGAGTCGCTGTACGGGGGCACGGTGCCGCTGGAGACGACGCGGTCCGGGGCGTCGTACCAGCTCAAGGGCCCGACACGCGGCGGCACGTACACGGGTGACGCGGAGAACCGGACCGACCTGTGCTTCCTGGGCATCTGCCTGGTGCGGGCGCCCGCGACGCTGTTCACCGACGCCGACAACCACTGGGGCTCGGGGAGCGCGGACGACCGCGCCTCGGCCGCGGTGGACGCGCAGTACGGCACGGACGCCACCTGGGACTACTACCGGAACGTCCACGGGCGCAGCGGCATCGCGGGCGACGGCAAGGGTTCGTACAACCGCGTGCACTACGGCAACGAGTACAACAACGCCTTCTGGGACGACAGTTGCTTCTGCATGACATACGGCGACGGTGACGGGACGACCTTCGGGCCGCTGGTCTCGCTGGACGTCGCCGGGCACGAGATGTCGCACGGGGTGACGTCGAAGACGGCCGCGCTGACGTACTCGGGCGAGTCCGGCGGCCTCAACGAGGCGACCTCCGACATCTTCGGCGCCCTGGTGGAGTGGCACGCCGGCAACGCCGCCGACCCCGGGGACTACCTGATCGGCGAGAAGGTGGTGCGGGACGGGTTCGGCCGCGAGGCGCTGCGCTACATGGACAGGCCGAGCAGGGACGGGAGTTCGGCCGACTGCTGGAGCACCGCGGTGGGCGACCTGGACGTCCACTACTCCTCCGGCGTCGCCAACCACTTCGCCTACCTGCTGGCCGAGGGCAGCGGCGCGCGGACCGTGGGCGGCGTGGCGTACGACTCCCCGACCTGTGACGGCTCCACGGTCTCCGGGATCGGCCGGGACGGGCTGGGCGACATCTGGTACCGGGCGCTGACCGTGTACATGACGTCGTCCACCGACTACGCGGGCGCCCGCGCCGCCACCCTGAGCGCCGCCGGTGACCTCTACGGCACCGACAGCGCCGAGTACGCCGCGGTCGGCGCGGCGTGGAGCGCGGTGAACGTGCGCTGACGGCCCCTGCCTCCCGTGCTCACTTACGCTTGCGGCGAGAGCGCGAGCGGGAAGGCGCGAGTGCGGGAGAGGGGACCGGAGCCGATGAGCCTGAGGCAGTTCGAGTACGCCCTGGCCGTCGCCGAGGAGGGCTCGGTGACGGCGGCGGCGGAGGTGCTGCGCGTCGCCCAGCCCTCGGTGTCCCAGCAGATCCGCGGTCTGGAGCGGGACCTCGGCGTGGAGCTGTTCTCCCGCACGCCGACCGGCCTGGTGCCCACCGTGGCCGGCCGTGCCTTCCTGCGCGAGGCGGAGGTCGCCGTGAACGCGGCGCGCCGGGCCCGGGCGACGGCACGGGCGAGCGCCGACGAGCTGGTGGGCGAGCTGGTGGTGGCGGTGCAGATGGGCCTGGGCGCCCGGCAGCTGCCGGGCGCCCTGAGCGCACTGCGCCGCCGCTTCCCGCGCCTGGAGATCACCGTCTTCGAGGAACCGAACCCGACCGAGCTGGAGCGGCTGGCGCGCGGCGGTGTCATCGACCTCGCCCTGATGGCCGGTCCGTGCGAGGAGGGCCTGTACGACGGCCACCACCTCGGCGACGAGGAGTTCGTCGTCGTGCTGCCCGCCGGGCACCCGGCGCTCGCCGCGGACCGCGTCGGGCTGCGGGAGCTGGAGCGGGAGCCGTGGGTGCGGTTCGACACGAGCAGCGCGCTCGACGGCGTACTGGTGGAGGTGCTGCGGGACAACGGGCTCGCCCCGACCACGGTCGCCCGTGTGTCCCAGACGGCGACGGCCGTGCGCTGGGCCGTGCACGGCCTCGGGGTGACGTTCGTCCCGGCCTCCGCGGTGCCGCCCGGTCACGAGCACCTGGTGCGCCCGGTGTCCCCGGCCGTCTCCCAGCCCGTGGTCGCCGCGGTCCGGCCCGGCGCGGGTCCGGCGGAGACCGCGCTGCTCGAGTTCCTGCGCCAGGAGACCTGGTACAGGTTCGGTCAGAGCTGGGTGGCGCCGCCGTCCGCGACCAGTTCGGCGCCGGTCGTGTAGGTGGCGTCGAAGGCGAGGAAGGCGGCGGCCCGGGCGATCTCCTCGGGGGTGCCGAAGCGACGCATGGGGTTGTCCGCGACCCGCTCGGCCTTGAACCGCGCGGCCTCCTCTGCGGTCGTCGTCGCGTCCAGGGCGCCCGTGTCGACGGGTCCGGGGCTGATCGCGTTGACCCGGACGCCGCGGGGCAGCAGCTCGCGGGAGAAGCTCCGGGCCATGGAGCGCAGGGCCGCCTTCCCGGCCGCGTAGACGCTGGTGTCCGCCATGCCGACGACGTTCGCGGCCGAGGTGGTGAGGACGACGCCGGCGCCCGTGCTCAGCAGCGGGGCGAGCTTCTGCACGGTGAACCAGGCGCCCTTGACGTTGATGGCGAACAGTTCGTCGTACGCCTCCTCGGTCGTCGACTCGAAGGGCGTGAGGGCGGCGACGCCGGCGTTGACGAACAGGGCGTCGACCGTGCCCAGTTCCGCCTTCACCCGGTCGGCCAGGGTGTCCAGGTCGGTCAGCGACGCCACGTCGCCGCGCACCGCCACCGCGTTCTCGCCGAGCCGCTCGCGGGCTGCGTCGAGCGTGTCCCGGGAACGCCCGGTGATCACCACCCGGGCTCCGCCGTCCACCAGCCTTTTCGCCATCGCGAAACCCATACCGCTGCCGCCGCCCGTGATCACGGCGTTCTTGCCGCTGTACTCACTCATTTCCGGGACACCTCTTTCCACTTTCCCGCGCCCATTTCTCACTTCTCACTTCCCACTTCTCGGAATTCGGCGGAAGTCACCCCCGGGGGAATTCCCCGCCGTCCACGACGAGGTTGGTCCCGGTCACCCAGCCCGCCCGGCCGGAGACGAGGAACAGCACCGCTTCGGCGACGTCCCCGGGCCGGCCGTCGCGTCCCAGGGGCGCGGTGGCGGTCGGGCCCGGCCCCGCGTTCAGGCCCGCCCAGTGCTCCCGGGTCTCCTCACCGCCGGGGGTGGCGGTGCGGCCGGGGCTCACCGTGTTGACCCGGACGCCGGCGGGGGCCAGCGACGAGGCCAGTCCCCGGCTGTAGGTCTCCAGCGCCGCCTTCGCCGCCTGGTAGTGCAGGAACGGGGGCACCGGAGGGACGACGGCCGCCGAGGAGATGTGCACGATCGCCCCCGAGCGGCGGCCCCGCATGCCCGGTGCCAGCAGCGAGTCCAGGCGGACCGAGGCGAGGAGGTTCAGGTCCAGCGCGTCCCGCCACTCCTCGTCGGGAATGGCCAGGCCGTCCTTGTGGGGCCGCGCCCCGCCCGCGTTGTGGACCAGGACGTCCACCCCGCCGAGCAGCTCCTGCGCGGCCGTGGCCAGCGCCTCCGCGCCGGCGGTCGTCCGCACGTCGGCCGGTACGAAGGCGGCGCCTTCCGGCGCCGTGCCCGTCGCCGACCTGGCGGTGGTGACCACTTCGGCGCCCGCGTCGAGGAGCCGGCGGACGATCTCCGCCCCGATTCCCCGGGTGCCGCCCGTGACGAGAGCCCGCTTTCCGGCGAGTTCCCGACGACCCGACGCGTTTTCATTCGTGCTCATTCCACTGGCCTTTCCGGAATCCCGTGATGACGCAGTCACGGTAGATCCGGGAAATGACCGGGAGCAAAGACGAAATTGCAGCGGGCGCCATAGGAACTTCCTATGGCACCCGCCGCGGCACCTCACGCGCCGTCGTCTCACGCGCCGTCGTCTCAGGCGCCGTCGTCTCAGGCGCCGTCGTAGGGCCGCTTCTCCTTCGCCTCCCGCAGGGCCCGCCCCCACCACACCAACTGGTCGAGCATCGTCTTGGCCGCGGCGTCCGGACCGGACGGGTCCCTGAGCCTGCCCCCGTCGTCGAAGGACGCGCCCGCGTTGTGGAAGGAGACGGTGTCGCGGACGGTGACGGCGTGCAGTTCGGCGAAGACCTGGCGCAGGTGCTCCGCGGCGCGCAGGCCGCCGGCCAGTCCGCCGTAGGAGACCAGCCCGACGGGCTTGGCTCGCCACTCGGTGAAGTGCCAGTCGATGACGTTCTTCAGGCCCGCCGGGAACGAGTGGTTGTACTCGGGAGTGAGCACGACGAACGCGTCGGCGTCCGCCAGCTTCGGGGTGATCTCCGCCAGTGCGGCGGTCGCCTCCGGGGTCGGGGCGAAGGTGGTGGGCAGGTCGGCCTCGGCGACGTCCACCACGGCCGGGAGCAGGTCGTCGTGGGTGCGGAGGTGGTCCAGGAGCCAGTCGGCGACGACGGGGCCGAAGCGGCCGTGGCGGTTGCTGCCGACGAGCAGGGTCACACGGAGCGGTGCGGTCGTTGTGTTCATGCCGGAGAGCCTGGTACCTCAAGTTTGCTTGAGGTCAAGTCGGCCGGGGGCGGGGGCCCGTTCGGAGGCACCGGTCACCCGTTCACACCGCTCGGGGGGCGGGCCGGGCCCGGTGCCACTTTCCTCGGTAGGGCAGGGGCCACCGAACAGCTCAAGGGAGCACCGATGCGACGTACCGCCCGCCTGCTGACCGGTACCGCGCTCGCCGCCGCGGCCGTCGGTCTGACCACCGCGGCCCCGGTGTACGCCGGGGAGGACGCCGCCACCGGCGGCCTGACGGTGTATCCGTCCTCGGTCGTACCGGGCGAGCGGGCCGTGGTGACGACGACGGCGTGCGGGAAGGGCGGCTCGGCCGCGGGCGACGCCGGCGCGGTCGGCGCGGGCGCGTTCCCGCTGGCGCCAGGCACGGACGACGGCGCGACGACCGGCCGCTTCGTGGTGCCGCCGAGCGCGCAGCCGGGGACGTACGAGATCGTCGCGGCGTGCGGGGACGGCGACCGGCGGGTGACGGGCGACCTGGTGGTCACGCTGACCCCGGCCGCCGAGCGGGTGTACCCGAGAGGAAGCGTGAAGACGGGGGTCGGCGGCGCTCTTGGCCCCGATCCCGTGCAGACCGCGGCCGGCGTGGCGGCTCTCGCCGTCGCCGCCGCGGGCGGTACCTGGCTCCTGCATCGCCGGGCGAGAGGCGACGGGATCTGACGGGCACCCTCCGCTGCCCGTCCGCCGGTACCGCACTTCCCCACCCCCTCCGGGTCCGACCGCCCCTCGCGGCCCGGAGGGGGCCGGGGGCTCCAGGGATCCGAGGGAGAGGGGACGTCGTGCGCAGGGTCAAGGACACCGCGATAGCCGCGGTCACCGCGGTCGCTCTCGGCTCGGGGGCGTGGCTGCTGCTCGGCGGTACCCGCCCCGACGCCCCGCCCCAGCCGTCGGCCGCGCAGGCCCACACCAGCCGTACCGACCGGGGCGCCGCGGCCCCCGCGCTGCCGCCGTCCCCGCCCGACCGCGTCCGCATCCCGGCGATCGGCGTGGACGCCCCGCTGACGGGCCTGGGCCTGACCTCGGCGGGCAGCCTGGACGTGCCGCCCGCCGAGAAGAAGAACCTCGCCGGCTGGTACGAGGCCGGCACCACCCCCGGCGAGACGGGCACCGCGATCCTCGCCGGACACGTCGACAACGCCGAGGGCCCCGCCGTCTTCTACCGCCTCGGCGCCCTGGAGAAGGGCGCCGGGATCGAGGTCGACCGGCGCGACGGAGGCGTCGCGGTCTTCACCGTGGACGCGGTGGAGGTGTACGCCGCCGACGCCTTCCCCGACGAGAAGGTCTACGGCGCCGCCGACCGCCCCGAACTCCGCGTCATCACCTGCGGCGGCCCCTACTCACGCAGTACCGGATACCAGGGCAACGTCGTCGTCTTCGCCCACCTCACCGACAGCCGGTGACACGTCCGGCAGGTGCGCCCCGCCCCACGCGCCGAGGGCGTGACGGCCGCCGCGAGTGCCGCCGAGGCGGTGGCCCGCGGGCCCGCCGGGCGGGCTAGCCGTGCCGGGTGAAGACCTCGCGGACGGCGAGCAGGTCCGCTTCCCTCTCCCGCGCGTCCTTGTACCGGCCGTCCGCGTCCCGGGTCGCCACGACGGTCTCCGGGGTGAAGTCCCGGCCGAAGCCGTAGGCGTTCAGGCAGTAGGCGAAGCCGGACTCGCCGAAGAGGTCCTCGTCCTCGCGTCGGCAGTACTCCGCCAGGCCGTCGGACACGTGCCAGCGCGTGCCGTCGTACCAGAAGACACCGCCCGCGTAGTGGATCGTGCGGCCCGTCGCGGAGTCGGTGAGGTTCAGCGACTCGTAGTTCTCGGGGCGGTCGCGGACCAGGGCGACGAGGGCTTCGGGGACGCCGTCGTAGAGGGACTCCTGGAGGGCGTAGTCCTCCTCGGCGTACAGGTTCAGCTCCGACTCGTGGTCGAAGGTCAGCAGCAGCACGCGGCCGTCGTCGGCGAAGTACCAGACCGCGGACTGGCCACCGCGGTCGTTCCAGGCCAGACGGTGTGCGCCGGGCACCGTCACCGGTCCGACCCCGGTGAGCGCGTCCACGACGGCCGCGCGGCGCCGCACTTCCGGGAGGGGCGTCGCCGACAGGGCGTCCCATATCGCGTTACTCATTGCCGCAGGCTATCCGCCGCCTACGACAACGGCCGCGCCACCGCTACGCCACCCACTGCTCCCACGCCAGGTTCGCCACCAGTGCGAACACCACCGTCAGCAGGACGACGCGGACGAAGCCGGTGCCCCTCTTGAGGGCGGTGTGGGCGCCGAACATGCCGCCGGCCAGGTTGAAGACGGCCATCAGGGCGGCCAGCTGCCACAGAACCGCGCCCTGCCAGGCGAAGGTGGCGAGGGCGCCGGCGTTGGTGCAGCAGTTGACGATCTTGGCGGTGGCGGAGGCGGTCACCAGGTCCAGGTGGAGCAGGGCGGTGAGGGCCAGGACCAGGAAGGTTCCCGTGCCGGGGCCGACGAGGCCGTCGTAGAAGCCGATGCCCACGCCCGCGAGGGCGATCGCCGTGAGGATCTGGCGGCGGGTGGCCGGGCCGGTGGCGGGCGCGGTGCCGAAGGCGGGGCGGAAGATCACGAAGGCGGCGACCGCGAGCAGCACCACCATGATCACCGGTTTCAGGACCTCGGTGCTCATCCCGGCGGCGAAGAAGGCGCCGGCCGAGGACCCGGCCAGCGCCGCCAGGCCGATGCGTACGGCGGTGCGCACGTCCACCGGCGCCTTGCGGGCGTACGTCACCGCCGCGCCCGTGGTGCCGACGATCGCGACCGCCTTGTTGGTGCCGAGCGCGTGCGCGGCCGGGGTGCCGGAGGGCAGGCCGAGCAGCAGGGCGGGCAGCAGCAGGAGGCCGCCACCGCCGACCACGGCGTCGATCCAGCCGGCCGCGAGTGCGGCGAGGCAGAGCAGGACGACCGTGGTCAGCGATATGTCGGGCATGATCGCGACCCTATGGACGGGATGGATGTGCCGTCCATCGAGATGAGGGACTTCTGAGGTTCCCGCGCACCCGGCCGGGGCCCTCACACGCACCGGCGGCCCCCGCTGAGGGCAGCGTTCCCCGTGGGAAACAGAAGGGATGCCACCGGGTAACACCCGCACCGCACGCTCGGTGCCATGACCTCGAAATCGCGTGTGGTGGTGATCGGCGCCGGACTCGCGGGCGTGACGCTCGCCCGGCGGCTCGGTGAGCTGGGCACGCCCGCGCTGACGCTCGGCGACGAGGAACACCGCCCGTACAACCGGGTGCTGCTCGCCGAGGTGCTGGCCGGGCGGTACGGCCCCGAGGTGATCACCCTGCCGGCGCCCGCCGGGCTGCTGCGCGGCCGGGTCACCGGCATCGACCGGGCCGGGCGGACCGTGCGCTGCGCCGACGGGTCCGTGATCGCGTACGACACGCTGGTCCTGGCCACCGGCTCCAACGCGGTGCTGCCGCCCCTGCGCGGCCTGTTCACCCCGGACCACGAGCTGCCCGAGGGCGTGCACGCGTTCCGGACGATGGACGACTGCCTGGGGCTGTCGAAGGCGGTACGGCCCAGAGCACGGGCCGTCGTGATCGGGGGCGGGCTCCTCGGGGTGTCCGCCGCCCGCGCGCTGGCCGTGCGCGGCGCCCAGGTCGTCCTCGCCCAGCAGTCCGAGCGGCTCATGGAACGGCAGCTCGACCCGGCGGCCTCCGCGCTCGTGCGGCGGCACCTGGAGGGCCTCGGCGTCGAGGTGCACACCGAGTGCCGGGTGCGGGACGTGCGCAGCGTCGGCGGGGCGGTGCGGTCGGTGGAGATGGGCGACGGGTACGCCCTCGGCGCCGACCTGGTGGTGCTCGCCTGCGGGGTCCGGCCGCGGGTCGGGCTCGCCCGGGAGGCGGGGCTCGAGGTCGGCGAGGGCGTCCTCGTCGACGACGAGCTGCGCACCTCCGACCCGGACATCCGCGCGATCGGCGACTGCGCCCAGCACGCGGGGCGCGTGTACGGGCTGGCCGCGCCCGCCCTCGAACAGGCGGGTGTGCTGGCCGAGCTGCTCGCGGCGGACGGGGCCGCCTCCCGGTCCTACACCGGCACCCGCTCCCTGACCCGGCTCACCCTCACGGGACCCGACGGTCCCCCCACCGGACCCGAGGGCCCCGTCGCCCCCTTCGACCTCGCCGCGTTCGGCGAGACCGACCCCCGCCCCGGCGACGACGTCGTGCAGCTCGCCGACGCCACCCGGGGCACCTACCGCAAGGTCGTCGTCCGTGACGACCGGCTGGTCGGCGGGGTCCTGGTCGGCGAACTCGGCACCGTCGGCGCGCTGGCGCGCGCCTGGGAGGGAGCAGAGCCGCTCCCCTCCGACGGCGGCCCCCTGCTCCACCTGCTCACCCAAGACGGAGGCTCCTGATGACCGCCACTCCGGGGATCACCCCGACGATCGTGCTGGTCGGCCACGGCATGGTCGGCCAGCGCTTCCTGGAGGCCCTCGCCGAGCGCGGCCTGACCCGCACCCACCGCGTGGTCGTCCTGTGCGAGGAGCCGCGCCCCGCCTACGACCGCGTCCAGCTCACCTCGTACTTCTCGGGCCGGACCCCCGAGGACCTGTCGATGACGGACCCGGCCTTCGTCGAGGAGCACGGCATCGAACTGCGCGTCGGCGACCCGGCCGAGACGGTCGACCGGGAGGCGCGCGAGGTGACCGCCCGCTCGGGGCTCGTCGTCGCCTACGACGTCCTCGTCCTGGCCACCGGCTCCTACCCGTTCGTCCCTCCGGTGCCCGGCAAGGACGCCGAGGGCTGCTTCGTCTACCGCACGATCGAGGACCTCCTCGCCATCGAGGCGTACGCGAAGAACGCGACGACCGGTGCCGTGGTCGGCGGCGGGCTGCTCGGCCTCGAGGCGGCCGGCGCGCTCAGGGGGCTCGGACTCACCTCGCACATCGTGGAGTTCGCGCCGCGCCTGATGCCGGTGCAGGTCGACGAGGGCGGCGGCGCGGCGCTGCTGCGCACCGTCGAGGAGATGGGGCTCTCCGTGCACACGGGCGTCGGCACCCAGGAGATCGTGGTCGACCCGTCGGGTGCCGTCACCGGCATGAAGCTCTCCGACGGGTCCGAACTCGCCACCGACCTGGTGGTGTTCAGCGCCGGTGTCCGCCCCCGCGACCGGCTCGCCCGGGACTCGGGCCTCGCGGTCGGCGAGCGCGGCGGGATCAGCGTCGACGAGCAGTGCCGCACGGTCACCGACCCGCACGTGTTCGCGATCGGCGAGTGCGCACTGGCCGCCGACGGCCGGGTCTACGGTCTGGTGGCGCCCGGGTACGAGCAGGCCGAGACGGCCGCCGCGACGATCGCCGACGACGAGGCGTCCTTCACCGGCGCCGACCTGTCCACCAAGCTGAAGCTGCTCGGCGTGGACGTGGCGTCCTTCGGCGACGCGCACGGTGCCACCGCCGACTGCCTGGACGTCGTCTACTCCGACTCCCGCGCGGGCCTGTACAAGAAGCTGGTCGTCGGCCGCGACGGCACGCTGCTCGGCGGCATCCTGGTCGGCGACGCGGAGGCCTACGGCACCCTGCGCGCCTTCACCGGTTCGGTCCCGCCCGTCTCCCCCGAGTCGCTGGTCCTGCCCGCCGGTGCCGGGGCCCCGGCCCAGCTCGGCCCGTCCGCGCTGCCCGACGACGCGGTGATCTGCTCCTGCCACAACGTCACCAAGGGCACCATCCGGGGCGCGGTGACGGAGCACTCCTGCACGACCGTGCCCGAGGTGAAGAAGTGCACCAGGGCCGGCACCGGCTGCGGCTCCTGCGTGAAGGTGCTCGGCCAGCTGGTCACCGCCGAGCTGGAGGCGAGCGGCGTCGAGGTCGACAAGGGGCTGTGCGGCTGCTTCGCGCAGACCCGCGAGGAGCTGTACGAGATCGTCGGCGCCCTGCGGATCACCTCCTTCCGCGAGCTGCTCGACCGGCACGGCCGCGAGGGCGCGCGGGGCGGTGAGGGCTGCGAGGTGTGCAAGCCGGCGGTCGGCTCGATCATCGCCTCCCTCGCCCCGGCCATCGGCGCGAGCGGCTACGTCCTGGAGGGCGAGCAGGCGGCGCTCCAGGACACCAACGACCACTTCCTCGCCAACCTCCAGCGCAACGGCTCGTACTCCGTCGTCCCGCGCATCCCGGGCGGTGAGATCGCGCCGGAGAAGCTCATCGTCATCGGCGAGATCGCCCGGGACTTCGGGCTCTACACGAAGATCACCGGCGGCCAGCGCATCGACATGTTCGGCGCCCGCGTCGAACAGCTGCCGCTGATCTGGGCACGGCTGGTGGACGCCGGCTTCGAGTCGGGGCACGCGTACGGGAAGTCGCTGCGCACGGTGAAGTCCTGCGTGGGGCAGACCTGGTGCCGCTACGGCGTCCAGGACTCGGTGCGCATGGCGATCGACCTGGAGCTGCGCTACCGGGGCCTGCGCTCCCCGCACAAGCTGAAGTCGGCCGTCTCCGGGTGCGCCCGCGAGTGCGCGGAGGCCCAGTCGAAGGACTTCGGGGTGATCGCCACCTCCAACGGCTGGAACCTCTACGTCGGCGGCAACGGCGGCGCCACCCCGCGCCACGCGGACCTGCTCGCGCAGGACCTCTCCGACGCCGAACTGGTCCGTCTGATCGACCGGTTCCTGATGTTCTACATCCGCACCGCCGACAGGCTGGAGCGCACCTCCACCTGGCTGGAGCGCATCCCGGGCGGCCTGGACCACGTGCGGGACGTGGTGGTGCACGACTCGCTCGGCATCTGCGACGAGCTGGAGTCCCTGATGCGGGCCCACGTCTCGCACTACCGCGACGAGTGGGCCGAGACGATCAACGACCCGGAGAAACTGGCCCGGTTCGTGTCCTTCGTGAACGCCCCCGACACCCCCGACCCGGTCGTGGGCTTCGTGCCCGAACGCGACCAGATGAAGCCCGACCTGCCGCTGCTGGACATCGGCCTGCGGCGCCCCTCGGAAGACGACCTCCTGGAAGGAAGCACCCGGCGATGACCCTGGCCCCCGAGACCCTCGCCCCCGACACGACCGGCCTGAAGGTCCGACTGCGGCTCGCCGACGACTGGTTCACGGCCTGCGACCTCGGCGCCCTGCTCCCCGGCCGCGGCGTGGCGGCCCTGCTGCCGGACGGCGGTCAGGCGGCCCTGTTCCGCGACCGGGACGGCGGGCTGTACGCCATCGACAACCGCGACCCGTTCACCGGCGCGGCGGTCCTCTCCCGCGGCCTGACCGGCACCCACCGTGGCCGCCCGTTCGTCGCCTCCCCGCTGCTCAAGCAGCGCTTCGACCTCACCACCGGGGAGTGCCTGGACGACGGGGCGATGCGGGTGGGGACGTACCAAGTGACGGCCGTCAAGGCCGCCTGAGCCGAGCTTTCTTGACCGATCGTTTCAGATGGGCCTAGGCTGCGGATCATGGCCAGGACCAAGGAGTTCGATCCGGACGCCGCGCTGCGGGCAGCCCTTGAGCTGTTCTGGCGGCGCGGCTACGAGGCGACGTCGATGGCCGACCTCGTCGAACACCTCGGCGTCGGACGCGCCAGCATCTACGCGACCTTCGGCAACAAGCGGGAGCTGTACCTGAAGGCGCTGGCGCACTACGAGCAGGGGCTGCTCCCGGACCTGCTGGCGGACCTGTCCCGGCCGGGCCCGGCCCTGCCGGGGGTGCGGGCCCTGGTGCGGCGCTACGCCGCCGAGGCGAGCGCCGACGACTCGCGCCTGCACGGCTGTTTCGTCACCAACACCGCCGCCGAACTGGCCCCGCACGACACGGTCGCCGCCCGGCGGGTCGAGCGCAACTGGGACCAGCTGGAGACCGTGCTGCACACCTCGCTGGCCCGGGCCCGCGCCGAGGGCGAGCTGCCGGCCGGGCGCGATCCGCTGGCGCTGGCCAGGATGCTGCTGGTCCTGCTCCAGGGCATGCGGGTGGTCGGGAAGGCCTCGCCGGACCCGGCCAGGATGCGGGACGCGGCGGAGGCCGCGCTCGCACTGCTCGACTGAGGACACGGACGCACCCCTCTCCGGAGGGGTGTTTCCACGGCCACATACTGAACCGATCGGTCAAGAAAATCGGTCAAGAAATGGGGAGATTCATGACCACCCAGCGCTTCACCGGCAGGACCGCCCTCGTCACCGGCGCGGGCTCCGGCATCGGACGGGCCGTCGCCCTCGCCCTCGCCGCCGAGGGCGCGCACGTCGTCGTCGCCGGGCGTGGACGGGGCCCGCTCGACGAGACGGCGGCCCTGATCGAGGAGGCCGGCGGCAAGGCACTGGCCGTCACCGCGGACGTCACCCGGCCCGCCGACGTGGACGCCCTGGTGGCCGCCGCGGTGGACCTCCCCCACTCTCGACTTCGCTCGAGCGGGGGGACCCCCACCGGCTCCCTCGACGTGGCCGTGAACAACGCGGGCGTCTTCCGCGGCGGGGTGCCCGTCGCCGACCTGTCCGAGGAGGACTGGCACACGCAGCTCGACATCAACGTCACCGGCGTGTTCCTCGCGCTGCGCGCGGAGGTCCGGCAGATGCGCGCCCAGCCGGGCGGCGGCGCGATCGTGAACATCGCCTCCACCTTCGGGGCGCACAAGCGCAGCCCGGGCGCCACGGCCTACGCGGCGACCAAGGCGGCCGTGTCGGCCCTCACCCGGGGCGCCGCCCTGGACCACATCGGGGACGGCGTCCGCATCAACGCCGTGAGCCCCGGCGCCACGGCGACCTCGATGTCGCTGCGTCCTGGCGAGACGGAGGCGGGCCGGGCCGGGCGGATGCGCGAGGAGACGCCGCTCGGCCGGGTGTCGGCGGTCGCGGAGGTCGCGGCGGCCGTGCTGTACCTGGCGTCGGACGACGCGGCGTCGGTGGTGGGCACGGACCTGATCGTGGACGGCGGGCAGACGGCCTGACCCTCCGCGCAGAGCGGAGCCCCGGACGCCCTCAGGGCAGCAGCGGCTCGTAGACGACGCCCGTCAGCCGCTCCGAGGCGGCCCACAGCCGCTCCCCCATCGTGTCGTCGGTGGTCCAGGACGCCCGCCAGGACGGTGCGGGCGACCCGCGCCACATCGCGAAGGACGGGCCGGTGAAGGAGTCGGAGGGGACGCCGGGTGCGGTCGCCGCGTACAGGACGGGCAGCGCGCCGACCTCCGGGGACTGGGCGACGACCCGGTTCCCGAGCCGCGCCAGCCGCTCGGCGAGCCGGCGCCCCTCGGCGCGGGGCCCGGCGGTCTGGAGCCCGGTCTCGGCGTACCCGGGGTGGGCGGCGACCGCGCGTACGTCCGAGGCGCCCTCGCGTGCGGCGAGCCGGCGCGCCAGCTCGTGGGTGAAGAGCAGGTTGGCGGACTTGGAGCGGGCGTAGGCGGTCCAGCGCCCGTACCGCCGGACGCTGTTGAGGTCGCGTGGATCCACGTTGGCCAGGACGTGCAGGAAGCTGGAGACGGTCACGATCCGGGCGCCGGGCGCGGCGAGCAGGGAGGGCAGCAGCAGCCCGGTGAGGGCGAAGTGACCCAGGTGGTTGACGCCGAACTGCGTCTCGAAGCCGTCCGCCGTCGTCCCGTGGGGCAGCGCCATCACCCCGGCGTTGTTGACGAGCAGGTCGACCCGCTCGTACGGCAGCGCGTAGGCGAACTCGCGGACGGAGCCCAGGTCGCCGAGGTCCAGTCGCGCCGGTTCCACGGCGGCGGCGGGCACCTCGGCGAGGAGGCGGTCCACGGCCGCGCTCCCGCGCGCCTCGCTGCGGCAGGCGAGCACGACGGTCGCGCCCTTGCGCGCCAGCTCCCGGGCGATCACGTGGCCGAGGCCGCCGTTGGCGCCGGTGACGACGGCGACGCGCCCGTCCAGGTCGGGGATGTCACCCGTGTTCCAGCCGGTCATCCGCGGCTCCTTCGCTGGTCCGGACCCGTCTCACCGTACGCGCCCGACCGCCCTGAGCGGAGAGCTACCGTCCGGTCACGTCACGTTCTCATCACGAGTCCTCCATATCTCCACCACATCTCGCCCGTCTCAATAGCTTCGTCACTTCATATCCGCTCATCCGTACCAACGACACCACTTCCGGGACTCTCGATGAAGCTGCTCCGCAAGCCCGCCGCCGTGACCGTCGCCGCGCTGGCCCTGGCCGCCCTGCCGGCCGCCGCCGCCCAGGCGCACGACGGCACCCACCCGTTCAAGAACTGCACCGAGGCGTACGACGCCGGGTACTCCAACATCCAGAAGGGTGACGAGCACTACGGCGAGCACCTGGACCGCGACAAGGACGGCGTCGGCTGCGACAAGCCGCCGGCCGACTTCGTGCCCGCGAGCGACAAGGGCTCCGGCGCCGAGGACACCGACGACGCGGCAGGCGCCGGGAGCGGCGAGGACTCCGGGAGCAAGGCGAGCGGCGGGGACGAGGCCGCCGGGCAGCAGGGCACCGACCTGGCCGAGACCGGCGGCGACGACAGCACGCCGTACATCGCGGCGGGCGGCGCGGCGGTCGTGCTCGTCGGCGGCGGGCTGATGCTGGCCGTGCGCCGGCGTCGCGGCGACGGCGGCGCGGCCTGACCCACCCTCCGGCCCGTGTCCCGGTCCCCGGGCCCCGTCCGTTCAGCGGCGGGACCCGGGCGTACTGCGGCGGGGCTCGGGCGTCTTGAGGCTGAAGGCGGCGCTGCTCAGCCAGCGCCGTGCGGCCCGCGCCACCGGGCGCTCGACGAACCGCTGCACGACGTACGACAGCGCGACCAGCGCGGCGACGGTGACGCAGACCACGACCCAGGGGTCGGCGCGGTCGCCGAAGCGGTGCAGGACGTTGACGCCGATGGCGTCGTGCAGCAGGTACAGCGGGAAGGTCAGGGTGCCCGCGACGGTCAGTCCGCGCCAGCGGATGCGGCGGGTCCAGCCGAGGGCGACGGCGGCGATCAGCAGGAAGAAGACGGTGACGACCAGGACCAGCCAGGCGCGGCCCGGCTGCCAGGAGTCCCAGTTGAGGCGGCCCCCGTCGGGCGTCAGCAGGTAGTGCAGGGCCACCAGCCACGACATGGCGACGATGCCCCACAGCAGCGGCGTCGGCCGGTAGCGGTACATGAGGTGGAAGGCCATGCCCGCGATGAAGTACGGGGCGGACGGCGGGTTCACCAGCAGCGTCAGCAGGTGGATGTCGGCGCTGGGCGCGAGGACGGCGGCGACGGTCCACAGCCCGCAGTAGATCACCACGCGCTGGTAGGTCAGCCCCTTCCAGACCACGACCGCGAAGGTCAGGTAGAAGCACAGCTCGGGCCAGAGCGTCCAGTAGACGGAGTCGAGGTGCTCCACGCCGAGCGGGGTCTGGAGCATCGTCAGGTTGGCGAACAGCACGCGCGGCGACGGGTGTCCGAACGGGTTGTCGGCGAAGAAGATCACACACCCGCTGATCAGGATGGCCGCCCAGTACATCGGGTACAGCCGGGTGACGCGGGAGATGAAGAAGTCGCGCGGGGTGCGGCCCCACGCGCTCATGCAGATGACGAACCCGCTGATCAGGAAGAAGAGTTCGACGCCGAGCCGGCCGTAGGCGAAGTAGCCGTGGGCCTCGGGGAAGACGGTGTCGACGGGGCGGCCCCAGATGGTCTCCATCGTGGAGGGCACCTGGCCGACGAAGTGGAAGAAGACCACGGAGAGGGCCGCCAGGAAGCGCAGTCCGTCCAGGGCCGCGAGCCGGTTCCTGCGGACGGGGGGCCCGGCCTCGGGCACCCGCTCCCGCACGCCGGCCCGGGGGCCGGGCACCGCGTCGGCGGTTCGGTCGGCGATTCCGTCGCGGTCGGTCGGTCCGGCCGGTTCCCTGTGCTCCGTCTGCGTCATCCAACCACCGTTCCGGGTGTCGGCCGCTGTCCGCTGCCAGGGGCCTCCAACTCTGCTGACAGCTTGCTGCTGCTCAGCCGACAGGAATTCACACCGTTGAACGTGTCACAAAGGCGGCCGGATGTGAATGTGCCGCAGGAGACCGTGGAGACCGCCGGGGCGCACGCGAAAGGCGGCACCCCCGCACGGGTGCCGCCTTTTCTCGTGGTCCGGAGCCGCCGCCGATCGGTGAGGGTGGTCGGGTGACAGACGACGGCTCCGGGGCTCAGGGGCCCGCGAGGGCCTACCGGTGGTCGCTGCCCTTCGACCGCGACGCCGCCCGGCCGGCCTCCAGGCGGGCCACCGGGATCCGGAACGGGGAGCAGGAGACGTAGTCCAGACCCACCTCGTGGAAGAAGTGGACCGACTCCGGGTCGCCGCCGTGCTCGCCGCAGACGCCGAGCTTCAGGTCGGGACGCGTGGCGCGGCCGGCCTTCGCGGCGGCGGCGACCAGGGAGCCGACGCCGTCCTTGTCGATGGTCTCGAACGGGGAGACGCCGAAGATGCCCTTCTCCAGGTAGGCCGTGAAGAAGCTGGCCTCGACGTCGTCGCGGCTGAAGCCCCACACGGTCTGGGTCAGGTCGTTGGTGCCGAAGGAGAAGAACTCCGCGGCCTCGGCGATCTGACCGGCGGTCAGCGCGGCGCGCGGCAGCTCGATCATCGTGCCGATCGACAGCTTGAGCTTGGCGCCGGTGGCGGCCTCGACCTCGGCGATGACCTGGTCGGCCTCCTCGCGGACGATCTCCAGCTCCTGGACGGTGCCGACCAGCGGGATCATGATCTCGGCGCGCGGGTCGCCCTTGGCCGCCTTGCGCTCGGCCGCGGCCTCGGCGATGGCGCGGACCTGCATGGTGAACAGGCCGGGGATGACCAGGCCGAGGCGGACGCCGCGCAGGCCCAGCATCGGGTTCTGCTCGTGCAGCCGGTGCACGGCCTGGAGCAGGCGCAGCTCGTTCTCGTGCGGCTCCTGCCGGGACTCGGCGAGCGCCACGCGCACCGACAGCTCGGTGATGTCGGGCAGGAACTCGTGCAGCGGCGGGTCCAGGAGGCGGACGGTGACCGGGAGGCCGTCCATCGACTCGAAGAGCTGGACGAAGTCCTGCTTCTGGAGCGGCAGCAGCTCCTTGAGGGACTCCTCGCGCACCGCCTCGGTGTCGGCGAGGATCAGCCGCTCCACCAGCTCGCGCCGGTCGCCGAGGAACATGTGCTCGGTGCGGCACAGGCCGATGCCCTGGGCGCCGAACCGGCGGGCGCGCAGCGCGTCCTCGGCGTTGTCGGCGTTGGCCCGCACCCGCAGCCGGCGCTTGCGGTCGGCGAAGGCCATGATCCGGTGCACGGCCTCGACCAGCTCGTCGGCGTCCTCGGCGCCCGCGTGCATGCGGCCCTCGAAGTACTCGACGACCGGGGAGGGCACGACCGGCACCTCACCGAGGTAGACCTTGCCGGAGGAGCCGTCGATGGAGATCACGTCGCCCTCCTCGACGACGTGCCCGCCCGGCACGGTCATCCGGCGGCGCTTGGTGTCGACCTCCAGCTCCTCAGCGCCGCAGACACAGGTCTTGCCCATGCCACGCGCGACCACCGCCGCGTGGGAGGTCTTGCCGCCGCGCGAGGTCAGGATGCCCTCGGCGGCGATCATGCCGTCCAGGTCGTCGGGGTTGGTCTCGCGGCGGACCAGGATGACCTTCTCGCCGGACCGGGACCACTTGACGGCGGTGTACGAGTCGAAGACGGCCTTGCCGACCGCCGCGCCCGGCGAGGCGGCGATGCCCCGGCCGACCTTCTCGACCTTCGCCTCGTCGTCGAAGCGGGGGAACATCAGCTGGGCGAGCTGGGCGCCGTTGACCCGCTGGAGGGCCTCGGCCTCGTCGATCAGGCCCTGGTCGACGAGCTGGGTGGCGATGCGGAAGGCGGCGCCCGCGGTGCGCTTGCCGACGCGGGTCTGGAGCATCCACAGCTGGCCGCGCTCGATGGTGAACTCGATGTCGCAGAGGTCCAGGTAGTGGTTCTCCAGCGTCTCCATGATCTGCATCAGCTGGTCGTACGACTTCTTGTCGATCTGCTCCAGCTCCGCCAGCGCGACGGTGTTGCGGATGCCGGCGACGACGTCCTCGCCCTGGGCGTTCTGGAGGTAGTCGCCGTAGACGCCCTGGTGGCCGCTCGCGGGGTCCCTCGTGAACGCGACACCCGTGCCGGAGTCGGGGCCGAGGTTGCCGAAGACCATGGAGCAGACGTTGACGGCGGTGCCGAGGTCGTGCGGGATGCGCTCCTGGCGGCGGTAGAGCTTGGCGCGCTCGCCGTTCCAGGACTCGAAGACCGCCTTGATGGCGAGGTCCATCTGCTCGCGCGGGTCCTGCGGGAAGTCCCGGCCGGCCTCGGTCTTGACGATCTTCTTGAACTTGGTGACGAGCTTCTTGAGGTCGGCGGCCTCCAGCTCGGTGTCGACCGCGACCTTCTTGGCCGTCTTCGCCGCCTCCAGCGCCTCCTCGAAGAGGTCGCCGTCGACGCCGAGGACGGTCTTGCCGAACATCTGGATCAGGCGGCGGTAGGAGTCCCACGCGAAGCGGTCGTCGCCGGCCTGCTTGGCCAGTCCCTGCACGGACTTGTCGGACAGGCCGATGTTGAGGACGGTGTCCATCATGCCGGGCATGGAGAACTTGGCCCCGGAGCGCACCGACACGAGCAGCGGGTCGTCGGCCTGCCCGAGCTTCTTGCCCATCTTCGCCTCGAGGGCGTCGAGGTGCGCACTCACCTCGTCGCGCAGGGCCGCGGGCTCCTCACCGCTGTCGAGGTAGGTCTTGCAGGCCTCGGTGGTGATGGTGAAGCCGGGAGGGACCGGGAGACCCAGGTTGGTCATCTCGGCGAGGTTGGCGCCCTTGCCGCCGAGGAGGTCCTTGAGGTCCTTGTTGCCCTCGGTGAAGTCGTAAACGAACTTCGCTGCGTTCGCTACCTGGGGATCTTTGTTTTCCGACACGGGTCTCGACTCCTCGAGGACGCGGTGGCTGCCCTGACGGCGAGGAATGTACCCAGATCAAAGGCCTCTGGGTACGTCCACTTGCGCGTCATGCGCCCGTAACCACTCGTCCGCCACCGGATCGAAAGTCAAAGCTTGGCAAGCGACCGGCCGCTTGTGTTTTCACTTCTTGAACGAATGGGTTCCCGAACGCTGGACCGAGCGCTCACCTGAGCGCGATTCTCTACGTTTGAGTTCGATCGATGAACGATCAAGGTGTGGCACTTAGTGCCACACCTTGGAGAAGTGGAGTCGCTCATGATCCGCTCATCTGAGCGCCTCCCTTATCAGAGGTGGCGAGAATCACGCTCCCACAGGCAGCCGGATTTCACCATGCGGACCCGTGAACGGACCGCCTCCACCGGACGTACGAGAGGGTGGCGGGCCCCGGCCCCCTCGCCGGGTCCCGCCGTCCACGACCGTCCACCGGGTTTCGTACGGAAGGACCCCCGGGTGCCCGTCATCACGCCTTTCCGCCGGCCGTCGCGGCCCCCCGACCACGCTCCCGACGACGCCGGCACCCCCGGATCCGCCCCGTTGGAGGCCCTCACGGCCCTGCGGACCCGCCTCGCCCACTGGCGTGCGTGGGGCACCCGGCACCCGCGCGCGGCCCTCGTCGCCGGCCGGGTCACGACGTCCCTTTCGGCCATTCTGGTGCTCGGGGCGCTCCTGCTGCCGAACACCTTCGTCGCCCTGGAGCCCAACCGCTTCGCGCGGATCCCGGGGGAGGCGGTCGTGGCGGCGGTGCTGCTGCTCTGCCTGCCCCGGGTGCCGCGGCTGGTGGCGGCGGCGCTGTTCGGGACCGCGCTCGGGGCGCTGACCGTGCTGAACCTGCTCGACATGGGCTTCACCGAGTACCTGGGCCGCAGCTTCAACCTCGTCCTGGACTGGGGTCTGCTGGACGACGCGCAGTCGTTCGTGGCGGACTCGATGGGCGGGGCGGCGGCGACCTGGGCGGCGGTGGGCGCCGCCGCGCTGGCCGTGCTGCTGCTGGTGCTCATGGCGCTGGCGGCGGTCCGGCTCGGCGAACTGCTGGCCGCGCACCGGGAGCGGGCGGCGCGGGGCGCGCTGATGGCGGCCACCGTGTGGATGACCTGCGCGGCGCTGGGCGTGCAGACCTTCGGCGTGCCGGTCGCCACCACGAGCGCCTCGAAGGCCGCCGAGGCACAGGCGCACCGGGTGGTGGACACGCTGCGGGACGAGGCGGCCTTCGCGAAGGAGGCGAAGGCGGACCGCTTCGGCGCCACGCCCGGCGCGCAACTGGTGCCCGACCTGCGCGGCAAGGACATGATCTTCACGTTCATCGAGAGCTACGGCCGCAGCGCCATCGAGGATCCGGTGATGGCACCGGGTGTCGGCCGGACGCTGGACGCGAGCACCGAGGCACTGGCGAAGGCGGGCTTCCACGCCCGCAGCGGCTGGCTCACCTCGGCGACGTACGGGGGCAGCAGCTGGCTCGGTCACTCCACCTTCCTGTCCGGTCTGTGGGTGGACAACCAGCAGCGCTACCGGACCGTCACCGCGGGCGACCACCTCACCCTCACCAAGGCGTTCGAGAAGACCGGCGACTGGGACACGGTCGGGATCATGCCCGGGGTGCAGAAGGCCTGGCCCGAGGCGGACTGGTACGGCCTGGACAAGGTCTACGACGCGTTCGACATGGGCTACCGGGGACCGAAGTTCAGCTGGTCGACGATGCCCGACCAGTACGCACTGGAGGCCTTCCAGCGCCTGGAGCACGGCCGCGAGCGCGACAAGCCGCTGATGGCGGAGGTCATCCTCACCTCCAGCCACCAGCCCTGGGCGCCGATCCCCCGGATGGTCGGCTGGGACGAGGTCGGCGACGGTTCGGTGTACGACGGCATCGAGGCGTCGGGCGTGAAGGCGTCCGACGTCATCACCGACTCCGCCCGCTCGAAGGAGGAGTACGGCAAGTCGGTCCAGTACTCGGTCACCAGCCTCACCCAGTGGCTGGAGCGCTACGGCACCGACGACACCGTCCTGGTCTTCCTCGGCGACCACCAGCCGCTCGCCCGCGTGAGCGGGAACGAGGCCAGCCGGGACGTCCCGGTGTCGATCGTCGCCAAGGATCCGAAGGTGCTCGACGCGATCGACGACTGGAACTGGACGGAGGGGCTCGAACCGGCGAAGGACGCCCCGGTGTGGAGGATGAGTTCCTTCCGGGACCGCTTCCTGACGGCGTACGGCTCGACGCCGCACCCCACCGGCGCGGGGGGCTGATCAGCCGCCGGAGGTGTCCAGCTCGGCGTCCTCGCCGACGCCCGCGCAGTCGTACGGGTCCTTGAGCCAGCCGTCGGGCAGGACCACCCGGTTGTTGCCGGAGGTGCGGCCGCGGGGGCCGTCGGCGCCGGTGGGCCAGGGCTGGTCGAGGTCGAGTTCGTCGAGACCGGCGCGCAGGGCCTCCAGGGAGGAGGTGACCGCGAGCCGCTTGCGCATCTCGGAGCCGACGGCGAAGCCCTTGAGGTACCAGGCGACGTGCTTGCGGAAGTCGATGACGCCCCGCGCCTCGTCCCCGATCCACTCGCCGAGGAGGGTGGCGTGCCGCACCATCACGTCGGCGACCTCGCGCAGCGTGGGCCGGACGAAGGAGTCGGTGCGGCCCTCGAAGGCGGCGACCAGGTCGGCGAAGAGCCAGGGCCGCCCCAGGCACCCGCGGCCGACCACGACGCCGTCGCAGCCGGTCTCGCGGACCATGCGCAGCGCGTCCTCGGCGGACCAGATGTCGCCGTTGCCGAGGACGGGGATCTCCGGGACGTGCTCCTTGAGGCGGGCGATGGCGTCCCAGTCGGCGGTGCCGCCGTAGTGCTGGGCGGTGGTGCGGCCGTGCAGGGCGATGGCGGTGACGCCCTCCTCGACGGCGATGCGGCCGGCGTCGAGGTAGGTGAGGTGGTCGTCGTCGAGGCCCTTGCGCATCTTCATGGTGACGGGCAGGTCGCCGGCGCCGGTGACGGCCTCGCGGACGATGGCCCGCAGCAGGTTCCGCTTGTACGGCAGCGCCGAGCCGCCGCCCTTGCGGGTCACCTTCGGGACCGGGCAGCCGAAGTTCAGGTCGATGTGGTCGGCCAGGTCCTCCTCCGCGATCATGCGGACGGCCTTGCCGACGGTCACCGGGTCGACGCCGTACAGCTGGATCGAGCGCGGGGTCTCCGTCGCGTCGAAGTGGATCAACTGCATGGTCTTCTCGTTGCGCTCGACCAGCGCCCGCGTGGTGATCATCTCGCTCACGAACAGGCCCTTGCCCCCGCTGAACTCCCTGCACAGGGTGCGGAACGGCGCGTTGGTGATGCCGGCCATCGGGGCCAGCACGACGGGCGGCGCGACGGTGTGCGGTCCGATCCGCAGGGGTGCGGCGGTGGTGTCGGGGGCGGGCGTGGTGAGCGTGGACATTCCCCCATTGTCACGCACGCGCGGCCGTGCCCGCCGCGCCCTGTGGACGAATATCGGCGAACATCATGCATCGGTCATTAGTTAGACGCACTATCGAAGTAGGCGTAGGCTGGAGTTCATGCCCGAGCTCACCCGTCGCCGCCGCATGCTCGTGCTCGCCATCTGCTGCATGAGTCTGCTGATCGTGAGTATCGACAACACGATCCTCAACGTCGCCCTCCCCTCCATGCAGCGCGACCTGCACGCGAGCACGTCGGGGCTTCAGTGGGCCATCGACGCGTACACGCTGGTGCTGGCCGCGCTGCTGATGCTGTCCGGCTCCACCGCCGACCGGATCGGCCGCAAGCGGGTCTTCATGACCGGCCTGGTGATCTTCACCCTGGGCTCGCTGCTGTGCTCGCTGGCCCCCGACCTGTCCTCGCTGGTCGTCTTCCGGATGATGCAGGCGGTGGGCGGTTCGATGCTCAACCCGGTCGCCATGTCGATCATCACCAACACCTTCACCGACCCGCGCGAGCGCGCCCGCGCGATCGGCGTCTGGGGTGCGGTGGTCGGCATATCCATGGCCGCCGGTCCGCTGGTGGGCGGCGTGCTCGTGGAGTCGGTCGGCTGGCGCTCGATCTTCTGGGTCAACCTGCCGGTGGGCCTGGCCGCCCTGCTCCTGACCCTGCGCTTCGTCCCCGAGTCCCGCGCGCCGAAGGCCCGCCGCCCCGACCCGCTGGGCCAGCTGATGGTGATCGTGCTGTTCGGTTCCCTGACGTACGCGATCATCGAGGCGCCCAACGCCGGGTTCACGCACGTGCTGCCCTTCGCCGTCCTGGCGCTCGCCGCGCTGACCGGCCTGCTCGTCCACGAGCCGCGCCGCGCGGACCCCCTCATCGAGCTGCGCTTCTTCCGGTCGGCGCCGTTCAGCGGGGCCACCGTCATCGCGATCAGCGCCTTCGCCGCGCTGGGCGGCTTCCTGTTCCTGTCCACGCTGTACCTCCAGAACGTGCGCGGGCTGAGCGCCCTGGAGGCCGGTCTGTGGATGCTGCCGATGGCCGTGCCGACCTTCCTGTGCGCCCCGCTGTCCGGACGGCTGGTCGGCGGCCGGGGCCCGCGCCTGCCGCTGCTGATCGCGGGCGGCGCGCTGACCGTGAGCGGGACGCTGTTCGCCGCCTTCGAGGCGGAGACCTCCGACGTCACGCTCTTCATCGGCTACGTCCTGTTCGGCGTGGGCTTCGGCTTCGTCAACGCGCCCATCACCAACACCGCAGTCTCCGGCATGCCCCGCGCCCAGGCCGGGGTCGCGGCGGCCGTCGCCTCGACCAGCCGCCAGCTGGGCCAGACGCTCGGCGTGGCGGTGGTCGGCGCGGTGCTGGCCGCGGGCGTGGGCGCGTCGTCGTACCGCGACACCTTCGTCTCCGCGGCCCGTCCCGGCTGGTGGATCCTCGCCGCCTGCGGCCTCGCGGTCCTCGTCGTGGGCGCCGTCACCAGCGGCCGCTGGGCCCACCGGACGGCGGAGCGGACGGCCGAGCGCCTGCGGTCGCCGGAGGTGCGGGAGGCGGCGCGGACGGGGGCGTGACGACGCACCAGGGGGGACGGAGGCGTGACGGAGGCATGACGGCGCCTCAGACGTAGTCGAAGTACCTGTGGCACCAGACCGCCTGTAGATCCTCCTCGTCCTCCTCCTCGTCCGCGTCGTCCGCGTCGTCGGTGCCCTCCGGGCCGTCGGGCCCGAGCGCCGCGAGCGTCTCCAGGAAGAACCGGTCGTCGTCCACGAGGGTCGGGGTCGGGCCGTCGTACGGCTCCAGCAGCAGCTCGAGCGGGACGAAGACGCACCCCGCCGCCGTACAGACCTCGTCCAGCCACGTCACGAACTCCGCGCTCAGGCCCGCCGCGGTGTCGGCGGACCAGTCGGTGCCCGTCCCCGCGGTGACGAAGCCGCCGAAGTTGCTCAGCTCGACCCACAGTCTCCCGGCGGGCCCGGCGCCGTCCGCGACCGAGAACCTCCCGTACACACTGGCGTCCTGATACAGACCGGCGCCGCCGGACGGCCCGAAACGCCGCTCCAGCGCGGCCGTGAGGAGCGCGAAGCGGCGCGCGGAGGCCTCCTTGTCGAAGTCCCGGGGCCGTTCCCGGTGGAGCGGGTCGTCGTGCTCGTTCAGCAGGGTCCGGAGCTCGTCCAGGGGAAGCACGCACACGCCTCTCGGTCAGCGACGACGGACCCGCGCATCATCCCCTCGCGCCCTGCGGCACCGCACCGGATTTCTCCACCGGCAACCGCTCCGCCACCTTCGGCCAGTACCTCGCGATCGCGTCCTCCACCGCCGGCAGCGCCCGCTGCCCGGCCAGCGCGAGCGCGATGGCCGCGGCCACGCCCGTCCAGGCGACCGGCCCGAGCGGAGTGCAGCCGAAGAGGCGGCTGGCGCCCGGGGTCATGACGAGGGCGACCAGGGCGGCGGCGGAGCCGAGGGAGGTGACCTGGACCAGGCGGCTGTCGCGGCGGTCGGCGAGGGTCTGGGCGAGCTGGGTGCCGACGACCGCGCACAGCGCCATGGTCGTCGAGCGCCGCTCCGTGCCCGGGGTGAAGCGGCCGAACAGCCAGGCCGCGGTCGCCCCGAGCGCGGTGGTCAGGGCCCGGTGCCGGATCTGCCGGAGCAGCGGCTCACCCAGCACGGCCGTACCGAGCGGAGCACCCGCGTCGGCCTCCTCCTGCTCCGGATCGCCCGTCTTCGTCACCGCGACGGCCATCGCCGGGAACAGGTCGGTGAAGAGGTTGACCAGCAGCATCTGGCGGGTGGACAGCGGGGCGGCGCCGCCCAGCACCGTGCCGAGGATGCCGAAGCCGACCTCGCCCGCGTTGCCGCCGATCAGGATGGCGATGGCGTCGGCGACGCTGTGCCACAGGGCCCGGCCCTCCCGTACCGCCTCCACGAGGACCAGCAGGTCGTCGCCCGTGACCACCAGGTCGGCTGCGTTGCGGGCGGCGGCCGAGCCGCGGGCGCTGATGCCGACGCCGATGTCGGCGGCCCGGATCGCGGCGGCGTCGTTGGCGCCGTCGCCGACCATGCCGACGACCCGCCCGGCGTCCCGCAGCGACTCGACGACCTGGAGCTTCTGCTCCGGCGCCACCCGGGCCACGACGTCCGCGTCGCGCAGCATCCGGGAGCGGGCGGTGCGGTCGGCGGCGGCGAGTTCGTCGCCGGTGACCACGACCGCGTCCTCGGGCCAGCCCAGGTCGACGGCGATGGCGCGGGCGGTCTGCGGATGGTCGCCGGTCAGCACCACGGGCCGTACGCCCGCCTCGCGCAGCCCGCGCACCAGCGCCGGGGAGGTCTCGCGGGCCACGTCGGCGAGGGCCAGCAGTCCGGTGAACTCCAGCCCGGACGGCGGCTGTTCGAGGACGTCGGCGGCCTTCTCGCCCTTCGCCAGGGTCCGCCGCGCCACCGCGATGATGCGCAGCCCGTCACCGGCCAGGCGCCGCGCCACCTCGGCGGTGTGCGCGGGCAGGCCGGCGCAGGCGGGCAGCACCGTCTCGGGGGCGCCCTTGACCACCAGCACCGCGGGGCCGCCGGAACGGGTGGACCGGCCGGACCGGCCGGAACCGCTCTCGCGTCCGACGGCGGCGGCGTAGCCGCGGGAGGTCTCGAAGGGCAGGCCCTCCTCCTGTGCCCACCCGGGGTCGTCCCCGGCCGCGTCCAGGATCGCCTCGTCGGTGGCGTGGGTGGGCCGGGCGCCGTCGCCGTTCAGCCGGGGGCAGGCGCGCGCGGCGGTCCGTACGGCGTCGGCGGCGTCCGGGTCGCCCGCCCGGCGGACCGTGCCGTCGGTGCCCGCGACGCGCGAGAGCCGCAGCCGGTTCTCGGTGAGGGTGCCCGTCTTGTCGAAGCAGACGGTGTCCATCCGGCCCAGCGCCTCCAGCGTGCGCGGGGTGCGCACCAGGACGCCCCGGCGGCTGAGCCGGCGGGCCGCCGCGAGCTGGGCCACCGTCGCCACCAGCGGCAGCCCCTCGGGCACGGCGGCCACCGCCACCGACACGCCACCGGCGACGGCCTGCCGGATCGGCGTCCCGCGCAGCAGCGACAGACCGGTGACCGCGGCGCCGCCCGCCAGGGTGAGCGGCAGCGCCTTGCGGGTCAGCTCCTGGAGCCGGGCCTGCACTCCGGCCGCCGACGGCGTACGGGCCGCCAGCGCGACCGCCCGCGCCGCCTCGGTGTGGTCGCCGGTGTCGACGACGACGGCGCGGGCCCGCCCGGCCACCACGGTCGTGCCCTCGAAGACCATGCAGTACCGCTCCGCCACGGGGGCGCGGGGCGCCGGGTCCACGCACTTGTCGACCGGCAGCGACTCGCCGGTCAGCGCGGACTCGTCCACCTCCAGGCCGTCCTCCCACAGCAGCCGCGCGTCGGCCGGCACGACGTCGTCCGCCTTCAGCTCGATCACGTGGCCGGGGTGCAGCTTGGCCGCGTCCACGATCCACGGCTCGCGCTGCGCCGCGAACTCGTCGCCGTTCTCGCCGAGTTGCTCCTCGGTGACCCGGGCCTTCTGCTTCTGCTCCGCCAGCAGCCCGGACAGCGCCCGCTCCGCGCGCAGCCGCTGGAAGCCGCCGACCAGCGCGTTGAGGTCCAGGGCGCCGACGACGAGCAGCGCGTCGACGACCGACCCGAGGATCGCGGAGGCGGCCGAGCCGACCGCGAGGACCGGGGTGAGCGGGTCGTCCAGTTCCCCGCGTACGGCGCGGGCCAGCTGCCACGACCAGCGGACCGGGGCCAGCACGGGCACCCGGCCCGCCCGGTCGGCGGCCGCGCGCAGCCGGGCGCCGGCCTGCTCCACGGCGGTCGGCTCGGGCTCGCGCTCCCGCTCGAGCCGCTCCCGTACGTCGTCCGGGTCCAGCGCGTGCCAGGCGACCCGGGCCCGGGGGTGCGGAGCGCGGGCCGTCGCCACGCCGATCGCCGCCCGGGTGCCGGACAGCAGGGCCAGCGCGGCGCTCGCGTCGACCGGCGCGTGCCGCATCCCGAGGAGCGACGACACGCCGCCCCGGCTCCTGCCGCGCGCCTCGCCGACCGCGACCAGCAGTCCGGACAGCGCGGCCCCGGACCGGGCCAGCGTCTGCGACCGGCGCCCGACCGCACGCGCGACCGGCACCGCCCGCAGCACCCGCCACACGTCGGCGAGGCCCTGCGGCGCGAGCACGTCCGCGCCCCAGGCCACCGGACAGTCCGCGTCGGCCAGCGCGACGGCCACGTCCCCGGCGAGCAGCCCGTCCGACACCGACCCGTCGTCGCCGGGCAGCGGCCGTACGACGGTGACGACGCCGCCCTCGGCGCGCAGCCCGGCCACGACGTCCGCGAGCGGGCGCCCGGCGCCGACGACCTGGTCGGCGAGGCCGGTGAAGTCGGCCAGCGCGGGGTCCTCGACCATCACCACGCGCAGTCCCGCGCGGCGCGCCGCGTCCAGCACGTCCTCGGTCCACGGGTCGGCGCCCGCGTCCGGCATCCGCAGCGCGCTGGGGTGCAGGACGACCGTGCGGGCCATCTCCAGCTGCCGCAGCCGCCCGGGGTCGCGCACGAGCACGCCGGTGCGGGACAGCGCGGCGCTCAGTACGGCGTGGAAGGCGGCGGGCCCGTAGCGCGCGGCCTTGGGCGACCCGGCGAGCACCGCCTCCGCGGCCTCCGCGACGTCGTGCTTGACCAGCAGGGTCGCGGCGGCGCCCGCCACACTGCCCGCCGAGGCGTGGGCGGCGTAGTCCTGGGCCGGGGAGGTGCGCGGCGGCGGTCGCAGCGCGGGCCCGGCGGGCAGGCTGCCCCGGCCGGGGACGCACAGTTGGTCGTGCACGACCTCGAAGGCGGCCCCGCGCGCCACCGCCTCCGTCAACTGGCAGACGCGCAGCGCTCCGTCGAGCACCAGCGAGGTGGGGCTCTGCCCGGCGCCGTGGACGGCCGCGTTGGCTGCGGCGAGGGCCACGTCCATGCGGTGGTCGCCGAGCCGCTCGCGCAGCCAGGCGCGGAAGGCCGGGTTCTCGCGCAGCAGCGTCGCCACGGCGGTGACCAGGCGGGGCGAGGGCGGCAGCCGCAGCCGCGCGCCGGTCACGGCGGCGGCGATGCCCAGCACGTCGGCGCCGAGCGCGGCCGCCGCGACCCGCACCGGGGCCGGATCGCCCGGGTGGTCCGTCTCGTCCACCAGGTCGTCCAGGGCAGCCGGGTCGTCCGGGTCGTCCGGGCCGATGGCGGCGGACTGGTCCGCCCGGGTGAGTCCGTGGCGTTCGGCGAGTTCCGCGGCGTGGTCCACGACGCGGTCGGTGAGCGTGTCCTCGGTCGCCGTCACCACCAGTCTGGCGAGACCGGTGTCCCAGTAGGCGAGCAGGACGTCCGGGTGCTCGGCCAGTGCCGCCGCCACCCGCCGCGCCACGCGCTCGGTACCGCCCGCCCGGCGCACCGCGTCCGTCGCGGCCGGCCGGAGCGCGAGGTGCGCACGCGGTCCGGCCCGCCAGTCCCGCGACCCGCCGGGCAGCGCCGCACGGGCCACCCGTGCCGCCCGCGCCGCGAAGTCGGCGCCGCGCACACCTGCCCGCGCGGTGCCCGCCGCCGCCCCGGCCGCGGCACCCACGGCGGGCGCGGTGCCGCGCGCGAGCAGCCGGGGCCCGGCCAGCACCAACCCCGTGACGGCGTCCTGGGAACGCGTCAGCAGTCCACCGACCATTGCTCTCCCTCAGCCGGACGTGCGGGTGCGCGACGCGGCGGCCGTCTTGCGGCTGCGGCTGCGGCTTCCGCCCGAGGCGGCGGGCCGGCTCGAGGACGCCTTGGTCCCCGACTGGCTCTTGGCCCGAGTGGGGGACGCGGTCTTCTTCGCGGGCGCCTTCCTGGCGGCGGACTTCTGCGCGGCGGACTTCTGCGCGGCCGACTGCTTCGCGGTCGACTTCTGCGCGGTCGACTGCTTCGCGGCGGCGGACTTCGCCGACTTGGCCGTCGCCGACTTGGTGGCAGTGGACTTGGTGGCAGTGGACTTGGCGGCCGTGGACTTGGCGGCCGTGGTCCTGGCGGCGGTGGACTTGGCGGCGGTCTTCCTGGCGCCGGCGCCGGTGGTCCTCTTCGCCGCGGCCGTCTTCGCCCTGCTGACGCCGGTGCCGGCGGTGCCGCTCGTGCCGCCCGCCCCGGCCGTCTTGGCCGCGACCCCCCGGGCGGTGGTCTTCCCGGCGGTGGTCCTCCCGGCCGGCGTCCGGGCGGGCTTCGCGCCGGACTCCGCTCCGGCGGCGCTCTGCGCGGCCTGCCCGTTGCGCCCGCGCGACTGCGTCAGCCAGGCCACCGCCGCCCCGGTGACCGCCACCGGCCACTCCACCAGTCCGGCGACGCCCAGCACCCCGGCGCCCGTGTAGACGAGCACCCGCCGCCCGCGCGGCGACACCGCCCCGATCCTGTCCAGCGCACCCTCGGCGGCCCTGCCCACCGTCCCGGCACCCGGCACCTTCCGCACCGCCGAAGCGGCCGCGTGCAACGGCCGCGGGAGTGTCCGCGCCGACTTCTGCTCAGCCATGACTCTTCGTCCTCGCCCTGTCCGTGCGGTGGGAACCCCGGGCTGTGGCAACCCTGGGGAACCCCGGGAACATCACCTTCCGCATTTCCCCGGGTTCCCGCACTTCGAGCACTCTCACCCGGACGACGCCGGCCCGCGCTCCAGAGCGATCGCGTGCAGCTTCTCCAGCCGCTCCCGGGAGGCCTCGTCGGCCGGCGCGTACGTCACCATCCGGGGCCCCGGTTCCGGACCGAGCCACAGGTCGGTGTGGTCGACACGGATCCGGCCGACGTGCCGGTTGAGGAACTCCTTGCGCTTGCCGCGGTGCGCGACGACCTCGTACCGCTCCCAGGCCTCGCGGAAGTCCGGCGACTGGGTGCGCAGCCGCTTGAGCAGCATCTTCCAGGCGGGCTCGGCGAGATGGCCGGCCATCGTCGTGCGGAACCGCGCCGCCATCAGCCGCTGGGTCTCCTCCAGGTGCACGATCGAGGACCGCCAGTCCTCGTGGGTGAAGCACAGGATCATGCAGTTGCGGTCCTCGGGCGGCACCTCGTCCAGGTCGCACAGCAGCAGCCCGTACGTCCGGTTGTGGGCGAGGATGTCGTACCGGCTGTTCTGCACGCAGGCGGGGTACGGCTCGAACTGCTCCAGCAGGGCGCGCACCGCCGGGGTGATGACCGGGCAGACCGTCGCGGGCGTCGGGTCGACGGATCCCGCCAGCTGGAAGAGATGGCCGCGTTCGGTGGGGTCGAGCAGCAGGGCGCGGGCGAGGGCGTCGAGGACCTGGACGGAGACCTGGATGTCCCGGGCCTGCTCCAGCCAGGTGTACCAGGTGACGCCGACGGCCGAGAGCTGGGCGACCTCCTCGCGCCGCAGCCCCGGGGTCCGGCGGCGGCGTCCGCGGGGCAGGCCGACCTGTTCGGGGGCGATGCGCTCGCGGCGGCTGCGCAGGAAGGCGGCGAGTTCGTGCCGCCGGATCTCCGAGCCGGTGTCCCGGGGCGGGGACTGCGCCGCCGTTTCCTGACCCGTCATCGTCGTCATGCCTCCAGGGTGCCGCGTGCCGGACCCTGTTGCCAGGTACTCCTACTACCAGCATAAGGAGACTCTGGTACCACCCTGGAAACGGTCGCAGGCTCGACCACGTGACCGAAACCATCACTTCTCGTCCCGTCCGCACGGGCCCCCCGGCGACGCCCTCGCTCGGCGGCCTCGGACTCTTCACGGTGCTGCTGGCCGCGGCGCTCCCGCTGGTCGACTTCTTCATCGTCAACGTCGCCCTGCCCACCATCGGCGCGGACCTGTCCGCGAGCGAGGCGGTCCTGGAACTGGTCGTCGCCGGGTACGGGGTGGCGTACGCCGTCCTGCTGGTCCTCGGCGGCCGGCTCGGCGACCTCTTCGGCCGGCGCCGCCTGTTCCTGGGCGGCATGGCGGCCTTCGGGCTGACCTCGCTGGCCTGCGGCCTGGCGCCGGACGCCTGGTCGCTGGTGGTGGCACGGGCGGCGCAGGGCGCCTCGGCCGCCGCGATGCTGCCGCAGGTGCTGGCGACCATCCAGGCGACCACGTCCGGTCCCCGGCGCGCGAAGGCCATGGGCCTGTACGGGGCGACGGCCGGCCTGTCGATGGTGGCCGGGCAGATCCTGGGCGGCGTCCTGGTGGCCGCCGACATCGCGGGCACCGGCTGGCGTTCCGTCTTCCTCGTCAACGTCCCGGTCGTCCTCGTGGGCCTCTTCCTGGCCGCCCGCGCGGTCCCGGAGACCCGCTCCGCGCGCCCCGAGCCGGTGGACGTGCCCGGCACCTTCCTGCTGGCCGCCTCGATCCTGACCCTGCTGGTCCCGCTCACCGAGGGCCGGGCGGCGGGCTGGCCGCTGTGGACGTGGCTGTCGCTGGCGGCGTTCCCGTTCGCGGCGGCGGCGTTCTTCGCGGTGGAGCGCCGGGCCGACCGCGCGGGCCGTACGCCCCTGGTCCCGCCGAGCCTGTTCGCGATCGTCTCGCTGCGCCGCGGCCTCCTGCTCATGGTGCCGTTCTCGATCGGCTTCAGCGGCTTCATGTTCGTCATCGCGGTGGCCCTGCAACAGGGCGCGGGTCTGGGCCCGGTGGCCGCGGGCCTGGCCCTGGCCCCGCTCGCGGTGGTGTTCTTCTTCTTCTCCCTCGCCGGCCCCCGGCTGGTCGCCCGCTACGGCACCCGTGTCGTGCCCGCCGGCGCCGCCCTCCAGGGGGTGGGCCTGGCCCTGATGACGCTGGCCGCGTGGCGTTCCTGGCCCGATCTGGGTCTGGTCGAACTCCTGCCGGGCGCGGCGGTCGCGGGGGCGGGCCAGGCGCTCCAGCTCCCGGTCATCATGCGGGTGGTCCTGTCGGAGGTGCCTGCCGTACGGGCCGGCGTGGGCAGCGGCGTCATGGTCACCACCCAGCAGTCGTCGCTGGCCCTGGGGGTGGCCACCCTGGGCACGCTGTTCCTGTCGCTGGTCCCGGGGATGGGCATGCGGGACGCCCTGGTGACGACGCTGCTGGTCCAGTTGGCGGGGGTGGCCCTGACCGGCCTGCTGAGCCTGCGCCTGCCCCGGACGATCGCCTGACGGGCGACTGAGCCGGATCCGCTTCTTGGTCCAGACCTCTTGACGAAAGGTCTGGACCAAAGCACTGTCATGCCTACGACACAAGACGACTCTCCCTCACCGAACCCCCACCGGGAGGCCCGGCATGATCCGCCGCAAGATCCGTCTACTGGCCGCCGCACTGGCGGCCACCGTCCTCACCCCCCTGGGAGTCGCCACGGCGTCCGCCGCCCCCACCGGCGCCGCCCCCGCCCCGGCCGCCGACACCTGCGCCGTGAAGTCGAAGCCCGCCGGCAAGGTCCTCCAGGGCTACTGGGAGAACTGGGACGGCGCCGCCAACGGCGTCCACCCGCCCTTCGGCTGGACCCCGATCACCGACCCGCAGATCGCCGCCCACGGCTACAACGTCCTGAACGCGGCCTTCCCGGTGATCCTCTCCGACGGCACGGCGCTGTGGGAGGACGGCATGGACCGGGGCGTGAAGGTGGCGACGCCCGCCGAGATGTGCGCGGCCAAGGCGTCCGGGCAGACGCTGCTGCTCTCCATCGGCGGTGCGACGGCCGGCATCGACCTCAACTCGACCGCGGTCGCGGACCGTTTCGTCGACACCATCGTGCCGATCCTCAAGACGTACAACTTCGACGGCATCGACATCGACATCGAGACCGGCCTGACCGGCAGCGGCAACATCAACCAGCTCTCCGCGTCCCAGTCCAACCTGATCCGCATCATCGACGGCGTCCTGGCCCGCATGCCCTCCAACTTCGGCCTCACCATGGCCCCGGAGACGGCGTACGTCACCGGCGGCAGCGTCGTCTACGGCTCGATCTGGGGCGCGTACCTGCCGATCATCAAGAAGTACGCGGACAACGGCCGCCTGTGGTGGCTGAACATGCAGTACTACAACGGCAGCATGTACGGCTGCTCCGGCGACTCCTACTCGGCCGGCACCGTGCAGGGCTTCACCGCCCAGACCGACTGCCTGGACAAGGGCCTGGTCATCCAGGGCACGACGATCCGGGTGCCCTACGACAAGCAGGTCCCGGGCCTGCCCGCCCAGCCCGGCGCGGGCGGCGGTTACATGTCACCGTCCCTGGTCTCCCAGGCCTGGAACCACTACAACGGCGCCCTCAAAGGCCTGATGACCTGGTCCCTCAACTGGGACGGCTCGAAGAACTGGACCTTCGGCAACAACGTGAAGGCACTCCAGGGCCGCTGAGCCAGGGGCTGAACCTGTAGTCCGGGCCCCCAGAACGCCGAAACGCCCACCCTCCTCCCGACCGAGTCGGGTGGTGGGTGGGCACAGGCCCGGGGGTCCAAGGGGCAGAGCCCCCTGGTACCTCAACCGGAACGGACGTTCAGCAGCCAACCAGCCGAGAGGCGAGGTACCCCTCGATCTGGTCCAGCGACACGCGTTCCTGCTTCATCGTGTCCCGCTCGCGCACGGTCACCGCGTTGTCGTCCAGCGTGTCGAAGTCGACGGTCACACAGAACGGCGTCCCGATCTCGTCCTGACGCCGGTACCGCCGCCCGATCGCACCCGCGTCGTCGAACTCGATGTTCCAGTTCTGCCGCAGCGCCTGCGCCAGCCCCTTCGCCTTCGGCGACAGCTCCGGGTTGCGGGACAGCGGCAGCACGGCCACCTTCACCGGCGACAGCCGCGGGTCGAGCCGCAGCACGGTGCGCTTCTCCAGCTTGCCCTTGGCGTTCGGCGCCTCGTCCTCGATGTACGCGTCGAGCAGGAACGCGAGCATCGCGCGCCCGACACCGGCCGCCGGCTCGATGACGTACGGCGTCCAGCGCTCCTGGGCCTCCTGGTCGTAGTAGGAGAGGTCCTGGCCGGAGGCCTTGGCGTGCGAGGAGAGGTCGTAGTCGGTCCGGTTGGCGACACCCTCCAGCTCGCCCCACTCACTGCCGCCGAAGGAGAAGCGGTACTCGATGTCGGCCGTGCGCTTGGAGTAGTGGGAGAGCTTCTCCGCCGGGTGCTCGTACCACCGCATGTTCTCCTCGCGGAGACCCAGGCCGGTGTACCAGTTCCAGCGCTGCTCCATCCAGTATTCCTGCCACTTCTCGTCCTCGCCCGGCTTGACGAAGAACTCCATCTCCATCTGCTCGAACTCGCGGGTGCGGAAGATGAAGTTGCCGGGCGTGATCTCGTTGCGGAAGGACTTGCCCATCTGGGCGATGCCGAACGGCGGCTTGCGCCGCGAAGTGGTCTGCACCTGGGCGAAGTTGGTGAAGATGCCCTGCGCGGTCTCGGGCCGCAGGTAGGCGACGGAGCCGCTGTCCTGGGTCGGGCCGAGGTGGGTGGAGAGCAGACCGGAGAACTGCTTGGGCTCGGTGAAGGTGCCCTTGTTGCCGCAGTTGGGGCAGTTGAGGTCGGCGAGGCCGTTCTCCGGGGCCTTGCCCTTCTTCTCCTCGTACGCCTCCTCCAGGTGGTCCGCGCGGAACCGCTTGTGGCAGGAGGTGCACTCGGTCAGCGGGTCCGTGAAGGTGGCGACGTGACCGGAGGCCACCCAGACCTCGGGAGCCAGGATCACGGAGGAGTCGAGACCGACGACGTCCTCGCGCGAGGTGACCATGTAGCGCCACCACTGGCGCTTCAGGTTCTCCTTGAGCTCGACGCCCAGCGGCCCGTAGTCCCAGGCGGCGCGCTGACCGCCGTAGATCTCACTGCACGGGAAAACGAAGCCACGGCGCTTGCTCAGGCTGACGATGGTGTCGATCTTGTCGGCGGCCACGGTGCTCTCTTCATTACGACGACGGTGACTGACTGGTGCGGCGCGAAGCGCCTCGATGAGGGGTGGTGGTCGGGAGACGGGCGGGCGAAGCGAGGATGCTTCCAGAGAATGCTTCAGGTTACCGGCGTGGGCCGCCCCACGGCCAAATCGGGGCCTCCCATCTGCGGATACGGGCGCTTGTTGACAACGGTTTCCATATTTGTTGAAAATGAGTGTCATGAACGTACGACGACGCCGCATATCCGGCATAGCAGTCACCGCGGCCACCGCGATCGGCCTCGGCACCCTCTCCGCCTGCTCCAGCGACAGCTCGGCGGCGGGCAATACGGACAAGTTCGACGTCGTCGCGTCGTTCTACCCCATGGAGTACCTCGCCGAGCAGATCGGCGGGGACCACGTGAACGTCACCACGCTCACCGAGCCCGGCCAGGAGCCGCACGACCTGGAGCTGAGCGCCAAGCAGACCGCGCAGATGGGCGAGGCGGACGCGGTGCTCTACCTCAAGTCCCTCCAGCCCGCCGTGGACGAGGCCATCGCCCAGTCCGACGTGAAGACCAAGATCGACGCGGCCACGCTGACGAAGCTCGAGGACCACGGCGACGTGGAGCACGACCACGGCGGCGAGGAGCACGCGGACGAGCACGCCGAGGAGGAGCACTCCGAGGGCGGGGAGCACTCGCTCGACCCGCACGTCTGGCTGGACCCGGTGAAGTACGCGGAGATCGCCGAGGGCGTCGCCAAGTCCTTCGAGAAGGCCGACCCGGACCACGCCGACGACTACCGCAAGAACGCCGAGGCGCTGACGAAGAAGCTGGGCGGCCTGGACACGGCGTACAAGGACGGCCTGAAGACCACGGCCACCAAGGTCTTCTTCACCAACCACGCCGCCTTCGGCTACCTCGCCGAGCGCTACGGCCTCACACAGGAGGCCATCAACGGCCTCGACCCGGAGAGCGAGCCCAGCCCCGCCCGGATCAAGGAGCTCCAGGAGGAGGCCAAGGCCGACGGCGTCACCACCGTCTTCTACGAGACACTGGTGTCCGACAAGACCGCGAAGACCCTCGCCAAGGACGCGGGCCTGAAGACGGACGTGCTCGATCCGCTGGAAGGCATCACCGACAAGTCCAAGGGCGACGACTACGTCGCGGTCATGGAGTCCAACCTCAAGGCACTCCAGGCCGCCCTCGGCGCCAAGTAGGCAGTAACACCCAGTACCAGCCGGTACCACCCAGTACCACCCGCAGTCCGATCGTTACGGAGGACATCGTGAGCGACGAGTCCGTCATATCCCTGCGCGGCGTCCGCGCCGAGCTGGGCTCACGCCCCGTCCTGCGCGGCATCGACCTCACCGTGCGGCGCGGCCAGGTGGTCGCGCTGCTCGGCGCCAACGGCTCGGGCAAGTCCACGGCCGTGCGCACGATCATCGGCCAGGTGCCGGTGACGGACGGGGAGATCGAGCTGTTCGGCACCCCCAGGCGCAGCTTCCGCGACTGGGCGCGCGTGGGCTACGTCCCGCAGCGCACCACGGCCGCGGGCGGCGTCCCCGCCACGGTGACCGAGGTGGTCTCCTCGGGCCGGCTCTCCCGGGCCCGCTTCGGCGTCCTGCGCAAGGCCGACCACGAGGCCGTACGCCGCGCCCTCGACCTGGTCGGCATGGCCGACCGCGCCAAGGACTCGGTGAACGCCCTCTCCGGCGGCCAGCACCAGCGCGTGCTGATCGCCCGCGCGCTGGCCGCCGAACCCGACCTGCTGATCATGGACGAGCCGATGGCCGGCGTCGACCTGGCCAGCCAGGAAGTACTGGCCGAGACCCTGCGCGGGCAGGTGGCCGCCGGCACCACCGTCCTCCTCGTCCTGCACGAGCTGGGCCCGCTCGAGCCGCTGATCGACCGGGCGGTGGTGCTGCGCGACGGCTGCGTCCTGCACGACGGCCCGCCGCCCGAGGCGGTCGGCCAGCACGCGCTGCCCGGCCACGACCACGTCCACCCGCACGCACCGGCGGGCGCCGAACCGATCCGCACCGGCCTGCTGAGCTGAGAAGGCGACGACCATGGAAATCCTGAACTACGCCTTCATGCAGCGGGCGCTGCTCGCCGCCGTCCTGGTGGGCATCACCGCCCCGGCCATCGGCATCTACCTGGTCCAGCGCCGCCAGGCCCTCATGGGCGACGGCATCGGCCACGTGGCGATGACCGGCGTCGGCCTCGGCTTCCTGCTCTCCTGGTCCCCGGTGTGGATGGCGACCCTGGTCTCCGTCCTCGGCGCGGTCCTCATGGAGCTGATCCGCTGGTACGGCAAGACCCGCGGCGACATCGCCCTGGCCATGCTCTTCTACGGCGGCATGGCGGGCGGCGTGATGTTCATCAACCTCGCGCCGGGCGGTTCCAACGCCAACCTCACCTCGTACCTCTTCGGCTCCCTCTCGACGGTCTCCGAGTCCGACGTCGGCGCGATCTGCCTGCTCGCCGCCTTCGTGATCCTGGTCACCGTCGGCCTGCGCCGCCAACTGTTCGCCGTCAGCCAGGACGAGGAGTTCGCCCGGGTCACCGGCCTGCCGGTGCGCGCGCTGAACCTGCTGACGGCCGTCACGGCGGCGGTCACGGTGACGGTCGCGATGCGCGTCGTCGGCCTGCTGCTGGTCTCCGCGCTGATGGTGGTCCCGGTGGCCGCGGCCCAGCAGCTCACCCGCAGCTTCGCCGCCACCTTCGCGATCGCCGTCGCGCTCGGCGTGAGCGTGACGATCGGCGGCACCGTCACGTCGTACTACCAGGACGTGCCGCCCGGCGCCACGATCGTGCTGCTCACCATCGGCGCGTTCATCGCGCTGAGCGTGCTGGCCGCCCCGCTGGCCAGGCGACGCGCGCGGGCACTCGCCGCCGCGCAGCCCGCCGCGGATCCGGCGGAGTGCAAGATTCCGGCCACCAGGGGGGCCGCCGACGAGGTCGGCGTCTGACCGCGGTCGAACCGGGCTGGCACAATGGCTCGGCAAGCCGCGAAGACGTGAGGAGGAATCCAGTGACCACCGCTGGACCGCCCGTGAAGGGCCGCGCCACCCGGCAGCGGGCTGCCGTGTCGGCCGCCCTTCAGGAGGTCGAGGAGTTCCGCAGCGCACAGGAACTCCACGACATGCTCAAGCACAAGGGCGACGCGGTCGGGCTCACCACGGTCTACCGCACCCTGCAGTCCCTCGCCGACGCCGGCGAGGTCGACGTCCTGCGCACCGCCGAGGGCGAGTCCGTCTACCGGCGCTGCTCCACCGGCGACCATCACCACCACCTGGTCTGCCGCGCCTGCGGCAAGGCGGTCGAGGTGGAGGGCCCGGCGGTGGAGAAGTGGGCCGAGGCGATCGCCGCGGAACACGGCTACGTCAACGTCGCGCACACCGTGGAGATCTTCGGCACCTGCGCCGACTGCGCGGGGGCCTCCGGCGGCTGAGCGGGGTGGGGCCGGCGCCCTGCGCCCCGGCCCCACCTCGATCGCCGGCTCTCCTCACGTGCACCAGGCTTCGGTCAGGTTCGGGACGTAAGACCGCAGGAAGCGCTCCATGTCCGACAAGTGATCAGCCGTTTGGGCAGAGTCTGCGCTTGCGGCAGGGGTGTGGATCTTCAGCACCAGGTGTGTGAACGGACGGTCGGGGGCCTCGTTCTGGGGTTGACCGGGCTTGGGCTGACACTTCATCCACGCCAGGCCGCCGTCGTCCCCGACCCCCGCGCTCGTCACGGGCCCACTCAGAGAAATTTTCCTGAAGTTCTCCCCGAACTCCTTTATCCCGAACTTCGCAGCGTCATCCGCCATGACATCACGCGAAATTCGCACGTTCAGCGCCAGCTTCTCTTCGACGACCACCTGGCACTTGTGAAACTTCCAGTCGTTGACCCCGGACTCCACAGCCCGCCCTTCGTCCCCCGGCGGAAGAATCCGCTTCAGATCAGACTGGTCGACCCCGACGCCGCACAGCCGCGAAGGAATGGCGTAATCGTACCCCGGCTCGCCGCCTGAACAGCCGGAAGCGAGAAGAGCGCCAGTCACAAGAATCCCGCAAAGATGACTACGTTTCATGATCCTTTACCCGCCAGGCCGCGCGCGGTACGGCGACGCCGAACGGCTCGGTCGTCCCGGTTACGGCGACAACCCGCGAACAGGCCAGGACGATGCCTCGGCCACAGAACCGCCGGCCGGGCACAGAAAACACCACACCGGCCGATGAGAAACAACCCGTTTGAAGGACGTCCCGGCGACGCCCCGCCCCCTCGTGCGCCACAGCAGTCCTTCCCCGTTGGCCTGCGCGCGAAGGAACATCGTAACGAGTGGCCCCCGCACCGTCAGCTCCGGCTGCTCACGGTTGTCGGGCAGTGGGCGATCACCTACCGAAACAGGCCAGTACTACGCCTGCTTGCCCTCCATGGCGAGCAGCTCCTCGTTGGGGATGGCGCCGCCGAACCGGCGGTCGCGGGAGGCGAACTCCAGGCAGGCCCGCCACAGGTCGCGCCGGTCGAAGTCGGGCCACAGGACGTCCTGGAAGACCATCTCCGCGTACGCGCTCTGCCAGAGCAGGTAGTTGGACGTGCGCTGCTCCCCGCTCGGCCGCAGGAAGACGTCCACGTCCGGCATGTCCGGGTAGTACAGGTACTTCGCGAGCGTCTTCTCGTTCACCTTCGACGGGTCGAGCTTCCCGGCCCGCACGTCCTCCGCGAGGGCCTGCGCCGCGTCGGCGATCTCGGCCCGCCCGCCGTAGTTCATGCAGAAGTACAGCGTGAGCCGGTCGTTGTCCTTGGTCTGCTCCTGGGCGACCTGGAGCTCCTTGGCCACCGACTTCCACAGCCTGGGCATCCGCCCCGCCCAGCGCACCCGCACCCCGAGGGCGTCGAGGGTGTCGCGGGACTTGCGGATGAAGTCGCGGTTGAAGTTCATCAGGAAGCGCACCTCCTCCGGCGAGCGCTTCCAGTTCTCGGTGGAGAAGGCGTACAGGGAGATGTTCCCCACGCCCATCTCGATCGCGCCCTGGAGAACGTCCATGACCTGCTCGGCACCGACCTTGTGCCCCTCGGTGCGCGGCAGCCCGCGCTCCTTGGCCCAGCGCCCGTTGCCGTCCATGACGATCGCCACGTGCTCCGGAACCAGCTCGCCGAGCTTCGGCGGCCGCGCGCCGGACGGGTGCGGCTCCGGCGTCCTGTACTCCCGGCGCTGCCGCCCCAGAATCCCGCGTACGGCCATATCGGTTCTCTCCTACTTCTGCTTCTACTTCTCGACGTACCGCAGGGAGCGCAGTCCCCGCTCAAGGTGCCAGTGCAGGTAGGCGGAGACCAGTCCGCTCCCCTCCCGCACGTACCGCGGCTCGGCCGCGTCCGCCGTGCCCCAGTCTCCCGCAAGCAGCGCCCCGAGCAGTTCCAGGGCCTGCGGCGAGGGTACGACGCTGCCGGGCACCCGGCAGTCGACGCAGACGGAGCCGCCCGAGCCGACCGAGAAGAACCGGTTCGGACCGGGCAGGCCGCACTTCGCGCAGTCCCCGAAGGTCGGGGCGTAGCCGTTCACGGCCAGCGAGCGCAGCAGGAACGCGTCCAGCACGAGCGTCGGGGCGTGCTCGCCCCGGGCGAGGGTCCTGAGCGCGCCCACGAGCAGCAGGTACTGCTGCACCGCCGGCTCGCCCTCGTGGTCGGTGAACCGCTCGGCCGTCTCCAGCATGGCGGTCCCGGCGGTGTACCGCGCGTAGTCGGTGACGATCCCGCCGCCGTAGGGCGCGATCGTCTCGCTCTGCGTGCACAGCGGCAGGCCGCGCCCGACCAGCTCGCTGCCCTTCGAGAAGAACTGCACGTCCACGTGCGAGAACGGCTCCAGCCGCGCCCCGAACTTCGACTTCGTGCGCCGCACCCCGCGCGCCACGGCGCGTACGCGGCCGTGACCGCGCGTGAGCATGGTGATGATCCGGTCCGCCTCGCCCAGCTTCTGGGTGCGCAGCACGATGCCGTCGTCGCGGAACAGACTCATGCCGCCCATTCTCGCGCATCCTTCAAGGCACCTCACCACGGCTCCGGGCGTTGGTGTACGCCGTCGCCGCGCTGAGCCGCTCCGACGCGGTGGCGTGGCGTACGTCACCCGGTGCGGCGTCCCACTCCCGTCCCCCGCCGTACGGCCGCATCTGCACGTACGGTCCCTCGTGCCCCATGACGACCCCGACCCGTCCGCTGCGGGTGTCCACGGCGTAGACGCCGACGGGCGGTGTCGTCGTCATCGCAGGGCCGCCGCGAGGCGCCGCGCGGTCTCCACGGAACACCGGCCCAATTCGACGAGCGGGCAGGGGGCCTCCCGCGCGAGACTCACCGGGTCGAGCCCGAGTGAGGGCAGAACAATTCCTGCCTCGGCGAGCGCTGCGCGCAATTCTTTCACCGTGTCCTCCGCTCCTTCGACGCAGAGCGCCGAGTGTCGTGCTTCCACCGCGTTCCCTCCCTTTTACGTTTTCACTCTTCGTGTCCCCAGAATGCCGCGACGTGCCTACACTCGACAGGAGTATGCGCACTACAAGTGCGGGTCAGTGCATGGGGGTTGGTTATGGCCAATGGTTCACGGCAGGCCGCGTGGGAGTTCTTCGGAACAGAACTGAAACGACGGCGGGAGGACGCCGGAATCACCCAAGTAGAGCTGGGGGCCCGGGTATTCGTCTCCGGCGGCTACATCGGCCAGTTCGAACAGGCAATTCGTAAACCGCAGCTGGATGTGGCCCAGCGGATCGACGAGACACTACAAACCGACGGTATTTTCGAGCGACTGTGCCGGAAGCTGATCGATGATCCCCGGTATGCGGATTACTTCGCGGGGGTGGTCGAGCTGGAGCGGCTGGCCACGAAGGTCTGCGAGTTCGCACCGACGGTCGTGCCGGGTCTGCTTCAGACGGAGCACTACGCGCGCGCGGTCACGATCGCCGCGAATCCGTTCAAGCCGGACTCCTACGTCGACGAGATCGTCACCGCGAGGCTGGAGCGAGCACTGGTCCTCGACGACGCTGCACGGCCCGAGTATTGGGTGACTCTGCACGAGAACGTGCTGCGGATCCCCATGGGTGGCCCGCAGGCCATGACGGCTCAACTCGACCACATCTCCCGACTGGTCCGCGAGCGCACGGCGGTGGTGACGGTGCTTCCGTACGAGGCAGGAGCACATGCTGCCATGACCGGGGATCTGCGGCTCATGGACTTCGAGGACGCGCCCCCGGTCGCCTATACAGAGACGTCGTTTTCGGGAACGTTGGTGGACGTTCCGGCCGTGGTGAAGCGGGCGCAGCGCGCATACGATCTACTCAGGGTCGCCGCGCTGTCGCCGGAGGCGTCCCTGGCCCTGATCGACTCGGCGGCGGAGGACTTCAGACGATGCGCGAGTACGACCTGACCAACGCCCACTGGCGCAAGAGCACGTACAGCAACGGCGAGGGCGGCAACTGCCTCGAAGTCACCGACGGAGTCCCCGGCGTCATACCCGTCCGGGACAGCAAGGTGACCAACGGCCCCGTGGTCGTCGTCGGGTCCGGCGCCTGGACGGCGTTCGTACGCACCGTGGGGGCCACTCGTCCCACACGCGGTACCGCGACCTAGGACTTGCGTCCCCGTCCCTGTCGATCTTCCGGACGATGCCCAAGGCGCCTCCGGTCAGTCAGAGTTGCCTCAGCCAGTCACGACGGAGGAGGCACACCATGTCGTACCCGGAGCCGCGCTACCTCGGTGAGAACGGCGAGATCAACGCCGTCTTCAGGCCGGCCGACACCCCGCCGGACATCGTCTCTCCCGGCGGCACGACCACCCACTACCTCGCGAGCCACGCCTCCACCGGGGGTGAGTTCGGCCTGTACAAGGTGGACATGGGGCCCAAGGCGCCCGGCGCCAAGACGCACTTCCACCGGGGCATCTCCGAGTCCTTCTACGTCCTGTCGGGAGAGGTGGAGCTCTACAACGGCGAACGCTGGGTCACCGGCCGGCAGGGCGACTTCCTGTATGTCCCGGTCGGCGGGCTGCACGCCTTCAAGAACGACAGCGACGACCCGCTGTCCATGCTGATGCTCTTCTCGCCGGGCGCTCCGCGCGAGGAGTACTTCGAGCGCGTCGCCGAGTTCGCGCAGCGGGGCGGTGAGGAGCTGCGGGCGTTCCAGGTCCGGCACGACAGCTTCTTTGTCGAGGGTTGATGGACGGGTACTCCGGGAGTGGGTTCGGAGGCCGTTGTTCAGTCCTGCACACCGGGTGTCTGAACAACTCGTCCGGCGCTTGAGTGGCCCCATGATCACGCGCCGATTCGCCCTCGCCCTGTCCGCAGCCGTGACGACGGCCCTGACGCTGTCCGCCTGCGGCGACGACGGGAAGGCGGCCGACGACCGGCCGTCGCCCCGGGCCGCTTCCTCCGCCCCGTCGGAGTCGAAGCGGCCCTCGGCGGCCGCCTCCTCGGCCAAGCCCGCGACCCCCGCGGAGCTGCTGCCGCTCTTCCGCGTCACCTACGGCATGAGCACCTCCCCGATGTGCGGTCACGTCGCCTGGGACGACCCCGGTTGCGGGGAGGACCTCACCGCGGCCGCGGAACTCGCCGGCGCGATGGCCGAGAGCATCGGGCGCGACTTCCCCGACGGTGAGTACACCGAGGTCGAGAAGTCCGCGGACCACGTGGTGAAGACGGTGGGCACCGTCCGCAAGCTCGGTTGCTACGGCATGGGTTCCACACCGCCCAAGACCGACTCGGCCAAGCTGCGGGAGCTGTGCCCCTCACTGGGCACCATCGCCTCCCTCGCCTGGCTCAACTTCGAGAGCAACGTGACCTTCCCCTAGTCCGCACGGCGCTTTCCCTAGGGGGCAACCCCCCGGATATATCGGGTTGTTACCCGGATGTGGCGACCCCCGGGCTTCGGCGAGGCTCCTCGTATGACGCAGCGCAAGCGAAGCAGAAGCATCCGCAACGCCGCCATCGTCGGCGTGTCCACCGCCCTCCTGGGCGTCACCGCACCGGTGACCGCCTCCGCGACGGGCACGAACAGGCCCGAGCCCCTCACCTGGTCCGCCTGCGAGGGCACGGGGCTCGACCCCCGGCAGGAGTGCGCCACCCTCGACGTGCCGATGGACTACGCCGATCCCGAGGGTCCCCGTATCGAGATGGCCGTCTCCCGCATCCCCGCCGAGAAGCCGGACGCCCGGCGCGGGGCCCTGCTGCTCATCGCCGGCGGGCCGGGCGGGTCGAGCCTCAACGACCCCTCGGGGAAGGGACAGAAGCTGCCCCAGCGCGTCCGCGACACCCACGACCTCATCGGGTTCGCGCCGCGCGGGCTCGCCCCGTCCACTCCCGCCGACTGCGGCCTGGAGCACGGCGACCTCGCCACCTCCAGGCTCCGCCCCTGGCCCGCCCCCGACGGCTCGGTGGACGGGAACATGACCACCGCCCGGCGCATGGCCGACGCCTGCGCACGCAACGGCGGCGAGCTGATCAAGCACCTCAGCACCGCCAACGAGGCCCGCGACATCGACCGCCTCCGGGCCGCGCTGGGCGAGCGGAGGATCTCCGCGTGGGGCGTGTCGTACGGGACGTACGTCGGGGCCGTGTACGCGCAGTTGTTCCCGCACCGCACCGACCGGATCGTGCTGGACAGCATCGACAACCCCGACCCGGCTCTGGTCAACCGAACCTGGCTTGCGGCGCACGAGCAGGGCGTCGAGGACACCTTCCCGCACTTCGCCGCGTGGGCGTCGGAGCCCGGCAACCCTGACCGCCTGGCGGACCGGGCCGCCGACGTGCGGCCGCTGTTCCTGCGGCTCGCCGCCCGGCTCGACCGGGAACCGATCCCCTGGCCCGGGGCCAACCCCGAGGAGCTGAACGGCAACGTGCTGCGCCAGACGATGCTGGAGACCTTCGCCGCCCCCAGCCGCTATCCGACGCTCGCCAAGCTGATGCTGGCCGCCCAGCGGGGCACCGTGCCGCCCGCGCCCCAGGCGCCGCCCGAGGCGGTGCTCCAGAACGTCGCCGCCGTCGGAGCCGGCGTCCTCTGCAACGACGTCGCCTGGCCCCGCACGGCGGCCGCGTACGAGAAGGGCGTCGCCGAGAGCCGCGCCAAGTACCCGCTCACCGCCGGGATGCCCCGCAACGCGATGCTCTGCGCGGCCTGGCCGTACCCGCCGCGTGAGGCACCCGTCCGGATCACCGACCGCGGTCCCTCCAACATCCTGCTCGTTCAGAACGAACGGGACGTCAACACCCCGCTCGCCGGCGCCCTGCGGATGCGGGAGGCACTCGGCCGCCGCGCGGTCATGGTCACCGTGGACTCCACCGGCCACGACGCCTACCTGGCCAACGGCAACGCCTGCGGGGACGCCACGGTCTCCCGGTTCCTCGCGACCGGGCAGCGCCCCGACGCGGACCTCTACTGCCGCTGACCACTCGTCCCCGGCGTCACCAGGCCCGACTCGTAGGCCACGATGACCAGTTGCGCCCGGTCCCGCACCTCCAGCTTGCCCATGATGCGGCTGACGTGGGTCTTCGCGGTGAGGGGGCTCAGGCCCAGGGTCTCGGCGATCTCCGTGTTGTTGAGGCCCCGGGCGACCAGGGTGAGGACCTGGCGTTCCCGGTCGGAGAGGCAGTCGGGGCCCGATCCGGGCGTGTGGTGGGCCGACGGGCTGCGCAGGAAGCGTTCGATCAGGCGGGCCGTCGGGCCGGGTGAGAGGAGGGCGTCGCCGGCCGTCACCGTGCGGATGGCGTCCAGGAGTTCGGCGGGCCTGGTGTCCTTGACCAGGAACGCGGAGGCGCCCGCGCGCAGCGCGTCCACGATGTTCTCGTCGGTGTCGTAGGTGGTGAGGACCAGCACCTTCACCCCCGCCAGGTCCTCGTCGGCGGCGATCAGCCGGGTCGCCTCGATGCCGTCCAGGTCGGGCATGCGCACGTCCATGACGACGAGGTCGGCGCGCGAGGCGCGGGCCAGGTGCACGGCCTCGCGGCCGGTGGCGGCCTCGCCGACCACCTCCATGTCGGGGGCCGACGCCACGAGCAGGGCGAACGCCGCGCGGACGAGGTTCTGGTCGTCCGCGAGCAGTACGCGAATCGTCATCCGGTTCTCTCCGAGGTGAGCGTCGTGCCGGTCGTCGTCGGGGGCGTGGCGGGAGTCGGCAGTACGGCCGTCACCTGGAAGCCGTCGGCGTGCTCCCGCGGTCCGGCGTCGAGTGTGCCACCCACGCTGCGGGCCCGCTCCCGCATGCCGACGAGGCCGAAGCCGGGGGTGTCCGCCGGGTCGGGGCCGGTGCCGTCGTCGGTGACGGACAGGCGCAGGGCGCCGGGCCCGGCGTGCACGTCGACGCGGACGGACGGTTTCGGTCCCGCGTGGCGTACGACGTTGGTCAGCGCCTCCTGGACGATGCGGTAGGCGGCCGCGCCGACCGCGGAGGGGACGTCGTCGGCGCGCACCGACAGCTCCACGTGGGCTCCGGCGAGCCGGGCGCTCTCCGCCAGGTCGGTCAGCCCGCCCAGGTTGGGCAGCGGGCCGCGCGCGTCGGGGACGCCCGCGTTGTCCTGCGCCCGCAGGACCTCCAGGGTGGTGCGCAGTTCGCCGCGTGCGGTGCGGCAGGTCTCGGCGATGTCGTCGAGGGCCCTGGCGACGGCCGTCCGGTCCAGGCGTTCGGGGTCGGCGGTCAGGACGTGCGCGGCGACGGAGGTCTGCACGCCGATGAGGGTGATGCTGTGCGCGAGCAGGTCGTGCAGGTCGCGGGCGACGCGCAGGCGTTCCTCGGCGACGCGGCGCCGGGCCTCCTCCTCGCGGGTGCGCTCGGCGCGTTCGGCGCGCTCCACTATGGCGGCGACGTACTGGCGGTAGTAGCGGATGTCGATGCCGCAGAAGAGGATGGCGATCACCCAGCCGGAGATACGGAGCAGTTCGAGGGCCTGGTGGGTGTTGACGGTGAGCATGATGCTGACCGACACGGTGAGGACCGCGACGCCGGTCACGACGGTGCGCAGGGGGCGGCCGGTGACGGCCAGGGTGTACAGGGCCACGTAGGAGGCGGGGCCCACCGCGGTGTGGTTGTTGTCCATCGCGTGGTACGGCGCGGCCACGGCGACCAGTGCCGCGAGCACCAGCAGCGGGCGGCGCCGCCGCCACACGATCGGGACGTGCGCGGCGACCAGCAGCGTCCAGCCGAGGGCGTCCGGGCGCTGGGCGTCGTGGGTGAGGAGCGCCAGACAGACGGCGCCGGTGAGGAGGGCCGCGGCGAGCACGGCGTCGTTGCGGGTGCCGTGCGGGGCGGTGCGCGGGTCGCGGTTGATGGCGGCGATGATCCGGTCGCCGACGCGGGGGCGGGACACTGCCTCGGTCGTGGGGTGCACGCGTCCATACTCCGCGACCCGCGCGCCCCACCGGGAGGGGAGGGGCGCGCTCCGGCCGTCGGGCACCTCAGACACCGACGGTTTCCCGCACGCCGTCCGGCGAGGACGGTCCGGGGTCCCGGGACAGCCGCCCCGGCCACCACACCCGGCGGCGCAGGGCGACGCTCGCGCTGGTGACCAGGTAGGTGCGGACGAGGAAGGTGTCGAGCAGGACGCCGACCGCGATGACGAAGCCCAGCTCGACCAGTTGCACCATGGGCATGCTGGTGAGCACGGCGAAGGTGGCCGCGAGGACCAGCCCCGCCGAGGCGATGACACCGCCGGTGGTGCGCAGCGCGGACAGCGCCGCCTGGGTCGGTTCGGCGCCGTGCAGGGCCTCCTCGCGCATCCGGTGCATCAGGAAGATGCCGTAGTCGACGCCGAGGGCGACGAGGAAGACGAAGGAGAGCAGGCCGAGTCCGGGGTCGGTGCCCTCGAAGCCGAAGAGCGGCTCGAAGACGAGGCCGCCGATGCCGAGGGCCGCGCCCCACACGGCGACGACGGCGGCGACCAGGATCAGCGGCGCGACCAGGGAGCGCAGCAGCACCGTGAGGATCAGCAGCACCGACAGCAGCACGATCGGTACGACGATGACGGTGTCCCGCGCGTTGGTGTTCTCCAGGTCGATCTGCTGGGCGCTGGGACCGCCGACGTAGGAGCCGTCGAGCTTGTCGCGCAGTTCCTCGATGGTGGCGGTCTCGGCGGCCGACTGGGGCGGGGTGGAGGCCAGGACGGTCAGCTCGGTCCACCCGTCGCCGCTGCGGCCGGTCTCGGCGCTCTCGACTCCGTCGGTGGCGCGGATCTCGGCGAGCGCGGCGCCGGCGCGGTCGGTGGGGCTGATGACGGTGATCGGCTGGGTGCCGGACTCCGGGAAGGCGTCGGCGAGGGTCTCCATGGCGGCGATCGCGTCGGGGCGGGTGGTGAAGGAGTCCTCCTGCTTGATGCTGCCGGGCAGGGTGAACGTGCCGAGCGCGAGGGCGCCGAGCAGGACGGCGCCGCCCACCAGGACGGTGCGGGGCCGGCGTTCGGCGGAGCTGCCCATCGCGGCGAACAGCGAGCGGCGGGCCTTGGGGGTGGTGCCGTAGCGGGGCACGAGCGGCCAGAAGACACGGCGGCCGAGCAGCACCAGCAGCGCGGGCAGCAGGGTCAGCATGGCGGCCAGCGCGCACAGCACCCCGACGGTGCCGAGGGGGCCCATGCCCCGGCTGGAGTTGAGGTCGGCGGCGAGCAGGCACAGCAGTCCCGCGGCGACGGTGCCGGAGGAGGCGAGCACGGCGGGGCCGCAGCCGCGCAGCGCGGCGAGCATGGCGTCGTACGGCCGCTCGATACGGCGCAGTTCCTCGCGGTAGCGGGAGACGAGGAGCAGCGCGTAGTCGGTGCCGACGCCGAAGACGAGGATGGTCATGATGCCGCTGCTCTGGCCGGAGACGGCGGTGCCGAAGACCTGGTTGAGGCCGTAGGCGACGCCCATGGAGAGGTAGTCGGCCATTCCGGCGACGGCGAGCGGGACGAGCCACAGGAAGGGGCTGCGGTAGATGAGGATCAGCAGGAGGGCCACCACGGCCGCGGTGGTGTAGAGCAGGGGCCCGTCGAGGGAGTTGTAGACCTCGGCGGAGTCGGTGGCGAGCGCGCCCGCGCCGCCGACCTGGACGCTGAGCCCGTCGCCGCCCCGGGCGACGTCCCGTACGTCGTTGACGAGTGCGTCGCGCGCCTTCTCGTCCGTGCCGGGCTCGGTGGAGGCGACCGGGTACATGAGGGTGGCGCCGTCCTTGGACGGGATGCCCTCCGGGCGGCCGGTGAGTTCGTGCGCGCCGGCGATCTCGGCGACCTGCTCTGCGGCGGTGGCCCGGTCGGCGGCGGTCAGTCCGGCGTCGCGGTGGTAGACGAGGACCATCTCGGTGGCCTCGCCGCCCGGCAGCCGCTCCTGGATCTTGGCGACCTGCGTCGAGTCGGCGCTCGCCGGCAGGTAGTCGACGGCCCGGTCCCGCTGCACGTCCCCGAGCTTCGCCGCGAACGGCGAGGCGATCGCCAGCACGGCGACCCACAGCCCGAGCACCAGCCAGGGCACGGCCCGCCGCCGCGCCCCGCCTGTCGTTGTGGCCCCCATCTGACGGGCCTCCCTCCGGTGGATGTCTGGATCACCCTCCAGACTTCCGCCACCCGCACCCCACCGCGTCGGACGTGAGACCGACCCTGCGGGTACTGCCGGGGGTGACGTGGGGGGTTCGTTACTCCCGCGGGAGTACGGCGCGGCGCGGTCAGGGGCCCGGTGCCACGTCCCGGTGCGCCGTGGGAACGGCGTGCAGGGCGAGCTGGTCGCGGATGCGCTGCACCAGGGCCTGCCACTGCCGGGTGAAGCCGGGCCGTTCCTCCAGCGGGTCCCACAGCGCGGCCAGTTCGCGGGTGACCCGGGCGCCCGGCATCCACAGGTGCAGGAGGTGGTCGACGGCCGGACGCAGCGTCCGCACGACGGCGCCGGCGTCCTCGGCGGTCGAGGTGCCGGGGCGCAGGCCGTCGAGCATGCGGGCGACGGTGGTGAGCAGCCAGTCGTGCAGGGCGAGGTCGTCGCAGAGCAGGGCGAGGTCGGAGACCGGGATCGTCTCGGGCACGCGCAGTCGTACGGTGCGCAGTTCGTCCTCGGCGAGGGTGAACCGTTCCAGCGAGGGGCCCTCGCCGGGTGCGGCGGGCAGGGCCGCCCAGCGCAGCCGGGTGGGGCGGGAGCGGAAGGGCGGTCGCTGGTCGAGCAAGGGGTGGCGCAGCACGCGGGTGAGCAGGCCGTCGGCGATGAGACCGACGTCGAGGTCGCCGTGGCGCGGGCCGTCGAGGACGCCCCGCGCGACCGCCTCGTGGGGGAGCCTGCCGAGCGGTTCGACGAGTCCGGGCCGTACCAGGTACTCGCCCCAGGGCCGCCGCCGGTCGGGGCCGGTGCCGGGCAGACGGCAGTGGGCGGAGGTCTGAAGCACACGGCCCTCGGTGAGCGCGGCGTGGGCGGCGACGGTGCCGACGGCGCGGACGCGGGCGCCGTCGGCGCTGGGCACGGGGCAGTCGACGCCGGTGAGGGTGGTGGGGGAACGCGCGTAGCGGCCGGGGCGCTCGGAGAGCAGGACGCGTTCGCCGGGGCGCAGTCCGAGGAGCCGGGCGGCAGAGCGGAGGTCGAGGGCCTGCCGGGCAGGCAGCAGGCAGGTGCGGATCTCGCCGCAGACGAGGACGGCGGGCGGGGTGCTCTGCCGCGGGCCCATGTCAGGGCCCCGAGCAGTAGACGTAGGAGATGCGGTCGGCGACCGGGTCGGGGACGGCCATGCGCTCCGTCCTAGAGCGGTCGGCGACCTGCGCCAGCGCCCCCGGGTCGACCTCGACCTGGTCGAGGATCACGCGGACGGCGTGCTCGACGGGGAGGAACCGGGTGGGCAGGACGGAGCAGGTGCGGTAGGCGGCGAAAGGGTCCGCGCGCTCATTGAGCCGCAGCAGGGTGGGCAGGTCGTCCCACCGGTCGGGGAAGCCGGTGGCGGTGTGCGGCTCGGGGGAGAAGACGGCCTCGCCCTCGTCGCGCAGGAGTCCGAGGCGGGCGAGCTGCCACACGGCGGCGAGGAGGGGGCAGGACCACAGGCGCTGCCCGTCGGCGTCGTCGCTCCACAGCTCGACGTCGAGGAAGACGGAGTGGTGGCGGGCCGCGGTCTCGTGCGGCGGTCTCCAGGGCACGGCCCGTCGCATGGCCCGCGGTGCGCGGGCGACGGAACCGCGTTCGCCGTTGGCGAGCCAGCCGGTCTGCGTGACGGGCGGGCGCAGGCCGTGGCTGCCGGGCGGCGGGGACTCGACGATGCGGGCGGTCACCGCCTCGGCGACGGGTGTCCCACCGGTGACGGCGCAGCCGGACTCGCGGGCGAGGTAGTCGATGTCCAGCCCGGCCCGTTCGGCCTCCGCGAGGAGTGTGGGCACGACCTCGGCGGGGGTGGAGAAGCGGGTGAAGTAGTCGTCGACGAGGAAGCAGGTGCTGACCCGGGCCCGCTTGTCCCCGGCCCGGGCGGTGGCGGCGGCGCGGGCCGCCTCCACCCAGGGGCGTACTTCGGCGAAGTGCGCGCGCAGCCGCTCGGGCCCGGCCTCGAAGTCCTCCATGTAGAGGTGGCCCAGTTCCAGGGAGAGGTGGGCCAGCGGCACGGACCGGGTACGCGGTCCGGCGGCGCTCTCGTGGAACACTGCATCCGTCACAGCCGTGTCTGCTCCCTAGGTTCCGTTGCCGAAGGGACCCTTGGAGACCCGTGTCGGTCGGTAACATACAGGCCTGGGTACTCGGGCTGACCGAAACGGACGAACATGCCTGCATGGTCCACCAGGAAAGCCGGCGTCTCCGACCGTGCACGGCTGCGCTCCCTGCTCGCCGACTCGTGTGCCGCGGCGGCCATCCCTTCCTCCGACTGCCTGGACACCGCGCTGGCACGGGGCCTGGTACGAGTCGTGGAAACCGACGGCGCCTTGACGGGGTGCCTCGTGGCCGAGGCGCCGTCACCGGGGCATGTGCGCCTGTCCGTGATAGCGGTCCGTCCGACGTCGCGGCGGCGGGGCATCGCCGCCCAATTGCTGGCCGACGCCGTCAGGGAGCTCTCCCGCCAGCACTCCGAACCACCGCTCATATCCGTTCTGGCCGATCCGCGGGACACGGCACTGTCGCGGCTCTTCCTGTCGAGCGGCTTCCTGGGCACCCGGCTCATGCGCACCGGCGGCCCGGAGGACGACGTACGCATTCACTATCAGCACAAGCCGCGTATCGCGTACGTGGATCCGGACGCGCGACATCTCGTGCCGGTGCAGGACCGGGAGCAACTCGCCGAGTCCCTGGCCCCGTCCGACCACGCGGTGACGGCGCTGGTGCCCCTGGGCGGCGGGTCGGCGTTCGAAGTGGCCAGGTTCGAGCAGGACGACCCGGCGACGCTTCAGTCGGGCGAGGCGGCGGCGGGCATCGCGTTCGCGGGTTCCATCCTCGCCGCCATCACCTTCCTCCTCGGCTTCGCCTTCTCCTCGACCCGGTTCCCCGACGACGTACGCCTGCTCCTCATCGGGGCGACGTTCAGCACGGTGCTCTCCCTCATCGTGTACGCGAGTGCGTCCGGGGAACTCGCCCGCATCCGCTCCAACTCCTTCGGCAAGGTCATGAAGTGGGGCAACGTGCTGTCCGAGTACGGTGGCGTGCTCCCCTTCCTGATCTCCCTCCCCGTGACCTACGCACAGGCCAGCGGGAACCTCTGGACGACGATGGTCCTGGCCGTTGCCCTCAGTGCCGCCATCGCCTGGTACGAACGGTCCGAGTTCTCCATCGCCCACCGCTTCCGACGGAGCCTGGGTGAGCGGGCGTTGACGGTGCTCACCGCGGCTTCGCCGACGGTCGGCGCGGGCCTGGTGGCCGCCGATGCCACAAGCTGGCCGTGGACCACCGCCCTGGTCCTCACCCTTTCGGCGCGCACCGGGCTGTATCTCTTCCGCAGGGGGGCGGAGGCCGACATCGCGGAACGCCGGCAGTGGCGCATCAGTTAGTCAGGCCGCTGTCGCGCACCCGTCGCAGCACTTCTCGCGCACAGCCCCAGGAGAGCGTCACACCGGCGCCGCCGTGACCGTAGTTGTGCACGAGCAGCCCGCCCTCGTGCCGGTCCTCCGTCAGCCGGACACTGCTGCGCACCGGTCTGAGGCCCACCCGCTGTCCGAGGACGCGGGCTCCGGCGAGGGAAGGTTCCACGGCGACGCACCGGCGGACGATCCGGTCGGCGACGCTGTCGCGGGGTGTCACGTCCCAGTCGCCCCGGTCCGACGTTCCGCCGAGCACCACGGTCCCGGAGTGCGGGTAGATGTAGGTGAGTTCGTCCGCTTCCGGAGTGTCGTCGCAGAAGAACGACTCGATGCCGGGATTCTCCACCACGACGAGCTGGCCGCGCACCGCCTCGACCTCGGGATCGCCCGCCAGGGTCCGTGCCCCGGAGCCGGAGCAGTTGACGACCACGGGTGCCTCACGCATCGCCTGCGCCACCGTCTCGTAGCGATGGCGGCGAAACGATCCTCCCGCCTGGACGAGTCGCCGGGCGAGGTAGTCGAGGTAGCGGGGCATGTCGACGACGGGAGCGCGGTAGCGCCATCCGGTGACGAATCCGTTCCTGAGCTCCTCGGGCGGGCACGGGCGCGCCCCCACGGCGCTGCCCCAGGCGGGCAGGGGGCAGGGCGTCCTGGACTCCTGGGTCCCTTCCACCATGCGGATGCCGGTGTCCTGGCCGGAGCTCAGGGCGGTGAGCTCCGACAGGGTCGCCAGCGCCCAGCGCTCCACCAGGTCCCGGGGCTCGGCGAGGTACGGGTCCCACATCGCACCGGCGGCCGCCGAGGTCGTCTCACCGGGGGCGAGGTCGGCGTCCACCCTCACCTTCGTCCCCGACTCCGCGAGACACACCGCTGTCGTCAGACCTGCGACTCCGGCACCGATCACCACCGCGTTGGCCGACACTGCTCGCCTCCGTCCTGAGCGCGGTCGGAACCGGTCGGTTCCGAGCCGGTCCCCCCGTCGTCGAGGCTAGCCGAACCACGTCCCCGGGCACCGGGGCGCACCTCGTCACCGTCGTCCCCAGTACGAGTCGTCGGTGAGCCGTCGGGCGATCTCCTCCAGCGCCTCCAGGGTCTCCTTGTTCGCCGTCTGGCCGAGGAGGACGTCCTCTTCCGTGATCAGTTGCTCACTCCACTGGAGCGTGGGCTCCAGAGGTACGACGCCGAGGACGGCGTCGTCGCCGATCCGGTGCTCGGCGGCGAGCCGGCGCAGCGCCTCGTCGCAGGCCTGCATCCAGACGGCCTGGGCGGCCGACGTCTGGGACCACAACGCCGATTCGGGGTCGGGAACCGCCGTCCGCACGAAGCGCAGGGCCCTCCGCAGGGCGCCCTCGTCGTGGCCGCGTTCGGCACCGGCCCGGACGACGCCGTGCTCGGCGTAGGCGAATCCGGAGGCGGCGATCACGTGCTGGCGGGTCCAGCGGTGGAAGATCAGCCAGCGGAAGGCGGTGTTGCGCATCCGGAGGCGGGAAGTGGCGGCGAGCACCATGTCGACGGCATAGCTGCGGCCGGCCGTGAGGTCCACGAAGGTGAGGTCGAACTCCGCGTCGAGCCGCAGCAACAGGTCGGCGCACCGCTCCAGACCCTCCTCGCCGACGGCGATCTCACCGCCTCCGATGTCGCCCGGGAACAGGACGAGGCGACCGGCCCCGTCGGGGCGGGAGTGCAGCAAGGGGTGCGCGCTCTGCCGCCAGACGTCGATCCTGGCCGGCTCTGCCGTCTCGCCCTCCAGGTAGGAGTGGAGGCCGCGTTCCCGGGTGCCGCGTGCGGCGCCGGCCACGTCGAAGACGACGGGGGCGGTCGGTGAGCCGAAGTCGAAGTCCAGGTAGGCAACGTGGTCGCCGTCCAGCGCGCGTTGGTAGGCCAGGTTCGCACTGGTCACCGAGCGGCCCGTGCCTCCCTTGTCGGAGGCGGCGAAGACGAGCACGCTCACACCTCCTGGACGACTGCGCGCCGACACGGTCCTGCCCACATGTTCACGCCCCCGGAACGTCGACCGATTGCCCCTGTTCCGAGAGAGTCCCCGCTCTCGGAACACGGCAATCTACGCCCCGGTCAGGACGGCGTCCCCGCCGAGTCCAGGAGGCGGGTGACGTCGTCGGAGCAGAGGGTCAGGGCCGCGCCCACCGTGGCCAGGGCGTCGCGCTCGGCGGGGGTGTAGGGGCCGTCGGCCAGGGCGATGCGGGCGCCCTGGAGGAGGATCGACTCGCGGCCGACGGCGGCGAGGTGCGGGGCCAGCGGGTCCAGCGCCTCGTGGAGTTCTATCGCCAGGCCCGGCACGCACGGTTCGCCGCGGACCCGGCCGGTGTCCGCCTCCAGCGCCTCGACGAGTGCGTTCAGCTGGTCCTCGGTGCAGTCCTCGAAGCCGGCCGCGCGCACCGCGACGGTCGCGGTCTCCAGCGAGGTGCGGGAGCAGGTGCCGCCCGCGGTGAGGACCGCGAGGGCGACGGTGTGCACGGCGTCGCGGAGCATCGCGGAGAAGCGGGTGGTGGTGGGGTGGTCCAGGGCGTCGGTGCCGTAGTGGCTGCGGCAGGCCGCGCACTCGACGGCGGGCGCGGACTCGCCGCGGGGCAGCACGGGCACGCCGAGCACGGTGAAGCGGCGGTGGCCGGTGAGCCGGGTGTAGTTGCGGTCGCCGCCGCAGCCGGGGCAGAAGAACTCGCCGTCGCCGACGGGTGTCCACGCGGTGCGGGTGCCCAGGATGCGTGGCAGCCGGGCAGCTCGGCTGGTTCGTCCCCGTCCAGGCAGCACGTCGCACCTCCATAACGGCGCGACAGCATCGTCGCGCTGGCGTGATGTTAGCCACATCACCGACGTGGAGTCAGTACCCAGGAAGAGACCTTTCCGTGACCATCACAGATATATGGCCGGTATATGACGGGGCCCCGCCCGCCGTTCTGCGGCGAGCGGGGCCTCAAACCACCGATTCGGCTGGTCAGCGCGTCGCGCGGTTGACGGCGGAGACGACGGCCTTCAGCGAGGCGCGTGTGGTGTTCGCGTCGATTCCGATGCCCCACAGCACCTTGTCGCCGATGGCGCACTCGATGTAGGAGGCGGCCTGCGCGGAGGCGCCCTCGCTCATCGTGTGCTCCTGGTAGTCCAGCAGGCGTACGTCGATGCCGACGCCCTGGAGCGCGTGGAAGAACGCCGAGATCGGGCCGTTGCCGCTGCCGACCAGGGTGGTCTCCGCGCCGTCGACCGTGGCGTCGACGGTGAGGGTGTCGACGCCGTCGCGGTCGGTCGTGGTCTGGCCGTTGGCGACCTGGATGCGGCCCCACGGGTTGTCCGGGTTGGGCAGGTACTCGTCCTGGAAGACGTCCCAGATGGCGGTCGGGGTGATCTCGCCGCCCTCGGCGTCCGTCTTGGCCTGGATCAGCTTCGAGAACTCGATCTGCATCCGGCGCGGCAGGTCCAGGCTGTGGTCGTTCTTCAGGACGTAGGCGATGCCGCCCTTGCCGGACTGCGAGTTGACCCGGATGACCGCCTCGTAGGAGCGGCCGACGTCCTTGGGGTCGATCGGCAGGTACGGGACGGCCCACTCGATGTCGTCGACGGTGACCCCGCGGGCCGCCGCGTCGGCCTCCATCGCGTCGAAGCCCTTCTTGATGGCGTCCTGGTGGGAGCCGGAGAAGGACGTGTAGACCAGGTCGCCCACGTACGGGTGGCGCGGGTGGACCTCCATCTGGTTGCAGTACTCCCACGTGCGACGGATCTCGTCGATGTCGGAGAAGTCGATCTGCGGGTCGACGCCCTGGGAGAACAGGTTCATGCCCAGGGTGACCAGGTCGACGTTGCCGGTGCGCTCGCCCTGCCCGAACAGGCAGCCCTCGATGCGGTCGGCGCCGGCCATCAGCGCCAGCTCGGCGGCCGCGACGGCCGTACCGCGGTCGTTGTGCGGGTGGACGGACAGGCAGACGTGCTCGCGGCGGGACAGGTTGCGGCCCATCCACTCGAAGCGGTCGGCGTGCGTGGACGGCGTGGAACGCTCCACCGTGGCGGGCAGGTTGAGGATGATCTCGCGGCCGGGGCCGGGCTGGTAGGTGTCCATCACCGCCTCGCAGACCTCCAGGGCGAAGTCCAGCTCGGTGTCGGTGAAGATCTCGGGGCTGTACTGGTAGCCGAATTCCGTCTCCGGGCCCAGCAGTTTCTCGGCGTACTCCATGACCAGGCGGGTGCCGTCGACCGCGATCTGCTTGATGTCGTCCTTCGAGCCGCGGAAGACGACCCGGCGGAAGACCGGCGCGGTCGCGTTGTACAGGTGGACGGTGGCCCGCCGGGCGCCCTTCAGGGACTCCACCGTGCGCTCGATCAGGTCCTCGCGGGCCTGGGTCAGTACGGAGATGGTGACGTCGTCCGGGATGGCGTCCGGGTCCTCGATGATGGACCGTACGAAGTCGAAGTCGGTCTGGCCGGAGGCCGGGAAGCCGACCTCGATCTCCTTGTAGCCCATCTTGACCAGCAGGTCGAACATGGCGCGCTTGCGGACCGGCGACATGGGGTCGATCAGGGCCTGGTTGCCGTCGCGCAGGTCGGTGGAGAGCCAGCGGGGGGCGGTGGTGACCCGCTGGTCCGGCCAGGTGCGGTCGGCGATGTCGACCTGGTCGTAGCCGCGGTACTTGGCGGTCGGCATGGGGCTGGGCTGCTGGCGGTTGGCCATGATGGCGTGGGCTCCTCGTGATGTCCGCGGTGTCAGCGGGTGACGGCGGTGTCACCGACCTCAGCGTGTGACGTCCGCGTGTCCGGAAGGACGGCCGACGGCACCACCAAGCTCCGCGGGGAGGGAGTCGGCCTCTACAGGCCCTCGCCGCGGCAGCTAAGGAGAAGCAGCCCGAATCGCATGATGCCCAGCACCTTAGCCGAGTCACGCGGGTCACGCGGGTCCGTATCAGTATGCGGGACCGGCGCGGGAACCAGGACAAAAAGTGCCGTATACCACTCATGACCGGCGGCGGAGGCGTCTTGGTGCCGCTGTGCACCAATCGTGGTCGCGGATGGTGACAGCCCGGTCACACGGTGCCACAGTGCCGGACATGACTGCATTCGGGGGCTTCCAGCCCGTCTTCTGCACCATCGTGCCGCCCCACGTCCTCGACCGGCTCGCCCAGCACGCGGACCCCGTGCTCGCCGGACCCGCCCGGCGCACCCTCCAGCGCGACGCCCTGGAACGCACCCGCCGCGGTCTGACCACGGTCATCGGCGCCCCCTCCGTCGCCCCGCGCGCCGGCGCCGAGCCCGAGCAGCCGCAGCGCACGATCTACGACGCCCGGCACGGCACCGACCTGCCGGGCCGCGAGGTGCGCGGCGAGGGCGACGAACCCGGCCAGGACGCCACCGTGAACCGGGCCTACGCGGGCCTCGGCGCCACCTTCGAGCACTACCTCAAGGTCTACCGGCGCAACTCCATCGACGGCGCGGGGCTGCCCCTGGACGCGACGGTGCACTACGACCGCGAGTACAACAACGCGTTCTGGAACGGCGAGCAGATGGTCTTCGGCGACGGGGACGGCGAGATCTTCGTCGACTTCACCGTCGCCCTGGACGTGATCGGCCACGAGCTGACCCACGGCGTCACCCAGCACACCGCCAACCTGACCTACTACGGGCAGCCCGGCGCCCTCAACGAGTCGGTGTCCGACGTCTTCGGCTCCCTCATCAAGCAGTACTCGCTCGGCCAGACCGCCGCCGAGGCCGACTGGCTGATCGGCGCCGGGCTGCTCGCCCCGCGCGTGACCGGCGAGGCGCTGCGCTCCATGAAGGCGCCGGGCACGGCGTACGACGACGACGTGCTCGGCAAGGACCCGCAGCCCGCGACGATGGACGACTACGTGCGCACCGGCCGCGACAACGGCGGCGTGCACATCAACTCCGGCATCCCCAACCACGCCTTCTACCTCCTGGCCACCACGCTCGGCGGGCACGCCTGGGAGCGGGCCGGGCAGCTCTGGTACGACGTGCTGACCGGCGGCGAGCTGGCCCAGGACGCCTCGTTCGCGGACTTCGCGACGCTGACGCTGAAGGCCGCCCGGGAGCGCTACGGCGACGCGGACGAGCTGGACGCGGTGCGCAAGGCGTGGGAGCAGGTCGGGGTGCGGACGCTGTAGTTCCGTACTAGACACGGGTCCATGCGGATTCAGGTGAGGCGCACAGGAGGCTTCGCGGGCATCGAACGCCACGCGGAGGTCGACACGGCGGGACGCCCCGACGCGGGCGAGTGGCACGCCCTGGCCGAGCGGGCGGTCGCCGACGGCCGGACCACCCCGCCGGTCGGGGTGCCGGACGGGTTCAGCTACCAGCTCACCGTGGACGGGAACACGGTGTACGCCGCCGATCCCCGGCTGACGGACGAGCAGCGGACGCTGATCTCGCGGGTGCTGAAGGAGGGCGCGTAACGCCGGTCGGACGCACGGGCGTTGACTTCCCTTACCGCGGGTACGGATGATCCGCGCATGGCGACTGACGACGCGATGCCGGCGCGGCCGATGCCGCGGTTCCCGGACGGCTTCCTGTGGGGCGTGTCCACGTCCGCCCACCAGATCGAGGGCGCGGCCGGGCTGCGGGGGCCGTCCGTGTGGGACGCCTTCACCGCCGAACCCGGGCGGGTGAAGGACGGCTCGACGGCCGACGTGGCCTGCGACCACTACCACCGCTACCGCGAGGACGTCGCCCTGCTCGCGGACCTCGGCGTGGACGCGTACCGCTTCTCCGTCTCCTGGCCCCGGGTGGACTCTCCCGGCGGTCTCGACTTCTACGACCGCCTGGTGGACGCGCTGTGCGCGGCGGGCGTGCGGCCGGTGCCGACCCTCTTCCACTGGGACCTGCCGGCGGGCCTGGACTGGCTGGAGCGGGACACGGCGGCCCGGTTCGCCGAGTACGTGTCCGTCGTCGCGGGACGGCTCGGCGACCGGGTCGGCAAGTGGATCACCCTGAACGAGCCCGCCGAGCACACCCTGCTCGGCCACGCCCTGGGCGTCCACGCCCCCGGCCGGAAGCTTTTGTTCGACGCGCTGCCGGCCGCCCACCACCAGCTGCTCGCGCACGGGCTCGCGGTACGGGCCCTGCGCGCGGCCGGCGCCACGGACGTCGGCATCGCCAACTCGCACGGCCCGGTCTGGCCCGCCTCGGACGACCCGGCGGACCGGGAGGCGGCGGAGTTCTACGACCTCCTGCTGAACCGGATGTTCGCCGACCCGGTGCTCACCGGGCGGTACCCGGAGGGCATCGGTGAGCTGATGCCCGGCTCCCCCGGCCAGGTGGCGGCCGACCTGGAGATCATCGGCGAGCCGCTGGACTGGTACGGCGTGAACTACTACGCGCCGACGCGGGTGGGCGCCCCGCAGGGTGCGGAGATCGAGTTCGGCGGGGTGACGCTCCCGGCCGAACTGCCCTTCTCGGTGCGCGAGATCGAGGGCCGGCCGCTGACGGACTTCGGCTGGCCGGTCGTCCCGGAGGGGCTGACGGAGCTGCTCACCGGCTTCCGCGACCGCTACGGCGACCGCCTCCCACCGGTCGTGATCACGGAGAACGGCTGCTCCTACGAGGGCCTCGACGACCGGGACCGCATCGCCTACCTGGACGGGCACGTGCGCGCCCTGCACCGGGCGATGGAGGCGGGCGTGGACGTGCGCGGCTACTTCGTGTGGTCGCTCCTGGACAACTTCGAGTGGGCCGAGGGGTACGCCCGCCGGTTCGGTCTCGTGCACGTGGACTTCACGACGCTGGAGCGCACGCCCAAGGCGTCGTACGGCTGGTTCCGGGACCTGGTGCGCCACGGACGGTGAGCGCCGGGCGACGGCGCGGATACCGGTCGGATAAACGACTCGGTGCTGTGGACGGGGAGTCGTACGCTGGAGGCAGCAGACACACCCGTCACGCGGCACACGCCGCAGAGGAGGACGAGCAGGCCTAGAGCGCCGGCCCATGACTCAGACACCCTCAGCCCAGAGCCCCGCGCAGGGGCAGGCGAGAGCGCAGTTCACCGTCCCCGCCCAGCACCCGATGGTGACCGTACTGGGCTCCGGAGACTCCCTCCTGCGCGTGATCGAGAAGGCCTTCCCGGCGGCCGACATCCATGTCCGGGGCAATGAGATCAGCGCCGTCGGCGACACCCATGAGGTGGCCCTCGTACAGCGCGTGTTCGACGAGATGATGCTGGTGCTGCGCACGGGGCAGCCGATGACGGAGGACGCAGTGGAACGCTCGATCGCCATGCTCAAGGCGAGCGAGAACGGGGAGAGCGACGGCCGGGAGACCCCGGCCGAGGTGCTCACGCAGAACATCCTGTCCTCGCGCGGCCGCACGATCCGTCCCAAGACGCTGAACCAGAAGCGGTACGTCGACGCGATCGACAAGCACACCATCGTCTTCGGCATCGGCCCCGCGGGCACCGGCAAGACCTACCTGGCGATGGCCAAGGCGGTGCAGGCCCTCCAGTCCAAGCAGGTCAACCGCATCATCCTGACCCGCCCGGCGGTCGAGGCCGGCGAGCGGCTCGGCTTCCTGCCGGGCACGCTCTACGAGAAGATCGACCCGTATCTGCGCCCGTTGTACGACGCGCTGCACGACATGCTCGACCCGGACTCGATCCCGCGGCTGATGGCGGCGGGGACGATCGAGGTCGCGCCGCTGGCGTACATGCGCGGCCGCACGCTGAACGACGCGTTCATCATCCTGGACGAGGCGCAGAACACCAGCCCCGAGCAGATGAAGATGTTCCTGACCCGGCTCGGCTTCGACTCGAAGATCGTCATCACGGGTGACGTGACCCAGGTCGACCTGCCGGGCGGCACGAAGTCGGGTCTGCGGCAGGTGCAGGACATCCTGGACGGCGTCGAGGACGTCCACTTCTCCCGGCTCACGTCGCAGGACGTCGTCCGGCACAAGCTGGTGGGCCGTATCGTCGACGCCTACGAGCAGTACGACAGCAGGAACGGCACCGAGAACGGCGGCCACAACGGCGGCCGGACACCCAGACACGGTGCCAAGGCCAAGGGGAAGTAGACCAGCACGACCATGTCGATCGACGTCAACAACGAGTCCGGAACCGAGGTCGACGAGCAGGCGATCCTCGACATCGCCCGCTACGCACTCGCGCGGATGCGCATCCACCCGCTCTCCGAGCTCTCGGTGATCGTCGTGGACGCCGGCGCCATGGAGCAGCTGCACATCCAGTGGATGGACCTGCCGGGTCCCACCGACGTGATGTCCTTCCCGATGGACGAGCTGCGTCCGCCGTCCAAGGACGAGGAGGAGGCACCGCAGGGGCTGCTCGGCGACATCGTGCTCTGCCCGGAGGTCGCCGCCAAGCAGGGCGCCGAGGCGCCGACGGAGCACTCCATGGACGAGGAGCTCCAGCTCCTGACCGTCCACGGGGTGCTGCACCTGCTCGGGTACGACCACGAGGAGCCCGACGAGAAGGCCGAGATGTTCGGTCTCCAGGCCGCCATCGTGGACGGCTGGCGTGCGGAGAAGGGCCTGACCGGCCCGTCCCCGGCCCCGACGGTCTCATGAGCCTCCCGCTCGTCGCCGGTGCCGTCGCCCTGGTGGTGGTCGCCTGGCTGGCCGCGTGCGCGGAGGCGGGGCTCGCGAGGGTCTCCAGCTTCCGCGCCGAGGAGGCGGTACGGTCCGGGCGCCGGGGCGGCGAGAAGCTCGCCCAGGTCGCCGCCGACCCGACGCGCTACCTCAACGTGGCGCTGCTGGTCCGCGTCGCCTGCGAGATGGCGGCCGCCGCGCTGGTCACCTACGCCTGCCTGAGACAGTTCGACGGCACGGGCGAGGCGCTGATCATCGCCATCGCGGTGATGGTGCTGCTCTCCTACGTCGCCGTCGGGGTCTCGCCGCGCACCATCGGGCGCCAGCACCCGCTGAACACGGCGACCGCGGCGGCGTACGTGCTGCTGCCGCTGGCCCGGATCATGGGCCCGATCCCCTCGCTGCTGATTCTCATCGGCAACGCCCTCACCCCCGGCAAGGGCTTCCGCCGGGGCCCCTTCGCCTCGGAGGCGGAGCTGCGGGCGCTGGTGGACTACGCCGAGGCGGAGTCGCTGATCGAGGCCGAGGAGCGCCGCATGGTGCACTCGGTGTTCGAGCTGGGCGACACGCTCGTGCGGGAGGTCATGGTGCCGCGCACCGACCTCGTCGTCATCGAGCGCTACAAGACCATCCGGCAGGCCCTCACCCTCGCCCTGCGCTCCGGTTTCTCCCGGATACCGGTGACCGGCGACAGCGAGGACGACATCGTCGGCATCGTGTACCTGAAGGACCTGGTCCGCAGGACCCACATCAGCCGGGACGCGGAGAGCGACCTGGTCTCCACGGCGATGCGCCCGGCGTCCTTCGTGCCGGACACCAAGAACGCCGGTGACCTGCTGCGCGAGATGCAGAAGGAACGCAACCACGTCGCCGTCGTCATCGACGAGTACGGCGGCACGGCCGGCATCGTCACCATCGAGGACATCCTCGAGGAGATCGTCGGCGAGATCACCGACGAGTACGACCGTGAGCTGCCGCCGGTGGAGGAGCTGGGCGAGGACCGCTTCCGGGTCACCGCCCGCCTGGACATCACCGACCTGGGTGAGCTGTACGGCCTGGACGAGTACGACGACGAGGACGTGGAGACGGTCGGCGGTCTGCTGGCGAAGGCGCTGGGCCGGGTCCCGATCGCCGGTGCTTCGTCGATCGTGGAACTGCCCGACGGCCGTGAGCTGCGGCTGACGGCCGAGGCCGCGGCGGGCCGCCGGAACAAGATCGTGACGGTGCTGGTGGAGCCGGTCGCCGAGGCGAAGCCGGCTTCGGCCGAGGAGGCCGTGTCCGAATGACCCCCGGGGAACTGCGCGACTTCTGCCTGTCCTTCAACGCGGCGGTGGAGGACTTCCCCTTCAACCCTGAGATCTCGGTCTTCAAGGTGCTGGGGAAGATGTTCGCGCTGACCTCGCTGGACGGGCGCCCGCTCACCGTCAACCTCAAGTGCGACCCGGACGACGCGCTCCGGCTGCGCCGCGAGCACCCGGGCCTGATCGTCCCGGGCTGGCACATGAACAAGCGGCACTGGAACACGGTGACGGTGGGCGCCGGGCCGGACGCGGGACGGCTCCCGGACCGTGTCGTCCGGGAGCTCGTCGAGGACTCGTACGACCTGGTCGTCGCCGGCCTACCGCGTGCGGAGCGGCTCCGCCTCGACCGTCCCTGAGCCCGCCGGGCGGTTGACGCGCAGCCCCACGGCGACCAGTACGGCCGCCGCCAGCACGATCGCCGCGTCCAGGACCAGCACCGTGTGGACGCCGGAGCGCAGGTCGGTCGCGGTGGTGGCCAGCACGCCGAGCAGCGGGATGCCGACGGTGATGCCGACCTGCTGGGTGGAGGTGACCAGGCCGGTCGCCAGGCCCTGCTCCTCGTCGGGGACGCCGGAGGTGACGGTCAGGCCGTAGGAGATGATCGCGCCCAGGTGGCACATGCTGGCCAGGGACACGGCGGCGGTGGCGAGCACCACCGACCAGCCGCCCTCGGCCAGCGCCAGCAGGGACAGGCCGATGGCGCCCTGTCCGGCGAGCGCGCCGACCAGGGTGCGGCGGGCGCCGAAGCGGCCGATGACGCGGGGCGCGAAGGTACCGGCCACCACCGACAGCACGCCCTGCACCCCGAAGACCAGACCGGTCTCGAAGGCGCTCAGGTGCAGAACCTCCTGGAGGTACAGGGTGAGCACGAAGACCACCGTCGACATCATCGAGAAGGTGACCAGGCCGCCCAGGTTGCCCCAGGCCACCGTGCGGCGCCGCAGCATCGGCAGGGAGACCAGCGGCGCCGCGCTGCGGGACTCGACGGCCACGAAGGCGGCCAGGAGCAGCAGGCCCGCGGCGAGGGTCACGAGCACGTCGGCGCGGCCGAAACCGTGCTCGGCGGCCGTGGTGAGGGCGTAGATCAGGGAGAGCAGGCCGCCGGTGACGGTGACCGCGCCGGGGACGTCGAGACGGGGCCGCTCCGGGGTCCGCGACTCGGGCAGCAGCCGGGGCGCGAGGGGCAGCACGACCAGGGCGAACAGGGCGAGGAGGCCCATCGTGGAGCGCCAGCTCAGCAGGTCGGTCAGGACGCCGCCGGCCACCATGCCGACGGTGAAGCCCAACGAGAGCAGCGTGCCGGAGATGCCGAGGGCGCGGTCGCGGGCGGGGCCCTCCGGGAAGGTCGTCGTCAGCAGGGACATGCCGGTCGGGACGATGGCCGCGGCGCCGAGCCCCTGGAGGGCGCGCCCGGCGAGGAAGGAGGCCGGGTCCCAGGCGAGGGTGGCCAGCAGGGAGGCGGCGCCGAAGAGCGCGAGCCCGGCGAGGAAGAGCCGCCGGCGGCCGTAGAGGTCGCCCATGCGCCCGAAGAGCAGCAGGAAGCCGCCGGACGGCAGCGCGAACGCGGTGACCGCCCACTGGAGGGCGGAGGTGCTCATGCCGAGGTCCGCGCCGAGCACGGGCAGGGCGACGTTCAGGACGGAGAAGTCGAGCGCGACCATGAACTGGGCCGCGCAGAGCACGAACAGGACGAGCCGGTCCCGGGCGGAGAGCCGTGGAGCGGACTGCTGTCCGGCCACGGGGGCCGGGGTGGAAGTCGGGGTGGTGTCGATCGCCATGGACATGAGCCTCGGGCCCCCGGAATAGTTGTGGGGAGACCCGGATTGTCATGGTGGTGCCACCACCAGGCAGCACCCGGACGACTACAGGGGGAGCAGGACACGTGCCGGACGTGATCGTGGGGGCCGAGGCGTCGTCGGGCCGGGACCGGCGCCGCAGTGAGCTGCGGGAGTTCCTGATGAGCCGCCGGGCCCGGGTGTCCCCGGCCGAGGTCGGTCTGCCGGACGGCGGGGCGCGGCGCCGGACGCCGGGGCTGCGGCGCGAGGAGGTGGCCGTGCTCGCCGGGGTGGGCGCGTCCTGGTACCAGTGGCTGGAGCAGGGCCGCGACATCTCCGTCTCGCCCCAGGTGCTGGACTCGGTGGGCCGGGTGCTGCGGCTCAGCAACGCCGAACGCCGCCACCTGTACGTGCTGGCCGGACTGAACCCGCCCGCCGCCGAGGTGGAACCGGCCAAGCGGGACATGTGCGAGGGGCTGCGGCGGCTGATCGACACGTGGATGCCGTACCCGGCGCACATCATGGACCGGTACTACAACTGCGTGATGTACAACGACGCGGCGGCGATGGTGCTGGGCATGCGGCCGGATACGACGTGGAACTGCATCGTCGACTTCTTCACCGACCCCCTCTACCGCTCCCGCGCCCGCAGCTGGGAGCGGAACGCACGCACGGTCGTCGCCCAGTTCCGCGCCGCCTGCGCGGCCAACCCGGACGACGAGGGCTTCCAGCAGGTGCTCGCGGACCTGAAGGAGGCCAGCACCGAGTTCGCCGCGCTGTGGGAGGAGCGGGACATCGAGGACGCCGGGCAGATCCGCAAGGAGCTGGACCACCCGCTGGTCGGCCTGCTCAGCCTGGAGTCGACGGCCCTCCAGGTCCCGGCCCGCCCCGACCTGACCATCGTGCTGCACACGCCGCTGGACGAGGCGAACACGGCGGCGAAGCTGGAGTGGCTGGCCTCGCCGGAGGGGCGGCGCGGGGCGATGTACCCGGTGGCGGGGTGAGAGCGGGCCGGTACCCGGACGGGAGCGAACCGGTTCCCGGGCGGGCGCGGACCGGTGCCTGGGCTGGAGCGGACCGGTGCCGGGGCGAGCGGACCGGGGTCCGACAGGGCCGTGCGGCGGGCTACGTATGCTCACCCCATGACCACCGAGACTCCCGGCCTCGACCCCGAGGACCGCAAGATCGTCACCCTGGCCCGCTCGGCCCGCGCCCGCAACGGCGTCCCCGAGGGCGCGGCCGTACGCGACGAGACCGGCCGCACGTACGTCGCCGGGACCGTCGCCCTGGACTCCCTCCACCTCAGCGCCCTGCGCACGGCGGTGGCGATGGCCGTGGCGTCCGGCGCGCAGTCCCTGGAGGCGGCGGCCGTGGTGACGGAGGCGGAGTCGGCGTCGGAGGAGGACCGGGCGGCGGTACGGGACCTGGGCGGGGCGGGGACGCCGGTGCTGGTGGCTTCGCCCGACGGGTCGGTGCGGGAGACGGTCAGCGCGGGCTGACGCTCGCGGGCCCGGCGGGCGACCGTGGTACGGCGGGGCTTCGGGGATCAGGGACAATGGGCGCCATGAGCGTTCGTACCCAGTCATCCGAAGAACCGGCCGAGGCTGTTCACCGGGCCGGCTTCGCCTGCTTCGTGGGCCGCCCCAACGCGGGCAAGTCCACCCTCACGAACGCTCTGGTCGGGCAGAAGGTGGCGATCACGTCCAACCGCCCGCAGACCACCCGGCACACCGTGCGGGGCATCGTGCACCGCGAGGACGCCCAGCTGATCCTGGTGGACACCCCGGGGCTGCACAAGCCGCGCACGCTGCTGGGCGAGCGGCTCAACGACGTGGTGCGCACGACGTGGGCCGAGGTGGACGTCATCGGCTTCTGTCTGCCGGCGAACGAGAAGCTGGGCCCCGGTGACCGCTTCATCGCGAAGGAGCTGGCGGGGATCAGGAAGACCCCGAAGGTCGCGATCGTCACCAAGACCGACCTGGTGGACTCCAAGGCCCTGGCCGAGCAGCTGATCGCCGTCGACCAGCTTGGCAAGGAGCTGGGGATCACCTGGGCGGAGATCGTGCCGGTGTCCGCCACGGCGAACCAGCAGGTGGGCCTGCTCGCCGACCTCCTCACCCCGCTGCTGCCCGAGGGCCCCGCGCTCTACCCCGAGGGCGACCTGACCGACGAGCCGGAGCAGGTCATGGTCGCGGAGCTGATCCGCGAGGCCGCGCTGGAGGGCGTACGGGACGAGCTGCCGCACTCCATCGCGGTGGTCGTCGAGGAGATGCTCCCGCGCGAGGACCGCCCCGCCGACAAGCCCCTGCTCGACATCCACGCCAACGTCTACATCGAGCGCCCCAGCCAGAAGGGCATCATCATCGGTCCCAAGGGCAAGCGCCTGAAGGACGTCGGCATCAAGTCCCGCACCCAGATCGAGGCGCTCCTCGGCACGCCGGTCTTCCTGGACCTGCATGTGAAGGTGGCCAAGGACTGGCAGCGCGACCCGAAGCAGCTGCGGCGGCTCGGGTTCTGACCGGAGCTTCCCAACCCACCGGCCGAGCGCGGCGTGCACGGCGGCCACTCACCGGCCGTGCGCCCGGCAGGTCTACAAGCCTATGAGCTCGTGCAGGATTCGGCGGTCAAAAGCTGGACGAGGCCGACCCGGTTGTCCTCGTCCGCCTTGGTCTGCGTAGCGCGGACCCTCCAGCGGCCTGCGGGCAGTGGCACCGATGCCTCGGCGGGCATCTCGCCGCCGGGATACTCAATGCCCAGGTCAGGACCCGCTTCGGCGGAGTCCATGAGTACCGCCGGATTGTCCGAGACCCAGACGCCACACTCCTCCCACACCGTGGCCGGGTCGGCCAGGACCACATCTGCCGCGGCTCTCAGTCCGACCTCGGCTTCGGCGGCGCACCACCGCAGGAACACCCGATACTGGGGCAGGTAGCAGCTGCTCGCTGGCTCGTCCGCCAGTACCAGTGCCTGCGTACCCTTCTCGTCGATGGGAATCACACCGGCCAGATCGTCCACCGCACAGGCCCGGTCGTAGTCATCAGGGGCGGTGGCCTCTCCGGCCATCAGACCAGTCTCCGTACACCCGCCCCAGGAGGCCAGGGCGGAGACGGGGACGACGATGAGAGGGCCACCCACCGACTGCACCCAGGCAGGGGAGGGGCTGAAGGCACCGTCTGCGGTAGTTGAAGAGGCAGTCATGCGCGCAGTATGCCCTCGTCCACCGACAACGTCCCCGCGCCAACCAGGCGTACATCTACCGTCGCGGACGCATTTTATGGACCGTTGAACCCAGCCGGGCGACATGTCACACCGCATACGAGAAACAGGCGAGTTCCCCGAGAAGAACCTCGCTTCGTTCTCGCAACCACCAAGAAGCTACTTACCGTCTGCACTCAGCAAAATCTGGACCTTTGACGGGAACTGCGGATCATCCACCATTACAGAGCATTTCACGGAGCCACGGAACCCCATGAATTGCATGCGGACATAGTCGTTTGCGTCATGCAATACGAGCCTTCCGGACGAACACAGCAACGACGTCTCGAGCAGACTCGCTGGAAGCGTCCTTGGGGGAGCCGACTGCCACACCTCACATTCGACCGGACCATCGACACCGGCCTGAACGCTGAAGATGAGTGAACCACCCCCGCGATACCAGCTACTGGACCTGGGGTCCCAGTCACTGACGTCGTCGTCACTTCTTGCGTCCCGCAAGATCAGGCATCCGTGTTCGATTTTCGCGAGGAACGCAACCAAAAGGCCACTCGCTACCACGCCTTCTTAATCCTTGCCTGTGACAGTTACGAGACGACCTCAGTCTGCCTTCTCATGCAGATCCAGCAGTACGAATACGCACCTTCGAAGGAGACCACCACTATCCACGCCCGACGTGTGGGGTGAGGCTGATGGTCAGGTCGGCACCGAGAGCCTGAGCGAGGCGGCGCAGGAGGGGAAGGGTGGGCACGGACCCGCCGCCTTCGAAGCGGGAGATCTGCGGCTGCTTCATCCCGCACCGCTCGGCCAGCTCGGCCTGGGACAGCCCGAGCTCGATGCGCCGGTCGTGGACGAGTTGCCCGAGCTCACGGGCGAGCGCGGAAGGCGGGTCCTGCATGGTTCCTCCCCGCCTCAGGCCGCTGGGGCGACGATGGTGACGGTGGGCTCGTCTCCGCCGGCGAGGTGCACGTCCACCGTGAGGTCCAATGCGCGGGCCAGGCGCATGATGACCGCGATGGGTGGCAGCTCGGTGGCCGTCTCGATGCCTTCAATGTCCTCGACGCCGACGTGCATGCGCTCGGCGAGGTCGGCCTCGCTCAGGCCCAGCTGCTTACGCCGGTCGTAGATGGCCTTGCCCAACGTCATGGCGAGGCCGGCCTCTTCGTAGACCCGGTCGTACTCAGGGTCGGCGTCCAGGTGTTCGCCCAGCATCTGACGGTGGCGACGGGTCCTCCATTCGCTGTGGTTCATCGGTTCTCCTTGAGGTTGCGGCCGTAGAGGTCGTGCTCGGCGGCGGCTTCATGCTCTGCCTCGCACAATCGCTGTGCGGCGTGGGCCCGGTCCACTTCGGCCTGCTCGCGCATCTTGGTCTTGCGGAACACCGTGAGCAGCACGACACGTCGGCCGGGCGCCAGCCAGTAGGTGATCCGCTGATGGGCATCGCCCAGGCGGAAGCGCAGCTCGCGGAGCTTGCCGCCCAGGTGGCGGGAGTGCGGTTCGTCGAGCGTGGTGGGCTGCTCGGCGAGCAGGTCGGCGACGCGTTCGGCCTGCTTGTAGTGATGGGCGGGAATGTTCTCCAGCCACAGCCGCACCTCCGGCTCGATCTCGATCCAGTAGCGCCCGCCGTCCATAGCGCCGATGTTATATGGCACCGGGTGTGAGAGCGCGACTTCGCAGTCCAGGTCCTGTGCCGTCGCCACGACCGCAGGCACTCCAGCGTCGCGCACCCTGTACTCCCCCTTCGTCTTGATGCCACGACGCCGCCCGCAAAACCAGCGGCAACCTGCCGAGGCGGCGCAGGTCCGGCTTCATTCGGCAGGGTCGGACCCGAGTGGGAGGGGCAGCGTGCAGCCGGGCTGGTACTTCGCGTTTCGCCTGGTGCCCTTCTCGTAGGAGAAGGTTTCCCATACCTTCTTGCCGGTGCCCGTCGACAGTTCGAGCTGCTGGGCGCTGCAACTCGTCGTGGCCAAGGTCGATGGCCTCCGAGGACAGGCCGCCGGCATGCCCACGCCGCGGACGGTGCCGTCGCGGTTGTAGGTGGTGGTGAAGGTGTAGACGCCGAGGACGCCCTCGGACTTCGGGATCGAGTAGGCGGTCTTCAACGGGCGGTAGAAGTTCTCCATCGACTGCACGACGGAGGCAATGCAGTCGCCGCTACCGGTGAAGCGCGGGGAGGCGTACGCCTTGCCGAGCCAGCCCAGCTCGTCGTAGACGGTGGAGATCTTCTTCGGGACAGACCAAGTTCGGTCGGCTTCCGACGCCGTGCTGGGCCGCACCGCCAAGGGCGTTTGTTGAGCCACCGACCTTGGCACTGGGACAGTCTGGCGGTCAGGTCAGCCCGTCGGGCGGCGGAAGCCGATGGTCGGGACCGCGCGGCGCAGGGGCCAGGAGCCGGGTGGGGTGTCGGGGACCAGGCCGGCCAGGAAGGCGTAGCGGCTGAGGGCCGCCGGGTCCTGGAGCGACCGGACCTTGCGCCACCAGGTGGCGATCTCGCACCAGCCGGGGGCCGCCAGGGAGCCGCCGAACTCCTGGACGGACAGGGCCGCGGTCAGGCCCGCGAAGGCCAGGCGGTCGGCCAGCGGCCAGCCGGCCAGGGTGCCGGTGACGAAACCGGCCACGAAGACGTCCCCCGCGCCGGTCGGGTCCAGGGCCTCCACCTCGATCGCCGGGACCTCGGCGCTCTCCCCCGTGCGCCGGTCCACCGCGTAGGCGCCGTCCGCGCCGAGGGTGACCACCGCGAGCGGCACGTGCTCGGTCAGGGCGTGTGCGGCGGCGCGCGGGCAGGTGGCGCCGGTGTAGCGCATGGCCTCCTCCGCGTTCGGCAGAAACGCCTCGCAGTGCGCGAGGTCGGGCAGCGCGGCCAGGTCCCAGGCGCCGGTGTCGTCCCAGCCGACGTCGGCGAAGACGCGGGTGCCGCGGGCGGCGGCCTGGGCGATCCAGGGGGCGCGGACGCCGGGCGTGAGGGAGGCGACGGCGGCACGGGCGCGGGGCGGGCAGTCGGGGGACGGTTCCTCCGGCGGCGGCTCGTGACCGTGGGAGACCATCGTGCGCTCCCCCTCGTACGCCATCGAGACGGTCACCGGCGAGTGCCAGCCGGGCACGGTGCGGGACGGGGAGAGGTCGATGCCCTCGCCCTGGGCTAGCGCGTCCCAGCAGTAGTCGCCGTAGTGGTCGTCGCCGAAGGCGGCGGCCAGCGAGGTGCGCAGGCCGAGGCGGGCCAGCGCGGTCGCCATGTTGGCGATGCCGCCCGGGCTCGACCCCATCCCGCGGGCCCAGGACTCGGTGCCGCGCACCGGGGCGGAGTCGAGTCCGGTGAAGACGACGTCGAGGAAGACGGTGCCCGTCAGGTACACGTCCCAGGGCGGGTCCTGCGGGGCGCGCAGGGCGGCGAGGGGATCGACCTCGGGCCGCCGGTGCGCTCCCTCGCCCTGGGCGTGGCGGTGTGTCGTCCGCTCGTCGGCCGGCACTACGGGCATGGCGGGCATGGCGAACGCCGTCGGGGCGGGCGTGGCAGGCACGGACGCGGTGGGCAAGGACTCGGTGGACGGCTCGGTGGACACTGTGGACACGGTGGAGGCTGTCACGGTGCGCTCCCTGGCATGGTGCGGATCAGGCCAGTGTGCACCACCCCACCGACAACCCGGCGCAGGAAGCGGGACCGCCCGTCACCAACGCGGCACGGACGGGGTGACCCACGCGGGGTCGGCGACCCGCATCGCGGCCGCGTCGTCGCGGTCGCGGAGCGTGCCGTCGTCGTCGAGCCAGCGGCGGTGGAGGAACGCCAGCCGGTCGCGGTCGAGTTCCACGCCGAGGCCGGGGGCGTCGGAGACGGTGACGCGGCCGCCGTCGAAGGTGAGGCGTTCGGTCAGCACGTCCTCGGACTGCCACGGGTAGTGGGAGTCGCAGGCGTGGTGGAGGTTCGGGACGGTGGCCGCCACGTGCGTCATGGCGGCGAGACTGATGCCGAGGTGGGTGTTGGAGTGCATGGACACACCGACGCCGAAGGTGCGGCAGACGGCGGCGAGTTGCCGGGTGTGGTGCAGCCCGCCCCAGTAGTGGTGGTCGGAGAGCACGACCTGCACGGCGCCCTTGGCGAACGCCTCCGGTATCTCCGCGAACGTCGTCACGCACATGTTGGTCGCGAGCGGCACCCCGGTCCGCGCGGCGACCTCGGCCATCGCCGGGGTGCCGAGCGCGGGGTCCTCCAGGTACTCCAGGAGGTCCCCGAGTTCCCCGGCGACCTTCAGCGAGGTCTCCACGGACCAGGCGCCGTTGGGGTCCAGGCGCAGCGGGTGTCCGGGGAAGGCGGCGGCGAGGGCCTTGACGGCGGCGATCTCCTCCTCGGGCGGGAAGACGCCGCCCTTGAGCTTGAAGGAGGTGAAGCCGTACCGCTCGGTGAAGGCGCGGGCCTGCTCGACGACACCGGCCGGGTCGAGGGCGGCGCCCCAGTCGTCCTTCTCGGCCGCCACGCCCTCGGGGTGGCCGCCCCACTTGTAGAAGAGGTACGCGCTGTACTCGACGGCGTCGCGGACCTTGCCGCCGAACAGCGTGTGCACGGGCAGACCGAGCGCCTTGCCGAGGGCGTCGAGGCAGGCGACCTCGAAGCCGGAGAGGACGGACAGGCGCAGCTTGTCGGCGGTCTGGACACCGCGCAGCCCGCCGACGTCGACCTGTCCGGAGACCCGGGAGGAGTCGACGGCGACCTCGTCGGCGAGGGCGAACAGGCCGTTCAGATCGCTGACCCGGCGGCCCACCAGCCGGTCGGCGAACGGGCGGGCGAGTTCCAGGTACTTGGTGTCGCCGTAGGTCTCGCCGACGCCCCGGATCCCGTCGGCGGTCTCGACCTCGACGATCAGCCGGGGGGTGTACGGCTGGTGCACGCCCTGGGTGTTGAGCAGCGGCGGGTCCGCGACGAGGATCGGCGTGAGGTGAACGGCCGTGACGGTGAGGTCGGCGGTCACAGGGGCACCCTTCCTTCGTCCATGTATGCGAATGAAGGCTAGGTAAGTGAATGCGCGGCGTCAATGCGTCGACCACGCGCAACAGGAATCCGCGGGCCGGTCGCGGCCGGGACCGACCCGGCCCGCCGACGCAAGCGCCCGCTGCTACCCAGTCCTGAAACCCGCAAACAGCTATGTGACCCAGATCACACCGGGTCGCCTGTTTCGCGCCACCCCGCGCTTGATACAAATTGCCCGCGCGCCCCTCTCGGTCGACGGGTCGTCGCCCCCCTCCCTTCCTACCGTCCCTTTCGCATGCCCTGGGAACGCCCGTGTTCGCCCCCCGCTCCATTCCCTGGCCCCTCGTCGCCCTTTTCACGGCCGGGTACCTGCCTCCCTATCTGCTGCCCACCACCGTCGGCAGACTCGACACCAGCCTTCCGCTGTCCACGACACAGGCGGGCGCCGTCGGCAGCGCGCTGCTGCTGAGTTCGGCGACCGCGGGCTTCCTGCTGGCCTCCCGGGTCCAGCGCCTGGGTGCCCGGACGCCGGCCCGCTTCGGGCTCGCACTGGCCGTCCTCGGCTACGGCGCCGCCGCGCTCACCACCGCCGTCCCGGCCGTCGTCGCCGGCGCGGTCGTGGGCGGCTTCGGCTCGGGGACCGCGATGACGGTCGCCGCCGCCCGGATCGCCGCCGAGAGGGATCCTCACCGGGCCTCCACGGCGGGCCTGCTGAGCGTGTCCGCGCTGGCCGGTGCGGTGTACCTGACGGTGCCCCACCTCGGCCGGGCGCACGGGCTGCCGCTGGCCGCCATCGCCCTGACCGCGCTGGCGGTGTGGCCGCTGACCGGCCGTCTGCCGGGCGGTACGGCCGGCACCCGGGCCGGGCACGGCGCCGACGGCCCCGACGGCCGCACCGGCCCGGACGACACCACCACCCCGCTCCCCCACCGCCGTTCGGGACTGGTCCTCGCCGCCACGGTGCTGTGCTGGTCGCTGGCGCAGAACTCCCTGTGGGGCGTCAGCGGCCGGATCGGGCTGACGCAGGCCGGCCTGGGCGACGCCGCCCTCGGGGCCGTCTTCGCCGTCGCGCTGGGCGCGGGCCTGGTGGGCGTGCTGGTGGCGGGTGCGCTCGGGCCGCGGCTGGGGCGGGCGATGCCCGTCGGCGCCGGCACGGTGCTCATCGCGGGCTGCATCGCGGTGAGCGCGGCCGCGACCACCCCGGCGGCCTTCGCGACCGGCGAGATCGCCTGGAACACCGTCTACCCGGTCGTCCTGTCGTACCTGATCGGCCTCGCCGCCTCGCTCGATGCGCGCGGCCGGTGGGCGGTGCTCGTCGGCTCGGCGTCCTCGCTGGGCACGTCGGCCGGACCGCTGACCGGCAGTGTGCTGTCGGCGCAGGCCGGCTACCCCGTCATGGGCCTGGTGCTCGGCGCCGGGCTGCTGCTGCTCGCCGCGCCGATGACCGCCGTGGCCCTGCACACCGGCGGGCGCCCGCTGCTGCCCGGCGCGATCCGCCGCCGCGGTGGCACCCCGGCCGCGCTGGTCGCCGCGGCGACGGGCACGCCGAGCGGTGCGGTGCCGGAGGTCGGCGCCGTGGAGCAGCCGGTCGTGGAGATCGACGTGGAGGCCCCGGCGGTGGCCGTCCAGGACGCCTACGACACGGCGGGACCCCGGCAGGCCGCGGCCACACCGGGGTCCGGGACGGGCTGAGGCCCGCGCGCGGGAACCGCTACTACGCGGCGGGGAACTCGTACGCCTCGACGTCCGCGAGGTACCGCGCCCGCAGCTCCTCGTCGTCCTCCAGGAAGGAGGCGAGGAACGAGTTGCGGGCCAGCTCCCGCAGCCGCTCGTCGGTCAGGCCGAGGGCCTCGCGCACGGCGTCGAAGTTGTCGCCCGCGTAGCCGCCGAAGTAGGCCGGGTCGTCGGAGTTCACCGTGCACATGAGGCCCGCGTCGAGCATCGCGGGCAGCGGGTGGTCGGCGAGGGTGTCGACCGTGCGCAGCCGCACGTTGGACAGCGGGCACAGGGTGAGCGGGACGCGCTCGCGCACCAGCCGCTCGACCAGCGCCGGGTCCTCCACCGAGCGCAGCCCGTGGTCGATCCGCTCGACGCCGAGGACGTCGAGGGCCTCGACGACGTACTCGGGCGGCCCCTCCTCGCCCGCGTGCGCGACCCGGCGCAGGCCGAGGGCGGCGGCGGTCTCGTACACCTCGCGGAACTTGACCGGCGGGTGGCCGACCTCGGCGGAGTCCAGGCCGACACCGGTGATGCGGTCGAGGTACGGCTTGGCGGCGTCCAGCGTCGCCATCGCCGACTCGGCGGACTCGTCGCGCAGGAAGCAGAGGATCAGCCGGGTGGAGACGCCGTGGTTCTCGCGGCCGGCGCCCAGCGCCCGCCACAGCCCCTCCACGACCGTGCCCATCTCCACGCCCCGGGCCAGGTGGGCCTGCGGGTCGAAGAAGATCTCGGCGTGCCGGACGCCCTGGGCCGCGGCGCGGGCGAGGTAGGCGTTGGCGAGATCCTCGAAGTCCCGCTCGGTGCGCAGGACGGCCATCAGTTCGTAGTACAGGTTCAGGAAGGACTGGAGGTCCGCGAAGCGGTACGCCTCGCGCAGCGCGTCCTCGTCCGCGTAGGGCAGGGACACGCCGTTGCGGGCGGCCAGCGCGAAGGCCAGCTCGGGTTCCAGGGTGCCTTCGATATGGAGGTGCAGTTCAGCTTTGGGCAGGGGCATCAGAGCATCGTACGACCGTTCTACCGGCGTTTCGGAACCGGTACGCGGGTGAGGTCGCGGGCCACGGTCAGCTCGCCCGCGTAGCCGGCCGCGCGTGCCTGCCGTTCGAACTCCTCGGGGTCGGAGTAGCGCTGGCTGAAGTGGGTCAGGACCAGATGCCGCACGCCCCCGTCCCGGGCGGCCCGGGCGGCCTGTCCGGCGGTGAGGTGGCCGTGGTCGGTGGCGAGGGCCTCGTCCGCGTCGAGGAAGGTGGACTCGATGACGAGCAGGTCCGCGCCCTCGGCGAGCGCGTGCACGCCCTCGCACAGCCGGGTGTCCATGACGAACGCGAACCGCTGGCCGCGGCGGACCTCGCTGACCTCGTCGAGCGCGACGCCGTTCAGCGAGCCGTCGCGCTGGATGCGGCCCACGTCGGGGCCCTTGATGCCGTGCGCGGCGAGGCGGTCGGGCAGCATGCGGCGGCCGTCGGGCTCGGTGAGCCGGTAGCCGTAGGACTCGACGGGGTGGGACAGCTTGCGGGCGTCCAGCGTGTAGGCGGGGGTGACGGCGAGGGGGCCGTCCGCGGCGACGGGGGCCTCGGTGAGGGCGACGGTCTCGCGGTAGGCGGTGGCGTACCGCAGGCGCTCGAAGAACCGCTGCCCGGAGCGCGGGTAGTGGGCGGTGATCTCGTGCGGGACCCGGTCGAGGTTGATGCGCTGGATCACGCCGGCGAGACCGAGGCTGTGGTCGCCGTGGAAGTGCGTGACGCAGATCCGGTTCAGGTCGTGGGCGGCGACCCCGGCGCGCAGCATCTGGCGCTGGGTGCCCTCGCCGGGGTCGAACAGGATGCCCTCGCCGTCCCAGCGCAGCAGGTAGCCGTTGTGGTTGCGGTGCCGGGTCGGGACCTGGCTCGCGGTGCCGAGGACGACGAGTTCGCGTACGGACATCGTGGGTGATCCGGTCTGGTCGGGTCTCGGGTCCGGTCCGGTTATCCGGGGGGCCATTCGAGGCCGCGGCCGCCGAGCACGTGGGCGTGCGCGTGCCACACGGTCTGCCCGGCGCCGGTGCCGGTGTTGAAGACGGTGCGGTAGCTGTCCAGTTGCTCGGCGTCGGCGACGGCCTGGGTCTCGCGCAGGACGTCGGCGGCGAGCTGCGGGGCGTCGGCGGCGAGCGCGGCGCCGTCCTTGTGGTGGGCCTTGGGGATCACCAGGACATGGGTGGGGGCCTGGGGGTTGATGTCCCGGAACGCGACGGTCGTGTCCGTCTCGCGGACGATCGTCGCGGGAATCTGCCCTGCGACGATCTTGCAGAACAGGCAGTCGTCCTGGGGTTCCCCTGCCATGGGGTGCTCCTCACGCCGGTGATCTTCTGGGGGCATCGTATCCGTCGTGCTCCGCGCGCACGGAGGTCTCGGGGCACCTCGACATCCGGATTCGACCCCGAACCCGCCATGCATCAACGGCATACGGTATTGCCCATGACGCAAGAACAAGAAGACGGTGAGCTGGACAGCCTCGTGCGCAAACGGATCCGCGCGCTGCGGGTGGCGCAGGGCTGGTCGCTGGAGGAACTGGCCGGCCGGGCCAACCTCAGCCAGTCCTCACTGAGCCGCATCGAGAACGGCCGGCGGCGCCTCGCCCTGGATCAGCTGGTCACCCTCGCCCGCGCCCTGGACACCACGCTGGACCAGCTCGTGGAGAACGCCGCCGACGACGTCGTCGTCAGCCCGATGATCGACGCCGCCCACGGCCTGATGCGCTGGCCCGTGAAGGGCGACCCCGGCATGAGCGTGATGCGTCAGCGGATGACCGGCCCGCCGCCCGACAATCCGGCCCGCATGCGCGCCCACCCCGGCCGCGAATGGCTCGTCGTACTGTCCGGCACCGCCGTCCTCATGCTCGGTCACCGGCGCTTTCGCGTCGAGACCAACCAGGCCGCGGAGTTCCCCACCATGCTGCCGCACGCCATCGGCGCCGAGGGCGGACCGTGCGAGATCCTGGGGATCTTCGACCGCGACGCCCGCCGCGGCCACCAGAAGGACGCCGGCGCCGACGGCACCGAAGCCGACTGCGAGGGCACGGGGAGCCCCTTCACCTCGGGGACCACGGCCGGGCGGGGCCCCGGATCCGGCCGGTGAGTTGCGTGGCGGGCAGCGCACCACGCGACCTTCTTGCCTTTCACGCAAGCGGCCACGCGTTTCGCGCATGACCTGCTTACGGTGGCGCCATGACCCGAGCGCACCAGCACACCCCCCACCACGCCGACGACGTACGCCGCCCCGAGCACGGCCACGGCAGCCCCCATCACCACGAGCACGGTGACACCGGCCAGGCGGAGATCCTCGATCTGGACGCCGAGGTGCTCTCCGAGCACATCGCGTCCATCACCGCCTGGCTGCCGCTGAAGAGCGAGCCCCGCCGGATCGTGGATCTGGGCTGCGGCACCGGCGCGGGCACCTTCGCGCTTCTCGACCGCTTCCCCGACGCGCACGTCACCGCCGTCGACACCTCGGCCGGACACCTCCAGCTCCTGCGCGAGAAGGCGTGCGCCCGCGGCGCCGAGGGGCGCGTACGGACCGTGCAGGCCGACCTCGACAGCGACCACTGGCCCGACCTCGGCAGGCCGGACCTGGTGTGGGCCTCGGCCTCGATGCACCACATGTCCGACCCCGGCCGCACCCTCGGACACGTCCGCGAACTGCTCGCGCCAGGGGGCCTGTTCGCCGTCGTCGAGCTCGCGGGCTTCCCCCGTTTCCTGCCCGCCGACGCCCCCGAGGGCCGGCCGGGCCTCGAGGAGCGCGCCCATGCCGCGACGGACAGCTTCCACGCCGAGCATGTTCCGCACCGCGGCGCCGACTGGGGGCCGATGCTGACGGCCGCCGGTTTCACCGTCGAGGACGAGCGCACCGTCACCGTCGACATCGAGGGCGCGCGCAGCGAGGCGGTCGGCCGCTACGCGCACGGCAGCCTGCGGCGCATCCGCGACGTGGCCGCCCCCGCCCTCGACGCCGAGGACCTCGCCGCGCTCGACGGGCTCCTGGACCCGGACGGCCCGGACAGCCTGCTGCGCCGCGAGGATCTCGCCGTACGCACCGAACGCACCGTCTGGGCCGCCCGCCGCGCCTGACCCGGCGGACCCGACCCGCCGGGCCCCACCCGGCGGGCCCCATCCGGCGGGCTCACCGGGTCGGGCCGGTGCGGCCAGGGCGAGAGCCAGGGCTACGGCTAGGGCAGGCTCGGCGGTGTCTTCGCCGGAGTCTCCTCCAGTGCGGCCAGCGCCAGCGTGATCGCCTCGTCCAGCTGGGGATCGCGGCCCGCCGCGTGGTCCTGGGGGCGCTGCGGCACCTCGACGTCCGGATCGACGCCGTGGTTCTCCACGCCCCAGCCGTAGCCCTCCAGCCAGAACGCGTACTTCGGCTGGGTGATCAGCGTGCCGTCGACCAGCCGGTAGCGGCTGTCGATGCCGATGACGCCGCCCCAGGTGCGGACGCCGACGACCGGGCCGATGCCGAGTGCCTTGATCGCGGCGTTGACGATGTCGCCGTCGGAGCCGGAGAACTCGTTGGCGACCGCGACGACCGGCCCGCGGGGCGCGTCCTGCGGGTAACTGGTCGGCCGCATGCCGCGCGGCAGGTCCCAGCCGACGATGCGCCGGGCCAGCTTCTCCACGACCAGCTGGGAGGTGTGGCCGCCGCGGTTCTCGCGGACGTCGACGACCAGGCCCTCCCGGGCCACCTCGACGCGCAGGTCGCGGTGGATCTGGGCCCAGCCCGGCGCCTGCATGTCCGGGACGTGCAGGTAGCCGAGCCGGCCGCCGGACTTCTCGTGCACGTAGGCGCGGCGGTCGGCGACCCAGGCGTGGTAGCGCAGCGGCTCCTCGTCGGCGAGCGGGACGACGACGGCGTGCCGCACCTCGCCGCCGCCGGACGGGGAGACGGTCAGCTCGACCGGCTTGCCGGCCGTGCCGACGAGCAGCGGGCCCGGACCGGTGACGGGGTCCACGGCCTGTCCCGCCACCGCGACGATCGCGTCCCCGGCGCGCACCGCGACCCCGGGTGCGGCGAGCGGGGAGCGGGCGTCGGGGTCGGAGGTCTCGGACGGCAGAACACGGTCGATGCGCCAGGCGCCGTCCTCGTGGCGGGAGAGGTCGGCGCCGAGCAGGCCCTGCCGGGCGCCGGAGCCGTGGCCGCCGCGCGGGGTGACGTAGGCGTGCGAGGTGCCCAGTTCGCCGTGCACCTCCCACAGGAGGTCGACCAGGTCGTCGTGGGTGGCGACGCGGTCCAGGACGGGCCGGTAGCGGTCGAGGACGCCGTCCCAGTCGACGCCGTTCATGTCGGCCCGCCAGTAGTGGTCGCGCATGATGCGGCCGGTCTCGTCGAACATCTGCCGCCACTCGGCGGCCGGTTCGACGGTCTGCCGGACCCGGCCCAGGTCGACACTGATGTTGGTGTCGCTGTCCTCGTCGCCGGAGGCCCGCCGGTCGCTGGGGACGACCTTGAGCCGGCCGTCGGTCCACAGCAGCACCCGCTTGCCGTCGCCGCTGACCTCGAAGTGGTCGGCGTCGCCGCCGAGGTGCTCGACGCGCTGCTGGGCGAGGTCGTACCGCTCCAGCTCGGTGTTGGGGTCGGGGTCCTCGGGGTTGGCGCGGGAGGCGCCGAGGACGCCGGTGAGCGGGTGGCGCAGCCACAGGACGCCGTCCTTGGCGGCGCGCAGCCGGGAGTAGCGGGCGGCCTCGACCGGGAAGGGCACGATGCGGTCGGCGAGGCCCTCGATGTCGATGCGGGTGGTGGGGGTGCCCTCGCTGTCGGGGGTCTCCTCGCGGTCCGGGGTCTCGAAGGGCCGGCCGTGGCGCTGCGGGCCGAAGGGCGAGGGCGTGGTCGCGGCGAGGGTGATCAGGTAGGGCCGGGCGCCCTCGACGAAGGCCAGGTCGAAGACGTGCTCGTCGTAGACCGGGTCGAAGGAGCGGGTGGAGAGGAAGGCGAGGTGCTTGCCGTCCAGGGTGAAGGCGGGCGAGTAGTCCTTGAAGCGCAGCGGGGTCGCCTCGCTCACCGACAGGTCGGTGGTGTTGGCGAGCTTGAGCTGGCGCAGCGGCTCCGGGCCGGGGTGGGACCAGGCGAGCCAGGAGGAGTCGGGCGAGAAGACCAGGCCTGAGGCGTCGCCGTCCTCGCTGCGGTCGACCTCGCGGACCTCGCCGCTCTCCCGCTCGACGAGCAGGACCCGCCCGTCGTGCGAGGCGACGGCGACGCGGCTGCCGTCGGGGGCCACGGCGAGGTGCAGCACCCGGCCGAGCTGCCCGGCGGCCAGGCGCCGTGCGGTGGCGCCGGGGGCGAGCCCGGTGGCGGGCGCGAACTCCAGGGCGTCGTCGCCCTCGGCGTCCGTCACCCACACCACCCACTCCTCGCCGTCGGCGCGGAAGGTGCGCGGCAGCCGGGTGCGCACGCCCGGGGTGACCGCGAGGGCGCGGGCGGGTCCGGAGCGGTGGGTGACCCAGTGCACGCCGCCGCGTACGGCGACGGCGCTGCCCCGCCCGGTGTGGTCGGGGGAGGCCGAACCGAACCAGCGGGCGGCGTTGACCGGGTAGGACTGGAGGTCGACCCGGGCGCCGCCGAGCCGGATGTCGAGCCGTCGGGGCTCGGCGCCGTCGAGGTCGTCCAGCGTCCACAGTTCACCGGCACAGGAGTAGACGACGCGGGTGCCGTCGGTCGCGGCGTGCCGGGCGTAGAAACCGTCGAGTGGTGTGTGCCGGCGCAGGTCGGAGCCGTCGGCGAGGGAGGAGTAGAGGGCACCGGTGCCCTCGTGGTCGGAGAGGAAGGCGATGCGGTCGCCGACCCAGAAGGGGTACTCGATGTTGCCGTCGAGGCCGTCGTGCAGGCGCACGAACTCGCCGTCGTCCTCGGCGTCGATCCACAGCTTGCCGGCCGTGCCGCCCCGGTAGCGCTTCCACCAGGCGGCCTCGCGGCCCATCGGCGCGGACAGCAGCACGGTGTGCGGGCCCTGGGCGACGTCACCGACGGGCCCGTACGGCAGGGTGGCGGCCGGTCCGCCGTCGAGCGGGACGGCGCGGGCCCAGCTGCGGCGCAGGCTGGCCTGGCCGTAGGTGCTCAGGGCGAGGACGCGGCCGTCGGGGGTCCAGCCGCGTACCTGGGTCCTGATGCTGCCCCAGTGGGTGAGGCGCTTGGCGGGGCCGCCTTCGACGGGCGCGACGTGCACCTCGGGTGCGCCGTCGCGGGTGGAGGTCCAGGCGACCGTGGTGCCGTCGGGCGAGATGCGCGGGTGGTTCACCGGTACGTTGTCGGCGCTGACCCGCCAGGCACGGCCGCCGTCGAGCGGGGCGAGCCACACGTCGTCCTCGGCGGTGAAGGCGACCAACTCGCCGTGCGGGTGCGGAAAGCGGAGGTAGGCAGGCGCTGCGGGCTGAGTCACCCCCATACCCTATGCAGGGGCGCGGCCCGCCGACAGAGGTTTGGATCACTTCACGGCCGTGGGCCCGTCCGCCTACTTGCCCTCGACCGGCCCGCAGTGCGGGTCGTCCGGGCACCAGATCGTCCGGGTGACGGTCACGGTGGGCCCGGGCCGGTCCGGCGAGGGCCGGTTGGCGGGCGGGGCGCTGGTGGCGTCGCAGTTGCCCAGCCCCTGCACCCGGAACCACTCCTTGCCGTCCACCTTCGCGGTCAGGTTCCCGCGCACGCAGGCGCCGTCGACGACCTTGGTCACCTTGCCGTCGACGGTGATGTCCTTGCCGTCGTCCGTCCGGCCCTCGCAGTGCACGGAGGCGACCGCGTTCTCGCTCGCCGGGGCGGTGGTGCCCTTGTCGCCGTAGGAAGCGGTGCAGGTGAGCCAGCGCACCTCCGCCTTCTGCCGTTGCAGTTCGCGGGTCACCGTCTGGTCGGTGGTGTACGCCACCGTCGCGGAGCCGAGTCCGCCCGGTTCGCACGCCACGGCCCCGCCGACGGCGACGGCCGCACCGACGACCACCGGAGCCATGCGCCGAATCCGCCTCATTTCCCACATGAAGGGCAGCGTCCCACCGTCCGGGGGCCGGAGGTAGGGCGCATACGGCCACTCCTCACTACCGTGGGCGCCATGGGCAACGACCGCAGGCAGCGCCGGCTCGTCGTGGACGAACGCACCACCTGGCTGTGGAGTCACCGGCAGAAACGGGGGCGCGACGGCGTCTGGCGGGACGCACTGACGCTCTACCGGGACGGGGTCCGCGTCCGGTTCGTCCTTCTCGCGGGCGCGCCCGACTCCGGCCGGTACACCTCGGAGGGCGACTACTGGTACGAGGGCTGCGTGGCGGACGGCCGCGGCAACCTGCTCAACCTGCGCGAACCCGGTGTCGTACGGGCGTTGGTCGAGGAGGCCGGGCGGCGGGGGCTGCTGCCCGGGCCCAGGGGCCGGCCGGTGGAGCTGGACGGCTGGGAGCTGTTCCCCGCCGTGGTCGCCGCCACCGACGGCTGACCGGGGCCGTCACAGAACCGGACCCGGCGCCGTCACAGAACCGGACCCGGGGCCGTCACAGGACCGGACCCGGCACCGTCGCAGGACCGGACCCGGCACCCGTCAGAGGCCCGTCGGCTTTCGGCGCCGTCAGGACCAGCGGCCCGTACGGGTCAGGAGTACGGCGGTCGCGGCGGTGCCCGCGGTGGAGGTGCGCAGGACGCTGCGGCCCAGGCGGTAGGGGCTCGCACCGGCCTCGGCGAAGAGCGCCAACTCCTCCGGGGACACGCCCCCTTCGGGGCCCACGACCAGCACGATGTCGCCGGTGGCGGGGAGTTCGGCGGCGGACAGGGGCGCGTCGCCGCTCTCGTGGAGTACGGCGGCGAAGTCGGCCTCGGCCAGAAGTGAGGCAACCTGCTTGCTCGTCGCCGCGTCCGCGACGTCGGGGAAGCGGACCCGGCGGGACTGCTTGCCGGCCTCCCGGGCCGTCGCCCGCCACTTGCCGAGCGCCTTCAGGCCGCGCTCGCCCTTCCACTGCGTGATGCACCGGGACGCCGCCCAGGGCACGACCGCGTCGACGCCGACCTCGGTCATCGTCTCGACGGCCAGCTCACCGCGGTCGCCCTTGGGCAGGGCCTGCACGACGGTGATACGGGGCTGCTCGGCGGGCTCCTCGCGCACCCCGCCCGGGACGGTGACGACCAGGCGGTCCTTGCCCTCGGCTGCCTTCACGACGCCCTCGGCCCAGTGGCCGCGTCCGTCGGTGAGGACCACGTCCTCGCCCGTCCGCAGCCGCTTCACGGAGACGGCGTGGCGTCCCTCGGGGCCGTCGAGGACGTACTCGCCCGCGGGCAGGTCCTGGGGCCGCAGGGAGTCGACCACGAACACCGGTGCCGTCATCGGCCGCCGCCTCCCGCCTGGTAGCCCGTCAACCCCGACAACGCTGTCCCGGCGGCGGCGAGTTCGGCCGCCAGCACCTCCACGAGCTGTCCGGCGGGCAGCTCCCGGGCCATCCGGTGACCCTGTCCCGCCCACAGCGCCAGGCCCTGCGCGTCGCCCGCCTTCGCCGCCGCCTTGCGCACCGGCGAGGTGAGGTGGTGCACCTCGGGGTAGGCGGCGGGGGCGTAGGGGCCGTGCTCGCGCAGGAAGCGGTTGACCAGGGCGCGGGCGGGGCGGCCGGAGAAGGCGCGGGTGAGTTCGGTGCGGACGAACAGCGGGTTGGTCAGCGCCTGCTTGTGCAGGTCGTGCGCGCCGGACTCGGGGGTGGCGAGGAAGGCGGTGCCGAGCTGGGCCGCGCTCGCGCCGGCCGCGAGGACCGCGGCGATCTGGCCGCCGCGCATGATGCCGCCGGCGGCGACGATCGGCAGGCCGACCGCCTCCCGGACCTGGGCGACCAGCGACAGCAGCCCGGTGCCCGAGCCGCCGGTCTCCGGGTTGTCCCGGTGGGTGCCCTGGTGCCCACCGGCCTCGGCGCCCTGCGCGATCACCGCGTCGGCGCCGGACTGCTCGACGGCCCGGGCCTCGTCCGCGGTGGTGGCGCTGACCAGGGCGAAGGTCCCCACGCGGTGCAGGGAGTCGACGACCTCACGGCTGGGCACGCCGAAGTGGAAGGACACCACCGGTACGGGGTTGTCGAGGAGTACGGCGAGCTTGGTGTCGTAGCCGTCGTCCCGGCCGCTGTCGGGGTCGCCCAGCTCCGTCTCGTACCAGGCGGCCTCGCCGGCCAGCTGGTGGGCGTAGACGTCGACGGCGGCGGGGTCGGCCGTCTCCGGCTGCGGGAGGAAGAGGTTGACGCCGAAGGGGCGGCTGGTCAGTCCCCGCAGATGCTTGATCTCCTGGTACATCCCGTCCGCGGTCTTGTACCCGGCGGCCAGGAAGCCCAGCCCGCCCGCCTCGCACACCGCGGCCGCGAGCTGCGGCACGGAGACGCCGCCCGCCATGGGCGCCTGCACGATCGGGTAGGGGAAGAGATCGGTCAGTGCGGAGGACATGACGGCATGTTGTCACGTCCTCCGCACAAGTCCGAATCCGGGCTTCCGTTGGCATACGCCAGGAGCATCCGCATCCCGGAGGGACCTCAGCGCCCGTTGAACGCGTCCTTCAGCCGCGAGAACAACCCCTGCTGCCCCGGCTGACTGTGCCTGCCCGGGGGCGACCCCCGGACCCCCGGCAGACCCCGGCCGCCGCCCGCACCCGCGCAGCAAACCGACGCCCGCCAAGCTCTCCGTCAGCGCCCGTTGAACGCGTCCTTCAGCCGCGAGAACAACCCTTGCTGCCCCGGCTGGAACTGCCCCGTCGGGCGTTCCTCGCCGCGGAGCTTGGCCAGCTCGCGCAGGAGGCGTTCCTGTTCGGGGTCGAGCTTGCCCGGGGTGGTGACCTCGACGTGGACGATGAGGTCGCCGCGGCCGCCGCCGCGCAGGTGGGTGACGCCCCGGCCGTGCTTCGGGATCGACTGGCCGGACTGGGTGCCCGGGCGGATGTCGACCTCCTCCATGCCGTCGAGGGTCTCCAGCGGCACCTTCGTGCCGAGGGCCGCCGCCGTCATCGGGATGGTGACCGTGCAGTGCAGGTCGTCGCCGCGCCGCTGGAAGGTCGAGTGGGGCAGCTCGTGGATCTCCACGTACAGGTCGCCGGCGGGACCGCCGCCGGGGCCGACCTCGCCCTCGCCCGCGAGCTGGATCCGGGTGCCGTTGTCGACACCGGCCGGGATCTTCACGGTCAGGGTGCGACGGGAGCGGACCCGGCCGTCGCCCGCGCACTCGGGGCACGGGGTGGGGACCACGGTGCCGAAGCCCTGGCACTGCGGGCAGGGCCGCGAGGTCATGACCTGGCCCAGGAAGGACCGGGTGACCTGCGAGACCTCGCCGCGGCCGCGGCACATGTCACACGTCTGGGCCGACGTGCCGGGCGCCGCGCCCTCGCCGTTGCAGGTGTTGCAGACGACCGCGGTGTCGACCTGGATGTCCTTGGTCGTGCCGAAGGCCGCCTCGTCCAGCTCGACCTCGATGCGGATCATCGCGTCCTGGCCCCGGCGGGTGCGCGAGCGCGGCCCGCGCTGCGACGCCGTACCGAAGAACGCGTCCATGATGTCCGAGAAGTTCCCGAAGCCGCCCGCGCCGAAGCCGCCGGCCCCGCCGCCGCCCGCCTGCGAGAGCGGGTCGCCGCCGAGGTCGTAGACCTGCTTCTTCTGCGGGTCCGACAGCACCTCGTAGGCGGCGTTGATCTCCTTGAACCGCTCCTGGGTCTTCGGATCGGGGTTGACGTCCGGGTGCAGCTCGCGGGCGAGCCTCCGGAACGCCTTCTTGATCTCGTCCTGGGAAGCGTCGCGGCGCACGCCGAGTACGGCGTAGTAGTCCGTGGCCACCTACGACTCCGCCAGGATCTGTCCGACGTACCGTGCCACTGCGCGTACCGCTCCCATCGTTCCCGGGTAATCCATGCGGGTCGGTCCGACCACGCCGAGCTTGGCAACCGCCTCGCCGCCCGAACCGTAGCCGACCGACACGACGGACGTTGAGTTGAGTCCCTCGTGGGCGTTCTCGTGACCGATTCGGACGGTCACGCCCGGATCCTTCGCCTCGCCGAGCAGCTTGAGGAGCACGACCTGCTCCTCAAGGGCTTCCAGCACCGGCCGGATCACCAAGGGGAAGTCGTGCCCGAAGCGGGTCAGATTGGCGGTGCCGCCGATCATCAGCCGCTCCTCGTTCTCCTCGACCAGCGTCTCCAGGAGAGTGGAGAGCACGGTGGAGACCGTACCGCGATCCTCGGCCTCGAAGGGCTCCGCCAGATCTTCCACCAGAGCCGGCACATCCGTGAAACGGCGCCCCGCGACCCGGCTGTTGAGCCGCGCCCGCAGATCGGCCAGCGACGCCTCGCCGAACGGCGCCGGGCAGTCGACCATCCGCTGCTCGACCCGGCCGGTGTCCGTGATCAGCACGAGCATCAGGCGCGCGGGCGCGAGCGAGAGCAGCTCCACGTGCCGCACCGTCGAGCGGGTCAGCGACGGGTACTGCACGACGGCGACCTGCCGGGTCAGCTGCGCGAGCAGCCGCACCGTGCGGGCCACGACGTCGTCGAGGTCGACGGCGCCCTCCAGGAAGTTCTGGATGGCACGCCGCTCGGGCGCGGTCATCGGCTTGACGCCGGCCAGCTTGTCGACGAAGAGCCGGTAGCCCTTGTCGGTCGGGATGCGCCCGGCACTGGTGTGCGGCTGGGCGATGAAACCCTCGTCCTCCAGGGCCGCCATGTCGTTGCGCACGGTGGCCGGGGAGACGCCGAGGTTGTGCCGCTCGGTGAGAGCCTTGGAGCCGACCGGTTCCTCGGTGCCGACGTAGTCCTGGACGATGGCGCGCAGCACCTGAAGCCTGCGTTCACTGAGCACTCGCGCACACCTCCAGCTTCGTCCGCCCGTTTCGGCCTGTCTGGCCCGCCTTGACCTGTCTGCCCTGGCACTCACGGCTCGCGAGTGCCAGACTTCCCCGGCCCAGTGTACGGCCGTGGGGTACGCCCCCGGCAAGGCCGTGACGATGCCGTTAGCGTCGTCGCCGTGACGGTGACTTGGGAAGAGCTGGGCTGGGAGCGGCTGGCGGAGGGTGTGAGGCGGTGCCGGCTGCCGGGCTGGGACTGCACGACGGGGCTGGTGCTCGGCTCGGACGCGGCGCTGATGGTGGACGCGGGGTCGAGCCTGGCGGAGGGCGCCCGGTTGCGGGAGGCGGTGCGGCGGCTCGCCGGGCGGCGTGTGACACATCTCGCGCTGACCCACCCGCATTTCGACCACGTCTTCGGCGCGGCGGCGTTCACGGACGCGGAGGTGTACGGCGCGCACGGCGCGACGGGCGCGGGTGCGCTGTTCGCGCCGGGCGGACAGGGGCGGGAGGCGCTGCGCGCGGACGCGGTGGCGGAGGGGCTGGACGCCGGGGCGGCGCGGGAGGCGGCCGAGGCGCTCTCCCCTGTCCGGCACGAAGTCCGGGGCGAGCACCCGCTCGACCTGGGCGGTGGACGGCAGGTCCTGCTGGCCGACGTGGGCCCGGGGCACACCGGGCACGACCTGGCGGTGCTGGTGCCGGGCTCCCCGGATGTCCTGTTCTGCGGCGACCTGGTCGAGGAGTCCGGCGAGCCGCAGGCGGGCCCCGACGCCGTACCGGCGCGCTGGCCTGCCGCACTGGACCGGCTGCTGGAGCTGGGCGGTTCGGACGCGCTGTACGTCCCCGGTCACGGAGCGGTGGTGGACGCGGCGTTCGTCCGGGCCCAACGGGACGCGCTGGCCGCCCGGTTCGGCGTGTCGCGCTGATCAAGGCGCGGGCGTTTCTCGTATCGTCGGCAGAATGCGCCAGTACTCCGCCGACCTGACCCCTCCGTGGAAGAAACCGCAGCCCGTCCCCGAGGTGCCGGCCGATCCCGGCCTGGTGGTGGAGGAGCCCGGCACCGGGTTCTGCGGCGCGGTGATCCGCTGCGAGGCGGGCACGGTGACCCTGGAGGACCGCTTCGGCAAGCACCGCGTCTTCCCGCTGGAACCGCGCGGCTTCCTGTTGGAGGGGCGGGTGGTGACGCTGGTGCGGCCGTCGTCGTCCTCCGGTCCGGCACGCTCCGCCCCCTCCCGTACGGCGTCCGGTTCGGTCGCCGTCCCCGGCGCACGGGCGCGGGTGGCGCGCGCCGGGCGCATCTACGTCGAGGGGCGGCACGACGCCGAGCTGGTCGAGAAGGTCTGGGGCGACGACCTGCGCATCGAGGGCGTCGTCGTGGAGTACCTGGGCGGCGTGGACGACCTCCCGTCGATCGTCGCCGACTTCGCCCCCGGCCCCGACGCACGGCTGGGCGTCCTGGTGGACCATCTGGTGCCGGGTTCGAAGGAGTGGCGCATCGCGGAGGCGGTGACGAGCGAGCACGCGCTGGTCGTGGGCCACCCGTACATCGACATCTGGGAGGCCGTGAAGCCGGCGTCGGTCGGCATCGACGCCTGGCCCCGGGTGCCGCGCGGTCAGGACTGGAAGACGGGGGTCTGCCGGGCCCTGGGCTGGCCGTCGGAGAACACGGGCGCGGTGTGGCAGGCGATCCTGGCGCGGGTGAGCTCGTACAAGGACCTGGAGCCGGAGCTGCTGGGGCGGGTGGAGGAGCTGATCGATTTCGTGACGGCGTAGGACCCCGGCTCTTCTCAGCCGGGACGCCGCTCTTCTCAGCCCCTCCGGCGTTTGAGGAGCGGGGGTCCGGGGGCAGCGCCCCCGGGGTCGGGACGGGAAGGGGCGGCGGGGCGAGAAGAAACCCCGTCAGTCCACCAGGTCCCGCACCACCGCGTCCGCCAGCAGTCGCCCGCGCAGCGTCAGCACCGCACTCCCCGCCTCGTACGGCCCTTCCTCCAGCAGCCCCTCCGACAGCGCCCGCCGCGACGCCGCGAGCCCCGCTTCCCGCAGCAGCGACAGCGGGACGCCCTCCCGCAGCCGCAGCTCCAGCAGGATGCGCTCCACCCGCCGGTCCTCGTCCGTGAGGACCTCGCGCCCCGCGCCCGGCGACTTCCCCGCCGCCAGTGCGCCCGCGTAGGCCCCGGGATGCTTCACGTTCCACCACCGCACGCCCCCCACGTGGGAGTGCGCGCCCGGTCCCGCGCCCCACCAGTCGGCGCCCCGCCAGTACAGCTCGTTGTGCAGGCAGCGCCCGGCGTCGGAGGTGGCCCAGTTGGAGACCTCGTACCAGTCGTAGCCCGCCGCGGACAGGGTCTCCTCCGCGATCAGGTACCGGTCGGCGTGCACGTCGTCGTCGGTCATGGGGACCTCGCCGCGCCGGATGCGCCGGGCGAGCTGGGTGCCCTCCTCGACGATCAGGGCGTACGCCGAGACGTGGTCGGGTCCGGCGCCGAGCGCGGCGTCCAGGGAGGCGCGCCAGTCGTCGTCGGACTCGCCGGGGGTGCCGTAGATCAGGTCGAGGTTGACGTGGTCGAAGCCGGCCGCGCGGGCCTCGGCGACGCAGGCCTCGGGGCGGCCGGGGGTGTGGGTGCGGTCCAGGATCTTCAGGACGTGCTGCTTGGCGCTCTGCATGCCGAAGGAGATCCGGTTGAAGCCGCCCTCGCGGAGGGTCGCGAGGTACGCCGGGTCGACCGACTCCGGGTTGGCCTCCGTCGTGATCTCCGCGTCCGGCGCCAGGCCGAACTCGTCGCGGATCGCCCCCAGCATCCGCACCAGGTCACCGGCGGCCAGCAGGGTGGGCGTACCGCCGCCGACGAAGACCGTGCGCACCTCGCGGGGGTCGTCGCCGAGCACCTTGCGGGCCAGGCGGACCTCGTCGACGAGCGTGTCGGCGTAGTTGTCGCGGGAGGCGAGGACGCCGCCGGTGCCGCGCAGCTCGGTCGCGGTGTAGGTGTTGAAGTCGCAGTAGCCGCAGCGGGTCGCGCAGTACGGCACGTGCAGGTAGAAACCGAGGGGGCGGTCGGCGGCCCCGGCGAGCGCGGACGCGGGCAGGGCACCGTCGGCGGGGACGGGCTCGCCGTCGGGGAGTGCGGAGGGCATGCCTTCCATTGTCCCGCACCCGGCCGGATCCCCCGTCCGGCGCAGTCCCCGGCCCGACCGGTCCCCTGCCCCGGCCGAATCCCCGAGCCGGCCTGAAGCCGCGCCCGCCCGCTCACTGCGCCTGGAGCACCAGCAGGGCCAGGTCGTCCTCCGGGGGCCGGGGCCCGAACTCGTGCACCAGCCGCCGGATCCGCTCGGCGACCAGCTCGGCGTCCAGGCCCGTGCAGCCGGCCAGTGCCTCGGCGAGCCCGTCGTCGTCGTCGAACTGGCGGGAGCCGCTGCGCCGCTCCGTGACCCCGTCCGTGACGCACAGCAGGGTGTCGCCGGACCGCAGCTCGAAGGTCTCGCTGACGTACGTCGCGTCCTCGACGACGCCGAGCAGGGTCTGCGGGCACGCGACGGCGGACACCGTGCCGTCGGGCCCGAGGAGCAGCGGCAGCGGGTGTCCGGCGGACGCGAGGGTGCAGCGGACGCCGCCGTCGAAGGGGACCAGCTCGCCGTAGAGCAGGGAGAGGAACCGGGTCTGCGGTCCGTCGCCCGGGGCAACCGGTGGGCCTCCGGCGGCGACCAGGGCGCGGGCGGCGGCGTCGGCGGCCTCGGTGGCGTCGTCGAGGAGGAGCTGGTTGAGGCGGTCGAGGACGTCGGGGACGCCGTACTGCTCGCGGGCCAGCAGCCGCAGCCAGGGCCGGGCGAGCCCGATGACGACGGCGGCCTCGGGGCCCTTGCCCTGGACGTCGCCCACGGCGAAGCACCAGCGGCCGTCGCCGGCCGGGAAGAGGTCGTAGAAGTCGCCGCTGGGGCCGCCCTTGTCGCGCGGTTCGTAGACGAGGGCGCTGCGCACGCCGGGGATCTCCGCGACGGCGCCGGGCAGCAGGCCGCGCTGGAGCACGGCGCTGATGGTGGCCTGCCGGGCGTACTGGCGGGCGGCGCCGATGGCCAGCGCCACCCGGCGGCTGAGATCCTCGACCAGCCCGGTGATCTCGTCGGGGAAGCCGGGGAAGCCACTGGCGTCACAGGTGTCCGGGCCGGCCGGGCTGCCTTGGGCGCTCGGGTCGCCCGGGTCGCCCTGGGCTCCCAAGGCATCCCCGGTGCCCTGGGTGCCCGGGACGCCCGCTGGGTCGGCCCGTCCGATGACCAGGGTGCCCAGTGGCCGGCCGCCGGCGACCAGGCGGTAGGCGAGCGCGGTGCCGTGCGTGCCGAGTGCCTCGCCGGGCCAGGGGTGGCCGACGGGGCCCGAGCGCCACGGGTCGCGCGGGCGGGGCGGCTCCTTTTCCAGGGCCGCGCGCAGTTCGTCGAGGTGCCCCTCGCCCGCGTGCCACACGCGGGCCAGCCGGGCGCCGACGGACGCCCCGGAGTCGTCGCTCCAGGCGCCCCGGCCCAGGGTCTCGTCCTCCAGCCACACCCCGCACCAGTCGGCGAGCCGGGGCACGATCAGCTGGCCGGTGAGCGAGGCCACCAGGTCCTCGTCGAGCTGCCCGGCCAGGAGGTCGGAGGCCTCGGCGAGGAAGGACAGGGCGCCGCGGCCCAGCCACTCCCGGTCGCGGGAGCGGCGCCGGCCGGGCCTTCCGGGCAGCGCACCGGACGCGCCGTCCGGGCCGCCGGGGGCTCCCGGCTCCGGCTCCGCCGTGCCCGTGGACGGCGTTCCCCGACGCCCTGCGGCGCAGGCCTCGGCCCGCTCCGCGCTCCCGGCCGGCTCGACCGCCTCCACGCCCGGCCGGACGGCCGCGCCCTCGCCGACCCCACCATCGGCACCGGCCCCCGCACCGCCACCGCTGCCCACACCGGCACCGGCCCCCGCACCGCCACCGCTGCCCACACCGTCGGCGGGCTCCGTGCCGGGGGCCGGCAGCCGCGCCCACACCGTCTTGGTGCCCGGGCGGTAGGTGATGCCCCAGGACTCCGCGAGCGCGGCGACGAGCCGCAGGCCGCGCCCGTACTCGGCGGGCTCGTGCGGTGTCTCGTGGTCGCCGCCCCTCGGAGCACGGGAGGGGTGCCGGTCCGCGACCTCGACGACGAGGGTGCCGGTCGCCTCCGCCCGCAGGCCCACCTCGACGTCGGTGCCGGCGTGCACGACGGCGTTGGTGACCAGCTCACTGACGACGACCAGGGCGTCGGCGACGAGGTGCTCGGTCAGGCGCTCCGTGCCGGGCAGGCCGAGCGCGGACCAGTCGGCGAGCGCGTCGCGCGCCATCGCGCGGGCGGCGCCCGGCGCCAGGGAACTGCCGAGCAGGGTCACGCGCGCCCGCGCGCACTCCTCGAAGCCCTCGCCGAAGCCCTCGCCGAAGGAGCCGCCGCCAGAGCCCTCGGCCGATGCCTCGGCGGCGCGCGCGGGCGCCGCGCCGGCGCGGGAGACGGTCTCCCGCTGCGTCGGAATGGCCCCCATGGACGTCTCCCCGGGCAGTTCGTGCGAATTCCTCACACTCGATGCCGACAGAGTGACAGACCGGCCCAGTCCATAAGCGCGGAGTTACCGAAGTGGGCCGCGATGGGTGAGAACCGTGCTAGGCGAACATTCGAAGACGGCCGGAATCCGAACGGAAACCGGCCGTCTTCGAACATCTGCCGCGCGAACGGCGGCGGGCAGCGCACCTCATGGGGCTGCGGGCAGCCCTGGCGGCTACGCCTCGCGTGAGCCCTCGTACATCTCCTCGATCAGGTTCTTGTACTCCCGCTCCACCACCGGCCGCTTCAGCTTGAGGCTCGGGGTGATCTCGCCGTGCTCGACGTCGAGGTCGCGGGGCAGGAGGCGGAACTTCTTGATGGTCTGCCAGCGCTGGAGGCCCTCGTTGAGCTGCTTGACGTAGCCGTCGACCATCTCGACGGTCGCGGGCGCCGCGACGATCTCGGCGTACGGCCTGCCCTCGAGACCGTTCTCCTTGGCCCACCCCGTGATCGCGACCTCGTCGAGGGCGATGAGCGCGGTGCAGAAGTTCCGGTCGGCGCCGTGCACCAGGATGTTGGAGACGTAGGGGCAGACCGCCTTGAACTGGCCCTCGACCTCGGCCGGCGCGATGTACTTGCCGCCGGACGTCTTGATGAGGTCCTTCTTGCGGTCGGTGATGCGCAGGTAGCCGTCGGGCGACAGCTCGCCGATGTCGCCGGTGTGGAACCAGCCGTCGGACTCGAGGACCTCGGCGGTCTTCTCGGGGAGCTTGTGGTAGCCCTCCATGATGCCGGGGCCGCGCAGCAGGATCTCGCCGTCCTCCGCGATGCGCACCTCGGTGCCGGGCAGCGGCTTGCCGACCGTGCCGGTGCGGTAGGCCTCGCCGGGGTTGACGAAGGAGGCGGCGGAGGACTCGGTGAGGCCGTACCCCTCCAGGATGTGGATGCCGGCGCCGGCGAAGAAGTAGCCGATCTCGGGGGCGAGGGCCGCCGAGCCGGAGACGCAGGCGCGCAGGCGGCCGCCGAAGGCCTCGCGGATCTTGGCGTAGACGAGCCTGTCGGCGACGGCGTGCTTGGTGCGCAGGCCGGCGGGGGCGCTCGCGGTGCCGGTGCGCTTGAAGTTGTCCTGGGTGACCTTGGCGTACTCGCGGGCGATCTCCGCGGCCCACTGGAAGATCTTGTACTTGGCCCCGCCGCCCGCGCGGGCCTTGGCGGCGACGCCGTTGTAGACCTTCTCGAAGATGCGGGGCACGGCCGCCATGTAGGTCGGCTGCACGACCGGCAGGTTCTCGATGATCTTGTCGACGCGGCCGTCGACGGCGGTGACGTGGCCGACCTCGATCTGGCCGGAGGTCAGCACCTTGCCGAAGACGTGGGCGAGCGGCAGCCACAGGTACTGCACGTCGTCCTTGGTGCACAGGCCGGTCGCGGCGATGGCCTTCGCCATGTACGCCCAGTTGTCGTGCGGGAGGCGGACGCCCTTGGGCCGGCCGGTGGTGCCGGAGGTGTAGATGAGGGTGGCGAGCTGGTCCTTGGTGAGCGCGCCGACCCGCTCCTTGATCAGCTGCGGGTCGGTCTCCAGGCGGGCCGCGCCCCGGCGCTCCAGGTCGTCGAGGGTGAGGATCCAGTCCTCGGAGGTGTCGGCGCCGGCCGCGTCGATCACGACCACGTGGGTGAGGTCGGGCAGCTCGGCCCGCTTCTCCCTCGCCTTGGCCAGCTGCGCGGCGTCCTCCGCGATCAGCACCCGGCTCTCGGAGTCGGAGAGGATGTACGCCGATTCATCGGCGTTGGTCTGCGGGTAGACGGTGGTCGTCGCCGCGCCGGCGCACATGATGCCGAGGTCGGTGAGGATCCACTCCAGCCGGGTGGAGGCGGCCAGCGCCACCCGCTGCTCCGGCTGCACGCCCAGCTCGACCAGGCCGGCCGCGATCGCGTAGACCCGCTCGGCGGCCTGCGCCCAGGTCAGCGACTGCCAGTCGTCGGGGCCCTCGCCCGAGGCCGGCGGCACCGGGTAGCGGTACGCCTCGGCGTCCGGCGTGGCGGCCACCCGCTCCAGGAAGAGTCCCGCCACGGAGGGCGGACGGTTCTCGATCAGTGTCTGTGTGTCGCTCACGACATCCTCCGGGCCCGCGACGGTGCGGCTGGCTGTTGCGGCTGGCTCGTTGCGGCTGGCTCAGGTGCGGCTGGATTCACTCTCGGGCGGTTGTTCGGGCCGTGGTCAAGCGGCGCGTCGGACTGTTGCCCGATCACTTGTTTAACTCACGAGTAACTAAGGGGCAGGCATCAGGGTAAGGGGCGACCGGCCCCGACGTAAGAGCCCGCGCCCTGTCATTTCCTACAGAGGCCAGCCCGTGACATGCGAAGAGACCCGCCGCACTTTCGTACGACGGGCCCCTCGGTGTCCGTTTTGGCCGGACTCGGCGTGCGGCGCGGCGGCTACTTCTTGCCCTTGCCCGACCCCGCGCTGTCGTCGCTGGACAGCACCGCGATGAAGGCCTCCTGCGGAACCTCCACGGAACCCACCATCTTCATCCGCTTCTTGCCTTCCTTCTGCTTCTCCAGCAGCTTCCGCTTGCGGGAGATGTCACCGCCGTAGCACTTGGCGAGGACGTCCTTGCGGATGGCGCGGATGGTCTCGCGGGCGATCACCCGGGAGCCGATGGCGGCCTGGATCGGCACCTCGAAGGCCTGGCGCGGGATCAGCTCGCGCAGCTTGGCGACCAGTCGCACGCCGTACGCGTACGCCGCGTCCTTGTGGGTGATCGCCGAGAAGGCGTCCACCTTGTCGCCGTGCAGCAGGATGTCGACCTTGACGAGGCTGGAGGTCTGCTCGCCGGTGGGCTCGTAGTCGAGGGAGGCGTAACCGCGCGTCTTGGACTTCAGCTGGTCGAAGAAGTCGAAGACGATCTCCGCGAGGGGCAGGGTGTAGCGGATCTCCACCCGGTCCTCGGAGAGGTAGTCCATGCCGAGCAGGGTGCCGCGCCGGGTCTGGCACAGCTCCATGATCGAGCCGATGAACTCGGTCGGCGCGAGGATCGTGGCGCGCACGACCGGCTCGTAGACCTCGTTGATCTTGCCCTCGGGGAACTCGCTCGGGTTGGTGACCTCGACCTCGGTGCCGTCCTCCATCACCACGCGGTAGACCACGTTGGGCGCGGTGGCGATGAGGTCGAGGCCGAACTCGCGCTCCAGGCGCTCCCGGATCACGTCCAGGTGGAGCAGGCCGAGGAAGCCGACGCGGAAGCCGAAGCCGAGGGCGGCGGAGGTCTCCGGCTCGTAGACCAGGGCGGCGTCGTTGAGCTGGAGCTTGTCCAGCGCCTCGCGCAGCTCGGGGTAGTCGGAGCCGTCCAGCGGATACAGGCCGGAGAAGACCATGGGCCTGGGGTCCTTGTAGCCGCCGAGCGCCTCCTCGGCGCCCTTGTGCTGGCTGGTGACGGTGTCGCCGACCTTGGACTGGCGGACGTCCTTCACGCCGGTGATCAGGTAACCCACCTCGCCGACGCCGAGGCCGTCGGCGGAGAGCATCTCCGGCGAGTTGGTGCCGATCTCCAGCAGCTCGTGCGTGGCGTTGGTGGACATCATCCGGATCCGCTCGCGCTTGTTGAGCTGGCCGTCGATGACACGGACGTACGTCACGACACCGCGGTAGGAGTCGTAGACCGAGTCGAAGATCATCGCGCGGGCGGGGGCGTCCTTGACGCCGACCGGGGCCGGGACCTCGGCGACGACCTTGTCCAGCAGCGCGTCGACGCCGAGGCCGGTCTTGGCGGAGACCTTGAGCACGTCGTCGGGGTCGCAGCCGACCAGGTTGGCCAGCTCCTCGGCGAACTTCTCGGGCTGCGCGGCCGGCAGGTCGATCTTGTTCAGCACGGGGATGATCGTGAGGTCGTTCTCCATCGCCAGGTAGAGGTTGGCGAGGGTCTGGGCCTCGATGCCCTGGGCGGCGTCGACGAGGAGGATGGTGCCCTCGCAGGCGGCCAGCGACCGCGAGACCTCGTAGGTGAAGTCGACGTGCCCCGGGGTGTCGATCATGTTGAGGATGTGCGTGGCGCCGTCGTCGTGGGACGGGGCCCACGGCAACCGCACCGCCTGGGACTTGATCGTGATGCCGCGCTCGCGCTCGATGTCCATGCGGTCGAGGTACTGGGCGCGCATCTGCCGCTGCTCGACCACACCGGTCAGCTGGAGCATCCGGTCGGCGAGCGTGGACTTGCCGTGGTCGATGTGCGCGATGATGCAGAAGTTGCGGATCAGCGCCGGGTCGGTACGGCTCGGCTCGGGCACATGGCTGGGGATCGCGGGCACGCAGGGTCCTGATTCTTGAGGCGTCCGCAGTGTCTGCGGTCTCGGGTCTCGGGTCGGATCGATACGTAGCCTCCATGGTCCCACGGGTGGGGAGCCGGTACGGGTTTGGGACCCTCGACGACGCGCTGGTAGTGTGGGGGGCTGTGTCTCTTGCCCTCTCAGCGCGAGGCACTCCTTCAAGAAATCACCGGCACGGGACCCTCGCGGCCTCGTGCCTGAACCTGCAAAGGCTCATTCGTGGCGAACATCAAGTCCCAGATCAAGCGGAACAAGACCAACGAGAAGGCCCGGCTGCGCAACAAGTCGGTCAAGTCCTCTCTGAAGACCGCGATCCGCAAGGCCCGCGAGGCCGCCGCCGCGGGTGACGCCGAGAAGGCCACCGAGTTCCAGCGCGTCGCTTCGCGCGAGCTCGACAAGGCCGTCTCCAAGGGCGTCATCCACAAGAACCAGGCCGCCAACAAGAAGTCGGCGCTGGCGCAGAAGGTCGGCGCTCTCAAGGGCTGAACCCCTGTCTGGATTTATCTGGTGTGACCGCCGGAAGGACCCAGAGCGGGCCCTCTCTCATCCGCTCCCGTCCGGCACCCAGGATCCGTGCGCGGCCTGCGTTCGCCACGCGGGCATGGATCCGCGAGCTTGATCCCGAGGCCCCGGTGGCCGTCCTTCCCCAGGACGGACGCCGGGGCCTCCGGTGTTTCCCGGACCTGAGGCCCACGGGGAGCGTGAGGAGAGTGCGGTGGGCAGGCCGGGAAGGGGTGGACCGGGTGGGCTTACGACCGTCCCCGCGAGCGCGCCGCCCGGGCTACGGTCACCACGGCCTTCTCCAGGGCGTACTCGGGGTCGTCCCCGTCGCCCTTCACACCCGCGTCCGCCTCGGCCACCGCGCGCAGGGCCACGGAGACTCCGTCCGGGGTCCAGCCGCGCATCTGCTGCCGGACGCGGTCGATCTTCCAGGGCGGCATCCCCAGCTCGCGGGCGAGGTCGGCGGGGCGTCCGCCGCGGGCGGAGGACAGCTTGCCGATGGCCCGTACGCCCTGCGCGAGGGCGCTGGTGATCAGCACCGGTGCCACTCCGGTCGACAGTGACCAGCGCAGCGCCTCCAGCGCCTCCGCCGTACGGCCCTCGACCGCCCGGTCGGCGACCGTGAAGCTGGAGGCCTCCGCCCGTCCGGTGTAGTACCGCCCGACGACCGCCTCGTCGATGGTCCCCTCGATGTCGGCGGCCAGCTGGGACACCGCCGAGGCGAGCTCCCGCAGGTCGCTGCCGATCGCGTCGACCAGGGCCTGGCAGGCCTCGGGCGTGGCCGACCGCCCGGCCGTACGGAACTCCGAGCGCACGAAGGCCAGCCGGTCGGCGGGCTTCGTCATCTTCGGGCAGGCCACCTCGCGCGCGCCCGCCTTGCGGCCGGCGTCGAGCACGCCCTTGCCCTTGGCGCCGCCCGCGTGCAGCAGGACGAGGGTGATCTCCTCGGCCGGGGCGGCGAGGTACGCCTTGACGTCCTTGACGGTGTCGGCGGACAGGTCCTGCGCATTGCGTACGACCACGACTTTGCGCTCGGCGAAGAGCGAGGGGCTGGTCAGCTCGGCGAGGGTGCCGGGCTGAAGCAGGTCCGGGGTGAGGTCGCGCACGTCCGTGTCGGCGTCGGCGGCCTTCGCGGCGGCCACCACCTCCTGCACGGCACGGTCGAGCAGGAGGTCCTCCTGGCCCACGGCAAGGGTCACCGGGGCGAGAGGGTCGTCATTCGCAGTCTTCCTGGCCATCGCGACAAGCATCGCACGCGCCACTGACAACGCCGGGCGGGCGGCTAGGGCTCCTCGCGCCAGCCGTCCCACTCCCCCGCGAACGCGTCCAGCTCACCGGGGTCCAGTGCCTCCCGCTCGTCCCGCAGGACGACCAGCCACTGCGCGTCCTCGGCGTCGTCCTCCCCGGCGAGGGCGTCCCGGAGGATGCGGGGCTCCTCGTCGATGCCGAACCGTTCCCCGAGCGCCTGGGCGGCCTCCTCCGCGGCGTCACGGTCGGGCAGTACCAGTACATGTCTCACGTCGCTCACGGGAGCCATTGTGGGTCAGTCCCGGGCACGGTCAGCGCCATCGTGGGTCAGTCCCGGGCACGGTCAGCCCTTGGGCACGATCTGCACGTCGAGGTCGATGCGGATGCTGGGGCCGACCACGGCGATGCCGCGGGCCAGCATCGTCTGCCAGCTGACGGTGAAGTCGTCGCGGTGCAGCTCGGTGGTGGCGCGGCAGGCGGCCCGCGTCTCGCCCTCCATGCCGTTGCCGAGTCCGAGGTACTCGGCGTCCAGGGTGACCGTGCGCGTCACACCGTGCAGGGACAGCGCACCGGTGACGGCCCACCGGTTGCCACCGCGGTGGGTGAACCGGTCGCTGTAGAACTCCAGGGTCGGAAACCGCTCCACGTCCAGGAAGTCGGCCGACCGCAGGTGGTCGTCGCGCATCTTGACGTTGGTGTCGATGGACGCCGCGCCGATCACGACGTGCATCGCGGACTGCTCCATGTCGTCGGCGATGCGCACCGCGCCCGCGAAGGAGTTGAACCGGCCGTGGATCCGGGCCAGCCCGATGTGCCGCGCGGTGAACGCTATCGAGGAGTGCGCGGGCTCGATCTCCCAGTCGCCCGACGCGGGCAGCTCCGGCGGCTGGGCCACCTGGAGCGTCACGTCGCCGAGCGAGGCCAGCGTGTCCTCGACGACCGTCGCGGAGGCCCGGTACGGCGTGTAGCCCTCGGCGGACACGGCGAGCCGGTACTCCCCCGCGGGCACCGTCGCCACGAACGACCCGAAGGGGTCCGTGCCGCCGCCGACGACCTTGCGCCCCATGGTGTCGCTGACCGTGAACTCCGCGTTCGGCACGGGGTCGTTGACGGGGTCGAGCACGCGGCAGCTCAGCACGCCCGCGTCCGGCGGGGTGTGCACCGCCGCCAGGGGACCCGTCCGTTGCATCCGCTTCGTTCGGCTTCCCAGCAAGCGGCCGATCATTTGCGACACCCTCTGCACGACATGAGAAAACTAGTTGACGGAGAAACATTCGATCACCGATGTGGCTTTCGAGGCAACACGGGACCACATCGCGGGAAACCGTCACATGTGCTGCAAGTAGGCAGGAGTGGCCCTGTGTGGTCCGGTTTCACCACACCGGGCGGGATTTCTCACAGCGGGCGCACAGGCGGCACCGACGGCCCGGTCCGGTGGGCCGACGGTGCCGCGGCGGGACTCCGGTCACGCCTCCCAGTACAGCCCGCGGACCTTCGCGCTCGTCACCGTGACCGGGGTCTCGTCGCCGGAGTCGGGCGGGTAGTAGACGAACTCGAAGCGCAGCCGTTCGGTGGCGACGATCGAGCCGCTGTTCCCGAAGTCCGGGAAGCTGTCACCGCTGGTGCCCACCCGCTCGACGATCGGCCCGGTCCATCGGGTGCCGTCCGGACGCAGGTGGTAGAAGCGGCCCTGGAGCGTGGAGCCGGACGGCACGTCCGCTCGAAGGTAGGCCGTGGCCTGGTAGTGGGACGCGCCGGTCAGCAGGTCCACCCCGTCCACGGAGAGCGTCGTCCACTCCCGCGGCGTGATCTCCTGGTCGTCGCCGTCGGACCGGCTGATCGCTCGCGGCATGTCTTCCTCCTCGGAGTCGCCGGGCGTCCAGCCGGCGGGGTGGGTGAGGCGTTCTTCGACGCGGGCGCGCATCGACGCCATGGTGAAACCGCGCGGGTCGATCTTCCCGGGCTGCCACTCGAGGTGGCCGATCACCGAGCGCTCGTTCCAGCCGTGGTGACGGCACACGGCCGCTGCGGTCCGCTCGATCGCGTCCAACTGCGCGGCGGGCCACGGGTCCTTGCCGTCCCCGAGGTTCTCGCACTCGAAGCCGTAGAAGTGCCGGTTGCCGTCGGTGTTGGCCTCGTTGTCCCGGGGCAGCGGCTTCTCCGCGACGACGGCACGCAGCACGTCGTCGTCGCCGAGACCGGCGTGGTTGGCCCGGCCGTAGCCGACCAGATGGACCCTGCCGTCCTTGGTGATGACGCCGTGGCACAGCGGGCCGGGCAGGCTGTCGTAGCCCTTGCGGCAGATCTCCACGGTGGCCGCGCTGCCCCGGGTCACGGTGTGGTGGATCATCACACCGTTGACGGGGCCCCAGGGGCCCTTGTGGTTGCGGTTGTGGTCCCGCCAGTCGCCCACCTCGACGACGGTGAGGCCCTCCGCCTTCAGTGCCTTGAGGAAGCTGCCCGCGGTCATGGGGGTGGCCATCAGCCACACTCCGGCCGCGACCGCGTGGCCTGGCGGCCGTCCTCGCCGGGCCGGTGCACAACGGTGTGCCCCGGCGTGGGGGGTTGGGGCATGTTTTTCTCCTTCTGCCGGTGGGGCGGGCGTCCCGGCGCCGAGCCCGTCGTGTCGTGATGCCGGTGGTGGTGATGGTGATGGTGGTGGCGGCGGTCGGGAATGGCCTGTGAGGCCGTGGAGTGGTGGTGTGGGGGGACCGGCCGTTGCCGGGCGCGTCGGCTGCGCGACACGGTGACGTCTTCCGCGTCTTCTTCCGTGCTGTACTGAAAATTCCCGGCGCCCGCCCGGCCTACGCCTCCCCGCACGGCAGAGACCGGAACGGCTCGCGATCCGGCCAGTACCGCTCCCTGCGGGAGAATCCGCGATGTCCGTGTACTGAGGCAACGGTCTGGCCGGCTCATGGACTCCTTCAGGTATTCAGGAGGTGCCCATGGGGGATGCCAAGCAGACACGGGACGAGGAGTTCCGCGACTTCGTGACCGGCCGGTGGCCGGGGCTGATGCGCACGGCCTTTCTCCTCACCGGCGACAGGTACGCCGCCGAGGACCTGGTCCAGTCGACGCTCGAGCGGGCCTACACGGCCTGGCGCCGGGTGAACGCGGCCGACGACCCGGACGCCTATGTGCGGCGCGTGATGATCAACGCGCACGCCCGCAGACACAGAAGAAGACTCAAGGAGTTCCTGGCGCCGAAGGACGACTCCGGCCTGGTGCGCGAACCGGCCGACGCCGCCGACCCGATGGCGCGGGCCGACGACCGCGGCGCCCTGCTCGAAGCGCTCGCCCAGTTGCCCGCGCGGCAGCGCGAGGCGGTGGTCCTGCGCTACTGGGAGGACCTCACGGAGACACAGACCGCCCGGGCCATGGGCTGCTCGGTCGGCACGGTCAAGAGCAACACGGCCAAGGGGATAGCGAAACTGCGCGCCGTACCGGCGCTGGCCGGCACCACATTGCAGGGAGGACGGACATGACTGGTGTGGACGGTACCGGCCGGGACACGGCGCAGGAACGGATCGCCGCTCTCCTCGTGGACACCGCGCACGAGGTGGAGACGGGCGTGGCCCCCGTGGACGCCGTCGTGCGTGCGGGCCGTCGGCGCAGGGCGCGGCGACGGACGGTGACAGCGGTCGCGGCGGTGGTGCTGGCGGGCACCACGGGAACGCTGGCCCTGACGAGCCTGCCCGGGGCGAACGACTCCAGCGCCCCCGCCAAGCCCGCCCCCGCGGAGGAACGACACGTGTTCCTGCCGCAGATCTCGCAAGTGGCCGTCGGCACGTCCGGGGGCGAGAGGTGGGCCGTCAACGTGCAGGTGTGGCCGGCACCCCACGACAGGGCCGAGGCCGTGAAGCAGACCGAGGCGATGGCGGACTGGGGGCTCACCCCGGCGACCTCGGGCGACCCCGCCGACCTCGTCGGCCGCACCAGCTACTTCGTCATCCGCTTCTACGGCCCCGAAGGCGCCACGAACGACGAACTCACCCATCGCCTGGTGGACTCCGACACCACGAGCACACTGCCCTGGCCGAAGGGGGAGGAAGTCGAGGTCCTGCCCCAGCCCCTCACCGGTGAGGACGGACCGCACCGTCTGGTCGTCGGGACGGTTCCCACCACGGCGAAGCAGGTCGCCTGCCACTGGAAGGACGGCACCACCACCCTGGCCGACCGCGCCCCCGACAACACCCCCGTGCGCGACACGAACGCCGTCATCCGGTCCGTCCGCGGCTTCCCCACAGCGAACTGGTTCGCCTGCGCGTCCCCGGGCTCGGCCGCCTACCAGTCCGCTGAGGTGACCGAGTAGCGGCTCGGCGGCTCGGGGGCTCGGCGGCTCGGGGGCTCTCAGCGGCTCAGCGGCTCAGCGGCTCGGCGGCTCAGCGGCTCAGCGGCTCGGCGGCTCAGCGGCTCGGCGGCTCGGCGGCTCGGGGGATCACTCCCCCGCCACCCGCAGCTCCCTTCCCGTACCGGTGACCGCCAACGCCCCGTCCCGGTCCGTGCGCAGTACCGTCGCGCCCTGGGCGCGCAGGGCCGCGACCGTGCCGGGGTCCGGGTGACCGTAGGTGTTGTCCTCGCCGCAGCTGATGAGGGCCAGGCGTGGGGCGATCCGACGGAGGAAGGCGAAGTCCTGGTGCGCCGAGCCGTGGTGGGCCACCTTCAGCACGTCGACGCCCTTCAACGCCGCTGCCGCCGGGGAGCGGGCCAACTCGCGCTGGGCCGGGGGTTCCAGGTCGCCGAGGAGGAGCAGGCGGATGCCCGCCGTGCGGACCAGGAGGGTGACGCTGGCGTCGTTGGGGCCGCCTTCCGTGCCCGGTGCCGTGGTGGTCGGTGGGCTCGGCGGGGGCCACACCACCTGCCAGGACAGCGGGCCGGAGCGCCGCTGTTCCCCGGCGGACGCGTGTCGCAGGGGGATGTGCCGGGCCGTTGCCTGCCGACGGACGAACTCGGCCTGGTCGGCGGGCTCCTCGAGGGCGGTCGTCCCGATCGCGCCCACCGAGCGGCCCCGCAGTACTCCGGGCAGCCCGGCCACGTGGTCGGCGTGGTAGTGGGTCAGCAGCACGAGGGGGACGCGGGTGATGCCGAGGGAGCGCAGGCAGTGGTCGACCAGGGCGGGGTCGGGGCCCGTGTCCACGACGACGGCCGTCCCCTCGCCCGCCGCGAGGACCAGCGCGTCGCCCTGGCCGACGTCGCACATCACCATCCGCCAGTCCGGCGGGGGCCAGCCCTTGATCACCCGGGCCAGCGGGGGCGGCTGCACCACCACGAGGATCAGCAGCAGGGCGCAGAGGCCGCACCACCAGGAGTGCCGCAGCAGGCGTCGGCCGGCCAGCAGCCCGCCCACCGTGACCAGAGCGAGCAGCGCCGCCCCGGCCCAGCTGCCCGGCCAGTCCACCCCCGCGCCCGGCAGCCGGGCGCCGGCGTGGGCGATTCCGGCGATCCACTCGGCCGGCCAGCCTCCGCACCAGGCAAGGCTCTTGGCCAGCGGCATCGCCAGCGGCGCCGTCGCCAGTGCCGCGAAGCCGAGCACGGTGGCCGGGGCCACCGCGAACTCCGCCAGCAGGTTGCACGGCACCCCCACCAGGCTCACCCGCGCCGACAGCACCGCGACGACCGGCGCGCACAGGGCCTGCGCGGCACCCGCGGCGGCCAGCGCCTCGGCGAGCCGGGGCGGCACCCGGCGCCGGCGCAGCGACGCGCTCCACCGTGGAGCGAGCGTGAGCAGCGCCCCCGTGGCCAGCACGGAGAGCAGGAAGCCGTAACTCCGGGCCAGCCAGGGGTCGTAGAGCACCAGGAGCAGTACCGCGGTCGCGAGGGCCGGCAGGAGCGATCTGCGGCGCCCGGTGGCCAGAGCGAGCAGCGCGACGGAGCCGCAGGCCGCCGCCCGCAGCACGCTCGGGTCGGGACGGCACACGACGACGAAGGCCGACGCGAGCAGGCCGCCGAGCAGCGCGGTCGTGCGCAGGTGGAGGCCGAGGCGGGGCGCCAGGCCTCGGCGCTCGCTGCGCTGGGCCAGGCCCGGCGGGCCGAGGAGCAGGGCGAGCACGATGGTGAAGTTGGCGCCGGACACCGCGAGCGTGTGCGTGAGGTCGGTTTCCTTGAACGCCTCCTCCAACTCGGGCGTGACGCGTGAGGTGTCTCCGACGACCAGGCCCGGCAGCAGCGCCCTCGCGTCCGTCGGCAGGTCCTCGGTCGCCTCGCGCAGGCCGGACCGCAACCGGCCCGCCAGGCGTTGCGCCGTCGAGGGCTTCGCCGTCGTCTCCGGTGTCCGCCGGCCGGCCCGGACACGCAGTACCGCGGCGATCCGGTCGCCGCGCGTCCTCGGGGGCGACAGACGGGCGGTGACCTTGAACCGGGTGGTCGGCAGCAGGTTCAGCCAGCGGGACGAGGCGGCCTCGGTGCGGGACTCGCCGACATCCACGAGTACGAGGACCGGCGTCCGGGTCGTCACCGCCCGCCCGTCCCTCTCCGTCACCCTCCGCACGTCGGCCTCGATCAGCACCGTGGGCGGCACGGCGCGGTCGCCCCTGACGCGTGGCCGGGTGAGGCGGGGGTCGGCCGTGACCTCCACCTCCGCGGTGACGGTGGCGTACCGCCGCGCCAGCTCCGGCACGGGCCCCCGGCGCAGGTCCGCGCCGTGCAGTGCGGCCGAGCCGGCGGACGCGGCGACGCAGAGCAACAGGGCGGCGACCGGTACGTGGGGGCGTCCGCGCGGCGCCGCCAGCAGCAGTGCTCCGGCCAGGAGGAGGCTGCCCGTCACCACGCCCACCGCCCAGCCCGCCGGCGCGTCCAGCACCAGCGCCGCCGTCGCCCACGCCGCCAGAGCGGGTGGCACCAGGCGCAGGTCCGCGGGGCCCTCCTGCCGGGGATGGGCCGCGCCCAGCCGGTGACCGGAGGCGGCGTGCACGACGGCACGCGGGGGCCTCGTGAGCGGCTGCTCCTCAGCCCCGGGGGTCCCGTCCCGCCTGCCCGCACGGGTCACGTCCGTGTTCATGGCCGTACGAGGTCCCGCAGGTCGGCGAAGCGGCGCTCGCCGATGCCGTTGACCTCGCGCAGTTCGTCCACCGAGCGGAAGCCGCCGTGTTGGGTGCGGTAGTCGATGATGTGCTGGGCGAGGACCGGGCCGACGCCCGGGAGGGTGTCGAGCTGGTCGGTGGTCGCCGTGTTGAGGGAGACGGGTGCGGCGGGCCCTGCTCCCGCCTGTCCGCCGGAAGCAGTCCCCGGTCCCGGCGGGGGCGCGGGCGCGGACGCTCCGACCATCACCTGCTCGCCGTCCACCAGGAAGCGGGCCCGGTTCAGTCCGTCGGTCTTCGTGCCGGGCTTCACGCCTCCGGCGGCTCGCAGGGCGTCCTCGACGCGGGAACCCGCCGGAAGGCTGTGAACGCCGGGTTTGCGGACCTTGCCGCCGACGTCCACCACGATCTCGGCCCCGGCACCGGCCCCGGCGCCGGTCGTGGGCGCGGCACCCGGCTCGGGCTCCTTGGCCGTGGCGCGGTCCCCGGTCGCCGGCCCCGATGTCGCCGCTCCGTACGCCGCCGCCTCCCGGACCACCTCGGGTGCCGCCACGGGCTGGGCGCGGCCGGACCGGAAGTGCTGCACCGCGAAGACCGCCGCGACGACGAGCAGCACGGAAAGCGCGACCACGCTGCGCCGCTCCAGGCCGCAGCGGGTCTGCAACCACAACGGCATCCGCTCCCGCAGTGCCTGCCCGGTCCGCTCCCGCCAGGTCGTCGTGGCTCCCCCGGAGTCACCGATGCGCGTGACGCCGGGGGCCTCAAGCGCACCATGGGCAGCCGGGACAGCCGGGACAGCTGCGACATCGGGCGCACCAATGGCATCGGTGGCATCGGCCCCGGGCAACGGCGGCCCCTTGCCCGACTCGCCCTGCGTCCCCTGCGTCCCCTCCGTCCCCTCCTGTCCGGCGTGCTCGGTGCGCTCCCCGAAGAGCGCCTCCGCCCTTTGCCGCAGCTCCTCCGGCGGTGCGTGCCGGCGGCCGTGCCGAGCGGGGGGACGGGGGCGGGCGTGAGAGGGGGAGCCGGGTACGCGGCGGTGGGCGAGGCGGCCGTCGGAGGCCGGGGCGCGGCCCGGGCCGCTGGTCGCGGACGCGGTACGTGAGCGTGATCGAAGAGCCATGCGACGAGGATCGGGCACCCCGGCACCCTCGCGATGATCATGGTCAATTCCCGGGGACTACCCACCGGTTGTGGAAAACTCCGGCCCCCTCACGGGTGACCCGGCAGGCGCTCACCGCGGCGAGACCACGACCCCCAGCAGCCCCGGCCCCGTGTGCGCGCCGATCACCGCGCCGACCTCGCTCACGTGCAGGTCGGCCAGCCCGGGCACCCGCTCCCGCAGGCGGTCCGCCAGGGCCGACGCCCGGTCCGGGGCGGCGAGATGGTGGACGGCGACGTCGACGGGCGCGCTGCCCGCGCGGTCGGCGGCGATCTCCTCGAGCCGGGCGATGGCCTTCGACGCCGTCCGCACCTTCTCCAGGGGTTCGATGCGGCCGCCCTCCAGCTGGAGGAGCGGCTTCACGGCGAGCGCGGAGCCGAACAGCGCCTGGGCCGCCCCGATCCGGCCACCCCGGCGCAGATAGTCGAGGGTGTCGACGTAGAAGTAGGCGGAGGTGCCCGCGGCCCGCTTCTCGGCGGCGGTGACGGCCTCGTCCACCGTGCCGCCCGCCTCCGCCGTCTCCGCGGCGGCCAGCGCGCAGAAGCCCAGGGCCATCGCGATCATCCCGGTGTCCACTACCCGCACCGGGATCGATGCCCCGCGCGCCGCGACGACGGCCGCGTCGTGCGTGCCGGAGAGCTCGGCGGACAGGTGGAGGGAGACGATGCCGTCGGCGCCGGACTCGGCGATCCGGCGGTAGGTCTCGGCGAAGAGTTCGGGGCTGGGGCGGGAGGTGGTGACCGGCCGGCGTTTCTGGAGGGCCTGGGCGAGGGAGCGGGTGGAGATCTCGGTGCCCTCCTCCAGGGCCCGGTCGCCCAGGACGACGGTCAGGGGTACCGCGGTGATGCCGTGCCGCTCCATCGTCCGGGCCGGGAGGTAGGCCGTTGAATCCGTGACGATAGCGACATGGCGGGACATGAGCTGGAGGTTACCTGGCGTAGTGCCCGTACGGCAGTCCGGCCTCGTCGACCGGGCGTTCACAGGGCCGTGCCGGGCTCGACGGGACGGGCCGGCCGGCCGGACGAGCCGGTCGGCCCACGCCGCGTCAGGTCGTGCTCTCGGGGCGGGCCTTCTTCTGCCAGGGGTACACGGGAGGCGCGGCGGGCGGGGTGATGGCGGGGCGGGCGGTGTCCGCCTCCGCGGGCTCCCGCGCCGGGGAGTCCGGCCAGGTCTGCCGGGCGGACGCGGCGTCGGCGGGCGGGGCCTCGGGCCAGGACGGCGGCGCGGCGGCCGGCCCCGCCGTCGGCTCCGTCCCGGCCTCCGTCGGCGTCGTCTGCGTCCAGTGCCGCAGCGCACCGGCCTCCACGTCGATCTGGGCGCTCAGCGAGTCCAGGTCGTCGTCCGCGAAGCGGTGGGCGCGGTCGCGGGCCGCCCAGCGCAGGGCGTCGGCCGATTGTGTGATGCGCTCGGTGCGCTCGCGCAGTCCGGGCAGGCGCTCGGCGAGGGTGGCGCGGTCCGGCTCGGACTCCAGCCGCCGCAGCTCGCCGTCCAGCTCGAAGCCGTGTGCGCTGAGCCGCTCGAAGAGGGCGAGGGACTCCTTGAGGGACTCGTCCTCCGCCACGCGCGCGTGCAGCGCGTCCTGCGTGGCCCGCATGGAGGTGCGCAGCGTCAGCCGCAGCTGTGCCAGCTCGGCCGCCGGCCCCACCTGGACCAGGGACTTGGCCCGCAGGGTGTGGTCCTCGACGGTGCGGCGGGCCTGTGTGATGCCGCGGTCCACGCTGCGCTTGGCGGCGCCGACGGCCTTCACCGTGGCGTAGACACCCAGCACGACGGCGAGCAGGAAGAGCAGGGCGAACACTGTGAGCGCTGCTTCCACGAGGCTCCTCCTTCGGACGTCCGGCCCGCGCACCGGCGGTCCGCGGCACACGTCGCGCCGCTCTTCCACGGTAAACGCAGCGGGCAGGCCCAGGGTTCCGTGAGAACCCCGAACCTGCCCGTACCGGACCCCGAGCCCGCCCCTAGGGGACGCCGCGAAGCGCCTCCCGACCGGCCCCGGTCTCCGCCTACGCCTACGCCTACGCCTACGCCTACGCCTACGCCGGCACGATGTTCACCAGCTTCGGCGCCCGCACGATCACCTTCCGGATCCCGGCCCCGCCCAGCGCGGCCACGACCTTCTCGTCGGCCAGCGCCGCCTTCTCCAGGTCGTCGTCGGAGATGGAGGGGGCGACCTCCAGGCGGGCCTTGACCTTGCCCTTGATCTGGACGACGCAGGTCACGGTCTCGTCGACGACGTAGGCCGGGTCGGCGACCGGGAAGTCCTCGTGGACCACCGAGGACGCGTGCCCCAGCTTGCGCCACAGCTCCTCGGCGACGTGCGGGGCCAGCGGCGCGACCAGCAGCACCAGGCGCTCGGCGACCGACCGCGGGACCGGGCCCCCGGCCTTGGTCAGGTGGTTGTTCAGCTCGGTGACCTTGGCGATGGCGGTGTTGAACCGCATGCCCTCCAGGTCCTGCCGCACGCCGTCGACGGCCTTGTGCAGGGCGCGCAGGGTGCCGGCGTCGATGTCGCCCTCCGCGACGTCGGCCACGGACAGCTCGCCGGTGTTCTCGTCGACGACGTTGCGCCACAGCCGCTGCAGCAGCCGGAACTGGCCCACCACCGCGCGGGTGTCCCACGGCCGGGAGACGTCCAGGGGGCCCATCGCCATCTCGTACAGGCGCAGGGTGTCGGCGCCGTACTCGGCGCAGATCTCGTCGGGGGTGACCGCGTTCTTCAGGGACTTGCCCATCTTGCCCAGCAGCCGGGAGACCTTCTCGCCCTGGTAGTAGTAGGCGCCGTCGCGCTCCTCGACCTCGGCGGCCGGCACCGCGATGCCGCGGCCGTCCCGGTAGACGTAGGCCTGGATCATGCCCTGGTTGAACAGCTTGTGGAACGGCTCGGCCGAGGAGACGTGCCCCAGGTCGAACAGGACCTTGGACCAGAAGCGGGCGTACAGCAGGTGCAGCACGGCGTGCTCGGCGCCGCCGACGTACAGGTCGACGCCGCCGTGCGGCAGGCCCTCGCGCGGGCCCATCCAGTACTGCTCGATCTCGGGGTCGACCAGCTGCTCGCCGTTGTGCGGGTCCAGGTAGCGCAGTTCGTACCAGCAGGAGCCGGCCCAGTTGGGCATGGTGTTGGTCTCGCGGCGGTACTTGCGCGGGCCGCGGCCGTCGCCCAGGTCCAGGGTGACGTTGACCCAGTCCTCGTTTCGGGACAGCGGGGTCTCGGGCTCGGTGTCGGCGTCGTCCGGGTCGAAGGTGCGCGGGGAGTAGTCCTCGACCTCGGGCAGCTCCAGGGGCAGCATCGACGCGGGCAGGGGGTGGGCGGTGCCGTCCTCGTCGTAGACGATGGGGAAGGGCTCGCCCCAGTAGCGCTGGCGGCTGAACAGCCAGTCGCGCAGGCGGAAGTTGACGGTGCCCGCACCGGCGCCGGTGCGCTCCAGCCACTCGGTGATGCGTTCCTTGGCCTCGACGACGGGCAGGCCGTCCAGGGTGACGCCCTCGCCCGAGGAGCCGGAACTGGAGCCGGCGCTGGACGAGTTGATGATCTTCGCGTCGTACGACCCGAAGGCGTCCTCCCACGTCGAGGTGTCGGTGCCGCGGCCGTCGGTCGGCTCGACGATGCAGCGGATCGGCAGCTCGAAGGCGCGGGCGAACTCGAAGTCGCGCTGGTCGCCCGCCGGGACGGCCATGATCGCGCCGGTGCCGTACCCCATCAGCACGTAGTCGGCGATGAAGACCGGGACCTGCTCGCCGTTGACCGGGTTGGTCGCGTACGCGCCGATGAAGACGCCGGTCTTGTCCTTGGCCTCGGCCTGCCGCTCGACGTCGGACTTCGAGGCGGCCTGCGCGCGGTAGGCGGCGACGGCCTCGGCCGGGGTGGCGTGGCCGCCGGTCCACGCGTCGTGCGTGCCCTCGGGCCAGGCGTCCGGGGTGAACTTCTCGACCAGCGGGTGCTCGGGCGCCAGCACCATGTAGGTCGCGCCGAACAGGGTGTCGGGGCGGGTGGTGAAGACGGTGATGCGCTCGCCGTCGATCGGGAAGTCGACGCGGGCGCCCTCGGAGCGGCCGATCCAGTTGCGCTGCTGCAGCTTGATCGCCTCGGGCCAGTCCAGCGCGTCCAGGTCGTCCAGCAGCCGGTCGGCGTAGGCGGTGATCCGCATGTTCCACTGGCGCAGCTTGGACTTGAAGACGGGGAAGTTGCCGCGCTCGGAGCGGCCGTCGGCCGTGACCTCCTCGTTGGCCAGCACGGTGCCCAGTCCGGGGCACCAGTTGACCGGCGCGTCGGAGGCGTAGGCCAGGCGGTACTCGCCCAGGACGTCGGCGCGCTCGGTCCCGGTCAGGCTGCTCCACGCCCGGCCCGCGTGGCCCGGGACCTCCCGCTCACCGGACTCGAACTGCGCGACCAGCTCGGTGATCGGGCGGGCCTTCTGCGCCTCGTCGTCGTACCAGGAGTTGAAGATCTGCAGGAAGATCCACTGGGTCCACTTGTAGTACTCGGGGTCGATCGTGGCGAACGACCGGCGCTTGTCGTGGCCCAGTCCCAGCCGGCGCAGCTGGGACTTCATGTTCTCCATGTTGGCTTCGGTGGACACGCGCGGGTGCGTGCCGGTCTGCACGGCGTACTGCTCGGCGGGCAGGCCGAAGGCGTCGAAGCCCAGGGTGTGCAGGACGTTGTGGCCGGTCATCCGCTGGAAGCGGGCGAAGACGTCGGTGGCGATGTACCCCAGAGGGTGACCGACGTGCAGGCCCGCACCGGACGGGTACGGGAACATGTCCATGATGAACTTCTTGGGCTTGGCGACCAGCTCCGGGTCGCCCGCCAGGTCACCCTTGGGGTTCGGCGCGGCGTACGTCCCCTCGGCGTCCCAGAAGTCCTGCCAGCGTGCCTCGATCTCGGCGGCCATGGCAGCCGTGTAGCGGTGCGGCGCGGCGTCCGCCGACACAGGGGCGGTCGCCGCGGGGTTCGTCTCGCTCATGATCCTCAAAGCTCCATCGATCGTCTCTGCCAGCGGCTGCGACCTTCATGACCAGCGGCTGCGAGGGCCGGGAAATGAGAAATCCCCTCGCACAGGAGGGGACGCCGCGCCGATTCCGGCCACCGGACTACGACCGGGGTCGGGACTGATCAGCGCGGCTCGCTAAGCAGAAGGCGTACGGCACGCATGGCGTCAGGGTACCGCAGTCGCCGACCGGGCCGCTCCCGGGCTTGAGGAGCACCGGAATCCGGCGTCCGAGATCCGGAAACCGGAGGTCGATCTGAACCAAAGTCAAAGGTTACTTCGCGTAACGACCACTAAGGGACGCCGTCACGAGCGCGCCGTCATTTGATAACAACGCAATAACTCAAACCACCTACCCACGGGTATGGCGCCACTTAGAGTGCGGCAGCGGGACCGCTTTCCCGAACCGCTCCGGAGTCGCCCCCATGAACCCTCCCCCGATCCACCCTCGCGACAACAGCTCGCCGCCTTTCCTCACGTCCCTGACGTGGGGAGGCCTGCCGTGGTGACGAACGACAGCACGGTGGACGACACCTTCGCCCAGTTCCTCAACTTCGGCGCCGGCGTCCTCTCCCTGGTCTTCCTCAGCTGCTCGGTGATCTGGGGCCTGCTCGCCCAGGACCGGATCGTCCTCGACACCCGGCAGCGGATCCTGGCCCAGGCGGTGCACCGGGTCACCGCGGTCGCCTCGGTCGTGTTCCTTCTGGTGCACATCGTGGTCAAACTCGTCCTCGACCACACCACCTGGGTCGCCGCGGTCCTCCCGTTCGGGCTCCTGGCCACGGACGACGAGTCGTTCGGCGGCCGGGCCGTCCTCATCGGCTTCGGCACCCTGGCCAGCATGCTCATGATCTTCGTGGGGGTCACCGGAGCACTGCGCAACCGCTTCGCGTCCCCGGCCCCCGTGGCGGCCCGCTGGCGGGCGATGCACATGCTGGCCTACCCGGCCTGGTGCCTGGCCCTGCTGCACGGGCTCTACGCGGGTCGAGCGGCGAAGCCGGTCTTCACGATCCTGTACGCCCTGTCCGTGGTCGGCGTCATGGCGGCCCTGGCGCTGCGTGCGGCGCCCCGCCCGGTCAAGCGCAAGGTCGCCGACCGGATCGCCGGCCTCCTCGGCACCGGGGACCGGCTCGCCCGCGAAGAGCGCGAGGACGGCGAGGAGCTCGACGAGAGGGCGCAGCGGCGGCCGAGGGACACCGCCGCCCTGCCGGGCCACGAGCGCGCCGGGGCGTCCCGGTCACGCGGCGCGTCCCCGTCCGCGCGGCTGTACGAGCCCGCGGAGCGCCTCACTCCCCCGGAGCCCGCGGGCGGCTTCGCGGCGGCCTACCGCGCCGTGTCCGGCCCCTCCGGCGGCGCGCGCCGGCCGCCGCTGACGGCCGACCCGGCCGCGTCCGCCGCCCCGCCGCAGCCGGACCTGTGGCCCACCGCGGCCATGCCCGTCGTCGACAGCGGTGGCAGCACCTCGGGCAGCTGGCCCATACCGTCGCCGCCCCCGGTCGGCGAGGCACCCCCGTCGCACTACGACCCGCTCAGCGACACGGGACACACCATCCCGGTCTACGGCGACACGGACGCCGCGGGCCCCTCCGGGACCCCCTCCGCGCCCTACGCGTCGCCGTACGCCCCGGGCTACGGATCGAGTGACGTGTACGACACCCGTGAGACGAACGCGGTCCACGACACGTACTACCCGAACGACACGTACAACAGCGGTCCCACCCCTGAACCAACCCCCGGTGCGCCGTCGTCGCCCCGCGACTTCGACGCACCGGGTTCCGGTGAACCTTGGAACACGCCTTCCGGAGGCTTTTAGTGAACGAGGCCCTGCCCGACGTCCCAGAGGTCCGCGTGGTCGGGCTTCCCCAGCTCACGTCGGGCTTCGACCTTGTCGAGCGGCTTGATCTGCCGATGCACCTCAAGGTGCACGGCCCGCTCGAACCGATGGGCGGGGAGCAGCTCGCGCAGCTCTCCGAACGCATCGGCCTGAAGGGCCGCGGCGGCGCGGGCTTCCCCTTCCACAAGAAGCTGCGCTCGGTCGCCGAGGCGGCGATCAAGCGCGGCGTACGGCCGGTCGTGGTCGTCAACGGCAGCGAGGACGAGCCGGCCTGCCGCAAGGACACGGTGCTGATCAACCGCGCCCCGCACCTGATCCTGGACGGCGCGCTGCTGTGCGCCGAGGCCATGGGCGCCCGCACGCTGGTCATCGGGGTCACCCGCGAGTCCACGCAGCGCTCCATGGAGGCCGCCCTCGCCGAGCGCGGCCTGAGCAACGGCCGCCGGTCCGCCCTCCGCGCGCGCGTGCAGCGCAATCCGGTGCGCATGGTCACCGGCGCGGCGGCCTCGCTGATCCGCTCCATCGACGGCGGCCCGGCCATCCCGCCCGGCCGCAAGGTGAGCGCCTCCAGGAGCGGCGTCGGCGGCGCCCCGACCCTGCTGTCCAACGCCGAGACCTTCGCCCAGCTGGCGATCGCCGCCCGCATCGGCCCGGAGCGCTACGGCAACACCGGCCTGTACGACGAGCCGGGCACCGTGATGCTCACCGTCTCCGGCGCGGTGGCCCGGCCCATGGTGATCGAGGTGCCGACGGGCGTGCCGCTGCGCTACGTCCTTCAGCTGGCCGGCGCCCCGCCGGTGCCGCAGGGCGTGCTGACCGGCGGTTACCACGGCAAGTGGATCGACGCGGCGACCGTGGACGAGGCGATCGTCTCGCGCAACTCGCTGCAACAGGTCGGCGGCTCGCTCGGCGCGGGCGCGATCCTGCCGATCGGTCAGGACACCTGCCCGCTGGGCGAGTCGCTGCGGGTGGCGCAGTGGCTGGCGGAGGAGAGCGCCGGCCAGTGCGGGCCCTGCTATCTGGGCCTGCCGGCCGCCGCGCGGGGCCTCGAGGACATCCTCAACGGCGGCGGCCCGGCCGCCCTGGAGGCGGTCAAGCAGGTCGCGAGGAACGTGAAGCGGCGCGGCGCCTGTTCGCACCCGGACGGCTCGGCGATGTTCCTGGAGTCGACCGTCAAGGCGTTCACGGACGACCTGGCCGCCCATGTCCTCGGCAACGGCTGCGGGCGGCCCGTGGAGGGCGTCCTGCCGCTCTTCGAGGGAGGCAGGGCACCCACGGGCGTCCCGGGCGGCGGGGAGGAGAACGGCCCCAGCCGGCAGAAGATCTACGTCGACTGGACGCTGTGCCGGGGCCACGGGCTGTGCGCCGACATCCTGCCGGAGGTCTTCCAGCTCGGCGCCGACGGCTTCCCGACCGTCGCGCAGGCCGAGGTGCCCCGTTTCGCGGAGGCCAAGGCGGTGCGCGCGGTGCGCCGCTGCCCGGCGCTGGCGCTGCGCATCGAGGAGGACACCCGCACGCAGGCGCCGTCCTCGCGCACCAACCTGCCGGTGCTGTCCCAGGGCCGCGGCCGCCGGGCGCTCGGCCGCTGAGGCCGGAGACGGACGAACCCCCCGGACCGAAGATCCGGGGGGTTCGTCTGTGTGATTGTGGAGCTAAGGAGAATTGAACTCCTGACCTCCTGCATGCCATGCAGGCGCTCTACCAACTGAGCTATAGCCCCTTGTTTTCCGCCGCCCGGTCTCCCCGGCGGCGACGCCAACATTACACGGTCGACCGGGCACAACACCAAATCGTTTCCGCTTTGCCCGTTTCGCCCTCTTGCGGGTTCGACGAGGCGTCGGGCCGTCAGGACGTCAGGCCGTCACGAACGAGTAGAACCGCTTGAGCGTGCAGTGCTCCTCGAGGAGCCGGCCGTAGATCGGCTCGCCCTCGAGTTCGCGGTACGTCTCGATGGGGTCGCCCTTTATGATCAGCGCCCGCGCGCATTCCTCGCACCAGTACTGGTAGTCGGGGTTGACCGGCTCCATGTCGCGCACGATGGGCGTGCCGCTGCCGCACCAGTCGCACTTCCGCCTGTGTGCACCCATCGCTCAGCTCCAGCTGTGGCCGCAGGCCGTGCACACGTAAGAGATTCCGCCGTTGTCGCCGAGGACTTGGGCCACGTGCCCGGATCCGCAGGAAGGGCAGCTGAGACGGGTGAGCGTGTTCCTCGCCACCGCTCCGCCGAGGAGGTGACCGACCTCCTCGAGGATGCTCCCAGGCATCGCCACTCCCTCCCGTCGGGCCGCGGTCCCCTTCCGGCCGTTTGATTCTGCCACGACCGGGCCGACCCGGTCAGCGACGCCTCAGTACCGGTCCGGACACGGAGTCCATTGACGTATACGCCTGTGGGACGCGTGTTGCTCAAGCGGGCGGAGACGAAAAATCCCGCCCCCCGAAGGGGACGGGATTCGTCCGTGGGCTGTGGAGCTAAGGAGAATTGAACTCCTGACCTCCTGCATGCCATGCAGGCGCTCTACCAACTGAGCTATAGCCCCTGGTGCCACGCGACCCGGGCCGCATGGTCCTTCTCTTCGCTCGCTCCGCTCGGCGGGGCGAACAAGAAGAACTTTAGCCTGCGACCTGCCGGAAAGTGAAATCCGGGTCCCGGCCCGCCGGAGACGGCTCAGACGTCGTCGCCGAGGACCGGTTCCGGCAGCGTGCCCGCGTTGTGCTCCAGCAGGCGCCAGCCGCGGGCGCCCTCGCCCAGGACGGACCAGCAGCAGTTGGTGAGGCCGCCGAGGCTCTCCCAGCTGTGCGGTTCCAGGCCGAGCAGGCGGCCGATGGTGGTGCGGATCGTGCCGCCGTGGCTGACCACGACGAGGGTGCCGTCCTCGGGGAGCTTCTCGGCGTGCCGGAGCACCACGGGGGCCGCGCGGTCGGCGACCTCGGTCTCCAGCTCGCCGCCGCCGCGGCGCACGGGCTCGCCGCGCTTCCAGGCCGCGTACTCGTCGCCGTGCCGGGCGATGATCTCGTCGTGGGTCAGCCCCTGCCAGACGCCCGCGTAGGTCTCCCGCAGGCCCTCCTCCAGGGTGACCTCGAGGCCGGTGAGCACGGACAGCTCGGCGGCCGTGTCCGCGGCGCGCACGAGGTCGGAGGCGACGATCGCGTCGGGCCGCAGGTGCACGAGCAGTCCGGCCGCACGGCGGGCCTGGGCGACGCCGGTCCCGGTCAGCTCGACGTCCGTGCTGCCCTGGAAGCGGCGCTCCACGTTCCACGCGGTCTGGCCGTGCCGCCAGAGGATGACGCGCCGGCCGCGGCCGGGCTTGCCGGCCGTCACCTCGCCGGTGGCGCTCATCGCCAGTCCTCGTCGGTCCGCGTCGCCTCCTCGGCGGCCTGGAGCTTGGCGTGCTCCTCCGCCTTGCCGCGGGTCTCCTTGGCGTCGGCGGGCAGGTCCAGCTCGGGGCAGTCCTTCCACAGCCGCTCCAGGGCGTAGAAGACGCGCTCCTCGCTGTGCTGGACGTGGACGACGATGTCGACGTAGTCGAGCAGGACCCAGCGGGCCTCGCGGTCGCCCTCGCGGCGCACCGGCTTGGCACCCAGCTCCTTGTTCAGCCGCTCCTCGATCTCGTCGACGATGGACTTGACCTGGCGGTCGTTGGGTGCGGAGGCCAGCAGGAAGGCGTCCGTGATCGACAGCACGTCGCTGACGTCGTAGGCGATGATGTCGTGCGCGAGCTTGTCGGCCGCCGCCTGTGCGGCGGCGTTGATGAGTTCGATGGAGCGGTCGGTCGCGGTCACTGCCTGGCTTTCGGGTCGGCGGTCGGTTGACCTCAAGGGTCTCACGACCGCCGACACGGGCCCACGCGGAAAAACCGTCCGCCCCGTCCGCCCCGTCCGCCGGCCCTAAGACGCCGGCTTGTAGTCCTGGCCGAGCACCACCGACACCCGCGCGTTCGCGGAGACCTTCCCCTTCGAGACGGAGTCGGTGGGCAGGCCCAGGGTCTTGGCGACCTGGACGGCGTTCTCCTTGTCGGCGGCGTCCGCGTAGACGACCTCCGACGTGGCCTCGGTGCCGGAGGCGGTGCCGCCGGACACGAAGGTGAAGCCGCCGTTGAGGAGGACCACGCGGGCCTTGCCGGTGCGGTCCTCGTCGCCGGTGGCGTTGCGGACCGAGACGCTGACCGCCGCGTCCTTGTCGGGGCTCTTGGCGGTGCCGCCGAGGACGTCCTTGACGACGCTGTCACTGGCCTCGGCGCTGAGCCGGCCGTCGTCCTGGACGGGCAGCAGCGCGGTCTTGAAGTCGCCGCCCTTGGCGCGGTCGGAGAGCCCGGCGAGGAAGGTGCCGAGGTCCTTCTCGGTCAGCGGCGGGTCGAGGATCAGCCCGAGGGTCTGGACGGTGGTCGTCGCGGCCTGCGGGTCGGAGGACAGCTTGCGCAGGACGCCCTGCATGACCTGCCCGAACCGCTGGAGCTGGGCGTTGGCCTCCTCGCCCTTGGCGCTGTAGGTGGCGTAGGCGACGGCCATCTTGCCGCTGAGGGTCTGGCCCTCGCCCTTGTGCACGAGGGGTGCCGCGCCCTTGCCCTTGTCCTTGGCCTCGGGGTCGGGCACGTCGGCGTCGGTGTCGACGTCGATGTTGCCGACCAGGTCGACGAGGATCTGGAGGTAGGGGGTGTCCAGGCGCCAGGTGCCCTCGATGTCGGTGCCGAGGGCCGAGTCGAGGGAGGTACGGGTCGCGTCGGGACCCGAGTCGTCGACGGACTTGGCGAGCGTGGTGGTGCTGCCGTCGTCGCCGGTCAGGGCGAGCGCGTTGGGCACCAGCACGGCGGTGCCCTGCTTGGTGGTGGTGTTGTTGACGAGCAGCGCGGTGGAGGTGCCGCCGCCCTTGGTGTCGTGCAGGTGGACGGCGATCACGTCGCGCTTCTGGGCGCCCGCCGTCGTCGTACCGCCGCTCTTGTCGTCGGAGGAGGACACGCCGGGCAGCTTCCCGGCGTACCAGAGGTAGCCGACGCCGCCGACCGCGACCAGCGCGAGGACGACGACCAGGGCGACGATGCGCGAGCGTGCGCGCCGGCGGGCCTCCTCGCGGCGTTCGGTGCGGTTCTCCGTGAACTTCATCCAGTCGATGACGTCCTCGGAGTCGCCGGCCGGCTCCTCGACGAAGGCGAACTGCTCAGTGCGGTAGTCCCCGCCGTCGGCGGCCGAGGGCTCGTCGGTGTCCGTCCGCTCCCGCTGCCCGGCCGGGCCCGCCTGCTGCGGGATGTGGGCGGTCTGCTCGGCGACCCGCGGCTGCGGGCCGCTGCTCGCGGCCCGGCCGTAGGGGTCGTACGGCTGCTGCGGGGCCGGGCCGCCGCCGTGCGGGGCGCCGGGGTGGCCGCCGTAGGCGTCGTAGCCGGGCGCGGGCGGCTGCGGGGGCTGCTGACCGGTGTCGTAGCCGCCCTGGGAGCCGTAGGGGTCGTAGGGCTGCTGCACGGGCTGCTGGGTGCCCGTGGCGTACGGGTCGTAGCCGTAGCCCTGCTGCCCGTACTGCTGCTGCCCCTGGAGCCCGTGCTGTCCGTGCTGTTGCGCGTACTGCTGTCCCTGCTGCTGCGCGTACGGGTCGTACTGCTGCTGCCCGCCGGGCTGGGGCGGGACCTGGCCCTGGGCGGGCCCCTGGGCCTGGCGGTACACGGGGCGGCCGTACTCGTCGTAGCCGACGAGTTCGTACTGGTCGTCGCCGTGTCCCGGGTCGTATCCGTCGTTCACCGGTGCCCCTCTCGGCTCACTCGCCGCGGTACAGCCGGCGTTTGTCGATGTAGCGCACGACTCCGTCGGGCACCAGGTACCAGACGGGATCGCCCTTGGCGACTCTCGCACGGCAGTCCGTGGAGGAGATGGCGAGGGCGGGGACCTCGACCAGCGAGACGCCGCCCTTGGGGAGTCCGGCGTCCGTGAGGGTGTGGCCGGGCCGGGTGACGCCGATGAAGTGGGCGAGGGAGAACAGCTCCTCGCTGTCGCGCCAGGTGAGGATCTGGGCGAGGGCGTCGGCCCCGGTGATGAAGAACAGGTCCGCGTCCGGGTTGAGGGCGTGCAGGTCGCGGAGGGTGTCGACGGTGTAGGTGGGGCCGCCGCGGTCGATGTCGATGCGGCTGACCGAGAACTGCGGGTTCTCCACGGTCGCGACGACCGTCATCAGATAGCGGTCCTCGGCCGCGGAGACCGCGCGGTGGCTCTTCTGCCACGGCTGCCCGGTCGGCACGAACACCACCTCGTCGAGCTGGAACTGCGCGGCGACCTCACTGGCCGCCACGAGGTGTCCGTGGTGGATCGGGTCGAAGGTGCCGCCCATGACGCCCAGGCGTCGCTTGCCCGACGTCGGGCCGTCGCCCGGACCGTTGACCGGGCCGGGGGCGCGGGCGGGCACCGCGTTCTGCGTGCCGCGCGCCGGCGCGTGCGCCGGGCCGGTAGGCGTGTCGTGCTCTCCCATGCGAGCAGACCCTACCGGCCCGCCCGGAGCGACCCGGTCGCGCCCACGGAACCGCCCGCTCAGCGGTCGCGGTTGAACCGGGTGGTGATCCACAGCAGAAGCAGCAGGACGATCAGCGCACCGAAGCCGGTGACGTAGGGGCTGAGGCTCGCGTGGTTGCCGCCGTGCTCCTCGCCGCCCTCGGCGGCGAGGGTGACGAACTGGGCGGCGCTGAGGGGAAGGCTCATCTTCGGCAGGACCTATCCGGTGTGGGCGGGACAAGACGTCCGCTCATCGTATGCGGGCGGGCGAGGACCGGGGCGACCGGGGAACCTTCGGATCTCCTCAGTCGTCCTTCTGCTTGTACCCCCGCAGCAGGAACCACGCGGTCAGCACGCAGCCCACCACCATCACGATCAGGACGATCCGGAGCAGATTCCCCGGCCCCTGCTGCTCGGCGGCGGTCGCGGCCCCGGCGAGCCAGTCGGTGTGGGGGAGGTGCTGCATGGTGTGGACTCCTTCGACGTACTGCCCGTCCACGGTATCGCCGCCTAGGCTGGGCCCGGCTCCTGGGGTGCAAAGGGCCGCACAAGGGTTCGCAAAGGCCAGACATACGTACAGGTCACAGATCTTCATACATCCGTATATGGGGGAAGAGATGTCCGACAGCCACGACAACGGGCACGAGCACGTGCCGAGCAGGCAGCGCAGGCGCTTCCCCGGCATCTCCTCGCGTGCGTACGAGCACCCGGCCGACCGCAGCGCGCTGGTGGCGCTGCGCAAGCTCAGCGGCTTCGACACGGTCTTCAAGGCGCTGAGCGGCCTGCTGCCCGAGCGGAGTCTGAGGCTGCTGTTCCTGTCCGACTCGGTGCGGGTCTCGGACCGGCAGTTCGCCCATCTGAACGTCATGCTGCGCGACGCCTGCTACATCCTGGACCTGGAGAAGGTTCCCGCGATGTACGTCAAGCAGGACCCTGCTCCGAACGCGATGTGCATCGGCCTGGACGAGCCGATCATCGTCGTCACCACGGGCCTGGTCGAGCTGCTCGACGAGGAGGAGATGCGGGCGGTCGTCGGGCACGAGGTCGGGCACGCCCTGTCCGGGCACGCGGTCTACCGGACCATCCTGCTCTTCCTGACCTCGCTGGCCGTCCGGGTCGCCTGGATCCCGCTGGGCAACGTGGCGATCATGGCGATCGTGACCGCGCTGCGCGAGTGGTTCCGCAAGTCGGAGCTGTCCGCCGACCGCGCGGGCCTGCTGGTCGGCCAGGACCTCCAGGCGTCGATGCGGGGCCTGATGAAGATCGCGGGCGGCAATCACCTGCACGAGATGAACGTGGACGCCTTCCTGGAGCAGGCCGAGGAGTACGAGGCCAGCGGCGACCTGCGCGACTCCGTGCTGAAGATCCTCAACGTGCTGCCCCGCTCGCACCCGTTCACCACGGTCCGGGCCGCCGAGCTGAAGAAGTGGGCGGCCTCCCGCGAGTACCAGCGGACCATGGACGGCCACTACCCGCGCCGCGACGAGGACAAGGACACCTCGGTGCGGGACTCCTTCCGGGAGTCCGCGTCCCACTACGCCACGCACGTGCGCAGCTCCAAGGACCCGCTGATGAAGCTGGTCAACGACATCGCGGGCGGCGCCGGCGACCTCGGGGACCGGATGCGGCGGGGCTTCGGGGGCTTCGCGGGCTCCCAGCCGAGGCCGCCCAAGGACGGGGACGGGCCGGCGGAGGGCTCCGGCGGTTCGCGGGGACCGGAGGGCCCCGGGAGCGACGGGAGCGACGGGGACAACGGGAGCGGCGGTCCGCGGTCCCCGCGGGACGGCTCTCCGCGCGACGGGGCCTGACGCCCCGCCCGGCTCGGTCCTTCGGCCGGCTCACGCCTTCGGCCGGGCGCCCTGCGCGAGGCTGCCGCACAGGGCGGTGGCCCGGTCCGAGGTGTACGGGTCGGTGGCGGCGGGGAGGCCGGTTCCGGCCTGCCGGCCGGCCAGCAGCGGGCGGAGGTAGTCCGCCGAGTCCTCGGCGCAGGACAGCGGCCCGGCCTGGACGTAGGAGGCGACGAGCCGGGTCTGGTGCAGCCGCAGGTCGTCCCGGTCGAAGCGGAGGCGCAGCTCGCGCCGGACGGTGAACAGCGACTCCTCGGCCCGCGCGTCGCCGGCCGGCCGCAGCGCGTACACCATGGTGTGGTCGGTGGTGACCTCCAGGGTGGACGCGTCGCTCTCCACGATCCGCAGGCTGCCGTCCACCCGGATCCGCGGGTCGGCCAGCTCGGCGCGGGCGGGGTCGAAGCGGATCAGCCATCCGGTGGGCGCGTGTCGGCCGTCCGCGGCGGGGCCCTCGAAGCTCTCGTCGAACTGCTGGAGCTGGTCCGGGTCGAGGAGCACCCGCACGGAGCGGACCTCCCCGCCGCCGAGGACGTCCGGGTCGAGGGCCGAGCGCAGGATGTAGTTCTTGGCGGTGGTGAGCGCGTTCATCACCTGGTCCTCGGAGAAGTGCGCCGTGCGCCGGGCCCCAGGAAGCGGGACACCCTGGGCCGCGGTCCTGAAGTGCGCGGCGGGACTGTGCGCGTACAGGGACGCGGCGTCGTCGGCGCCGGGCACCCGGTCCCGCGGCGCGAGCGGGACGAGGGTCATCCGCGCCGGTTCGGCGGCCCGCTCCCCGGCGGGGTCCTGGTAGGGGTGCCGTACGCCCATGTAGATGGCGGTGCCGAAGGCGACGGCGATCAGCAGGACGAGGATCAGCGCCTGCCGGGACAGTCCGGCCCGGCGCAGCGGCGGGCGGCGGCGCACGGCGGGCGCGTGGTCGGTGATGCGTTCTTGGGCGGAGAACTCCTGGAGCGGGGCAGCGCGCACGAACGATTCGTCGAAGACGACGGATCGGTACTCGTCCTCGCCGCCTCCGGGGGCGCCCTCGGGCGTTCCTCCGGGCGGACCGCCAAGCCCTGCCATACCTTCAGAGTGAGTCTGCGGAAGGGCGCGTAAACGCACCGGTGCAGGTCAAGTTGGGACAGCTTGGCGCCGGTCGGCGGGCAGGTCAGGGGCTGCGCGGAAGCACCGGCACGGCCGGCCGGGAGTAGTCGGCGGAGGCCGAGGGCGTCGCGGTGCCGCCCTGCTCGGGGCCGGTCGAGGCGGGCGGGGGCACCTGCTGCGGGCCGCTGCCCGAGGAGGCGCCCCGGTAGACGGCCGCGAAGGCCAGCGCGACCATGCCGATGCCCATCGCGAGGGCGAGCAGCCAGGCGACGGGCCGGTGCCAGCGGGCCTGCTTGCCGTAGGCCGCGGGGGCGCCGTAGGGGCGGTCGAGGGGGTCGCGGTCGTCGTCCGGGTCGTCGAGGTCGGGATCATGGCCGAATTCGCCGTACCCGTCGTCGTAGCGCTCGGCTCTGCTGCGGCCGCGGCGGGCCGCTTCCGCCTCGGTGGCCTCGGCTCTGGCCTCCGCGGCGGCCAGGAGGCGTTCGACGGCGGTCGGCTCGTGCACCGCGGCCGCCTGTACGAAGGCCTCGTCGAAGACCACGGAGGCGAACTCTTCGTCCGACACCCCGCGGTCGTGGTCGTCGTCGGGCTCCCTGCCGTCCGGGAACGGCGTGCCCCCCACGTCCTCCGGCACGGGTCCAGACTAGACCTGGGGGGTCGTTTTGGGCAGACGGCGGGGAAATTCTCCCGGTGGGTGAGATGCCCCGATCGGTGCGTCCGCCGCCCGGATGTCAGCGGCGTACGTGTCCGTCGCCGGTGACGATGTACTTGGTGCTGGTCAGCTCCGGCAGCCCCATCGGGCCCCTGGCGTGCAGCTTCTGCGTGGAGATGCCGATCTCGGCGCCGAAGCCGAACTGGCCGCCGTCGGTGAAGCGGGTGGAGGTGTTCACAGCGACGGTGGTGGAGTCGACCAGCTGGGTGAAGCGCCGGGCGGCCTGCTGCGAGGTGGTGACGATGGCCTCGGTGTGGCCGGAGGTCCACAGCCGGATGTGCTCGACGGCCCGGTCCAGGGAGTCGACGACGGCCGCGGCGATGTCGTACGACAGGTACTCGGTCTCCCAGTCCTCCGGCGTCGCCTCGACGACGGTCGCCCGGGAGTCCTTGGCGTACGCCGTCACGCGTTCGTCGGCGTGCACGGTGACCCCGGCCTCGGCGAGGGCGTCCAGCGCGCGGGGCAGGAACTCGGCGGCGATGTCCTGGTGGACCAGGAGGGTCTCGGCGGCGTTGCAGACGCTGACGCGCTGGGCCTTGGAGTTGATCAGAATGTCGACGGCCATGTCGAGGTCGGCCTGCGCGTCGACGTAGACGTGGCAGTTTCCGGTGCCGGTCTCGATGACGGGGACGGTGGACTCCTGGACGACGGTGTTGATCAGCGAGGCGCCGCCGCGCGGGATGAGCACGTCGACCAGGCCGCGGGCCCGCATCAGCTCGCGCACGCTGTCGCGGCTCTCGCCGGGCACCAGCTGCACGGCGTCGGCGGGCAGCCCGGCCCCGCCCACGGCGTCGCGGACCACCCGGACCAGGGCGGTGTTGGACTGGTAGGCGGAGGAGGAGCCGCGCAGCAGCACCGCGTTGCCGGACTTCAGGCACAGGGCGGCGGCGTCGACCGTCACGTTGGGCCGGCCCTCGTAGATGATGCCGACCACGCCGAGCGGCACCCGGACCTGGCGCAGGTCGATGCCGTTGGGCAGGGTGGAGCCGCGCACGACCTCGCCGACCGGGTCGGGCAGCGCGACGACGTCGCGCACGTCGGAGGCGATGGCGCGGACCCGCTCCGGGGTGAGGGTGAGCCGGTCGATGATGGCCTCGCTGGTCCCGGCGGCGCGGGCCTTGGCCACGTCCTGGGCGTTGGCCTCGACGATCTCGCTGGTCCGGACCTCGAGGGCGTCCGCGACGGCGAGCAGCGCGTCGTCCTTGGCGGCCCGCGGCAGCGGCGCGAGGTCGGCCGCGGCGGCCTTGGCCCGGTAGGCGGCCCGGGCGACGGGGGACATCGAGTCGTACGGCGAGAGCGTGGTCATGGGGGAAGGGTAGTGCGCGCGGTGGGGGCGTACGCCTGCCGTCCCATCTCGCGAGATATGCCGGAAGACGGGGCGGAAGCCGGACCGGGGGACGGGTCAGAACGGGTGGACGCCGACCGGTGTCGCCGGAGCGGGCCCGTACCCGGCGGCGATGCGCTGGTGGTAGGTGGCCCGGTCGATGACCTCGAGGCCGACGATCTCCCAGGGCGGCAGCCCCGCGGTCTGCCGGTGCTCGCCCCACAGGCGCAGGGCGACGGCGGCGGCGTCGTGCAGGTCGCGGGCCTCCTCCCAGTACCGGATCTCCGCGTGGTCGTCGGCGTAGCGGCTGGTCAGCAGGAAGGGGTGGTCGTGCGCGAGCTGTTCGAGCGCCCGGCGCACCTCGGTGAGCGGGGCGCGGGCGCCGGAGACGCTGAGGGTGACGTGCCACAGGCGCGGGACGTGCTCGGGCTCCTCGCCGCGGAACCGGTCGCCGGCGGCGACGCTGGTGAGGGCGCGCTCCTCGCCGCCCGCGCGGTTCGCGCCCCGGGCGGCGCCGGAGCGCGCGCCCGTTGCGCCGCGGGTGCCCGCACCACCGCGGGAGGCGCTGCCACCGCGGGGCGCCGCCGTCCCAGGGCGTACTCCGCTCACGACGGCCCCTCCTTCACGCACACGGCTCGGCCCGGTGGTCGGCCGGGCTTGTCCCTGAGGAAAGTTGAGCAGGCCGCGCGAGATCGCGGGGCGGTTTTGCGGAACGTCCACCGCCGATTCGGGGACGTTTCGACCCATTACGGGTGCAGGATCACCAGATCGTCCCTGTGTACGACCTCACGTTCGTACGCGGGTCCGAGTTCGCGCGCCAGTTCCCGGGTCGAGCGGCCGATCAGCCGGGGCATCTCCTTGGCGTCGAAGTTGACCAGTCCCCGGGCCACCGCACGGCCCGCGCCGTCCCGCAGCTCGACGGGGTCGCCCGCGGCGAAGTCCCCTTCGAGGCCCGCGATACCGGCCGGCAGCAGCGACTTGCGGCCCTCCACCACCGCCCGTACGGCGCCGTCGTCGAGGACCAGCGCCCCCTGCGGGGCGGAGGCGTGCTGGAGCCACAGCAGCCGGTGGGCGGAGCGGCGGCCGGTGGCGTGGAAGTACGTGCCGGTGTCGCCGCCGGCCAGGGCGTCGGCCGCGTGGACCGCGCTGGTCAGCACCACGGGGATGCCGGCGGCGGCGGCGATCCGGGCCGCCTCGACCTTGGTGACCATGCCGCCGGTGCCGACGCCCGCCTTGCCGGCGCTGCCGATCTCGATGTCGGCGAGGTCGGCCGGGGCGTGCACCTCGGCGATCCGCGACGTGTCCGGTCTGCTCGGGTCGCCGTCGTACACGCCGTCCACGTCGGACAGCAGCACCAGCAGGTCGGCGCGGACCAGGTGGGCGACGAGGGCGGCGAGGCGGTCGTTGTCGCCGAAGCGGATCTCGTCGGTGGCGACGGTGTCGTTCTCGTTGACGATCGGGAAGGCGCCCATCGCCAGCAGCTTGTCGAGGGTGCGCGACGCGTTGCGGTGGTGGGCGCGGCGGCTCATGTCGTCGCTGGTCAGCAGCACCTGGCCGACGCGGACGCCGTAGCGGGCGAAGGAGGCGGTGTAGCGGGCGACCAGGAGCCCCTGGCCGACGCTGGCGGCGGCCTGCTGGCGGGCCAGGTCCCTGGGGCGGCGGCGCAGGCCGAGGGGGGCGAGCCCGGCGGCGATGGCCCCGGAGGAGACGAGGACGACCTCCTTGTCGGCGCCGCGCACCTTGGCCAGCACGTCGACGAGCGCGTCGACCCGGTCGGCGTCCAGGCCGCCCGCGGCGGTGGTCAGCGAGGAGGAACCGACCTTGACGACGATCCTGCGGGCCTCGCCCACGGCCTGCCTGGCCCCCGGCCCTGTCCCCGGCGTTGCCCCTGCCACGGCCCCGTCCGCCTCTCCCGTCGACACGCGCCGATCCCTGCGCTCGCCAGGCAATCTACGCGACGGCGCACACGCGCCGCACCAGAGTTCACGCTGCGGACGGGGCGCTCGGAGCCCGCCGGGTCCGGGCCGCGTCAAGGCCCGGCGTCAACGCGCGCGTGTCGTCCGGCGGTCACCGCGCGTTAACCCGGTTGTCCGATGCGCGACGAGTCTGGAGCGACGCAGTGCCCCTGTCCCATCCCCGCCGCCGCCGTCTCCCACGCCGCCGTCTCCCCCGTCGGCCCCGGCCGTTCCGGCCCGTCCGGCGGGCCCGTGGCCCCCGCTTCGGCCTGCCCGGGCGGCGGACCGTCGTGAAGCTGCTGGTCCTGGGCGTGCTGGCGGCCGCCTTCGCCGCTCAGGCCCTGGGCGCGCTGCTGCCGCACGTGCCGCTGCTGCTGGCGGCGAGCGCCGCCTCGCTGGCCGCCGAGGGGGCGCTGTACCGGTGGCAGCGGGGCATGGTGTCGCTGTTCGCCAAGTCGCACGCCGACGTCACCGTCCGGCACGTGCTGCGCGACCTGCTGCTCGTGGTGGGCCTGCTGCGCCTCGGCGAGCAGCACCGCGAGGGGGCGTACGCCCCGCTCGTCGCCGGGCTGCTCCTCTTCTACGCGCTGCACTGGGCGATCCAGGCGGTGTCCGTCCTGGTCCGGCGCACCCGCACGCTGCCCGTGGTGACCCGGAACGTGGACGCCTCGGCGCTGCGGCTGACCCCGGCACCCCCGCTGCTGCTGCGCCGCCCCGGGCACCGGCTGGCCGCCTTCGGGCTGCCCGCGACGGCCGGGCTGCTGGCGACGGCGGCGACCGACGCGCCGGTGTACGGGGCGGCCGGGCTCGCGGTGTCCCTGGCGGTGGCGCTGACGGGCCTGGGCGCACTGCTGCTGCGGCTGCTGCCGGGCCGCCGGCCCGCCGGTGAGCAGGAGGTGCTCGACTGGTTCGACGCGTGGCTGGCCCGGTACCGGCCCACCGTCGGCCTGTACTTCTCGGGCGGGGCCTCCTCGGCGTACCAGGCGAACATGTGGCTGGAGCCGCTGGCCGGGCTGGGCGGGCGGCCGGTGATCGTGCTGCGGGAGCGGCACATGGTGCAGCGGATCGCGGCGACCGGCATCCCGGTGGTGTGCCTGCCGAAGGTGTCCACGCTGATGCGCCTGGAGCACTCCACGCTCCGCGTCCTCCTGCACCCCTCCAACTCGGGGAAGACCTCCCAGGTCCTGCGCATCCCGACCATCAAGCACGCCTTCGTCAACCACGGGGAGAGCGACAAGCTGTCCTCCTGCAACCCGTACGCGAAGGCCTACGACGAGGTGTGGGTGGCGGGCCCCGCGGCGCGCGAGCGGTACGCGCTGGCGGAGGTCGGCGTCGAGGACAAGGACGTGGTGGAGATCGGCCGCCCGCAGCTGGATGCCGTACGGCCGTACGCGGGGCCGCCCGCGCCGGGGGCGTTCACGACCGTGCTGTACGCGCCGACCTGGGAGGGCTGGGACGGCAACCCGGGCAACACGTCGGTGGTCGAGGCCGGGGAGAACCTGGTGCGGGCGCTGCTCGCGGACCCGGGCGTACGGCTGCTGTACAAGCCGCATCCGCTGACGGGGTCGGTGGACCCGCGGGCCCGCGCCGCCGATCTGCGCCTCCGGGAGCTGGTGCGGGCGGCCAACCGGGAGCGGGGCGGGCCCCGGCCGGACGCGTCGGCGGCCGTCGCCCTGGCCCGGCGGACGGCGGAGCTGGACCGGCTCACCACGGCCGGGTTCCGGTCGGCGGCGGACCAGGCGGAGCGGATGCTCCGGCAGCCGGCCCCGGAGCCCGGGCGGTCCGGGGCGGTGCGGCGGGCGGAGGCCGCCTGGGAGGACGCGTACTGGGCGTCGCTGCCCGAGTGGGAGCACCAGGTCGTCACGGACGCCCGGCCGCCGCTCTACGCCTGCTTCAACCGGGCCGACCTGCTGGTCAGCGACGTGTCGAGCGTGATCAGCGATTTCCTGGCGAGCGGCAAGCCCTACGCGGTCGCCAACACCGGCACGCTGGCCGAGGACGTGTTCCGCAAGTCCTTCCCGACGGTGGCCGCGGCGACCGTGCTGACGCCGGACGCGTCCGGGGTGCCGGCGCTGCTCGCGTCGGTGCGGCATCCGGAGCGGGACGAACTCGCCGGGGAGCGCGCCGCGTTGGCCCTGCGTCTGCTGGGCCCGGCCGAGCCGCCGTCCCGGGAGCGCTTCGCGGGTGCGGTACGGGACCTGTGCGCGGCGGCGGTGCGGCACCGGGCCAGGATGGCGGAGCGGCTCGCCGCCGACCTGCCGCTGCCCGGCCCGCGCCGCGAGCCCGCCCGGCCGTCCGGCACCTCCGCGGCCCCGGAACCGCGCGGCCGCGGCTGAGCCCGCTTCCCGGCTTCAGGCTCCTGCTGCTCCCCGGCTTCAGGCTCCCTGCTTCAGGCTCCCTGCTTCGGCTTCACAGCTTCGGGCTTCACAGCTTCGGCTTCCCGGCTTCCCGGCTTCCGGCTTCGGCGGGCGCCCCGCCTGTCACAGCATGGTCACGAAACATGCCCCCGGGTGGGGCGGTCCGGTCCGCCCCCGCCGCCGGTGGCCCCGCCCCGGGCGCGACGGCCGATGCCGTCGCCCGGCGGTTCGCGGCCGGGGCGTCGCACTCGTCCCCGCCCCTCCGGCGCCCGCGCCCGTGCGCGCCGCCCTGCCCTGCTCCGCCCTTGACCAGCCAGCTCGTCCCCCTGTCCCACGGGTCGCGGTCACCGGGCGCGTACGCGTCCGCGGGCGGCGGAAAACGAGTAGGGCACATGGGGCGGAAACCGACGCAAGTCGGTAAAGAGGACAGGGGGGCCGAATGTGAGGAAGTTCTCCGGCCGCTTCGGCACGGCCCATTCCGGCCGCCGGTGCGGCCATTTCCCGCTGTGGCGGGGCACAGGGTGTCCGACTACCGTGCCCGCGGAAACTCCGCGTGAATCCTTTACGCTGATGCGGCGGCGCGCTCCAGGCCCGAGCAGTGCGGAGCGCGTTCCGGTCCCAGCCCGCGGTCCCGTGGTCAGTTCTCGGAACAGGTTGTAAGGATGCCCAAACTCTCTCTCGTCGTCCCCGTGTACAAGGTGCAGGGCTATCTGCCCGAGTGCCTTGACTCCATACTCGGACAGGACTGCACGGACTTCGAGATCATCGCGGTCGACGACTGCTCGCCCGACGGTTCAGGGGCCATTCTCGACGAGTACGCGAAACGCGACGACCGGATTCATGTGATTCACCTCACGGAAAACGTGGGGCTGGGACGCGCACGCAACGCCGGACTGGAAAAGGCCACCGGCGATTACGTGTTGTTCCTGGACAGTGACGACACGTTGTCGGACGGCGCCCTGGCGGCCATTCGGGACCGGATCGACGCCACGGGCGATCCCGAGATCCTGATCTTCGACTACGCGCGTACCTACTGGGACGGCCGTGTCCGCCCGAACCTGCGGGCCGACGTGCTCAAGGAGGAGGGCCCGGACACCTTCTCCCTCGCCGAGCGCCCCCAACTGCTCGACCTGCTCCAGATCGTGTGGAACAAGGCCTACCGGCGCGACTTCGTCACCCGGACCGGCCTCACCTTCCCGCCCGGCTACTACGAGGACGCCCCCTGGACGTTCTGCTCGCTGATCAGCACCGAGCGGATCGCCGTCCTGGACCGGGTCTGCGTGTACTACCGGCAGCGGCGCGAGGGCGGCAACATCCTCAAGACGGTCAGCCGCAAGCACTTCGACGTCTTCGACCAGTACCAGCGGGTCTTCGACTACCTCGACGCGCACGAGGAACTCGCCGAGTGGCGCGCCCCGTTGTTCCGCAAGATGGTCGACCACTACCTGACCGTCCTGGAGCGGCCGGGCCGCCTGCCGCAGGACGCGCGCGCCGAGTTCTTCCACCGGGCGTCGGCCGACTACCGCGCCCGCGTGCCGAAGGGCTTCACCCGCCCGGGCGGCGGCCGCGGCCACAAGTACGGCATGCTCGAGCGCGACGCCTACACGACCATGGTCAGCGCCCTGGCGGCGGTGAAGCTGCGCCAGCGGGTCAGGACCCGCACCCGCACCGCCCTCAACCGCTCCAAGCGCGGCGCGATGGGCGCCTTCTACCAGTCGCAGCTCCGGCTGCCGCTGGACGACGACCTGGTGCTGTTCTCCGCCTACTGGAACCGCAGCGTCTCCTGCAATCCCGCCGCCATCGACGCCGAACTGGCCCGGCTGGCCCCGCACATGCGCCGGGTCTGGGCGGTCCGCGCGGAGCACGCGGGCCGGGTGCCCAAGGGGGTGGAGGTCGTCCGCGTCGGCTCACGCGAGTACTGGTCGGCCGTGGCCCGCGCCAAGTACCTCGTGAACAACGTGAACTTCGCGGACTCCGTGGTCAAGCGCCAGGGCCAGATCCACGTGCAGACCCACCACGGCACACCGCTGAAGACGATGGGCCTGGACCAGCAGAAGTACCCGGCCTCCACCGACATGGACTTCGAGAAGCTCCTGGAGCGGTGCGACCGCTGGGACTACAGCATCAGCGCCAACCAGTTCTCGACCGTGATCTGGGAGCGGGTCTACCCCTGCTCGTACACCACGCTGGAGACCGGCTACCCGCGCAACGACGTGCTCGTGAGCGCCACGGCGGAGGACGTGCGCGCGGCCCGCGCCGCGCTCGGCCTGGCCGACGGCGCCAAGGCCTTCCTGTACATGCCGACGCACCGCGAGTACCAGCCGGGCTTCACCCCGCCCCTCGACCTGGGCAGGTTCGCCCGCGAACTCGGGCCCGACGTGACCCTGCTGGTGCGCGGCCACTACTTCTACGGCAGCTCCCCGCACGTCGACGAGCTGCGCCGCACCGGCCGCGTCGTCGACGTCTCCGGGCACGCCCGGGTGGAGGAGCTGTACCTCGCGGCCGACGCCCTGATCACGGACTACTCCTCGGCGATGTTCGACTACGCCGTCCTGAACCGCCCGATCATCAGCTACGTCCCCGACTGGGACGTCTACTCCGCGGTGCGCGGCACCTACTTCGACCTGCTCCAGGAACCGCCCGGCGCGGTGGCCACGACGCAGGCGGAGCTGCTGAAGCTGCTTTCCTCCGGCGCGTACGACAGCCCGGAGACGACGGAGCGCCGGGACACCTTCCGCCGGCGTTTCTGTGAATTCGACGACGGACACGCAGCCGAACGGGTCGTGCGACGCGTCTTCCTCGGTGAAGAGAGCCTGCCGCCCATCGTCCCCTTCGACGAACGCCACCACGCCCCCACCCCCGCCCAGGCGCTCGAACTGGTCGAGCGGGCCTGACCCCGAAAGGAGACCCACCAAGCCATGGCCCCTCGGCTCAGTGTCATCGTCCCCATCTACAACGTAGAACGCTATCTGTCCGCATGTCTGACGTCGCTCGCGGCGCAGACCATGCCGGACCTGGAAGTCGTCATGGTCGACGACGGCTCCCCCGACGGCTCCGCCGACATCGCCGAGGAGTTCGCCGCACAGGACTCCCGCTTCCGACTCGTACGGCGGGAGAACGGTGGTCTGGGCGCTGCACGCAACACCGGCTTGGAGCACCTCGCGCCGGAGAGCGAGTTCATCGCCTTCGTCGACAGCGACGACATCATCCCGTCGGACGCCTACCGTCTGATGCTGGCGAGCCTGGACGCCAGCGGCTCCGACTTCGCCACCGGCAACGTGCTGCACATCAACAGCAGCAAGATCTGGCAGTCGCCGATGCACCGCATCCTCTCGCGCGGCGCCGTCCAGGGCACCCACGTCTCGCGGGACCTGCGCCTGTTGACCGACCGAATAGCCTGCAACAAGATCTTCCGCCGAGACTTCTGGGAGCAGCACAACTTCCGCTTCCCCGAGGGTGTCCTGTACGAGGACACTCCGGTGATCGTCCCGGCCCAGTTCCTGGCGAAGTCAGTCGACGTCATCAGCGCCCCGACCTACTACTGGCGGCTGCGGGACGGTGAGGCCGCCCCGTCCATCACGCAGCGCCGCGCGGAACCGAAGGCCGTCCGCGACCGCACGGCCGCCGTGGAGTCCGTCAGCCGCTTCTTCGGCAAGCGCCCGGAGCCGGCCGCGGCCGAGCTGAAGCGCGAGTACGACCGCACCGCGCTCTCCGGTGACTTGCGGATCTTCCTCAACGTGCTGCCTCAAGGTGACGAGGAGTTCCACGCCGAGTTCTTCCGAGTGGTCAACTCCTACCTCGACCAGGTCGACCCGGCTCTGGTGATGGAGCTGCCCACACCGGCCCGAGTCAAGTGGCTGCTCGTCCGTAAGCACGCTCTCACCGAACTGCTCGAACTCTTCGAGTCCGAGCGGCGCGGCGACCGCGTCCGCATCGAGGGCCTGCTGCGCAAGTACGCCGCGTTCTCGGCGCTGGAGAACAGCTCAGTCCGGCTGCCCAAGCGCGCGCTGCGCATCGACCCCGACATGAAGGCCACCGCCCCGCTGCGTGAGTTGGAGTGGCGCGACGGCAAGTTGCGTATCGCCGGTCACGCGTGGATCAACCGCGTGGACCAGTCCTCCGCGCGCAGTGCCGTCAAGGTCCTGGCGATCAAGAAGGACGGCTCGCGCAAGCGCACCGTCCTGCCTCTGCGCAACGTGCACGCCCCCGAGTGCACGACGCTGTCCGGGCAGCGGCAGTACAACTACGACTGGGCAGGCTGGGAGTACGAGCTGGACCCGGCCAAGCTGCGGCGCGGCAAGACCTGGCAGGAGGGCACCTGGCACCTGGGCATAGGCATCGCCGCCTCGGGCCTGGTGCGTAAGCGGGCGATCCACACCAGTGGGGCCGCCGCCCAGAACCACGCCACCTATCAGTGGCTGGACGACGACTTCCGCCTGCTGCCCAGCACTGCCACGGGCTCCCTCAAGCTGCGTGTCGAGCGGGTTCGCGCCCTCATCACCGCGCGTCGCCAGATCGACGACCTCCTTGAGCTGGAAGGCGAGATACGCGTCCCCCTGGCGAAGGACGAAACGCTCTCCCTGACCGTGACCAACCGCAAGAGCGGCGAACGCCTCGACTACGAAGCGGAACTGAGCCCGTCCCTGGGCGAGCGGACGCCGTTCCGTGTTCGCGTTCCGCTGCAGGACGTCGCGCTGCTGCCCGAGCACATCGACGCGACCGGAACCGATGTGTCCAGCGGCGGTGCCGACCCCGCTCAGGCGGCCCAGCGCAACTGGTCGACGCAGTTGGTGGCCACGGACCAGGCTGGCCGCACGCGGAAGTTCGGCACCGTGATGGCGGACAGCCTTCCGGATCTCCAGATCCGGTTGCCCCTTTCGCTGGGAGAGGCCGTCGACCGCTTCGAACTCTCAGTGCTGGCCGGAAACACCGGCTACCTGAAGTTCTCCAGCCGCTCCCTGCGTGCCCGCATCACGGATGTTCGCTGGGCAGACGGCCGTTTCTCCGTGTACGGCGAGGCCCCTCGGGATGTCAGTGGCTGGACCTTCCTGGTCAAGGCCCGTGACTACTTCGACGAGAAGCTCGTCCCCTTGACGACCGACTCAAGTGGACACTTCGAGGCCCACTTCACGCCGTCCCGCATGTCCGGCGCCTCAAAGAAGCTGCCGCTCAAGACCGGCCGTTGGAACCTCTTCCTGCGATCGTCGGACGACGGTCCGGACATGCCCTGCGTCCTCGACCGGCATGCCAGCTCCACACTGCCGGTATCCGGCGAGCAGGACGGACGGCAGTACGACTTCGAGCCTCGCTGGTTCGACCACCCGCAGCTGCACTGCCTGCCGGACCTCACCATGGAGGAACGCGGCGCCTACCACCAGGAGCGTTTGAAGCGCGAGGTATACATGGCGGGCCGCAGCAAGCCACTGCGCGAGGCCGTCCTCTACATCAGCTACAACGGCAAGCAGTACTCCGACAGCCCCCGGGCGATGCACGAGGAACTGCTGCGCCGGGGCGCGGACGTTGAGCACCTGTGGCTGGTACGCGACGGCCAGGTGGAACTGCCGTCCACGGTCAAACCGGTGCGTTTCCAGAGCACCGAATGGTACGACGCGCTGGCTCGCTGCCGTTACATCGTGACCAACGCGCATCTGCCGCACTGGATCGAGCGCCGGCCGGAGCAGGTGGTCGTGCAGACGTGGCACGGCACCATGCTGAAGAAGATCGGCCTCGACATCGCCGCTCCGAAGTTCAACCCGGACTATCACGAGCAGCTCAAGCAGGAGGCGGCCAACTGGTCCATGCTGGTCTCTTCCAACCGCTTCAGCACCCCGATCCTCAAGCGGGCCATGGCCTACGACGGCGAAATCGTCGAGACGGGCTACCCCCGCAACGATTACCTCTACGCCTCGGACCGTGAGGAGCAGGCCGCCGAGATCAGAAGGCGGATCGGGCTCCCCGAAGGCAAGAAGGTCGTCCTGTACGCACCTACGTGGCGTGACGATCTCTCGCACCGTCGGGGCCAGTTCAAGTTCGAACTCCGTCTCGACCTCGAAGAAGCACGGCGGCGGCTCGGCGACGACCACGTGCTGATGATCCGCAGGCACTCGAACGTCGTGGACAGCATCCCCGGCGCGGGCAACGGCTTCGTCTTCGACGTCTCGGAGTACCCGGACATCGCGGATCTGTACCTCGCAGCGGATCTGATGATCACCGACTACTCGTCCGTGATGTTCGACTACGCCCACCTGCGCCGACCGATGCTCTTCTTCACCTACGACCTGGAGCACTACCGGGACCGGCTGCGTGGCTTCTACTTCGACTTCGAACACGACGCTCCCGGCCCGCTGATCCCCACTTCCGGGGAACTCATCGACGCCATCAGGGACATCGACACCGTGTCGGAGAAGTACCGGGCGGAGTACGAGGAGTTCCACAGGCTGTTCTGTGACCTGGACGACGGCCACGCCGCCGGTCGCGTCGCGGACCTGATGTTCGAACAGGCGCGCCGGTTCGACCGCAAGATCTGAACCACACGTACGGGAGGGGCAGGCCGCCCATGGCTGGCCTGCCCCTCCCGTACGTTTCAGATGGTCACTGTTTTGACCGAGAGCTGGGCCTCGCTGTTGACGTACGGCCGGACCTCGACGGCCGCCGCGGGTTGCGTAGCAGCAGAAGTCACGTCCGCCTTCTTTGCCGTACGGCGGAACCGCTTGGCCGGTGGTTCGGGTACGGCGGGGACGGAGGGCCGGTGGACAGGCCGCGGGTAGGTGAAGACGTCCATCGGGCTGAGGACATCAGTGGCCAGTTTGCTCAGCGGAAGTCGGCCGCCGCCGGAGGCCGGTCTGAGCCACAGGTCCCAGATGGCTTCCTTGGCGTTGTGCTCTTTGATCAGACGCAGACTGTCGACGACGGCCACCAGGGCTCCGTCCTCGTTCGGCCGCGCCTCGAAGGACAGCGTCTTCGACTGCTTTCCGCGTCGTGTCGCCTCGACCACGGCGCCGTCCGCCGCGGCACCCCACAACGCCGACACGATGCGCAGCGTAAGCCCGTCGACTTGGAGCCGCTCCACTTCGGCGTGCCGCTCCCTGACCCGGCTGCGGATGCGCAAGCGGCCGTCGTCCTGACGGTGCGGCAACAGTAGAGAAAGCGCGGGACCGGTAGTGCGCGGCAGCGACACGGCCAGCAGGTCGCGGGTGTCGATGCCGAACCCGTCGGCCGTCAGAGGCACCTCCACGCCACCCGAGGTCCCGGCGAGCACCTCCCATTCTCCTTCGGGCAGTCCCTCGCTCCACGGCACCAGCGCTTCACCGGCCGGGGACAACGGGAAGCGGCGCTCGGCCGCGTCCTTGTTGATCCTGCGGCAGACGATCTCAGCCCCGGGAAGATCAAGAGGCATCCGGTCGGTGGTGAAAGAGAGGGAACCGTCATGCTGCACACGGACATTGGCGCTGCTGGGCAGGCGACGGCGCAGAAGAGCGCGCTCCAGAATGGCCTCGAACCGTTCACGGCTCTCGGTCTCGTGGAAGCGCTCCGCGTTGCGGATCGCGGCCCGGCCCATTGATCTGCGCCGCTCGTCGTCCTCTACTAGCTCCATCATCGCGCTGGTCATGGCGGCGACGTCGCCCGTGGGTACGACGAACCCGTCTTCACCGTGAGTGATAATGTTCCGCGGGCCGTGGTCGGCGTCCGTGCTGATGACCGGCAGACCCGCAGCCATCGCCTCGACGATGACGTTGCCGAATGCTTCGCGCTTGGACGGCATCACGAAGACCGAGCCCTTGGCGAACTCGGGTGACACCGGCGTGGCCGGTCCCATCAGCAGCACGTCGTTGTAGAGACCGAGCTCCTCGATCTGCTGACGGAGCTTCGCCTTCTCCGAACCGTTGCCGTAGATCCGCAGCTTCCAGCCGGGGTGCTTGGCGGCCACCGGCGCGAACGCCTCGATGGCCATGGCGAAGTTCTTGTTCTCCTTCAGCAGGCCGGCCGCGATGATCACTCTGTTGTCACCGGTTGACCGGTGCGTGGAGGCCGGGACGCAGTTGGGCATGACCTCCAGCCGGTTCCGTACGGCGGGGACCTGCTCGCCCAGGCTCGCAACCTCTTCCGGAGTGAGAGCCGTAATGGCGTCCAGCACGTGATAGGTACGGAAGAGCGGTTTCTTCTCCCACTCCGCATAGATGGCCGGCATGGAGTGCTCCTGAGCCAGGAGCAGCGGTCCCCTGCGCGCATGGCTGAGCATGACCGTGATGCGAGGGTTTGAGCTGATCACCGCGTCGGCGTCGGTGTTCGCAAGCCACTCAAGGAGCCTGAGCTCGGCGAGTCGGCTGATCCAGGGTTCCTTCTCGTCCGGCGGCGCCGGGTAGACCTTGGGCGCGACCTTGATCAACGGATCGTCCAGATCCGAGACCGGGGAGTTGCCACGCAGGTCCGTGAGGACCCTGACCCTGACCCGTGCGTCGAGCGGGAAGTAGGACTCGTCGCGCGACTTGCGCAGGCAGACGATCTCTACTTCGTGCTTCTCCGCCAACGCCCCGGCCAGGTTCTGCGTGGCGCTCACCACTCCGCCGATGTGGCAGAGGTTGCTGACAATGAAGGCTATTTTCATCCCACGTAATCTCATCCGGCGGGGAAGGGGGGCATCCCCGGCGAGGCCACAATCTTCTCATGAAAGACTCACAAAACCGTCGAACGGTTGTAGTGCCCTTGCCCCGTGCGGCACAGTCCTGAGGACGGACCGCGTCCAGACGAGCGGAACGGCCGAGTCCGGTGGTGTACCGGGCTCGGCCGTCCTGGACGACCGGTGGGTCAGCGCGTGAAGACGCTGACGCGGTCGTAGTTCCACCCGGTCGCCTTCTCGGCGCCGTGCAGCGGCTCGTTGAGCGTGCCGTCCGCGTTGGCCGCCCAGGTAATCATCTTGAGGCTGCCGTCGTCGTAGCCGTACAGGGCGGCGAGGTCGTCCCGACCGTCACCGTTGTAGTCGCCTCCGACGACACGCATGTGGTCACGCGTGTACCGGCCGGCGTCCGCCCGCCAGATCTCCTTGCGCGCGGTGAGGGCTCCGTTCGCGGCAGTCGACGAGAAGCTGATCACCGCGTCCGAGCCGTCGCTGTAGTCGTACCAGGCAGCCAGTTCGTCGCGGCCATCGCCGTTGAAGTCCCCGGACTGGACGCTGGTGCGCTCCGCCGACCCCCAGGAGCCGCTGGTCCACCCCTCCACCTGGTCGTGCTGGAAGGCCCCAGTCTCCAACGAGGGAAGGGTGATGGTCTTCACCTCTCCGGTGTCGTAGAAGTACATGAGTCCCAGGTCGTCGCGACCGTCGGCGTTGAAGTCGCCCGTGGACACCTTCATGTGGTCGAAGGTCCAACCGCTGGCGCGGCTCCAAGCAGTGAAGGGCTTGTTGAAGGTTCCGTCTTCCTTGGAGAGGAAGGTGAAGACCTTGTCGCTGCCGTCGGCGTAGTCGTACCACACGGCTATGTCGTCGCGACCGTCACCGTTGAAGTCGCCGGTGTACGGGTGCATCCGCGCCCAGGTCCAGTCGGTGTCGGTCCAGGAAACGACCGACCCCTCGAACGTGCCGTCGGCCTTGGCGTTCTTGGTGAACAGCTTCACCGTGCCGTCCGAGTAGCCGTAGAACAGCCCGATGTCGCTGCGGCCGTCACCGTTGTAGTCACCGGTGACCAGCTTCGCGTCGTCCTCGTTCCAGGTGCCGGCGTCGGCCGAGTATGCGACGGTGGGCAGCTGCATGGCGCCATGCATACCGCCGTCCCAGAGGTGCACCTTGTCGCTGCCGTCGGCGTAGTCGTACCACGTGGCCACGTCGCTGCGGCCGTCGCCGTTGTAGTCCTGAGCCGGCGTCTGCTTGGCGTTGTCGGCTATCCAGGCCCGGACATCGTCGACACGGGTGGCGACTGCCGTGTTCGGTGTACCTTCCGCACTCTCCACACCGAAGCAGCCGACCTGGTACGAGCGACTGCTCACGGCGACGAGTTCGGGCTTGCCGCCGACCAGGCGGAGTGTGGGACCACCGGCGTCGCCCATACAGATGGAAGCGTCGTCCTTACCGCTGATGGTCACTTCGCCGTTGTTCACCGCGTCGACGGCGAAGGTGCCGGAGTGCGGCTTGACCGGCGCCCAGTCCTCTGCCGTGCGACCATATCCGACACTCGTCAGTTCCTGCCCGGCCGCGGCCGCTGTTGCGGAGACTGTCACCGGCTCGACGCCGATCACGGGCTGCGCCAAGCGAGCTAGCACCAGGTCACGCTGTCCGTACTGACGAAGTTCGACTACTTCGCGAGTCTGTCGAACGGCAGAGGAGCCGCCGCCTACGGTCGCGATCGTCTTCGACTTGGGGCTGCCCGCGGGGACGCTGATACCCGCCGCGGGGTCGTCCACGAAGCAACTGGCCGCGCTCAGCAGCCACTCTTTCGACACCAGTGCGGCGGAACAGCCTCGTTCGTGTTCGCCGATGACCAGCTTGGCGGTGAAAGCGTAGGTGTTGTCGGCGCCTGGAGAGCCCACGACGGCTTGGGCGGGCAAGGCGAAGACTGTGAGGGGCGCTGCGATCGCGGCCGCGACCGAAGCCGTCAGGACGCGGAGGGAGTGCTTGGGTGGTCTGATCACGGAAATCCTTCTACGAGATGATGGAGCGGCGGGCCGACGGAAGGCGTCTGGCGCGGCCTACTTCGTGGTCCTGATCTCCACCAGCATGTGCGGGCGCCCCTCGGGATCAGCGCTCGCACCGACCCCCTGCCACGAGTTCGCCGGGACGTCGACGGAGGTCGTCTCGGCATCGACAGTCATCTCGAACTCGGTGTCGTACGCGGGGGTCTGGACGCCGTAGACGGAGGCGACCTCCAGCGTCAGCCAGCCGGACTCCCCGGTGACGCGGAAGCAGAGCTTCGCATTGGAGCGGGAGTAGACCTCCAACTGGCCGGTCCCACTGGTGCAGGTGGCGAGGGTGATGTGACCGTCACCACGCTTGAGGCGGATGCCCTGTTCCTCGTAGATCTTGTCCGCTTGCGGGTAGTCGAAGTCCTCGACCACGTATCCCGGGGACTCGTCGACGACGGCCTGGGCTGGAGTCACCTCCTGGCCGGCGCCAGGCGCCGCCTGACTCCCCGTAGTTGCGAACCATGCCAGGGCACTCGCGGTAACGGCGAACCCGAGAGTGCACCGCATGATCCGCCTGGAAATTGACCCGGCAGTGTCACGTGCCTTCATTGATGTCCTAGTCGTCGGCTCGGGCCAGAGGCCCAAAGGGGATTAAGAAGACGGGCAAGTGCTTCGACATCGAGCTCCGCTGTCCGTTCTAAAAAAGGGCGCACGCTCCTCACGACCCATGCTTTGGAGCACACCTCTCAACTCGCTTCTGTCGAACGGAAAAAGAGAACCTGTCACGCAGATCTCTACCCGCAGCCTCAAACATGTAATGCCGTCACTCACACACCTGTCCATCAGATCAGAACGCGCGAAACCGGACATACACGGACTCAATTTTGTGACGTGCGCCACAACAATGAAAAGTTGTACGGAAGAATGTGTAGTTCCTGTGAAGAGTATGTATACGAAGAATAACGCCGCACTCCTCTCCGATCGCCTGAACTTGCTCCACAGAACCCGCTGGAATGGAGATGTCCGAAAAGGGTTCATGAACAGAAGTCGACCAGGTACCGTGCGGACGTACTTACGAATAGATGACGATGCCTCAACACGACTCCATGCGCGTGGGGTTGATTCGCGCGGCAGGTTCACATCGTCAAGTCCCTGAACGGGAAGGATGCACATCTTGTCAGCGTCACTGTGGAGCAGACGCCGGATTCTCACGACCATTGCCGGCGCGGCCGCCGTCCCGGCTCTGCCCTCGGTTCTCACCCTGGGTGCCACCCCTGCCCTCGCGGCCGAGGCACTTCCGCCGGACACCGGTCTCCCGGAAACAGACCGGGGCAGGGCCGTGTGGGCGTACAAGACGGGGGGTCAGTCCACTCGTAAGGCCGCTGCCCGTGCCCTCGCCAGCTCGTCGGCAGCCGTCTCCGCCTTCCTCACCAACGAACTGCCGTTGGTCAGCGCGGAAGACGACCGTTTCACCATCTTTTCCTCTTTGTCCCATGCGGGCATATCAACCCGTGAAGCCGCCGAGGAAGCGTTGGCCGCGGGCGACGACGCGATCGCAGCCTTCCTGGAGACCGGTTACACCGCGCCGCTCGAGACGGATCTGCGAGCCGCTGTCTTCACCATCCTCAACAACGGCGGCACAGCTGTGAAGCGCGAGGCCACCAAGGCCCTCGACGCTGGTACGACGGACGCGCTGCGGACCTTCTTGGAGAAGACCCAGGTCACCGCGCGAGCGGAAGACGAGCAGTTCGAGGTCTTCAGCATGCTCGCGACTGCCTCTCCCGAGGTGAAGCTGTACGCGGAGCGTGCCCTGTCCGAAGGCACGCCCGAGGCGATCAGTCAGTTCCTGTCATCCGGCCAGTACGTTGCTCGCGCCCGCGATGAAGAAACCGCCACGATCGATCAGTTGGTCGAGATCGTGGAACGCGAGGGCAAGCGCGCCCACTTGAAGACGGAGCAGGCCGTCACCGCCTCCAACCAGGCGAAGGAGGCGGCCGAGAAGGCAAAGGAAGCCGCACTGAAGGCGGCCGACGAGGCTCAGGCCGCCCAGAACGACGTCCGTAAGTGTGCCGCTGCCGCCAACAAGGCCGCCGGAGCCGCACGCGGTGCCGCCGATGCCGCTGAGACAGCGATCTCAGCGTCCCGTGCAGCTCAGGCAGCGTCGAGCCGCGCCGCTCGTGCCGCGCAGGCCGCCGCCGCTGCCGCCGCTTCCGCTGGCAGCGCCGCATCACGGGCCTATGGCGCCGCGATCGCCGCCTCCAAGGACGCCTCCAAGGCGTCAGCCGCACGTGCGGCCGCAGAGGGAGCCCGAGACGCAGCCGCACGTGCGAAGACAGCTGCTGCCGCCTCCGACAGAGCAGCAGAATCGGCCCGGGGCGCTGACGCCGCGGGCGCCGCCGCTGCGAGCGCCGCACGGCACGCAGCGACCGCTGCAAACGCGGCTGCGACCGCTGCCACCAGCGCCGGCGTTGCTCAGTCCGAGGCATCACGTGCCCGTGCCGCCGCCGCTGAGGCTGACGCCGCCGCAGCGCGCGCGACTCGGGCGGCTGGCATTGCCAGCACCCTTGCAAACCGGTCGGCTCAGGCCGCTGAAGTCGCTCGGGATGCTGCGAACAGCGCCGCCGAACACGCGTTGAAGGCGGCCGCGGCCGCCGACGAAGCAGCCGACAACGCGGGCAAGGCAGTCGAGTACGCCAAGCGCTCGACCGAGTACGCCAACGCAGCGGTGGAGGCTGCCAACACCGCCGCCAACACGGTCAAGGAAGCCCAGGAGGTGGAAGAGGCGGCACGCGATGCCGAGACCAAGCGAATCGCCGACGACACCGAAATCGGCGTAGAGGAAGCCCGGTCGCGGGCAAAGGCCGAGAGTGCCGACATCAAACGCGCGGAGCAGCAACGCACACAGGCGGACGCGACCGCGAGCGAGACCAAGGACCTCATCGCGGCCGCCGAGAAGGCGTTGGAATCCGGAGACACAGCCACCGCGGTCACCAAAGGCCGTCAGGCCGCGGTACAACTCCTCGATTCGACTGGCACATGGACCCGGGAAGCTGTCGAATACGCTCTCTCGGGCTCCGACGCGGACATCGTCAACTGGATCGCCGCGGACCGGCTCCTCGCCCAGGGGCAGGACGACCGGGAGAGCGTTCTCTCCATCACACAGAACGCCGCACCCGCCGTAGCCGAAGCCGGCGCCCAGGCGCTGGAGAGTACCGATCCGAACGCGGTCCGGCACTTCCTCGACAGCGGTGCCATCGAGGCAGCCGCCGAGGACAACCGCGTCGCGATCTTCTCGCTCCTCAGTAACAACCCGGGCGCCGCTGTCAAGGCGGGAGCCGAGGCCGCGCTGAGTGACGGAAGTGCCCGCGCCCTGCACAACTTCCTCATGGTCGAGTTGGCGGACGCCACAAAGGAGGATGACAGGGTCGAGGTATTCCGCCTGCTCAACGCGGGCGGCACATACATGAAGTCCGCGACGCAGATCGTGCTCGAGGGCTCCGCCCGCATGCGCCGCGCGTTCGTCGTTCGGGACAAGTTCAGGGTCGCTCAACTTGACCACGACCACGCCACCCACGTGGCTGCGATACGCGCCGCCATCGCGCACGCGGCCAAGGTGGCTTCCAAGGCACTGGAGGATGCCGCACTGGCCTCCAAAGCCGCCGCAGAGGCCCGCAAGGCCGCCGAAGAGGCGACCGAATGGGCGAACAAGGCACAGGACTACGCCAAGGACGCCGCCGAGTCGGCCGAGGAAGCCAAGAACAATGCTGCTGCTGCTGACCGGTCGGCAGCAGCAGCAGCAGCGTCCGCCAAGTCAGCGCAGGGGGCAGCCGCCGTCGCGCGTACTGCCGCTCGCGCAGCGAACTACTCGATGACCCAAGCGGTGGCATCTGCCAAGCAGGCGGCCGCTTCCTCGGCCGCTGCACAGGCCTCCTCCACCGCCGCCCGAGAAGCAAAGCTCCAGGCCGGCGCAGATTTTCTGGCCGCGGCGGACGCCGCCAGCGAGGCACTGACTATCAAGATCCAGAAAAAGCGCGCCGAAGACATTGCAAACGCCCGCAAGGCGGCCGAGGCGGTCAAGGAAGCCTTTCAGAACGGCGTCAACCCAGCGGACAAGCCCGAGTACGACAACACGGGTGACACCAAGTACTGGGGCATGTGGCCGGAGGACACCGGCGACATCAAGGACTGGGCCGCGGCTACCGGGCATTGGAGCACGGCACTCGGTGTTGCTTCGCTCACACTCGGCCTCGCGTCCCCCTTCTTCGGGCCGTTCATGCCGGTCGTCGCTGGTTTGGCCCTCGGAGTCGGGGTTGTCTCCTGGGGTGTGCAAGGCGTGAGCGCTCTCCTGTCACTCGGTTTCGAGGGCGGGTGGAAGTCCCCTGAGTTTCGACAGGCACTCGGCACCTTCGCCCTCGCCGGCGTCTTTAAGGGCGCGAGCTCCCTCTTTGGCAAGTTCAAAGGGGTGGGAGAGGTCGGGTCCAAGATCACGGATGCAGTCGGTGACGGGGTGACCACTGTGGTCGGACTGATCACCTGGTAGACAGAGCCTTGGTAGGTGGGTGGTGCGCACGTACTAGGGTGTGCGCACCACTCACCATCATCCGCGACAGGCAAGCGGCGATCCCGAAACTGATCGCCCCTCCCAACGTTCCTTGCCGACACGAAGAGCACCCCGGATGGAGTTCAAACTGCTAACCTCGCATTTCTCTCGAACCGACTGGTGGATCGCCGCTGTCCTGGCGGGCACACTGGCAGCTGTAGCGTTCCGCTCCTTGGTCTGGGAAAAGAGGAACAGGTGGAAGGTGGTCGTGCTTCCCCTGGTCGGCGCGGTCGGCATGGCCGCGGGCTCATCGGCGCGAGGCATAGAAGGCAACACCCCACTGGCGCTGTACACAGTGACCATGCTCAGCCTTGCCCTCACGAGAGTCGTGTTCGCGCGCTACATCAAGCGCCAGATGGAACTCGCACATTCGGGACAGCCCATACCACAACCCACAGCCAAGCAGATCGCACTGTTCATTCTCACCTTGGTAGCGATCATGATGGCCATCGCCTTCACCCTGTAAACCCTCCACAGGCCTGAGCCACTCCGATGCTGCTGGGCAGCCTCTCTGAACGGCCTAACCAAGCGCGGAACTCACGGTCCCGGCGGCGCTGCGCGGCAGGGCGCCTCGAAGCAGTGGCCCTCGCTGCGGCGGCCAAGCATCTCGGCACCGACGGCGACCGAAGGCTCCCAGTCGAAGACGACCGCGCTGTCCTCGGGGACGATGGCGACGCCATCGCCGCCGCGGGCGCCCGCCTTCACCAACCGCTCCTCGACACCGAGACGGTTGAGCCGGGCCGCCAGCTGTTTCGCCGACAACCCTGCCGCCGACCTCACGGTTCCCGCCGGTGCACCTCAGCTGAAGACCATCGCGACTCTGCCCGGCGGTCAGACCCGTAGCGTCGTGGAGCTTCGCCCCCACGGCGAACGCGATCTCGTACTGGCCCGTCTCGCCCAGCCAGTGACGGCGTGACACCCATCATCGTGTCCGCCACCGCACCGGCCGCTGGGCAGGATCTCACCGTTGCCGGTCACGGCCGTACGGCGGACAAATGGGCGCCGCTCGACAAGCACGCAGGCACGTTTTGCCATCACCGCCGTCAGCGGTGGTGACCTCGTCATGAGCGGCAAGGACGGCGCCTCCGTCTGCCAGGGCGACGCAGGTGGCCCGGTCTTCCACATGATCGACGGCCGGCCGACGCTCGTCGGGATCAACAGCCGTTCGAACCAGGTAGGCTGCTTCGGCATCGAATCGGCGAAGGGAACACCCTCCCAGGCTACTGGTACCAGGGTCGACGACCTGAGTGACTGGATCACCGACAATGCCGTGCGGACCCCCGTCTCCGACTTCAACGGCGACGGACGCAGTGATGTCGGCATGCTGTACGACAACGGCGCGGTCACGGACGGTGGGTTCCGCTCGTCGCTCTGGTCGCTCACCAGTACGGGGTCCGGGTTCGCCGAGCCTCAGCGCAAGTGGGACAGCGAGGACTGGGGCAGCTGGAACGGGAGCCGTTCGAAGACGTTTTCCGGTGACTTCAACGGCGACGGCCGAGGCGACGTCGACGTGCTCTACGACTACGGCACGCGGGCCGACGGCAACGGCAACCGCACCGGCCTGCTGACGCTCACGAGCACGGGCACCGGCTTCAAAAAGCCGGTCAAGGTGTGGGACAGCGCGGACGGCAACCACAGTTGGACATGGGCACGGAGCGACATCGCCTGACAGGCGCACACTCACCGCTCGAAAACCGTCACGATGGGAGAACACCGCACGGTGTTCTCCCATCGTGACGTCCACGTGCCAATCGTGGAGGCGGAAACGCCTGCTGTTGAGAAACAGGGCCGGCACACCGTCCCTCTTGGGCAAGCGACAGACCGGCACCCAGCATCGTCGCCTGCCCACGCTCCGAAACGTCATCCCAGTCTCATCGCTGTACGCCTCCTCGTCAGGCACACGGATCCCTGGGTACTTCGACATCGTGTCTGGCGCGCGCCGGTTTGGGCATCCGTGCACGTGCCTCGGTTGGGCGAGCCGGTGGTTACCGATGTCGTACGCGGTCCACGCGAGGAGCTGGGACACCTGGGCGGCTGCGCCGTAGAGCGTGGTGCCTACCTTCTGGCTGTAGATCGCGCTGAGCAGGGGGAGGGCTTCGTGTCGGAAGGAGTGGCGTAAGGCGCGGTGGCCGTGACCGCCTCCGTACTTGAAGTCGAGCTGCATGAACATGCCTGCGGCGTCTCGGATTGCTCAGACGTCGCGCATGCCGATGCGCTGATGTGCCGACCTGTCGGCCTGGATGCCGTCGGGCCTGCTGATCATCCACGACAGGACTGTGAAGTTCAGGTCCGCGTCGGCAACGATCAGGCCTCCATCGTCCGGTGTGTCTTCGGCGCGTTCCTGGGCCAGTCTGTCGAGCACGGGCAGCGCGTCGGGAGCGGTGCTCGGGTATCCGGCGGCTTTCGAGGTGGGTTGTGTCGCTTGGTCGAAGAATCCGAGATCGCCGGCATGACGCCACGCCTCAATTTGACACTGAGGACATCGCATGGTCGCGGCTGGATGCCTGCGCCGTCGCGCCAGCGCCGGACGGCTACGTGAGTAATTCCAAGCGACACGCCGCGTTGTGCTGGGCGTCCTTCATTCGCTTCGCGAGGCCCTTGTTGGAAACCCGCGCGTCCTTCAGACGACGATCAGCTGCGCGTTCGGCTCTCGGCTCATACTCCCCTGCCAACCCGATAAGTGACGGTGAGTGTTCATCGTGTCACAACGTGACGGGTGGGCGGCATTGATGAACCCCCGCGAGCTTAACCGGTGTTCGTCTGAACCCCCCGGTGGACACTCCCGGTCAGCCGCCGTTCGCCGTGTACCTGGCTTCCGCGTAGCAAGCGGCCGGGCAAGGGCAGCCAAGGCTGACAAGGGGACCTCATGGACGCGAGGCAAGCACGGCAGCACGAACACGTGGGCGCAGAGATCGAGGCGTTCGCCCACTGATTCGCGAAGCCTGATCCGTCCGCCGGGCATTTCCTAACCGTGACGCTGTTTACGGAGGCTCCCGACGCGGCTCGCGTGGCGCGAGGCATGACGGCCGACTTCCTGCGGGGCGCCGGTGCGGATGCCATGGTGGACGACGCCCGGCTGATCGTCTCAGAGTTGTTCGGCAACGTGGTGAACCACGTGGTGCCGGAACCTGCTCTGGCTCAGTCTGGCGGGTCCCGTCGTATGGACGTGAGCTTCGAGCTGTGGCCGAAGTGGCTCTTCATCGGGGTCACGGACGAGGACTCCACGCCGCCGCTCCTCCCTTTGGGAGATGTCTTCCCACCCGGGCTGAGGGGTGAGCTGTCAGAGGTCGTGCTGCCCGACCACGATCGGGGGCTACTGATCGTTCAGCGACTTGCGTCCACTGTCTGCTGGACGCCGGGAGAGAGCGGCGGCAAAACGGTGTGGTGCCGCATGGACATAGGTCAGGCGGCAGGGGTCGATCCGCTCTGCTGACCTACCGGCTGCCACCCACGTGTCTCCCCGCGCGACTACACCCCGTGTCTCTGCGGCAAAGAAGTTCCGCTACGACGCAAAGGGGTCGAACCCTTCGTACTCTCCGTCCGCCTCGTCCTTCTCGGCCTGCCGGTCGCGACGGCGCTGCGCGGCGGGGCGGGGCGCCTCGAAGCGGTGGTCCTCGCCGCGGCGGCCGAGCATCTCGGCACCGGCGGTGACCGAGGGCTCCCAGTCGAAGACGACCGCGTTGTCCTCGGGGCCGATGGCGACGCCGTCGCCGTTGCGGGCACCCGCCTTCATCAGCTTGTCCTCGACACCGAGGCGGTTGAGCCGGTCGGAGAGGTAGCCGACGGCCTCGTCGTTGTTGAAGTCGGTCTGGCGCACCCAGCGTTCCGGCTTCTCGCCGCGCACCCGGAACAGGCCGTCCTCCTCGCGGGTGACGGTGAAGCCGGCGTCGTCCACGGCCTTGGGCCGGATGACGATGCGCGTGGCCTCCTCCTTCGGGCGGGCGGCACGCGCCGTGGCGACCAGTTCGGCCAGCGCGAAGGACAGCTCCCTGAGGCCCATGTGGGCCACGGCCGACACCTCGAAGACCCGGTAGCCGCGCGCCTCCAGGTCGGGGCGGACCATCTCGGCGAGGTCCTTGCCGTCGGGCACGTCGATCTTGTTGAGGACGACGATCCGGGGCCGGTTGTCCAGGCCGCCGTACTCGCGCAGCTCCGCCTCGATGATGTCCAGGTCGGAGAGCGGGTCGCGCTCGGACTCCAGCGTCGCCGTGTCCAGGACGTGCACCAGCACGCTGCACCGCTCCACGTGCCGCAGGAACTCCAGGCCGAGGCCCTTGCCCTGGCTGGCGCCGGGGATGAGACCGGGGACGTCGGCGACGGTGTACACGGTCTCGCCGGCCGTCACCACGCCCAGGTTGGGGACGAGCGTCGTGAAGGGGTAGTCGGCGATCTTCGGCTTGGCCGCGCTCAGCACGGAGATCAGCGAGGACTTGCCGGCGCTCGGGTAGCCGACCAGCGCCACGTCGGCGACGGTCTTCAGCTCCAGGTGGATGTCCTGGAGGTCGCCGGGCTCGCCGAGCAGCGCGAAACCGGGGGCCTTGCGGCGCGCGGATGCCAGCGCCGCGTTGCCGAGGCCGCCCCGGCCGCCCTGTGCGGCGACGTAGGAGGTGCCGTGGCCGACCAGGTCGGCGAGCACGTTGCCCGCGCCGTCGAGGACGACGGTGCCGTCGGGCACGGGCAGGACCAGGTCCTGGCCGTCCTTGCCGGAGCGGTTGCCGCCCTCGCCGGGCTTGCCGTTGGTGGCCTTGCGGTGCGGGGAGTGGTGGTAGTCGAGGAGCGTGGTCACCGACTGGTCCACGGTGAGGATCACGTCGCCGCCCCGGCCGCCGTTGCCACCGTCCGGGCCGCCGAGCGGCTTGAACTTCTCACGGTGGACGGAGGCACAGCCGTGGCCTCCGTTACCCGCGGCGACGTGCAGTTCGACGCGGTCCACGAAGGTGGTCATGGGATGTGCCTCCAGTTACTGCCTACTGCGGGAATGTCTCTTGGGTAACACGCGAAAGGCGGACCCGCTTCCCCTCGGGGAAGTGAGGCCCGCCTCGCGAAAGTGTCCGGTCAGGCGACCGGGACGATGTTCACGACCTTGCGGCCGCGGTGGGTGCCGAACTGCACCGCACCGGCCTCCAGGGCGAACAGCGTGTCGTCGCCACCGCGGCCGACACCGGCGCCCGGGTGGAAGTGGGTGCCACGCTGGCGGACCAGGATCTCACCCGCGTTGACGGCCTGACCGCCGAAGCGCTTCACGCCGAGCCGCTGGGCATTCGAGTCGCGACCGTTCCGGGTGGACGATGCGCCCTTCTTGTGTGCCATGTCTCCTCAGTCCCTTACTTCGCAGCCGCGGGGATCTCAGTGACCTTGATCGCCGTGTACTGCTGGCGGTGGCCCTGACGACGGCGGTAGCCGGTCTTGTTCTTGTAGCGCAGAATGTCGATCTTCTGGCCCTTGTGGTGGTCCACGACCTCGGCCTGGACCTTGATGCCGGCCAGCACCCACGGGTCGCTGGTCACAGCGTCGCCGTCGACGACGAGCAGGGTCGAGAGCTCGACCGTGTCGCCGACCTGGGCGGTGGAAATCTTGTCAACCTCAACGATGTCGCCGACAGCAACCTTGTGCTGGCGACCACCGCTGCGCACGATGGCGTACACGCGGATCTCACTCTCTCGCTATGGAACGGCACCCCCGCAGTCCAGCCACCCGGTGACACACGGACGGCCTCTCCCGAACGGGGCCCGCGAGGGCGCACACCCGGAAGGAAAGAGGTTTACGGGGATGTGACGCGTCAGTCGACACGCCGACGGTCAAGATTACGGGCCCGCACGACAGGGGTCAAACCGGGCCCCGCGCCTCAGCCGGAGACCGCCGCGACGTACTCGGCGTACGCCTCCCCCGCCCGCGCGGGCGACAGGTCGAGGTGCTCCAGGATCGTGTACCGGCCGGGCCGGGTCCGCGGCGCGAACTGCACGGCCCGCACGAACTCCTCGTCGCCGAACCCGATCTCCCGGGCCACCACGGGCAGCCCGTGCCGGCGCAGCGTGTCCGCCATCAGCAGGGAGCCCTCCCGGTCGCCGCGCAGATACGTCGCGAAGGCCGCGCCGATGCCCACCTGCTCCCCGTGGCTCGCCGCGCGCCCGGGGTACAGCAGGTCGAGGGCGTGGCTGATCTCGTGGCAGGCCCCGGACGAGGGGCGGGTGTGCCCGGCGATCGTCATGGCGATGCCGGACAGCACCAGGCCCTCGGTGAGCACGGTCAGGAACCCGTCGTCGCCGCACCCGCCGGGGTGGCGGAGCACGGCCTCACCGGCCTGCCGGGCGAGGGCGGCGGCGAGGCCGTCGACCTTCTCGCCGTTCACCCGGTGGGCCAGCTCCCAGTCGGCCACCGCGGAGACGTTGGAGACGGCGTCGCCGATCCCGGAGCGCACGAACCGGATCGGCGCCTCGCGGATCACCGCCAGGTCGACGACGAGCGCGATGGGCGTCGGCACGCCGTACGAACCGCGGCCCGCGTCGTTGTCGAGGATCGAGACCGGCGAGCAGATGCCGTCGTGGGACAGGTTGGTGGCCACCGCGACCATGGGCAGGCCCACGCGGGCCGCGGCGAACTTGGCGCAGTCGATGACCTTGCCGCCGCCGAGGCCGACGACCGCGTCGTAGCGCCCCGACTTCATGCCGTCGGCGAGGCGCACCGCGTCGTCGATGGTGCCGCCGCCGACCTCGAACCAGTCGGCGCCGGGCAGGGACGGCTCAAGCCGCCTGCGCAGCCGGGCCCCCGAACCGTCGCTGATCGCCACGGCCAGCATCCCGGACTGCGAGATCCGCTGGTCCGCGAGGACGCTCGCCAGGTCGTCCAGGGCACCCGGCCGGACGTCCACGACGAGCGGCGAGGGGATGAGCCTCGTCAGTACCGGCACGCGGTCTCCTCTCCTCGCCGGGGACACCCGGCTGTCGTTGATGATGCGCCGGAGTGCGGCCGGGGAAACGTGCGGCCCCGTCCGAACGGAATCCGAACGGACGGGGCCACACGTTTTGCGACACGTACCGGATCAGGCGCGCGCCGGTTCAGGCGGGTGCCGGATCGGGCGGGTGCCGGATCAGCCCTCGTCGGTGGCGGCCGTGACCGACGACGGTGCCTGCTGGGCGGCCGCCGCGGTCTTCTTCGACGCCGTCTTCTTGGCCGTGGCCTTCTTGGCGGTCGTCGTCTTGGCAGTCGTCGTCTTGGCTGCCTTCTTGGCGGTGGCCTTCTTCGCGGTCGTCGTCTTCTTGGCCGCGGTCTTCTTGGTGGCGGCCTTCTTCGCCGTCGCCTTCTTGGCCGTCTTGCGGGCCGCCGCCTTCTTGGCCGGGGCCGCCTCCTCGGCGCCCTCCGCCTCCGGGGCGTCCGCCGCGGCCGACGGGACGACCGTGACGGCCGCCTCCTCGGACGCGGTGGACGTCGTGGGCTTGCGCACCGCGCGGCGCCGCGGACGGGCCGGGGCCGCGCTCTCGGCCGCCTCGGCCGTCTCCGCGGCGGCCGGGGCCTGCGGCGCCTGCTCGGGCTCGGCGGGCTGCTCGGCCACCTGGGCCACCGTGCCGACCGTCTCCGGGACCGTCAGTACGGCGGCCTCGGCACCCTCGGGCGAACCGGTCGGTGCGGACACCTTCCGGGTGGCCCGGCGGCGGGTACGGCCCTTGGGCGCGGCCTCGTCCGACGCGGGCGCCGGGGACTCGGCCGGAGCCGGGGCCGGGGCGCCGGAGACGGCGTCCTCGACGGCTGCGGGCTCGGCCAGCACCTCGGCGGCGGGCTCGCGCCGCACGGGACGCTCGACCTCGTCCTTCACCGTGACGTCCTGCGCGGTGGGCACCTCGGCAGGCACGGCCTCGGCCTTCGCCGTCTCGCTCCCGGCCGTCTCGCCCTTGGCGGTCCCGGCGTTCGCCGTCTCGCCCTTGGCGGCCTTGGGCGCGCCCGCCGGAGCGGACGCCCGACGGCTCGCGCGGCGCCGGCCGCGACCGCGCGTGGCGGCGGCCTCGGCCTCGGCGGCGCTGCTGTACAGCTCCTCGTCCGCGCTGAAGTCGGGCGCCGGGAGGGCGACCGGCTCGGCCACCTCGGCGGCGACCTCGGCCTCGGACTCGGTGTCCGCCTCCTGCTCCGGCGTCGGCCCGGTCTCGACCCCGGCGACGGCCTCGTGCTCGTGCGGCTGGTCGGCCCCGGCCCGTGCCCGCTTGCGGCGCTTGCCACCGCCGCCGCCACCGGCCGCGGACGGCTGGTCGAGGTGGACGATGACACCGCGGCCGTTGCAGTGGACGCAGGTCTCCGAGAACGACTCCAGCAGACCCTGGCCGACCCGCTTGCGGGTCATCTGGACCAGGCCCAGCGAGGTCACCTCGGCGACCTGGTGCTTGGTCCGGTCCCGGCCCAGGCACTCCAGCAGACGCCGCAGCACCAGGTCCCGGTTGGACTCGAGGACCATGTCGATGAAGTCGATGACGATGATGCCGCCGAGGTCGCGCAGCCGCAGCTGGCGCACGATCTCCTCGGCCGCCTCCAGGTTGTTCCTGGTGACCGTCTCCTCGAGGTTGCCGCCCTGACCGGTGAACTTGCCGGTGTTGACGTCGATGACGATCATCGCCTCGGTCCGGTCGATCACCAGCGAACCGCCGCTGGGCAGCCAGACCTTGCGGTCCAGCGCCTTGGCGAGCTGCTCGTCGATCCGGTACGTCGCGAAGACGTCGACCTCGCTGGTCCACCTGGACAGCCGCTCGGCGAGGTCCGGCGCCACGTGCGACACGTAGCCGTGGATGGTCTGCCAGGCGTCGTCGCCGCTGACGACGACCTTGGAGAAGTCCTCGTTGAAGATGTCCCGCACGACCCGGACGGTCATGTCCGGCTCGCCGTACAGCAGCGTGGGCGCGCCGGCGCTGCCGCCCTTGGCCTTCTTCTGGATGTCCTCCCACTGCGCCTGGAGCCGCTCGACGTCGCGGCGCAGCTCGTCCTCACTGGCGCCCTCGGCGGCGGTGCGCACGATGACGCCCGCGTCCTCGGGGACGATCTTCTTCAGGATCGACTTCAGGCGGGAACGCTCGGTGTCGGGCAGCTTGCGGCTGATGCCGGTCATCGAGCCCTCGGGCACGTAGACCAGGTAGCGGCCGGGCAGCGAGACCTGGCTGGTCAGGCGGGCGCCCTTGTGACCGATCGGGTCCTTGGTGACCTGCACGAGGACCGACTGGCCGGACTTGAGGGCGGACTCGATGCGGCGCGGCCCGTTGGCCATGCCCAGCGCCTCGAAGTTGACCTCACCGGCGTACAGGACGGCGTTGCGGCCCTTGCCGATGTCGATGAAGGCGGCCTCCATCGACGGCAGCACGTTCTGCACCTTGCCGAGGTAGACGTTGCCGACGTACGAGGTGGCCTGCTCCTTGTTGACGTAGTGCTCGACGAGCACCCCGTCCTCCAGGACGCCGATCTGGGTGCGCTCGCCGTGCTGGCGGACGACCATGACGCGCTCGACGGCCTCGCGGCGGGCCAGGAACTCGGCCTCGGTGATGATCGGCACACGCCGGCGGCCCTGCTCGCGGCCCTCGCGGCGGCGCTGCTTCTTGGCCTCCAGACGGGTGGAGCCCTTGATGGACTGCACCTCGTCGGACGGCTCGCTCTTCTCCCGCGCGGGGCGCGGCTCGCGGACCTTGACGACGGTGCGCTCGGGGTCGTCGGCGGAGGAGTCGCCCTCGCCGGAGCCGTCCCCGGCCCGGCGGCGACGGCGACGACGGCGCCGGCTGCTGCTGGACCCGCCGCTCTCGCCGGAGGTCTCCTCGCTCTCCTCGGCGTCCTCCTCCGCCTGCTCGGCGGTGTCCGCAGCGTCCTGATCGGCCCGGTCGGCCTGCTCGGCGTCGGTGTGCTCGACCTCGCCGTCCGTCAGGTCGCCGTCGGCGGCGTCACCCCGGCGGCGGCGACGGCCGCCCCGGCGACGGCGCCGGCGCGAGCCGGACTCCTCGTAGCCGTCGGCGTCGTCGTGGTCGTCGCCCGACGCGTCGGACTCGGTCTCGGCCTCGGGCTCGTCGGCGGCCTGGGGCTCGGCCTCGGGCTCGCTGCGCGTGACGGCGACGGTGGCCCGCTCCTCGGCGGCCTCCTCGGCGGCGGCACCCCGGCGCTTGCGGCGGCGGCGCGAGCCGGCCGGCTGCTCCTCGGGGGCCTGGGCGCTCTCCTCGGCCGGCTTCACCGGCTCGGCACCGGCCGCCTCGGCGGCGGCCTCGGCCGCGGCCCGCTCGGGCGTCTGGAACTGGGGCTCGGCGAACACGGGCGCCTGGAACACGGCGACCGCGGGACGCGACGGGCGCTTGGGCGCGTCCGCCTCGTCGGACACCCCGGCGGTCTGCGCGGGGGCGGCGAACCCGGAGGCGGCCTTACGGGTGGACCGGCGGCGCGCACGACGCGGGGCGGCATCGTCGCCGGACTCCGCGGTCTCGGCCGGCGCGGCGGGCTCCGCGGCCTGCGTGGTCTTCGCCGCCTTCGTGCTCTTCACGGCCTTCGCGGGCTCGGGGGCCGCCGCGGACTCGGGTTCGCTCGCTTCGGCGGTGGCCTCGGCGGGCGCCTCGGCCGGGGCGGACACCCGCCGCGTGGCACGACGCCGGGTACGGCCCTTCGGCGCGGCGCTCTCGGCCTCGGCCTCGGTCTCCTGCGCGGCGGGCGCCTCGACGGGCTCGGGGGCCGCGACGGGCTCGGGGGCCACGGCGGCGGCCGGCTCGGCGGCCGAGGTCACGCTGCGCGTGGCGCGACGCCGGGTACGCCCCTTGGGCGCGGCGTCCTCGGTGGCGGCCTCGACGGTCCCGGCAGGCTCCTCGGCCTGCGCCGGCGTCTCGGCGGCGGGGGCCGCGGGCACGACGGTCTCGGCCGTCTCCGCGGGCGCGGGAGCCCCGGCGGGCGCGGACGCACGGCGTACCGCACGACGCCGCGGCCGGGCGGGGGCGGCGGCCTCCGGAGCCGGCGCGGGGGCCTCGGCCGCCTCGGCGGGGGCCGGCTCGGCGGGCGCGACGGTCTCCGCGGGCGCCTCGGATCCACCGGACGGCGGACCCGCCGGGCGGGACGCGGCCCTGCGCCGGCGGCGCGGCGGCAGGGTGTCGCTGGGGGTGTTCGACTCTGAGTCCGTCGAGGTGGTCGACGACTCGGTGGGTTCGGTCGGTTCGAGCATGCGGGGGTTTCTCCCGTCAGGCTCCCGGGCGCCGCGCCTGGTCCGGCATCGACATGTCGACCGCCGGTGACGTCCGCGGCTCGCGCGGTGCGCGGTCGCCGCCGTCCGGGGCGCGGGCGCCGCTCGGAAGCTCATCCGTGTCTTGTCTCGCCGGTTCCGTACCCCTTGTCGTGCACGGCCTGGCGAAAGTCTTGTGGTCGGTGCGCTGCCCGACCCAGGTGGCTCCCGAGTTCGAGGGCGGCGCTACGACGTCCGTCCCTACGCGGAACCTTCCTTACGCCGACGCCTTCGCGGCGGCGGAAGCGGCGGCCGGTTGCGGCTCGGGCGCTTCTGCCTCGCGGTCGGGCGCGAGCGGGTCGGTCACCGCACCGGTCTCTTCATCGAACAGCCCCTGCGCCAGCCTGGTCACCGCTGCGGGGACCGGCGGCGCCAGGTCGGCCACGGCGCGAAGACCGGACAGGACGTCGTCGGGTCGTACGGCAGGCGTCACGTGCCGAACAACCAGCCGCAGTATCGCACAGGGCCGGTCGGTCGGCCTATCAGCCGGTGAACCGTGCGTGGTGACGCTCTCCAGGTGTGCGACGGCGGAGCGGGTGTCGAAGGTACGGACGCCGTTCTTCGTACGGCGCTGCACCTCCACCACCGGGGCCGCGTCGAAGGCCGCGACGGCCCTCTCGGCCTCGGCGGGCTCCACACCGTCCAGCCGCAGCTCCCACACGGAGGCCGTCAGCCGGTCGGCGAGCCCGGAGGTCCGGGCCTCGACCGCGTCGACGACGTCGAGCCCGGTGGGCAGCGACGCGTCGAGGAGCAGCCGCAGCCGCTCCGGGTCGCGCGCCTCGGTCAGCGCGATCTCCAGGTATTCCGCCTCACTGCCCGTGCCGGTGGGTGCGGCATTGGCGTACGACACCTTCGGGTGCGGGGTGAACCCCGCCGAGTACGCCATGGGCACCTCGGCGCGGCGCAGCGCACGCTCGAAGGCGCGCTGGAAGTCACGGTGGCTGGTGAACCGGAGGCGGCCGCGCTTGGTGTAACGCAGTCGGATGCGCTGCACCGCGGGAACGGGCGGCGGGCCTACGGGCTGTCGCTTGCCCAGTGTCGTTCAGTCCTTCGTGAGAGCGGTCGTACTGCTACCAAGAGTACGTGTCTCTGCGGCGGATGGTTCCCGCCGGTCCACCGGCTGCCGCTCCGCGGGCTCCCCGAAGAGCATGCGCCGCACGTCGGCACGGGCCTGCCGGACGGAGATCCGGGCCGAGGCGAGCGCCTGCCGCACCGCCCGCCCCGCACCACGCCCCGCCTCGGCGAGGGGCCGCAGGACGGCATCCCGCACGGCGTGCCCCACCGGGGTCAGCACGCTCCGGTACACCCACCGCACCGGCTCCACCACGGTCCACCGCAGGAGCGTGCCGAGGAACCGCCCGACGGCACGCGAGAGGTGCCCGGCGATCCGCCAGGCGTGCCCGACCGCGTCCGCGACCTCCCGCCCGACGACGGCCAGGGCCCGGCCGACGGGGACGAGCACCCACCGCCACACGGCGAGGGCCGGCAGCACCAGCAGCACCCGGACGGTCCAGTACAGGACGAACCCGACACCGGTGACGACCAGCCCCACACCCCGCGCCACCTGCCCGCAGCACCACGCCAACCCCCTGCCGCACCGGGCGAGCGCGTGCCCGGCCGGAGTGAGCACCCACCGGTACAGCCACGCCCCCGGCACGACGAGCAGGTACCGCGCGAGCCACGCCACACCCGCGTACAGCCCGCGCCCGATCGCCGCGAGCACCGCGCCCACCCATGTGAGGAACCGGGCGAGCACGTGCCCGGCCGGTGTCAGCACCCACCGGTACAGCCAGACCGCCGGTACGACGAGCAGCACGTTCCCCAGCCGTCCCACGCCCTTGGCGAGCGGCACGACGCCGTACCGCCACAACGCGACCAGCGGCCACACGAAGAGCGCCCGGCCGAGCCACCCGAGCGTCCGACCGACCGGACGCAGCACCGTGTCCCGCAGGAACCGCCCCACGACGGCCAGCGCGTCCCACACCATGCGCACCGGCACGACCAGCACCAGCGCGACGATCCGCACCGGAATCCGGACCGCCACGGCCAGACATCCCTCGGCGTCCGCCCGGCGCACCGGCTCTTCCCCCGGCCCCGCGCCGGGCGCCTTCTCCACGTCCACCATGCCCCCAAGGACGCCGCGGGACCCGGTTCGGATCCCGTGGGGCGTCCTCACTCAGGTCCCGGTGACCGGCACCAGGGTCAGGTACGCGATGCCGAGGACGTCGCGGTAGCCGTTGACCCAGGACGACCGCTGGCCGTCGACCCGTTCCCGGGTCTCGGCGGCCAGGGGGTGGTCCGGGTGGGCGGCGAGCCAGAGCTCCGTGTCGTGGCGGTAGCCGGACTCGAACTCCTCCCACTCCTCACCGCTCGCCGACTCGATCCAGGCCGGGCGGAAGCCCGACTCGACGGCGAGGTCGACCAGCGGTCCGAGCTCGAGGTGATCGCCGGCGTGAGCTCCGGGCCACATCGCCGCGAGTTCCGCCTCCGACGGCGAGCGCTCCCAGAACCCCTCGCCGAGCACGACACGGCCGCCCGGGCGGACCAGCCGGCGCAGCTCGCGCAGCACGGCACCGGGGTCGTACGGCTGCCCCGGGTCGCACAGCGCCTGGCCGGATCCCAGGCAGAGCACCGCGTCCACGGGTCCGCGCGGCGTGCCGAGGGCCGACTCCTCCACGAACTCGACCCGGTCGGCGAGTCCGCGCTCCTTCGCGAGGTCTCTGCCCCTGGCCAGGTCTTCGGCGTTGATGTCCAGGCCCACGCCTCTCGCCCCGGGGACGGACTCCAGGACACGGAGCAGCAGTTCGCCCCAGCCGCAGCCTATGTCGAGGACGGTCGCGGGCGAGGCGGCGGCGAGCCGCGCGACCATGCGCCCGGCGCGGTCTTCGGAGAGCGGCCCGTGGAAGGTCAGACTGCCGAGACGCGGGGGAGGATCAGAAGCTGTCATGCGACGGACGTTAGTTCCTCCCGGGTGGCGTGCCGAGCGATTAAGCCGCGGCCCGCAGGGAGAGGGACAGCCGGCGCCGCTCGCGGTCGATGACCGTGACGACGACGGTGATCTCTTCGCCCACCCGCACCACGTCCTCCGGCCCCTCCACGGGCCCGGCGCTCAGCTCGGACAGGTGCACCAAGCCCTCGATGCCGTCTGCCGCCACCGTGCCGGCCAGCCGCCGGCCGGCACGGAGCCGCTTGAGAAACGCCCAGAGTTCCGGGTTCTCGGTGGCCGCCATCGACAGCCACACCCGGCCCTCCTCCACGTCCACGGAGAGCACCTCGGCGGTGACGCCCTGACCGACCACAGCAGCGTCGGCCATGCGTCGTTGCCAGGAGACGTCCAGCGGCCCCACCGCTCCGAGCGGACGAGCGGCGAACCCGCCTACGGTCTCACGCGATCAGCCGGTCGGAGCGGTGCCCTTGACCGTCAACGGCAGCAGCTTCTTGCCGGTCGGGCCGACCTGGATCTCGGTGTCCATCGCCGGGCAGACGCCGCAGTCGAAGCACGGGGTCCAGCGGCAGTCGTCGACCTCGGTCTCGTCGAGGGCATCCTGCCAGTCCTCCCAGAGCCATTCCTTGTCGAGGCCGGAGTCCAGGTGGTCCCAGGGCAGGACCTCCTCGTAGCCGCGCTCGCGGGTGGTGTACCAGTCGACGTCGACGCCGGTGGGCTCCAGGGCCTTGTCGGCGCAGGCCATCCAGCGGTCGTAGGAGAAGTGCTCGCGCCAGCCGTCGAAGCGGCCGCCGTCGTCGTAGACGGCGCGGATGACGGCGCCGAGGCGGCGGTCTCCGCGGGAGAGGAGGCCCTCGACGATGCCGGGCTTGCCGTCGTGGTAGCGGAAGCCGATGGAGCGGCCGTACTTCTTGTCGCCGCGGATCTTGTCGCGGAGCTTCTGGAGGCGGGCGTCGGTCTCCTCGGCGGAGAGCTGCGGGGCCCACTGGAAGGGGGTGTGGGGCTTGGGGACGAAGCCGCCGATCGACACGGTGCAGCGGATGTCGCCGGAGCCGGAGACCTCACGGCCCTTGGCGATGACGCGGGTGGCCATGTCGGCGATCTGGAGCACGTCGTCGTCGGTCTCGGTGGGCAGGCCGCACATGAAGTACAGCTTCACCTGGCGCCAGCCGTTGCCGTAGGCCGTCGCGACGGTGCGGATGAGGTCATCCTCCGAGACCATCTTGTTGATGACCTTGCGGATGCGCTCGGAACCGCCCTCGGGGGCGAAGGTGAGGCCGGAGCGGCGGCCGTTGCGGGTCAGCTCGTTGGCCAGGTCGATGTTGAAGGCGTCGACGCGGGTGGAGGGGAGGGACAGGCCGATCTTGTCCTCCTCGTACCGGTCGGCGAGGCCCTTGGCGACGTCGGCGATCTCCGTGTGGTCGGCGGAGGAGAGGGACAGCAGGCCGACCTCCTCGAAGCCGGTCGCCTTGAGGCCCTTGTCGACCATCTCGCCGATGCCGGTGATGGAGCGCTCGCGCACGGGGCGGGTGATCATGCCGGCCTGGCAGAAGCGGCAGCCGCGGGTGCAGCCGCGGAAGATCTCCACCGACATGCGCTCGTGGACGGTCTCGGCGAGCGGGACGAGGGGCTGCTTGGGGTAGGGCCACTCGTCGAGGTCCATGACGGTGTGCTTCGAGATGCGCCACGGGACGCCCGAGCGGTTGGGGACGACGCGGGCGATGCGGCCGTCGGGGAGGTACTCGACGTCGTAGAAGCCGGGGACGTAGACGCCGCCGGTCTTCGACAGGCGCAGGAGGAGTTCCTCGCGGCCTCCCGGGCGGCCCTCGGCCTTCCAGGCGCGGATGATCGCGGTGACCTCCAGGACGGCCTGCTCGCCGTCGCCGATGACCGCGCAGTCGATGAAGTCCGCGATCGGCTCGGGGTTGAAGGCCGCGTGGCCGCCGGCCAGGACGATCGGGTCGTCGATCCCGCGGTCCTTGGCCTCCAGCGGGATGCCCGCCAGGTCCAGGGCGGTGAGCATGTTGGTGTAGCCCAGCTCCGTGGAGAAGGAGAGGCCGAACACGTCGAAGGCGCCGACCGGGCGGTGGCCGTCGACGGTGAACTGCGGGACGGAGTGCTCCCGCATCAGCTCCTCGAGGTCCGGCCAGACGCTGTAGGTGCGCTCGGCGAGGACGCCCTGCTGCTCGTTGAGCACCTCGTAGAGGATCATGACGCCCTGGTTGGGCAGGCCGACCTCGTAGGCGTCGGGGTACATCAGGGCCCAGCGGACGTCGCAGGACTCCCAGTCCTTGACCGTGGAGTTCAGCTCTCCGCCGACGTACTGGATCGGCTTCTGCACATGCGGCAGCAGGGCTTCCAGCTGCGGGAACACGGACTCGGCGGCCGGGGAGGCTTCGGCAGGCATCTCACGGGACCTTCGTGTGCTGACAAGGGGGACCATCCAGCCTAACCCGGCCGGACCGGTCCCCCCTACCGCTCGCTCCTCGGGCACCGTACGGCTCACGCCCGGGTGCCGTACCGCTCACGCCCCGGGTGCCGTACCGCTCGGGCCCCGGGTGCCGGTCTACGCCGACATCGGTCTCTGCACGGTGATCGACTGGAGCAGGCCGACCGCTATCCAGATGGCGAACATGGAGGAGCCGCCGTAGGACACGAAGGGCAGGGGCAGGCCGGTGACCGGCATGATGCCGAGGGTCATGCCGACGTTCTCGAAGGTCTGGAAGGCGAACCAGGCGACGATTCCGGCGGCGACGACCGTCCCGTACAGGTCGGGGGTGCCGCGGGCGATGCGGCAGGCGCGCCAGAGGACGACGCCGAGCAGGGCGATGATGAGGCCCGCGCCGAGGAAGCCCAGTTCCTCGCCGGCGACGGTGAAGACGAAGTCGGTCTGCTGCTCGGGGACGAAGCGGCCGGTGGTCTGGGAGCCCTCGAAGAGGCCGGAGCCGGTGAGTCCGCCGGAGCCGATGGCGATGCGGGCCTGGTTGGTGTTGTAGCCGACGCCCGCGGGGTCGAGGGCGGGGTTGGCGAAGGCGGCGAAGCGGGCGATCTGGTAGTCGTCCAGGATGCCGAGCTGCCAGACGGCGAGCGCGCCCGCGGTGCCGGCGCCGAGCAGGCCGAAGATCCAGCGGTTGCTGGCGCCGGAGGCGAGCAGGATGCCGAGCACGATGATGACCATGACCATGACCGACCCGAGGTCGGGCATGAGCATCACGATCAGCATCGGCACGGTGGCCAGGCCCAGGGCCTGGAGCACGGTCCGGTGGTCGGGGTGCGGCCGGTCCCCGGCGTCGACGCGGGCGGCCAGCAGCATCGCCATGCCCAGGATGATCGTGATCTTCACGAACTCCGAGGGCTGCAACGAGAAGCCGCCGGGGAGCTTGATCCAGGAGTGGGCGCCGTTGATGGTCGAGCCGAGCGGGGTGAGCACCAGCAGGATCAGGAACACCGAGAAGCCGTACAGGAGCGGCACGGCGGTGCGCAGGGCGCGGTGGCCGAGCCAGACGGTGGCGACCATCAGGGCGAGGCCGATGCCGGTGTTCAGGAGGTGCCGGGTGAGGAAGTAGTACTGGTCGCCCTGGTTGAGTTCGGTGCGGTTGCGGGTGGCGGAGTAGACGAGCAGCGAGCCCATGAGGGAGAGCGCCACGGCGGCCAGCAGTATCGGCCAGTCGAGCCGCCGGGCCATCGAGTCCCGGGCGAGGAGGCGGGTCCAGCCGGCCTTGTCGGGGCCGTAGCCGGAGACCTGGAAGCTGTTGCCGGTCATGCGCGTGCCCTCCGGCTTCTTCCCCTGCCGCCCGGCCGGGCGCCGCGCCCGGCGCCGCGTGCGCCGCCTCGCCGTCGGTGGCGGCGGGTGTCGCGGTTCTCCCCGTTCTGGTTGGGGGTAGTCGCGGGCTGGTCGCCCTCCTCGACGGGGGCGTACTCCTCGTCCGGGGAGGCCTTCTCGTCGGGCTGGAGCTCCTTGACGACGTCCTTGGGCATCTTCGGCGAGAGGATGGTGCCGTCCGTCTTGATCTTCGGGAGGCTCGCCTGCGGCTTGGGCAGGAGCGCCTTCTTGGGGTCGATGTCGCCGTCGTCGGAGACGCCGTACAGGGCGTCGTAGATGTTGCGGACGGCCGGGCCGGAGGCGCCGGAGCCGGTGCCGCCCTGGGAGATCGTCATGACGATCGAGTAGTCCTTGGTGTACGTAGCGAACCAGGACGTGGTCTGCTTGCCGTAGACCTCGGCGGTACCGGTCTTGGCGTGCATCGGGATCTTGTCCTGCGGCCAGCCGACCTGGGCGAACCGCCAGGCCGCGGTGCCCCGGCTGGCGACGCCGGCGAGGGCCTCGTCCATCTTGGCCAGCGTGGTCTTGCTTATGGGCAGCCTGCCGTGGGCCGTGGGCTCGATCTCGCGGACGGTCTTGCCGTCGGGGCTGACGATCGCCTTGCCGATGCTCGGGTCGTACATGGTGCCGCCGTTGGAGATGGCCGCGTAGATGGTGGCCATCTGGATGGGCGTGACGAGGGTGTCGCCCTGGCCGATGGAGTAGTTGATGGAGTCACCGGCGCGCATCTTGTTGCCGCTGTGGCAGTTCTCGTACGCGATCTTCTCGACGTAGGAGCCGTCCTTCTTGCCGGACTTGCACCAGGCGTCCTTGTTGGCCTCCCAGTAGTCCTGCTTCCACTGGCGGTCGGGGACGCGGCCGGAGACCTCGTTGGGGAGGTCGATGCCGGTCTTGGCGCCGAGGCCGAACTGGTGGGCGGCCTTGTAGAAGTAGTCGTTGGGGTCCTTGGGGTTCATCCCGCCGTCCTTCTTCCACTCCTGGTGGGCCAGGCGGTAGAAGACGGTGTCGCAGGAGAGCTCCAGGGCGCGGCCGAGGCTGATCGGGCCGTAGCTGGCCGACTCGAAGTTCTTGAAGACCTGGCCGCCGACGTTGTAGGCGCTGGAGCAGTCGTACCTGCCGTCGAACTCGTAGCCGGCCTCGACCGCGGCGGCCGAGGAGACCACCTTGAAGATGGAGCCGGGGGCCGCCTGGCCCTGGGTGGCGCGGTTGAGCAGCGGGTAGTTGGAGTCCTTGCCGGTGAGCTTCTTGTAGTCCTTGGCGGAGATGCCGCCGACCCAGGCGTTGGGGTCGTAGTCGGGGTTGGAGGCCATGGCGACGACGCGGCCGGTCTTGGCCTCCATCACCACGACCGCGCCGGCGTCGGCCTCGTAGAGCCGGTTGGTGTTGCGGTCCATCTCCTTGCGGGCGGCCTTCATCGCCTCGTTCAGCTCGTACTCGGCGACGCGCTGGACGCGGGCGTCGATGCTGGTGACGAGGTTGGCGCCGGGGGTGCCGGGGTCGGACTCGGCCTCGCCGATGACGCGGCCGAGGTTGTCGACCTCGTAGCGGGTGACGCCGGCCTTGCCGCGCAGCGCCTTGTCGTACTGGCGCTCCAGGCCGGAGCGGCCGACCTGGTCGGAGCGCAGGTAGGGCGAGTCGGTGTCCTCGGCCTTCTTCAGCTCCTCGTCGGTGACCGGTGAGAGGTAGCCGAGGACCTGGGCGGTGTTGGACTTGCCGGGGGCGGCGTAGCGGCGTACGGCCATGGGTTCGGCGGTGATGCCGGGGAAGTCCTCGGCCCGCTCGCGGATCTGAAGCGCCTGCTTGACGGTGGCCTCGTCGGTGACCGGGATCGGCTGGTAGGGCGATCCGTTCCAGCAGGGCTGGGGGGTCTCGGCGTCGCAGAGGCGGACCTTGTCGATGACGTCCTGGGGCTTCATGCCGAGGACGCCGGCGAGCTTGGTGAGGACGGCCTTGCCGTCGTCCTTCATCTTCAGCAGGTCGGTGCGGGAGGCGGAGACGACCAGCCGGGTCTCGTTGTCGGCGAGGGCGACGCCGCGGGCGTCCAGGATCGAGCCGCGGGTGGCGGGCTGGACGACCTGCTGGACGTGGTTTCCGGAGGCCTCCGCGGCGTACTCGTCGCCCTGGCGGATCTGGAGGTACCAGAGCCGGCCGCCGAGGGTGGCGAGGAGGGAGAGGACGAGGACCTGGATGACGACGAGCCGGGTCTGGACGCGGGTGCTGCGGCCGGTCTCCGGAATGTTAGTCATGGGCGCGGCCCGTCCGGTTGAGGGTGGTGGTGGGCGACGGGTGGGAGTGGGTCACTGCTCTACTGCCTCCCCCTCGTGAGGTGTGTGCTCCTGGTGTGCTGCCGCGTCCTCACAGGCGCTTGACCCCCTTGATGCGTCCGGCGCGGGCCACGCGGGCGCGGGCCGTCTTCACCCGCAGGGCGTTGCGCTGTCTGCCGATGCGCAGGCCGGTGCCGCCGGAGAGCCAGCCGGAGGAGATGTCGGGGCTCTGGGCGGCGGAGTTGGTGTCGGCCAGCGGGTCGTTGTCGGCGCGGCGGGCGAGCGCCATGATGCCGGGGACGACGAAGGGCGCGAGCAGCAGGTCGTAGAGGGCGGCCGTGAACAGCAGGCTGGGCAGGCCGACATGGCGGGCGGCGGTGTCGCCGACGAGGGCGCCGACGCCGGCGTAGAGCAGGGTGGTGCCGACGGCGGCGGCGACCACGACGACCATGGGGCCGGTGGCCGAGCGGAGCCGTCCGTTGTCCGGTTTGGCGAGGCCGGCGAGGTAGCCGATGACGCAGAGCACGAGGGCGTAGCGGCCGGCGGCGTGGTCGGCGGGCGGGGCGAGGTCGGCGAGGAGTCCGGCGCCGAAGCCGACGAGGGCGCCGCCGACGTGGCCGTAGACCAGGGCGAGGCCGAGGACGGTGAGCAGCAGCAGGTCGGGGACGGCGCCGGGCAGGTGGAGGCGGGCGAGGACGCTCACCTGGATCACCAGGGCGACGACGACCAGGGCGACGGACAGCAGGATCCGGTTGACGCGCATGGGGTGAAGGCTCCTACGGCTCGGTCTGCTCGTTCTGCTGGTCGGTCTGGTCGTTCTGACCGGTGGCGTCGTTCTGACCGGTCCCGTTCTGACCGGTGGCGTCGTTCTGACCGGTCCCGCCGTCCTGGGCCTGGCCCTCGGGGTCGGCCCCGGGGGTCACGGTCACCGTCACGGTCGGTGTGGGCTCGGGCTGCTTCTTCTCCGGGAGCACCGTGTCGCGCGGGTCCTTCGCCGGGGCCTGGACGACGACGCCGACGATGTCGAGCTTGGTGAAGCTGACGAACGGCGTGACGTCGAGGATGCGGGTCAGGTCGCCGCCGTTGGGGTCGACGCGGGTGATGGTGCCGACGGGCACGCCCGGCACGAAGGGCTTGTCGGCCTGGGAGCCGAAGGTGACGAGGCGGTCGCCCTTCTTGACGTCGGCCTTGCCGTTGAGGAGTTCGACGCGCAGCGGGCGGCTGCCCTGGCCGGATGCGAAGCCGAGTTCGTCGCCGGACTCCATCCGGGTGCCGACGGTGAAGTCCGGGTCGTTGGCGAGCAGCACGGTGGCGGTGTTCGGGCCGACGGTGGTGACGCGGCCGACGAGGCCGTCGCCGTTGAGGACGGTCATGTCGCGCTCGATGCCGTCGTTCGCGCCGACGTCGATGGTGACGGTCCAGGAGAAGCCCTGGGCCGCTCCTATGGCGATGACCTGGGCGCCCTTGATGCCGTACTGCCCGGCTCCGGCGAGTCCGAGCATCTTGTCGAACTGCTTGAGCCGGCTGCGGCCGCGCTCGTCGCTGCCGAGCTTCGCCTTCAGCGCCGCGTTCTCCGTCGCCAGCTGCGCCAGCCGGTCGTGCCGGTCGCCGGAGTCGCGGATCGCGGAGACGGCGTTGCCGACCGGGTCGACCGCGGACGACACCCCGTTCTCGATCGGGCCGAAGACGGTGGCCGCGGCCTGCCGGGCACCGTCGACCGGTGAGTCCTCCCCACCGCGGATGTCCACCGTGATCAGTGCGAACGCGATGGCGATCAGCAGTACCAGGAGCAGCCGGCTCTCTTTCGTGTCCCTCACGTGCGGCGGCCGTGCCTTCCTCGTCGAAATTCGGGAATCTCGGAATGTACGTGGCGGTGTTCAGGAATTCGGGGATGCGGTACTTCGGGCGTGTGCGGCGCATCGGGCACTTCACCGCATCCGCTACCGCAACCCTCTATATCAACGATCCGCCGCACGAGAGGAGATCGTCTCGTACGGCGGAACCGAAGTGTTACGTCATCTGCGCGGCGAGGCGTCCAGCACCTGCTGGAGTGCCTCGAACTCCTCGACGCACTTGCCGCTGCCGAGCGCGACGCTGTCGAGCGGGTCCTCGGCGATGTGGATCGGCATTCCGGTCTCCCGGCGCAGCCGTTCGTCGAGCCCGCGCAGCAGCGCGCCGCCGCCGGTCAGGACGATGCCCCGGTCCATGATGTCGCCGGACAGCTCCGGCGGACACTTGTCGAGGGTGGTCTTGACGGCGTCGACGATGGCGTTGACCGGCTCCTCGATCGCCTTGCGCACTTCGGCGGCGGAGATGACGACGGTCTTGGGCAGCCCGGAGACGAGGTCCCGGCCGCGGATTTCGGTGTGCTCGTCGGAGTCGAGGTCGTACGCCGAACCGATCGTGATCTTGATCTGTTCGGCCGTGCGCTCACCCAGCAGAAGGCTGTACTCCTTCTTCACGTGCTGGATGATCGCGTTGTCCAGCTCGTCACCCGCGACGCGGATGGACTGGGCCGTGACGATGCCGCCGAGCGAGATGACCGCGACCTCCGTGGTGCCGCCGCCGATGTCCACCACCATGTTGCCCGTGGCCTCGTGGACCGGCAGGCCGGAGCCGATGGCCGCGGCCATGGGCTCCTCGATGATGTGCACCTGTCGGGCGCCGGCCTGGGACGACGCCTCGATGACGGCGCGGCGCTCGACGCCGGTGATGCCCGAGGGCACACAGACGACGACCCGCGGCCGAGCCAGATACCGCCGCTTGTGGATCTTCAGGATGAAGTAGCGGAGCATCCGCTCGGTGATCTCGAAGTCGGCGATGACGCCGTCCTTCAGCGGGCGCACGGCAACGATGTTGCCGGGCGTGCGCCCGATCATCTTCTTCGCTTCGGCGCCGACCGCGAGGATGCCACCGGTGTTGGTGTTGATCGCGACGACGGACGGCTCGTTGAGTACGATCCCGCGACCCCTGACGTACACCAGCGTGTTGGCGGTCCCGAGGTCGACAGCCATGTCACGGCCGATGAACGACATTGAGTTCCCCATCAGGATTCGACTGGCCTTCCCAGGAGCTTTTGAGGGCTTTTCAGGTAGGCGAAGTGGGTGCAGTGACGCGTGGAGGCTTCCATCGTAGACGCGCTTTCGCGAACACTGCGCGAGGGTCTTCGCCATTGTCAGCAGATGGCGCACCGCCTCGCTTGTGGAGACGGGCCAACGGTGGGATCCGTTCCCCCGAACAGGCGCGCATATGCCACAGGGCGGTCGCTTTTACGCGACCGCCCCGGCTCCGCCCGGTCCATTCGACTGACGCGGTGTCAGAAAAAAAGCCTCTCCGGCGTGTCCCCAAGACGTATCCGGCTCCGACCCGACGGATCGGACCTGACGGATCAGACCTGACGGATCAGACCTGACGCATCGGACCAGACGCATCGAACCTGACGCATCGGACCAGACGGATCAGACCCGGCCCGGGAAGAAGATCTTCAGCTCGCGCTCGGCGGACTCCTCGGAGTCGGAGGCGTGGATCAGGTTCTCGCGGACGATCACACCGAAGTCGCCCCGGATGGAGCCGGGGGCCGCGGCAATCGGGTCGGTCGGGCCGGCCAGCGCGCGCACGCCCTCGATGACCCGCTCGCCCTCGACGACCATCGCCACGACCGGCCCGGACGCCATGAACTCGACCAGCGGCTCGTAGAACGGCTTGCCCTTGTGCTCGCCGTAGTGCTGCTCCAGCGTCTCGGAGTCCAGGGTGCGCAGTTCCAGCGCGGTGATCTGCCAGCCGGCCTTGCGCTCGATACGGCTGATGATCTCGCCGGTCAGGCCACGACGGACGGCGTCGGGCTTGAGGAGGACGAGGCTGCGCTGGGTCACGAGGGCTCCCTTGGAGATGTTCGAGATGTGTCGTGCGGGTGATGACTGAGGTTACCGGGCGTGTCGCGGCCCCGGTCACGCAGCGTCAGGCCTACCGGGTCCGCCGGCCCCCGGCCGCCCCGGTCACCGTCCGGCGCCTTCAGGCGGGGTCGGGCGCGGAGGCCTCGGCCTGGGCGGCGAACCTCGCCTTCGCCTCGTCGATCTTCCGCCCGTAGTGCACGGAGGCCCACCACAGGGCGGCGAAGATCGCGCCCAGGAAGTACATGGTCGGCACGACGAAACCGGCGGCGATCAGGGCGACCTGCAGCGCCCAGCCGAGGGCGACACCGCCGGGCCGGGTGATGACCCCGCACAGCAGCACGCTGAGGAGCATCGCGATGCCGCTGACCGTCCACACCGTCGCCGTGGACAGGTCCGGGTCCTTCATGGCGACCAGTCCGGCGAAGCCGATCACGAAGAACTCGCCGATCAGCGTCGAAGCACAGAGCGTACGCACGGTTACTCAGCCCCTCCTCAGGAGCAGTCGGGCCTCGCCGACGGTGATGACGGAACCGGTGACGAGCACACCGCCGCCCGCGAACTCGCCCTCCTCCTCGGCCAGCGTGATCGCGGCCTCCAGGGCGTCCGGCAGCCGCGGCTCGACCTGGACGCGGTCCTCGCCGAAGACCTCGACGGCGACCGCGGCCAGCGCGTCGGCGTCCATCGCGCGGTGGCTGGAGTTCTGGGTGACGACGACCTCGGCGAAGACCGGCTCGAAGGCCTCGAGCAGCCCCCGCACGTCCTTGTCGCCGCTGGTGCCGACCACCCCGACGAGCCGGCTGAACTGGAAGGCCTCCCCCACCGCCTCGGCGGTGACGCGGGCCCCAGCCGGGTTGTGCGCGGCGTCGAGCACCACGGTCGGTGAACGCCGCACCACCTCCATCCGCCCCGGTGAGGCGACGGCGGCGAAGGCCTTGCGCACGGTGTCGACGTCCAGCGGGTCGGGACGCTGCGCGCCGACGCCGAAGAACGCCTCGACGGCGGCCAGCGCGACCGCCGCATTGTGCGCCTGGTGGGCGCCGTGCAGCGGCAGGTAGACCTCGGTGTACTCGCCGCCGAGCCCGCGCAGCGTCACCAGCTGCCCGCCGACGGCGACCTCGCGGGCGACGACGCCGAACTCCAGCCCCTCGCGGGCCACGGTGGCGTTGACGTCCACGGCCTTCTTCAGCATCACCTGCGCCGCGTCCACCGGCTGCTGGGCCAGGATCACGGTGGCGTCCTGCTTGACGATGCCGGACTTCTCGACCGCGATCTCGCCGGGCGTCTCGCCGAGCCGGTCGGTGTGGTCCAGGTCGATGGGGGTGACGACGGCGACGTCCCCGTCGATGACGTTGGTGGCGTCCCAGGAGCCGCCCATCCCGACCTCGACTACGGCCACGTCCACGGGCGCGTCGGCGAAGGCCGCGTACGCCATGCCGGTCAGCACCTCGAAGAACGACAGCCGGTACTCCTGCTGCGCGTCGACCATCTCGACGTACGGCTTGACGTCCTCGTACGTCTCGACGAACCGCTCGGCGGAGATCGGCGCCCCGTCCAGGCTGATCCGCTCGGTGATCGACTGCACGTGCGGCGAGGTGTAGCGCCCGGTGCGCAGCTCGAAGGCGCCGAGCAGGGCCTCGATCATGCGGGCGGTGGAGGTCTTGCCGTTGGTCCCGGTGATGTGGATGGAGGGGTACGAGCGCTGCGGCTCGCCCAGTACGTCCATCAGCGCGGCGATCCGGGTGACGGACGGCTCCAGCTTGGTCTCGCCCCAGCGGGTCGCCAGCTCCGTCTCGACGGCGCGCAGGGCCGCGTCCACCTCGGGGTCCTCGGGGCGCCCGGGGACGTCGGCCTCCGGGGGGCCGCCCTGGGTGCGGAGGGTGCGGCTGCCGGCCTCGATGACGGCGAGGTCGGGGTCGCGGGTGGTCTCCGCGTCGATGATCTCGTCGAAGGAGTCGAAGGAGTCGAGGGGGTCGGAGGGGTCGGGCTGGTCGTTCTGGCCGGGGTTGTCGCTCACGGGGACAGTCTACGTACCCGCCGCTGCGGGCAGTCGTGCCGCTGGGGCGGCACGGGTGGGCGCGGCGGCACCCCGTCAGCGCCGGGCTGCGCGACTGCCTCCCGGGGCGCCGACGGAGTGGGGTGGTTGAGGTCTCGCGGCGAGTGCGGCGCCGTTGTGGCCGGTCGCGCAGTTCCCCGCGCCCCTGGGCAAGTGACGGCCCCCGGCGCCAGCACGGTACCGGGGGCCTTCTTGACGTAACGGCGTCTACGCCACCGGCAGCTTCTCCAGCTGGGCGGTGATGCGGGTGATGTCCTCGTCCGCCTTGGCCAGGCGGCCCCGGATCTTGTCCACGACGTGGTCCGGCGCCTTCGCCAGGAACGCCTCGTTGCCGAGCTTGGCGTTGGCCTGGGCCTTCTCCTTCTCGGCGGCGGCGAGGTCCTTCGCCAGCCGCTTGCGCTCGGCGGCGAAGTCGATGACCCCGGAGAGGTCGAGGGCCACCTCGACGCCCGCGACCGGCAGCGTCGCCGTCGCCGTGAAGGCGTCGCCCTCCGGCTGGAGCCGCAGCAGCTGCCGGACGGCCGCCTCGTGGGCCGCGAGCGCGCTGCCCGCGAGGGTCAGCCGGGCCGGCACCCGCTGGCCGGGCTGGAGCCCCTGGTCGGCGCGGAAGCGGCGGACCTCGGTGATGACGGACTGGACGGTCTCGATCTCCCGCTCGGCGGCCGCGTCCCGGAAGCCCGAGTCGGACGGCCACTCGGCGATGACGACCGACTCACCCCCCGTGAGCGTCGTCCACAGCGTCTCCGTGACGAACGGGACGACCGGGTGGAGGAGACGCAGCGTCACGTCCAGGACCTCGCCCAGGACGCGCTTGGAGACCTCGGCCGCCTCGCCGCCCGCCTGGAAGGTGGTCTTGGACAGCTCGACGTACCAGTCGAAGACCTCGTCCCAGGCGAAGTGGAACAGGGCGTCGGAGAGCTTCGCGAACTGGTAGTCCTCGTAGTACGCGTCGACCTCGGCGACGACCGAGTTCAGGCGGGAGAGGATCCAGCGGTCGGTCGACGACATCTTCGACGCGTCCGGCAGCGGGCCCTCGACCGTCGCGCCGTTCATCAGCGCGAAGCGCGTGGCGTTCCAGATCTTGTTGGCGAAGTTCCGGGAGCCCTGGACCCAGTCCTCGCCGATCGGGACGTCGACGCCCGGGTTGGCGCCGCGCGCGAGGGTGAAGCGCAGGGCGTCGGAGCCGTACTTGTCCATCCAGTCCAGCGGGTTCACGACGTTCCCGAAGGACTTGGACATCTTCTTGCCGTTCTGGTCACGGACCATGCCGTGCAGGGCGATGGTGTGGAACGGCGGGGTGCCGTCCATCGCGTAGAGGCCGAACATCATCATCCGGGCGACCCAGAAGAAGAGGATGTCGTAGCCGGTGACCAGGACCGAGTTCGGGTAGAACTTCGCGAGCGACTCGGTCTGCTCGGGCCAGCCGAGCGTGGAGAAGGGCCACAGGCCGGAGGAGAACCAGGTGTCCAGGACGTCGGAGTCCTGGTACCAGCCCTCGCCGGTCGGCGGCTGCTCGTCCGGGCCGACGCAGACGACCTCACCGTTCGGCCCGTACCAGACCGGGATGCGGTGGCCCCACCACAGCTGGCGCGAGATGCACCAGTCGTGGAGGTTGTCGACCCAGTCGAAGTACCGCTTCTCCATCTCCTGCGGGTGGATCTTGACCTTGCCGTCGCGCACGGCGTCACCGGCGGCCTTGGCCAGCGGGCCGACCTTGACCCACCACTGCATGGACAGGCGCGGCTCGATGGTGGTCTTGCAGCGCGAGCAGTGGCCGACGGAGTGGACGTAGGGCCGCTTCTCGGCGACGATCCGGCCCTCGGCGCGCAGCGCGGCGACGATGGCGGAGCGGGCCTCGAGCCGGTCCTGGCCCTGGAAGGGGCCGTGGGCGGTGATGACGGCGTGCTCGTCCATCACGGCGATGGCGGGCAGGCCGTGCCGCTGGCCGATCTCGAAGTCGTTCGGGTCGTGGGCGGGCGTCACCTTGACGGCGCCGGTGCCGAACTCGGGGTCGACGTGCTCGTCGGCGACGACCGGGATGGAACGGTCGGTCAGCGGCAGCTTGATGAGCTTGCCGACCAGGTGCTTGTAGCGCTCGTCCTCGGGGTGGACCGCGACGGCGGTGTCGCCGAGCATCGTCTCCGCGCGGGTGGTGGCGACGACGATGGTCTCGTCGCCCTCCCCGTACTTCATGGAGACCAGCTCGCCGTCGTCGTCCTGGTACTCGACCTCGATGTCGGAGATCGCGGTCAGGCAGCGCGGGCACCAGTTGATGATGCGCTCGGCGCGGTAGATCAGCTCGTCGTCGTAGAGCCGCTTGAAGATGGTCTGGACGGCCTGGGAGAGCCCCTCGTCCATGGTGAACCGCTCACGCGACCACGCGACGCCGTCTCCCAGGCGGCGCATCTGGCCGCTGATCTGCCCGCCGGACTCGCTCTTCCACTGCCAGACGCGCTCGACGAAGGCCTCCCGGCCGAGGTCGTGCCGGGACTTGCCCTCCTTGCCCAGCTCGCGCTCGACGACGTTCTGCGTGGCGATGCCGGCGTGGTCCATGCCGGGCTGCCACAGCGTCTCGTAGCCCTGCATGCGCTTGCGGCGGGTCAGGGCGTCGATGAGCGTGTGCTCGAAGGCATGCCCGAGGTGCAGGCTTCCGGTGACGTTCGGCGGCGGGATGACGACGGTGTACGGCGGCTTCTCGCTCTTCGCGTCGGCCTCGAAGTAACCCCGTTCCACCCAGCGCTCGTACAGCTGCCCCTCTACCTCGGCCGGCGTGTACTGGGTCGGCAGTTCGGTGCTGGGTGCGGGCTGCGGCTGCTGAGAGTTCTCGGTCACGGGGGTCAGTTTACGGGCGTCACGGCCCGGTCCCGAAACGCGTTTCTTCTGTAACGGTGCGGCCCCCGGTGACCTGCGCCCGCCGGGCCTGAGTCAGGATGTCAGAACCACGTAAAGCATCTGAGGGGGAACCCGAATGAGTCACAACCAGCCAGGCCCGTACGGCGGGCAGCCCCAGCAGCCCGGACCGTACGGGCAGCCGGGTCCGTACGGCCAGCAACCGCCGCAGGCCCCCCAGCCCGGCTACGGCTACCCCCAGCAGACGCCTCCCCCGCAGCAGCCGGGTTACGGCTACCCGCAGCAGCCCCAGCAGGGCGGCGTCCCGCCGCAGAACCCGCCGTACGGCCAGCAGCCCGGCTACGGCCAGCAGCCCCCGTACGGTCAGCAGCCGCCGTACGGCCAGCAGCCCTACGGCATGCCGCAGCCCCCGGCGGCGGGCGGCGGCGGCAAGAAGACCGGCCTGATCATCGGCGCGGTCGCCGTCGTGGCGGCGATCGGCGTGGGCGCGTACTTCGTGTTCGGCGGGGGCGGTGGCGCGGGCGGCCTGGAGGACGACGGCGCGCACAAGCTGACGACGCCCGCGAAGGCGCTCGGCGAGTACACGAAGGTCCAGGGCCAGGAGAGCGGTGACTCCGACACCGCGAAGGACATGGAGAAGAGCGGCGTCAAGGAAGGCACCGCCGTGATCGGGCAGTGGTCGACCGCCGACTTCAGTGGTTACGACCCCAAGGACCCCACCACCATCCCCGACCAGTCGGAGCTGCTGACCGCCAAGGGCTTCACGATGGTGGGCGGTTACGGCAAGATCGACGACCCCGAGGCGACCCTGGACAAGTTCTTCGCCAACATCCAGAAGGAAGTCAAGGACAGCTCCACCAGCGACAGTGGCGGCATGCAGAACGCCGAGCTGGTCGGCGAGCCCGAGGAGGTCGAGATCGACGGCACGGTCGCCAAGTGCCAGTCGACCAAGGCCACCAACGCGCTCACCAAGAAGGAGTCGACCGACTGGTTCTGCGCCTGGGCCGACTACAGCACGATCGCCATGGTCTCCCCCGGCGACAACGCCGGTACCGGGGTCGGCAAGGAGAAGGCGATCGACATCACCAAGAAGCTGCGGGACGAGGTCCGCGTCAAGTCCTGACGCGCCACCGACGACAACGCGGGAGGGGCCTGGTCGATTCATTCGACCGGGCCCCTCCCGCGTACGTCGTGCGTGGCCGGCTACGCCGTCTTCTGCTCGCCCGAGCCGCGCCCCCGCGAATCCCGGGGAATGAGCGTCGGGTTGACGTTGGAGAGGACCACGTCCGCCGTGATGACGACGCGGGCCACGTCCTTGCGGGACGGGACCTCGTACATCACGCCCTGGAGGACTTCCTCCATGATGGCGCGCAGGCCGCGCGCGCCGGTCTGGCGGAGGATGGCCTGGTCGGCGATGGCCTCCAGGGCCTCGCGCTCGAAGTCCAGCTCGACGCCGTCGAGTTCGAAGAGGCGCTCGTACTGCTTGACGAGCGCGTTGCGCGGCTCGACCAGGATCTGGAGGAGCGCCTCGCGGTCGAGGTTGTGGACCGAGGTGATGACGGGCAGCCGGCCGATGAACTCGGGGATCATGCCGAACTTGACCAGGTCCTCCGGCATGACCTGCTCGAACTGGTCCTTGGACTCGATCTCCCGCTTGGAGCGGATCTGCGCGCCGAAGCCGATGCCCTTGGCACCCGCGCGGCCCTCGATGATCTTCTCCAGGCCCGCGAACGCGCCGCCCACGATGAACAGGACGTTCGTCGTGTCGATCTGGATGAACTCCTGGTGCGGGTGCTTGCGTCCGCCCTGCGGCGGGACCGAGGCCGTGGTGCCCTCGAGGATCTTCAGCAGGGCCTGCTGGACGCCCTCGCCCGACACGTCGCGGGTGATGGAGGGGTTTTCACTCTTCCGCGCGACCTTGTCGATCTCGTCGATGTAGATGATCCCGGTCTCGGCCTTCTTGACGTCGTAGTCCGCGGCCTGGATCAGCTTCAGCAGGATGTTCTCGACGTCCTCGCCGACGTACCCCGCTTCGGTGAGCGCCGTGGCGTCGGCGATCGCGAACGGGACGTTCAGCATGCGGGCGAGGGTCTGGGCGAGGAGGGTCTTGCCGGAGCCCGTGGGGCCCAGCAGGAGGATGTTGGACTTCGCCAACTCGATGGCGTCCTCGCGGCCCTGGGCGCCGCCGTTCTCGCCGGCCTGGACCCGCTTGTAGTGGTTGTACACCGCGACGGAGAGGGCCTTCTTGGCCGCCTCCTGGCCGACCACGTAGCTCTCGAGGAACTCGTAGATCTCGCGGGGCTTCGGGAGCTCCTCCCAGCGGACCTCGCTGGTCTCCGCCAGCTCTTCCTCGATGATCTCGTTGCAGAGGTCGATGCACTCGTCGCAGATGTACACACCGGGCCCTGCGATGAGCTTCTTGACCTGCTTCTGGCTCTTCCCGCAGAACGAGCACTTGAGCAGATCGCCGCCGTCACCGATGCGTGCCACGGTGTGCTTCCCCTTCGCCTGGGAGACTCCTGGACGTCGACGTCGCGTCAACGCGCAGCGGACTCCTGGTGCTGCCTTATGTCCGACGGTACCTTGCCGGGACCCTCGTCCGGGCCCCCCTTGGCACGGTTCCCTTTGACGTGAATCGCGTCAAACCGTGCCAAGGAGCGGCAGACGATACAGCCTCCCGCCTAGCGGAGAGAGGAGTTGTCCATCTTCCGGGTGGTGATGATCTGGTCGATCAGGCCGTAGGCCAGCGAGTCCTCGGCCGTGAGGATCTTGTCGCGCTCGATGTCCTCGCGGATCTTCTCGACCGGCGTGGTGGAGTGCTTGGCCAGCATCTCCTCCAGCTGCGAGCGCATCCGCAGGATCTCGTTGGCGGCGATCTCCAGGTCGGAGACCTGGCCGCGGCCGGTCTCGCTGTACGGCTGGTGGATCAGGACGCGGGCGTTCGGCAGCGCCATGCGCTTGCCGGGCGTACCGGCGGCCAGCAGGACGGCGGCGGCGGAGGCGGCCTGGCCCATGCACACCGTCTGGATGTCCGGCTTCACGTACTGCATCGTGTCGTAGATGGCCGTGAGCGCGGTGAAGGAGCCGCCGGGGCTGTTGATGTAGATCGAGATGTCCCGGTCGGGGTCCATCGACTCCAGGCACAGCAGCTGCGCCATGACGTCGTTGGCCGAGGCGTCGTCGATCTGCACGCCGAGGAAGATCACGCGCTCCTCGAAGAGCTTCGCGTACGGGTCGTACTCGCGCACGCCCTGCGAGGTGCGCTCGACGAAGCGCGGGATGACGTAGCGGGACTCGGCGGACGGGCCGGTGTACTCGGCACGCGAGCGGTCGTACAGGCCGCTGCCGGGGAAGTCGTTCACAGTGTCTCCTGTAAAGGGGCTGAGGCGGTCGGCGCGGGGCGGGATGGCTCAGGCGCCCGTGCCACCGCCGCCCGGCATGCCGGCGGCCGTGGGGATGACGTCGTCGATGAGGCCGTACTCCTTGGCCTCGAACGCGTCGAACCAGCGGTCGCGGTCCGAGTCGCGGGTGATCTGCTCGACCGTCTGGCCGGTGTGCTGAGAGGTGAGCTCGGCCATGCGCTTCTTGGTGTGCAGCAGCCGCTCGGCGTGGATCTTGATGTCCGAGGCCGAACCGGCGAGGCCGGCGGAGGGCTGGTGGATGAGGATCTCGGCGTTCGGCAGCGCGAAGCGCTTGCCGGGGGTGCCCGCGCTGAGCAGGAACTGTCCCATGGAGGCCGCGAGACCCATCGCGATCGTCACCACGTCGTTCTTGATGAACTGCATGGTGTCGTAGATCGCCATACCGGCCGTGATCGAACCGCCCGGGCTGTTGATGTACAGGAAGATGTCCTTGTCCGGGTCGGCGGCAAGGAGCAGCAGCTGCGCGGTGATCTTGTTGGCGATGTCGTCGTCGACCGGCTGGCCGAGGAAGATGATCCGCTCGCCGAGCAGTCGGTTGTAGACCTGGTCGCCGAGGCCGCCACCGATGGAGGGCTCGCCGGCGGCTGAGGGCATCAGATTCGTCACGTATCCACCTGCTCGTCTTACGACGGCGCCGGGCCGTCTCACGTTTCCCTGCGGGGCTGGAGCCGCTTTCGGGGACTCCCCTGCCCTCGTATTCATGGACCCTAACGCGGTGACCCTCCGGTGCCATCCCGGTTCTGCGGGTGTTCGCCGGGGGCGTAGCGCTCCGCGGGGTGCGGGCGCGAGGTCTCGCCGTTGGGGTGCGCGCTCGCCGCCGGGTGCGGGTCCATTGTGGTTGATCGCGCAGTTCCCCGCGCCCCTGGGTGGGCTGTCCTGCCGTATGCGGAACGGGCCCCGGCACTGATGTGTCCGGGGCCCGTTCTGCGTCCGTCTGGGGAGACGCGAGGGGGATCAGCCCTCGGTCTTCTCCTCGGCCTTGTCGTCGGCCTTCTCGGTGTCGGCGGACTCGGCGGCGGCCTCGGTGGCCTCCGTCTCCTCGTCCTCCTCGTCGTCCAGGTCGACGACCTCGCCGTTGGTGTCCTTGACCGTGGCCTTCTCGACCACGGAGGCCAGGGCCTTGCCGCGGGCGACCTCGCCGACGAGGAGCGGGACCTGGCCCTGCTCGACGACGGCCTGGGCGAACTGGTCGGGGGACATGCCGGAGGACGCGGCGCGGCGCATGAGGTGCTCGGTCAGCTCTTCCTGGCTGACGTTGTGCTTCTCCTGCTTGACCAGCTCGTCGAGGACGAACTGGGTCTTGATGCCCTTGACCGCGGCCTCGCGGGTCTCGGTCTCGAACTCCTCGGCGGTCTTGCCCTGGAGCTCGAGGTACTTCTCGAGGTCGAGACCCATCTGGCCGAGCTGGTGGTGCTCGAGGTTGTGCTTACGGGTGTTGATCTCGTCCTCGAGGAGCTTCTCGGGGACCGGGACCTCGACCAGCTCGAGCAGCTTGTCCAGGACGCGCTCCTGGGCCTGCGTGGCCTGGTCGTACTGCTTCATGTTGGCGAGGCGCTTGCGGCTGTCGGCCTGCAGCTCCTCCAGGGTGTCGAACTCCGACGCGAGCTGCGCGAAGTCGTCGTCCAGCTCGGGCAGCTCGCGCGCGGCGACCTGGGTGACCTTGACGGTGACCTCGGCCTCCTTGCCGGCCGCCGAGCCGCCCTTGAGCTCGGAGGTGAAGGTGGCCTCGCCACCGGCCTCCAGGCCCTTCACGGCGTCGTCGATGCCGTCCAGCAGCTCGCCGGAGCCGATGGTGTAGGAGACGCCGTCGGCGACGCCGTCCTCGAGGACCTCGCCGTCGACCTTCGCCTGGAGGTCGATGGTGAGCACGTCGCCCTCGGCGGCGGCGCGCTCGACCGGGGAGGTCGAGGCGAAGCGCTCGCGGAGCTGCTCCACCGACTTCTCGACGTCCTCGTCGGTGACCTCGACGGCGTCGACCTCGACCTCGATGCCGGAGTAGTCCGGGATCTCGATGGAGGGGCGGATGTCGACCTCGGCGGTGAAGTTCAGCGTCTCGCCGTCCTTCAGCTCCGTGATGTCGACCTCGGGCTGGCCGAGCGGGTTCAGCTCGGCCTCGTTGACCGCGTCGGTGTAGAACTTGGGAAGCGCGTCGTTGACCGCCTCCTCCAGAACCGCACCGCGGCCGAACCGCTGGTCGATGACCCGGGCCGGGATCTTGCCCTTGCGGAAGCCCTTCACCGTGACCTGCTGGTTGATCTTCTTGTACGCCGCGTCGAGGCTGTCCTTGAGCTCCTCGAAGGGCACCTCGACAGTGAGCCGAACCCGGGTCGGGTTCAGGGTCTCCACGGCGCTCTTCACGGTTCGGTCTCCTTGGTGGCTGACTTCTTGGGTTCTGCCGGAACCAGAGAGTGTCCGGCAAATTTCGCCGCCCGGAGACTTCAAACGCTGAGACACACGGGCGTGCAGCTTGCATAGTAACGGCAGCGACTACACGGCCCAAAAGGCGATCACTCGCACTCGTCGAGGAGGCCGGGGCGACCGACGGACGGACCGCCGGAGGGATCGGCGGGCGGATCGGCGAATGGTGGTCGGGGTGGCGGGATTTGAACCCACGGCCTTCCGCTCCCAAAGCGGACGCGCTACCAAGCTGCGCCACACCCCGTCTGGTGCGACACGTAGGGTACATGGCGCCAGGCACCGGGGGCCGCAGGGTTTCCCGGGCGTCGGTGAAGGTTCGGCGCGGACCGGAAGGGGTGTGCGCCGAGGGGCGGCGACCCGCTACGATGCGTACAGTGCCGCGGTCACCGACCTGCGGCGCGTGCTGTGCGGGCGTAGCTCAATGGTAGAGCCCCAGTCTTCCAAACTGGCTACGCGGGTTCGATTCCCGTCGCCCGCTCCAAACGACTCAGGGCCAGGTCAGAGGATCATTCCTCCGCCTGGCCCTGATCGCTTTCCGGGGTCCCGATCAGTCAGTCGTGTCCCCGGCGTGCCCCTTGGGCTTTCGATCTTTCTTCTTCTTGCCCTTCCGGGTCTTCTTCCGGCCCTTGTCGACGAGCCCCGACACGGCGTCGGCGATCAGCCGGTCACGCTCGGCACTGGCGTGCTGGTAGATCAGCGCGGCCCGGGCGGTGCTGTGGCCCATGCGCGCCATCAGCTCCCGCGTGCTCGCCCCGGTCGAGGCGGCGAGGGTGTTGCCGGTGTGCCGTAGATCATGGAAGTGCAGGCCCTTGATGCCGGCAAGGGTGCACGCGGTGCGCCACAGCCGGTTGAAGTGGTTCCGCCGAGGAGTCGCACCCTTTGCACCGATGAACACACGGCCGTCCGCGCCCGGCTCGGCGTACCGCTTCAGGTGCTCGCGGATGTCCGGGATGATCGCGGTGGGGATGGACACCGTGCGCTTGCCCGCGGCGCTCTTGGGCGCCTTGATCTCCCGTTGGCCGTTGTTGAGTTCGGCGACCGAGCGGCGGATGCGCACGGCTCCGTGGTCCAGGTCGACATCCCGGCGGTGCAAGCCGATCAGTTCACCCCAGCGAAGACCGAGGAAGCCCGCCATAAGGACGAGAGCCCGGTAACGCGGCTGGATGGCGTCGGCGAGGTCGTACACCTCTTGCACGGTCGCGGTCGGCCGCTCAGGAGTGTGCACCACACTCGCGCCCTTGATCGTGCACGGGTTGCGCCGGATCATCTGATCGGCAACGGCCGTGTGAAGGACCGCGCGGAGTAGGGCGTACGCCTTCGCGACGGTCGTCGGGCCGGTCCCGGACGCAAGCTTGTCAGCCCGCCAGCGACGCACGAGCGGGGGCGAGATGTCCGCGACGTTGACCACGCCGAACGTGGGTTCAAGGTGGTGCCGCAGCAGCGAGGCGTAGAGCTGTCGCGTCCGCGTGGTCAGTTCCCGCTCCTCGATCCACGCAGCCGCGTACGGGCCGAACGCCACCTTCCCGGCATCGGGGTCGTGCCAGTCGCCGCGCCGCATCTCGGTCTGCTTGTCGGCGAGCCAGGCGTCCGCGTCCTTCTTCGTCCGGAAGGTCTCCGGGGCCGGGCGGAGCATGCCGTCAGGGCCGACGTACCGGGCCTGATAGCGACCGGACGGGAGCTTGCGGACCCGGCCGAACTGTCGGCGCTTGCCAGCCATCAGGCAGCCACCCCCCGCAGGGCAGCACGACGTCGGCGGGGCTGCACCGTGTTCGCCGCGATGAACTCCCGAACGGCGCTCTCGGGTATGCGCACGTGGCGGCCGACCTTCACGTACGTGATGCGGCGCTCTTCGATCAGGCGGCGCGGGAAGCGCACGGTCGTGCCGAGCAGTTCGGCGACCTGATCCACGTTGAGGTATCGATCATTCATGGGCTTGCTGTCCTTCCTGGCGCAGGGCTGCGAGTTCTTCGCGGGCGGTTTCGCGGTTGAGCTGGAGATCCCGGGCGATAGTGGCGGCGAGGGCGGATTCGCCGGGGGTGTGGCCGTGGCCGGCGTACTGCCAGTCCGTGAGGACCAGCACGGTGTCCGGCTCGCGGTCGTCGATGCCGAGGGCGGCGGCCTCTTGGGCGGCGCGGTAGTCGGCGCGTGCCTGGCGGAGGGCGCCGAGGGTGGTCGAGTAACGGCGGCTCTTGCTGGAGAAGTGGCCGCGGAAGCCGAGCATGTGAGCCCAGGCCCACAGCCGCCGGTCAGGGTAGAGCGGATCGAGCGTTTTGCATGCGGCGATGAGGCGGCGGGCGTGGTCGGGGACGCCGTGGCGGTCGAGTTCGGAGAGCTCCCCCACCCGGCGGTCGAGGGTGCCGGTGTTCTCGGCCGCTTTGGTGGCGTACTTGGCGACGTAGGAGGCAACGGCCTGTTCAGTGATGTCGGAGCCGTCCCCGAACGCCTTCACGGGCCGCACGTCAAGCTGGGTGCCCCACCGGAAGGTACGGGCCGGTTGGTCGGCGACGGCCGGGACCGAGACGGACGTGTAGGAATGCGCGGCGGCGGCGCGGATCGCGTCGGCGAGGAGATCGACCGTGGCCCAGGACGGCGGCGGGGCGTCCGGGCCGTCGGGTCCGTCGATGCGGATCACCGCATGGAAGTGCACGGCGCCACGCTTTTGGAACTCGGCGACCTTGCCGTACGAGAGCCGAGCGCGCTCTTTCAGTTCCCGTTGGGTGATGCCGGCTCGGGCGGCGATCTCCCGGCGGAGCCGGTTGGTGAAGCGCTGCCAGAGCTGCCCGGCGTAGTTGTTGAACAGCACGGCGCCCGCGTAGTCGTACGTCTCCGGGTCGAGGGCGGTGCCCAGCTCCGGCGAGTCCGGGGTGTGGTGGGTGCCGCAGCGGCAGGCGCCGCGGTTGGGCCGGTTGTGGACCGGGCCGAAGGACGGGGCGGTGAGGGTGGCGAAGACCCGCGGGTGATCCCGGACGGTGGCGGGGATGTCGCGGCGGTCGTCGCCGGCGAGCCCGGCACGGATCAGGTGGTACGTGTCGCCCGCGTAGGTCCAGGCGCAGGCCGGGCAGCGGGAGGCGCGGCGGTTGCCGCAGGCGACGCGGAGCCGTCCGCCCGGCTCGTCGGCGGTCGAGTAGTGGTGCAGGGTGGCGCCGGTGGTCTTGTCCTTGTGGATGGTCCAGCCGGTCAGGTGGATCGGGTCGGAGCAGCCGCCGGTGCGCTTGATCTGGTCTTGCCAACGGTCGAAGCCGGGGGACCCGGCCACCCGCAGCAGATCGCCGAGGGTGATCGGGTCCAGGCCCGCCGCGGTGGCGGTGTCGCTCACGCTGTTACCTCCCGGCGCGGATGAGGGAGGCGGCGGGGGTGGTGGTGCCGGTGCCCTTGCAGGTCGGGCAGGTGATCCGGAGGGTGGCGCGGGTGCCGTCGGTGTGGCGGGTGCCGGTGGTGATGGCGACGGTCGGGAAGCCGTCGCAGTCGCGGCAGATGCGCGCGGTCGGGGCGTGCTGGGGCATCATGGGCGTGCCTTTCGGGTCCGTTGGATCTGGAAGGTGGGAAGGCGCCCGGGGCGGCGGATGTTTGGCGACGGATGCCGCCCCGGGGGCCGTTAGCGGCGCCGGTTGCCGGAGGCGAGCAGCGAGCGCAAGACGACGGCGCAGACGGCGACCGAGGCGCCGGTGATGGCGACCGCCAGGAGCATGGAGACCAGGACGGCGCCGACGACCAGGACGACGGCGGTGCCGCCCCCGACGAGGGCGAGCGCAGTCCCCGGGGTGAGCTGGATCGTGGGCCGGGCCGGGACCGGAGCCGGGGCGACGGGCGTCGTGGGCGTGGTCGGGGTGCCGGGGGTGATCGTGGTCGGTTCGATGACGGCGGGCGGGGTGACGATGCCGGTGGGCTGGGGCATGGTCGGGAGCTTGGGCCGGAACATGAACGTTCCTCCTTCCGTGGGTTACTTGATCGCGGTGTCGATGACCGGGGCGAGGACGCTGTCAGCGAGGAGGAACCCGCCGAGCAGGAGCACGCCGATGAGCCACCAGGGCGGGCGGATGAGCTTGACGCCGAGGACTCCGACGCAGAGCAGGGCGAACCAGAGCGGGACGTTCACCACGGCCTCCTAGCGGACCTTGCAGCGGTGGGTGCGGGCGGCGAGCTGGGCGGCGGACTGGCTGGTGTAGTCGGCGGACCAGCCGCAGCCGTCCGAGCTGCACACGGCGGCGTGCTTGGTCTGGCCGTGGCGGTCGCGGTGGGTGCCGATCTGTACCGGTCCGATCCGCATCACGGAGTGGAAGAAGTCGCGGGCAGGCATGACGGGTGATCTCCTCTCGGTTCAGGCGAGTTGGGCGGCGATGGCGTCGGCCATGTGGGGCGGGACGCCGAGGCGTGCGCGAAGGGTGTCGGTGTCGATCCGGGCGCCGGTGCGGTGTTCGTGGTCGGCGGCGACCTTGCGGGCGTGGTCGACCAGCGCGGCCGGGACCGGCATAGCCGGTGCCGGAGTCGGGTCGGCGGGCGGGAGCGCCGGGGCGTCGTCGGCCGTGTCGACCGGGGCCGGGTCCGGCTGGACGGCGGGGACCGGTTCGGGCTTCACCTCGGGCGCGGGCGCCGGGCCCGGAGCGGCGGGGGTGTCCGGGGTCGAGGTGCGGGCGGCGGGTGAGTGGGCGAGAAGGGTGCCGCCGAGGAAGGCGAGGGCGGGCCATCCGGCGACGCCGAGGCGGAGCAGGGCGGGCGGGTGTTCCAGATCGAGGAACCCGGCGGTGGCCACGTTCGCGCCGAGCGAGGCCACCAGGGCGATCAGGAACCAGCACCAGGCCAGCCGGGACGGCCCGTCCGAGCGCAGTCGGCGCCACGCGGCGACCAAGAGCAGGTCGACCGAGACGGGGTAAGCCCAGGCTTTCCACCCGTTCTGTCCGGCCGCAGCGGCAAGGTCGTGGAGGTGGGCGAAGGACAGGGCACCGGCGATGACGGCTTGGACCAGGACGGCATCGACGCGCAGGGCAGTGCGGGCCATGGGATGTCCTCCTTTCCTGGTCAGGCGGCGGCCGGGGCCGACTCGACGGCCGGGACCGGGGCAAGGGTGCCGAGGGCGGGCCGGAACGGCGCGAGGGCAGGCAGGTCCGGGGTCAGGTCGGCGTGCCGGTTGCAGACATTCACCGCGTGCCGCAGCGACGTGTGCGGGGCACGGATGCGGGCCCAGCCGCCGGACGAGTCACCGGTGACCGCGACGCCGGGCGTGTCAGTGGGAATCTGGATCGCGGCCAGCACGGCATCCGGGGCGATGTCACCGAAGGCCATGTTCGCCGACGATTCGTCGTTGACGCGGTGCGCGGTCCGGCCGGTGAGCTGGGCACGGAGCATCGTGATGCCCTTGCCGAGTTCCGAGCCGAAACGCTGCCCGCAGACCTCCAGATAGATGCCGGCAGCACGGCCGAGCTGAGCCAGCCGGGCAAGCGCGGTGATGATCCGGTCCCGGCGCTTCTCGTCCTCCCGGGTCGCGAAGAGCGCGAGTTCGGCAACCTCGTCGACCAGGACCACGATCGGCACCGGGCGTAGATCTTCGGGCAGGGACCAGATGTCGGCGGCAATGTCGGCATCCGGCACGTCCGCGGTGATCCGCTGCTCGGCCCGGATGAGCTGATACACGTCCTGCATGTGGGACACGAGGGCGTCGAGGAGTTCGGCGGCGGTGTCGGGGTTGTCGGCGAGCGCGGAGAACCGGCGGGCCAGCGGGAACAGCTCCACCCCTTGCTTGCAGTCGATGCCGACCAGGGCGACCCGTTGCGGCGCGAGCGCGGCGACGAGGTTGCGCTGATAGACCGACTTGCCGGACTCCGTGGCGCCGAGGGTGAGCCCGTGCGGGACCGTTCGGTAGTCGCGGTAGTGCACGGCTCCGTCCTCGCGCAGGGCGACCGGGACCCGCATCGGCCGGGTGTCGACACGGGCGGGCATCTGCACCCGCTTGAGCACGTCATAGCCGGTCATCCGCAGTTCCACCACACCCGAGCGCAGCTCACGGGAGGTGACGCCGTAGAGGGCGAAGGAGTGCCGCAGCCGGTCACACGAGGCCGCCACGTCGAAGGCGTCCTGACCCGGGCGGAGCTTGAGCCGCAGGACCAGGCCGGTTCGGGTCACCCGCAGCCGCAGGATGCGCGGGGCACGGGGGCCGGGGATCGGCCGGTTGGTCATCCTGGCCAGGGTCAGGCGCCAGCGAGGGGCCGGGACCGTGAGCCCGCAGGCGTCCATGACCGAGCCGTAGCGGACCAGGACCCGCAGCGCGGCGAGGGTGACCCCGAAGGTCATCCAGTACCAGGCGGGGCGCCGCCACCGCAGGAGACCCGCAGCAGCGACGACCAGCACCAGGCCGACGGTCAGCCACGTCATGGCTCAGGCCGCCTTCGAGGACGAGGCACCCGCGGCGATCGACGTCACGGCGACCGCGCGGAAGGCGATGCCGTGGCGCTTCTGGCCGTTGAACTCGTTCTCCCACGGCCGGGCGATCAGACCGGTCAGCGCGACCGGGGTGCCCATCATCAGGTCACCGGAGATGCCGGTCTCCGGGACGGTCACGGACAGGATCTCCACCTCGCCGTTGGCCGCGAACATCACGTCCACGGTCGACAGCGCGGTGCCGGTCTCGGCGTCCATCGCCCGCTCACCGGTACGGCGGTCCTTCACCTTCGGCTGCGGGGACTGGGCCACCATCACGGTGGCAGTGGACGTGTCGACGGGGATCTGACGCATGATTGCGCTCCTAGATTCGACTTGACGTACTTAGTACGTTGGCCTGTCTCGAGAGTGCACCTAACGTACTTAGTACGTCAAGTACTTCTCGACTGTTGTCGGTCCGATGTGCTGCACTTAGTGCGACAAGCAATGAGAGGGGCTATGGCCGAGTTCACCGGGCGAGCGAAGTACCTGGAGATCGCCGACGACTTCAAGAGGCGCATCCGGCAGGGAGACCTCGAACCGGGCCGCAAGCTGCCGTCCGAGACCGAGCTGATGAACACCCACGACGTCTCACGGACCGTGGCCCGCCAGGCGATCTCACGACTCCGCGAAGACGGCTACGCGATCTCCCACCAGGGCAAGGGCAGCTTCGTCACCCTCCCCGAGGAGCCTCGCCAGACGAAGCACAGCCCGGAGTTCGAGGAGATCGCCGGTTATCTGTCCGACGTTCGACGCGAGGTGCGGCGGCTCGGGGAGCGGATGGATCAGCTTGAGGAGCTGGTCCGGAGGCAACCGCGAGACGGCTGACCAACTCGTCGGCACGGTTTGCGATGGTGCGCACCTCCTCGGCAAGTGTCTGCACCTCTAAGGTCAGTTCCACCACCTCGGCCGACGTCAACGGCATCGTGGCTCCTTCGTCGCGTGTACGGTCTGGCGTCCTCTCGTGCTAGCTACGACGCTAGAAGCGATGCGCCGCACTACCCCGGAAAATTCCTCCGGGGTCCCATAGGGAGATGGGAAGACGCTCTAGCCATGCGAGGAATGACAACGAACCTGACGATCGGTGAGCGAGTCGCTTGGTACCGCCGCAGGCGGGGCGTCTCCCAAGAGGTCCTAGCCGGACTCGTCGGCCGCACCGTGGACTGGCTGAGCAAGGCAGAGAACAACCGCATCGAGCTGGACAGGCTCTCGGTCATCAAGTCCCTGGCCGATGCCCTGGATGTCACGCTTGGCGATCTGTTGGCGGAACCGACACTCATGGAGTGGACCCCGGAAAGCGGCACCCGCACCGTGCCGGCACTCCGCTCGGCCCTCATGAACTACCGTCAGTTGACGCCCCTTCTCGGTGTCACAACCGAAGGCGAGCCGACCTCGCTCGACGAGCTGAGCAGCAACGTCGCCGAGGTCTGGGACGCCTACCAGGAATCCCGCTACGGGTTCGCAACCAGGCGCCTGCCATTGCTGCTCGCCGACGCACTCATTGCCGCCCAGTCGTACCAGGGCCGGGATCGGGAACGTGCGCACGAGCTGATGGCTATGACGTACCAGGGCGCAGCGATGGTACTGACGAAACTCGGGGAAACCGACCTTGCCTGGATCGCAGCCGACCGAGGACTGGCCGCAGCGCAGCAGTCAGGCAACGTGGTCGTGACCGGGTCTCTGTTCCGCTCCGTCGCTCACTGCCTACTGTCCAACGGCCGGTTTGACGCTGCCGTCCAGCTGGTGGGAGACGCCGGGGAGTATCTGCGACCGAGCTTGCGGGAAGCAACACCCGAGTTCATGTCCGTCTACGGAACGCTGTTCCTGGCCGGGTCCATGGCTTCAGCCCGAGCAGACGACCGGGCCACGACGCGTACCTTCCTCGAAGAGGCCGACCGGGCAGCTACTCGCCTAGGTACCGATGCCAATCACGTCTGGACGGCCTTCGGACCGACGAACGTCGCCATCCACCGAGTGGCTACGGCGGCCGAGCTCGGGGACATGCAAGTCGCCGTCGACTTGGGCCCGCAGATCGACACGGCAGGACTGCCGGCAGAACGACGGACACGGCACAACCTCGAAGTAGCCCGCGCACTGAGCGCTCACAACCGACTGGACGACGCACTCGCGAAGGTCCTCGAAGCGGAGCGCTGGGCACCCGAACAGGTGCGGAGCCACTATCTGGCGCGAGAGCTGGTACTCACCTGGGTGCGGGGGCAGCGTGGCCGACCGAGCCGGAATCTGGCAGATCTGGCCGACAGGCTGCATGTCGTCTGAGCTGGGTACCCTCGGCTACATGGCAGAGAACGCGCACGAAGCGAAGATGGCGCATCCGCGTATGGCCGCGGGTGCGCTCTTCTTTGACGACGCAGGCCGAATCCTCATGGTCGAGCCGACCTACAAGGACTACTGGGACATCCCGGGAGGGTACGTCGAGACCGGCGAGTCTCCCCTTCACGCTGCGGTTCGCGAAGTCCGGGAAGAGCTGGGGATCACTCCGCCCATCGGACGACTCCTCGCAGTCGACTGGGCTCCGAACGAGGTCGAGGGGGACAAGGTGCTGTATCTCTTCGATGGCGGTCAGCTCAGCCAGGCCCAGTTGGCGAGCATCGAGCTGCAACAGGACGAGCTCAAAAGCTTCGACTTCGTTGCCGCGGACCAGCTGCCCGAGCGGACCATCCCACGACTGGCCCGACGCATCGGAGCGGCGGTCTCGTCGAGGACCAACACAGCTCCGGCGTACCTGGAGCACGGCGAGGAGCCGAAGAGCCGGGCTGCATGATCACTTGATCGATGCCGAGCCAGTATCGCGGTAAGACTTTCCCTACTTCATCAAGGCCCGCGCACGGCGCGGGCGCGCGCCGCCTCTACGGCGCGGCCCGCCTCCTGTCTTCGCCCCGGCTGGCCGCGCCCGGCGGCGCGCTCGGCGGCTGCGGGCATGAAGTGGGGAGACACCCTCTGTGGCTGGGGCGGTCGGCTCCACGGCTTTAGGCAGCCACTTTGGGGCGAGCCTCTAAGATCTTGGCCCCAACGTCGTGCTTTAACGGGCAGGTCCACAGACTGCCCGACTCGCCGGAAGCTTACGGGGCCAAGATCACTCGCCCCAAAGCAGCTCCAGCCCAAAGCCGCTCCGCCAACCGCGCTTCAGAGTGCTGGGGCGGAGCCAGGTGTAAGTCCTGTAGTCTGCCCGTCAGTTGTGTCTGGGAACGCCAAAGAGCCGTGCGCGTCGAACTTCCGGTACGCGTCGCACAGCTTCGGCGTCTCAGGACAACCTCACAGGTCGCATGTCAACTTAGGAGGTAAGGGATGGTCAGCGAGCAACCCCACCCTAGGGAGTCCAGAGATGCGCTAACCGTACCCCCGCAGACATGGCAATGCAATGCCCACAGTGGGATTGGTAGCGAGGGGCCGACACCCAGCCACCCTGGAGGCTGGCGGCATCCCAGCATCCAAGCTGCGCTCATCAGCGCGGCGGCTACCGTGATTGGCGCCATCGTCTCTGTGGTGTTGGTCAAGGTGTTGTGATGTGCCCCCCGCGTGCCCGACAGGGCAGCACGTCACGGCAACGAGGGGGGAACTCCGGGGAACTCCCGATATAGCGGCAGGTCAGGAAGAGTGCAGGTGGGGTCGCATCCGCGTACGCGATCTTCCAAACTGGCTACGCGGGTTCGATTCCCGTCGCCCGCTCCGAGAGGCCTCCGGCCCGGTCCCCCAGGGATCGGGCCGGAGGCCTTCGTGCGGTCCGGGGCCTGGGTCCGGGGGCCTAGAACTGGATCGAGTTGACCATGTCGGCTATCGAGTCCAGGAAGCGCTGGATGTCGTCGGCCATGCCGGTCGAGGCAAGGAAGAAGCCGAAGAGGACCGCGACGATCGCCGGCCCCGCCTTGATGGACCCTCCCCGCAGCAGCACCACCAGGATGATCGCCAACAGCAGCACCACTGACAGCGAAATGGCCACAACTGATCACACCCTCGGTCGGTCCGCTCTCCCGGCCCGGAGGTGCGGCACCGCACACCCCCGCCAGAACCATCGTGCCACCAACCGGGCCCGGTCATGCGGCAGGTGACACATCGTCCGTCCGGTTCCGGCGTCGGCACGCTCCCCCGCGCACGCGGGCGCGTCCGGCTCCCGAGCCCCGTACGGAATTTCGATAGAACGTCCGTACGGGGAATTGCGGTCGCTTCGTTTCAATGCCCACACAACGCGTTCGCAGTTATTTCGAATTGTCGCGGGGGACACATCGGCGGGGACTTCGACGCGCGCGTCGACAGGGTCATCACAGGGAGATCACAGGATCACCCACCGGCCCCGCAACCGCATTGAAGCGGACATTCCAGTGGAGTCGCCCGCCGGTCTTATGCGGCCTTTAGTCATGACGTGTCATGACAAGTGGGGTGCTCCAGGCGGCGCTTCGGCGTGCGGCGACATCAGCGGATGTGGGGGCCGTCACCCGCCCGGAGAGGCCGAGTTCCGCTAATACGGGGGTACTCGCACGGTACTCACACCGTACTCAAGACCCGAAATGCAGGAATGACGTCGAGGGTTTTACGGAATCACACGGAGAACGCTAGGGTGCCTCAGATGTTCTACGCTGCCTCGTCCCCCACCAGAGCAGCGAGGTCCTGTGACCACTCGCCGGGTTTTCGGCGGGGGGCTGCATGACTAGCTCGCTGCGATCCGACGGCGACCGGAAGTCGCCGTCCCCGCGCGCACAGCCGAGCCGGCAGCGCGACGCGTTCTTCGACAACGCCAAGTACCTGGCGATCGTGCTCGTCGGTGTGGGCCACGCCTGGGGCCAGATCCTGGACGGGAACCGGACCGTGGAGACCCTCTACCGGGTCCTGTACACGTTCCACATGCCGGCGTTCATCGTCATCTCCGGCTACTTCTCGCGCAGTTTCGACCTGAGCCCCAAGCGCGTCAAGCGGCTGATCACCGGTGTCGTCGTCCCGTACCTCGTCTTCGAGGTCGCCTACACGCTGCACCGCCGCGTCAGCGAGGACCCGCAGAGCGACTTCAGCCTGCTGGACCCGACCTACCTCCTGTGGTTCCTGTGCGCGCTGTTCGTCTGGCGGCTGACCACCCCCATCTGGCAGACGATCCGCTGGCCGCTTCCGATCGCCCTCGCGATCGCCGCGCTGGCCTCCGTGACGCCGTCCGTCGGCAACGACCTGAACATGCAGCGCGTGCTCCAGTTCCTGCCGTGCTTCGTGCTGGGCCTGCTGCTGCGCCCCGAGCACTTCCAGCTGGTGCGGCGCCGCTCGGCGCGGATCTGGTCCGTGCCGGTGGTCGCGGCCGCGCTGGTGATCGGCTGGTGGTCGGTGCCGCGCATGGAGACCGGCTGGTTCTACCGCAACGCCGCCGTGCAGGACACGGGCGGCCCCTGGTGGTCCGGGCCGGTTCTGACGCTGGCGCTCTTCGGTTGCTCCGTGGTGCTGAGCGCGTGCTTCTTCGCCTGGGTGCCCGGCCGCCGCATGTGGTTCACGGCCCTGGGCGCCGGCACGATCTACGGCTACCTGCTGCACGGCTTCCTGGTGAAGGAGGGCAGCTACACCGGCTGGTTCCAGCACTCCTTCCTGGACGAGCCGCTGGGCGAGATCGGCCTCACCGTCCTCGGCGCCACCGCCATCACCCTCCTGTGCACCAGGCCCGTGCAGCGGGTCATGCGGTACGTGGTCGAGCCGAAGATGAACTGGGCCTTCAAGGCGGACCCCGGCGACGCCGCCCGGGGCCGGGAGAAGCGGGACGAGGCCGGCAGCGGGACGCGCGAGGCGTCCACCGAGCCCGCCGCACCGAACGGCAGCGGCGAGAAGGTCTCCGTCTAGCGCCGCCCTTCATTCCCGGCCGACCCGACCGAGAAGTGCGCGCATCCGCGTGTACTTCTCGGTCAGTCGTGTGCGGGTGGCCTCGTCGAGGACGGCGAGCCGCGCGGGGTTGGCGTTGTGCGCCAGGTCCGCCTCCTTGACCAGGAGGGCGCCGGGGGTGGCGAGGATCCGCGCGGCGTACGCCTCGGGCGGCTCCCCCGCCCGCTTGGTGAGGGCCAGGACGATGTCCTTGGTGCGGCGGCTCAGCCGCGCCTCCTCCAGCCACCGCTCGGTCAGCGCCTCGTCCTCGACGGCGTCGTGCAGCCAGGCGGCCGCGATCTGCTCGTCGTCGCCGCCGCGGCGCCGTACGCCCTCGGCGACGGCCCTCAGGTGTCCGGCGTACGGCCGGCCCGCCTTGTCGGTCTGTCCGGCGTGGGCGGCACGTGCGGTGGCCTCGATCTCGGCCAGGGTGAGCGGCGGGGCGGGCGGTCCGGAGTCGTGGGACATGGCCCCAGTATGTCGGCGGGGGCGCTCAGTCCGTCGCCGTCGCGGACTGGGCCGTCGGCCCCTCCCGGGAGATCAGCAGCAGCGCCCGGTCGTCGTTGACGTCCTTGGCCACCGCCTCGATCAGGTGCCAGGCGGCGCCGTGGAAGCCGCCGGCGACATAGCGGTCGGCCTCGCCGGTGAGGCGGTCGATGCCCTCGGCGATGTCCCGGTCGGAGGTCTCCACCAGGCCGTCGGTGAACAGCATCAGCACGTCTCCGGGCCGCAGGGTGCCCTTCACCTGGTCGAACTGCGCCCCGTCGTACACGCCGAGCAGCGGTCCCTCCGCGGACTTCTCCTCCCAGCGGCCGGTGCCCGCGCTGAGCTGGAGGCCCGGGGGATGTCCGGCGGAGTACAGCTCGTAGTCGCCGGAGTCGAGGTCCAGGACGAGGTGGATGGAGGTGGCGAACCCCTCGTCCCAGTCCTGGCGCAGCAGATAGCCGTTGGCGGCCGGCAGGAAGGCGTGCGGGGGGAGGCTGCCAAGGAGTCCGCCGAAGGCCCCCGACAGCAGCAGGGCGCGCGAGGCGGCGTCCATGCCCTTGCCGGAGACGTCGGTGAGCACGACCTCCAGGGTCCGGCCGCCGTTGGTGCGGGCCGCGACGACGAAGTCGCCGGAGAAGGACTGGCCGCCGGCCGGGCGCAGCGCCATCTCGCGGTGCCAGCCCTTGGGCAGCTGGGGCAGCTTGCTCTGGACGCGGATGCGTTCGCGCAGGTCGAAGAGCATGGTGCCGCCGCGCCGCCAGGGCACGCCGACCCGGCTGCGGAACTGGGCGACGAGCAGCCCGAAGAAGCCGCAGGCCGCCACCACCAGGACCACGCCGGGGGTGACCCGGGAGGGCCCCTCGGTGTAGGGGCCGAGCTGCACCGATTCGACGATCAGCGCGGTGGCCGCCGCCGCGTACAGGCCGAGCAGGCTCGCCGGGCGCAGCAGCAGGCCGCCCGCGACGATCGGGATGACCAGCGCGGAGGGCGAGCACCACACGGAGTTGGCCATCGTGGTGGCCGCGATGGCGGGGATCGTGAGCAGCAGTCCGGCGAGCGCGATCCAGTCGGAGCCGTCGCCGCGGAAGTAGTCGACGGCGGCCCGGCGCACGCCGACGCGGGCCCGGTGCCACTGCTTCTTCCACCGGGCCGTGAAGGTCTCGGCCTCCGCGCGCCGCTGTCGTCCTGCTGCCATTAGTTCGGGACCCTATCCATCGGACCGGCCGCTTGGCACGGGAGGTCCCACTTGTCCCCCGTCCGGGGCCGGACTTCACAGTGAACTTCACGAACGGCCGCCGCGCCGCAACCCCGTGGAAATTGACTCGCCCGTCTCGTGCGGCCCTGGTACGCATGCTGCATGGGACGGTTCACGGGTGATGAAGGCGGCGAGGGTGCGACCTGTGCGGCGACCGCGGCGGCGGAGCCGCGGGTGCTGCGGCGCGAGGAGTGGGATCGGTGGTACGGGACGCTGATCCGTGCCTTCGGCGGGATTCCGGGGCCGGACGAGGAGTTGGCGCTGTTCCGGGAACTGACGCAGGTCGACCGGTCGATCGGCGTGTGGGAGGGCGACGGGCCGAGCGAGGAGTGCGTCGGGACTGCGGGGGCGTTCGCCTTCCGGATGACCGTGCCGGGCGGCGCGCAGGTGCCCGCCGCGGGCGTGACGATGGTGAGCGTCGCCGCCACGCACCGGCGCCGGGGTGTGCTGACGTCGATGATGCGGCGGCAGCTGGACGACGTACGGTCCTGGGGCGAGCCGCTGGCGGTCCTGACGGCCTCCGAGCCGGCGATCTACGGCCGGTTCGGCTACGGCGCCGCGACCTTCGAGCTCGGCGCGGAGATCGACACGAGCCGGGTCCGGCTGTCGGTGCCGCCGGGCACGGACGACGTACGGCTGCGGTACGCGGCGCCCGCCGACGTGGTCGACGCGTGCGAGGCGGTCTACGCGCGGCTGGTGCCGGCGCGGCCCGGGATGCTGGCCCGGCGGCCCGGCTGGGAGCGGCTGGGACTGCTGGACCCGGAGAGCGGGCGGGACGGTGCCTCGCCCCTGCAGTGCGTGGTCGCCCGGCGGGACGGCGAGGTCACCGGGTTCGCGCGGTTCCGGGTGCGGCCGGCCTGGGGGCCGGAAGGACCCAAGGGCACGGTGGTCCTGGACACCCTGGCCGGCCTCGATCCGGCGACCGAGGCGGCGTTGTGGCGGTTCCTGTACGACGTCGACCTGACCTCCACGCTGGCGGTGCGCGGGCGGCCGGTCGACGAGGCGTGGCAGTACCAGGTGTCGGACGTACGGCGGTGCCGGCCGACGCTGCGGGACGCGTTGTACGTACGGCTGGTGGACGTCGGCGCGGCGCTGGCGGCGCGGACCTACCGGGCGCCGGTGGACGTGGTGTTCGAGGTCGAGGACGCCTTCTGCCCCTGGAACGAGGGGCGTTGGCGGCTGAGCGGTGACGTGAAGGGGGCGTCCTGCGAGCGTACGACGGATGTCGCCGATCTCGCCCTGTCCGTGCGGGAGTTGGGGGCGGCGTATCTCGGGGGCGTGAGTCTCGGGGCGCTCGGTGCGGCGGGGCGGGTGCGTGAGGTGCGGGCCGGGGCGCTGGCGGAGGCGTCGGCGGGGTTCGGGTCGGACGTGCCGCCGTGGCTGCCGCACGGGTTCTGAGCGCGGGCTCCTAGCGTTTCTGGCAGGCCGGGCACCAGAAGAGGTTGCGGGCGGCGAGGTCGGCGGTGCGGACCGGGCTGCCGCAGAGGTGGCAGGGCTGGTTCGCCCGGCGGTAGACGTAGACCTCGCCGCCGTGGTCGTCGACGCGGGGCGGGCGGCCCATGGCCTCGGGGGTGTGCTCGGGGCGGACGGTGTCGATGCGGTTGTTCCGTACGCCCTCGCGCATGAGGGCGGTGAGGTCCTGCCAGATCGCGTCCCACTCGGCGGGGGTGATGTCCTTGCCGGGGCGGTACGGGTCGATGCCGTGGCGGAAGAGGACCTCGGCGCGGTAGACGTTGCCGACGCCGGCGATGACCTTCTGGTCCATGAGCAGGGCGGCGATGGTGGTGCGGCTGCGGGAGATCCGGCGGTGGGCGGCCGCGGGGTCGGCGTCCGGGCGCAGGGGGTCGGGGCCGAGGCGGTCGTGTATCGCCTGCTTCTCCGGGTCCGTGATCAGGGCGCAGGTGGTGGGGCCGCGGAGGTCGACGTAGGTGGTGTCGTCGAGCAGGCGGAGGCGGACGGTGTCCGTGGGCGGGGGTGCGGGGGCGGGGCCGAAGGTGACCTTGCCGAAGAGTCCGAGGTGGATGTGGACCCAGTGGAGGTCCCCGAAGCCGAGGAAGAGGTGTTTGCCGTGGGCGTCGGCGGTGGTCAGGACGGTGCCGTCGAGGAGGGCGGCGGAGTCCGTGAACTTGCCCTGGGGGCTGGTGACGCGGACCGCCTTCCCGGCGAAGGCGGCGGTGTGGTCCTGCGCCAGCCGGTGGATCGTGTGCCCCTCTGGCACGTGCGGTGTCCTTTCTTGCCCTGCCTTCGCCCACCCGGCCACCCGCCCCGGTGGGTCAAGAGGCTCGACTCGTCCCGGGGCTCCGCCCCGGACGCCGCCGGCGTTCTCGCGTCGGCGGCGGCCGTGTGCCGGGGTCTTCTACTGCTGCGGGTGGTGGGCCGGGATCGGGGGGAGGTCGCCCGTGGTCTCGTAGGACGTGAGCATGTCGATGCGGCGGATGTGGCGTTCGTCGCCGGAGAACGGGGTGGCGAGGAAGGTCTCGACGAACTTCGTCGCCTCGTCCCGCGTGTGCATGCGGGCGCCGACCGCCACGACGTTGGCGTCGTTGTGCTGGCGGCCCAGCGCCGCCGTCTCCTCGCTCCAGGCCAGCGCCGCGCGCACGCCCTTCACCTTGTTGGCCGCGATCTGCTCGCCGTTGCCGGAGCCGCCGATCACGATGCCGAGGGCGCCCTGGTCCGCGGCCGTGCGCTCGGCGGCGCGCAGGCAGAAGGGCGGGTAGTCGTCCTGGGCGTCGAAGATGTGCGGGCCGCAGTCGACGGGCTCGTGGCCCGCTTCCCTGAGCCACTCGACGAGGTGGTTCTTGAGTTCGAAGCCCGCATGGTCCGAGCCGAGATACACGCGCATGCGTCGAGTGTGACACGCGGGCCGTAAGGCGGACTCCTCGGGTGGCAGCTGGGAAAAGAAGACGTAAAACTTTCGAACCTCAGGAAAAGCTCAAGTAACGATCCGGATTCAAAGGTTCCTGAATTCTTTTGCCTCCGTTTCACTGGTGCGGCTCGTACACCGCTCGTACGGGAAAGTGCTCGACCGGCGCAAAGGAAACCCTCCCCCATGACTTCGCAGCCGACCCTGACCAAGCCCGAGGACGGGCCCGAGGACCCGTCGCCCCCCGGGTCCGGGCTTCAGGCCGGGCTCAAGAACCGCCATCTCACGATGATCGCCATCGGCGGCGTCATCGGGGCCGGGCTGTTCGTCGGTTCCAGTTCCGGAATCGCCACCGCGGGACCCGGCATCCTCCTCTCGTACGCCCTCGTCGGCACGCTCGTGGTGCTGGTGATGCGGATGCTCGGGGAGATGTCGGCCGCCAACCCGACCTCGGGTTCCTTCTCCGCCCACGCCGACCGGGCGCTCGGCCCCTGGGCCGGGTTCTCCATCGGCTGGCTCTACTGGTTCTTCTGGGTCGTGGTGCTGGCCGTGGAGGCGACCGCCGGGGCCAAGATCCTGGAGGGCTGGATACCCGCCGTGCCGCAGTGGGGGTGGGCGCTGATCGTGATGTTCGTGCTGACCGCCACCAACCTCGCCTCCGTCGGCTCCTACGGCGAGTTCGAGTTCTGGTTCGCCGGGATCAAGGTCGTCGCCATCGCCGCGTTCATCGTCGTCGGCGGGCTGGCCGTGTTCGGCCTGCTGCCCGGCGTGGACAGCGGGCAGGCGGGGCTCGGGAACCTGACGGAACACGGCGGGTTCCTGCCGAACGGGCCCGGGGCCGTCCTCACCGGTGTGCTGCTCGTCGTGTTCTCGTTCATGGGCAGTGAGATCCCCACGCTCGCCGCCGGCGAGTCCGAGGACCCGCAGCGGGCCGTCACCAAGGCGACCAACAGCATCATCTGGCGCATCGCCGTCTTCTACCTCGGGTCCATCTTCGTCGTGGTCGCACTGCTGCCCTGGGACGCGCAGTCGATCGTCGACCAGGGCTCGTACGTCGCCGCCCTGGACTCGCTCGGGATCCCGAACGCCGGCCAGATCATGAACTTCATCGTGCTGACGTCCGTGCTGTCCTGCCTCAACTCCGGGCTCTACACCGCCTCCCGCATGGCGTTCTCGCTCGGCGAGCGTGGGGACGCGCCCAGGGCCTTCGCCCGGACCACCCGGCGCGGGGTGCCGCAGACGGCGATCCTGTCGTCCGTCGTCTTCGGCTTCGTCGCGGTCTTCTTCAACTACAAGTTCCCCGACACGGTCTTCCTCTTCCTGCTCAACTCCTCGGGTGCGGTGGCCCTCTTCGTCTGGCTGGCCATCTGCTTCTCGCAGCTGCGGCTGCGGAAGATCATCCAGGCGGAGACGCCGGAGAAGCTGGTCGTGCGGATGTGGCTGTACCCGTATCTGACCTGGGCGGCCGCCGCGGTCATCGTGTTCGTGCTCGGCTACATGCTGACCGACACCGAGCACGACGGGCGCAGCACCGTGCTGCTGTCGCTGCTCGTCGCCGCGCTCGTCCTCGTCGTCGCCTTCGTCAAGCAGCGGATCACCGCGCGGAAGGCCGCCGCCGGGGAAGGGTGACCCGGCCGTCGCGGACGTACGAAAGAGGCTCGCCGGGGCGCTGTCCGCGCTCCGGCGAGCCTCCTTCATGGGCCCGGTGGGCCCCTACCGCTTGTCGACCAGCTTCCAGGCGGTGGGCAGGACGCCCATCGCCAGCGCGGCCTTCAGCGCGTCGCCGATCAGGAACGGGGTGAGGCCGGCCGCGATCGCGGCGGTGAGGGACATGTCGGCGGCGAAGGCCAGGTACGGCACACCGACGGCGTAGATGATCGCCTCGCCGAGCAGCATCGTGCCGGCCGTGCGCAGCATCGAGCGGTCGGCGCCGCGGCGGGCCAGCGCGCCCACGACCGTGACGGCGAGCAGCATGCCGAAGACGTAGCCGAGGGAGGGAGCGGCGGTGCCGGAGCCGCCCTCCGCGAACCACGGCACGCCCGCCATGCCGACCAGGGCGTACAGCGCGAGCGAGAGGAGGCCGCGGCGGGCACCGAGCGAGGTGCCGACGAGCAGCGCGGCGAAGGTCTGGCCGGTCACCGGCACCGGGGAGCCGGGCACGGGTACGGCGATCTGGGCGGCGAGGCCGGTGAGCACGGCGCCGCCCGCGACGAGCGCGACGTCCCGGACTCGGGAGGAGGGGATGAGGTCGGCGAGGACCTGCCCGGAGCGTCGGGCGGGGACGGCAGCGGTGCTCATGGGGACTCCGCGGTGGTGTGGACATGTCGGGACACCGCGACGCTATCCCAGCCGCCTGGAGCCGATCACCAGCAGCGCTCGACAAAGGCCCGCTCGTCGTCTTGGTGGGCTCCCGACAAAGGGTGCGGGATACACCCGGCCGCGGGTGACACCGGTCACCGAGGGGGTGAGGCGGGCGTCACCCGGGCACACCCCAAACGGAATGGCGTATTCGGATGATCGCGTTCCGTGTCCGGTCCGTCCGCATCGTGGGCAGCCGCTGTCGCCGCGCGACACGAGACCGGAGACTGTGGGCGCTTTTGCCCTGCCCAGCCCCACCCCAGCCCCACCGAGCTCCAACCCACCCCCCACCACCGTCCCCGTCCCCCCACGCATTGGACGAGCCGCTCCATGTCCAACAGCACCACCACCAAGGCGCCCCAGCAGCCGGCGGACGCCTCCCTCTCCCACGGCCTCAAGCAGCGCCACCTGTCGATGATCGCCCTGGGCGGCGTGATCGGCGCCGGGCTGTTCGTCGGTTCCGGGGCCGGCATCGCCGCCGCCGGGCCCTCGATCGTCGTCGCCTACACCGCCTCCGGTCTCCTCGTGATGCTGGTGATGCGGATGCTGGGCGAGATGTCCGCCGCGTATCCGTCGTCCGGCTCCTTCTCCGCGCATGCCGAGCGGGCGATCGGCCCCTGGGCCGGTTTCACCGCGGGCTGGGCGTTCTGGGTGCTGCTGTGCACGGCGGTCGGCCTGGAGGGCATCGGCGCGGCGCAGATCGTGCACGGCTGGCTGCCCGGTACGCCCGAGTGGGCCTGGGTGGCGCTGTTCATGGTGGTGTTCTGCGGGACGAACCTGGCCGCCGTGAAGAACTTCGGCGAGTTCGAGTTCTGGTTCGCCGCGCTCAAGGTCGGCGCGATCTCGCTGTTCCTCGTGCTCGGCGTGCTGGCGATCTGCGGCGTCCTGCCGGGCACCGACTCGCCCGGCACCTCCCACCTGGGCGACTTCCTGCCCAACGGCGGCAACGGTCTGATCATCGGCCTGCTCGCCTCGGTGTTCGCCTACGGCGGCCTGGAGACCGTGACCATCGCGGCCGCCGAGTCGGAGAACCCGGTCAAGGGCGTGGCGAGCGCCGTACGGACGGCGATGTGGCGGATCGCGCTGTTCTACATCGGCTCGATGGCGGTCATCGTGACCCTGGTCCCGTGGGACTCCCCCGAGGTCGTCGAGAAGGGCCCGTACGTCGCCGCCCTGGACGAGCTGGGCATCCCGGGCGCGGGCCGGCTCATGAACGTCGTGGTCCTCGTGGCGCTGCTCAGCGCGATGAACGCCAACATCTACGGCGCCTCCCGCATCGGCTACTCGCTGGTCGAGCGGGGCCAGGGGCCGAAGGCGCTGGGCCGGGTGTCGGGCGGGGTGCCGCGGGTCGCGGTGCTGGTCTCCTCCCTGTTCGGCTTCGGCTGCGTGCTGCTCAGCTACTGGCGGCCGGACGACGTCTTCTCCTGGCTGCTGAACATGATCGGCGCGGTCATCCTGGTCGTCTGGATCTTCATCGCCGCCGCGCAGCTGCGGCTGCGCCGCCGCCTGGAGCGGGAGGCGCCCGAGAAGCTGGTCGTGCGCATGTGGCTCTTCCCGTGGCTGACCTGGGTGGCGCTGGCCGGCATGGCCGCGGTGTTCGTGCTGATGGCCCGCGAGCCGGACACGCGGGTGCAGTTGTACTCGACGGGCGGGATGACGCTGGCCCTGGCGGCCGCGGGTTACGTCCGGCAGCGGCGCCGGGCGGCCCGCCTCGGCTAGCCACAGAGCCCGGCGCTCCACCGAGGGCCTCCGCACGGTCGTGTGCGGGGGCCCTTTCGTGTGTCGCGGCACGCCCCTCCACCCCTCTCCGCCCTCTTGCTGTTAGCGTGCACTTGCAAGCCTTTTGCAATAAGAGGTCGGAGGGGATCCGCCATGTCCGTCTACACGCTTCCTGAACTGCCGTACGACTACTCCGCGCTGGCTCCCGTGATCAGTCCCGAGATCATCGAGCTGCACCACGACAAGCACCACGCCGCGTACGTCAAGGGCGCCAACGACACGCTGGAGCAGCTCGCCGAGGCGCGGGACAAGGAGACGTGGGGCTCGATCAACGGCCTGGAGAAGAACCTGGCCTTCCACCTCTCCGGCCACATCCTGCACTCGATCTACTGGCACAACATGACCGGTGACGGCGGCGGCGAGCCCCTCGACCAGGACGGCGTGGGCGAGCTGGCCGGCGCGATCGCCGAGTCCTTCGGCTCCTTCGCCGGTTTCAAGGCACAACTCACCAAGGCCGCCGCGACCACCCAGGGCTCGGGCTGGGGCGTCCTCGCCTACGAGCCGCTGAGCGGCCGGCTGATCGTCGAGCAGATCTACGACCACCAGGGCAACGTCGGCCAGGGCTCCACCCCGATCCTGGTCTTCGACGCCTGGGAGCACGCCTTCTACCTGCAGTACAAGAACCAGAAGGTCGACTTCATCGACGCCATGTGGGCCGTCGTCAACTGGCAGGACGTGGCCAGGCGCTACGAGGCCGCCAAGTCCCGCACCAACACGCTGCTGCTGGCGCCCTGAACTCCTTGAGTCGTCCTGCCTCGTGATCGTCTTCTCAACCTTCACCGGGCGGGCGGAATGAGGGAAGCCCCCGCGAGGACATGACTCGCGGGGGCTTCCTGTGCGCTGACGCCGCTTACAGGTTGCTGAAGTCCGGGCCCTTGGTGCGGGTCCGCTTGATCTCGTAGAAGCCCGGCACGGACGCCACGGCGAGGGTGCCGTCCCAGAGCTTGGCCGCGTCCTCGCCCTTGGGTGCGGGGGTGACGACCGGGCCGAAGAAGGCGAGCTGCCCGCCGTCGGCGCCGGGCACCGCGATGACCGGGGTACCGACCTCCTGGCCGACCTTGTCGATGCCCTCCTTGTGGGAGGCGCGCAGCTGGGGCTCGTAGGGGGTGTCGTCCCAGTGCTCCATCAGGGACTCGGGCAGACCGACGTCCTTCAGGGCGGCGGCGACCGTCTCCCGGCCCGGGCCCTCCTCCTGGTTGTGGATGCGGGTGCCGAGCGCCGTGTAGAGGTCGCCGAGGACCTCGGCACCGTGCTCCTCCTGGGCCGCGATGACGACGCGGACCGGGCCCCAGGCCTTGACCTCCAGCATCTCGCGGTACTCCGCGGGCAGCTCGTCGAGCTTGTCCTCGTTGAGGACGGCCAGGCTCATCAGGTGCCAGCGGACCTCGATGTCCCTGACCTTCTCCACCTCCAGGACCCAGCGGGAGGTCATCCAGGCCCAGGGGCACAGCGGGTCGAACCAGAAGTCGACAGGCGTCTTCTCGGACATGTCTCTCCTCATGAGGCGGCGCGAGTGAGCGTTTCTCCGGGCAACCGACCGGTCGGCCCGCTCATTCCCGGCTGCCGCGCGTCGGGGGCGCATGGCAGGATCGGGGCTGTCCGCATACTGAACATCACCCGCAACACCACTCACATACCGAACACCACCCGAGGGAGTGCCGCCCGTGCCCGGTGAGAATCTGTCCCGCGACGAGGCCCGGGAGCGGGCCGCCCTGCTGTCCGTCGACGGGTACGAGGTGTCCCTCGACGTGCGCTCGGCCATCGGTGACGCCCGGGACGAGGGCCCGCGCACGTTCCGGTCCGTCACCACGATCCGCTTCCGCTGCAACGAGCCCGGCGCGAGCAGCTTCGCCGACCTGATCGCCCCGAGCGTCACCGCCGTCTCGCTGAACGGCCGCGACCTCGACCCGAGCGAGGTCTTCGACGGCTCCCGGATCCTCCTGGAGGACCTGGCCGCCGACAACGAGCTGGTGGTCGACGCCCAGTGCGCCTACTCCCGCACCGGCGAGGGAATGCACCGCTTCGTCGACCCCGAGGACGGCGAGGTGTACCTGTACACCCAGTACGAGCCGGCCGACTCCCGCCGGGTGTTCGCGAACTTCGAGCAGCCGGACCTCAAGGCCCCCTTCCGCTTCGAGGTGCGCGCCCCCGAGGAGTGGACGGTGTGGTCCAACGGCGCGGGCGAACGCGCCGACGGAGTGTGGCGGTTCGCGGAGACCAAGCCGATCTCGACGTACATCACGTGCGTGGTCGCGGGGCCGTACCACTACGTCACGGACTCCTACGCGCGCGTGCTCGAGGACGGTACGCGGCTGGAGATCCCGCTCGGCGCCCTGTGCCGCAAGGGCCTGGCCCCGCACTTCGACGCCGACGACGTCTTCCTGATCACCAAGCAGGGACTGGACTTCTTCCACGACCACTTCGACTACCCGTACCCCTTCGGGAAGTACGACCAGGCGTTCGTGCCGGAGTACAACCTCGGCGCGATGGAGAACCCGGGGATGGTGACCTTCCGGGAGGAGTACATCTTCCGCGGGAAGGTGACGCGGGCGTCGTACGAGGGCCGCGCCAACACGATCCTGCACGAGATGGCGCACATGTGGTTCGGCGACCTCGTGACCATGGAGTGGTGGGACGACCTGTGGCTGAAGGAGTCCTTCGCCGACTTCATGGGCGCGTTCGCCAACGTCAACGCGACCCGCTTCGAGGACGCCTGGATCACCTTCGCCAACCGCCGCAAGGCCTGGGCGTACCGCGCCGACCAGCTTCCCTCCACGCACCCGATCACGGCCGACATCCGTGACCTGGAGGACGCCAAGCTCAACTTCGACGGCATCACCTACGCCAAGGGTGCCTCCGCGCTCAAGCAGCTGGTGGCGTACGTCGGGCAGGACGCGTTCCTGGAGGGCGCGCGGCGCTACTTCAAGCGGCACGCGTACGGCAACACGCGCCTGGGCGACCTGCTGTCGGTCCTGGAGGAGACCAGCGGCCGGGACATGGCGGCCTGGTCGCGCTCCTGGCTCCAGACGGCCGGCGTCAACTCGCTGACCCCGCAGGTGCTGCTGAGCGCGTCCGGCACGGTCGACGAGCTGGCCGTGGTCCAGGAGGCGGCCGCTGTGCTCAATCAGCCGACTCCGTCGGCGGGGCACCCCGAACTGCGCCCGCACCGCGTCGCGGTGGGCCTGTACCGGCGTACGGCCGAGGGCGCGCTGGAGCGGTACGCGCGTGCCGAGGTGGACGTCGAGGGACCGCGCACGGTGGTGGCGGAGCTGGCCGGTGCCGAGGCTCCGGAGCTGGTCCTGGTCAACGACGACGACCTCACGTACTGCAAGACGCGCTTCGACGACACCTCGCTGGCGACCCTGCGCGAGCACCTGGGCGCGCTGACCGACCCGCTGGCCCGCGCCCTGTGCTGGTCGGCGCTGTGGAACATGACGCGGGACGCGCTGCTGCCGGCCCGGGACTTCGCCGGGCTGGTGCTGCGGTTCGCGGGGCGCGAGTCCGACATCGGCGTCCTGCAGATGCTGCACGCCTGGACCGGCTCGGCGCTGGTGCACTACGCCGCCCCCGACTGGCGCGAGACGGGCGGCCGGCTGCTCGCCGAGGGCGCGCTGCGCGAGCTGCGGGACGCGGCGCCGGGCAGCGAGCAGCAGCTGGCGTGGGCGCGGTTCTTCGCGTCGGTGGCGTCCGAGGAGGCGGACCTGCTGGTGCTGCGCGGGCTGCTGGAGGGCACCGACAAGATCGACGGCCTTGACGTGGACCAGGAGCTGCGCTGGACCTTCCTCGCGCCGCTCGCCGCCCACGGCGGTGCCGACGAAAGCGTCCTGGCCGCCGAACTGGCCCGCGACGACACCGCCTCCGGCAAGCGGCACCAGGTCCGCTGCCTGGCCTCGCGGCCGTCCCAGGCGGTGAAGGCGCAGGCCTGGGCGCAGGTGGTGGAGTCCGACGCGCTGTCCAACGCCCTGGTGGAGGCGACCATCGCCGGCTTCGCGCAGCCCTCTCAGCGGGAGCTGCTCGCGCCGTACACCGAGAAGTACTTCGCGGCGATCGAGCGGGTGTGGGCCGAGCGGTCCATCCAGATCGGGATGGACGTGGTCCGGGGGCTGTTCCCGTCGCTGCGGGACTCTCAGGACACGCTGGACGCGACCGACGCGTGGCTGTCCGCGCACGAGGGGGCGGCGCCGGCGTTGCGGAGGCTGGTGCTGGAGGCCCGGGACGATCTGGCGCGGGCTCTGCGGGCGCAGGCTTGTGACGGGGGCGGTGCGTAGGGGGTTCTGTTGGTCGCCGGGTGCGGCAGCGTCGTGGCTTGTCGCGCCCACGCGGCGGAGCCGCACATCGATACAGCCCCGCGCCCCTATGGGGCGCTAGTTGTCCCGGCGTGACATGAGCACTGTTGCTTTGGCCAACGGTTGAGCGTTCCGTCGTCGTTACGGAATTCGGGCAATGGCAGCCGTAACCCCTGGGCCGCACGGTGGCGGACCAGGGGTTTTCGGCATCCGAACACCCGTCCTTTAGGACGGGCTTGTCCCGGTTCGGCGATGGGCTTGTAACAGCGGTTAAGGGGCGGATCGGGCGCGGGACATTGCTGGTCATGACGCACAACACCCCGCTCTCCCCCCGCCCCCGCCCGCTTCACTCGCTGGCCGACGGCCGGCGCCGGCCGATGACGGTCGCCCAGTTGCGGGCGCACGGCGTCTCCGCGGCGGAGACCAACGAGCAGTGCCGGCCGGGCGGTCCCTGGCAGCAGTTGCTGCCGAACGTCGTCCTGCTCCACCCGGGCCCGCCGACCAGCGAGGAGCGTCTGCACGCGGTGCTCCTCTACGCGGCACGGGACCGCGGCGCGGGCCCGGCCTCCGGTGCGGCGCCCGCGGTGTCCGTGTCGGTGCCGGTCCAGCCGGGCCCGGAGCACCCTCCCGTGCCCGCCTACGCGGAGGCGATGATCACGGGCCTGGCCGCGCTGACGCTGCACGGGTTCTCCGCCGCTCCCCCGCTGCCGTCCCTGGCCGTGGTCGACGTCCTGGTCCCGAGGATGCGCCGGCTGCGGACCACGGGCTGTGCGCGCATCGTCCGCACGACGGCACTGCCCACTCCGGTGGAGCTGACCGGGGTCCCGGTGGCTCCGGTGGCGCGGGCGCTGGCGGACGCGGTGGCGGAGCTGACCGATCCGGGCACCGTGCGCCGGCTGCTGACGGAGGCGGTGCGCGGCGGGCACTGCGAACCGGCCGCCGTGGTGCGGGAGCTGAACCGGGCCCGGCTGCTCAGCCGCCCGCACGTGGTGGACGCCGTGGACTCGCTGGTCGCCGAGGGGCGGGCGCTGGCGGAGCAGCGCCTGTACCGGATGGTGCGCGAGCACGCCCTGCCGGAGCCGGTCTGGAACGTCGACCTGCGCCTGCCCGGCGGCCCGCACCTGGGTGGTGTGGACGCGTTCTGGCCCGAGCAGGCGGTGGCGCTGGAGCTGGACACCCGGGCGCACCGCAAGCAGGAGGACGACGCCGCCTGGGCGGAGCACGCCCGCAAGCGCGAGCACCTGGAGCGGCTCGGCATCACGGTCGTGCACCTCACCCCGCGCAAGCTGCGGGACTGCCCGGAGCACCAGGCGGCCGTCGTGCGTACGGCGTTGATGGCGGCCGGGGACCGGGAGCCCGCCGCGTACGTCGTGGTGCTGCCCCGGTAGCTCCGATAGCCCCGGTGGTCCCGGGAGTCCCGCTGGTCCCGGGAGTCCCGTCGGGACGCCGCCGGATCAGTCGCCGCAGAACTCCGCGTCGATCACCGCGTCGCTGTCGCCCGACCAGTCGCCGTTGAAGTTGAAGGCGAGCCCGTGCCGGCCGTCCCGGGTCGTCACCGCCTCCGAGGAGGACCCGTGGATGCCGCCGGAGTGGCCCCAGACGGTCACTCCGCAGTCGAGTCGCCGCTTGATCAGTCCGAGGCCGTAGGAGGCGCCCGGCATCGCGGGGACCGTGGTGGTCATCTCGGCCAGCTGCTCGGCGGGCAGCAGCCGGCCGCGGAGCAGGGCGCTGTAGAAGCGGTTCAGGTCGGCCGAGCTGGAGATCATCTCCCCCGCCGAGCCGGCCAGGGACGGGTTGAGCCGCGTGACGTCGTAGGTCGGGTCCGTCACCGTCCCGTCCAGCTTCGAGTAGGCGCGGCTGCTGGGCCGGGGCAGGGTGGTCCGGGTGCCGGGGACCGACGTGGCGCGCAGCTTGAGCGGGGCGATGATCCGGCGGCGCACCTCGTCGCCGTACGGGCGGCCGGTGGCCTTCTCGATCACCATGCCGGCCAGGATGTAGTTGGTGTTGGAGTAACTCCAGTCGGTGCCGGGTGCGAAGTCCGGCTCGTGGGCCGTGGCGATCGCCACCAGCTGCCGCGGCGACACCGTGTCGTAGCGGTGCTGGAAGAAGCCGTCCCGGGTGAAGTAGGTGCGGGCGAACCCCTCGTCGGACGTGACGTTGTAGATCCCGCTGGTGTGGTTCAGGAGCCGGCGCAGGGTGATGCGCTTCCCGTCGTTGCCGTTGCCCTCGACCACGCCGGGCAGCCACTCGTCCACGGTGTCGTCCAGCGAGAGCCGCCCCTCGGCCTCCAACTGGAGCACGACGGTGGCGACGAACGTCTTGGTGATGCTCCCGACCCGGTAGCGGTCCCGCTCGGAACGCGGCCCGCCGGTCCTGAGGTCCCCCACACCGGCGGTCCCGGACCAGGTGCGGTGGCCGTCCCGGGCGGTGGCGGTGACGCCGGGTACGCCGTCCGCGACCGCCGCCTCCAGGGCGCGGTGGGTCGCGTCGTGGCCGTCGGTGACCCGGGGCGCCACGGCCGGGGCGGCCGGCGCCGGGGCTGCCAGTGCCGGGGCGGTCAGTGCCGCCGACAGCGCCAGGGCGCAGGCCGCCACCAGGGTGGTTCGTACGCGTGCGGTCATGTCTTCCCCGTCCTCTGTGTCCTTCGTGTCCTGTGTCGCGTGCTGCTCGGTCCGGGGGGAGAGACCCGGCGGGCGGCGGGAAGGTTGCCGGGTCCGGGAGGGTTGAGCACCTTTCGGCCCTCCACCACGGTTGTCACGGGCCGCCCCCTTGTGTCCGTGGTGGCGTATGGCGGAAGTACGCCATGACTCCATCCCGTCCCGGACAACTCTCCCCAAACGGTGTCCCCTTGCGTCAGGCTGAGCGGTCGTCCGGGATCGGATTCCGGACCGTTTCGGCCGGGACCGATCGGTTCCGGTCGATCCGCATGTTCCTTCCTCCGCACGTTCCTTCCTCTACAAGGGATGCCGATGACCAACAGCCCCCAGCGGGAACCGATACCGGGCGCCAGACGCGCGGCGCGGATCGTCCTGGCCACAGGTCTCGTCGCCGCGCTCGCCGCGGTCGGGCCGGTGCCCGTGGCCCTCGCCGCCGACGGCCCGGCGGCGACCGCGCCGCCCGACGGCACCTCCGTCAAGTCCGCCCACGACAAGCTCGGTTCCGACGACGCGGACCTGCTCGCCGAGGCGAAGGCCGACGGCACGAAGAACGTCACGATGATGGTCGCCACGACGCCGGGCAGCACCGAGCAGGTGGTGAAGGAGCTGGACGCGGTCGCCGGCGGCACCGTCGGCCGGACCTACGACGAGCTGGGCTACGTCCGCGCCACCGTCCCGACCGCCAAGGCGGACTCGGCCATCGCCGCCGCCGCGAAGCTCTCCTCCGTGGACGGCATCGACCTGCGCGACGAGATCCCGCTCGACGACCCGACGCCGGGCGCGGACATGGCGAAGGGCGGCGCCTCGCACCAGGGCCGGAACCACTACCGCGGCCCGAACCGCTGGACCCCTGCGAAGAACCCGTACAACCCGTCCTTCGAGACGGGCGCCGTCGACTTCGTGAAGAAGCACCCGAAGTCGGACGGCCGCGGCGTCACCATCGGCATCCTCGACTCCGGCGTCGACCTCGGCCACCCGGCGCTCCAGAAGACCACCACCGGCGAGCGCAAGATCGTCGACTGGGTCACCGCCACCGACCCGGTCGTCGACGGCGACCGCACCTGGCGCCCGATGACCACTGCCGTCTCCGGCCCCACCTTCACCTACGGCGGCGAGACCTGGACGGCGCCCGCGGGCTCCTACCGGGTCAGCACCTTCCTGGAGTCGTACACCACCGGCGGTGACGCGGCGGGCGACGCCAACCGGGACGGCGACACCACCGACTCCTGGGGCGTCCTCTACGACGCCGAGGCCGGCACGGTCCGCGTCGACCTGAACGACAACCACGACTTCTCCGACGACACCCCGATGAAGCCGTACAAGGACGGTTTCCAGGTCGGGTACTTCGGCACCGACGACCCGAAGACGGACGTGGCCGAGCGCCAGCCCTTCGTCGTCGAGATCCGCAAGGACGTCGTCGTCAACTCCGCGGGCGCCAAGGCCGACTTCGTCAACATCGGCGTCATCGAGTCCGAGCACGGCACGCACGTCGCCGGACTCGCCGCCGCCAACGGGCTGTTCGGCGGCCGCATGGACGGTGCCGCGCCCGGCGCGAAGATCGTGTCGTCCCGCGCGTGCACCTGGAGCGGCGGCTGCACCAACGTCGCGCTCACCGAGGGCATGATCGACCTCGTGGTCAACCGCGGCGTCGACATCGTCAACATGTCGATCGGCGGCCTGCCCGCCCTCAACGACGGCAACAACGCCCGCGCCGAGCTGTACACGCGGCTCATCGACACCTACGGCGTGCAGCTGGTCATCTCGGCGGGCAACTCGGGCCCCGGCGCCAACACCATCGGCGACCCCGGTCTCGCCGACAAGGTGATCTCGGTCGGCGCGTCCATCTCCCGCGACACCTGGGCCGCCAACTACGGCTCCGAGGTGAAGACCAGGTACCAGATGATGCCGTTCTCCTCGCGCGGTCCGCGTGAGGACGGCGGCTTCACGCCGACGCTGACCGCGCCCGGCGCGGCGGTCAACTCCATCCAGACCTGGATGCCCGGCGCCCCGGTCCCCGAGGCGGGCTACGACCTGCCCGCCGGTTACGGCATGCTCCAGGGCACCTCGATGGCCTCCCCGCAGGCCGCGGGCGCCTCCGCGCTGCTCCTCTCGGCGGCGAAGCAGGCCCGCATCGACCTGACCCCGGCGAAGCTGCGCACGGCGCTGACCTCCACCGCCGACCACATCAAGGGCGTGCAGGCGTACGAGGAGGGCGCGGGGCTGATCGACATCCCCGGCGCCTGGAAGTCGATCCGGCGCGGCGCCACCGCCCACGAGTACACGGTCAAGGCACCGGTCGACACCGCGATCGACCAGTTCCTCGAGACCCCGGGCCACGGCACCGGCCTCTACGACCGCGAGGGCGGCCTGAAGGCCGGGCAGAAGAAGACCTACGAGATCACGCTCACCCGCACCACGGGACCGGACCGGGCGGTCCGGCACGAGCTGGACTTCGAGAACAACGCCGGTCACACCTTCCGCGTCGTCGGCCGGGACGAGGTGCGGCTGCCGCTGAACGAGCCCGTCACCGTCGAGGTCGAGGCGCGGCCCGGGTCGGCCGGACTCAAGAGCGCCGTCCTCGAGGTCGACGACCCTCGCACCGAGGGCGTCGACCAGCAGGTCCTGACCACGGTCGTGGTCTCCGCCCCGCTGAAGTACGACTTCTCCGCGAAGGGGTCGGTGCAGCGCAACAGCACCAAGTCGTACTTCGTCACCGTCCCCGAGGGCGCGAAGTCGCTGGAGGTGGCGATCGGCGGGCTCAAGGGCGAGAGCCAGACCCGGTTCATCTCCATCCACCCGTACGGCGTCCCGGTCGACAACACCTCCACGCCGTACTGCTACAACAACTACCTCGACGGCAACGGCTGCCGCCCCGACGTGCGCGCGTACGCCGACCCGCAGCCCGGCGTCTGGGAGGTCGAGGTCGAGGCCCGGCGCACCTCGCCGCTGCTCGACAACCCCTACAAGCTGGACGTCACCGTGCTCGGCGCGGCCTTCGACCCGGAGGTCGTCACCGTGCCCGAGGCCAAGGCCGGTACCCCGGCCGACGCCTCCTGGACGGTGACCAACGAGTACGCCGCCCTGGAGGGCAAGCTGGTCGGCGGCCCGCTCGGCTCGTCCGAGACGTCCCGCCCGACGATCAAGCAGGGTGAGACGGCCACCTCCACGGTCGAGGTGCCCGAGGGCGCCGAGTCGCTGGACGTCGCCATCGGGGGCGTCTCCGACGCGGCCTCCGACCTGGACCTGACGGTCTACGGCGAGGACGGCGCGGTCGTCGCGCAGTCCGCCGACGGCGACTCGGAGGAGTCGGTGTCCCTCGCGAAGCCGGCCGCCGGGACGTACACCGTCGAGGTCGCGGGCTACTCGGTGCCGTCGGGCAGCACGGAGTACGACTACCGGGACGTGTACTTCTCCGCCGGTCTCGGCTCGGTCACCGTGGACGACGCGGCGACGGTGCGGCTCGGCACGGGCGACTCGGCGACGGTGACGGGCAGCGTCACGGCCCTGGCCGCCGCCCCGGAGGGCCGTGAGTTCTTCGGCCGGGTCCAGCTGGTCAACGCCCACGGCACGGTCGCGGGCCTGGGCAGCGTGCGGATCGGGAAGGTCGTGCCGTAGTCCGGTGCGGTACGGGGTGGGGCGGGCGCGCCGGCTTGGGCGCCCGCCCCTTCCGCTTGCTCCCGGCGGCGGGTCAGTCGCAGGTGAGGGTGCGGGACTCGGGGAGGGAGGCGGTGATCCAGGTGCGGGCGGTGGCGATGTTCCGGTCGCCGGTGATCACCGTGTCGGCGGTGGACCGGTCCCTCAGGACGCCGACGAGGACCCGGTCGCCGGGGGCGAGGCGGGCCAGGCCGTCGTCCAGGACGAACGTCGCCGTCGGGCCGGTGCCGTCCCCGGGCGCGTGGGCGCGGGTCACCCGGAGCGTGATCCGGTGCCGTGCGGCGCCCGGCACGGGTTCGGCGGCGGTCACCGTGCCCTCGGCGACGAGACGGGCGCAGGCCAGGTAGCGGGGGGTGCCGAAGACGAGGGCCGCCTCCTGGCCCGCGCTCGGGCTCCCCGGCCGCACCGCGGACTTGTCGGCCGCGCTGCCTCCCGCCGTGTCGTCGGTGGCACCGCTGCCGCTCTGCACGACCAGCCAGCCCAGGCCCGTGACGACCACACCCGCGCAGGCCGCCGCGAGGACGCCCAGGGCGAGGCGCAAGGGGCGGCGGCGCGGCGCCGGGAACGGGGCCGGAGCGGGTGCGGGGCGGTCCTGCGGGACGGCGTCGCCCAGGGCGTCGCCGAGCAGGTTCAGCTGTTCCCGCAGCAGCGCGACGTCGGCCGTCGCCGACCGGTACTCGCCGTGGGCGTCCGGACCCGCGTCCGGCGGCAGCGGCTCGCCGGTGATCGCGGCCATCAGCGCGTCGTGCCCGTCGTCGTACCCACCGGGGTGCTGTTCGGCGGCCATCTCACACCACCTCGTCCTCGTGCAGGCGGGCGCGCAGGGCCCGTACCGCCGTGTGCAGCCTGCTCTTGACCGTGCCCTCGGGGATGCCCAGCTCCTCGGCGATGCCGCGTACCGGCAGGTCGGCGTAGAAGCGCAGGACGAGGACCTGGCGCTGGGCGTCCGGCAGCTCGTCCAGGCCCTGGGCGACGGCGAGGGACAGCACGCTGGTGTCCTCGTCGCGGGGGTGGTCCGTCTGGCGCAGCGCGGCCAGCCGTTCCCCGAGCCGGTCCTGGCGGCGTCTGGCCCGGTGCCAGTCCATGGCCAGGTTGGAGGCGACGACCGCCGCCCAGGCGGACACGTCGCGCGGCGCCTCGCGGCCACTGGCCGTCCGCTCCAGCAGCCGCAGGCGGACCTGCTGCACCCCGTCCGGCAGGTCCGCCTGCGGCACCCCGCCGAGCGCGAGCACCGCCCGCACCCGGCGTTCCTGTGCCGCGTCCAGGGGGTCGTCGCGTACGTCGTCCTCCTGGCCGCGGCGGGCCCTTCTGCGCAGCAAAGCCATTTCCTCCCCCGGCCACGTTTCCCCTACGACGCGTGCGAGGCCCGAAACGTTCGCCCGGGCGGCCGCCTTTCCGCGCGAGGCGTACGTCACATCGTCGTGTGGGGCGGGAAGGGATGGGCAGGGGCGGACCGAGCCACCGCGTCCCAAGGTGCGGGAACACCGCGCAAAGAATTGGACAGGCGGGCCGGGCATCGCCCCATGATGGAAAAGTCTCGGCCGAGCAAAGCGCGCGTGAAGACACGCGCACAAACGGAGAAGGAGCCACCGTGAGGGTCGGAATCGTCGGAGCCACCGGTCAGGTCGGCACGGTCATGCGCAGGATCCTCACGGAGCGCGACTTCCCCGTCACCGAGCTGCGCCTGTTCGCCTCGGCCCGCAGCGCCGGCAAGGAGCTGGACGGCGTGACGGTGGAGGACGCGGCCACCGCCGACTACTCCGGCCTGGACATCGTGCTGTTCTCGGCGGGCGGCGCCACCTCCAAGGCGCTGGCCGAAAAGGTCGCCTCGCAGGGCCCCGTGGTGATCGACAACTCCTCCGCCTGGCGCCGCGACCCCGAGGTCCCGCTGGTGGTCTCCGAGGTGAACCCGCACGCGATCGCCGACCGCCCCAAGGGCATCATCGCCAACCCGAACTGCACCACGATGGCCGCGATGCCGGTGCTGCGCCCGCTGCACGCGGAGGCGGGCCTGGAGGCCGTCGTCGTCGCCACCTACCAGGCGGTGTCCGGTTCCGGGCTGGCCGGTGTGGACGAGCTGTTCGAGCAGGTCCAGAAGGTGGGCGCGGACGCCCCCAAGCTGACCCACGACGGTTCGGCGGTCGAGTTCCCGAAGCCGGACAAGTACGTGGCCCCGATCGCGTACAACGTGCTGCCGCTGGCCGGGTCCATCGTCGACGACGGCCTGCACGAGACGGACGAGGAGCAGAAGCTCCGCCACGAGTCCCGCAAGATCCTGGAGATCCCGGAGCTGAAGGTGTCCGGCACCTGCGTGCGGGTGCCCGTCTTCAGCGGCCACTCCCTTCAGATCAACGCCCGTTTCGCCCGCCCGATCAGCGTGGAGCGCGCCAAGGAGCTGCTGGCCGGCGCCCCCGGCGTCGCGCTCACCGAGGTGCCGACCCCGCTGGAGGCGGCCGGTCAGGACCCGTCCTACGTGGGCCGGATCCGCCAGGACGAGACCGTGGACCACGGCCTCGCCCTGTTCGTCTCCAACGACAACCTGCGCAAGGGCGCGGCCCTGAACGCGGTGCAGATCGCGGAGCTGGTGGCGGCGGAGCTGAAGGGCTGACGCCCCGGGGCTAGCCCCGCCTGACCTCGTAGAGGAAGCAGCCGTACTCGACGGCCCGGACGTGGACGAACGCCACGGCCGGGTCGTCGAGCGCTTCCCGGAGGGCGGACGCGAAGTCGTCGCCGGATCCGGCCAGGCGTCCGCCCAGGATGCGTCCGTCGGCGGAGTAGCGGCGGACGGTGCGGTGCGCGTTCGTGAACGCGAGGCCGTCGCCGTCCGGCCCCGCGCACTCCTCGGCGTGGATGAAGACGGGCCCCTGCTCGTCGTAGGCGCCCGGGTCGGCGCCCGTTTCCGCCGCCCAGCGGCGCAGCGGGGCGTAGGAGACGAGGGCGATGCGCTCCCCCGCGCGGCTGCGGCGCAGGCAGCAGCGCAGGGGTGCGCCGCCCTCGTCGTCGGTCACGGGTGCGGGGACGCGGCCCGCGTCGTCGGCGGCGCGGAGTTCCTCGAGGGCGGTCCGCGGGACGGGATGTGCGGTGTAGCCGTTCATGCGGTCCAGGCTCGCGCGCGGGAGGCCCGGGTACCGGCGGGAAACGGACATCGCGTTGGGCGCGGTCCACGTGGAAGGATGGCGCAACCCACACATAACGAGGAGATGACCGCGTGCCTGGCACAAACCTGACTCGCGAAGAGGCGCGGCAGCGGGCGACGCTGCTGACCGTTGACTCGTACGAGATCGATCTCGACCTCACCGGCGCGCAGGAGGGCGGCACCTACCGGTCCGTGACCACGGTGCGCTTCGACGTCGCCGAGGGCGGCGGCGAGTCCTTCATCGACCTGGTCGCGCCGACGGTCCACGAGGTGACGCTGAACGGCGACGCCCTCGACGCCGCCGAGGTGTTCCAGGACTCCCGCATCGCCCTCGCGGGGCTGCTGCCGGGACGCAACATCCTGCGCGTGGTCGCGGACTGCGCGTACACCAACACCGGCGAGGGCCTGCACCGGTTCGTCGACCCGGTGGACGACCAGGCGTACCTGTACACCCAGTTCGAGGTGCCGGACGCGCGCCGGGTCTTCGCGAGCTTCGAGCAGCCGGACCTGAAGGCGACGTTCCAGTTCACCGTGAAGGCCCCCGAGGGCTGGACGGTCGTCTCCAACTCGCCGACGCCCGAGCCGAAGGACAACGTCTGGGAGTTCGAGCCGACCCCGCGCATCTCGTCGTACATCACGGCGCTGATCGTCGGCCCGTACCACTCGGTGCACAGCGTGTACGAGAAGGACGGCCAGTCCGTGCCGCTCGGCATCTACTGCCGTCCCTCGCTGGCCGAGCACCTCGACGCGGACGCGATCTTCGAGGTCACCCGGCAGGGCTTCGACTGGTTCCAGGAGAAGTTCGACTACCCGTACCCGTTCAAGAAGTACGACCAGCTCTTCGTGCCGGAGTTCAACGCGGGCGCGATGGAGAACGCGGGTGCGGTGACCATCCGCGACCAGTACGTCTTCCGCTCGAAGGTGACGGACGCCGCGTACGAGGTGCGGGCGGCGACGATCCTGCACGAGCTGGCGCACATGTGGTTCGGCGACCTGGTCACCATGGAGTGGTGGAACGACCTGTGGCTGAACGAGTCGTTCGCCACCTTCGCCGAGGCCGCCTGCCAGGCCGACGCGCCGGGCTCGAAGTGGCCGCACTCGTGGACGACGTTCGCCAACCAGATGAAGACCTGGGCGTACCGGCAGGACCAGCTGCCGTCCACACACCCGATCATGGCGGACATCAGCGACCTGGACGACGTGCTCGTCAACTTCGACGGCATCACGTACGCCAAGGGCGCCAGCGTCCTCAAGCAGCTCGTCGCGTACGTCGGTGAAGAGGCGTTCTTCAAGGGCGTGCAGGCGTACTTCAAGCGGCACGCGTTCGGCAACACCCGCCTGTCCGACCTGCTGGGCGCGCTGGAGGAGACCTCCGGCCGCGACCTGAAGACCTGGTCGAAGGCGTGGCTGGAGACGGCCGGCATCAACGTGCTGCGCCCGGAGATCGAGACCGACGCCGACGGTGTCATCACCGCTTTCGCGATCCGCCAGGAGGCCCCGGCGCTTCCGGCCGGCGCCAAGGGCGAGCCCACCCTCCGCCCGCACCGCATCGCGATCGGCGCCTACGACCTCGACGGCGCCGGCAAGCTGGTGCGCGGCGACCGGGTCGAGCTGGACGTGGACGGCGAGCTGACGGCCGTGCCGCAGCTGGTCGGCAAGGCCCGTCCGGCGGTGCTGCTGCTCAACGACGACGACCTGTCGTACGCGAAGGTCCGCCTGGACGAGCAGTCGCTGGCCGTGGTCACCGAGCACCTGGGCGACTTCACGGAGTCCCTCCCCCGGGCCCTGTGCTGGGCGTCGGCGTGGGACATGACCCGGGACGCGGAGCTGCCGACCCGCGACTACCTGTCGCTGGTGCTGTCGGGCATCGGCAAGGAGTCCGACATCGGTGTCGTGCAGTCGCTGCACCGCCAGGTGAAGCTGGCCATCGACCAGTACGCCGCCCCGACCGCCCGCGAGGCGCTGCTGACCCGCTGGACCGAGGCCACGCTGGCGCACCTGCGGGCCGCCGAGGCGGGCAGCGACCACCAGCTGGCGTGGGCGCGGGCGTTCGCGGCGACGGCCAGGACCCCGGAGCAGCTGGACCTCCTCGACGCACTGCTCGACGGCACGAAGACCGTCGAGGGTCTGGCCGTCGACACCGAGCTGCGCTGGGCGTTCGTGCAGCGCCTCGCGGCCGTGGGCCGGTTCGGCGGGTCGGAGATCGCGGCCGAGTACGAGCGGGACAAGACCGCCGCCGGTGAGCGGCACGCGGCCACCGCGCGGGCGGCCCGCCCGACCGAGGCGGCCAAGGCGGAGGCCTGGGAGTCGGTCGTGGAGTCCGACAAGCTGCCGAACGCCGTCCAGGAGGCGGTCATCGCCGGCTTCGTCCAGACCGACCAGCGCGAGCTGCTGGCGGCGTACACGGAGCGGTACTTCGAGGCGCTGAAGGACGTCTGGGGCTCCCGTTCGCACGAGATGGCCCAGCAGATCGCGGTCGGCCTGTACCCGGCGGTGCAGGTCTCCCAGGAGACCCTGGACCGCACGGACGCCTGGCTGGCCTCCGCGGAGCCGAACGCGGCCCTGCGCCGGCTGGTCTCGGAGTCCCGCTCCGGCGTCGAGCGTGCGCTGAAGGCCCAGGCGGCGGACGCGGCGGCGGCCGAGTAGGCGGTCGGTACGTACGAGGGGGCGCCCGGTGTCACACGGGGCGCCCCCTCTGCGCGTGCTCAGGAGGCGTGTGCCCGGGAGCGCGTGTTCACGGACGCCCCCGTCCGCCGCCCGCAGCACCATGGCCGGCCCCGCACCGTTGCGGCTGGTCGCGCGCACGCGGCGGAGCCGCACGTCGAAGCAGCCCCGCGCCCATCCGGGCAGGTCCTCACGCCTCCTTGCAAGGCGCCGGGCAGACCCTCGCGAACCACCCGCACCCGGCACGGGTCCGAACGCCCCGGCGGGCACCCGTACCGGGCCCCGGTGCGACTTCAGTCGGCGCGCCCCTCCGCCGCCGCCCGCAGGGCCGTCAGGACGGTGGCGATCACGGGGGCCTCCTCCGCGCCCTTGCGCACGGCCGCGACGACGTGCCGGACGGGGCGGTCGGCGTGCGGCTCGCGCATCACCACCCCGTCGCGGGGCACGGCCGCCATGCGCGGGACCAGGGCGACGCCCATGCCCGCCTCGACCATGGCGAGGATGGCCGGCCAGCCGGCCGCCGCGTGCCCCTGGTGGGGCCGGAACCCGGCGGCCTCGCAGGCGCCGCGCGTGATGTCGGACCAGGGGCCGCTGCCGCCGAAGATCCACGGCTCGGCGGCGAGGTCGGCCAGCCGCAGCCGCTCCGCGCGGGCCAGCGGGTGGTCGCCGGGCAGGGCGACGTCCAGCGGGTCGGCGAGCAGCGGGACACGGGTGAAGCGCGGGTCGACGGCGCTCGGCGCCTGCGCGGCCAGCGACAGCGCGAGGTCCACCTCCCCGGCGGCCAGCAGCTCGTACGCCTCCTGCGCCTCGGCCTCCCGCACCCGCACCGCGACCCCCGGGTGCGTGCCGCGCAGGGCGGTGACCGCCGGTACGACGAGGGCGGGCACGGCGGTGGAGAAGGCGCCGACCCGCACCTCGCCGGCCTCGCCCCGGATGTGTGCCGCCAGCTCGGCGTCGGCGCGCTCCAGTTGCTCGAACACCGCCTCGGCGTGCCGCAGCACCAGCCGGGCCGCGTCCGTCAGCCGGACCCTTCTGCCGTGCGCCTGGAGCAGTTCCACGCCGAGCTGTCTGGAGAGGTTGGTCAGCTGCTGGGAGACGGCGGACGGCGTCATGTGCAGCGCCTCGGCCGTCGCGGTCACCGTGCCCCTCTCGCGCAGCGTCCGCAGGATCTGCAGCTTGCGGATGTCCCAGTCGGCCATGACGGCAACCTACCGGCGCGCCGCGCGGCCTACCGGCGGGCCCCCGCGCCGAGGACGACGCCGCCGAGGATCAGCGCCATGCAGCCCGCCTGCGCCCAGCCGGTCGGCTCGGCGAGCAGGGCCCAGGACAGCAGGGCTACGCACACCGGCTGGAGGTAGTAGACGACCCCGGCGCGGGAGGGGCCGATCAGGGAGACCGCCTTGTTCCAGGCGAAGAAGGCGACGGCGGAGGAGGCGACGCCGACGTACAGCAGCGGCCAGACGGTGCCCGCCGTCGGCCGGAAGCCGCCCTGGACGGCGAGGCTGACGCCTTGGGCGGGCAGCAGCAGGACCGTGCCGACGAGGAACGTGGTGAACAGGAACCCGGCCCCGTCCAGCCCCTCGGGCCTGCGGCGCAGCAGCGCGCTGTACGACCCGAAGCAGCAGGCGGCGGCGATCATCCACAGGTCGCCGGCCGAGAAGGACGCCCCGTCGCCTCCGACGAGCAGCAGGACGCCCGCGCAGGCGACGGCCAGCCCGGCGATCCGGCGGGCGCCGAGCCGGACGCCGCCCGCCCGCTCGTACAGGGCCATGAGCACCGGGGACGCCGCCATGATCATGCCCATGTTGGCGGCGGGGGTGGTGACGCCGGCCTGGTTGACGAGGGTGTTGTAGACGGTCACGCCGAGCAGGGAGGCGAGGACCACGAAGCCGAGGTGGCGCCGGATCAGCGCGCGCTGCCGCCAGGCCCGCCGGGCGCCGAAGGGGGCGACGACGGCGAGGGCCACCACCCAGCGCCAGAACGCGTGCTGGACGGGCGGCACGCTGTCGCCGAGGGCCCGCGAGGTGACGAAGCTGCCGGACCAGACGACGGTGGCGACCACGGCGAGCGCGAGACCGAGGGCGGCGGGCGCCGTCGGCCGCGCCGCCGGGGCGGGTGTCCGACCGGTGCTGCTTTGGACGGTGGTCCGGCGGGCGGCTGTGGCCACGAAGGTCCTTCCCTGGTCGGAGGTCTGGCGGACCTACCGTCGCAGGGCCGGACCCGTCAGGTCCATCGAATCTTCGCGACCGTTCTTTGAAGCAGAACTGAAAGGTGCGGCCGGCGCGGCCGTTCGCCCGCGCGGGGCGCCCTCGACGAGGAGGGCGAGCGGCGCGAGGAGCGGACCGCCGGCGGCGATACTCGTCGCATGACTGAGCACCCCGAGGCCCCCGAGGACCCCGTCGACGTGATCATCGGCCAGTGGGCGGAGGTGCGGCCCGACCTCGACACGGCCGGCATGGAGGTGTTCGGCCGGGTCTTCCGGCTGGCGCGCGCGATGGGCGACCGGATGGAGCAGGCGTACGCGCGCTTCGGCATCTCGCGCGGGGAGTTCGACGCCCTGGCCACCCTGCGCCGGTCCGGCGAGCCGTACACGCTCTCCCCGCGGCAGCTCTCGGCCACGCTGATGCTCACCACCGGCGGCATGACCGGCCGGCTGGACAAGCTGGAGCGTGCGGGCCTGCTGCGCCGCTCCCCCGACCCGCACGACCGCCGGGGACTTCAGGTCACGCTCACCGACCGGGGCCTGGAGCTGATCGACGAGGCGGTCGGCGCGGGCCTCACCGCCCAGACCGAGGCCCTGGCCTCCCTGGACCCGGAGCGGGCCGCTCTCCTGGCCGGCCTGCTGCGGGACCTCCTCGCCGGCACCGAGAGGTAGGCCCCGGCCCGTCCTCGGCAGCGCCGGAAACGCCCGAGGGCACCGTCCCCGTCGGCGTACGGCTGACGCGCGTACGTGCGGCGGGGGCGGCGCCCTCGGGGAAGCCTGGGTGGGGGCCGGGCGGGAGGTCAGGCCTTCGCGCCGGCCTTGACCTTGCCCTTGGACTTGGCCTTGGCGCCGGGGGTCTTCACCAGGTGGTCCGGGTGCGACCGGTCCAGGACCATGATCAGGCCCGCGATGATCACGAACAGCGCGATCGGGGCCAGGACGTAGAGGCCCAGCGTCTCGACGACGCTCAGGCCGGTGCCGGGGTCGTCGCCGTCGTCGCGGGTCAGCGCGAGCGCGGGGGACGACATGAGCAGCATCATCAGCGTCGTACCGGCTGCCAGGGCGCCGGCGCGCAGGGCGTTCTTCTTGTCCACGGTGCCAAGTTAGCGAATGCTCCCGGCGCCCGCGCGCCCGGGGTGCCCGTACGGGCCCGCGGACGTCCGGCGGACGCCCCGCTCAACCGTCCCGGTCGCCGCCGCGTTCCCGCACCACGTCGATGAGGGCGTGCAGGCGGGGCGAGGCGGCGAGGTCCTCCAGGGTCACCGGGCGGCCCTCGGCGTCGGCGAGGGGCAGGCGCCAGTTCGGGTACTGGTCCCAGGTGCCGGGGAGGTTCTGGGGGCGGCGGTCGCCGACGGTGTCCGGGAGCCAGATGCCGACCATGCGGGCGGGGGTGCGCAGCAGGAAGCGGTGCACGGCCTGGATCCCGGCCTCCTCGGCCGGGGTGCCGGTGTCGCCGCCGGTCCCGTGCAGCAGCCCGAGCCGGGCCAGGACGTCCAGCCATTCCGCGGTGTCCGTCGCGGCCGCGGCGCGTTCCTCCTCCAGCGGGTGGGTGAGCAGGCCGAGGCGGTCGCGGAGCTCGACGTGCTCGCCGGTGAGGCGGGCGGCGGTGGACGGCAGGTCGTGGGTGGTGGCGGTGGCCAGGCAGTCGGCGCGCCACCGCTCGGGCGGCAGGGGGCTGCCGTCGCCGGTCCAGTCCCGTTCGAACCACAGCACCGAGGTGCCCAGCACCCCGCGCTCGCGCAGCGCCTCGCGCACGCCGGGCTCCACGGTGCCCAGGTCCTCGCCGATGACGACGGCACCGGCCCGGCCCGCCTCCAGGACGAGGACGGCGAGCATGGCCTCCGCGTCGTAGTGGACGTAGGTGCCCTCGGTGGGCGGGTGGCCCTCGGGCACCCACCAGAGCCGGAACAGGCCCATGACGTGGTCGACGCGCAACGCCCCGGCACAGCGGAACAGGCCGCGCAGCAGTTCCCGGAACGGCGCGTACCCGGAGTCGGCCAGGCGGTCGGGGCGCCAGGGCGGCAGCCCCCAGTCCTGGCCGCGGGCGTTGAAGGCGTCCGGCGGCGCTCCCACCGACATGCCGGCGGCGAAGTGGGCCTGCTGCGCCCAGGAGTCGGCGCCGCGGGGGTGCACGCCGACGGCGAGGTCGTGGACGATCCCCAGCGGCATGCCGGCCTCGCGGGCGGTGCGCTGGGCGTCGGCCAGCTGGGTGTCGGTGAGCCAGGTGAGCCGGGAGTGAAAGTCGACGCGGTCCATCAGCTCGCCGCGGGCGCGGTCGGTCGCGGCCGAGCGGGGGTCGCGCAGGCCCTCGGGCCACTGGTGCCAGTCGGAGCCGTGGACCTCGGCGAGGGCGCACCAGGTGGCGTGGTCCTCCAGGGCGGTGCCCTGTTCGGCGAGGTAGTCGCAGTAGGCGGCGCGGCGGCCGGGGCCGAGGGGGACCTCGTGGAGCAGCTCCAGGGCCTCGCGCTTCAGCTCCCACACGGCGTCCCGGTCGATGAGGGCGTCCTTCTCCAGTACGCCCTCGCGCAGCCGTCCGGCCCGTTCCCGCAGGGCGCGGACGCGCTCGGGGTCGGGGACGTACGCGAACTCGGGCACGTCCTCGATCCGCAGGTGCACGGGGTCGGGGAAGCGGCGCGAGGAGGGCCGGTACGGGGAGGGGTCGGTGGGGGCGCCGGGCACGGCCGCGTGCAGCGGGTTGACCTGGACGAATCCGGCGCCGAGGGCGCGTCCGGCCCAGGCGGCGAGTTCGCCGAGGTCGCCGAGGTCGCCCATGCCCCAGGAACGGTGGGAGAGGAGGGAGTAGAGCTGGACGAGGAGCCCGTGGGAGCGCGCGGCGGGGGTGGGCAGCCGGGCGGGCGCGACGATCAGGTGGGCCACGGCGGTCCGGCCGTCGGGCGCGGTGGCGGTCAGCCGGTGGACCCCGTGCGGCACCCCGTCGGCGCCGTCGTGGCGTTCGCCCCGCTCGGTGTCGACGCGCAGCCGGGTGCCCGGCGGCAGGGCGGCCAGCGCGGCCGGGGTGCCCCCGCCGTCCCAGCGGACGACGGTGGGCGGCAGCAGCCGCTCGCGCAGCTCGGTCCCGCGGGCGGTGAGCGCGGCCCGTACGGCGCCGGGGCTGCCCGTGTCCACGCCGAGGGCGGCCAGCGCGAGGGTGACGGCGGTGGCCGAGGCCCGGACGGTGCGGTCCGGGGAGGGGCGGTAGGAGGTGGCGACGCCGTGCAGGGCGGCGAGCCTGGTCAGATCCTCGGGAAGGTCCTCGGTGGGGGGCTCGGCCGGCTGCGCTGCGGGCATCTGCTTCCTCTACGACCTCGTGGGTTCCGGGACGGGGACGGCGAAGGAGGGGCCGCCCTGCTCCGGCACGTCGGCCGTGAGTTCGGGCGAGGACTCGCTGGTCAGCGGTACGGCGTCGGCGAACGGCGACTCGCTGGTGAGGGGTTCGGCGTCGGGCAGCGGCGGTTCGCTGGTCAGCGGGGTCTCGGCGCAGCTGCCGGTGGCACCGAAGACGCAGTAGTGCGGGGTCTCGGAGGCGGCGGAGGGCTCCGCCCAGGGGGTGGACGGCTCCGCCACGGGTTTGGAAGGGGCCGGCAGCAGAAGGGGCGCCAGTGCAGCCACGGGGGTCTCCTTTGGATCAGGCTCTGGGTCGGACGGTGGAACAGGCCCGTCATCGGGCTCCGGGTCGGGCGGTGTGTCGCGCTCGCTTGTGGCGAGTTACGGCAGCCCCTACCCAGTCCGGGCGAGGACAGACGCCCCAATACCGCCAACGTGGCCCTGGTCACATCCACCCCCTCCTGGATCCACGCAGAACCGGCCAAAAAGTCACCTAACCCGAGCGCGGATCGCCCAAACCGGTCGCTGTACGCACGCCGCTCGCCACCCGATCCTCCTCAGCTATTCACTCAGTACATGTACTCAGTGAATACTGCTCCTCATGAGCACCCGTCACATCCTCCTGGGGCTGCTCGCTTCGGGGCCGAGCCACGGCTACGACCTCAAGCGGCGGCACGACGAACGCTTCCCCCAGGCCCGCCCGCTGGCGTACGGGCAGGTCTACACGACGTTGCAGCGCCTGGTCCGGGACGGGCTCGCCGAGGTCGACGGCACCGCGTCGGACGGCGGCCCGGAGCGGACCGCGTACCGCGCCACGGACGAGGGAGCGCGCGAACTGGAGCGCTGGGCGGTCGAGATAGCACCGCCCGCGCCCTTCGTGACGAACGAGATCTTCGCCAAGGTCGTCGTCTCGATCCTCACCGGCGGCGACGCGGGCGCCTATCTGCTGGCCCAGCGTGCCGCGCACATGGGCCGGATGCGGGAGCTCACGGCACTCAAGACGGTCCCGGGCGCGGACCTGACGTCCGTGCTCTCGGCCGACTACGCCCTCAGCCACCTCGACGCCGACCTCCGCTGGATGACCACCACGGCGGCCCGGCTCACCACCCTCACCACGGAGGTCCGTACGGCATGACACACGGGGACACGCACACGGGTACGGCCGCGCACGGGAGCGCGGAGCCGCCGCTGCTGACGGCCCGCGCACTGACGAAGGCGCACGGCAGGACCGAGGCCCTGCGCGGCGCCTCCCTCGAACTGCGGTCCGGGGAGATCCTGGCCGTCACCGGGGCCAGCGGCAGCGGGAAGTCGACGCTGCTGCACTGCCTGGCCGGGATCGTCCGGCCGGACTCCGGTTCGGTGACGTACACCGGCCTGCGCCTCGAGGAACTGCCGGAGAAGCGGCTGAGCGAGCTGCGCCGCACCGACTTCGGCGTGGTCTTCCAGTTCGGGCAGCTGATCCCGGAGCTGACGGCGCTGGACAACGTGGCGCTGCCGCTGCTGCTGGCCGGCACCGCCCGCGCCGAGGCCCGGGCGCGGGCCGGGGAGTGGCTGGAGCGGTTCGGGGTGCGCGGGCAGGAGGAGCTGCGGCCGGGCGGGATGAGCGGCGGGCAGGCACAGCGGGCGGCGCTGGCCCGCGCGCTGGTCACCGGGCCGAAGGCGGTGTTCGCGGACGAGCCGACCGGCGCGCTGGACTCGCTGGCGACCGAGCAGGTGATGACGGCACTGGCGCACACGGCCCGGGAGTCGGGCACCGCGGTGCTGCTGGTCACGCACGACGCCCAGGTGGCCGCGTACGCGGACCGCGAGGTCCGGCTGCGGGACGGCGCCGTGTCCCCGCTGGAGGTGACGGCGTGAGCACGCTGACCTCCGACCTCCGGCTGGCCCGGCAGCTCGTGCACGGCTCGGACCGCCGGGAGTGGTGGCGGATCGCGCTGACGGCGGCGGGCGCGGCGGCGGCGACGGGCTTCGCCCTGGGGGCGGTCACGCTCGCGTCGGTCCCGGCCGGCTACTCCGTCTCCCACTTCCACGGACTCCTGTCCGGTTCCGGTACCCGCGGCGGGGTCATCAGCGGCCTGCTCCTGCTGCTGGTGCCGGTGCTGGCCTTCCTCGGCCAGTGCGCGCGGATCGGTGCCGTGCACCGTGACCGGCGGCTGGCCGGGCTGCGGCTGGCCGGAGCGGCCCCGTGGCAGGTGCGCCGGATCGCCGCGCTGGAGACCGGGCTGGCGTGTCTGCTGGGATCGGCGGTGGCGACGGTCTTCTCCACCCTGTTCGTCCTGCGCCTGTGGAGCAGTCCGACCGCCGTGACCTGGCTGGGCTTCGTACTGGTCGCGGTCGGCGTCCCGGCGCTGGGCGCGGTGGCGGGTGCGGTGGCACTGCGCCGGGTGGTGGCCTCGCCGCTGGGCCGGGTGCGCCGGGTGGCCGGGCGGTCGGGCCGGGGACCGGGGCTGCTGTTCCTGAGCGGCCTGGCGGTCCTGGTGGCAGTGGCACCGCTCGCCCTGGGCGAGAGGCATGTCGCGGGCAACCGCTTCGACTGGGGCACCCCGTTGACCGTCTTCTGCTTCGTGGTCGCGCTAGGCGCGGGTGTGGTGTGGCTGGCCGGTGCCACGGCCCGGTGCACGGGGGGCCTGCTCGCCGTGCGGGCCCGCACGGCGGCGCCGCTCCTCGCGGCCGAGCGGCTGCGCGACGATCCGTGGGCCCCGGCCCGGACCCATGCCGCGGTCCTGCTGGTGACGGTCGCCGGCACGGCCTTCCTCTGCGTCCGGCACGCCATGCTCACCGACCTGCGCGCCACGGCTCCGCAGTACCGCGCCGCCGACATGGCGTACTACGGCACCGGCCTGGACCTGACCGGCGCGGCCGTCCTCGTCGCGCTGGCGATCGCCCTGTCCGGCCTCGCCGTGGGCACCGCCGAGTCCCTGACCACCCGCCGCCGGACCCTGGCCGCCCAGGTCGCCGCCGGGGTCCCCCGCACGGTCCTGAACCGCGCCCTCCTCCTGGAGACCGCCCTCCCCCTGGCCCCCGCCCTGCTGCTGGCGGGCGCCAGCGGCCTGGCGATCGGCATCTGGTACTCCTCCCTCACCGGCGACGGCTCCCTCCCGTGGACGGCCCTCCTGGTCGCCCCGGCGGTGTACGCGTCCTGCCTGCTCGCGACGGCGACGGCCCTGCCCCTGCTGGGCCGCTCGGTGCGTCCGGGGGAGCTGCGGTACGTGTGACGGCGCCGCGATACGAGTCCGGCCGCCGTGACCGAACGCGGCTGACGGGTGTCACACCTGCGCGTAGCCACCGTCGGCGAAGAACTCGGCACCATTGACGTAACTCGACGCGTCCGAGGCGAGGAACGTCGTCAGGGCGGCGATCTCTTCGGGTTCGGCGAGCCGGCCGAGCGGGACCTCGCCTTCGGCCTGCTGGAGAGCCTCGGGCGGGAGCAGCTCCAGCAGACCAGGGGTGCGCGTCGCGCCCGGGGACACGACGTTGACCCGGAAGCCGTGCGTGCGCGAGCTGAGGGCCCAGCCACGGGCGAGGTTGCGGATGGCGGCCTTCGACGCCCCGTAGACCTCGAGTCCCTGGGTGGGCCGTGTCGAGGCGGTCGAACCCGTCAGGATCACCGAAGCGTTGGAGCTGAGCAGCGGCAGCGCCTGCTGCAGGGTGAAGATCGTTCCCTTGACGTTGACGGCGAACATCGAGTCGATCAGCTCCTCCGTCACCTCCCCGAACGCAGCCACGGTGCCGATGCCTGCATTGGCGACCAGCACGTCGATGCGGCCGGCCCGGTCGCGCACCGTGCCGTAGAACGCGTCGAGGTCCGCGGGCACGGAGACATCACAGACCACGCCGGTCACGGCAGGTCCGAGCTCGGCGGTCGCGGCCTCGAGCGCGTCCTTGCGGCGACCGGTGATGAAGACCTCGGCGCCCTCGTCGCGGAACGCGCGTGCGGTCGCGAACCCGATGCCGGTGCTGCCCCCAGTGACCACGGCGATCTTGCCCGTGAGTGACTTGCCCATTCGTCCCACCTCGTTGATCGACCCTTCAGATAGTCGCAACACTAATTGTTACGACAGCTTGTCGCAACCTTCGTTGTTACGACTGCACTGTCGTAACATGAAGCGTTGCGGCCGGGAGGAGGGACTCATGAGCGCCAACAGCAGGCTGACCATCGCCGCCCACGCGCTGGCCTGGATCGGTCTCTACCAGCGCCAGGGCCACGAGGTCGCCACCTCCGAGCAGATCGCGGCCAGCGCGAACACCAACCCCGTGGTGATCAGACGGCTGCTCGGCGAGCTGCGCAGGGCCGGGCTCGTGGAGTCCCGACGGGGTGTGGGCGCGGGCTGGTCGCTGGCGCGCGAGCCGGGGTCGATGACCCTGCTCGACGTGTACGAGGCAGTGGAACCCGGCCCCCTGTTCGCGATGCACCGCACCACCCCGGACCAGGGATGCGTGGTGGGTCACGGCATCCAGCCGGCGATGCAGGACATCTACGAGGGCATCGAGGAGACCGTGCGGCACGAGCTGGCCCGCGTCACGCTCGAAGACGTACTCCGGAACGTACTCGCGACACCTCGCTAGCCTTCCTCACGCCCGGGCTCGGCACGCGCGGCGACAGCGGCTGTGCGCTCTCAGGCTGCGCGAAGAAGGCAGAAAGGGTGCCCGGCGGGGCCGGCGTGCGGTCGGCGCCCGCTCCTGTTCCGAGGCCGTGCAGGAATCCTTCGCCGGGTTCGAGCATCCTGCTGCACCAAGAGCACCTAGCCGTCGGAGGACAGCATGACGTTGGCCGGCTTGACCCCGCACCGCCTCGCTCAGGCGCTCGACCGGTTCAACGCCGCTCACCCCTGGGACCACAACGCCCACTACCACCGCTGGATCCTGCGGCAGCTCCCTCGCCGGTTCGGCAGCGCGCTGGACGTCGGTTCCGGCACCGGTGACCTGGCCCGCCTGCTCGCCACCCGGGCCGACGAGGTCCGCGGCGTCGATTCGGATCCGGCGATCACCGCACAGGCGCGCGCGCTGACTCCCGAGCCGACGGCGGCCTCCTTCGCCGTCGCCGACGCCCTGACGGACCTCCCCGCCGGACCCCACGACGTCATCACCTGCGTCGCCACCCTCCACCACCTGCCGTTCACCGAGGCCCTGGACACCTTCCGCAGCCGCCTCGCTCCCGGCGGCACCCTGGTCGTCCTCGGCCTCTACCGGCCGCGGACCGCCACGGACCACCTGCTCGGCGCGGCCGCCGTCCTCCCGAACGCCGCCCTCGGGTGGCTCAAGAACAGGGGCCGGGCCGCACCCCGCCCGGCCTCGATGACCGCCCGGACCCGGCCGGCCGACATGGCGTTCTCCGGCATCGTCGAAGCGGCACGCGCGGTTCTGCCCGGAGCCCGGCTGCGGCGGCGTCTCTTCTGGCGCTACTCCCTCATCTGGCGCCGCCCCTGACCGGCCGGATCTCCCCTACGCTGAGGGTGTGGACCCCCGCAGATCCGGAGGAGCCTAGTAACCGTGACCGCCGACAGGCCGCAGATGCTCGTCACCGAGTTCGAGGAACTCGCCCGCCATGCCGACCGGAGCATAGAAGGCGCGCGGCTCGAGTTCATCAACGGACATCTTGGGGGGAGGGCCGTGCCCGACGGCGACCACGGACGCGTCATCCAATGGCTGACGCGAATCTGCATGCAGCACCGACCCGACCTGTGGCTGGATCCGACACAGGGACTGGTGGTCGAGGCGTACCGGGGCGGCCGTGCCCGGCCGGACGGCTCACTGGCCCCGGCTGATGCCTTCGTGGGCCAGGGCGAATGGGCCGACCCCGCCCCCGTCCTCATGGTCGTCGAGGTCACCTCGTACGACTCGGACACCGACCGGCGCGACCGCGTCGACAAGCCCCGGGCGTATGCCGGGACCGGCATCCCGGTGTATCTGCTGATCGACCGGGACACCTGCGAGGTCAAGGTGCACAGCCGTCCGGACGGGGGACGGTACGAGACCGTGCAGACGCTGCCCTTCGGCAAGGAGGTCGCGCTGCCCGAGCCGGTCGGGATCGTGCTGGACACCGAGCCGCTGAAGAACTGGGTGCGCTGACCCGGAGACGGAGTAGGCGGAGGCCCGGACCGTCAGGCGGAAATGCCGTCGATCCGGGCCATGGCGTCCTCCGCGCCGTACGGCTGCAAGTACGGCATCCAGCGCGGGTCCCGATGTCCCGTGCCGATGATGCGCCAGGCCAGTCCGGTCGGCGGAGCCGGTTTGTGGCGCAGGCGCCAGCCCAGCTCGACCAGGTGGCGGTCGGCCTTGACGTGGTTGCAGCGGCGGCAGGACGCCACCACGTTGTCCCACGCGTGCAGACCCCCGCGACTGCGCGGGATGACGTGGTCGACGCTGGTGGCGACGGCGCCGCAGTACATGCAGCGGCCTCCGTCGCGGGCGAACAGGGCGCGGCGGGTGAGCGGGACGGGCCCCCGGTAGGGCACCCGCACGAAGCGCTTGAGCCGGACCACGCTGGGTGCGGGCACGGTGACGGTCGCGCTGTGCAGAAAGGCGCCGGACTCCTCGAGGCACACGGCCTTGTTCTCCAGGACGAGGACGAGCGCGCGGCGGAGCGGTACGACGCCGAGTGGCTCGTACGACGCGTTGAGGACCAGGACATGCGGCACGGGTGCCTCCTTGGGCGTCGGCGGCGCGTGGCTCGCGCCGGGACGATCTGGTTCAGTCTCCCCTCATGGCTGGTCGTAGCGCCACCATGTCCCGGTAACGGGCTGGGAGTGTTTTCGACCACACGGGATCCGTGGCCGCGGGCGTGACCAGTCCGGGCGGGGGTGAGCGGCGTCCCGCCCGCCCGTTTCGGGCCGAACCGCGTCCGGTGCCCCGTTAGTGTGGTGCATCTGCCCGTCCGGTGACCTTTCCGTGACCTTGGACCGGACCTCGGACCGGACCGCGCAGGACGGGCCGCCGCATCTGGAGGTTTCCGCCGTGTCCCTGTCCGCCGCCGTCCTGTCGGCCGCCGGTTCGTCCCCCTCCCCTTCGCCGACCCCTTCCGCCCCGACCGTGCCCTCGCTGCGGGAGGCCCACGAGAGCGCGACCAACGCCGCGGGCTGGGTCGAGGAGAACTGGTCGACGTGGCTCGCGATCGGGCTGCGGGTGCTGCTGATCGTGGTGATCGCGGTGGTGCTGCGCGCCGTCGTGCGGCGGGCGATCAGCAAGTTCATAGAACGGATGAACCGGCGGACCGGAACGTCCGGCGGTACCGCGCTGAGCGGGCTGCTGGTCAACGCCGAGCGGCGCCGGCAGCGGTCGGAGGCCATCGGGTCCGTCCTGCGCTCGGTGGCCAGCTTCCTCATCCTCGGCACCGCGGCGCTGATGGTGCTTGGCACCTTCCAGATCAACCTGGCCCCGCTCCTTGCCTCCGCCGGTGTCGCCGGTGTCGCGATCGGCTTCGGCGCCCGCAACCTGGTCACCGACTTCCTGTCCGGCGTCTTCATGATCCTTGAGGACCAGTACGGCGTCGGCGACAGCATCGACGCGGGCGTGGCCTCCGGCGAGGTCATCGAGGTCGGACTGCGGGTGACCAAGCTGCGCGGCGCCGACGGCGAGATCTGGTACGTCCGCAACGGCGAGGTCAAGCGCATCGGCAACCTCTCCCAGGGCTGGTCCACGGCCGGCGTCGACGTCACCGTCCGCTCCGACGAGAACCTGGACAAGGTGAAGGAGACGCTCACCGCGGTGGGCGAGCGGATGAGCAAGGAAGAGCCCTGGAACGAGATGCTCTGGGGCCCGATCGAGATCCTCGGGCTGGACTCCGTCCTGCTGGACTCGATGGTGGTGCGGGTGTCCGCGAAGACCATGCCCGGCAAGTCCCTCACCGTCGAGCGCGAGCTGCGCTGGCGCATCAAGCGGGCCTTCGACGCGGCCGGCATCGCGATCGTCGGCGGCGCCACCGTCCCGCTGGAGGGCGCCCCGGCCGCCGCCGACCCGACGGCGGGCGTCGCGGCACCGTCGGCGTACGCGAGCACCGTGTCGCCGCAGTCCATCGCCGCGTCCCCGATTCCGCCGCCCAGCACCAGCAAGTAGACCGGGCAGCCGGGCCCGCACCCCCGGCTCCGCTCCCGCTCCCGCTCCCGAGGTAACGACTGCGTTGCCTCGGGGGCGGTCTCTTGACGGCTCCCGGCGGGCGGGCCTACGTTCTCGGTCCAACAGGAAACTTTCCTAACAGACGCGCACAGCCTTACGGTCAGGACGTTTCCCGTGATCCGCGCGGTGGACTTCCCCACCGCCCCCTGAAAAGCTGAGCGGTCGAGAGGCAGGTGTGGACACGCATGGCAGGAACCGCCGGTACGCCGGGCACCCCGCGCGTCCTGCGCGCCATGAACGACCGGGCCGCACTCGACCTCCTGCTGGAGCACGGGCCGCTGTCCCGGACCCGGATCGGCAAGCTGACCGGGCTGTCGAAGCCGACGGCCTCGCAACTGCTGGCCCGGCTGGAGGCGGCCGGACTGGTCCTGGCCGGGGGCACGACCGAGGGACGCCCCGGCCCCGGCGCCCAGCTCTACGAGGTCAACCCGGCCGCCGCGTACGCCGCCGGGCTCGACGTCAGCCCGGACCGCGTCCTGGCCGCCGTCGCCGACGTCACCGGACGCACGGTCGGCCGGTACGAGCTGCCCACCCCGGGCCGGCGCCCCGCCACCCCCGTCGTGCAGCAGGTCACCGACGCCCTCGACGGCGCCGTGAAGGCGGCCGGTCTCGACCGCAGCGCCGTCCACCGCCTCGTCATCGGCACGCCGGGCGCCTTCGACCCGGGCACCGGGCGGCTGCGCTACGCCTCCCACCTGCCCGGCTGGCACTCCCCCACCCTGCTCGACGAACTCGCCGCCGCGCTGCCGATGCCGGTGGAGTACGAGAACGACGTGAACCTCGCCGCCGTCGCCGAGCAGCGCCTCGGCGCGGCCCGGGACCACGAGGACTTCGTCCTGCTGTGGAACCAGGAGGGCCTGGGCGCCGCCCTGGTCCTCGGCGGCCGGCTGCACCGCGGCTGGACCGGCGGCGCCGGGGAGGTCGGCTTCCTGCCGGTGCCGGGCGCCCCGCTGGTGCGCAAGGTCAGCCGTACCGGCAGCGGCGGCTTCCAGGAACTGGCCGGTTCCCAGGCCCTGGCGGGACTGGCCCGGGAGCTGGGGGTCACCGACGTGCCGTCGGGGCCGTACACCGAGGTCGCCGCCGCCCTGGTGGCCCGCGCCGCGCGGGCCGAGGACGACGACGACCCGCACCGCCGGCTGCTCCAGACCTACGCCACCCGCCTGGCCACCGGCCTCGCCTCCCTCGTCTCGGTCCTGGACCCCGAGCTGGTGGTCCTGAGCGGCACCTCGCTCACCGCGGGCGGCGAGGCGCTGCGCGACCTGGTCCGGGACGAGCTGGAGGAACTGGCCGCCTCCCGGCCCCGGCTCGCCGTCGGTGACGTGACCGAGCACCCCGTCCTGCGCGGTGCGCTGGAGAGCGCGCTCGCGACCACCCGCGACGAGGTCTTCGACACCTCGCGCTGACCCCCGCGCCACCCGACTCGCCCCACCCCGCATCGCCCCACTCGCCCCACCCACTCGCCCCACCCACCTGTCCCCGCCCTGCCCCTGGGAGCTTCGCCATGCCCGGAATATCCAGGAAAGCGGCCCTCGCGGTCGCCGCCTCCGCCTCCCTCGCCCTGCTCGCCACCGCCTGTACCGGCCAGTCGGAATCCGGCGCCTCCGACGACCCGAACGCCGAGACGACCATCACCTTCTGGCACGGCTGGAGCGCCCCCGCCGAGGTGAAGGCCGTCCAGGCCAACGTGGACCGCTTCGAGAAGGCGCACCCCAACATCAAGGTGAAGGTCGTCGGCAACATCAACGACGACAAGCTCAACCAGGCCCTGCGCGCGGGCGGTTCGAGCGGCCCCGACGTGGTGTCCTCGTTCACCACCTCCAACATCGGCAAGTTCTGTTCCTCGGGCGCCTTCCTCGACCTGAAGCCGTTCGTCGAGAAGTCGAAGCTCGACCTGGACGCGCTCATCCCGAAGCCGATGCTGGAGTACACCCAGTTCGACGGGACGCGCTGCGCCCTGCCGCTACTCGGCGACGCCTACGGCCTCTACTACAACAAGGACGCCTTCGAGGCGGCCGGGATCAAGGCCCCGCCGAAGACCTGGTCCGAGTTCGCCCAAGTGGCGAAGAAGCTGACGAAGACCAAGGGCGACGGGTACCAGCAGCTCGGCTTCATGCCGAACTACCACGGCTACGAGACCGTCGTCGACCACTACATGTCCCAGTGGGACCACGCCTACTTCGACGAGGACGGCAGGTCCAGCGTCGCCAAGGACCCGGCGTTCGCCGAGATGTTCACCTACCAGAAGAAGCTCGTCGACGACCTCGGCGGCTTCGAGAAGCTGGAGAAGTACCGCAACACCTTCGGCGACGAGTGGGGCGCCAAGCACCCCTTCCACACCGGCCAGGTCGCCATGCAGCTGGACGGCGAGTGGCGGCTCGGCATGGCGAAGGACGCCGGGGTCGGCTTCGAGATCGGCACCGCGCCGATGCCCGTCGCCGACGACGAGGTGGCCGAGTACGGCAAGGGCTTCCTCTCCGGCACCGTCATGGGCATCGCCCCGCAGAGCAAGAAGCAGAACGCGGCGTGGGAGCTGGTGAAGTACATGACGACCGACACCGAGGCCGTCGTCTCCTTCGCCAACGCCATCCGCAACGTGCCCTCCACCTTCCCGGCCCTCAAGTCGCCCGACCTGAAGACCGACCCGGCGTTCAAGACCTTCCTGGACATCGCCCAGCACCCCGAGTCCAACTCCCCGCCGGCCTCCGTCAACGGCGCCACCTACCAGCTCACGCTCCAGGACTTCGGCTACCAGTACGAGTCGGGCAAGGTGAAGGACCTCAAGGCCGGTCTGGAGAAGACCGCCGCGCAGATCGACCGCGACATCGCGCAGGCGAAGTAGCGGTCCATGGCCACCAACACGCTCCGCGCGAAGCGCCGTTCCTCGGCGCTTCGGACGGCGGCCTTCATGTCGCCCTGGCTCGTCGGGTTCGGCGTCTTCTTCGCCTACCCCCTGGTGTCCACCGTGTACTTCTCGCTGATGAAGTACGACGGCTTCGGCGTCCCGGAGTTCCGGGGCCTGGAGAACTGGGCGTACGTCTTCCAGGACTACCCGCTGTTCTGGCCGGCCCTGCGCAACACCCTCTGGCTGGTCCTGGTGATGGTGACCTGCCGGGTGGTGTTCGGGCTCGGGGTCGGGCTGCTCATCACGAAGATCAGGACGGGCGCCGGGGTCTTCCGGACTCTCTTCTACCTGCCCTACCTCGCCCCGCCCGTCGCCGCGACGCTCGCCTTCGTCTTCCTCCTCAACCCCGGTACGGGGCCGGTCAACTCGGTCCTGGAGGGGCTGGGCGTACCGGCGCCCGGCTGGTTCACGGACGCCGCCTGGTCCAAGCCGGCGCTGACCGCGCTCGCGGTGTGGGGCGTGGGCGACCTGATGGTGATCTTCATGGCGGCGCTGCTGGACGTGCCGAAGGAGCAGTACGAGGCGGCCGAGCTGGACGGGGCGTCGGCCTGGCAGCGGTTCCGGTTCGTGACGCTGCCGAACATCTCGCCGATCGTGCTGTTCGCCGTGGTCACGGGCGTGATCCAGACCATGCAGTACTACACGCAGCCCTTGGTCGCCGGGAAGGTCGCCTCCGGGATCATCGGCGGCTCCGGGCAGTCCTTCGAGCCGGGCTATCCCGACAAGTCGACCCTCACCCTCCCCCAGCTCGTCTACAACCTCGGCTTCCAGCGCTTCGACTACGGCTCCGCCTGTGTGGTCGCGCTCGTGCTGTTCGCCCTGGCCATGGCGTTCACGGCGCTGCTGATGCGCCGCCGGGGCGGACTTCTCCAGGCAGGTGACCGATGACCACCCAGGTACCGACGGCCCAGGCGCCGGCCCGGCCCGTCGCGGCCGGCAGCACGCCGCCGCCCACCGAGGAACGCACCGCCCGCCGGCGGGTCCTGCTGCACTGGATCGCCGTCCACTCCCTGGGCCTGGCCGCCGCTCTCTTCTTCACCCTGCCGTTCGTCTTCGTGGTCCTCACCTCGCTGATGAGCGACCAGCAGGCCCTCACCCGCGACCTGTGGCCGCACACCTGGGAGTGGGGCAACTACCGGACCGTCCTGGACACGCCCGGCTTCCTCACCTGGTGGAAGAACACGCTGCTGTACGCGGGGCTCGGCACCGTGCTCACCGTGGCGTCCTCGATCCCGGTGGCCTACGCGCTGGCCAAGTTCCGCTTCCGGGGGCGGCACCTGTCCCTGATGCTGGTGATCTCGATGATGATGCTGCCCCCGCAGGTGATCATCATCCCGATGTACCTGTTCTGGGCGAAGCAGCTGGACCTGTCCGGCACGCTCTGGCCGCTGATCATCCCGATGGCCTTCGGCGACGCCTTCTCCATCTTCCTGCTGCGGCAGTTCCTGCTGACCATCCCGGACGAGTACCTGGACGCCGCGAAGGTCGACGGCTGCGGGGAGCTGCGCACCCTGCTGAAGGTCGTCCTGCCGATGGCGAAGCCGGGCATCGCCGCCGTGGCCCTCTTCCAGTTCTTCTACGCCTGGAACGACTACTTCGGCCCCCAGATCTACGCCTCCGAGAACACCGGCGCCTGGACCCTCTCCTACGGCCTGGAGTCCTTCAAGGGCGCCCACCACACCGACTGGAACCTCACCATGGCCGCGACCGTGCTGGTCATGGCCCCCGTGATCCTCGTGTTCTTCTTCGCGCAGAAGGCGTTCGTCGAGGGCGTCACACTGACCGGAGTAAAGGGTTGATGACTTCATGAAACTCACCGTGGTCGGCGGCGGTTCGACCTACACGCCCGAACTGATCGACGGTTTCGCCCGGTTGCGGGACACGCTTCCGGTGGAGGAGCTGGTCCTCGTCGATCCGGCCGCGGACCGGCTGGAGCTGGTGGGCGGGCTCGCCCGCCGCATCTTCGCCCGGCAGGGGCACGGTGGCCGCGTGGTCACCACCTCCGACCTGGACGCGGCCGTCGACGGCGCCGACGCCGTACTGCTCCAACTGCGGGTCGGCGGGCAGGCGGCCAGGCAGCAGGACGAGACCTGGCCGCTGGAGTGCGGCTGCGTCGGGCAGGAGACGACCGGCGCGGGCGGGCTCGCCAAGGCGCTGCGCACGGTGCCGGTGGTGCTGGACATCGCCGAGCGGGTGCGCCGGGCCAACCCGGACGCGTGGATCATCGACTTCACCAACCCGGTCGGCATCGTCACCCGCGCCCTGCTCCAGGCCGGGCACCGGGCGGTCGGGCTGTGCAACGTGGCGATCGGGCTGCAACGGAAGTTCGCCGGACTGCTCGGGGTGACGCCCGCCGACGTCCACCTGGACCACGTCGGCCTCAACCACCTCACCTGGGAGACCGCCGTACGGCTCGGCGGCCCCGAGGGCGAGGACGTGCTGCCCCGCCTGCTGGCCGAGCACGGGGACGCGGTCGCCGCCGACCTGCGTCTGCCCCGGCCGCTCCTGGACCGCCTGGGCGTCGTCCCCTCCTACTACCTGCGCTACTACTACGCCCACGACGAGGTCGTCGACGAGCTGCGCACCAAGCCGTCCCGGGCCGCCGAGGTCGCGGAGATGGAACGGCAGCTCCTCGAGATGTACGGCGACCCGGCCCTGGACGAGAAGCCCGCGCTGCTCGCCAAGCGCGGCGGCGCCTACTACTCCGAGGCCGCCGTGGACCTCGCCGCTGCCCTGCTCGGCGGCGCGGGCTCCCCGTACCAGGTGGTGAACACCTACAACCGGGGCACGCTGCCCTTCCTCCCCGACGACGCGGTGATCGAGGTGCCGGCGGCGGTGGGCGGCAAGGGCGCCGCCCCGCTGCCGGTGGCGGAGGTGGACCCGCTGTACGCGGGGCTGATGGCGAACGTGACGGCGTACGAGGACCTGGCCCTGGACGCCGCCCTGCGCGGCGGGCGGGACCGGGTGTTCCGGGCGCTGCTCGCCCACCCCCTGGTCGGCCAGTACGCCTACGCCGAGCAGCTCACCGACCGGCTGATCGCGCACAACCGGGAGCACCTGGCGTGGACCTGAGCGCAAGCGTCCTCGCCGTCGACGCGGGCAACAGCAAGACCGACGTGGCCGTGGTCGCGGCCGACGGGGAGGTCCTCGCCACGGCACGCGGCGGTGCCTTCCGCCCGCCCGCCGTGGGTGTCGAGCAGGCCGTGGACGCCCTGGCGGACGCGGTGACGCGGGCCTTCGCGGCGGCCGGGGTCACCTCCGTCGAGCACGTGTCGGCGTGCCTGGCCAACGCCGACCTGCCCGTGGAGGAGGAACAGCTGGCCGCCGCGCTGCACGCGCGCGCGTGGGGCGGGAGCGTCGAGGTCCGCAACGACACGTTCGCGGTCCTGCGGGCGGGCGTCGCCGAGCCGCTGGGGGTCGCCGTCGTGTGCGGGGCGGGCGTCAACTGCGTCGGCATGCGCCCCGACGGCCGTACCGCCCGCTTCCCGGCCATCGGCCGCATCTCCGGGGACTGGGGCGGCGGCTGGGGGCTGGCCGAGGAGGCGCTGTGGCACGCCGCGCGCGCGGAGGACGGCCGGGGGGAGCCGACCGAGCTGGCCCGCACGCTGCCGGCGCACTTCGGCCTCGACTCGATGTACGCGCTCATCGAGGCCCTGCACCTGCGGCGGGTCGAGCCGGTACGGCGGCACGAGCTGACCCCGGTGCTGTTCGCCACGGCGGCGGACGGCGACCAGCTCGCCCGGTCGGTGGTGGACCGGCAGGCCGACGAGGTGGTGGCGATGGCCACGGTCGCGCTGACCCGCCTCGACCTGCTGGACGAGCCGGCGCCGGTCCTGCTGGGGGGCAGCGTGCTGGCGGCCCGGCACCCGCGGCTCGACGACCGGATACGGGAGCTGCTGGCGGCCCGCGCCCCCAAGGCGGTGCCGCGCGTGGTGACGGCCCCGCCGGTGCTGGGCTCGGTGCTGCTGGGGCTCGACCACGTGGGCGCGGGGCCGGGGGCCGGTGAGCGGGCGCGGGAGCACTTCACCGCCTGAGCCGCCGGCGCCCACCCGCGTCACCCGCCCCGTCACCCGCCGTGTCGGCGACCGGGAACCGGTACGGGGAACCGAACCGGTTCCCGTGGCGTATTCATGGGCAGGGGTGGTGCGTTGCACCGGAATCGCATCAAGATCGGGTGAAGCCCGGTGCGCATACCGGTGCGGGCAGCGATACTTGCGGCGACGGATGACCATGGGGGAGGTCAGCAGTGACTCAACCGCCGAAGGGCGGCGCGGCGCCGCCGCCGGGCACGGGCGTGCCCGCTCCGCCCGCCGTACCGCCTCGTTCCGCGCCGGTGCCCGGGCCGCGGGCGGGCGGTGCGTTGTCCGCTCCCCCGTCGCCTCCCTCTCCCCCACCGCCCCCGTCGCCGCCGGCCCGGCGCCGTACCGCCTTCGCCGAGGGCGTGGACCGGCTGCGCGCGGCGGCGGTCACCGAACCGGGGCGGCTGCGCATCATCGGCGCGCTGCTCGCCGTGCTCGTGATCGCCTTCGGCGCCGTCACCGCCTGGCAGATGAACGAGCGGACCACGGCCGCCGACGACGTACTGACCCGCAGCCAGCCGCTCAGTTCCGCCGCGGCCGACATCTACCGCTCCCTCGCCGAGGCCAACACCGCGGCCTCCAGCGGCTTCCTGGCCGGCGGCCAGGAGACGGAGGACTCCCGCACGCGCTACGACCACGGGATCCGCGCGGCCGCCGAGGGGCTCGTGACGGCCGCCGCCAACTCCGAGCCCAAGTCCCCGGCGGCGAAGACCATCGCCGAACTCAACCGGCTGCTGCCCGAGTACAAGGGCCTGGTCGAGCGCGCCCGCACCTACAACCGGCAGGGCTTCCCGGTCGGCGGCGCCTATCTGCGCTACGCCAACGAGAAGATGCAGAAGGAGATGCTCCCGGCGGCGGAGGACCTCTACACCAAGGAGAACCAGCGGCTGAGCGTCGACTACGGCGACGCAAAGCCCTACCCGTGGGCGGCGATCGCGCTGGGCGTCGTCCTGCTCGCCGCGCTGGCCTGGGCCCAGCACCGCACTTACCGGCGCACCAACCGGGTCCTGAACCACGGCCTGGTCGCCGCGACCGCCGCCTCCGCGATCGTGCTGCTCTGGCTGGCCGTCGGCCACGGCATCGCACGGTCGAAGCTGACCGACTCCTACGAGCACGGCGTGCGCTCCCTCAACGCGCTGAACGAGGCCCGCATCGCCTCCCTCAAGGCCCGGGGCAACGAGAACCTGACCCTGGTCTCCCGCGGCGCCGAGACCACCAAGGTGGACGGCAAGACGTACGACTCCTACGACCTGGCCTTCGGCAAGAACATGGACGCCCTCGGCAAGGCGCTGACCGAGGCGGGGCGGCTCGCCGACGACGAGGCCGGCGAACAGCCGGTCGGCACGGCGAACGGCAACATGACGGAGTGGAAGAAGCGGCACACCTCGGCCCGTGAGCAGGACGAGAACGGCAACTACCAGCAGGCGCTGGACCTGGTGATCGGCGGCGACGGCGCCACGGTCGAGTGCTTCGACGGCGTCGACGCCGCGCTCGCCACCGCCCTGAAGCACGAGAAGGCGGAGTTCGAGCAGGCGGCGGGCGACGGTCTGGACGCGATGGGCTACCTGCCCCAGGGCGCCGGCGTGCTCGCCGCGCTGGGCGCGGCCGGCGCGCTCATAGGCATCGGCCGCAGGCTGTCGGAGTACCGGTGAAGCGGGCCGCGGACCCGGCGGGCGGGCGGGAAGGAGGGCCCATGAAGCCCGTGGCGGCGGTACCCGGGAAGGGAGGCGTGAGGATGCGTGCGCGACGGTTGCGGACCGGCCTGAAGGGCTGGGGCGGGGTGGGGGCGATGGCCCTCGCCTGCGTCCTCGCGGTGCTGGCCGCCCTGCTCCTGCCGTCGGTCCACTCACCCGGCGACGCGGGTGGCGGTGGTGCGGACGGCGGCGGCCACGGCGTCGCCCACGGCAGCCAGGCACGGGCCGCCGAGGAGTGCACGGACCCGGAGAAGCAGACCCTTGCCCCGTCCGGCGACGACGGGCCCACCATCGACGCGATCCGCGCCCGCGAGGGCGAGAAGCGCAAGCTGATCGTCGGCGTCGACCAGAACAGCTACCGCTGGGGCTACCGTGACCCGAACAGCGGCGGCGACGCCGAGCTGGAGGGCTTCGACATCGACCTGGCACACCGGATCGCGAAGGACGTCCTCGGCGACGAGGACGCCGTGCAGTTCAAGGCCATCCCCACCGACCAGCGCATCCCCGCCATCCAGGACGGCCGGGTCGACATGGTGGTCCGCACGATGACCATCAACTGCGACCGGATGAAGGACGTGGCGTTCTCCGCCCCCTACTTCCGCACCGGCCAGCAGGTCCTGGCGCCCAAGTCCTCGAAGATCACCGGGTACGACCCCTCCCTGGCCGACACGGAGATCTGCACGGCGGCGGGTTCGACGGCGCTGAGCACGCTGGAGCAGGACCGGACGGACGGCACGCTGCCCGAGGGCGTCGATCTGCGCACCACCGTGCCCAACCAACTGGACTGCCTGGTGAGGCTCCAGCTCGGTGAGGTCGATGCGGTGGTCACCGACGGCGCCCTCGCCGCCAGCCAGGCCGCGCAGGACCCGACGGTCGAGCTGAAGGGCGACGCCTTCACCACCGAGTACTACGGCGTGGCGATGAAGAAGGACGCCGACGATCTGGTACGCCGGGTCAACCGGGTCCTGGAGCAGTGGCGCGCGGACGGGGCGGAGGGGTGGCAGCACTCGTACGACCGCTGGCTGTCGGGGACCATGGACGACGCGGCGAAGTCGCTGCCGCCGCCCCCGCGATACCTGCGCAAGGGCTGACGGCCCGCGGCGCGGGCGGAAAAAGCACCCACGCAGCACACGCAGCACACGCAGCACACGCAGCACCGAAACGTATGAAACGCACGAAACGCACGAGAACACACGCACGGCACACGCAAGTCCGCGACGGCGAGAGGTGATCGATGGGCGACACGGGACCCACCGGGCCGGTGATGGACCGGGACGAGGTGGACCGTGCGCTGGCGCGGCTCGGCGCGGAGCACGAGGCGATCGAGACCTCGCTCCTCGCCCTCCAGGACCACGCGGGCCGCAGACTCCTCGAGGGCGCCGAGCTGACCGGCGTCACCGCCGAGCGCTGGGCGGCCGCAGAGGCGTCGATCACGCTGCTGTGGACCTACTTCGACGCGTACACGGGCGCGTTGCGCACCGCCCGGGAGATCCGCTCCCGGCGCCGCTGGTCCAGCCGCGAGGACCTGGTGGAGCTGATGGAGCTGCTGAGCGGCGAGGCCGTCACGGTGTCCGGCGGCGCCGTCGCCACCGCCGGCGCGCCCACCCCGGACGGGGGCCCGGGCCGGCTCAGCGAGCGCTACACGCTGGTGGCGCTGGTGGACCGGATGAACCAGCTCTACGCGACCTCCCTGGACCTGGTGGTCGCCGCCGACGCGGTGTGGTCGGCGCTGCCCGCCCGGATCGATTTACTCGCCGCCGAGTTGCAGCGCACCCGCAAGCTGGCGCACTCCGTGGGCGTGCGCCCCGGCGAGCACCCGTCCGGCGACGACCTGGAGCGGATCACCCGCACCCTGACGCGGCTGCGCGAGCAGGTGGTCTCCGACCCGCTGGCCTTCTGGACGCCCGCGCAGGGCAGTTCGGCACCGGGCGGCGGCCGCCCCGACACGACGGTGTACGACCGGGAGGCGCTGGCGCTCGAGGAGGTGCGCCGCGAGATCGACGCGGTGCTGGCCGTGCGCCAGGACGCCGAGCAGCGCATCGTGCGGCTGCGGGACGTGCTCTCGCGCGCCGACCGCACGCTCGCCGAGGCCCGCACCGCGCGCGGCGAGGTGCTGGCGAAGATCGCCGCGACGGAGGTGCCGGTGGTCGGCGGGCCGCCGATCGTGCTCCAGGAGCAGCTGGCGGCGGCGGCCGAGTACCGCAGGCACGCACAGTGGCATCGTCTGTCGCCGCTCCTGGAGTCCCTGGAGGAGAAGGCGGAGGACGAACTGCTGCGGGCCCGCGAGTCGTTGACGGCGGTCACCGCGCCGCTCGCGGTCCGTGCCGAGCTGCGCGGCCGGCTGGACGCGTACAAGGCGAAGATGGCACGGCTGGGCCACGCCGAGGACCCGGAGCTGGCCGAGAAGTACGAGAGGGCGCGCCGCATGCTGTGGAGCGCGCCCTGTGACCTGCGCGTCGCCGAGCAGGCCGTGCTCCGCTACCAGCACGCGGCGGCCGAACTGCTCGGCACCGCACCGCGCGTGCCCGGCCAGGGCGGCCCGGTGGACCGGACGGGGCCCGGCGCATGAGCGGCCACCGGCGCGCGAGCGCGAACAGGCGCGCCGGCGGCATCCGGCGCGTGTGCGAGAAGGGGGAGGCAGCGTCATGAGTGAGGCAGGGCGGACGTGCCAGCGTCCCGGCTGCGACGGGTCCTACGAGGACATGGGCGGCGGCGAGCTGTACTGCGACACGTGCGGTCTGGCGCCGGTCGTCGCGGCGGGCGGCGCGCTCGGCGCGTCCCCGACCGGCGTCACCGGGGGCGGCCGAGGCTCGCGCGGTTCGTCGGGCAGCGCCGGTTCCCGCTCCGGCGCCCGCGGTTCCCGTACGTCCTCGCAGTCGTCGAAGTCCCGGCGCTCGGTGTCGGGCCGGCTCTCGCGGGCCGTGTCGGGCCGCTCCACGGGGCGTTCGGTGTCCGTGCGCAGCTCGGGTTCGGGTACCGGTTCCACCGGGCGCGGGCGCCTCGGCGTCGGTCTCGTCGAGGTGCCGGCGGTGCCGCGGCCCGACCCGCGCGAGATGGTGATGGACCGCCCGGAGGTGCCCGAGCGCAAGCGGTTCTGCTCGCGCTCGGACTGCGGGGCGCCGGTCGGGCGGGCGCGCGGCGAACGGCCGGGCCGCACGGAGGGCTTCTGCACCAAGTGCGGCCACCCGTACTCGTTCGTGCCCAAGCTGAAGGCCGGGGACGTGGTGCACGGCCAGTACGAGGTGGTGGGCTGCCTCGCGCACGGCGGCCTCGGCTGGATCTACCTCGCCGTGGACAAGGCGGTCTCCGACCGCTGGGTGGTCCTCAAGGGCCTGCTGGACACGGGCGACCAGGACGCGATGGCGGCGGCGATCTCCGAGCGGCGCTTCCTCGCCGAGATCGAGCACGCCAACATCGTGCGGATCTACAACTTCGTGGAGCACCTCGACCAGCGCACCGGCTCCCTCGACGGGTACATCGTCATGGAGTACGTCGGCGGCAAGTCGCTCAAGGAGATCGCCAATGCCCGGCGCTCCCCGGACGGGCGGCGCGACCCGCTGCCGGTCGAGCAGGCCTGCGCGTACGGCATCGAGGCGCTGGAGGCGCTCGGCCACCTGCACAGCCGCAAACTGCTGTACTGCGACTTCAAGGTCGACAACGCCATCCAGACCGAGGACCAGCTCAAGCTCATAGACATGGGCGCGGTCCGCCGCATGGACGACGACGAGTCGGCCATCTACGGCACGGTGGGCTACCAGGCCCCGGAGGTGGCCGACGTCGGCCCGTCGGTGGCGTCCGACCTGTACACGGTGGGGCGCACCCTCGCCGTGCTGGCCTTCGACTTCCAGGGCTACACCACGGTCTACGCGGACTCCCTGCCGGACCCCGACCACATCGACGTCTTCCGGCGGTACGAGTCGTTCTACCGGCTGCTGGTGCGGGCCACCGACCCGGATCCGGCCCGCAGGTTCGCGTCCGCGCAGGAGATGGCGGAACAGCTGACGGGTGTGCTGCGCGAGGTGGTCTCGCTCCAGACGGGCCGGGCCAGGCCCGCGGTGTCCACGCTGTTCGGGCCCGAGGTGCGGGTGACGGACACGGAGCTGTTCCCGCGGCTGGACGGCGAGGTGTCGCGGCTGGGCGCCAGGACGGTGCGTACGCGGGGCGGCCGGGGCGGCTCCGGGGCGGCCCTGGCGGGCGGGCCGGGTCCCGCGCTGCCGGGTGGGTCCGGTCCTGCCGTGGGTGCGCCGGGCGGGACGGTCGCGCACGCCCCGCCGGCCGGCGCCGGTGCCGTACCGGTGGGCGCGGTGGGCACGACGACGGGTGCGCCGGGCGGCGCGAGCGCGTCGCTGCCGGGTGCCGTGAGCACGGTCGGCGGTCTCGACGCCGGGGCCTCGGGCCTGGTCAAGGCGGCCGACGCGCCCACCGCCACGCTCGCGCTGCCGGTCCCCCGGGTCGACGCCGGCGACCCCAACGCGGGCTTCCTGGCGGGCCTGATGGCGTCCGCGCCGGCCGAGCTGCTGACCGCGCTGGCCGCCGCGCCGGCGCCGTCGGCCGAGACGCGGCTGCGGCAGATCCGGGCCCTGCTGGAGAACGGCGACGCGCCCGGCGCGCTGGAGGTTCTGGGCGACCTGGAGGGCGAACGCCCCGACGACTGGCGGGTGGTCTGGTACCGCGGCCTCGCCGCCCTGGTGACCGGCGCCCACGAGGACGCCGCGCTGGCCTTCGACGCGGTCTACGACGCCTTCCCCGGCGAGATCGCGCCCAAGCTGGCGCTCGCCCTGTGCGCCGAGGTGCTGGGGCAGTTGGACAACGCCGCCGAGTACTACCGGCTGGTGTGGGCCTCCGACCCGAGCCACGTCAGCGCGGCGTTCGGGCTGGCCCGGGTCCAGCTGGCCGGCGGTGACCGGGCCGGTGCCGTACGGACGTTGGAGTCGGTGCCGGAGACGTCCGTGCACTGCACCGGGGCGCGGGTGGCGGCCGTACGGGCGCGGCTGCGGCAGCGCACCGCGGCCGCGGGCGACCTGGGGTTCCTGGACGATCTGCTCGCCGCCGCGCGGCAGGTCGAGGCACTGGACGTGTACGGTCTGGATCCGGCGCGGCGCGAGCAGCTGTCGGCCGAGGTCCTCGGCTGCGCGCTGGACTGGGTACTCTCCGGAGGTCGGGGTTCCGTCCCTCCCGCCGCCGGGGGACGGACGCTGCTCGGCAGCGGCCTGGACGAACGCGGCCTGCGTTTCGGCCTGGAGCGTTCGTACCGCACGCTGGCGCGGCTGGCGCGGGGCGGCGAGGAAAGGATCGACCTGGTGGAACGTGCCAATCGTTACCGCCCCCGGACGTGGGTGTAGTTGATGTCGCAGATGCCCCAGCAGGCCGCTGTGCGGAAGTGCCCGAGCTGCGAGGAACCCCTCGAGCCGGGTGACCGTTTCTGCGGTGCGTGCGGATACGACCTGTCCGTGGTGCCCGCGCGGCCCGAGGACAGCCCCACCCTCGTCGTCAACGGCGCGGTGCCCGCACCGGACGGCGTGGACTGGCCCGTGGCCCGGGACTCGGACGGCCACGGCCGGCCCGCCCCGGTGCACGCGGCGGCCGAACTGCCGGGCACCGACTCGGGCGGCTCCCCGCTGCCGCCACCGCCACCGCCACAGGCGCCTCCCGGGGCTCCGGAGTCCGCCGCGCCCGGCGTACGGTTCGACCGGCCGGACGAGCCCGACGAGTACCCCCTTCAGGCCCCCGACCCGCGGCTGACCGCCGAACAGGAAGCCGCCGCACAGGACGCCGCCGCACCGGCTCAGGCCGCGCACGCCGAGCCCGCCGCCGCCGAGAAGGTGTGCGTCGCCTGCCGTGCGGGCCGGGTCGACGACGACGGCTACTGCGAGAACTGCGGGCACGCCCAGCCCCGCGAACGCGACCACATGGAGCAGGAGTCGGGCCCGATCGCCGCCGTCAGCGACCGGGGCCTGCGCCACCACCGCAACGAGGACGCGTTCTCGGTGGGCTGCACCGCGCTGCCCGACGGCGCCCCCGCCTCGGTGGCGATCGTCTGCGACGGCGTGTCCTCGGCGACCCGCCCCGACGACGCCTCCCTCGCCGCGTCCCGGGCGGCCGGCGAGTCGCTGCTGGGCGCCCTGCCGCGCGGCACGCACCCGCAGCAGGCCATGCACGACGCCATCCTCGCCGCCTCGCACGCCGTCAACGCGCTGGCAGACGAGCCCGCCACCGCCCGCGAGCAGGCCCCGCACCAGAACGCGCCCGCCTGCACCCTGGTCGGCGCCGTGGTGACCGCCGGTCTGCTGGTCGTCGGCTGGGTCGGCGACAGCCGCGTCTACTGGGTGCCCGCCGACCGCTCCACCCCGCCCGCCCGGCTCACCGAGGACGACTCGTGGGCCGCGCAGATGGTCGCGGCGGGCCTGATGAACGAGGCCGAGGCCTACGCCGACGAGCGCGCCCACGCGATCACCGGCTGGCTGGGCGCCGACGCCTACGAACTGGAGCCGCACACCGCGTCGTTCAAGCCGGACCGTCCCGGCCTGGTCGTGGTCTGCACGGACGGCCTGTGGAACTACGCGGAGTCCGCCGAGGAGATGGCCGACGCCGTGCCCCTGGACGCCGCCGCCCGCCCGCTGCACGGCGCCCGCGTTCTGGTGGGCCACGCCCTGGACGGCGGGGGCCACGACAACGTAACAGTGGCCCTCCTCCCGTTCCCGGCCCCGCCGCAGGGGGCAGGATCGGCCTGAGGCCCCCGCACGGGTACGGGTCGGGGCGGCCTCGCGGACCGCAGGGGGCGGTCCGCGCCGACGAGCCAGGACCCCGCCATCGGGGGACGTAGAGGGGGATGCGATCCGGCATGGCCAATTTCTCGAAGTCGAACGTGCCGCAGTTCGCGGTGGACGTCTACCAGAACGAGTACCTGCCCGACGGCGGCCGTGAGGTCAACGCCATCGTGACGGTCACCGCGACGGGCGGCGGCACGATCGGGAGCGCGGTCGCCGCGCCCCACCTGTACTCGCCCGGCCAGGGCCCGTCCGCCGCCGTGGCGCTGCTGGTCGACTGCTCGGGCTCGATGGACTACCCGCCGACCAAGATGCGCAACGCCCGCGACGCCACGTCCGCCGCGATCGACACCCTGCGCGACGGCGTCCACTTCACGGTCGTGGCCGGCACCCACGTGGCCCAGGAGGTCTACCCGGGCGGCGGCCGGCTCGCGGTCGCCGACGCCACCACCCGGGAGCAGGCCAAGCAGGCGCTGCGCAGCCTCGGTGCGGGCGGCGGCACCGCCATCGGCACCTGGCTGCGGCTGGCCGACCGGCTGCTGTCCACCGCGGACGTCGCCATCCGGCACGGCATCCTGCTCACCGACGGCCGCAACGAGCACGAGTCCCCCGAGGACCTCAGGGCCGCGCTCGACGCCTGCGCCGGACGTTTCACCTGCGACGCCCGTGGCGTGGGCACCGACTGGGAAGTGAAAGAAGTCACAGGGATCGCCTCCGCCCTGCTCGGCACCGCCGACATCGTCGCCGATCCGGCGGGCCTGGCCGCCGACTTCACGCGGATGATGGAGACGGCCATGGGCAAGGAGGTCGCGGACGTCGCACTGCGCCTGTGGACTCCGGTCGGCACCACGGTCAGGTTCGTCAAGCAGGTCGCGCCGACGGTCGAGGAGCTGACCGGCCGCCGCACCGGGGCCGGACCGCGGGCCGGGGACTACCCCACCGGTTCCTGGGGCGACGAGTCCCGTGACTACCACGTCTGCGTGGAGGTCCCGGCCGCGGGCCTCGGCCAGGAGATGCTCGCCGCCCGCGTCTCTCTGGTCGTCCCGGAGCCCGACGGCAGCGTCCAGAACCTCGGCGCGCAGGGTCTTGTACGGGCCGTGTGGACGGACGACATGGCCGCCTCCACGTCGATCAACCCCCAAGTCGCCCACTACACCGGGCAGGCCGAACTGGCACAAGCCATCCAGCAAGGGCTGGATCTGCGCAAAGCGGGAGACATCGACGGAGCAACGGCCAAACTGGGCCGCGCGGTTCAGCTCGCCGGGGCCTCCGGAAACGCCGATACGGCGAAACTGCTCGCCAAGGTGGTGGACGTGGTGGACGCGGCGGCAGGTACTGTGCGACTGAAAGCGAAGGTCGAGGAGGCCGACGAGATGACTCTCGAAACCCGGTCGACAAAGACTGTTCGTGTAAAGAAGTGACGCACAACAACCGCGCGACACGCCCGCTAGAGAGGGAAGCCCCGACATGCCGACCTGCCCGAACGGACACCAGTCGGGTTCCGACGACTGGTGCGAGGTCTGCGGTCACCGCATGGCCGGTGCCGTGCCGCCCCCTCCGCCGCCACCGCCCCCGGGCGGCGGCTACGGCTTCCCGCCGCCGGCCGGCCCGGGTGGCCCCGGCGGTGGTCCTGGTGGCGGTCCCGGCGGTGGTCCCGGTGGTCCCGGCGGCGAGCCGCAGCTGTGCCCACAGTGCCGCACGCCGCGTGAGGGCGGTGCGCCGTTCTGCGAGGAGTGCCGGTGGAACTTCCTGACCAATACCGCCACCTCGTACACCCCGGCCGCCCCGCGCCCGCCGGCGCCGCACTTCGGGCAGCCGCCGGGCGGCCCCTCGGCGGGCCCGTCCTACGGCGGCGGTGACGCGTACGACTACCAGGGCTCCCGGCCCTCCCAGGTGAACCGCCCCGCCGAACCGATTCCCCCGGGCCCGCCGCCCTTCGGCGCCGACCCGTCGGGACGCGGTGGTCCGGGCGGACCCGGTGGCCCCGGGGGTCCGGCGGGCGGACCCGGTGGCCCCTTCGGCCCCGGCGGTCCCGGTGGGCCGGGTGGACCCGGCGGTGCCGACAGGCCCGGCGGTCCCGGTGGGCCCGGCGGCTACGGCAACCCGGACCGGCCCAACGGCCCGGGCGGATTCGGCGGTCCTGGTGGGCCCGGTGGTCCTGAGGGGCCCGGCGGACCTGGTGGTCCTGGTGGTCCTGGTGGTCCCAACGGCCCCGGTGGTTTCGGTGGTCCCAACGGTCCCGGTGGCCCGGGCGGTTTCGGCGGCCCCGGTGGCCCCAACGGTCCGGGCGGACCCGGTGGCCCGGGCGGCCCCTCCGGCCCCCCGTCCCCGCCCGCTTTCGGTACCGATCCGTCGCGTCCGGTCCCGCCTCCGCCCGGGCCCGTCCCGCCCGGTGGCCCTGGCGGCCCGGGTGGCGGCCCGCAGGGGTTCCAGTCCGGCCCGCCGGCCCCGCCCGCCTTCCCGCAGGAGACCAACCGTCCGCAGCAGGGCGGCCCGTCCTTCGGCGGCGGTGACGACGACTGGGTGCTCTCCCCGCCGACGTCCGGCGGCCCGGGCGGTCCCGGTGGCCCGAACGGCCCGGGTCCGGCCCAGGGCGGCGGCTACGGCTACCCGCAGCCCGGCGCCACCCAGGCGCCGCCCGGCCCCGGCCAGGGCTTCCCGCAGCAGCCGCAGCGGCCCCAGCAGCCCACGACCTGGTCGGCGACGATCGGCCCGGACCGCGACTACTTCATGGCGATGATGCAGCGCTCCGGCCCCGAGGCCGCGGGCCTGAACCTGCCCGCGTACTCGCCGGAGCAGCAGCGCACGCTCACCGGCAACCAGATCACCATCGGCCGCCGCCGGCACTCCACCGGCGACACCCCGGACATCGATCTGGCCGTGCCGCCGGAGGACCCGGGCGTCTCGCACCAGCACGCGGTGCTGGTGCAGCAGCAGGACGGCAACTGGGCGGTCGTCGACCAGAACTCGACGAACGGTACGACGGTCAACGGCGGCGAGGAGCCGATCCAGCCCTTCGTGCCGGTGCCGCTCCAGGACGGCGACCGGGTGCACGTCGGCGCCTGGACGACGATCACGATCCGCCGGGGATAGGCACAAGAATGCGCCCGAGGGGGGCCTGCGTCAGGCGAACGGCCAGGCGTACGGCCCCTCCGGGTCGTCCAGCCACGCCCAGGCCCGTTCGCCGCTGACGGTGATGCCGTAGCGCTCGCGGCGCGGGGCGTCCTCGCGGTCCCACAGCGCGTACGCCTCCTGCGGGTCTAGCCCGCCCCGGCTCAGCGCCAGCAGGAAGCGGAACAGGTCGTCCTCCCGGGCCCGGCGCGGTACGCCGCCCAGGCCCGGCGTCTCGGGCTCGGCGCGGTCCGCGCCGCGCAGCGGCACGAAGTACGCGGGCGTGTGCAGGAACCGCCCCTCCGCGTGCCCGGCGTCGCGGACGGTGAGGACGACGAGCCCGGTGGCGAGCGGGGTCAGGATCCGCCCGCCGGGGCGGCACTGGGCGGTCCACGCGCGCGGCACCGAGGGCAGCGCGCAGGTGGCGAGGATCCGGTCGTAGGGGGCGCGTTCGGGGACGCCGCGCGCCCCGTCGCCCGTGACGACGGCAGGGTGGTACCCGGCGGCGTCCAGGTGCCGGCGGGCCGACTCGGTGATGTCGGCGTCCAGGTCGACGGTGGTGACCAGGGCGTCGTCGCCGAGGCGGTGGGCCAGCAGGGCGGCGTTGTAGCCGGTGCCGGCGCCGATCTCCAGGACCCGGTCGCCGTCGCGCACGTCCAGCTCCACCAGCATCATCGCCATCAGCGAGGGCTGGCTGCTGGAGGAGAGCAGCTCGCCGTCGCGCAGCCGGGTCGCCAGCGGGGCGTCCGCGTACGCGCCGCGCACCCAGCGCTCGCGGGCGCCGGGGTCGGGGTCCTCGCCCCACCGGCGTCCGTAGCCGCCCCGGACGCCGACGTAGTAGTACGGCACGAAGAGGTGGCGCGGCACCGCCCGGAACGCCTCCCGCCACACCGGGTCGGCCGTCCAGGCGCCGCTCAGCTCGATCTCCCGCACCAGCTCCGCCCGCGCGGAGGCGGCGAGGCTGTCCAGGTCCTCGTACCCGCCCATGCCTCCACAGTACGGGCCGGGCGGGCCGCGGGCAGGGTCCCCGGCCGGGGCCGCGGGCCGGTCCTAGGTCTTGAGTCCTATGCCCCCGGGTCTGAGACCATGGACGGCGTGAATGAGATTCGGCGCGGCACGCTTCAGGAGCAGACCTTCTACGAGCAGGTCGGCGGGGAGGAGACCTTCCGCCGCCTCGTCCACCGCTTCTACGAGGGAGTCGCCGGGGACCCGATCCTGCGGCCGATGTACCCCGAGGAGGACCTGGGTCCGGCCGAGGACCGTTTCGCGCTGTTCCTGATGCAGTACTGGGGCGGCCCGACGACGTACAGCGACAACCGGGGCCACCCGCGGCTGCGGATGCGGCACGCCCCCTTCGTCGTCGACCGGGCCGCACACGACGCCTGGCTGAAGCACATGCGGGTCGCGCTCGACGAGCTGGGTCTGTCCGAGGAGCACGAGCAGACGCTGTGGAAGTACCTGACGTACGCGGCGGCCTCGATGATCAACACCCCCGGCTGACGGACTCACGGACCCGCGGACGCATCGCCTGACGGACACATTCCGGTCAGCCGACGCCGGATTCCGGTCACGATCCGGTCAAGTCCCGGTTCCGGACGCTTACTTCGGCGCCCCCACCTCTGACAGCATCCCGGCGAGGTCTGGACGACGGCGGCGGGGGGCCGGGTGGCGGGGTTCGGGGGGTTCGGGGGGCTCACGGCGTTCGTGCTGCTGCGCGCGCGGGCGCACCGCCTGCTGCTGGCCGCGGCCCTGCTCACCGTCCTGCTGACCACGACCGTCCTCGCCACCCTGACCGCCTACTCCGGCACCGTCGGCGACGCGGCCCTGCGGCACTCCCTCGCCGACGCGCGCACCGGGGCCGACGCCGCGCTGGTCGTGAAGGCGGACGTACCGGCCGGACAGTGGCCGGCCGCCGACGCCACCGTGCGCAGGGGTGCCGCGACGACCTTCGACGGGCTGCCGCTCACCGTGCGGACCCTGGTGCGCTCCGGCCCGTACGCGCTGCCCGTCTCCCTGCGGCCGCCGACGGAGCGGTCCGGCGACCCCGATCTGACGTTCTTCGCGGCGCTCGACCCGACGCGGGTCCGGGTCGAGGAGGGGCGGATGCCCGTGGCCGGGGCCGCGGGCGGCCCGGTCGAGGTGGCGGTGCCCGTGGCCGCCGCCGAACGCGTCGGCGTCGGTACGGGCGACCGGCTCACGCTCACCGACCGGCTCGACGGCCCGGCCGTCCGCGTCGTGGTGAGCGGCCTGTACCGGCCGGTCGACACCGGGTCGCCGTACTGGCGCCTCGACGACCTGGCCGGGCGCGGCGTCAAGCAGGGCGGCTTCACGACGTACGGGCCGCTGCTCGCGCCGCCCGGTGTGCTGAGCGGCGGCCGGGTCAGCGCGGGGTCGTCCGGGTGGCTGGTGCGGGCGGACTACGCGTCGTTGACGACCGGACGGACCCGGGCCCTCGGGGAGGCGGTCCGGGGTGGCACGGCGTGGCTGCGCGAGCAGCCGGTGCTCAGCGGCACCACCGCGGCGACGACCGAGCTGCCCGCGATCCTGGACCGTCTCGACCGTTCGCTGGTGGTCTCCCGTTCCACCCTCCTCGTCATCGCGGCGCAACTCGTCGTGCTGGCGGCCGGAGCGCTGCTGCTGGTGGCGCGGCTGCTGAGCGTGGAGCGGGCGGGCGAACTGCGCCTGCTGCGGGCACGCGGCGCCTCCCGGGCCCGGCTGGCGGCGGGATCCGCGCTGGAGGCGCTGCTGCTCGCCGTGCCCGCGCTGGTCTGCGCGCCGCTGCTGGCCGGGCCGCTGATCCGCTTGATGGCCGGGCAGGGGGCGCTGTCCCGGACCGGGCTCGGCCGGGAAGCGGCGGCCGGCGGCAGCGGCACCGTGTGGCTGGTGGCGGCGGTGGCGGCCCTCGGGTGCACCCTGGCCGTGACGCTGCCGGCGCTGACCCTGGCGCCGGAGGGCGGCGGCCGGTCCCGGGCGCTGCCGGGCCTGCTGCGGGCCGGCGCGGACGTGGGTCTGCTGGTGCTCGCCGGCATCGCCTACTGGCAGCTGGACCGGCAGACCTCCGCCGCCGGGACGGACGACGCCGACGGCACGGGCGCCCTGGGGGTGGATCCGCTGTTCGTGGTGACGCCCACGCTGGCGCTGCTGGCCGGGACGGTGCTGGCGCTGCGGCTGCTGCCGCTGGTGGCGCGGCTCGCGGAGCGCCGGGCGGCGAGCGGGCGCGGGCTGGCGGCGGCGCTGGCCGGCTGGCAGCTGAGCCGGCGTCCGGCGCGCGGGACGGGTCCGGTGCTGCTGCTGGTGCTCGCCGTGGCGCTGGGCACGATGGCGATCGGGCAGGGCGCCTCGTGGTCCCGGTCGCAGGACGACCAGGCCGACTTCCGCACGGGCGCGCCGATCCGGGTGCTGGGCTCCGGCACGGCGGGCCCGGACCGCACCGACCGGATCGCGGGTGTCGCGGGCGTACGGCAGGTCGCTCCCGCGGCGCGGTCCGAGGTTCCGCTCTCCGGCGACCGGACGGCGACGGTGCTCGCGCTGGACACCGCGCACGCGGCGGACACGATGCTGCTGCGGCCGGACCTGGCCGACCGGTCGCCGCACGGGCTGCTGTCCGGGATGGCGCCCGCGGGGCCGTCGAACGGCGCGAGAATCCCGGCGGGCACGGCCAAGCTGGCGCTGACGGCGACCCTGACCGTACCGAGGCCGGACTCGCCCCGCGCCGACTCGTCCTCCGACGGCTCGACCTCCGACGGTTCGTCCTCCGCAGGCTCCCGCTCGGCGGACGTGACGGTCACCGTCGAGGACCGCTGGGGCACCCCGTACCGGCTCGGGGCCGGTGCGCTGGCCGCCGACGGCCGGGAGCACACCCTCGGCCTGGACGTCCCCGCCGGGCCGCTCACGCTGACCGGCGTCGAGTTCACGGTGGTCCAGCCGGAGGACCGGAACGAGGAACACCGCCTGACCGTACGGCGGCTGACGGCCCGGGCCGCCGACGGGACCGTACGGCCGGTGCCGCTGCCCGGGACCTGGACGGCCGGGGCGGAACTGTCCCCGGCGCCGGCCGTGCCGGGCCTGGACGGTGCCCCGCCCAAGCCGCGCCTGCTGGATTCCGGTCCGCTCGCCGTCGCGTACTCCACGGGCCTCTCCGACGGCTCGCAGATCACCACGCTGACGGTGCGGCTGCGGGTCGCGCAGCCCGAGCCGGCCGAGGTGACCGCCGTGGCCGGCGACCGTTTCCTCGACTCCGCGGGCGCGCGCACCGGGCAGCGCGTCACGGTGCCGATCGGCGGCCACGACGTCCCGGTGCGGATCGTGCGCTCCGTGCGCGAGCTGCCGGGCACCGGGCCCGAGACCCCCTCGGGGCGGTTCGGCGGCGCCCTGCTGGTCGATCTGCCGACGCTGAACCGGCATCTTCAGGCCGAGTACGGCGCCGCCGTCGAGCCCACCGAGTGGTGGCTGCGGACCGGGCCGGGGAAGACCCGGGAGGCGGCGGCGGGACTGCGGGCGTTCCCGGACACGGCACCGGCCCAGGTCCTGGTCCGCGACGAGGTCGCCGAGCGGCTGCGCGACGACCCGTTCGGCGCCGGTCCCGGGGCGGCGTTCGCCGCGGCGACCCTGGTGGCGGCGGCACTGGCATCGGTCGGCTTCGCGGTGAGCGCGGCGGGGTCGCTGCGCGAGCGGGGCCGGGAGTTCTCCGTGCTGCGCGCCCTGGGCGCCTCGCGCCGCCGGCTGGCCCGCACGGTCGCCGTCGAGCAGGGCGTGCTGACCGGCCTGGCGCTGCTGACCGGCGCCGCCCTCGGCGCGGTCCTGACCCGGGCGGTGATCCCGCTGACCGTACTGACCCCGCAGGCCACCCGTCCCGTGCCGGACGTGCACGTGACCCTGCCTCCCGGCCGGATCGCCCTGCTGCTGGCCGGCATGGCCGTCGTCCCGCTCCTGGTCACGGCCGCCCTGGCCCTGCGCCGCACGGACACGACGGTGACCTTGAAGGAGCAGGGAGGTACCGCCCGGTGACCCCCGCGACCGCCCCCGGGCCCGCACCCACCCACGGACCGCCCTCCCGGCAACCGCCCCCCACCCGGTCCCACCCGCGCCCCCACCTCCCCCCACCCACACCACGGCCCCCCGCGCCGAACACGGAGGTACCACCAGGTGACCCCCGCGACCACCCCCCGGGCCCGCACCCACCCACGGACCGCCCTCCCGGCAACCGCCCCCACCCGGTCCCACCCGCGCCCCCACCTCCCCCCACCCACACCACGGCCCCCCGCGCCGAACACGGAGGTACCACCAGGTGACCCCCGCGACCACCCCCCGGGCCCGCACCCACCCACGGACCGCCCTCCCGGCAACCGCTCCCCACCCGGTCACACCCGCGCCCCCACCTCCCCCCACCCACACCACGGCCCCCCGCGCCGAACACGGAGGTACCGCCCGGTGAACCCCGTGACCGCCCCCTGGGTTCGTACCCGGCTGCGGGCCGCGCCCGGTGCCGCCGTCGCGCTGGCGGTGCTGGTGGCGTTGACCGCGTGCCTGGCCGCCGCGTTCCCCCGGGCGCTGGACCGGTACACGGACGCCGGTCTGCGCCAGGCCGTGGAGCGGGCCCCGGCCGACGTGACCGGCGTCCTGGTGTCCGCCGCTCCCGCCCCCGGGCTGGACGTCGCGGCCGCGGAGGACAGCCTCCGGCCCCGGCCCCTCGCCGACGGCTACCGCTCCGTGCTCGACGCCGTGGAAAGCCCGCTCGTCGTCGACGAGGAGCAGTCGTCCTACGGCGTCCGCGCCACCGACAGCGTGCCCTCGCCCGAGGAATGGCTGCCCCGGCCCGACGGGCTGCCCGCTCAGATGGTCCTCGCCGCACCGCAGGGGCTCGGCGACCACGCCCGGCTGCGCTCCGGCCGGCTGCCGCGGGTCGCCGGCGGGCGGGCCGGCGCCTCGACCACCGAGCTGGAGGCCGCGGTGACCGAGGAGACGGCCCGCACGCTGCACATGAGGGCGGGCTCGGTCGTCCGCCTGCCCGGACGCCGCGAGCTGACCGTCCGCGTCACCGGCATCGTCGCGCCCGAGCGGCCCGACGGCGCCTACTGGTCCGTCGACCCCGTCCTGCGCTCCCCCTCCCTGCGCCGCGCACCGGGGCCGCCCGGCGCCCCCGCGCCCACCTACTGGGTCGGCGGCCTGCTGCTCGCCCCCGAGGCGGCGCCCGCGCTCCTCGGCTCGGCCCCTGTGATCCGCTACTGGCACCTCGCGCCCGACCCGGACGCGCTGCACGGCCGCGACCTCGACGGGCTCGCCACGGCCGTGGCCGCCGTGGAGTCCGGGCCCGGCCTCCAGCGACTGCACGCGACGGTCAGCCCGCTGGCGGACGCCACGACCGGCCTCGACGACGTCCTCACCACGTACGGGCGGCTGCGCGGCGACATCGGCCCGCTGGTCGCCGTCGCCGCGTCGGGCGCGGGTACGGTCGCCGCCGTCGTCCTGCTGATGGCGGGCGGCCTGGCCGGTGACCGGCGCCGCGCCGAACTGGCCCTGCTGCGGGCCCGCGGCGCCTCCGTACGGGGCCTGGCGGGGCGGCTGCTGGCCGAGACGGCGGTCGTGGCGGTGCCCGCGGGAGCGCTCGGCCTCGGCGCGGCCCTGCTCGCGCTGCCCGGCGCCCGGCTGCTGCCCTCGCTGTGGGCGGCCGTCGCGGTCACCGCCGTGGCCTGCCTCGCGCTGCCGCTGCGGGCCGCCGCCGCGCACCACCGGGTACGCGTCCACGACGACCGGCGGGAAGCGGCCTCGCCCCGCGCCTCCCGGCGCCGTACGGTCGCCGAACTGACGGTCGTGGTCCTCGCCCTCGGCGCGGTCGAGGTCCTGCGCCGGCGCGGCGCGACGGACGGCGCCGGCGGCCTGGTGGCGATGGCACCGGTCCTGGTCGGGGTGATCGCCGCGCTGGTGCTGGTGCGCCTGTACCCGCTGCCGTTGCGCGGGCTGGCCCGCCCGGCCCGGCGGCTGCGCGGCGCGGTCGGTCCGCTCGCGCTGGCCCGGGCGGGCCGTACCTCCGCCTCCACCGTGCTGCCCCTCCTCGCGCTGCTGACCGCGTTCACCGTCGCGGCGTTCGGCGGTTCGGTCCTCGGCGGCGTGGCCGACGCCCTCGACCGGGCGGCGCTGCTCGCCGTGGGCGCCGACGCGCGGGTGGAGGCGGTCGAGGCGCTGCCCTCCGGCCTGCCCGCCCGGCTGCGGGAGGCGCCCGGGGTGCGTGAGGTCACCGAGGTGGGCGTCGACCACCTGGCCAAGACGCCCGACGACGGCCAGTCGCTCCCGCTCGCGGGCGTGGAACCCGGCGCCTACGCGGCCCTGGCCGGACGGACGGGCCTCGGCGCGTTCCCCGCGGGGCGGCTGACGCGGCCGGACGACGCCGGGGGCGGCCACGGGGGCGGCTCCGGGAACGCCGTACTGCCGGCGCTGGCCTCCCCGGCGGTCGCCGAACGGTTCGGCGACCGCACCTTCCGGCTGCGGCTGGCCGACGGCGGCGTCGCCACGCTGCGGATCGTGCTGGTGCGGGACCGCACCCCGGCCGTGTACGGCGACGACTTCCTCGTCGTGGACCGGGCCGGGCTGCCCGCCGGGGCCGCCCCGCCGAACGTGCTGCTGCTGACCGGCGACGACCTGGACGCGGGCGCGCTGCGCCGGGCGGCGGGCGACGCCGGCACCGTCCACCTGCGGTCCGAGGAGCGCGACGGCTACGTGGACTCGCCGCTTCAGTCCGGTGCGGAGCGCGTCTACACGGCCGCCGTGGCCGCCGGCGCCGGCTACGCCGCCCTGGCCCTGCTGCTGTCCCTGGCGAGCACCGCGCCCGAACGCGCCGCCCTCCTCGCCCGGCTGCGCACCATGGGCCTCACCCGCGCCCAGGGCCGCCGGCTGCTCGTCCTGGAGTCCCTCCCGCAGGCCCTGCCCGCCGCGCTGGGCGGCGTCCTGACCGGCTGGGCGGCCGTACGGCTCCTCTCCCCCGGCATCGACCTGACGACGATCGCGATGTCGACGACGGCCTCCCCGGTGGGCCGCGCGGAACTGCGCACCGACCCGTGGTCGCTGGCCGTCCCCGCGGTGGCGGTGCTGGTGCTGACGGTGGGGGTGGCGGCAGCACAGGCGTGGTGGTCGGGCCGGCGCGGGGCGGTGGCGGAGCTGCGGGCGGGTGACGCGAGATGAAGGCGCGACCGGAGACACGGCGTACCGCGGACACGGACCTGGAGGAGACCCGATGACGACCGACCCCACGCTCGCCGACCTCGCCGACCGTGCCACCGCGTCCCGTGACCGGCCCGCCTACGGACACGACGCGCTGATCACCTGCGACCGCCTGGTCCGGATCTTCAGCACGGACGGGGTGGAGGTGCAGGCCCTCCAGGGACTCGACCTGCTGGTCCGCGAGGGCGAGCTGATGGCGCTGGTCGGGGCCTCGGGCAGCGGCAAGTCCACGCTGATGAACATCCTGGCCGGCCTGGACACGCCGACCGCCGGGGCGGCCCGGGTGGCGGGGCGCGACCTGCTGGCGATGACGGCGAGGGACCGCCTGGCCTACCGCCGCGCGGTGGTCGGCTTCGTGTGGCAGCAGACGTCCCGGAACCTCATGCCCTACCTGACGGCCGCGCAGAACACGGCCCTGCCCATGCAGTTGGCCGGCACCGGCGGACGCCGGGCGGCGCGCACGGCACGCGCGCTGGAGCTGCTGGACCTGATGGGCGTCGCCGACTGCCGGGACCGGCGTCCGCGGCAGATGTCCGGAGGGCAGCAGCAGCGGGTCGCCATCACCGTGGCCCTCGCGGGCAACCCGTCCGTGCTGCTGGCGGACGAGCCGACGGGTGAGCTGGACTCGCACACCGCGGAACAGATCTTCGCCGCCTTCCGCACGGCGAACGAGGAGCTGGGCACCACGGTCGTCATCGTCACCCACGACCAGGCCGTGGCGGGCGAGGTCCGCCGCACGGTCGCCATCCGCGACGGCCGTACCTCCACGGAGGTGCTGCGGCGCAGCGAGGTGGACGCCGAGACCGGTCACGAGACGGTGGTGGCCCGCGAGTACGCCATGCTCGACCGCGCCGGCCGGCTCCAGCTGCCCGCCGACTACACCGCCGCCCTCGGCATGCGCGACCGCGTCGCCCTGGAACTGGAGAGCGACCACATCGCCGTACGCCCGGACGACAGCGAGCCGCACCACTGAGACCGGGGCCCGACGGGGGCCGGGGAGCCCCCTTCGAGATTGATTCAGCGCACGCTGATGCCCAGTGCCCCCGTGCCCGCGCGCCGCAGCGCGACGGACCCGAAGGGCGTGCGCAGCCGCAGCCACGCACCGGAGGAGAACAGCGTCGGCGCGCCCTCGGCCCCGCCCGCGCCGGAACCCGGCGCTCCGGACGTCCGCAGGAATCCGAGCGACTGGGCCGCGTGCACGGCCCGCACCGGCAGCCCGGTCTCGCCGACCGTCCGGGACCAGATGTCCCGCCCGATGCGGTCGAGTTCGGCCCGCGTACGGTCATCGGCGGCCAGTTCCTCGGTCCGCGCCCGGAACTCCGCCACCGCGGCGGCGACCAGGGCACGCAGGGCGTCCGGGGCGGGCAGCCCCGTCTCGGCCCGCCAGCCCCCGCGCGGGGGCAGCACCCCGGCCCACGGAGGCCCCGTCACCGCACCGGGCACGCCGGACGTCGCCGCCCGCTCGTCCACACTCTCCAGCAGTTCACCGGCGGACACGGTCGCGTCCAGCGTGACGTCGAGCCCGCTCTCGTACGGCTTGGCCAGCCGTACCGCGCGCACGGCCAGCACCTCGAAGGAGGGCGGCCGGCCGAAGACGGCGAGGGCCGTGCCGGCCGCCTGGAGGCGTACCGCGGCCGAACGGTCGTAGTGGAGCAGCCGGGAGAGGAAGGCCGCGAGATCCGCGGCCTCCCCCTCGTCGGCGAGATGGAGCACCGTCATGCGGCGACGGCCTCCTCCTTGGCGTCCGTGTACTCCTGGAGGAACTCCCGTTCCTCGGCGGTGATCCGCCGGGGCCGCTGCCGCTCGAAGTCGAACGGCACGATCACCGTGGAGGCCCGGACGTAGACGACGTCCTCGTCCTTGACCTCGTAGGTGAGCGTGAAGGAAGCGGCCCTGATCTCGGTGACCCACAGCTCGACGTCGACCGGGTGGTGCCGGTGGACGAGCTGCCGCTTGTAGTCGATCTCATGGCGTGCCACCACGGACCCCTGCTTGAAGTCCTTCTCCGGGCGGAACAGGAAGTCGATGCGTGCCTCCTCCAGGTAGCGGAGGAAGACCACGTTGTTGACGTGGCCGTACGCGTCCATGTCCGCCCAGCGCAGTGGGCAGCGGTAGATGTGCCGCAAGATCAGCCCCGGGTCAGCTTCTTGTAGGTGGCGCGGTGCGGACGGGCGGCGTCGGCGCCGAGCCGCTCGACCTTGTTCTTCTCGTACGAGTCGAAGTTGCCCTCGAACCAGAACCACTTGGAGTCACCCTCGTAGGCGAGGATGTGGGTGGCGACGCGGTCCAGGAACCACCGGTCGTGGGAGACGACCACGGCGCACCCGGGGAACTCGAGCAGCGCGTTCTCGAGGCTGGAGAGCGTCTCCACGTCGAGGTCGTTGGTCGGCTCGTCGAGGAGGAGCAGGTTGCCGCCCTGCTTGAGGGTGAGCGCCAGGTTCAGCCGGTTGCGCTCACCGCCGGAGAGGACCCCGGCCGGCTTCTGCTGGTCCGGTCCCTTGAACCCGAAGGCGGAGACGTACGCCCGCGAGGGCATCTCGACCTGGCCGACGTTGATGTAGTCCATCTCGTCGGAAACGACCGCCCAGAGCGTCTTCTTCGGGTCGATGTTCTCGCGGCTCTGGTCGACGTAGGAGATCTTGACGGTCTCGCCGACCTTGATGGAACCGGAGTCCGGCTCCTCGAAGCCCTGGATCATCTTGAAGAGGGTGGTCTTTCCGGCACCGTTGGGGCCGATGACACCGACGATGCCGTTGCGCGGCAGGGTGAAGCTGAGGTCGTCGATGAGGACCTTGTCGCCGAAGCCCTTGGTCAGGTTGTTGACCTCGACGACGACGCTGCCCAGGCGCGGACCCGGCGGGATCTGGATCTCCTCGAAGTCCAGCTTCCGCATCTTGTCGGCCTCGGCCGCCATCTCCTCGTACCGCGCGAGACGCGCCTTGGACTTGGCCTGCCGCCCCTTGGCGTTGGACCGCACCCACTCCAGCTCGTCCTTGAGCCGCTTCGCGCGCTTGGCGTCCTTCTGGCCCTCGACCTTGAGGCGGGTCTGCTTGGTCTCCAGGTACTTGGAGTAGTTGCCCTCGTAGCCGTGCAGGCGGCCGCGGTCGACCTCGCAGATCCACCCGGCGACGTTGTCCAGGAAGTACCGGTCGTGGGTGACGGCCACGACGGTGCCCTCGTACTTGGCGAGGTGTTGCTCCAGCCAGTTCACCGACTCGGCGTCGAGGTGGTTGGTGGGCTCGTCGAGCAGCAGCAGGTCGGGGGCCTCGAGCAGCAGCTTGCACAGCGCCACCCGACGCTTCTCACCACCGGAGAGGTTCACGACGGGCCAGTCGCCGGGCGGGCACCCCAGCGCGTCCATGGCCTGCTCGAGCTGGGCGTCGAGGTCCCAGGCGTTGGCGTGGTCCAGCTCCTCCTGGAGCTTGCCCATCTCCTCGAGCAGCGCGTCCGAGTAGTCGGTCGCCATCTGCTCGGCGATCTCGTTGAACCGGTCGAGCTTGCCCTTGACCTCGGCGACACCCTCCTGGACGTTCTCCAGGACGGTCTTCTCCTCGTTCAGCGGGGGCTCCTGGAGCAGGATGCCCACGGTGTAGCCCGGGGACAGGAACGCGTCCCCGTTCGAGGGCTGCTCGAGCCCCGCCATGATCTTCAGAACGGTCGACTTACCGGCCCCGTTCGGACCGACCACACCGATCTTCGCGCCGGGCAGGAAGCTCAGGGTGACGTCATCAAGGATCACCTTGTCGCCGTGCGCCTTGCGCGCCTTGCGCATGGTGTAAATGTACTCAGCCAAGAGAAACCGTCCGGCAGCTTGATCAGGCAGGTGGGCAGATACACCCCATCTTGCCGCACGGCCGGCCCTGGGCGGAAACGCGTTCCCTGCGGGGCTCCTGACCTGGCCTTTCCCGGACGGCGTCTGAGGGCCACCCAGGGACGGTCAAGCCCTCGGGTGCCGCTCCCCCACCGGGCCGGGCTACGGTGCGGCCGTGACCAGCGCACCGGAGCGCCCTCTCCTCTTCCTCGACGTCGACGGCCCGCTGATCCCGTTCGGGTCTTCGGCCGGTGAGAAGGAAGCCACCGCCGCCTCCCCGACGACCGCCGACCGGGGGAACCCGTTGCTGGCCCGACTCGACCCCGGGACCGGAGCGCGCCTCGGCGCTCTGAACTGCCGGCTCGTCTGGGCGACGACCTGGATGGAAGAGGCGAACGAAGTCGTCGCCCCGCGCATCGGCCTGCCGAGGCTGCCGGTGCTGGAGTGGCCGGACGCCGACGCGGGAGGAACCCCGCGGGGTCTCCACTGGAAGACTCGCCCCATGGTCGAGTGGGCCGCAGGCCGGCCCTTCCTCTGGGTCGACGACGAGATCGGCGCCATGGACCGCCACTGGGTCGACGCCGCCCACCCTGGGCCCTCACTGCTGCACCAGGTCGACCCGGCCAAGGGCCTCCAGGACGCCGACTTCCACGCTCTCGCCGGATGGCTCGATGCCCTGCCACCGGGATAGCCGATCGCTGCTGAGCCGGGCACACCTCCAGTCGGCGTGCTCTTCGCGGCCACCATGGCGCCGGGCGGTGTTCAGCGGTGGGACGCGTCGGGGGGTGCGGCGAGCAGGTGTTTGCGGTGGGCTCTGCGGCGGACGGCGGTGACCAGGGTGATGACGACAGCCGTGGTGATGCCCAGGACGGCCAGGAGGACGGCCGGTATCAGGTCGACCGCGAAGGAGATGAGGCCTTCGGAGTCGCCGAGGGCATAGCGGGAGAGGGCGCGGGAGGAGCAGGTGAGCGTGTAGTCGCCCGCTCGCGTTACGTCGGTGGTGCCGACCGGGGTCCAGGTCTCGTCGTAGGTGGCGAAGAGGTCGGCCCCCGGGTCGGTGAGACGCGGGGCGCCCGGGCCGGCGATGTCGCACTCCGGGCCGGGTGAGATGCCCGGGTACTTGGCCCAGATCGTCTGCTCGTTCTCCGGGTCGAGCCGCAGGGTGACGGTGTCGCCGTTGGCGAACTGGTGGTCCGTGTCCACGGCGTCGAGCAGGTTGTTGAACCGGTACGCGCCGATGACAACGCCCAGCACCGTCAGGACGACGGCGATCGCGGCCGCGGTCAGGTACCAGTGGCGGCCGGGACGGAGTTCCCTCGCCGTCGGTGTCCGCGGTGGCGGGTGGGGCTGCATCAGGCCACTCCGTCGCGGGGGCGCGTCGTCACTGCTCGTTCCGCCGGCGGACGAGCAGCAGGACCGCGCCGCCGATCACGACCAGGCCGATGGCGGCCCCGCCGATCAGGGTCGTCGCGTCGGAGCTGCCGGTTTCGGCGAGGTTGGGGTTCGGGTTGGGGGACGGGGTGACGACCGGGGCGGGGGCCGGTTCGCTGAGGGGGTGGGTGGCGTCGGCGAGGGCGGCGCTCTGCGTGCGGCAGTCGAGGACGCCGCTGAAGCGCTGTTCGAAGCCGGCCGGGCCCCGGATGGTGAAGTCGTAGGGGCGGTCCTCCGGCAGCGGGACCGGCACCGTCCGGGTCTCGCCCGGCGCGATGGTGTGCTCCGTGTCCAGGATTTCGAAGGTGAAGGGCTCGTCGCCCTTGTTGAGCGCCGTGATGTCCAGGGTGCCCTCGGCGCAGTTCTCCCGCGCCGACAGGGCGGGTATCGCGCCGCCGGCGGCCCAGGTGGCGGTCGCCGTCGCCGCGACCGTCGACTCGCTGGAGCCGGCCAGGATCTGGGTCTGGCTGCGACTGTCGGAGGCGAAGGCACGGCCGACCGGCACGGTCGTCGAGGCCTGGACGGACAGCTGGGCGGTGCCGGCCTCCGCGTCCTCGGGCACGTCGAAGAAGACCTGGCTGCCGTCGGTGACCTTGGTGACGGGCCGGCCCTTCTTGTCGACGATCCGGACCGCGTCCTTGCCGGCGGCCCCCACCGGGGGTGTCACCGTCGCACCGTCGGAGTTGGTGTGGACCGTCACCGGGCCGAGCCGCTCACCGGGGTGGCCCGAGACGGCCGGCGGGTCCAGGGCGAGGGACGCCGCGGGCTCGGCGAGGCCCCGGGCGTTCTTCTCCAGGTAGTCGGCGAGCCGCTCGGCCTGCGGGTCGACGGCCTCGACGTCCGTGTCGTCCGAGTAGCGCCAGATGGCGACCTGGGTGCCGGCCGCCGCCTCGTCCTCGGTGAGCCCGCGGACGCCCGCCTTCTTCGCGAGCGCGGCGAGGTCGTTGACCTGCGGGTAGCTGTTCTGAAGGATCCAGCGGACGCGGCCGGCGTCCTTGTTGGTGCCGAGCGAGGTGCTGCTCCAGGGAGTCTCCTGGTACTTGGCGTCCTTCTGCGTCGGGGTCTGGATGTCGACGCAGTACGTCTGCAGCGTGCCGCCGCCCTCGACGGACATCTCGAACAGACCGGCCTGCACCTGCTGGTCGCCGTCCTCCCCGTGGATGACCGCGGTGCCGTGGGTCTTGAGGCCGCCTATGGTGGCCGTCGCCCCGCCCCGGCCCCGCGCCGCGTCGTCCTGGGCGGCGGCCGGAGCCGCACCGGTCACCACACCGGCGACGGCGAGCGCGGACGCCAGCGCACCGGCGGCGAGACGCACCGCCCCTCGACCGGGCAGTGACGGCACAGCGAGCGAAGAAAACACCAAATTCTCCTTCGAGCAGGACCCGTTGGCGTGGGGGAACGGTCCCACCAGCAGAATCAGCAGCCACACAAGGCTCGTTCGGCATCCTAAGGACGTGACGGTCCGGGGCTGCCGGTGATCGTCGCCCGAGCGGTGATCCGAATCGGAATCGTTATCGCCAAGAGGGTCTTTGAGCAGGGCTTATCGACAAATCCACCTGGGTTCGCTCCGGGCGCATGGGTCGATAAGCCGTGCTTCGGGCGGTTCCGGCAGGGGGTCGGTGTCACGCCACCGCAACGGGCTCCGGTCGCTGTTCGCGAGCCGGTCCCGCCGCTTCGCCCGCCGGTTCACCGGCCGGCTCCGCCGCCGCGGTCTCCCAGTTGGGTTCCGGCTGGGGTGGCGAGGTCGACGCCTCCGTCCTGCCGGTGCGCCGGAACGCCGCGGTGCCGCGGGCGAGGTCGTGGCCGATCGCCACCGCGTCGATGTCGGTGGAGGTCCGGCTCTGTCCCTCGCGCACGTCGGTGCGCACCTTCAGCCTGCCCTGCACGACGACGGGGTCGCCCACCGCCAGTGACGCCGAGGCGTTGGTGGCGAGCTGCCGGTTGGCCCACACCGTGAAGAAGTTGGTGTGGCCGTCCGTCCAGGCGCTCTTCTCCCGGTCCCAGTAGCGCGCGGTGACCGCGAGCCGGAAGCGGGCCGACGGCCCGTTCGCCAGGTCCCGGAAGACCGGCTGGGTGGCCACGTTGCCCACGGCGCAGATCATCGTCTCGTTCATCGCGAGTCCTCCCTCCCGTACGGGCACCTCCCGTACGGCTGCCGGGGCGACCGCGTTGCTCGCGATCGCCGCGAAGGCCAGACTGCCCGCGACCGGGCCGGTCCGCCGGGGGCTGTGGACCGCCCGGTGGCTGTGGAGAACTCCGTCACCCGTACGGGTGGCCGGCGGCACGCGAAGGTCCCCGGCCCGCATCCCGGCGGCCTCGCCCCGACCGTCCCGCATTCCCGGCGGCCTCGCCGCTACCCGCCCGCATTCCCGGCGGCCTCGCCGCGACCCGCCCCCGAAGGCCCGCCGCCGTGTCCCCTGCGGCACCACGGCCCCCCGCGAAGGCCCGCTGCCGCGCCCCCTACCTCCTCGCGGCGAACCCGCCAAGACCCACCGCCACGCCTCCAGCCCCGACGCGGCCGCGCCGCGAAGACCCACCGCCCCGCCCCCTACCTCGTCGCGGCCCCCACCCCCGTCACCCGCGCGTACTGCTCCCGCACCTCGCGGTACCGCAGCAGTTCCGCCGCCAGCGGGTCCAGGACCCGGGCCCGGCCGCACCCCGCGGCCGCCTCCCGCAGCAGCCGTTCCGCCTCGTGGCCGTAGCGTCTGGCGGGGCCGCGGGCCGCCAGGCGGCAGCTCCACTCGATGAGCGGGCCGCCGACGATGCCGGCCAGCATCAGCAGCACCGGGACGCCCAGGTTCGGCGGTACGAAGCCGATGATCTGGCCGAGCAGCCACAGACCGCCCACCACCTGGAGCAGGGTCATGGCCGCCTGGGCGAGCACGGCCACCGGCCACCACCCGGGCCGCGGCGGACGGCCCGGCGGCAGCCCCGTGCGCACCGCCAGTTCGTCGAGGGCCTCGGGCAGTCCCTGGGCACCGCGGACGGCCGCCTCGCGCATCGCCTGCGCCCACGGGGCGGGCAGTCCGACCGACGCCCGGTCCGAGACCGTACGCACCGCGTGCTCGACGCGCTGGCGGGCCGTGGCCTCCTCGTCGGCCTGGGCGCGCGACGGCAGCCGTCCCGTGACGGGGTCGCGCCGGTCGTGGTACCAGCGCCACAGCCGCAGCCAGGGCGTCCCGCACGCGCGGTTGGCGTGGCGCAGCCAGGCCCGTTCGGCCGCCTCGCCCGCCGCGGTGGCGCCGACGGCGTCGGCCAGCCGGTCGGCGAACTCGTCCCGCGCCTCCTCGCTGAGCCCGGTGCGCTGTCCCGTGACGTACACGGGACGCAGGTGCCGGGCGGCGGCATCCACGTCGGCCGCGATACGGCGGGCCGGGGCCTGCCGTTCGGCGACGAACTGACCGAGAGTCTCGCGCAGTTCACCGATGCCCTCCCCGGTGAGCGCGGACAGGGCGAGCACGGTCGCGCCGGGTTCGCCGTACTCGCCCAGCGCGATGCCGTCCTCGTCCAGCAGGCGCCGCAGGTCGTCGAGGACCTGCTCGGCGGCCTCGCCGGGCAGCCGGTCGACCTGGTTGAGGACGACGAAGGTGACCTCGGCGTGGCCCGCCATCGGCCGCAGATAGCGCTCGTGGATCAGCGCGTCGGCGTACTTCTCCGGGTCGACGACCCAGACGACGGCGTCGACCAGCGCCAGGATGCGGTCCACCTGCTCACGGTGCTGCACGGCCGCCGAGTCGTGGTCGGGCAGGTCGATCAGGACCAGCCCGCGCAGCGGCGACTCGGAGTCCGGGTGCTGGAGCGGACGGCGGCGCAGCCGGCCGGGGATGCCGAGCCGGTCGAGGAGGCTGGCCGCGCCGTCGCTCCAACTGCACGCGATGGGCGCGGCGGTGGTCGGCCTGCGGACGCCGGTCTCGGAGATCGTCACCCCGGCGAGGGTGTTGAAGAGCTGCGACTTGCCGCTGCCGGTCGCGCCCGCGATGGCGACGACGGTGTGCTGCCCGGAGAGCCTGCGCCGCGCGGAGGCCTCGTCCAGGACCCGGCCGGCCTCGGCCAGGGTGCCGCTGTCGAGCCGGGTCCGGGAGAGCCCCACCAGTTCGCGCAGCGCGTCGAGGCGTGACCTGAGGTTCCCGTCGTAGGCCAGCGGCATCAGGGCGGCCGAGGAGGCGGGGGGCCTGCTGGGCAGGACGGCGTACGGCTCGGCCCCGCCGTTCTCGTCCACCCGCCGCGCGATCAGCCCGTCGCCCCAGGCGCCCTCCCCGTCACCGGAGTCGGCCGCAACGGCGGACGGACCGGCGCACGCACCGGCGGACGGACCGGCGGACGGACCGGCGGACGAGCCCTCGCCGCGTTCCCCACGGCCGCCCTCGCGGTCACCGCGGCGGGACGACGCCTCCACGTCCTTCACGCGGACGTCCTTCACGCGCGCGTGGGGTTCGTCCTCACGAGCGGCGCCGGCGCCGGCGCCGGACCCGGCTGCGCCCTTCCCGGCAGCAGGCTCCGGACGGCCCCGGCCCGCACGCTGCGCCGCCTCCTCCTCCGCCCCGTGCCCGGTGTGATCCGTGTCCCTCAAGTCATCCGTGTGATCGGTGTGATCGGTGTGCTCCGTGTGATCGGTGTGCTCGGTGGGGTCCTGGTCAGTGACGGCGGTCACCGGTTCACCTCTCCTTCTGCAGTACGGACAGCGCGGCGATCAGCTCCGCCTGTGGCTCGGGGTGCACCTCCAGGCCGTCGAGCGGAGCCAGCCTGCGCTCGCGTTCGGCGTGCATGACCCGGTCGACGTGTTCGTCGAGCAGCCGGCCGCCCCGGTCGCGCAGGCGCAGCGCGCCGTGGGCGCCGATCCGTTCGGCGAGCCGCTCCCCGGCGGCACGCGCGCGCCGGCCGCCCAGCAGCACGGTGGCGACCAGGCCGGCCACCACCCCGGGGTCCGGCGCGAGGTTCCGGTCCAGCTCGCGCACCTCCTCCTCGGCGTACTCCTCCAGCTCGCGCCGCCACCGCCGTACGGCCATCCCGATGCGGTGCTCGGCGCTGTCCGGCGCGGGGGCGTGGGCGGCGAGTTCGGGGGCGTCCGCCGCCGGTTCCCGGCGCCAGGCCTCGTCGACGTGTTCGTCGGCGGCCGTGACGGCGCACAGCAGCAGGGCGCTCAGGCTCTCCACCAGCGAGTCGAGGAGCTCTTCCGGGGAGCAGTCGAGGGGGAAGGCCCGCCAGCGCTTGAGCGCGTCCCCGGCGAGTACGGCGCCCGCCCGCAACCGCCCCCGCACGCGCGCGTGCTCGCCGTCGTAGGCGCCGTCGACGGCGGTGGTGAGCCGCAGCGCGGCGGCGTACTGCGCGGCGGTGGCGCCGGCCAGCTCGGGCATCCGCGACTTCAGCGAGTCCAGGATGCCGTGCGCCGTACGGGCCATGGCGTGGTGCCGGGCCTCGAGTTCCTGGGCGCGGTGGACGAGCCAGGTCCGCAGCGGTGCCACGGCGCTGGCCGGCAGCAGCCCGCCGCCCCAGGCCGACTCGGGCAGTTCGGGGACGGTGAAGCGGGGGACTTCGCCGAGCCCGGCCTTGGTGAGCAGCGCCCCGTACTGCCGCGAGACCTCGGCGACCACCTGGTGGGGCACCCGGTCGAGCACGGTGACCAGGGTCGCGTCGTACTCCTTGGCCGTGCGCAGCAGGTGCCAGGGCACCGCGTCGGCGTACCGGGCGGCCGTGGTGACCATCACCCAGATGTCGGCGGCGCAGATCAGTTCGGCCGCCAGGACGCGGTTGTCGGCGACGAGGGAGTCGATGTCGGGCGCGTCCAGGAGGGCGATGCCGGGCGGCAGGGTGTCGGCGGTCTCGACCCGCAGCACGCGCGCGGGGTTCTCGCCGGGCAGCAGCAGGTCGTCGTCCGGGTCCCGGTGGGGCACCCACACGCGCGTGAGGTCGGGCAGCACCCGCATGCCGCTGAACCAGTGGTGGTCCTCCGGGTGGCAGACCAGGACCGGCGTGCGGGTCGTGGGACGCAGCACGCCCGCCTCGCTGACCCGGCGCCCCACGAGGGAGTTCACCAGGGTCGACTTGCCCGCGCCGGTGGATCCGCCCACGACGGCCAGCAACGGCGCTTCGGGCTCTTTGAGGCGGGGCACCAAGTAGTCGTCGAGCTGTGCGAGCAGTTCGTCGCGGTTGGCACGCGCGCGTGGCGCCCCCGCCAGGGGCAGCGGGAAGCGTGCGGCCGCGACACGGTCGCGCAGGGCGGAGAGTGCGTCGAGCAGCTGAGGCCGTACGTCCAAGGTCACCACATGGGAAGAATGCCCAATTTTGAGGGAATTCTGAAGCATATGAGCATGATGAGCATGTCCGCGCGCCGACCGGACACTCCGGACGGAAGGGACTACCGGGACACGAGGACAGTCCAGGCATAACGAGTGGACAACACCCGATGCGCGAGACGCCAAAAGCGATGCACGATTCGTAACTGCCTGCGATTATCAGGACCGCTTCACCGAACCTCCACATCGAGCCACGGAGGGGAAGCATCAGGGACATGGAGCCGGGAGCCCTATCCTTGTCCCCGGCGACGTCACGGACCGGCCATGCCCGGACCCCACGACCGAGGCCACCACACCTGGCCCCCGTAGCTCAGTGGATAGAGCAGGCGCCTTCTAAGCGCTTGGCCGCAGGTTCGAGTCCTGCCGGGGGCGCCATGGCTCGTTTGGCGGGAGGGACCGGACGACGTGCGACTGCGCTGCGCGGTGCTCGACGACTTCCAGCAGGTGGCGACCGAGATCGCCGACTGGTCCCCGCTCGCGGGCGAGGTGGACGTCGTCTCCTACGACACCCACTTCCCGGACGAGGACGCGCTCGCCGCGGCGCTCGCCGACGTCGACATCGTGGTCACCCTGCGCGAACGCGTGCCCTTCCCCGGCTCGCTGATCGCCCGGCTGCCCCGGCTGAAACTGATCGTCGCCTCCGGCATGCGCAACAGCGTGATCGACTACGCCGCCGCCGAGGCGCACGGCGTCACCGTCTGCGGCACGGCCTCCTCCTCCACCCCGCCCGTGGAGCTGACCTGGGCCCTGCTGCTCGGCCTGGCCCGCGGCATCGTCCAGGAGGGCAACGGGCTGCGCGAGGGCGGCCCCTGGCAGCGGACGGTGGGCGCCGACCTGCACGGCCGCCGGCTCGGACTGCTGGGCCTGGGGAAGATCGGCGGACGGGTGGCACAGGTCGGCCTGGCCTTCGGCATGCGGGTGAGCGCCTGGAGCCAGAACCTCACCCGGGAGCGCACCGACGAGGTCGGCGTCGAGCTGGCCCGCTCCAAGGAAGAGCTCCTGAGCACCGCCGACTTCGTCTCCGTCCACCTGGCGCTGGGCGAGCGCACCCGCGGCCTGCTCGGCCCCGCCGAACTGGCCCTGCTCAAGCCGACCACCTACCTGGTCAACACCTCGCGCGCGGCGATCGTCGACCAGGAGGCGCTGCTCGCCGCGCTGCACGAGGGCCGTATCGCCGGCGCGGGCGTGGACGTCTTCGACACGGAGCCGCTGCCCGCCGGCCACCCGATGCGCACCGCCCCGCGCCTGCTCGCCACACCCCATCTGGGCTACGTGTCGCGCGCCAACTACGCCACGTACTACGGCCAGGCCGTCGAGGCGATCGGCGCCTACCTCGCGGGCTCCCCCGTACGGCGGCTGCCCGTGTCCCCCGCGTAGGGGCCGTTTCAGGCGGTGCCCGTCCGGGCCGGGTCGGCCGGGCGGGAGTAGACGCCGTCGCTCCGGCGCAGGTGACCGAGGTCCACCAGGTGGCGCCGGAGCGTCACATGGTCGACCTCGCCGTCCTCGCACCAGGCACGCAGCTTCTCGTCGACGGTGCGCTCCGGGTACTCCGTGCCGGGCGCGAAGGTCTGCTCGGCGATGTGCCGCAGCACCACCTTCTTGCGCGTCCAGCGCGCGGGCAGCCGGACCAGCCGGCCGTCCCGGACGAAGGTCCGCACCACGATGCCCGCCGGGCCGTCGTCACCCTCCACGGCGGAGGACCCGGCCGCCGACGGCGCCGGACGGGCGGCGCGGGCCAGCTCCCGGAACCGGTCGTGGGCGACGACGAGTTCACCGTCGTCGCCGGACGTGACCACGCCCTGGTCGCGCAGCCGGCGCAGCGCACCGGCCGTGTCCTTCGTGGAGAGGCCGGCCGCCCGGGCCACCCGCGCGGCGTCGCCCGCGCCCAGCGCCACGGCCGCGAAGGCCCGCACCCGGCTCTCCTCGGAGAAGAGGGCGGGCAGCGCGGCGAGCGCGGAGGACGGGGTCGGCCCGGACGGCTCGGGAGCCCCGGCGGACGCGTCGGATCGGTCATTCGGCATGCCCGGAGGCTAGTGGACACACCGGCGCGCACGGGAACGGTTTTCCACGGCCCGCCTCCGCACCGGCCCGAGCGTCCAAAAAGGGTGATCCGCACATTCCCCCCGTGACCGGCTGCGACCGGGTGCGTTGAACCGGCAGTGCGGCGGCGCGTCCTGCCGCCGCGCTCCCCGAGTCAGAAGGAGAACGTGATGTCTCGCATCGCGAAGGCCGCCGGTGTCGCCCTCGGCGCCGGTGCCGTGGTGCTCAGCGGCACCGGCATGGCCATGGCGGACGCGGGCGCGGAGGGCGCGGCCATCGGCTCGCCCGGTGTCCTGTCCGGCAACGTCGTCCAGGTTCCGGTGCACGTGCCGGTCAACGTCTGCGGCAACACCATCGACGTGATCGGCCTGCTGAACCCGGCCTTCGGCAACGCCTGCGAAAACGGCGACGACGAGAAGAGCGGCGGCTACGGCGGCTGAGTCGCCAGGCACCCGAGGAGCCCCGGCCTTCCCGGCCGGGGCTCCTGCCGTGAGGGCACCGCCTAGGCGTACCGGTAGATCCGGCCGACGTCCTCCAGCTCGTCCGGCGTCACGTCCCACGGCGGCAGCTTCTCGTGCCGTGCGACGATCCGCCCGCGCTGCGCGCTGCCCCGGCCGGGCGGCTCGGCGGGCAGGTAGCGGGCACCGCGGTGGCGGGCCTGCCAGCGGGACCACTGGAGGTCGATGAAGGCGTGGTGCAGCCAGAACACCGGGTCGTTGACGGAGGCGCCGCCGACCATGGCCCCGCCGACCCAGCGGTGCACGCGGTTGTGGTTGCGCCAGGAGACGCTGCCGCGGCCGGTGCCCCACCCCTCCAGCTTGTTGCGGAACCCCTTGCGGACCGTGGAGTCGTACGGGGAGGTGTCGTACTTCGGGTCGTCCAGCGCCCATTCCAGGTCGCTCTTGGAGGGCAGGTCGAGGGGGTTGCCGGCGCGTCCGAGGTCCCGGGTGAGGTATTCGGTGTCGGTGACGTTCTCCCTGATGGTCCAGTTGCCCTCGGCATGGGCGAAGGGGCCGGTGGTGACCCGGTGGTCGGACCGCCGTCCGGTGCCGCCCAGCAGGTCGGCGGTCCAGGGCGTCGACTTGGCGCCGCGGTCCTTCGTCCAGTCCCAGTACGGCACGGTGACCGACGAGTCGACCCGGCGCAGCGCCTCCTCCAGGTCCAGCAGGAACCGGCGGTGCCAGGGCAGGAAGGACGGCGCCATGTGCGCCGTACGCAGGCCGTCCTCGCCGTCGGACACGTAGTACTCGATGTGGGTGCGCACGAACTCGTCGTACTCCCCGCGTCGTTTGATCTCCAGCAGCGCGTTGACGAACCGTCGCTTCTCGCTCCGGGTCAGTGTGCTGACGTCCTTACGCGTGTACGCCATGCCGCCCCCCGGGGTGCTGGTCGTGGCCGGTGGACGGGGTGTCGCGCAGGTGCTCGCCGGGGCCGAGTTCGTCGACGGCGCCGCGGGCCGCGGCGAGCGGGGTGGGGTACGACCGGTAGTGGTCGATCATGCTCAGCCAGCTGCCGTCGGCCCGGCGCATCAGGTGCAGCGGGCGGCCGTCCACGGTGACGTGCCAGGTCCCGGCGCCCACGGCCCGTCCCGCGGCGGAGCGGATGCCCCGGATGCGCCGGCCGCGGTAGGTCTCGTCGAAGGCGGTGCTGTCGGCGGTCAGGGGGGCGGACCCGGCGGCGTGCGGCCCGGGGTGTGCGGGTCCCGCCGCGTCCCCGGCGCCGGCGCCGGCCTCCGTGGCCCGGGCGGGCCGGGAGGCGGCGACCAGGGGCGCCAGGCCGACGGCGAGCGCCGGGGCGAGCAGCCCCCGCATCACCTGCCGCCGGGTGCCGGACGCCGGGCCGGGGTTCACCTGCCCGGGGTTCACCTGCCCGGGGTTCACCGGTCCGGGGGCCGCCTGCCCGGGCTTCGCCGGTCCGCCTCGCTCCGCGCCCTCCCCTTGCGCCGCGCGCCGCCGCTCCCCCTCCGTGCCGTTCGTTCTGGTGCCCGCGTTGACGGCCATGGCCCACTCCTCGTCCGGTTGCGTTGGTCCGCACCGCTAACCGCGGGGCGGGCCTCGCGGTCACCGCCGCAGGGCCAGTCGGAGCACGGCCGCTCCACCGGGCGAGGCCCCTTCGGGCCGGAACGCCTACAGCCCCGGTCCCACACCCAAGTCGGCCACCGGCGCCGTCCGGACCACGGGGGCGAGCACGCCGGCCTCGGGGAGCTTGGGCGCCGGCAGGCCCAGGGCGTCGGGGTTCGGCGCGGTGAGCGGCGCGTCCAGGGACAGGCCCGGCGCCAGGGTCCGCAGTTCGGCGGCGGGCGCGTCGACACCCGCGTGGTCGAAGTCGTCGCCGAGGACGTGCGGGACCGGCTGGCGCAGGTCGACGCCGGGCAGCCCGCCGCGCACCGGCAGCTGCGGCAGCGTGCGTTCCGGCAGCAGCCGGCCCTCCACGTACCGCGGGCCCTCCGGCGCCCCCGCCGTCGGCACGGGCAGCTCGCCGGCCACCTCGGGCAGTTCCATGCCGAGGGCCGTCTCCGCGCCGTCCAGCGGCACCGGTACGGGAATCGCGCGGGCCGCGACGGCGGGGGTGGCGGTCGCGCCCACGGCGGCGGCCACACCGGTGACGACGGCGGCCAGGGTTCGTCTGGTGGTCGGCTTCATGACAGGCACGGTCCCTTTCGAGAAGGCGGGAGTACGGCTTCGGGAAGGCGGGAGAGGGAGGGGGAGGGAGGAGGGAGGAGGGAGGAGCGCGGCGGGGAGCGGGGTGGCTCAGCCGCCCAGCGGGAGGCCGCCCAGCAGGCCCCCGGCGGAGTTCAGTTCGGTCGTCGCGCCCTTCACTCCGTGCAGCACGGAGTCCTTGTTCTCGGTGTCCAGCGCGTCGGACCGCGCGTCCGACTGGTGCTTGATCGGCATGATGTCGATGGGCTCCGCGGTCAGCGCGTTCACGGCGCCGTTGAGGCTGGTGGGCGTGAGAGCGGCGGTGTCGGCGGCGTCGTAGGCGAACGCGGGCACGGCGGAGCCTGCGGCGACCAGGGAACCGGCGACGACGGCGGCGGCCTTGAGGGACTTCATCGTGTTCCTTTCCTCGGCGACCCGTGTCACCGGTGGGATTGCTGACGCCCTCCCTAACGACCTGCGCCGGACCCGGAAACTCCGCCGTCCGGAAGACACCGGAAGACATATGAGATCTCCGGAGACGGGACCCGACGCACGGGATCCGACACGGGAAAGGGCCGTCGCGCCTCCGGGGAGGGAGGTGCGACGGCCCGGAGGGCCCGGGAGGGGCGGCGTCAGGAGGGGTCGGCCGGCAGCGGGTTCGCGGGCGCGGCGGCTTCCGGCGTGGTCGCCTCGGGGGTCGTGGCCTCGGGCGCGGTGGGAACGCCGGGCAGGCCGGCCAGGTCCGCGGCGGGCAGCCCGTTGCCCACCAGCGTGGCGGCGACGACGTTGACGATGCCGGTCATCACGTCCTTGACGGCCGGGCTCACCTGTTCGGCGGTACCGGAGGTGGTGGCCTTGACCAGGGCGTCGATCTGCTTCTGCAGCGCGGCCTCCGCGGCCGCGGACAGGTCGGAGGCGGCCGCGGTGCCGTCGTCGCTCTGCGCCGTGACGGGCGCCGGCAGTGTGACCGGGGTGTCGGTCCCGGCCTCCGGCGCGGTCACGGCCGGCGGCTCGGCCGGGGTGGTCGTGCCGGGGGTGGTCGCCGTGTCGTCGGCGTCCGTGTCCGCGGCGTCCGCCTTGGCGAGGGCGTCCTCGACGGCGGCGGAGAGCTTGTCCGCGTCCGTGGCGGAGAGTTGGCCGTTGTCGGCCTTGAGGACGGCGGTGAGCATGTCGGTGACCGGCGTGAGCACCCCGCCCAGGTCGGCCAGGCCGGCGACCTGGCTCTGCAGTTCGTCGGCGTCGGGGAGGGGGGCGTGGGACGCCGCGTGGGTGCGCTCCCGGACCGGGTCGCCGTCGGCCGCCATCACCGCCGGACCGGAGAGGCCGATCAGCAGGCCGGCACAGAGGGTGGAGGTGGCGATTCGCCGTGCGGGCAGACGCATGGGGGTTCCTTTCGGTGGTGCGTCGGATGTTGTGCCCACCGTGGAAGTGCCCTTGGCGCTCTGCAACCGAGCGGTGACCCGGCCGGTCCGCCCGCTCTCCCCGCGTGCGGCGTCTTACCTGCTGAGACGCCCTGTCAAGGTCCGTGCGCCGTGTCCCGGCCCGGTCCCCCCATTCGGGGCAGCACACCGCCGTCCGCGCGGCAACGCGAACCGGCCGCCCGCTCGCGGAGGAACCGCGGTGCGGACGGCCGGTGCGGGGAGTTGCCAGCCGACGTCAGTCGTTCTCGCACTCGTTGCCGAACGCCGGGTTCAGCAGACCGATGACGTCGATGGTGTTACCGCAGACGTTGACCGGGATGTGGACCGGGACCTGCACCACGTTGCCGGACAGGACGCCCGGGGAGTGGGCGGCGGCGGCCTGCGCGCCGCTGTCGGCGGCGGCGACACCGGCGGTGCCCGCCACCGCGGCGGCGGCGACGGAGGTCAGGGCCAGGCCCTTCGCGATACGCGACATGGAGAAGTGCTCCTTGGGGTTGTACACACATCCGGGCGGCTGCCCGGCGCAGTGTCAACGCGTGGCGCGCGTCCGAGTTGTGCCGCCAAAGGGGTGATCTCGCGAAAGGCCGGCATTCACAAATCCAACACACTTACCCGGTTTCGCCGTATTAGTACGGATAGCAGCTAGAGTCCCACACCATTCGACGCACCCGTTTCGACCGTTTCGACGCACCCGTATGCCGCGTCGCGGCCGGCGCCCGCGGCCGGGCGCGTACCCGCCCGTACCGAGCATTCCCCGTGAGCGAGGAAACGCGCATGCACCTGCCACCGACCGGCTTACGGCCACGGGTTCTGCACCTCACCCAACCGGTGGACGGCGGGGTCGCCCGGGTGGTGACGGACCTGACGCGCGCTCAGCTCGCCGCCGGGCTGCGCGTCGCCGTCGCCTGTCCCGACGGGAGCCTCGCCGACCGGCTGCGTTCCCTGGGCGCCGATGTGCGGAACTGGCCCGCGACGCGTTCGCCGGGCCCGGCGCTGGTGCCGGAGGTGCGGCGGCTCGTCCACGTGCTCGAGGACGTACGGCCCGACCTGGTGCACGCGCACAGCGCGAAGGCCGGCCTCGCGGGGCGGCTCGCCGTACGGGGCCGCATCCCGACCGTGTTCCAGCCGCACGCCTGGTCGTTCGAGGCGGTCGGCGGTGCCGCCGGGCTCCTCGCGCTCGGCTGGGAGCGGTGGGCGGCACGGTGGGCGGCGCGGACGGTGTGCGTGAGCGAGGCGGAACGGCTGCGGGGTGTGCGGGCGGGGCTGCGCGGGCCCTGGTCCGTGGTCCCGAACGGCATCGACCTCACCCGCTTCGACACCGACGCGTCCGGGGAAGCCCCCGAGGACCCGGCCGAGCCGGGCGACCCCGGTGACCCCAGCGGCGTACGGCTGCGGCACGGCATCGGTCCGGACGAGCCGTTGGCGGTCTGCGTGGGGCGCCTGTGCCGACAGAAGGGGCAGGACCTCCTCCTGGCCGCGTGGGAAACGGTGCGGGTCCGGGTGCCCGGCGCCCGGCTGGTGCTCGTCGGCGACGGCCCTGACCGCGCCCGGCTGGCCGCGCGGGCCCCGGCCTCCGTGGTCTTCGCGGGAGCCGTCGCCGACGCCACCGCCTGGTACCGGGCCGCCGACCTGGTCGTCCTGCCGTCGCGCTGGGAGGGCATGGCGCTGGCCCCGCTGGAGGCGATGGCGTGCGGCCGGCCCGTGGTGGTGACCGACGTGGACGGTGCCCGCGAGGGCCTGCCGCCCGCTCTCGTACCGCACTGCCTGGTACCGCCCGCGGATCCGGCGGCCCTCGCCGACGCCGTCGCCGCGCTGCTGCTCGACGCGCCGCTGCGCGCGTCGCTCGGCCGCCGGGGGCGCGCGCACGTCCGGTCCGCGCACGACGTACGGCGCACGGCCGCGGCGGTAGCGGCCCTGTACGACGGCCTCCTCTACGACGGCCTCCCGACCGACGTGGCACCCGCCGCCGGCGCACGCCCCACCGTCGGCGCACGCCCCACCGTCGGCGTGCGGTCCGCGGCCCCGGCGCACCCCGGCGTCGCCGTCGACGGCACCGGCAGGAGCGCCGGCCCGCCCGCCGCTGCGCGCCCCCTCCCCATCGAGTGCAGGGAGTCCACCCACCCGTGACCGCGGAAAGCACCGTTCCCTCCCCCGCCGGCCAGTCGCGCGACCTCGGCTCCTCCCCCGTCGCGGTGCTGCCGCGGCGCGACGGCACCGGGAGCCACCGGCTGCCCGCCGGGCCTTCCGCACCGCGGCCGGGCTCGCCGTTGCCGTTGCTCGTCGCGGACGGCACGGCGGCCCTGCCGGGCTCGCTGGTCCTCACCGGTGTCCCGCACCGGCCGCTGCTCGCGGCGCTGCTGGTGGCCGCCTCGCTGCTGCTGCGCCCCCGCCCACGCCCGGAACGGCGGCCGTCCGGCGCGCTGGACGAGCTGCCCGCCCTGTGCGGCCGGATCGCGGTGGTGTGGCTGGTGCTGGCGGCGCTCGTCGCGGCGTACGCCCCGGCGCACGCGCTCCCCGCGCACACCCTGGCCGCGGGTTTCCTGCTGCACGCCGTGACGAGCTGCGCCGGCCGGGCCGCCGTGCACCACCGGCACCGTACGTCGCTGCTGAACCGCCCCCGCGCCGCCCTCGTCGTCGGGCCCGCCGCGACCGCGCAGCGCGTGGCCTCGGCGCTGCTGCGCCACCCGCGCTGCGGGATGCGCCCCGTCGGGATCGTCACCGACGGCCCGGGCGGCACCGCGGGTCTGCCCGTGCTGTCCACGGGCGAGGAGGTGCGGCGGGCGGTCGTGCAGAACGGCGTCCGGGACGTCCTGGCCGTGGACCCGTCCCCGCGGCCCCGGCAGGCGGCGTTGCTGCGGGCGCTGGCCGAGTCGGGCTGCACCGTGTGGGAGCTCGACGCCGAGACCGCCGACCCGGCCCCCCGGTACGCGGCCGGGGGCCGGATCGCCGCCTTCCGCTGCCGGCGTCTGGAACCGGCGCCCCGACGGCCGGGCGGCGCGGGCAAGCGGGTGCTGGACGTGCTGGTGTCCGGCGTGCTGTTGCTGCTGCTGAGCCCCCTGCTGCTGGCCTGCGCGGCGGTGCTGAGGGTGGTGGGCGGTCCCGGGGTGCTGTTCCGGCAGGAGCGCGTCGGGCAGGGCGGCAGGCCGTTCACGCTGCTGAAGTTCCGCACGCACCGCCCGGCCGACGAGCACGAGGCGGCGACCCGGTGGAGCGTGGCGGACGAGCACCGGATGCCGTGGTTCTGCCGCTTCCTGCGCCGCACCTCGCTGGACGAGCTGCTCCAGCTGTGGAACGTCTTCCGGGGCGACATGAGCCTGGTCGGCCCGCGTCCCGAACGCCCGTACTTCGTGGCCCGGTTCAGCCAGGCCTACCCGGGTTACGCCGCCCGCCACCGGATGCCGGCCGGGATCACGGGCCTCGCCCAGATCAACGGGCTGCGCGGCGACACCTCCATCGAGGACCGGGCCCGTTTCGACAACGCGTACATCGACGACTGGTCGCTGTGGCGCGACGTGTGCATCCTGCTGCGCACGGCCGCCGCGCTCGTGCGGCCCACGGGGAGCTGACCCGGGTGGCCCACGCCCTGCCCCTGCGGCCGGCGGCGCGCGTACGGCGGCTGCCGCCCGTGCTGGCCGTGGCCGCCGTCGTGGCGCTGCTCGCGCTGCCCCTCGGCCCGGACGACGGGGGCGGCGCGCACCCGGCCGACGCGGTCTCGGCGCTGGCGGTGCTGTACTGCGCGCTGCGGCTGGTGCGGGACCGGCGGCGCCCCCTGTCCCGTACGGCGGCCGTGGTCCTCGGCCTGCCCGTGCTCGGCCTGGCCGTCGCGGCGGCCGGGGCCCTCTCGCCGGAGGCCGGGCTCACCGGACTCGGCCGCTACCTCCAGGTCTTCGTCCTCGTCCCCGCCGCCGTACTGCTGCTCGTCCGCGACCGGACCGACGTGCGGCTGCTCACCTGGTCGATGGTGGGGCTGGCGCTGTGGCAGGGGGCGGTCGGCGTGCACCAGTACGTCACCGGGACCGGTGCCTCCTACCAGGGGGAGCCGATCCGGGCGGTGGGCACCTTCGGGTCGCAGGACGTGATGGGGATGGCGACCGTGGTGTCGCTGGGGCTGGTCTGCGCGGCCGGGCTGGCGCTGGGCCGGACGCCGGTGCGGCACCGGCTGCTCGCCGCCGGGTGCGCGCTCGCCCTGCTGCTGCCGCTGGCCCTGTCGTTCAGCCGCGGGGCGTGGATCGCGACGGCGGTGACGTGCGCGGTGCAGCTGCTCCTCGCCGGGGTGCGCAGGGCGCTGGCGGTGGGGGCGGCCGCGGTCGCGGCGGCGGTGGTGCTGATGGGGGGCTTCGGGGTGGGTACGGCGATGCTTCAGGAGCGGGTCGGCAGCATCACGCGGGTCACCGACGCCCCCGACCAGTCGGTGACCGACCGCTACACGATGTGGGCGGCGGCGGCCGGCATGTGGCGGGAGCGGCCGCTGACCGGCGTCGGGCTGAAGGGCTTTCCCGAACACCGGGACGCGCACGCCTCGTTGGCGCTGTCGTCGGGCAGCGAGACCGACGGCGCGGGGGCCGGGTACCGCAGGCAGCCGTTGCTGTCCCCGCACAACATGTATCTGCTGGTGCTGGCCGAGCAGGGGCTGATCGGGCTGCTGGCGCTCACCGGGAGCTGGCTGGCGCTGCTCGTGCTGGGCCTGCGCAGGCTGCGGGCCGTACGGCGGGAGCGGGGGACGGTGCCGGACTGCGCGTTCGTCGCCTGCGGGCTGCTGGTGTGGCAGCTGACCGACTTCGCGTACGCCGACATCGGCGGGCCGTCGACCGTCCTGACGGCGGTCTGCTTCGGCCTGGCGGCCTGGTGGGCCCTGGCCTCCGCCGGGCCCGAGGTACCGGAGCGGTGACGACGACCTCGCCGCACACGGCGGACGGAACGGGCGCGCGTCACGGCGCGGACGGAGGCGGTGCCGGCGCCGCGGGCAAGGCTGTCGCCCCACCGACCGCGGCCGCCGCGCGGCACACACTCCCCCGGGCGGAGCCGCCGTACCCGGAGACCGCACCGCCCGCCGAGGCCCGGTCCTCGGGGCGCTTCCTGGCGCGGGCCGCGTTGGTCACCGCCGTGCTCTCGGTGGCCGGGTCGGTGCTCGGGCTGGTGCGGGACCAGGCGCTGGCGCGGTTGTTCGGGGCCGGCGGTGAGACGGACGCGTTCCTGGTGGCGTGGACGGTGCCGGAGTTCGCGGCGACGCTGCTCATCGAGGACGGGCTGGCCTTCGCGCTGGTGCCGATGTTCAGCCTGGCCCTGGCCCGCCGTGCGCGGGGCACGGCCGGGGACCCGGTGCGCGCGCTGGTCGCCTCGACCCTGCCCCGGCTGGCCCTCGCGTTCGGCGCGGCCGGTGCGCTGGTCGCCGTCGCCGCGCCGGTGCTGGTGCGGGCCCTGGCTCCGGGGCTGCCCAACCACGCCCTCGCCGTGGACTGCACCCGGCTCACCGCCACCTGCGTCGTCAGCTTCGGGCTCGCCGGATATTGCAGCGCCGCGCTGCGGGCGCACCGGCGCTTCCTGGCTCCGGCGGCGATCTACGTCGCCTACAACACCGGCATCATCGCGGTGATGTTCGTACTGGGCGGCCGCTGGGGGGTGCGCGCGGCGGCGGCCGGGGTCGCGGTGGGCGGGGTCCTGATGGTGGCGGCGCAACTGCCCTCGCTGCTGCGGCGGTTGAAGCGTCACGAAGGCGAGCGGCCCCCGGTGGTGGCGGACGAGGCCGCCCGGCCGCTCGCCCTCGCCCTGTTCGCCACCGTGCTGCTCTTCGCGCTGTGCCGGCAGTCGCAGGTCCTCATCGAGCGCTTCCTGGCCTCCGGGCTCCCCTCCGGGGCCATCTCGCACCTGAACTACGCCCAGAAGGTGGCGCAGATCCCGATGACGCTGTCGCTGATGCTGTGCACGGTCACCTTCCCGGTGGTGGCCCGCGCGCTGGCCGACGGCGACACCGAACGGGCCCGGGACCGGGTCGAGCGGGACGTGGCGCTGGCGGCCTGCCTGGTGCTGCTCGGCGCGGCCACCGTCGTTGCCTGCGCACCGCAGATCGTCCAGCTGCTCTTCCAGCGCGGCGCGTTCACGGCGGCCGACACGGCGGCGACCGCCGGGGTCATGCGCGTGTACGCGCTCGGGCTGCTCGGCCAGACCGTGGTGGGCGCGCTGGCCCGCTCCTACTTCTCGGCGGGCCGCGCCTCCTGGTACCCGCTCGGGGCGATGGCCGTCGGTGTCGTCGCCACCGCCGTCGCCGGCGCCTCGACGGTCGGCCCGTGGGGGGTGAGCGGCATCGCCGCCGCCAACGCCGCCGGCATCACCGTCACCGCCGCCCTGCTGCTCGCCGGGATGGGCCCGCGCAGCGTGCCGGTGCGGGTCCGGCGGGTCCTGGGCGACCTGGGCCGGGTGGTGCCGGCGGCGGCCGTGGCGACCGGTGCGGGCGCGCTGGCCGCCGACGGGGTCACCGGTGCCGGTGCCGCCGTCTCGCTGGCCGTCGGCGCCGCGACCGTCGGAGGCGTCTTCGCCGTCCTCTGCCTGGCCCTGGGTGTCCGGGGCCCCGGCACCGTCCTGCGGACGATCCGCTCCCTCTGTTCCCCTTCCCCCCGCTCCGTCACACAAAGGCACCCGCATGGCCGTTCCCGCTTCCGGTTCCCCTTCCGCGCCGACCGCTGACCCCCGCCCGGGTACCGGCACCGGCCCCGCGCCCGCCCCCTGGGTCGCGATGTACCACTCCGTCGACGACTGCTCGGACGACCCGTACCGCATCACCGTCACGCCCGGCCGGCTGGACGCGCAGCTGGGCTGGCTGCGGCGGCGCGGGCTGCGCGGCGTGCCGGTCGCCGAGCTGCTGGCCGCCCGCGCCCGGGGCGGCGGCCGGGACCTGGTGGGGCTGACCTTCGACGACGGGTACGCCGACTTCGTCGAGCACGCGCTGCCGTGCCTGCGCCGCTGGGGCTGCGGCGCGACCCTGTTCGTGCTGCCGGGACGGCTCGGCGGCGACAACGCCTGGGACCCGCTGGGCCCGCGCAAGCCGCTGCTGACCGCCGACGGCATCCGCCGCGCCGCCGCCGAGGGCGTCGAGATCGGCTCGCACGGTCTCACCCACGTCGACCTCACCGCGGCGGACGACGCCACGCTGACCGCCGAGACCGCCGGGAGCAGGGCCCGGCTCGCCGAGGTGACCGGCACCGAGGTCACCGGCTTCTGCTACCCGTACGGCACCGTCGACGCCCGCGCCGCCGACGCGGTGCGCGCCGCCGGGTACGGCTACGCCTGCGCCATCGACCCCGGCCCGCTGACCGGCCCGTACGCGCTGCCCCGCGTGCACGTGGGCCAGCGGGACACCCCCGTACGGCTGCTGTTGAAGACCCGGCTGCACCGCCTGCGCCGCCGGGCCGCGGCGGGGGTGTGAGGTGGCGGACGTGAAGGCCCTGCACATCATCACCGGACTCGGCGTCGGCGGCGCCGAGCAGCAACTGCGGCTGCTGCTGCGGCACCTCCCCGTGGACTGCGACGTCGTGACGCTCACCAATCCCGGGCCGGTCGCCGAGGGGCTGCTGGCCGACGGCGTCAAGGTCGTCCACCTCGGCATGACCGGCAACCGCGACCTGGCCGCGCTGCCCCGGCTGGCCCGCCTCATCCGCACCGGCGGCTACGACCTCGTCCACACCCACCTCTACCGCGCCTGCCTCTACGGCCGTGTCGCCGCCCGCCTGGCCGGGGTGCGCGCGGTCGTCGCCACCGAGCACTCCCTGGGCGACTCCCAGATGGAGGGCCGCCCGCTCACCCCCGGTGTCCGCGCCCTGTACCTGACCGGTGAGCGCCTCGGCAGCGCCACGGTCGCCGTCTCCCCCACCGTCGCCGACCGGCTGCGCCGCTGGGGCGTGCCCGCGCCCCGCATCGAGGTCGTCCCCAACGGCATCGACCTGGCCCGCTTCCGTTTCGACCCGGTGCAGCGGCTGCGCACCCGGCGCCGCCTGGGCCTGCCCGAGGGCGCGTACGTCGTCGGCGGTGTCGGACGGCTGACGAGGGCCAAGCGCTTCGACGTCCTGGTCCGTGCCCTGGCCCTGCTGCCGCCGGACTGCTGGCTGCTCCTGGTCGGCGGCGGCCCCGAGGAGCACCTGCTGCGCCGCACCGCCCGCGAGGCCGGGGTCGCCGACCGTGTCCTGCTCACCGGCGAACGCCCCTACCTGCCCGACGGCTCCCCCGGCCCCGACCTGCCCGCGCTCGCCGCCGCGATGGACGTCCTCGCGTCGCCGTCGCCGGAGGAGGCCTTCGGCCTGGCCGCCGTGGAGGGGCTCGCGTCCGGGCTGCCGGTGCTGTACGCCTCGTGCCCGGCGATCGAGGACCTGCCGCCCGGGGCCGCGCCCACGGCACGGCGCGTCGACGGCGGCGGCGCCGGGGAGTTCGCGCGCGCCCTCGCCGGGACCCGCGCCTCCGGCGGCCCGGTCCCCGGCACGCGCGGCGCGCCCGAGGCGGCCCGCCACTACTGCGTCACCCGCAGCGCCGCCCGGTTGATGGACGTCTACGCGACCACTCTCGCGCAACCGCTGCCCCCGTCCCCTTCCCCGGCGTCCCAGGGAGTCAGTTCCGTATGACCGAGCCCCTCACCCAGTCCCCGGCCCAGCCCGCGACGGACCCCGAGGCCCCCGCACCCGCACCCGCGCCCGCACGCAGGGAGCGCGCCAGGACCGCCCTGCGCCGTGTCCCGGGCCGCCTGCGTTCCCTGCCGCCCTGGTCGGCACTGGCGGCCGGCGTCCTCGCCGGCGGCCTGCTCGGCGCCGGGTACGGCCTGGTCGTCACCCCGCAGTACACGGCGACGAGTTACGTCGTCGCCGTGCCCTCCGACCAGTCCGACCCCGCGTCCGCGCTGGGCTTCGCGCAGGCCTACGGCCGGGTCGCCACCCAGCTCGCGGTGCTCGGGGACGCGCAGATGTGGGCCCACGTGCCGGTGGCGGACCTGGAGCGGAGTGTGCGCACCGCCACCTCGCCGGACGCGCCGATGGTCTCGGTGACGGCCACCTCCGCCGACCCGGAGGAGGCCGCCGACATGGCCAACGCGGTCGCCCGCGCCCTGACCAAGCACGCGGACGCCGCCGCCGACGACACCCACGTGGAGCTGCGGCAGTTCGCCCGGGCCACCGAGCCCACCGAGTCGTCCTCGCCGTCCGCCGCCGTGACGGGCCTGGTGGGCGCGAGCGCGGGCGGTCTCCTCGGCGGCCTCGCCCTGCTGGTCCGGCCGCGCCGCTCCGGCCGGGGGCCCGGGCGCACGCCGGCCGCCGTACCCGGACCGGCGTCGGCCGCCGACGGCCGCGGACAGCTGTGACCCGGCCGGGGCCCCCGCACCCGGGTCCGCTCCCGCCCGGCCACACGATCGAACTGGTCACCGACGAGCGCGTCTTCGCGGGCCTGGCCGCCGAGTGGCGGCGGCTGTACGGCAGATGTGCGACCGCCACGCCGTTCCAGAGCCACGCCTGGCTCCGCTCCTGGTGGCGTTCGTACGGCTCGCCCGGCCGGCTGCGGCTGGTGCTGGCCCGCGACGGCCGCGAACTGGTCGCCGCCGCTCCGCTGATGCTCGTACGGCGTCCGGTGCCGGCGCTGGTGCCGCTGGGCGGGGCGATCTCGGACTACGGGGACGTCCTGCTGGACGACGGGCGCGGCCCGGCCGCCGTGGCCGCGCTCACCACGGGCCTGGCGGCGGCGGCCCGCACCGCGCTGGTCGACCTGCGCGAGGTGCGGCCGGGCGCCGCCGCCGAACAGGTCTACGCACGCTGGCGCGGGCCCCGGCGCCGGCTGGACGACTCGCTCTGCCTGGAACTGCCCGCCCTCCCGCTGGACGAGCTGGTCGCCCGGCTGCCCTCGGCCAAGGCCAGGCAGCGGGTCCGCGCCCAGCTGCGCCGACTGGACGCGCTCGGCGTCAAGAGCCGGCCCGTCCTGCCCGACGAGGCGGACGCGGCGGTGCGGCGCCTCCTCGAACTGCACCGGTTGCAGTGGCGGGGGCGGAAGGTGACCGGCGAGCACCTGCTCCCCCGCTTCCGCGAGCACCTGGTGCGGGCGGTGGGCCCGATGGTGCGGTCCGGGGACGCGGTGGTCACCGAGTTCCGGATGGCCGACGAGGTGGTGGCCGTGGACGTGACGCTGCTGTCGCCCCGGCTGGCCGGCGGCTACCTCTACGGCGCGCATCCCCGGCTGCGGGAACGGAAGGCGGACGTGGCGGTGATGCTGCTGGACGCGTGCGCCTCGTACGCACGGGCGCCGGGCCGCGGCACGCTGAGCCTGCTGCGGGGCGACGAGCCGTACAAGCACCGCTGGTGTCCGGAGCCGGTGCCGAACCAGCGGCTGCTGCTGGCCCGCCGCCGCACGGCCCCGCTGCTCGCGGCGGCGCTGTGCGACGCGGCGGCGCGACGGCGGGGCAAGGAGCTGCTGCGGCGGCGGGAGGAGCGGAGGGAGCACGACGGTGGCGGCACCTGACCGGGTCCGCCACCGCCGTGGCATCCTCCGCGCGCCCCTACTTCTCGTGCTTCTCGCGCGAGTACCAGTCCAGGCGCAGACACAGCTTCCCGCCGAGCCAGTGCTCCACCCAGTCGCCCAGTTCCAGCGGCGAGCAGTCGGCCGAATGCTCGGGCGCGGTGGACGGCACCGGGGGCACCGGTGGTGCGGGGGGCGCGGGCGGGGTGGACGTACCGGGCTCCGGGACCGTCGGTTCCGTCTCGTCGGTGCGGCCGAAGAGCACCGACCGGTAGACGGCGGTGGAGCGGGGGTTGTCGTCGCACTGCCAGACGCCGTGCGGGCAGTAGTCGGTGACCGTGTTGTAGACGGGCTTGTGCTCGTCCATCCAGGCGAGCATGCCCCGCATGTACGCGGCGTTGTCGCCGTTGCGGAACAGCCCCCACTCCGGGTAGGAGACGGGCTTGCCGTGCGCCTTCGCGAAGTCCACGTGCGCCTGGAGTCCGTAGGGCTCCTTCACCTGTTCGTCGAACGTCATGCCGCGCGGCTGGTCGTAGGAGTCCATGCCGATGATGTCGACCGTGTCGTCCCCGGGGTAGCACTGCGTCCAGGGCACGGCGTCCCGGCCGCGGCTGGGCGCGAAGTCGAACCGGAACTTCTGGCCGGGCACCGCGCGCATGGTGGTGACGATGCGCTTCCAGTACGTCTTCCAGGCCTCGGGGTCGGGTCCGCAGCGGTGGGTGTACGTGGTGCCGTTCATCTCCCAGCCGAGCACCAGGACCGTGTCCGGCACCTTGAGCGCGACGAGGCGTTCGGCGAGGGCGCGGAAGTGGTGGTCGAAGCGTCCGGCGGCGCCCTGGCGCAGCAGTTCGCGCACCTCGTCGTCGTCGACGTGCTCCTCGTTGCGCTCCATCATGGGCACGTTGAGGACGAGCATCCGGTCGGCCTTGCGGGTGCGCCAGTCGGCCCACACGTCGAGGAAGCCGGGGGCGCCCTCGATGTTGCTCCAGCGGTCGCCGGGCAGGTAGGTGTGGCCGACGCGCAGTTCGGCGCCGCCCAGCCAGTGGCTCAGCGCGGCCATCCGGGCCACGCCGCGCGGGCCGTAGTCCAGGTACGCGCCGAAGGCGGGGGCGGCTTCGGGGCCGGGCTCGGGTGCGGCCTCCGGGCCGGGTTCGGGTGCAGGCGCGGCCGGTTCGGTTGCGGGTGCGGCCGGTTCGCCGGCGGCCGCACCGGGGCCCGCGGCCAGGAAGGCCGCCGCCGCGATCACCGCCACCGCGGCGGCGTGCGCCGGCCGACGCCCGGAGCGGGCCCGTGACTGCCGTACGGCCATGCCGGCCTCCTTAGATCGTTGGTCCGGTCCCCGTTACTGACACTCAGTCATATGAAATGCCATCACGCCACCGCCGTTACGGCGTTCGAGTGCGGTGATCGCCCGCACCGGTGAATCGCCCCGGTACTCCCTCGAACCAGCCCGAATCCGAAGGATGTCTCCCGTGTCGCTGCTCGACACCCGTGTCCCCGCCGTAGTGCTGCGGACCGACCGGAATCCCTTTCACCACGGAACACTGGGTGCCGTGCGTTCCCTCGGCCGCGCGGGCGTGGACGTGCACGTGGTCGCCGACTGCGCCGGGAGCCCGGTCCGCGCCTCCCGCTACCTGAGCGGGCTGCACACCCCGCCGCCGCCCGGCGCGTCGCCCGCCGAGATCGCGGTGGTCCTGCGCCGCGTCGCCGCGCGGATCGCCCGCCCCGCCGTACTGATCCCGATGGACGACGCGTGTGCCGTGGCGGTGGGCCGGGCGCGGGCGGAACTGGCGCCCGCGTTCCTGCTGCCGGACCAGCCGGGCGGGCTCGCGGAGCGCGTGGCCGACAAGGCGGAGCTGGCCGGTGTGTGCGCGGCCCTGGACCTCCCGCACCCCGAGACCGTCGTCCCCGACGGCGCGGCGGAGGCGGCGCGCGCGGCGTGGCGGCTGGGGCTGCCGGTGGTGGCGAAGTGGAGCCGGCCCTGGCTGGTGCCGCCGGGCGGCGGGCTGCGCAGCACGGTGCTGGTGCGCTCGGCACGGGAGGCCGGGGAGCTGTACCGGCGGGCGGAGGAGGCGGGCAGCCGGCTGCTGCTCCAGGCGTTCCTGCCGCCGGGCCCCGACCGGGACTGGTTCTTCCACGGGTACGCCGACCGCTCGGGCGCGGTCCGGGCGGGCGGTCCCGGCCGCAAGACCCGGGCCAGGCCGCGCGTCGCCGGTCTGACGGCGGTGGGCCGCTGGACGCCGAACCCCGAGGTGCGGGCGCTCGCCGAGCGGATCGTCGCCGAGCTGGGCTACCGGGGCGTCCTCGACCTCGACTTCCGCCGCTGCGGTACGACCGGCCGCTATCACCTGCTCGACTTCAACCCGCGTCCCGGCGCCCAGTTCCGGCTCTTCGCCGACACCGCGGGGCTGGACGTCGTACGGGCCCTGCACCTGGACCTGACCCACCGTCCGCTGCCGGAGGGGGCGGCGCGGCCGGGGCGGGTGTTCGTGGTGGAGAACTACGCGCCGCTGAGCGCGCTGCGTCCGGCCCGTGAGGGGCGCGGGGGCCGGGAGCTGGCCTGGTACGCCCGGGACGACCGGGCGCCGGGCAGGGCCCTGTGGGCGCTGTGGGGCCGTCATGCGAGCGCCCGGCTGCGGGACCGCGTGCACCGGAGCGAGGCCCGCCCGCAGGCCGGGGCGCAGGCCCGGGCCCGCGTCGTGCGCCAGGCCTCCGCACCGGCCGCGGACCGCACCGGCGTCGCCGACCGCCCGGACGAGGACCACCGGGACCGCCCGGGCCCCACCGGCCGTCGCGACGCGGACCGGGCGGGCACCCGCTGACGCGCCACGGGCCGCCGGGAGGGCGAACGGCACGACACCCCCGGCGGTCCGTGCGGGACCGCCGGGGGTGTCCGGGGTGTCTGGGCGAGCAGGGCGGGGTCAGCGCCCGGCGGCGGCCCGGCCCCGGCGGTACAGGATCGCTCCGCCGGCGATCAACACGGCACCCGCGGCCGCGGCACCCAGCGTGCCCTCGCTGCCGGTCTCGGCCAGCACGGGCGGCTGCTCCGTCTGCGGAGCCGGCGGGGTGTGCTCCTCCTCGGTGGGCGGCGGGGGCTCCTCCTCACCGGGGGGCGGCGGCTCCTCGTCGGTGGGCGGCGGGGGCTCCTCCTCGCCGTAGCCCGGGGGCGTGGTGGGGGGCGGGGGCTCCTCCTCGCCGTAGCCGGGGGGCTCCTCCGCGGAGTTCTCGCACTCGTTGCCGAACACCGGGTTCAGCGCGGCGATCACGTCGACGGTGTTGCCGCAGAGGTTGACCGGCACGTCGACCGGGACCTGCGTGGTGTTGCCGGAGTCGACGCCGGGCGAACCGTGGGTCGCGCCGTCCGCGTGGGCGCCGGAGCCGGACGAGGCCGCCGGGTCCGAGGCGTCCGACGCGTCCGACGTCGAGGTGTCCTCGCCGTATCCGCCGCCGTGGCCGCCGGTCTGCTCGTCCGAGGCGTTCTCGCACTCGTTGCCGAAGGCCGGGTTCAGCGCGGCGATCACGTCGACGGTGTTGCCGCAGGCGTTCACGGGCACGTCGACGGGGACCTGGAGGGCGTTGCCGGACACGGCGCCCGGCGAGTTCGTGGCGGCACCGTCCGCATGCGAGTCGGCAAGGGCGGGGCTGCCGCACAGGGAAAGGATGCCCGTCGCGGCGGCAGCCGCGACCATCCCCCTGCTCAGGGTCTGTCGCACTCTGTTGTCTTCCTGCTGGATGGATGAGAGATGGCTGGAGAACGATCCGGGGGACGGGCTGCAGAAAGGGGAAAGGCCGGCCCCGAACCAAACGAGTTGGCCAAGGCCGGCCCCGACGCAGCCGGTCGGCTGGTGCGGAACGACGTCAGTCGTTCACGCACGTGTTGCCGAACGCGGGGTTCAGCAGACCGATCACGTTGATGCTGTTGCCGCACACGTTGACGGGAACGTGCACGGGGACCTGGACGACGTTGCCGGACAGGACGCCCGGGGAGCCTACGGCGGCACCCTCGGCGCCGGCGTCGGCGAAGGCCGGAGAGGCCATGCCGAGGGCCATGATCGCGCCCGCGACGACAGCAGCGCTCTTCTTCATGAACTTTCCCTTCTCTGCGGTCATGCCTGAATGACGGCCGAAACCGCGCGAGCACAGCATTGACGGCTCGCACCATGACCTGCAGCCTGCAAACGAGGAATTGACGGCCGGAGAAACTACCGAACGTATGACACCCCGAAATTCACTCGGATGCCTCACGACACGGTCCGGCCGTTCCCCCAGGAGAGCGACGACGTCGATCCGCTCCCCGGCGAAATCCCGTTCCGTTCACGGCCGGGCGGCCCACGCGGAAATCAGCGGGCCGCCCGGACCGGGCGGAGCTGGGCTCAGCGGCCCTCGCCGTTCGCCGAGAGGACCGACAGGTCCTCCAGGACGTGCGACAGGGCGCCGTCGCGCTTGGCCTGCGTGGAGTTGTCCGCGCACTGCTGGTTCAGGTCGTCCGCCAGAACGTTGATGTCCTGGATCGGCACGAGGTTGATGACGGCGACGTTGACGTCCTCGACACCGAGGCACGGCTTGTTCAGCGTGCCCTCGACCAGCGACAGCTGGGGGCTCATGTCACCCTTGGTGGCCGAGTTGCCGAACGCCGACTCGGCGCCGTTGCCGTTGGCCACGGCCGGCCCGTTGTCGTCCCCGATGGCCAGGGCCTGGGGAGCGGCGGCAGCCGACATGCCGATCACAGAAGCGGCAGCCGCCGCGGCGACCATTGCCTTCTTGAGCACTTCGCGTTCCTTTCGTCGTAGCGACGCACTGTCCTACGGCCTCATCAACCCGGTGCGCCATGATTGGTTGCGGGCGTTCACCCGGTTGGCCCGCACGGCATCTCCGAATCGGCGCGGGAATCGCCGGGAATCCCCGGGGGAAACGCGGACCCGTACACACTTCCCGATGTCCGCCGTCGGAGTGAACGGGAGAAACCCGGACGGACTCACGGAGTTGACCAGTGCGCTCCGGCGAACGGGGTTTCCTCAGAAAGGACTGGCCAGTGATCAAGAAGGTAGTTGCCTACGCGGCGATCGCCGCCTCCGTCATGGGCGCCTCCGCTGCCGCGGCCCCGCAGGCGATGGCGATCGGCGACGACAGCGGTCCCGTCGCGGCCAACGGGAACGGCGCCTCGCAGTACTTCGGCAACTCGATGACCACGGGCAACATGAGCCCGCAGATGGCGCTCATCCAGGGCTCGTTCAACAAGCCCTGCATCGCGGTCAGCGACATCCCGGTCAGCGTCATCGGTCTCGTGCCGATCCAGGACCTCAACGTCCTGGGCGACGACATGAACCAGCAGTGCGCCGAGAACTCCACGCAGGCCAAGCGCGACGGTGCGCTGGCCCACCTGCTGGAGGACGTCTCGATCCTGTCCGCCAACGGCGAGGGCTGAGCACGGCAGGCGCCGGTACGCGCCGGGGGCGGTCCGCCGAGCACATCGGCGGACCGCCCCTTTCGCACGCCCTCGGCGCCCGGATGGTGACCAGCGGGATCGGCGGGATCGGCGGGATCAGCGTGCCGGGGTCGCGTACAGCGCCTCGATCTCGGCCGCGTACGCCTCGACCGCCGCGTGCCGCTTCACCTTCAGGGACGGGGTCAGCAGCCCGTTCTCCTCGGTGAACTCACCCTCGATCAGCCGGAAGGCGCGGATCGACTCGGCGCGGGAGACGGCCGCGTTGGCGTGGTCGACGGCCTTCTGGACGTCGGCGCGCATCCCCTCGTCCCGCACCAGCTCGGACAGCGGGGTGCCGGCGGGCAGCTTCCGCACCGCCAGCCAGTGGGCGACCGCCTCCGGGTCGAGGGTGATCAGCGCGGCGACGTAGGGCCGGTTGTCGCCGACGACCAGGCACTGGGCGACGGGCGGGCGGCTGCGCAGGCGGTCCTCCAGGACGGCCGGGGAGACGTTCTTGCCGCCGGAGGTGACCAGCAGGTCCTTCTTGCGGCCGGTGATGGTGAGGTAGCCGTCGGCGTCGAGGGAGCCGAGGTCGCCGGTGGCGAACCAGCCGTCGGTGAGGGCCGCCTCGGTGGCCTCCGGGTTGCCCCGGTAGGCGCCGAAGACGATGCCGCCCTTGACCAGCACCTCGCCGTCGTCCGCGATGCGCACGGCGGTGCCCGGGACCGGCGGGCCGACCGTGCCGGGGCGGGGGCCGAGCGGCGGGACGATGGTGGCGGCCGCGGTGGTCTCGGTCAGGCCGTAGCCCTCGTAGACCATGATTCCGGCGGCGTAGAAGAACAGGTTGAGGTCGCTCTCCAGCGGGGAGCCGCCGCTGATGGCGTAGCGCATCCGGCCGCCCAGCTCGCCCCGGACCCGGCGGTAGACCAGCAGGTCGTACAGGGCCCAGCCGGCCCACAGGCCGAGGGTGGGGCCCTTGCCTCGGCCCAGGAAGCGTTCCAGGTGCGCGGCGCCGAAGCGGACGGCGAGGCGGTGGGCGCGTTCGAAGGAGGCGCCGCGGCCGATCTTCTCGGCGGTCGCCCGGCCGGTGTCGTGGATCTTCTCGAACAGGTACGGGACGCCGACCAGGAAGGTCGGGCGGAACGACTTGAGCGCGGGGCGCAGTTCGTCCGGCTTGATGCTCGGGAAGTGGCCGATCTCGATGCGGGCCAGCAGGCAGGCGATCTGGATGGTGCGGCCCAGGATGTGGGCGAGGGGGAGGAAGAGGAGGGTCGAGGCGGTCTGGCCGGTGACCTCCTTGAAGATCGGGTGCAGCAGTTCGACCGTGTTGGCGGCCTCGGCGTGCAGGTTGGCGTGGGTGAGGACGCAGCCCTTGGGGCGTCCGGTGGTGCCGGAGGTGTAGCAGACGGTGGCGACCGCGTCCGGGGTCAGCGCGGTGCGGCGCTTGGTGACCTCCTCGTCGCTCACGCCCAGGCCGAGGGCGGTGAGGTCGGCGAGCGCGCCGGCGTCGAGTTCCCAGACGCGCGGGTGCTCGGGGTGGCCGGCGGTGCCGGTCAGGACGGTGGCGGTGTTGGCGGCGGTCTCGGTGACGACGTGCCGGGCGCCGGAGTCGCGGACGATCCACTCGACCTGGTCGGCCGAGGAGGTGGCGTACACGGGGACGGTCTGGCCGCCGGCCGCCCAGACGGCGAAGTCCAGGACCGTCCACTCGTAGCGGGTGCGGGACATGACGGCGACCCGGCCGCCGGGTTCCAGGCCCGCCGCGATCAGGCCCTTGGCGACGGCGGTCACCTCGCGGGCGAACTCCGCCGCGGTGACGGGCCGCCAGGCATCGTCCACCTGGCGGCGCAGGACCACCGCGCCGGGGGCCTCGGCCGCGTTGGTGAACGGGATGTCGGCGGTGCTGCCCTCGCTGGGACGGGGCGCGAGGGGGGCGGTGCGGGCCTCGCGGACGGTGCCGCCGGCGTCCGTGACGGTCTCGGTCCTCGTGCGGGACGCCAGGTCACCGCGGTCTCTCGCCCGTTTCAGGTCCCTGCGTACGCCCATGACGGCTCCCGGTCGCGGTCGGACTGACGTGCTTCACGTGTACTCGCTCACAAACTTACTCCAGAGTAAACTTACTCACGCGTAAGGAAACGTCAATGGGCGCACCCCGCCACCGTCGGGTCAGGCCAGCCGGTCCGCCTCTTCGATCGCCTCGGCCAGCTCGCGCAGGTCCTCGTCCCCGGTGCGGCCGGCCAGGCCGTCGGCCCGCTCGGACAGTTCGGACAGGTCCGGCGCGCCCGGCAGGGAACTCCGGTCGCCGTCCGCGGACCGGAGGGCGTCGGCGAAGTACGCGGCGGTCGCCGTGACCCGCAGCCCGCGCTCCGCGTCCCAGACCGACTCGCCGAGGGCGTCGGTCTCCACGGCGCCGGACTCCTCGTGCGGGTCCCGGCTGTCGGGGTCCAGCCAGCGGACGGTGGCCGTGGCGAGGTGGCCGTCGGCGCCGGGCCTGGTGCGGACGGCGTACAGGGCGGTGACCGTGTGGCCGGGGCCGACCTCGCCGCCGTCGACGCGGTCGTCGCGGAAGTCCTCGTCGGCGACCTGGCGGTTGTCGTAGCCGACGAGGCGGAACTCGGCGACGGTCTCGGGGTCGAAGGCGACCTGGGCCTTGGCGTCGCGCGCGGTCAGCTCGATGTGGCGCGGGAGTTGCTCGCAGAACACCTCGTGGGCGTCCTCGGTGGTGGAGACGTACGCGGTGTGGCCGTCGCCCTTGTCGGCGAGGCGTTCCATCAGGGCGTCGCCGTAGTCGCTGCCGACGCCGACGCCGAAGAGGGTGATGCCGTGCTCGCGGCGCTCGGTGGCGACGCGTTCGAGGATGGTGTCCGCGTCGGTGTCGCCGGTGTTGGCGAGTGCGTCGGAGACGAGGACGACGCGGTTGGTGACGCCCTCGCGGCGGCCCTCCACGGCGGTCCCGTAGCCGGCCTCGACGCCCGCGCCGAGGTTGGTGGACTCGGCCGGCTCCAGACCGTCGATCGCGTCGTGGACGCGGCCGCGGTGGTCGCCGAGCCGGGTCATGGGCAGGACGGTCTCGGCCTCGTCGCTGAAGGTGACGAGCGCGACGGAGTCGTCGTCGCGCAGCCGGTCGGTCATGGTCCCCAGCGCCTTCCGGGCGAGGTCGAGGCGGCCGGGCTCGGCCATGGAGCCGGAGACGTCGATGACGAAGGTCAGTGCGGCCGGCGGGCGTTCGTCCCGCCCCTCGGCGGAGCGGGTGGCCAGGCCGACGCGGACCAGCGACCAGTCCTCGTCGTCGGTGCGGGCGCCGTCCACGGTCACCGAGAAGCCGTCGCCGTCGGGGCGCTCGTAGTCCTGGCGGAAGCTGTTGACGAACTCCTCGGGGCGGACCGTGGCCGGGTCGGGCAGCCGGCCCTCGGACAGGGTGCGGCGGGCGTAGCCGTAGGAGGCGGTGTCCACGTCGAGGGCGAAGGTGGAGAGGTGGTCGGGGTCCGGCGCGATCTCGCGGGAGTCGCCGTTCTTCTCCCCCTCGCCGGTGCTGGTGCCGCCGTCGTAGCGCTGTTCGCCGCGCGGGCGGTCGGGTGGGGGCATCGGGGCCGAGCCGCGGCGCCGCGAGTCGGCCGTGGTGTCCTTCGCCCCGCCGGACGCGTCGTCGTCTCCTCCGCAGCCGGTGAGCAGCAGCCCGCCCGCCAGGGTCAGCGCGAGCAGCGCGGTCGCGCCGCGCCGCCCCCGCTTCCCGTGTGTCCCGTACCGGTTCATCGTCAATTCCCCCTGTGCTTCGTCGGCGCCGGTGTACGTGACTGTGACGGGGCGGCGGGGCGAAACGTGCGGCACGGGGCGTTACGGCTGTGTCTCGAAGCGGGCACGGGGGCGTCCCGCCGAGACCGGCGGGTGATCCCTCCGCTGTCCTAGGAGACGACGTCCTTCCTGGCGAAACCCCGGAAGGCCAGGGCGAACAGCACCAGCGCGTACGTGACCGAGACCGCCGTGCCCTGGATCATGCCGGACCACTCCGGGTTCGGCTGGACGGCGTCCGCCCAGGCGAACTGCCAGTGCGCGGGCAGGAAGTCGCGCCAGTGGCCGAGCGCCGTCACGGCGTCCAGGACATTGCCGACGATGGTGAGACCGACGGCGCCGCCGACCGCGCCCAGCGGGGCGTCGGTCCGGGTGGAGAGCCAGAAGGCGAGCCCGGCGGTGACCAGTTGGGAGACGAAGATGTACGCCACGACCACCACCAGGCGCTGCGCGGCCGTGCCCGGGGCGAGCGAGCCGCCCGTGGGGATGGCCAGCGGTCCCCAGCCGTAGGCGACGGTGCCCACGGCCAGCGCCACCAGGGGCAGCAGCACCATCGCGGCCAGGCTCAGCCCGAGCCCGACGGCCAGCTTGGAGGCGAGCAGCCGGGCGCGCGGCACCGGCGCGGCGAGCAGGTAGCGCAGGGAGGACCAGCTCGCCTCGGAGGCCACGGTGTCCCCGCAGAACAGGGCGACGGGGACGACCAGCAGGAAGCCCGCCGAGACGAAGAGGTTGACGGCCGCGAAGTTGGCGCCGGAGGCGGTGGCGGTGTCCATGAGGGTGATGCGGTCGCCGGGGCCCTCGGGCTCGCCGCCGATCGCGAAGGCGACGACGAGCACGAACGGCAGCACGGCGAGGATCGCGCCCATGACCAGGGTGCGGCGCCGCTTGAGCTGGCGCACCAGCTCCACCCGCAGGGGGAGGGTGCGGCCCGCCCGGTAGCCGTACGCGGACTCGGACGCCGACGCCGGGCCGGGCGCGGGCCCGGTCGTGGCCGGCTTGGTGGGCGTGCTCATGCGGAACCTCCGATCAGGGTGAGGAAGGCGTCCTCCAGGCGGCGGTGCGGGCCGACCGACGCCACGGGCACCTCGAGCCGGACCAGTTCGGCGACCAGGCCGGGTGCGGTGCCGCCGGGGTCGAGGCGGACCAGGAGCCCGTCGTCGGTGTGCACGACCGAGGCCACGCCCGGCAGGGCGGCGACCTTGTCCACGAGCGGTTCGTCCACGGGCAGGCCGGTGCCGACCAGGAGGGTGTCGCCGGAACCGACGATCTCGGCGACCGGGCCCGCCTGGACCAGCCGGCCCCGGTCCATGACCACGAGGTGGGTGCAGGACTGCTCGACCTCGGCAAGGAGGTGGCTGGAGACGATGACGGTGCGCCCGGCGGCGGCGTAGCGGATCATCACCTCGCGCATCTCGCGGATCTGGGGCGGGTCCAGGCCGTTGGTCGGCTCGTCGAGGATGAGGAGGTCGGGCAGGCCGAGCATGGCCTGGGCGATGGCGAGGCGCTGGCGCATGCCCTGGGAGTAGGTGCGTACCGCGCGGGCGAGCGCGTCGCCGAGGCCGGCGATCTCCAGGGCCTCGTCGAGGTGGGCGTCCTCGGGCGGGCGGCCGGTCGCCCGCCAGTACAGCTCCAGGTTCTCCCGGCCGGACAGGTGCGGCAGGAAGCCGGCGCCCTCGACGAATGCGCCGACCCGGGACAGGACCGGGGCGCCGGGGCGGATGGCGTGGCCGAAGACCCGGATCTCGCCGTCGTCCGGCTTGATCAGGCCCATCAGCATCCGCAGGGTGGTGGTCTTGCCCGCGCCGTTGGGCCCGAGCAGGCCGAGGACCTGGCCCTTCTCCACGCGGAAGGACAGCTCCCGCACCGCGTACCGCTCGGTGGACCCGGCGTAGCGCTTGCTCAGGCCGGTGATCTGCAGGGGTACGTCGGCGAGCGCCGGGTCGGGCGCGGGCGCGGCGGTGCGGCGGCGGCCGGTCCACAGCAGGGCCAGGGCGACGGCGGCACCGGCCAGGGGCAGCCACCACACCCAGGCGGGGAGTGGTGCGGCGGCGGTCGTGACGCCGGGGGCGGTCGGCACCTTCAGGTCGCCCTCGAGGGAGACGGTGTACGTCGCCGGGGCGGCCGGGGAGGCGTAGCCGAGGTCGGTGGAGGCGAGGACCAGGCGGAGCCGGTGGCCCTTCTGCACCTCGTGGTCGATCGCCGGGAGGGTGACCGTGACGTCCTTGCCCGCCTTGGCGTCCTCGACGCGGACGGGGGTTACCAGCTGCGACGGGAGCACGGGCGAGGTGCCGCCGGGGCCGACGTCGTACACCTTGGCGAAGAGGACGGCGTCCTCGGTGGTGGAGCGGACGTGGACGGTGGCCGTCGGGGAACCGGTGATCCGCAGGTCGTCGCCGACCGGGGCGGACTCGAACGCGGCGTACTGGCCCGGGAAGTCCAGGGAGATCCCGACGCCGAGCGAGGAGAGCTGGGAGAGCCCGCCGGCGCCGCCGATGCCGGGCAGTGCGGAGACGGCGGGCGGGTTGGCGCCGGCCGGATTGTCGACGCTCTGCTCGCGGCCGCGCAGGGGCACGGAGCGCTGCCCGTTGGCCAGGCCCGGGTAGTGGTCGGCGCTCGCGCCGCGCAACTGGGCCTGCCCGTCGGTGGAGTCGACGCCTCCGGTGCGGGTGACGCGGAAGGCGGGGCCGGTGTCGGCGCCCTTGTCGTCCTTGAGGTAGCGGTCGAACCAGCCGTCGATGCGTGCCTGGACGCGGTCGGTCTCCATGTCACCGCCGTCGTGGCCGCCCGCGATCCAGTCGACGTCCACGGGGGCGCCGTTGGCCCGGATCGCCTTCGCCGCGGCGTCGGCCTGGCCGAGCGGGAAGAGGGAGTCGGTCTGCCCCTGCATGAGCAGGGTGGGCACCTTGATCCGCTCGCCCACCGCCTGCGGGCTGCGCGCCTCGAGGAGCTTCACCGCCTCGGCGTCGGGCGTACCGGACTCGGCGACCCGCTGGTACATGCGGCACAGGTCCGCCTCGAACCGGTCGCAGCCGCCGCCCGAGTTGACGAAGATGCCCGCCCACAGCTTCTTGAAGACGCCGTTCGGGAACAGCGCGTCCGCCAGGTTCCAGTAGGTGATCGCCGGGGCGACGGCGTCCACGCGGGCGTCGTGCCCGGCGGCGAGCAGCGCGACAGCGCCGCCGTAGGAGCCGCCCGCGATGCCGACGCGGGGATCGCCGTCCTTGTCCAGCTCGACCTGGGGCTGCTCCGCGAGCCAGTCGAGCAGGCGGGAGACGTCGGCGACCTCGCCGTCCGGCGCGTTCAGCCCGATCTTCCCCGTGGACTTCCCGAAGCCGCGCGCCGACCAGGTCAGGACCGCGTACCCGTCCCGGGCGAGGTCCTCGGCCTGCTCCCGTACGTCGTCCTTGCTGCCGCCGAAGCCGTGCGCGAGCAGGACGGCCGGGCGGCGGCCGCCGGAGCCCGCCGTGAAGTACGAGGTGTCCAGGCGCACTCCGTCGCCCACCGCCACGGCCCGGTCGGCGCGCCGCACCGGTGCCGGGTCGTCACCGGCGACGGCCGTCCACGTCCCGGCGCCGGCGAGCACGACGACGGCGGCCGCGGCGGAGAGCATCCGCCGCGGCCCCCGTAGCAGCCCTCGCACGCGGGGCAGTCGAAGATCCATGCGTCAACGGTACGGGCCGCCGCCGACAACGGGGGCCGCCCCGGGGCTGAACCGGCGCCCCTCCCACGGAAGTACGCGACCGGCGGCGCGTACCACGGGCGCGGTAGTCCGGGCGGAGCCCGGCAGAACGGTCGGGACCCGGCGCGCCGGTCAGGCTCCGGCGGACCGGTCAGGCTCCGGCGGGCCGCCGGGCTTCTCTCCCTGCGCGGGGGGCGTCCCAGAAACGGCGGATGCCACGGCCCGGGGGCTGCCTCGGCCCGGTGAGCCGTCCCGGCCGATGGGCTGCCCCGGGCCGGTGGCCCTCCAGAAACGGGCGGACGCCACTGATCCGGCGGGCTGTCCCGGCTCAGTGCGCCGTCCCGGCGCGGGGGGCTTCTCAGAACCGGCGGACGCCACGGCCCGGGGGCTGCCCGGCACGGTGAGCCGTCCCGGCCGATGGGCTCCCCCCCCGGCCCGATGGGCCCTCCCAGAACCGGCGCGGATGCCACGATCCGGGGGGCTGTCCCAAGCCCGGTGGGCGTCCGGGCCCGAGCCCGGTGGGCGTCCGGACCCGATGGGTCCTCCCAGCCGGATGGGACGCCCCGGGCCCCCGCCCGGTGTTACGGACCGGCGGGCTCTCGTACGTCCTGTGGGACGGTTACCAGCCAGCGTGTGGCGCGGCGTGGGCGCAGGTACAGGGCCCAGTACAGGGTGGCGACGGCCGCGATGCCGCCGGTCCACAGGAGGTGGCTCGGCTCCTGCTGGGTCAGGACGTAGGCGAGGACCGCGATCAGCAGGACCGGCATCGCCGGCCACAGGGGCATGCGCCACGCGCGCGCGTGCCGGTGGGCGCCGCGCCGGGCCCCGAGGGCGGCGCCGGCCACGAGCAGGTACATCGCGGTGACGGAGACGCCGGTGACGCCGTACAGGGTGTCCAGGTCGACGAAGCACAGCGCGGCGCCGGGGACGCCGACGGCGAGGGTGGCGACCCACGGGGAGCCGAACCGGCCGAGCCTGGCGAAGAGTCCGTTGACCGGGGCGGGCCAGGCCTTGTCGCGGGCGGAGGCGAACAGGACGCGCGAGTTCTGGATGACCATGACGATGCCGGCGTTGACGATGGCGAGGGCCACGCAGAGGCTGACGAAGGTGCCGACGGCGGAGTTGGACCAGGCGGTGACCATGGCGCCGATGTCGCCGCCGGTCAGCTCGGCCAGGTCGGAGGCGCCGAGGGTGAGGGCGACGACCGGGACCAGGATGATCACGGCGGAGATGGCGAGGGTGGCCAGGACCGTACGGGCCACGTTGCGGCGCGGGTTCTCCAGTTCCTCGGAGAGGTAGACGGCGGTGGAGAAGCCCTGCGTGACGAAGAGGGCGATGGCGAGCCCGGAGACGACCAGCATCGCCGTCACGGGGTCCGTGCCGCCTTGGGCTCCGCCCACCTCCATCGACAGGAGGCTGCCGGGGCCGCGCTCGGCGTGGGCGAAGCCCAGCACCGCGACGACGGCCGCGGCGATGACCTCGAGGACCAGGAAGACGCCGGTGATCCAGGCGTTGGCCCTCAGGTCGAGCAGGCCCGCGAGGGTGGCGAGCAGCATGACCCCGGCCCCGGCCAGGGACGGGTCGAGGTGCAGGACCGGTTCGAGGTAGTCGGCCGTGCCCATGGCGATCACCGGCGGCACGATCATGACGACCAGCAGGGACAGCACGAAGACCAGCCAGCCCGCCGCCCGTCCGGCCAGCGTCGAGACCATGGCGTACTCGCCGCCCGCACTCGGGACGAGGGTGCCCAACTCCGAGTAGCAGAACGCCACGGCGACGCAGAGCAGCGACCCGATGGCGATGGTGAGCGCGGTGGCGGTGCCGAGCGTGCCGAAGAGGTCGGGGACGACCACGAACAGGGTGGAGGCGGGGGTCACGCACGAGAGCGTCAGGAGGGTGCCGCCGACGACCCCGATGGAACGCTTCAGCGTCCGGGACTCCGGAGGGGCCGGGGCGTCCGGGGGCGCGGCGGCGGTCTCGACGGGGCGGAGCGTGTCGGTCATGGAGCGGTTCCGGTCGACTCGTGCGGCGTGGTTCGCGAGGGAGCGCTATCGCCTCCGGCGGCTGGGTCGTACGTCGTTCTGGTTCGCTCCCGACGCCACATGGAATCGCGACGAAAACCGCTGCGTCAATGGGTGTTTACCTACGGAAACCGTTGATCGCTACCGTCCGTACATCCGGAAACGGCAACATGCCCCTTGACCCGACGGGCCTTTGGGCCGTGCGGGAACCGTAGGGGGCCGGGCGAAAAAGCGTGCCGTCGTCCGGTATCCGGACGCTGTCGGTGGGGGCCGGTACAGTCTTTCGCACAGCTGAACCACAGGAACAAGGCAACGGGTGGGGACCATGAAGCTGAAGTACACCGCGGCCTGGGTGGGGCTCACGGCGGCCGCGATGGTGGCGGCGACCGCGTGCGGTTCGGACGGCGCGAAGACGGCGGCGGACACGGCCGACAAGGCCGTGGACAGGGCGAGCACGGTCATGGCGGCCCTCACCCGGGCCACCGACCGGACCGAGGAGCTGGGCTCCGCCGAGGTCAGGACGACGACCATGCTGGAGGCGACCGGCGGCGAGCCGATCTCCATGGACGGCACGTACTCCTGGGGCGACGGCGCGGCCATGGACGTCCAGATGGACACCGCCGCCGCCCAGATGAGTGCCCTCCAGGACGACCCGACGACGCGGCTCATCATGGTCGACGGCGCCTACTACTACGACATCGATCCCCAGTCGACCGGCCCGTTGGCGGACAAGGAATGGATGCGTGTCGACGTCGCCGCAGTGACCGGCGAGGCGGGCGCCGACAACATCGCGGCCAACGCGGATCCGACGGCGGGGCTGCGCTACTTGACCGCTTCCTCGGAGGTGGAGGACCTCGGCGAGGAGACCGTCCTCGGCAAGGAGACCACCCACTACCGAGGCAGCGTCGGTGCGGAGCACATCGAGAAGTCCAAGCTCACCGAGGCCGAGAAGAAGGCCGCCGTCACCGCCCTGGAGGCGAACGGCGGGAAGATGACCTGCGACATCTGGGTCGACGGCAAGGACCTGCCGGTGCGGATGTCGCAGACCGGTGCCGGGATGACCGTGAAGATGGACTTCGTGAAGTTCGGGACCACCAAGGAGATCACGGCTCCGCCCGCCGCCGAGACCGGCGACCTCAGCGAGCAGGTCAGGGAGCAGCGGGACGCGGCGATCGGCCAGTGACCCGCCGGTGACGCGCCGGCGCCCCCGGCCCGCCGTGTCGCTCGGCGGGCCGGGGGCGTCTGCACGGCCCTGGTGGTTGCGCCGCCTCAGTGGTTGCGCGGGAAGCCCAGGTCCACGCCCGCCGGGGCGTCGGCCGGGTCCGGCCAGCGGGTGGTGACGACCTTGCCGCGGGTGTAGAAGTGCGTGCCGTCGTTGCCGTAGATGTGGTGGTCGCCGAAGAGCGAGTCCTTCCAGCCGCCGAAGGAGTGATAGCCGACGGGGACCGGGATGGGCACGTTGACGCCGACCATGCCGGCCTCGATCTCCAGCTGGAAGCGGCGAGCCGCGCCGCCGTCCCGGGTGAAGATCGCGGTGCCGTTGCCGAACGGCGAGGCGTTGATGAGGGCCACGCCCTCCTCGTAGGTCTCGGCGCGCAGCACGCACAGCACCGGGCCGAAGATCTCGTCCTGGTACGCCTTGGCGGTGGTCGGCACCCGGTCGAGCAGCGAGAGGCCGATCCAGTGGCCGTCCTCGTGGCCGTCGACGGTGTACCCGGTGCCGTCCAGGACGACCTCGCAGCCCTCGGCCGCCGCGCCCTCGACGTAGGAGGCGACCTTGTCGCGGTGCGCCTTGGTGATGAGCGGGCCCATCTCGGAGGACGGGTCGGTGCCGGGGCCGATCTTGATCTTCTCGGCGCGTTCGCGGATCTTCTCCACCAGCTCGTCACCGACGGCGCCGACCGCGACGACCGCGGAGATCGCCATGCAGCGCTCGCCGGCCGAGCCGTAGGCCGCGCTGACCGCCGCGTCGGCCGCCGCGTCGAGGTCGGCGTCGGGCAGCACCAGCATGTGGTTCTTGGCGCCGCCGAGCGCCTGCACGCGCTTGCCGTTGGCGGAGGCGGTGGTGTGGATGTAGCGGGCGATCGGGGTGGAGCCGACGAAGGAGACCGCCTGGACGTCCGGGTGCTCCAGGAGGCGGTCCACGGCCACCTTGTCACCGTGCACGACGTTGAAGACGCCGTCCGGCAGACCGGCCTCGGAGAGCAGTTCGGCGACCTTCACGGCGGCCGAGGGGTCCTTCTCGCTCGGCTTGAGCACGAAGGTGTTGCCGCAGGCGATGGCGATCGGGAACATCCACAGCGGCACCATCGCCGGGAAGTTGAACGGCGTGATGCCCGCGACGACGCCGAGCGGCTGCCGGATCGAGGACACGTCGACGCGGGTGGCGACCTGCGTCGACAGCTCGCCCTTGAGCTGCACGTTGATGCCGCAGGCCAGGTCGACGATCTCCAGGCCCCGCGCGACCTCGCCGAGCGCGTCGGAGTGCACCTTGCCGTGCTCGGCGGTGATCAGCTCGGCGATCTCGTCGCGGTGCGCGTCCAGCAGGGCGCGGAACCGGAAGAGGATCGAGGTCCGCTGGGCCAGCGAGGACTGACCCCAGGTCAGGTACGCCTCCTTGGCGGCGGCGACCGCGGCGTCCACCTCGCCGACGGAGGCGAAGGCGACCTTGGTGGTGACCTCGCCGGTCGCCGGGTTCGTCACCGGCCCGTACGTGCCCGAGGCGCCTTCGGCGGTCTTGCCGCCGATCCAGTGGTTGACGATGTTCGTCATGACCGAGAACTCCTTCACAGATGGCGGCGACGGGTCGAGACGTGCCGTTGGTGCAGCTCACGCTGCTCGTACTGCTCGTGCTGCGCACGGGCCGGGACCGGTGACGGTGCTCGGGTCGCGGTCTCGGCCGTGACTCCATCCCAGCAGCCGGGCGCCGCGGGCGCGCCCGACACTGTGTCTGCGGTTTGGGTGTCCGCGTAGACACGTGGGGCAGTGTGGGCGCTCCGGGTACCCGGAGCGCTCCGTGCCACCGCGCGACGCGGGGACCTCCGGCGCGGAGCCGGTGCGAGCGGGGAGTTGGCGCTCGTGCCTCGCTCCTGCCAGGGCGAGACCGCCTTCCCGCGCCGGAGGCGTTCGGTGGGGGAACCGGCGACCGGGCCGTGTGCCATCGGGTCGTGCGCCATCGCGTTCCCTTCTTGCCCGCGCCCTTGCGTCACCCCGGTTTCTAGCCCCGTGCGTGCGGCCTGTCAATGTTTTGTCCGGACATTCGGACGACGTGTCCCGGGTGACGGTCGAGGGACGGGAAACGGAACGCCTCCGGCCGCCCCAGTCAACGCGCCGCGCCTGAACGACGGCGTACGCCTGTGTGGCGCTCGTGTCACAAATGCGCCCTCCGGGTCACACATGTCACGCGCACGCGGGTCTTCCGTCACACCCCGGAACGGCCCCTGACCGTCCCTCACCCGGCGTCGTTCACCCGGAACAGGCTTGGTGATCGCCGGCGCAGCGCCCGGCTCCCCCCGGCGGCCGTCCCCGGTCGCCGCCGCGGCGCGCGCAGGGAGGTGCAACGAGTGACCGACCGAAGGCTCTGGTCCTACAAGGACATCGCGGCCCACATCAACGTCCAGCCGGACACCGTGCGGTCGTACCGCAAGCACGGGCTGCTGCCCCCGCCCGACCACGTGGAGGGAGGAAAGCCGTACTGGTACGCGGACACGGTCCGGGCCTGGGTGGCGTCCCGCCCGCGGAACCGGAACAGATAGACGGACAGCGGGCGGTGCCGGAAAACCGTTCGGTGCCCCATGCCGGCGTGGGGCACAGTTCGGTCCATGGACTTCTCCGTCAAACCCGTGCTGACCGGTGACAGGACCGTGCTGCGGCCCTTCACCGGGGCGGACGCCGAGCGCATGTGGGACCTCGTCAACGACCCCGAGGTCGCGCACTTCACCGGCTCCCCGCCCGAGGAGCTCACTCCTCGGGTGCTGCGCGACTGGTACGGCTCGCGCAGTGCGCAGCCCGACCGCCTGGACCTCGCCGTCACCGATCCCGCCGACGGCGAGGTCCTCGGCGAGGTCGTGCTCCACGCGTGGGTGCCCGAGGACCGCACCTGCACCTTCCGCACCCTGATCGGCGCGCGGGGTCGCGGCCGGGGCATCGGCACCGAGGCGACCCGGCTGATCGTCGGCCACGCCTTCGAGGCACTGGGCCTGCACCGCGTCCAGCTGGACGCCTACGCCCACAACCACCGGGCGCTGCGGGTCTACGAGAAGGTCGGGTTCGTGCGCGAGGGCGTGCGGCGCGAGGTGGAGCAGCGGGACGGGGTGTGGGTGGACGAGGTGCTGATGGCCGTCCTCGACCACGAGTGGGCCGTCCACCGCGGGCACCCCGACACCCCGCGACGACGTGACGCCTCCCAGCCCGGGCCGCCGGGGGCGGCCGTCACGGCGCCATGACGTCGCCGTGTGACAGCGCTGCGACGCCACGGCTCACGGCCGTCACCACTGGATGGGCCGTCACCACTGGATGGACCGTCACCACTGGATGACCGTCACGGCTCGATGACCGTCACCCCGGCGCCGGGTGCCGTCCTCATCGCCGCGAGGGCCGCCGGGACCGCCTCGAGGCCGATGGTGGACGTCACCAGCAGGTCGGGCCGCAGCACTCCGCCGCGGACCAGTTCCAGCATCGGCGGGTAGGTGTGCGCGGCCATCCCGTGGCTGCCCAGCAGTTCCAGCTCCAGGGCGACGGCGCGGGCCATCGGCACCGGTGTGGTGCCGTCCGCCGAGGGCAGCAGCCCGACCTGGACGTGCCGGCCCCGGCGGCGCAGCCCGGTCACGGACGCGGCGCAGGTGGCGGGCGAACCGAGGGCGTCGAGCGAGAGGTGGGCGCCGCCGCCGGTGAGGTCGCGGACGGCCGCCGCCGTGTCCGGCGTCCGGGAGGCGTCCACGGTCCCGGCCGCGCCGAAGCTGCGCGCCAGCTCCAGCGCACGGGCCGACACGTCCACGGCGACCACGCGCGCGCCCGACGCCGCCGCGATCATCACCGCGGACAGGCCGACGCCCCCGCAGCCGTGCACCGCGACCCACTCCCCCGCCGCGAGGCGCCCCTGCTGCACCACGGCGCGGAACGCGGTGGCGAACCGGCAGCCGAGCGAGGCGGCCGTGGCGTACGACATGCCCTCGGGCACGGCGACGAGGTTGACGTCGGCGTGGTCGAGCGCCACGTACTCGGCGAAGGAGCCCCAGTGGGTGAAGCCCGGCTGGGTCTGGCGCTCGCACACCTGCTGGTCCCCCGCCGCGCACGCCGCGCAGCTCCCGCAGGCGCAGACGAAGGGCACGGTCACCCGGTCGCCGGGCCGCCACCCGGCCACCCGGTCGCCGACCGCCTCGACGACACCGGCGAGTTCGTGACCGGGGACGTGCGGCAGCGCGATGTCCGGGTCGTGGCCCTGCCATCCGTGCCAGTCGCTGCGGCACAGTCCGGTGGCCTCGACGCGCACCACGACGCCGTGCGGCGCGGGCGCGGGGTCGGCGACCTCCCGCACCTCGGCCGGCTCCCCGAAGCGCTCGAACACGACCGCGCGCATCCGTCCCCTCACTTTCGTACTGTCGTGCCTGTCATCTCTGTCATGTCTGTCGGGGTGGCGTTCGCGCCTCCCGTCCCTCATCTCACGACAGGCCCATCCGAAGTCATACCCCCTAGGGGTACAGTGGATGCGAGTGGTCCGGCCAGGACCCCACGGGTACCCGCCCGTACACGCCCCCGACGAGGAGTAACGACATGAGCGCCCAGACCGACACCACCCAGGGCTCCGTCACCGCCGTCTACAAGGTGAGCGGAATGAGCTGCGGCCACTGCGAGGGCGCCGTCTCCGGCGAGATCTCCGAGATCGCGGGCGTCGGCTCCGTGCAGGCCGTCGCCGCCACCGGCGAGGTCACCGTCGTCTCCGAGGCCCCCCTCGACGACGCGGCCGTACGCGCCGCCGTGGACGAGGCGGGCTTCGAGCTCGTCGGCCGGGTCTGAGCACCGGCACGCACCCCCGTCCTGGAGTCCCGACCATGACCAGCACCACCGAGGACACCCGCACCGCCGCGACGGCACCCGGCACCGATTCCGGCACCGATTCCGGCACCGGCACCGGCACCGGCACCGGCACCGATCCGGGCCTCGCCGAGACCGAGCTGCTGATCGGCGGAATGACCTGCGCCTCCTGCGCGGCCCGCGTCGAGAAGAAGCTCAACCGCATGGACGGTGTCACCGCCACGGTGAACTACGCGACGGAGAAGGCCCGCGTCAGCCACCCCGCCACCACCGGGGTCGCCGACCTGATCGCCACCGTCGTGAAGACCGGGTACACCGCCGAGGAGCCGGCCGCGCCCCCGGAGCCCGCCGACGCGGCCGGGACCGGGGAGAGCGGCGCCGGGGACGGTGACGACGACCCGGAGCTGTCGGCCCTGCGTCAACGCCTGCTGGTCTCGGTCCTCCTCGCCGCCCCCGTCGTCCTGCTGGCGATGGTCCCGGCGCTCCAGTTCGACAACTGGCAGTGGCTCTCGCTCACCCTGGCCGCACCCGTCGTGGTCTGGGGCGGGCTGCCCTTCCACCGCGCCGCCTGGACGGGCGTGCGGCACGGCGCGGCCACGATGGACACGCTGGTCTCGCTCGGCACGCTGGCCGCGTTCGGCTGGTCCCTGTGGGCGCTGTTCTTCGGGGACGCGGGCATGCCGGGCATGCGGCACGGCTTCGACCTCACCGTCTCCCGCACCGACGGCGCCTCCGCGATCTACCTGGAGGCCGCCGCCGGCGTCACCGCCTTCCTCCTCCTCGGCCGCTGGCTGGAGGTCCGCTCCAAGCGCCGCGCCGGTGCCGCGCTGCGGGCGCTGATGGAGCTGGGCGCGAAGGACGTCGCCGTCCTCCGGGACGGGCGCGAGGTGCGGATACCGGTGGCCCGGCTCGCGGTGGGCGACCGGTTCGTCGTACGCCCCGGCGAGAAGATCGCCACCGACGGCACGGTGTCCGAGGGCACCTCGGCCGTGGACGCCTCCCTGCTGACCGGCGAGTCCGTGCCGGTGGACGTCACCGTGGGCGACGCCGTCACCGGCGCCACGGTGAACGCCGGGGGACGGCTGGTGGTCGAGGCGACCCGGATCGGCGCCGACACCCAGCTGGCGCGGATGGCGAAGCTGGTGGAGGACGCGCAGAGCGGCAAGGCCCAGGTGCAGCGCCTCGCCGACCGCATCTCGGGGATCTTCGTCCCCGTCGTCCTGCTGATCGCGTTCGCCACCTTCGGCGGCTGGCTCGGTGCCACCGGTGACACGGTCGCCGCGTTCACCGCGGCCGTCGCCGTCCTGATCATCGCCTGCCCGTGCGCGCTGGGCCTGGCCACCCCGACGGCACTGCTGGTCGGTACCGGTCGCGGCGCCCAGCTCGGCATCCTCATCAAGGGCCCGGAGGTACTGGAGTCCACGCGGCGCGTCGACACGGTCGTCCTGGACAAGACCGGCACCGTCACCACGGGCCGCATGACCCTGCACGAGGTGTACGCCGCCGAGGGCACCGACGAGGACGAGCTGCTGCGGCTCGCGGGCGCCGTCGAGCACGCCTCCGAGCACCCCGTGGCCCGCGCGATCGCGGCCGCCGCCGAGATGGGGGTCCCCCCGCTCGAGCGAAGCCGAGAGTGGGGGAGGCTCGGCACGCTGCCGGACGTCGAGGACTTCGAGAACGTCCCCGGTCGCGGCGTACGCGCCCGCGTGGAGGGCCGCGAGGTGGCCGTGGGGCGCCTGTACGACGTCCTCCCGCCCGAGGTGGCCGCCGCCGGGGACGAGGCCGAGCAGCGGGGCCGTACGGCCGTCGTCGTCGGCTGGGACGGCGAGGCGCGCGGGGTCCTCGCCGTGGCGGACGCGGTGAAGGAGACCAGCGCCGAGGCGGTGGCCGGGCTGCGCCGGCTGGGCCTGACCCCCGTCCTGCTGACCGGTGACAACCGCCGGGTGGCCGAGTCGGTCGCGGAAGCCGTCGGCATCGACGAGGTGATCGCCGAGGTGCTGCCCGAGGAGAAGGTCGCGGTCGTGGAACGGCTGCGCTCCGAGGGCCGTACGGTCGCCATGGTCGGCGACGGCGTCAACGACGCGGCCGCGCTCGCCACCGCCGATCTGGGTCTGGCGATGGGCACGGGGACCGACGCGGCGATCGAGGCGGGCGACCTGACGCTGGTGCGCGGGGACCTCAGGGTGGCGGCGGACGCGATCCGGCTGTCCCGGCGCACGCTGGCCACGATCAAGGGCAATCTCGTGTGGGCCTTCGGCTACAACGTGGCCGCGCTGCCGCTGGCCGCCGCCGGGCTGCTGAACCCGATGATCGCGGGGGCGGCGATGGCCTTCTCGTCGGTCTTCGTGGTCACCAACAGCCTCCGGCTGCGCACCTTCCGATAGCCCCGCACCGGTCTCTACGCACCGGTCCACGCACCGGCCGCCGACCGGGCCGCCGTACCTCTGTTCACGTGCTGCTCGCGCCGGTCGTGAAGGGCCGCTCGTGACCGTCGCTGTACGCGTACGCCGGCGACATGCCGGAGGTGGACGCTGCCGCCCGGTCGGTGCGGAACCGGTCCGCGCCGTACAGGACCAGGGCCCAGACCAGACAGGCGAAGGCCGCTGTGTGCAGCAGCGCGCGCACGATGTTCCAGGTGACCCAGGCCGCCTCGAACCGTTCACGGGCGGCGGCCAGGTCACCGATGGAGTCCGGGGCGCCGGCCCGCTCCAACTGGTCGTTGAGCGGAACGTTGGCCGCGACGGTCACCGCGAACGCGACCAGGTACAGCACCAGCGCGGCGACGAGCCAGGGCAGCGCCGGCCGCCCGTGGCCGCGCCGGGCGAGGAACACCGCCAGGGCGATCAGCGGAATCGTCCCCATGAACGGGAGCATGAACACGGGGTTGAGGATCGCCTTGTTGATGCCCTGCATCGTCGCCACGAACGTGTGGTCGGACGTACCGCGCAGCCCCGGCATCACGGCGTAGGCGAAGGCTGCGAAGAGCCCCGCCATCAGGCCGGAGGCGAGGACGCAGGCGAGCAGGGTACCGGTCTGCGTGGTCTTCACGAGGCGGCCTCGGGGGTCCAGACCCCGGTGGCCGCGGCCTCGACGACGTGGTCGGTGAAGTCGCGGGCCGGCCGGCCGAGGACCTGCCGGACGCCGTCTCCGAGATGGGCGTTACGGCCGTCGAGGACGCTCGTGAACAAATAGGTCAGCAGGTCGGTGACGGCGGCCGGGACACCGTGCGCGGCGAGTTCGGCCGCGTAGGCCTCCGCGGGGACGGTGACGTAGCCGATCTCGCGGCCGGTCGCCGCGCCGATCGCGGCCGTGGCCTGCGCGAAGGTGAGCAGCCGGGGCCCGGTCAGGTCGTAGGTGCGGCCGGTGTGCCCGCCTTCGGCCAGGACGGTGGCGGCGACCTCGGCGATGTCGTCGGCATCGACGAACGGCTCCTCGACGTCCGCGACCGGCAGCGCGAGTTCCCCGTCGAGGACCGGACCGAGGAAGTCGCCCTCGCTGAAGTTCTGGGCGAAGAACGAGGCACGCAGGACCGTCCATTCCGCACCCGAGGCCGCCAGCGCCTTCTCGCATGCCTCGGCCTCCGGCTCGCCGCGCCCGGAGAGCAGCACCAGACGGCGTGCTCCGGTCCGTACCGCGAGCTCGGCGAAGGCGCCGATCGCCTCGGGGGCGCCGGGCACGGCGAGGTCCGGCTGGTAGGAGACGTAGACGGCGTCCACGCCGGTCAGGGCGGGCTGCCAGGTCGTGGAGTCGTTCCAGTCGAAGGGGATTCCGCCGGACCGTGAGCCGATCCGGACCATGTGGCCGCGACCGGTCAGCCGGCGCACGACACGGCGCCCGGTCTTTCCGGTTCCGCCCAGGACCAGGGTGAGTGCGGGGGACGTCGTGGACGTCATGGTGATCGCCTCGGCTTTCGTGGATGGGGCTTCTTGACCGCGTTCCTGCGATGTGCTCACAGCCTCGGCCATCCGGGGATCGCCATCAATTGGCAATCGTGCAAGGATCGTTGACCTGTGGGTTGACGGTAGGGGGGCGTGGTGGAGCGGCGTGAGATCGAGATCTTTCTGACGGTCGGCGAGGAACTCCACTTCGGGCGCAGTGCCGAGCGGCTGCACGTCTCGGTGGCCATGGTCAGCAAGTCGGTCCAGAAGCTGGAACGGTCGGTCGGCGCGGCCCTCTTCGAGCGGACCAGCCGACGGGTGGCCTTCACCGCGATCGGTCGGCGTCTCTTCGAGGACCTGAAACCGGCGCACCAGGCGGTCCTGGACGCCTTCGCGCGCGCGGTGGCCTCGGGCCGGGGCGTGGACGGCGTGTTGCGGGTCGGGTTCCTGGGGACGGCCACCGCGGAGTTCGTGGTGCGCGCGGCGGAGCTGCTGCGGACCCGGCATCCGGGATGCGAGGTACGGCTGCACGAGAGCCGTTTCACGGACGGGACGGCACCACTGCGCGACGACGTGATCGACGTCCTGCTCATCGACAACTTCGCGGCTCCGGTATCGACGCTCGCACCCGAGCACAGCGCGGGCCCGGTGCTGTTCCGGGAGGCGCCGATGCTCGCCGTCTCGGCACGGCATCCGCTGGCGCGGCGGGAGGCGGTGGCAGTGGCGGAGCTCGCGCGGTACGAAGTACTGCGGCCGCGGACATCGTGGGGCGCTCCCGAGGGCGCGGAGCGGTTGTTCGGCGGAGGGCCGGCGGATTCGCCGTCGTCCCCCCTCGGCAGAGCGCCACAGGGACGGGCCGCCGGGCGGAGCACGGAATTCGGCAGTGTCCAAGAGATGTGGGCGCTGGTCGGCGCGGGCCACGGGGTCTTCCCCGTCCCGTCCCACGCGAGTGTGTACGACGCCCGCCCCGACGTGGCGTTCGTCCCGGTCAAGGGCGCCCCGTCATACGAGTGGCGTCTGATCTGGCTCTCCGCGGCGGGCAACAACCGCATCCGCGCCTTCTCCGAAGCGGCCTGCGACTACGCGGCGGCGCACCCGGATCCACTGACCGCGACCGCTCAGGCACCGCGGATCGTCCCAGCATAATGATCAGCGCTGATACTGCCGCACAAAGCGGTGCTGCAACGGGGAGTTGACATGCAGAACACGAACAGCGGGCCTGCCCTCATGGCCGTGGCGGTCGTGGGCCTGGTGGTGCGGCAGCAACTGCGTACCCGTCCTGTGCGGCGTACCGGCTCGCTGATCGCCCCCGTGGTCCTCGGTGTCCTCGGGGTGGCCGGCCTCGCCTTGGGTATCGCCTCGGCCGACGAGCACCACCCCCTGACCGCGCTGTCCGTCGTCCTCCTGGTGGCGAGCCTGGCCGTCGCGGCGTCGTTCGGCGCGGCCAGGGCCCGGACCGTGCAGATCTGGCGCGGGCCCCGGAGCGAGGTGCTGCGCAAGGGGACGGCGGCGACGACCGGACTGTGGTTCGCCTCGGTCGCCCTGCACATCTGGCTGGCGCTGTGGGTGGACCACACGGCCGGAGCCGGACTGCTGGGGCCCGCGTCGCTGTACGCGTACCTGGCGATCGGTCTGGGGACGCAGAACCTCCTGGTGCGCAGGCGGGCCGCTGCGCTGTGACCGGTGGGCGGACGAGCCGCGACGACTGGTCCGCATTTCACGCAGGTCGAGCGGCTGAGCCTCTGGAGTCCGGCACTCGCCTCACATAAGCTCTTCACAAGGCTCGCGCATCTTCCTTACGCTTGAGCCCCGGGTGACGTACGGGGTTCTTGCGCACCTAACGGACATATGCAAGAGACGCAGATCACAGTGATGCGAACGTAACCATCTAAGGGGTTCGAAGGTCTAAGTTGGCGATGTCAGGGAGCGTCTTGGGGGGCGTGACCTGGCGTCTGGGGACGTCTTGGGGGACTTTCCCAGAGCTGCGTTGCCGGGACACGTACACCGGGAAGCTTTGAGCGGCCCTCCCGGGCGTGCGCTGTCCCGGCAGACCGCACGACGAGCACGACCAGCACGACGAGCTCCACCAGCACCACCAGCACGACACAGCGAATTCAGGCGCTGTCCTCACAGACGCCCGGCCGGATCCCGTGGGGGGAATCCGCACCGGGGCATGGGAAGGCGCCCTGGATCGTCGGCCCGTGGGGGGACCGGCGCCAGGGCGCCTTCTGCTGTTCCCGCACCGTACGGTTCAGACGTACGGGCACGGAAAAGTCCCGTACCACTCGGGGCGGTACGGGACTCACCTGACGCGCTGCGGGGGTGCCTTGCGGCTCAGCGCTCCTCGACGGGGACGAAGTCGCGCTCGACGACGCCCGTGTAGATCTGGCGCGGGCGGCCGATGCGGGAACCCGGCTCCTTGATCATCTCGTGCCACTGGGCGATCCAGCCCGGCAGCCGGCCGAGGGCGAACAGGACCGTGAACATCTCGGTCGGGAAGCCCATGGCCCGGTAGATCAGGCCGGTGTAGAAGTCGACGTTCGGGTAGAGGCTGCGCGAGACGAAGTAGTCGTCGGAGAGCGCGTGCTCCTCCAGCTTGAGCGCGATGTCCAGCAGCTCGTCGGACTTGCCGAGCGCGGAGAGGACGTCGTGCGCGGCGGCCTTGATGATCTTGGCGCGCGGGTCGAAGTTCTTGTAGACCCGGTGGCCGAAGCCCATCAGGCGGACGCCGTCCTCCTTGTTCTTCACCTTGCGGATGAAGGAGTCGACGTCGCCGCCCGCGTCGCGGATGCCCTCGAGCATCTCCAGCACCGACTGGTTGGCGCCGCCGTGCAGCGGGCCCCAGAGGGCGTTGATGCCGGCGGAGATCGAGGCGAACATGTTCGCCTGCGAGGAGCCGACCAGGCGGACCGTGGAGGTCGAGCAGTTCTGCTCGTGGTCCGCGTGCAGGATCAGCAGCTTGTCGAGGGCCGCGACGACCGTCGGGTCCGGCACGTACTCCTGCGCCGGGACCGAGAAGGTCATGCGCAGGAAGTTCTCGACGTAGCCGAGGTCGTTGCGCGGGTAGACGAACGGGTGACCGATCGACTTCTTGTACGCGTACGCCGCGATCGTCGGAAGCTTCGCGAGCAGCCGGATCGTGGAGAGGTTGCGCTGGCGCTCGTCGAACGGGTTGTGGCTGTCCTGGTAGAACGTCGACAGCGCCGAGACCACCGACGACAGCATGGCCATCGGGTGGGCGTCGCGCGGGAAGCCCTTGTAGAAGTTCTTGACGTCCTCGTGCAGCAGGGTGTGCTGCGTGATCTCGTCCTTGAACGAGGACAGCTCGTCGACGGTCGGCAGCTCGCCGTTGATCAGCAGGTAGGCGACCTCGACGAAGGAGGAGCGCTCGGCCAGCTGCTCGATCGGGTAGCCGCGGTACCGCAGAATGCCGGCTTCGCCGTCCAGATAGGTAATGGCGGATTTGTAGGCGGCGGTGTTGCCGTAACCGCTGTCCAGCGTCACCAGACCGGTCTGGGCGCGGAGCTTCCCGATGTCGAAGCCCTTGTCGCCCACGGTGCTGTCGATCACCGGGTAGGTGTACTCGCCATCGCCGTACCGCAGTACTACAGAGTTGTCGCTCACGTCTTTCCCTCACCGACGTAGTGCCTCATCTTCGAGGTGCCCTGACTGTCTCTACCATCCCCCACTTGGCTCAGGAGAGTGCACTCGGGGTCGACCATCGGGCCTATTGGCGGCACTCAGTGCCGCCAACTTGCTCATCCTGCCCCCTCCGGGGCGCATCCGGAAGTGCTGTGTGACCTTTCCGACTCGTTTGATCGATCATTCTTTTCACACGGTCCGGGAGGTTTGCCGGAAGGTTTCAGGTCCGGGGCCCCGCCAGCCGGAAGTCGAGCGCCGTGCACCGCCGCCCGGCCGACACCGTCCGCACCGCCTGCCCGATCGCCTTGCGCGAGCCGACGAGCACGACCAGCTTCTTCGCCCGGGTGACCGCCGTGTACAGCAGGTTCCGCTGGAGCATCATCCAGGCCCCGGTCGTCACGGGGATGACCACCGCCGGATACTCACTCCCCTGGGACCGGTGGATGGTCACCGCATAGGCGTGGGCCAGCTCGTCCAGCTCGTCGAAGTCGTACGGCACCTCCTCGTCCTCGTCCGTCAGCACGGTGAGGCGCTGGTCGACCGGGTCGAGCGAGGTGACGACGCCGACGGTGCCGTTGAAGACGCCGTTCTCGCCCTTCTCGTAATTGTTGCGGATCTGGGTGACCTTGTCGCCGACCCGGAAGACCCGGCCGCCGAACCGCTTCTCCGGCAGGTCCGGGCGCCCCGGGGTGACGGCCTGCTGGAGCAGCCCGTTCAGTGTCCCGGCCCCCGCCGGCCCCCGGTGCATGGGCGCCAGCACCTGCACGTCCCGGCGCGGGTCGAGCCCGAACTTCGCGGGGATGCGCCGCGCGGCGACGTCGACGGTGAGCCGCCCCGCCTCCTCGGTGTCGTCCTCGACGAAGAGGAAGAAGTCCTTCATCCCGTCGGTGAGCGGATGCTGCCCGCCGTTGATCCGGTGCGCGTTGGTGACGACGCCGGACTGCTGGGCCTGCCGGAAGACGCGGGTGAGACGGACGGCGGGGACCGGGCTGCCGGGTGCCAGCAGGTCCCTCAGTACCTCCCCCGCCCCCACGCTGGGCAACTGGTCGACGTCCCCCACGAGGAGCAGGTGGGCTCCCGGGGGGACGGCTTTGGCGAGCTTGTTGGCGAGGAGGAGATCGAGCATCGACGCCTCGTCCACCACCACCAGGTCCGCGTCGAGCGGCCGCTCCCGGTCGTAGGCCGCGTCGCCGCCCGGCTTCAGCTCCAGCAGTCGGTGCACGGTGGACGCGTCGGCGCCGGTCAGCTCGGCGAGCCGCTTGGCCGCCCGCCCGGTCGGCGCGGCGAGCACCACCTTCGCCTTCTTCGCCCGCGCCAGCTCCACGATCGACCGCACGGTGAAGGACTTGCCGCAGCCGGGACCGCCGGTGAGGACGGCGACCTTCTCGCTCAGCGCGAGCTTGACGGCCTCCTCCTGCTCGGGCGCGAGATCGACGCCCGTACGCTGCCGCAGCCACCCGAGCGCCTTGTCCCAGGCCACGTCCTGGAAGCCGGGCATCCGGTCCTCGTCCGTGCGGAGCAGGCGCCGCAGCTGTCCGGCGAGGGCCTGCTCGGCACGGTGGAAGGGGACGAGGTAGACGGCGGTGACGGGCTCGCCGCCCTCGGGATGGGGCACCTTCTCCCGCACGACACCGGGGTCGCCGTCGGGATCCTCGGGCTCGGCGGCCAGCTCGCCCAGGCACTCGATGACGAGCCCGGTGTCCACCTGGAGCAGCTTCACCGCGTCGGCGATCAGCTTCTCCTCGGGGAGGTAACAGTGCCCCTGGTCGGTGGCCTGCGACAGCGCGTACTGCATCCCGGCCTTCACCCGCTCGGGGCTGTCGTGCGGAATCCCGACCGACTGGGCGATCTTGTCGGCGGTGAGGAAGCCGATGCCCCAGACGTCGGCGGCGAGCCGGTAGGGCTGGTTCTTCACGACGGAGATGGAGGCGTCCCCGTACTTCTTGTAGATCCGCACGGCGATGGAGGTGGACACCTCGACCGTCTGGAGGAAGAGCATGACCTCCTTGATCGCCTTCTGCTCCTCCCAGGCGTCGGCGATCTTCTTGGTCCGCTTGGGCCCGAGACCGGGCACCTCGATGAGCCGCTTGGGCTCCTCCTCGATGATCGTCAGCGTGTCAAGACCGAAGTGCTGCGTGATCCGGTCGGCGAAGATCGGCCCGATCCCCTTGACCAGCCCGGACCCGAGGTAACGCCGGATGCCCTGCACGGTGGCGGGGAGAAGCGTCGTGTAGTTCTCCACGTGGAACTGCTTGCCGTACTGGGCGTGCGACCCCCAGCGCCCCTCCATCCGCAGCGACTCCCCCACCTGCGCACCCAGCAGCGCGCCGACGACGGTCAGCAGGTCGCCGGCGCCTCTGCCGGTGTCGACGCGGGCGACGGTGTAGCCGTTCTCCTCGTTGGCGTACGTGACGCGCTCCAGGACGCCTTCGAGGGTGGCGAGCCGCCGCTCGCCGGGGGCCGCGGGGGGCTGGGTGGGCATGGGTCGACGGTACCGGTGGGGTGTGACAGAGGTGCCGGATCCGGCAGGATCATGCGAACGCGCGGTTCGACGCGGCCTGACCTGCGGAAGGGAACCATGGGGCTGACCTACGGCTACGACATCTACCTGCGCCCTCAAGACGTCGCGGGGGCGCTGGCCGCCGTGGCCGAACTGGCGCCCCCGTCCCTTGACGTGCCGCCGCTCGACGTCACGCTGCCCGACGGCGAGCGAATCGTCCTCCCCTTCACGTCAGGCTTCGGCAGCGAGCCGGTCGACTGCTCCGCGCGCGACACGCTCCGCCTGGACACGTCCCTCATGTTCCCCGTCGACGACGCGGTGCGCGCGTACGGGGAGGCGTCCGGTTTGCCGCCCGAGGAGAACGGAAGAGTGCAGATCGGGTACGTCTACCTGACGGTCCGGTTCGAGTCCTCCCTCGACCCCGCGTACACGTCCATGGAGTTCTGGGCGGCGACGTCGGGCATGAGCCGCCTGTTCGAGCGGTCGGTGAGCATCAGGAGCGCGTTCACCGACCTCGCCGCCGCCGTCGGTGGCGTGTGCTGCCAGTTCGACAGGGGGGACGGGGGCCCCGGGGAAGTGTGCTGGATCAGCAGGGAGGCGGACTTCCCTTCGGCTCCCTCATCGTCGTGAGGAAGCGGGTGAAGGCTGCGTGGGGGAAGGCGAGGGTGGCTCGGGCGGAGGCCTTGCTGTCGCGGACGGCTACGTGGGTGGACGAGCTCGCGACCTCCACGCAGTTGTTGCCGTCGCCCTCGCCGGAGTAGGACGACCTGCGCCAGTTGTCCATGGTGCTCACAGCTCCTTCGTCAGCCGGTGAATGAAGTCACGCGATCGCTCGGGGTTGAGCGAGACGTCCTCTACCTTACGAAAGCGCATTCGATAGGCACCGAGTTGGGCGTCGGAGTCGATGAGGAACGCACCATGGGGTGCGTCGCGCGCCACCGTGTCCAGCCTGCGTACAGCTCCACCGACGTACGTCATCGTGCTTGATGCCCTGGCGAACCCGTCCAGGTCGAACGGAATGACCCGCAAGGTGAGGCGCTCGGTCTCAGAAGCCTCCAGAAGACCGGCAAGTTGAGCCTGAGCGGCAGCGCGGTCACCCACTCTGATGCGGAGAGCCGACTCGTGAATCACGACCTCGTGAGGGAAGGCGGCCTTCTTCTGCCTCGTCAGCCGGTGGCGCACTCGTAGTTCCAGCTCCTCGTCGGTCAGTTCGGGAATCCTCGAGGAGAAGACGGCTCTGGCGTAGTCCTCCGTCTGCAACAGCCCCGGCACATACAGGATGGCCACGTCCTGCTGGAAGGTGGCGTGGTGATCCAGCTCTGCCAGATCAAGGAATGACGTAGGCAGCAGCTCCCGATACTCCTCCCACCAGCCCCTCGTGCGGTCGGTGGCCATACCGACCAAGGCATCGACGAGTTCTTCGTCTGTGCAGGCGTAGTGGGATGCGAGGCGCCGGAGCCGTTGCTCACTGACGCCCGACAGTCCTGCCTCGATCTGACTGATCTGGACGTTGCTGACCCCGAGCATGCTCGCGGCCTGCCGAGCAGTGAGGCCGGCCGCCTCACGAAGCTTGCGCAGCTCCACCGCCAAACGCAGTTGCCGCGCCGTTGGTTCACGCCTCGTGGGCAATGCCTGCTCCTCACCTCAACGCGTCTGACGACACGACTCGTTCGGGGTGAAGATTACGCGACCGACTTGCCTCGCCGAAACTTTCAGGTCTACCGTCGGTGACGCGACGCACACCGTGCGACACCGGGCCACCGGAAGCGCACCGCCCCGTCCTGCCACGACGGCCGCGGCAATGACACCGTGCCCGCCCTCACCCCACCGCCCTCCGCGAGGAGTCCCGCATGCCTGAAAACGAAGCCTGGGAGTACTCCCTCTACATCCCCAACGACCTCCGCGCCGTCACCGTCAGCCGCCGCACCCTCCGTCTGGTCCTCACGATGCACGGCCTGATCCGCTTCGTCGACGACGCCGAACTGCTCGCCACCGAGCTGGTCTCCAACGCCGTACGGCACACCAAGGGCCCCGCCGCCCTCCGCATCCGCTGGTCGCCGCCCGGCACGCTGCGGATCGGGGCGTGGGACGCGGACCCCGAACCGCCTGAGCCGCCCGCCCGGTTCGAGAAGGTGACGGAGCTGGAGGAGGGGCGGGGGCTGGCGCTGGTGCGGGCCTGCGCGGACGTGTGGGGGTGGCATCCGCTGGCCAGACACGGCAACCGGGGCAAGTACGTGTGGTGCGAGCTGTCGGCGGCCCGAGAGAGGCCGCTTGCAATCAGCCCGTGATCGAGAAGAAGAGCGTGTCCTGCGTGTACCAGTCGACGTTCTTCGTGGCGTACTCCCACTCCGTGTGCTCGAACTCGAGTTTCTCGATCACCTCGCGGACGTCGTAGCGGAAGTCCTCGTTCATCCGGTCCAGCACCCCGCGGTAGGCATCCGCCATCGGCTTGGCCTTGGCCAGCGGGAGCATGCCGATGTGCGGCCCGTCCACGGGATACGGGAGGGAGAAGAGGATCTCCGCCGGGGGACCGGAGAAGAGGTGGTCGTGCAGGAGGAGGCCGGGGTCCACACCCAGGCGGCGCAGCTCCTCGTCGACCAGCCCGAAGAAGGTGGAGGGCTTGGAGTACACCCCCAGGTCGTAGGGGTCGGAGGCGTTGCAGTCGATGATGTGCTGGAGAGCGTGGTAGTAGGCGCTCGCCGCGTACTCCGCCTTCGCGCTCGCGTGACCGGCGACCAGATGCTCGAGCGCATCGGGTATGGACAGGCCCAGGTCGATGTCCTGCCTGTCCAGGTCGGACTGGCGCTCCCGCGCCCGCTCGCGCATGATGCCCAGACGACGCTCCTGATCGGCCGTCAGGTTTCCCGCTGATCCCAGGAAAGCGAGGACGTCGGCTTTGTCGGCCGTGCTGTACGAAATGATCCGGCTCATGATCGTCATCCTGTCAGTCGGCACTGACAACCGCCGTCACAGCGCCCCGAACAACCCCGCCAGCGGAGCCGGTGTCCGGGTCGGCTCCAGCGCCTCCACCAGCACCCGGCCGTAGCGGATCTTGCGGCCCGCCTTGGTGCCGAGGAAGCGGCGGAGTTGCTGGTGGGCGGCGCGGTCCTGCTGGGCGGGCTGCCGGAGAAAGGTCTGGAGGCGGCGTGACTCGCCCTCCGCCTCGACGAGTTCGGTCACCGTGCGCACGCCCAGCGCGCGGATCAGCTCGTCCTCCAGGTCGGCCGCGCAGACGAAGAGGCCCTGCGGGGACGCGTCCGCGCGCTTCAGGGCCCGGACGTAGAAGTCCTGCTCCCGTTCGTCGCACAGGCCGACGAGGCGCAGGTCCAGGGCGGACGGGCCGAGGAGTCCGGCGTAGCGGCCGACGCTCATCGCGCCGCCCATCGGGAGGACGCAGACGCCCTCCGCCGCCAGGTCGCGGCCGTACCGTGCGGCCATCGCCTCGACCGCCGCCGCGTCGCTCGGTCCTTCGAGGAGGACGGCGGTGTGGAGGAGCAGCCGGTCGGCCAGGTCCTGCACCGGGCCGTCGGGACCTCCGGCCGCCCACGCGGTCACCGCGGTCCGGAACGCGCCCATGTCCGTCATGGGGAAAGTCTCCCGCCCCCGCCCGTCGTCGCGGTAGTGGGTTTTGACATGCAGCCGAATGGCTGCCTATCGTTAAAGGCAGCCAATGGGCTGCATGTCAGAGGGGTGGAGATGGACGAGGTCTTCAAGGCGCTGGCCGACGGCAGCCGGCGACGGCTGCTGGACAGTCTGAACGCGCGCAACGGGCAGAGCCTGCGCGAGCTGTGCGCCGGGCTCGACATGGCCCGGCAGTCGGTCAGCAAGCATCTGGCGCTGCTGGAGGCGGCCGGTCTGGTCACCGCCGTGCGCCGGGGGCGGGAGAAGCTGCACTACCTCAACGCCGAGCCGATCAACGCCATCGCCGACCGCTGGATCAGCCGTTACGACCGGGAGCGGGTGCACGCACTCGCCGACCTCAAGCACGCGCTGGAGGACACCGCCATGGACAGCAACGCGTTTGTGTACACGACCTACATCAAGGCCACGCCGGAGAAGGTGTGGCAGGGGCTGACCGACCCCGCCTTCACCCGCCGCTACTGGGGGCTGGAGTTCGGCACCGACTGGGCGGCCGGGTCGCCCGTGGTGTGGCGGGAACGGGGGACCGAGACCGCCCACCCCGAGCAGGTCGTCCTCGAGTCCGACCCGCCCCGCCGGCTGTCGTACACCTGGCACACCTTCACTCCGGAATGGGCGGCGGCCAACGGGATCGACGACGAGACCCTCGCCAGGCTCTCCGCCGAACGGCGCTCCAAGGTCGCCTTCGACATCGAGGACCTCGGCGGCGGCTCGGTGAAGCTGACCGTCGTCCACGACGGGTTCGAACCCGGCAGCACCGCCCGCGAGATGATCCAGCACGGCTGGCCGGCCCTGCTGTCCAGCCTCAAGACGCTGCTGGAGACCGGGGAGGCGCTCCCGGAACCCCGGTGAGCGGGAGCTACCGGCTCAGGGTCGCCTCCTCACGCATGTACGACAGCTTCTCCGGGTTGCGCACCGCGTAGAGACCGGTGATGCGGCCTTCGTCGAAGCGCACCGCCACCACGGTGTCGAGTTCGCCGTCGAGCCGGACGACCAGGGCGGGGTGTCCGTTGACCTGGGCCGGGTCCATCCGCATCTCCATGTCCAGCTTGACCAGTCCGCCGAGCATCAGGCGGGCCACCTTGTCGGCACCCACGACGGGCCGCAGCACCGCCTGTTTGATGCCGCCGCCGTCGCCGAGCAGGACGACGTCCGGGGAGAGGATGTCGAGCAGGCCCTGGAGGTCGCCCGTCTCCACCGCCCGCTGGAACGCCGCGAGCGCCCGGCGGGACTCGGCCGCGGTGACCTCCCCGCGCGGGCGGCGGGCCGCCACGTGCGCGCGGGCCCGGTGCGCGATCTGCCGTACGGCGGCCGGGGTCTTCTCCACGGCCTCGGCGATCTCGTCGTAGCCGAGGTCGAACACCTCGCGCAGCACGAACACCGCCCGTTCGACCGGCGTCAGCGTCTCCAGGACCAGCATCATCGCCATCGACACGCTGTCGGCCAGCTCGACGTCCTCGGCCACGTCGGGCGTGGTCAGCAGCGGCTCGGGCAGCCAGGAGCCGACGTAGGACTCCTTGCGGCGGCCGAGCGTGCGCAGCCGGTTCAGGGACTGGCGGGTGGTGATGCGGACGAGGTAGGCGCGTCGGTCGCGCACCGTGCCGAGGTCGACGCCCGCCCACTTCAGCCAGGTCTCCTGGAGCACGTCCTCGGCGTCGGCGGCCGAGCCGAGCATCTCGTAGGCGACCGTGAAGAGCAGGTTGCGGTGCGCGACGAAGTCCTCGGTGGCCGCGTCCACGGAACCGCCGTCGCCGGTCGCGCCGGCCTGTTCGCGTCCGTTGTTCTCGCTGGTCACCAGCTTCTCCCGTTCGTTCGGTTCCGGCGGTTTCACGCACACAGGACACCGGCCGGCGGGGTTCTGTGACACCCGTCCGTGGTGGTCCGTGTCACAGCGGCGACCTGTCACAGGGGGCGGAGTGCCGGCGTCTTGTGTCCGTCACCGAGACACCGAGACACCGAGACACCGACAGCGAGGACGCGATCATGGACACCCGATTCAACCTCTTCGAGAACGAGTTCGCAGGCCGCTTCGCGAAGCGGTTCGCGGGCATGGGCATGCTGCTGCACGAGTCGCCGCTGCCGAAGGCCACGCAGGAGCTGGTGTCGCTGCGGGCCAGCCAGATCAACGGCTGCGGCCACTGCATCGACATGCACGTCAAGGAGGCCGCGGCCGCCGGGGAGAGCGCGGTCCGGCTGCACCTGGTCGCCGCCTGGCGCGAGTCCACCGTGTTCACCGAGGCCGAGCAGGCGGCGCTGGCCCTCGCCGAGGAGGGCACCCGGCTCGCCGACGCGCACGACGGCGTGTCCGACGAGACGTGGGCCCTCGTGCGCAAGCACTACGACGACGACCAGGTCGCCGCGCTGATCTGCCTGGTCGCCATGATCAACGCGGCCAACCGGCTCGCCGTGATCACGCACCAGAAGGGCGGCTCGTACGAGGCGGGGATGTTCGCGACGGCCGTGGCGGACTGACCTCGCGGAGGCCGGTTCGGGCGGCACCCGGGGCCGAGTTGCCCGGGTGCCGCCCGCCTCTCTGCGCACGTCCCTTCCCGGTCACGATTCGGCATCGGCGCCACCCCACCCCTTGAATCCACTCGTGTAATCGTTTCCAATCCTCCGTGTAATCGATTCCACGAGGAGGTGGAACGACGATGGCGAGCATCAAGGACGTTGCCGCCGAGGCAGGCGTGTCCGTCGCCACGGTCTCGCGGGCGCTCAACGGCCACCCGTCGGTCAGCCCCGCCGCCCGCGCGCGCGTGCTGGCCGCCGTCGAGACGCTGGGCTACCGTCCGAACGCCGTCGCCCGGTCGCTGCGCACCGACCAGACCCGCACCCTCGGCCTGGTCATCAGCGACGTCATGAACCCGTACTTCACCGAGCTGGCCCGTTCCGTCGAGGAGGAGGCCCGCGCGCTCGGCTACAGCGTCATCATCGGCAACGCCGACGAGCGCCCCGACCTCCAGGACCACCACGTCACCACGCTGCTCGACCGGCGGATCGACGGGCTCCTCGTCTCCCCCACCGACGGCGGCTCCCCGCGCATGCTGGACGCCGCGCGGGCCGGGACGCCGATGGTCTTCGTCGACCGGTGGATCCCCGGCGTGGACGTGCCGGTCGTCAGGTCGGACGGGCGGGCGGCCGTCCGGGACCTCGTCGCGCATCTGCACGGGCTCGGGCACCGCCGGCTCGCGATCATCGCCGGGCCCGCCGCCACGACCACCGGACGCGAGCGCGTCGACGCCTTCCGCGAGGCGCTCGCCGCGTACGGGCTTCCCCTCCCCGACGCCTACATCGGCCAGGGCGACTTCCAGGCCGGCAGCGGACGCCGGGTCACCGAGGGCTTCCTCGACCTGCCCGAGCCGCCCGAGGTCGTCTTCGCCGCCGACAACCTGATGGCGCTCGGCGCGCTGGACGCCGTACGGGCACGGGGGCTGCGGGTCCCCGAGGACATCGGGCTCGCCGCGTTCGACGACATCCCCTGGTTCGTGCACACCGATCCGCCGGTCACCGCGATCGCCCAGCCCACCCGCGACCTCGGACGGGCCGCCGTACGCGCCCTGGTCGAGCGGATCGCGGGGCGGGCCGGCGAGTCCGTCACCCTGCCGGCGCGGCTCGTCGTGCGCCGCTCGTGCGGCGAACCGCCGCCCGCCGGCTCCGCCGAACAACCCGGTGAACACCCCCCGTCCCCCTCCCCCGTACGAAGGAGTACGCCGTGAGCAGCCGCAGTCCGGACGAGTTGCTGCGCATCGAGGGCATCCGCAAGACCTTCCCCGGCGTGGTCGCGCTCGACAGCGTCGACTTCGACCTGCGCCGGGGCGAGGTGCACGTGCTCCTCGGCGAGAACGGCGCGGGCAAGAGCACCCTCATCAAGATGCTCTCCGGCGCCTACACGCCCGACGCCGGGCGGATCCTGGCCGGTGGCGAGGAGGTGCGCATCCACGGTGCGCAGGACTCCGAGCGCCTCGGGATCGCCACGATCTACCAGGAGTTCAACCTCGTCCCCGACCTCACGGTCGCCGAGAACATCTTCCTGGGCCGCCAGCCCCGCCGACTCGGCATGATCGACCGGAAGAGGATGAACGCCGACGCCGAGGTGCTGCTCGAGCGGGTGGGGGTCAAGGTCTCCCCGCGTGCGCGGGTGCGTGAACTCGGCATCGCCCGGCTCCAGATGGTCGAGATCGCCAAGGCGCTCAGCCTGAACGCGCGCGTGCTCATCATGGACGAGCCGACCGCCGTCCTGACCTCGGAGGAGGTCGAGAAGCTGTTCGCCATCGTGCGGCGGCTGCGCGAGGACGGTGTCGGCATCGTCTTCATCACCCATCACCTGGAGGAGATCGCCGCCCTCGGGGACCGCGTGACCGTCATCCGGGACGGCCGGAGTGTCGGGCAGGTGCCCGCCTCCACGCCCGAGGACGAGCTGGTCCGGCTCATGGTGGGGCGGTCGATCGAGCAGCAATACCCGCGCGAGCGGACCGACGCCGGTGAGCCCCTGCTCAAGGTGGAGGGGCTGACCCGCGACGGGGTCTTCCACGACGTCGGCTTCGAGGTGCGGGCCGGTGAGGTCGTCGGCATCGCGGGCCTCGTCGGGGCCGGGCGTACGGAGGTGGTGCGGGCGGTGTTCGGCGCCGACCCGTACGACGCCGGGACCGTGCACGTCGCGGGCGCGCCGCTGCGGCGGCACGACGTGAACGCCGCCATGGCGGCCGGGATCGGGCTGGTGCCCGAGGACCGCAAGGGGCAGGGGCTCGTCCTCGACGCCTCCGTGGAGGAGAACCTCGGACTCGTCACGCTCCGGTCCAGTGCCCGCGCCGGGCTCGTCGACCTCAAGGGGCAGCACACGGCGGCCGAGCGGATCGCCAAGCAGCTCGGCGTGCGGATGGCCGGGCTCGGGCAGCACGTGCGCACGCTGTCCGGCGGCAACCAGCAGAAGGTCGTCATCGGCAAGTGGCTGCTGGCCGACACCAAGGTGCTGATCCTGGACGAGCCGACGCGCGGCATCGACGTCGGCGCCAAGGTCGAGATCTACCAGCTCATCAACGAACTGACGGCCGCCGGTGCCGCCGTGCTGATGATCTCCAGCGACCTGCCGGAGGTCCTCGGCATGAGCGACCGCGTCGTCGTGATGGCGCAGGGGCGCGTCGCGGGGGAACTCCCCGCCGACGAGGCCACCCAGGACGCCGTGATGGCCCTCGCCGTCAGCACGCACACCGGCCACTCACCGCACACCGACGGAACGGACGGAACGGAGGCCTCCCGTGGCCACTGACACGCTCAAGAGCAAGCCGGGCGCGCAGGGCGGCGCCACGGGCGGCCTGCGCCGCCTGCTGCTCGACAACGGCGCGCTGACCGCGCTGATCGTCCTGGTCATCGCCATGTCGGCGCTGTCCGGGGACTTCCTGACCGCCGACAACCTCCTCAACGTCGGCGTCCAGGCCGCCGTCACCGCGATCCTCGCGTTCGGCGTCACCTTCGTCATCGTCTCGGCGGGCATCGACCTGTCGGTCGGTTCGGTCGCCGCGCTGTCGGCCACCGTGCTGGCCTGGAGCGCCACCGAGGCCGGGATGCCGGTCGCGCTCGCCGTGCTGCTGTCCGTCGCGACGGGCATCGCCTGCGGTCTGGTGAACGGCTTCCTCATCTCGTACGGGAAGCTGCCGCCGTTCATCGCGACGCTGGCCATGCTGTCGGTGGGGCGCGGTCTGTCGCTGGTCATCTCGCAGGGTTCGCCGATCGCCTTCCCGGACTCGGTATCCCACCTCGGTGACACGCTCGGCGGCTGGCTGCCGGTGCCGGTGCTCGTGATGATCGTGATGGGTCTGATCACCGCGTTCGTGCTCGGACGGACCTACATCGGCCGGTCCATGTACGCCATCGGCGGCAACGAGGAGGCCGCGCGGCTGTCCGGGCTGCGGGTGAAGCGGCAGAAGCTCGCCATCTACGCCTTCTCCGGCCTGTTCGCCGCCGCCGCCGGCATCGTGCTCGCCTCGCGCCTGGCCTCCGCGCAGCCCCAGGCCGCGCAGGGCTACGAACTGGACGCCATCGCGGCCGTCGTCATCGGCGGTGCCTCGCTGGCGGGCGGCACCGGCAAGGCGTCGGGCACGCTGATCGGCGCGCTGATCCTCGCGGTGCTGCGCAACGGCCTCAACCTGCTGTCCGTCTCCGCGTTCTGGCAGCAGGTCGTCATCGGCGTCGTCATCGCGCTCGCGGTGCTCTTCGACACGCTGCGCCGCAAGGCGGGCGCGACGACTCCGGCCGCCGGTGCGTCCGGGGGCGGCAACCGGGGCAAGCAGGCGCTGACGTACGTGATCGCCGCCGTCGTGGCCGTGGCCGTCGTCGGCGCGACCTCGCTGCTGCACAACGGCTCCTCCGGCGGCAAGACCCAGAAGATAGGGCTGTCGCTGTCCACGCTCAACAACCCGTTCTTCGTGCAGATCAGGAACGGCGCGGAGGAGGAGGCGAAGAAGCTGGGCGTGGACCTGACGGTCACGGACGCCCAGAACGACGCCTCCCAGCAGGCCAACCAGCTGCAGAACTTCGTCAGCGGAAGCCTGTCCGCGGTGATCGTCAACCCCGTGGACTCCGACGCGGCCGGCCCCTCGGTGCGCTCGGCGAACAAGGACGACATCCCCGTCATCGCCGTGGACCGCGGCGTCAACAAGGCGGAGACGTCCGCACTGGTCGCCTCCGACAACGTCGAGGGCGGTGAGCTGGGCGCCAAGGCGCTCGCCGAGAAGCTCGGCGGCAAGGGCACCATCGTGATCCTCCAGGGCCAGGCCGGCACCTCCGCCAGCCGGGAGCGCGGGGCGGGCTTCGCGGCCGGGCTGAAGGAGTACCCGGGCATCAAGGTCGTCGCCAAGCAGCCCGCGGACTTCGACCGCACCAAGGGCCTGGACGTGATGACCAACCTGCTCCAGGCGCACCCCGACGTCGACGGCGTCTTCGCCGAGAACGACGAGATGGCGCTGGGCGCGATCAAGGCGCTGGGTTCCAAGGCCGGAAAGTCGGTCCAGGTCGTCGGTTTCGACGGCACGCCGGACGGGCTGAAGGCGGTCGAGGCGGGCACGTTGTACGCGTCCGTCGCGCAGCAGCCGAAGGAACTGGGCAGGATCGCCGTACAGAACGCGCTGCGGGCGGCCGAGGACAAGAAGGTGGAGCAGACGGTGAAGGTGCCCGTGAAGGTCGTCACCAAGGAGAACGTGGCCGGCTTCGAGGGCTGAGACCGGCCATCGGGACCCGGCGGAAACCAGCGGGAATCAGCGGGAATCAGTGGGAACCACTCGAATCGGAGAACGACTGATGTACGACTACGACCTGCTGGTCGTCGGGTCGGCCAACGCCGACCTGGTGATCGGTGTCGAGCGGAGGCCGGGGGCCGGGGAGACGGTGCTCGGCTCCGACCTGGCCGTCCACCCGGGCGGCAAGGGCGGCAACCAGGCCGTCGCCGCCGCCCGGCTCGGTGCCCGTACGGCGCTACTGGCCCGGGTGGGCGACGACGACTACGGGCGGCTGCTGCTGGATTCGCAGCGGGCGGCCGGCGTCGACACGGTCGGTGTCCTGGTGGGCGGCGCCCCGACCGGCGTCGCGCTGATCACCGTGGACCCGTCCGGGGACAACAGCATCGTGGTCTCGCCGGGCGCCAACGGCCGCCTCGCACCGGGTGACGTCCGGGCCGCGGCCAGCCTCTTCCACGCCTCCCGGGTGGTCTCCACGCAGTTGGAGATCCCGCTGGAGACGGTCGTGGAGGTGGTCCGCTCCCTCGCGCCGGACAGCCGTTTCGTGCTGAACCCGTCGCCGCCGCGGCCGCTTCCGCAGGAGGTGCTGGCGGCGTGCGACCCGCTGATCGTCAACGAGCACGAGGCGAAGGTGATCCTCGGCGACGCCCTCGTCGGCGAGCGGCCCGAGGACTGGGCCCGCGTCCTGCTGGCCAAGGGACCCCGCTCGGTGGTCGTGACGCTGGGCGCCGAGGGCGCGCTGGTCGCGTCGGCGGCCGGCGGCGTGGTCCGGGTGCCGTCCGTGAAGGTGGACGCCGTGGACACCACGGGCGCCGGTGACGCGTTCACCGCGGCGCTGGCCTGGCGGCTCGGCACCGGCGAGTCGCTCGCCGACGCGGCGGCGTACGCGGCCCGGGTGGGCGCGGCGGCGGTCACGAAGGCGGGGGCGCAGGAGTCGTACCCGACGGCGGCGGAGGCCGAGGCGCTGTGAGGAAGGCGGGGATACTCAACCGGCACCTGGCGGGCGCCCTCGCCGAACTCGGCCACGGGGACGGTGTCCTGGTGTGCGACGCGGGGATGCCCGTTCCGGACGGGCCGCGCGTCGTCGACCTGGCCTTCCGGGCCGGGGTGCCCGCCTTCGCGGAAGTGCTGGACGGTCTGCTCGCCGAGCTGGTCGTCGAAGGCGCGACGGCGGCGCGGGAGGTCCGGCAGGCCAACGCGGAGTGCGCGGCACTGCTCGACGGGTTCTTTCCGGCGCTCGAACTCGTCCCGCACGAGCGGCTGAAGGAGCTGTCGGCGGGGGCGCGGCTGATCGTGCGCACCGGGGAGGCCCGGCCGTACGCCAATGTGCTGCTGCGGTGCGGGGTCTTCTTCTGAGGACGCCGCTCGTGAGTGCGGGAGAAGTTTGAGGGGGCCCGGTCGTCGACCGGGCCCCCTCGGGTTTCCCCTCCCCATCAGAACTCCGGGATTTCCCCCCCGGGTACCCCCACGGAAGTTCCGATGCCAGGTACGACCCACGGACCCCCGGAAGGGTTGCACGGTCGCCGGATTTACTTTTGGGGACCTGCGGCGCCCGCCCCGTCCCCGGCGTGCGCGGCGAACCGGGCCGCCGTCTCGGCCAGCACCTCCCGCCCGTCCCGTGCCCACAGCCCCTCGTTGAACAGTTCGACCTCGATCGGGCCGGTGTACCCGGCCGCCTCGACGTACCCCTTCCACTCCCGCATGTCGATCGCGCCGTCGCCGATCTGGCCGCGGCCGTTGAGGACGCCCTCGGGCAGGGGGGTGGTCCAGTCGGCGAGCTGGAAGGTGTGGATGCGGCCGCCCGCGCCGGCCCGGGCGATCTGCGCCGGAGCCTGGTCGTCCCACCAGATGTGGTACGTGTCGACGGTGACGCCGACCTGGTGGGCCGGGAAGCGTTCGGCGAGGTCCAGGGCCTGGGTGAGGGTGGAGACCACGCAGCGGTCGGAGGCGTACATGGGGTGGAGCGGCTCGATGGCGAGGCGTACGCCGTGCTGTTCGGCGTAGGGGCCCAGCTCCGCCAGGGCGTCGGCGATGCGTTCGCGGGCGGCGCGCAGGTCCTTGTCACCGGCGGGGAGGCCGCCCGAGACCAGGACCAGGGTGTCGGTGCCGAGGGCGGCGGCCTCGTCGACGGCACGGCGGTTGTCGGCCAGCGCCTTCGCGCGCTCGTCGGGGTCGACGGCGGTGAGGAAGCCGCCCCGGCACAGGGTGGTGACTCGCAGGCCCGCCTCGCGGACCAGCTTCGCCGCCGCCTCGACGCCGTACGCCTGGACCGGCTCGCGCCACAGGCCGACGTTGCCGATGCCCAGTTCACGGCAAGCCGTGGTCAGTTCCGGCAGCGAGAGCTGCTTGACCGTCATCTGGTTGATGCTGAAGCGGGTCGGGCCGGGCTGCGTGTCGTCGTCGTTCACTGGTCCACTCCGTGCAGTTTCAACAGGGTTCGCATGCGGTCCTCGGCCAGCAGCGGGTCCGGGAACAGGAGGAGTTCGTCGGCGAGTTCGTAGGCGTGGACGAGGTGCTGCAGGGAGCGGGCCGACTGGAGGCCGCCGACCATCGTGAAGTGGCTCTGGTGGCCGGACAGCCAGGCCAGGAAGACCACGCCCGTCTTGTAGAAGCGGGTGGGGGCCCGGAAGAGGTGGCGGGAGAGTTCCACGCTGGGGTCGAGGAGGCCGCGGAAGGCCTCCGTGTTCCCGGTGTCCAGAAGGCGGACCGCCTCCGCCGCCAGCGGGCCCAGGGGGTCGAAGATGCCGAGCAGGGCGTGGCTGAAGCCCTGGTCGTCGCCCGCGATCAGCTCGGGGTAGTTGAAGTCGTCGCCGGTGTAGCAGCGCACGCCCTGCGGGAGGCGGCGACGGAGGTCGATCTCGCGCTGGGCGTCCAGGAGGGAGACCTTGATGCCGTCGACCTTGTCGGGGTGGGCGGCGATGACCTCAAGGAAGGTGTCCGTCGCCGTGTCCAGGTCGGACGAACCCCAGTAGCCGTCCAGGGCCGGGTCGAACATCGGGCCCAGCCAGTGCAGGATCACCGGTTCGGCGGCCTGGCGCAGCAGGTGGCCGTAGACCTCCAGGTAGTCGTCCGGGCCCTTGGCCGTCGCGGCCAGGGCGCGGGAGGCCATCAGGATGGCCTGGGCGCCCGACTCCTCCACGACGGCGAGTTGTTCCTCGTACGCCTTCCGGACCTCCGCGAGGGAGGTGGTGGCGGTCGCGGTCAGCTGGTCCGTGCCCACGCCGCAGGCGATGCGGCCGCCTGCCGCCTTCGCCTCGGCGGCGGAGCGGCGGATCAGTTCGGCCGCCGTGGGCCAGTCCAGGCCCATGCCGCGCTGGGCGGTGTCCATCGCCTCGGCCACGCCGAGTCCGTGGGACCACAGGTGACGGCGGAAGGCGAGGGTGGCGTCCCAGTCGACGGCGGCGGGCCCGTCGGGGGTGGTGTCGGCGTACGGGTCGGCGACGACGTGCGCGGCCGAGAAGACCGTACGGGAGGTGAAAGCGCTTCCCGGAAGCGGCATGGTGTGGCGCAACGGCTCCGGGTAGGGCTCGTAGGTGCGCAGGGTGCCGTCGGGGTTCGGCAGGTGGAGGGTCACAGGCCGATCTCCGGTACGTCGAGGCGGCGGCCCTCCGCGGAGGACCTGAGGCCCAGTTCGGCGAGCTGGACGCCGCGGGCGCCGGCCAGCAGGTCCCAGTGGTAGGGGGCGTCGGCGTAGACGTGGCGCAGGAACAGCTCCCACTGGGCCTTGAAGCCGTTGTCGAAGTCGCCGTTGTCGGGGACCTCCTGCCACTGGTCGCGGAAGGCCTCGGTGGCGGGGATGTCCGGGTTCCAGACCGGCTTGGGGGTGGCCGAGCGGTGCTGGACGCGGCAGCCCCGCAGCCCCGCGACGGCGGAGCCCTCGGTGCCGTCGACCTGGAACTCGACCAGCTCGTCGCGGTGGACGCGGACCGCCCAGGAGGAGTTGATCTGTGCGATCGCGCCGCCGTCGAGTTCGAAGACGCCGTACGCGGCGTCGTCGGCGGTGGCGTCGTAGGGCTTGCCCTTCTCGTCCCAGCGCTCGGGGACGTGGGTGGCGGTGAGGGCCTGCACGGACTTCACCCGGCCGAACAGCTCGTGCAGGACGTACTCCCAGTGCGGGAACATGTCGACGACGATGCCGCCGCCGTCCTCGCTGCGGTAGTTCCAGGACGGGCGCTGCGCCTCCTGCCAGTCGCCCTCGAAGACCCAGTAGCCGAACTCGCCGCGCACGGACAGGATCCGCCCGAAGAAGCCGCCGTCGATGAGGCGCTTGAGCTTGAGCAGGCCGGGGAGGAAGAGCTTGTCCTGGACGACGCCGTGCTTGATGCCGGCCGCGTTCGCCAGCCGGGCCAGCTCCAGGGCGCCGTCGAGGCCGGTGGCCGTCGGCTTCTCGGTGTAGACGTGCTTGCCCGCGGCGATCGCCTTCCTGATCGCCTCCTCGCGGGCCGAGGTGACCTGGGCGTCGAAGTAGATGTCGATGGAGTCGTCGGCGAGGACCGCGTCCAGGTCGGTGGAGACGTGGTCGAGTCCGTGCCGTTCGGCCAGCGCCCTCAGCGCGTGCTCGCGGCGGCCGACCAGGACCGGCTCCGGCCACAGCACGGTGCCGTCACCGAGGTCGAGGCCGCCCTGTTCGCGCAGCGCCAGGATGGAGCGGACCAGGTGCTGGCGGTAGCCCATGCGTCCGGTCACACCGTTCATGGCGATACGCACCGTCTTGCGTGTCACGTCATTCCCTTCGTACGAGCCGTGCCGCGAGCCCCGGATCGAGTTCGAGCCGTACAGCAAGCGCTTTCTATGTAGAACGAAGCTAGCCTGTGAACGGTGGTCTGGACAAGACCGCGGTTCGGGTGAGTTGTTCGAGGGGGCGAACGGCGACGGGCGGGGGCCGTAAGGTCAGCCGGTACGGCGTTCGGCTCACACGCGCGATGCGGAGGACTGGAACATGACGGTGACACTGGCGGACGTGGCGGCCCGCGCCCAGGTCTCCCCCGCGACGGTGTCGCGCGTACTGAACGGCAACTACCCCGTGGCGGCCTCCACCCGGGAGCGGGTGCTCAAGGCCGTCGACGAGCTGGACTACGTGCTCAACGGCCCCGCGAGCGCGCTGGCGGCGGCCACCTCCGACCTGGTCGGCATCCTCGTCAACGACATCGCCGACCCCTTCTTCGGCATCATGGCCGGCGCCGTCCAGTCCGAGATCGGCGGGCCGGGCGGCCGGGCGGGCGGCGAGAGACTCGCCGTGGTCTGCAACACCGGCGGCACCCCGGAGCGCGAACTGACCTACCTCACGCTGCTCCAGCGCCAGCGCGCGGCGGCGGTGGTGCTGACCGGCGGCGCGATGGAGGACGGGGTCCACCAGGCGGCCGTGGCGGCGAAGCTGCGCAAGCTCACGGAGGCCGGGACGCGCGTGGTGCTGTGCGGGCGGCCGCCGGCGCCGGACACCGGGGCGATCGCGCTCACCTTCGACAACCGCGGGGGCGGGCGGGAGCTGACCGAGCACCTGATCGGGCTCGGGCACCGGCGGCTCGGCTACATCGCGGGCCCCGAGGAGCGCACCACGACCCGGCACCGACTGGAGGGTCACCGCACCGCCCTCGCCGCGCACGGCATCGAGGAGGACCCCCGCTGGACGGTCCACGGCCGCTACGACCGGCAGGCCGGGTACGAGGCCACGCTGGAGCTGCTGCGCAGGGACCCGACGCTGACCGCGGTCGTCGCCGCGAACGACACCGTCGCGCTGGGCGCGTGCGCGGCGCTGCGCGACTCGGGGCTGCGGATCCCGGACGACGTGTCCGTGGCCGGCTTCGACGACCTGCCGTTCAGCATCGACGCGGTGCCCGCGCTGACGACGGTGCGGCTGCCGCTGGCGGAGGCGGGGGCGCGGGCGGGGCGGGTCGCGATGGGACGGGAGGACGCGCCGGTGGGGGGGATCGCCATGGTGCGGGGGGAGTTGATGGTACGGGGGTCCTCCGGACGGCCGCGGGGCTGAAGCGGGCCGTCGGTTTCGCGGTGACCCGCGTGGGTGTGGGCGTTGCGGGGGGCTGCCGCCCCCAGGCCCCCGCTTCGGCCTGGACGGCCTCGTCCTCAAACGCCGGACGGGCTGAGAATGCCGACCGGCGTCCACAAGCGACCGGGCTGAAAATGCCGGTCGGCGTCCACAGGCGCCCGGGCTGGGAATGCCGGCCCGCGTCCACAAGCGACCGGGCCGAGAATGCCGGCCGGTGTCAGCAGGCGCCCGGGCTGAGAATGCCCGCCCCCGTCCACAAGCGACCGGGCTGAGAATGCCGGCCGGTGTCAGCGGGCGCCCGGGCTGAGAATGCCCGCCCCCGTCCACAGGCGACCAGGTTGAGAATGCCGGCCGGCGTCCACAAGCGACCGGGCCGAGAATGCCGGTCGGCGTCACCGAACGTTCCGTCCGTGTCCCCACGTAAACCGCGTGATCGCGGGTACGCTCCGTGGGCATGAAGCTGGCGTTCTCCACTCTCGGTGTTCCCGGACTGCCCCTGAGCGACGTGCTGGGGCTCGCTACCGCGCACGGCTATCACGGGGTCGAGTTGCGCGCCCACCCCGAGGAACCGGTCAACCCGAGCCTCGGGCCGGACGAACGGGCCGCCGTCGCCGCACAGTTCGCGGCGGCCGGTGTCGAACCGCTGGGGGTGGCGGGATACGCGCGGGTCGCCGCGCCCGGGGACGACGACGCCGTGATCGCCGAGATGCGCGGCCTGCTCGATCTCGCCCGCGACCTGGGCGCCCCGTACATCCGGGTCTTCCCGGGCGGCGGCACCGAGCAGAGCGCCGAGGAGGCGGACGCGGTGGCCGCGCGGCGGCTGGGCACGGCCGCCGAGTACGCCGCCGAGCTCGGCGTACGCATCCTGCTGGAGACCCACGACTCGCACCGCACGGGCGCCGACGCGATGCGCGTCCTCGGGCTGGTCGGGCACCGGCAGGCCGGCGCCCTGTGGGACGTGATGCACACCTGGCTGGGCGGGGAGCAGCCCTCCGAGTCGTACGCGGCGCTCTCCCCGCACCTGGGCTATGTCCAGGTCAAGGACATCGCCTCCGCCGAGGACACCACTCCGCTGGCGCTGGGTGCCGGGGTGCTGCCGCTCACGGAGGTGGTGGACGTGCTGTCGCGGCACGGCTGGGACGGCTGGCTGTGCTGGGAGTACGAGAAGCGGTGGTACGAGTCGGCCGCCCCGCTGCCCGAGCTGCTGGGGCGGGGCCGCGAGCACCTGGCCCGACTGCTCACGGACGCGGCGTGAGCGCCGGCGGCGGCACCGCGGCGGACGGCGCCTACGCCGACCGCACCTCCGCGGTCCGCGCCTCCGCCGAGCGCACCCGGTCCTCCAGCAGCTCCCGGCACCCCGGCCACTCCGCCGCCGTGATCGAGTAGATCGCGGAGTCGCGCAGCCGGCCCTCCTCGCCCGGCGCCCAGGAGCGGGACCAGTTGCGCAGGACGCCCTCGAAGCGGGCGCCGGTCTTCTCGATCGCGGCGCGGGAGCGCCGGTTGCGGGCGTCGGTCTTGAGGTCGACGCGGGAGACGCCCCAGACCTCGAAGGCATGGCGGAACAGGAGCAGCTTGGACTCGGCGTTCACGCCCGTGCCCTGGGCGGAAGGGGCCAGCCAGGTGAAGCCGACCTCGACGGCGTCGAGCGCGTCGTCGGCGAGCCAGGAGCGGGGTTCCCAGTAGGCAGTGGCACCGACCGCACGGCCGGTGGCGACGGAGACCTGCGCGTAGGGCGCCAGCCGTCCGGTGGCCGCCGTGGCCAGGTGGGTGTCGATGTAGGCGCCCACCCCGTCGGTCCTCGGCACCGTCGTGAAGTCGTAGGTGCCGCGGTCCTCCTCCGCCGCCACCGCCAGGTCGGCCGCGTGCTGATGGCCCAGCGGCTCCAGTCGTACCAGCGTGCCTTCGAGGACCGGGCCCTTCAGTGTGAATGTCACCCGACGGATTCTTCTGCCCGGGCCGGGGGCCGTCCAGCGAATTCCGGGCGGGCCGGGTCGGTCGCCTCCCGTGTGCGGCCCCGGCGGGCGGGAGTGAGCGTCGTCAGCGCCACCCCGCCCACCAGCAGGGCCGCCGCGCCCCAGCGCAGGGGGGTCACCGACTCGCCGAGGAAGAGGGCCGCCGACGACATGCCGAAGACCGGGACGAGGAGCGAAAACGGCGCGACCGTCGAGGCGGGGTGACGGCGCAGCAGCCAGCCCCAGGCGCCGAAGCCGAAGACGGTCGAGACCCAGGCGACGAAGAGGATGGTGCCCGTCCCCTGCCAGTCCAGGGCGCGCAGGGCGCCGAGGTCCTCGGCGGGGCCCTCGGTGAGCAGGGAGAGGGCCAGCAGGGGCAGTACCGGGACGGTGGAGACCCAGACCATGAAGTTCAGCGCGTCGGGCGGGGACGCCTTGCGGGTCAGGACGTTGGACACGCCCCACGCCGCCGCGGCGCCGATCACCATCAGGAACGCGCCCAGCGGTCCCGAAGCGCCCTCGTCGATCGCCGCCACGCCGATGCCGGCCAGCGCGACCAGCATGCCCAGGGCCTGGACGGGGGAGGGGCGTTCCCGCAGGACGGCGGCGGCGATCACCGCGGTGAACACCGCCTGGATCTGGAGGACGAGGGAGGACAGGCCGGCCGGCATGCCCGCGTCCATGCCCACGAAGACCAGGCCGAACTTGGCCACGCCGAGGACCAGCCCCACCGCCGCGATCCACTTCCAGGCCACCTTCGGGCGGCCCACCAGGAAGACGGCGGGCAGCGCGGCGGCCAGGAAGCGCAGGGCGGAGAAGAGGAGCGGCGGGAAGTGGTCGAGGCCGATCTCGATGACCGTGAAGTTCACGCCCCAGACGGCGGCGACGAGCACGGCGAGGAGGAGGTGGGAAGGTCGCATGCGTCGAGCATCGGCCGGGAGGACCGTGTAGCACCAGCGATGATTGCTGCATGGTTGGATGAAGCATTGCTGTTCATTGGTCCTCCGTCGCGTTCCCCGGGAGCCGTCATGCTCGACCTCCAGCGTCTGCGCGCCCTGCACGCCGTGTCCGTGCACGGGACGGTCGGTGCGGCCGCCGCCGCGCTCGGGTTCACGCCGTCGGCCGTGTCGCAGCAGATCGCCAAGCTGGAGCAGGAGACCAGGACGGTGCTCCTGGAGCGGGAGGGGCGCGGGGTGCGTCTCACCGACGAGGCCCGGCAACTGGTCGTCACCGCGGCCGAGTTGCTGGCCATCGTGGAGCGGGCGGAGACCCGGCTCGAGGAGCGGCGCGGGGTGCCGTCGGGGCGGCTGGCCGTCGCCGCGTTCGCGTCGGCGGCGCGCGGTCTGCTGCCGTCCGTTCTGGCCGACCTGGCGGCGCGCCACCCCGGTCTCGACGCGCGGCTCACCGAGGTCGACCCGCACCTGTCCGTGGACCTGGTGGCCAAGGGGGCGGTCGACCTGGTGGTGGCGCACGACTGGGACATCGCCCCGCTGCCCGCCCCGGCCGGGGTGGAGCAGGCGCCGATCGGGGAGGACCTGTGCGACCTGCTGGTGCCCGAGGGGCACCGCCTCGCGGGACGGGGCGCCGTACGGCGTGCGGAGTTGGGCGGGGAGCGGTGGATCTGCCAGCCGCCCGGGCGGGTGTGCCACGACTGGCTGCTGCGGACGCTGCGCGGTGCCGGGCACGAGCCGGACATCGTCCACCAGGCGGACGAGAACCCGACCCTCGTCGCGCTGGTCGCCGCCGGTCTCGGCGTCGCCCTCATCCCCCGGCTGGGGCGCGGTCCGCTGCCCGCGGGGGTGGTGGAGGTGCCGCTCGACCCGATGCCGGTACGGCGGCTGTACGCCCTGTGGCGCACGGGCGCGGCCCGCCGCCCGGCCATCGCGGAAACGGTCCGCACGCTGCGGGCCCACTGGCCGGGCGTCTCGGCCCACGACACCCCGCCGGCCCCGGCCGCCGGGTCCGGCTGACCGACGTCCCGTCACCGGCCCTGCCCGGGCGGGTCGGAGCAAGCGCCTTCTGAGCGCTTGGCCTCTGTGCGGTCCCTTGACTGGCAGAAACTTCCCGGATATTGGTGACTCCTTGGCAGTTTCCTTCAGCAGCCCTCCGGAAGGAGCGCACGTGCACCACACCAGCACGGCCGGCCCGGGAAGCACCGCACAGCCCTCCAGACGCACCGTCCTCACCGCCACCGCGGTCGTGACCGCGGCCCTCGCGGCCGGGGGCGGCACGGCGTACGCCGACGCCCGCAGGCCCGACGACGACAAGCTCCGCGGCCTCATCTCCCGTATGACGCTGGAGGAGAAGGTCGGGCAGCTCTTCGTCATGCGCGTCTACGGCCACTCCGCCACCGACCCCGACCAGGCGGACATCGACGCCAACCTGAAGGAGATCGGCGTCCGCACCGCGGCCGAGCTGGTCGCCGAGTACCGGGTCGGCGGCATCATCTACTTCGCCTGGGCGCACAACACCCGGGACCCGCACCAGATCGCCGACCTGTCCAACGGCATCCAGAAGGCTTCCCTGGAGCAGCCGCGCGGGCTGCCCGTGCTGATCTCCACGGACCAGGAGCACGGCATAGTGGCCCGCGTGGGCGAGCCGGCCACCCTCTTCCCGGGCGCGATGGCCGTCGGGGCGGGCGGGTCGCGCTCCGACGCCCGTACGCTCGGCCGGATCGCGGGCGCCGAGCTGAACGCGCTGGGCATCCGCCAGGACTACTCCCCCGTGGCCGACGTCAACGTCAACCCGGCCAACCCCGTGATCGGTGTGCGCTCCTTCGGCGCCGACCCGGACGCCGTGGCGCGGTTGGTGGCCGCCGAGGTGACGGGGTACCAGCGGTCCGGCGTCGCCGCGTGCGCCAAGCACTTCCCCGGGCACGGCGACACCGCCACCGACAGCCACACCGGCTTCCCGGTCATCACGCACAGCCGCGAGCAGTGGGAGGAGCTGGACGCGCCGCCCTTCCGCGCGGCGATCGAGGCCGGCATCGACGCCATCATGACCGCCCACCTGATGGTCCCCGCGCTCGACGACTCCGGCGACCCGGCCACCCTCTCCCGCCCCATCCTCACCGGCATCCTGCGCGAGGAACTGGGCTACGACGGGGTGGTGGTCACCGACTCCCTCGGCATGCAGGGCGTGCGCACCAAGTACGGCGACGCGCGGGTGCCGGTGCTGGCGCTGAAGGCCGGTGTCGACCAGCTGCTCAACCCGCCGGACCTGCCGCTCGCCTGGAACGCCGTCCTGACGGCCGTGAAGGACGGCGAACTGACCGAGGCGCGGCTCGACGAATCGATCCTGCGCGTGCTGCGGCTGAAGGCGAAGCTGGGGCTGTTCCGGGACGCGTACACCAGCGGCCGGGACGTCGACCGGACCGTCGGCACGCGGGGACACCTGGCCGCGGCCGACCGGATCGCGGAGCGGAGCACCACGCTGCTGGTCAACGAAGGGGCGCTGCTGCCGCTGTCGCGCCGCGCACACCGCAGGCTGCTGGTGGTGGGCGCCGATCCGGCCTCGCCGTCGGGCACGACCGGGCCGCCCACCGGTGTGCTCGCGGGCGCGCTGACGGAGCTGGGCTTCACGGCCACCGCCCTGTCCACCGGCACCGCGCCCTCCGCCGCCGTGATCGACCGCGCCGTCGCGGCGGCCGGGGACGCCGACGCGGTGGTGGTCGCCACGTACAACGTGACCGCGGGCAGCAGCCAGCGGACCCTGGTCACGCGGCTGCTGGAGACCGGGAAGCCGGTCGTCGCGGTCGCCGTCCGCAACCCGTACGACGTCGCCCAGCTCCCCGGCGTCCCGGCCTTCCTCGCCGCCTACTCCTGGACCGACGTGGAGGTGCGCGCGGCGGCCCGCGTCATCGCCGGGCGGGTGCGGCCGCGCGGGAAGCTGCCGGTGCCGGTGGTGCGCGCCGACGACCCGGAGACGGTGCTCCTCCCGCTCGGGCACGGGCTGACCTACCGGTCGTAGCGCGTCGTGGCGCGGCCGCGGCACGCGCCGGGGGCGCCCCCGGCACCCGTGCGCACACCCTTTCGCGCGTCTGGCGTGCGCCCGCCCCGGCGGGCCACGCTGGACCGGGGGAACGCGGGAACGCGGGGGGGGCGGCGATGGGTGGACGACGGGCTGCCGGTGCCTGGATGCTGTGCGCCCTGCCGGCGCTGCTGGGACCGGCCCTGACGGGTTGTCACGGTGGTCTGCCGGGTGCGGCCGGCGACGGCTCCGGCGGGCAGCGGCCGGGGGCGACGTCCGCCGAGCTCCGGCCGTCGGGGTACGGGGCGGTGTTCCTCGCGGTGGGCGAGTGCAGTTCGTCCGGCACGGTCGGCGTCACCGAGGTGCCCTGCGACAGCGAGCGGGCGGCGGCCCGGGTGGTGGCCCGGGAGGGCGGCCGCGCGCGCGACGGGCCGCCGTGCCCCGACACCACCGACTTCGTCCTGCACATCAGCGAACACCGGCCGTCCGGCGACGAGGACGGCGACGGGGCCGTGCCCCGGGGCTACGCCTGCGTGCGCAGGCTGCGGCCGCCGCACCCCGGTGATCCGGGCGGCGGGGGCGGCCCGCGCACCGTCGTCGGCGACTGCGTCCGCGACATCGGCGGCGGCCGGGTCCGCGAGGCCGCGTGCGACGGCGAGGACACCCGCGGCCCGCGGTTCAGAGTGGTCGAGGCGGTCGCCGTCCGCGCGGACTGCCCCGCCTCGACCGCTCTGTACGTCCGGCTCGGCGGCACCCGCCCGGTGGGCTGTGCCCGGCCGCTGTGAAAGCGGCGGCCGGGCACCGTCACCGTGCCGGAGGAGACGCCGCTACGGGCGCAGCGCCGGTTCGCGCTCGACGTCCCGCTTGTCCAGCCTCGCGTCGAACGCCGCCAGTGGCTCGGCCGCCGACGGGTTCTCCTGCACCCTGGCGGAGGCGACGCCCGCCCAGTCCAGGATGCGGGCGGTGGCGAAGGCCTTCTGGCCGTCGACCAGACCGGCCACGTTCGCCCCGTGGTTCATGCCGGGCGCGGTCATGACGTAGGAGTCACGCGCGCCGTGGCCGACGCGGAAGCGCTCGGCGCCCCACGGGTCGTTCTCGCCGTACACGAACAGCATGTGCCGGGCGTTGTGCCGCACCCACGTGTCGACGTCCCGCATCGCCCACGGCTCGAACTTCATCGGGATCGAGCGGGGCACGAAGTTGCGCGGCGGCTGGTAGCCGTAGCGGATGTACTTCTTCTCGATGTGCGGGAAGTGGATCGTCGGCGCGCCCAGCTGCGTGCCCGCCTGGTAGTAGTACGGCGTGTACCTCCCCAGGCCCTGGTCGGTGTAGGCGGAGAAGCCGGAGATCGTGTCGACGGAGTCCCAGATGGCCTCGTCGGTGGCGTGCTTCGCGTCGGCCGGGATGCCGGCGCAGTCGGCGAGGGTGCTGTACTGCCAGAAGCCCCACACGTAGTCGAGGACGACGGCCTCGTAGGCGCGGTCGAGGCTGCCGATGGTGTCGAAGGTGTAGCCGTTCTCGGCCGCGTACGCCGCGTACTTCTCCTCCAGCGGCGCCCGGCGGACCAGCGCCTCGCGCTGCACGCCGTTCAGCTTGTCGCGGCACTCCTCGGTGCCGACGCGGGCGAAGAAGCGGTCGTAGGCCGAGTCCTCCTTGTTCACCACGTCGTTGGGGGCGACATAGGCGACCACGCCGTCCATGTCACGCGGGTAGAAGCGCTCGTAGTAGGTGGCGGTCATGCCGCCCTTGGAGCCGCCGGTGGAGATCCAGTTCTCCGAGTAGATCGGCTTCAGGGCCTTGAAGATGCGGTGCTGGTCGCTGGCGGCCTGCCAGATGTCCAGCTTGGACCAGTCGGCCGGGGCGGGCCGGGACGGGGTGAAGTAGCGGTACTCCATGGAGACCTGGTTGCCGTCCACGATCTGGGTCGGCTCGCGCCGGCTGGGGCTCGTGGAGACGTTGTAGCCGCCGGTGTAGAAGACCGTCGGGCGGTTCACGTCCTTGTGCAGCACGGTGATCCGCTGCTGGAACGTGCCCTTGGACGGGTGCCGGTGGTCCACCGGCTGGGTGTAGTTGAGGACGAAGAAGCGGTAGCCGGTGTACGGCTTCTCCTCGATCAGGCTCATGCCCGGTATGGACAGCAGCCGGTCCTTGATGTCGACGGCCTTCGGCTCGGCGGCGGTGGCCGCGCCCGCCGTGCTGACGGTGCCTATGAGCACCACGAGCGCCAGCAGCCATCTGAGTGCCTTGCGCATGCACCCTCCCTGTGAAACTGATGTCCGCCGGAAGCTATCGGAGCAACTCCCGCGGCACCAGGGTCAGCAGAGGATCCAGCCGGAGCCGACGGAGCTCTTGGACACCTTGCCGGTCACCCGCACGCAGCGCTTCCCGGCGTGCACGGTCACCGGCCCGGCCCGGTAGGCGAACCGGCCCGAGTCCACCACGGCCCGGCCGCCCCGGGCCTGCACGCTCACGGACATCTGCCGCTTCGTCCCGGGCTTCTTGGGGACGGTGACGGCGCACACCTGTCCGCCGCGCCGGTGGACGAGGACGGACCCGGTGGCGAAGTGGAGGGTGCGCACCGTGCGGCCGGGGCACCCGGTGGCGGCCCGCGCCTCCTGCGGCAGCCCGACGGCGAGCAGCGCGGCCGCGCTCAGCACGGCCGTGCCGAGCGCCAGCCGACGACGGGTTGTCACACCGGCGCGGTCCACTGCGGTCCCCCTCCATGGAGCGATGACTGACGACGTACGCGTGTACGGACGCACGACGGGTGTCGCACGGTTGCGCGAGCGCTTCGGCGCATCGATGGCGTCGGCGCGCCGCTCGCGTCAGCGGGTCGCGCCGACCGGCTCCTCCGGTTCGGACGCGCCGACGAAGGTCCGCCACAGCCGCGCGTACCGTCCGTCGAGGGCCAGCAGTTCGTCGTGCGTGCCGTCCTCGGCGACCCGCCCGCCGTCCATGACGACGACGCGGTCCGCGCGGGCGGCCGTGGTCAGCCGGTGCGCCACGACGAGTGTCGTACGGCGTCCCGCGATGCGGTCGGTGGCCTGGTTGACCTGCGCCTCGGTGGCCAGGTCCAGGGCCGCCGTGGCCTCGTCGAGGAGCAGGACGTCCGGGTCGACCAGCTCGGCGCGGGCCAGCGCGATCAGCTGCCGCTGCCCGGCGGAGAGGTTGCGGCCCCGCTCGGCGACCTCGTGGAGGTAGCCGCCGGTGAGCGTGGCGATCATCTCGTGCGCGCCGACCGCCCGCGCCGCCGCCTCCACCTGGGCGTCCGTGGCGTCCGGACGGCCGTAGGCGATGGCGTCGCGGACGGTGCCGGGGAAGAGGTACGCCTCCTGCGGGACGACGCCGAGGCGGTGCCGGTAGGAGGTGAGGTCGAGGGCGCGCAGGTCCTGTCCGTCGACGGTGACCCGGCCGTCGGTCGGGTCGTAGAACCGGGCCACCAGCTTCACCAGGGTCGACTTGCCCGCCCCGGTCTCGCCGACGAAGGCGACGGTCTGCCCGGCCGGGATGCGCAGGTCGATGCCGGAAAGGGCTGCGTCCGCCTCGTCGGCGCCGCCGTACTTGAAGTGCACGTCCTCGAAGGCGATCTCGCCGCGCAGGCCGGTGACCTCGGACGGCTTGTCGGCGGTCCGGGTCGAGGTGGGCTCGCGCAGCAGTTCCTGGATGCGGCCCAGCGAGACGGACGCCTGCTGGTAGCCGTCGAAGACCTGGGAGAGCTGCTGGACCGGTGCGAAGAACAGGTCGATGTAGAGCAGGTACGCCACCAGCGCGCCGGTCGTCAGGGTCGCGTCGTCGATCCGCGCGCCGCCCACGACCAGCACCGCCGCGGCGGCGGCCGACGACAGCAGCTGCACGAACGGGAAGTAGACCGAGATCAGCCACTGTCCGCGGATGCGGGCCTGCCGGTAGCTGTCGCTGCGCTCGGCGAACCGGCGTCCGCCGTCCCGCTCGCGCCGGAAGGCCTGCACGATCCTGAGACCCGCCACCGACTCCTGGAGGTCGGCGTTGACCGTGGACACGCGCTCTCGGGCGAGTTCGTAGGCCTTCACGCTGGCCCTGCGGAAGAAGTACGTGGCGATGATCAGCGGCGGCAGGGTCGCGAAGACGATCAGCGCGAGCTCCACGTCGATCACCAGCAGGGCGACCATGATGCCGAAGAAGGTGACGACCGAGACGAAGGCGGTGACGAGTCCAGTCTGGAGGAACGTGGACAGCGCGTCCACGTCCGTCGTCATCCGGGTCATGATCCGGCCGGTCAGCTCGCGCTCGTAGTAGTCGAGGCCGAGCCGCTGGAGCTGGGCGAAGATCTTCAGACGCAGCGAGTACAGGATCCGCTCGCCGGTCCGCCCGGTCATGCGGATCTCGCCGGTCTGCGCCGCCCACTGGGCGAGTACGGCGACCAGGCCGAGCAGCGAGGACGCCCACACCGCGCCGAGGGCGACCCGGGTGACGCCGTCGTCGATGCCGTTGCGGATCAGCACCGGCAGCAGCAGGCCCATGCCGGCGTCCACGGCCACCAGGGCGAGGCTGATCAGCAGCGGGCTGCGGAAGCCGCGCAGCAGCCGCCGCAGGCCGTACGACGACTCGGGGCGTACCGCCTGCGCCTCGTCGATGTCCGGGGTGCCGTTGGCCGGGGGCAGCGCGTCGACCTGGGCGAGCAGCTCCGGGGTGGCCGGGGTGCCGGCGAGGGCGGTGTCCTTGGGTGCGCGGTCGCCGGTCCACAGCCGGGGCGTGACCCCGCGCTCGGCATCGAACTCGGCGTCCAGCTCGTCGCGTACCGAGGTGTCGGCGGGGTCCTCCGCCTTCTCGGCCGGGCGGGTGTGGCCGGGCGAGACGCCGCCCAGCTCGTCGGGGTCGGTGAGCAGGCGCCGGTAGAGGGCGGAGCGCTCCTGGAGCTCCTCGTGGGTGCCGAGGTCGGCGAGGCGGCCGCGGTCGAGGACGGCGATGCGGTCGGCGAGGCCCAGGGTGGAACGGCGGTGGGCGATGAGGAGCGTGGTGCGGCCCCGCATGACCTGCTTCAGCGCCTCGTGGATCTCGTGCTCCACCCGGGCGTCCACGGCGGACGTGGCGTCGTCGAGGACCAGCAGCCGGGGATCGGTGAGGATCGCCCGGGCGAGCGCGACGCGCTGGCGCTGGCCGCCGGAGAGGGTGAGCCCGTGCTCGCCGACGGTCGTGCCGTAGCCGTCCGGCAGCTCCGTGATGAACCCGTGGGCCTGCGCGGCCCGCGCGGCGGTCTCGACCTCCTCGTCGGTGGCGTCCGGGCGGCCGTAGGCGATGTTGGCGCGGACGGTGTCGGAGAAGAGGAAGGAGTCCTCGGGCACCAGGCCGACGGCGGCCCGCAGCGAGTCGAGGGTCAGTTCGCGCACGTCGTGGCCGCCGACGAGGACGGCGCCGCGCGTCACGTCGTAGAAGCGCGGCAGGAGCAGCGAGACCGTGGACTTGCCGGAGCCGGATGAGCCGACGACGGCGAGGGTCTCCCCGGCGCGGATCTCGAAGGAGAGCCCGTCCAGGACGGGCCGCGGCTCCCCGTCGCCCGTGTCGTAGCCGAAGGCGACGTCGTCGAACTCGACGGTCGCGGGCGCGTCGGCCGGGAGGGTCTTCGTGCCGTCCTCCATGGCCGGCTCGGTGTCGATCAGCTCCAGGACGCGCTCGGTGCCGGCCCGGGCCTGCTGGCCGACGGTGAGCACCATGGCGAGCATCCGGACCGGGCCGACCAGCTGGGCGAGGTAGGTGGAGAAGGCGACGAAGGTGCCGAGGGTGATGTGTCCGCGGACGGCCAGCCAGCCGCCGAGGGCGAGCATGGCGACCTGGCCGAGGGCGGGGACGGACTGGAGGGCCGGGGTGTACGTGGCGTTCAGCTTGATCGTCCGCAGCCTCCCGGCGAAGAGCCTGCGTCCGACCTCCCTGAGCTTCCCGGTCTCCTGCTCCTCCTGCCCGAAGCCCTTCACCACGCGGACGCCGCTCACCGAGCCGTCGACCACCCCGGCGACGGCGGCGGCCTGCGCCTGCGCGTACCAGGTGGCGGGGTGCAGCCGGGTGCGGCTGCGGCGGGCGATGAACCACAGGGCGGGGGCGACGGCCAGCGCGACCAGGGTGAGCGGCAGGGACAGCCACGCCATGATCACCAGGGAGATCAGGAAGAGCAGGACGTTCCCGATGGTCATCGGGAGCATGAAGAGCAGGCCCTGGATCAGCTGGAGGTCGCTGGTCGCCCGCCCGACCACCTGCCCCGTGGACAGCTCGTCCTGGCGTCTGCCGTCGAGCCGCGTGATCGTCCCGTACATGTCGGTACGCAGGTCGTGCTGGACGTCGAGGGCGAGGCGGCCGCCGTAGTACCGGCGGATGTAGGTGAGGCCGTACACGACGGCGGCGGCGCCGATCAGGAGACCGGCCCAGACGGCCATGTCCCGGGTCTTGTCGCCGATCACGTCGTCGATGATCACCTTGGTGATCAGGGGCACGAAGGCCATGACGGCCATGCCGCCCAGCGAGGCCCCCAGGGCGAGAACGACGTCCTTGGGATACCGCCAGGCGTATCCCGCCAGTCGTCGCACCCAGCCCCGTTGCGCGTCCACGCCGTGCCCTCCGGTCGGTCGTCCTGCTCACCTGATCTACCGGAAGGCACCAACACGGGCGAGCGGGGATTTCATCCCGCCGCGACGATCGGCCGGGGGATCAGGCCCGGACGCGCAGCCGGAGGAAGCGGGTGGTCTGTACGTCGTTCCGGTTGTCGTCGCTGACGATCAGAACCTCCAGGCGGCCCCCGGAGCGGCCGGTCACCGCCATCCCCTCGAAGTTGTCGAGGAGCGGGTTGGGCTGGGGCTGCTCGGCCGTGGCGCCGAGGGAGGGGCAGTCTGCGAGGTCGGCGAGGAGCCGCTTGCGGAGCACGGTGCCGCCGCGTCCGGGCCGGTCGGCCAGGTGGAGGCGGACGGTGTTGCCGACGCCGGAGGTGAAGCCGCGCTCCAGGACGAGGAGGCGCCCGTCGGGGGTCGCGGTGACCTCGGAGACGCCGAGTCCGGGGTCGGTCCGGTACGTGTACCGGGCCCCGAGCCGGAAGTCGCCGTGCCGCGTGCGCTGCCAGGTCTGGAAACGGACCAGGTCGGCGGGGTCGCCGGCGAGCGGATACTCCATCGAGGCGAGCAGGGTCCGGCCGCCGGGCAGGAAGGTGAGCCCCTCCAAGCTGCCGTTCACCCGTGCGCGGCCGTCCGGGGCGGTGCGGAGGTCGTCCGGCACGGGCAGGCGGCCGAGCAGTTCGCCGGTGCGGGAGTAGCGGCGCACGGACGGCTCGGTCTCGGAGGAGACGAGGTGGGTGCCATCCCTGTCGGTGACCAGGCCCTCGGCGTCGAGCGCGGCGCCGTTCTCGTCGGCGAGCGGGATCACGCCGCGCGGTTCCAGGGTGCGCGCGTCCAGCCGGAAGAGGGAGGAGCGGTCGGAGAGGGCGGCCACGGAGCCGCGCCGGCCGGGGGCGAGGGCGGAGAGGTTGCCGACGTACGTGCCGTCGTACGTCGTCTTGTCGAGGGCGTCGGAGAAGCCGGTGAGGGAGACGGAGGGCGAGCAGGCGTTCGCCGCCGGGTGCCTCCCCTGCGCGGTGGCCGGTCCGGCGGCGGTCAGGCAGCCGGCCGCCGCGAGGCTCGCGGTGAGGGCGGCGAGGACGGTACGGAGGGTTCTCGGGCGCATGCCGGTCACTCTAGGGCGGGGAAATGGACGGAAGTTGACCGTTTTACGAAAGCTGGGATGCGGAGGCGTCGGGACGGCAAGTAATGCTTCATGCCAGATCAGAAGGAAAGCGGCGAGAAGTTGGCCGGGCGCCTGTACGCCACACTGCGGGTGCTGAAGTTCATCGCGGACCCCGGCAGCGGCGTCAAGCCGACCGTGCGGGACGAGTTCAAGGACAAGGACAGTCCGCGCCAACGGATCCAGGCGCTGAAGCTCGATCTCTTCGAGAACCTGGTGACCGCCGTCCAGAAGGGCCGGCACGCGAAGGCGATGGCCGAGGTGTTCGGCGCGATGCCCGCGGTGGTGCCGTTGCGGCAGGGCGCCATCGAGCACAACCTCGGCGAGCGCGAACTGGCCGAGTTCAACGCGGGGTACCGGGCCCAGCTCGGGATCCTCAGGGAGGCGCTGCCCAAGCTGCTCGACTGACCGCCGCGTCGGGCGCGCACACGCGCCCCGGCTCGCCGCGACGCGGTGCACGGGCGTGGACCGAGCGGGCGCACGGCCACCGTCACGCAATCGACACGCTCCGTACACCCCACCTCCTACATGTCCATGTCACGCTCGATCTACCGCAGGACTCCACACGCGTAGATCGGACACCCCACATGCTCGCGATACGCACCCGCCACCGGAAGGCGGCGACCTTCGCCGCGGTCGCCGTACTGGCCGGACTCGCCGCACCCTCCCTGACGGCGAGCCCGGCCACGGCGACCACGACGACGAACACGGACTACGACTCGACGTACTACAAGGACGCGATCGGCAAGACGGGCACGAGCCTCAAGTCGTCCCTCCACACCATCATCAGCGACCAGACGAAGCTGTCGTACTCGGCGGTCTGGGACGCGCTCAAGGCCACCGACGAGGACCCGGACAACAGCGGGAACGTGATCCTGCTCTACTCGGGCGTCTCCCGCAGCAAGTCGCTCAACGGCGGCGACACCGGTGACTGGAACCGCGAGCACGTGTGGGCCAAGTCCCACGGCGACTTCGGCACCTCGACCGGGCCCGGCACGGACATCCACCACCTGCGCCCCTCGGACGTCCGGGTCAACAGCGTCCGGGGCAACAAGGACTTCGACAACGGCGGCAGCGCCGTCAGCGAGGGCGGCGGCAGCCTCACCGACTCGGACTCCTTCGAACCCCGCGACGCCGTCAAGGGCGACGTGGCCCGCATGATCTTCTACATGGCGGTCCGCTACGAGGGCGGCGACGGCTTCGCCGACCTGGAGGTCAACGGCCAGGTCGACAACGGCAGCAACCCGTACATCGGCAAGCTCTCGGTGCTGAAGGCGTGGAACGAGGAGGACCCGCCGGACGCCTTCGAGGAGCACCGCAACCAGGTCGTCTACGACGACTACCAGCACAACCGCAACCCGTTCGTCGACCACCCGGAGTGGGTGGAGTCGATCTGGTAGGCGGTCGATCCGGTAGGCGTTCAGCCCACGAGGCCGGCGTAGACGATGATGTTGTCCGGGCGGTGGCCGTCGGTGATCTCGCCGCCGCAGGTGATCAGGCGCAGCTCGGGGCGGTCGGTCCTGCCGTAGACCTTGTCGGTGGGGAAGGCGTCCTTGTCGACCTGTTCCAGCGCGGTGACGGCGAAGACCGCCCGGGTGCCGTCCTCGCGGGTGACGGTGATCGGGTCGCCGGGCTTGATCCTCCCCACGTTCCTCATGACCGCCGGGCCGTTCACGGTGTCGAAGTGGCCGACGAGGACGGCGGGTCCGGTCTCACCGGGGGTGACGCCCTTGTCGTACCAGCCGATGCGGTCGGCCTGGGGGACGGAGGGGACCTCGATGGTGCCGTCGTCGTTCAGGCCGAGCCGGAGCAGGGGCGCGGTGTCGACCCCGGCGGCGGGGATGGTGACCCGCACGGGCACGGAGGCGGGCATCGCGGCCGGGGCGGTCGTCCCGCTCGGTGCGGGGGCGGCGGGCGCGGTGGCGGAGGGGGCGATGTGCGGAGGCGGGGTGGCCGCGTACCCGTCGCCCCCGCAGCCTGCGAGGGCCGCGGCGAAGGGCAGGACGAGCAGGGCCGTGGCGAGTCGGCGTCCGGCGGTCAGGCGCATGGTCGGGTCTCCTGAAAGGGGCCCTGGTCCGGCGGGCCGGACCAGGGCGTGGGTCGGGCTCGCTTCAGCGCGTGGCGGCCGACCGGCGGCGGCGCAGTGCGACGAAGCCCAGACCGGCGGCACCGGCGGCCGCGGCGGCTCCGCCGATCGCCACGAGCGACGAGTCGCCGCCGTCCGACGCCTCGTAGCCCGCCGCGACACCGCCCTTGGGAACGACGGACGTCTGGACGGTGCCGCCCTGCTCCGACGTGCCCGACCGGCCCGACTCGTCGGTCCGGTAGGTGAAGCTGCATCCCTCCGGCAGAGCCGGGAACGAGGTGACCGACGCCGGGTGGCCGCCGCCCTCCATGTTCGTCCGCAGCTGCGGGTGGCTGCTGTTGGGCCCCAGGATCTCGGCGAGGAAGCCGGCGCTCGCGGGGAGCTTCGGGTGCGTACGGTCCAGGAACAGGCCCGGCAGGTAGCCGTCCTCGCCCGCGCCCTTGAAGCGGACGGAGGGACCGGACGGGCCGATCGACAGGACCGCGGCGGTGCCGGCGCCTATGTTCTGCGTCTTCGTCACCACACAGCGGACCGGCGTCACCGGACCCTGACCGTCCGAACCGCCGTCGGTGACGGAGGGCGTCGGAGTCGGGGACGTCACAGGCGTCACCGGACCCTGACCGTCCGAACCGCCGTCGGTGACCGAGGGCGTCGGAGTCGGCGTGGGAGAGGAGTCGGCGACGGCGGTCATCGCGGAGGCCAGGACCATGCCGGTCACCGCGACGGCGCCGACGGCTCCGCGCAGCACGCGCCGGCGGTAGGAGGAGGACGGGGAGGAAGCAGCAAAAGTGGGCACAACGGTCTTCTGCAAGGAAGGACAGCCTTTCCGGTCGACGTGATGCCTTGAGGCTATAAATCACCGACCGGTGGAACCGTGTGCTCCGCGTCACAGCACCGTCACAGGCCACGCGAGGCCCGGCAGCGAGCCCGTGACGTGCCGTCAGCCCAGATGCGTCGGCGCGAACATCCGCAGCACCGCCGGGAGGACGACCACCGAGGGACCCGGTGCGGTCAGGGCCTTGGCCAGGTCGGCCGCCAGCGTCTCCGGGGACGTCCGTACGCCCGGCACGCCGAACGACTCGGCCAGGGCGACGTAGTCGGGGCGGGTCAGTTCCGTCGCCGTGGGTTCGCCGAAGGCGTCGGTCATGTACTCGCGCAGGATGCCGTAGCCGCCGTCGTCGACGATGAGCCAGGTGACGTTCAGGTCGTACTGGCGGGCGGTGGCCAGTTCGGCGATGGAGTACAGGGCGCCGCCGTCGCCGGAGACCGCGAGGACCGGCTGGGTGGGGTCGGCCGCCGCGGCGCCCAGGGCCGCCGGGAAGGCGTAGCCGAGGCCGCCGGCGCCCTGGGCGGAGTGCATGGTGTTCGGGGCCCCGGGGTCGAAGGCCGACCACGCCCAGTAGGCCAGGATGGTCATGTCCCAGAAGGAGGGGGCGCGGGACGGCAGGGCCTTGCGGACGGCGGCCAGTACGTCCTGCTCCAGGGTGAGTTCCTGGGAGGCGATGCGTGCGCGGACCTGGTCCAGGACCTCGCGGACGCGTTCCGGCGCGGTCGGGTCCGGGCGCGGTTCCTCCACCGTCTCCAGCAGCGCCTGGAGGGCGAGGCGGGCGTCGGCGTGGATGCCGAGGGCGGGGTGGTTGGACTCCAGTTTGCCGAGGTCGGCCTCGATCTGGATGACCCGGCCGCGCGGCTTGAAGGTGTGGTAGTTCGAGGAGAGTTCGCCGAGGCCCGAGCCGATCACGAGGAGGACGTCGGCGTCCTCCAGGAAGTCCGTGGTGTGGCGGTCCTCCAGCCAGGACTGGAGGGAGAGCGGGTGCGTCCAGGGGAAGGCGCCCTTGCCGCCGAAGGTCGTGACGACGGGGGCTTGGAGGCGTTCCGCGAGCTGACGGAGCTTCTTCGACGCGTCCGCCCGGACCACTCCCCCGCCCGCGATGATCGCCGGGCGCTCGGCGCGTGCCAGCAGGTCCGCCGCCACCGCCGTCAGTTCGGGGCGCGGGGGCAGTTCCTCGGGGAAGGTGTCGCCGCCGGTCACGACCGGGATCGGCGTCCCGGCCAGAAGGACGTCCTGCGGGATCTCCACCCACACGGGGCCGTGCGGGACGGTCAGCGCCGACGTCCACGCCTCGGCGATCGCGGAGGGGATCTGGGACTGGGTGCGGACGGTGTGCACGGACTTCACGACGCCCCGGAAGGAGGCCGCCTGGTCGGGGAGTTCGTGCAGGTAGCCGTGGCGTCCGCCGCCGAGGCCCGCCGTCGGGACCTGGCTGCTGATCGCGAGGACGGGGGCGGAGGCCGCCCGGGCCTCCTGGAGCGCGGCGAGGGAGGTGAGGGCTCCCGGGCCGGTCGACAGGAGCAGCGGGGCGGCCTCGCCGGTGACGCGGCCGTAGGCGTCGGCGGCGAAACCGGCGTTGTTCTCGACCCGCAGCCCGACGTAGCGCAGGTCGGAGCGGCGCAGGGCGTCGAACATGCCGAGGGCGTGCTGGCCGGGCAGGCCGAAGACGGTGGTCGCGCCGAGCCCGGCCAGGGTCTCCACGACCAGGTCTCCGCCGTTGCGGCCGGGGGGAGGATTCAGCGCGGCCTCCGTCTGGGCGGCGGTCGGACGGAGTACCAGGTCGTGGTCGTGGGTCACTTCGCGCGGGCCTCTGCGATCTGGCGGGACATGATGGTGGTCAGTTCGTACGCGGTGTGGGAGGCCGCGACGGAGGTGATCTCCGCGTGGTCGTAGGCCGGGGCGACCTCGACGACGTCGGCGGAGACCAGGTTGCAGGAGGCCAGGCCGCGCAGGATCTCCAGCAGCTCGCGGGAGGTCATGCCGCCGGCCTCGGGGGTGCCGGTGCCGGGGGCGTGGGCGGGGTCCAGGCAGTCGATGTCGATGGAGATGTAGAGCGGGCGGTCGCCGATGCGCTGGCGGAGCTGGTCGGCCACCTCGTCGGCGCCGCGCCGGTAGACGTCCGCCGACGTCACGATGCCGAAGCCCATCTTCTCGTCGTCGGTGAGGTCCTGCTTGCCGTACAGCGGACCCCGGGTGCCGACGTGGGAGAGGGCGGAGGTGTCGAGGATGCCCTCCTCGACGGCGCGGCGGAAGGGGGTGCCGTGCGTGTACTCGGCGCCGAAGTAGGTGTCCCAGGTGTCCAGGTGGGCGTCGAAGTGGAGCAGGGCGACCGGGCCGTGCTTCCGGGCGACCGAGCGCAGCAGCGGCAGGGCGATGGTGTGGTCGCCGCCCAGGGTCATCAGCCGGGCGCCGGTGCCGAGGAGGTCGTCTGCGGCGGCCTCGACCGTCTCGACGGCCTCGTTGATGTTGAAGGGGTTGACGGCTATGTCGCCGCCGTCGGCGACCTGGGCGAGGGCGAAGGGGGAGGCGTCCTGGGCCGGGTTGTAGGGGCGCAGCAGGCGGGATGCCTCGCGGATGGCGTTGCCGCCGAAGCGGGCGCCGGGGCGGTAGGAGACGCCCGAGTCGAACGGCACGCCCACCACGGCGACGTCGGCGGTCCCGACCTCGTCCAGGCGCGGGAGCCGGGCGAAGGTCGCCGGTCCGGCGTAACGCGGGATCCGGGACGAGTCCACGGGACCGCGGGGCGTCTCGTTGCTGCTCATGTACTGCCTTCCTTCTTACGCTTCGTCGCGTATGTACCACTGCTGTCCGACTGTACTGGTGAGCGAGGCAGCCGGTCGTCGCAGACTAGATGGCCGAAATGCGGATGCGACATGTACATTCCGTCCAAAGGCGGCCCGGGGACTGGGGGAATCGGCCACCTCCCATCGGCCTCTTCAGCCCCGCGTCTGCGCAGCTCGGAGGGTGCAACTCCAGACCAACGGCGCCCACCTCTCCTCTTTCCCGGCAGAGTCCTTCAGGGCCGGGACGAAGACCCCCTCCCGCGTGGCGGAGCAGGAGTCGCCGGATCCCCGCCGAGGCGATCCGGCGCACCACCCGGCTCGGCGGCACGCCGCACTACGGAGATCAGCCATGAGTTCAGAGAGCGGTCGTCGGCGGCAGCCGCCGCCGCAGTCAACGTCGCGGCAGGACAGGGCGGGATCCCCGCCCCCGGCGAACAGCCGGTGCCGGAGGGACGACACCGCCCACAGCGATCGAGCGTCCGTGAACCTCAGCCCGTACGGGCTGTAATCCCCGCTTTCAAGAAAGGGGAGGATGTCAAAATGGAGCCATGCCGATACCCGGGACACCCAGCCGCGCCGAACTCGCCGAGCACCTCGTCAGAACCCGTATCGCGGGTGACGTCGCCACTCCCCGCGAGAACAACCTCTCCCACTACCGGAAGCTGGCCAACGGCGACCGGGGGTTCTGGCTCGGTCTGGAGCTGGGCGACCGCTGGAGCGACGAGCAGGACGTGCTCGCGGTGATGGCGGAGCGCGTCGGCGTCAACGACGACCCCGAGCACCGCTACGGCCAGGACACCATCGATCCCGAGCTGACCGTCTCCGCGCTGGAGCGGATGGCGGGGCGGCTGCGCAAGGCGGCCGACGGCGGGCAGCGGGTGCTGTTCGCGACCGGACACCCCGGCGGCCTGCTCGACGTGCACCGCGCCACGGCCGCCGCGCTGCGGACCGCGGGCTGCGAGATCGTGGCGATCCCGGAGGGGCTGACCACGGAGGAGGGGTACGTCCAGCAGTTCGCGGACGTCTCGGTGCTGGAGCACGGGGCCTCGCTGTGGCACACCCACTCGGGGGAGCCGATGAAGGCGATCCTGACCGGCCTGGAGCGCGAGGGCCGCCCGCTGCCCGACCTGGTGGTCGCCGACCACGGCTGGGCCGGCTACGCCGCCCAGCACGGCGTGGACTCCGTCGGCTACGCGGACTGCAACGACCCGGCCCTCTTCCTCGCCGAGTCCGAGGGCACCCTCCAGGTGGCGGTGCCGCTGGACGACCACGTGGTCAGCCCGCGCTACTACGACCCGATGACGGCGTACCTGCTGACGGAGGCGGGGCTGAAGCAGCCCGCCGAGGTGACCGGCCCCCGCTAGGGCCAGGGGTTGAGGCCCTCCGAGCGGCGCTGCGCGAAGCCCGGCGTCGGGTCCAGGTAGACCCGGCGCACGATCGGGAACTCCTCGCGCAGCCGCTGCTCGGCCCGCTCGCAGGCCCACTCGATCTGCGCCGCCGTGGACACGTCCCGGAAGTCGACCTTGGCGGCGACCAGTGCCTCGTTCGGGCCCTGCACGAGGGTGGTCAGCTCCAGTACGGCCTCGATGTGCTCGACGGCGACCAGTTCCGCCCGGATCCGGTCCCGGACGGTGCGCGACAGGGGGCGGCCGACGAGGAACTCGGCGTTGGAGCGGCCCAGCACCCAGGCGACGTAGAGCAGCAGCGCGCCGATGCACAGCGAGGCGACGGCGTCCCAGACGCCGGAGCCGGTGAGCTGTCCGCCGAGCAGTCCGCCCGCGGCCAGCAGCAGGCCGGCCAGCGCGGCGGAGTCCTCCATGACGACGGCCTTGACGGCGGTGTCGGGGGTGCGGCGCAGGTAGCGGCCGAAGGAGACCCGGTGGTGGGCGGCCTCGCCGCGGACCTGCCGCAGGCCGGTGCGCAGGGAGTAGCCCTCCAGCAGGAAGGCGACGGCCAGGACGATGTACGACACCAGCGGGTCGCCGAGGTCCTCGCCGTGGGTGAGCGTGTGGATGCCGTCGTAGAGGGAGAAGACGGCGCCGCCGACGAAGGTGGCGACGGCGGCGAGCAGTGCCCAGATGTACCGTTCGGGGCCGTGGCCGAGGGGGTGGTCCTCGTCGGCGGGGCGGACGCTGCGTTTGAGCGAGGTCAGCAGCAGGACCTCGGTGACGGTGTCGGCGACGGAGTGCGCGGCCTCGGAGAGCATGGCGCTGGAGCCGCTGATCACGCCGGCCACCGCCTTGGCGACGGCGATGCCCAGATTGGCGAAGGCGGCGACGAGCACCGTGAAGGTGCTGTCGCCGTTCTTCTTCGCCCCGGCCGTGTCCCCTGTGTCCGCCATGCCCCTCAGTGTTCCCGAGGGACGCGGACCACGCCTTCCTGGACGACGGAGACGGCGAGCCGCCCGTCCTGGGTGTGGATGCGGGCCTGGCCGAGGCCCCGGCCGCCGGACGCGGACGGCGACTGCTGGTCGTACAGCAGCCATTCGTCGGCGCGGAAGGGCCGGTGGAACCACATGGCGTGGTCCAGCGAGGCCCCGACGACGTCGCCGACGGCCCAGCCACCGCGGCCGTGCGCGAGCAGGACCGAGTCGAGGAGGGTCATGTCGGAGACGTAGGTGGCGAGGACGACGTGCAGCAGGGGGTCGTCCGCGAGCTTGCCGTTGGTGCGGAACCACACCTGGGAGTGCGGTTCGCGCGGGGTGCCGAAGTCGCCGAAGGGCGGGTCGTCGACGTAGCGCAGGTCGACGGCGGCGCGGGCCTCCAGGAAGCGCTCCACCGTCTCGGCGGGCAGGTGCGGGTAGCCGCGCAGCCGCTCCTCGCCGGTGGGGAGGGTCGCCGGGTCCGGTGCGGGCGGCATCGGGGCCTGGTGGTCGAGGCCCTCCTCGTACGTCTGGAAGGACGCCGACAGGGTGAAGATCGGCTTGCCGTGCTGGACGGCGACGACGCGGCGGGTGGTGAAGGAGCGGCCGTCGCGCAGTCGGTCGACGTTGTAGACGATGGGGGCGCCGGGGTCGCCGGGGCGCAGGAAGTACGCGTGCAGGGAGTGCGCGTGCCGGTCCTCGGGGACCGTGCGGCCGGCGGCGACCATGGCCTGGGCCGCCACCTGCCCGCCGAAGACCCGGGGGACGACGGCGGACCGGGAGCGGCCGCGGTAGATGTCCTCCTCGATCCGCTCGAGGTCGAGCAGGTCGAGGAGGGACTGGAGTGCTTCGCTCATGACCTGTGGTTTACAGGCCCATGTTCTTCGCGATGATCGACTTCATGATCTCGCTGGTGCCGCCGTAGATGCGGTTGACGCGGTTGTCCGCGTACAGGCGGGCGATCGGGTACTCGTTCATGTAGCCGTAGCCGCCGTGCAGTTGGAGGCAGCGGTCGATGACGCGGTGGGCGACCTCGGTGCAGAACAGCTTGGCGCTGGCGGCCTCGGCGGGGGTCAGCTCGCCGGCGTCCAGGGCCTCGGTGGCGCGGTCGACGACGGCCTCGGCGGCGTCCACCTCGGCCTGGCAGGCGGCCAGCTCGAACTTGGTGTTCTGGAAGTGGGCGACCGGCTTGCCGAAGACGGTGCGGTCCTGCACGTACTGCTTGGCGAACCGGACGGCGGCCTTGGCCTGCGCGTAGGCGCCGAAGGCGATGCCCCAGCGCTCGGAGGCCAGGTTGTGGCCGAGGTAGTAGAAGCCCTTGTTCTCCTCGCCGAGCAGGTCCTCGACGGGGACCTTGACGTCGACGAAGGCGAGCTCGGCGGTGTCGGAGGTGCGCAGGCCCAGCTTGTCGAGCTTGCGGCCGACCGAGTAGCCCTCGGACTTGGTGTCCACGGCGAACAGGGAGATGCCGTGGCGGCGGTCCTCGGCGGTGGGCGCGTCGGTGCGGGCGCAGACGATCACCTTGTCGGCGTGCACGCCGCCGGTGATGAAGGTCTTGGCGCCGTTGAGGACGTAGTGGGTGCCGTCCTCGGAGAGCTTGGCGGTGGACTTCATGCCCGCGAGGTCGGAGCCGGTGCCGGGCTCCGTCATCGCGATGGCCCACATCTCCTCGCCGGTGACGAACTTCGGCAGGTAGCGCTTCTTCTGCTCGTCGGTGGCCAGCATGTTGATGTAGGGCAGGGCGAGCAGCACGTGGACGCCGGAGCCGCCGAACTGGACGCCCGCGCGGGCGGTCTCCTCGTAGAGGACGGCCTCGAACTTGTGGCTGTCCATGCCGGCGCCGCCGAACTCCTCGGGCACGTTGATGCCGAAGATGCCCAGCTCGCCGAGCTTGTAGTAGAACTCGCGCGGCGCCTGGCCGGCGGCGAACCAGTCGTCGTAGACGGGGACGACCTCGGCCTCGATGAAGGCGCGCAGGGTCTCCCGGAACGCCTCGTGGTCCTCGTTGAACACCGTACGGCGCACCGCGCCACCTCCAGGGTACGAATATCTAAGCGCTTGCTCAGACTCAACCGTACCGGCGGGTAGGGAGGGGCGTCCAGACCGGGACGCGGGTAACCCTCGTCACTCGGGGGCGCAGCCGGCCGCCGTGCCGCCCGGGGCTCCGCCCCGGACCCCGTGCCCACCCACCACCCGACTCGGTCGGCCGAGAGGCGAGGAGGGGGCCACGCCTCGGTGGACCGGGGAGCGGGGGACGACCCCGACCCGATCGGCCAGGAAGCGGGGCAGCGCCCCTACGCCTCCCCCACTGCCGCGAACGCCCCCCGGGCCATCCGGTGCAGCAGGGACGCCGTCACCGCGCGGCCGGGCAGGGAGCCGGGGCGGCCCAGGTGGGGGGTGGAGTTCAGGAGGCCGAAGACCGAGTGGACGGCGGAGCGGGCGGCGGGCTCGGCGAGCGCCGGGTAGACCTCCCGGAGCACCCCCACCCACAGCTCGACGTACTGCCGCTGCAACTGCCGCACCATCTTGCGGTCGGCGTCCCGCAGGCGGTCCAGCTCGCGGTCGTGCAGGGTGATGAGCGGGCGGTCGTCGAGCGCGAAGTCGATGTGCCCCTCGATGAGCGAGTCGAGGACCGCCTCGGGTCCCGTCGCGCCGGCGCCCGCCCGGGACCCGGCCGCCCCGTCCGCCTCCGCCAGCCGCAGCTTCGCCCCGGTCAGCAGCGAGTCGCTGATCCCGACCAGCAGCTCGGCGAGCATCGCGTCCTTGCCGGGGAAGTGACGGTAGAGACCGGGGCCGCTGATGCCGACCGCGGCGCCTATCTCGTCGACGCCGACCCCGTGGAAGCCGCGCTCGGCGAAGAGCCGGGCGGCCTCCTTGAGGATCTGCTCACGGCGGGTGGGGGCGTCGGTTCTGGTGGCCATGAAGTCGATTCTAGACAGGGAGGTTAGCGGTCGTTAACCTGAAGGAAATGCGTTAACGCTCATTAACTGGTCGATCACTGGGTGAGGGGACCGCAGGATGCAAGAGGCACCGGAGCTGACGACGGCGGCAGACCCCGCCGCGGAGGCCTTTCGGGCCAACGAGGAGGCGCACGGCGTCCTCGTTCAGGAACTGCGCGCCAAGCTCGCGGCGGCCCGGCTGGGCGGCGGCGAGCGGGCGCGGGCCCGGCACACCGCGCGCGGCAAGCTGCTGCCGCGCGACCGCGTGGACACGCTGCTCGACCCGGGCTCGCCGTTCCTGGAGCTGGCGCCGCTCGCGGCCGACGGGCTCTACGACGGAGCGGCCCCGGCCGCCGGCGTCATCGCCGGGATCGGCCGGGTCAGCGGCCGGGAGTGCGTGATCGTGGCGAACGACGCCACCGTCAAGGGCGGCACGTACTACCCGATGACCGTGAAGAAGCACCTGCGGGCGCAGGAGGTGGCACTGGAGAACCGGCTGCCGTGCCTCTACCTGGTGGACTCGGGGGGCGCCTTCCTGCCGATGCAGGACGAGGTCTTCCCGGACCGCGAGCACTTCGGGCGGATCTTCTACAACCAGGCCCGGATGTCCGGCGCGGGCATCCCGCAGATCGCCGCCGTCCTCGGCTCCTGCACGGCGGGCGGCGCGTACGTCCCGGCGATGAGCGACGAGGCCGTGATCGTCCGCAATCAGGGCACGATCTTCCTGGGCGGCCCGCCGCTGGTGAAGGCCGCCACCGGTGAGGTGGTCACCGCGGAGGAGCTGGGCGGCGGCGAGGTCCACTCGCGCGTGTCCGGCGTGACCGACCACCTGGCCGAGGACGACCCGCACGCCCTGCGCATCGTCCGGCAGATCGTCTCCACCCTGCCCGAGCGCGGCACGCTCCCCTGGAACGTGGAGGCGGCCGTCGAGCCGAAGGTGGACCCGCAGGGGCTGTACGGCGCGGTGCCGGTCGACTCCCGCACCCCCTACGACGTCCGCGAGGTCATCGCGCGCGTGGTGGACGGCTCCCGCTTCGCCGAGTTCAAGTCCGAGTACGGGCAGACCCTGGTCACCGGCTTCGCCCGCATCCACGGCCACCCGGTGGGCATCGTCGCCAACAACGGCATCCTGTTCTCCGAGTCCGCCCAGAAGGGCGCCCACTTCATCGAGCTGTGCGACCAGCGCGGCATCCCGCTGGTGTTCCTCCAGAACATCTCCGGGTTCATGGTGGGCCGGGACTACGAGGCGGGCGGTATCGCCAAGCACGGCGCCAAGATGGTGACGGCGGTGGCGTGCACGCGCGTGCCGAAGCTGACGGTCGTCGTCGGCGGCTCGTACGGCGCGGGCAACTACTCGATGTGCGGGCGGGCGTACTCGCCGCGCTTCCTGTGGATGTGGCCCAACGCCAAGATCTCCGTGATGGGCGGCGAGCAGGCCGCGTCCGTGCTGGCCACGGTCAAGCGGGACCAGCTGGAGGGGCGCGGGGAGGAGTGGCCGGCCCAGGAGGAGGAGTCCTTCAAGGCGCCGATCCGGGCGCAGTACGACCACCAGGGCAACGCCTACTACGCGACCGCCCGCCTGTGGGACGACGGCGTGATCGAGCCCGCCGACACCCGGCAGGTGCTGGGCCTGGCCCTGACCGCGTGTGCCAACGCGCCGCTGGGCGAGCCCCAGTTCGGCGTCTTCCGGATGTGAGGAGGGGACTTCGATGGGGAGCTTGATGTTCGACACGGTACTGGTCGCCAACCGGGGCGAGATCGCCGTCCGCGTCGTCCGGACCCTGCGCGCGATGGGCGTGCGCTCGGTGGCGGTCTTCTCCGACGCCGACGCGGACGCGCGGCACGTGCGGGAGGCCGACGAGGCGGTCCGGATCGGCCCGGCGCCCGCGACGGAGAGCTACCTCTCCGTGGAGCGGCTGCTGGAGGCGGCGGCCCGGACGGGCGCGCAGGCCGTCCACCCCGGCTACGGCTTCCTCGCCGAGAACGCCGGCTTCGCGCGGGCCTGCGAGGAGGCGGGGCTGGCCTTCATCGGGCCGTCCGCCGACGCGATCGCCCTGATGGGCGACAAGATCCGCGCCAAGGAGACGGTGAAGGCGGCCGGGGTGCCGGTCGTCCCCGGCTCCAGCGGCAGCGGGCTCACCGACGAGCAGCTGGCCGGGGCGGCACGCGAGATCGGGATGCCGGTGCTGCTGAAGCCCTCCGCGGGCGGCGGCGGCAAGGGCATGCGGCTGGTGCGGGACGAGGCGGTGCTGGCCGACGAGATCGCCGCCGCGCGCCGCGAGGCCCGCGCCTCCTTCGGCGACGACACCCTGCTGGTGGAGCGGTGGATCGACCGTCCCCGGCACATCGAGATCCAGGTGCTGGCCGACGGCCACGGGAACGTCGTGCACCTGGGCGAGCGCGAGTGCTCGCTCCAGCGCCGCCACCAGAAGGTGATCGAGGAGGCGCCCAGCGTCCTGCTGGACGAGGCGACCCGGGCGGCGATGGGCGAGGCGGCCGTGCAGGCGGCCCGCTCCTGCGGCTACCGGGGCGCGGGCACGGTGGAGTTCATCGTGCCGGGCGGCGACCCCTCGCAGTACTACTTCATGGAGATGAACACCCGTCTCCAGGTCGAGCACCCGGTGACCGAGCTGGTGACCGGCCTGGACCTGGTGGAGTGGCAGCTGCGGGTGGCGGCCGGCGAGCGGCTCGGGTTCGCGCAGGAGGACGTACGGCTGACCGGGCACGCCATCGAGGCCCGGCTGTGCGCGGAGGACCCGGCGCGCGGCTTCCTCCCCTCCGGCGGCACGGTGCTGCGGCTGCGCGAGCCCGAGGGCGACGGCGTGCGCACCGACTCGGGGCTCAGCGAGGGCACCGAGGTCGGCAGCCTGTACGACCCGATGCTGTCCAAGGTGATCGCGTACGGCCCCGACCGCGCGACCGCGCTCAGGAAGCTCCGGGCGGCCCTCGCCGGGACGGTCACCCTGGGCGTGCCGACCAACGCCGGGTTCCTGCGGCGGCTGCTCGCGCACCCGGCGGTGGTGGCGGGCGAGCTGGACACGGGGCTGGTGGAGCGGGAGGTCGAGGGACTCGTACCGCACGAGGTTCCGGCGGCGACGTACGCGGCGGCCGCACTGCTGCGCCAGGCTTCCCTCACGCCCGTCGGCGGCCCCGGCTGGGCCGACCCGTTCGCCGCCGCGGACGGCTGGCGCATGGGCGGTGAGCGCGCGTGGACGGCGCACCACCTGCACGCGGCGGGCCACGACCCGGTGACCGTGCGGGTGCGCAGCACACCGTCCGGCGGGGTGGAGCTGCTGCTGCCGGGATCCGATGCACCCCTGCGAGGATCCGGGGGCACGCCCCCGCGGCCCGGGGACGAGCACCGGTTCACCTTCCTGCTCGACGGCGTCGCCCACACGTTCACCGCCCTGCCGGACGGCACCTGGCTGGGCCGCGACGGTGACGCCTGGCACGTGCGGGACCACGACCCGGTCGCCGCCTCCCTCAACCGGTCCGCCCACGCGGGCGCCGACTCGCTGACCGCGCCGATGCCGGGCACGGTGACGGTCGTGAAGGTCGCCGTCGGCGACGAGGTGAGCGCCGGGCAGAGCCTGCTGGTGGTGGAGGCGATGAAGATGGAGCACGTCATCTCCGCCCCGCACGCGGGCACCGTCGCCGAGCTGGACGTGGCGCCGGGCACGACGGTCGCCATGGACCAGGTACTCGCGGTCGTCGCGCCTGCCGACGACGCGGCGGAGGAGGAGACGGCATGAGCACCCCGGAACCGGTCCTCCCGATGGCCGTACCGGCCGAGGGCCTGCCCGCGCGCGTCCGCATCCACGAGGTCGGCGCGCGCGACGGGCTCCAGAACGAGAAGGCGACCGTGCCGACGGCCGTCAAGGCGGAGTTCATCCGCCGCCTGGCCGGCACGGGACTGACCACGATCGAGGCGACGAGCTTCGTCCACCCCAAGTGGGTCCCCCAACTGGCGGACGCGGAGGAGCTGTACCCGGCGGTGGCGGACCTGCCCGTCGAGCTGCCGGTGCTGGTGCCCAACGAACGGGGCCTGGACCGGGCCCTCGCCCTCGGCGCGCGCCGCGTCGCGGTGTTCGCCAGCGCCACGGAGTCCTTCGCCAGGGCCAACCTCAACCGCACGGTGGACGAGGCGCTGGCCATGTTCGAGCCGGTGGTGACGCGGGCGAAGGCGCAGGGCGACGACGTCCGCGTACGGGGCTACCTCTCGATGTGCTTCGGCGACCCGTGGGAGGGGGCCGTCCCCGTCCCCCAGGTGGTCCGGGTCTGCCGGGCCCTGCTGGACATGGGCTGCGACGAGCTGAGCCTCGGCGACACCATCGGGGTGGCCACCCCGGGCCATGTGACGGCCCTGCTCACCGCGCTGACCGGGGCGGGCGTGCCGGTGTCCGCGCTGGGCGTGCACTTCCACGACACCTACGGCCAGGCCCTGGCCAACACGCTGGCCGCGCTCCAGCAGGGCGTCAGCACGGTCGACGCCTCGGCCGGCGGGCTGGGCGGCTGCCCGTACGCGAAGTCCGCCACCGGCAACCTCGCCACCGAAGACCTCGTGTGGATGCTGCGCGGCCTCGGCATCGACACCGGGGTCGACCTCGGCCGTCTCGTCGCCACAAGCGTCTGGATGGCCGCCCACCTGGGCCGGCCCAGTCCGTCCCGCACCGTTCGAGCCCTCTCCCACCAGGAGTCGTGAACAGCATGGACCACAAGCTCTCCCCCGAACTGGAAGAACTGCGCCGCACGGTCGAGGAGTTCGCGCACGACGTGGTCGCGCCGAAGATCGGCGACTTCTACGAGCGGCACGAGTTCCCGTACGAGATCGTCCGCGAGATGGGCCGCATGGGCCTGTTCGGGCTGCCGTTCCCGGAGGAGTACGGCGGCATGGGCGGCGACTACTTCGCCCTCGGCATCGCCCTGGAGGAGCTGGCCCGGGTCGACTCGTCGGTGGCGATCACCCTGGAGGCGGGCGTCTCGCTGGGCGCGATGCCCCTGCACCTGTTCGGCACCGAGGAGCAGAAGCGCGAGTGGCTGCCCCGGCTGTGCTCGGGCGAGATCCTGGGCGCGTTCGGCCTCACCGAGCCGGACGGCGGCAGCGACGCGGGCGCGACCCGCACCACGGCCCGCCTGGACGAGGCGACGAACGAGTGGGTGATCAACGGCTCCAAGTGCTTCATCACCAACTCCGGCACGGACATCACGGGCCTGGTGACGGTCACGGCCGTCACGGGCCGCAAGCCCGACGGCCGGCCCCTGATCTCGTCGATCATCGTGCCGTCGGGCACGCCGGGCTTCACGGTGGCCGCCCCGTACTCGAAGGTCGGCTGGAACGCCTCGGACACCCGTGAGCTGTCCTTCGCCGACGTCCGGGTCCCGGCGGCGAACCTGCTGGGCGAGCCGGGGCGCGGCTACGCGCAGTTCCTGCGGATCCTGGACGAGGGCCGGGTCGCGATCGCCGCGCTGGGCACGGGGCTCGCGCAGGGCTGTGTGGACGAGTCGGTCGCCTATGCGAAGGAACGTCACGCCTTCGGCCGGCCCATCGGCGCCAACCAGGCCATCCAGTTCAAGATCGCCGACATGGAGATGAAGGCCCACACGGCCCGTCTCGCCTGGCGGGACGCGGCCTCGCGGCTGGTGGCGGGCGAGCCGTTCAAGAAGGAGGCGGCGGTGGCGAAGCTGTACTCGTCGACGGTCGCGGTGGACAACGCCCGGGACGCCACGCAGATCCACGGCGGCTACGGCTTCATGAACGAGTACCCGGTGGCCCGCATGTGGCGGGACTCGAAGATCCTGGAGATCGGCGAGGGCACCAGTGAGGTCCAGCGGATGCTGATCGCACGGGAGTTGGGGCTCACGGGCTGAGACCCGGACGGCCGGGGGCGGGGCCTCACGGGGCCCCACCCCTGGACAAGATCTGAGGTTAGGCTAACCTACCTTCGAATTGTCCCGCAGGGCACGACGCTCCGCACCGTTCGAAGGCAGCCACCACCATGTCCAACGCCAGCGCTACCCACCCGACCCGCCGCGGAATCCTCGCCGCCGGCGGCGCCCTCGGCCTCGGCGCCGTGCTCGCGGCCTGCGGGGACGACGACGGCAAGAGCGGTGGCTCGGGCGACGCGACGGGCGGCGGCGCCGCCAAGTCCGGCCCCTGGTCCTTCAAGGACGACCGCGGCACCACCGTGAAGCTGGACGAGGTGCCGACGGGCATCGTCGCCTTCACGGGTGTCGCCGCCGCCCTCTTCGACTACGGCGTCCAGGTCAAGGGCGTCTTCGGCCCGACCACCACCAAGGACGGCAAGCCCGACGTGCAGGCCGGCGACCTCGACGTCGACAAGGTCACCGTGCTCGGCAACGAGTGGGGCAAGCTCAACGTCGAGAAGTACGCCTCCCTCGCGCCCGAGGTGCTCATCACGACCACCTTCGACACCGCGGGCACCCTGTGGTCCGTCCCGGAGGAGTCGAAGGACAAGGTCGCCAAGCTCGCGCCGAGCGTCGCGATCTCGGTCTTCGACCGCCAGCTCACCCAGCCGCTCCAGCGCATGTGGGAGCTGGCCGAGTCGCTCGGCGCGGACATGAAGGCCAAGAAGGTCACGGACGCCAAGGCCGCCTTCGACAAGGCCGCCGCCCGGCTGCGCGCGGCCGCCAAGGCCCGGCCCGAGATCCGGGTGCTGGCCGGCTCCGCGAGCCCCGACCTGTTCTACGTCTCCGGCACCAACCTCTCGGTGGACCTGGAGTACTTCAAGGCCCTCGGCGTGAACTTCGTCGAGCCCTCCGAGGCGGCCAAGAAGGCGACCGGCGGCTGGTTCGAGTCCCTGAGCTGGGAGAACGTCGACAAGTACCCGGCCGACGTGATCATCATGGACGACCGCGCCTCGACCATCCAGCCCGCGGACATCACCGAGGGCACCTGGAAGAAGCTCCCCGCGGTCAAGGCCGGCCAGGTCATCGCCCGCTCCCCCGAGCCGATCCTGTCCTACGACAAGTGCACGCCGCTGCTGGACAACCTGGCCGAGGCGATCGAGAACGCCAAGAAGGTCGGCTGACCCTCCCCCTTCCTCCCCCGGAGCCCTCCATGACGACGGCCGTGGCCGCCCCGTTCCGTTTCTTCTCCCTCCAGGTCGTACGGACGAGGCTGCTCGGTCCGTCCCTGACCCGGGTCACCTTCGCGGGGCCCGATCTGCGGGCCTTCCACTCCGACGGCCTCGACCAGTCGCTGTCGCTGTTCCTGCCGCACCCGGGGCAGGCGGAGCCCGCGGTGCCGGTCGAGCTGGGCGAGGGCTGGTGGCAGGGGTGGCGCGAACTGCCCGACGACGTACGGGCGGTGATGCGCTCGTACACGCTGCGGGCGCTGCGCCGGGACGGCGAGGGGCACACCGCCGAGATCGACGTCGACTTCGTGCTGCACGGCCTCGAACCGGGCTCGGGGATCCAGGCCGGTCCCGCCGCCCGCTGGGCCGCCGGTGCCGCCCCCGGCGACCGCGTGCTGGTGCTCGGCCCGGCGGTCGCGGACAACCGGGCGATCCGCTTCCGGCCGCCCGGGGACACCGACCTGGTGGTGATCTGGGCCGACGAGACCGCCGTACCCGCCGCCTGCGCCGCCCTGGAGGCACTGCCGGCCGGCATCCGCGCCCGGGTCTGGCTGGAGGTGCCGCACGCCGGGGACGTGCAGGACGTCGCGACGGCCGCGGACGCCGAGGTCACCTGGCTGGTCGGGGACGCCGACGGCGGCCCCGAGGACACCCTCACCGCCCTCCGCGACGCCCAGCTCCCGCCCGCCGGGCACCCCTACGTCTGGCTCGCGGGCGAGTCCGGCCGCGTCAAGCAGTTGCGGCGGCACTTCGTGGGCGAGCGCGGCGTCGACCGCCGGCGCGTCACCTTCGTCGGGTACTGGCGCCGGGGTCTGACGGAGGAGCAACTGCGCGAGCAGGGCTGACGTTTGCACCCTGCGAGGGCCGCAGTGACGGCGGTCACCTCCCGACGCGCGTTTGATCCACTCGACTTAGGTTAGGCTAACCTAAGTCGATCAGAGGGCTTGCCCTCTTCAGCCCCTCTCGGACCGTCCCCACCGGAGGACCCCCACATGCGCTCGCACCTGCTCAACGACACCACCGCGGAGCAGTACCGCCGCTCCGTGACCGAAGGAGTCGAGCGGGTGGCCGCCAGAATCGCCACCACCGACCGCCCGTTCACCGGTGTCACGGTCGACGCCCTCGCCCCCCGCATCGACGGGATCGACCTCGACCGGCCGCTGCACGACACGGCCGCGGTCCTCGACGAGCTGGAGGACGTCTACCTCCGCGACGCCGTCTACTTCCACCACCCCCGCTACCTCGCCCACCTCAACTGCCCCGTCGTCATACCGGCGGTGCTCGGCGAGGCGGTCCTGTCCGCCGTCAACTCCTCCCTGGACACCTGGGACCAGTCGGCCGGCGGCACGCTCATCGAGCGGAAGCTCATCGACTGGACCTGTGCCCGGATCGGCCTCGGCCCGGCGGCCGACGGCGTGTTCACCTCCGGCGGCACCCAGTCCAACCTCCAGGCGCTGCTCCTGGCCCGCGAGGAGGCGAAGACCGAGAACCTCGCCGACCTGCGCGTCTTCGCCTCCGAGGTGAGCCACTTCAGCGTGAGGAAGTCGGCGAAACTGCTCGGCCTGGGCCCCGACGCCGTCGTGTCGGTCCCCGTCGACCACGACAAGCGCATGCAGACCGTCGCCCTCGCCCGGGAGCTGGAGCGCTGCGCGAAGGACGGCCTCGTCCCCATGGCCGTCGTCGCCACCGGCGGCACCACCGACTTCGGCTCCATCGACCCGCTGCCGGAGATCGCCGGGCTGTGCGAGCAGTACGGCGTGTGGATGCACGTCGACGCGGCCTACGGCTGCGGGCTGCTCGCCTCACTGAAGTACCGGGACCGCATCGACGGCATCGAGCGGGCCGACTCGGTCACCGTGGACTACCACAAGTCCTTCTTCCAGCCGGTGAGTTCGTCGGCCGTGCTGGTCCGGGACGCGGCCACCCTGCGCCACGCCACCTACCACGCGGAGTACCTCAACCCGCGCCGCATGGTGCAGGAACGTATCCCCAACCAGGTGGACAAGTCCCTCCAGACCACCCGCCGCTTCGACGCGCTCAAGCTGTGGATGACGCTGCGCGTGATGGGCGCCGACGGCATCGGCGCCCTCTTCGACGAGGTCTGCGACCTGGCCGCCGAGGCCTGGAAACTGCTCGCCGCCGACCCCCGCTTCGACGTGGTCGTCGAGCCGTCGCTCTCCACCCTGGTCTTCCGCCACATCCCGGCCGCCGTCACCGACCCCGCCGAGATCGACCGCGCCAACCTCTACGCCCGCAAGGCCCTGTTCGCCTCCGGCGACGCCGTGGTCGCGGGCACCAAGGTCGCCGGACGCCACTACCTGAAGTTCACCCTGCTCAACCCCGAGACGACCACGGCCGACATCGCCACCGTCCTCGACCTGATCGCCGGCCACGCCGAGCAGTACCTGGGAGACTCCCTTGACCGCGCTTCCTGAAGCCAGCGCCCCCTACGACTTCGTGGGCATCGGCCTCGGCCCCTTCAACCTCGGCCTCGCCTGCCTCACCGAGCCGATCGCCGGGCTGAACGGCGTCTTCCTGGAGTCCAAGCCGGACTTCGAGTGGCACGCCGGCATGTTCCTGGAGGGCGCCCACCTCCAGACCCCGTTCATGTCGGACCTGGTCACGCTCGCCGACCCGACCTCCCCGTACTCCTTCCTCAACTACCTGAAGGAGAAGGGCCGCCTCTACTCGTTCTACATCCGGGAGAACTTCTACCCGCTGCGCGCCGAGTACGACGACTACTGCCGCTGGGCCGCGCACCAGCTGAGCAGCGTCCGCTTCTCCACCACGGTCACCGAGGTCACGTACGACGAGCGGGAGGAGCTGTACGCCGTCGCCACCACCTCCGGCGACACCTACCGCGCCCGCCGCCTCGTCCTGGGCACCGGCACCCCGCCGTACGTCCCGGACGCCTGCCGGGGCCTGGCCGGCGACTTCCTCCACAACAGCCGTTACGTCCAGCAGCGGGCGGAGCTGGTGAAGAAGAAGTCGATCACGCTGGTCGGCAGCGGCCAGTCCGCCGCCGAGATCTACCAGGACCTGCTGGGCGAGATCGACGTCCACGGCTACCGGCTCAACTGGGTGACCCGCTCCCCGCGCTTCTTCCCCCTCGAATACACCAAGCTGACGCTGGAGATGACCTCCCCGGAGTACGTGGACTACTACCACGCGCTGCCCGAGGACACCCGCTACCGCCTCACCGCCGAACAGAAGGGCCTGTTCAAGGGCATCGACGGCGACCTGATCAACGAGATCTTCGACCTGCTCTACCGGAAGAAGCTCGCCGGTCCGGTCCCCACCCGTCTGCTCACCAACTCGGCTCTCACCAGCGCCCGGTACGCGGACGGCACCTACACCCTCGGCTTCCGCCAGGAGGAGCAGGGCGAGGACTTCGAGATCGAGACCGAGGGCCTGGTCCTCGCCACCGGCTACCGCTACACCGAGCCGGAGTTCCTCAAGCCCGTCCGCGACCGCCTGCGCCACGACTCCCGCGGCAACTTCGACATCGCCCGCAACTACGCGGTCGACGTCACGGGAAGCGGCGTGTTCCTTCAGAACGCGGGGGTCCACACACACAGCATCACCAGCCCCGACCTGGGCATGGGTGCCTACCGCAACAGCTGCATCGTCCGGGAGCTGCTGGGCACCGAGTACTACCCGGTCGAGAAGACGATCGCGTTCCAGGAGTTCTCCGTATGAGCACGGCCACCACCGCGGTCGGGGCGCTGACCCTGCGCCCCGTCGACCCGCTGACCGACGCCGAGCTGCTGCACAGCTGGCTCACCCACCCCAAGTCCGCGTTCTGGATGATGCAGGACGCCAGACTGGTGGACGTCGAGCGGGCCTACATGGAGCTGGCCGCCGACGAGCACCAGCAGGCCCACCTCGGCCTGCACGACGGCGTCCCGGCCTTCCTGACGGAACGCTACGACCCGGCCCACCGCGAGCTGGTCGGGCTGTACGAGCCCGAGCCGGGCGACGTCGGCATGCATTTCCTGGTCGCGCCGACCGACCGGCCCGTGCACGGCTTCACCCGCGCCGTGATCACCACCGTGATGACCGCGCTGTTCGCCGACCCGGCGACCCGGCGGGTCGTCGTCGAACCGGACGTCGCCAACACCGCCGTCCACGCCCTGAACGCAGCCGTCGGATTCGTGCCCGAGCGCGAGATCCAGAAGCCGGAGAAGAAGGCGTTGCTGAGCTTCTGCACCCGCGAGCAGTTCGAGAAGGCGGTGTCCGCATGAGCCTCGCCGACGCCGTCGCCCACCTGTCCCCCGAGCACTGGGAGCGGGCCGACCGCCTCCTGGTCCGCAAGGCGCTCGCCGAGTTCACGCACGAGCGCCTGCTGGCCCCCGAGCGGGAGCCGGACGGGGAGTCGTACGTCGTCCGCAGCGACGACGGCACCACCGAGTACCGCTTCACCGCCACCCTCCGGGCCCTGGACCACTGGCAGGTGGCGGCCGACTCCATCACCCGCCACCGCCACGGCACCGAACTCCCGCTCTCCGCGCTGGACTTCTTCGTCGAGCTGAAGCAGACGCTGGGCCTGAGCGACGAGATCCTTCCGGTCTACCTGGAGGAGATCTCCTCCACCCTCTCCGGCACCTGCTACAAGCTGACCAAGCCGCGGGTCACCTCCGCCGAACTGGCCCGGAGCGACGACTTCCAGGCCGTCGAGACCGGCATGACCGAGGGCCACCCCTGCTTCGTCGCCAACAACGGCCGGCTCGGCTTCGGCGTCCACGAGTACCTGTCGTACGCCCCCGAGACCGCGAGCCCGGTCCGGCTGGTGTGGCTGGCCGCGCACCGCTCGCGGGCGGCGTTCACGGCGGGCGCGGGCATCGAGTACGAGTCCTTCGTGCGGGACGAGCTGGGCGAGGGGACCGTCGACCGCTTCCACGGCGTCCTGCGCGGGCGCGGCCTGGACCCGGCCGACTACCTCCTCATCCCGGTCCACCCCTGGCAGTGGTGGAACAAGCTCACCGTCACCTTCGCCGCCGAGGTCGCCCGGGGCCACCTGGTGTGCCTGGGCGAGGGCGACGACGAGTACCTGGCCCAGCAGTCCATCCGCACCTTCTTCAACGCCTCGCACCCCGGGAAGCACTACGTGAAGACGGCCCTGTCCGTCCTCAACATGGGCTTCATGCGCGGTCTGTCGGCGGCGTACATGGAGGCCACCCCGGCCATCAACGACTGGCTCGCCCAGCTGATCGAGGGCGACCCGGTGCTGAAGGGGACGGGGCTGAGCATCATCCGGGAGCGGGCGGCCGTCGGCTACCGGCACCTGGAGTACGAGCGGGCCACCGACCGCTACTCGCCGTACCGCAAGATGCTGGCGGCGCTGTGGCGGGAGAGCCCGGTGCCCTCGCTCCGGGACGGCGAGACCCTCGCCACCATGGCCTCCCTGGTCCACGTCGACCACGAGGGCGCCTCCTTCGCGGGCGCGCTGATCGAGCGGTCCGGGCTCGCGCCCGCCGAGTGGCTGCGGCACTACCTGCGGGCCTACTACGTGCCGCTGCTGCACAGCTTCTACGCCTACGACCTGGTGTACATGCCGCACGGCGAGAACGTGATCCTGGTCCTGGAGGACGGCGTGGTGCGGCGCGCCGTCTACAAGGACATCGCCGAGGAGATCGCGGTGATGGACCCGGACGCGGTGCTGCCGCCGGAGGTCTCCCGGATCGCGGTGGACGTGCCGGACGACAAGAAGCTCCTGTCGATCTTCACGGACGTCTTCGACTGCTTCTTCCGCTTCCTCGCCGCGAACCTGGCGGAGGAGGGCATCGTGGCGGAGGACGTCTTCTGGCGGACGGTCGCGGAGGTCACCCGGGAGTACCAGGAGTCGGTGCCGGAGCTGGCCGGGAAGTTCGAGCGGTACGACATGTTCGCGCCCGAGTTCGCGCTGTCCTGCCTCAACCGCCTCCAGCTGCGCGACAACCGGCAGATGGTGGACCTGTCCGACCCGTCCGGCGCGCTCCAGCTGATCGGAACCCTGAAGAACCCCATCGCGGGGCTCTGACCCACCAACGGGCGGGCACCCCGGAGACGGTCCTCCGGGGTGCCCGTCGTGCCGTCCGGGTCAGGTCCAGGGCACCTGCGGCGAGCGGTAGAAGTCGATCCCCGCCGCCTCCCAGTACGGGGCCTGCGCGGCGAGCCGCACCTTGTAGGTGTCCCAGTCGTGCGTGGACGCCGGGGACCAGCCCAGTTCGGCGACGCCCGGCAGCCTCGGGAAGGCCATGTAGTCCAGCTGGTCCGGGTCGGACAGGGTCTCCGTCCACAGCGGGGCCTCGACGCCTCGGACCGCGTCGGCCGGGGCGCCCGGCAGATAGCCGGCCGGGTCCCAGTCGTAGGACCGCTGCACCTCGACGTAGCCCGCCCAGGACAGGCCCAGCGGGGTGTCCTTGGTGTACTTCATGTCCAGGTACGTCCGGTCGGCCGGGGAGAGGATCAGCCCGGTGCCGTTCCTGGCTGCTGCGGCGACCTCGGCCTTCTCCGCGTCACTGGTGCGGTCCAGGCCCCAGTACTGGACGAGCGCGCCCTCGGCCGGCTCGGCGCCGGCCAGCTGGTGCCAGCCGACGACCGTCTTGCCGTACTTGGCGACGATCGGCTGCACCCGCTTCATGAACGCCACGAAGTCGGCCTTGGGCGTGGAGTGCGCCTCGTCGCCGCCGATGTGGAGGTAGCGGCCGGGGGTGAGCGCGGCGAGTTCGCCGAGGACGTCGTCCACGAAGTCGTAGGTGACGTCCTTGTCCACGCACAGCGAGCTGAAGCCGACCTTGGTGCCGGTGTACAGCGGGGGCGCCACGCCGTCGCAGTTCAGCTCGGCGTAGGAGGCGAGGGCGGCGTTGGTGTGGCCCGGCATGTCGATCTCGGGGACCACCTCGAGGTGGCGGGAGGCCGCGTAACGCACGATCTCCTTGTACTCGGCCTTGGTGTAGTAGCCGCCGGGGCCGCCGCCGACCTCGGTGGAGCCGCCGTACGTCGCCAGGCGCGGCCAGGAGTCGACGGCGATGCGCCAGCCCTGGTCGTCGCTGAGGTGCAGGTGGAGCTTGTTGTACTTGTAGCGGGCGACGCGGTCGATGTAGCGCTTGACCTCGTCGACGCCGAAGAAGTGCCGGGAGACGTCGAGCATCGCGCTGCGCCAGGCGTAGCGCGGCGTGTCCTCTATGGTCCCGCCCGCGACCAGCCAGGGGCCGGGCTGCGCGGCGTCCTTCTCGACGGCGGGGGGCAGCAGCTGACGCAGGGTCTGGACGCCGTGGAAGAGTCCGGCGGCCTTGCGGGCGGTGATGGTGACGCCGGCGGGGCCGCTGTCGAGGCGGTAGCCCTCGTCGCCGTACGGGCCGCCCGCCAGGCGCAGTCGTATGCCGCCGTGGCCGTGGGCGGTGACGGGGAGCCGGTAGCCGGTGGCGGGCCGCAGCAGGTCCGCGAGGTAGTCGCCGACGCGGCGGGCCTCGCGGGAGTCGTCGACGCGGATGTGGGTGCCGCGCGTGATGCGGTACGGGGCGCCGCCGGGGTCGACCGAGGCGGGGGCCGGGATCACCCGGTCGAGGGGCGTCGGCCGCACGGGCGTCTTACGGTCCGGGGCGGCGCCGGTGGTCATGGCGCCGACCGCCGCCACCAGCAGCAGCGATCCCAGCAGCCGGGAGATGCGGGGAGTCGTTCTGTGGTGCCGTCGATGAGGTCTCACGTGGGCTCCCTTCGCGATGAGTGCAATCGAGGGGTCGGGCTTGGGCGTTGAGGACGGGCACGGACCACTCTCCCGCACCATCACCGCCCACGGGAGCGATGAAACAATTGCCGCATGGCGGAAATCATCCAGAAGGACGGAACGTGGGTCTTCGACGGCGACGCCCTGCGGCTGACACCCGGGCGGGACAAGAACGTGGGTCTGCTCCGCAGGGAGCTGGGTGAACTGCTCGTGCCGCTCGCCGCGTTGGCGGGCATATCGCTCGAGCAGGGGAAGAAGTCGGGGCGGCTCAGGCTGCGGCTGCGGGACGGCGCCGATCCCCTGCTGCACGCCACGGGCGGCCGGCTGACCGAGCCGCACGACCCGTACCAGCTCCTGGTGGAGCCCGACCGGTACGGCGTGGCCGAGTACTTCGTGGACGAGGTGCGCAACGCGCTGCTCCTCGACCAGGTTCCGTCCGGCCCGGTGGACGCCTATCTGCTGCCGGGGCCGTCGGTGCCGCTGTCGGTGTCGGCCGGGGACGGCGTCGCTAACTTCGACGGGGAGCGGGTGCGGCTGGAGTGGAAGTGGCAGGCGGAGGACGCCAAGTCCGCCGCCGGGCCGCGCACCCTCCCGCTGGCGGACATCGTCGCCGTGGAGTGGCAGCCGACGGTGGGCCTGGAAAACGGCCACCTCCGCTTCACCGTGCGGGCGGCGCCGAGCAAGGTGCCGCCGAAGTACGACCCGAACGCGGTGGAGCTGTGGGGCTTCAAACGGGACCCGCTGATGGCCCTGGTGGCCGCGGCCGTCCAGGCCCGCCTCCCGCACCCGGTCGCCCGTGCGGCCCCGGAGGACGCCGGCCCCGCCGAGGAGACCCCCGCCCCGGCGCCGGCGTCCGCACCGGCCGCCGAGGACGACCACGACGCGCTGCTGCGCCGGCTGCGGGAGCTGGGTGAGCTGCACCGCTCCGGGGTGCTGACGGACGAGGAGTTCACCCTGGCGAAGCAGGCCGTACTGAAGCGGATGTAGACCCGGGAGCAGCACAGGAACCGCCACGCCTGCCCGATATCGGGCAGGATTCTTGCACAAGCGTCGCCCTTACCTCAGGATCTACCGGGTGCACGACGAACTCGTTGATCATCTGACGCGGTCCACCCCCCTGAGCCGGGGCGAGGCGCTGCGCGTGGTCCAGGACGTGCTCGCCTACTTCGACGAGACGACCGAGGTGTACGTCCGTCGCCGCCACCGCGAGCTCCAGGCCCAGGGCCTGGTGAACGCGACGATCTTCGAGCGGATCGAGGCGGAACTGAAATACCGGGCGGTCGCGCCGCCGGAGCTGTCGCTCCGTCAGCTGCGCCGCATCGTCTACGGCTGAGCAGGCCGAGAAGGACACGAGGGATACGTATACATGTGCGGAATCGTCGGATACATCGGCAAGCGTGACGTCGCTCCCCTGCTCCTCGAGGGCCTCCAGCGCCTGGAGTACCGCGGGTACGACTCGGCGGGCATCGTCGTCACCTCCCCGAAGGCGGCCGGCCTGCGGATGGTCAAGGCCAAGGGCCGGGTGCGCGACCTGGAGGCCAAGGTCCCCGCGCGCTTCAAGGGCACCACCGGCATCGCCCACACCCGCTGGGCCACCCACGGCGCCCCCTCCGACGTGAACGCCCACCCGCACATGTCGGCCGACAACAAGGTCGCCGTCGTCCACAACGGCATCATCGACAACGCCGCCGACCTGCGCCGCAAGCTGGAGGCGGACGGGGTCGAGTTCCTCTCCGAGACCGACACCGAGGTCCTCGTCCACCTCATCGCCCGCTCCGAGGCGGAGAAGCTGGAGGACAAGGTCCGCGAGACCCTCAGGGTCATCGAGGGCACGTACGGCATCGCCGTGATGCACGCCGACTTCCCCGAGCGCATCGTCGTGGCCCGCAACGGCTCGCCGGTCGTCCTCGGCATCGGCGAGAAGGAGATGTTCGTCGCCTCGGACATCGCCGCGCTGGTCGCCCACACCCGGCAGATAGTCACGCTCGACGACGGCGAGATGGCCACCCTCAAGGCCGACGACTTCCGCACGTACACCACCGAGGGCACCCGCACCACGTCCGAGCCCACCACCGTGGAGTGGGAGGCCGCCTCCTACGACATGGGCGGCCACGACACCTACATGCACAAGGAGATCCACGAGCAGGCCGAGGCCGTGGACCGCGTGCTGCGCGGCCGGATCGACGACCGCTTCTCCACCGTGCACCTCGGGGGCCTCAACCTGGACGCCCGCGACGCGCGTGCCGTGCGCCGCGTGAAGATCCTCGGCTGCGGCACCTCGTACCACGCGGGCCAGATCGGCGCCCAGATGATCGAGGAGCTGGCCCGCATCCCCGCGGACGCCGAGCCGGCCTCCGAGTTCCGCTACCGCAACGCGGTCGTCGACCCCGACACCCTGTACATCGCCGTCTCCCAGTCCGGTGAGACCTACGACGTGCTGGCCGCCGTGCAGGAGCTCAAGCGCAAGGGCGCCCGGGTCCTCGGCATCGTCAACGTCGTCGGTTCGGCGATCGCCCGCGAGGCCGACGGCGGCATGTACGTGCACGCCGGCCCCGAGGTCTGCGTCGTCTCCACCAAGTGCTTCACCAACACCTGCGTCGCCTTCGCGCTGCTCGCCCTGCACCTGGGCCGTACCCGCGACCTGTCGGTCCGCGACGGCAAGCGGATCATCGAGGGGCTGCGCAAGCTGCCCGCCCAGATCGAGGAGATGCTGAAGCAGGAGGAGTACGTCAAGAAGCTGGCCGCGCAGTACGCCGACGCCCGCTCGATGCTCTTCATCGGCCGCGTACGGGGCTACCCGGTCGCCCGCGAGGCCTCCCTGAAGCTCAAGGAGGTCTCCTACATCCACGCCGAGGCCTACCCGGCCTCCGAGCTGAAGCACGGCCCGCTCGCCCTGATCGAGCCCGCGCTGCCGACGGTCGCGATCGTGCCGGACGACGACCTGCTGGAGAAGAACCGCGCGGCCATGGAGGAGATCAAGGCCCGCAGCGGTCAGATCCTCGCCGTCGCCCACCGCGAGCAGGAGAAGGCCGACCACACGATCGTGGTCCCGAAGAACGAGGACGAGCTGGACCCCATCCTCATGGGCATCCCGCTCCAGCTCCTCGCCTACCACACGGCGCTGGCCCTCGGCCGGGACATCGACAAGCCGCGCAACCTCGCCAAGTCGGTGACGGTGGAGTAGCAGCCGGGCCGTTCACGGCCCGCTCGTTCGCGGCCCGTCGGTGGATCGTCAGGGAATGACCACCACGGGCCGCTTCGCCCGCTTGGCGAGGCGGCCCGCGACGGAGCCGAAGAGTCGGCCGACCAGGCCGTGGCTGGAACCGACAACGATGGCGTCCGCCTCGTACTCCCGCCCCACCTCCTCGAGTTCGTGGCAGATGTCGCCGCCGCGCTCGACCAGGATCCAGGGCACCTCGGCGAGGTAGTCCGCGCACGCCAGCTCCAGACCGAGCACCTCGGTGCGGTGGTCGGGCACGTCGACGAAGACCGGGGGCTCGCACCCGGCCCACACCGTGGTGGGCAGTCGGTTGGCGACGTGCACGATGACCAGGCCGGAGCCCAGCCGGGACGCCATGCCGATGGCGTAGGCGAGGGCGCGTTCGCTGGAGGTGGAGCCGTCGAAGCCGACGACGACGCCGTGCTTGAAGGCTGGGTCGCACGACTGGCGTGGCTCTTCGGCCGCCAGGGGCTCGGCCGCCGTAGGTTCGGCGACGGGCCGCTTGCGGTCCGCGGGTTCGAAGAATTCGTGACCGGCCATGGCTGTCTCGGCGTTTTTATCCTCTATGGGGGACAACAGTGGGCGGCGGAGCTGTGTGTCCGGGAATGGTCTTCCCAACCCCATACCCCCAAGGGTACGGCGGCACGCCTCCTTCGCCCAGATCCCGCGGAGGGTCCGCCGCGGGCTGCACCGGAGCATGCCCGAGAGGGCGCCCGTAACGCAATGGTTGCTGCTCTGTACAGGCGGTTTGCACAGGATTCAACTGTCCGTCACCGGTCGTGACCGATGCGCCGCGCGGACGTTGATCCCTCTGCCGCCACCCCAGGGAGCACCCGTGACCGGACCGCACCGACCCGCCGAGCCGACGTCCGGCGCACCGGGCCGCGACGGCGTCACCGACCTCGTCCGCTGGGCGGTCTTCAGCTGCTTCCTCGTACCCGTCGCACTGCTCTGGTACGGCGCCTCGTTCGCGGGCGCCGTCGGCACGGCGTTCGGCCTGGCGGCGGTCACCGGCGCCTGCCGTCTGCTGCTGCGCCGCTCCGAGCGTACGGCGGCCCGGCGGCGGGCCCGCGGGGGCGGACGGCACACTGGGGAAAACACACCGGTCGACTGACCGGTTTCCGCGCACAGTTCCGCTTCTTTTCAGCCAACTTCCGCGGGTGGCGCATCCACACCCCTCACCACCCCCAAACCCCCGTTCCACCTGCACGGAAAGGGTCTCGGGACCCCTTCGCACCCTATGGGGATTGGCCACTGACACAAGGCGCACTTCCCAGGGGCGCCCCGGAGTGCAACGCTTCGTGATCGACTGCTTCACGCCAAGTTGCCATGTCGACAATGTCCCAAGTGCCGAACCAGCCACCTCGGCGCGACGGGACACAGTAGATTCGATCTTGACCGTCTACGGCGGGGGACTCGTGCAGGACCGAGGGGAAACGTGTTGGAGCGACAGACCCGAAGGGTGAAGGGCGCCGCGACCACCGAGGGGGGCTTAGCAGTATGAGCCACGACTCCGCTGCCGCGCCGGAAGCCGCGGCCCGGAAGCTTTCCGGGCGACGCCGCAAGGAGATCGTCGCGGTGCTGCTGTTCAGCGGCGGCCCCATCTTCGAGAGTTCCATACCGCTGTCGGTGTTCGGGATCGACCGCCAGGACGCCGGCGTGCCGCGCTACCGGCTGCTGGTGTGCGCCGGCGAGGAGGGCCCGCTGCGGACCACGGGGGGCCTGGAACTCACCGCGCCGCAGGGGCTGGAGGCGATCTCGCGCGCGGGCACCGTCGTCGTACCGGCCTGGCGGTCGATCACCTCGCCGCCGCCGGAGGAGGCGCTCGACGCGCTGCGCCGGGCGCACGAGGAGGGGGCGCGCATAGTCGGACTGTGCACGGGCGCCTTCGTCCTCGCGGCGGCCGGCCTGTTGGACGGCCGCCCCGCCACCACGCACTGGATGTACGCGCCGACCCTGGCCAAGCGCTACCCGTCGGTGCACGTCGATCCGCGCGAGCTGTTCGTGGACGACGGCGACGTGCTGACCTCCGCGGGCACCGCGGCCGGCATCGACCTGTGCCTGCACATCGTGCGCACGGACCACGGCAACGAGGCGGCCGGTGCGCTGGCCCGCCGCCTGGTGGTCCCGCCGCGCCGCAGCGGCGGCCAGGAGCGCTACCTCGACAGGTCTTTACCGGAGGAGATCGGCGCCGACCCGCTCGCCGAGGTCGTCGCCTGGGCGCTGGAGCACCTCCACGAGCAGTTCGACGTGGAGACGCTGGCCGCGCGCGCCTACATGAGCCGCCGCACCTTCGACCGCAGGTTCCGCTCGCTGACGGGCAGCGCCCCGCTCCAGTGGCTGATCACCCAGCGGGTGCTCCAGGCGCAGCGGCTCCTGGAGACGTCGGACTACTCGGTGGACGAGGTCGCGGGCCGGTGCGGTTTCCGCTCGCCGGTGGCGCTGCGCGGTCACTTCCGCCGCCAGCTGGGCTCGTCCCCGGCCGCCTACCGGGCGGCCTACCGGGCCCGCCGCCCCCAGGGCGACCGCCAGCCCGAGCCGGACCCCGCGGGTGCCTCCCGGCCCCTGCCCCCGTCCGACCCGCCGACCGCCCTCCCCCCGGAGAACGCGGTCCCGTTCCAGACCCGCCGCACGGCGACCCCGATGCCGGCGGGCGCGGCCGGCGTGCCGGGACAGCGCAGCGCGCCGTGAGGTGACGCAGCACTCGAAGCGCCGGACGGGCGCACTCGGCCCGTCCGGCGTTTTCGTCCGACGCCGGGCAGGGCGATTCAGCCCGTCCGGCGTTTGAGGACGAGGCCCGTTCAGGGCCGAAGCGGGGCCTGGGGGTGGCAGCCCCCAGCGGGGCCCGCACGGACGCCGGGGGCCCGAGGAACAGGCGCCCCCCGTACAGTGGCCCGCATGAACGATCGCATGGTGTGGATCGACTGCGAGATGACCGGCCTCTCGCTGTCCGACGACGCGCTCATCGAGGTTGCCGCCCTCGTCACCGACTCCGAGCTGAACATCCTCGGCGAGGGCGTCGACATCGTCATCCGCCCGCCGGACCGGGCCCTGGAGACGATGCCGGAGGTGGTGCGCGAGATGCACACCGCGTCCGGGCTGCTCGAGGAGCTGGCCGGCGGCACCACCCTGGCCGACGCCGAGGCCCAGGTCCTGGCCTATGTGCGGGAGCACGTGAAGGAGCCCGGCAAGGCCCCCCTGTGCGGCAACTCCGTCGGCACCGACCGCGGTTTCCTGCTGCGCGACATGGCGACGCTGGAGGGCTACCTCCACTACCGGATCGTCGACGTCTCCTCGGTCAAGGAGCTGGCCCGCCGCTGGTACCCGCGGGCGTACTTCAACAGCCCGGAGAAGAACGGCAACCACCGCGCGCTCGCCGACATCCGCGAGTCCATCGCCGAGCTGCGCTACTACCGGGAGGCGGTCTTCGTCCCGCAGCCCGGCCCCGACTCCGACACGGCCAAGGCGATCGCCGCGAAGCACGTCGTACCGGCCGGATAGCGGCGCGGGAGCCGCCGGACAGCGGCGCCCGACCGCCCGGCGGCGGCGTCCGGAAAGGCGGGCGCGAGCACCCCTTCGGACCCTGTACACTTTTTCTCAGCCGGTCGGGAAGCCCGCCACGCGGGATTCGAGCACCGGCCTCGGTGGGTGTAGCTCAGTTGGTAGAGCACCTGGTTGTGGTCCAGGTGGCCGCGGGTTCAAGTCCCGTCACTCACCCTGATCCGTCAGCCGGTGGTCCTCGCGAGAGGACCACCGGCTGACGGCGTTCCGGGCTCCGGACGGCAGGGTCCCCCTCCGGGAGGCAGGCCCCCTAGAGCCCTCGCCGCCCCTCCCGCACGAGCAGCACCAGCAGATACGCGCCCCCCACGCACACCGTGACCGCCCCCGTCGGCAGCAGCACCCCCGGGATCACGTGCTGCGCGGCGATGTCCGCGCCGAGCAGCAGCACCGCGCCGACGAGGGCCGACCCGGCGAGGTCGACGGAGGTGCCGCGGCCGGTGAGCCGGCGGGCGATCTGAGGGGCCGCCAGGGCGACGAAGGAGATGGGTCCGCACGCCGCGGTCACCGTGGCGGTGGCGACCACGCCGAGGACGACCAGCAGCAGCTTCGTACGCTCCACCGGCACGCCGAGCATCGCCGCCGTGTCGTCGCCGAGTTCGAGCCGCCGCATCCTGCGCTGGGCCACCGGCGCCACCAGCGCGACCCCGGCCAGGACGACCGCGGCCACGGCGATGATCCGCCAGTCGACGGTGGCGAGCGACCCGGCGCCCCACACCGCCGCCCGCAGTGCGGCGTCCACCTCGGCCTTCACGGAGAACCAGGTGTTGAACGACGACAGCAGGGCGCCCACCGCGATGCCCACGACGATCAGCCGGAAGCCCTGCACCCCGCGCCGGAACGCCAGCAGGTACACGGCCAGCGCGGTGGCGAGGCCCCCCGCCAGCGCCCCGGCGGCGAGCGCGGCGTAGCTGCTCGCCCCGGCCAGCATGGTCAGGACGACGCCCGTGTAGGAGCCGGTGGTGAAGCCGATGAAGTCGGGGCTGCCGAGCGGGTTGCGGGTCAGGGACTGGAAGACCGCGCCGCCCACGGCCAGCGCGGCGCCGAAGAGTACGGCGGCGACGATGCGCGGCGCCCGCCACTCCACGACGACCGTGCGCACGCTCCTGCTCGCGTCGCCCGTGAGGACGGAGACGACGTCGCCGGGGCTGAGGGGGTAGCTGCCCAGGGTGAAGGCCCACAGGGCGAGGCCGATCAGCACCAGCGACAGCAGGCCGCACACCACGACCGCCCGGCGCGTCGTCCGCAGGCTCAGGGGTCCCGCCCTGAGCACGAGCACCCCGCTCACAGCGTCCTCGCCCGTCCGGTGCGCACCAGCAGGATCAGCACGGGTGCGCCGACCAGCGGCATCATCACGCCGACCGGCAACTCGGAGGGGATCACGACGAGGCGGCCCAGGACGTCGGCGACCAGCACGACCACCGGCGCGAGGACGGCGCAGTAGGCGAGGATCCAGCGCCAGTCCGGCCCGGTGATCCGGCGTACCGCGTGCGGCACCATGAGGCCGACGAAGACCAGCGGGCCCGCCGCGGCCGTGGCCGCGCCGCACAGCAGCGTCACCGCGAGCATCACGCCCGCCCGGGTCGCCCCGACGCGCAGTCCGAAGGCCCGCGCGGCGTCGTCGCCGAGGGCGATCGCGTTCAGCGGGCGCGCGCAGCAGACGGCGACCACGAGACCGGCCACGACGAAGGGGAGGATCGCGGTGACGGTGCCGCCGGGGCGGTCGGTGACGGTGCCCGCCTCCCAGAAGCGCATCCGGTCGAAGGTCTCGGTGTCGATGAGCGCCAGGGTCTGGGAGATGCCGGACAGCACCGCCGTGAAGGCGACCCCGACCAGGGTGAGCCGCAGCGGCGAGGCCCCGCCCCGGCCGCCGCTGCCGACGAGATGGACCACCGCCGCGCCGGCGACCGCCCCGGCGAACGCGAAGGGCAGGTACTGCTCGATGCGCGTGACGCCGAGGACGGCCACGCCCAGGGTGACGGCGAACCCGGCGCCGGCGTTGACGCCGAGGATGCCGGGATCGGCGAGCGGATTGCGGGTGAGCGCCTGCATCAGCGCGCCCGCCACACCCAGGGCCACGCCGACGAGGACGCCGAGCACCGTGCGGTCCACGCGGGCGGAACCGACCGTGGCGTGGGCGGCGGAGCCGTCGGGCGCGGTGAGGGCCTGCCACACCACGTCCGGCGGGAGCATCGCCGAGCCGACCGCGACGCTGAGCGCCACCGCAACGACCAGTACGGCGACGGCGGCGCCCAGACCGAGCAGCCGCCGCCTGCCGGGGCGCGACGGACGAGCCGGTCGGACCGGGCGAGCCGGCGGGGGTGCGGTCGCCGCCGCGAGCGCCTGTGGCATCCATCCTCCTTGCGCGACCCGCCCCACGGACGGGCCGGCCGCCCCGCTCCCCGCGCGGCGACCGCCCTACCTGCGTACACGCATCTGCGTACACGCACGTGCATACACACGTGCGCACTCACACGTGCGTACTCACACGTGATCCGGAGCCGGCGCCGGATGCGCCGGGCGTCCGCCGAGGGCGCCCGCCGGGTCCGCCGTCAGCTCGCCCACCGGAATCCCGGACTCGCGGCTCAGCGCGCGCAGCAGTCCGGTCCGGGTCGCGTAGCCGGCCGCGCGGGCCGCCGCCGTCAGCTCCCCGCCGCCGAGGACGTGCTCGACGGCGGCGTTCATCCTGGCCCGGCTGCGCCACCGTGTGAAGGGCAGCCCGGTCTCGTCGAGGAAGATCCGCTGCACCTGGCGCGGGCTCATCCGGTGCTGTGCGGCGAGCCGTTCCAGCGTCGCGGCAGGGGTCCGCAGCGCGTCGCGGGCGAGGGCGCGCACCGCGGGGTGGGTGGGCAGGACGACCGGGAAGTACGGCCGCGAGAGGTTCCGCAGCACCCGGCCGAGCGCCTGCCGGAACGGCCTGACCTGTTCCGCGGTGCCCGGAGCCGCGCCCAGCGCGGTGGTCATGACCTCGCTGACCGCGGGCACCGCACCGAGCGGTTGCACCCGGCATCGTGGCAGGTCACCGGGGTTGAGGGTGGGCCCGAGCGCCATGCCGCCGCCGGCGATCCGCAGTGCGTGCGGCACCCGGGGAGCGAGCCAGACCGCCTCCTGCCGGCCGAGCCGCCACTCGCCGCCGTCGGCGGTCAGCAGGGCGGAGCCGGTCACGACGTAGATGAGGTGCGGCTCGTCGTGCTGGTGCGTGTCGTGCCCGAGAAAGCGGATGGCGTTCTCGGCGACCACGGTGCCGAGATGTGTGACCGGCAAGCCTTCCTCCCCGTGCCTGCGAAGTGTCGTGTCCGTCACCGGCGATGTCGCATGCGGACCGACTCTGCGAAACCAGCGAGGTTAGGCTCACCTTACCAATATGCCGATCGCATGCTCCTGCCCAGCCACGTGAGGTCCCATGCTTGCTCCCGCCCGCCTGCTCGCCGTCGCGCTCGTCGCCACGCTGGCCCTCACCGGCTGCGCCGCCTCCGACTCCTCCGGTGACGGGGGCGGGGGCGGCGGTGGGGGCAAGGCGTCGTCCGCCACGACCCGCACGGTCACGACCGACTACGGCAAGGTGAAGGTGCCGACCGAGCCGAAGCGCGTGGTCGTGCTGAACCACGCCCTCGCCGGTTACCTCTACGACCTGGACGTGCCGGTGCGCGCGACGATCCCCGAGGACGCCGACGGCGAGGGCGAGTTCTCCCCGTACTGGGCGAAGGAGGCGAAGGAGGACGGCACGACGTTCCTGCCGTGGAGCGTCGACGGCTTCGACCTGGAGGCGATCCTCGCCCTGGAGCCCGACCTCATCGTCGGCGGCGGCATCGGCTTCCCGCTCTTCCAGGCCGAGAAGGTCTACGACGACCTCTCGGACATCGCGCCGACCGTGCTGGTGGGCAAGGAGCTCGGCGACTGGCGCGCCCAGTTCTCCTTCCTCGCGACGGACGTGTTCGACAAGGGCGACGTCTACGACGAGCACGTGGCCGTCTACGACAAGCGGATCACCGAGGTGAAGGACGCCATCGAGCCGCCGCCCGGCTCGGTCTCCTTCCTGGCCTTCACGGGAGACGGCACCGCCTACGGACTGGTGGAGAACGTGGGACTGCCGGCCGAGTTCAAGAAGGTCGGCATCGAACCGGCTCCTGTCTTCGCGAACGGCGGCTTCAAGGTGTACGGGCAGGGCGGCGACATGTTCGAGCTGTCCACCGAGAAGGCCGGGCAGACGATCACCCAGCCGTCGGTGTTCGTGATGGGCTTCAACGCCGACACCACCGATGTCGCCACGCTGAAGAAGAACCCGGTCTTCGGCGCGCTGCCCGCCTTCAAGTCGGGCCACGCCTACGACCTGCCGTACTGGGTGCTGCGCGGCGACTACGACGAGTCGATGGCGCTGCTGGACATCATCGAGAAGGAGTTCTCCTGATGGCCGCGCAGCGTGCCTACACGACGCATCCCCTGGTGCTGCGGCGGGTCACGGTGCGCCGCGTCCACGACGTGACGCCCCGGATGCGGCGGGTCGTCCTGGGCGGCAAGCAGCTCGGCGCGTTCACCCGGGACGGCGTCGAACACCCGGCCTTCGCCGCGCCGGGGTTCGACGACCACGTCAAGCTGATCCTTGCCCCGGACGGGGACGTGCGCGCCGCGCTCCCGGCCCAGCTGCCGCACGGCATCGAGTGGACGCCGTCCGAGACCCGGCTCACCCGCGACTACACCCCGCGGCGGGTGGACACGGCGGCCGGTGAGTTCGACCTCGACTTCGTGACCCACGGGGACGGACCGGCGGCGGCCTGGGCCAGGTCGGCCCGGGTCGGCGACGAGCTGTGGTTCGTCGGCCCCAAGTCCTCGCTGCGGCTGCCCGAGCGGCCGGACTGGATCCTCCTCGCCGGTGACGAGACCGCGCTGCCCGCGATCGGCCGCTTCCTCGACGAACGCCCCGTCGACGCGCCGGCGCACGTCCTGGTCACGGTCGCGGACGACTCCGCCCGCCAGAAGCTGGCGCTGCGGGACGGCGACACCCTCGAGTGGGTCGTCGCGGAGCCCGGCGACGCGACGGCACTGGAGGCCGCCGTCCGCGCCCTGCCGCTGCCGGAGGGGGAGGGCTACGCCTGGGCGGCGGCGGAGAGCCGGGCCCTGCTGCCGGTGCGCCGCCACCTCGGACGGGAGCGCGGGCTGCCGAAGGACCGGCTGAACATCACGGGCTACTGGCACCGCGAGGAGACCGCCGCCCCGGCCGCCTCGGCGCAGGAGGCCCCGGCGGCCGGGGAGCAGACGCACGTCCCCTCGCCGCTGCCGTGGCTGGTCGTGCGGGCCGCGCTGCGGCTCGGCCTGGTCGACGCGGTCGCCGACGCCCCCGGCGTGACGCCGGACGCGCTCGCCGCCCGCCTTGGCGTGCCCGCGCCGAAGGTCGGCGTCCTGCTGCCGCCGCTCGCCGCGCACGGGGTGGTCCTCGGCGACCACGACGGGCTGCGGCTGGGCCCGGCGGGCGAGGAGCTGCTCGACGACGACCACGCGCGGGAGGAGTACGTGGGCCGGGAGGCGGAGCTGCTGCTCTCCCTGGCCGAGCTGGCGCCCGCGCTGCGCGACGGCGGCTCCCCCTGGCAGCGGGCGTCGGGGGCCACCCTGCACGACACGGTGGTCCGGGACGCGGAGCGGTACGGCGAACTGGTCGAGGAGTGCGAGCAGTTGGTGTTCCTCCTCGGCGGTCTGACGGCCGACCCCCTGTGGACGGGTGCCCGGTCCTGTCTGCTCACCGGTCCCGGTAGCGCGGCGGTCGTCGCCGCCCTGGACGACGCGGGCCGCCGGCCCCGGCTGCGACTCGCGGAGGACGAGGTCCCGGCGGCGGTCCTGCGCTCCCACGTCCCGGCACCGGAACGGATCGACTGGGCCGGCGGCCCCGTCGACGTCGCCGTGGCCGCGAAGGCCCTCGCCCACCGGACCGACGACGAGGCCGCGGCCCTGCTCGGCCGGCTCGCCGCCTGGGCTCCGACGGCGGTCCTCGTGGAGTCCTCCCGCCCGGACGGCCTGAGCCCGCACGCGACCGAGGCGGCGCTGCACGCGTACGCCGCGACCGGCAGCCCGCTGCGGAACTCCCCCGCGCTCGCGGCCCTCGCCCACCGCACCGGCTGGCACGTCGACCACGTCATTCCCCTCGGCTGGGGGACGGAGGCCACGGTCCTGCGCCGGCCTTGACCCCGGCCGCGCAACGGTCCGCACCGTCTCAGCGAGCCCGTCGGTGGCGGCGCGTGGTCCGGCCCGTTACGAGGACCGGCGCTCCACCAGCTCCGTCGCCAGCACCACCTGGTGCCGCTCCAGCCCCCGTGAGGCGGCCGGCCTGCGGTCCGCGATCTCGGTCAGCAGCAGGTCGATCATCGCGCGGCCCATCTCCTCGATGGGCTGGCGCACACTGGTCAGCGGCGGTTCCATGTGCCGGGCGATCGCCGAGTCGTCGTAGCCGACCAGCGCCACGTCCTCCGGGATGCGCCGGCCCGCCTCGCGCAGGACCTGGCCCGCGCCCGCCGCGGTGACGTCCGAGGCGGCGAAGACCGCGTCGATGCCGGGGTCGCGGCGCAGCAGTTCCGCCATCGCGCGGCGCCCGCCCTCCTCGGTGAAGTCGCCCGGCTCGATCAGCCGCTCGTCCACCTCGTGGCCCGCCTCGCGCAGGGCGTCGCGGTAGCCGTCGACGCGTCGCTGGGCACCGTAGACGGCGAGGTGGCCGGTGATGTGGGCGATGCGGCCGCGGCCCCGGGACAGCAGGTGCTCGACGGCCGAGCGGGCGCCGCCGTAGTTGTCCGAGTCCACCGACGCCAGCGGCTCCGCGGCCGAGCGCGGACCGCTGATCACGGCGGGGATCTCCAGCTGGGTCAGCAGGTCGGGCAGCGGGTCGTCGGCGTGCACCGAGACCAGCAGGACGCCGTCCACCCGGTGCGCCGCGAGGTACTGGGCGAGCCGCTCCCGTTCCCGGTCGCTGCCCGCGAATATCAGCAGCAGCTGCATCTCGGTGTCGGACAGCTCGGAGCCGACACCCTTGAGCATGTCCGAGAAGTACGGTTCCGCGAAGAACCGGGTCTCCGGCTCGGGCACCACCAGGGCGATCGCGTCCGTGCGGTTGGCCGCCAGCGCGCGGGCCGCCGTGTTCGGGACGTAGCCGAGCTCCTCGACCGCCGCCTCGACCGCCGCCCGGGTCGCGTCGCTCACCCGGGGGGAGCCGTTGATCACGCGGGAGACCGTGCCGCGGCCGACGCCCGCGCGTGCCGCCACCTCTTCGAGGGTGGGCCGGCCACCGCTCCGCCCACGCACTCCGTGGCCTGCCATCGGCTCCGCCTCCCGTAGTCACCCCCGCACTCTGCGGCTGGCCTGGAATTTAACAGGCCGGTCGGGTGTAATGACCGACTCCGGCCCCTCCCCCGCCGTACGGGAGTGTCTCCGTGCCGCTCGCGGCGTCCAGTTAACAGGCCGATAACTGAACGCAATTCGTCGCGTCCGTTCCCTTGACACCCCCGCCCGGACCGACGACTCTTCAACACATCACTTGTGGGAGCGCTCCCACACTACCTGGCACATACACATCCCGCACGTTCCACGCCCGAGCCGCAGCGACGAACGCACCACATGAAGCAGCGGGTCCAACCATGTAGTTGGCCGGGGGGTCGGCACGTCAGGGCAACAGGAGGACGCACATGCGAGCAGCACGCAGAGGATCGGCCCGCAGAGTGGTGGTCATGGCGGCCATCGCGTCGCTGGGCGCCGGGCTGCTGGCCGGCTGCGCCGACGACGGCAAGGACGAGGACAGCTCGTCGTCGGGCGACAGCAGCGGCAAGACCACGATCACCCTCGGTCTGTTCGGGACGATGGGCTTCAAGGAGGCCGGCCTCTACGAGGAGTACGAGAAGCTCAACCCGGACATCAACATCGAGGAGAACGTCACCGAGCGGAACGAGAACTACTACCCCGCTCTGGTCAACCACCTCACCACCGGCAGCGGCCTCCAGGACGTGCAGGCGATCGAGGTCGGCAACATCGCCGAAGTCGTCGCCACCCAGGCGGACAAGTTCGAGGACATGTCCAAGGCCTCGGGCGTCAAGAAGGACAACTGGCTGGACTGGAAGTGGCAGCAGGCCACCACCAAGGACGGCGCCACGATCGGCCTCGGCACGGACATCGGCCCGATGGCCATCTGCTACCGCAAGGACCTGTTCGAGAAGGCCGGTCTGCCGACCGACCGCGAAGAGGTCTCCAAGCTGTGGGCCGGTGACTGGAACAAGTTCATCGAGGCCGGCGAGAAGTACAAGAAGGGTGCCGGCAAGGACACCTACTTCATGGACTCCCCCGGCGGCCTGATCAACGCCGTCCTCAGCAGTGAGGACGAGAAGTTCTACGACTCCTCCGGCAAGGTCATCTACAAGACCAACCCGGCCGTCAAGGACGCCTTCGACCTGACCGCCGAGGCGGCCGAGAAGGGGCTGGTCCAGTCGCAGACCCAGTTCCAGCCGGCCTGGGACCAGACGATCTCCAACAGCCTGTTCGCCACCGTCGCCTGCCCGCCGTGGATGCTCGGCACCATCAAGGCCAAGTCCCAGCCGGACTCCGCCGGCAAGTGGGACGTCGCCCAGGCCCCGAAGGCCGGCAACTGGGGCGGCACCTTCCTGGGCGTGCCCAAGGGCGGCAAGCACGTGAAGGAGGCGCAGAAGCTGGTGACCTGGCTGACCGCGCCCGAGCAGCAGGCCAAGCTCTTCTCCAAGATGGGCAGCTTCCCGAGCGCGCCCGCCGCGTACAAGCTCCCCCAGGTGACCGGCGGCAAGAACGACATGACCGGTGACGCGCCGATCGGCGAGCTGTTCGCGAAGGCCGCCGAGCAGATCCCGACCCAGGTGATCGGCCCGAAGGACCAGATCGTCCAGCAGGGTCTGACCGACAACGGCGTCATCCTCGTCACCCAGGGCAAGTCCGCCAAGGACGCCTGGGAGAACGCCGTGAAGACCATCGACAACAACCTGGAGAAGTGACCGGAATGACCACCCGGCACGACACCGCCGCGTCCCCCGTGAAGGGGGGCGCGGCCCCGGGCCGCCCGCCCGGCGGCAGGGCGGCCGCCGAGGCCGACCGGAAACAGCGGGCGAAACTCTCCCGGCGCTGGCAGCGGGACATCCGCTGGAGCCCGTACGCGTTCGTCTCGCCCTTCTTCCTGCTCTTCGTCGCCTTCGGCCTGTTCCCGCTGATCTACACCGGCTGGGCCTCGCTGCACACGGTGGAGCTGACCGCGCCCACCGACATGGAGTGGACGGGTCTGGACAACTACACCCGGATCTTCGACGACGACTTCTTCTGGAACGCGGCGAAGAACACGCTGTTCATCGGCATCATCTCCACGGTTCCGCAGCTGCTGATGGCGATGGGCCTCGCGCACATCCTCAACTACAAGCTGCGCGCGTCGACCTTCTACCGGGTCGTGATGCTGGCGCCGTACGCGACGTCGATCGCCGCGGCCTCGCTGGTCTTCGTGCTGCTCTTCGGCCGTGACTACGGCATGATCAACTGGTTCCTCGACCTGGTCGGCCTGGACAAGATCGACTGGCAGAACGGCTCGTGGGCGTCGAAGTTCGCCGTGTCCTCCATCGTCATCTGGCGCTGGACCGGCTACAACGCGCTGATCTACCTGGCCGCCATGCAGGCGATCCCGCAGGACCTGTACGAGTCGGCGGCGCTGGACGGCGCCAGCCGCTGGCGGCAGTTCATCCACGTCACGCTGCCCTCGCTGCGTCCGACGATCCTGTTCACGGTCGTCGTGTCGACCATCGGTGCCTCGCAGGTCTTCGGCGAGCCGCTGCTGTTCGACGCGAACAAGGGTGCCTCGGGCGGTTCCCAGCACCAGTTCCAGACGCTCGGCCTGTACCTGTACGAGCAGGGCTGGGTCAACCAGCACCTGGGCCGCGCCTCCGCGATCGCCTGGGCGATGTTCCTGATCCTCATCGTGATCGGGATCCTGAACGCCGTCATCTCGCGCCGGCTGCGCGCCAGTAGTTAAGGAGAACCGGCCGTGACGACGACCATGACGAAACCCCCGGCCGACGCGGCACCCGACCCGTCCGGCAAGGGCAGGGGCCGACGGGGCTCCAAGTCCTCCCGGGCCGGCGGGCACATGCACGCGGGGCCGATCGCCTACATCATCCTCGCCCTGTTCACCATCGGCTCGCTGTTCCCGCTGGTGTGGACGGCGATCGCCGCCTCGCGCGACAACCAGCGGCTCGCCCAGACCCCGCCGCCCTTCTGGTTCGGCGGCAACCTGTTCGACAAGCTGGAGATCGCGTGGAACGACGCCAACCTCGGCGAGGCGTTCCTCAACACCACCATCGTGGCCGGCACCTCGGCGCTCACCATCGTCTTCCTGTCGACGATCGCCGGGTTCGCCTTCGCCAAGCTGCGCTTCCGCGGGCGGGGCGCGCTGATGCTGATCGTCATCGGCACGATGATGGTGCCCCCGCAGCTCAGCATCATCCCGCTGTACATGATGGTCGCGAAGCTGGACTGGTCCGACCAGCTCCAGGCGGTGATCCTGCCGTCCCTGGTGAACGCGTTCGGCGTGTTCTTCATGCGCCAGTACCTGCTCCAGGCGCTGCCCGACGAGATCATCGAGGCCGCGCGCGTCGACGGCGCCAGCAGCTGGCGCGTGGTGTGGCACGTGGTGTTCCCGGCGGCGCGGCCCGCGATGGCCGTGCTCGGCATGCTGATGTTCGTGCAGTCCTGGAACGACTTCCTGTGGCCGTTCCTGGTGCTGACGCAGAACGGCAGTCCGACCGTGCAGGTCGCCCTCGCCGGACTGGGCCGCGGCTACACCCCGGACCAGTCCCTGATCATGGCCGGCGCGCTGCTGGGCACGCTGCCGCTGCTCCTGGTGTTCGCGATCTTCGGCAAGCAGATCGTGGGCGGCATCATGCAGGGCGCCGTCAAGGGCTGACACCTCGGCGGCACCTCACCCCTCGGGGGCCGGGTCACCGCCGCCCGGCCCCGGTTCGGGTGGGCGCCACCCGGCCCGGCTTCCCCCCTCGTCCTTCTACCCGTCGGTCTCACCGGCCGGACTTCGCGCCGACCGGGACGACCCGCCACGAACCCTCTATGGGAGCGCTTCCATGCCTGAGTCCGCAACGCCGGTGACCCCGGTGACCTTCCCCCCCGCCTTCCTGTGGGGCGCCGCCACCTCGGCGTACCAGATCGAGGGCGCGGTGCGGGAGGACGGCCGTACCCCTTCGATCTGGGACACCTTCGCCCACACCCCCGGGAAGACGGCCGGCGGGGACACCGGTGACATCGCTGTCGACCACTACCACCGCTACCGCGACGACGTGGCGCTGATGAAGGACCTGGGCCTCGGCGCCTACCGCTTCTCGGTCTCCTGGACGCGGGTGCAGCCGACCGGCCGCGGCCCCGCCGTCCAGCGCGGCCTGGACTTCTACCGCCGTCTGGTGGACGAGCTGCTGGCCGCCGGGATCAAGCCGGCCGTCACCCTCTACCACTGGGACCTGCCGCAGGAGCTGGAGGACGCGGGCGGCTGGCCCGAGCGGGACACGGCCTACCGGTTCGCCGAGTACGCGCAGATCGTCGGCGAGGCGCTCGGCGACCGGGTGGAGCAGTGGATCACGCTGAACGAGCCGTGGTGCGCCGCGTTCCTGGGCTACGCCTCCGGCGTGCACGCCCCCGGCCGCACCGACCCGGAGGCCGCGCTGCGCGCCGCGCACCACCTGAACCTGGCGCACGGCCTGGGCACGGTGGCGCTGCGTTCGGTGATGCCGGCCCGCAACTCGGTGGCGATCAGCCTCAACACGTCCGTCGTGCGGCCGCTGTCGCAGAGCCCGGCGGACCTGGCGGCGGCCCAGAAGATCGACGACCTGTCCGGCGGGGTCTTCCACGGCCCGATCCTGCACGGCGCCTACCCGCAGACCCTGCTGGAGGCGACGGCGCCGGTCACCGACTGGTCGTTCGTCCAGGACGGCGACCTCGGCCAGATCCGCCAGCCGATCGACGCGATCTGCCTCAACTACTACACGCCCACCGTGGTGTCGGCGGCCGACGCCGACTCGCGCGCCCCGCGCGCCGACGGCCACGGCGCCAGCGACCACTCGCCGTGGCCCGCCGCGGACGACGTGGCGTTCCACCAGCCGCCGGGCGAGCGCACGGAGATGGGCTGGACCGTCGACCCGTCCGGCCTGCACGAGCTGATCATGCGCTACAACCGCGAGGCCCCGGGCATGCCGCTGTACATCAGCGAGAACGGCGCCGCCTACGACGACAAGCCCGGCGCGGACGGCTCGGTGCACGACCCCGAGCGGGTCGCCTACCTGAACGGCCACCTCACCGCGGTCCGGCAGGCCATCGCCGACGGCGCCGACGTCCGCGGCTACTACCTGTGGTCCCTGCTGGACAACTTCGAGTGGGCGTACGGCTACGAGAAGCGGTTCGGCGCGGTGTACGTCGACTACGTCTCCCAGCAGCGCACCCCGAAGTCGAGCGCCCTGTGGTACGGCCGGGCGGCCCGCACGGGGGCGCTGCCTCCGGTGGACGCGACCGAGTAGGCCTCCGGGGAGCCGGAGGGCCCTGGCCGGAGAGACCTGGCCGGAGGGGCACAAGACACGGGGCGCGGCATCCCACGGGGGGATGCCGCGCCCCGCTCTTGGGGCCGGTGTGGGGCCCGGCCCTGTTCGGGGGAGCCTCGGCCCTACTTGTAGGCGGCGAACGCCTTGGAGAAGGCGTTCGGCTCCTGGTCCACGGAGCTGCACGTGGCGTCGGCCGAGGGCTTCGGGCCGCCGGGGCAGGCCTTGTCGCGGGTGGCGGACCACATGGACAGGGCGCCCAGGCCCTTGGACTTCGCGAACTCCACCAGCTGGGTGGCGTCCTCGACCTTGAAAACCTCGGAGACGACGTCGTTGACGCCGATCATCGGGGTGACGGCGACCGTCTTCCAGGCGTCCGCGTCGGACAGGCCGAGGACGCCCTTGATCTGGGCCTGGGTGGCGGTGGCCGCCTGGGTGGCGTAGGTGCCCATGTCGTCGCTGTACGCGGGGCCGTAGTCCATCGCCATGATGTTGACGGCGCCGATGTCGACGCCGTTCTTCTTCGCGTCGGCGAGGAGGTCGACGCCCGCCTGGGTGAGGCCCTCGGGCATCACCGGGAGCGTGAAGGAGACGTCCAGGCCGGGATGCTGCTTCTGGAGCGCGGCGATCGCCTGGGCGCGGCGGGTGTTGGCGGCCGTGTCGGGCAGCGCGCCGCCCTCGACGTCGAAGTCGACCTTGGTGAGCTTGTAGATGTCGACGACCTTGCCGTACGCCGCCGCCAGCGCGTCGGCCGACGTGCAGGTGGTGCCGAGTTCGGAGCCGGAGGCGCCGCCGAAGGAGACGCGGACGTCGCCGCCCTTCGCGCGCAGGTCGCCCATCTGGTTCGCGACCGCGTCGCTGCCGAGGTCGGTGACGCCGCCCCACTTGGGGGTGCAGCCGCCGCCGTCGGTGACGAAGGCGAGGTTGTACTCCTTGACGCCGGTCGCCGCGGAGTGGGCGAGCAGGTCGAAGGCGGGGTAGAGGGAGGTGTCGACGTACGGCGCGAAGCCGGCGCCCGCGTCGGTGCCGTCGCCGGGGGTACCGGTGGGCGCCGGGGTGGTGGGGGTGTCGGTCGGAGTCGGCGCCGGCTCCGTGCTGTCGGTGGCCGTGGGGGTCGGCGTGGGCGTCGGGGCCGGAGGCTCGGTCGGGCGGCCGCTGGGCTCGGGGGTGGCGCCGTCGTCCGCCGAGCACGCGGCGTCGTCGACGAGGCAACCGGTCGGGTCGGCGGTGCCGTTGACGACGAAGCCGACCGTGACGGACTCGCCGGCCTTCAGTCCGTCCGTGTCCCACTTGGGCGGGGTCACGGTGACGTGCTGTCCGTCGGCCTTCGACTCGGCGTTCCACAGCGAGCCGAGCTTCGCGCCCGGGGGCAGGTCGAACTCGAGCGTCCAGTCCGCCTTCGCCTGCCCGCTGGTGTTGGTGACGACGTACTGGGCGGTGTAGCCCGTCGACCACTCGCTGGTCCTGGTGTACGCGGCGCCGACCGCGGCCGCCTGGGCGGTACTGGTGAACAGCAGCGCGCCGCCGCCGGCCACGGCCGCCGCGACGACGGCGCCGATCGCCTTGTTCCTGCCACTGACCTTGCGTCGGTGCGTACGCATCACGTGCCTGCCTTCGCTGTTCACGGTGCCCCCGGCGGGAGACCGACGGGGGCGGGGTGGGGGTGCGGCAGCACGCTAGCGACCCGGAAACGGGCAAAGACCCTGATCCGGGCGGGGGTTGGCGATCTTAGGGTGGGCTTAAGGGAGGGATCGGGACCGATTAATGGTCGCGTCCCGTCGGGGCCGCCGGTGTCGGCGCGGGCGTCGGCGTCGCCGCGGGCGCGGACGCTCGGCCCTGTCTGCGCCGGCGTACCGCTCCCCGGTGTCCGCGCCGTACCGGCGCCGTCCGCCCGTCCAGTTGGATCCAGATGCGCACCTCGGTGCCGCCCAGCACGGAGGAGCCGATCCGCACGTCGCCGCCGGTGTACTCGGCCATCCGGCGCACGATGTCCAGGCCGAGCCCGGTCGACCCGTCGGTGCCCGAGCCCCGGCCGCGGGCCATCGCCGCCTCGGGGTCGGATATGCCGGTGCCCGCGTCGGAGACGAGCACGATCACCGCGTCCTCGCCGTTGTGCAGGTCGACGGCGAAGGCGGTGCCCTCGGCGGTGTGCCGGAAGACGTTGCCGAGCAGCGCGTCGAGGGAGGCGGCGAGGTCGGCGCGGGCCACGGGTATGCGCACCGGCCGGTCGGCGCCGGCCACCCGCCACTTGCGGCCCTCGTCCTCGGCGAGCGCCGACCAGAACCCCATGCGTTCCCGGACCACCTCGGCGGCGTCGCACCCGGCGCCGGGTCCGGCGGCGGCGGTCTGCGGCTTGGCGTCCCGGGCGGTGCGGATGATGGTGTCGACCTCGCGCTCCAGCTGCTCCACGGCGGCCCGGGTCTGCTCGGCGGCGGGCCCGTCGCCGAGCGAGGCCGCGTTGAGGCGCAGCACGGTCAGCGGGGTGCGCAGCCGGTGGGACAGGTCGGCGGCCAGCTCCCGTTCGTTGGCGAGGAGCTGGACGACCTGGTCGGCCATGGAGTTGAACGCGACCGCGGCGCGCCGCAGTTCGTCCGGCCCCTCCACGGGCACCCGCGCGCCCAGCCTGCCCTCGCCCAGCTCGTGCGCGCCGTCGACCAGGCGCCGCGCGGGCTGCACCATCCGGACGCCCAGCCGGTCGGCGACCGCGACGGAGCCGACGATCAGGGCGGCGCCCACCGCCGCCAGCACCGCCCAGGCGGTGCCGACGCCGTTGGTCACCGCGGACTCGGGGACGTACACCTCGACGACGGCGATCTCGCCGGAGCTGAGCGCGACCGGCTGGAGCAGGGTGGAGCCGCCGCCGACCTCGGTGGTGGAGGCCCGCCCCATCTCCCGTACGGCGGCGATGTCCTCGTCGGTGGCGCGCTGCCGGCCGATGTCGGTGGCGTCGCCGCCGTCCGCACCGGCGTCGGCACCGGGCGCGGGTATGTGCACGGCCATCCCGGCGTCCGAACCGGCGGAGGCCACGACGCGCTCCAGCTGCTCGCGGTCGGTGGTGATGGACAGGGCCGGGGCGACGGCGGCGGCCTCCCGCTCGGCGTTGGAGAAGGCGCGGTCCCGGGCCATCTCGCGGATGACGAGTCCGAGGGGCACGGCGAAGGCGACCACGACCATGGCGGTGACCGCCAGCGAGACCTTGACCAGGGCCCATCTCATCGCGGTGGCTCCAGTCGCGGCGGCTCCAGCTTCACGCCGACCCCGCGCAGGGTGTGCAGGTAGCGCGGCCGGGCCGCGGTCTCGCCCAGTTTGCGGCGCAGCCAGGACAGGTGGACGTCGATGGTCTGGTCGTCGCCGTAGGACTGCTGCCAGACCTCGGCGAGCAGCTCCTTGCGGGGGACGACGACCCCGGGCCGGCCGGCCAGGAAGGCGAGCAGGTCGAACTCGCGGCGGGTCAGGTCCAGGACCGCGCCGTCCAGTTCGGCCTGGCGGCGCAGCGGGTCGACGGTGAGGCCGCCGACCCGCAGGACGGTCGGCGGCGCCGCCTCCGCGGGGCCGCCGCGCGCCCGGCGCAGTACGGCCGCCATCCGGGCCGACAGGTGCTCGACGGAGAAGGGTTTGGTGAGGTAGTCGTCCGCGCCCGCGTTCAACAGCCGTACGACCTCCGCCTCGTCGTCGCGGGCGGTGGCGACGATCACCGGTACGTCGGTGATGCCGCGCAGCATCTTCAGCGCCTCGGAGCCGTCCAGGTCGGGCAGTCCGAGGTCCAGGACCACCACGTCGAACCGGAAATGGGCGACCTCGCGCAGCGCCTCCAGTGCCGTGCCGACGCTGCGCACGGTGTGCGAGGCGTCGGTGAGCTGCCGGATGAGCGCCGAGCGGACGAACTGGTCGTCCTCGACCACGAGCACACTTGCCATGGGCGGCACCGTACGCCATGCGGACCAACCCGGTCCGGGCCTGTGGACAACTCCGCCCGGGCCCGCGTCACACGGCGTTCACGCGACACGGGCGGGGCGGGTGAGGCAGTATGGCCGCGATGCGCAGAGGACTCGTCCACGTGATCGCCTGGCTGTTCGCCACCGGCGCCGCGGTCACCCTGTCGTGGTGGGGCGTCCACACGGTGATGGCGGGCACGGCCTACGACGCCCCCCGCGCGCTGCCCATCACGGCCGCCGACACGAGCGTGCGGGACGGGGCGGACGGCGACGACGGCGAGGCCCTGGCCTCGTCCACGAGTCGGCCCCCGCCCTCGCCGTCGCCCTCGCGCAGCCCCTCGCCGGCACCGAGCGGGACCCCCGCCGAACCCGACCCCACCCCCTCGCGCACCGCACCGTCCACCACGCCGCCCGCGGACCCGACCAGCCCCGCACCCGACACGTCCGGCGAGGTCAGAAGCTACGACACCGACGGCGGCCGCGCGGTCTTCGACCTCGGTACGTCGTCCGCGTCCCTGGTGTCGGCGACGCCGGGCGCGGGCTGGTCGATGCAGGTGTGGAAGACGGAGTCGTGGATCCGGGTGGAGTTCACCTCGGGCGCCGACCGGGTCTCGGTGTTCTGCACCTGGCACGACGGGCCGCCGCGGGTGGAGATCGGCAGCTACTGAACCGGACCGCTCCGGTACGGGCCCCGGTACGGGCTCACTTGAAGACGGAGTCCGGCGGCGCGGGTGAGTCCACGGCCGCCGCGTCCGTCACGGGCTGGGCGCCGCCGGTGAAGTCGGTGAGCGCGCGGCCGTGTTCCACGCGCGCGGGATGCGGGTCGGACGCGGCGCGGCGGGTGAGTTCGGCGACCGGCAGCGGATGGTCGGCGGCGACCAGGATCGCGTTGCCGAAGCGCTTGCCGCGCAGTACGGCCGGGTCGGCGACGAGGGCGAGTTCGGCGAACCGGGCCGCGGCGGTGGCGATCTGGCCGCGCAGGTGGGCGAGCGGCGGTCCGTCGGCGAGGTTGGCGGCGTAGACACCGCCGGGCGCGAGTGCGCGCCGCACCTCGTCGAGGAACTCGGTCGAGGTCAGGTGGGCCGGCGTACGGGCCCCGCCGAAGACGTCCGCGACGACGAGGTCCGCCCAGCCGTCGGGCACCTTGGCCAGACCCGCGCGGGCGTCGGTGGAGCGCACCCGGATCCGCGCGCCGGGGTCGAGCGGAAGCTCCCGGCGGACCAGCTGGACGAGGGCGGCGTCGCGCTCGACGACCTGCTGGGTGGAGCGCGGGCGGGTGGCGGCGACGTAGCGGGCGAGGGTGAGCGCACCGCCGCCGAGGTGCACGGCGCGGACCGGCTTGCCCGGCGGGGCGGCCAGGTCGATGACGTGGCCGATGCGGCGCTGGTACTCGAAGGACAGGTACGCCGGGTCGTCGAGGTCGACGTGCGACTGCGGGGCGCCGTCGATCAGCAGCGTCCAGGCCCGGGGCCGGTCCCGGTCGGGCACCAGCTCGGCGCGCCCTCCGTCGACGTCCTCGACGACGGCTTCGGCGGCGGCGCGCCCGCGACGGGCGGTGTTCCTGGACTTTCCCATCGGTCCATTATCGGACCGGGCGCGGAAGGTGTTCGGCGAAGGGGGTTCGGCGAGGGGTGTTCGGTGAAGGGTCTTCGGCGAGGGGTGTTCAGCGGCAGCTGTCCGCGGCCCTGATCAGCCGGGCCGCCTCACCCAGCGCGGCGCGCAGGACGACGGGGTCGGTCGCCAGGTCCGCCTCGCCGGGCGGCAGCAGCCAGTCGGAGCCCTCCACGGGCGGCTCGGGCTCCGGGACGATGCTCAGCCCCCGGCCGTCCGTCTCCATGCAGGTGCTGCCCGGCACGTCCCAGGCGGCTGCGGTGCCCGGCGGCACCAGGAAGCCCAGGGTGTCGCAGCCGTCGTCGTGGAGCACCGAGCCCACCCCCTCGCCGGCTCCCCGCCGGATGATGTCGACCGCCTCCAGACCCTGCCGGGCCGGCACGGTGACGACGTCACAGGCATCGCAGGGGGGAACGCTGACACTGGTGTCCATCCCGGCCTCCACCACGGAACTCCTCCTCGGACGAGCGGATCGGGAGTCGGGGGGCTCCCGGTCCACCCGGTTCAACGCGGTGGACCGTCAACGGCTACGGCACGGGGCCGCCGCAAAGGATGGCACTTCATGGCAGATCGTGGATGAGATATCCGGTTTGTAGCCAAACAGCGCGTGGCGGCTCCGTCACAGCCGGTACGTTCTTGCTCGCCGGAAACAGGGCCGCGCAGGCTCGCGACCTCTCCCGGCATGGTTCGACGGTTCGCACGAGAGGACCCGGCCATGGCGTCGTCAACGGTGACCTCCGCCCAGCCCGAACGGCCCCCGCGGCCGAACCTCGCCTTCAGGCGGTTGCGCGGCAAGCGCTCCCCGGCGGAGTTCGCGGCGGCGGTCCGGCGGGCCGCTCGCGAGATCGGCGAGCGGGTCAGTTGTGACGCGCGCTACGTCGGCCGGGTCGAGGCGGGCGAGATCCGCTGCCCCAACTACGCCTACGAGCGGGTGTTCCTGCACATGTTCCCCGGCCGCACGCTCACCGACCTGGGGTTCGCGCCCCGTTCGTCGGTCCGCGGACGGCAGGCGCGCGGCGCCGGTGAGTCGTGGGAGGCGGGTGAGCCGTACAAGACGCATGACACGCGAGACGACCGAGACACACGAGACACACGAGACAACCGAGACACGCGAACCGACCGAGACGACCGAGACGACCGACACACGCAAGACCTGTACGAAACGCACGACAACAACGAGGAGAGCGACGTGCTGCGTCGCGCATTCATGACGAGCGGTGCCACCGTGGCCGCCGCCTCGCTGGGCCCCCTGGGACTCGCCCTGGACGCCGCGGCGGCGGGCCGCCCCACGCGACGGGCCGGGACGGGCGAGGCGGGCGCCCTCGAAGAGGCCGTCCGCCGGATCCGGCTGCTGGACGACCGGCACGGCGCGGACGGTCTCTACCGGCGCGCGGCGGCCCCGCTGCGCACCGCGTACGCGCTCCTGGACGCCGGCGCGTCCCGGCAGGCGACCGCGGACCGGCTGTACACGGGCGCCGGTGAACTGGCGATCTCCGTGGGCTGGCTGGCACACGACTCGGGGCGCTTCGACGACGCGCGCTCCCACTACGCCGAGGCGCTCGCCACCGCGCGGATGAACGGCGACGCGGGCCTGGAGGCGCACGCCTTCTGCAACATGGCGTTCCTGGCCCGCGACGCCGGCCGGCCGCGCGAGGCCGTGCGGGCGGCCCAGGCCGCGCAGCGCGCCGCCCGCCCGCTGGGCTCGGACCGGCTGATGTCCCTGCTCTCGCTGCGCGAGGCGGGCGGCTGGGCGGGGCTCGCGGACCGGGTCGGCTGCGAGCAGGCGCTGGTCCGCGCGCAGACCTTCTACGGGCGGGGCCCCTCGGAGACCGATCCCGAGTGGATGAGCTTCTACGGCGAGGCCGAGCTGGAGGGGCTCGAGGCCCAGTGCTGGTCCACCCTGGGCGACTGGCCGCGGGCCGCCCGGCACGCGCGGCGGGCGGCCGACCTCCAGGACCCGCACTTCACCCGGAACCTCGCGCTGTACTCGGCGGAGCTGGCGGACGACCTGGCCCGCGGCGGCCGCCCCGACGAGGCGGCGGGAGCGGGCCTGCGCGTCCTGGACCTGCTGGGCGAGGTCCAGTCCTCCCGCATCCACACGATGCTGGCAGGCACGGCCCGAGTCCTCCTCCCCCACCGCCGCTCCCCCACCGTCTCCACCTTCCTGGACCGCCACGGAGCCCTCCCGCGACCGGCGTAGCCACCACCGCTACGGGCAGTCGCACCGCCGTCGCCGTAGCTGCGGGCAGTCGTGCCGCTGGGGCGGCACGGGTGGGCGCAGGCGGCACCCCGCAACGCCGGGCAGCGCACCCCACCCCCGCCCAGCCCCAACGCCGGGCACCGCCAAGCACCGGCACCGGCACCGGCACCGGCACCGGCAGGGCACCAACCGTCAGCCGACGAGATGCCCCACGTCGTTCCAGCTCTCCACCGCCGGCTCCCCGTACGCCCACCCCAGCACCGACAGCGACGTCGGATGCAGCCGTATCCGCGCCCCGAACGACACCGGCAGCCCCAGCCACCGCGCCCCGATCGCCCGCAGGACATGCCCGTGGGCGAACACGAGCACGTCCCGCTCCGCCTCCCGCGCCCACGCCACCACCTCGTCCGCGCGCGCGGTGACATCCGCCACGCTCTCCCCCTCGGGCACCCCGTCCCGCCAGATCAGCCAGCCGGGCCGCACGGCCTGGATCTGGTCCGGGGTCATGCCCTCGTACGCCCCGTAGTCCCACTCCATCAGCGTGTCCCACGCGCGTGCGCGCCCGCCGAAGCCCGCCAGCTCGCAGGTCTCGCTCGCGCGCACCAGCGGACTGGTCCGCACCTCCACCCCGTCCAGCCCGTCCAGCGGAGCCCGGTGCAGCCGCTCTCCCAGCAGCTTCGCGCCGCGCCGGCCCTCCTCCAGGAGCGGCACGTCGGTCCTGCCGGTGTGTCTGCCGGACAGCGACCACTCCGTCTGTCCGTGCCGGGCCAGCAGAATGCGCGGTGCCATGAAGAGGCCTTTCCGGGAGAAATGTCTGGGGGGACCTCTCCATCATCCCGTACTGTCCGTGCGGGCAACCCGAGGGGCGGTGCCCGCGTCTATCCGGTCCGAGGGCGCCAACCGGAGCGGGCCCGGCGAGGCCGTAGAGTGGCTCGCCCGTGTCCGTCCGGGCGCACGAGTGAGCGAGAAGTGAGAAGCGTGAGAAGGGGGAGGGCGATCGGATTGCCGCACACCGAGACACCGGGCACCGAGGCAGCCCCGAACACTCGGCTGCGCTGGTGGACCGAGCTGCCGCTCATCGTCCTCGTGTACGCCTGTTACAGCGCCGGGCGCCTGCTCGTGCGGGGCGACGTCGACGATGCCGTCGACCACGGCCTGGCCCTCCTGGACATCGAGAAGGCGCTCTTCCTCAACGCGGAGCACCCCCTCAACCGCCTGTTCACCAGTGAGCCCTGGATCGGCGTCCCGGCGGACTTCTGGTACGCGTCGCTGCACTACCTGGTCACCCCCGCGATCCTGGTGTGGCTCTTCCGCTCCCGCGCGGTGCGCTACCGGGCCGCCCGCACCTGGCTGATGACGTCCACGTTCATCGGCCTCATCGGCTTCACCCTCCTGCCCACCTGCCCGCCCCGGCTGCTGGACGCGAGCCACGGGTTCGTCGACACGATGGCCCAGTACAGCTCGTACGGCTGGTGGGGCGGCGCGGCGAGCGCGCCGCGCGGCATGGGCGGCATGACCAACCAGTACGCGGCGATGCCGAGCCTGCACGTGGGCTGGGCGCTGTGGTGCGGGGTGATGCTGTGGCGCCACGGCGGCACCCGCCTCGCGAAGGTCGCCGCCGTCGTCTACCCCCTGGGCACCACGATCGTGGTGATGGGCACCGCCAACCACTACTTCCTCGACGCGGTCGCCGGCGTGGCCGTGATGGGCGCGGGGCTGCTGCTGACGCCGTTCGTGCTGCGGACCGCGCAGCGGCTGCGGACCAGGCTCCCGGCCCGCTTCGCACCGGTCCCGACCGGCTCCGCGACCGCTGCCGCGACCGACTCGGCGACCGCCTCCGCCCCGGCCGCGGACGACGCGGGTTCCGCGAATGTCAGTGGTGGATGCCAGACTTCCGCGGGTGAGCGATTTCCACGGCAGCGCGAGCAGCGGTTCGGAGCGGGAGCCGAGCCGGACCCCGCCCCCTCGGACGCGGGGGACGAGACTCCGGCACCGGCTCGCTGAGCTGCGCGGTCCCGACGTACCGGCCAAGGCGCTGGACGCGCGCGCCCTGGCCGCCCTCGCCGCCAACCCGGGGTGCCGCCGGCGGGCGATCCTCGACGGCGCCGGGGTGGACAAGGGCTCGCTGGCGAGCGCGCTGGGTTCCGCGTCGGTCTTCGGGCAGTCCCAGTTCGCCTTCACCCGGGGCAACGCCTTCGAGGCCAGGGTCAAGGCGGACGGCGGCGCCGAGCTGCTGCGGCTCGTGCACGACGGGCTGGACCGGGGCGCCGAACCGCCCGCCGAGGCCACGGTGCACCTGCCCGACCTGTCCGCGACCGGCCCCGAAGGGCGTGCGGCGCGGACGTCACTGGCGCTGCGCGAGGCCACCGGCGCGGCCGGCGCGTGGACGCTGCTCGACCATCCGATGCTCGCCCTCGAGGTCGCCGGTTCGCCCGCCTTCCTGGAGCCGGACGCCGTGGTGGTGCATCCGGACGGCAGCTGGACGGTCGTGGAGATCAAGTCCTTCCCCATGCTGGACGGCTCCGCCGACCCGGCGAAGGTGGGCGCCGCGGCGCGGCAGGCCGCGGTGTACGTGCTGGCCCTGGAGCGGGTCGCCGCCCGCCTCGACCCGGCCCCGCGCGTGCGCCACCGCGTCCTGCTGGTCTGCCCCAAGGACTTCTCCAACCTGCCCACCGCGTCCGCCGTCGACGTGCGCAAGCAGCGCGCCGTCACCGGCCGCCAGCTGGCCCGGCTGACCCGTGTCGAGGAGATCGCCGACGCGCTCCCGGAGGGCGTCTGCTTCTCCCCCGAGCAGTCGGCCGAGGAGCTCGCGGCGGCGGTCGAGGCGGTCCCGGCGGCGTACGCGCCCGAGTGCCTGTCCGCGTGCGAGCTGGCCTTCCACTGCCGCGCCCGGTCCCGCGAGGCCGGTGCCGTGACCTGCCTGGGCCGCCCGGTGCGGGCCGAGCTGGGCGGTCTCTCGACGGTCGAGGACGTCCTGGCCGCGGCCCGCGGGGAGGCCGGGGACCCGGACGACCCGGCGGTGGCCGCACTGCGCAGGGCGGCCGGGCTGCGCGCGGAGGCACTCGCGACGGCGGGCGGGGTGACCGGGTGTCCCTGATCACCACGCTCGCCCGGCTGGAGGCCGTGCACACCGGCCGGGCCCAGCCCGCCGCCACCGTCCGGCACCGGCACCTGTCCGACCGTCCCCTGGTCTTCGTACCGCTGACCACCGCCGGTGAGGCGGGGGCCCCGCTCGGCGCGCTGGTCGGCACCGACCGGGACGCGCCGCACCTGCTGGTCGTGCCGCAGCCGCGCGACCGCGACCTGCGCTTCGCGTTCCTGGCCGAGCTGGCGGACATCGTGCTGCCGTACGTCGAGGCGTACGCGGAGAGCGTCGAGGCCGCCGAGCGCAGCGAGACCGACCCGGAGACGGGCAAGCGGGTCAAGGTCGAGGTCGACCTGTGCGCGGACGCCGCGCAGCTGGTCGTGCCGAGCCGCGCGGGCGTCGACTTCGTACGGCTGCTCGGCCGGTCCATGCGCTTTCGGCGTACGGCGGAGCAGGATCCGGAGACCCCGCACCCCGCACCGCCCCGGGTACCGCTGCTCGGCCGGTGGCTGACCCACTACGGCGAGCGGGCCCGGGTCCCCGGCTCCTCTCTCCTCCTGGCCGTGACCGACCTGCTGGGCCGGCACTGGGCGACCGGGCAGTCCACGCTGGAGGACCAGCACCTGGGGGCCCTGCTCGCGTGGATCGCGCCGGACGGCGCGGAGGGCGCGACCGGCGCGGAGGCCGCCCGCCGGGCCGAGCTGGCCCGCGACGGGGACGGTCAGCTGCTGTGCCCGCCCGCGGGCCCGGCGACCGACCCGGCGTTCGACAACAAGCTGCTCGCCCCCGCCATCGAGCGCTACGACCGCGCCCGCACCGCGCTGGCCGCCGCCGAGGACGGTCTGGAGGCCGACGACCGGCTCGGCGCGCTCACGGCCGCCGAGCGGGAGATCCGCGCCCTGGTCGAGAGCCGTACCCGGCCCACCTGGGACGCGGTGTGGCGGGGCCTGGACCTGCTGCGCGAGCTGCCCGAGGGGGCGCACGCCGAGGAGCGCTGGACCCGTGACCGCTGGTCGTTCACCTCCCACCGCGACCGCGTCCTGGCGGGCGAGCCCCCGCAGCCGCGCCGCGACGACGCCGTGACGGCGGCGAACAAGCTGGCCACGCGCGAGCGCGAGCAGGCCCGCCTGGAGGCCCAGGAGGCGCTGGACGATCCGCTGGTGATGGCGGGGCGGCGGCTGGCCGGGGAGGCGTTCGCGGGCGAGGTCGTGGACGTGGTGATGGCGTACAGCGAGAGCAAGCGGCCCAGTCCGCGCCCGCTGGTCACGGTCCGCACGGACGACCGCCCGTACCTGGGCGAGCGGGTGAAGGTCTACCGCTCGCTGGGCGGCAAGCCCCAGACGGCCGAGTACGTCGGCCCCGCGCCGTCGGACGACGCCCCGGAGGACGGCACTCTGGTCCTGCGGATCACGGACAAGATGGGCCGCGGCAAGGAGCCGGAGGCGGGTTCGGTGCCGGAGAAGGGCGACCTGGTGTGCTTCACGCTCTTCGAGCACGAACCGCGGGGCGGCGCGAAGCTCCCCGCCCCGGAGCAGACCCCGTGGACGCACGGCGGCCCGCCCGGTGAGGCGGCCTCGGTGCCGGAGGCCGCCGACGCCCAGACCGAGGAGGACGTGCTGTGACCGCCGAGACCCTCGCCGCCCCCGCCGCCTTCGACCCGGGCGCGGAGGCGGCCCGCGCCACCGCGGCGATCCTCCACGACACCCTGCACGGCACGGAGCGCGGGGTGGTCGTCGACTCCCCGCCCGGCGCCGGGAAGTCCACGCTGGTGGTGCGGGCGGCCCTGGAGCTGGCCGACGCGGGCCGCCCCCTGATGGTGGTGGCGCAGACCAACGCCCAGGTGGACGACCTGGTGCTGCGACTGGCCGAGAGGAACCCGGACCTCCCGGTGGGCCGCCTGCACAGCAGTGACGCCGACCCGTACGACAAGGCGCTCGACGCGCTGGAGAACGTCCGCAAGTCGGCCAAGGCCGCCGACCTCGCCGGGCTGTCCGTCGTCCTGTCGACGGCGGCGAAGTGGGCGCACGTCAAGGTGGACGAGCCGTGGCGGCACGCGATCGTCGACGAGGCGTACCAGATGCGCTCGGACTCCCTGCTCGCGGTCGCCGGGCTCTTCGAACGGGCGCTGTTCGTGGGCGACCCGGGCCAGCTGGACCCGTTCGCGACGGTGGGCAGCGAGCAATGGGCGGGCCTGGCCTACGACCCGTCGTCCTCGGCGGTGACGACCCTCCTCGCCCACAACCCGGGCCTGCCCCAGCACCGTCTCCCGGTCTCCTGGCGGCTCCCTGCGTCGGCGGCCCGCCTGGTCTCCGACGCCTTCTACCCGTACACGCCGTTCCGCAGCGGCACGGACCACGGCGACCGGAGTCTGGCCTTCGAGGTGCCGTCGGACGGCTCGGCCCCCGACCGGGTGATCGACGAGGCGGCGGCCTCGGGCTGGGGCCTGCTGGAGCTTCCGCCCCGGCACACCCCGCGCACCGACCCGGAGGCGGTGCGGGCGGTGGCGGCGGTGGTCCGGCGTCTCCTCGACCGCGAAGGCCGGGCGACCTCCGAGCGCTCGCCCGACCCCGCACCCCTCACCGCCGCCCGCGTCGCCGTCGGCACCGCGCACCGCGACCAGGCGGCGGCGGTCCGTGCCGCACTGGCCGACCTGGGCGTGCACGTCGTGACCGTGGACACGGCCAACCGCCTCCAGGGCCGCGAGTACGACGTCACGGTCGTGCTGCACCCGCTCTCCGGCCGCCCCGACGCCACCGCCTTCCACCTGGAGACCGGCCGCCTGTGCGTCCTCACCTCCCGGCACCGGCACGCGTGCATCGTGGTCTGCCGGGAGGGCGTGGGCGACCTGCTGGACGACTACCCGTCCACGGAGCCGGTCCAGTTGGGGACGCTCGTGAAGTTCCCGGACGGGTGGGAGGCCAACCACGCGGTGCTGGCGCATCTCGCGGAGCACCGGGTGGCCTGGCGGCCCTGACCGGGGCGCCGGGGTGGCCGTCGAGCCCCGACGGGTGCCGTCTCAGCCCATCGGGACCTCAGCCCATCAGGACGCCGGTGATCTCCGTGGCCATGACGGTCTCCTCGGCAGCCGGAACCGTCACACGGACCGGCTCGCCCAGGTCCGACAGCACCGTGGTCACCGTCACCCGGGCACCGGCCAGGCTGAACTCCATCCGGGTCCGCACGAGCCGGCCGCGGTCGTCGACCCACGCGTCGGCGAACACGGGGATGTCGGAGCCCAGCAGGTCACGGGCGTCGTCCGTCTTCTTCCGCGTGTCCTCGGCCATCCGCAGGGTGAGGGTGTCGTGGTCGAGCATGCCGCGGTAGTGCACGGCCCGCACGCCGTCGACGGTCTCCTCGCCCTCGCGCCGCACCTTGCGCATCTGGGAGATCTGCCGGAGCACGTGCTCGGGGTCGTTGACCGGGGCCCGCAGCACGTAGTGGGCCTCCGCCGCGTCCCGGGACACGAGTGCCCACATGTCCTCGCCGACCCCGTTGAGGCCGCTGACGTAGACGTGGCCGTCGGAGAAGACCTCGTCCACGTGGCTGATGGCGCCGCCCGGAAGGTCGACCGCCACGTTCCCGTGATCGTCGGCGAAGTCGAAGTCGCCGGACACGGTCATCGGGTACTCCTCACCGTCGCCCTCCAGCACGATCTCCTGGTGGAAACGGGCCGTCCCCTTGCCGAGTTCGGCGACGGCCGCCCGTACCGCGGTGCCGTGTTCGACGGCGGGCGAGGCCACGGCGGGCTTGCCGTCGTCCTCGCCACCACGTCCCGAGCAGCCGACGCACAGCAGCACGGCGGCAGCGGTCAGACACAACAGACGACGCACGATGTCCCTCCCCGACGAATGATCGAGCACGGAACCAGGACACCGCCTCGCATACGATGATCTTACGACCTTGAAGGCGCACGCCCGTGGTCCGAATCCCGGACCGGCCGCCGAGCACCGGGGTCGGGTGCGTGCGCACGGGCGATCCCGACCGCGAGCCGCTCCACCAGCTGCCGTGCGGCCTCCGGGGCGACGACCTCGATGTGCTCGCCGAACTGGAGCAACTGCCGTACGCCGTCGACCTGGTCGTACGCCACGGTGATCTCGACCCGCCCGTCGTCCCCCTGGTCGCTCGCCGCCCTGAGCCGGGCGCCCAGGATCCGGCGGGCGATGTCGAGGCTGGCGGCGTCGACACGCGCCGTGACCGTCACGTGCTCCCTGCGCTCCAACGCGTCGCCCAACTCGCGTGCCGTACCGGCGAGGTCGGCACCGTCCCGTAGCCGACGCCCGTCGTCGAGCACGGCCCACCGCTGGAGCCGGGCGAGCGCGAACAGGCGGGGCTCGCCGTCCCGGTCGGCCACGAGATACCAACGCCCGCCCCGCTGCACGAGCCCGTAGGGATCGACCACCAACTCCCGCGCGGACGCGGCCCCGCTCCTCCGGTAGACGATCCGCAGCCGCCTCCCCGTACGCACGTCCCGCACCAGCCCCGCGACGTCGGGCAGGGGTACGTCGTCCTCGAACCAGGGCCGGTTGTCGATCGCGATCACGTCCGTCAGCGCGAGCGGCAGCTCGTCCCGGGCGGGCGGCGGCTGCCGGCGCGACGTGAGCTTGCGCAGCGCCGACCGGGCGGCCGCCTCACCGCCGAGCTGACGGGCCCGTTCGAGGTCGAGCCCGACCGCCCGCAGCAGGTCCGCCTCGCCGGTCGTCAGCTTCGACAGGTCGGCCTGGTCACCGGGCAGCAGGCTGATGCCGCCGTACTTGCCCCGCTCGGTGAAGACGGGAATCCCGGCGTCGACGAGCGCCCGCACATCGCGCAGGACGGTCCGCGTCGACACCCCCAGCTCTTCGGCCAGCGCCTCGGCGGTGGTCCGGGGCCGTGCCTGGAGGGCCGCGAGAAGCTCGATCAACCGCTGCGGCCGACTCATGCGACAGCTCCCTCACCGGAACACGACAGGTTCTGTCATGTTCTCAGGCGAGGCTGGCACCAGCGGCCGAACGGCCCGCCCGGAAGGAGCCCACACCCCATGCCCGCACCCAACCTCTTCCTCGTCTACGTCACCGACGTCGAGCGCGCGACCGCTTTCTACTCTCACCTCTTCGACATCGAGCCGGTCGTGACGACACCGCGCTACGTCCCCTTCGAGGTCGCCCCCGGGGTCCTCTTCGCCCTGTGGAGCGGCCGCGCGGACGCGGTCACGCCCCGGACCCCGCGCACCTCGGAGGTCGGCCTCATGGTCCCGGGCTCCTCGGCGGCCATCGATGCACTCCACGCCGAGTGGGTCGCCAAGGGCGTCACCGTCGCGGAGGAACCCCACGACGAGGTCTTCGGCCGCACCTTCGTGGTCACGGACCCGGACGGCAACCTGATCCGGGTCTCGCCGGTCGACTAGGCGCCGTCATGGATCGGCTGGGTGAGGTTGATCGGGTTGCCGTCGGGGTCGCTGACGTGGGCGACGCGCTGTCCCCACGGCATGTCCTTGGGGCCGCCGCTGACCGAGCCACCCAGCGTCTCCACCCGGCCGAGCGTCTCGTCGACGTCGTCGACACCGATGCTGAGCAGGATCCGCGGCGCCGTCCCGGTGCCCGGGTCCTTCTTGGCCACCAGCCCGAGGTCGGTGTCGCCGATGCGCAGGCCGAGGTAGAAGGCCGGGCCTTGGGCCGGCACCCGGAAGATCTCCTCGGCGCCGAACAATTTCGTATAGAAGTCGAGCAGAACGTCCAGGTCGGCGGTCAGGATCACTGGCTGGATGGTGGACATGGCACTCCTGTCGAGAACGGTCGGGTAGTAGGACAGACCGCTCGAGGACGGAGAACTCATCGAGACAGCCCTGGACCGCTTCACCCGGGCGCAGCACGATCGACACCTGCTGCGGCACCCACCCGGTGGCCGTACTGTCGGACTCGAACGGCTACCGAGGAGGCCTTCCGATGCGCAGGGTGACCTATTCGATGAACGTGTCCCTCGACGGCTTCATCGTCGACCCGACCGGCGCCATCGACTGGTCGGACCCGGACCCGGAGGTCTTCCGGCACTTCACCGACGAACTGCGGCGGACCGACGTCCACCTGCTGGGCCGGCGTCTGTACGAGACGATGCTGTACTGGGAGACCGCCGACCGGAACGAGTCACTCGACGCCGCGGAGCTGGAGTGGGCCGCACTGTGGAAGGCGCTCCCGAAGGTGGTGTTCTCCAGGACGCTGACGACGGTCCAGGGCACCAACACCCGCCTGGCCTCCGGCACCCTGGCGGAGGAGATCCAGCGCTTGCGGGCCGAGCCCGGCGGGGGAGACATCGCCATCGGCGGCGCGAACCTCGCCGCCGACGCCGCCGCGTCCGACCTGATCGACGAGTACCGGGCCATGGTCCACCCGGTACTGGTCGGCGGCGGCACCCCGTACTTCCCCCGGCACGAGCGCCGGGTGAAGCTCGAACTCGTCGATTCCCGCACCTTCGGCTCACGCGTCGTCCATCTCCGCCACCGCGTGGTCCACTGACCGACACGTCACGCCGTCCGTCTCCCGGCGGCCGGCGCCGCCCCCAGTTCTCGGGCGAGGAGATCCAGCGCTGGGTGGAGCCCCGTATGAGACGCACGATCATTCTCGAGCGCCCGCAGCCGACTCCGTACGAGGCCGTCATCCATGAAGCGGCTCTGCGCATCAAGGTGGTCGACAAGGCCGGTATGAGGGCTCAGCTCTCGCACATTCTGAGTCTCTCCGAATCCGACCACGTGACCGTACGCGTCGTTCCATTCGCCGTGAGCGGTTTCGCCGGCGCCGGTAGCGCGATGGTGTACGCGGGCGGACCCGTCCCCCAATTGGACACGGTCGTCCGGGACGCCCCTCACGGCACCGTCTTCGTCGACGCCGAAGCGCAACTGAGCCACTTTCGAACGTTGTTCCGCAGGGTGGAGGAAGTAGCCTTCGAGCCCGAACGTTCCCGTGAGTTCATTCACCGGCTGACGAAGGAGCTGTGACCCGATGACGCGCGGCCCATGGAAGAAGTCCTCCTACTCCGGCGGCGGCGAAGGCAACGACTGCGTCGAGGTAGCCCTCGACCACCCCCTCATAGCCGTCCGCGACTCCAAGGTCCCCGCCCGAGCCGTGCTCATCTTCCCCGCCCCCGCCTTCGCCGCCTTCCTCGCCGCCCTCCGCAGCTGAGGCACGCGGGCCGGGGGGGCGGGGCTTACGCACCTCGGCCTAGGACCCGCGCCCGATGCGCGTCGCGCGCGCGATGCCTAGGGTCGGCGTCCATGCAGGCAACGGAGATCACGCGCCGCACTGCGGCGGAGCGCAGGCGCGACGTCCTGGAACGGCTGGGCAGGGAGCGCGACGTGTGGGTGTCGACGGCCCACCCCGACCACGGGCCGCACCAGGTGCCCCTGTGGTTCCTCTGGGACGGGCGGGCCGTGTGGATGTGCACCGGCGCTTCCTCCGCGACCGCGCGCAACGTACGCGAGGAGCCGCGCGTACGGCTGTCACTGCCGGACACCTTCGACGTGGTGTTGCTGCAAGGAGAGGTGGAGGCGTATCCCGCGAGCGAGGTGCCCGACAAGGCAGCGGACGCATTCGCGGGCAAGTTCGGCTGGGACCCGCGGACGGAGCAGGGTGCATTCGTCTACCTGCGCGTCGAGCCGACGACGGTGCGGGCCTGGCGCGGAGAGCGGGAGCTTCGCGGCCGGGTCGTGGTGCGTGAGGGGGTGTGGCCGGCGTAGCGCCACCGGGCCGACGCGACCCGCCGGGGAATAACCGGAGACCCCCTCCTGTTACGTCGCGAAGCGACCCGCGTACGCACCGCGTGTACGACCACGTCAAGCACAGGAGGCACCCCACCATGCCCGCAGACGCCGCAGAGGAGATCCGGGGCACCGCCCACGGTTCGGCTCCCGTCCCCCTCTCCGTACTGGACCTGGTGACCGTGGGGGCCGGTCGGGCCGCCTCCGACGCCCTGCGGACCAGCGTGGACATCGTGCGGCTCGCCGAGGCGCGCGGGTTCGAGCGGTACTGGGTCGCCGAGCACCACTCCATGCCCGGCGTCGCCTCCTCCTCCCCCGCGGTGATCCTCGCCCACCTCGCGGCCCACACCGACCGCATCCGGCTCGGCTCCGGCGGCGTCATGCTGCCCAACCACGCGCCGCTCGTCATCGCGGAGCAGTTCGGGACGCTGGAGGCCATGGCGCCGGGGCGGGTCGACCTCGGGCTCGGCCGCGCCCCGGGCACCGACGGGGCCACCGCCGCCGCCCTGCGCCGCACCGACCGGCTGAACGAGGGCGCCGACGACTTCCCGCAGCAGCTCGCCGAGCTGATCCGGTTCCTGGACGACGACTTCCCGGACGGGCACCCGTACGGCCGTATCCACGCCGTGCCGGGGCCGGTGCAGGCCACCTCGCCCGGCGGTGTGCAGTCGGCGCACCGGCCGCCGGTGTGGCTGCTCGGCTCCTCCGGGTTCAGCGCACGGCTGGCCGGCACCCTCGGGCTGCCGTTCGCCTTCGCGCACCACTTCTCGGCGCAGAACACGGTCCCGGCGCTCGACCTGTACCGCGAGTCCTTCCGGCCGTCCGCCGTGCTGGACGCCCCGTACGCCCTCATCGGCGTCGCCGCGCTCGCGACCGACGACGAGAAGGAGGCGCGGCGGCAGGTGCTGGCGGCCGCGCTGAACATGGTCCGGCTGCGCACCGGGCGCCCGGGGCTGGTGCCGACGCCGGAGGAGGCCGAGGCGTACGACTTCAGCCCGATGGAGGAGGACTTCGTACGGTCCTGGAACGCCAACGTCGTCCACGGCACCGCCGACGAGGTCCGGGCCGGCCTCGACGACCTTCAGAAGCGCACCGGCGCCGACGAGCTGATGCTCACCGCCAACGCCCACGGCGGCGACGTACGGCTGCGCTCCTACGAGCTGATCGCCGACGCCTACGGGTTGCCGACGCCGGCCTGAACCCCCGCCGGTCCGGGCCCGGCGGAGCCCAGCAGCGCGGAGATGCGGTCCGGCGCCACCGGCCGGGAGTAGAGCCAGCCCTGGCCGGTGTCGCAGCCGATGCGGCGCAGGCGGGTCGCCTGGTCGGAGGTCTCCACGCACTCGGCGGTGACGGTCAGGCCGAGGCGGTGGGCGAGCTGGACCATCGCCTCGACGATGACCTCGTCGGCCGGGTTGGCGACCCCGGCCCCGGGCCCGGCACCCGCCCCGGTCCCGGCAGCCTCTGAAACGGCGGCCTCGTACTGGAAGCCCCGTACGAAGGCGCCGTCCAGTTTCAGCACCGAGACCGGCAGCCGGCTGAGGTAGGCCAGGTTCGAGTAGCCGGTGCCGAAGTCGTCGATGGCGATGTGGACGCCCATGTCGCTGAGCGCCTTGAGGACCTGGAGCGGGCGCCCGGCCGAGCCCATCACCGCCGACTCCGTCAGTTCCAGCTGGAGGAGGCGGGGCGCCAGGCCCGTCTCCTCCAGGGTGCGGGCGACGTCCGCGACCAGGTCGGAGTCCCAGACCTGGCGGACGGCCACGTTGACGCTGACGAAGATCGGCGGCTCCTCGGGGTGCGCCAGCTGCCAGCGGCGGGCCTGGTGGCAGGCGGTGCGCAGGATCCAGCGGCCGAGGGGAACGATCGATCCATCCTCCTCCGCCAGTGCGATGAACCGATTCGGCGCCAGTACGCCGAACTGAGGATGATTCCAGCGGATGAGCGCCTCGACGCCCCGCACCCGGCCGTCCTCCATGCCGACCAGTGGCTGGTACTCGAGGGCGAACTCGCCGCGTTCGATGGCGGGGCGGAGGGTGGCGGCCAGCGCCTGGCGGGTCATGCGGCTGGCGTTGCGCTCGGGGTCGAACAGGGTCCAGCGGGCCCGGCCGTCCGCCTTGGCCCAGTACAGGGTGGTGTCGGCGGCCTGCATCAGGGCGGTGGGGGTGGTGCCGGCGGTGTGGCGTTCGACGACGCCGACCGAGGCGGTGACCGACAGGCGCCGGTCGGAGAGTTCGAACGGCGGCTGGAGGGCCGCCAGGACCGCTCCGGCCAGGTCGGCGAGCTGGTCGGTGCCGGTGGAGTCCTCCACCAGGAGGGCGAACTCGTCGCCGCCGAGCCGGGCCACCAGGGGCGCGCCGGAGCGGGCGTGGGCGGCCTCCTCCGCGCACCGGGTCAGCCGTTCGGCGACGGCGGCGAGCAGCCGGTCGCCGACGCGGTGGCCGTGGGTGTCGTTGACGGCCTTGAAACCGTCCAGGTCCAGGTAGCACACGCCGATCCGGCCGGTGCCGCCGTGCTCGTAGGACTCGGCTTCCAGCGCGGCGGTCAGGCGTTCGAAGAACAGGGCGCGATTGGGCAGCCGGGTCACCGGGTCGTGCATCTGGAGGTGGCGCAGCCGGGCCTGGAGTTCGCGCCGGGCGCTGACGTCGGCGACGGAGAGCAGCAGGCCCTCGCAGGCGCCGTCCCCGGGCTCCCCGGAGCCGGCCAGTGGTTCGACCGTCACCTGCGCCCACAGGGAGTGCCCGTCGGCCCGCTTGAGCCGTCTGGTGCAGCGCAGCCGGGGACGGTGGCCGCGCAGCACCTCGCGGTAGGCGTGCCAGGTGCCGGCGTCGGAGGCGAGGTCGACGAGGTCGGCCGCCACGCCGCCGGCCAGCGCGGCCGGGTCGGTGCCGAGGAGGGTGCCCAGGGAGTCGTTGGCGCTCACGACCAGGCCCTCGGCGTCGACGACGGCCATGGCGAGCGGGGCGGTGGTGAACACCGACCGGTAGGCCGGGGGCCCCGTACGCCCGGTACCGGGAGCCGGATCCCCGGTACGAGGAGCCAGACCTTCGTCACGTTCTGTGATGGTCGACGGGCCGAGGTCTGTCGCGGGCGCCGGCCCTTCGGAGGTTCCGTTCACCGCTCGCTCCCGCAGTGCCTCGATCTCTGTTCGTGCTCTGTTCGTGCAGGAAAGTGTGCCGATCATAGAGGCTGACACCGGGCCCTTCCAGCCGCCGTTCCGCGCTCCGGACCGGTCGACCCCTCCGGCAGATCGTTTCTGCTCACACCTGGACGGGTCCGTCACCCCTCCGACCAGTTGTGACGTTCTGTGAGTGTCTTCGGGATGTCGCCCAGGAGAACTCCGGCGAAGACCCGGCCGGCTCACCCATCCGGTGCAGGCGAACAGGTCGTAATACGACAATCATGCACAAGCTGGGTGCGGTGTCCCGTCAACCGCGTCCGGAGGTCCATGTGCCGCGCCCGTTCCCCCGGACCAGGCTGCGCAGCACCGCCGCGGTGTGCACCACGATGTCGGCGCTCGCCGCGACCTCCCTGATCAGCGCGCCCTCGGTCGCCGAGCCGTTCTCCCCGGAGCCCTGCGCGCTCCAGCGCACCGACGTGCACCACTCCGAGGGCCTGGACACCTGGAACGCGGCCTACCCCCGGCCCGCCCGGGCGCTGGACGCGGTGATGGTGTTCCTGTCCTTCCCCGACTCCCAGCCGCTGACGGCACCGGCCGAACTCGCCGCCGACCACTTCCCGGCCACCGGCGACTTCTTCCGGCGCGCCTCCTACGGCGCCTTCACGCTCCGCGCGCACCCGCTGCGGGACTGGATCCGGATGCCGAGCCCGTCGACGTCGTACGCCATACGGCGTGACTGGGGTCCCGAGCACCGGGCCGCCTACCTGCGCGACGCGCTGGCCGCGGCCGACCGGCACGTCGACTTCTCGCGGTACGACGTCGTCTACTTCGTCGCGGACCCGGACGCGCCCGGCGTGGACTCCGACGCCACGAAGGTCGTCAACCTGGACACCCCGATGCGGGCCGACGGCACCGACATCCGGCGGGTCGTCACGGTCTTCGAGAACCATCCGCCGGACCGGCTGGTCCTGGCCCACGAGACCGGGCACGTCTTCGACCTGCCGGACCTGTACCACCGGCCGGTGGACGGCAAGGGCGACTGGGACACGCACGTCGGCGACTGGGACCTGATGGGCAGCCAGTTCGGGCTCGCCCCCGACCTGTTCGGCTGGCACAAGTGGAAGCTGGGCTGGTTGCAGCCCCGGCAGGTGGTCTGTGTACGGGGCGGCGAACCGGCCCGGCTGACGATGGAGCCGCTGGAGGCGGGCCCGGGCGTGGTGGTGACCGGCGCCGCCGGAGCGCCGGCCTTCGGCCTGGGGCGGGGTACGAAGCTGGCGGTGGTGCGCACGGGGGCGGGCAGCGCGCTCGCCTTCGAGGTGCGCGCGCCGGTCGGCAACGACGCCTCCGCCTGCCGCGCGGGGGTGCTGGTGTACCGGGTGCGCAGCGGGGCGCAGTCGGGCGGCGGGCCGATCGAGGTGGTCGACGCCCACCCGGGCACCGAGGCCTGCTGGGCCGACTCGGTCTACCCCCCGCTCGCCGACGCGCCGGTGGGCCTGGGCGAGAGCTTCACGGTCCCGGGCGACGGCGTGCGGGTCGAGGTCGAGGACCGCACGGAGTCGGGCACCTGGACCGTACAGATCACCCCCGGTTGACCTACTCGTCCCCGGCCCACCCACACCCCTGGGCGAGCCCACCACCCCCGGCCCACCGAGCGGGGGGGGTGTGGGTGGCGAAGCCCCCACAACGCGCGGCGAAGCCGCGCAAAAACAACGATGGCGAGGCCGGTTCGCGCTTTCCGCGAACACGCCTCGCCATCGCCAACGTGCGCCGCCAGGGACTCGAACCCCGGACCCGCTGATTAAGAGTCAGCTGCTCTAACCAACTGAGCTAGCGGCGCCTGCTGACGTCGTAGACCTTAGCACCCTGGTCGGCGGGAGGAAAAATCGAAATCCGCACCGCCGCGCGGGCCGCCCGCACCGCCGCCCAGAGCAGGATCTCCGGGCCGGGCAGCCAGGGCCGGCGGATGTCCGGGGCCACCAGCCAGCGGGACCCGGAGCGCGCCGGCCCACCCGCTGGAGCGGCGGGACCCGCGGGGGCCGGGACGGTCACCGTGTCCCCGACGCCGTGGCACAGCAGCGGCGGCACCGCGCCCGTACGCCCGTCCGCCCGGCCGCGGGCGCCCCACTCCTCCCAGTCGAGCAGCGAGGGCAGACGCTGGGCGGTGCCCGGCGCGGCGAACAGCAGCATCCGGCCGCGGAACTCCGCCACCGGGCCGGAACCCGGGCCGTCCTCCCACAGCCGGTCGAGCATCCGGCGGCCGAAGATCGCGGGAGCACTCACCACGTCGAAGGCGGAGCCGCAGGGCAGGACGACCGGGGCCGCGGGCCGCTCCTCCCAGAGCGCGAGCGTGTCGCGCGGGTACGCGACCGCCGACGCCAGCCAGGCGGCGCCGTCCGCGGTGACGTCCGAGACGTGGGGCGTGGCGTTGCGTGTGCTGCTCATACCGCAGATATCTACCGTGCGTGAGGAGAAAGCTCCGCCGGGTTACCGGAAACGGGGACGCGACGACCGGGAAGGGAGTATCTTGCCCAGCCCCCTGTCATATGCGCCCCGGTTACTCGGCCGGTTCGCCGCGCATCAGGTCGCGCCCGAACTCCACCATCTTCTTGGCGTAGTCCTCGGTCCACTCGGCCCGTTCGGCGATGTCCGCGGTCGTCAGGCGGTCGAACCGCCGGGGATCGGCCAGCTGCGCCGCGGCGAGCGCCTGGAACTCCATCGCCCGGTCCGCCGCCGCACGGAACGCGTGGGTCAGTTCGGTGGCCCGCTCCAGCAGGGCCCGGGGGTCGTCGATCGACTCGAGGTCGAAGAAGTGCTCCGGGTCGGCGGCCGCCTCCGCCGGCTCGAAGAGCAGGGGCGCGGGGCGTAGCCGCGGTTCGTGCCGACGCGGCGTGGGCTCCGCCATGTCTTCTCCTCCTCGTGCGTGACGACGGCCCGTCCCCGGGTGCGGGGGTCACTCCGGTGGAGTGGGCCACCGTCCATTGTCCCGCGCTCGCGCAAGAGGGCGGGGTGTGTCCGGCACCGCGCCCCGGACACACCCCGCCCACCCGGCCGTGTCAGCCGGCGTACGTCTCGAACTCGGCGACCTTCGGGGTGCCCGAGGCGCCGGTGATCTCGAAGGTGATCTTCTCCAGCGAGACCGGGGAGAAGGCGATCACGCCCGCGCCGCTGCCGGAGGCCAGGACGGCACCGGTGTCGTGGTTGAGGACGCGGTAGGAGCCGATGGTGCCCTGGGAGCCCGATGCCTCCCGGATGTTGATCTTGGCGACGGTCCGGGCGGAGGACCACTTGACGGAGACGGAGCCGGTCGTGCCGGAGGGGGACCAGTAGGTGCTCATGTCACCGTCGCGGACGTTGCCGTAGCTGGTGCCGCTCGCCTTGGACGAGCCGTCGGAGCCGGCCCCGATGCTGAGGTTGGTCCCGCTCGGCGGATCCGTGGGGTCCGGGTCCGTCGGGTCCGGGTCGGTCGGGTCCGGGTCCGTGGGGTCGGTCGGGTCCGGGCTCTGCGGTGTGCAGCTGCCGTCCGACACCTTCAGGCCCTTGTTCGCGCCCGCCGTACCGCTCACGACGGACGGCACGCAGGAGGCGTCGTCGAGGGTGTAGGAGTACGGGATGGAGACGGTGGTGTTGGACTGCGGGTCGGGGCCGGCCGGGTTGTTGTCCCCTCCGGGCTCGGACCAGGTCACGTTGTCGAAGATGTTGCCGCTGACCTGCCAGGAGCCGGCCTCGTCGGTGTAGAAGGTGCCGAGGACGTCCTTGGAGTCCTCGAAGTAGTTGTTGTCGACCTTGGCCTTGGCGCCCGCCCGGGAGTTGATCCCGGACTTGTTCAGGCTCACGTAGTGGTTGTTGTACATGTGGGCGACGCCGCCGCGCAGGAGGGGCGCGCGGGAGTCGATGTTCTCGTACAGGTTGTGGTGGAAGGTGACGTAGCCGTTGGAGCGGTCGCTCTCGCTGGAGCCGATGAGCCCGCCGCGGCCGGAGTTGCGCAGGACGCTGTAGGACAGGGTGACGTACTGGGTGTTGTCCTTCATGTCGAAGAGGCCGTCGTAGCCCTCCGACTCGCCGCCCGAGGCCTCCAGGGTGGAGTGGTCGACCCAGACGTTGCGGACGTCGCTCTCCATGCCGATGGCGTCGCCGCCGTTGGAGGTGGGCGAACCGGACTTCTTGACGTTCCGGACGGTCACGTTCTGGATGACGATGTTGCTGGACTCCCGGATGTGGATGCCCAGTTGGTCGAAGACGGCACCGCTGCCGACGCCGACGATGGTGATGTTGCTGACCTGCTTCAGCTCGATCTTGTCGGCGGCGGTGTTGCAGCTGTCGCCCGACACCTTGCTGGTGTTGCCGTGGTTGATGGTGCCCTCGACCTCGATGACGATCGGGGTACTGCTGCTGGCACGGCCGCACAGGGCCTGGTGGATCGCCGTGCCGGTGGTGGCGCGGACGGTCTGCCCGCCCGCGCCGCCGGTCGTGCCGCCGTTCTGGGTCGCGTAGCCGGTGGCGCCGCCGGCCGCCGCCGACGCCGTCTCGGGCATCGTCAGCACCACACCGGCCGCGGCCGCGAGGGCCAGCGTGCCCAGTGCCGCTTGGAGTCGCAGCGCGACTGGTCGTCTCATCCTCGGTCTCCCCATTCGCCTTCACATGCCGGAACGGAAGCCATGGCGTGATCATGTCAATCACAGCCATGGCGGAAAGCGCTTTCTCGGCGTGAGAATAGGGGGAGCTTCGGGTGCTGACAAGGGTTCAGGTACGCAACCCGTTGTTCAGGTGAACGATTTATGTCCATCTATCTGAACCATCGGCGCTCGATGTGCACCCCGGCCGGAGCTGCGGTACGATCATCTTGCCTGATCACGGGGGCCAACTCCCCGCAGCAGGCAGTGCGTTGGTGGTCCAAGGAAAGACGCCCCACTTCCCGTGGGGAAATGCAGGTGCAAGGCCTGCCCAGCGCTCGACGAGAACCCCGGTTCCGCTCACGCGGGACCGGGGTTCTTCCGTGCGGCGGGCCTGCCACGACACCGCCGTGGACCGTCCCAGGGGGTGTCGTTTGGATCTTGCCGGGGTCGCGGGGTCTGGCACCGTTGCCTGGAGCCGCCCTGATCCAAACGACACCCCCTAGGCCTGCACCACCGGCTCCCGGGTGAACAGTGCGCCCAGTTCCGGCGCGTTGACGCGGCGGTCGGCCAGGCGCAGGCCCTCCCAGACGGTGACCTGGTTGGCGGTGAGGACCGGCTTGCCCAGTTCCTTCTCCAGGGCCGGGATGTGGGCCGCCGTGCGCAGGGCCGTGTCCGGGAGGAACACCGCCTCGGCGTCCGGGCGGTCGGCGGCGCGGGCCAGCGCCAGCACCTCGTCCTCCGTCCAGGTGCCGACCTCCGCGGCGGTGATGATGCCGGAGCTGACGACGTCGGACACTCCGATGCCGGCGGCGCCGAGGAAGTCCGCGAAGAGCCGCGCCACGTCGTCCGGGTAGGTCGCGCCGATCGAGACCCGCCGCGCCCCGATCTCCTTCGCCGCGTGCACGAAGGCGAAGGAGGTGGAGGAGGCCGGCAGACCCGCCGCCCGGGCCAGGGCGCGCACCTGTTCGTGCGCGCCGTCCCAGCCGTGGACGAAGCTGCCGCTGGTGCAGGCCCACACCACGGCGTCGGCGCCGGCCAGCCGCAGCTCGGCCACGCCCGCCTCGAGGCGCCGCGGCGCGCCCATCTCGAGCAGCGCGTCCACCCGGTGGGCGTCCTCGCCGATGTCCGTGTGCACCAGGTCCACCCGGATGTCGCTGCCCAGGAGCTGCTCGATGCGTGGGTAGTCGTCCTCGCCGGAGTGGCCCGGGTACAGGAATCCCAGTGCTGTCATGTCCACCCTTCCTGCTGCTGTTCGGTGTCCGGGACGTCACCGACGCCCGGCAGGTCCGCCGCCGCGGGTCCGACCGGACCCGCCACCGCGGGGTCGACGGGACCGGCGGGTCCCACCACCGTGGGACCGGCCGCGGCCGTCGCGGCGGGGCCGATGCGGGCGGCCGGATCGGTGAGCGCCTGGTACGGCCCCACCGCAGGGGTACCCAGTCGGCGCAGTGCCGCCCACATCGTCACTTGGTTGGCCGAGATCACGGGGATCCGCAGCTCGGCCTCCAGCTGCGGGATGACGTCGTAGGTGGGGAGGTTGGTGCAGGAGATGAACAGGGCGTCCGCCGCCCCCGGCGCGGGCACGGCCTGGCGGGCCATGTCGGCCACGTCGCGGTACGGGACCTTCCAGATGTGCCGGGTCAGCCCCATGAAGGCGCAGCCGGAGATGGTGACGCCCGCCTCGGCGACGTACGCCTCCAGCGCCCGGGTCACGGACACGGTGTACGGCGTCACCAGCGCGACCCGGCGTACGCCCAGCTCGGTCAGCGCGTCCAGCAGTGCGCCGGAGGTGGTGACGGACGGGACGGCGCCCGCCCAGGTCATCGCCTCGCACATGGCGCGTTCCCCGGCGATGCCGCCGACGAAGCTGCCCGAGGTGCAGGCGTAGGCGACGACCTGGGGCGCGATGGCGTTGAGGGTGCGGACCGCCTCGCCGAGGGTCTCGTGTTCGCTGACCATCCGGGCGAGGTCCAGACTGACCTCGACGGGTACGAAGGGCGTCCGTGTCATGTGCAGCGACACGTCGTCGGGCACCCATCGCCACAGCTCGCGATCGAGTGCGAAGTCGAACGGGGCGACCACGCCGACCCCGCGTTGCGGAGCTGGTCCGCCGAGAAAGGAGATGTCCATGGCACGCACCGGCCTCACACTGAGGAAGGAGAGGGCAACGCACCGTTACGCACGGCCGTGTTGACGAAGGTAGGTTCCGGTGCGAGCGTGGTCAATCCACCCGCATCACCTCCAGGTCAACAGCTGGTTGAGTCCCCCGTCAACTCCTGAACCGCCCCGCTTCCGCCGACCGGAGACAGGCCCGCCGATGACCACGTCCGCGTCCTCACCCACGCCCGCGTCCGGGCCCGCGCCCACGCCCACCCTCCTCGTACTGGACGCCGAGCCCCTCCCCCGTCTGGGCCGGCTGACCGGCCGGGCCCGCGTCGAACACACCGACGCGGCGACGCTGGCCGAGCGGCTGCCGCACGCCGACGTCCTGCTGGTGTGGGACTTCACCTCGCACGCGGTGCGCGAGGCGTGGCCGGGCGGCGGGCCGCGTCCGCGCTGGGTGCACACGGCGAGCGCCGGGGTGGACCACCTGATGTGCCCGGAGCTGGCCGAATCGGACACGGTCGTGACCAACGCGCGCGGTGTCTTCGACCGGCCGATCGCCGAGTACGTCGCCGCGCTCGTGCTGGCGATGGCGAAGGACCTGCCGCGCACGCTGCGGCTCCAGGGCGAGCGGACCTGGCTCCACCGCGAGTCGATGCGGGTGGCCGGAACACGCGCCTGCGTGGTGGGCTCCGGACCGATCGGCCGGGCGATCGCGAGCACGCTGGAGGCGCTCGGCGTCACCACCGCGCTGGTCGGCCGCACCGCGCGCCCCGGCGTGCACGGCACCGGGGAGCTGGACCGGCTGCTGGCCGGGGCCGACTGGGTGGTGGCCGCGGCGCCGCTGACCGACGACACGCGCGGCATGTTCGACGCCCGGCGGTTCGGGCTCATGCGGCCCTCCGCGCGGTTCGTGAACATCGGGCGGGGCCCGCTGGTCGTCGAGGACGACCTGGTCGAGGCGCTGACCTCGCGCCGGATCGCGGGCGCCGCGCTGGACGTGCTGAACCACGAGCCACTGGCCCCGGACAGTGCGCTGTGGGCGGTGCCGGGGCTGATCGTCTCGCCGCACATGAGCGGGGACACGATCGGCTGGCGGGACGAACTGGGCGCCCAGTTCGTGGAGTTGTTCGAGAGCTGGTTGGCGGGCGGACCGCTGGCCAACGTGGTCGACAAGAAGCGTGGATACGTGCCCGGACACTGACGTCGCCGACGTCACCGACCCGCGGGAGGGTGCCGCATGACCGACCTCACCGAGCTGACCGCCGTACAGCTCGTCGACGGCTACCGCAAGGGTGCTTTCAGCCCCGTGGAGGCCACCCGGGCGGTGCTGGACCGGGCCGAGCGGATCCAGCCGGAGGTGAACGCCTTCGTCCGGCTGACCGGTGAGGAGGCGCTGGACCAGGCCCGGCGGGCCGAGGAGCGGTGGCGCCGCGGGGAGCCGTGCGGGCGTCTGGACGGGGTGCCGGTCACGGTGAAGGACATCCTGCTGACCCGCGGTCAGCCGACCCTGCGCGGCTCCCGGGCCGTCTCTCCGGACGGGCCCTGGGACGAGGACGCGCCCTCTGTCGCCAGGCTGCGCGAGCACGGCGCGGTGTTCGTCGGCAAGACGACGACGCCGGAGTACGGCTGGAAGGGCGTGACGGACTCGCCCCTGTCCGGCGTGACGCGCAATCCGCACGACCCCTCCCGTACCGCGGGGGGTTCCAGCGGGGGCGCCGCGGCGGCCGTGGCGCTCGGGGCGGGGCCGCTGGCGCTGGGCACGGACGGCGGCGGCAGTGTGCGCATCCCGGCGTCCTTCTGCGGCATCTTCGGCCTGAAACCGACGTACGGCCGGGTGCCGCTGTACCCGGCGAGCGCGTTCGGCACCCTCGCGCACGTCGGTCCGATGACCCGGGACGCGGCGGACGCGGCGCTGATGCTGGACGTCATCGGCACCCCGGACGCCCGGGACTGGTCGGCGCTGGGCCCGGCGCCCGGGGCGTACACGGAGGCCCTGTCGGGCGGGGTGCGCGGGCTGCGGGTGGCGTACTCGCCCTCGCTGGGCGGGCAGGTGGCGGTGCGTCCCGCGGCGGCCGGGGCGGTGCGGCGGGCGGTGGAGCGGCTGGCGGGGCTCGGCGCGTACGTGACGGAGGCCGACCCCGACTTCACGGACCCGGTGGACGCCTTCCACACGCTGTGGTTCAGCGGGGCGGCGCGGGTGGTGCAGCACCTGCGGGCGGGGCAGCGGGAGCTGCTGGACCCGGGGCTGCGGGAGATCGTGGCGGCGGGGGCGCGGTACTCGGCGCTGGACTATCTGGCGGCGGTGGACGTGCGGATGGAGCTGGGGCGGCGGATGGGCGTGTTCCATCAGGAGTACGACCTGCTGGTGACGCCGACCTTGCCGGTCACGGCGTTCGAGGCGGGGGTGGAAGTGCCGAAGGGGGCGGGGTATCGGCGGTGGACGGGGTGGACGCCGTTCACGTATCCGTTCAATCTGACGCAGCAGCCGGCGGGCACCGTGCCGGTGGGGGTGGACGGGGACGGGCTGCCCGTCGGGGTGCAGATCGTCGCGGCGCGGCATCGGGACGATCTGGTGTTGCGGGCTGCGCATGCGCTGTACGAGGCGGGGGCGGCGGGTACGTCGGCCGGGTAGTGACCGGCGTGGGGGGCGCAGGGGGCGCTGGCCGGCGCTGGCCGGGCGCCGCCTGCGCCCACCCGTGCCGCCCCAGCGGCACGACTGCCCGCAGGTGGGGGCGGGGCGGCACGACTGCCCGCAGCGGCGGCGGCTTGCCGCCTACGCCCTGCGGAAGCTGAGGGTCTCCCCCGCCGCTCCCGTGCGCCACAGGTCGTTGCAGGCTTCGGCCATGGCTTCCAGGCCCTCGGTGATGCGGCCCCAGACGGTGCCCGGGACCCAGCCGACGTCGCCGTTGAGGAGCAGGTTGTTGCGCTCGTAGAAGAGGGCGAGGTCGACGAGGGTGGTGCCGGGGCGGACCTCTCGGTCGTAGCCGTACGCCTTCGTGCCCAACTCGGCACCCGCGAAGGCGAAATAGCACAGGTCGCCCGGAATGGGCGTTACCGTCGGATTCTCCAGCGGTGGTTCGGATGTCGCGAAGGGCGGGAAGAGGGCGTAGATCTCGTTGCGGGCGTATTTGGCGTGGTACACGTCGCCGCCGAGAGGGAGCGCGTCCCAAACGGCCGCGCAGGTGATCGGGGCCCGGTCGTCGAGCAGTTGGGCCGTGCAGGTGATTCCGCGCTTGACCAGCGAGACTTCGATGTAGCGATCAGCCATACCCTCCATGGCAGTGCCCCGCGGCCCCCCGGTCAAGGGCGCCGGGCCGATGTATCGGACTGAAAAAGATCGGCATAACCCGTCCGCCATCGGGTAGCTGCGCGCCCATGGCTCCACCACACAGAACCCCTTCATGGGGTATATCCGACCAATGGTCCAGGACAGCCGGGCCCACTCGCCGGTCGCTGCTCGCGGGGGTCGCGGCGCTCGGCGCACTGGGGGCGGCCGGCTGCTCGCGGGTGGCCAGCGCATCCGACGTGGAGGGCGGTGACCTGCTCGGCAGGCTCCGGGCGCAGGGTGTGGCCCGGCTCGGCATCGCGGGTGAGATCCCCTTCGGGTACATCGACAAGAACGGCGAGCTGACCGGTGAGGCGCCGGAGCTGGCGAAGGTCGTCTTCAAGCGACTCGGAGTGGACCGGGTGCAGCCGGTGCCGACGGAGTTCGGCTCCCTGATCCCGGGGCTGGCCTCGCAGCAGTTCGACGTCGTGGCGGCCGGGATGTACATCAACCCCGACCGGTGCCAGCAGGTCATCTTCTCCGACCCGGACTACCAGATGCTCGACGCGTACATCGTGCGCAAGGGCAATCCGCTCGGGCTGCACAACTACGAGGACGTCGTCAAGAAGAAGGCCAAGTTCGCGACCGGCACCGGCTACGCCGAGATCGCCTACGCGGTGGAGCACGGGTACAAGGAGGACGACATCCTGATCGTCCCCGACCAGGTGGCCGGACTCAACGCCGTCGAGTCCGGGCGCGTGGACGTCTTCGCCGGTACGGCCCTGACGGTCCGCGAGGTGGTGAAGAAGTCCAGCAAAACGGAGGCCACCGAGGCGTTCGCCCCGGTCGTCGACGGCAAGCCGCACGTCGACGGCGGCGGTTTCGCCTTCCGCCCGGACGAGACCAACCTGCGGGACGCCTTCAACGTCGAGCTCCAGAAGCTCAAGAAGAGCGGCGAGCTGCTGCGCATCCTCAAGCCCTTCGGTTTCACCGAGAACGAGATGACCGATCTGACCGCGAAGGAGCTCTGCGGCGGATGACCTCGGGACTGTGGGAACTCGTACTCCAGGGCGTCTGGGTCACGGTCCAGCTGCTCTTCTTCAGCACCCTGCTCGCGGCGGGCGTCTCCTTCGTGGTCGGCATCGCGCGCAGCCACCGGCTGTGGATCGTCCGCTTCCTCGCGGGCTTCTACACCGAGGTGTTCCGCGGGACCTCCGCGCTGGTGATGATCTTCTGGGTCTTCTTCGTGCTGCCACCGGCCTTCGGCTGGCAGCTGGTGCCGATGTGGGCGGGCACGCTGGCGCTCGGCCTGACCTACGGGGCGTACGGCTCCGAGATCGTGCGCGGCGCGCTCGGCGCGGTCGACCCGGCGCAGAAGGAGGGCGGCATCGCCCTCAGCTTCACGCCCTGGCAGCGGATGAGGCTGATCCTGCTGCCGCAGGCGGTGCCGGAGATGATCCCGCCCTTCTCGAACCTGCTGATCGAGCTGCTCAAGGGCACCGCCCTGGTGTCGATCATGGGCATGGGCGACCTGGCCTTCAGCGGCAACCTGGTGCGCCTGGCGCTGCAGGAGAGCGCGGAGATCTACACGTACATCCTGCTGATCTACTTCGTGATCGCCTTCCTGCTCACGCGGGTGATGCGCGGCCTGGAGAAGAAGCTGAAGGCGGGCGTCGGCAAGGCGCCGCAGAAGAAGACGGCGGCGGCCGTGCAGGTGCCTGAGGGAAGTGGTGTGTCGTGAAATGGGACTGGAGCGCGGTCTCCGACTTCATGCCGCACTTCTGGGACGGCCTGCTGGTCACCCTTCAGATCCTGGTCCTCGGTTCGCTGGTCTCCTTCGGCCTCGGTCTGGTGTGGGCGCTGCTGATGCGGGTGCCCAGCCGCTGGGTGACCTGGCCGGTCGGTGTGGTCACCGAGTTCGTGCGCAACACCCCGCTGCTGGTGCAGCTGTTCTTCCTGTTCTACGTGCTGCCCGAGTGGAACATCACCTTCTCGGCGCTCACCACCGGTGTGGTCGCCATCGGGCTGCACTACTCGACGTACACGATGCAGGTCTACCGGGCCGGCATCGAGGGAGTGCCGGTCGGCCAGTGGGAGGCCGCGACGGCGCTGAACCTGCCGATGCGGCGGACGTGGACGGCGGTCATCCTGCCGCAGGCGATCCGCCGGGTGGCTCCCGCCCTCGGCAACTACGTGATCTCCATGCTGAAGGACACGCCGCTGCTGATGGCGATCACGGTGCTGGAGATGCTCGGCGAGGCGCGGCTGTTCTCGCAGCAGAACTTCCAGTTCACCGAGCCCCTGACGGTGATCGGCGTGGCCTTCATCGTCATCTCCTACCTGGCCTCCCTTGCCCTGCGAGCCCTGGAGCGACGCCTTGCCCACTGACACTCTCCCCAATCCCGAGAAGAGCCCCGAGCGCAGCTCCGGCGAGCTGATACGCCTGGAGCAGGTCACCAAGCGGTTCGGGGACAACACCGTCCTCGACCACCTGGACTTCTCCGTCGACGCCGGCAAGCACGTCACCCTGATCGGCCCGTCCGGGTCGGGCAAGACGACGATCCTGCGGCTGCTGATGACGCTCCTCAAGCCCGACGAGGGCACGATCACCGTGGACGGGCAGAAGCTCTTCCCGGCGACCGAGAAGGAGCGGCGCGAGGTCCGCAAGCAGATCGGTATGGTGTTCCAGCAGTTCAACCTGTTCCCGAACATGAGCGTCCTGCGCAACATCACCGAGGCGCCGGTCACGGTGCTCGGGATGTCCAAGGACGAGGCCGTGGAGCGGGCCAAGGGCCTGCTCGACATGGTGGGCCTGGCCGACAAGTGCGACGCCCGGCCGGCCCAGCTCTCCGGCGGCCAGCAGCAGCGGGTGGCGATCGCCCGGGCGCTGGCGATGCGCCCGAAGGTGCTGCTGCTCGACGAGGTGACCTCGGCGCTCGACCCGGAGCTGGTCGCGGGCGTCCTGGACCTGCTGCGGGACATCGCCCGCACCACGGACATCACCATGCTCTGTGTGACCCACGAGATGAACTTCGCCCGGGACATCTCGGACCAGGTCCTGATGTTCGACTCGGGCCGGGTCATCGAGGCCGGCGCGCCGGAGAAGATCTTCAGCGAGCCGGAGCACGACCGCACGCGGGAATTCCTCAGCGCGGTCCTGTAATCACGCGCCGTGACTGCCCCAACGTCCGAGGTCGGGACGTTGGGGCATTCCTCTGGCATATGCCACCGGGCCAGTGCCGCAGTTCGGAGCCCTGAAATCGGGCCAACACCCCCTCCCATCGGGCACCTTGGCGGCTATCGTGGACGCCATCCGCTGTCCGGACCGGGGGCACAGGCAGGGACAGGGGCAGGGCCCATCAGCGAGCGCAGGGGGAGACCACCGTGGCGCTGCAGCACAAGCCGACCGCGCCGCACCACTCGGCCCAGGACGCCCTGCGCGTCCTGGAGACGGTGACGCGGCACACCTCCGGTGTCACCGACACCGAGATCGCCCGCCTCAGCGGCCTCGACCGGGAGCGACTGACTCCGCTCCTGCGCATGCTGCGCCGCGAGGGCTACGTCGAGCAGACCGCCGACGGCACGTATGTCACCGGGGAGGCGCTGGCCCGCCTGGGCTCGGCCCACGGCCGGGAGCAGGCGCTGCGCGAGAAGCTCCAGCGCACCCTGGACCGGCTGCGCGACTCGGTGGGCGCCGCCGTCTACATCAGCCGGTACGTGGACGGCGAGGTCAGCGTCACCCAGTACGCCGACAGCCCGGCCACGCCCAAGGTGAACGAGTGGGTGGACTTCCGGGTCTCGGCGCACGCGACCGCCGTGGGCAAGAGCCTGCTGACCCAGCTGGACCACGCGGGCCGCCGCGACCACCTCGCCCGGCACAAGATGGCCCGCCTGACCTCGCGCACGATCACCAGCGACAGGCTGCTGCTGTCCCGGCTGGAGTCCCAGCCGCCCACCGTGCCGGTCCTGGACCTCCAGGAGTACGCGGTGGGCACGGTCTGCGCGGCCGTCCCGATCACCGCCGGCACCGCCGTGGGCTGCCTGGCCCTGTCGCTCCCGGTCGAGCACGCGCACCGGCTGCGCCGGGCCGCCGACGAGCTGAACCGCAGCGCGGCACCGGTGCTGCTGTCCATGGCGATCTAGGGGGCGTCGTTTGGATCAGGCCGGCTCCGGACAACGGTGCCTTGTGGCCTAGCCGAGCGAGGCCTGGTGCGTGCAGCTGCAAGGCGGAGGAGGGCGGCAACGCGGAGCGTTGACAACCGACGACAACGCCGCAGATGTGCGTGCCAGGCCCCGCGACCCCGGCAAGATCCAAACGACGCCCCCTAGCCCGTCCGGGGGTGGTCACGAGCACGGTCCGGGACCGGGTAGTATTTTCCTCGTCGTCGGCCGCGAAGAGCGGACGGCGGGAGTCATGCGCCGCTAGCTCAGTTGGTTAGAGCAGCTGACTCTTAATCAGCGGGTCCGGGGTTCGAGTCCCTGGCGGCGCACATCGGAAGGCCCCCCTCGCCCGGCGAGGGGGGCCTTCACTCGTTCCGTGCGGGCGGCGCCCCGGTCAGAAGGTGACGTCCGAGCAGGCGTAGAACGCGTTGCCCGTGTCGGCGACCGTCCACACCGCGAGGATGACGTGGTGCCCGCTCAGCCCGGACGGCAGCGTGCCGCTGTGGGAGAGGGTGGCCGGGGGCTGCTTGCCGCCGTAGGGCACCGTGAAGAACGGCGTGAGGTTGAGGTCGGACCGGGACAGGTTGTGGTTCTGGTTCCAGCCCGGCTTGGTGACGTAGTACTTGAAGTCGGTCGTGGCGTGCCGGGCGGTGAACTGCCAGCGGAAGGTGTAGCTCTGTCCGCCGTTCACCCGGGTGGTCGGCCACGCCTGGCCGTTCGGCTGCTTGGGGCTGTCGAGGGCGGCGAACGTCCCGTGGCCCGCGGAACAGATCTTTCCGTCGGCCGGACCGGAGGCGGGGAAGCCCTTGGGGCCCTCGACGCTCTGCGGCTCCCACTGGATGGCGCCGCACCCGCCGACCGTGCCGTTCTGGCACACCTTCTGCCGGCTGACGGGCAGGTCGGTGTAGCCGTGACCGCTGGCGCCGCCGGACGAGAGCACGAGGGCTCCGGTGGTCGCCATGCCCAGCGCGGCCGCGTACAACTTGGTCCTTGTGCGCATACTGCTGCTCCCTGTGACGTGTGGGGAAGTTCAGGGGAAGTTCAGTGAGCCGTGCAGGTCTAGACCAAGTTCAGATTATTGCCGGTAGTTGAACATGTCCATACCAAAGGCAGAACGCGCTGCCCGCCCGCACCGGGCAGCCGGACGGGTCACGCGCCGGTGTCTCCCCGCCCCGCGCAGAACGCCACCGTCAGGTCCTTCACCAGCACCTTGCGCTCGTAGTCGTCCAGTTCGACCAGTCCCCGCATGGTCAGCCGGGTCACCGTGTCCTCCACCGAGTCCACGACCGAGGTCAGCACGCTGGCCCGCTGCGCCGCGTCCAGCGCGGCGATCCGGCGCCGGTGCATCGCGGCGGCCACCTCGGGGGCGTACTCCACCCGGACCGGCCGCACCGAGAACACCTCCAGGCCGACCGGCGCCGCGTCCGCCGCCACCAGACGGGTCAGCGTGTCACCGGCCACGTCCGCCGAGCTGCGGACCGTGCCGAGCGGCTCCACCGGGACCCGGGCCAGCGCCGCCTCCACGCACTCGCGCAGATACGTCTCGTGGTCCTCGACGCCCAGCGTCGCCCGCACGGTGTCCCGCACCCGCCACACCACCAGCGTCACCGCCCTGAGCGCGACGCCGTTGCCGTCGGCCGCGGGCATCGGCTCGCTGCGCCAGTGCCGCAGCCGCACGTCCACCCGGCGGCGCAGCAGCAGCGGGTTCACCCACATCAGGCCGGTGCGCCGCACCGTCCCCCGGTAACGGCCGAACAGACCGAGCACCCAGGCCCGCCCGGTCCGCCCCCGGGCCAGCCCGCCGAACCCGAACATCCCCAGCGCCCCGGCCGCCGCGTACGCCGCCCACTGCGCGGGCCCGAGCCCGGCACCCGCGGACGCCGGCAGGCCCAGCGCCTGGGCCGCGAGCGGGGGTACGAGACCGGCCCACCAGGAGGTGGCCGCGCACCCGGCCACCCCGCACAGACCGGCGGCCACCCCCGCGGCGCCGGGCAGCACCCGGGCCGGACGTTCCGTCAGTTCCGGGTCGACCGACGGCGCCGGGCGCGGGCGGGCGTTGACGCGGCGCCGGGCCGCCGGCCGCTCGCCGGGCCGCTCCCCCGGGCCCGGACCCTGGCTCCGCGCGACGACCGCGGGCCGCAGCGGCACCGGCGCCGGGTCGGGGTCGTCGCGGAACAGCAGGTGGACGGGGATCTCGGTGGTGGCCTCGTTGTGGATGAGCCGGGCGGGCCGCGGACCGGCCTCCGGCGACGCGGGCCGGGCGGCGTCCGGCGCCACGGCCCGGGAGCCCCTCGCGGACTCCTCCGAGGTCCCGTCCGAAGGCTCCGCGGAACGTTCGGCCGAGGGCTGCGTGCAACGGTCCGCCGAAGGCTGCGTGGAACGGTCCGCCGAGGGCTCCGTGGAGAGTTCGGCCGAGGATGTCGTGTTCGTACTCATGCGTGCTCCAGCCTCCGCGCCAGACGCGTCATGAACGGGTGATCACCTGCTGGGCGCCGGTCACGAGAAGAGCCGCCGCCAGGTCTCCGGGCCCGGATAGCCGTCCGCCGCCCCGCCCCGCCAGCCCTGGGCGCGCTGGAAGGCCTGGACGCCCCGCCGGTCCGCCTCGCCCCAGCGCGGCCCCGGTCCCCTCGTGTAGTACGTGCCGAACCCCTTCCTCACCAACTGCCTGCCGAGCCGGGTGACGTACACGTTGTCGGCGCCCGGCCGGAACATGCCGCGCCCGGGGTACCCCGCCACCCCGTGCGAGGCGGGACCCGCGGCCGGCGCCGGTTCCTCCCGGGCACCGGCCTTGCCCGTCCCGCTCGCGGCGACCCCCTTGTAGCGGTACGGCAGGTACTTGGCGGAGTCGCTCCAGTAGGCGTACGGCGTGTCCAGCTTGCGGGTGTGCGGCGGGGTCTGCTCGTACGCGGTGTAGGCGGTGCGCGTGCCGTCCGTCCAGCCGCCGAAGATCACCACGTGGGAGCCCTTCTCCGGGTCGGACGCGTTGTGGAACAGCAGGATGTCGCCGGGCTGGAGCTCCGCCTTGGTGATGCGGTCGGCGACGGTGCCGAGGCTTCCGGTCCACTCGTTGGCGGGCAGCTTCCAGGCCATCGACACGAAGCCCGAGCAGTCCTGCCGGTAACCGTCGGACCAGTACGCGGTCAGGCTGTACGGGACCTTCGCCGCCACCCAGGTCTTGGCCCGGTCGAGGATCTCCGTGCGGGTGAGGGAGGCCAGTTCCGCACCGGCCGGGGGCGCCGCGGGCCGGCCGGTCGAACCGTGCAGCGGTGACCTGGGTCCCTGCGGGGTGCCGGGCTCGTCCCCGGCGGGGACACCCGGCCGGTGGGGCGCGTGGGCGGCCGCGGGGAGCGCCGCCGCCGGACCCGCGCCGAGGGCGGACACGGCGGTCGCGGAAGCGGCGGCGGTGGCCACGACCAGCGTGCGGTACGCCGCCGGATGGGCGAGCGCGCGGCCTGCCGGGGCATGCGGCAGGACACGCCGCCAGTGACGGCAGCCGGGACATTCGCAATCGCTCGCGGGATCGATTTCCTCGAATACGGGAGTCTCCATGCGATTCCCCTCACACTCCCGGTGAAAATGTCCGCGACGGCGCACTTCGGTACATGTCGGTCAGTTTCTCAACTGTCGTCTTCACTCGCATGTTGACGGTCCGAATGATGTACCCGGCCGCGACGCCCGTGCGCCGGGTGCGCCGGGCGGCGGTCCGGAGCACCGGTCGGCATCGGGTAGAGTTGCGCAGGTCAGCAGGCGCCGCTAGCTCAGTTGGTTAGAGCAGCTGACTCTTAATCAGCGGGTCCGGGGTTCGAGTCCCTGGCGGCGCACAGACGGTCGAAGGCCTCTCGTATCACACGAGGGGCCTTCGGTGCATTCGGTACCAGGACGTCTTGCGATCATGACGAACGCCGTAGAACCCTGGTCCGGCCGGGGGCCGGGGGCGGAGGGGATGCCGAGGGGGGCATCATGCAACCGGGGGTCGCCATTCCATGTCTATATGGTGTGCATGCCGTGGTGACCGTGACCCACCACTGAGGCGTTCGCGAGGTCGAGGGGGACCGGAGCGGGCGAAGGAAGCGACGAAACACGCATGACCCGCGTGTGGGGGGATGACTCATGACGTCGACGCCGACGGGCGCCGGGCGGGACCACGACCCGTCCGAGACCACCCAGCTCAGGGTGCCCGGGCACCGGAACTGGAACACCGGTTCGTTCCGCCGGATAAAGAAGACGCTGCCGAAGTACGACTACGAGCACTACAGCCGCCTCGCGGGCCCCCTCACCCAGCCCGACCCGAACAAGCCGTACCGGGTGCAGTACCGCTCGCTGATATCGCAGGAGCCGCACCGCGTCCGGGTCGCCCTGATGCTGGCCGCCGCCCCGCTGCTGTCGGTGGTGCTGCTGGTGTGGCTGCTCCAGCCGGAGCACTGGACCGAGCGCGACTACCCGGCCTTCTCCTGGCTGCCCGCGCTCGACATCGTGATGCTCGTGGCGATCGGCCTGATCGAGCTGTTCCGCTGCCTCAACGTGCTGTCGAACGCGCACGCCACCCTGGTCGCCCGCGACCCGGTCCCGGTGGTGCCCGAGACCGGCACCAGGGTCGCCTTCCTCACCTCCTTCGTGCCCGGCAAGGAGCCGCTGGAGATGGTGACGAAGACCCTGGAGGCGGCCGTGAAGATCCGCCACCGCGGCCTGATGCACGTCTGGCTCCTCGACGAGGGCGACGACCCGGAGGTGAAGGAGGTGTGCGCGCGCCTGGGCGTGCACCACTTCTCCCGCAAGGGCGTCTCGAAGTGGAACCGGAAGAAGGGCCCTCACCGCGCCAAGACCAAGCACGGCAACTACAACGCCTGGCTCGAGGCGCACGGCGACGACTACGACTTCTTCGCCTCCGTCGACACCGACCACGTGCCGCTGCCCAACTACCTGGAGCGGATGCTCGGCTTCTTCCGCGACCCTGACGTCGGCTTCGTCATCGGCCCGCAGGTCTACGGCAACTACGACAACCCGATCACCAAGGCCGCCGAGTCGCAGCAGTTCCTCTTCCACGCGCTGATCCAGCGCGCCGGCAACCGCTACGGCGGGCCGATGTTCGTGGGCACGTCCAACGCGGTGCGCATCAGGGCGCTCAAGCAGATCGGCGGCCTGTACGACTCGATCACCGAGGACATGGCGACCGGGTTCGAGATGCACCGCCACAAGAACCCGGCCACCGGCCGCAAGTGGCGCTCGGTCTACACCCCGGACGTGCTCGCGGTGGGCGAGGGCCCGAACGCCTGGACGGACTTCTTCACCCAGCAGATGCGCTGGTCGCGGGGGACCTACGAGACGATCCTCAAGCAGTACTGGAAGGGCTGGTACTCGCTCCCGCCGAGCAAGCTCTTCAACTACACGATGATGATCATCTTCTATCCGATGTCGGCCCTGAACTGGATCCTGGCGGCGCTGAGCTGCTGCCTGTTCCTGGGCCTCGGCGCCTCCGGCGTCAACATCGACCCGGCGGTCTGGCTGATGCTCTACGGCAACGCCTCCGCGCTCCAGATCGGCCTGTACGTCTGGAACCGCCGCCACAACGTCTCCCCGCACGAGCCCGAGGGCTCCGGCGGCGTGGCCGGCATGATCATGTCCGCGCTGTCGGCGCCGCTGTACGCCAAGGCGCTCATCGACTCCGTGCTGCGCCGCAAGAGCAAGTTCGTGGTGACCCCGAAGGGCGACTCGGCCAGCCCGGACACCCTGTTCGGGACCTTCCGGTACCACTGGTACTTCATCGTGATCTTCGCCGGTTCGATCGCCGCCGGCGTCGTCCTCGGCCACTCGCACCCCGCGATGATCATCTGGGCGACCTTCGCGCTGCTGATCACCGCGTCGCCGATGTTCGCCTGGCGCCACGAGTTGCGGAAGGCGAAGAAGCAACCGCCGGTCGCGGCGGCGGAACCCGCGCCCCGGGTCCCGCCGCAGCAGCCCGCGCCCGGACCGGCGTACCCGCCCCACGGGCAGCAGCCCGCGCCGTACGGACAGCAGCAGGCGCCGTACGGACAGCAGGCGCCGCAGCAGACGCCCGACTGGGCCGCCTCCGCCGACGGGGGCAACGACCAGACCATGCAGATCGCCCTTGGTGGACTTGGGGGACGTAAGGAATGAAAGACCGTGCCGGCCGCCGCCGCGCCCGTCGCTTCGCGATAGGTACGGCGGTGGTAGTCGCGCTGGCCGGGATGAACGGGCCGTGGCTCTACCGCTTCGGGACCGAGAAATACCACCAGTACAAGATCAATCAGCCGGAGTACAAGGCCGCCAACGGCAAGTGGGAGATCATCGAGTTTCCCGAGAAGTACCGGCAGAACACCATCCACGCGGCGCTGCTGCGCACCGGCAAGGTGCTGCTGGTCGCCGGGTCGGGCAACAACCAGGACAACTCCGACGCCAAGCAGTACGACACCCGGATCTGGGACCCCGTCAAGGGGACCGTCAAGAAGGTGCCGACACCGTCCGACCTGTTCTGCACCGGACACACGCAGCTCGCCAACGGCAATCTGCTGATCGCGGGCGGCACCAAGCGGTACGAGAAGCTCAAGGGCGACGTCACCAAGGCCGGCGGCCTGATGGTCGTCCACAACGAGAACCCGGACAAGCCGATCACCCTCCCGGCGGGCACCCGGTTCACCGGCAAGGAGAACCACAAGACCTTCGTGTCCAAGGACCCGGTCCTGGTGCCCCGCGCCGAGAAGGTCTTCGACAAGGCGACCGGGAAGTTCCTGCGCAACGACCCGGGCCTCGGCCGGATCTACGTCGAGGCGCAGAAGAGCGGCAGCGAGTACGAGACGGGCACCGAGGACAACTACCGCATCCAGGGCCTGTCGGGTGCCGACGCCCGCAACACGTACGGCATCGCGCAGAAGCTCGCCCTCGACAAGAAGGACTTCCAGGGCATCCGGGACGCCTTCGAGTTCGACCCGGTCGCCGAGAAGTACATCAAGGTCGACCCGATGCACGAGGCCCGCTGGTACCCGACGCTCACCACCCTGAGCGACGGCAAGATCCTCAGCGTCTCCGGCCTCGACGACATCGGCCAGCTGGTCCCGGGCAAGAACGAGATCTACGACCCGAAGACCAAGGAGTGGACCTACACCGACAAGATCCGCCAGTTCCCGACCTACCCGGCGCTGTTCCTGATGGACAACGGCAAGATCTTCTACTCGGGTGCGAACGCCGGCTACGGCCCCGACGACGTGGGCCGCGACCCGGGCATCTGGGACGTGGAGACCAACAAGTTCACCAAGATCCCCGGCATGAGCGACGCGAACATGCTGGAGACGGCGAACACGGTGCTGCTGCCTCCGGCGCAGGACGAGAAGTACATGGTGATCGGCGGCGGCGGGGTCGGCGAGTCCAAACTGTCCAGCGAGAAGACCCGGATCGTCGACCTCAAGGCGGACGACCCGAGGTTCGTGGACGGGCCGTCACTGGAGAAGGGCACGCGCTATCCGCAGGCCTCGGTCCTGCCGGACGACAGCGTGCTGGTCTCCGGCGGCTCGGAGGACTACCGGGGGCGCAGCGACTCCAACATCCTCCAGGCGCGGCTGTACCACCCCGGCACGAACTCCTTCGAGCGGGTCGCCGATCCGCTGGTGGGCCGCAACTACCACTCCGGTTCGATCCTGCTGCCCGACGGGCGCCTGATGTTCTTCGGCTCGGACTCGCTCTACGCCGACAAGGCCAACACCAAGCCGGGCAAGTTCGAGCAGCGCATCGAGATCTACACGCCGCCGTATCTGTACCGGGACTCGCGGCCCGACCTGTCGGGTGGCCCGCAGACCATCGAGCGCGGCGGGTCGGGCACGTTCACGTCACGGGCGGCGTCCACGGTCAAGAAGGTGCGGCTGATCCGGCCGAGCGCGTCGACCCACGTCACGGACGTGGATCAGCGGTCCGTCGCGCTGGACTTCAAGGCGGACGGGGACAAGCTGACGGTGACGGTGCCGAGCAGTAGGAACGTGGTTCCTTCGGGGTGGTACATGCTGTTCGTGACGGACGGGGAGGGGACGCCGAGCAAGGCGGAGTGGGTGCGGGTGCCGTAGCGCTCCCGCAGGTTGCGACCAAGGGTGCGGGAGCGCTGTGGCTTGTCGCGCGCACGCGGCGGTAGCCGCACATGTCACAGCCCCGCGCCCCTGGGTTTCTTATCCTTGCGCCAGTTCCAAGGCGTACTCGGGGTACCACTCCCCCGCCTTCGGGCCGCCCTTGCACTCGCCGTCGGACTCCCCGGGGCGCTTGACCCACAGGTAGGCGTCCACGAGGGGGTCCGACGTCTTCGTCGTCGGGGCTTCGCCGAGGGCCCGGCCCGGGGGGTTGCACCAGCGTTCGTCCGGGGCGCCCTCGTCGTAGGGGCCGTTGCCGTTGCGGCTGGTGTCGATGACGAAGTGCTTGCCGCCCACCTTGGCGGAGAGCTGCTTGCCGTAGGCGAGGGAGTCCTCGGTGGTGTAGAAGTTCGAGACGTTGACCGCGAAGCCGTCGGCCCGGTCGATGCCGGCCCGCTTCAGGGGCTCGAAGATCTGGTCGGGGTGGCCCCAGCCGGCGTTGCCCGCGTCCAGGTACACCTTGGTGTTCTTCAGGGCGGTGAGCTTCTCGATCGCGCCCTTGAGGAGGTCGTAGCGCTCCTCGTGGAACTCCTGCGGGGTGCAGCCGTCGACGAGGTGGAGCACGGCGTCCGGTTCGAGTACGACGGTGGCGGCGCGGTCGCCGATGCCCTTGGCGACGCCGTCCACGAAGGAGCGGTAGGCGTTGCCGTCCGCGGCACCGCCCCCGGAGTACTGGCCGCAGTCGCGGTGCGGGATGTTGTAGAGGACGAGCAGCGCGGTGCGGCCGGCCTCGTCGGCGGCCTCGGTGAAGCCGCGGGCCTGTTCCTCGGGGTTCTCCGGGCTGATCCACTCGCCGGTCGGCTGCTGGGCGATCCTGCGGATCTGTTCGGCCTGGTTCTTCTTGCCGTCCTCGGTGAGGGAGGCCACCTGCTGGGCCGCGGTGCCGTCGGGGTTGACCCAGAACGGGTCGGCCTCCTTGGGCTGCTGCGTGATCCCGGCACCCGCGCCCTTGCCGTCCCCGTCACCGTCCCCGGACGAGGAGCAGCCCGCGAGCAGCAGGGCCGCCGCCCCGAGCACCGCCGCCGACGCAGCCCGCCTCCTGGACATGTTTCCGGCCGGCTTGCTGCCGTACATCCAACCCCCCTGGGTGCACTGTTCCGAGGCTCAATCCTGACATACGCCTCCGCTGCCCACGCGGTTCCCGGACGCCGGGACCGGGGCTGTGCTAGAGGGCGGTCCCGGGTCAGGACTGGAGGCGGTTCCGGTCAGGGCTGGGGGGCGGTCCCGGTCAGGTAGGCGGAGACGACGACGTTGGCCGTGTAGCTGCCGGTGGTGCGGTCGAAGGTGCCGCCGCAGGTGATGAGGCGCAGCTCGGAGCGGCTCGTGTCGCGGGGTCCGAAGGCCTGCTGGGCGTCGAAGCCGTCGCGGGTGAGGACCTGGACGTCGTCGACGGTGAACTCGGCGGTCCCGTCGCCGTCGCGGACCACGCGGATCGTCTCGCCGGGTTCCAGGGTGCTGAGTTCGTAGAAGACGGCGGGCCGGGTCTCGGTGTCGACGTGACCGACCATCAGGGCGGTCCCGGCCGCTCCCGGGGTGACGCCGGCCGCGTACCAGCCGACGGAGCCGGGCTGGTCGAAGGGCGGTGGTTCGATCGCGCCCTTGGCGTCGAGGCCGCGGGCGACGACGGGGGCCTCGATGCCGAGTTCGGGGACGTCGAGCCGCTGCGGCCGGGCCTCGCCGAGGGGTGCGTGGGCCGGGGGGAGCGGGACGTCGGGGGGCCGGCCGGCGGCCGCCATGTCGCCGGTGGCCGGCCGGGAGATGCCCTCGCGCACGTCGGTGGCCTCGCGGCCCCACAGCCACAGCCCGAGGAGCAGCACCACCCAGGCGATGCCGGTCACCAGACGGCCACCGCCACCGGAGGCGGCGGTGCCGGGCGCGGCGGCCGGGGCGGTGTCCTGCGTGTCCTGTCCGGACATGGTCAGTCCGTCCCGCGGCTCCGGCTGCGGACGCTGCGCAGCGCGACGGCGACGGCGGCGATGCCCGCGAGCACCAGGCCGGTCACGGTGTGCGCCGTGCCGGGGGGATCGACGCGTGCCCCGTTCCCGGCGTCCGACGCGGCCAGCTCCGCGGTGCCGCCGCCGCCCGCGTCGACGGGGGCGACGGGGGAGGCGTGGGTGGACGGGCGCCGCTCGTCGTGGACGGTGATGGTGCCCTTGCGTGCCTGGTCGCCGCACTTGACCTGCACGGCGTACGCACCGGCCCGCACGCTGGTGCGGACCTGGCTGGAGCCGACGAGGACACCGTCCCCGGCGGCCAGGCTGAGCCGGACGTCCGATTCGAACGCCGCGGACACGGCGACGGCCGTCTTCTCGGTGCAGTCGGGCACCCGGAGCGTGACGTCGGTGCCGGGTGCGGGCGAGGACGGGGACACGGAGACGCCGCCGCCGTCCGCCGCGTAGGTGTAGGCCGCCGGTGCGCACAGCGCGGTGGCCAGCGCGGCTCCCGCACAGAGAGTGACTTTCAGTGAGCCCATCGTGTACCTCCAGTTACCTGGAGGCTGCCCCGCGGGTCCGTGCACCGCATCCGGTGCGGGGTTCGTCGTACTCCGAACGGGTTACGGCAGGTGGACGGAGGTTTCGGCGGTCGCAAGGTGATCCGTGCGAACGTATGACTGCATAGCATGGGCCTCCCATGTCCCATGGTCCACGCACGGCAGGAGTCCGCCCCCATGACAGAGCGCAAGCCCATCGAATCGTGGCTCACCGACATGGACGGGGTGCTGATGCACGAGGGCGTCCCCGTTCCCGGTGCGGACGCCTTCATCAAGAAGCTGCGCGAGTCCGGGCGGCCGTTCCTGGTCCTCACCAACAACTCGATGTACACGGCCCGCGACCTGCACGCCCGCCTGAACCGGATCGGTCTCGAGGTGCCGGTCGAGAACATCTGGACCTCCGCGCTGGCCACCGCCTCCTTCCTGGACAACCAGCACCCCGGGGGCACCGCCTACGTCATCGGTGAGGCCGGCCTGACGACGGCGCTGCACGACGCCGGCTACGTGATGACCGACACCGACCCGGACTTCGTGATCCTCGGCGAGACCCGGACCTACTCGTTCGAGGCGCTGACCAAGGCCATCCGCCTGATCAACAACGGCGCCCGTTTCATCGCCACCAACCCGGACAACACCGGTCCGTCGCCCGAGGGCGCCCTGCCGGCGACGGGTTCCGTGGCCGCGCTGATCACGAAGGCCACGGGCAAGGAGCCGTACTTCGTCGGCAAGCCGAACCCGCTGATGATGCGGACCGGCCTCAACGTCATCGGCGCGCACTCCGAGACCAGCGCCATGATCGGCGACCGGATGGACACCGACGTCCTGGCCGGTCTCGAGGCCGGGATGGAGACCTTCCTCGTCCTCACGGGGCTGACGACGCTCAACGACATCGACCGGTACCCGTACCGGCCGACCAAGGTCGTGGAGTCCATCGCGGACCTGGTGGACCTGGTCTGAGACCTCCCGCGGGCCTTCCGGGGGCGAGCGGGGAGGGGCGGGTCGGCTCAGCCGCCGTCCCCCCGCCCGAACAGCGGTGCCAGCAGCAGCTGGGCGGCGCCCTCCGCGACCGCCCGCGTGCCGCCCGGCGCGAGCCGTACCGGTACGGCGCCGTCGTGGCCGCCCTCGCGCCGGGCGCGGGTGTCGAGGACCGCGGCGACGCCGTGGACGAAGGCCTCGGGGGCGGCGGCGACGGTACGGCCGCCCAGCAGCACCTGGTCGATGTCCAGCAGCCCGGCGAGGTTGGCGGCGCCCGTGCCGAGCACCCTCGCCGCCTCCGCGAGGTCGCCGCGGGCGACGGCGGCGAGGCACAGGGCCTCCACGCAGCCCCGGGCGCCGCAGGTGCAGGGCGGCCCGTCGAGCTGGAGGACCTGGTGCCCGAACTCCCCGGCGCCGGTCCTGGCGCCCCGGTGCACGCCGCCGCCGAAGACGAGACCGGCGCCGAGGCCCGTACCGAGGTGCAGGTAGGCGAAGGAGCCGCCCGCGCCGCCCCCGTCTCGGATCGCGAGGCCGAGCGCCGCCGCGTTGGTGTCCTTGTCGACGACCACCGGCACGCCCAGCCGCCGCTCCAGCGCGTCCCGCAACGGGAAGCCGTCCCACTCCGGAAAACCGGTGACCCGGTGCAGCACACCCCGGCCGTGGTCGAGCGGCCCGGGGAGGGCGACGCCGAGCCCGAGGAGCGTGGGGAGGCCGCCGAGGAGGGCGGGGGTGGTGGCGAGGCCGCCGCGCGTCGGCCGCGGGCCCTCGGCGGCGGACGCCGGGTGGGCTTCCCCGGCGAGTTCCTCCGCCGCCCGCGCCACCCCCGCCAGCACGGTCTCCGCCCCCGCGCCCAGGTCCAGCGGGGCGCGCCGCTCCGCCACCACGGTGCCGTCGAGGTCGACCAGCACCGCCCGCAGCTCGTCGCGGTCCAGGTGGACGCCGAGGGCGTGACCGGCGCCGGGCACCAGGCGCAGCACCGTGCGCGGCTTGCCGCCGGTGGACGCGCGGCGTCCGGCCTCGGTGGCGAGGCCCTCGCCCCGGAGCCGCGCGGTGATCTTGCTGACCGCCTGCGGGGTGAGCCCGGTGCGCTCGGCGAGCTCCAGCCGGCTGATGCCCTCGGCACCGGCGGTGCGGAGCAGGTCGAGCACCAGGGCGGTGTTGTGGCTGCGCAGGGCGAGCAGGTTGGCGCCGCCCGCCGCGCCCCGCATGCCGCCGCCGGTTCCCGTCCCTCCGCCGCCGGTTCCCGTCCCTCCGCCGCCGGTTCCCGTTCCTCCGCCGTCGCTCCTGTTCACGCCCCCATTGTCCCCGGCGCTTGCACTTTGGCAACACCGTTGCGAAAGTGGGACGCATGACTGCTACCCCTCCCGGCACTCCCCCTCTGCGCGTCGGCCTCGTCGGCTACGGCCTCGCGGGTTCCGTCTTCCACGCCCCGCTGATCGCCGCCACCGAGGGCCTGGCCCTGGACACGGTCGTCACCTCGAACCCGGAGCGGCAGCAGCAGGCCCGCGCCGAGTTCCCGGACGTGCGCACCGTCGCCACGCCCGACGAGCTGTTCGACCGGGCCGGCGAGCTGGACCTGGTCGTCGTCGCGTCCCCGAACAAGACGCACGTGCCGCTCGCGACGCGGGCCCTGGAGGCCGGTCTGCCGGTCGTGGTGGACAAGCCGGTCGCGGGCACGGCGGCCGAGGCGCGCGGGCTGGCCGCGCTGGCCGAGGAGCGCGGCCTGCTCCTCTCCGTCTTCCAGAACCGCCGCTGGGACAACGACTTCCTCACCCTGCGCGGACTGCTCGCCGAGGACGCGCTGGGCGACGTGTGGCGCTTCGAGTCCCGCTTCGAGCGCTGGCGGCCGAAGCCGAAGGGCGGCTGGCGCGAGTCCGGCGACCCGGCGGAGATCGGCGGGCTCCTGTACGACCTCGGCAGCCACGTCGTCGACCAGGCCCTGGTCCTCTTCGGCCCGGTCACGCAGGTGTACGCCGAGTCCGTGGTCCGGCGGGCGGGCGCGGAGGCGGACGACGACACGTTCCTCGCGCTCACGCACGCGAACGGCGTCCGCTCCCACCTGTACGTCTCCTCCACCGCCGCCCAGCTCGGCCCCCGCTTCCGGGTGCTCGGCTCGAAGGCCGGGTACGTCAAGCACGGCCTCGACCCGCAGGAGGCGGCGCTGCGCGAGGGCAAGCGGCCGGGTCCCGGCTGGGGCGAGGAGGACGAGTCGCTCTGGGGCCGCGTCGGCGCCGGGGAGTCGCCGCTGACCGGCGGCGGACAGGTGACGGCGACCGCCGCGGGCGACTACCCCGCGTACTACGCGGCGGTGGCGAGGGCCCTGCGCGAGGGCGGCCCGAACCCGGTGGACGCACGGGAGGCGGCCGCCGCCCTGGACGTACTGGAGGCGGCCCGCCGGTCCGCCCGCGACGGAGTGGCGGTGTCCCTGTGAGCGGCCCCGTGAGCCCCACCCCCGCGGCGCCCACCGTGGCGGAGCTGGAGGAGCAGGAGCGCCGCCTGGTCTTCCGCCGGTTCACGCACGACGACGCGTGGGCGCTGGGCTCCCTGCTCGTCGAGCTGGCCCGGGAGCGCGAGGCCCCGGTCGCGGTCGACATCCACCGCGCGGGCCAGCAGCTCTTCCACGCCGCCCTGCCGGGTTCCACCCCGGACAACGACGCCTGGATCGCGCGCAAGCGCCGCGTGGTCGAGCGGTACGGCTCGGCGTCGTACCTGGTCGGCTCCCGTTTCCGGGCCAAGGGCACGACCTTCGAGGAGTCCTCGCGGCTCGACCCGGACACGTACGCGGCGCACGGCGGCTCCTTCCCGGTCACCGTCGCCGGGGTCGGCGTGGTCGGCGCGGTGACGGTCTCCGGGCTGCCGCAGGTGGAGGACCACCGGCTGGTCGTCGAGGCGCTGGAGCGTTTCCTCGGCGAGTAGCCCGACCGGCCCCCCGGGCGGCGTGGCCGGGGGTCACCGGTGGGTACCCGTGGTCGGCAGGCAGACGCGCGGGTTGATCACGGTGCCCACCGGAGGGATCGCAAGCGATGGACGAGGCGACGGCTTCGCTGAAGGAATCGGTCGGACCGCACGGCGTCTGGAGCGGGCGACTGCGCGCCGAGGACCCGGAGGGCGCGGCCGAACGCGCCGAGGCGGTCGCCGAGTTGGAGCAGCTCGGCTACGGCGCCGTATGGCTCGGCGGCAACAGCGCCGCCCGGGACGCCGCCCCGCTGATCCGGGCGACCTCGCGGATCGTGGTCGGCACCAGCATCCAGAGCATCTGGGAGCACAAGGCGTCGGAGGCGGCGGCGGGCTTCGCCGAGCTGGAGGTGTCCCGCCCGGGCCGCTTCGTGCTCGGCCTCGGGGTCAGCCACGCCCCGATGGCGGAGGGGTACCGCCGCCCGTACTCGACGATGGTCGGCTACCTGGACGAGCTGGACCGGGCCGGGATGCGCTCGGGCCACCGGGTGCTGGCCGCGCTCGGCCCGAGGATGCTGGACCTGTCCCGGGACCGGGCGGCGGGCGCGATCCCGTACCTGGTGACGCCGGAGCACACCGCGCGGGCCCGCGAGCGGCTCGGCGCGGGCCCGCTGCTGGCCCCGGAGCTGAAGGTCGTCCTCGACGCCGACCCGTCCCGGGCCCGTGCGACGGCCCGCGCCTACCTCGCCACGTACCTGAAGCTGCCGAACTACACGAAGAACCTGCTGAACCTCGGCTTCACGGACGCCGACGTCACCGGCGGCGGCAGCGACCGCCTCGTCGACGCGGTCTTCGCCTGGGGCGACGAGCCCACGATCCGCGCCCGCGTCGACGCCTTCCACACGGCGGGCGCCGATCATGTCGCCCTCCAGCTCGTGGAGGACGACATGTCCCGCCTCCCGAGGGAGGGCTGGCGCCGGCTGGCCACACTCCTGGCCTGACCGCGGCCATCCCTCCGTCCGTCCGGGACGGCCCGCTCCACCGTTGGCTCATTACTGCCTGGGACACAGCTGTCGGAGCCTGCTACAAAACTAGAGCGATCTTCCAATTCATCGGTCGGCGGTGCGCGGGGTCCCCTGTCCGGACCCACGCCCGCCTCCAAGGAAAGCGGTCACATGCTTCGCATTCTCCGCTCGCTGGGCCTCGCCATCCTCACAGTGATCATGTCCCTGACATTCTTGCCGTCCGCCGCACACGCGGACGGCGCGGCCGCAGCCACCCTCACCCCCGTCGGCGGCGGCACCGGCATCGTCTTCCAGCGGACGCTGGACCCCGACCGGCCCACCGGGTACTACGTCTGCACCCTCACCGCGGTCGGCCGGGACGCGGCCGGCAACCTCGTGGCCCTGACCAACGCGCACTGCTTCTACGACGACCAGGGCAACAAGCTCCTCGGCCTGGAGGTCTACCGGGACGCCTCCCCCGCCGGGACGGCCACCGCCCCGGCGCCGCTCGAGGACAGCCGGCCCGACCTGGAGACCGGCGCCATCGGAACGGTGACGTACGTCAGCACGCCCAACAACCTGCTCAACCTGGGCCCCAAGGGGCTGGACTACGCGGTCATCCTGCTGGACGAGAGCGCGGTCGCGCCCACCGACACCGTCGGCGATGTGACCGTCAAGGACATCGGCGCGCCACCCGCCAACGGGACCCGCATGTGCAAGCAGGGCCACCGCACGGGACTGACCTGCGGAATCAAGCTCGGCACGCACGACATCTGGTTCACCCACCTGATCTGGACCGACGGCGGTGACTCGGGGTCCCCGGTCGTCTTCGGACAGACGCTGGTCGGCAACGCCTGGGGGGCGCAGCACAGTTCGCCGATCGTCGACATCCTCGCGGACATGAACACCAACGGCGGGGTCGGCGCGGGCTTCCACCTGGCGAGCTGAGCCCGGCCCGAACCGCCCGTACTCGTCCCCGCCACCCTGCCGTCCCCGCCGCCCCCGCCATCCGCGCCATCCGCGCCATCCGCGCTCGAACCCGTCCGAGCCACCCGGGTTCCGCACCACGACGAGGAGCACCCGTGCCCGACACCACGCAACCCCCGCCCGAGCACCGGCCCCAGCCCGATTCCCGGCCGACGACCAGCCGCCGTACCGCGCTGAAGGCCGGCATGGGCCTGACCGCGGGCGCCCTCGGGGTGGCCGGAGCGGCGGCCCCCGCCTCGGCCTCGGCCCCGTCCGCACCGCACGGCGGCGGGGCCCGTGTGCTCCAGGCCGGCACCCCGCTGTGCGACCAACCCGGCGACTCCGCCGCCGCCCAGGGTCTGGGCTCGGGAGACCTGGCCATTCCGTACTACCGCGAGCACGACGGCACCTGGGGATACGTCTTCGGCGACTCCTGGACCGGTATCCAGCAGACCGGGACCTACATCGGGTCTCCCGTCATGCTCAACCAGGACCGTTTCGACGCCTCCGGCGCGACGCCCGTCTCCTTCACCTGGGCGATGCCCACCGCCGGCCGCGCCGGCCAGCTCTTCGACTACCGGCACGACCAGAACAACGGACACGGCTTCGAGGTCAGCCGCATCCCCAACGACTGCATCGAGTTCGGCGGCCGGACGTACATCCAGTACACGTCCGTGGCCACCTGGACGCCGCCCGCGGGCTACGACGGGTCGCTGATGTCCGGCGTCGCCTACTCGGACGACCACGGGGTGACGTGGCGGGACTACCCGTACCACTGGGCAGGCGACACCCAGGGCGTCAACCAGTCCATGTACGGCATGTGGTCGTTCGCGGGCATCGACCCCGACGGCTGGCTGTACATCTTCTCCAAGCGCTGGAACGGCACCCACGTCAACACCGCCGACGGGGGCGCGATCCAGCTGTTCCGCATCCGGCCGGACCGGTTCCGCGCCGGTGACTTCGGCGCGCAGGAGAACTGGGCCTTCGTGGACGGGGGTTGGCGCTGGACCCGTTCCGCGCCGCCGTCGGTCATCCTCTCCGGCAACAACATCGGGGAGTTCTCCGTCAAGCGGATCGGCGGCACCTACTGCATGAGCTACTTCGACGTCGCCGACTACTCGATCTGCACCCGCACCGCGGCCCGCCCGGACGCCGTGTGGTCGGCGCCCAGACCGCAGATCGTCGGCAACAACACCGTCCCGCCGAGCCATTGGGGCAAGCCCCAGGTCCCCTTCCTCTACGGCGGATACATCCACCCGGGCAGCCCGAACGCGAACGCGCTGACGCTGATCGTCTCGCAGTGGAACGGCAAGCTGCACGAGCCGCCGTACTGGGTCCTCCAGTACGACGGGATCGCCGCCTAGCCGCCCGGCCCTTCGGGGCCCGTCCGACGGGACGGGCCCCGAAGGGCCACGGAGTCGCCACCGGCGGCGCTTCGGCCTCTCAGGCCCCCTTGAGCTCCTGCCGCTGCCGCCCCAGCCCCTCGACCTCCAGCTCGACGACGTCCCCCGCCCGCAGATACGGCTTCGGCTCGGGCTGCCCCATCGCCACCCCCGCCGGCGTCCCGGTGTTGATGACGTCACCGGGACGCAGCACCATGAACCGGCTGACATACCGCACGACCTCCCCCACCGGGAAGATCTGCTCCGCCGTCGTCCCGTCCTGCTTCAGCTCGCCGTTCACCCACAGCCGCAGGGACAACCGCTGCGGGTCGGGCACCTCGTCGGCGGTCACGAGCCACGGGCCGAGCGGGTTGAACGTCTCGCAGTTCTTGCCCTTGTCCCAGGTCCCGCCCCGCTCGATCTGGAACTCCCGCTCGGAGACGTCGTGCGCGACCGCGTACCCGGCGACACACGCGAGCCCCTCCTCCGCCGACTCCAGGTAGCGGGCCGTACGCCCGATCACGACCGCCAGCTCCACCTCCCAGTCGGTCTTGACGGACCCGCGCGGCACGAGCACCGTGTCGTGCGGCCCGACCACCGTGTCCGGCGCCTTGAAGAAGACGACCGGCTCGCCGGGGGGCTCGGCCCCGGTCTCGCGGGCGTGGTCGTGGTAGTTCAGCCCGATGCACACGATCTTGCCGATGCGTCCCACCGGCGGTCCCACGCGCAGCCCCGCGGCGTCCAGGGCGGGCAGCTCACCGGCCTCGGCGGCGGACCGTATCCGGCCGAGCGCGCTCTCGTCGGCGAGCAGGTCGCCGTCGATGTCCGTCACGACGCCCGACAGGTCTCGCAGGGTCCCGTCGGCGTCGAGCAGCGCGGGCCGCTCCGACCCCGCCGTACCGACTCGCAACAGCTTCATATCCCCAACTCCTCGCTCGCGGGCAGCCCGCCCGACGTTGCGCGACCTGGGTGCGGCAGCAACGCGACAGCATCGGAGGACTGGTCGATCCTCCAAGGCGGGGGTCCACTCCGCAATACCCCGTTCACGTACTGGACCGTAGCCGGGCGGCCGGCCCGCCTTCAGCGGTCCCTCCAGCGGTCCCTCAGCGGTACAGCACCGCCCGCTCCACCGCACTCCACGTCGTGCTGGTGACGACGTACAGCGCGGCGGCCAGCGGTACGACGGCCACGGTGACGAGGGTGAAGAAGGACATGAACGGCATGACCTTGGTGAGCGCGCCGACGCCCGGCACGGCCGCCTCCCCGTCGCCGGCGGACAGCACCGGCCGCGCGGCCATCGTGCGCCTGGTGAGCCGGTAGCTGAAGGTGGCGACCCCGGCGACGACGACGAACAGCGCCGCGTACACGAGCCCCGCCCCGCCGAGGAGCCCGCCGTCGCCGAGGGCGTCGGCCCAGTGCCCGCCGAGCGGGGCCGCGAGGAGCCGGTGCGAGAGCAGCGCGTTGGCCTCGCCGCCGATCGAGGTGCTGGAGAAGAGGTGGTAGAGGAGGAAGAACGCGGGGAGCTGGAACAGGCTGGGCAGGCACCCGGACAGCGGGGACACCTTCTCCTCGGCGTGCAGTTCGAGGACGGCCCGCTGGAGCTTCTCGGGGTTCTTGGCGTGCTTGCGGCGCAGTTCGGCGACGCGCGGCTGGAGCTCGGTGCGGGCCTTCTGCCCGCGCGCGGCGGCCCGGGACAGCGGGTGGACGAGGAGCCGTACGAGGGCGGTGAACAGGACGATGGCGGCGGCCGCGGCCGAGGCGCCGAACAGGGGCTGGAGCAGGTCGGCGAGGTGCTCGACCAGGCTGGCGAAAACGGACATGGGTGGGTGAGCCCTCCGGGGGTCTCGTCGTGCCGGACTGAGGTGGGGCGGCATGACGACACGACCGGCGCGGGGCCAGGTGTGGAAGGAGGTGTGCCCTACGCGGTGGTCGCCGGGAGGGCGTGTCCGGGCGCTCGGGGGCGGCGGCGGCCCGGGGCGTCGGGATCCCGTTGCGGCAGGAAGGCCGTACGCAGGTCACGGTCCCTGATGGCCGTACGCACCCGGGTGGGCGGCACGGCGGGCGCGCACCGCGCGGCGACGACGGCGCAGGCGGCGAGCGCGGAACCGACCGCGGTGGTCGCGGCGAGCGCGACGGTGGCGGAGAGGCCGCCGGCGTCGACGAGCGCGACGGGGAGGAGCACCAGCAGCAGGGCGAGAACGGGGCGCAGAAGACGCAGAAGACGCAGGACGGCCGGGCGGTCTTCCGTGGTCGTCGGCGACATCGGCGACTCCTCCTCTCGCACGCGTGTTTGCCCCAGTTATACAGGACGCCGCGTTATACGGGCCGTTGTGCGGGGCCCGGCTCGGTCTCGACGGGCTGGAGCAGCCGCCGGGTGCCGAGCAGCGCCCGGCTGACCGGGTCCGCGGGGTCGGGGTCGAGCCCTGGACCCGGCCGCATGTCGATGTCGCGGACGGCGACGAGGGTGCCGCAGGTGGGGCAGGCGCCGTACGGACTGAGTTCGGTGCCGCAGTCGGCGTGCCAGAAGGTGCGCATCGGCTCGCCGCCGAGGTGCTCGCGCCCCCAGATGCCGAGCGCCCGCAGGGCGGGCCACAGGGCGATGCCGCGGTCGGTGACGACGTACTCGTCCCGGGGCGGCGACTCCTGGTACCGGCGCTTCTCCAGGATCCCCTCGGCGGTGAGCGCCTGGAGGCGGTTGGCCAGGACGGCGCGCGGGATGCCGAGGTGGACCAGGAAGTCGTTGTAGCGCCGGACGCCGTAGAGGGCGTCGCGGATCACCAGCAGCGTCCAGCGCTCGCCGACGACCTCGAGCGCGCGGGCGATCGAGCACTCCTGTGCCGCGTAGTCCTTGCCCAGTGCCATGCGTCCACTGTAGCCACTTCCCACGATTGGGTTCAGTCACCGAACCGACGGTGCTAGGTTGGTCCGCCTCGGGTCAGTTCATTGACCGAACTCACACCTCCCGCGAACCCACAACTCCCACCCACCCTCCGTCGAGCCATCGAGAGCGGACCGCCACTCATGAGCGACACCGGCACGGACTCCCCCACCACGCCCACGCCCACCCCCACACCCGCGACACCCGCCGAACGTGCCGCGCCGCCCCCGCACCCCGGCCGCACCCTCGCGCTGACCAGCGCCGCGACCGCCGTGGCGCTGATGACGTACACCGCGCCGCTCGTCACGCTCCCCGACACGGCCGCCGCCCTGCACACCCCGCTGTCCGCCCAGGCCTGGCTGATCAACGGCACCCCGCTCGGCCTGGCCGCCCTCCTCCTGGTGGCCGGCAGCCTGGCCGACGACTACGGGCGCCGCCGGCTCTTCGTCTCCGGCACGCTGGCCCTCGGCATCACCACCCTCCTGGGCGCGTTCGCGTCCACGACCTGGCTGTTCACGCTGGCCCGCATCGCGCAGGGCGCGGCGAGCGCGGCGCTCCTCGCCAGCAGCCTCGGCCTGCTCGTCCACGCCTTCCCGACCCCGGCCGGGCGGCTGCGCGCCACCGGCGTGTGGGGTGCCTTCGTCAGCGGCGGGATAGCCGTGGGTCCCGTACTCGTCGGCGCGATCCCCGACTGGCGGCTGGCGTACGGCGTCCTCGGCGCCGCCGCGCTGGTGGTGGCGGGACTCGGCGCGCGGGCCCTGTCGGAGTCGCGCTCACCGCGGCCCGGCCGGCCGGACCTCGCCGGGGCGCTGACCTTCGGGCCGGCGCTGGTCGCCCTGGTGGCGGCGCTCACGCTGGGCCGGGACGGCTGGCTGCGGGCACCGGTGGGCCTGCTGCTGGGAGCGGCGGTGCTGCTGGGCGCCCTGTTCGTGGTCGTGGAGCGCCGCGCCGCCACCCCGATGATCGACCTGTCGCTGCTGCGCCGCCCGCTCTTCCTGGCCTCCTCGGCGGGCGGGCTGTTCACGGGCCTGTCGGTGATCGGCCTCTTCAGCTTCCTGCCGACGGTGCTCCAGCGGGCGCTCGGCCTGTCCCCGATGGACACGGCCCTGCTCTCCCTGGTCTGGGCCGGCCTGGCCTTCGCGGTCGCGCTCCAGGCCCGCCGTTTCGCCCACCGGGTCTCGCCCCGCCACCAACTGGCCGTCGGCTTCGCCCTGCACGGAATCGGCGTCCTGACCATGCTCGGCGCGGTCGGCGCGGGCTCCTGGGCGCGACTGCTGCCCGGCCTGGTCGTGGCGGGCGTGGGCAGCGGCCTGCTGAACGCCGCGCTGCCGCTGCTCGCGGTGGAGTCGGTACCGGCGGCCCGCGCGGCGATGGGCTCGGGCGCACAACAGACGTTCCGCTACATCGGCTCGTGCGCCGGCGTCGCCCTGACGATCGCCGTCGCGACGTCGGCGGGCGGCCCGGGGGCGGGCACGGACGTGGCGTTGTGGGTGTCGGCGGGGCTGGCCGTGGTGGCGGCGGCGCTGGTGGGAACGCTGCGGGAACGGCACTGAGGGGTACGGCACCTCGTCGGCCCCGCTCCCGGTCTGTGGCCCCCGGGTGGCTGACCCTCGTCACCTCACGGCAGTACGGTGTCCCCCATGCGCCCCGACACGCCCGCCGAAAACGTCGACCACGCCGCCGAGGCGGCCCGCCTGGAACGGACCGCCGGCCTCTACCCCGAGGACGCCGAGACCCTGCTGCTGCGCGCGGCGGCCCACCTGGAACTGTCGGGCGACCGCCCGGCGGCGACCAAGCTCTACGACCGCCTGCTGTCGCCCTCCGAACCGGCCCCCGCGCCCCTGGAGAACCCGTCCCTGGTCCGCGCCCTGAAGGCGTCCAACCTCTGGGAGTACGACCACGAGGCGGAGGCCAGGGCGATCATCGACGGCGTACGTGCGGCGGGGCCGCGCGACCCGGCCCCCTGGGTGATCGTGGCGGAGGCCCTGGAGTCCCACGACGAGCTGGAGGCGGCCCACGAGACGTTCACGGAGGGCGCCCGCCTGCTCCTCACCGACGTACCGGAACCCCCGTACGCCACCCACCCCCTCCTCTACGGCCGCCACCGCGTCCGCCGCATGCTGGGCCTGGACCACGACGCGTGGGACACCCTGGCCGACACCCTGCACTCGATGCCGGTCTCCCTGGACGAGCTGCACGACCCGAAACGCGTCTGGTCGCTGGGCTCGGACAACCCCGCGGACCTGGAGGCGGAGATCTCCCGCCTCCGCGCCGAGTTGGGCGCCTACCGCGAGGCCCTGTCCCGCCCCTTCCCGGTCGCCATGCTCCACTGGCCGGCCGCCGAACTGGCGGAGCTGCTCGAGGCGTACCCGTCCCTCTCCGCCGAGTACCCCTCCTACGACGCCCACCTGGCGTCGATAGAGGCGGCCCTGCGCGAACTGGCCTCGTCGGGCACCCCGAACCTGGGCGTCGTCCCCGGCACGGTCCCGTCCTACGAGGCCTTCGCGGCCTCGGAGGGCGCGTCCCCGGCCGACCCGACGCTGCTCCCCCAGTACGCGACGACACTGGCGGCCCGGGGACTCGCGGTGGCGTGGCCCCCGCAGCGTGGGGCGGCATGCTGGTGCGGGTCTGGGCGGACGTACGGCGACTGCCACGGGGAGGATGTCGCCGGGAACCGGTGAGAGGCCGATGAGCCGCCGATGAGATTCGGTGCCGCCGGTCGTCCACGGGTGCGTGAGCCTCGCCGGCAGCGGGCGAGGCGCCGCCACCCGAGGAGAAGGGTGGGGAGGATCAGGATGCCGCCTCCACCGAGGCCTCTGGGGCCGCTCTGGCCTCGTTGCTGCTGAGAAGCTCGACACCGCTGATGGCTACCTGCGCGTTCTCCTGCGCCTTCTCGTCAGCCTGGTAGGACGACTTGACGGTGAAACGCACCGCCAACACCTTGCCCACGTCGAATACGAAGTGCTGACCGCCCACCACCCAGTTGAGCATGAGGTCCCGCTCGACAGCCTTGCCCGCATCCGTGGTGAAGGTGACGGTCACCCGCTTCGGCATGGCCGACACCCCAAAGGCGTCGAGCTGAGTACTCATTCCGGACGTGAAGACGAGTTCGGACACCCGAGTCGGCGCGTCGAAGCGGCCCTCGATCCACTCACCAGCGCCGGAACCGGTCACACCGGGCCCCCACCAGGTCGCGTCCTCCCTGTCGAAAGCGAGCTCCGGCCCATGACCCCGGTATGAACGGGACGCCTTCACTTCATCCGGGAGGACCGTGTGAACAGCGTCCCGCCACCTGTACGAGTCGTCCGTCGGCGACAACTGCTGCACCGACGGACTCTGTGACGACTTCCCTTCCGGACTTCTGGGCGCTCCGTCCGGCAACCCCACGGCCAGGACCACCGCGGCGCACGTGCCCACCACTGCCGCGAGTGCGCCCACGACGACACGTCGCCGTCGACGCGCCCGACGGGGAACGGGATCGGCCACGACCGGCACCACCCTCGGCTGCGGGAGCCCGTCCGCGGAGACTTTCCGCAGCCGTTCCAGCAGCTCGTCCGTGGACGGCCGCTTCGACGGCTCCTTGTCCAGACAGTCCGTGACGACGCCTCGCAGCACCTCGGGCAGGCCGTCCAGCCTGGGTGGATCATGGACCACGTGGTACGCCGTCATGTAGGCGTTCTCGGCTTCGAACGGGCTGTGCCCGGATGCCGCATGGACCAGGACCGAGGCCAAGGAGAAGACGTCCGTTTCGGGCCCGACGTCCTTCGGCGCACGGAACTGCTCCGGTGACATGAACGGCGGAGTTCCCATGACCCGTCCCGTCGTGGTCAGGTGCTGCTGGTCGGACGCGCGGGAGATACCGAAGTCGATGACGCGAGGGCCGTCTTCGGACAGGATGACGTTCGACGGCTTCAGATCGCGATGCACCACCCCCACGCGATGGATGTCCCGCAGAGCTTCGGCCAACCCGACCGCCAGCTTTCGCAACCCCACACTGTCCAGCGGGCCTTTCTCGGCCACCTGTTGAGCGAGCGTGGGCCCCGGAATGTACGAGGTCGCCATCCACGGACGTACGGCGTCCGGGTCGGCGTCGACAACCGCCGCCGTGAAGGCGCCACTCACCCGGCGCGCCGCGGTCACCTCCCTGCGGAACCTGGCACGGAACTCGGTGTCGTCCGCGAACTGCTGGTACACGACCTTCACCGCGACCCTGCGCCCCGAGCCCGACCGGGCATGGTAGACGACGCCCATACCCCCTGACCCAAGCCGCTCTTCCAACCGGTAGCCACCGACCGACTCCGGGTCCTCCGCGCTGAGCGGCATTCTCTGATCCCCCAAGCAGTGCTCCAGGACGGCCCCCAGAATGACCTCACGTTATCGCGCGAGGGTGCGGTTGCCGTTGCACGGAAAGATCCCCCGTGTAGACGCCGTACGTGCAACACGCCCCGGCAGACAGACCAGTTGACGGTGCTTCCGTCGACGGTCAGTTGATGATCTCCGCCCGGTCCTCCGTCACCATCGCGGCCAGCCGCTCCCGCCACATCCGGAGGGCCTCGGGGGTCTGCCGCGTCCAGTCGGCGACCTCACCGACGATCCGGAGCGGCTCCGTGCTGCGGTAGGAGCGGGTGGGATTCCCGGGGAACTTCTTGTCGGTGACGTTCGGGTCGTTCTCGAACCCCCCGGTCGGCTCGACGGCGTACACGCGCGGTTCCCCGTCCCCGGCGGCAAGCTCGGCGGCCAGCCCCGCGCCGTCGCGCAGCGCGGTGAAGTAGACGTGGTTCATCACGATCTCGGGCCGGTAGTTCGAAGCGAAGCCGGCGGTGAGGTGATCCCCGATCCGCAGGTCGGCCTTCGTACCGTGGAAGAACGGTCCCTCGTCCAACACCTCGTCCATCGCGGCAGGGTAGCAACCGGGGGCCGCCGGGCGAGACGCCCACGACGGTTCCCGGGCCTGTCCGGCGGCTCTTGCCGGACAGACCCCGGTCCCACGGAGGGCTCAGCGCTTGAGCGTGAAGGTGAAGTCGCCGGACAGCTTGCCGCTCAGCCGGGCCGCCGAAACGAGTCTGCCCTCCGCGATCAGTCTCCCGGTCTCGGCCCGCGAGAGACCGCACCCCTCAGCGATCAGCCGCACCGGCCGGACAGGGATCCGCGCCGCGAAGCGGACCGATACGTCGATCACCTCGCGGTCCAGGTGATCCGATCCGCCTGTGTCGAGGCGCCAGGCGTCGTCCCAGTCGAGGACGACGCGATTACGGCGCTGCACGACCAGGTCCTGGAGCAACTCGGCTGCCAGACCGAGGTCGTTGGCATGCAGCCGGTCCAGCAGCTCAGGCCGTACGGAACGCACGTTCGTCCGCTCCAGAACCGTGAGCTTCGCCGTGTCCCCACACCCGGTGCAGAGCACGAGGAGCCAGGCGTCGAGGAGCTTGTGGTGTGCGTTGACGCGGAACTTGCCGCTTGCCCGGAAGCGTCTGGACGCGCACGTGCGGCAAGGGCGGAGGACGAGAGGCAGGCAGGTGGGCATGACAACCCAGGTGTCGAGCACAGAAGTACACCGGTTTCAGTGAGAAGACCGCAGCAGAAAGGAGCGCGTCTCACATGTGCGACGCGCGACAGATCAGCACTCGGGGGGTCTCACAGGGTGTACAACGGGACGTCCTTGCCTGGGCGACTTGGTTCGGCAGCACGGTAGGGGCACACAGCGGCGTCGTTCCAACGGTTTTCGAGCGCCTCACGCGCGGTCGTCGAACCTCGTCGCGACGGCCCGGAACGGGTTCGGGACCGACGCCCCCGCGTCCGGCCTGCGGGCTCGAGGGCAGGGGAACCCTGGCTGGCGCCGCATTCCCCGCTTCAGATGCACACCGGGCACGCCTTGAAGGGGCTGGTTCCGGTCGATCAGCCCACCCTCGTGTCAGTGACTCCTGCTACAACTGCCTCCAGGTCAACACGGTGGTGAAGGGGGTCGTGGTGCAGCAGGCGGGAAGTCCGGAGCAGCCGGTCGCGGGGGTCTACGAGCAGCTGGTCACGGATCGCGTGCGCGGTGAACTGGAGCGTCTTGAGGCCGACGGTTGGAAGGCCATCGACGCCGAAGTCGGTGCAGAATCGTCACCGCATGTGCTGGCCCGTCACGTCGGTGACATAGTGGCTCGCCACCTCAAACAGCTCCGGCCCGAACACCGAGTCCCCTTCGCCAACCGAATCCTTGAGTCCCTGGCGGCAGAGGTCGGTGAACAAGGCGGCGCCGAGTTCGTCAGCTCCATCGTCGAGGGACCGCGCCAATTGCTGGCTCTGGCGGAGCAAGAGGCACCGGGTGCCTATGCAATCCGTCCGCTCACGCCCCTCTCCGAGACCTCTCTTCTCACCAACTCCCCCGAGGACCTCAACTTGGGATCGGAGTTGCGAGCCGAATTGGCCACGGCGGATCGGATCGACCTGCTGTGCGCCTTCGTCAAGTGGTACGGCATCCGCGTACTGGAGGACTCGCTCCTCGCGGCGAAGGAGCGGGGCGTCCCGATCCGCATCATCACCACGACCTACATGGGCGCCACGGACCGGCGTGCGCTCGACCGGCTCGTGCGCGAATTCGGCGCCACGGTGAAGGTGAACTACGAGACCCGCTCGACCCGGCTGCACGCCAAGGCGTGGCTGTTCCGGCGCGGGACCGGATTCCACACGGCGTACGTCGGCAGCTCGAACCTCTCCCGTGCGGCTCTGCTCGACGGCCTGGAGTGGAACGTGCGTCTGTCCTCGGTGGCCACACCGGCGGTGATGGACAAGTTCGAGGCCACCTTCGACGCGTACTGGAACGACCTGGCGTTCGAGACGTACGACCCGGATGACGACGGCGAGCGCCTCGACGCGGCGCTGGCCCAGGCGGGTGGGACGACATCGGCCACCGACTTCAAGATCGACCTCTCTCGCCTTCAGGTGCATCCCTTCCCGCACCAGCGGGACATGCTGGAGCGACTGAGCGCGGAGCGCCAGATCCGCGGACGGCACCGCAATCTACTGGTTGCGGCGACCGGCACCGGAAAGACCGTGATGGCCGCCATCGACTACCGCTCCCTGAGCAAGCAGGCGACCTCCGGTCGGCCAAGGCTGCTGTTCGTGGCGCATCGCAAGGAGATCCTCAAGCAGTCCTTGCGTACCTATCGCGAAGTGCTGGCCGACGCCTCGTTCGGCGAATTGCTGCACGGCGGGGCCGATCCACAGGAGTGGACCCACGTCTTCGCCAGCGTCCAGTCGCTCAACGTCCGGAGACTGGAACAGCTGGCGCCAGACCACTTCGACGTCATCGTCATCGACGAGTTCCACCACGCCACAGCCGGTACGTACCGCCGAGTGATCGAACACTTCGCTCCGAAGGAGTTGCTGGGGCTCACCGCCACCCCGGAGCGGATGGATGGGCTCAACGTCCAGGACGAGTTCTTCGACGGCCGTATCGCCGCCGAGATGAGGCTTTGGGAAGCCCTGGAGAACGATCTGCTGTCTCCGTTCCACTACTTCGGGATCCCTGACGGGACCGACCTCACGAACCTCACCTGGCAGAAGGGCTCGTACGCCGATCAGGAGCTCGGCAACCTCCTCACGGGCAACGACGCGCGAGCGCACATCATCGTCAAGCAGGTCCAGGACAAGATTTCCGACCCCGGCGCGATGCGTGCTCTCGGCTTCTGCGTCACCAAAGCGCACGCCCATTTCATGGCGGACTACTTCCGCAAGGCCGGTTTCCAGGCTGCGGCCCTCGACAGCGACTCGTCACCCCAGGTACGCGCTCAAGCGCTACGTGACCTCCAGGACGGCAAGATCCAGGTCATCTTCTCGGTGGACTTGTTCAACGAGGGGCTCGACATCCCTGACGTGGACACGTTGCTCCTGCTGCGACCCACCAACAGCGCCACCGTCTTCCTCCAGCAGTTGGGACGGGGACTACGGCGTACCGACACGAAGCCGGTACTCACGGTGCTGGACTTCATCGGACAGCACCGAGCGGAGTTCCGCTTCGAGGAGCAGTTCCGGGCTATGACCAATCTGTCGCGCAATCGGCTGGTCGAGCACATCGAGCGCGGCTTTCCGCAGTTGCCGTCCGGCTGCCAGATCATCCTGGAGGGCAAGGCCAAGAGCCTGGTCCTCGACAACATCAGGACGCAATTGGGCGCCACGGTGAAGACATTGGTGAAGGAGGTCAAGGAGTACAGCACTCCTCTCCTCGCCGACTACCTTCGGGAGAGCCGCCGAGAGATCAAGGAGCTGTACAAGAACGGCAACTCCTGGACCCTCGTGCTGCGTCGTGCCGGCCTGGTCGCCGAACCGGCTCCCCCGGGCGAGGAGCCGCTACTCAAGCGCGTACACGCCTTCCTTCACGTGGACGACCCCGAGCGTGCGCAGGCATATCTGAGCCTTCTGGCGGACGACACCCCGCCGTACGAGGAACTCGACCTGACCCGCCAGACCTACGCCCGCATGCTGTTCTTCAACCTGTGGGACAACGCGGGAGGCTTCACCAGCTATACGGAGGGCATCGCGGCGCTACGTTCGCAGCGAGCTCTGAGAGATGAACTCCGGCAGGTGCTGTCGTACGTCATCGACCGAGCCGACCATGTGCCGATCCCTCTGTCCGATGGCCTCGGCAACGTGCCGTTGAAGGTCCACAGCTCGTACAACCGGTCGGAGATCCTTGCCGCCCTCGGCATCGCCCGGTTCGGTGGACAGATGCCGCGATCCTTCGCCCAGGGTGTGCAGTGGGCGGAGGAGTTTCAGACCGACGCGCTACTCATCACGCTCGAGAAGGACGAGAAGGACTTCTCACCCACCGTCCGGTACAAGGACTACGCGATCAGCCCGCACCTCTTCCACTGGGAGTCCCAGAACGCGACCTCCCCCGTCTCCACCACCGGCAAGCGCTACCAGCAGCACGCCGGTCGCGGCACCCACGTACTGCTGTTCATGCGCCGCTACGCGAACACGGACACGGGCAAGTCACAGCCGTGGATGCTCCTGGGCCCGGCGACCTACGTGAAGCACACCGGCAGCAAGCCGATGGCGATCACCTGGCACCTCGATCATCCGCTCCCGGCCGACGTGTGGTCCTACTCGGCGGCAATTCAGGCGAGTTGACCCACGTACGTCGGCCGTGACCGGAACGACTCAGGACAGTCGCACTTCGCACTCCGCCTCGAAGTGCGACTGCGCCCGGTCGAGCGCGTCGTCTACGTCCCACCCTTGGGCGCGGAACCAGTAGAGCAAGTCCGTAATGGCGCTGATAGCGGCATCCTCCGCCGTAGCCGTCGCCAACCGACCTGCAACGACCGGCTCCTGCGTCCGCCCCGAACCGCTGTAAAGGCTCAGCACGTCCGCGACTCGCGCCAGTCGCGGCATCGGCATGTGCTGCCGTTCGGCCCGGGTCGCATCCATGCGGAACTCGCACCAGGTGATCTTGCGATCACCGGTAAGCTCCACGCCCCAGCGATCACTCACAGCGTCGATCAGCGTCATCCCCCGGCCCGCCTCAGCGTCGAGAGTCGCGCACGTGAGCGTCGGAAGGGCGCGAGCATCGGGGTCGTGTACCTCGATGCGCAGGTGGGAGCCCCCGAGTGAAGCGACCAGCGTGGTCGGCGTCTCCGGTCCGACGTGCTTGATCACATTGGCGACGAGTTCGCCTACGCAGAGCTCGGCGGCATCCGTCAGCTCATGCAGCCCCCAATACTCCAGGTGGATCCGCAGAGCGCGTCGAAGAGCCCACACCTGATCGGCCTCCGCCAGAAACGGCAGCCTCCACGGCTGCGTCGGCCGCCAAAGGGCGTCGTCCATGTCCTACCCACTCCCCACCTCTGATGCCTGACTGTGATGCTTTCGCGACTCAGAGTTGCATTGAAACTCTCGAAATGGAACTCTCACTTGAGATGGGCGGGGGCACACAGCTTCGTCACGCGCCCCCGGCGCACACCGTCTTGCCGCCGCCACCAGCGGAGCACCACGATCTACCTGGACCAACGCGAAGGACTGAGGACATGGCCGTCGGACCCACTACTCGTAGGCGCCAACTCGGTGCTGATCTGCGACGACTCCGGGAACGCAAGGGGCTGACGCTCGAAGAGGCAGGATCCCGCGTCGGCATCTCGAAGGCGACGTTGAGCCGCTACGAGACGAAGGAGGGCACGGTCAAGTGGCCGGCCGTGGACGCCCTGTGCCGTGAGTACTCTGCAACGGACGAAGAGCGCCTCGCCCTCGTGGAACTGGCGAAGGGCGCCAAGATCCAAGGATGGTGGCGATCACTCGCCGACCCCATCCCCGACTCCATGAACCTGATGCTGACCCTGGAAGACGAGGTCGTACGCGAGGACCACTACGCGTGCATGTACGTTCCGGGTCTTCTCCAGACGCGCGCCTACGCAGAGGCGGTCCATCGCGCTTCAGAGGTGCAATGCGGCGAACGCGAAGTCCAGTACATGGTCGACATCCGCATGAAACGCCAGGAGCTGCTGGAGCGCGAAGAGCCCCCGCGCATCTGGTGCGTGATCGACGAAGCCGCGATCCGCCGTCAGGTCGGAGGCCGCGACGTCATGCGAGAGCAACTCGCCCACCTGTTGGCCTGCGCCGAGCGACCGCACATCACCGTCCAAGTCCTTCCGTTCTCCCTGGGAGCACATGCCGCCGCAGTCGGAAGCTTCGTCACACTTCGCGGCCAAGCCCGTGAGCTGGACGTCGTCTATGTGGATCTCCTCGGTGGTGGCTTGTTCATGGAGAAGCCCGAGGAACTGGAGCGATATAGGTTGGCCTTCGACTACCTCAGCGCCCAGGCGCTCGACCTCGAGTCCTCGGTCGAACTCATCGACCGGGTCAGCAAGGAGTGAGTCTTGATCGCAGCCGACCAGGAGCCCCGCTGGTTCAAGTCCTCTTACAGCGGAGGCAGCGGCACTGAATGCGTGGAGTGCGCGTACATCTCACGCCGCGCATTGATACGCGACTCCAAGCGCATCGACGGGCCCATACTCGGCGTGACCCAGACTGCCTGGCGCCGATTCATCGACTCTGTAGGCCGCCCCATGCAGGAGTCCCCCTGACCAACGGGAGGAGGGATCGGCTCCTCCGACGCACACAGTGGACTATCGGGGTCGCGTCCGCCTGTACCAGGACCCCGACTTCGACGCTGCCGTCCAGGAGGGCATCGACCTCACGATGCGACTGAAGCGGGAAGCTCGAGGCGAGTGGGCGACGCCATCGCCGTCGCGACCGAGGGCGACGCGGTGCGTGCGTTCAGGGCTCTCCATCGAGCCCGGGCGCAGTCGACGAGCGTGACCACCATCGCCAGGGCGGCGGCTTTCGCCTCGTCCAGATGCAGAAGAAGCACGTGGAACGACGACGCGGACGTGCGTCTACCGCAACGCCTCGATGGCTCTGAGGATCAGCCCTCGTGCCTCCGCCCCGTAGACGGCCATGCCCCTCAGCTCGTAGACGTGGAACGTCTCCCGAGGCCACTGCGTTCGGACTCGAACAGCCGACGGCATGACACCGAGGGAGACCTGGGGCAGCGCCCCAGCGGCGAGGAGGTAGCCGAGTTGGGCTGACATGGAGTCCTCGTCCGCGACGCGGTAGTACAGGGCGGACTCCTCGACCCCGAGCACGAACCGATGCCCTTACTCATGGACGACCCCTTCAGGCCGCTGCGGACGCGCCGGGACGGCCGGGGCCCGAGACGTACATCCTGCGGGTGGACGGTGACGGTCAGAGGCTGCTGCATGCGCAGGTGCCGCAACTGCGGCTTCCCCCGGGGAGCCGATGAAGGGGGAAGGGCGCCCTCACGGAAGCACGCGGGGGCGGATCCGGGGTCGGTACGCCGGCCCACCCGGCGGGTGGCGGCATGTTCGGAGACGATGGAGGCAGGTCGGATGGCGCATGGCGGATGTCCCGACCGGCGGCTACGTTGCCGAGGAGTGCCCGTAGTCGCGACGATGCGAGCCCAGGAGTCGCTGATGTCCGGGAAGCCGAGCGAGGCGCAACCGTCGGTCGTCGACCGCGGGACGTTCGAGCAGCAGTTGGAAGCGCTGCGGGCCAGGGAGAAGGCCCACACCAGGGAAGGCGACGCGATCGCCGCGGCGCGCCGCAGGCTCCCGATGGTCGAGGTGGCCGCGGACAGCCCGTTGCTGGGGCCGGACGGCCCCGTGACGCTCCTGGACGCGTTCGAAGGGCGACGTCAGATGATCGCCTACTACTTCATGTGGTGGCCCGGCAGGCCGGCCGCCGAGCAGTGCGAAGGCTGTACGTGGGTGATGAGTCACGTGGGCGAGCTGGCCTATCTGCACTCCCGCGACATCACCTTCGCCGTGTTCTGCCAGGGGCGGAACACGGCCTACGGCTTCGGGGATGCGCGGACGTCGTACGAGGAGAGCCTGCGCTACCGCGCCTTCATGGGCTGGACGATGCCCTGGTACTCCGCCCAGCCCTCGCTCGAGTCGCTTCTTGTCGGCCGGGAGCTCGGCCTGTTCCACCTGGTGTGCTACCTGCGCGACGGCGACCGTGTCTTCGAGACGTACTGGACCAAGCGGCGTGGGGCCGAGGCCGTGGACTACAGCTACGCGCTCATGGATCTCACGGCCTTCGGGCGTCAGGAGGGCTGGGAGGACTCACCGGTGGGCTGGCCGCGCCTCGGGCACGCCACGCGGACCCTGGGCGGGGCTCCCGACTGGCCCCCGCTGCGGGAGTGGCCGGGTGGACGGCCCACAGCGCAGTGGCCGCGCCTCGACGCCGGACGCTCCGACGACCTGGGCGCCACCGGCAGCACGGGTGTCGATCCGGCGACCGGGCCCGGTCACTGCCACTGATCGCGTCCGCGGGCTCGCACCCGCCGAGACGGGCCACGCCCAGTCGGTGTACACGCCGTCGGTGATCCGCAGGGCTTCCCTTCCGCGCCTCGGAACTGACCGCGCCCTCAGCCCGCCAAGAACTTCAGCAGGTCCGCGTTGAACCGCTCCGCGTGGCTGACGTAGAGCCCGTGTCCGGCGCCCGGGTATTCGAGGTACGTGCACTCGGGCAGCAGCTCGGCGGTGCGTCGGCCGGTGAGGTCGACGGGGGCCGAGAAGTCCGCGTCGCCGTGGACGGCCAGGGTCGGCACGCCGATGCCCCGCAGTGCCGCGCGGTTGTCGGCGTGGAAGCAGGCCTCCTGCGTCTTCAGCATCGCCCACGGCGCGGTCGACAGGCACTGGCGGTAGGTGACGTCCATCTGCTCGGGTGAGACGTCGTTGCCCAGGTGGGTGGCGAAGTAGGGCTGGGTCTGGCGGGCCAGCCACTTCGCGCGGTCCGTGCGGACGGCCGTGCTCAGGGCGTCGAAGGCCGCCTGGGGCATGCCCTGCGGGTTGTCGTCGGTCTGCTTCAGGAGCGGCAGGGTCGCGGAGAGGAACACGGCCCGTGCGACCCGGTGTTCACCGTGCCGGGCGAGGTAGCGGGCCGTCTCCGCGCCGCCCATCGAGTGGCCGACGAGCGTGACGCCGGTCAGGTCCAGGTGGTCGAGGAGCGCGGCCAGGTCGTCGGCGGTGCTGTCGATGTCGTAGCCGTCGGCCGGGCGGTCGGAGCGTCCGTGGCCACGGCGGTCGATGGCGATGCAGCGGTGGCCGCGGTCGGTGAAGTAGGGGATCTGGTACTCCCACATGTCGGCGGGGAGCATGGCGCCCGCGACGAAGACGATCGGCGTGCCCCGGCCGTAGTCCTCGTAGGCGATGCGGGTGCCGTCGTGGCTGTCGAAGTACATCGGACACTCCCTCCCGTTGGGGTCTGCGTGATCCGGGATCCTGCCCGACGCGGGAGGGACGGTCGATTACCTCAGAAGTACTGGACGACGCCAACGCCGACGCCGACGCCGACGCCGACGGCAACGCCGGTGAGGGCCGCGGGGCCTGTCACCTCCCGTACCGCTCCGCCACCGCCGCGAAGGCGGCCTTGGGTTCCCATGCCATGTCGGGGTAGGTCCGGCCCTGGCGTCCTTCGAGGAGTTTGACGATGCCCAGGCCGGCCCGGTCCAGGTCGTCCCTGGGATCGCCGTCCGGGCGGTGCGGGTAGCCGGCCAGGGCGAACAGGAACACGAACGCGCTGTCCACGCCCTCGGTCTCGAAGATCTCCAGCAGTTCGCTGAGGTAGGCGGCCTGGCCGGGCTCGTCACGCTCGTAGACGCCGTCCAGGCGTACGGGGTCCTTGGTCTGCGGGTCGTACTCGACCACTTCCAGTACGCGCCCGCCGCGGTCTCCCGCGCCGGCGTAGGCGGCGGTGCCGAACCCGGTGACGGCGAGCGGCTTCGGGCCCCGGGCCAGGGTGCGCACCGCGTCCCGGAACCGGTCGGCGACCTCGGCGGAGCGGAGCAGTTCGTACGTCACGATGTCGAAGGGGGTCCAGTCGACCTGCTCGAACTGGATGGCCGCGTAGGTGAGCCTGCCCTGGAAGCGCTCGCGGACGGCGGCCACGGCGTCGCGGAGGAACTCGTTGACGCGTACGCCGAGTTCGCGGATCGTGTCGGCCCGCCGCTCGGGTGGGCTCATCAGCCGCGCGACGCGCTCCTCGGGGGTCTGTCCGGGCAGGAAGCCCCGGTTCATCACGCTCAGCTCGACCCCGGCGACGAACACGACCTCGGCTCCGCGCTGCCGGAGCCGTTCGGCGCGCTCGGCGCAGTCGCGGAAGAGGGTGAGGATCTGCTCGGGGTCCAGTTCCAGGGGGTAGGGCGAGAACCAGACCTCCAGGCCGAGGTCGGCGGCGGCTTCCGCGGCCAGCTCGAGGCGGGCCGGGTCGCCGCCGGTGATCTGGACGGCGTTGCAGTGCAGGTCGTCGCGGATGACGGCGAGTTCGCGCCGGACGACCGCGGGGTCGAAGTGCTCGCGGGCCGTCCGGCCGTGCAGGACGAATCCGGTGTCGTAGGTCATTCCTCTGGCCCGCATGGTGACGTCCTCTCCGTCTGTTTCGTCTGTCCCGGTCGGTTCGGGTGGGGTGAGGCTGACAGGAAATTTGCGTGCACGCAAGTTTGCGGGCGCGCAGTCTTGTGTGGGACGGTGGCACCGTGACGACACCACCACCGGGGCTGCGGGAGCGGAAGAAGCAGGCCACGCGCGAGGCGCTGCGCGCCGCGGCCCTGCGTCTGGCCATGGAGCACGGCCCCGACGGGGTGCGGGTCGAGGACATCGCCGAGGCGGCCGGGGTCTCGCCGCGCACCTACAACAACTACTTCGCCAGCCGCGAGCAGGCGATCGTCTCCGCCGTCACCGCGGACCGGGAGGCGCGGATCGCGGCGGCGGTCGCGGCCCGGCCCGAGGAGGTGCGTCTGGCCGAGGCCGTCACCGAGGCGGTGGTCGAGCAGTACACCGACGCCGGGGAAGGCGGGCACGAGGCGCTGCTGTTCATCACCACGCGGCCCGCGCTGCGCCACGCGTTCCTCGACTCCACCGCCGGCATCGAGCCACCGCTCACCGCGGTGATCGCCGAACGCCTGACCGGCACCGGAGCGCCCACCGCCCGCGTGCTCGCGGCGAGCGTGGCGGCGGCGGTGCGCATCGCCCTGGAGGGCTGGCTCCGGCCGGCGGGGGAGGACGCGGGGGCCGTCGGGGGGCTCGACGCCGGGGGGCTGATCGTGCCCGTCGGCTCACTGTCCGACCGGCTCCGCGCGGCACTGGCCCCGCTCGCGCCCTCGTTCGACGCCGCCGAGCGACGCGTCCAGCCGTGACGTCGAGGGGCTTTCCCTCAGCCTTCCGGAGCCCCCTGGTGGCCCTCAGCCCGTCACAGCACCGGTGATCAGGGGCCCCGCGGTCCTGTGCGGCGGGGGGCCCGCCACGAACCGGAAGCCGTCGCACCACCGTGAGGATATTCGATGTTCCGCCCGCCCCGGGAGGGCGCAGGATGACGCCCATGACTTTGGTGACTCCCGAGCTGCGGACCGATCGCCTGCGCCTGCGTCCCTTCACCGACGCCGACGGGGACCGTCTCTTCGCGCTGCACGGCAACACCCGCGTGATGCGCTACTGGGACTCCCCGTCGTGGACGGACCGGGCCCGCGCCGAGCGGTTCCTCGCGAACTGCCGGAAGTTGGAGCACGAAGGCACGGGAGCGCGGACCGCGATCGACCGCGCGTCCGACGGGGCCTTCGTCGGCTGGTGCGGCCTGTCCGAGTGGAACCCGGTCCACCGCAGCGCGTCGTTCGGGTACTGCCTCGGCGAGGCGATGTGGGGGCACGGCTACGCGACGGAGGCCGCGCAAGCGCTGCTGGGGTGGGCGTTCGACACGCTGGACCTGAACCGGGTCCAGGCGGAGGTCGACACGCGCAATCCGGCGTCCGCCCGGGTCCTGGAGAAGGCCGGGTTCGTGCGCGAAGGGACGCTGCGGGAGGACTGCGTCGTGGACGGCGAGGTGTCCGACTCGTGGGTGTACGGGCTGCTCAGGCGGGAGTGGCAGCCGTCCGCCGCTCCGGCGTCCCTTGGCTGAGAGGGCGTCAACTGTGTTGCAGGCAGCGGCGTCAGGCCGGCATACCCTCGGATGTCTCTCGGGTCCGCCCCCGCCTTCGGAAGGGTCGGCAGGCGCGCTGCTACGACCGTGAGTGGCGCGGGCAGGGCGGCGGGAGCCTCGCCCGCCTGGCGTACGTCCGTGTCCCCGTCCCCGTCCCCGTCCCGTCCTCGGGGGACGGCGTGACGCGCGGGGACGAAAGAACCGTCCGCCCGTCCCCGGGCGGCCCAGCGGTGCCGTTGGGCACGGTGCCCGGGCGGGTCGGCGTGAGTGGCGTCTGCGTGATCCTGGCCCGTTCCGCGCGCGTGCGTGAAGTGTTTCCCCGCCGCACCCCTCCTGTTCGCCGTGCCTGGCTACCTTCGCCTCGCCCGGTCCGGCAGCAGGAGAGGTATGTCCATGAGCGCCCCTGTCCACCGCTCCTCCGAACGGCCTTCCGCAGCCACCCTGGCAGCGGCCCGGCAGCGTCACGAGGAGGGACGGACCGGGGGTTCGTCCGGGGCCGGGACCTCGGCGGAGCAGGCCCTCCTCGGACTCCAGTCCAGCGTCGGCAACCGGGCGGCGACCGCCACGGTGCAGCGCGCCAGGGGCAGGACGCTGGAGCGGACCCCGGGAACCGACACCACCCGGCCCGGCTCGGACCCCGGCGCCCGGCGCGCCCCGGCCGGCCTCGCGCGACGCGGGTCGGCCCCCGGTGTCCTGACCGACCGCGCCCCACTCGGTACGGGGTCCGGCACCCGCCCCGCATCGGTCGCCGAAGTCCGGGCCGACACCGACACCGGCACCGCTGTCGTCACCAGCGCCAGCACCAGCACCTCGACACCCGTCGCCGCACTCGAGGCGACCACCGCCACCCGCTCCGACCCTCCGGGCCGTGCCCGGAGCGGATCGGACCCCGTCGCCCGGCCGGACGCCACCCCGCTCACCCGACGCGGTTCGGAGTCCGGCGCCCACGGCATGGAGGTCGACCCGGTCTTCCAGGAACAGGTCGGCACCGCCCGGGACGAAGCACGCACCGCCGCCGAAGAAGCGCGCCTCGCCGCCGAACGCGCCGCCCAGGAACGTGCCGCCGCCGAGGAAGCGGAACGCCGCGCCGCCCTCGCGGCCCGCTTCACCCCCTCGGGCCGCACCCGGCGCGGATCGGACACCGACACCCGACCCGACCCGACCGCCCTCACCCGACGCGGATCGGAGTCCGGCACCCACGGTATGGAGGTCGACCCCGGTTTCGAGGAACACGTCGACACCGCCAGAGAAGAAGCACGCATCGCTTCTGAACGCGCCGCCGAAGAAGCGCGCCTCGCCGCCGAACGCGCCGCCCAGGAACGTGCCGCCGCCGAGGAAGCGGAACGCCGCGCCGCCCTCGCGGCCCGCTTCACCCCCTCGGGCCGTACTCGACGCGGCTCCGACACCGACACCCGACCCGACCCCACCGCCCTCACCCGACGCGGATCGGAGTCCGGCACCCACGGCACGGGGATCGACCCCCGTCTCCAGGCGGAGCTCGACGCCGCCCGAGAGCAGGCACGCCTCGCGGCCGAACGCGCCGCCGCGGAACGTGCCGCCGCCGAGGAAGCGGAACGCCGCGCCGCCCTCGCGGCCCGCTTCACCGCGTCGGGTCGCACCCGGCGCGGCTCCGACACCGACACCCGACCCGACCCCACCGCCCTCACCCGACGCGGATCGGAGTCCGGCACCCAGGGCTTGGGGATCACCCCCCTCTTCCAGACGGAGCTCGACACCGCCCGGGACGCGGCGCGCGTCACCGCGACCGAAGGCACCGGCGAAGAAGAGGCCCGCCGCGCGGCGGGGGCCGGCTCGGGGAAGAAGAGCGATCGCCTGAAGGAGATCGCCGAGAACGCAGACCAGGGAAAGCGGATCCTCGATCCCGCGGACGCCCTGGGCAAGGGTGTCCAGGCGCCCACCGCCGCGGGCCTCGGGCAGCAGGCCACGGCAGAGGCGGCCGCCGCGGCGAAGCCGGACGCCACCGCGGCGGAGGCCGCCGGCGCGTCGGCGGCCTCCGTCCTGAAGCACGACGCGGCCGCCGCGGGACTCTCCGGCGCCTCGCTGAGCGCCGGCGCGGAGCTCCTCGCACTCGGGGCCGGCGTCGCGGACGCGTTGAGGAACCTGAAGACGGCCCTGAGCAAGAAGACCGGAGCCGGGTACCACAACGCGCGGAGGAAGGCCAAGGTCAAGGCGGGCGACGCGGGGATGAGCCTCGCCAGTACGGGCGCCAACGCCGGAGCCATCGCCAAGGAGGCGATCAAGGTGCAGGGCGTGGCGAGCACCGCGGCCTCCGCCGAGGCGAGCGGTGTGCTCAGCGGCGTCGCCGGTGTGGCGAAGAGCATCCGTGCCCTCGGCAAGGTCGGGGGCGCGGTCCGCAAGCACCGGGCCCTGGGGAAGCTCCCGGACGCCGAAACCGCCCACGCCGGACTGCTGGCCCGCCTGAAGGCTCCGGTGGACGCGGCGGAGCAACGCGCCAAAGCCGCGTACGACCAGGTCTCGAGGCTTCAGCAGGAGCTCGGACAAGGGCCCGCCCGGGAGGGGCTGCGGGAGGAGTTCGACGCCGCCGCACGGACCTACGAGGACGCGGCGCGGCACGAGGCCGACGTCAAACTCACCTACCTCCGGGCCCTGGGCGACGCGAGGACCGTGGACGGGACCAAGAAGTTCGCGAGGAAGAAGCAGGCCTCCAAGGCCGTCAAGGAAGGCATGGGCGGCGGGCTGGGCGAGGGGCTGAAGGGCGCGGGCGGCATCGCGACCGTGGCCATCGTCGCCACGGGAGCCCTCGCGTCCAACCCGGCCGGTTGGATCGTCGCCGCGGTCGGGGCGGGCCTCGTCGTCCTCACCGCCGGCTACAAGGGAGCCCGGTCGGGCTACGGGCGTTTCCAAGAGGCCCACCACCCCGAGCGCTACACGCCGCACGGCGAGCCCGTACCGGAGGCGCAGCCCACCTGGGAATCGCTGAAGCACGCCATGAAGGTCTGGAAGAAGGTGTCGAAGTACAAGCGCCAGCTGGCGGCGCACAAGCTCTACGCCATGCTCTCGAGCCCCGACACCGAGCCCGAACTGCGCCGTTCCGCGATGGACCTGCTGGTGGTGCTCAAGGCCGGGCCCGACGACCACGGGGTGGATCGGGCGACGTGGGAGGCGAGCCTCATGGACCCGGCCGGCAAGGCCGACTGGATCAAGGAGATCACGGACCAGCTCAGTTCGGGATCGTGACGGAGCGCGGGGCGCCGGCCGCATCCCGGCCGGCGCCCGGCCCGGCGCTGCCACAGGCAGTGCGACCGACGGGGCGACCGACGGCGACGGGGTACTCGGGTTCCTCTAGCAGGAGCCTGCCGAGGCGGCCAACGTCCTTTTCGGCCAAAGGGGTTCGGCAGCCATCGGAGTATTTTTCGCGTCAAACCGCCGACCGTTCCGGTTCGCGGTCACGAGACTGCCACGAGGCGTGAGCACAAGCGGTAGTGTCCCCTCCTGTACGTCGAACGCCGGTCGCGGATACGGGAGTTCGAGGTGGTGGCCGGGGGTGCGCGTTCCCGTCCCGCTTCGAGTCCGCGTCGTCGGCGCCCCCTGCTCGTACCGGTCCTCGCGTGTTCCTGGGAGTTCCATGTCGTGCGCCTTCGTCGCCGCCCGCGCCGCTGCCGACTCCGCGGCACGGGGTGCCCATGGGAGACACCGGTCCGCCGGGGCCCGTTGAGAGCCCGGCCGGCATCGGGCCGGCCCGCGCACCCGCCGCAGCACACCGCCCCTCCGCCGCGCCCCCGTGCGCCGTCCCGCCTCGGCCACCTCGCCCACACCGACGGCTTCCGATCCGTGAGGACCTGATGACTGAACTGATAGTGACCGCCACCGCCGTGCTGGCGGTGGCCGGAGTCGGGGCCGCGTGGTACTTCCGGCGCAAGGGCGAGCAGGCCCGGCGCCGGGCCGAGCAGCTGCGCGAGCACGCCGACCGGCTCACCCTGCAACTCGTCGCCGCCGAGCAGTACGTGGGACAACTGGCCGCCACCGTGATCCCGGCGGCGGCGAACGGCGGGCACGGCGGTACGGGACCCGAGGGCGGGCTGCCCGTGCCGGCGCAGCTCGACGGGACCCCGCTCGCCGAGCGGCTGCGCGCCGTGCCCGGCGCGGTGGCGGCCGCCGTGGGCGACGTACGGGCGCGGGAGCGGGCGGCCGCCCAGCAGGCCGCGGCCCACGCCGCCGAGCAGGTGCGGCAGGACACCGCGCGGCAGATCGCGCAGGTACGGCACGAGTCCGTCGGCGTGGCCCGGGCGGCCGTGCGCGGCTTCGCCAACAACGTCGTGGCCCGCTCGGCCAAGCTGGGCCGGGCCGTCAGCCAGGGCGTACGGCGGCACATCTCGGACGAGGCGTACGCGACGCTCGTGGAGATCGACCACCTCGCGCAGCAGATGCTGCTCACCGCGTCCGGTTACTCCGTGCTCGCCGGGGACAAGCTGTCCCGGCGCTGGCCCGCCACCTCGCTGACCGACATCGTGCGGGCGGCCATGGGCCGGATCGAGGGGTACGAGCGGATCAAGCACCCCGAGATGGGGTCCGTGGTGGTCGAGGGCCGCGCCGTGGAGGCGGTCGTGCACGCGCTCGCCGTACTGCTGGACAACGCCCTGCGCTACTCGCCGCCCGCCGCCAGCGTCCACGTCTCGCTGGAGCAGGGGCACCACGCCTGCTTCCTGATCGTGGACGACGCCGGGCTGCGCATGGACGACGAGCGGCTGCTGTGGGCCAGCGACGTGATGTCCGGCGAGCAGCGCGACGACATCACCCGCCTCGGCGCCCACCCCCAGACCGGGCTGCGCGTCGCGTCCCTGCTGGCGGAGAACTACGGCTTCCGCGTCGAGCTGACCGCGCCCAACATCTACCAGGGGACCCGGGCCATGGTCGTCCTGCCCAAGAACCTCGTCGTCGACCCGTCGGCGGCCCAGCCGGTGCCGCCGGCCGTGAACCGCGCGCTGCCGCCGAAGGCCACGGCACAGGCGGTGCCCGCGGACGCCACCGCGCCCGCCCCGGCCGCCACGCCCGCCCCCGAGCCCGCCCCGGCCGCCGCACCCGCGCCCGCCCCCGTGCCCGGGCCCGAGCCGGTCGCCGCCCCCGAGCCCGCCGTCTCGGCCCCGGCCCCCGCGGCCACGCCCGCCCCGGCCGCCGCACGCACACCCGCCCCCGTGCCCGGGCCCGAGCCGGTCGCCGCCCCCGCCGCCGAGCCCGAGCCCGCCGTCTCGGCCCCCGCCCCCGCGGCCACGCCCGCCCCCGCCTCCGCGGCCACCACGACCGCCAGCGGCCTCACCGTCCGCCGGCGTCCCCCCGCGCCCGCCCCCGTACGCCGCCCCGCCGTCCCCGACGACACCGAGCCCGGCCGTCCCGCCGTCGCCGCCGCCTGGGCGGCCGGTACCCGCCGGGGCCGGGACGGGGAGCGGCCCTCGCAGACCTCCGCCGACGCCATCCACTCCCCCGCCGCTCACCCCACCCCCCACGACGGCGCTGACGACGAAGGACACTGATCGTGCAAGACACACACACCAACAGCCTGGGCTGGCTGCTGGACCAGGAACTCGGCAGCGTCGAGGGCGTCCGGTACGCCGTGCTGATGAGCAGCGACGGGTTGCTGAAGGCCCGCACCGAGACGATCGGCCAGGACGACGGGGAGCGGTTCGCCGCGCTGACGGCGGCGCTGCGCGCGGCGGGCAAGGCCTGGGACGAGTTCACCGGCGGCGCGGGGATGCGGCAGCTGCTGATCGAGTCGGTCGGCTGCATCGGGCTGACGACCACCGCCGCGAAGAACACCATGCTGTCGGTGTGCACGACCGGCCCCGACGCCGACGTCGGCCTGATCTCGCACCACATGGTGCGGCTCGCCACCCGGGTGGGGCACGAGCTGGGCACGGAGGAGCGCGTGCCGGTCGCGGACGGCGGCCAACCGGTATGAGCGGGCCGCGGCGCGACCCCGACATGGTCCGGCCCTACGTCCGCACCCAGGGCCGGATCCGTGCGCGCGAGGACGTGCGCCTGGAGAGCGTGGTCATCGCCGCGACCGGCCCCACGGACACCCTCGGCCCGGACGCCCGCCGGGTGATGCGGCTGTTCTCCGGCGCGAACGGCGGCCTGGCCGTCGCCGACATCGCCGCCGCGCTGGAGCTGCCGCCCTCCACGGTGCGCATCCTCGTCTCCTCGCTGATGGACTCCGGCCACCTCTCCAGCCCGGTCGCCGCGATCGACGACCAGCCCGACTTCGACCTGCTGCAGGAGGTACTCCGTGGACTCCGCTCCCTCGTCTGACCGGGCCGAACGGGCCGTCACCTACGTCCCCGCCACGGTGACCCGGTCGGCGAAGATCGTGGTCGCGGGCGGCTTCGGCGTCGGCAAGACGACGCTGATCGGCAGCGTCTCGGAGGTACGGCCGCTGCGGATGGAGGAGCCGATCACGCAGGCCAGCGCCGGTGTGGACGACCTGCGCGGCACCCCGCACAAGACGACGACCACCGTGGCGATGGACTTCGGCCGCATCCACATGGCCGGCGGCCGGCTCGCGCTGTACCTGTTCGGGCTGCCCGGTCAGTCCCGTTTCCAGCCGCTGTGGGAGGACCTGGCCGAGGGCGCCCTCGGCTGTCTCGTCCTGGCCGACACCCGCGACCTCGACGCCTCGCACGACGCCCTCGGTCTGCTGGACGCCGCGGGCATCCCGTACGCCGTCGCCATCAACACCTTCCCCGGCGCCCCGGAGTACCCCGAGGCCGAGCTGCGCGAGGCGCTGGCCCTGGAGCCGGCCACGCCCCTGACGTACCTCGACGCCCGCGACCGCATCTCCTCCCTGCACGCCCTGATCACGCTCACCGAGTACCTCACCGAGCACCGTCCAGCCGCCCTCCTGGAGTCCCGCCGATGACGCTGCCCTCCGCCGAGCCCGTGCCCCCCGGTCCGCCGGGCCGGATCGCCCTGTACGCACCGGAGTTCGCCGCCGATCCGCACGCCGCCTACCGGAGCATGCGCCGCACCCACGGCCCGCTGGTCCCGGTCGACCTGGCACCCGGCGTTCCCGCGACCCTGGTGATCGGCTACTACCAGGCCCGCCGCATCCTGAACGACCCGCTGCACTTCCCGGCCGACCCGCGCGCCTGGGAGAAGCTGATCCCGGCGACCTGCCCGGTGCGGCCGATGATGGAGTGGCGGCCCAACGCGCTGCGCTCGGGCGGCGCCGAGCACGCCCGCTACCGGTCGGCCAACACCCACGCCATCGACGGGGTCGACCAGCACGGACTGCGCGCCCTGGTCGAGAAGGTCGCCGACGGTGCCATCGACGGGTTCCGCGCGACCGGCTCGGCGGACCTGCTCACCCAGTACTCGTTCCCCATCGCCTTCAGCGTCCTGAGCGCGCTGCTCGGCTGCCCGGACGAGATCGGGCAGCGCATCGCCGACGGCATGGCGAAGATCTTCGACACCACCAACGCCGAGCAGGGCAACGTGATCCTCGCCCGGGCCGTGTCCGACCTGGTGGCCCTGCGCCGGGCCCACCCCGGCGACGACATCACGTCCCGGCTGGCCCTGCACCCCGTCGAGCTGACCGACGAGGAGATGAGCCACCAGCTCGTCACGCTCTACGGCGCCGGGATCGAACCCATGACCAACCTGATCAGCAACACGATCCTGAAGATCCTCACCGACGAGGAGTTCTCCGCGGACCTGCACGCCGGGCTCTCCACGGTGCGCGACGCGCTCGACGCCGTCCTCTACACCGACCCGCCGATGGCCAACTACTGCATCTCCTACCCGCCGTACCCCATCGACGTGGAGGGCGTGCTGCTGCCGGCCGACCAGCCGGTGGTGATCTCGATGGCGGCCGCGAACAACGACCCGGCCCTCACCGAGGGCGTGCCCGCGGGACAGCACGGCGGCAATCGCGCCCACCTGGCCTGGAGCACCGGCCCGCACACCTGCCCCGCCCGCTCGCACGCCTACCTGATCGCCGAGACCGCGGTCACCCATCTCCTGGACGCGCTGCCGGAGACGGACCTGGCCCGTCCGCTCGCCGAACTGGCCTGGCGCCCCGGCCCGTTCCACCGCGCCCTCGAATCCCTGCCCGTCACCTTCCCCGCCGCGCAACCCGCCGCACACTAAGGAGCCAGGTCATGGCGACCCAGCAGCCCGCCCTCGTCCTCGACCCCACCGGCGCCGGTCACCACGCCGAGCACCGCACCCTGCGGGAGGGCGGCCCGGCCACGCGGGTGGACGTCCTCGGGGTGGAGGCCTGGTCGGTGAGCGACCCCGGCCTGCTCAAACAGCTGCTCACCAGCCCCGACGTCTCCAAGGACGCCCGGGCGCACTGGCCCGCCTTCGGCGAGGTCGTCACCACCTGGCCGCTGGCGCTGTGGGTGGCGGTGGAGAACATGTTCACCGCGTACGGCCCCAATCACCGCAAGCTGCGCCGGCTGGTGGCGCCCGCGTTCAGCGCCCGCCGCATAGCCGCGATGCGGCCTGCCGTGGAGGGAATGGTGACCGGGCTCGTCGACCGGCTCGCGGAGCTTCCCACGGGCGAACCGGTCGATCTGCGCAAGGAGTTGGCCTACCCGCTGCCCATCGCGGTCATCGGTCATCTCATGGGCGTGCCCGAGGACCGGCGCGACGGCTTCCGCGCCCTGGTGGACGGCGTCTTCGACACCACCCTCGACCAGGCCGAGGCCCAGGCCAACACCGCGCGTCTGTACGGGGTCCTGGACGAGCTGATCGCCGCCAAGCGCGCCACGCCGGGCGACGACATGACGTCCCTGCTCATCGCCGCGCGGGACGACGAGGGCGACGGCGACCGCCTCTCGCCCGAGGAACTGCGCGACACACTGCTGCTGATGATCAGCGCCGGGTACGAGACCACCGTCAACGTCATCGACCAGGCCGCGCACACCCTGCTGACCCGCCCCGACCAGCTCGCACTCGTCCGCAAGGGCGAGGTCACCTGGGGCGACGTGGTGGAGGAGACGCTGCGCCACGAACCGGCGGTCAAGCATCTGCCGCTGCGGTACGCGGTCACGGACATCGCCCTGCCGGACGGGCGGACCATCGCCCGCGGGGAGGCGATCCTCGCCTCGTACGCCGCCGCCAACCGCCACCCCGACTGGCACGAGGACGCCGACACCTTCGACGCGACCCGCACGCTCAAGGAGCACCTCGCCTTCGGCCACGGCGTCCACTTCTGCCTGGGCGCGCCGCTGGCCCGCATGGAGGTGACCCTCGCGCTGGAGAGCCTCTTCGGCCGCTTCCCGGACATCCGCCTCGCGGACCCGGCCGAGGAGCTGCCGCCCGTGCCATCCCTGATCAGCAACGGCCACCAGCGGCTCCCGGTCCTGCTGCACGCCGGCTGAGCGGCGGGCAAGGGCCTGCCGTCACATTCCCGTCGTCCGCCCGAAGGGCGGGTCCGGCGGCGTCAGGTGCGTGCTCTCGGCGTGCCGGGCGTCGACCGGCGTACTGGTTGTACGTGGTCGGCGCCCGGTGCGGCGAGTGGGGGTACCTCCCACGCCCTTAAGGCAGTGGGGGAGCGTGCATGGCGTCGCCGGGCAGGCGGGAATGTGACGGCAGGCCCTAGCGGGACCGGGCGCCGGGGATGTCCGGCCGGAGCCGTCGGCTTCAGCCGAACATCCCCGGCTCGTAGTCGCCGGCCGGCTGCTGGGTGATGACGTTCAGGCGGTTGTAGGTGTTGATGACGGCGATCAGCCCGACCAGGGCGGTGAGCTGCTCCTCGTCGTAGTGCTCGGCCGCCTTCGCCCAGGCCTCGTCGGTGACGCCGCCGCCGTCGGCGATGCGGGTGCCCTGCTCGGTCAGCTCCAGGGCGGCGCGCTCGGCGTCGGTGAAGACCTTGGCCTCCCGCCAGGCGGCGATCAGGTTGAGGCGCAGCGAGGTCTCCCCCGCCTTCGCGGCGTCCTTGGTGTGCATGTCGAGGCAGAAGCCGCAGCCGTTGATCTGACTCGCGCGGATCTTGACCAGCTCCTGGGTCGCGGCCGGCAGCGTCGAGTCGCTCACGGCCTTGCCCGCGGAGTTGATGTGGCGCAGGATCTTGCCGGCGAGCGGGCTGGCGAACATGTTGAGACGCGCTTCCATGACGGGTTCCTCTCCATCGGTGCCTGATCGGCTTCTCGGTCGTACACAGCTACGACGGATGCCGGCGGCGCGATGTGACAGGCCGGAGCACGGCCCGTATGTGACCTGCGTCTCACCCGATCGGGGTGGTGCGTTCCAGCAGCCGGCCCAGTGCCGCCGTCACGGCGTCCGGGCGTTCGTCCATCACCCAGTGGCCCGCGCCGTCCAGCAGCGTCAGCTCGGCGCCGGGCACGGACGCGGCCAGCCCGGTCGCGATCGCCGGGCTGAGGTACGGGTCCGCGCGGCCCCAGACGACCGCCGTCGGGCAGGCGATGTCCCCCAGTCCCCGGCGCAGTTCCGGGCGGGCCGGGGTGCGGTAGTCGCCGAAGTAGTGGAGCAGCCAGCGGCGGCCCTCGGGGGTGGCCATCCAGCCGACGTAGCCGTCCAGGACGCGGGGTTCCAGGTGCCCGGCGCGGACGAGCGGGGCGAAGGCGCGGCGGTGGAGGGCGGCGTAGGGCAGGCGCGTCGCCGGGCCGCGGAGGGCGGGGGTGCGTCCGACGAGGCCGACCAGGCTGAACACGGCGTACCAGCGGCGGGTGAAGGTGGCGTGGGCGCGGCTGTTGAGGATCGCGAGCCGCCGTACCCGCGCGGGGTGGGTCTGGGCGAGGCCGAGGGCGAGGAAGCCGCCGTAGTCGTGCCCGGCCAGGTTCACCGAGTCGAGGCCCAGCGCGTCGAGGAGCCGGCCGAGCCGGGCGACCTCCGTGTCGTAGTCGAAGGACAGGTGGAGGGGGCGGTCGGAGGCGCCCCAGCCGAGGAGGTCCGGGGTGACGGCCCGGTACCGCTCGGACAGGGGCGGGACCTGGTGGCGCCAGCACTGGTGGTCGGCGGGGTAGCCGTGCAGGAGGACCACCGGCTCGGCGCCGGGCGGTCCCGACTCCCAGCAGGCGACACGGGCGCCGTCCACCGTGACCGTCCGGGGGCGCGGCGGATCGTAGGTGCGGGGGCGCTGCGCGGTCATCGGTCTCCTCCGGGGCTCGTCTCTCCCCCCCAACGGAGCGGATACCCGCGAGTGTCGCGATCAGGGCTCGGTGTTCGGCCGAAAGGGGCGGGGATTAGCCTCGAAGCCGACAAGCCGGTACGGCCGGAGCAGGTCCGGCCGCGGTCGGAGCAGGAGGCAGAGATGGCGAAGGTTCCCAGCGCGGTGGTCGCCGCGGGCGGTCTCGTCGGCGGGTACGGCGTGGCCCGCTGGACGAAGAAGCGGCAGCTCGGCGGGGCCGTGCTCGCCGTCGCCGGGGCCGCCGCCGCGCAGCAGTGGCGGCAGCGGGCCGGCGGGAGGGCGGCGGGCGCGCTGACGGCGGCGTACGTCGCCGGGTTCGCCGGGTCGCACCCGCTGGCCAAGAAGGTCGGCGCGTGGCCCGCCGTGTTCGGTGTGGCCGGCGCGGTGGCGCTGGCCTCCTGGGCGGTCGCCGACCGGCGCGCCTGAGGAGGGACGTCCGCTCAGGGCAGGTGGGTCAGCACGTTGATCACCCGGCCGTCCGGGGCCCGTACGAAGAAGCGCCGTACGCCCCACTCCTCGTTCCGCGGCTCCCGTACGATCTCGGCGCCCGACGCGGCGACCTGGTCGTAGACCGCGTCGACGTCCTCGACCTCCACGCTGAGGTCGGGGACGACGGGCGCCGTGCGTTCCTCGGTGAACAGGCTGATCTGGGCGGTCGGGTTGGACGGGGAGGCCAGGGTCGTCACCCAGCCCATGTCCATGACCTCCTCGAAGCCGAGCAGGCCGTAGAACTCGCGGCTCGTGTTCCACTGCTCCTCGGCCTCGACGTGGATGTTGGGGACGATCCTGCGGATGCTCATCGGAGGGCTCCTCGACGACTGTGCCGGCCGGGTTCGGGGCTACGTGTGCGACGCTACGCGGTCTTCGTGCCGGAGCCCTCTGTTCCGGGCGCGTCCGGTGCCGCCGTCGACAGCGGCTCGGCGATGTCCTCCAGTGAACGGCGTTCCGCCTTCACCGCCAGGAACGCCGCCACCAGGCCGGCCGCGCACATCAGACCGGCGCCGATCTGGAAGGCCAGGACCGTGTCGCCGACCACGCCGGACTCGGTCAGGTCGGCGAAGAGCAGCGGGCCGCTGATACCGCCGGCGGCGGTGCCGAGGGCGTAGAAGAAGGCGATGGCCATGGCCCGGGTCTCCATGGGGAAGATCTCGGAGACGGTCAGGTACGCGCTGGAGGCGCCCGCCGAGGCGAAGAACAGCACCACGCACCAGCAGGCCGTCATGGTCGTCGCCGTGAGCGAGCCGCGGTCGAAGAGCCAGGCCGTGCCGAAGAGCAGGAGGCCGGAGACCAGGTAGGTGCTGGAGATCATGATGCGGCGGCCGACCGTGTCGAAGAGGTGGCCGAGGAGCAGCGGGCCGCAGAAGTTGCCCGCGGCGATGACGGCGAAGTAGTAGCCCGTGCTGCCGGTCGGCACGTCGAAGAACGTGATGAGGATGGTGCCGAAGCCGAAGGTGATCGCGTTGTACAGGAAGGCCTGGCCGATGAAGAGGGACAGGCCGAGGACCGCGCGGCGCGGGTAGCGGCGGAAGACGGTCTTGGCGATCAGGCCGAAGCCGATGGACTTGCGCTGGTGGATGGTGATCTCACCGGCCGGCGGCGGGAGCTTCTCGCCCTTCTCCTGTTCGATCTCCCGTTCGACGGACGAGACGAGTCGGTCGGCCTTCTCGCCCTGCCCGTGGATGAACTGCCACCGTGGGCTCTCCGGGACGTGCCGCCGCACCAGCAGCACCACCAGGCCCAGGACCACACCGAGGGCGAAGCTGAGCCGCCAGCCGACGTCCTTGGCGAAGATGTCGGTGTCCAGCATCACGATGGACAGCAGGGCGCCGCCGATCGCTCCGAGCCAGTAGCTGCCGTTGATGATGAGGTCGACCCGGCCCCGGTAGTGGGACGGGATCAGCTCGTCGATGGCGGAGTTGATCGCCGCGTACTCGCCGCCGATACCGAAGCCGGTGAGGAAGCGGAAGAGGAAGAACCACCAGGACTCGAAGGAGACCGCGGTCAGCGCGGTGGCCGCCAGATAGACCACCAGGGTCAGCATGAACAGCTTCTTGCGGCCGTGCCGGTCGGTCAGCCAGCCGAAGAACAGGGCGCCGGAGCAGGCCCCCGCGACGTAGAGGGCGGCGGCGAGGCCGGTGATCTGCGCCGAGCTGATGTCGAGGCCGCTGCCGTCCTCGGCGATGCGTCCGGCGACGTTGCCGACGATCGTGACTTCCAGGCCGTCCAGGATCCAGACGGTGCCCAGGCCGATCACGATCATCCAGTGCCAGCGCGACCAGGGCAGCCGGTCGAGCCGGGCGGGGACGGCCGTGGTGACCGTCCCGGTGGAGGCGGGCACCGAGCCCGACGACGACGCTTCTGCTGCCATGGCACCCTCTCCGTCGGGCTCTCCGTCGAGCGAACGCCTCACGTGTGCCCGGGACCGGCCACGCCACGCGCCGCGTCCGGGGCTACGCCCCCAGGATGCGGGAGACCGTGTAGATCAGCAGCCCGGCCAGTGAGCCGACCACCGTGCCGTTGATGCGGATGAACTGGAGGTCGCGGCCGATGTTGGCCTCGATCTTCTTGGTGGTGTGCTCGGCGTCCCAGCCCGCCACGGTGTCGGTGATCAGCGAGGTGATCTCCTTGCGGTAGGTGGTCACCACGTAGACCGCGGCGCCCTCCACCCAGCCGTCGACCTTGCCCTGCACCTTGGGGTCGGAGGCCATCCGGGTGCCCAGGGAGAGGAGCGAGGCGCGCACCCTGAGCCGCAGTTCGCTGCGCTCGTCCTCCGCCGCCGAGACGATCATGGAGCGTACGGCCGTCCAGGCGGACGCGATCAGGTCCTGGACCTCGCCGCGGCCCAGCACCTCGGTCTTCAGCCGCTCCACCCGCGCCCGGGTCTCCGTGTCGGACTGGAGGTCGGCGGCGAAGTCGGTGAGGAAGCGGTCGAGGGCGCCGCGCGCGGGGTGGGCGGGCATGTCGCGCATCTCGGTGACGAAGCGCAGCAGCTCCTTGTAGACCCGGTCGCCGATCTTCCGGTCGACGAACCGGGGGGTCCAGCCGGGCGCCCCGCCCTGTACGGCGTCCATCACGGAGTCGCCGTGCAGGATCAGCCAGTCGTGGGCGCGGGAGACGATCAGGTCGACGGCGCGCTTGTGACCGCCGTCGGAGACGACCCGGTCCAGCATCTTGCCGATGCCGGGGGCGATCTCCTGGGCGTCGGCCCGGCGCGTGATCGCCTCGCCGACCACCGCCTGGACGTCGGAGTCGCGCAGCACGGTGAGGGCGCCGCGCAGGGCGGCGGACAGCTCGGCCGTCACCCGGTCGGCGTGTTCGGGCACGGCGAGCCAGGCGCCGAGGCGGCTGCCGATGCCGACGGCGCGCAGCCGGTGGCGTACGACGTCCTCGGAGAGGAAGTTCTCGCCGACGAACTCGCCCAGCGAGACACCCAGCTGGTCCTTCTTCTTCGGGATGATCGCGGTGTGCGGGATGGGGATGCCGAGCGGGTGGCGGAAGAGCGCGGTGACCGCGAACCAGTCGGCGAGCGCGCCGACCATGCCGGCCTCGGCGGCGGCCGACACATAGCCCGCCCAGGCGCCCGCGCCCCGGTGGGAGGCCCACTCGGCCAGGACGTAGACCACGGCGACGAAGAGCAGCAGGCCGGTGGCGGTGAGCTTCATCCGGCGCACGCCGCGCCGCTTCTCCTCGTCGGCCGGGCTGAAGGACGTCATCGCCCGGTCGCGCACCACGCCCGCGCCGCCGTCACCGGTGCCCGCCCCCGCGCCGCCGGAACCACCCGTGCCGCCCCCCGCGCCGCCGGGAAGTTCCGTTTTCGTGCGTTCCATCCGCTCCACCGTTCGCTGATACGTCCCTCACACATTGTCCCTTCATGACCGACTCCCGGAACGGAACACAAGTTCCCGGCGTCTGTCCCCGGGAGGGGGAACGCCCGGGGCTCCCGCGGCACTTCCTCCACCCATGACGCATCATGGGTTCATCGGACCGGAGCCTCGGGGCTCCCCTCGCCCGAGGAGAACAGCACAGCATGACCCGGGGTCGTGACGGGGGTGCGGGGGCGCCCCCCACCAAGCACCGTGCCCTGCTCGCGGCGATCGTCACCCTGATAGTGGCGATCTCCGCGGCCATATACGCCGGAGCGTCCGCGGACGACGGCACCAGGGACCACGCGCTGCGGGCCGGAGGCCGCCTCCCGCGGGGAGACGTCGCCCCCGCGTCCACCGGCGCCTGGGTGGGCGCCTGGGCCACCGCGCCGGCGGCGGCCGAGCCGGGCACCGGGACGACCGGCATGGCGGGCCGCTCCGTGCGCAACGTCGTGCACACCTCGGTCGGCGGCACCAGCGCGCGCATCACCCTGTCCAACCTGTACGGCCAGTCGCCCCTGACCGTCACCCACGCCTCGATAGCCCTGGCCGCGGGACCCGACACGGCCGCCGCGACCGCCGACACCATGCGCCGGCTGACCTTCGGCGGCAGCGCCCGGGTGATCATCCCGGCGGGCGGCCAGGTGATGAGCGACGTCGCCCGCATCGCCATCCCGTACGGGGCGAACGTCCTGGTCACCACGTACTCCCCCATCCCGTCCGGGCCGGTGACCTACCACCCGATGGCCCGGCAGACCAGCTACCTCGCCGACGGCGACCGCACGGCGGACGTCACCGGCGTCGCGTACACCACGCCCACGCCGTACTGGCGCTACCTGACCGCGCTGGACGTGCTGAGCCACGAGGCCGACGGCACGGTGGTGGCCTTCGGCGACTCGATCACCGACGGTCTCGGCGCCGACGTCGACGCCAACCACCGCTGGACCGACGTCCTCGCCGAGCGGCTGCACGACGCGGCGGGCGACGGCCGGGACACGCCCCGCTACAGCGTCGTGAACGAGGGCATCAGCGGCAACCGGCTCCTGACCGGCAGGACGGGCCGGCCTGCCGACAACCCGAGCGGCCTGAGCCGCTTCGAACGCGACGTGCTGCACCGCACGGGCGTCAAGGTCGTCGTCATCCTCCTCGGCGTCAACGACATCCTGCACAGCCCGGAACTCGCCGACCGCGACGCCGTCCTCACCGGCCTGCGCACCCTCGTCGACCAGGCCCACGCCCGGGGACTGCGGGTCGTCGGCGGGACGATCACACCGTTCGGCGGCTACGGCGGCTACACCAAGGCCCGCGAGACCATGCGGCAGGAGATCAACGAGGAGATCCGCTCCGGCCGGATCTTCGACGCGGTCGTCGACTTCGACAAGGCCCTGCGCGACCCCTACGACCCGCGCCGGATGCGCTCCGACTACGACAGCGGCGACCACCTCCACCCCGGCGACAAGGGCTACGCCCGCATGGGCGAGATCCTCGACCTGGACGCGCTGAAGGGCGCGGTGCCGGTCGAGGCGTAGGGCCGTCCGGGCGGGGCGCGGTGCCGGGAGCGGTGCCCCGTCCGGCCGCGGTGCCGGGCGCGGGCGGCGACCGCCCCGGCGCCGCACCATCCGAACACCGTCCCGCGGGGGACCACCCACCGTGTCAACGGGCCCCGCTCGGCACCGGGCGCGCCACCACGGTGCCGGTCAGGCGGGCCCGGGCGGTGCCGTACAAGGCCGAGCACCGGCCGCCGGTAGCAACCGCCCCGTCCCTCCGTCCACGGCACCCGGCCGACACGGGGCTCCGCGACGACCCGGCCGGGCGAGCCCGGGCTGGCGCGGCAGGCGTCCCCACCCCTCCCGTTCCGGGTGGACACGGCAGACGTCCACCGCCCCCCGTTCCGGGCGGACGCGGCGCACGTCCCCGGCCTCCGGGTTTCGGGCGGGTGCGGCACGCGTCCCGGCCCGACGGGCCCGGGCGGTGCAGCGCAGGGTCCCCGGCCCGACGGGCGCTCCACGCGGCCCCGGCCGGCACGCTGCGCACATCCGCCGGGCCCACGGGCTGCCCCGTTCACGCGCCTCCGGCACGAGTGGCCCCGCCCGTGGCGGTCCGGGCGTCAGTCCTCGCCGTGCCTGCGGCGGTCGCGGTTCTCGCGGCGCAGGTCGCGGCGGTCGCGGCGGTCGTCGCGGTGTTCGCGCAGCATGTCCCGGTGGTCGTCCAGCATCCTGCGGTGGGCGTCCTCCGCGTCCTCCCGGGCGGCGGAGTGCAGCTCCCTCCGCGCGGCCCTGCGCTCCAGCTTCTCCTGCCGGCGCTCCTCCTTCAGACGCTGCCGCTCCGCCCGCGTCACCTTGCGCTCGACGCCGACGCCGCCCCAGAAGGCGAAGCCCGTCACGACCACGCGCGGGGCGCCCGGGTCGCCGGGGACGCCCTCCTCGCTGTGGTCGAAGCCGCCCATGATGCCGATGCCGCGCACGATCACCTCGACACCCGGCGGCACGACCACGTTCATCCCGCCCATGATCGCGACGCAGTTGATCACGACCTCGCCGGCCGAGAAGTCCGCCTCGCGCAGATCGATCTCCCCGCCGCCCCAGAACGCGAAGCAGTTGAACCGCCCCGGCACCGTCCAGCGCCCCTTGCGCTGGAAGCCGGACATCACCGCGACCGCCCAGGTCGACGAGGGCTCCGCGCCGGTGATCCGCCCCGCCCAGCCCCCGTCCCGGGCGGGCTCCTTGGTCATCGACACCCGGGGCGCCTCGGCCACCGTGCCGACCGGCAGGTCACGGGTGATCGGCGCCAGCTCGCCGTACGTCCGCGCGCTGTACGTGGCGTCCAGCCGCTCCTCGAACTCGGTCATGTCCAGGCGCCCCTCGGCGAGGGCGTCGCGCAGGACCTCGGCGACTCGTTCACGGTCGGCGTCGGATGCGCGGAGTTCCGGGGCGTCGTCGGTCATGAACAGCAGCCTACGAGGTGACCGCGCCGGACACTACGCGCCCGCGCGTTCCGCGTACATCTTCGCGATCACCGACTCGATGTCCGGCTCCCGCACCGACAGGTCCACCAGGGGATACCGGGCCGCGACCGCCGCCACCAGCCCGGCCGCCGACGCCGACGCCGGGAACGCCAGCCACTGCCGCGGCCCCTCCACCCGCACCACCCGCGCGGGCTCCGGCGCGTCGATCGGCGGCAACTCCCGTTCCAGGTCCACCACCAGGGTGCGTTCGCTCTCCCCCACCTCGTGCAGGCCGTCCAGCGGACCGTCGTACATCAGCCGGCCGTGGTCGATGACCATGACCCGCGAGCACAGCTGCTCGATGTCCTGGAGGTCGTGCGTGGTCAGCAGCACCGTCGTGCCGCGCTCCGCGTTCAAGTCCCGCAGGAATCCCCGCACCTTGTTCTTGGAGACCACGTCGAGACCGATCGTCGGCTCGTCCAGGTAGAGCACCTCCGGATCGTGCAGCAGCGCCGCCGCGATGTCGCCGCGCATTCGCTGGCCGAGCGACAGTTGCCGCACCGGCACGTCCAACAGGTCCTGGAGCTGGAGGAGTTCCACACAACGGTCCAGGTTCTCCCGGTAACGGGCGTCGGGGACGCGGTACATGCGGTGCATCAGCCGGTAGGAGTCGATCAGCGGCAGATCCCACCACAGCGTCGTGCGCTGCCCGAAGACCACGCCCATGCGGTGCGCCAGCCGGGTCCGGTCCCGGGACGGGTCGATGCCGGCCACCCGCAGCCGGCCGCCGCTCGGCGTCAGGATGCCGGTGAGCATCTTGATCGTCGTCGACTTACCGGCGCCGTTGGGACCGATGTAGCCCACCATCTCGCCGCGCGACACCGTGAACGAGAGCCCGTCCACGGCGCGCACCTGCCGCCGCTCCCGCTTCATGAAACCGGTCTTCTTGCGCACGTCGAAGACCTTCTCGACACCGTCCAGCTCGATGAAGGGCGCGGCGCCCGCCTCCGCCACCGCTTCCGTCACCGTCTCCGCCATCTCCCGCATCTCCCGCATCTCCCTCAGCTCCCTCAGCTCCCGGTGCTCCGGTACGAACGCAGGCCCGCCCGCCAGGCCAGCCCCGCCAGCGCGCAGCAGGCCGCGGCCACGAGCGGCGGCGTGAACGCCACCCACTCCGGCAGGTCCAGCGGATACGGCCGCCCCAGCAGATAGCTCGCCGGCAGCCAGTTCACGAACGCCAGCGGCACCACGAACGTCGCCCCGCGCACCAGGTCGAGGGCGAACACCGTCGGCGGGTACTGCAGCATCGTCGTACCGCCGTAGGTGAAGGCGTTGGCCACCTCCGAGGCGTCCTGCGCCGCGAACTGGAACGCCCCCGCCGCCAGGAACACCGCGCAGAAGATCCCCGCCCCGCTCAGCAGCGCCACCGGCATCAGCAGCAGCTTCCCCGCCGTCCAGTCGACGTCGAGGACCACCAGCGCGTACCCGAGCACCAGCAGCCCCTGCACCACCCGGCCCAGCCGGCGCAGCGCGAACCGGTCCGCCGCCACCTGCGCGAGCACCGGCACGGGCCGCACCAGCAGCGTGTCCAGCGTGCCGTCCCGCACCCGGCGCCCCAGCCGCTCCATCGAGCCGATCGCCAGGTCGGCCAGACCGAAGGACACCCCGGACAGCCCGTACAGGAACGCCACCTCGGGCAGCGACCAGCCGCCCAGCGCGTCGACGCGGGAGAACATCAGCAGGATCGCCACGAAGTCCAGCGCGGTCATCGCGAAGTTCCCGAACGTCGTCAGCGCGAACGACGTCCGGTACGCCATCGTCGACCTGATCCACATCCCCGCGATCAGCCCGTATGTGCGCACCCCCTCGACGACCCGCCCGCGCCGTACCTCCGTGCCGCCCGCCTCAGCCACCCTGGACCACCACCCGTCGCGTCGCCGCCGACTGCACCAGCCGGCCCAGCGCCAGCAGCGCCACCGCCCAGGACGCCTGGAACAGATACGTCCGCAGCGGATCCGCCTCCCCGAGCAGCACGTCCGCCGGCGCCTGGAGCAGCGACGACCACGGCAGCGCCCGCACCACGTCGCCGAGCGCCCCCGGGAACACGTTGAGCGGCAGCAGCATCCCCGAGCAGAACAGCCCCGCCAGCCACGCCATCTGCGTCACCCCGGTCCCGTCCAGCAGCCAGAACGCCGACAGCGCCACCAGATAGCGCAGCGCGAAACCCACCAGCATCGCCAGCACCAGCGTCACCAGGAACGCCGCCCACACGCTCACCTCACGCGGCAGCGCCACCGGAAAGAACAACGATCCGAACACGAACGGCACCACCCCGCGGCCCAGCAGCTGGAACACCGCCCGGCCCACGTCCGCCGCCAGCCACCACAGCTGAAGATCGACCGGACGGTACAGATCGACGGCCACATCACCCGTACGGATGCGCTCCATCAGCTCGTCCTCGAAGCCCCCGCCGCCGATCGCCAGCGCCGCAAGCAGCGCCTGCCCCAGCCACACGAACGTCACGGCCTGCGCCTGGTCGTACCCTCCGAGCTGCGGTTTCTCGTCCCAGAGGGCCAGATAGGTGTAGACGAGGATCAGTCCGAAGACGGTGTTGGTGAACACCCCGGCCGCCGTGGCCGCCCGATACGTCGCGTACCGTCGGAATCCACCCGCCGCGACGGCCCCGTACAACCGCCCCGAGCCCGCACTCACAGACCTCCCCCTCCGACCGGCACCGAAGCGCAGGAGCCTAGTGCGACCGCCAAGGCCCCTGCCACGGAATTTCACGGGTGTGCCGTCGAGTGGGAACGGAACCCACGGTGCGAGAGTCTTCTTCAGAAGAACTCAGACGTACGAAAACCGTACGAAATGAAACAGGAGTCCGTGCACGAGATGAGCGACGAGCCGCAGCCGCAGCCACAGCAGCCGAACCGGGGCTGGGCGTCGGGAGCACCGGAGGCCGCCGGGAAGGCGAAGAAGCCCAAGCGGCCGAGGCGCACCGGCTGGCGCCGGCTGATCCCCACCTGGCGCATCGTGCTGAGCACCGTCGTCGTCGGCCTGCTCCTGATCGTCGGCGGCTTCTTCCTCGGCTACCACCTGGTGCAGATCCCCGCCGCCAACGCGCTCGCCACCAAGCAGTCCAACGTCTACCTGTACGCCGACGGCAGCGTCCTCGCCCGCGACGGCGAGGTCAACCGCGAGAGCGTCGGCCTCGCCCGCATCTCCAAGGACGCCCAGCACGCCGTGCTCGCCGCCGAGGACCGCGACTTCTACACCGAGTCCGCCATCGACCCCATGGCGATGGTCCGCGCCGGCTGGAACACCGCCACCGGCAAGGGCAAGCAGTCCGGCTCCACGATCACCCAGCAGTACGTCAAGAACTACTACCTGGCCCAGGACCAGACCGTCACCCGCAAGGTGAAGGAGTTCTTCATCGCGATCAAGCTCGACCGCGAGAAGAGCAAGGCCGAGATCCTCGAGGGCTACCTCAACACCAGCTTCTTCGGCCGCGGCGCCTACGGCATCCAGTCCGCCGCCCAGGCCTACTTCGGCGTCGACGCCAAGGACCTCACCGCCGCCCAGGGCGCCTACCTCGCCTCCCTGCTCAACGCACCCAGCCAGTACGACGTCGTCGCCCACCCCGAGAACAAGCCCGCCGCCGAGGCCCGCTGGAACTACGTCATGAACGGCATGGTCGACAAGGGCTGGCTCAGCCCCTCCGACCGCGCCGCCGCGAAGTTCCCCAAGCCCAAGCAGTCCACGATCTCCACCAACATGTCCGGACAGCGCGGCTACGTCGTCAACATCGTCAAGAAGTACCTGATCGAGAACGGCATCGTCGACGAGGAGGAACTCGGCCGCGGCGGCTACCGCATCACCACCACCCTCCAGAAGGACAAGCAGGACGCCTTCGTCAAGGCCGTCGACGACAAGCTGATGTCCCAGCTGGACAAGAAGGAACGCAAGGTCGACACCTACGTCCGCGCGGGCGGCGCCTCCGTCGACCCGAAGACCGGCAAGGTCGTCGCGATGTACAACGGCATCGACTACGTCAAGCAGTACACGCCCAACGCCACCCGCCGCGACTTCCAGGTCGGCTCCACCTTCAAGCCCTTCGTGTTCACGTCCGCCGTCGAGAACCACTCCGAGACGCAGAGCGGCCAGACGATCAACCCGAACACCCGCTACGACGGCACCAGCGAACGCCCCGTCCAGGGCTGGGCCGGCGGCCGCTACGCCCCCGAGAACGAGGACCACCGCGACTACGGCCACGTCACCGTCCGCGAGGCCACCGACAAGTCCATCAACGCCGTGTACGCCCAGATGGCCGTCGACGTCGGCTCCGACAAGGTCAAGCAGACCGCGATCGACCTCGGACTCTCCAAGAACACGCCCGAACTGACCCCCTCCCCCTCCATCGCCCTCGGCGTCGCCACCGCCAGCCCCCTCGACATGGCGGAGGCCTACGCGACCCTCGCCAACCACGGCAGGCACAGCACCTACACGCTGGTCGAGAAGGTCACGAAGGACGGCAAGCAGGAGATCGAGCTGCCCGAGCGGCGCGAGCACCAGGCCGTCAGCCGCGAGGCCGCCGACACCACCACGTCCGTCCTGCGCAGCGTCGTCCAGAACGGCACCGCGAGCGCCGCCCAGGCCGTCGGCCGCCCCGCCGCGGCCAAGACCGGCACCGCCGAGGAGGACACGGCCGCCTGGTTCGCCGGCTACACCCCCGACCTCGCGACCGTCGTCGCCGTCATGGGCCAGGACCCCAAGACCGCCGCCCACAAGCCCCTCTACGGCGCCATGGGCCTCCCCCGCATCAACGGCGGCGGCGCCCCCGCCGAGATCTGGAGCCAGTACACCCGCAACGCCCTCGAGGGCGAACCCGTCGCCGACTTCGACCTCCAGCTCCAGACGGGCGCCGACGTCACCGCGCCCCCGAGCAGCGACTCCTCGGACGAACCCGGCGACGGCGACGAGAGCGGCAGCGGCGACCCGGACGCCCCGTCCACCGACGAGGAGGACGACACCCGGACCCCGGGCGACTCCGGCGGCAGCACCCCGCCCGGCGACTCCGGCGGCACCGAGACCGGTCCCCCGACGACCGGCGGCGGCACCCCCGGCTCGGGCGGCCCCAGCACCGAGCCCGGCCCCACGGGCGGCGGCGACTCGGGCGGCGACTCCGGCGACTCCGGCGACTCCTCCAACGGCGGCACCGACCCGGGCGGCGGGGCCACCGACGGCGCGGGCGGCGGCGACTCCGACACCGGTCTCCCCGGCTTCCCCGGCACCCCCCGGCGTCAGTGACCGGAGGTCGCCTTCAACCCCACGACGGCGACCAGCAGCAGACAAATGAAGAAGATCCGGGCGGCGGTCGCCGGCTCCCCCAGCACCACCATGCCGAGCACCGCCGCCCCGGCCGCACCGATCCCCACCCACACGCCGTAGGCGGTACCGATGGGCAGCGTCCGGGCCGCGTACGACAGCAGCACCATGCTCGCGACGATCCCGGCACCCGTGAACACACTCGGCCACAGCCGGGTGAAACCGTCGGTGTACTTCATCCCGATCGACCAGCCGACCTCGAGCAGACCGGCGACGAACAGCAGAACCCACGCCATGACAGGCACCTCCGTGAACGAACTGAACGGGGTGCGTCGTCTTTTCCTGGCCCGGTACGGCGCGTCTCGTCGGGTGTTTCCCAACGTAGCAAAGACAGGCGGAGACAGGAGAAAGGGGCTGGTGACCTTGATCACCAGCCCCCGAAGTCCCACCTGGACCCGTGGTTCAGAGGTACAGCCCGGTGGAGTCCTCCGACCCCTCGAACCGGTCCGCCGCCACGGCGTGCAGATCACGCTCGCGCATCAGCACGTAGCCCACACCCCGCACCTCGACCTCGGCACGGTCCTCCGGGTCGTACAGCACCCGGTCGCCCGGCTCCACGGTCCGCACGTTCTGCCCGACCGCGACGACCTCGGCCCAGGCCAGCCGCTTGCCGACGGCCGCCGTCGCGGGGATCAGGATGCCGCCCCCGGAACGCCGCTCGCCGTCGCCGGAGTCCTGCCGCACGAGCACGCGGTCGTGCAGCATCCGGATGGGCAGCTTGTCGTCCTGGGGGTGCTCGTTCTTCTTGGCGCTCACGCCCTGAACCTACCTGCCCCCGCTCAGCGCCTGCGCCGCCGGGTGCCGCCGAACGCGAGCAGCCCCACGACCCCGGCCACCACCAGCGCGGCCGGCACGACGCGCTCCATCCGCGGGGCGCCCTGCTCGTCCACGAACTGCGCCCTCACATCGCTGACCACCCGGTTGACCTGGACGTACGCCCGTCCCAGCGTGTGATCGACACTGGCGGCCACCTTGGCCTTCGCGTCGTCGACGATCGTCTTGGGGTGCACCCGCATCCCGAGCTCGTCGAGCGTCTCGGCCAGCACCTCGCGGCGGCGCTTGATGTCCGCCTCGATCTGCGCCGGGGTTCTGATGTCCGACGTGTCCGCCACCGTACGCCTCCGAAGTCTTCCGACACTGTCCCGGACAGTCTGTCAGCTCCAGGCCCGCTCGCACTGTCAGGACCCCCCGTTACGCTGGATCGATGAGCGAGCGACTCCAGCCCGGGGACCAGGCCCCGGCCTTCACCCTCCCGGACGCCGACGGCAACGAGGTGTCCCTGTCCGACCACCAGGGCCGCAAGGTCATCGTCTACTTCTACCCTGCGGCGCTTACCCCCGGCTGCACGAAGCAGGCGTGCGACTTCACGGACAACCTGGAGCTGCTGACCGGCGCCGGGTACGACGTCATCGGCATCTCCCCCGACAAGCCGGAGAAGCTGGCCAAGTTCCGCGACACCGAGTCCCTGAAGGTCACCCTCCTCGCCGACCCGGACAAGAAGGTCCTCGACGCGTACGGCGCCTTCGGCGAGAAGAAGAACTACGGCAAGACGTACCTGGGCGTCATCCGCTCCACGATCGTCGTCGACGAGCAGGGCAAGGTGGAACGCGCCCTCTACAACGTCCGCGCAACGGGCCACGTGGCCAAGATCATCAAGGACCTGGGCATCTGAGACCCCTTTCGGCGGGGCCCGTACCGAAGCTCCTCCGGAGCTTTCCGGTACGGGCCCTTCCGCATGTCGTACGTGACTGTCCGATAAACGGTTCGTTACTCCGTACGAGGCCGCGAACGCGTGGCCGGAGACGGAGGGGATCCTATGGGGGCCAGTGCGTACAGCCGGGAACGGCTGAAGGATGCCGTGGCCGAAGCTCGAAACTGGACAGACCTGATGCGGCGCCTCGGCCTCAAGGCGAGCGGCGGCCAGAGACGGGTGCTCCAGGAAAGGGTCGACGGATACGGGCTGGACACGAGCCACTTCGTCAAGCGCAGCCCTTGGCGCAAGTATCCCGACGCGGCCATCGCTGAGGCCGCCGCCTCGTCGTCCTCTCTGCGGGAGGTGGCGCTGAAGTTGGGTGCGACCCCGGCCACCGGAACCCTGTCCCACATCCGACGCCGCATCAGCGCAGCAGGAATCGACGTCAGCCACTTCCCCGGCCTCAACCAGGCCGACGTAGACCTGCCTTTCACTACCGGTGAACTGCGTACCGCAGCGGCAAAAGTGACCAGCGTGCGGGCCGTCGCGCGTGCGCTGGGCGTACCGGACGACAGCCGCTCGCGGGCCACACTGCGTCGCATGATGAACGTCCAGGGCATCGACACGAGTCATTTCTCGCACCGGCGCCTGCATATTCCCGAAGATCAGCTACGCGATCTTGTGCCGTGTTGCACAAGCTATGCCGACGTCATGCGAGGCCTCGGGCTGGAGGTCTGTGACGTCAACCATCGCCGAGTCCGACGCACGGTCGCGCGACTGGGTATCGACACCAGTCATTTCGAGCGCAGGTCCTGGGGGCGAGCAGAGCCGCCCGCCCCAGCGTCTACTGCTCACCGAGTGCTGATCGTTCTCCCGTCTCACGCCTGCCGAACCAACAGGGCCCAACTGCACAGGGCTCTGGGTGAGATCGGGGTGCCGTACTCCTGCGAAACCTGCGGCAGCACCGGCGAATGGCTCGGCCGACGCATCACCCTTCAGATCGACCATGTCAATGGGAACTGGCGGGACAACCGTCGGGAGAACCTGCGGTACCTCTGTCCCAACTGCCACGCCATGACGGAGACCTGGTGTCGCCGGAAAGGCGAGGCGCCCCTCGCAGGGTGACCCGTTGCCCCCGTACACTGGCTGCCACCGGTCGAGCACTGTGACCGGTTTTGAGCGGCCGTGTCGTAACTGGCAGCCGAGCGGCGTTTAGATCGCCGTGGGCGAAAGCCCGTGTGGGTTCGAATCCCACCGGCCGCACGAGAAGGGGGCCGTCCGTTGGGCGGCCCCTTCTGTGAGTATCACCCCAACAGCTCCCGCACCACCGGCACCAGCGCCCTGAACGCCTTGCCGCGGTGGCTGATCGCGTTCTTCTCGTCCGCCGTCAGTTCCGCGCAGGTCCTCGTCCCGCCCTCCGGCTGGAGGATCGGGTCGTAGCCGAAGCCGTTCGTGCCGGCGGGGGCGTGGCGGAGGGTGCCGCGGAGTTGGCCCTCGACCACGCGCTCCGTGCCGTCGGGCAGGGCCAGGGCCGCCGCGCAGGCGAAGTGGGCGCCCCGGTGTTCGTCGGCGATGTCGGCGATCTGGGCCAGGAGCAGGTCGAGGTTGGCCTTGTCGTCGCCGTGGCGGCCGGCCCAGCGGGCGGAGAAGATGCCCGGCGCGCCGTTCAGGACGTCGACGCAGAGGCCGGAGTCGTCGGCGACGGCGGGGATGCCGGTGGCCCGGGCGAGGGCGTGGGCCTTGAGGAGCGCGTTCTCGGCGAAGGTGACGCCGGTTTCCTTGACGTCGGGGATCTCCGGGTAGGCGTCCGCGCCGACGAGGTCGTGCGGCAGGCCCGCGTCGGCGAGGATGGCCCTCAGTTCGGTGATCTTTCCGGCGTTGCGGGTGGCGAGGATGAGGCGGGTCATGGGGGTCAGTATTCCGGACCCCCCGCCCTGCCGGTCCGAGCCCTCCCCTACGGCGTGCAGACCTTCGTCAGTTCGCCCGCCGCGTCGGTGACGGGGCTGAGGTCGGGGGTCTCGTCGCCGTTCTCGACCGAGGTGCGGACGTTGTCGACGGCCTTGCCGAGGTCGTCGACGGCCTTGTTGACGTCGGCGTTGTCGGTCTGGTCGCCGATCTTGCCGAGGTTCTTGTCGATGGAGTCGAGGGACTCCTCCCACTGGGTGGGGTCGTCCGTGTTCTCCACGGCCTGCTGGAGTTCGGTGACGCTGTCGGCTATCGCGTCGGCCGTGCGCACGCAGTCGAGTGCCTTGTCGACGGCGTCGCAGCCGGTGGTGAGTCCGACCGTCAGCGCGATGGTCGCGACGGTGGCGACGGCGGTGGCGGTGCGGCGAAGGCGGCGGTGGCGGCTCGCGGCCATGGGTCTCGGTCCTCCCCTTGGGACAGGGCCGGGCGGCCCGTGTGCGGTGCGGCAGCGGGCGTACGGCAGAGTCCGCTGCCGTACGCCCGTGGTGCTGTACTGCTAGGGACGCTCCGTCGGGCGGCCGAGTTGCGCGCCTTTGGTGTTCCCTTTACCCGCGTTGCGGGCCGGGGTGCTCGCGTTACCGGTCGAGGGTCTCGTCGAGCGCCTTGCGCTGGAGTTCGGCCAGTTCCGTGCAGCCCGCGGCGGCGAGGTCGAGCAGGGCGTTGAGTTCGTCGCGGGCGAAGGGCTCGGCCTCGGCGGTGCCCTGGACCTCGACGAAGCGGCCGTCGCCGGTGCAGACGACGTTCATGTCGGTGTCGGCGCGGACGTCTTCCTCGTAGGGGAGGTCGAGCATCGGGGTGCCGTCGATGATGCCGACGGAGACGGCGGAGACGGTGCCGGTGAGGGGCTTGCGGCTGGGCTTGATGAGCCGCTTGGTGTGCTGGGCCCAGGTGATGGCGTCGGCGAGGGCGACGTAGGCGCCGGTGATGGCGGCGGTGCGGGTGCCGCCGTCGGCCTGGAGGACGTCGCAGTCGAGGACGATGGTGTTCTCGCCGAGGGCCTTGTAGTCGATGACGGCGCGCAGGGAGCGGCCGATGAGGCGGCTGATCTCGTGGGTGCGGCCGCCGATGCGGCCCTTGACGGACTCGCGGTCGCCGCGGGTGTTGGTGGCGCGGGGGAGCATGGCGTATTCGGCGGTGACCCAGCCTTCGCCGCTGCCCTTGCGCCAGCGCGGGACGCCTTCGGTGACGGAGGCGTTGCAGAGGACTTTGGTGTCGCCGAAGGAGACGAGGACGGAGCCTTCGGCGTGCTTGCTCCAGCCGCGTTCGATGGTGACGGGGCGGAGCTGCTGGGGGGTGCGGCCGTCGATGCGTGACATGCGGGTGAGCCTAGCGGCCCATGGGGAAGGGGCCTGTCCCGCGGTGGGAGAGGCCCCTTGCCGGTGAGCCGGTGGTCGGACCGGTGGCTCACATCATGTCTTCGATCTCCGCGGCGATCGGGTCGGCGTCGGTGCCGATGACGACCTGGATGGCGGTGCCCATCTTGACGACGCCGTGGGCGCCGGCGGCCTTGAGGGCGGCTTCGTTGACCAGGTCGGGGTCGTTGACCTCGGTGCGGAGTCGGGTGATGCAGCCTTCGATCTCGTCGATGTTGTCGATGCCGCCGAGGCCGGCGACGATCTTCTCAGCCTTGCTGGCCATGTTGGTTCTCCCTGATCCGAGCCGCTTTGTCGCAGTAACCCACAGTTGGCCCAACTTCGCGAGCGGTCATGCGGTCGGTGCCGAATGATGGCTCACGACGGCGGAGCCGTCCGTCTACTGGTCTACACCAGTGTACCGGCGACCGAATGGAGACCGGATGAGTGCCGACAGCACGGTCAGTCCCGCTCGAGTCCGCTGGAACAAGGCGTTCCAGGGGCTGCAGAAGATGGGTCGCAGTCTTCAGCTGCCCATCGCGGTCCTGCCCGCCGCGGGCATTCTCAACCGGCTGGGGCAGCCGGACGTGTTCGGGGACGACGGTCTGGGCTGGACGAACGTCTCGAAGGTGATGACGGGCGCGGGCGGTGCGCTGCTCGACGGGTCGCTGGGGCTGCCGCTGCTGTTCTGTGTGGGTGTGGCCATCGGCATGGCGAAGAAGGCCGACGGTTCCACGGCGTTGGCGGCGGTGGCGGGGTTCCTCGTCTACTACAACGTGCTGCGGCAGTTTCCGGAGGACTGCCCGGAGGGGTCGGAGGTGGTGCCGCAGGTCGGGTGCCAACCGACCGGCGGCGACGGTGAGGTGACGGCGTTCGTCTTCCAGAACCCGGGTGTCTTCGGCGGCATCGTGATGGGGTTGCTGACGGCGTACTTCTGGCAGCGGTTCCACCGGACGAAGCTGGTGGACTGGCTGGGCTTCTTCAACGGGCGCCGGCTGGTGCCGATCATCATGGCGTTCGTGGCGATCGTGTTCGCGGCGCTGTGTCTGTGGGTGTGGCCGCCGATCGGTGACGCGCTGGAGAGTTTCAGCGACTGGATGACCGGGATCGGCGCGTGGGGCGCGGGTGTGTTCGGGCTGGCGAACCGGGCGCTGCTGGTGATCGGCCTGCATCAGTTCCTGAACGTGCCGATGTGGTTCCAGTTCGGTTCGTACACGAAGCCGGACGGCACGGTGGTGCACGGTGACATCAACATGTTCCTGGCGGGTGATCCGACCGCGGGCCAGTTCACGACGGGCTTCTTCCCGATCATGATGTTCGCGTTGCCGGCGGCGGCGCTGGCGATCACGCACTGCGCGAAGCCGCACCGGCGCAAGGAGGTCGGGGGCCTGATGCTGTCGGTGGGGCTGACGTCGTTCGTGACGGGGATCACGGAGCCGCTGGAGTACTCGTTCCTGTTCATCGCTCCCCTTCTCTACGCGGCGCACGCGGTGCTGACGGGGGTGTCGATGGCGGTGACGTGGGCGCTGGGGGTGAAGGACGGGTTCAGCTTCTCGGCGGGGCTGATCGACTACGTCATCAACTGGAACCTGGCGACGAAGCCGTGGCTGATCATTCCGATCGGGCTGTGTTTCGCGGTCGTCTACTACGTGGTCTTCCGGTTCGCGATCACGAAGTTCGATCTGAAGACCCCGGGGCGGGAGCCCGAGGAAGACGTGGAGGACGTCACCAAGGTGTAGACCTCTCGTCGACCTCACGTACCCTTTGAGGGTGGTCTCGCGAAGGCCCCCGGACCGTCGGTCCGGGGGCCTTCTCCGCGCCCTCGCACGCCTGTGATCAGGGGACTTGGCCGCGTACTGCGCGTAGCGCTCCGGTCGCGGAATCACGGGTTCCTTACGTGGCCTTCATCGTGCTACAACAGGTCTACACCACTGAGTGGTGTAGACCACCACCCGATGGAGGAAGCATGAGTACCGCCACCGACAAGGCGGCCCCCGCAAAGAAGCGGGGATCCGGTCTTTTCCAGGGGCTGCAGAAGGTAGGACGCAGCCTGCAGCTCCCGATCGCCGTGCTGCCGGCGGCGGGCATCATGGTCCGGCTCGGCCAGGACGACATCTTCGGCAAGGACGGTCTCGGCTGGGACAAGGTCGCCGCCGTCTTCAACAACGCGGGCGGTGCCCTCACCGGCTCGCTGCCGATCCTGTTCTGCATAGGCGTGGCCATCGGCTTCGCCAAGAAGGCCGACGGCTCGACCGCGCTGGCCGCGGTGGTCGGCTTCCTCGTCTACAGCAAGGTGCTCGAGGCCTTCCCGGTCACCGAGGCGGTGGTCCAGAAGGGCGAGGACGTCGCCGCGACGTACAACGACCCGGGTGTGCTCGGCGGCATCATCATGGGTCTGCTCGCCGCCGTGCTGTGGCAGCGGTTCCACCGGACCAAGCTGGTGGACTGGCTCGGCTTCTTCAACGGCCGTCGCCTGGTGCCGATCATCATGGCGTTCGTCGGCATCGTGGTGGGTGTCTTCTTCGGCCTGGTCTGGGAGCCCATCGGCACCGGCATCTCCAACTTCGGCGAGTGGATGACCGGCCTCGGCTCCGGCGGCGCGGCCCTCTTCGGCGGTGTGAACCGCGCGCTGATCCCGGTCGGCATGCACCAGTTCGTGAACACGGTGGCCTGGTTCCAGCTGGGTGACTTCACCAACTCCGCCGGTGACGTCGTGCACGGCGACATCACGCGCTTCCTGGCCGGTGACCCCTCCGCCGGCATCTTCCAGTCCGGCTTCTTCCCGATCATGATGTTCGGTCTGCCGGCCGCCGCGCTGGCGATGGCGCACACCGCCCGCCCCGAGCGCCGCAAGGCCGTCCTCGGCATGATGGTCTCGCTCGCGCTGACCTCGTTCGTCACCGGTGTGACCGAGCCGATCGAGTTCTCGTTCATGTTCATCGCGCCGGTCCTGTACGTGCTGCACGCGGTGCTGACCGCCGTGTCGATGGCCGTGACGTGGGGCCTGGGTGTGCACGCCGGGTTCAACTTCTCGGCCGGTGCCATCGACTACGCCCTGAACTGGCACCTGGCCACCAAGCCATGGCTGATCATCCCGATCGGTCTGGTCTTCGCGGCGATCTACTACGTGACGTTCCGCTTCGCGATCGTCAAGTTCAACCTGAAGACCCCGGGCCGCGAGCCCGAGGAGGAGGTCGAGGACCTCACCAAGGCGTGAGCCCTCGCCGTACGGCGGGACCGCACGGCGTACGGCATGGGGAAGGCCCCGGAACCGCGAAGGTTCCGGGGCCTTTCCTTGTCTCCGGGGTGTCCTGGGCTCAGATCCCGTACACCGCGCCCGCCGCGGCGATGTCCACGGGCCCGTCGTAGACCTCGCGCGCGTCGGCGCGGTTGATCTCGGGGTCGGTCCACGGGGGGATGTGGGTGAGCACCAGGCGCCGGGCGCCGGCGCGGGCGGCGCTCTCGCCCGCCTCGCGTCCGTTGAGGTGCAGGTCGGGGATGTCCTCCTTGCCGTGCGTGAAGGCGGCCTCGCACAGGAACAGGTCCGTGTCGCGGGCGAGTTCGTCCAGCACGGGGGTGACTCCCGTGTCGCCGGAGTACGTCAGCGAGCGGCCGCCGTGCTCGACGCGGATGGCGTACGCCTCCACGGGGTGGGCGACGCGCTCGGTGTGCACGGTGAACGGGCCGACCTCGAAGGTGGACGGCTTGACCGTGTGGAAGTCGAACACCTCGCTCATGGAGGAGGCGGAGGGGGTGTCGGCGTAGGCGGTGGTCAGCCGGTGCTCGGTGCCCTCGGGTCCGTAGACCGGGAGCGGCGCGCAGCGGCCGCCGTCGTGCCGGTAGTAGCGCGCCACGAAGTAGGCGCACATGTCGATGCAGTGGTCGGCGTGCAGATGGCTGAGGAAGATCGCGTCGAGGTCGTAGAGACCGCAGTGGCGCTGCAACTCGCCGAGGGCGCCGTTGCCCATGTCGAGGAGCAGCCGGAAGCCGTCGGCCTCGACGAGGTAGCTCGAGCAGGCCGATTCCGCGGACGGGAACGACCCCGAGCAGCCGACGACGGTGAGCTTCATGAAGCAGAAACCTCCGCTGGCGCGTGTGGAGAGACGGGGGTCGTGCGGTTTGTCGAGCGTAAGGCGCAAAACCTGTGGTCGCTCCTCCGCCAGGGGCCGTTGTGGGCGAACTCACCTGCGGGATCACCGGTTCGGCTGGAAGTGGGGCGCGCGGGGTGATGGAGGGGGCGCGCGGCGGTGGTGTGCGCCGGTACGGTCGTCGGTATGAACACGTCCTGGTGGCTCGTCTTCGCGGCGGTGGTCCTGCTCGCGCTCGTCGCCACGGTCGTCGACGGCTGGGGCCGGGGGCGGCGGCCTCGCGGCCGGGGGCGGCGGCCCCCGGACGGGCGGGGCGGGTCCGGCGAAGGGCCCGAGAACTGACGCGCCCCGCGACGCGTACGTCACGGGGCGGTGGTGCGGGCGGGCCGTCGTGCGGGAGGACCGTCAGGCCCAGAGCTGGCCGTGGAGGGTTTCGATGGCCGCCTCGGTCGTCTCGGCGGTGTAGACGCCGGTCGACAGGTACTTCCAGCCGCCGTCGGCGACGACGAACACGATGTCCGCGCTCTCGCCGACCTTGACCGCCTTGTTCCCGACGCCGATCGCGGCGTGCAGGGCGGCGCCGGTGGAGACGCCCGCGAAGATGCCCTCCTGCTGGAGCAGCTCACGGGTGCGGGTGACCGCGTCGGCGGAGCCCACGGAGAAGCGGGTGGTGAGGACGGAGGCGTCGTACAGCTCGGGTACGAAGCCCTCGTCGAGGTTGCGCAGGCCGTACACGAGGTCGTCGTAGCGCGGTTCGGCGGCGACGATCCTCACGTCCGGCTTGTGCTCGCGCAGGTAGCGGCCGACGCCCATGAGCGTGCCCGTCGTCCCGAGGCCCGCGACGAAGTGGGTGACGGAGGGCAGGTCGGCGAGGATCTCGGGGCCGGTGCCGGCGTAGTGGGCGCCCGCGTTGTCCGGGTTGCCGTACTGGTAGAGCATGACCCAGTCCGGGTGCTCGGCGGAGAGCTCCTTGGCGACCCGTACGGCGGTGTTGGAGCCGCCCGCGGCCGGGGAGGAGATGATCTCCGCGCCCCACATGGCGAGCAGGTCCCGGCGCTCCTGCGAGGTGTTCTCGGGCATCACGCAGACGATGCGGTAGCCCTTGAGCTTGGCGGCCATGGCCAGCGAGATGCCGGTGTTGCCGCTGGTGGGCTCCAGGATCGTGCAGCCCTTGGTGAGACGGCCGTCCTTCTCGGCCTGCTCGATCATGTGGAGCGCGGGGCGGTCCTTGATCGAGCCGGTCGGGTTGCGGTCCTCCAGCTTGGCCCAGATGCGGACGTCTTCGGACGGCGACAGCCGCGGCAGGCGCACCAGAGGGGTGTTGCCCACCGCGGCCAGCGGGGAGTCGTAGCGCATCGGCGATCAGGCCATGCCGCCGGCGACGGCCGGCAGGATCGTGATGCTGTCGCCGTCGGACAGCTTGGTCTCGATGCCGTCCAGGAAGCGGACGTCCTCGTCGTTCAGGTAGACGTTGACGAAGCGGCGGAGCTGCTCGCCGTTCGCCTTGTCGATGAGTCGGTCCTGAATGCCCGTGTGCCGGGTCTCGAGGTCGGCGAAGAGCTTGGCGAGGGTGTCCCCGTTGCCCTCCACCGCCTTCTGGCCGTCGGTGTACTGGCGGAGGATGGTGGGGATGCGGACCTCGATGGCCATGGCTGAGTGCTCCTGTCGGAAGTTTGTCGTGGGTTCGTAGGGCGCGCGGCGGCACACGTCTGCACGCCGCGGCTCACGGCCGTACGGCGGCGGCGAGGATCAACAGATGGCGCTTTTCAGCCTGCACAGGTCGACGTGCAGCCGCGCCACGAGCAGTGTGCCCGGCGCCTTTTCGCTCACGTCGAGAAGAACCATGGGCTCATCGTATCGATTCCCGGCCCGGCTTCCGGAGTGTGATCTCACCTGATGGACTCTTTCCGTCCGTTGTGCGAGATCAGTACGCCTCGACGACCTTGACCTCCTCCTCCGTGACCTCGCCTTCCAGGATGCGGAACGAGCGGAACTGGAACTCGCCCGCGCCGTCGGTGTCCGCGGTGGAGACGAGGACGTAGTGGGCACCGGGCTCGTTGGCGTAGGTGATGTCGGTGCGGGAGGGGTGGGCCTCGGTGGCGGTGTGGGAGTGGTAGATGACCACCGGCTCCTCGTCGCGGTCGTCCATCTCGCGGTAGAGCTTCAGGAGGTCCTGCGAGTCGAACTCGTAGAAGGTGGGCGAGCGGGCGGCGTTGAGCATGGGGATGAACCGCTCGGGGCGGCCCTCGCCGACGGGGCCGGCCACCACGCCGCACGCCTCGTCGGGGTGGTCGGCGCGCGCGTGGGCGACGATCTGGTCGTACAGGGCCTGTGTGATGGTCAGCATGCGGCCAGGATAAGCAGACGGGCTCCTCCGTACCGGTGGGTGGTACGGAGGAGCCCGTATGCCGGACATCCTGAGCGGTGGCCGTGGGGACACCACGAGCGTCCCCGGCGGCCGGACGTCCTGGAGTGCGCGCGAAGGCGCTGGTCAGGGGCGGTCGGCGGGTCCGTCAGCCGATCTTCTCGAACTCCGGCTCGCCGGGCCGCTCGGTGATCCGCGGGTTGCGGCTCTTGAGCACCGCCCAGCCGATGCCGAGGGCGACGGCCCAGCCGGCCATCACGTACAGGCAGACGCGGGCGTCTGCGTCGTAGGCGATCAGGCAGGTGACGAAGAGCAGGAAGGCGATCGCGATGTAGGAGCAGACCGAGCCGCCGGGCGCCGGGAAGGAGGAGGCGGGCAGGCGGCCCGCGACGACCTTGCGGCGGTACAGCACGTGGCTGATCAGGATCATCAGCCAGGTCCAGATGCCGGCGGCGGTGGCGACGGAGGTGACGTAGCCGAAGGCCTTCTCCGGGACGAGGTAGTTCAGGACCACGCCGATGGCCATGAAGACGACGGATACGGCGATGCCGATGGCCGGGGTCTTGGTCGAGGACAGCTTGTTGAAGACCCTGGGGGCCTCGCCGTTGTCCGCGAGGGTGCGCAGCATGCGGCCCGTGGAGTACATGCCGGAGTTGCAGGAGGACAGGGCGGCGGTGAGCACGACGAAGTTGACGATGCCGGCGCCGGCCGGGATGCCGATGACGGTGAAGGCCTCCACGAAGGGGCTGACGCCCTCGGCGAACTCGGTCCACTTGACCACCGCCAGGATGACGGTGAGGGCGCCGACGTAGAAGAGGGCGATGCGCCAGGGCAGGGTGTTGATCGCCTTGGGGAGGGTCTTCTCCGGGTTCTCGGACTCACCGGCGGTGACGCCGACCAGCTCGACGGCGAGGTAGGCGAACATGACGCCCTGGAGGGTCATCAGGGACGAGCCGATGCCCTTGGGGAAGAAGCCGTCGAACTCCCACAGGTTGGAGACGGCGGCGGTGTCGCCGGCCTGGCTGAAGCCGAGGGTGAGGACGCCGACGCCGATCACGATCATGCCGATGATGGCGGTGACCTTGACCATCGAGAACCAGAACTCGATCTCGCCGAACAGCTTCACCGAGATCAGGTTGGCCACGAACAGCAGGACCAGGAAGACCAGGGCCGAGACCCATTGCGGGATGTCCGGGAACCAGTAGTGGATGTAGATGGCGGCGGCGGTGAGCTCCGCCATGCCGGTGACCACCCACATCAGCCAGTACGTCCAGCCGGTGAAGTAGCCGAAGAAGGGGCCGAGGAACTCGCGCGAGTACTCGGCGAAGGAGCCGGAGACGGGACGGTAGAGGAGCAGCTCGCCGAGCGCCCGCATGATGAAGAAGATGATCACGCCCGCGAGGGCGTACATGAGGATGATGCTGGGGCCGGCCTTGGCGATGTTGGCCCCGGCGCCCAGGAAGAGGCCGACGCCGATGGCGCCGCCGATCGCGATCATCTGGACCTGGCGGCTGTTGAGCCCGCGCTCGTAGCCCTCCTCGGGGGCCTTGTCCGTGTCGACCTGCGCAGAGGTCATGTGTGGTGCGCCTTTCTCCATGCCGATCCGGGCCTTGACGCGGCCTCGGATCGGGTCTCGATCCCCCCGGATGATGGAGCTGAGCGGGCCTCACATCCCGCTCGGTGCCTGGCCGGCGGTCTGCCGGCTCGGTGGCGCACCCGGCCGAACATTCGGGTGGTGTTCGCCGGGCGGTCGTGAAGATTTACCACGACCGCGACGCTGATCACAGGGGTGGATTGTGACGTGTCACACAGGGAGAACCGGACAAAACGCACCCCTTTTCGTCAAAAAGGGGTGCGGCTTTGACGGGATCGTTATCCGGATTTGAGGCTCCGCTGAGCGGACACATGACCACGGAGAGTCACGAAAACGGTCCGTTCAGGGCATAAGCGTCGCGACGAGCGACTCCTGGAGCCCGCCGAGCCACAGGTACGCCATCACCATCGGCTTGCGCGGGTCCTCGTCGGGGAGCCGGTAGAGCAGGTCGGTGTCGTCCTCGTCGGCGATCTCGAGCCGGGACCCGATCGCCAGGCGCAGGTCGTTCAGGGCGCGCAGCCACTGCTGGGACTCCTGGGGCGACAGTTTCAGCACCGCGCCCTCCTCGCCCGCCGACGCCGAGGACAGGGCGTCCAGGGTGCGGACCACCGTCAGCGCGTTGTCCCGCTTGCCGGCCCGCAGGTCGTTCTCGGTGTAGCGGCGGAACTCCGCGGAGTGCGCCCGCTGCTCCTCGGCCTCCTGCGCCTGCGGGGCGCCCTCGGGGTCGCCGTAGGCGTCCGGGAACAGGCGGCGCAGCACCGGGTCGGAGGGCGGCTCGCTCGGGCCCTCGGCGAACAGCTCGGCGAGCGGGTCGTCGGAGGCGTCCTCGGCGGGTCCGGGGCCGATCAGCTCCAGGAGCTGCACGGCCAGGGAGCGGATGATGGAGATCTCGACGTCGTCGAGGGCGACGGCCGCGCCGCCGCCGGGGAGCGGTTCGAATTGTCCGGGCATGAAGGCGATTCAGCTGCTTCCGTCCTGCGGGCGGGCGTGGTTCGTTTCCGGGCTCATTTCCGGTCCTGCTGGAGGGTGGCCCACAGACCGTAGCCGTGCATGGCCTGTACGTCCCGCTCCATCTCCTCCCGGCTGCCGCTGGAGACGACCGCCCGGCCCTTGTGGTGGACGTCCATCATGAGCTTGGTGGCCTTGTCCTTCGAGTAGCCGAAGTACGACTGGAAGACGTACGTCACGTAGCTCATGAGGTTGACGGGATCGTTGTGGACGATCGTCACCCAGGGCACGTCGGGCTCGGGTACGGCGAAGACCTCCTCCGCCGGCTCGGTCTTCTCGATCTCCATGGGTGCGGCTGCCGTCACAGTGCCCATGCTGCCACCACAGGGGGGCACCCGCACAAACGGGCCTGTGGCGGGCGTCACCGGACCGGTCGGCGCCCGAAATCGTCAGAGTGACGAAATGGGGGTACGATCCGTCATATGAACACAGCGGACCTTGGGCTGCCGGTGGACGTCCCCTCGACGGCGCTCTTCACGGACCAGTACGAGCTGACCATGCTCCAAGCCGCCCTGAAGGCCGGTACGGCCGGGCGGCGGAGCGTGTTCGAGGTCTTCACCCGGCGACTGCCGGACGGCCGTCGCTACGGCGTCGTGGCGGGCACCGGACGGGTGCTGGACGCGGTGGAGAACTTCCGCTTCGACGCGGACGTCCTGCGCTTCCTGCGCGAGACGGACATCGTCGACGCGGAGACCCTGGACTGGCTCGGCCGGTACCGGTTCGGCGGCGACATCTGGGGCTACCCCGAGGGCGAGATGTACTTCCCGGGCTCGCCGATCATGCGGGTGGAGGGAACCTTCGCCGAGTGCGTGCTGCTGGAGACGGTGATCCTGTCCATCCTCAACCACGACTCGGCGATCGCGGCCGCCGCCTCCCGCATGTCGTCGGCCGCCGGCGACCGGCCGCTGATCGAGATGGGCGCCCGCCGCACCCACGAGCTGGCCGCCGTCGCCGCCGCCCGCTCGGCGTACGTGGGCGGCTTCGCGACCACCTCCGACCTGGCCGCCGGCTTCCGCTACAACATCCCCACCGTCGGCACCTCCGCCCACGCCTTCACCCTGCTGCACGACAACGAGCGCGACGCCTTCCGCGCCCAGGTGGACTCCCTGGGCGCGGGCACCACGCTCCTGGTGGACACCTACGACGTCGCCGAGGCCGTCCGTACGGCCGTGGAGACCGCGGGGCCCGGGCTGGGCGCGGTGCGCATCGACTCCGGCGACCTGCTCCTGGTCGCGCACCGGGTGCGCCAGCAGCTGGACGAGCTGGGCGCCACCGAGACGAAGATCGTCGTGACCTCGGACCTGGACGAGTACGCCATCGCCTCGCTGGCGGCGGCGCCCGTGGACGCCTACGGCGTCGGCACCCAGCTGGTGACCGGCTCCGGGCACCCGACGGCCTCGATGGTCTACAAGCTGGTCGCCCGCGCCGAGTCCGGTGAGGAGGGCGCGCCGCTGGTGCCGGTGGCCAAGAGGTCCAGCGGCGGCAAGACCTCCGTCGGCGGCCGCAAGTGGGCCGCCCGGCGCCTGGACGCCGAGGGGTACGCCGAGGCCGAGGTGGTCGGCACCGGTCCGGTGCCCGACGATCTCGCCGACCGCCAGCTCCTGGTCGAGCTGGTCAAGGGCGGCGAGGTCGTCGCCCGCGAGCCGCTGGACGCCGTCCGGGACCGCCACGCGGCCGCCCGCGCCAACCTTCCGCTGTCCGCCACCCAGCTCTCCCGAGGGGAACCCGTCATTCCGACGGAGTACGCGCAGGGGGGCTCGGGTAGCTAATGCTGGTGCGGCCCCGCAAGGGCCGAACGAGCCCCGTACCACCCGCAGGAACCAGCCCCACCCGTCCGATTCGCACCGACCCGCACTCGCCCCAGTCGAAGGACACCGACCATGCGCCGCGCCTTGATCGTCGTAGACGTGCAGAACGACTTCTGCGAGGGAGGCAGCCTCGCGGTGTCCGGCGGTGCCGACGTGGCCGCCGCCATCACCGAGCTGATCGGGCAGGCGCCCGCCGGCTACCGCCACGTGGTGGCCACCCGCGACCACCACATCGCGCCGGGCGGCCACTTCGCCGACAACCCGGACTACGTCCACTCCTGGCCGGCGCACTGCGTCGCCGGCACCGAGGGGGTCGGCTTCCACCCGAACTTCGCGCCCGCCGTCGCCTCCGGCGCGATAGACGCCGTCTTCGACAAGGGCGCGTACACGGCCGCCTACAGCGGTTTCGAGGGCGCCGACGAGAACGGCACGGGCCTCGCCGAGTGGCTGCGGTCCCGCGAGATCGACGAGGTCGACGTCGTGGGCATCGCCACCGACCACTGCGTGCGGGCCACCGCCCTGGACGCCGCCCGCGAGGGCTTCCGTACGCAGGTGCTGCTCGACCTGACCGCCGGGGTGGCCGCGGAGACCACCGAGCGGGCGCTGGAGGAGCTGCGGGAGGCGGGCGTGGAGCTGTCCGGGAAGCCGGTCGTGCAGTAGGGCCGAGCCTCTACATCTGGGCGGTCGGGCGTCTGAGCAGGGCACGGATCGGGTGCCACAGCTCCTGGACCAGGTCCGGGCCGGCCATCGCGCCCGTCACCGGTGCCGTACGCCATATCAGGCCGTCCGGGTGGTGCAGCACCGCGGTGACCTCGTCCGGGGTGGGCGGGGCCGCGTTGCCCCGCAGGTAGACGCTGCGCAGCCCCAGGTTGCGCAGCCTGGTCAGGGCGCGCGCCCGGTTCTGGGCGTGGACGAGGAAGCGCACTCCCCCGGCCTCCGGCCCGGCGGGGCTGGGCAGGTTCAGTGCCACCACCACCGTGCCGTTCGGCAGCTTGCAGAAGCCTCCTGCGGCCATGCGGTCATACCCCCGAGTCAGCCTGGGTCGGTCGGGTCACCGGACCCGGTGTCAATAAGAGAACCACAGGACGCACCTAAACACGGATCGGCGGTGACCCGCCAGGGGGTCACCGCCGATCATGCTCTGACCTGGGCAGATGCTATTTACCTGCCCGCGGGGCCAACCTCGAGCTCGATCGTCGAGCCGTTCTTGGCCTCCTTCAGGATCTTGATCTTCGTGTTGGTGTCAGTGATCTTGACACCGCCGGTCGGGTTCGCCGGGTCGTAGTAGTCGTTCTTGCGGTCGTTGAAGACCGAGACGCCCTTCGAGCCCGGGACGTACTTCGCGACGTCCGCCTTGTGCAGCGTCATGCCGTCCGTGCGGAAGCGGCTGAACGGCGCGTCGTACGTCTGGAAGCGGTTGCGCATGACCGTGCCGTCCTTCCACTTCAGCGCGGTCGGGTGCGAGTCGATCGGCAGGATCAGGCCCTTGCCGGGGTGCTGGCTGGTGTTGTTGTCCGCCTGGGAGGTGTCCCACTTCCAGATCAGCAGGCCGTTCTGGTACGCGTAGTGCTCGACCCAGTTCGGACGCTCCGAGAAGCCGAAGTTGTACGGGCCGACCTCGAGGGTCTTGTCGTACGACACGTACTGGCGGTTCTCGGCGATGTAGTACTGGGCGTAGTCCTTGGTGAAGGACGCGCCCTTGCGGGTGAAGCCGTCCGCCGTCCAGGCGGCGTCCTCGGTCTCCGCGTTGTCGGAGAACAGGGTCTCGCCGTCGGCCGTCACCGCGATCTCGTCGGCGGCGAAGCCCTTCATGGCCAGTCCGCCGTCGGTCTGGTAGCGGAAGCGCAGGTCGATCTTCTTGCCGGCGTAGGCGTCGAGCGGGTAGACGAGCTTGCCGTAGGCGTCGACCGTGGCGCTCAGGGCCGGCTTGTCACTGCCGTCGCGCTGGATCGGCTGCCCGTCGAACGTGCCGTCGACCGCGGTCCAGTTGGCGCCGCCGTCGGTGGACACCTCGGTGTAGAGGTAGTCGTAGTCGGCCTCGATGTCGTACCAGCCGTCCAGGGTGAGGGAGGCGGACGACTTGCCGGTGAGGTCGACGCTGCGCGTCAGGGTGTTCTTGAGGTCGTTGCCGCTGCCGCTCCACCACTGGGTCTCGCCCTGGGCGGGGGGAACGATCTCGGTGGTGACCGCCTTCTTCGGCAGCTCGACGACCAGGCCCTGCTTGTGCTTGGTGTTGTACTCGGCCAGGCCCAGCTTGTGCCAGGAGTTGACGCCCGCCTTGGCGGTGTCGTAGTTCAGCCAGCCCAGCTGGAGCTTGTCCCAGGCGGTCATGTCGCCGGGCAGGTTGCCGATCTCGTTGCGACCGGTGCCCAGCCACGAGCCGGACGACATCAGCGTCCAGAAGCCGGTGGAGTTGTCGCCGCCGTTGGTGTCGTAGAGGTCCGGCAGACCGAGGTCGTGACCGTACTCGTGGGCGAAGACGCCGAGTCCGCCGTTCTCCGGCTGGATGGTGTAGTCGCCGACCCAGATGCCGGTGTCGCCGATCTGGGTGCCGCCGAGCTGGTTGTCGGCCGGGCCGGTGGCGCCGGCGTCGGTGCCGAAGGCGTACCAGCGGTGCGCCCAGATGGCGTCCTCGCCCTGCGCGCCGCCGCCCGCGGACTCGTCCTCGCCGGCGTGCACGATCTGGAAGTGGTCGATGTAGCCGTCGGGCTCGTTGAAGTCGCCGTCGCCGTCGAAGTCGTAGCGGTCCCACTGGTCGTACTGGGTCAGCGTCGACTTGATCTGGGCGTCGGTGCGGCCGGCCGCCTTCTGGTCGGCGACCCAGGCGGTGACGCCGTCCTGCACCGCGTACCAGGCGCAGTTGTCGGGGTCGCACTTGTTGGAGCCGTAACGGGCCTCGTTGTACGGGACCTTGACCCAGTCGGCGACCTCGCCGTCGACCGAGTAGCGGCCGGAGGACTGCTTCTCGTAGTAGGTCTTGACCGAGTTGACGCCCTTGCCGGAACCGAAGTACAGGTCCTGGTAGTGGTCCTGGTCGTAGTCCTCCTGCCAGGCCGTGGAGTTGTCCTCCTTGCGCTTCGGCTTGGCTATCTCGTTGTGCAGCGGGCCAGGGGTGCCGCCGTAGCGGCTGTCGACCTTGTCGCCGAACTCGACCAGGATGGTGAAGATCTTGTCGGTCTTCTCCCGGCCCAGCTCGACGTACTTGGCGTCGCCCTTCTTGCTCTTCAGCTGGACGACCTTCGAGCCGTCCTTCTTCTTCACCGACGCGTTGCCGGAGAGGACCTGCTTGAGGGCCTCCTCGCGCTGGGCGGCCTGAGTGTCGCTCAGGGGGCCCTTGAGGTCGTGGGAGCGGGCGGTCTTGTCCGGGCTGGGATCGTGGCGGTTCACGGCCTCCGGCCGGGACGGCGAGTCCGCCTGCGCCACGCCGGCCGCGGAGAGCGTGGCGGTCGCGGTGGCGAGCGCGATGGTGGTCGCCGCCGTTCTGAACGTCCAGGGTCTTCTGGTCACTTGATTTCCTCCCCCGCGTCCACGCGCGCGGAAGGGGGGACAAGGACAGTGCAAGTCCGCGCACACGTGATCAACGCGTGTATTCAAGTGACGACATTTGACTAGAGGTTCGGCGGAAAAGACAGACCTTGACTTGAGCAGAACAATTGCACTATGCGGAGGCGCCGTTCGCTTTGCGGACACCTGATCGTGACCTTCACCGGTCCCGGCGGGCCGTCGGCCGGTTCCGACGGGCGCGCGGGACCGTCCGCTCTCCGGACGCCATGAATCCGTGCGCCCCCCGTGCATCGGCCGTGCCGGTTAGGTCGTGCTTACTACTGGTTCCACTCGGGCACACAGCGGGTTAGAGTCGCTTGGCGGAACGCCCGGAGACCGGCGGAAAGCCAGGCCGACAGCCCATCCCGCCCCGCGATTGTCTCCCACCGTCTTCCGAGGACACGATGGCCATGCCCCGTCCGACTGCCGCACAGTTCGCCTACGGTTCGTGCACCGTGATCTTCTCGACGCTCGCCATGCTGCTGCTGTCGCGGACGAGTTCGGGCCCCGGCGTCGCTCTCATCGCCGTCGCGGCCCTCGCCCTCGGGCTGCTGGTCGCCATGACGGTCCCCCTGCCCGGGACGCGCACGGCGACCAACACGCCGGCCCAGCGGCCCGGCGCGGGCCGGGAACCGGTACGGATGCCCTCGCCGGCCCGCGTCTCCGCGAGCGCCGGGGAGTCGACACGCGGACGGGCCGCCTGAGACGGGCCGTCATCGGGTGCTGACGACGACCGTCTTGGCCGCCTTGTCGTGCAGGCCCTGCTTGTAGGGCTTGTCGAAGAAGCTCCAGCCGCCCGCGATGACCGTCCACACGCAGGCGCAGCAGAACGCGAACGGGATCCACAGCACCAGGGCCCGGATCAGCGAGGTCTGCACCGAGGGCGTCGCCCCGTTGTCCAGGTTCGCCACCCGCATCCCGAGCCACTTCTTGCCGAGGGTCTGGCCCGTCTTCGTGGTCATGTAGGTGTCGTACGCGATGTAGAGCACGGCGGCGATCACGGACTGCCCGAAGGACTTGCCGACGGAGACGTTGTCGCCGTCCACGGAGTACTCCTGGACGTTGAACGCCCAGCTGAGCAGCCAGACCACGATGCCGACGAGGATCATGTCGATGATCCGCGCGAGCGTGCGGCGCCCGCTGTCGGCGAGCGGGGGCATCCCGGCCAGCGGGTCGTTGGGGTAGCCGCCTCCGCCGTACGGGGCACCGCCGTAGGGGCCGCCGCCGGGAGGGGGCCCGCCGTAGGGACCTCCGCCGCCGGGAGGCGGGGCGCCGCCGTAGGGACTCCCCCCGCCGGGGGGCGGGGCGCCGCCGTACGGGTCCCCTCCGCCGGGGGGCGGGGACGGGTTGTCGTAGGGGTTCTTCCTCAGCGGGTCGTCGTCCGGCGGCTGCTGCCCGCCGGAGCCGGGGGGCGGTTCGCTGCTCATGTCCCGAGTCGAACCCGGAGTCTCTTTTCCCGCATCCGGCGAGCGGCCGTCCGGAGTAGCGCGGGTGCGTGGTCCGACGCCGTCGGGGCGGGGGCTGACGGTGCGTCGGCGGCTGCGGGTGCGTGGGGGCTGGTCGCGCAGTTCCCCGCGCCCCTTTAGGTACGTGCACTGGACGCCCCTGAAAGGGGCGCGGGGAACTGGCGAGCAACCACAACGCACCCGCGGCCGAAGACGAGACCGCAGCTCACCCCGGCCCCACCCGCCAAGCTAGCCCGCGACGAACGTGCCGGCGGCCTTGTCGTGCCAGCACTGGTGCCAGGGGCGGTCGAACAGGCACCACGCGACGCCGACCACGCCGACGGCCAGGAGGCCCGGCACGCTGTAGACCAGCCAGCGGCGCAGGGCCGCGCCGAAGGACGGCGGCTCGTGGGCCTCGATGTCCCGCACCTCCAGGCCGAGCAGCTTCTTGCCCAGGGTGCGGCCCCACTTGGCGGTGGGAAGCGCTTCGTAGACGACGCCGAAGAGCAGCAGGACGGCGAGCACGATGCCCAGGTACGTGGACGTCGTGCCGTCCAGCAGCCAGACCGTGACGGTCTCGCCGGAGAGCTTGGCCTCGTCGATCTTGTCGTTGACGTGGTCGATCGCCTTGACGCCGAGCGGTACGGCGGCCACGGCGGTGACGCCCGCCAGGACCACGGTGTCGATCAGCCGGGCGGTCAGCCGCTTGCCGAGCCCGGCGGGCCGGGCCGACGCCTGGCGCCGGGCGGCGGCCTGGAACACGTCCTCGACCGGCGGCTTCCACGGGGCCACCGGCTGCTCGTCCCCGCCCGCCCCGGCCAGCCGGTGCACCTGCTGCGCCCAGGAGGACTGCCCGCCGCCGGGACCGCCCGCCGCGACCGGCGCGGAAGGGGCGGGCTGCGGCGGGGGCGCCTGGTGCGGAACCGCGGGGGCGGCCGGGGCCGCGGGAGCCTGCGCCGCGGCGGCCCGGGCGGCGGCCGCCTTGCCGGCCGCGAAGCCCGGGCCGGAACCGGAGCCGGAACCCGTGGCGGAACCGGAGCCGCCGGCCTGCGGCCCCGTGCGCGGGGTGACCGCGCGGAAGGTCATGGTGCCCTCGTCCTCCGCGGGGGCCGGGGAGCCGCCCGGGGCCGGGGAGCCCTGCGGGCCCGCCGCGGGACGGCGGAAGACGAAGGTGTTCCCGGCCTCCGCCTCGCCGGAAGCGGAACCGGAGACGGGAGCAGAAGCGGACGCCGACGCCGACGCGGAGGCGGGGGCGGGGGCGGAAGCAGCGGCGGAGCCCGGAGCCTGGGCAGGGCCGGAGCCGGAAGCCTGGCCAGGCTGGCCAGGTTGGCCTGAGCCCGACGTCCGGGCAGGGGCCGGTGCGGCGTCGCCCTGCCCGCCCGCGTCCGCGGTGCCGTCGGCGGGCGGTGCCGGCTGCCGGGCGTGCGGGACCCTCGGGTCCGCGCCCCGCGCCGTGCCCGGCCAGGCGACGCGCTGGTCCGGGGTGCCGCCGGGACCGGAGCGGTCGGCGCCCCAGGCCGTGGCGGACTCCGGCCGGCTGCCGTGCTGGGACGCGGCGGCGGGCGGCGGGTCCTCGACCGGGTCCTCGTCGAAGAAGTGCGGTCCTGTCTCCTCGACGGAGGGCCGCGCGCCGGGCGGTGGCGCGAGCGGCTCGCCGTCCTTGGGGGCGGGCCGGCTCGTGCCCGCCACCCAGGAGGCGCCGTTCCAGTACCGGACGTATCCAGGAATGGACGGGTCCGGGTAATACCCTTCGCGGGGCCTGTCGTCGCCGGGGGCCGGGGTTGGGGCGCTCATGTCCGTCGTCCCGTATCTGCTCGGGGGTTGATAGAGGGGCTCCAACATCTATCAGACGGGCGCAATCCGCACGGCCGGTCCCGCCGTACCCGCCCCTTTCCGGGCAACCTCGTGCAGGGACCTTCACACCTGGACTCCCGGACACACGGACACCCTCCCCTTCCCGGACACCCGGACACCCGGGTCCCCGGACCGGGGTTCGGAAAAAAGTTCAGCGAACCCGCGTAATGCTCCGGCCCCGGGCCGCTCTCCCCGGGCAAGGAACGTCCGAGACACGGGAGAGGAACCCCGCCATGCACACCGACCCCACCGGCCCCGCCCGGCCCACCGTCGTCGAGCGCGAGCTGGAGCTGCGGCTCATCCTGTCGCCCGAGCACGGCGTCCCGGTGCCGGCCCGGCTCACCTACCACACCGACGACCCCTACGCCGTCCACGTCACCTTCCACATCGACTCCGGCCACCCGGTGCACTGGACGTTCGCCCGTGACCTGCTGGTCGAGGGCGTCTTCCGGCCGTCCGGGCACGGCGACGTGCGGGTGTGGCCGTCGAAGGCGGAGGGCCGCAGCGTCGTGCTGGTCGCGCTGAGCAGCCCGGACGGCGACGCCCTCCTGGAGGCGCCCACCCCGCAGGTGTCGGCCTGGCTGGAGCGGACCCTGCGGACGGTGCCGCCGGGGACCGAGGGCGGGCGGCTCAGCCTCGACGACGGGCTGGCCGAGCTGCTCGCCCGGTGAACGCCGGGCAGTCCGGCTTACCGGATCAGAAGAGCTTGCCCGGGTTGAGGATGCCCAGCGGGTCGAAGACCTGTTTGACGGCCCGCTGCATCTCCAGGCCCACCGGGCCGATCTCCCGCGCCAGCCACTCCTTCTTCAGGACGCCCACGCCGTGCTCGCCCGTGATGGTGCCGTCGAGTTCCAGGCCGAGGGCCATGATCTCGTCGAAGGACTCGCGGGCCCGCCGGGACTCGTCGGGGTCGGAGGCGTCGAAGCAGACGGTGGGGTGGGTGTTGCCGTCGCCCGCGTGGGCGCAGACGCCGATGGTGAGGCCGTACTTCGCGGCGATCCGGTCGATGCCCTCCAGCATGTCGCCGAGCCGGGAGCGCGGCACGCACACGTCGTCGATCATCGTGGTGCCCTTGACGGCCTCGAGGGCGGTGAGGGCCAGGCGCCTGGCCTGGAGGAGGAGTTCGGACTCGGCGGCGTCCTCGGCCGGGACCACCTGGGTGGCGCCCGCGGCCTCGCACAGCGCGCCGACGGCGGTGAGGTCGGCGGCCGGGTCGGTGGTGTCGAAGGCGGCGAGGAGCAGTGCCTCGGTGGTCTCCGGCAGACCCATGTGGGCGAGGTCGTTGACCGCCTTGACGGTCGTACGGTCCATCAGTTCGAGGAGGGAGGGGACGTGTCCCCCCTCCATGATCGCGCAGATCGCGTCGCAGGCGGCCGACGCGGAGCCGAACTCGGCGGCCAGCACCAGCTGTTCGGGCGGCTTGGGACGCAGCGCGAGGACCGCCCGTACGACGATGCCGAGGGAGCCCTCGGAGCCGACGAAGAGCCGGGTGAGGTCGTACCCGGCGACGCCCTTGGCGGTGCGGCGTCCGGTGGACATCAGGCGGCCGTCGGCGAGGACGACGTCGAGGCCGAGGACGTACTCGGCGGTCACCCCGTACTTGACGCAGCACAGGCCGCCGGAGGCGGTGCCGATGTTGCCGCCGATGGTGCACATCTCCCAGCTGGAGGGGTCCGGCGGGTAGTAGAGGCCGTGTTCGTTCACCGCGCGGGAGAGCGTGGCGTTGACGACGCCCGGTTCGACGACGGCGACCCGGTCGACCGGGTTGATCTCCAGGATGCGGTCCATCTTGGTCAGGGAGAGGACCACGCAGCCGTCGGTGGCGTTGGCCGCGCCGGACAGACCGGTGCGGGCGCCCTGCGGCACCACCGGGACGCGCAGCTCGGTGGCGGTGCGCATGACGTGCTGGACCTCCTCCACGGTGCGCGGCAGGACGACCGCGGCGGGGGCACCGGCCGGGCAGAAGCTCGCCATGTCGTGGGCGTAGGAGGCCGTGACGTCGGGGTCGGTGAGGACGGATCCGGCGGGCAGCCCGGCCAGCAGCCGGTCGACGAGGGCGGACCGGTCGACGAGGGCGGACCGGTCGGCGCGGGGGCGGCCGGGGGTGCTGTCGACCGCCGCGGCTGCGTCGTCTTCGTCGCGAGGCGCTTCGATACGGCTCATGATCAAAGGCTCGCATCCACGGCCATCGGTGTGAACCCCGTGGACGGCACCCGTCGCCTGCCCGGTGTGATCGTCGTATTGCCGCACAGTGAGCGCCATGAACGGCACGCATGCGAGGGACACCACGCGGGGACACACCGGAGGCGGCCGGCGGCCGCGCCGCGGGCGCCGGGTGCTGGTCGCCTCCGTCGCCGGGGCCGCCGTGCTCGGCGGGGTCCTGGCCCTTCTGGTGCCCTGGGACGGGGCCGACGCGCCCCCGCCCGCGCCGGGGCCCGCGGCGCTGGCGCAGGGGGCGGTCACCACGGGCGTGCCCGCCGCGCTGCCGGACCTGGCGGCGCTGATCGGCGACCGGGAGACCCATCTGCGGGCGCATCCGCTGGACGGGGTGTCGTGGGCGGTGCTCGGCGCGGCCTACGTCGAGCAGGGCCGCCGGACGGCCGACGGCGCGAACTGGCCGAAGGCCGAGAAGGCGCTGCGCACCTCGCTGAAGACGGGACCGAAGCGCAATCCGCAGGCCCTGGAGGGGCTGGCGGCGCTGGCGGTGGCGCGCCGGGACTTCCCGGCGGCGAAGAAGTGGGGCGAGAGCGCGGTGAAGGCGGCGCCGAAGCGGTGGACGGCGCACGCCGTGCTGGTCGACGCGTACACCGGGCTCGGCGACGACAAGGGCGTGGGCCGGGCCCTGGACAAGGTGATGGAGCTGCGCCCGGACGCTCCGGCGGTGGGGGCGCTGGCGGCGGCCGTCTACCGCAACCGGGGCTGGCGGGAGGACGCGGCGGCCCGGATCTCGGACGCGGCGGCGTCGGCCGGGGAACCGGCCCAGCGGGCGGCGTACCTGGAGCAGGCCGGGCGGCTGGCGTTCGAGCGCGGGGACCGCGAGGAGGCGCTGCGGTTCTCCCAGGAGGCGCTGCGCACCGACCCCGACCAGCGGGCCGCGCAGGCCGGGCAGGGCCGGGCGCTGGCGGCGCTGGGCCGGACGACGGAGGCGCTGTCGGCGTACCAGGCGGCGCTGGCCAAGCGGCCGAGCCCCGAGTACGCGCTGGAGCTGGGCGAGCTGTACGAGTCGCTGGGCCTCGGGCAGGCGGCGCGGGTGGAGTACGACCTGCTGCGGGAGCGGGCGCGCGGCGCGGAGGAGGCCGGGGCGGACGAGGCGCTGATGCTGGGGCGGCTGGAGGCGGACCACGGCGATCCGGCCGAGGCGGTGCGCCTGCTGCGGGCGGAGTGGGGGCGGCAGCCGGGGATCGCGGTCGCCGACGCGCTGGGCTGGGCGCTGCACCGCGCCGGCGAGGACGAGGAGGCGCTGGAGTTCGCGACGCTCGCGACCGACGGCGACAAGGGCGGCGGGGTGCGCAGCGCGCTGTACGTGTTCCACCGGGGCGTGATCGAACAGGAGCTGGGACGGTCCGGGCCCGCGCGGCGGCATCTGCGGGAGGCCCTGACGATCAACCCGTACTTCTCGCCGCTGCGGGCGCCGGAGGCGAAGCGGGCGCTGACGGAGCTGGGCGAGCCCCCGGTGGAGGGCCCGCCCGACTGACGCCCGTGCGGGTCAGAGGTTGCCGCGCTTCTCCTGCTCGCGCTCGATCGCCTCGAACAGGGCCTTGAAGTTGCCCTTGCCGAAGCCCATGGAGCCGTGGCGCTCGATCATCTCGAAGAAGACGGTCGGCCGGTCCTGGACCGGCTTGGTGAAGATCTGGAGCAGGTAGCCGTCCTCGTCGCGGTCCACGAGGATCTTCAGCTCGCGCAGCGTGTCGACCGGCACCCGGGTCTCGCCGGCCCACTCGCCGAGCGTGTCGTAGTACGAGTCGGGGGTGTCCAGGAACTCGACGCCGGCCGCCCTCATCGCGCGGACGGTCGCCACGATGTCGTTGGTGTTCAGCGCGATGTGCTGGACGCCGGCGCCGCCGTAGAACTCCAGGTACTCGTCGATCTGGGACTTCTTCTTGGCGACGGCGGGCTCGTTGATCGGGAACTTGACCTTGAGGGTGCCGTCCGCGACCACCTTCGACATCAGCGCGCTGTACTCGGTCGCGATGTCGTCGCCCACGAACTCCTTCATGTTCGTGAAGCCCATGACCTTGTTGTAGAAGCCGACCCACTCGTTCATGCGGCCGAGTTCGACGTTGCCGACGCAGTGGTCCACGGCCTGGAAGACGCGCTGCTCGGGCGGGGCGACCATCGGCTTGGCGGCGACGTAGCCGGGCAGGTACGGGCCGTCGTAGCCGGAGCGCTCGACGAGGGTGTGCCGGGTCTCGCCGTAGGTGGCGATGGCGGCGAGGACGACGGTGCCGTGCTCGTCCTTGACCTCGTGCGGCTCGGCGAGCGAGCGGGCGCCGTGCTCGACGGCGTAGGCGTGGGCGGCGCGCGCGTCCGGGACCTCGATGGCCAGGTCGACGACGCCGTCGCCGTGCTCGGCCACGTGCTGGGCCAGGAAGGTGCCCCAGTCGGTCGAGGGCTTGATCACCGAGGTGAACACGAAGCGGGCGGAGCCGCTCTCCAGGACGTAGCTCGCGGTCTCCCGGCTGCCGTTCTCCGGTCCGGAGTAGGCGACCAGCTTCATGCCGAAGGCGGTGGAGTAGTAGTGCGCGGCCTGCTTGGCGTTGCCCACGGCGAAGACGACCGCGTCCATTCCCTTGACCGGGAAGGGGTCGGCCTGCCGGGCGGTGTCGGGAGTGTGGTCTGTGGTCTGCGTCATAGCCGCAGGTTCTCCCGCCTCCGCAAGGTGCGCAATAGTTTGCGTCTTCACTGGGCAACCTGACCAGTGGTACGCCGGTGACGGCGGGCGATGTGTACAGGATGACCAGCCGAGCGGGTGAGGGGTGAGGGGCGTGGCGGGTACGGGCAACGGGATCGACCGGCTGGACGGGCGGATCATCGGTCTGCTGGCGCGGGAGCCGCGGATCGGGGTGCTGGAGATGTCCCGGCGGCTGGGGGTGGCGCGCGGCACGGCGCAGGCGCGGCTGGACCGGCTTCAGTCGAACGGAGTCATCCGTGGCTTCGGTCCGGAAGTGGACCCGGCGGCCCTCGGCTACCCGGTGACCGCGTTCGCGACGCTGGAGATCCGGCAGGGCCAAGGAGCCGACGTGCGGGCGCACTTGGCGACGGTGCCGGAGGTTCTGGAGCTGCACACCACGACCGGCACCGGGGACATGCTGTGCCGTCTGGTGGCCCGCTCGAACGCCGATCTCCAACGGGTGATCGACCGGGTTGTCGGTTTTGATGGCATCGTCCGGGCCGCCACGGCGATCGTCATGGAGAACCCCGTTCCGCTGCGGATCATCCCGCTGGTGGAGCAGGCGGCCGAGGACAGCGGCGCACCCGGCTGAGCCCGGCCCGAACCCGGAGGTGAGCGGACGTGAACTTCTGGGACTTCCTGGGCAGCCGCCACCAGCAGTTGCTCGTCGACGCCTACCAGCACGCCAGCGCCGTCTTCCAGTGCATGGTGGTGGCGACCCTGCTGGGGGTGCTGATCGGCGTCGTCACCTACCGCAGCGAGTGGGCGGGGAACCTGGCGACCCTGTCCACGTCGACAATCCTGACCATTCCGTCGCTGGCCATGATCGGCCTGCTCATCCCGATCGTGGGGCTCGGCGTGCCGCCGACGGTGACCGCGCTGACCCTGTACGGGCTGCTGCCGATCGTGCGCAACTCGATCGTGGGCCTGCGCGGGGTCGACCCGGCGCTGGTGGACGCGGCCAAGGGCATCGGGATGTCGCGTCCGGCCCGGCTGCTGCGGGTGGAGCTGCCGCTGGCCTGGCCGCCGATCCTGACCGGCATCCGGGTCTCGACGCAGATGCTGATGGGCATCGCGGCGATCGCCGCCTACGCCTCAGGACCGGGCCTCGGCAACGAGATCTTCCGCGGGATCGCCTCGCTGGGCAGCAAGAACGCGCTCAACCAGGTCCTCGCGGGCACGCTCGGGATCATCGTGCTGGCCCTGCTGTTCGACGCGGCGTACGTGCTGCTGGGACGGCTGACCATTCCGAGGGGGATCCGTGTCTGAGACATCCGTGTCCGGCTCCGTTTCCGACGACGGCCTCGGCGAGGCGTCCGGCGGCGCCACCGGGGCGACCATCGAGCTGGAGGCCCTCACCAAGCGCTACCCGGGCAATGCGCAGCCCGCCGTCGAGAACGTGTCGATGGAGATCAAGGCCGGGGAGACGGTGGTGTTCGTGGGCCCCTCGGGCTGCGGGAAGTCCACCACCCTGAAGATGATCAACCGGCTGATCGAGCCCAGCGGCGGACGCATCCGCATCAACGGCGAGGACGTCACCGACATCGACCCGGTGAAGCTGCGCCGCAAGGTCGGCTACGCGATCCAGTCCTCGGGCCTGTTCCCGCACATGACGGTCGCCCAGAACATCGCGCTGGTGCCGCGGATGACCGGCTGGTCGAAGGCCCGCATCCGCGCGCGGGTGGAGGAGATGCTGGACCTGGTGGGCCTGGACGCCGGGGAGTTCCACGGCCGCTATCCGCGCCAGCTGTCCGGCGGCCAGCAGCAGCGGGTGGGCGTGGCGCGGGCGCTGGCGGCCGATCCGCCGGTGCTGCTGATGGACGAGCCGTTCGGCGCGGTCGACCCGATCACCCGGGACCACCTCCAGGACGAGCTGATCCGGCTCCAGCGGGAGCTGCACAAGACGATCGTCTTCGTCACCCACGACTTCGACGAGGCGATCAAGATCGGCGACCGGATCGCGGTGCTGCGCGAACGCTCCCACATCGCCCAGTTCGACACCCCGGAGGCGATCCTCACCAACCCCGCCGACGACTTCGTGTCGGGCTTCGTGGGCGCGGGCGCGGCCCTGAAGCGCCTGAACCTGACCCGGGTACGGGACGTCGGCATCACCGACTACCCGACGGTGACCGTGGAGGACCCGCTCCAGCACATCTTCGACCGGCTCAGGGAGTCGGGCACCAACGAGATCCTGCTCCTGGACCGGCGCGGGCGCCCCTACAAGTGGCTGCGGCGCGGCGACCTGATGCGGGCCAAGGGCTCGCTGGCGCGGGCCGGGACGCTGGTCCACGACACGGTGACCCGGGACGCGACGCTGCGGGACGCGCTGGAGGCGGTGCTCACCGACAACGCGGGGCGGGTCGCGGTCACCGGGCGGCGCGGCGCGTACGAGGGCGTCGTCGACATGGAGACGCTGATGAACTCCGTGCAGGAACTGCTGGAGGCCGACCGGCTCGACGCACTGGAGCACCAGCACGACCTCGAGGAGACCCGGGCCACGCAGACGCACACCGAGCAGGAGGGCTTCGGCGGGGTCGGAGGCCGCGCGTGAGCGGCTCCTCCCGCCGCTCCCCCGGCGGCCGCCCCGCGGGAGAGCACGAGGTCAAGGGCCTCGCCTTCCGGGACGAGGGCGGGGGTGCGGGCGGCGACGAGGAGGAGGAGGCCGGGGCTCCCCCGCCGTCCCCGGCGGCCGCGGGCCCCCGGGTCGGCTGGCGCAAGCTGACCTTCCTGCCCGTCGTCCTGATCGCCGTACTGCTGGCGACCTGGCTGTGGTACCGGCAGGCGGACCTGGACGCGCTCAGCCGGAACGCCCTCGGCAACGGCCAGGTCACCAAGGCCCTGTGGCAGCACGTGCAGCTCACGGTGATCTCCACGTTCTTCGTGCTGATCATCGCGATCCCGCTGGGCATCCTGCTGACCCGGGGGGCGTTCCGGAAGGCCACGCCGTTCGCGATGGCGTTCGCCAACATGGGCCAGGCGACCCCGGCGATCGGTCTGCTGGCGCTGCTGGTGATCTGGCTCGGCATCGGCCGCAGGGCGGCCCTGATCGGCATCATCATCTACGCCGTCCTGCCCGTGCTCTCCAACACCATCGCCGGCCTGAAGGCGAACGACCCGACGCTGCTGGAGGCGGCCCGCGGCATCGGCATGTCCCCGCTGGGCGTCCTGACCCGGGTGGAACTCCCGCTGGCCGTCCCGCTCATCCTGGCCGGGGTGCGCACGGCCCTCGTCCTGAACGTCGGTACGGCGACGCTGGCGACCTTCGGCGGCGGCGGTGGCCTGGGCGTGCTGATCACCACCGGGATCACCAGCCAGCGGATGCCGGTGCTGGTCCTCGGCTCGGTCCTCACCGTCGCCCTGGCCCTGCTGGTGGACTGGCTGGCGTCGCTGGCGGAACTGCTGCTGCGGCCGCGGGGGCTGGAGGTGAGGACATGAGGCGACGCGTCTGCTGGTCCCTGGCGGCGGTACTCCTTGCGGCTCCCGCCGGGTGCGGCCTGACCAGCGGCTCCCCGATGGTCGACGACGTGGAGCCCGGCACCATCGGGAGGGGGAAGCCGCTGGAGGGGGCCGACCTGACGGTCACCTCGAAGGAGTTCACCGAGCAGCTGGTCCTGGGCGCGATCATGGGCATCGCCTTCGAGGCGGCGGGCGCGGAGGTGCTCGACCGCACCGGCATCCAGGGCTCGGTCGGCACCCGCGCGGCGGTGGAGAACGGCGACGCCGACGCCACGTACGAGTACACCGGCACCGCGTGGATCACGTACCTGGGCAACAGCAAGCCGATCCCCGACCCGGAGCAGCAGTGGAAGGCGGTGAAGGAGGCCGACGCGAAGAAGGGGCTGACGTGGCTGGAGCCGGCCCGCCTGAACAACACGTACGCGCTGGCGATGAACCAGGCCAACTACAAGAAGTACAAGACGAAGACGCTCTCGGAGGTCACCGCCCTGTCGAAGTCCGACCCCGGCGCGGTGACGCTGTGCGTCGAGGGCGAGTTCGCCAACCGCGCGGACGGCCTGCCGGGCCTGGAGAAGGCGTACGGCATGTCGCTGCCCGCCGGGAACATCACGCAGATGGACACCGGCATCATCTACACCCAGACCGCGAAGGGCGCCTGCACCTACGGCGAGGTGTACACCACCGACGGGCGGATCAAGTCCATGAACCTGGTGGTGATGGAGGACGACAAGAAGTTCTTCCCGAACTACAACGCGGCGCCCATGGTCCGCACGGCCACCCTGAAGAAGTGGCCGGCGATCGCCTCCGTCCTCGACCCGGTCACCAGGGCGCTGACCAACGACGTCGCGCAGACCCTGAACGCGAGGGTCGACGTGGACGGCGAGGATCCGCACCAGGTGGCGCTGGACTGGATGAAGGAGAAGGGCTTCGTGAAGGAGGGCTAGCCAGGGGGTGCCGCTCAGCAGGCGGGGACGTCGCCCTTCCCGCTCTCCAGCGCCTCGAGCGAGTCGACCGCGCCCTTGAGCGTCGTCACGGGGATCAGCCGCAGTCCCTTCGGCAGCTCCGCCCGCGCGTCCGAGCACTCCGCCTTCGGCACCAGGAAGACGGTGGCGCCGTCCCGCCGGGCGGCCTGCGTCTTGAGCGGCACCCCGCCGACGGGGCCGACCCTGCCGCCGTCGGTGATGGTCCCCGTCCCGGCGACGACCCTGCCGCCGGTCAGGTCCCCGGCGCCGAGCTTGTCGACGATGCCGAGCGAGAACAGCAGCCCGGCGCTGGGCCCGCCGACGTCCTCGAGCCGCAGGTTCACGTCGACGTCGTCCTCGTCCATCCGGAGGTACCGGAGCGCGGCCGCGGTCGCCGAGTCCTGCGACTCCTTCATCTGCTCCTGGTTGTACTCCTCGATCTCGCTCACGTCGTCGCCGCTCGGATAGACGGCGTCGCGCGGCATCACGGCCCGGTCGGTGTCGAACCAGCCGCTCAGCACGTCCCCGAGGTGAATGCTCGCGTCCGGCCCGGTCGCCTCGATCGTCGTCATGCGCAGCTGACCGCTGGTGTCGTGCGTCGGCGCACCGCTGATCGTGATCACCTCTTCCCCCTGGTTCTTCCCCAGCACGTCGGCCGTCAGCCCCGGCTGCGCCACGGAGAACGGCAGCGGCGCGAACACGGCGGTCGCGAGCAGCGCCACGACGGGCAGACCGCAGACGGCGAGGAACTGGGGACGCGTGAGACGAGAGAGCACGGAGTCAATCTAACGTGCCGCTGACGGCACGGCTCAGCCGTCTCCTGCGGCACCCTGCCGGTTCACGTGCACCGCCAGCCAGCGGAACTCTCCGCCGGGGCCGTCCTGTCCGGAGTACGGCTCCCACTCGAGACGGTAGGCACCCGTCAAGGTGCAGGTGTTCGGCTCGTACGTTCCCTCGGCCCAGAGCAGCGTTCCGGCGAGCTCACGTCCCTCGTGGATCCGGAACTCGTGGTCCCGGGTGCGCCGACGGCCGGCGGGCGGTGGCGTCCACAGGGACGGCTCGTTCGTCAGCATGAGCGCGATGCCGTCCTGCCCGGACCGTCCGCAGAACCGCTCCAGCCTGGCTATGTCGCGCACGAAATGCAGACGGGCGAGGTCGGTGGCCCCGTGCGCCTTCAGGACGTAGTCCTCGGCCGGTGTGCCGGCCCTGCCGGTCCAGTCCCGGGTGAAGTACTTGAACTCCACGGCGGTTCGCGCGGTCGGCCCGATGCACAGCAGATCCAGGTACTCGGCCCTCCCCGGCCTGCGCCGGGGAACCTCGAGCCGGGACTCCACCTCCGGTGCGGTCTCCCACAGCACCCGGGCAAAACCGTGCTGGAGATCGGCCTCCGAGTGGAAGACCGGCCGGTGCCCGCGCAGCCGCGCCATGACCTCGTGCAGCGGGGCCTGCCCGGCGATGCTCCCCGCCGCACGGGACGTCACCGCAGCGCCTCCGCCACCTCGCGGGCCGCGTGCATCACGCGTTCGCCGACCCGCTCCGGGACGACGTCCGCCAGCATGACCACGCCGACGCTGCCCTCCACTCCCGTGACACCGAGGAGAGGGGCCGCCGCGCCGCAGGCACCGGCCTCCAGTTCGCCGTGGGTGAGGGTGTAGCCGGGGTCGTCCGCGTCCTCGTCGGCGGGCCGGGGTGGCCGGCGGGCGGCCAGGATCGCCTTGCCGGCGGCGCCCCGTTCCAGGGGGTGGCGGAAACCGGCGCGGTAGGCGACGTGGTAGTCGGTCCAGGTCGGCTCGACGACGGCCACGGCCAGGGCCTCGGCGCCGTCCACCAGCGTGAGGTGGGCCGTCGCCCCTATGTCCTCCGCCAGCGCGCGCAGGGCCGGCATCGCCGCCTCGCGGACCAGGGGGTGCACCTGGCGGCCCAGGCCCAGCACCCCGAGGCCGACGCGGGCGCGGCCGCCCAGGTCGCGGCGTACGAGTGCGTGCTGCTCCAGCGTGGCGAGCAACCGGTACACGACGGTCCGGTTGACGCCCAGTTTGTGGGAAAGCTCGGTGACGGTCAGCCCGTGGTCCGTATCGGCCAGCAGTTTGAGGACCCGCAGTCCCCGGTCGAGCGTCTGGGAGGTCTCCGCGGTCACGACGCCCACTCCTTAGTGGTGAGGTCGGCGGCGCTCCTCGCGGATGTGCGTCACCGAGTCCCGTCAGCGACGCGCTTGAGAGGCCGCCGATCGGCTGACGGCCCGGCGTTGTCGCGGGCCCAGTCGCTTCACGGCTGCGCTCCGCGGCGGCGCTGCCACGGGGCGTGTGCGTAGCGGGACAGTAACGACCAGGTCCGCTCAGCGGAAGGCTCCGTCCAGAATCCGGGCGCCAACCGTTATCGACTGCCTGTTTTTGTCCCTATACGTGCGTCACACGCCCGCGGCGGCGTCATTTCATGCGCGTCGCCCACTCCTGCACCTTGGCGATGCGCTGGCGCAGCTGTCCGCCGGTCGCCTCGGCGCTGGGCGGGCCGCCGCACACGCGGCGCAGCTCGGTGTGGATGACGCCGTGCGGCTTGCCGCTCTGGTGGACGTAGGCGCCGACCATGGTGTTGAGCTGCTTGCGCAGCTCCATCAGCTCCTTGTGGGAGACCACCGGGCGGCGGTCGGCGGGCAGTTCGAGCAGGTCGGCCTCTTCGTCGGGCTTCTTGCGGCTGTGCGCGATCTGCCGGGCCTGCCGCTTCTGGAGCAGCATCTGCACCTGGTCGGGCTCCAGCAGCCCCGGGATGCCGAGGTAGTCCTGCTCCTCCTCACTCCCCGGGTGGGCCTGCATGCCGAACTCGGCGCCGTTGTACATGACCCGGTCGAAGGTGGCCTCGGACTCCAGCGCCTCGAAGGAGAACTGCTCCTGCTCGCCGGTGTCCTCGTCCTGCTCCCGGTTCGCCTCGTCCATCTCCTTCTCGGACTCGGCGTAGGGGTCCTCCTCGCCCTCCTTCTTGGGCTTGTCGAGGACGTGGTCCCGCTCGCGCTCCATCTCGTTGGCGAAGGTGAGCAGGTCGGGCACGGTGGGGAGGAAGACGGAGGCGGTCTCGCCGCGGCGCCGGGAACGGACGAAGCGGCCGACGGCCTGGGCGAAGAAGAGCGGCGTGGAGATGGTGGTCGCGTAGACGCCGACCGCGAGGCGGGGGACGTCGACGCCCTCGGACACCATGCGGACGGCGACCATCCAGCGGTCGGTGCTGCCGCTGAACGCGTCGATGTTCTTGGACGCGCCGGTGTCGTCGGACAGCACGACGGTGGCCTTGTCGCCGGTGATCTCGCGGATCAGCTTGGCGTAGGCGCGGGCGGAGTCCTGGTCGGCGGCGATGACGAGGGCACCGGCGTCCGGGATGGCCTTCCTGACCTCGGTGAGCCGCTGGTCGGCGGCGCGCAGCACGGCCGGCATCCACTCGCCGCGCGGGTCGAGGGCGGTGCGCCAGGCCTGGCTGACGGCGTCCTTGGTCATCGGCTCGCCCAGGCGTGCGGCGATCTCGTCGCCCGCCTTCGTGCGCCAGCGCATGTTGCCGCTGTAGCTCATGAAGATGACGGGGCGCACGACGCCGTCGGAGAGCGCCGAGCCGTACCCGTAGGTGTAGTCGGCGGCGGAGCGGCGGATGCCGTCGTTGCCCTCCTCGTACGCCACGAAGGGGATCGGGTTGGTGTCGGAGCGGAACGGCGTGCCGGTGAGCGCGAGGCGGCGGGTGGCCGGCTCGAACGCCTCCAGGCACGCCTCGCCCCAGGACTTGGAGTCACCGGCGTGGTGGATCTCGTCGAGGATGACGAGGGTCTTGCGCTGCTCGACGCGGTTGCGGTGCAGCATGGGGCGCACGCCGACGCCCGCGTAGGTGATGGCGATGCCCTGGTACTCGCGGCTGAGCGGGCCCGCGCTGTACTCGGGGTCCAGCTTGATCCCTATCCGCGCCGCGGCCTCGGCCCACTGCTTCTTCAGGTGCTCGGTCGGCGCGACGACGGTCACCTGCTGCACGACGTGGTGGTGCAGCAGCCAGGACGCCAGCGTCAGCGCGAAGGTCGTCTTTCCGGCGCCGGGCGTGGCGACGGCCAGGAAGTCCCGGGGCTGGTCCTGGAGGTACTTCTCCATCGCCCCCTGCTGCCAGGCCCGCAGCTTGCCGGCGGTGCCCCAGGGGGCACGGCCGGGGAAGGCCGGGGACAGGTGGTGCGAGGTGCTGGAGCTGGCGGTGGTAGTCACGGTCTCCGAAGGGGGTAGAGCGGCTCGGCCACGTATGACAACCGGGCCACCCTACCGGCGGCCCGACGTGATCAACGCGCGCACGGGGGCGGGTCACCCCCGGGTGGGACGGACGTCACAACGGCCCCGGTGGATCGTCCACGGCTCACCGCTCCCGCAGCCGGGTCGCCACCCACGGCTCACTTCTCCCGCAGCCGGGTCGCCACCCACGCCCCCGCCAGCGCCACCGCCGCCATCGGCAGGAACACCGCCGCGAAGGCCGCCGGGTGGGAGCCGGCCGCCCCGCCGCCCCCGGTGGCCGCGTGGCTCACCGTGCCGCCGCCGAGGGCCGCGAAGGCCGCGCCGCCTGCCGACAGCAGGACGACGTTGGACAGGCCGTCGGAGATCTGGAGGGCGGCGGAGTTGGCACCGGCCTCCTCGGGGGCGGAGAGCCTCAGCAGGAGCACGCTGGTGGAGGAGATCACCAGGCCCATGCCGAAGCAGCCGAAGCCCCAGGCGACGGCCACCGTCCAGGCCGGTACGGCGTCGATCAGCACGCTGGGCGCCGTGGCGACGGCCGCCGCGACCAGCACCATGCCGAGGCTCATCAGACGCTCCCGGTGCGCTTCCAGACCCGGCCGGGACTGCAACCAGGAACCCCCGGCCCAGGTCGCGCCGCCCGCCGCCAGGGAGAGCCCGGCGAGGGTCGGGCTGAGCCCGCGCTGGGTGACCAGCATCAGCGGGACGAAGGACTCGGCGGCGATGAAGGACCCCGCGGCCACCCCGCGCAGCAGCACCACGGAGGGCAGGCCGCGCGCCGCCCGGTAGGTGCCGCGCGGCAGCAGCCCGAGCACGGCGGGGACGAGCAGCGCCACGCCCGCCGCACCCGGCAGCAGGGAGACCGGGCTCAGGTCCTGGGCGGCGTACTGGAGCAGCCCCGCGCCCAGCGAGACGGCGAGGGCGAGACGGATGCGGCGGCGGTCGAAGGAGGCCGGGGCGTCCCCTCCCCCGACGGGACCCGCCGCGCGGCTGCGTATCTGCGGCAGCGCGAGGGCCAGCGGGACGACCACCAGCACCGGGATGCCGACGAAGACCCAGCGCCAGCCGAGGTGCTCGGTCACCGCGCCGGAGGCCAGCGGGCCGACGACGGACGGGACGACCCAGCCCGCCGCGAACGCCGCCATGATCGCGGGCCGCAGCCGCTCCGGGTAGGCCCGCCCGACGACGACGTACAGCGCGACGATCACGAGCCCGCCGCCGAGCCCCTGCACGGCCCGCCCGAGAATGAACACCCACATCGACCCGGCCGTCCCGGAGAGCACCAGCCCCGCCGCGAAGGAGGCGATGCCGGTCGTCAGCGGCGCCAGCGGCCCGCGCCGGTCCGACCACTGCCCGGAGAGCACCATCCCGAACAGGCTCGTCGTGAAGTACCCCGAGAACGCGAACGCGTACAGCGACACCCCGTCCAGCTCCCGCGCCGCCACCGGCATCGCGGTGCCGACCGCCGTCGCCTCGAAGGCGATCAGCACGATGACGGAGACGATGCCGATGCTCAGCGCCCGGTAGGCACGGCTCAGAACGGTCTCGTCGGGGGCGGTGACGGCGATGGGAGCGGCGGCCTCGCCGGTACCGGCGGAGGACTCGGCGGGGGCCGCGACATCGGTGTCGCGGGACTCAGGGACGGTCATGGTCGCCAGAGTAAGGGCCACGACCCGCGTTGACCCCTGTCCGGAGACGGTAGGGGACCGGGACCTTGGTCGTACGACCGGTCCTGTTCACAGCGAGTTACGCGGGTTCGATCCCCACCACGGTCTCCAACTTCCCCGCCCGCCGCAGTGCCCACAGGGTGAGGGCCAGGGCGGACACGTCGGCCACCAGGGGGTGGAGGGTGCTGTCGGGGGTCCTCCAAGTCAGGACGGCGCCCGTTGTGCCGTCGACGACCACGTGGGCGCCGTCCACCATCCGCCCCAGGCGGACCAGGTGCTCCGCGTCCGCCGGGAGCGGGTGGCCGGGGTGGTCCTCGCCGTACTCCGCCAGCGTGGGCAGCGGCAGGTCTTCCGTGTCGAGGCGGAAGGGGTGGGCGTCCTCGGGCAGGCCCGTCTCGCGCAGGAAGCGGCGGGTGGGCTCGTGGGTGAGGGTCCTCGGGAAGTCGATGTCCTCGAAGCGGGTCACGCGGTGACGGCCGAACTCCCGGTCCAGGAAACGGGGCGGCAGGTCCTGCGAGGCTCCGGGCACCGTGCGGTGGCCCACGGCCAGGAGCAGGCAGCTCATCAGGGCCGACGTGTTCCACAGGGACGGCCGCTCGCAGCTCCCCGGGGAACGGCGGGAGGCGCCGTCCTCCACCGTCGTCGCGAGGCGGACCCGGGTCAGCAGCGAGGGGACCGGCGTCCGGGCGTCCGCCGTCGCGTCCCGCATCGTCGTCGTACCGCCGGTGACCGCGTGCATCGTCTCCCCCGGGAATGTGTGGCCGTGCGCGGGCCGGCGGCTGCCGTTCGCGCTCCTTCGGAGACTACGTGCCACCACTGACAACGCACCCCGTGCACGGACCCGTTCGCCCTGTAGGACGCCTGCGGACCGTCCCGCGTTGCCTCGCGCGTGTGCGCGGCGGCTCAGGTGCCCGTGGCCACCGCCGCCTGGGGGCGGATCGGGAGGCGGTTGACCGGGCGCCCCGTGGCCGCGCGTACGGCGGAGGCGACGGCCGCCGGGGAGGCCACCACCGGGACCGCGCTGACGGCCTTGGCACCGAAGGGAGCGACCACGTCGCGTTCCTCGACGAGCTTCACGATCCGGATGTCGGGGGTGTCGAGTGCCGTCGGGAGGGCGTAGCCGGTGAGGTCGGGGTGGCGGATCAGGCCGCGCGGGGTGCGGAGGTTCTCCGTGAGCGCGATGCCGACGCCCTGGGTGACGCCCGCCTCGATGCGGGCGGTCAGCTGGGCCGGGTTCAGGACGCGGCCGACGTCCTGGGCGACGGCCAGTTCCACGACCCGGACGGAACCGATCTCGATGTCCACGTCGACCACCGCGCGGATCGCGCAGAAGGCCATGCCGACGAACGCGTCGCCCTGCCCGGCCTCGTCCAGCGGCTCGGTCGGGTGCGGGCGGCACTGGGCGGTGGCCCACAGTTCCTTGCCGTCCAGCGCCTCGGCGACCGTCGTCGACAGCACGCCGTCGTACGAGGTGATCTTGCCGTCGGCGATCTGGAGCAGCTCCGTGGACATGCCGAACTGGTGGGCCAGGGGCTGGAGGAGCTGGGTGCGGACCATCTTGGCCGCCCGTTCGACCGCGCCGCCCGACACCCAGGTGTGGCGGCCGCGGCAGCCGGCGCCGGCCGGGGGCTGGTCGGTGTCGACGGGGGCCACGTGGACCTCGTCCACGCCCAGGGTCTCCTGGACGATCTGCCGGGCCAGGGTGGTGAAGCCCTGGCCGGTCTCGACGGCCGCGCACAGCACCGTCGCCACGCCGTCCTGGACCTTCACGGTGGCCGTGGAGACCTCGTCGGCGCCCTCGGCGCCCAGCATGTGCACCATGCCGATGCCGTAGCCGACGCCCCGGCGCACCGCGCCCGGTTCGCCCGCGCCCTCGGGGCCGCCGGGCAGCAGCCACTCGTCCTCGGGCGTGTCCTTCGGGAGGGCGGGCAGGGGGAAGTCGCGGACCGCCTGGAGGAGTTCGGCGACGGGGGCGGGACACGTGACCGTCTGGCCGGTGGGGAGCACGTCGCCGGTGGCCAGGACGTTGCGCAGCCGCACCTCGGCCGGGTCCAGGCCGAGCTTCTTGGCGACCTTGTCCATCTGCGCCTCGTACGCGGCGCACACCTGCATCGCGCCCTCGCCGCGCACATGGCCGGAGGGCGGGTTGTTGGTGCGCACCGCCCAGCCCTCGATGAAGGCGTTGGGGACGACGTACGGGCCGCAGGCGAAGGCCACCGCGGCGGCCAGGGCGTCGGAGGAGGTGTCCGCGTAGGCGCCCGCGTCGAGGAGGATCTGCGCCTCGACCTTGACGATCCGGCCCTCGGCGTCCGCGTGGTGGCGGTAGCGCAGGAGGGTGGGGTGGCGGTGGGTGTGCCCGAGGAAGGACTCCTCGCGCGTGGCGGTCAGTTTCACCGGGCAGCCGGTCTTCAGCGCCAGCAGGCCGAGCGGCAGCTGGAAGCCCTGGTCCTCGCGGTCGGCGGTGGCGCCCGGCACCCCGGTGACGACGATCTTCACCTGTTCGGGCGACAGGCCGTAGCAGGCGGCGGCGATGTCGCGGTCGCCGTGCGGGTCGGTGGAGGCCAGGTACAGCTCCACGCCGCCGTCGGGGCGCGGTACGGCCAGACCGGCCTCGGCTCCTATGGGGGCCGGGTCCTGGCGGCCGATGCGGTACAGGCCCTCGACGACGACCTCGCCGGCCGCCTCCGGGTCGCCGTGGCGCAGCGGGATGTGCCGGATCAGGTTGCCGTCGGGGTGCAGCGGCTCGGCCTCGAAGGCCTGCTCCGGGTCGGTCACCGGGTCGAGCACCTCGTACTCGACGATGACGGCGGCGGCGGCCATCCGCGCGGTGTCCGGGTGGTCGGCGGCGACGGCGGCGAGGGGCTCGCCGTGGTGGCGTACGACGTCGGAGGCGAACACCGGGCGGTCGGCGTGGGCGCCGCGGCCGTGCAGGGGGGTGCCGGGCACGTCCTCGTGGGTGACGACCGCCCGTACGCCGGGCATCTCGCGCGCGTGGGTGGTGTCGATGGACACGATGCGCGCGTGCGGGTGCGGTGAGCGCAGTACGGCCGCCCACAGCAGGCCCTCGGCCCACAGGTCGGCGGCGTACGGGAAGGTGCCCTCGGTCTTGGCGCGGGCGTCGGCGGGCGGCAGGGACGCGCCGAGGCCGTGCGGGATCGGTTCGGGGACGGGGGTGGCCGCCTCGGCGGTTCCCTCGGCCTCCGCAGTCGCGGCGTCGTTGCTCACGCGTGGCCTCCGTCCTGGCCGTGGTTGCCGTGGTCGCCGTGGTTGCCCTGGTCGCCGTACGGCGGCGGGTCGTGCGGTCCTGTCGCGTCCCGCGCGCCCGGTGGTGGCTGGGGTTCGAACGCCGACGGGTTGACGCCGCCCGCGCCCGGACCCGCCTGGTGCGGGATGCGGGGCTCGTCGGTCTCCGGGCCCGCCTGCGCGTCGTCGGCGTGCGCCTCGCGTTCGGCGACGACCTCCTGGACGGCCTCCAGGACGCCCCGGTAGCCGGAGCAGCGGCACAGGTTGCCGCACAGGGCCTGGCGGGCCTCCAGCTCGGTCGGGGCCGGGTTGCCCTCCAGGAGGTTGTGCACGGTCATCGCCATGCCGGGCACGCAGAAGCCGCACTGCACCGCGCCGCGCCGGGCGAGCGCCCGCTGCACGTCCGACGGCCGTCCGTCGGTGGCCAGGCCCTCGACGGTACGCACTTCGCTGCCGGCCGAGGTCACGGCCGGGACCAGGCAGGAGGCGACGAGCCGGCCGTCGACCTGCACGTTGCAGGCTCCGCACTCGCCCTGCGAGCAGCCGTCCTTGGCGCCCGCGAGGCCGAGTCGCTCGCGCAGCACGTACAGCAGCGACTCGCCGATCCAGGCGTCGGTGACGGGCCGGTCGGCGCCGTTGACGCGCAGCACGTAGGAGGCGAGGGGGTGCTCCTCCTGCGGGCCGGCGGGGGCCGGCGGCTCCTCGGCGGCGGTGACGGGGACGGGGACGGGGACCGCCTCGGGGTCGGCCGGGTCGGTACGGGTGTCGTCGGTGTCGGCGTCGGTGTCGGTGTCGGGTGCGTCCGGCTCCGCGTCCACAGGGCCGGAGGGGCCGCCGGACCGCGGCCGCACTTCTCCGGGTGCCCGCGCGGGCCCGGGTGCGTGGTCCGGACCGGGGGTGGGCGCGGGGCCCGCCACGGGGCCCTCGGCGGCCTCCGGGCCGGATCCGCCCCTCGCCTCGTCGCCGGAGTGCGCGGAGTGCTCTGCGGGGTCCTCAGGGGCCTCCTCGGCCCCAACCGGCTCGTCGTCGACCGTCTCGGCCGCACGGGCAGGACCGGATGCCGCCACGGTCGTCCCGTCGGCGGGATCGGAGGCGTACGGACCTCCGTCGGGGCCGGGCCCGTGCCCGCCCTCGACGGAACCGGGCTGCTGCCCGCCGTCGGCGTGACCGGACGCGTGCGGTCCCCCGGCAGGGCCGGGCCCGGGCACGCCGCCGTCGGCGGAGGCCGGCGGGTGGGTGCCTCGGGCGGAGGCCGCGTGCGGAGCCCCGGCGAGGCCGGTGCCGTGCGGTTCTCCGTCGGGGCCGGACCCGTCGACGCCCTCGGCGGAGCCGGGCGTGTGCGGGCCCCCGGGGGCGTCAGGCTCGTGCACGCCCCCGGCGGAACCCGGCGCGTGCAGCCCGTTGGCGGCATCGACCCCGTACCGACCCCCGTCGGGGCCGTGGCCATGCGACTCCCCGGCGGGACCAGGCGCCTGCCTGCCCTCGACGGAACCGGACCCGTGCACGCCCCCAGGCGCGTCAGGCTCGTGCACGCCCCCGGCGGAACCCGGCGCGTGCAGCCCGTTGGCGGCATCGACCCCGTACCGACCCCCGTCGGGGCCGTGGCCATGCGACTCCCCGGCGGGACCAGGCGCCTGCCTGCCCCCGGCGGAACCGGACCCGTGCAGACCACGGACAGCGTCAGGCTCGTGCATGCCGTCGGCGGCATCGGACCCGTACGGGCCTCCGTCGGGGCCGGGCCCGTGCGGCTGCCCGGCGGGGCCGGGTCCATGCGGGACTTGGGCGGGGCCGGGCCCGTGCGGGCCTCCCGCCGGACGCTCCTCGCCGCCCGGGACGGGCCGTGTCGCGTCGTCGCCCCACGGCCGGCCGTCGGGCCGGGCCGACGGTGCGTCGGTGTCCGGCCCGCTCTCCCCCGGGCCGTCGCCCCAGGGCCGGCCCGCCGGCTGCGTCGCCCAGGGCGCGGGGGCGCCGCCGGGGAGGGTGGCCGGGGCGCCGGTGCCCCACTGCTCGGCCAGGGACGACGTGGTGAACTCGCCCGACTCGTCCGGCAGATCGCCGCCGGCGACGGGGATGGACCACTGTCCCGTCACGTCCTGTCCGGGCGCGGGCGGGACCGCCTCGGCGTCCGCCCCGGGGTGTGCGACGGACGAAGTCTGCGAAGGCTGCGGGAAGTCCCACTGTCCGGTGGCCCCGGGCTGGTACGCGAACCGGTCGTCCTGCCCGGGGACGCCCTGCCCGGCGTGCGTCCCGTAGGGCGCCGTCCCGCCGTACGGGTCCTCGTGGGCGGCGTAGGCGTCGTACCCCTGCTGGGCGGCGGGCTCCTGGCCCGCCTCCGGGGACTGCCACTGGGTGCCGTCCACGGGCGCGGACGGTGCCGTCGGCATCGCCCAGGAGCCGGTGGCGGCCGGGTCGGTGCCCGCCGGGCCGGCGGACGTGACCGTGATCTGGGGCGGCACATAGCCGTGCCCGGGCGCGGCGAGCGGGCTGTCGGAGGAGGCGAGGAGCGCGTCCACGCCGCCCTCGGGGAGCTTCACGAAGGCGGTGGCGCCGTCGTCGTAGTCGCCCTGGGGCAACGGGTCCCAGCGTCCGCCGCTCGGCGGCGTGCCCCCCGCCTGCCGGTCGTCGTGCCGGGCGTCGTACTGATCGCCGTACTGATCGTCGTACTGATCGCCGTACGCGTCGCCGTGCTGGTCGTCGGTCACGACAGTGCCCTCCCCAGTGCTCGTCGGGCCAGCGCGGCGACGGTGCGCCGCAGGTGCAGTACGGCGGGCGGCAGCGGCGGCACGGAGCCGTCCTCGGCCGGGGGCTCGTCGGGGATGCAGGCCGCGGCGACGTACTCGCCGAAGCCGTGCAGCGCCTCCGGGACGACGGCGCGGCCGTTGTCCCAGTCGATGAGCGAGGCCACCCACTGCTCGGCCTCCAGGGGCCGCAGCGGCATCGGCGCGATGGCGCCCACCGCGCACCGGACGCCGCGCCGGGCCGGGTCGAGGACCAGCGCCACGGAGGCCGTCGCGCGGCCGGGGCCGGTGCGGCCGGTGGCCTTGAGGAAGACCTGCGGCGCGTGCAGCAGCGGCACGCGCACGTAGCCGATCAGCTCGCCCGCGCGGAGCATCTCCATGCCGGCCAGCAGGTGCGAGACCGGCACCTCCCGCCGGGCCCCGTCCGGGCCCGCGATGATCAGCGTCGCCTCCAGCGCGGCGAGCACCGGCAGCGCGTCCCCGGTGGGGGCGGCCGAGGCGATGTTGCCGCCCAGGGTCCCCGCGTTGCGGATCTGCGGCGGTCCGGCGGCGCGCGCGGCGGCGGCGAGCGCCGGAATGAGCGCGGCGAAGTCGGGGCGGCCCATACGGGCGTGGGTGAGGCCCGCGCCGAGCAGCGCGTGCCCGTCCTGGTACTGCCAGCCGCGGATCTCGCTGATCCGGCCGAGGCCCACCAGCGCGGCGGGCCTGAGCTGCCCGGAGTTGACGGCCGCCATCAGGTCGGTGCCGCCCGCCACCGGGACGGCCGCGGGCATCGCGGCGAGCGCCGCCACGGCCTCGTCCAGTGTCGTGGGCAGCGTGACGGCCTGCGCCGCCTGCGGTGCGTGCGTGGTCAAACCGACTGCCCCTTCCCGCTGTCCCACCTGGTCCCGCCCATGTGGCCGTACCGTACGGCCTGACAGGGCGGACGTGGCAACTCTGGCACATCTTCGCAGGGCCCGAACGCACGGGTCCGCTAGGAGGCATTCGCCCACCTCGCCGACGGGATGGTCCGTTTTCGGACGGGATCTCCGGCGAACAGAGCTACGCACGGTGCGCACGAGTTGCCACTCTTCGGTGACGTTTAGGGGCCTTTCTCGTTCTGTGTCGCGTTCTGTGTGCTGTTGTTCGTCAACCGTCCGGCGTTTTCCTACTTGTTCGGCGGCGGTCCGTCGATCGGCCGGCCGAGCACACCGGGCCGCTGCTGCCAGGGCAGCGGGCCGGCGGGCGGCCGGTAGCCGACGCCCAGCGCGTCGAGGCGCCGGTAGTGGGCGGCCATCCGCTGTTCGAACGCGGCGTAGTCCCGGTCGGCCGGGGACGGCAGGGCGCTCCAGGCGACCTCGGCGAAGGCGGCGAGCCTGGGGAACACCTGGTAGTCCACGCGTCCCTGGTTCTCCATCACCTCGGTCCACACGTTCGCCTGGGTGCCGATCACGTGTCCGGACTCGTCCGGCGTCAGTTCGGCGGGAACCGGTTCGAACCGGTAGACGTCCTCCAGGGTGCGCACGAAACCGATCGGCACGGGTTCGTCCTCGCCCGGGGCCTGCCGGTGGTCCAGGTACACCTGCTGCTCGGGGCACATCACGACGTCGTGCCCCGCGCGCGCGGCGGCGACCCCGCCCGCGTACCCGCGCCAGGAGGCCACGGCCGCGCCCTTGGCCAGTCCGCCCTCCAGGATCTCGTCCCAGCCGATGAGCCGGCGCCCGCGCTGGGTGAGCCAGGTGTCGAAGTGCTGGATGATCCAGGCCTGGAGTTCGTCCTCGTTCGCGAGGGCGAGTTCCTCGATGCGCGCCTGCGCGGTGGCCGACGCCCGCCACTGCTCCTTGGGACATTCGTCACCGCCGATGTGGACGAACTCCGACGGGAAAAGCTCCAGCAGTTCCTCGAACACGCCCTCGTAGAAGCGCAGCACGGCCTCCGTGGGGGCGAGGACGTTCGGGGAGACGCCCCAGGTGTCCCAGACGGACAGCGCGCCGGTGTCGATCACATCCGTGTTGCCGAGTTCCGGATACGCGGCGATGGCGGCCTGCGAGTGTCCGGGCACGTCGATTTCGGGGACGACGGTGATGTGCCGTTCGGCGGCGTGGGCGACGATCTCCCGGATGTCGTCCTGGGTGTAGTAACCGCCGTGCGGTTTGTCCTCCCACAGCGGTGAGGCGCGGTGGCCGTATTTCGTGCGCGACCGCCAGGAGCCGATCTCGGTGAGCTTCGGGTGGCGGGTGATCTCCACGCGCCAGCCCTGGTCGTCCGTCAGGTGGAAGTGCAGGACGTTGAGTTTGTGCGCGGCCATCAGGTCCAGGTAGCGCAGGACGCCGTCCTTGGGCATGAAGTGCCGGGCGACGTCCAGCATCAGGCCGCGCCAGCGGAAGCGGGGCGCGTCCTCGACGCGGACCAGCGGCAGCCGCCAGCGGCGGTCGGGCAGCGGGGCGCGCCGGAAGGCGTCCGGGCCGAGCAGCTGGCGCAGCGTCTGGGCACCCCAGAAGAGGCCGGCCGGGTCGCCGCCGGTGAGGTGCACGCCTTCCGGGGCGACCACGAGGCGGTAGCCCTCGTCGGGCAGGCCGGCGTCGAGGGCGAGGCGGATGGCGCCGCCGCCACCCGCTCCGGGCGCCAGCGGGAGCCCGGTGGCGGCGCCCAGCGTGGCGCGCAGCCAGCGCTCGGTGCGCCCGGTGCCCTCGCCGGCCACCAGCGCGGTGTCCGGGCCGAGGTCGAAGAAGCCGTCCTCCTGGGACGTGACCTGCTGTGGCTGGGGGAGAACGTCGTTCACGTCAGTCCTTTACCGCTCCGCCGAGGCCGGAGACGAGTCGTCGTTGCACGAGTACGAAGAAGACCAGCACCGGAATCGTCATCACCGTGGAGGCGGCCATGACGCCGCCCCAGTCGGGGTCGTCCGGCTTGTAGAAGACCAGCAGCGCCATCGGCAGCGTCGACTGGGAGGTGTCGCTGATGATGAACGACTTGGCGAACAGGAAGTCGTTCCAGGTCGAGATGAAGGAGAAGACGCTGGTGGCCACGAGACCCGGGAAGACCAGCGGGAAAAGGATCTGCCAGAGAAAGCGGCTCCGGCTCGCCCCGTCGATGTAAGCGGCCTCCTCCAGGGCCTCCGGCACCGCTTTCACGAAGCCCCGCAGCATCCAGATCGCGAACGGCAGGGAGAAGGCGATGTGCGGCAGGATCAGCGACCCCAGGGTGTTCAGCTGGCCGAAGTCCCGCATGAGGAAGAACAGCGGGATCGTGAGCGCCTCCACGGGCACCATCTGGGCCACCAGGAACATGATCAGCAGGGTGGTCCGGAAACGGAACCGGAAACGCGTCACCGCTGTCGCCGCGAGGAACGCGATCAGCGCAGAGGCGATCACGACGGAACCCGCCACGATCAGGCTGTTGAGAAAGTAGCGGCCGAATTCCTGCTGTTCGAAGACGCGCCGGAAGGAATCCAGCGAGGGGGTCAGGGTCCAGGGCCGGGGCTCGCTCGACTCGATCTCCCCGGCCGGTTTGAAGGCGCTCAGCACCATCCAGTAGAGCGGGAAGGCGACCACCACGGCGATCAGCAGCGCGGACGCCTCTGCCGCGAGCCGCCACGGACGGCGCACACGCGCGCGCGGAAGATTCACAGCTCCTCCCCCTGTCGGCGCAGCAGCCGCAGGTAGACCAGCGTCACGGCGAGCAGGATCAGCAGCATGACGACACCGATCGCGGAGCCGAGGCTGTACTGCGAGGACGCGAAGGCCTTCTGGTAGGCGTAGACGTTCAGGACCATGTTCTGGCCGGCGATGCCGCCGCCGTTCGTCATGACGTAGATCTGGGTGAAGACCTTGAAGTCCCAGATGACCGACTGGATGGTCACGACCACCAGGATCGGCCGGAGCATCGGCGCGAGCACCGAGCGCCAGATCCGCCACTGCGAGGCCCCGTCCAGCGCGGCGGCCTCCAGCACCTCGGACGGCACGGCCCGGATCCCGGCGTAGACGGTCACCATGACGAACGGGAAGGAGCACCAGACCACTTCGAGCAGCACGAGCAGGAAGGCGCTGTAGCGCCCGTACGTCCACGAGTGGTCGCCGAGGCCCAGCATCCGGTTGACGGGCCCGAAGTCCGGGTCGAACAGCAGCAGCCACACCGTCGACCCGGTGACCGCCGGGGTCGCCCACGCGCCCAGCCCCGCCAGCATCAGCGCCAGCCGCGGCACGGCCCGCACCCGCGTCAGCAGCACGGCGAGCGCACACCCGACGGCCAGCGTGGACACCACACAGGCGGCCGCGAACACGACGGTGGCGAGCAGTACCCGCCAGAACTCCCCGTCCCCGAACAGCTCGGCGTAGTTCCCGAACCCCTGGAAGGTCGTCGGCTCCCCACCACTGACCTGAGCCTGCGTGTACTCCAGGAACGAGATCAGCCCGAGCTGGTAAACGGGGTAAACGAGCAGCCCACCAAGGACGACAAGAGCGGGGGCGAGATAGATCCAGGGGGTAGCGGAGGAGCGCCCGAAGGGGCGCGGGGCTGTGTTGGATTTGCGGCTACCGCCGCGCGGGCGCGAGAAACCACGACGCACCGGCACCCGCGAACGCACCGCACCCCCCGAGCTCACAGGCGAACCCGTCATCCGGCGGAGCCAAACGCGTCGTCCATCTTCTTCGCGGCATCCCCAGCGGCAGCGTCCACGTCCTTCTTGCCGCTGACCACCTCCTGGAACATCGTCGGCAGCACCTGCGACGAGTCGATCGTCGCCCACGCGGGAGACGCCGGGACGAACTTCGTGCCCGCGGCGAGCGTGTCGACGAACGGCTTCACGAACGGTTCCTTCGCCGCGACCTGCTGCCGTACGTCCGCGAAGGTCGGCAGGAAGCCCATCGCGTCGAACAGTTCGGCCTGGGCCTTCTTGGACGCGAGCCGCTTCATCAGGTCGACGGCGAGGGTGCGGTGCGAGGTGCTCTTCAGGACGCCGATGTTGTTGCCGCCCGCGAAGGCGGGGGCGATGGAGCCGGGCTCGACGCCGGGCAGCGGTACGACCGCGTACTTGCCCTTCACCTGGCCCGCCTCCACGGCCTGGTGGCTGAAGTCGCCGCCGATGGCCATGGCCGCCTTGCCGGAGGCGAAGGCGGTGACGGTGTCGTTGCCGCCCATGCCGGCGCACTTGGCGGCGGGGCAGTTGTCGTCCCCGAAGAGGGAGGTGTACGCCTTGATGCCCTTCCGGGCGGCGGCGCTGTCGATCGCGGCGGCGTAGGAGCCGCCCTTGCCGTTGGCGAGTTCGCCGCCGTTCGCCCAGATGAAGGGCATCGCGCCGTAGGTGTAGGCGCCGCCGACCGCGATGCCGTAGAGGCCGGGCTTGGCGGCGTGCACCTTCTTGGCGGTGGACGCCAGCTCCGCCAGCGACTTGGGGGGTTCGAGACCCAGCTCGTCGAAGACGTCGGTGCGGTAGTACAGGGCGCGGACGCCGACGAAGTAGGGGGCGCCGTAGACCTTACCGTCCACGGTGACGGACTGGCGGGCGGTGGGGTCGGTGTCCTTGGCCTCGTCCCAGGCCGCGAACTCCTCGGATATGTCGGCGAGTCCGCCGTCCTTGACGTATCCGGCGGTGTCGGTGTTGCCGAACTCGATGACGTCGGGGGCGGACTTCGGGTCGTTGAAGGCGGCCTTGATGCGCTGGGCGCGGGTCTCGACGGGGATGTACTCGACGTCGACCTTCGTGCCCTCGTGCGCCTTCTCGAAGTCGGCCAGGGCGGCGTCGACGACCTTTTCCTTCGGCTTGGTGTTGACCTCCTGGAACAGCCAGACGCGCAGCGTGCCGCTCTTCTCGTCCTTGCCGGAGGAGGAGTTGTCGGACGTCTGGGGTGCGCAGGCGGTCGCGGCGACGACGGCCGCGGCCAGCAGTACGGCCAGGCGGGGGGCGAGCTTCATGGAGTCTTTCCTCCGGGCGTGCGTTGCAACATATGCAATGACGGTTTCGCTCTGCACAACACCCAGGAGCGTAGGGAGACATGAACCTGTCCACAAGAGGTCTGAACCAGTTCGTAAACCTCTTTGCTGATCAACCCCGGCTCAGCCCCCGGCTCAGCCCCCGCTCGGCCCGGACGCACGAAGGCCCCCGAAGTGCGCGCGGGCACACTCGGGGGCCTTCGGGAAGTTCTAAGAGGTCCGTACGGGCAGAGGCGCTACTTCTTGTCGCCGCCCTTGCCCTCGTCCCCGCCGCCGTTCATGGACTCGTAGATCTCCTTGCACATGGGGCAGACGGGGTACTTCTTCGGATCGCGGCCCGGCACCCAGACCTTGCCGCACAGCGCCACGACGGGGGTGCCGTCGAGGGCACTCGCCATGATCTTGTCCTTCTGGACGTAATGCGCGAAGCGCTCGTGGTCGCCGTCGCCGTGGGACGTCTGCGGCGTCGGCTCGACGAGGGTTCCCGTACCTGTCCCGCGCTCGGGCTCGAGAGTGCTCATAACCGCCAAGGGTACTGAAGCTCACACGCTTCAGTTGAGCGACGGGTCGTCCGGGTACGTCGCCACCATCGCCAGGTCGCCCCGCTGGCGGCGCAGCACCTCGCGCCAGAGTCTCTCGGGGAACGGCGAGGAGACGTCGCCGGGCTCGGACTCGACCACGTACCAGGCGCCCTCGGTCAACTCGTCCTCCAGCTGACCGGGCCCCCAGCCCGCGTACCCGGCGAAGATCCGCAGGGCGCCCACGGCGGACGCCAGCAGTTCCGGCGGGGCCTCCAGGTCGACCAGGCCGATCGCGCCGTGCACCCGGCGCCAGCCCAGCGGCGCCCGCTCGCCGGACGCCCCGCCGGGGACGACGGCGACGCCGAGGGCCGAGTCAAGGGAGACCGGGCCGCCCTGGAAGACGACGCCCGGCTCGCCGGCCAGGTCCGCCCAGTCCTCCAGGATGTCGCCCACGTCGACCGGTGTGGGACGGTTGAGGACGACACCGAGGGAGCCCTCCTCGTCGTGGTCGAGAAGGAGCACCACCGCACGCTCGAAGTTCGGGTCCGCCAGGGCGGGCGTTGCCACGAGCAGCCGCCCCGTGAGCGAGGACACCTCGGTCATGCCAGACATGATCCCGCATGTTCCCCTTCCGTGGGGAGGCAATCGGAGGCACGGGGGTGAACACGCACCCGCGCACGCCCTCGAGTCGTGACCCCCCGTACGCGCCGGTGAACACCGCGTGTTGTGACAAATCCATGACGTTGTCCGACCGTGCGGAGGCGCCCTGAAGGGGGGTACAAGACGATTACCCTTTCCCTTCTGGCCCCTGCCCAACCCCACGGAACGCGAGATTCATGACCGTCAACGGCGCTGATGACGTACTGCTTGTCCACGGCGGAACCCCGCTGGAGGGCGAGATCCGGGTCCGCGGTGCGAAGAACCTCGTGCCGAAGGCCATGGTGGCCGCCCTGCTGGGCAGTGCGCCGAGCCGGCTGCGCAATGTGCCGGACATCCGCGACGTGCGGGTCGTACGCGGACTGCTGCAACTGCACGGGGTGACCGTCCGTCCGGGCGAGGAGCCCGGCGAGCTGGTGATGGACCCCTCCCACGTGGAGAGCGCGAACGTCGCCGACATCGATGCCCACGCGGGCTCGTCGCGCATCCCGATCCTGTTCTGCGGCCCGCTGCTGCACCGTCTCGGGCACGCCTTCATCCCGGGCCTGGGCGGCTGCGACATCGGCGGCCGGCCCATCGACTTCCACTTCGAGGTGCTGCGGCAGTTCGGCGCGAAGATCGAGAAGCGGGCGGACGGCCAGTACCTGGAGGCCCCGCAGCGGCTGCGCGGCACGAAGATCCGGCTGCCGTACCCGTCCGTCGGCGCGACCGAGCAGGTGCTGCTGACCGCCGTGCTCGCCGAGGGCGTCACGGAGCTGTCCAACGCGGCCGTGGAGCCCGAGATCGAGGACCTGATCTGCGTCCTGCAGAAAATGGGCGCGATCATCGCCATGGACACCGACCGCACGATCCGCATCACGGGCGTGGACGAGCTGGGCGGCTACACCCACCGTGCCCTCTCGGACCGCCTGGAGGCGGCCTCCTGGGCCTCCGCGGCGCTGGCCACCGAGGGCAACGTGTATGTCCGCGGGGCCCAGCAGCGCTCGATGATGACGTTCCTGAACACCTTCCGGAAGGTGGGCGGGGCGTTCGAGATCGACGACGAGGGCATCCGCTTCTGGCATCCGGGCGGCCGGCTGAAGTCCATCGCCCTGGAGACGGACGTGCACCCCGGCTTCCAGACGGACTGGCAGCAGCCCCTGGTGGTCGCCCTGACGCAGGCCACGGGCCTGTCCATCGTCCACGAGACGGTGTACGAGTCCCGGCTGGGCTTCACCTCGGCGCTCAACCAGATGGGCGCCCACATCCAGCTCTACCGCGAGTGCCTCGGCGGCTCCGACTGCCGCTTCGGCCAGCGCAACTTCCTGCACTCGGCCGTCGTCTCCGGGCCGACCAAGCTGGAGGGCGCCGACCTGGTCATCCCCGACCTGCGCGGCGGCTTCTCGTACCTCATCGCCGCCCTCGCGGCCCAGGGCACCTCCCGGGTCCACGGCATCGACCTGATCAACCGCGGCTACGAGAACTTCATGGACAAGCTCGTGGAGCTGGGCGCGAAGGTGGAACTCCCGGGCAAGGCCCTGGGCTAGCAACCCGCACAAACGCCGATGGGGCGGTCACCCGAACCCGGGTGACCGCCCCATCGGCGTTGCGTCGAGCGCCCCCGAAAGGGGCGCGGGGAACTGCGCGACCAGCCACACACGACCGCAAGCCGCGTACGGCCGCAGCCCGAACGAACGGCCCGCGCAGTCACCCGGCGCTCCAAGCGGAGCGCTTACTTGCCCTTGGCGGCTTCCTTGAGCTTCGAGCCCGCCGAGACCTTGACGCTGTAGCCGGCCGGAATCTGGATCGGCTCGCCGGTCTGCGGGTTGCGGGCGGTGCGAGCGGCACGGTGGGTGCGCTCGAAGGTCAGGAAGCCGGGGATGGTGACCTTCTCGTCGCCCTTGGAGACGATGTCGCCGACAACCTCGGCGAACGCGGCCAGCACGGCGTCGGCGTCCTTGCGGGTCACCTCGGCGCGGTCGGCCAGGGCGGCCACCAGCTCACTGCGGTTCATGTTCTTACTCCCGTGTTCTACTTGCCGTTGAGGCGTGCCACGCGGCGGAGCCGCACATTGGGCACAGCGATGCCGATGCTGCCAGGGCCCTCTGACATTCCCCGGACCCGGGTCGGTCGTCAGGCCCTCGCGCCCAGGGAGGCATCCTGCCTCCACCTGCGGCGGTAAAGCCAATCCGGCACCCCCAGGAGGTCGTGAGAACACCCTTGGGAGTCACACGCCGAGAGGGCCTGAGCCTTGCGCAACCCTAGAGGGCGATCCGAGGCCCGACATCCCGCGACGCGCCGGAGCGGCGGCCCGCCGTGGTGATCCTCACCACCACGCCACAGGCCGCCTTCCCCGGCCGGGGGAACCTACGCCACCACTCCGGCGGCCTTCGCCGCGTCCCGCACGGCGCCCGCGACGGCACCGGCGACCTTGTCGTTGAAGACGCTGGGGATGACGTAGTTCGGGTTGAGCTCGTCCTCGCCGACCACGTCCGCGAGGGCGTGCGCGGCGGCCAGCATCATCTCGGTGTTGACGGTGCGGGACTGGGCGTCCAGCAGGCCGCGGAACACACCGGGGAAGACCAGCACGTTGTTGATCTGGTTCGGGAAGTCGGAGCGGCCGGTGGCGACGACCGCGGCCGTCTCCCGGGCGACCGCCGGGTCGACCTCGGGGTCGGGGTTCGCGAGCGCGAACACGATCGCGCCCTCGGCCATGGCCGCCACGTCCGCGCCGTCGAGGACGTTGGGGGCGGAGACGCCGATGAAGACGTCGGCGCCGTGCACGGCCTCCTTGAGGGTGCCGGTGAGGCCCTCGGGGTTGGTGTTGTCGGCGATCCAGCGCAGCGCGGACTCCGGGGCGGCGTCGACCAGGTCGGCGCGGCCCGCGTGCACGACGCCGTGGATGTCGGCGACGACGGCGTTCTTGACGCCCGCGGCCAGCAGCAGCTTCAGGATGGCCGTACCGGCGGCGCCGGCCCCGGACATGACGACCCGTACGTTCTCGATCGGCTTGTCCACCACGCGCAGGGCGTTGGTCAGGGCGGCGAGGACGACGATGGCGGTGCCGTGCTGGTCGTCGTGGAAGACGGGGATGTCGAGGGCCTCGCGCAGCCGGGCCTCGATCTCGAAGCAGCGGGGGGCGGAGATGTCCTCGAGGTTGATGCCGGCGAAGCCCGGGGCGATGGCCTTGACGATCTCGACGATCGCGTCGGTGTCCTGGGTGTCCAGGCAGAGCGGCCAGGCGTCGATGCCCGCGAACCGCTTGAACAGGGCCGCCTTGCCCTCCATCACCGGCAGCGCGGCCTTCGGGCCGATGTTGCCGAGGCCGAGGACGGCGGAGCCGTCCGTCACGACCGCAACCGAGTTGCGCTTGATGGTGAGGCGGCGGGCGTCCTCGGGGTTCTCGGCGATCGCCATGCAGACGCGGGCCACGCCGGGCGTGTAGACCATGGAGAGGTCGTCGCGGTTGCGGATGGGGTGCTTGGACGCCATCTCGATCTTGCCGCCGAGGTGCATGAGGAAGGTACGGTCGGAGACCTTGCCCAGACTGACGCCCTCGATGCCGCGCAGCTGCTCCACGATCTCGTCGGCGTGCGAGGTCGAGCCGGCCGCGATCGTGACGTCGATGCGGAGCTTGTCGTGGCCGGAGGCCGTGACGTCGAGGCCGGTGACCGAGCCGCCGGCGGACTCCACCGCGGTGGTGAGCTGCGAGACGGCGGTTCCGCCCGCGGGCACCTCCAGTCGGACCGTCATCGAGTAGGAGACGCTGGGCGCCGTTGCCATGGCCGACTTCCTCTGCTTTCACCGTGTAACTGGGTTGTGCCGTCCGATCGTCGCACCTACCACCGAGTACGCGGTAGCCGCCCCGGATTGCGAACTTTTTGTTCGCGCCGGTTTCGGAAAACGACTTCCACCATACGAGAAGTAGCCCGTCGGGGGAAGAGGGCACCGCAAGACGCGGAGGGGACGCGTTCCGGTCGCCGAAGGAACCCGCGGGACGGGAATTGTCTTGCGGGGATCGTTTGTTACCTTGGATGTGGCACCGGCTCGATCCAAGCCCCCGGGCCCAACCATCGTCGCTACGAGCGACCACTTGCCGCGAGGCGAGCATGGCGGGTCGGTGCCACCTAGACGAAGAAAGCGAAGAGCGAGAGGCCCGCGCCGTCCGACGGCGCGGGCCTCTCGCGTGGGCGGACCCGCCCCGTCAGTCGCGCAGCAGGTCCGGCACCCCCGAGGCGTCCGGCTCGTCCCGCTCGCAGGAGACCACCGTCAGCTGCTGCGTGGCCCGGGTCAGGGCGACGTACAGCACCCGCAGGCCGGCCGGCGACTCGTCGGCGATCTCGGCCGGGGAGACGACGACCGTGGCGTCGTACTCCAGGCCCTTGGCCTCCAGGCTGCCCAGCGCGACCACGCGGTCGCCGAGCCCGGCCAGCCAGCGCCGGGCCTCCTCCCGCCGGTTCATGGCGACCACGACGCCGACGGTGCCGTCGACGAGGCCGAGCAGCCGGGCCGCCTCCGCGCGGACCGACTGCGCGAGGGACTCGTCCACCACCGCGAAGCGCGGCCGCACGCCGGTCGAGCGGACGGCCGACGGGGACCGCGAGCCGGGCATGGCGAGGGCGAGGACCTTCGCCGCCAGCTCGGCGATCTCGGCCGGGTTGCGGTAGTTCACGGTCAGCTCGAAGCGGCGGCGCGGGCGGGTGCCCAGGGCCTCGTCCCGGGCGGCGGCCGCCTCGTCGGGGTCGGACCAGGAGGACTGGGCCGGGTCGCCGACGACGGTCCAGGTGGCGTGCCGACCGCGGCGGCCCACCATCCGCCACTGCATGGGCGTGAGGTCCTGCGCCTCGTCGACGATGACGTGCGCGTACTCGGTGCGCTCCTGGGCGAGGCGCTCGGCGCGCTCCCACTGGGTCTCCTCGCGCTGCGGCATCAGCTCCTCGAGCCCGGTGAGCTGGTCCAGCGGGTCCTGCTCGCGCCGCTTGCGGGGGCGGGCCTGGGTGCCGACGATCGCCTGGAGCTCGTCGAGCAGGGCGATGTCGTGCACGGAGTGGCCCTCGCGCCGCAGTGACCGGGCCACCTTGCGGACCTCGCCCGGGTTCAGCACCCGCCGGGCCCAGCGGCCGAGGCGCCGCTCGTCCGCCATGGCCGCCAGCACGGCGCCCGGGGTCAGCTCGGGCCACCAGGCGTCGAGGAAGGCGAGGAAGGAGTCCTCGGAGCTGACGTCCTCGTCGAAGGAGGAGCGCAGCTCGGCGGCCAGCTCGGGGTCGGAGTGCCGGGCCCCGGCGCCCGACTTCTGCCACAGGGCGTCCAGGAGCAGCCGGCGGGCGCGGGGGCGCAGCAGGTTGACGGGCGCGGTGCCGCCGAGGACGGTGCGGCGGATGCCGGCCAGTTCCCCGGCCTCCAGTTCGAGGCGGCGGCCGAAGGCGACGACCCTGAGCAGGGACGGCGAGTCGGCCGGTTCCAGCGCCCCGCGCGCGGCCCTGCGCAGCACCCGGAGCATGCGGGAGGAGCCCTTGGCCCGGGCGGTGGCCGGGGAGTCGTACAGCGTGGCCTCCGCGCCCGCCGCGTCGTCGGCCAGTGAGCCGATCGCGCGGATCGCGACCTGCCCCTCCTCGCCCAGGGAGGGCAGCACGCCCTCGGTGTACGCCACGAGCAGCGGCGTCGGCGAGACGATCAGGATGCCGCCCGCGTACCGGCGCCGGTCCTGGTAGAGCAGGTACGCCGCGCGGTGCAGGGCGACGGCGGTCTTGCCGGTGCCGGGACCGCCCTCGACGTAGGTCACGGAGGCGGCGGGGGCGCGGATCACCTGGTCCTGCTCGGCCTGGATGGAGGCCACGATGTCCCGCATGGAGTGGGTGCGGGCCTGGCCGAGGGCGGCCATCAGGGCGCCGTCGCCGACGACGGCCAGTTCCTCGCCGTTCAGGCGGGCCTTGACCTCGGGCCGCATCAGGTCGTCCTCGACGCCCAGGACGCGCCGCCCCTTGGAGCGGATCACCCGGCGGCGTACGACCCGGCCCGGGTCGACCGGCGTGGACCGGTAGAAGGGGGCGGCGGCGGGCGCCCGCCAGTCGATGACCAGCGGGGCGTAGTCCTCGTCCAGGACGCCGATGCGGCCGATGTGGAGGGTCTCGGCGATGTCGGCGGTGCCGTCGGGCCCGAGGGCGTCCTCGGCGGGCTCGACCGCCGTGTACGCGCCGTCCGGGCCCTTCTTGCCGTCCTTGCCGAGGAGCAGGTCGACGCGGCCGAACAGGAAGTCCTCGAACTCGTTGTTCAGGCGGTTGAGGTGGATGCCGGCCCGGAAGACCTGCGCGTCGCGCTCGGCGAGGGCGCCGGGCGTGCCGACGTGGCCGCGCTGGGCGGCGTCGTGCATGAGGAACTCCGCCTCGTGGATCTTCTCCTCGAGGCGTCGGTACACCCGGTCGAGGTGCGCCTGTTCCACGTCGATCTCTCGGTCGCGCACGGAGTCCTCGCGTGTGGAGTCCTCCCGCGCGGAGTCCCCTCGTACGGGTCGTACGGGATCGTGCTCCGAGTCGACCGCTGAATCCTGTTGAGCCTGTGCGGCCACCGGGCCCCCTTCTGACGTGCTGGGCAGCCGTCAAAAATACGCGAAGGGGGCCCGGGAAGCTACGGCGCGCCTGCGGCCCGCGCTACGCGTCGACCTCCACGAGCCGCTTGCCGTCGAAGGTCATGACCTCGAAGTGGGAGATCTGGTTGGGCTCGAAGGCGGCGCCGCCGTGCACGTAGAGCGGCTTCTTGGCCTTCTCGGTGGTGGCGCCCGGGATGCCGTACCCCCAGTCGGGGACCGTCCAGGAGGTGAGCGTCTCCCGCTCGCCGTTCTTGCCGACGGCGATCAGGGAGCACTTCTGGGGGCCCTTGAGGTTCTTCAGCTCCAGGACCGTCTCGGTGCCCCAGGCCTTCTTCTCCAGCGCCACGGTCGCGCTGACCTGCGTGCCCGGGTCGGTGGCGGTGACCCGGTCCGGCATGGCGGCGAAGGCGGACTCGGCGGGGCTCGCGGCCTGCTGCGTCGCCTCGGTTTTGCGGCCGCCGCCGTCGTCACCGCCGCCCCCGCCGCCGGTGGTCGCCACGGCGGCGAACGGGCCGCCGATGATCAGCGCGGCGGCGGTGCCCACCAGGTAGAAGTTGCGGCGGCGCTTGCTCGCGCGGCGTTCGGCGACCTCGTCGACGAGCTTCTCCGAGAGCCGCGCGCCGGGCTTCGCGGTGAGCGACTCGGCGATCGCGGGCGTACCGGTGCCGGGCAGGTCGGCCAGCGCCGCCATCATCGGCTCCATGCCGGCCAGCTCGTCGAGCTGCTGGGCGCACCACTCGCAGGTGGCGAGGTGCGCCTCGAAGGCGGTCGCCTCCGCGTCGTCGAGGATTCCGAGGGCGTAGGCGCCGACGGTCTCGTGCTCGTTCGGCGCCGGTGATCCCTGCATGGGGACAGAATTACCCGTATCCCCCGGGCCGAATCCCCCGCCGAATCCCTGAGCTCCCCCGTACCCGCTCATCACGCCGTCACCCCCCGCTCCTCCAGAGCCAGCTTCATCGAACGCAGGGCGTAGAACACCCGGGAGCGAACGGTGCCGCTGGGTATGCCCAGTGTCTGCGCCGCCTCATTGACGGTACGCCCTTTGAAGTACGTCTCGACGAGGACCTCCCGGTGGGCCGGGGTCAGGTCGTCGAGCGCGTCCGACAGCGTCATCAGCCACAGCGCCTTGTCGATCTCGTCCTCCGCGGGGATGACCTCCAGCGGCGACGGATCGACCTCCTGCGGCCGGGCCTGCCGGCTGCGGTGGCCGTCGATGACGATGCGCCGGGCGACCGTCACCAGCCAGGGGCGTACCGATCCGGTCGCCCGGTTGAGCTGACCGGCGTTCTTCCAGGCACGGATGAGCGTCTCCTGGACGACGTCCTCGGCGCGCTGGCGGTCCCCCGCGACCAGCCGCAGCACGTAGGCCAGCAAGGGGCCGGCGTGCTCGCGGTACAGCGCGCGCATCAGCTCCTCGTCGGGTTCCGAGGACGACTGCGACGACATGCGATGTCGGGCCCTCGCACCACGTTCATTGGCCACGACGGAATCCTTGCGCACGCCCACCTCCGATGTCCGGGGGTTCCCCCAGTCGGTCGCTCGCCCATTCGGTACGGACGCGAAGTGCGGCGTGTTCAAAACGAGATGAGAGATTTCCCGAAGGCGGTGTGACGAACGGGGCGCGGGCGGACCTACGGGTACTTACCGGGCCAGGGCGGCGCGGCGCCGGTGCCGGGCGACGCGCTCGCGGTTGCCGCAGATCTCGCTGGAGCACCAGCGCCGGCGGCGGCCCCGGGAGGTGTCGACGTACACGATGGGGCAGTTGTCGCCCGCGCACTGTCTGAGGCTCGCCCGCGCGACCGGGTCGGTGAGCAGTTCCACCGCGTCCCGGGCGAGGGCGCCGAGCAGCGCCGCGCACCGTGGCGGCCCGGTCAGCTCCCGTACCAGGGTGCCGTCCTCTCCGGGCACCGCGCGGGGCGCGGGGGGTGCGGCGAGGGCGAGTTCGTTGACGCGGGCGAGCGCGAGGGCCTGGGCGGGGGTCGGGGGTGCCGGCCGGGCGCGCACCAACCTCGCGGTCTCGCCGCGCAGTTCGCGGAAGTCGGTCAGCCAGGTGAGGTCGGCGTGGGCCAGCGGGGTGCCGGGCGGGACGAGTCCGGAGCCGGTGATCCAGGCGCGCAGCGCGTCCAGGGAACCGAGGCGTTCCACGGGGTGGGTGGTGGCGACGAGGTCCAGGCAGATCCGCCCGGTGTCGAACCGCAGCTCGTACGGGTCGGTGGCCGTACCCAGTGCCATGTTCCTGTCACCGCCTTGGATTGCCCGTGTGGGGCGGGCCGGAGAGGGGAGCAGGGGAACCGCTCCCTCTACAGTGCCTGCCCGCCCGCGCGCCCGGAACCCCTCGTACCGCCCCCGCGTGGACGCTCGCGCATGCGCCCGCGCGTCCGGGCCATGTCGGGCACGCCGGGCCGCCGGTTGACTGGACGCATGACGAACACCAACGGGGAACGGCGGTCCCGCACCGCCGGTGGAGTGCTGGTCGCGGCCACGGTCGCCGCGGGCCTGATGGCCGGGACCTTCTACGTCTTCGCCTGCGCCGTGATGCCGGCGCTGGCACGCAGCGACGACCGCGTGTACGTGGACGTGATGCGCGACGTCAACGACGTGATCGAGAACCCGGTGTTCCTGCTGGGCTTCATGGGCGCGTTGGTCCTCGCGGGCCTCGCGGGGTGGCAGTCGCGCGGCCGGCCGGGCCGCTGGTGGATCTGGGCCGGCGCGGCGGCGTACGCACTCGCCTTCCTCGTCACGGTGGCCGGCAACGTCCCCCTCAACGACGCCCTGGCCCGCCCCGGCGATCCGGCGGCGCTGCGCGAACGGTTCGAGGACCCGTGGGTGGCCTGGAACGTCGTACGTGCGGCCCTGTCGACGGCGGCGACGGCCTGCCTGGCAGCGGGCCTGGCGACCCGACACCGGCCGCCCCGCCCGGCACCGGTGCCACCCCACCGCGCTACGGCGTCACACGGCACACCTCACGACCCCGGCCACTGAGCACCGGGGCCGGGGTCCGAGACCCGGCGGCCCGGCGGCAGGGTCGCTGTCCGGGGGTCGAGGGCAGCGTCGCTGGACGAGAGACCCGAGGGCGGCCGGGGCCCGGCAACCCGAGGCAGCATCGCCGACCGGGGGCGCGAGGCCCGGCGGCCCAGCGGCAGGGCCCCCGGCCGGAGGCCAAGGGCAACGTCGCTGGACGAGAGACCCAGGGGCGGCAGCCCAACGGCCCAACGGCAGCGTCGATGGCCGGGAGACCCGGCAGACCGGCAGCCCCACAGCCCCGCACTCCGGCACCCCCGCAGTCCGGCACCCCCGCAGTCCTCCACTCCGGCAGCCCCGCAGTTCGGGGGCAGCGTCACTGGCCGTGGGCGCCGCCCGGGACGACCACCCACCGGCTCGCCCGGGGCTCCGGCCGCCCGCCGGTGAGCGCCCGGCTCCGTGCGGCCCGGCGTACGGAGCCGCGCGGCGGGCGGAGAAGGTGCCGCGAGCGGGGAACCGCCCGGGGCCGGCACCGCGGCAACACCGCACGGTGCCGGGAGCCGCGTGCTTGCGGTCCGGCGCCGGGCGCCCGGCGCTTACGGCGGGCCGACCTCCGCATCACCGACCCGGCACCAGCCGTCCCACCGCCCGTCCCCCGGCACCGCACGCCGCGGGAAGCACGCGCCGCGTCACCCGTCGGTGTACTTGGCGTCCGTCGCCGGGTCCAGGGCGAGGCGGTAGCCGCGTTTCACGACCGTCTGGATCAGCTTCGGGGTGCCGAGGGAGGTGCGCAGACGGGCCATGGCCGTCTCGACGGCGTGTTCGTCGCGGCCGGTGCCCGGCAGGGCGCGCAGCAGCTCCGCGCGGGGGACGACCCAGCCCGGCCGCCGGGCGAGGGCGCGCAGCAGCGACATGCCGGCGGGCGGCACGGCCCGGAGCTCCGCGTCGACGAGCACCGCGTGGCCGCGGATCTCCAGCCGGTGCCCGGCGACCGGCAGCGCACGGGCGCGGGCCGGCAGCTCCTGGCACAGCAGCTGGACGAGGGGACCGAGCCGGAAGCGCTCGGGCTGGACCGTGTCGACGCCGTGCGCCTGGAGCGGCACCGCGGTGACCGGTCCGACACAGGCGGGCAGCACGTCGTGCCCGAACGCGGCGAGCAGCTCCGGCAGCATGCCCCGCTCCCCGGCCCGGCCCAGCAGGGACACCGCGGCGGGCGCGCTGGTGAACGTCACGGCGTCCACGCCCCGCGACACCGCGGCGTCCAGCAGCCGGTCCACGGGGCCGAGGTCCTCCGGCGGCAGCCACCGGTACACGGGCACCCCCAGCACCTCGGCGCCGCCCTCCCGCAGCGCCTCCACGAACCCCGGCAGCGGCTCACCGTGCAGCTGTACGGCGATCCGGCGGCCCGCCACGCCCTCCTCCAGGAGCCGGTCGAGGACCTCGGCCATGGACTCCGACGCCGGTGACCACCGCTCCGTCAGTCCCGCGGCCCGGACCGCGCCCTTGACCTTGGGCCCGCGCGCCAGCAGCTCCACCGTGCCCAGCCGCTCCAGCAGGGCGTCGCCGAGCCCCCAGCCGTCGGCGGCCTCGATCCAGCCCCGGAACCCGATGGCGGTGGTGGCGACTACGACGTCCGGTGCCCGGCCGACGATGTCCTTGGTGGCGGCCATCAGCTCGCTGTCGTCGGCGAGCGGCACGATCCGCAGCGCGGGCGCGTGCAACACGTCGGCTCCGCGCCGCTGGAGCAGCGCGCCCAGTTCGTCGGCCCGGCGGGCGGCGGTCACGCCCACGGTGAACCCGGCCAGCGGGCCGTGCCCGGTCCGCCGCACGTCCTCGCCCTTGCCGTCCACGTCCCCCACGTCGCCCACGTCGTCCATCGCTCGCCGCGCTCCGTTCCGTTCACACCCACGTGCACAGTCACGTGCACAGTCACGTGGCGACCGAGCCTGCCAACGCCGCGTGACGGGCTCGGTTCCGCCTCATGTCACCAGTGTTACGTCACACCTCGGCACGGCTGAGCCCGGCCTTCACCCGTTCCGGCCCCGCGCCGCCGTCCGGCGTCCGTACGACCGGACGGCGAAGGTACACCGCCCACGTGAGGGCGAGGCACACGGCGTAGAAGGCGAGGAAGGCGACGAACGCGCCGGTGCCGGAGCCGGAGGAGAGGAAGGACTGCCGGAAGGCGAGGTTGACGGCGACGCCGCCGAGCGCGCCCACCGCGCCGATCAGCCCCATGGAGGCCCCGGAGAGCCGCCGCCCGTACGCCACCGCGGCCTCCCCCTCCAGCCCCTTGCCCAGCGCCTTGTTCCGGAAGATCCCGGGGATCATCTTGAACGCCGACCCGTTGCCCAGGCCGCTGAGCACGAACAGCACCACGAACACGGCCACGAACAGCGCGAGCGACCCCGACGCGCTGGCCGTGACGAGTACGGCGGTGGCGGCGGCCATGGCGACGAAGTTCCACAGGGTGATCCGCGCCCCGCCGTACCGGTCGGCGAGCCTGCCGCCCAGCGGACGGACCAGCGAGCCCAGCAGCGGCCCGATGAAGGTCAGGTACGCCGCCTGGAGCGGGCTCCGTCCGAACTGGCTCTGCAACACCTGCCCGAAGGCGAAGCTGTAGCCGATGAACGAGCCGAAGGTGCCGATGTACAGCACCGACATGATCCAGGTGTGAGCGTCCCGCGCGGCCTCCTTGGCGGCCCCGGTGTCGTTCCGCACGGAGGCGAGGTTGTCCATGAAGCCCGCGGCGAGCACCGCGGCCACCAGGACCAGCGGGACGTAGATGCCGAGCAGGACCCGGGGCCCGCCGCCCGCCCCGATGATCGCGAGCGCCGCCAGCTGGATGACCGGCACGCCGATGTTGCCGCCGCCGGCGTTGAGCCCGAGCGCCCAGCCCTTCTTCCTCAGCGGGAAGAACGCGTTGATGTTGGTCATGGAGGAGGCGAAGTTGCCGCCGCCGATGCCGGCCAGGAGTCCGGCCAGCAGGAAGGTCGAGAAGGACGTCCCCGGTTCCATGACGGCGAAGGCCGCGACGGTCGGCACGAGCAGCAGACCGGCGGAGACGATCGTCCAGTTCCGCCCGCCGAAGACGGCGACGGCGAAGGTGTACGGCACCCGCACCACGGCCCCGACGAGCGTCACCACGGACGTCAGCAGGAACTTGTCGGCCGGTGTCAGCCCGTACTCGGGGCCCATGAAGAGCACCAGCACGGACCACATCGTCCACACGGAGAACCCGATGTGCTCGGAGAGGACGGAGAAGAACAGGTTCCGCCGGGCGGTCCGCTCCCCCGTCTCCCGCCAGAAGGTCTCGTCCTCGGGATCCCAGTGCTCGATCCAGCGTCCGCCACGGGCTTTCATCGCGCCTCCACGGTGCTCCACAGCTCGGTGGAACCCGACGCTAGGCAGGACGCGTTTCGCGCCGGTGGGGCTGTGGATGACCGGGAGGGAACGTCGCTCTCACCCGGCACGGCCCCGCGGTGAGAGATCGCGGTCAGCCCTGCGGCGGCTGGGGCTGCCAGTGCGGGTTCTGCTGCGGGTAGCCCTGCTGCGGGTAGGGCTGCGGCGGGTAGGGCGGCTGCCCCTGCGGCTGCGGGGGCGCGTACGGCTGCTGCTGCGGCGGCTGGGCGTACGGCTGCGGGGCCTGCTGCGGCGGGTAGGGCTGCTGGGCCTGCGGGGGCGCGTAGGGCTGCTGGGCCTGCGGAGCCTGCTGCGGCACGTACGGCTGCCCGCCCTGCTGCGGCACGTACGGCTGCCCGCCGTGCTGCGGCCCGCCGTACGGCTGCTGCTGCGGCGGCTGGGCGGCGTACTGGCCGGGGGCCGGCTGTCCGTAGCCGCCGGGCGCGGCGCCGAACGGGTTGCCGTGCCCCGGCAGTTGACCACCCGGCGGCAGGTACCGCACCCGTCCCGTCTCGTCGGCCATCGGCACGAACCCGGCGGCCTGCAACCGGGCCGCGAACTTGGCGTTGCGCTTGCGGGTGACGAGGAAGCCGACGCCGAGGGCCGCCATGAGGACCACCCAGATGATCCCGGAGAGGAGGAAGTCGTCGGACGAGCCGCCCTCGCGCAAGGCGATGACCACGCATGCGACGGTGCCGCCGAGCGCGCCGTAGCCCATGTTCTTCTGGGCGTTCTTGCCGGTGCGATCGAAGTTGATGCGCGCCTTGAGGAGTTCGAAGGCGTCCGGCACGAGCGGCGGCAGCGACACGCCGTCACCGGCGTTCGGGTACTGCGCCCAGTTCTGCGCGGCCCGGGTGCGGGCCTGCGGGCTCGGGTCGGGGACGAGCAGCATGGTGAGCGCGGTGTTGTTCCCGCCGCTCTGGCGGACGTCGGCGTACTCGTACCCGAACTGCTGGGCGACGAAGGCGAGCGTGGCGAGCTTCTTCACCGAGGACATCCGGCTGGTGAGCTGGACCGGCTCCCCGCTCGCCATCAGCTCCAGCATCTTCTGCGTCTGCCGCTTGCTCATCCCGCTGCTCCCCCTGACCGGCTCACGCCACCCTGTTCACATCCGCAACCGGGGCAGTCTCGCACGGCGGGCCGACACGCGTCAGCCCCGGTGCGACGTCAGCTCCGGTGCGCCGCGCGGGTCCCGGGCCGCTTCGGTGCCGGGCGCTTGCCGCCGTCCGGCCACAGCTGGGGCCTGCGCTTGGCGGCCACGTCCTCCATCCAGCCGAACCAGACGATGCAGCTCCCGATGAGCAGCCAGGCCATGGCCAGCACCGGCCAGGGGCTCTCCAGCAGCCACGGGACGTTCTCGTACAGGACGTCGAAGCCCCACAGCTGGTCCCACAGGGTGGCCGCGATCAGGATGCAGACGTTGTGCCACAGGTAGATCGTCACGGCGCGCGAGTTGAGCAGGGTGATCAGCCGGTCCCAGCGGCGCAGCCGGCGCGGCCACTCGGTCCACGACGGGCTGACGTGCAGGAGCAGCAGCACCGTCGCGAAGGACCAGACGGCCTGCGCGAAGGGGATGGAGTCCAGGTCGTACCCGGTCCTGAAGCCCTCCCGGAAGGCGTACCAGAGGCCCAGGGCGGCGATCACCGGCGCCACGGAGGGCACGACGTAGCGCGGCAGCCGTTTCAGTACGCCTTCCTGGTGGGCCATGCCGAGGATCCAGCAGGCGCCGAAGGTGCTGAAGTCGGTGAGCGCGGACGGGAAGCGCTCGCCCGGCAGGTTGAGGTAGCCGAACTGGAAGGCGGCCGACAGGGCGAGCGGCGCGAGGATCGTCAGCCAGGGCAGGGCCCGCAGCGCGCGCAGCAGGACCGGGGAGAGCAGGACGTACCAGAGGTAGGCGCGGATGTACCACAGCGGCCCGCCGAGTTCCGCGGCCCAGTCCTCGCCCAGGATGCCGTGGATGCCCGGCACGCTCTCGGCGAACGGCGGGTCGCTCAGCGGCAGGATCCAGTAGACGAGGTGGAACCACCACCAGCCCGGGTGCCCGTCCTCGTTCGGTCCCCAGCCCTGGAGCACCATGCCGGTCACGCCCACGACGCCCAGCAGCCACAGCGGCGGCAGCAGGCGGCGCATGCGGCCGCGGACGACCTGGACGGCCGGGCGCTTGAGGCTGCGTGCCATCAGGTTGCCCGCGAGGGCGAACATGACGCCGATGGACGGGAACACCACCGGCAGCCAGGCCCAGCCCATCAGGTGGTAGAGGACCACGCGGAAGAGGGCGACCGCCCGCAGCAGGTCGAAGTACCGGTCGCGGACGGGACCGCGCCGGGCCTCCTTCTGCCGGGGCACGGCCGGTCCGGCGGATTCGGCCGGTCCGGCAGATTCGGCCGGCTCCGCCGGGGCGGGTGCGGCGGACGGATACGGGGACGAGGCAGGCGGATAGGGCGAAGACGGCGGTGCGGTCACGTGCGGGGCTCTCCGGGTGGCGGCCGGCCTGGAGGCGGCCGGGACGGGCGCGGTGGACGCGGCGGGCGCCGTAGGTACGGCAGGCGCCGTGGGCACGGCGGGGACCGGCCGCGTCGGGTCGAACGGCGGGGTGGTCATCCGACCGGCCGCCTCCCGTCCACCGCACCGGAGCGCCGCTGGGGCGGCACGCCGTCGGCGCCGGGCGGCGGCGCGGACACACCGCCGCTGCGCCGCAGCTTCTGCCAGCGCAGCCGGCCGCCGGTGAGCGCCGTGATCCAGGACTGGAGCAGCACCACGTACATGATCTGCCGGTACAGGATCTGCTGGAGGGGCAGCGAGATGAGCGGGGTCAGCTTCTCCCGGTCGAGCCGGAAGGCGTACGCCGCGCACACCGCCTGGATGGCGAGGACGCCCAGCCACGCCACGATCGTCTTGTCGGTCGGGCCGAAGACGAGGCCGTAGAGCAGGAAGACGTCGATCAGCGGGGCCAGCAGCGGCGCCACGACCATGAACAGGGAGACGAAGGGCAGGCCGACGCGGCCGAAGCGGCCCGAGGGGCCCTTCTCGATCACCGCGCGGCGGTGCTTCCAGATGGCCTGCATGGTGCCGTACGACCAGCGGTAGCGCTGGGACCACAGCTGGCTGACGGACTCCGGGGCCTCGGTCCAGGCGCGGGCGTTCTCGGCGTAGACGACGCGCCAGCCGGCCCGGTGCAGCGCCATGGTGACGTCGGTGTCCTCGGCGAGCGTGTCGTCGCTCATGCCGCCGATGGGTTCCAGGGCGGAGCGGCGGAAGGCGCCGACCGCGCCGGGGATGGTCGGCATGCAGCCGAGGACGTCGTACATCCGGCGGTCCAGGTTGAAGCCCATCACGTACTCGATGTGCTGCCAGGCGCCGATGAGGCTGTCCTTGTTGCCGACCTTCGCGTTGCCCGCCACGGCGCCCACCTTCGGGTCGCCGAACGGCTGGACGAGTTCGCGGACGGTGGCGGGCTCGAAGACGGTGTCGCCGTCCATCATCACGACGATGTCGTACCGGGCGTTGGCCAGGCCCCGGTTGAGCGCGGCCGGCTTGCCCGCGTTGAGCTGGCGGATCACCCGGACGCCCGGCAGACCGAGGCCCTCCACGATGCGCGCGGTGCCGTCGCTGGAGCCGTCGTCGATGACGACGACCTCGACCGGGTGGTCGCTGGCCACCAGGGAACGCACCGTGTTCTCGATGCACTTGGCCTCGTTGTACGCCGGGACCAGCACCGTCACCGGTTCGGTGACCGCCGGGCCCCAGCGGAAGCGTCTGCGGCGCACCCGGCGGGCGTGGACGCCGGACAGGAGCAGCATCAGGCCGAAGCGTCCGATGACCAGCGTGCCGATGATCGCCAGACCCACCACCAGGCCGTCGGTGAGATGCTCCGACGCCTGGACCAGGAAGACCCAGGCCCTGCCCTTCCACAGTTCGGCGCCGCTCACCGGGGTCATGGCGCTGGGCGCGTCCAGGGCCTCGGTGAGGTTCTCGAACTCGTAGCCCTTCTTCTTCAGGTCGGGCAGGAACCGGTCCAGGGCCTGCACGGTCTGGTGGCGGTCGCCGCCGGAGTCGTGCATGAGGACGATGGCGCCCTTGCCGCCCTTCGGGGTGGCCCGGCGGATGATCTCGTCGACGCCGGGCTTCTTCCAGTCCTCGCTGTCGGTGTTGTTGACGACGACGAGGTAGCCGCGGCTGCCGATGTACTCGGTGACCGGCCAGGACTTGTTGTCCATGGCGTCGGCGAAGGAGGAGTACGGCGGGCGGAACAGCGAGGTGCGCACGCCGGCCGCGCCGGTGATGGCCAGCTGGTTCTGCGACAGCTCCCAGTCGATGCGCTTCTTGGACTGGAAGGAGAGGTCGGGGTGGTTGAAGGTGTGCAGGCCCACCTCGTGGCCCTCGTCGACCATGCGCTCGACGAGGTCGGGATAGCGGGAGGCCATGGTGCCGGTGACGAAGAAGACCGCGTGCGCGTCGTGCTTCTTCAGCACGTCGAGGACGCGCGGCGTCCAGGTCGGGTCCGGGCCGTCGTCGAAGGTGAGGACGAGCCGGTGGTCGGGCACGCTGAGGCTCTCGGTGCGGCCGCCGCGCGCGTCGATGACCGGGCCGCCCTCGAGGATCTTCTCGGGTACGTCGGTGGTGGCGGCGGGCGGCTGCACGCGGTGGTCGGCCAGGATCTCGCTGTGCACGTAGCCGCGCAGCATGAGCATCGCCACCAGGGCGACCAGGAGGAGCAGCGGAAGCAGCAGGCGCAACGGCAGGCGACGGCGGAAGCCCCCACGGGCGCTGCGCGCGGCCCCGTGACGGCGGGTGCGGGATGCCATCAGAGGGTGTTCTCCGGGGACAGGGATTCGGAAGAGGGGGACGTGGAGGTGTCGGCCGGGCCGGCGGCGACGACGGGTGCGCCGGCCGGGACCGCGACGGGGTCCGGGTCGCCCGCGCCGTTGGCGTTGGTGCCGCCCTCGCCCGGGTCGGTGCCCGCGGTGGAGCCGGTGGACTCGGTCGGGCCGGCGGTGGGGTCGCCGCCGCCCGCCGGGGTCGACGGTCCGGTGGTGGCGGGCTGCGAGGTCTGTGTCGACTGGGCCGGGTCGGGGCCGGTCTCGCCGGAACCGCCCGGGTTCCGGCCGGTCCCGGACGCCGAGGTCTGGGGCCCTTCACTCGTGCCGGGCTGCCCCGCGGTGCCGCCGGTCACGCCGGGCGCGCCGGACGTGCCGGGTACGGGTGCCTCGGCCCCCGGTGCGGTCGCCGCGCCGGCGCCGGCGGAGGGACTGACCTGCGGGACGGCGGCGCCGGTGCCGGAGGGCCGCGCCGGCTGCGAGGGCAGCGGGGTGGTGTCGACCTGCCCGGCCGGGGCGCCCTCCTCCTGGCCCGGTACGGGCATCCAGGGCGCGTCGGAGTTGCCGGAGAGCAGCGTGGAGACGATGACGACGGCGTAGACCGCGCAGGCGATGCCGACGAGGATGCCGATACGGCGGTACAGGCGGCTGCGGCGGCCCGACGCGTCGACGAAGACGGGTCCTTCAGAGGGTTCCGGGCCGCTCTTGCGGTGTCCGCCGTCGGCCCGCAGGACCATGCCGTCGCCGAGGTGGACGGCGTCGAGCTGGACCGTGACCTCGTGCGGGTCGTGGGTGTGACCGCCGGCGCCGGTGCCCGCGTCGCCGTCCGTGTCCGGCAGTTCCTGCCAGGGGTCGCGGAGCGCGGCGGTGGCGGGTCCGGGCGGAGGTGCCGACGCGGGTGCGGGGAAGGCGCGGGTGGGACCGGCCGACGGGAGGACGTCCGTCCGGTCGGGGTCCGGACCGCCGGTGCCGGTGCCGCGGGCGCGGGCGGTGCCGGGCGCCGGGGCGGCGTGGGGGGCCTTGCCGAACAGGTCGGGCCTCGGAGCGGCGCCGTTCGGGGCGGGGTGGTGGGCGGCGGGGTGGTGCGGGGCGGCGTGGTGCGGGGCGTTGCCCGGCGCGGCGTTGTCGGGGTCTGCCCCGGCCGGTCCGGTTGTGCCCCAGGTTATCCGGCCCGGGGCCGACGGGTCCTGGCCCGGAACGCGGCGGCCCGGGCCGCCTATTCGGGCGCCGAGGATCTCCGTACGGTCCGCGGCGGGTCCGCCGTGGCCGCGCGGGCTCCGGCCGGAGCCGCCGAACCACCCCGAGTCCGAAGCGGATCCGGGGGACCCGTCCGTCCCACCGGGCTCCCTCGCGCTCACCGGAGACCCTCCGGCCGACGGGAGGACCCGGGTCGAGGGCAGCACCTCGGTGGCGTCAGCATGTCGTCCTGCTTCCGAGAGATCACGAGCCCCGGACTCGACCTCGGGCCACTCCGGTTGGGCGTCTTTTTGCCAATTCTTCACGCGTGCGCACTTCCCCCCACGGAACACTTCCGGGTGCGCATACGACTCCGAGCACTCGTCGGCCGAACCGGCCCCCACCAGGTTCGAGCGCCCCCTGTATCACACCGTGCTCAGGCAAAGAATGTAGCGCACGCGGAGGATGTGTGGTTGCCGCGTGTCACTTGTGGGCGGACATCACAGCGGCGTCGGCGGCCGGAATCCATCCCCCGTCGGGGACCCCGAGCCAACCCTTTTCGGTCGCGACCTGGGACGCTGCCCGGCGCAGCGCGTCGAGCGCCGGATGCGCCAGCCCCTTTCGCCAGACGAGCGACACCGGCGACAACGGCACGGGGTCCACGAGCGGGCGTACCACAGTCGAATGCATGGCCGGAAAGCTCTGCACGGCGAGGATCGGATTGCGCGTCTTGTCCATGATGCGCTGGAACTCCTCCTCGCCGACCGCCAGCGGCGCGGGGGACGCCACGTGGATGCCGCGTCCCTCGAAGAGGCGGTGTGCGAGGTCCGTCCACTCCGGTGTGCGCGGGTTGCCGGCCCCGGCGTACACGCTCTCCCCGGCGAGCGCGGAGAGCGGCACCCGGTCCAGCCGGGCCAGCGGATGGTCCTCGGGCAGCACGACCGCCATCGGCTCGTAGCGCACCGGCTGGTGGCCGAGCCCCGCCCGCAGCGCCGCGGGCAGCCCCGCGAACCGGCCGAAGGAGGCGTCGAGACGGCCCGCGACCAGTTCGCCGGCGGCGTGGGTCAGCCCGCTCTCGTACCGCGCCATCAGCTCCTGCTCGGGCGCGAGCGAGCGGGCCCGTTCCAGAACGAGACGGCCGGTGGCCAGCCCCGGGGAGTTGAGGTCCACCAGCAGCGGGCGGGCCTGTCCGAAGGCGGCGAGCAGGTCGTCCTGCGCCTGGAGGACCCGGCGGGCGTACGGCAGCAGCCGCTCGCCGTCCGCCGTCGGCGTCACCTGCCGGGTGGTCCGGACGAACAGTTCGGCGCCCAACTCCCGCTCCAGGCGCCGCACGTCCCTGCTGAGCGCCTGCTGGGCGACGTAGAGCCGGGCGGCGGCGCGGGTGAAGTGCAGCTCCTCGGCGACGGCGACGAAGGCGCGCAGGAGACGGGGGTCGAGGTGGGCGGGTGCGGGCATCCGGCGAATTTACAACGGGGTTGCGTGAATGGCCACGGAGAAGGTGTTGGACCCCCTGATCGTCTCCGGGCGACGGTGGACGCATGCCGACACCGACACCCGCACGCCCGTCCCGCCCCACGCAGCCCGCCCCTCCTGCCCCCTTCCTGGCCGTCACCGCCGACACCGTGGTCGCGGCCGACTTCCGCCCCCGTGTCCGGCACCGACCACCGGGGCCGTACCGGCGCCTCCTCTCCACACCCGGCGCCCGAGCCTTCACGATCGGGAACCTCGTCGCCCGGCTGCCCATGGGCATGTTCAGCGTGAGCGCCGTCGTGATGATCGCCGGCACCCGTGGCTCGTACGCCCTCGCCGGCGCCGTCACCGCGACGGGGCTGGCGGCCACGGCCCTGGTCGCCCCGTGGACCGCGCGGCTCGTGGACCGGTACGGCCAGGCCAGGGTGGCCCTGCCCGCCACCCTGTTCGCCGCGCTGGGCTCCGTCGCCCTGCTGCTGTGCGTGCGGTACGGGGCGCCCGCCTGGACCCTGTTCGCCGCGTACGCCGCCACCGCGACGACGCCCAACACCGGCGGCATGGCCCGCGCCCGCTGGGCCCACCTGCTCAAGGGCGACGCGGACGCGCTGCACACCGCCAACTCCTTCGAACAGGCCGCGGACGAACTGTGCTTCATGCTCGGTCCGGTCCTCGCCGCGTTCCTGTGCACCGCACTGTTCCCGGAGGCGGGCACGCTCGTGGGCGTGGTGCTGCTGGTGACCGGCATGCTGCTGTTCACCGCCCGGCGTTCGACCGAGCCGCCGGCCCGCCCGCGCCCGACGGCGAAGGCACCGTTCCGGGTCCCGGGCATCCCGCCGCTGCTGGTGGTGTGCCTGGCGATGGGCGGGGTGTTCGGCGCCATGGAGGTCGTCACCATCGCCTTCGCGGACGCACAGGGGCACCGCGCGGCGGCCGGTGCGGTGCTCGCCCTCCAGGCGGCCGGGTCCTGCGCGGCCGGTCTGCTCTACGGCGCGATCAAGCCCGCCGGACCGGCCGAGCACCGCCTGCCGTGGTGCGTGGCCGCGATGACGGCCCTGCTGATGCTGCCGCTGCTCGCGGCCTCCCTCAGCGGCTCCCTGCCCCTGCTGGCGCTGACGCTGCTGGTCGGCGGGATGGCGACGGCCCCGACGATGGTGACCACGATGACCCTGGTCCAGCACCGCACCCCGGAGGGCCGACTGAACGAGGGCATGACCCTCGCCGTGACCGGCCTGCTCGGCGGCATCGCCTGCGGCAGCGCGGCGGGCGGCTGGACGGTGGAGCACGTCTCCCCCACCGCCGCCTACGGCGTACCGGTCACGGCGGCGGCCATCGCCCTCCTCCTGACCCTGCTGCCGGCCAAGCGTCCCTGAGGGGGCGCGGGTGGCGGAGCCCCCGCATGGCGCGGCGAAGCCGCGCAAAAACGACGAGGGCGACGTGTGCTCGCGCTTACCGCGAGCACACGTCGCCCTCGAACTCGTGGAGATGGCGGGAATCGAACCCGCGTCCAACGGTGCGGAACCAGGGCTTCTCCGTGTGCAGTCCGCTTCGATTTTCTCAGCCCCGGAGATCACGCGGACAAGTCTCCGACGGGCTCAGTCACTGTTTGGTTTCCCTCTTCACCCCGTGACCGGGATCAAGGTTTAGTCCCCTAGCTGATGCCAGGATCCGGGTCGGGAACAGCCCCGGGCTGACACTCCCTTAGTAGGAGGCTCGCTTCGCTACCTGAGATCAGGCAGCGAGGGCGAAGGCCTGCTGGGAGGAATCGCGCTTGGTGTTGGCGATTATTTTTTTCGGCCTGTGGTTTACGAGATCATGGCCGCTTCCTCGACACGCTTCCCCTGCTTCGACAGCCGCTGTCGAAACCGATCATCCCCATGTTGATTTTTCAATCACACTCACACCTGCTGTGAGGTGTGCTTGCCATCGTACGTGACCAACGCACGCACGTGCCAGCCTATTCCCGCGGCTCAGGCCCGCTGCTTGCGCCGGATCGCCGAGATCGTCCGCTCCGCCTCGCGCCGGTCCTGCTTCTCCCGCAGGGTCTGCCGCTTGTCGTACTCCTTCTTGCCGCGCGCCAGCGCGATCTCGACCTTGGCCCGGCCGTCCTTGAAGTACAGCGCCAGCGGCACGATCGTGTGACCGGTCTCCTGGGACTTCGACTCCAGCTTGTCGATCTCCACGCGGTGCAGCAGCAGCTTCCGCTTGCGGCGCGCGCTGTGGTTGGTCCAGGTGCCCTGGCTGTACTCCGGCACGTGCACGTTGTGCAGCCACGCTTCGTGACCGTCCAGCTGCACGAAGCCGTCGACCAGCGAGGCCCGCCCCTGGCGCAGCGACTTCACCTCGGTACCGGACAGCACGAGGCCGGCCTCGTAGGTGTCGAGGATCTGGTAGTCGTGCCGCGCCTTCTTGTTCTGCGCGATCAGCTTGCGCCCTTTTTCCTTAGCCATAGTGCGGTCCATTTTGGCACTACGGAGGGGTCCTGCGGAAAGCCGATTACGCGGGGTCGTCCGCCTCGCGTCCCAGTCCGCTCAGCACCGTCCGGGCCCGCTCCAGGGCGGCCGGGCCGGCCGGGTCGACCTCCAGGTCGGGCGTGATGCCCGTGCCGTCGACGCCGCGGCCCGAGGGGGTGCGGTAGTGGCCGACGGTCAGCTCGGCCACCGAGCCGCCGGGCAGCCGGCTCGGCATCTGCACCGAGCCCTTGCCGAAGGTGCGGGAGCCCAGGACGACCGCCCGGCCGCGGTCCTGGAGGGCCCCGGTGAGGAGCTCGGCCGCGCTCATCGTGCCGCCGTCGACGAGCGCGACCAGGGGTCTGGTGGTGTCGCCGCCGGCTTCGGCGTGCAGGGCCCGCTGCTCGCCCTCGACGTCGTACGTGGCGACCAGGCCGCCGTCGAGGAAGGCCGACGCGGCGGTGACGGCCTCGGCGACCAGTCCGCCGGAGTTGCCGCGCAGGTCGAGGACGAGACCGGCGCCGGACGGCACCCGTGCCGCGGCCTCGCGCACCTGCTCGCCGACGCCCTTGGTGAAGGAGGTGACCTTGAGGACGGTGAGGCCGTCGGCGAGCGTGCGGACGGTCACGGGGTCCGTGGACAGCCGGGCGCGTCGTACGGTCTCGGTCCACGCGCGCGTGCCGCGCTCCAGGCCGAGCCGGACGGCGGTGCCGGCGGGCTCGGCCTCGGCGTCGCCGCGCAGTATGGAGACGACCTCGGTGACCGGCCGCCCGTCGACCCGCTCGCCGTCGACGCTGCGCAGGCGGTCGCCCTCGCGGATCCCGGCGTCGGCGGCGGGCGAGCCGGAGCGCACCCCGGTCACCTCGATGCGGCCGTCCCGCTCGCGGCGCGCGGAGAGCCCGACGCCGGTGTACCGGCCGTCGAGGGCGTCCTCCAACTCCTCGTACTCGCCCTGGGAGTAGATGGCGCCCCAGCGGTCCCCGCTGCGGCTGACCGCGCGTTCGGCGGCCTCCACGGGGGACTTGCCGTCGGCCATGGCCTCGGCCGCCGCGCGGGCGACGTCGTCGTGCCGGGCCTGCTGACCGGCCGGGGCGGCCGAACGGGCCGCGCCGGGCTCGGACTTGCGGTCCGCGCCGGGCAGCGATCCGGTAGCGGCGCCCGCGACGAGCACGCTCGCGAACACCAAGGTCAGGGCGGCCCCGTGGCGTGCGCGGCGGGGCTGACAGAACAGGTCACGACCTGACATGCCGGTGAGTCTAGGACAACGCGAAGGGGCCGCACGGTCGCTTGACCGTGCGACCCCCTTGGTATGTGTCACACCTTCAGGTACTTGCGCAACGCGAAGAACGCGGCCAACGCGGGCATCAGCAGACTGGTGGCCAGGATCAGCGGCAGCTTGGTCAGGACGGCGTCCCAGCCGATGAAGTTGATCAGGTTCAGCTTCTCGGACAGGGCCAGTCCGTGGTCGATGATGAAGTACCTGGCGATCACCAGGAATCCGCAGGCGACACCACCGCCGATGAGCCCGGCGACCGCCGCCTCCATGATGAACGGCGCCTGGATGTAGAAGCCCGACGCACCCACGAGGCGCATGATGCCGGTCTCGCGGCGCCGGCTGAACGCCGAGACGCGCACGGTGTTGACGATCAGCATCAGGGCGACGACGAGCATGAGGGCCATCACCGCGCGGGCGGCCCAGTTCATGCCGTTGAGGAGACCGAAGAGGTTGTCCAGGATGCCCTTCTGGTCCTGCACGGACTGCACGCCCTCGCGCCCGTCGAAGGCGGTGGCGATGACCTGGTACTTCTCCGGGTCCTTCAGCTTGATCCGGTACGACTCCTGCATCTGGTCCGGCGTGAGGGAGCTGGCCAGCGGCGAGTCGCCGAACTGCTCCTTGTAGTGCTTGTACGCCTCGTCCTGCGACTCGTACGTCACCTTCTCGACGACGGTCATCTCGTCGAGGTCGGACATGATCTGCTTCTTCTGGTCCTCGGTCACCGCGCCCTTGGCGCAGTTGGGGTCGGACTCGGCGTCGCTCTTGTTGCAGAGGAATACCGAGACGTTGACCTTGTCGTACCAGTAGCCCTTCATGGTGGTGACCTGGTCGCTCATCAGCAGCGAACCGCCGAACAGGGCCAGGGACAGGGCGACCGAGACGATCACCGCGAAGGTCATCGTCAGATTGCGGCGAAGACCGACACCGATCTCCGAGACTACGAACTGGGCGCGCATGGCGTCTCGTTAAGCCTTTCGTTCCTCGTCGTCAGTGGCTCGTCAGTGCTGGTAGCCGTAGACACCGCGTGCCTGGTCCCGGACGAGGCGGCCCTTCTCCAGCTCGATGACGCGCTTGCGCATCTGGTCCACGATGTTCTGGTCGTGCGTGGCCATCACCACGGTGGTGCCCGTCCGGTTGATCCGGTCGAGCAGCTTCATGATGCCGACGGAGGTCTGCGGGTCGAGGTTGCCCGTGGGCTCGTCGGCGATCAGCAGCTTGGGCCGGTTGACGAAGGCGCGCGCGATGGCGACGCGCTGCTGCTCACCGCCGGACAGCTCGCCGGGCCTGCGGTCCTCCTTGCCGCCGAGTCCGACGAGGTCGAGGACCTGCGGCACGGACTTGCGGATCTCACCGCGGGACTTGCCGATGACCTCCTGGGCGAAGGCCACGTTCTCGCCGACCGTCTTGTTCGGCAGCAGGCGGAAGTCCTGGAAGACCGTCCCCAGCTGGCGCCGCATCTGCGGCACCTTCCAGTTGGACAGGCGGGCGAGGTCCTTGCCCAGCACGTGCACCTGGCCGTGGCTGCACCGCTCCTCGCGGAGGATCAGCCGCAGGAAGGTGGACTTTCCCGAGCCGGAGGATCCCACGAGGAAGACGAACTCGCCCTTCTCGACCTCCAGGGAGACATCCCTGAGGGCTGGGTGGCTCTGTTTGGGGTAGACCTTGGAGACGTTGTCGAATCGGATCACGGATGCACCACGGGTCGCCGGGGGTAGATGTGCGTGACCATACGCGAACCGGGGAGCCGACCGCAGTCACCGGTCGGGGTTGCGTATGGGTTGCGCGTTTTGTCCCCACGGGAGGGCGCGCAGGGCCCCACGGAACCTGGCACAGTGGAAGGGGAACGTTCGTACCGTCGCGGGCGTTGTTCCGGACAGAGCCGTGGCAAGGAGGGTGAGCGCATGACGTACGACCGGTTGGTGTGCGCGAACTGCGCTGCGCCCGTGAGTGAGGGCAGGTGCCCGGTGTGCCGGGCCAACCGCGAGCGGTTGCAGCAGGAGAACAACTTCTTCGCGGGACTGAACCCCACGGCGCTGATCGCTCTGCTGGCGGTGCTGGTCGCGGCGGTGGCCCTGCTGGCCCAGCAGGCCGCCTGACCCGCCGGTAGCGGCCCTCGGCGCCCCCAGGAGGCGGCCACGCGGGCCACGACACGGAAGACGCGGAAGGGGCCCGGAGCGGTGAAGCTCCGGGCCCCTTCGTCTGCGTGCGCGGTGCGTACGCGGACGGCTACCGTCAGGCAGCAGCGCCGCCGCGGCCGTTCATCAGACGGGGCAGGAAGCGGAAGCCGATGCCGCCGGCGATCATCGTCGCGGCGCCGACCAGCAGGAACGTGGTCTCCGCGGCACCGGTCTCGGCGAGCTCCTTGCCGTCACCCTGAGCGGCGTTGTTGGAGGAGGCCGGAGCCTGCTCGCCGGTGTCGGTCAGGGCCGAGGAGCCCTGGTCCTGGGTGACGTTGTCGTTGCCGCCGCCGTCGGGGGAGGTGTTGTCGCCGCCACCACCGTTGCCGCCGCCGTTGCCGTTGCCGTTGCCGTTGCCGTTGTCGCCACCGTTGCCGTTGTCGCCGCCGTTACCCGGGTCGGTCGGGTTCGTCGGGTCGGTGGTGCCCGGGTCGGTCGGGTCCGTGGGGTCGTCCGTCGGGTCCGTCGGGACGGTCGGGTCGTCCGTCGGGTCCGTGGGAACCGTGGGCTCGTCCGTCGGGTCCGTCGGAACGGTCGGGTCGTCCGTCGGGTCCGTGGGAACCGTGGGCCCGTCCGTCGGGTCGTTCGGGTCCGTCGGGATGGTGGGCGGGTCCGTGGGCTCGTCGTCGTCGCCGAGGCTCACACCCAGGCCGACACCGCTGGAGTCCGCGCTGACGCCGATCTCGAGCGCCGAGGCGGCGCCCGCGGCGGTCAGCGAGGCGCCGGCCGCGATCACTGCGCCGGCCGCGATGCGCGCGACACGGATGCGCGTCTTCTTCGTCATGTAGTTGCTACCCCCAGTAGCCGATTAGTCGGTGAGGCCGCACTCGGGGGCCGTGATCGACGGGGGGCGGCTGCATGTGTGCTCAAGCCCCCCGGTTCACATGCGCCCCAGAAATACGCATGCCGCGCCTCACCATTCCGAATGTTCAAAGCAACGTCAAGGCCATTGCGTACGCGATGTCCAGGTAAGGGACGTATGCCGGACACAAAGGGTGTGAGTGTGATGCAAAACCCAGACATCACCGGCGAACAGCGGGCAGACAAAAGGCAACTGCCGCCCGAAGAGCGGCAGTTGCCTTGTCGACAAAGCGGCGATTCCGATTGCCGCTACTTCTCCCGCTGCTTGCGCCAGCGAATGCCGGCCTCGAGGAAGCCGTCGATCTCACCGTTGAACACGGCCTCGGGGTTGCCCACTTCGTGCTCCGTGCGCAGGTCCTTGACCATCTGGTACGGGTGCAGCACGTACGAACGCATCTGGTTGCCCCAGGAGTTGCCCCCGTCGCCCTTGAGGGCGTCCATCTTGGCCTGCTCCTCCTGGCGGCGCCGCTCCAGGAGCTTGGCCTGGAGGACGTTCATGGCGGTGGCCTTGTTCTGGATCTGCGAGCGCTCGTTCTGACACGAGACGACGATGCCGGTGGGGATGTGGGTCAGGCGCACCGCCGAGTCGGTGGTGTTGACGCCCTGGCCGCCGGGGCCGGAGGACCGGTACACGTCCACGCGCAACTCGGACTCGTCGATCTCGATGTGGTCGGTCTGCTCGACCACGGGCAGGATCTCGACGCCCGCGAAGGAGGTCTGGCGGCGCCCCTGGTTGTCGAAGGGCGAGATGCGCACCAGCCGGTGGGTGCCCTGCTCGACGGAGAGGGTGCCGTAGGCGTACGGCGACTGCACGGCGAAGGTGGTCGACTTGATGCCGGCCTCTTCCGCGTACGACGTCTCGTAGATCTCGGTCTTGTAGCCGTGCTGCTCGGCCCAGCGCAGGTACATGCGCTGGAGCTTCTCGGCGAAGTCGGCGGCGTCCACGCCACCCGCCTCGGCGCGGATGTTGACGAGCGCCTCGCGCGCGTCGTACTCGCCCGAGAGCAGGGTGCGGACCTCCATCTCGTCCAGCGCCTTGCGGACGGCCGCGAGCTCGGACTCGGCCTCGGCACGGGTGTCCGGGTCGTCCTCCTCCTCGGCCATCTCGAAGAGCACGCCGAGATCGTCGATCCGGCCGCGCAGGGCCTCGGCCTTCCGCACCTCGGCCTGGAGGTGGGAGAGCTTGCTCGTGATCTTCTGCGCCGCCTCGGGGTCGTCCCACAGGGAGGGCGCGGCCGCCTGCTCCTCGAGCACGGCGATGTCTGCCCTCAACTTGTCGAGGTCCAGGACGGCCTCGATCGACTCCATGGTCGAGGAGAGGGACTTCAGCTCTTCGGATACATCGACGACTGCCACGCATCCAGCGTAACGGCTCCGTCCACCGGTCCACGCCGGGCGGGGGCGGGCGCGGACGCCGGCGGCGGTCCGGGGCTCAGGGAGCGGCCGGTGCCGAGTTCCGCGTGTCCTGGGGTCCGCCGCCCTCCTCGTCACCGCCCGTGGCCAGCCACGTACCGACGCCGATCGCCGCCATCAGGGCGACCGCGCCCGCGCTCACGGCGATCCGGCGCCGGCGCGCGGCGGCGCGGTTGCGGGCCGAGCCGGGGCGCGGGGCGCCCGACGCGCGCGGGGCGCGTGCGGTGCCGCGGGCCCCGCCGGCCAGCTCGTCCGGGGCGGGGACGCGCATCGAGGTGTGGGTGTCGCGGTTGGAGTCGGCCGGCTTGGCGCCCGGCACCAGGGGCACCGCTCCCCGGCGCCGGACGGGCTCCGCGGCGGACGCGGGGGCGGCCGGGGAAGCCGGGGACTCGTCGGGGCCGTCCTCCTGCTGCTCGGCGTCGGGCTCGTCGACGTCCAGCGGGCCCATGCCGGCGAGCATCGGCAGCAGCTCGCGCAGCCGGGCGCTCAGCTCGGAGGCGCGCAGCCGGGAGGCCGGGGCCTTGGCGAGACACTGGACGAGGAGTTGCCACAGCTCGTCGGGGATGCCGGGGAGCGGGACGACGGTCTCGGTCACGTGGCGGCGCAGCACCGCGCCGGGGTGGCCGCCGCCGAACGGCGTGAAGCCGGCCAGCAGCTCGTACAGCACCGTGGCGAGCGCGTAGATGTCGACCGCCGCGCGCGGGGGCAGGCCCTCGACGATCTCGGGGGCCAGGTAGTCGGGCGTGCCGATGATCTTCGTGGCGCGGGTGCGGCGCGGGGTGTCGATGAGTTTGGCCACCCCGAAGTCCGTCAGCAGCGCCGGGTGCGAGCCGCCGGGGCCGAGCGGGCCCTGCATGTCGAGCAGCACGTTCTCGGGCTTGACGTCGCGGTGCACGACCCCGGCGGCGTGCGCGGCGGCCAGTCCGTCGGCCACGTCGGCGACGACGGCCACCGCGGCCTCGGGCGACAGGCGCCGCTCCCGGTCGAGGCGGGTGCGCAGGTCGGTGCCGCGGACCAGGTCCATGACCAGCGCGAGGTCGTTGCCGTCGACCACCAGGTCGCGCACGGAGACGACGTGCGGGTGCTCCAGGCCGAGCAGGGCGGTGCGCTCCTGCACGAAGCGGGAGACGAGTTCCTGGTCGGACGCCAGATCCTCGCGCAGCAGCTTGATCGCGACGGGTCCGTCGGGACCCTCGCCCAGCCACACCGTGCCGGCGCTGCCCCGCCCGAGGATCTGGTGGGCGGTGTACCGGCTGCCGATCTTCCGTGCCAAGACTGCTCCTACCGACGCGTGTTGCGCCTAAAAGTACGCGCCCGAGGAGCCGGCCTTCACCGCGGAGGCGGAAATCACCCTCCGGATGTCGACAAGTCTCCAGACTCGGCCTGATCGACCGGCCCGGCTCAGCCTCCGGTGGAGCTTCCGCCGCTGGAGCCGCCCAGGTCCCCGATCCAGTCGGTCACGGTGGTGAACCAGTCGCTGAGCTGTGCCCAGTAGCCCTTGCCCGTGCCGATCCAGTCCTGGAGCGGGCTCAGCTCCCAGACGAGCCAGCCGGCCACGAAGAGGATGACGATCGTGACCAGGCACCCCTTGAGGCAGCCGAGGCCGGGGATGCGCATGGGGTTGGCGCTGCGCTGCCGCGGCGGCCTGGGCTCACGCCGGGGCTGCTGCGGTTCGGGCACGGGCGGCGGGGCGTACCGCTGCGGCTGGGGCCGTTGCGGCTGCAGCGGCTGGGGCTGCGGGGTGGCGTACCGCTGCGGCTGTTGCTGCTGCGGGTAGCCGTAGCCGGGCTGCTGGGGCGGCGGGCCCTGCGGGGCCTGCTGCGGCGGGCGGGAGACCTGCCGCTGGGGGCGGCGGCGCAGCGGGTCCTGGTTGGGGTCGAGGTACTGGACCTGCGTCTGCTCGTTGCGGTCGCGGGCGGCGCGCAGCTGGTTCTGCCAGGGGTGCGGGTCCTCGGGCCCGCCCTGCTCCGGGGCGCCCGGCCCGCCCGGCGGCACGGGCGGCATGACGGCGGTCGGGTCGGCGGCCCCGGTGTTCGGGAGTACGGCGGTGGGGTCGGCGGCGCCGGCCGGGCCTCCGGTGTGCGGCAGGACGCTGGTCGCGCCGTTCGGGTCGTAGCCGCCGTCGGGGGTGCCGGGGACCTGCGCGGGCGCCGGGTCGGGGGCGAGGAGCACGCCCACGCTCTCGGCGGCGCCGATCTGCGCGCTGTTCGCGTGCACGCCGATGCCCTCGGCGACGACGCGCAGGCCGCGGGCGAGGTTCTCGGCGCTGGGGCGCTCGTCCGGGTTCTTGCGCAGGCAGCGCTCGATGACCGTCCACAGCGGGTCGGGGACGGTGGAGGGGCGGCGCGGTTCGGCGCTCAGGTGCTGGTGCAGCACCTCGAGGGCGGAGCCGCCGCCGAACGGGGGACGGCCGGTGACCAGCTCGTACAGCAGGATGCCGGCGCCGTACACGTCGACCGCGGAGGTCTGCGGGCGGCCCTCGGCGGACTCCGGCGCGACATACGCGGGCGTGCCGACGAACTCGTGGGTGCGGGTGAGGCCGGGCGAGTCGGCGAGGCGGGCGATGCCGAAGTCGGTGAGCATCGGGTGCATCTCGCCGCCGGTCTGCTTCAGCAGGACGTTGGCCGGCTTCAGGTCGCGGTGGACGACGCCGTCGGCGTGGCTGGCGGACAGCGCGTCGGCGATCTGCGCGGTGAGCAGGGCCGCCGCAACCGGGGTGAGCGGCCCGTTTTCGCGCAGATAGCGGTGGAGGTCGGGGCCGTCGACGAGATCCATGACGAGGGCCAGCAGCTCGCCCTCGACGACCAGGTCGCGGACCCGGACGATGTTGGGGTGGGTGAGCCGGAGCAGGACGGAACGTTCGCGCAGGAAGCGCATCACGATGTCGGCGTCGCTCGCCAGCTCTTCCTTGAGGACCTTGATCGCGACGGTCTCGCCGGGCTGTCCGGCCACGGCCGCCTCGGCGCCCGCGGTCTCGCGCTGGCGGGCCCGCCAGACGGTGCCCGTGGCGCCGCGGCCGAGGGGCTCCTCGAGGAGGTACTTGCTGCCGACGGGCCGCACGTCATGCGCTCCTAGTTGCTTGCTGGCTGTTCGGACCCACTGTCGCAGAAGCGGTCGGTCGACGGCGGGTCCCAGGCGGACCCACTGTAATGCCGCCTCCGGACCATGTTCGAAGGAAAGACGCGCGACCCGGTCCCTTGGTTGCCGCTGCCCGTTCGTGACCGATCTCAAGCGGACGGCATTCGATCATCCGCAGGACACCCGTCAGGCATTTTTGGGGGCAGAGCCGACCAATCAAGATCATTTGGCGGCGGGGGGCGGGCGCGTTGTCAGTGGCAGGTGCGAGGATGCGTGCAGTACTGGCCGACGTGCTCGTGTGACGGTGGGGGAAGTCCGCGGTGGGGGACCGTGGTGGCGGCTTCCGTCCCGGCGTGCGTGCGCCCGCGCGAAGGGACCGCTTACGGCGATGCAGATCCGGCTGACCGTCGTAGACCCGCTGGGCCCGCATGCCTCGGCTGCCCCCGCCGCCCCGACCGCTCCGGCTGCCGGGGCCGCTTCGGTGGAGCGCCGCCCCGCCCGCTGTGACGTACTCGTCACCGCACCGGCCGGCACGGCCCTGGCCGCGGTCGCCTCCGCGCTGGCCGCCACGCTCCCCGGCGAGGGCGCGGGCTCCGGCCAGGTGGTGCTGTACGCGGGCGCGCAGCGCCTCGACGCCCAGCGCAGCACCCTGGGCGAGCCCCCGCTGATCGACGGTGCCGTGCTCTGCCTCGGCGCCCCGGGCGAGCCCGACCCGCACGCCGAGCCGGCGGACGTCCCGGCCCAGCTCCACGTGGTCGCGGGCCCCGACGCGGGCGGCGTCCACCTCCTGCACGGCGGCCAGATCCGGCTCGGCCGCTCCGCCGACGCCGACGTCGCGCTCGACGACCCGGACGTCTCCCGCATGCACTGCGCGGTCACCGTCGGTCCCGACGCCCGCGTCTCGGTCGCCGACCTCGGCTCCACCAACGGCACCACCCTGGACGGCGCCCGCGTGGGCGACCGTCCGGTTCGCTTCGCGCCGGGCGCGCTGCTGCGGATCGGCGAGTCGGCCCTGCGGCTCGTGCCGGTGCCGCCGGCGGCGCAGGTGCGGGTCGCGACGACGCCGGACGGGGAGGGACACGTACGGCTGTCCGGGTACCGGGCGCCCGCGTCGGGCGGCGAGGACGGTGACCCGGTGGCCCACACGCGCGTGGCCGACGGGGCGGAGGGCGACCCGCGCGGCTCCAATGCGGCGGGCGGCGCCGCACCCGGCCCCACGGCCCACGGCACCGGGGCGGACGGCACGGCCCGGCCCCGCGGACGTACGCACCACGCGTACGGCACGTCGGGGGACGGCGGGGGCGCGGCGCCCGTCGAGTCGCCGCAGGTCCCGGGCCAGGGCGGCGCACCCCGCATCGAGAGCCACGGCACCGGCCCCGTGGCGGGCCTGCCCCGGCAGTCCCCCGCGGGAGGCGAGACGCACGGCGGCACGGGAGGCCCGGGGGCGTATCCGGCCGGCGGACCGGGAGCGGGCGGGTACCGCGCTCCGGGCCCGCCCGACGAGGACGCGCACGGCACCGGACCGTCCACGCCGGGCGCGCACGGCACGAGCGCCCGCGGCAGAGGCGCGTACGACGCAGACGCGACCGGCGGGGACCCGTCGCGCACCGGCGGCCCCGGCGTGGACGCGTACGGCACGGGCGCGTACGACCCCGGCGCGACCGGCGCCGGCACCCTCGGCGCCGGCGCTTCCCGCACCGGGCGCAAAGGGACCCCCCTGCGCGGGACGGACGCGCCGCAGGAGGTGCGCCGGCGCGGCGGGATAGGTGCGTGGGCGCGGCGACTGACCGGCGGGCGCGGAGTCGCTCCGGAGACCGGCGCGTCCGACGCCCACGCGTACGACGACGTGGCGGCCGGACCGGCACCGGCGGCCCCGCCCGGCACCTCGCGCGCCCCGGAGACCTGGCCGGACCCCGCCGCACTGCTGCTGACGGCGCTGGGACCGGGGCCCCGGCTGTGGGAGCGCGGCCCGGCGCACCCGGAGGCGCTCACCGTGCGGCTCGGCACGGCCGACCGGATGGCGCCGGGCGGTGACGCCCCGCTGCCCGCCGTCCCGGTCACCGCCGACCTGCGCGAGGTCGGCGCGCTCGGCCTCGCCGGCCCGCGCGAGCGGCTCACCGGGCTGGCCCGCTCGGTGCTGGCCCAGCTCGCCGCGCTGCACTCGGCCGACGCCCTGGAGATCGTTCTGATCAGCGCGGACCGCTCCCGTCCGCTCGCCGAGCGGAACGCCGAGTGGTCCTGGCTCGGCTGGCTGCCGCAGGTGCGCCCGGGACACGGACAGGACTGCCGCCTGCTGCTCGCCCACGACCGCGAACAGGCCACGGCCCGCGCCCACGAACTCCTGCGCCGCCTGGACGACCACCTCGCGGACGAGGCCCGGTCCGGAGCACACCCCCCGCAAGCGGCCCCGGACCCGGCCGCCCCGGCCACGGGGACCGCCCGCCGGCAGCCCTCCTGGGCGCGCCCCGGCGAAGGGACCGGCCCGGCCGACGGCTTCTCCGGACCGTTCACCGTGGTCGTCGTGGACGGGGACCCCGGCGGCGCCGACCTGCGCGAGGCGGTGACGCGGCTGGCCCTGGAGGGCCCCCGGGCCGGGATCCACGTCGTGTGCCTCGCCGAGACCGCCCCCGCCTCCCCCACGTCCCCGGTGACGCGGACGTACGAGGCGGCCTGCGCCGTGGCGCCGGTGTTCCGGGAGTGCGGTGCCGTGGCGCTGCTCAGCGGCGACGTGGCGACGACCCTGCGGCTGCTGCGCGTCGCCCGCACGGGCACCGGCACCGGCACAGACACCGGCGCCGGCACCGGTCAGGAGGCGGGCGCCCCGTCCGCTCCCGCCGGCCCGGTCGGTCACGGCACCCTCGGCACGCTGGACGCCGTCTCCCTGCCCTGGGCGGAGCGCTTCGCACGCGCCCTGGCCCCGCTGCGCACCGACGTCTCCACCATCGGCGACGAGCACCACGCGCGCGTGTCCGCACCGCTCCCCCAGACGGCCCGGCTCCTGGACGAACTGGGCCTGGCCCGCGCCACCCCCGCCTCCCTGATGGCCCGCTGGGCCGCCGCGGCCGACGACACGGCGTCCCTCGGGGGACGCGCGCAGGCGGTGCTGGGCGCCGGTCCGCGCGGTCCCGTCCCGGCCGACCTGGTCGCCGAGGGACCGCACCTGCTGATCGAGGGCCCGCCCGGCAGCGGCCGCACCGAGCTGCTGCGGGCGCTGGTCGCCTCGCTCGCCTCGGCCGAACGCCCCGACCGGCTCGGCATCGTCCTCATGGACGGCCGGGACAGCGTGAGTTCCGGCGGCGCCCACGGCGAGGGCCTGCGCGTGTGCACGGACGTACCGCACGTCACCACCCACCTCACCGCCAACGACCCGGTGCGGATGCGGGAGTTCGCCCAGTCCCTGAGCGCCGAGCTGAAGCGGCGCGCCGAGCTGCTCGGGCGATCGGACTTCGCCGAGTGGCACACCGGGCGCGAGGTGTCCGGGCGGCTGGTCGCCCAGCGCACCCCGACGCCGCCCGGACCGGCACCGACCGCGGGCTCCGGCACCGGCACCGGCTCCGGGGACGTCGAGTCCCCGCCCAGCTCCACCCTCCGGCTGCGCCCGGCCGCGGCGCGCCGCCGGACGGGGCCCGTCCCACCGCTCCCCCGCCTGGTCGTGGTCGTCGACGACCTCGACGCCCTCGTCGCTCCCCCGCTCGGTTCCCCGGGGCGCCCCGCCGCGGGGTCGGTGATGCGGGCCCTGGAGGCCGTGGCGCGGGAGGGCGAGCGGCTCGGCGTCCACCTGGTGGCCGCCACCACCCCCGGCGGCCGCACGGAGAGCACGGAGCCCGCTCTGCGCGCGACCCTGCGCGTCACGTTGGACGCGCCCGTGCCGGGCCCGGACGAACCGACGCCCGGACGCGGCCGGCTGGCCCACCCCGACGGTCGCACCACCGTCTTCCAGGGCGGCCGGGTCACGGGCCGCATCCCGCGCACGGCGACCCTGCGCCCCACGGTCGTCCCCCTGGAGTGGCACCGCATGGGCGACCCTCCCACCCGCCGCCCCGTACGCGAACTGGGCAACGGCCCGACCGATCTGGCCCTGCTGGCCAGCGCCCTGGACCGAGCGGCCCGCGAGGTCTCGGCGGCGGAGGTGCCGTCGCTCCTCTGACCCGCGTCCGGTCTCGGCGCGGGTCCCGCGAGGGACGGGGCGGACAGGCGCTGTGGGCGTCCGCTCGCGGCCTAGTTCCGCGGTGCCAGGGTGCGCAGGACGCAGAACTCGTTGCCCTCGGGGTCTGCCATGACCACCCAGTTCCGTTCCGTCCCCTGGCCCACGTCCGTCTTGGTGGCGCCGAGGCCGAGCAATCTGTTGACCTCGCCCTCGGTACTGCCGTCGATCGGACTGACGTCGAGGTGAAGCCGGTTCTTCACGGTCTTTCCCTCGGGCACCTGGATGAACAGCAGGGTGGGCGGCATCTGGCGGGCCCGGACATCCTCGACGGTCGGCACCCAGGAGCCGATCTCGACCTTGCCCTCGCTCCGGTCGATCACCTCGAAGCCCAGGACCTCGCACCAGAAGGCGGCGAGCCTCTCCGGGTCGTGGCAGTCAACGGCCAGCTCGGTGAACCTACTTGTCACGACTCTCCCAGACGGTGCGGACGAGGCTCGGACTATGGGCTGTGCCGCCCTCCGACAGATCCCGCCCCGGATGGAAAACGGAGGAACCAGTGACATACCCGCCGCCACTCACCCCCGAGGAGAAACTCGCCGACGCGAAGAAGCAGTTGAGCCTCCCCTGCATCGTCGTGATCTGCGGCTCCACCCGTTTCAGCGGCCGAGGCGCTGAAGGCTCGGCTCGGCGATCTGCACCGATCGAGGATCAGGCTCGCTGACGAGGTGCTCGTGGTCGGCGCCTGCAACGGGGACAGCACCCGAGCCGAGATCACCTACGCCCGGTCGCCGGGCAAGCCCGTCATGACTGCCGCGAGCCCGAGGAAGGCGAGGAAGTGGCTGCCCTTGCGTTCGTGGCGGACGCCATGCGCACCCGCTGGTCAGCACGTGCACGACGGCCGGTGGAGCGTTGGGCGGGTTGCCCCGCCACCTCAGATTGGGCGCATGGCACCTCTTTCCATCAACCCGCGCTCGTTGGACGCCGACGAGCGCGCAGTGCTTGAACACATCCTGTCGGCGGAGTTCGTGGGCGCGTCGCAACTGCGGAGTCAGCTGGACCGCACCGAGGTGACCGCCGTCTGGGGGCCCGACTCCGTGAGCGTCGATCTGCGGGTCCGGGAGCCGTGCGAGCATGCGGCACTGGCGACAGCGCTCGTGCCCGTCGACGCGCACGTCCATGACCTGTCCGGCGCCTACGTCGGCGAGATCCTCGTTTGGACGGACCGGGGAGCCACGCTCGCAGCCCTGGAGTTCGCCCGGGTCACCGACGAGATGCCCACGTCCCTCCCGGCCGTCGTGGACGGCCGCCTCAGCTGCCCGGCCTGACAGGCCGTCCGTCCGCACTCCGAGCGCCTACGGCCGCGCAGCGGACAAGATCGCAGGGCTATTCGGCAACTCCATCGCGTGATTGGCGCATGTCTACGACAACGCAGACGACCGTCCGAATCGAGAACGCCGATACCGTCGGATGCGGAAGTCGTGGTTGACGTCGCGAAACTGCCAGAAGGCGGCTCCTGTTCCTGCTGAAATAGTGCTCACATTTCATGTGATGCCCAACACAGGGACGGGATTCATGCCCGCAGCAACCACCACTTCCATCGACTCGCCTTCATTGCCGGCTCGATCACGATTGGCGTCGTGGCTGGCGGTGATTTCAGTCATGTTGGGGATCTTTTCGATCGTCACCACCGAGATCCTGCCGATCGGCCTTTTGACCTCGATTGGCTCGAGTTTCACCATCTCCGACGGAATGGCTGGTCTGATGATGACCATGCCTGGTTTTCTGGCCGCAGTCTCGGCGCCCGTGGTAACTGTCGCCACCGGGCGCATCGACCGCCGGCTCATGCTGGGTACGTTTATTCTGTTGCTGGCATTGGCGAATTTCCTGGCCGCGGTTGCGCCGAGCTACTGGCTGGTCCTGGGCTCACGTGTATTGGTCGGGATCACCATCGGTGGTTTCTGGTCCATCGGAGCGGGGATGGCCAGCCGACTGGTTCCCGCCGAATCGGTGGGCCGGGCAACCGCCGTCATCTTCTCCGCGGTGCCCCTCGGGTCCGTGCTCGGAGTCCCGCTGGGTACGTTCATCGGAGACATTGCGGGGTGGCGTACCGCGTTTCTTGTCATGGGGATTCTGACCCTCTGCGTCTTCTCCATGTTGCTCCTGGTGGTCCCGCCGCAACCGGCCGATGAGCCGACTCGTCCGAGCACGCTCACGGGCATGCTCAGGAGTGTCCATACTCGGTTTGCCTTGGTGATGACGTTCCTTGTGGTACTTGCCCACTTCGGCGCCTACACCTATGTCACTCCGTTCCTGGAGCAGGTGACTCATGTGAGCGCCGGGCTCATCACGGTCTATCTGCTCGTGTACGGAACTGCAGGAATTGCCGGGAACTTCCTGGGCGGATCGGCTGTGGCGCGGTATCCGATCGGCACCTTCGCAGCCGCCGCCCTGATGATCGCCGGCGCGACTGTGCTGCTCCCGGTGCTCGGCAAGGATGCTCTCGGCGCCGTGGCCCTCCTGGTTTTGTGGGGCGTTGCCTACGGTGCCGTGCCTGTCTGCTCGCAGACCTGGTTCGCCAAGGCCTCACCCGATTCGCCCGAAGCCTCTTCCGTGCTCTTCACCGCCTCGTTCCAGGCCACCATTTCCATCGGGGCGCTGGTCGGAGGCGTCGTGGTCGACCACTCCTCCCCATCCACGGTCATGACGCTCGCCGGCACAACCGCTGCCCTGATGGTGCTGGTCGCCTGCTCCCACCGCGCCCGGAAGATCCCGTGGCCTGACCCGGCCAAGCCGTAAACAGCCGCATCTCAACCGATCTTGGAAGGTGCGGGTCGAACAGGGTTACTGGTCGGGTGATCTCCTGGCGGTGCGTGCATGAAGGCAGGGCCTCTTGGTAGCTCGGAGGTACGACCCCCATCCAAGCCACTCCAGGAGGCCGACCAATTCGCCACGATGCGGAAGGACCTGACGCCGTACCCGCCCCCGCGCCGCCCGCACCCACACTGGGCTCCTGATCACGGTCACGACGCGGTCACGAAACCCCGGTTGACCGCGGACGCGCCCTTGCCGCCCTCACCCCCCTGGCGTACACCAGAGCGCACGGGACAGCGCCGAGCGTTCGACGATGAACGAAGAACGGGGCAGTGATGCGCATGAGCAGCACCATCCGGACAGGCAGAACCGTCAAGAGGACCACCCGCGCCGCCGCCACCCTCGCCGTGGCAGCGCTCGCGCTCTCGCTCACCGCGTGCGGCGGCGACGACGACAACGGCGGCGGTGACAGCGGCGACAAGGGCGGCGGCACCGAGGCACCCGCCTCCTCCGTCACCCTGCCGAAGCTGGACGGCGAGAGCCTGGAGGTCGCCGCCGTCTGGACCGGCACCGAGCAGGAGAACTTCAAGAAGGTCCTCGCCGAGTTCGAGAAGCGCACCGGCGCCAAGGTGACCTTCGTGCCCGCCCAGGACCCGATCATCAACTTCCTCGGCTCGAAGATCGCGGGCGGCGCCCCGCCGGACGTGGCGATGCTCCCGCAGCCCGGCGCCATCAAGCAGGCCGTCGAGAAGGGCTGGGCCAAGCCGCTGGGCGCCGAGGCGGCCAAGGAGCTGGGCGAGAACTACTCGCAGGGCTGGCAGGACATCGGCAAGGTCGACGGCAAGCAGTACGGCGTGTACTACAAGGCCGCCAACAAGTCGCTGATCTGGTACAACGCCCAGGTCTTCGAGAACGCCGGCGCCGCCGAGCCCAAGACCTGGGACGAGCTGCTCAACACGGCCCAGATGATCTACGACTCGGGCGTCACCCCGTTCTCCGTGGGCGGCGCGGACGGCTGGACGCTCACCGACTGGTTCGAGAACGTCTACCTCTCGCAGGCGGGCCCCGAGAAGTACGACCAACTCGCGAAGCACGAGATCAAGTGGACGGACCCGTCCGTGAAGGAGGCCCTCACCACGCTCGCGGAGATCTGGGGCAAGAAGGACTTCGTCGCGGGCGGCGCGTCCGGCGCGCTCCAGACGGAGTTCCCGGCGTCCGTGACGCAGACCTTCACCGGCGGCGACCAGCCCAAGGCGGGCATGGTCTACGAGGGCGACTTCGTGCAGGTCAACATCGGTGAGACGAAGGCGAAGGTCGGCACGGACGCGAAGGTGTTCCCGTTCCCGGCCGTGGGCGACACCGCGCCGGTCGTGTCCGGCGGCGACGCGGCCGTGGTCTTCAAGGACTCCAAGGCGTCCCAGGCGCTGGCCACCTGGCTGGCCTCGCCCGACGCGGCGGCGATCCAGGCGAAGCTCGGCGGGTTCCTCTCGCCCAACAAGAGCGTCGACGCGTCGGTGTACCCGAACGACGTGCAGAAGAAGATCGCCGAGGCGCTGGTCGCGGCCGGTGACGACTTCCGCTTCGACATGTCGGACCAGGCCCCGCAGGCCTTCGGCGGCACCCCCGGCAAGGGCGAGTGGAAGACGTTGCAGGACTTCCTGAAGAACCCGAAGGACGTCGCGGGCGCCCAGGCGAAGCTGGAGGCGGACGCGGCCGCCGCCTACGGAGACTGACGCGATGACGTCGGCCACGGCGGCGGGAGCCTCACGGGGCCCCGCCGCCCCCAAGTCACCCAAGTCGCGCAGGAGCGTGACCGGCACCCGGAAGTCCGTGGTGGTGCTGTTCCTGCTGCCCGCCCTGGTGCTGCTCGGCGCGCTCGTGGTCTACCCGATCGGGTACTCGCTGATCCGCAGCTTCTACGACCAGTCCGGCGACTCCTTCGCCGGGTTCGACAACTACGAGACCCTCTTCACCGACGACGGCATCCGCACCGCCCTGAAGAACAACGTCATCTGGGTGGTGTTCGCGCCGACGGTCGCCACCGCGCTCGGCCTGATCTTCGCCGTGCTGACCGAACGCATCCGCTGGGGCACGGCGTTCAAGCTGGTCGTCTTCATGCCGATGGCGATCTCGATGCTCGCGGCGGGCATCATCTTCCGCCTGGTGTACGACCAGGACCCGGACAAGGGCGTCGCCAACGCGGTGTGGGTCGGGGTGCACGACACGTTCGCCGAGTCGTCCGCGTTCCCGAAGGCGCACCCGGGGCGTGACTCGCCGCTGAAACCGGCCGGCGGCGGCGCGTTCATCACCAAGCAGCCGGTGGACGCGGGCACCCCCGTCGTCCTGCCGCTCGTGGGCGTCGCCCCCGACCTGATGCCCGACGCCGCGAAGAACGCCGCGGCCGCCGAGCCCGAGGACGGCAAGGTCACCGGCACCACCTGGCAGGACTTCACCCGCGGCAAGGGCGTCGGCAAGCTCGGCGGCGTCGACGCGGCCGAGCTGGGCTATGCCGGGATGAAGATCGAGGCGGTCAAGGACGGCGAGGTCGTGGCGACGACCACGGCGGCCGGGGACGGCACCTTCACGCTGCCCGCGGCGGCCGACGGGGCGCTGCTCAGACTGCCCGCCGACAACTTCAAGGAGCCGTACAACGGCCTGAACTGGCTCGGCCCGTCCCTCGTCACCCCGGCGATCATCGGATCGTACGTGTGGATGTGGGCGGGCTTCGCGATGGTGCTGATCGCGGCGGGGCTGGCCGGCATGCCCCGGGAGCTCCTGGAGGCCGCCCGGGTGGACGGCGCCAACGAGTGGCAGGTCTTCAGACGGGTCACGGTGCCGCTGCTCGCGCCGGTCCTCGCGGTCGTCGTCGTCACCCTGATGATCAACGTGCTGAAGGTCTTCGACCTGGTCTTCATCATCGCCCCGGGCTCCTCCCAGGACGACGCGAACGTGCTCGCCCTGGAGCTGTACCGCAAGGGCTTCGCCTCGGACCAGCCGGGCGTCGCCAGCGCCATCGCGGTGTTCCTGCTGCTCCTGGTCATCCCGGTGATGTGGTTCAACGTACGGCGACTTCGGCGGGAGGTGCGGCGATGAAGTCGCGTCCGCGGTGGGACGGCTGGGGGTCCGGGGGTTATCCCCCGGGATGGCGCAGTAACGTACGGCGACTTCGGCGGGAGGTGCGGCGATGACCGCGGACGCGGGTTCCCTCACCCCGGCCGGCCCGACGGCGGCACCCGGGACGACCGTCAAGGCGAAGCAGTCCCTCGGGTCCCGGCTCGCCGAGGCCGTCGGCGGCGGGCTCGTCCGGGTGTTCCTGATCGTGGTGGGGCTGTTCTGGCTGGTCCCGACGATCGGACTGCTGCTGTCCTCGCTGCGCACGCCCCAGGACATGGCGGCGAGCGGCTGGTGGAAGGTCTTCACCGAGCCGTCCCGGCTGACCTTCCAGAGCTACGAGGAGCTGCTGGAGAACGGCGACATCACCTCGTCCCTCCTCAACACCGCGCTGATCACCGTCCCCGCGACCGTCCTGGTCGTGGTCATCGGGGCGCTGGCCGGGTACGCCTTCGCGTGGATGGACTTCCCGGGCCGCGACTGGTGGTTCCTGGCCGTGGTCGGCCTGCTCGTCGTGCCCGTGCAGGTCGCCCTCATCCCGATCGCCGAACTCTTCGGCAAGATCGGCCTGTTCGGTTCGATCCTCGGCGTGATCCTCTTCCACGTCGGTTTCGGCCTGCCCTTCGCGGTGTTCCTGCTGCGGAACTTCTTCGCGGAGATCCCGAGGGAGCTGCTGGAGGCGGCCCGCCTGGACGGCGCGGGCGAACTGCGGCTGTTCGCACGGGTGGTGATGCCGCTCGGCGGGCCCGCGATCGCGAGCCTCGGCATCTTCCAGTTCCTGTGGGTGTGGAACGACATGCTGGTCGCGCTGATCTTCTCGGACTCCGGGAGCCAGCCGATCACGGTCGCGCTTCAGACGCAGGTACGGCAGTTCGGCAACAACATCGACGTGCTGGCACCGGGCGCGTTCATCTCCATGGTGATCCCGCTGGCCGTGTTCTTCGCGTTCCAGCGGCAGTTCGTCTCCGGCGTCATGGCGGGCGCCGTCAAGTAGCGCCGCGGAGAACCACCCTTGAGGGGGCGGGCCGGTCTCCGGTCCGCCCCCTCATCCGTACGGGCACCACGTCCCCCGATTGCCGCAGGGGCCGTAACCAAGTCGTTCCGGCGGCCGTTGCCGGGCAGTACGCCCGCGCCGATCCCGCCGACCCATGGATGTCCCCGTGCCCCGGTTCAGTGTCATCGTTCCCGCGTACCAGGTGCAGGCGTATCTGCACGCGTGCCTGGAGTCGGTGCTGGCCCAGTCGTACCCGGACTTCGAGGTGATCGTGGTCGACGACTGCTCGCCGGACGCCTGCGGGGCGATCGCCGACGAGTTCGCGGCCCTGGACCCGCGCGTCCGCGTCGTCCGCCTGCCGCGCAACGAGGGCCTGGGTCCCGCCCGCAACGCCGGGCTGGAACGCGCGCGCGGCGACTACCTGGTCTTCCTCGACGGCGACGACACCCTCACCCCGCACGCGCTGCGGAGCATCGCCGACCGGATCAAGGAGACCGGCGAGCCGGACGTCCTGGTCTACGACTACGCGCGCACGTACTGGACCGGCGAGACGGTCCGCAACCAGGCCGCCGCGCACCTCACCGAGCAGGGCCCGGCGCCGTTCCGGCTCACCGACCGGCCGGGACTGCTGAAGGTGCTGATGGTGGCCTGGAACAAGGCGGTGCGGCGGGAGTTCGCCGAGCGCGAGGGCCTCGCCTTCCCGCCGGGCTACTACGAGGACACCCCGTGGACGTACCCGGTCCTGCTGACGGCGGGGTCCGTCGCCACCCTGGACCGGGTCTGCGTGCACTACCGGCAGCGCCGCCGGGGCAGCATCCTGGGCACGCCGAGCGAGCGGCACCTGGACGTGTTCACGCAGTACGACCGCGTCTTCGCGTTCCTGGACGCGCGCGGGGAGACGCACCCGGAGTCGCGCGAGGAACTGGCCCGCTGGCGGCCGCTCCTGTACCGCCGCATGGCCGACCACCTGACGACGGTGTACACCCGCCCCGACCGCCTCCCGCGCTCCCTGCGCGCCGAGTTCCTGCGCCGGGCCCGCGTCCACTGCCGCCGCTACCGGGTCCCCGGCGCCCGGGCCCCGCTGCCCGTCCGCCTCCGCCACGCCCTGCTCCGTCTGGGCCTGCGCCGCATCTACGGAGCCCTGCGGCTCGCCTCGGCCCTGCGCCGCCGTACGGCGAAGGGCACGGGCACGCTCCTGCGCACCGCCCGCTCCCTCGCCCTCCGCCTGCACTACCGCGTCCAGCGCTGCCTCCCGCTCCGCGCCGACCGTGCCGTCTTCGCCGTCGAGGGCCACCGGGGGTACGGCCGCGACCCGGGCGCGCTGGAGGAGGCGTTCCGCCGTCTCGCGCCGCACGTGCGCACGGCGTGGGCCGCCGACCCCGTGCACCACCACACCGTCCCGCCCGGCACCCGCCGCCTGGCCCCCGGCACGGCCGCCCACGGGACGGCCCTGGCCCGTTCCCGCTACCTGGTGTGCGACGCGGCCTTCGGCCCGGACCTGGTCCGGCGCCGGGGCCAGGTCCTGGTGCAGACGCAGGCCGGGACGCCCCTCAAGCACATGGGCCTGGACCTCCAGGAACGCCCGGGCGCCGCCCGCGGGACCGACTTCGCCGGGCTGCTGCGCGAGGTCGACACCTGGGACTACGTGGTCTCCGCCAACCGCCACTCCACCCTGACCTGGGAACGCGTCCACCCCGGCGGCTGGAGCACCCTGGAGTACGGGCAGCCGCGCACCGACGTCCTCCAGCGGGCGACGGCGGCGGACGTGGCCCGGCTGCGCGAGACCCTGGGCATCCCCGAGGGCACGGTGGCGATCCTGTACGCGCCCACCCACCGCGACTACCGGCGCACCCAGCGCTCCGCCCTGGACCTGGAGCGCGTCGTGCGCCGGCTCGGCCCGCGCTTCATGGTGCTGGCCCGCGCCCACCCCGCCCATGGCGGCCCGCTCACCGCCTCCGGCGGGCGGGTGCTCGACGTCAGCGACCACCCGCACGTGGAGTCGCTCTGCCTGGCCTCGGACGCCCTGGTCACCGACTACTCGTCCCTGATGTTCGACTGTGCGGGACTGGACCGCCCGATCGTGCTCCACGCCGACGAGCCGGAGGCGTACGAGGCGGTCCGCGGCACCTACGTCGACCTGCGTTCCTTCCCGCCGGGCGCGATCGCGCGGGACGAGGACGAGCTGATCGGCGTCTTCGCGAGCGGCGACTGGCACGGCGCCCGGGCCGCGCGGCTGCGGGCCGCCTTCCGCGAGCGGTTCTGCCCGTACGACGACGGCCGCGCCGCCGACCGCGTCGTACGCCGTGTCGTGCTGGGCGAGACGGGCCTGCCGCCGGTCGTGCCGCTCGCCGGGCGCCGCCCCGCGCCCTCGGCCGCGGCCGCCGTCGCCCGCGCCCCGCTGGCGACGGTGCCGCAACCCGCGGGGCCCCGCACCGTCACCGACAGCCTCTGACCACCGTTTGCCCCACGGGAGTTCCCATGTCCCGCAGTTCGTCGTCGCGGCCCACTCCGACCCGGCCGCCCACGTGGCGGCCGACGGGACGGCCGGGCCGTCACCACGACCTGTAGGGCGCACGAGCGAAGGAAGAGAAAGAGCAGCATGCCCCGCTTCAGCATCATCGTCCCGTCCCATGGGGTCGCGGGGCGCCTCTCCCAGGCACTGGACTCGGTCCTCGGCCAGTCCTTCGGCGACTTCGAGCTGATCCCGGTCTGCGACGGCCCGGACTGCGCCGCGGCGGACGTCGCCGGGGAGCACGCCGAGCGGGACTCCCGGGTGACGCCCGTGCACTCGCCGCCGTCGGCCGGTCTGGCCGGCGCGCGCAACACCGGGATGCGGGCGGCGACCGGCGCGTACCTGCTGTTCCTCGACGGCGACGACGTCCTCGTGCCGGGCGCGCTGGCGGCGCTCGACGCACGCCTCGCGGACACCGGCGGCGTCGACGTCCTGTACTTCGAGTACGAGCGCGTGCCCTGGTGGGAGGGCGAGACCACCAACCCGGCCGCCCCGCTGCTCGCGAAGACCCCGGACGGCGCCTTCGCCCCCGACCGCGCCCCCCACCTGACCGGTGTGCACCTGCCCGCCTGGAGCGCCGTGCACCGCCGCACCTTCCTCGGCGAGCGCGGGCTGGACTTCACCGACGGGCACTTCACGGACGTCGGCTTCGGCGCCCGCGTCGCGGTGCGCGCCGAGCGCGTGGCGGTGCTCCGCTCCGTGGCCGTCCGGCACCGGGTGCGCCGCCAGGGCAACCGGCTGAACCTGCCCGGCGAGCACCACGCGGACCTGCTCGACCAGGCCGAACTGGCGCTCACGTACGCCACCGAGCGGGGCCTGCCGCCCGAGCGGCTCGGCCCGCTGTTCGAGCAGCTGTTCGCGGCGGTCCTGAAGACGGCCACCCACCCCCGGCGCCTGCCCCGGCGGGGGCGCCGCGCCTTCTACCGCCGGGCGAGCCGCCTCTACCGGCGCCACCGTCCCGCGGGCTTCCGGCCGCCGGGCGGGCGGCTCGGCGTGCAGCACCGGCTGCTGGCGTCGGGGTCGTACGCCGGCTTCCGCGCCCTGCGCGCCGCCAACCGGGCCGCGACCGGCGTCCTCGGCCGCCTGCCGTGGCCGCGGGGGCTGCGCACCCGGCTGCGCTACCGCCGCCACCTGCGCCGCCCGCTGGATCCGAACCTCGTCGTCTACTGCGCCTACTGGGGCCGCGGTTACGCCTGCAACCCGGCCGCGGTCCACGCCAGGGCCCGCGAACTCGCCCCGCACCTCAGGTCGGTGTTCCTGGTCGAGCCGGACCAGGCGCACACCGTGCCGGAGGGCATCGAGCACGCCGTCATCGGCACCCACCGCTACTGGGAGGTGCTGGCCCGCGCCAAGTACCTCGTGAACAACGCCAACTTCGCCGAGGGCGTGGTCAAGCGCCCCGGCAGTGTGCACGTGCAGACGCAGCACGGCACGCCGCTGAAGACGATGGGCGTGGACCAGTCGACGTACCCGGTGGTGGCGGCGGCCACCGGCAGCTTCACCAAGCTCCTCGCCCGCGTGGACCGCTGGGACTACAACCTGTCCGCCAACCGGCACTCCACCCGGATGTGGGAGCGCGCCTTCCCCGGCTCCTACGAGCACCTCGAGTACGGCTACCCGCGCAACGACGTCTACTGCACGGCGACCGCTAAGGACGTGGCCCGCGTCCGGCGCGAACTGGGCGTCCCGGAAGGGAAGACGGCAGTCCTGTACGCGCCCACGCACCGGGACTACGAGACCGGGTTCGGCGCGGGCGGCCTGGACCTGGAGGCGTTCTGCGAGGCGGCCGGCGAGGACGTGGTGGTGCTGCTGCGCGCCCACTACTTCTACGACCGGGGCGGGAAGCGGGCCCGCACCGGCCGGGTCGTCGACGTGACCGCGCACCGCTCCTCGGAGGACGTGTGCCTGGCCGCGGACGCGCTGGTCACCGACTACTCCTCCATCATGTTCGACTACGCCAACCTCGACCGCCCGATCGTCGTGTACGCCGACGACTGGGACGTCTACCGGGAGACCCGGGGCGTCTACTTCGACCTCATGGCGGCCCCGCCCGGACCGGTGGCGCGCACCCCGGAGGAACTGGCCCGCGTGTTCTCCGACGGCACCTACGCGGGCCCGGAGTCGACCGCGCTGCGGGCGGCGTTCCGGGAGCGGTTCTGCGAGTTCGACGACGGACGGGCCGCCGAGCGCGTCGTGCGCCGGGTACTGCTCGGCGAGCCGCCCGAGGCGCTGCCGCCGGTGATCCCGCTCGCCGAGCGCGTCCCGGCCCCCGCCGCCGCCACCCACGAGAGCCTCGCAAGGAGCTGACCCAGCCGTGCCCCGCTTCAGCGTCATCGTCCCCTGCTTCAAGGTGCAGGGTTTCCTGCGCGAGTGCCTCGACTCGGTCCTGGACCAGTCCTTCCGGGACGTCGAGGTGATCGCCGTCGACGACTGCTCCCCGGACGGCTCGGGGGCCATCCTGGACGAGTACGCGGCCCGCGACGACCGGGTCCGCGTGCTGCACCTGGAGAAGAACGTCGGCCTCGGCCGGGCCCGCAACGCCGGGCTGCCGCTGGCCGGCGGCGACTACCTCTTCTTCCTCGACAGCGACGACACCCTCACCCCGGGCGCCCTGCGCGCCATGGCCGACCGGCTCGCGGAGACGGACGATCCGGACGTGCTGGTCTTCGACTACGCGCGCACCTACTGGTGGGGCGGCACCCGGCGCAACGTCCTGGCCCGGGTGCTCGCGGAGGCGGGCGGCGGCACGTTCACGGCGGCCGGGCACCCGGAGATCCTCGACCTGCTGATGGTGGTGTGGAACAAGGTCTACCGGCGGGACTTCGTGGAGCGCGAGGGCTTCACCTTCCCGCCCGGCTACTACGAGGACACACCCTGGACCTTCCCGGTCATGTTCAGCGCGGAGCGGATCGCCGCACTGGACCGGATCTGCCTCAACTACCGGCAGCGCCGCCAGGGCAACATCCTGTCCACCACCAGCCGCAAGCACTTCGACGTCCACGCGCAGTACGAGCGGGTCTTCGCCTTCCTCGACGCCCGCCCGGAACTGGCGGACCGGTGGCGGGCGTTCCTGCACGCCAAGATGGGCGAGCACTGCCTGGACATCCTGTCCAAGCCGGACCGCCTGCCGCCGTCCGACCGGGCCGAGTTCTTCCACCGCACGGCGGAGATGTTCCGCGCGTACCGGCCGAAGGACGCGGCGGTACCGGCCGAACTGCGGGTGCTGGAGGGGTCGTACGCCGCCTACCGGCTGCGCCGGCGGTCCGGGCGGGCGGCGCGGGAACTGGAGCGCCGGACCCGGCAGGCGCGCGGCGCGGCGGCCGGGCGGGTGCGCCGCGCCGCGAGCGCCGTGCACGTGCGCCGTCCCCTCGACCCGGACCTCGTCGTGTACTCGGCCTTCTCCCACCGGGGCGTGCTGGGCGACCCGGCGGCGATCCACCGCGCGGCCCGTGAACTCGCCCCGCACCTGCGCGGGGTGTGGGTGGTGCGCGACGAGGAGTGCGCGGCGGACCCCGCCCTGCTGCCGCCGGGCACCGAGCACGTGCTCCTGGGCAGTGCCGCCTGTCGCCGGATCACCGAGCGGGCGGCGTTCCTCGTCAACAACGTCAACTGGCCCGGCACGGTGGCGAAGCGGGAGGGCAGCGTCCACATCCACACCCACCAGGGCACCCCGCTCAAGTACATGGGCGTCGACCTGCTGGGCAGGCCCGGCGCCCGGCACGGGCTGGACGTGCCGCAGATGCTGCGCCGGGCCGACCGCTGGGACCACAGCCTGGTCGCGGGCCGGTACGCGGAGCGGATCTGGGAGCGGGCCTACCCCTGCCACTTCGCGTCCGCGCGCACCGGCAGTCCGCGCAACGACGTCCTGGTGAACGCCGGTCCCGAGGACGGCCGCCGGGTGCGCGAGCGGCTCGGCGTCCCCGACGGCCACACCGTGGTGCTGTACGCGCCGACCCGCCGCGAGTACCGGCGCGACGGGCTCGTGGAGCGCCTCGACGTGGCCCGGCTCGCCGCCGACCTCGGCGAGGACCACACCCTGCTGGTCCGCCTGCACCCCTCGCTCGCCACCGGCCCGGCGCGCGGCCTGGGCCTGTCGGAGCTGCACCGGCGGGGCGTGGTGGTCGACGCGACGGACGAACCGCACGTCGAGGACCTGATGCTCGCCTCCGACGTGCTGATCACCGACTACTCCGCCCTGATGTTCGACTACGCCCTCCTCGACCGCCCGGTCCTGGTCCACGCCGACGACTGGGGCCCGTACGCGGCGACGCGCGGCGCGTACTTCGACATCACCGAGGAGGCTCCCGGGCACGTCTCGCGCTCCTACCGGGAGCTGGCGTGGCTGCTGGCGTCCGGGGCGTGGCGGGACGAGGAGGCGGCCCGGCTGCGGGCGGCCTTCCGGGCCCGGTACTGCGAGTACGAGGACGGCCGGGCCGCCGAGCGGGTGGTGCGGACGCTGTTCCTCGGGGAGCCGATGCCCGGCCCGGAGCCCTCGGGCGTCCCCGGCGCCCGGGGCGTCCCGTCCGGACGCGACCTGCTGCCGTCCACATGAGACCCGGCAGCCGGCTGGGCGGCCGGTTCCTGGGGGTGCTGGTCCTGGCCTCCGTGTTCGCCGTGCTCCAGCTCGCGAACGTCACCGGCCGGGACACGCCCGACACCAAGAACTACCTGTCGTACGCGCTGAGCCTGACCGGTCAGAGCAAGCGCGCGGCGGCGACGGCCACCATCGACTACGTGTGCGCGAGCCGGGCGGAGCGGGCGCGCCGGGACCAGAGCGTGCACGTGGTGCGCTTCCACCGCGCCGACCCCACCGCGGAGGTGACGGCCGAGTGCCGCGAACAGGAGTGGGCGGTGGTCGAGCCGCGGCTGGCGGCCGGGCAGACCGGCGGGCACACCGTGCCGTACATGCCGGAGCGCTTCATGGCGATCTTCGAGGCGCGACCGGGCTATCCGGCGTTCCTGGTGCCGTTCGTCCTGGCCTTCGGAGTGACGTGGGGCCTGTGGGCGGCGGGCGTCGTGATCGCGTGCGCGGGCGGGGTCCTGGTCTTCCTGGTCCTGCGCACCCTGGCGGTGCCGGTGCCGCTCGCGCTGACCGGTCAGTCGCTGTACTACGTGCTGCCGTGCGGGACGACGGCGATGCGCCCGATGACCGAGGGCCTGCTGATGGCGCTGACCCTGGCGGCGGTGTGGGGCTGCGCACTGGCGCTGCGGGCGGGGCGGCCGCGCACCGGGCTCGCTCTGGTCGGCGGTTCGCTGCTCGCCCTGTTCACGGTGAAGCACTCCCAGGCGCTGTTCCTGGGCCTGTGCCTGGCGGTGGCGGGCGGGGCGATCGCCCTGCGGCGGCACCGGCGACGGGGGCAGGGGCGGCCCCGCGCCGCGGGAGGTGCTGGCGCTCGCGGCCGTCGGCCTGGCGGGCGTGGTCGGCACCCTGCTGCTGGCGCGGCTGCTGCACCACCCCTCCGAGACGGACAGCCTCCAGGACCTGCTCACCGACCACTTCAACCGCCCCGACCGGAAGCATCCGTGGCCGGAGTTCTGGCAGTTGCAGGGCAACTTCTGGGTGGAGTGGCTGCGCAGACAGGCCTGGCAGCCGCTGTTCGCGGCGGCGCTGGCCGCCGGGGCGTGGGGCGCGCTGCGGCGCGGGGGCGCGGTCGGCGGCTTCCTGGTCGCGGCGGCGTTCACCGGGCTGCTCACGCAGGCCGGGCACCCGGACATCAACATCTGGGGCGAGCGGCTGATCGTGCTGGCGTGGCTGCTGCCGGTGGTGGGGGTGCCGCTGCTGCTCGAGCCGGTGGTGCGGGCCGGCGGCCGGGTGCCGCTGCCGGCCCGGGGTGAGCGGGACCGGGCGGAGGCGGTCGGCTGACCGTCACCCGTTGAGGTGACTTGAGGTCATGGGCAGGACCCCATCGGGAACATACCGCAAATGTCCCGAATGCCCTTTTCCCTGACCGTCCTGTGAGCGCCGGCGTCCTCGTCCGGCGGCCCGTGCGCGGCGCGACGGCGCTGCGCGGCGGCCGCACCTGGCGCCCCACCCCGTACCTGGCCGCCGGTTTCTGCTTCTTCCTCGTGATGACGCTGGCGTACTGGGCGGTGCCGCTGTGCTGCGACGCCGGGCAGCACGCGGCCGTCGTGGAGCGCCTGAAGGCCGACCTCCTCCACCCCCGCCACCCGATGGCCGACCTGCCGGGCGCGGGCAGCGCGTACTACTCGCCGTACGCGGTGGCCGAGGGCGCGTTCGCCCGGCTGACGGGGCTGGGCGGCTGGGAGGTGGTGCGGCTCGCCGGGCCGCTGAACCTGCTGGTGCTGCTGACCGGCCTGAACCGCTTCGTGCGGGTGCTGACCCCGCGGCCGTGGGCGCCGGTGCTCGCGCTGGGCGCGATGACGCTGCTGTGGGGCACCGAGCGGGCCTGGTGGAGCGGCTATCTCGGGCTGATGTCGATGACGGGCAACCTCGGCTACCCGTCGGCCTTCGCGATCGGGCTCACCTTCTGGGCCTGGGCGCTGACCGGCGCGCGGGCGAGGGACACGCGCCGGGTGCGGTACGTGGGCCCGGGCGGGCTGCGCGGCCTGCCCGGATACGCGGCGCTGGGCGTCCTCTACGGCTCGATCCTCCTCGTCCACCCGATCACCTCGGTGGCGGCGGTGCTCGGCGCGGTGGCGCTGGTGGCCGGGTGGCAGCGCGGGTGGCGCGGGCCGGTCGTGGGGCGGTGGGCGCTGACGGGCGCCGTGGCGGTGGGAGCGGCGGCGGCCTGGCCCTACTTCGACGTGTTCGCGCTGGCCGGCGACGGCAGCGTGGACGCGATGCACCGGGTCCTGTACCTCGACCTGCCCGGGGAGTTCTGGCTGGCGCTGCTGGGGCTGCCCGCCCTCTGGGCGCGCGGGCGCCGCTCGCGCCGGGACCCGCTGGTGCTGATGTTCGCGCTGGACTGCGCGGTGGTGGCGTACGGCTGGTTCAGCGGCCACTACACCTACGGCCGCATCCTCGGGCTCACGCTGGTGCCGTTGCAGTTCGCCCTGGCGGTGGAACTGGCGGCGCCCCGGCCGTGGGGGCGATGGCGGGCGGCGCTGGGCTGGACCGCGACGGCCGGGGCACTGCTCGGGTTCCTCACGGTCCACGCGGGGGCGGTGGTGCCGCGCGCGCTGGACCCGGTCGGCTTCGAGCAGCCGCCGAACTGGCCGACGTACGCGTGGGCGGCCCGGTACATCGGCCCCGGCGAGGTGGTGATCACCGACGGCTACTACGCCGGGCACGCCATCGCCGGGTACGGCCCGAACCTCGCGGCGCCCGCCTGGCCGGACCCGTCGCTGGACGAGCGGGAGCGCGGGCGGCGGGTGGCCGACGTCGAGGCGTACCTCGCGCCGGACTCGACCCGCGCCGAGCGCGCCGCCGTCGTCCGCCGCTACCACGTCCGCTGGCTGCTGCTGACCCGCTGGCACCCGGTGCCGGAGGAAGCGGTGGTGGTGGCGTGGAGCGAGCGGACGGGGGAGGTGCTGGCGCGGGTCGGCTGAGGGCCGCTCTCCGGCCGGGGCGGGGGACTACTCGACGACGAGGTCGACCGGGATGTTGCCGCGGGTGGCGTTGGAGTAGGGGCAGACCTGGTGGGCCTGCTCGACCAGCTTGCGGCCGGTCTCCTCGTCCAGACCCTCGGGCAGCTCGACCCGGAGGGTGACGGCGAGCGCGAAGCCCTCGCCCTGCTTGCCGATGCCGACCTCGGCGGTCACCGCGGCGTCGCTGACGTCGACCTTCGCGGCCCGGCCGACCAGACCGAGGGCGCTGCCGAAGCAGGCGGCGTAACCGGCGGCGAACAGCTGCTCGGGGTTGGTGCCCTGTCCGTTGCCGCCCATCTCGACGGGGATGCCGAGCTCGAGGTCGACCTTGCCGTCGGAGCTGACGGTGCGGCCGTCGCGGCCGTGGGTGGCGGTGGCGGCGGCGGTGTAGAGCGCGTCCATGGGAAACCGTCCCTTTCGAAGGAGACTGCGTGGCCTGACGTCCATAAGTAGAGCACGCAATTCAATTGCGCACAACTAAATGGCGCGCAAATCCTGTCCGCTACCCTGGGAAGCATGAGCACGCCGCCCGCAACCGACTGGCTCCGCCTGGACCAGCAGATCTGCTTCTCCCTGAACGCCGCGTCGCGCGCCTTCGGCGGTGTCTACCGTGTGGTCCTCAAGGACCTCGGGCTCACCTACCCCCAGTACCTGGTGATGCTGGTGCTCTGGGAGCACGGCGAGCTGCCGGTGAAGCGGCTCGGCGAGCACCTCCGCCTCGACTCCGGCACCCTGTCGCCCCTGCTCAAGCGGCTGGAGGCGGCTGGCCTGGTCCGGCGTGAGCGCAGCGCGCGCGACGAGCGGTCGGTGGAGGTGCGGCTGACCGGTGAGGGCACGGCGCTGCGCGAGCGGGCCGTCGAGGTGCCGCGCCGGATCGCCGCGGCGACCGGCCTGGACCTCACCGAGATCCAGGACCTGGGCGCCCGCCTCGACCGGCTCACGGCGGCGCTGGACGCGTACGGCACCGATCCGGCCCCGGCACCGTCCTGACGGGCGGGGACGCCCGGCGGGCACCGGGATGACGGATCATGGGCACCAAGAACCACCAAACGTAAGGGGACGGCCGCAATGACCTGGCTGATCACCGGCGGCGCCGGATACATCGGGGCGCACGTCGTAAGGGCGATGACCGAGGCGGGCGAGAAGGCCGTGGTCTACGACGACCTGTCCACCGGCATCGCCGACCGCGTGCCCGACGGCGTCCCCCTGGTGGTGGGCTCGGTCCTGGACGGCGAGCGGGTGGCCCGCGCCCTGGCCGACCACTCCGTCACCGGCGTCGTGCACCTGGCCGCCAAGAAGCAGGTCGGCGAGTCGGTGGACCTGCCGCTGCACTACTACCGGCAGAACGTCGAGGGCCTGCGCGTCCTCCTGGACGCGGTCACCAAGGCGGAGGTCCCGTCCTTCGTCTTCTCCTCCTCCGCCGCCGTGTACGGCATGCCCGACGTCGACCTGGTGACCGAGGAGACGCCGTGCGTGCCCATGTCGCCGTACGGCGAGACCAAGCTGGCCGGCGAGTGGCTGGTCCGGGCCACCGGCAAGGCGGCGGGCCTCGCCACGGCCTCCCTCCGCTACTTCAACGTCGCGGGCGCGGCGAGCCCGGAGCTGGCCGACACCGGCGTCTTCAACCTCGTCCCGATGGTCTTCGAGAAGCTCACCGAGTCCGCGTCCCCCCGCATCTTCGGCGACGACTACGCGACGCCGGACGGCACCTGCGTGCGCGACTACATCCACGTCGTCGACCTGGCCGAGGCCCACGTGGCCGCGGCCCGCGCGCTCCAGTCCTCCCCCGGCCGCACCCTCACCCTCAACATCGGCCGCGGCGAGGGCGTCTCCGTGCGCGAGATGATCGACCGCATCAACGCCCTCACCGGCTACGACCATCCCCCGACGGTCACTCCCCGCCGCCCCGGCGACCCGGCCCGCGTGGTGGCCTCGGCCGACCGCGCCGCCGTCGAACTGGGCTGGAAGGCCAAGTACGACGTCGAGGACATGATCACGTCGGCGTGGGCGGGCTGGGTACGGCTCCACCCGGAGGCGGCACGGGCCTGACCCCCGGACGCGCCCTCCGACCCAGCTGACCCCAGAGGCGCCCTCCGACCCGGGCGGCCCGGAGGGCGCCGCCGCCGGACCGCCCGGCCCTTGGGTCACCGGGTCACCGGGTCACCGGGACGAGGCGACCTGCTCGCGCACCCACGCGGGGTCCGGGTTGGTGTGTGCCCGCCCCGCCACGAGCAGCGTCGGCACGGTCTCGTTCCCGTCGTTGACCCCCCGCACCAGCTCCGCCCCGTCCTCGTCCCGCCAGATGTCGACCCAGTACAACCGCCGCGCCTTCCGCCCCAGCCGGATGCGCAGCCGCATGCAGTACGCACACCCCGGCCGCCAGAACACGACCGGCCGCCCGTCCACGGCACTGCGCCGCTGCGCCTCCACCGCCCCGACCGACCTGGGGAACACCAGCGGCGAGATCAGCACCGCCAGCAGCACGAACACCAGCAACAGCACGACCCCCTTCCCGGTGCGCCCCTGCACGATCGGCCCGGTCGCGGCCCCCGCCCCGGCGACCAGCAACAGCACGGGGCCCGTCCACGCCCGCTTCATCGGGTCTGCCCGGAGAGGCCCCGGCCCTCGGCCTCCCGAGCCGCCTGCTCCAGCCGCCCCCGGTACTCCTCCCACCACGCCGCACCACCCGTCGGCACGGCGGCGTTGTCCTCGCGCATCCCCACGGCACCGTCCGTCAGCTCCCGAATGATGTCGGCGTGCCCCGCGTGCCGCTGAGTGTCCGCGATCACGCGGGTCACCGCATGATGCAGCGTCACCTCGTCCCTGCCCTCGGCCCACCAGGGCACCCTGCCGACCGTGTCCAGCGCCAGCGCGTCGATCGTCGCGTCCGCGTGGGCCCACGCCCGTCGGTACAACTCCACAACGAACGCGCGCGACTCCTCCGCGGTGGCCCACATGTCCGCGTTGGTCTCGGCCCCGTCCGCGACCCAGGGCAGCGGTTCTCCCGACGCCCGCCCGAAGACGTCCCCGAGGTAGCCCAGTTCCACACTGGCGGCGTGCTTCACCAGGCCCAGCAGGTTGGTCCCGGTCGGCGTCGCCGGGCGGCGGATGTCGTACTCCGAGAGCCCTTCGAGCTTCCAGAGCAGGGCGTCGCGGGCGGACTGGAGGTAGAAGTGGAGATCGGCCTTGGGATCTGTCGGAGTCATGAGGCCAGTTTCCAGCTTCCGTTCGGGAACCGTCGATCACTCGGGCGATGCCGGGAGGGCACGCGTGGACCGCCCGTCGGTCGTCTGTCGGTGTCCGTCGGTCCGGTGTCGGCGCCGTGTCGGAGCGGCCTGACAGCTTCTTGGGAGACGGCCGTCGCGGAGCACCGGGCGGCCCCGATCCCGAGGAGCCACCATGCACACTCCCGTCACGATCATCGGCGCCGGACTCGGCGGACTCACCCTGGCCCGCGTCCTGCACGTCCGCGGCGTCCCCGTCACCGTTCACGAGGCCGAGTCCTCGGCCGGGGCACGCGCGCAGGGCGGGATGCTCGACATCCACGACCACACCGGGCAGCTCGCCCTCGCGGCGGCCGGCCTGACGGACGAGTTCCGCGCCGTCGTCGTCGAGGGGCGTCAGACCATGAAGCTCGTCGAGCAGGACGGGACGGTTCTGCACGAGACGGCCGACGACGGTACGGGCGGACGCCCCGAGGTGCAGCGCGCGGAGCTGCGCCGGGTCCTGCTCGACGCGCTCCCGGCCGGCACGGTCCGGTGGGGGCGCAAGGCCGACGGCGCCCGGGCCCTCGGCGACGGCCGTCACGAGGTCACCTTCGCCGACGGCAGCACCGTCGTCACGGACCTGCTGGTCGGCGCGGACGGCGCGTGGTCGCGGATCCGGCCACTGCTGTCGCGCGCCACCCCCGACTACGCGGGCACGTCGTTCGTCGAGACCTACCTGTACGACGCCGACACCCGGCACACCGGCACCGCGCACATGGTCGGCGGCGGGTCGATGGTCGCGCCCTCGCCGGGCAAGGAGATCTTCGCCCACCGGGAGAGCGGCGACACGCTGCACGCGTACGTGGCGCTGTCCAGGCCGCGGGACTGGTTCGCGGCGATCGACTTCACCGACGCCTCCGCCGCGGGCGCCCGCATCGCGCGGGAGTTCGACGGCTGGGCGCCGGAACTCACCGCGCTGCTCACGGACGCCGACACGGCGCCTGTGCTGCGCCCGCACTACGCACTTCCGGCCGGGCACCGGTGGGACCGGACGCCGGGGGTGACGCTGCTCGGCGACGCCGCGCACCTCGCGGTTCCGAACGGCGAGGGGGCCAACCTGGCCATGCTCGACGGCGCCGAACTCGCCAACGCCCTCGCCGAACACCCCGATGACGTCGAGGCCGCGCTCACCGAGTACGAGCAGGCCATGTTCGCCCGCGGCACCGAGGCCGTCACGTTCGACGGCGCCGAAATCCACGGCATCGACTCCGCACACAACACGGCACAGGCCATGCTCGAGATGATCACCGGGCAGGGTGGTCAGTAGCCGGTCGTCGGGCGGCCGCCCGGACCTCGTCCCCAGCGGTATCGGTCACGGACCGGCGGTTCAGACGACCCGCCGGTCCGTGTCCGACGTCGTGACCGTGACGATAACCGGACGCGCTCGCTGGGCTCGACTCGTCGAAGGGACCCGTAGGTTCCGTCTACAGCGGCCGCACGAACGCCGCCCGCCACGGGGGCGAGGGGTCCGAGCCCGGGGCCGTCCAGTACTCACGGCCGGTGGTGATCCTGCCCTCCCGGACCGTCCACAGCGACACCACCCGGTGGACGCCCACCGTCTCGTGCGGGACCTCCACCTCCGAGACCACGCTCTCGCCGTCCGCCACGACGCGTATCACCTCGATCGACCAGCCCTCCGGATATTCCGCGTTGACGCTCACGAAGTTCGCGCGGCCCTCGATCAGCTCGGCGCTGACCGGCCACTCCACCACCAGGTCGTCGGCGAGCAGCGCGCCGAGGCCCGTCCAGTCCCGGGCCTGCATACGGGCCCAGAACTCCCGCACGACCGCCGCCGGTTCCGGCACGTCGGCCGGGTCCATCGGTTCCATCCGATTCATAGGGGCAGCGTGACAGAACCCACTGACAATCCGCCCCGGGCGGCCCAGAGCGCCTTCAGACACTCCACCGTCGCCCGGGCCAGCGAGCCCAGGTAGCCTTGTCACCGCCAAGGTTCCGCCCGGGGGCGCCGGCCGACCGTGAAGACCGCCCCCGACCTCGTCACCCACGTCCGGGCAGGCGCCCGCTCCAAACGCGACCACACCGCCACCGAACGCCCCGGGGAGGCAGCCGCGTGACCCGGCCGACGCACGGGACGTTGCACCACGTCGAGATCTGGGTGCCCGATCTCAGCCGTGCACTCGCCTCGCTCGGCTGGCTGCTGGCGACGCTGGGCTACACCGTCTCCCAGAGCTGGGCCAGCGGCCGCAGCTGGCTGCCCGGGCCGACATACCTCGTCCTCGAACAGTCCCCGTCCCTCACCGCCGACCGACACGATCGCCGTCGCCCCGGGCTGAACCACCTGGCGTTCCACGTCGAGGACGCCGCTGCTGTCGAGAAGCTGACCGTCGAGGCCGCTCAGCACGGTTGGCGCCTGATGTTCCCAGAACTGCACCCTCATGCCGGCGGTTCACAGCACTACGCCGCCTACATGGAGAACGTGGACGGTTTCGAGGTCGAACTCGTTGTGATCAGCCCACCACCGGACGAGCCTGTGCCCAACCAGGTTGCCACTGCCCGGTGACGCCTTGGGTGAGCATCCGACGGGCGGCCTGAAGATCCTCACGATCCGATCGTCACACCGGCTCGCACGGGTGCTGGTTGGCACGTCCAGGCAGCCAGTCGACGCACGGAGCGGCCGCGGTCACCGCACTACCTTGTTCGCCATGAGCAACGACGCCTTCACCGGCCGGACTGTCCGCCTGGTCCCGCTGTCCGTCGACCATGCCGAGTCGCTCCTTCCCTCCGCCTCGGACCCGGAGGTGTGGCGGTGGATGCCCAGACCGCGTCCCGAGTCCCTGGCGGAGATACGGTCGATGCTCGAGCAGATGATTGACGATCCGGCGCGACGGTGCTTCGCGGTCCAACGACTGGACGACCAGTCGGTGGTCGGCTCGACGAGTCTGTACGAAGTCGACCTCGTTCAGGGTCGCGCCGAGATCGGTGCGACGTGGTTCGACCGCTCCTGCTGGGGCGGCCCCTACAACGCCGAGTCGAAGCTCCTGCTGTTCAGCCACGCGTTCCACACCCTCGGCCTCACCAGAGTCGCGTTGCGCACGGACAATTTGAACGAGCGGTCCCAGAAGGCCTTGATCCACCTGAGTCTCGTCTATGAGGGCACCCTGCGCAGTCACATGGTCCGCCAGGACGGCACGCGTCGCGATTCCCTCTACTACAGCCTGCTCGCGAACGAGTGGCCGTTGGTTCGCGACAAGTTGCTCGCCAGAGTCGCGTCCAAGGAGCGGCGGGCCACAGGGCGATGAGGCCGGCTACCGTCGCCTTGAACCCGCGCATACCGAAGCAGAACGCGCGCAGGTGGTCTTCGAAGCCGACGTGAAACCACGCGCACCCGCCGCCCGGGGCATGTTCAGCGGCGACCGCGACCAGCCATGGTCACCAGTCGGTTGGCGGCCCGAACGGCCGAAGCCCTCGGCGCGCAGCGCGTCGAGGAGAGCGTTGTCGGCGTTTCCCGCCGCTGGCAGGTGACCGTCTCGGCCCGCTCACACGCCGACGCGTGCGGGCCCGGCGCTCGGCGAGAACTCGAATGGGCGCGCACACGACCTCGGTGACGACTCAGACTGCGGCCATGGACCAAAAGGCCAACACCTACGACCTGTTACTCATCGGCGGCGGCTCGGGCGTCGGCAAGAGCAGCGTCGGCTGGGACGTGTCCGTCCAGCTGCGGCAGGCCGGGACCGCGCACTGTCTGATCGAGGGGGACGGCATGAGCCAGATCGAACCCGCTCCCGACGGCGACCCGCACCGTACGGCGATCACCGAGCGGAACATCGCCGCGGTGTGGGCGAACTACGCGGCGCTCGGACAGCGCCGACTCATCTACACCAACACCGTCAGCATCCTCGAGGCGCCGATGATCGGACGGGCGATGGGCGGGGACGAGGTCAGGGTCACCTGCGTGCTGCTGACCGCCGACGAGGCGACCGTGCGGCAGCGGCTCGCCGTACGGGAGACCGGGTCGCAGCTCGGCGTGCACATCGAGCGCAGCCTGCGCATGGGGCGGCGCCTGGCCGACGAGGCTCCCGTGGGCACGGTCCGCGTGCCGACGGACGGACGGACGGTGCCGGACATCGCGGCGCAGGTGGTCCGGCTCGCCGCCTGGTGAGGAGCCGCGTCGGCCGGAGGCCACAGCGGTGCGACGACGCCGCCGGCCACTGCGGCGACGGAACCGAGCCCAGCGCCGTCCGGTACTCCCGACCGCCGGAGCGCCGCCCGTCCCGGACCGTCCCCAGCGACACGGCCCCAGCGAACGCCCGGCGTCTCGTGCGGGAACAGTCCGCCCCGGCTCAGAGCGCCTTCAGGCCCTCCGCCGTCGCCCGGGCCAGCGAGCCCAGGTAGCCCTTCGGGGGTTTCGGGCCGCGGACGACCACCGAGCGCCAGTACAGCGGGCCCGAGATCAGGTCCAGGGCCAGGTCGGTGTCGAGGGCCGGGCCCAGCTCGCCGCGTTCGGCCGCCGCCGCGAGGATCCTGCTGGCGACGCCGTCCTGGCCCTCGCGCAGGGTCTTCTGGAGGGCGTCGGCGATGTCGGGATTGCGGGCCGCCTCCGCCTGGAGGTCGGGGATGACCTGCGAGGCCACCGGGTGGCGCAGGGCACGGGACGTCACCTCGTACAGGAGCCGCAGGTCGCCCTCCAGGGAGCCGGTGTCCGGCGCGGGCAGGCCCTGGACGGCGAGGGCGGAGACGATGTCGAGCACCAGGTGCAGCTTGGAGCGCCAGCGCCGGTAGACGGCGGTCTTGCCGACGCCCGCGCGGCGCGCGATGCCCTCGATGGACATGCGGGCGTAACCGACCGCCGCCAGCTCCTCGAAGACCGCCGCCCGGATGGCCTCCGTCACGTCCTCGCGCAGCACCGCCGCCCCGGCGGGGGCCCGGCGGCGCGGGCGCGGCGTCGGCTCGTCGGCGGCGGCGTTGGTCGTCATGCGCGTCAAGCATAGGGCGTCACGACGAAACGGTTGCGTTCCGGCGTCGCCACGCCCTACGCTCACGTCACGACGATACGGTGCCGTCCCGACGTAAGTGAACACACACGGTCACCCGGGTGAACGCCGGGCGCCACCCTCTCGCCCCCTCCCCCCGAGCGAAAGCACCGGATGTGAGCCAGGTCCTCGACCCACCGCCCCCGACCACCGAGGCGGCCCCCACCCCCGCACCGGACCACGACCTCGCGGCGCTCGCCGCCCGGCACGGGCTGTCGGTCAGCGGCGCCCGCCCCTCCCTGCCCGAGTACGTCCGCCAGCTGTGGGCGCGCCGGCACTTCATCGGCGCCTTCTCCACCGCCAAGCTCACCGCCCAGTACAGCCAGGCCAAGCTGGGCCAGGTCTGGCAGGTGATGACGCCCCTGCTCAACGCGGCGGTGTACTACTTCATCTTCGGCATGCTGATGAACACCAGCCGCGGCGTGGAGGACTTCGTCCCGTTCCTGGTCACCGGCGTGTTCGTGTGGACGTTCACGCAGAGCTCGATCATGGCGGGCACCCGGGCGATCTCCGGCAACCTCGGCCTCGTACGCGCCCTGCACTTCCCGCGAGCGGCGCTGCCGGTGTCGTTCTGCCTCCAGCAGCTCCAGCAGCTGATGTTCTCGATGGGCGCCCTCGTCGTGATCCTGCTCGCGTTCGGCGTGCCGCCCGGCCCCTCCTGGGTGCTCGCCGTCCCGGCGCTGGTGCTCCAGTTCGTGTTCAACACGGGCGTGGCGATGGTCATGGCCCGGGTCGGCGCGAAGATTCCCGACATGGCCCAGCTGATGCCGTTCCTGCTGCGCACCTGGATGTACGCCTCGGGCGTCATGTTCAGCATCCACCACATGACCGGCCCGGACAGCGGGCTGCCGTCCTGGATCGGCCCGCTGCTCCAGGTCAACCCCGCCGTCGTCTACATCGACCTGATGCGCTTCGCGCTGATCGACAGCTTCGGCGGCGGCATGCTGCCCGACCACGTCTGGGCGCTGGCCCTGGGCTGGGCACTGGTCGCCGGGATCGGCGGCTTCATCTACTTCTGGAAGGCCGAGGAGACGTACGGTCGTGGCTGACACCCCCGCTGACAACACCCCCGCCGAGCGCGTGCCCACCGTCGTCGCCGACGGCGTCGACATCGTCTACCGGGTCAACGGCACCGGAGCCGGCCGCGGCTCCGCGACCGCCGCCCTCAACCGCATCCTGCGCCGCGGGAAGGCCGAGAAGGCGGCCGGCGTGCGCCGGGTGCACGCCGTGAAGAACGTGTCCTTCGCCGCGTACCGCGGCGAGGCCATCGGCCTCATAGGGACCAACGGTTCGGGCAAGTCGACGCTGCTCAAGGCGGTCGCCGGCCTGCTTCCGGTGGAGAACGGCCGCATCTACACCGACGGCCAGCCCTCCCTGCTCGGCGTCAACGCCGCCCTGATGAACGATCTCACCGGCGAGCGCAACGTGTACCTCGGCGGCCTGGCGATGGGCATGTCCCGCGCGCAGATCAAGGAGCGCTACCAGGAGATCGTCGACTTCTCCGGGATCAACGAGAAGGGCGACTTCATCACCCTGCCGATGCGCACGTACTCCTCCGGCATGGCGGCCCGGCTGCGGTTCTCCATCGCCGCCGCCAAGGACCACGACGTGCTCCTGGTCGACGAGGCGCTGGCCACCGGCGACCGTTCCTTCCAGCGGCGCTCCGAGGAACGCATCCGGGAGCTGCGCGAGCACGCCGGCACGGTGTTCCTGGTCAGCCACAGCAACAAGTCCATCCGCGACACCTGCGACCGGGTGCTGTGGCTGGAGCGCGGCGAGCTGCGGATGGACGGGCCCACGGAGGAGGTCCTGAAGGAGTACGAGAAGTTCACCGGCGGCCCGGCGGCGAAGCCCAAGGCGACGCCCAAGCCCGCCGCGTCCAAGCCCGCGCCCAAGCCCGCCCCCAAGGCCACGGCGGTCGCCTGAGCGCCGTGTCCCCCGGAAGCCGTGTCCCCCGGAAGGCGTACTCCCCACTCCTCCGATTAATCCTTTTACCCGATTGATGTCACTATGACCGAATAGACAACGACCCACAGGAGTGCTCCGGGAGCGACGAAGCGAAGGCCGAGGCGAAGGAGTCCCCACGATGCCCGAGACGGTCCCCGATCCGTTCCCCGAGACGGCCCCCGACCTCAGCGTCGTCGTCCACGGCCGCAACGTGCAGGACCACCTGCCCGCCCTCCTCGACTCCCTGGACGCCCACCCCCTCACCGGCGTCGAGGTGATCGTCGCCGCCGTCGGGGACTGGGCGCGGGAGACGGCCGAGCGGCACGCTCCCGCCTTCACCGTGCTGCCGCTCCCGGACACGGCGGGGGACGCCGCGGCCCGCTCGGCCGGGGCGGCCCGGGCGCGGGGCCGGTGGCTGCACTTCGTGCACGCCAAGGACGGGCTGCCGCCCGGCGCCCCGCCCGCCCTGGCGCGGCACGCCGCGGGCCTCCCCGACCGCGTGGACGTCCTGCTGTGCGACCACGTCCGCAGCTCCTGGCGGGCCTCCGGCCTGCCCTCCCCCGACGGGCCCCGGCTGGCCCGGGCGGGCCGCTCCGAGGACGGCCTCTCCCTCGACGACCGCGCCGCGCTGCTCCGCCTGACCCCGCTGCTCGGCACCCGCGCCGTGCGCGCCGGCTTCTGGCGGCGGCACGAACGGCTCCTGACCACCGAGGACGAGCCGTTCGCCGCGTACGCCGCCCTGCTGCTCGCCGACCGCGTCGCCTGCCTGCCGCACCCGGCGTACGAGGGCCGTCGGCTGCGGCCCGAGAGCCTCCCGCCCCTCACGCCGGCCGAGCGGTACGCGCTGGTCGACCGCTACGAGGCGCTCCTCGGCCTCACCGCCGGCCGGCCCGCCGTCCACGGCGTCCTGTACGACCTGATGGTCCGCGACTGCCTGCACACCTTCGCCCGCGCCGGGATGCCCGACGACGTGGCGCGGGAGTTCTTCCACCGGGCGTCCGTGACCGCCCGGCGCCACCGCCCCGAGGGGCTCCGGCAGCCCGCCGGCCTGGAGGGCATGCGCCGGTCGCTCCTCGAGGAGGGCTCCTACGGCAAGTACCGCGCCCTCCAGAGCGCCAGCCACGCCCGCCGCGCGGTGCGCTCCGCCGCGCGCACCGGCAGGCGCCGCGCGGGCACCCGGCTGCGCACCCTCCAGTACCGCGCCGCCCTGGCCCGCCCGGTCGACCCGCACCTCGCGGTCTTCTCCGCGTACTGGAACCGCGGGGTGGCCTGCAACCCGGCCGCGATCGCCGCCAAGCTCGCCGAACTCGCCCCGGGCATCCACCCCGTGTGGGTGGTCACCGCCGCGGGCGCCGCCCTGCTGCCGCCCGGCACCGACCACGTCGTGCCCGGCACCCGCCGCTACTGGGAGGTGCTGGCCCGCGCCAAGTACCTCGTCAACAACGTCAACTTCCCGGACGCGGTGGTCAAACGCCCCGGCACCGTCCACCTCCAGACCCACCACGGCACCCCGCTCAAACGCATGGGCGTGGATCAGCTGCCCTACCCCGCCGCCGCCCACGGCCTGGACTTCCAGGCGCTGCTCGAGCGGGTCGACAAGTGGGACTACAGCGTCTCCGCCAACAGCCACACCACCCGCATGTGGCAGCGGGCCTACCCGTCCCACCACATCTCCCTGGACCACGGCTATCCCCGCAACGACGTCTACTACACCGCCGGCGCCGCCGAGGTCCGCGCCGCCCGCGCACGCCTCGGCATCGCGCCCGGCCGCCGCGCGGTCCTCTACGCGCCCACCCACCGCGACTACGAGGCCGGCTGGACCCCGCGCCTGGACCTCGCCGCCCTCGCCGAGTCGCTCGGCGGAGAAACGATCCTGCTGGTGCGCGCCCACTACTTCTACGACGGCGCCGCCTCCCCTCTGGGAGACCTGCGCCGCACCGGCCGCGTCGTCGACGTCTCCTCCTACGAACCCGTCGAGGAGCTGTGCCTGGCCGCCGACGCGCTGGTCACCGACTACTCGTCGATCATGTTCGACTACGCCAACCTCGACCGCCCGATCGTCATCCACGCAGACGACTGGGAGACCTACCGCACCACCCGCGGCGTCTACTTCGACCAGATGGCCGAAGCCCCCGGCCCGGTCGCCCGCACCCAGGCGGAACTGACGGAGATCCTCACCACCGACGCCTGGCACGACGAGCGCGCGACGAAGGCACGGGCCGCCTTCCGGCGCCGGTTCTGCGAGTACGACGACGGCCACGCCGCCGAACGCGTCGTACGCCGCGTCTTCCTCGGCGAGGACGAGCGGACGCTGCCCCCGGTCCTGCCCATCGAGGACCGCACCCCGGCCCCGAGCCCCGAGGAGGCCACCGCGTCATGAGGACAGCCACCACGAGCCCGGCCACGGGCACGCTCCCGCCCCTTTCGCCGAGTACTCCGGACGTCACCGTCACGGTCATCGTGTACAACGACGCCGAACGCCTCCCCCGCGCCGTCGCGTCCGTGCTCCGCCAGACCCACGCCAACATCGAGATCGTCATCAGCGACGACCACTCGACCGACGCGACGGAGGAGGTGGCCCGCGAACTGGCCGCCCACGACCCGCGGATCGTGTACCTCCGGCTGCCGGAGAACAGTGGCGGGTGCAGCGCCCCGCGCAACCGCGCCCTGGAGATCGCCCGGGCGCCCTACCTGATGTTCCTGGACAGCGACGACGAACTCCCCGAACGCGCCGTCGAGACCCTGCTCGCCGCCCACCGCGAACGCGACCTGGACTTCGCCATGGGCGCCGTGCACCGCGTCCGCGTGGACGGCGGACGCCGCACGACCTGGATGCCGCACCTGGTCGCCGAGCGCCGCACCCTCGACGGCATCGAGGCCGACCCCCGGCTGTTCTTCGAACACCTCTCCACCAGCAAGATGTACGCCCGCGCCTTCCTCGACCGGCACGGCCTGCGCTTCCCCGAGGGCATCCACTACGAGGACCAGCTCTTCTCGGCGCAGGCATACTGCCTGGCCAAGACGTTCACCGTCGTCCCGGAGCCGGTGTACCGCTGGTACATAGCCCCGTACGCCACCTCCGACACCGCCTCCATCTCCAACCAGCGGCACAAGCTCAGCAACGTCCGCGACCGCGTCCACGTGCAGCGCCTCATCGACGCCTTCCTGGCCGAGAGCGGGCACGAGGGGCTGCGCGAGGACAAGGACTACAAGTTCCTCAAGCACGACTTCCGGATGTACGCCGGTGACCTCCCCTACCGGGACGACGCCTGGCTGACCTCCTTCGCGGACCTGGTGAACCCCTACCTCGACACGCTCTCCGAGGGCGCCTGTGCCCGGCTGCCCCGCTCCGAACGGGTCGTCCTGCGGCTGCTGCGCGACCGGCGCCTGTCCGACGTGCGCACGGCGGCCCGTGGCCTCGGCCACGACGTGGCGCCCCGCCGGGTGACGCCGGACGGGGAGAACGGCCGCGTTTACTGGGGCGAGCGTGTTCCGGAGTCCCCGGAGGCCCGCCGCGAGCTGGACCTGACGGACCTGGAGCTGGACACCCGGCCCTTCTTCACGGCCCTGCTGCGGCACGAGATCACGCGGATCACGCGCGGTCCCGGTGCGTCGGTCGACCTGACCGTCCGCACCTACGACCCGGCCCGGCGCCTCCCCGTCGGGCCCCAGCGCGCCGTACTCCACCTCTCCCCCGGCCGCCGGCGCCTCACGGTCGCCTTCCGTCTCTCGCCCGTCCGCCCCGGGCTCTTCGAGGGCCGCGTCCGCCTGGATCTGGCGGCGGCCCGTCTCCCGGTCCACGGCTTCCAGGGCACCCGCCATCCCGTGCTCCGCCTCCGCCACCGGGGCCGCACCCACACGGGCATCCTGCTGGCGCCGCTGGCCTTCCCGCCCCTCACGGCCCGCGTCCCCTACCGCGCCGGTCTCACCCCGCACCGCGTCACCCTCCGCCCGGAGGGCCACAACCCGGGACGCCTTCAGATCACCTGGCAGCCGGTGGGTGCCACCGCCGCGGTACTACGCCCTGCCGCACGCCGCCTGTCGACACCCCGCACGCGCAGAGCAGCCCGCTTGGCAGCGAACATCCTGCACTGAGGCAACCGCGGGCAGTCGTGCCACACCCCGCCGCCGCTGCAGGCGGTCGTGCCGCCCCCGCCGCCGCTGCGGGCAGTCGTGCCGCTGGGGCGGCACGGGTGGGCGCAGCGGCACCCCGTACCGCCGGGCCGCGCACCCCGCCCGACCCCAGGCCAGACGCAAAGGCGCCCCGGACCGAACCCGGCCCGGGGCACCTCACACGGCAACGGCGTAAACGCCGTACGGCGGCCTACGAATGCGTACGCAACAACGTCCGCATCGTCCGCATGGCCACCGACAGGTTCGACAGATCGAACTCGTCCGACGACCGGATCTCCTCCAGCGTCGTCCGCGCCCGCCCGAGAATCGCCGCGTTCTTCTCCTCCCACGCCTTGAACCGCTGCTCCGGCGTCGACGACCCGTCGCCCACCGCCAGCACATCCGCGGTCAGCGACGCGTGCGCCGCGTACAGGTCCTCACGGATCGCCGCACGGGCCATCGACTGCCACCGGTCGTTCCGCGGCAGATCACTGATCCGGTCCATCAGCTGCGTGACACCGAGCCGGTCGGCGAGGTCGTAGTACACCTCGGCGACGTCCAGCGGCTCCTTGCCCATGCGGTCGGCCACCGACACGATGTCCAGCGTCGCGAAGGCCGAGGAGAACCCGGCCACCCGCGTGGCCGGCTCGTCCGGCACCCCGACCGCGGTCAGCTCATCGTGGATGTGCTGGTACCACTCCGCGTCCGCACCGCGCAGCAGCTTCGGCAGCTGCGACCACACCTGCTCGACCCTCTCGGCGAAGAACTCCACCGTCTCGGCCAGCTCCAGGGGCTGCGGCCGGTTGTTGAGCAGCCAGCGCGTGCCGCGCTCGACCAGGCGGCGCGAGTGCAGCCGGATCCGGGTCTGGACGGCGGCGTCGACCTTGGTGTCCAGGGCCTCCACCGCGTCCCACACCGGGGAGGAGCGGAAGATCGCCCGCGCCACGGTCTGGGCCCGCACGATCTCCTCGAGCGACGCGCCGGTCTCCTCGCGCATCCGGTGCAGATACGTCGTACCGCCCGTGTTGACCGTGTCGTTGACCAGGACGGTCGTCGTGATCTCGCGGCGCAGCGGGTGGCCGTCGACCTGCTCGGCAAACTGCTCGCGCAGCGCCGTCGGGAAGTACGCGTGCAGCAGGCCCTTGAGGTACGGGTCGTCCGGCAGCGAGGTGTGCAGCAGCTCCTCGGCGACCGTGATCTTCGTGTACGCCAGCAGCACGGCCGTCTCCGGACCGGTCAGACCGTGTCCGCCGCTCAGCCGCTCACGGATCTGCCGGTCCGTGGGCAGGAACTCCAGGGCCCGGTCGAGGTGGCCCTCCCTGACCAGGTGGCGCATGAAGCGCTGCTGGGCGCTGAGCATGTCCTTGGACTGCGCGAGCGCGTTGGCGATCGCGGTGTTCTGCGCGTAGTTGTTGCGCAGGACCAGCGCTCCGACCTCGTCGGTCATCTGGGCGAGCAGCTTGTTGCGCTGCTTGACGGTCATGTCGCCGTCCTTGACGAGACCGTTGAGCAGGATCTTGATGTTGACCTCGTGGTCCGAGGTGTCCACGCCCGCGCTGTTGTCGATGGCGTCGGTGTTGATCCGGCCGCCCTGCAACGCGAACTCGATCCGGCCCAGCTGGGTCATGCCCAGGTTGCCGCCCTCGCCGACGACCTGGACCCGCAGGTCCTTGCCGTCGACGCGGATGGCGTCGTTCCCCTTGTCGCCGACGTCGGCGTTGGACTCCGTGGACGCCTTGACGTACGTACCGATGCCGCCGTTCCACAGCAGGTCCACCGGGGAGCTGAGGATCGCCTTCATCAGCTCGGCCGGGGTCATCTTGGTGATGCCCGCCTCGATGCCGAGGGCCTCGCGGACGTGCGCGTTGACCGGGATGGACTTGGCCGAGCGCGGGAAGACGCCGCCGCCCGCCGAGAGCAGCTCGGTGTTGTAGTCCTCCCAGGAGGAGCGGGGCAGCTCGAACAGCCGGCGGCGCTCGGCGTACGAGGTGGCCGCGTCCGGCGTCGGGTCGACGAAGATGTGCCGGTGGTCGAAGGCGGCGACCAGGCGGATGTGCTCGCTGAGCAGCATGCCGTTGCCGAACACGTCGCCGGACATGTCGCCGATGCCGACGACGGTGAAGTCCTGGGTCTGGGTGTCCACGCCCAGCTCCCGGAAGTGCCGCTTGACGGACTCCCAGGCGCCGCGGGCGGTGATGCCCATGCCCTTGTGGTCGTAGCCCGCGCTGCCGCCGGAGGCGAAGGCGTCGCCGAGCCAGAAGTTGTAGGACTCGGCGACCTCGTTGGCGATGTCGGAGAACTTCGCGGTGCCCTTGTCGGCGGCGACGACGAGGTAGGTGTCGTCCTCGTCGTGCCGGACGACGTCCTCGGGGTGCACGACCTCGCCGGCCACCATGTTGTCGGTGATGTCGAGCAGCGCCGAGATGAACGTCCGGTAGCTGGCGATGCCCTCCGCCATCCACGCGTCGCGGTCGACGCCCGGGTCGGGCAGCTGCTTGGCGACGAAGCCGCCCTTGGCGCCGACCGGCACGATGACGGTGTTCTTCACCATCTGCGCCTTGACCAGGCCGAGGATCTCGGTACGGAAGTCCTCCCGGCGGTCCGACCAGCGCAGACCACCGCGCGCGACCTTGCCGAAGCGCAGGTGCACGCCCTCGACGCGCGGCGAGTACACCCAGATCTCGAACGCCGGGCGCGGCGCGGGCAGGTCGGGGATGGCCTGCGGGTCGAACTTCATGGAGACGTAGTCGTGCGGCACGCCGCCGCTCGCCTCCTGGAAGAAGTTCGTGCGCAGCGTCGCCTTGATGACGGTGAGGAAGGACCGCAGGATCCGGTCCTCGTCGAGGCTCGCCACCTGGTCGAGGGCGGCGTCGACCTCTTCGAGCAGGGCGTCGACGAGCTCCCGTCCGGCCCGCTGCCGCTCCGGCGCCATCCGCGCCTCGAACAGGTTGATGAGCAGGCGCGTGGTGTGGACGTTGTTGCGGAGGGTGTCCTCCATGTAGTCCTGGCTGAACGTCGAGCCGGCCTGCCGCAGGTACTTGGCGTACGCGCGCAGCACCATGGCTTCGCGCCAGGTCAGGCCGGCGCTGAGCACCAGCGCGTTGAAGCCGTCGTTCTCCGCCTTGCCGGTCCAGGTGGCGGCGAAGGCGTCCTGGACGCGCTCGCGGGCGTCGTCGCCGAGGTAGTCGGCGCCGCCGGCCGGCGCCTTGGGCATGCGCAGGCCGAAGTCGTAGATCCAGGCCGTGGTGCGGTCCGCGCAGCGCAGCTCGTAGGGCCGCTCGTCGGTGACCTCGACGCCGAGCCGGCTGAGCACCGGCAGGACGGCCGACAGGGAGACCGAGCCGCCCTTCTGGTAGATCTTGAAACGCCGCTCCTCGGGCGCGGCGCCGACCGGCTCGTACAGGCTCAGCTCGAAGGTCTTGTCGTCGTCGAGCCGTTCCAGGTGGCCCAGGTCGGCGACGGCGGAGCGGGGGCCGTGGTCGGCCTTGTAGCCCTCGGGGAAGGCGGAGCCGTAGTGGCGCAGCAGCTCCGCGGCACGCTCCTCGCCGACCTCGGCGGTCAGGGCCTCGCCGAAGCCGTCGGCCCAGGAGCGGGCGGCCTCCACGAGACGGGCCTCGACGCGGTCCTTGTCGGCGTCGGACAGGTGCGGCAGCTCGGTGCCCTGCGGGACCCGGACCACGAAGTGCAGCCGGGACAGGATCGACTCGGTGTTCCAGGCGGTGAAGTCGACGTTGGTGCCGCCGAGCTCCTCCTTGAGGATGTCGATGATCCGCAGCCGGACACCGGTGGTGTAGCGGTCGCGGGGGAGGTAGACGAGGGCCGAGTAGTAGCGGCCGTACTCGTCCTGGCGGAGGTAGAGCCGCAGGCGGCGCCGCTCCTGGAGGTAGAGCACCGAGGTGACGATCGGTTCCAGCTCCTCGACGGAGGTCTGGAACATCTCGTCGCGCGGGTACGTCTCCAGAATCTGCAGCAGGTCGCGCCCGTCGTGGCTGTTGGGCGAGAACCCGGCCCGCTCCAGCACCTCCTCCACCTTGCGCCGCACGACCGGCACCCGGCGGACGGACTCGGTGTAGGCGGCGGAGGAGAACAGACCGAGGAAGCGCCGCTCACCGACGACGTTGCCGTTCTCGTCGAACTTCTTGACGCCGACGTAGTCGAGGTACGACGGCCGGTGCACGGTGGCCCGGCTGTTGGCCTTGGTCAGCACCAGCAGCCGGTGCTCGCGGGCCTTGGCCCGGGCGTCGGCGGGGAGCCGCTCGAAGGACGGGCTGACCGGGTGGCTCTCGTCGGCCGCGTGGTGCGGGTCGGAGCGCAGGATGCCGAGGCCGGTGCCGGCGACGGCGGCGAGGGAGTCGTCCTCGCGCAGCTGGTACTCGCGGTAGCCGAGGAAGGTGAAGTGGTCGTCGGCCAGCCAGTGCAGCAGCTCGCGGGCCTCCTCCAGCTCGCGCGCGGGGAGGTCCTCCGGGGTGGCCTCGGCCGACAGCTGGTCGGCGATGTGGACGGCCGCGTCGCGCATCTTGCCCCAGTCCTCGACGGTCTCGCGGACGTCGTTGAGGACCCGCAGCAGGTCGGCGGTGATCTGCTTGAGGTCGCCGCGGTCGGTCTCGCGGTCGATCTCGACGTGGATCCAGGACTCGACGTGCGCGTCGTGCGGCAGGTCGGCGGCGGGCGGACCGGCGAGCACCTCGACGAGCTTGCCGGCGATGTCGCGTCGCACCACGATCTGCGGGTGGACGACGACGTGGATGCCGCGGCCCTGGCGGGTCAGCTCGTTGGTCACGGAGTCGACGAGGAAGGGCATGTCGTCGGTGACCACCTCGACGACGGAGTGGCTGCACGTCCAGCCGTTCTCCTCGACCGTCGGGGTGTGCACCCGGACGTTCGCCGTGCCCTGCGGGCGGTTCTCCGCCAGCCGGTAGTGCGAGACGGCGGCTCCGAAGACGTCGACCGGGTCGCGGTCGGCCAGGTCCTCCGGGGCGGTGTGCCGGTAGTAGCGCTGGAGGAACGCGAACACGGACGCGTAGTCCGGGGCGCCGTCCGGGGCGTCCGGCGCGCCCGGGGTACCCCCCGGGGTACCCGGAGTGCCCTCGCCCGTCGTCCCGGTCGGTAGTTGCCCCCCGACCGGGCTGTTCTCAGCTACCCGCGCAGCCCTTTCGAGCAGCTCGGCCTTGGCTTCGTCCAGCTTGGTCTGCATTGTCCTCTGACTCCTGTCGCGCGCCGTTGCGTGACGTAGAAGGAAGTACGGTCTCCTGCCTTCCGGCATGACGTCGGGACACGGGGTGTCCGGTCCACTTCGACGCTATGCCGCAAGATGAGAGGAGCGGGGGCATATCAGCCAATGTCGCCGCTGTCGCCGGGTGTGACTTCGCTCTCGCCGTCACCGTCCGGGGAGTGTGCGGCGGCCTACCGGGGGCCTCGGCCACCCCGTCCCGCCCGCGAGGATCAGCGACCGCCGCCCGGTCACGGATGTCGTCCGTGCGTGCCGGGCGCAGGGCAGGGGCACCAGTGCCCCCGCGAGCTATCGCGCTGATCACGCCACCAGGCTATCGCCCCGCACGGGCTCCCCGTCATGAGCCGCTTGTGTACAAAACCGGGCCCGCGACTTGGACGTTCCGCACAGCTACGGCCGGGTAACCACACCGTCGGCGGCACGGGACGGCACGGTCATCCCGCCAGCCGCTCCGCCACCACCACGGCCTCCCCCAGCGTGTCCACCACCGGCACCCCGACCCCCTCGAGGCTGGCCCGGCTGTGCGATCCGCCCGTGTACAGCACCACTCCCGCCCCCACGTGGCGCGCCGCCACCGCGTCGTCGGCGGCGTCCCCGATCACCACCGTGCGAGCGGGCTCCACTCCGGAGAGCGCCAGCTGCGCGAGGTGCCGGACCATGTGCTCGGCCTTGCTGCCCCCGGACGGCCCGGTCCTCCCGTCGACGCGTATGAACTGCGCCTCGATGCCGAGGCCCCTGACCAGCGGCACCAGCTCGTCATGGCCGTACATGCTGAGGATCGACTGGCTGCGCCCCGCCGACCGCCATCCCGCGAGCAGCTCCGCGACACCGTCGGCGAGCCGGCACCGGTCCCGGTGGGCGCCGTAGTGGCGCTGAAAGGTCGCGTCCATGACCGTCCACTCGGCGTCGGTGGGCAGCCGCCCCAGCAGCCGCTCGTAGAACTTCGGCACCGGCACGCAGTACAGCGCCCGGTACTGCTCCAGTGTGATCGGCGCCATCCCCAGCTCGGCGAACGCCGCGTTCGTCGCTCCGATGATCGCGTCGTTGTCGTGGAACAGCGTGCCGTTCCAGTCCCACACGATGTGTGCGCCCGTCTGCATCCCCATGCCCGAAAACGTACCCGCCGCCACTGACAATCGGGACACCGCGATGCAACATGCCTGGTCACACCAGGTTCGGGAGCTCCTGCGTCGCGTACCAGAGCAGCTCGTGGTCGTCCGCGCCCTCCACGACGAACTGGGCGTCGTCGTTGCCGCCGTCCGCCGCCGCGAGAGCCTCGGCCGCAGCGCTCACGTCCGCCTCCGCGTCGGCGGAGTCGACGTGCACGGCGGCCGCCTTGGCCAGCGGCAGCGGGCCGGCGACCCGGACCTCGCCCAGCGCCGCCGGGTCGGTTCCCCGGTCCGGACCGGCCTCGACGGCGGCGTCGGGTACGTCGGCGGCGACCACGACCCTGCGCCGCGCCACCGCGGCGTCGGCCGCGAGCAGCCGCAGCGAGGCCAGCGCGGCCCGGTTCAGAGCGGCGTACTCCAGCTCCTCCATGTCGTCCGACCGGTACCACTCGCGCAGCGCCGGCGTGACGGCGTGGGCGACGAGCGGCCCGGCCCCCAGCTTCCCGGCCCGGTGCGCCTCGGCGAGGCCGGACAGGGTCAGGGGGACGTAGACGCGCATGAGTCTGCCGCTTTCGTGGTCGGGGACGCCGCCGGGGCGCTCGGTGGACCCGGCGGGAGGCCTTCAGGATACGTGCGGGTGTCCCCTTTCGGGTCCCCACCCAAGGCACCGGACGCGTCCACTCCGGGCCCGGAATTCACCCGGTCCACCCCGGCGCTCCGGGCTTTCCACCCCCATCCATCACTCGGATAGGTGAACTTCCCCGCCCCCTCGGCGCGGACGCCGGCCTGCTTGCCGTGCCGCCCCTCCAGCCCGTACAAGATCCCCGACCGCGAAAGTTACCGCCCGGTATTTCCCGGGCCGCAGAACGGGGACCCCCATGCGCAAGGTCATGACCAGAACCCAACGCCGCCCCGCCCCCACCGCCCCTCTCACGACGCCCCCGCCCCCGCCTCACGGCCCGGGAGGCACGCCGTCCCACGGCCCGGGAGGCACGCCGCCCTACGGCCGCCCGGGAGACGGGCCGCCCTACGGTCCCCAGGCCACGCCGCCTTACGGCCCGGAAGGCACGCCCCACGGCCCGGGAGGCACGCCGTCCCACGGCCCCCAGGCCACGCCGCCTTACGGCCCGGAAGGCACGCCCCACGGCCCGGGAGGCACGCCGTCCCACGGCCCCCAGGCCACGCCGCCTTACGGCCCGGAAGGCACGCCCCACGGCCCGGGAGGCACGCCGCCCTACGGCCCCCAGGCCACGCCGTCCGGCGTGTCCGGCGGTGCCCCGGTGGCCTGTGTGCCCGGTGGTGCCCCCTCCCGCCGGCCCGGCGGGCTCCACCCCGCCGAGGGCGGTCCCGCGTCCACGCCCGGCTACTCGCCCCTGGGTGCCGCTCCCGCCCACGCCCCGTCCGGCGGCCCCGGCGACAGGCTGCTCCGCTCGCCCGGCGGCGCCTCCGCCCGCCTGCCCGGTGGTACCCCGGCCGCCGGGCCCGGTGAGACCCCGCCCCGTGTCTCCGGTGGCGTGCCGCCCCGTAGGCCGGGGACGTCCGGGGCGCGTGCCGTCGCGGGCGGTGGGCGTCCGCCGGGAGCTCCGGGCCGCTCCCAGCGGTCGCGTACGCGGCCGGCGGACACCCGTCCGCCCACGGCCGGGCCGGGCCGGGGCTCACGGTCGGGTCCGGTCGCAGAGCCGGGCGCCCCCGCCAGGGACTCGGTGCCGGACCCGACCACGACCCCCGCCCCCGTGCCCGCCCCCGGCACGGGTACGGGCTTCGCTCCCGCCCGCACCGCGAACCCCGCCCCGGCCCTTGCCGCAGTCCCCGTCGCGGGGCGGGCCGCACCGGGGGGCCACCGCCGGGTCGCCCGACCCGCCACGACGCCCGTAGTCCCCGCTCAGACGCCTCGCCGGCCCGTCCCGCAGCTCCGCCCCACTGATCACTTCGCCGAGCTTCTCCTCGGCGTCCTCAGCGGCCGGCGCCCCGTGCACTCGATGCTCCGCCACACCGTCGGCCGCGCCTACGACGACCTTGCCCACCTCGCCGAACGCGGCCCGCTGCGCACACGTGGCGCGTGTCCCGTCGTCCGCGACATCGGCTACTTCGAGCCCCGGCCGGGCGCCCTCGAGGTCTTCGCCCGCATCGGCGCGGGCGGCCGGCTGCGCGCCTTGGCCTTCCGGCTGGAGCAGGGCCGGGACCTGCGCTGGCGCTGCACGGCGGTGGAAGTGGGCGGCCCGCGCAGGCCTCGCTCGGACGACGACTGAGACACGCCCCTGGGCACGCCTGACACGCCTGACACGCCTGGCTGGCACAGGCTGACTGACACGACTGGCACGGCTGGCCGCGGCCTCCGCCGGGCAGGCCGAAGGGCCGGTCACCCCCGGGTGACCGGCCCTTCCCACCGTCGCGGCGCCCGCAGGCACCGCACCGTCACTTCTTGCGGCGGCGTCCGCCCTTGGCCTGCTTGCGGCGCTCCGCGCGCGTGAGCCCGTCGGACTGCCCCTGCGCGGCCTCGCCGTCGGTGAACTCGCCCTCGACGACACCACCCTCGCCGTCCACCGTCGGCGCGGAGAAGTGCAGGTCCCGGCGCTGCGGCGCGTCGAGGCCCTTGGCCCGGATCTCCGGACGGGCACCCGCCTGGGCCGGAACCGCGTCCTGCGCGCCCTTGTCGAGCGACGGCGCCGCGTCCTCGACCGGGACCTCCTCGACCTGCTGCTCGACCTGGACCTCCAGGTTGAACAGGTAGCCGACGGACTCCTCCTTGATGCCGTCCATCATGGCCTGGAACATGTCGAAGCCCTCGCGCTGGTACTCGACCAGCGGGTCCTTCTGCGCCATGGCGCGCAGGCCGATGCCCTCCTGGAGGTAGTCCATCTCGTAGAGGTGCTCACGCCACTTGCGGTCCAGGACCGAGAGGACGACCCGCCGCTCCAGCTCGCGCATGATCTCGGAGCCGAGCTGCTTCTCCCGCGCCTCGTACTGCTCCTGGACGTCGTCCTTGATGGACTCCGCGATGTAGTCGGCGGTCAGTCCGGCCCGGTCGCCCGCCGCCTCCTCCAGCTCCTCGACGGTGACCTTCACCGGGTAGAGCTGCTTGAAGGCGCCCCACAGCCGGTCGAGGTCCCAGTCCTCGGGGAAGCCCTCGGCGGTCTCGGCCTGCACGTAGGCGTCGATCGTGTCGTTCGTGAAGTGCTGGATCTGCTCCTGGAGGTCCTCGCCCTCCAGGACGCGGCGACGCTCGCCGTAGATGACCTCGCGCTGGCGGTTGAGGACCTCGTCGTACTTCAGGACGTTCTTACGGGTCTCGAAGTTCTGCGTCTCGACCTGCGACTGGGCGGACGCGATCGCACGCGTGACCATCTTGTTCTCGATCGGCACGTCGTCCGGCACGTTCGCCATGGACATCACGCGCTCGACCATCTGGGCCTTGAACAGCCGCATCAGGTCGTCGCCCAGGGAGAGGTAGAACCGGGACTCGCCCGGGTCGCCCTGACGGCCGGAACGACCGCGCAGCTGGTTGTCGATACGGCGCGACTCGTGCCGCTCGGTGCCCAGGACGTAGAGGCCGCCCAGGTCCTTGACCTCTTCGAACTCGGCCTTGACCGCCTGCTCGGCACGCTCCAGCGCGGCGGGCAGGGCCGCGGCCCACTCCTCGATGTGCTCCTCGGGGTCGAGACCGCGCTGGCGCAGCTCGGCCTCGGCGAGGTCCTCAGGGTTGCCGCCGAGCTTGATGTCCGTACCACGGCCGGCCATGTTCGTGGCCACCGTCACGGAGCCCTTGCGGCCCGCCTGGGCGACGATGGTCGCCTCCCGGTCGTGCTGCTTGGCGTTGAGCACCTCGTGCTGGACGCCGCGCTTGCTGAGCTGCTGCGAGAGGTACTCGGACTTCTCGACCGAGGTGGTGCCGACGAGGATCGGCTGGCCCTTGCGGTGCTTCTCCTCGATGTCGTCGACGACGGCCTCGAACTTGGCGACCTCGGTGCGGTAGATCAGGTCCGACTGGTCCTTGCGCACCATCGGCCGGTTGGTCGGGATGGGCACCACGCCGAGCTTGTAGATCTGGTGGAACTCGGCGGCCTCGGTCATCGCCGTACCGGTCATGCCGGACAGACCGGGCTGTTCCTTGCCGTTGTGGTCGTGGCGCTTGTAGAGGCGGAAGAAGTTCTGGAGGGTGATCGTGGCGAGCGTCTGGTTCTCGTCCTTGATGTCCACCCCTTCCTTCGCCTCGATCGCCTGGTGCATGCCCTCGTTGTAGCGGCGGCCGGCGAGGATACGGCCGGTGTGCTCGTCGACGATCATGACTTCGCCGTCGAGGACGACGTAGTCCTTGTCCTTCTTGAAGAGTTCCTTGGCCTTGATGGCGTTGTTCAGGTAGCCGACCAGCGGGGTGTTCACCGACTCGTAGAGGTTGTCGATGCCCAGCCAGTCCTCGACCTTGGACACGCCCGGCTCGTGGATGGCGACGGTGCGCTTCTTCTCGTCGACCTCGTAGTCGCCGGTCTCCTCGATGCCCTTGAGGGTGTTGCCGGCCTCGCCCTTCTTCAGGCGGGTGACCAGCTTGGCGAAGTCGCCGTACCACTTGGTGGCCTGGTCGGCCGGACCGGAGATGATCAGCGGCGTACGGGCCTCGTCGACGAGGATGGAGTCGACCTCGTCGACGATGGCGAAGTTGTGGCCGCGCTGGACGAGTTCGTCCTTGGACCACGCCATGTTGTCGCGCAGGTAGTCGAAGCCGAACTCGTTGTTCGTGCCGTAGGTGATGTCGCAGCCGTACATCTCGCGGCGCTGGGCCGGTGTCTGGTTGGCCAGGATGCAGCCGACGTTCAGACCGAGGAACTTGTGGACGCGGCCCATCAGCTCGGAGTCGCGCTCGGCCAGGTAGTCGTTGACCGTGACGATGTGCACGCCCTCGCCGGACAGGGCGTTGAGATAGGCGGGCAGCGTGCCGACGAGGGTCTTGCCCTCACCGGTCTTCATCTCGGCCACGTAGCCCATGTGCAGGGCGGCGCCGCCCATGATCTGCACGTCGTAGTGACGCTGGCCCAGGACGCGCTTGGCGGCCTCGCGGACGGTGGCGAAGGCTTCGGGCAGCAGGTCGTCAAGGCTCTCACCGTCGGCGTAGCGCTGCTTGTACTCGTCGGTGAGGGCACGCAGCTCGGCGTCGGAGAGGTCAGTGAAGTCCTCTTCGATGGAGTTGACCTGGTCCGCGATGCGGTGCAGCTTGCGCAGGATCTTGCCTTCGCCTGCACGCATGAGCTTCGAGAGGACGGACACGGGGGTTGGTCTCCTTGCCGGTCGGGCCTGGGACGGTCGGTTTCCTGTGACGGATCGGGCAACGGCCATCGTATGCGAGGACCCCGCCGCACCGGGAGGCTGCCGTAACGGGGACCGTCCAATCCTTACGTCCAGCATCCCTGTCCGCTGTCACCCCTTTCAACGTCCGGGCCCCGCGGATGGTGCCGCACCCTTCCGGCGAATCGGCACAAGAGGTGACCGGAGGTTCACGGACGGCAAAAATATTGGCGCGCCCGCCCGGCACCCCGCAGAATCGGCCGATGGAACCCGCCACGCTCACCACCGACCGCCTGTCGCTGCGCGGGGTCGGCCCGCAGGACACCGACGCCGTGTACGCCGCCTGCCAGGACCCCGAGATCCAGCGCTGGACGACGATCCCCTCGCCCTACCTCCCGGAGCACGCGCGGGGTTTCACGGAGCAGATGGTCCCCGACGGCTGGGCGAACGACTCGATGTTCACCTTCGGCCTCTTCCTCCCCGCCGGCGACCTGGTGGGCATGCTCGGCGTCACGATGATCTCCCTGGGCGTCGGCGAGATCGGGTTCTGGGGCACCAAGGAACACCGCGGCCGGGGCTACATCACCGAGGCCGCCGTCGCCGCCTCCCGCTGGGCGTTCACCGAGCGGGCCGTCGACCGCCTGGAGTGGCGCGCCGAGGTCGGCAACACGGCCTCCCGCGCGGTGGCCCAACGCGCGGGCTTCACCATGGAGGGCACCTTGCGCTCCGGGATCAACGACAAGGGCGTCCGTCGCGACTGCTGGATCGGCTCCCTCCTCCCCTCGGACCTCTCCCTCCCCTCCACGTCCCCGTACCTGCCGGCACGAACGTAGCCGCCGACGCGGCCGGAGCTGCCGGCAGTCGTGCCCCCCTAGCTGCGGGCAGTCGTGCCGCTGGGGCGGCACGGGTGGGCGCAGCGGCACCCGGCACGCGCCGGCCCCGCACCCACCTCCCGCACCCCACACCCGCACCCGCACCCGCACGGGAACCCGCACCCCACTGTCAGACCCACCCCCTACCCTGCGGACGTATGACGACCCTCCCGCCCCCCGCCACGGAACTGTCCGCAGACGAGGCCCGCCGCATCGCCCTCCGTGCACAGGGCTTCCTCGGCGCCCCCGACCGCCGCGCAGGCGTCCGTGGCGTCCTCCGTCACCTGGGCGCGGTGCAGCTCGACACCATCTCGGTCCTCGCCCGCTCCCACGAGCTGATCCCCTACGCCCGCCTCGGCGCGGTCGGCCGCCGCACCGTCGAGGACGCCTACTGGACCGACACCCACGCCTTCGAGTACTGGTCCCACGCGGCCTGCATCCTCCCCATCGAGGAGTGGCCCCACTTCGCCTTCCGCCGCCGCGCGTACCGCAACCGCCCGCACTGGAACCACCACCTCCCCGACGGCGACTACGACCGCGTCGTCAAGCAGCTGCGCGACGAGGGCCCGCTCACCGCGACGGACCTGGGCGGCGCGAAGAAGACCAGCGAGTGGTGGGACTGGTCGGGCACCAAGGTCGCCGTCGAGCGCGCCCTCATGTACGGCGAGGTGGTGTGCGTGGAGCGCCGCGGCTGGAAGCGGGTGTACGACCTGGCCGAGCGCGCGGTCCCGGCCGAGCTGCTCCACGACGACCTGGACGACACCGAGTGCCTGCGCCGCCTGGTCCGCCTGGCCGGCCGGTCCCTGGGCGTCGGCACGCGCGCGGACATCGCGGACTACCACCGCCTCAAGGCCGAGCACGTCGACGCGGTGATCGCCGACTCGGGCCTGGTGCCGGTCACCGTGGCGGGCTGGGGCCGGCCGGCCTGGGCGGACCCCGAGGCCCTGGCGACGGTCCCGCGCGGGCGTCACCGCACGACGCTGCTCTCCCCCTTCGACTCCCTCGTCTGGGAGCGGGCGCGCACGGAGCGGATCTTCGGCTTCACCCACCGCCTGGAGGCCTACGTGCCCAAGCAGAAGCGGGTGCACGGCTACTTCGCGATGCCGGTCCTGGCCGGCGGGCGGCTCGTCGGCCGTGTGGACCCGGGGCGGGAGGGACACACCCTGGTCGCCAAGCAGGTCACGCTGGACGACCCCAGGGCGGCTCCGGCGGTGGCCCAGGCCCTGGCGGAGGCCGCGAGCTGGGTGGACTGCACGAACGTACGCGTGGAACGGGTCGACGCACCGGAGCTGCGCGAGCCCCTCACCCGGGAGCTGGCCCGACTGCTCGCCTGATCGGGAACCGGCTCACCGGATCTCGAGAATCTTCTCCCGCATCGCGTACACCACGGCCTCCATCCTGGAGTGCAGCTGAAGCTTCTCCAGGATGTTGCGCACGTGGTTCTTCACGGTGTTCTCGGAAATGAACAGTTCCTTGGCGATGTCCCGGTTGTTCATTCCCGTGGCGACGAGCTTGAGGACCTCCAGCTCGCGATCCGTGAGCCGGGGCGCGGGCACCAGCCGGCGTTCGTCGGTCCGCTGGATCATCGACTTGAACTCGGTGAGCAGCTTCGACGCCATGGACGGACTGATCTGGGACTGCCCGTCGGCCACCGCGCGAATGGCGGTGGCCACCTCGTCCGTCGAGATCTCCTTGAGGAGATAACCGGTCGCGCCCGCCTTGATCGCGTCGTAGAGGTCGGCCTCCTCGTCGCTGATCGTCAGCATGATGATCTTGGCACTGGGGGCCACCTCCTTGATGGAGGTGCAGGCCTCGATGCCGCCGCGCTTCGGCATCCGCACGTCCATCAGAACGATGTCCGGCAGCAGGTCGGCGGCCTTCTCCACGGCCTCGGCGCCGTCACCGGCCTCGCCGACGACCTGGATGCCCTCCTCGGCCGCGAGCACGATCTCCAGGCCGCGACGGAAGAGGGCGTGGTCGTCCACGACCAGCACCCTGATCGGCTCCTCGCGTGCGGAGCCCGCGTCCGCGTCCGGGCCCATGCCGACCGCCGCGCCGTCGATCCCGTGGTCGACGCCCGCGCCCCGCATCGGTCCGAAACTGTCCGCCATCGTTCCTCCCCCTGAAGGCTGTGGCACGTGGTCCTGAGCCATCGCCAACCCAGAGCAACGACCCACCCGTTGGGCCGTTGCCGCCATGATTCCATGCCTGGCCGACAGCGGGGTGACCGAAGGGGCAGCGATGGGGTCGCACACCCTCGCGCACCGTCGCACACCGGTGCCCCTGGGGGGCGCACACGCGCTCCAGGGGCACCGAACCGCTGTCACCCGGCGGTCTGTGTCAGCCGCCGAGCGCGTCGCCCGCGTCGGGAGCGTGCGCCTGGGTGACCATCGTGTCCGTGGTGAGGTGGATCACGCCGTAGTCGTAGGCGTGCCGCCGGTAGACGACGCTGGGCTCCTTTGTCTCGGAGTCGACGAACAGGTAGAAGTCGTGCCCGACCAGCTCCATCTCGTAGAGCGCCTGATCGAGGGACATCGGTGCGGCCACGTGGGTCTTCTCCCGGACGACGAGCGGGCCGTCGCCCTGGACCTCCAGCGAGCCGATCTTCTTGGTGGGGACGCCGTTCTGCTCCTCCGTCGGAACGACGTCGCCGTTCCCGTTGAGCGTCGCCGCACCGGGTACGTGGTCGGCGACCTCGGCCGCCGAGATCCGGCGCGCGCCGCGGCGCGAGAAGCGCTTGTCGTGCTGCTTGCGCAGCCGTGCGCCGAGCTTCTCCGCCGCCAGGTCGAGCGCCGCGTAGGGGTCGCTCGCCGCCGCCTCCGCCCGGATCACCGGACCGCGGGAGCGGAGGGTGATCTCCACTCGGTCACAGCGGTCGGCCTGCCGGGGGTTCGGCTCCTTGGACACCTCGACGTCGAGGCTGATCACCTTGCCATCGAGCTTCTGGATCTTCTCCAGCTTCAGCTTCTCGGCCACGTGCTTCCGGAACCGCTCGGGCACCTCGGTCTTGCGGCCCTTGACGACGATGTCCACGCAGAACTCCGTTCCCGGATCGCTCCGCTTCCGCGGCGGAGCATCTCCCTTTTGCACCAGGTTCCGGTCTCTCCCGAAACCTCGGACTCGGTGACGTCCACCTCCTCCCCCGTGGGCGGGATCTCCACTCCACCGGTGCGGGTGATGACGGCATAACCCGCAGCACGGCATTCGGATTTGAGAGGTGTGGCCTGCGGCTTTGCCTCACAACCGAACATATCTCGCCCGGACGGATGTCGTCACCCTCTACCGCGGCGTACCTCCGTTCCGGTGAATTGAACCTCTCATTACCTGCAACGACGAAAGTTCTCAGTCAGTTCCGGTTTATTTCGAAGGAATCTGGTGATGCCGCGACCACTGCCGCGCAGAACACCTCACGGATCACACCACCGCCTCCGTACCGTCCCGCCATTCGGGGCCCGGTCTTCCGTTCCTCTCTGCCTTCCCCTGCCTCCGCCGGATACACAGCCGATTTCGCCCTCCCGTACGTGCCCGGTCCCGCCCGCGACTCAACGGCGGGAGCACTCGCCGCCCGCACCGCGCGTGCCGCCTCGGCCAGCGACGCCCCCGTCGTCATCAGGTCGTCGACCAGGACGAGCGCCCCACCGCCGCGCAGCAGCACGCCGCCGCCGGGCGCCACCGCCAGCGCGCCGGCGAGGTTGGCCACCCGCTGCCGGGCGTCGAGCCCCGACTGGTCGGCCACGGCGTACCGCTGCCGCAGCACGGCCAGCACCCGGGCGGACGTCCCGGTGCGCCGCAGCTCCCCGGCGGCCGCGAGGGCGATCCGCCGCGCCGGATCGTGTCCACGGGTCCGCACGGCTCCGCGCGCCGACGGCACGGGCACGAGCAGCACCGGGCCCCGCCCCCGTGCGTCCCCGGCGCCCGACCCACCGGCACCCGCACAGGCACCCGCCTCACCGGCTCTCACCTCCCGGGCTCCCGTCCACGCCTCCCGCAGCCCCGCCCGCACCGCTCCCGCCAGTGCCGAGCCGAGCACTCCCGTGAGGGCCAGCACCCCCCGCTCCTTGTGGGCCAGCAGCGCGGCCCGCACCTCGTCCGCGTAAGGCGCCGCCGCGTGCACCTCCGGCAGACCGGGCGGCTCCGGATCCGGACGCACCCGGCACGGCGGGGCCCCGCCCAGCGCCGTACGACAGCGCGGACACAGGACCGCGCGAGCCCTGCCGCAGCCCCCGCACTCGGCCGGCAGCACCAGGTCCGAGAGGTCCGTCCACCATCCCCGCAACGTCCGCGATCCGCTCATGGCCACCACTGTGCCCGCGCCCGCAGACCCCTGCCAGGCCTGTGGAAAACCTCGCCCCTCACCCTGTGGAAAACCCGTCGCGCCACAGAACGCGCGGACGCCGGGGCCTCACCCCGGATAGACCGGCGCGGTCCCCTCGGTCACCTTCTGCCACTGGAGCCCGGACGGCAGCCGCACGATCAGCTTCTCCGAGTACGCCACCAGCGGAAGCCGCTCGTCCTCCGTCGCGGCGATCTCCTTGACGCCGGTCAGCGCCGCGGGCACCGAGGCCTCCGGCGTCGAGCCGTCGACCTGGACGTAACCGATCTGCTGGACGCCGCCGCGCTCGCGCCCGACCACGACGAGGCGGGCGTCACCGGCCCACGACATGGCCGTGACCTCCTCCAGCTCGGGGGTCGCGGAGCGCAGTTCGAGCACGGTGACCGCGGGCGGTTCGCCGGCCCGTTGCTCACGCTCGATCCGTCCGATGAGCAGGGACCGCTTGCCGTCCTTCTCCACGACGAGCGCGATCCGCACCCCGTCGGCGGCCACCCGCACGGCCTGCACGCGCCCGTCGAGGCCCGGCGTCCTGACCTCCGCCGGATCGCCCGCGCCCTCCTTCAGCAGCAGCAGCCGCGGGTTCGCGGGGTCGCGGTCGGCGATCCAGAGGTCGCCCTGCGTGTCCCAGCTGGGCGGTGTCAGCCGGTCCGTCTCCGCCTTGCCCCCGCTGGTCAGCACGGGGTCGCCGAGCGAACCGCCCGACACCAGCGAGCCGACGTACAGCGACTTGCTGTCGAGACCGATCCCGGCCGCGCTGTGTTCGTCGCGCGACACCGCGACCGACCGCATGGCCCGGTGCCCCTCGCCCAGCGGGCCGGGCACCGGTTCGGCCCGGGTCCCGTTGCTGCCGGCGGCGATCCGCACCAGCCGGTCCTCGTCGTCGATGAAGTACAGGTAGTCGGGCCGTTGCGCCGAGCCGCGCGTCGCGACCGTCTCGGCCCGGTCCTCGGAGAGCGAACACATCTGCTCACCGCCCGAGCGCAGCTCGACCTCCTCGACCGCCGGCGTGAGGTTCTGGAGCGTGAACAGGAGCTGCGCGGCCATCTCGTCGCACTCGTCGGAGCCCGCCGCGGCCGCCTTGTCGTTCAGCGGCACGGTCAGCTTGTTGCGGTCGTCCGGCGTCAGCGAGTCGACTTCCTCCGCCAGCGCCGTCCCGGTCGGGAAGCTGGACCTGACCACGGGGTCGAGCAGGCTCGTCGGCCCGCTGAGCAGGGAACGCACCACCTGGGTCAGTGGATCCACCCGCCGGCGCACGTAGACGGGGTCGGCGACGGCCGACGGCTCCCGGACCGTGCCGGTGCCGGTGTCCGCCCGCGTCACGGTGTTCGAGGCGAAGTAGTACCGGTTGACCGACATGTAGTTGCGCTGGAAGTCCGACTTGCCCATGACGACGCCCTGCGGCAGCACGTCGATGCGCCACTGCTTGGTCTTGGGGTTGCGGGTGAGGTGCACCGACTCGCGGTACGAGCCCCGGGCCGGCGAGTAGGACTGCTGCGCGTCCACCGTGGCGACCTTGGTGCCGGTCAGGTTGACCGAGTAGTCGTTGGCGTCCTCGCGGTTGCCCGAGTGGTCGGACATGGTCCCCGGGCCGTCCGCGAGCACCGTCGCCGACCGGTCCGGCCGCCAGTTCTTCGCGGCGTCGCCCGTCAGGTACTTCCGCGCCGTCTCGTAGTGCGGATCGTCGCTGGTCAGCGCCTCCAGGAAGCCCTGCACGATGTCCGCGGGCGGGTCGTCATCCTGCGGCGGCATCGCGAACACCCGCACCTGCGGGTCCTGCCGGGGCGTGGACTCCACTCCTCGCAGGTCCCCGCTGTCGGGCATGGACGCACATCCCGCCAGCAGTACGAAACCGCAGGCGGCGTACGCCATCACGCGTGCCGGCCCCCGCCGACCGCTCCCCTCGCGGTCAGCGCCCACGAGTTGCCTCCCCTTGCCTGCTCGACTCCTCGGACCCGGCGTCCGGACGGCTCGCCGCCCCCGGAGCCGGCCCGCCGTCCTGTCTCCTGGCGGCACCCGACACCGGCCTCGGCACCACGCGTGCCCCGTTGCCCGGCAGCGCCGTCGGGTCGGCCGTCGGCGCGACCGCGGCCTGCCGCGGCGGTATCGGTCCCCGCGCGGGAACCGGCGAGGCCTGCCCGGCCGGGGCCTGTGCCGGGACGCCGACCGCCTTGTCCGCGGCGCGCGTCGATGTCGTGTCGTTGAGGCCCGCGTCCTGGAGCCCGCGGTTGCGGCGCGAGTCGGCAGGCTCCAGCGGTATCGGCGACCCCCTCAGCGGCTCGTCCGCCGTCCTCGGCAGGGTCAGCCGGAACTGCGAGCCGCCACCGGGCTCGCCCCAGGCCTGCAGCCAGCCGCCGTGCAGCCGCGCGTCCTCCAGGGCGATGGACAGCCCCAGGCCGGTGCCGCCGGTGGTACGCGCGCGTGCCGGGTCGGCCCGCCAGAAACGGCTGAAGACCCGGGTGGCCTCGCCCGGCTTGAGTCCGACGCCGTAGTCGCGCACCGCGACGGCGACCGCGCCCCCGGCGGCGGCGAGCTTGACGACGACGTCCCGGCCCTCGCCGTGCTCGACGGCGTTGACGACGAGGTTGCGCAGCACGCGTTCGACCCGCCGGGCGTCCGCCTCGGCGACCACGGGCTGCTGGTCGCCGGAGAGGCGTATCCGCGTCCCCTTGCGCTCGGCGAGCGGCTCCGCACCGCTGACGACCCGCCGTACGACCTCCCTGAGGTCTATCGGCTCGGCCTCCAGGGCCGCGGCGCCCGCGTCGAAGCGGCTGATCTCCAGCAGGTCCGCGAGCAGCGTCTCGAACCGGTCCAGCTGGTCGGCGAGCAGTTCGGCGGACCGCGCGGTCACCGGATCGAAGTCCACGCGCGCGTCGTGGATGACGTCGGCCGCCATCCGCACCGTGGTCAGCGGGGTCCGCAGCTCGTGCGACACGTCGGAGACGAACCGCCGCTGCATCCGCGACAGGTCCTCCAGCTGGCTGATCTTGAGCTGGAGGTTCTGCGCCATCTTGTTGAAGGCCTCGCCGAGCCGGGCGATGTCGTCCTCGCCGGTGACCTTCATACGTTCCTGCAACCGCCCCGCGGACAGCCGCTCGGCGATACTCGCCGCCATCCGTACGGGAGTGACGACCTGGCGCACCACGAGCCAGGCGATGGCGCCCAGCAGGACGACGACGAAGAGCCCGGCCGTCGCCAGGGTGCCCCTGACCAGGCTGAGCGACTTCTCCTCCTGGGTCAGCGGGAAGAGGTAGTACAGCTGGTAGGGCTCGCCGTTCGGGTCGTTGACCTGCTTGCCGATGACCAGTCCGGGCTGGGACGGCTGGTCGGAGTTGTAGACGATCCGGGTGTAGCTCTGGGCGGCGGCGGTGTCGCCGTCGATGCGTTCGCGCAGGGCCTCGGGGACGCTGGCCGCCCAGTTGACCGTCCCGGAGGCGCGTGGACCGCGTCCACTGCCGCTCTCCCCGCCCATGGGCAGGGTGACCACGTCGAACGCGCTCTGACCGCCGCTGGAGAGCGACTTCACCAGTTCGCTCATCCACTGGATGACGTTCTGCGCGGGACGGCCGTCGGCGGGGGTGGTGTCGTCGCCGTTGGTGCTGGCCGCTTCCTCGGCCTTCTGCTTGGCCGCCGTGAAACCGCCGGTGGCCTGGCTCTGGGAGGCCTTCACCTTGGCGTCGAGCAGTCCGTTGCGGACCTGCCCGATCACCACGAAACCGAGGAGCAGCACCACACCCAGCGACATCAGCAGCGTCGTGGCGACGACCTTGAGCTGGATGTTGCGCCGCCACAGCCGCATGACCGGCAGCAGGGGGCGGCGCACCCAGCGCATGAACAGCCGCAGCACCGGGCTGCCCTGCACCCCGCCGTGCAGCAGCCCGCCCTCCAGCAGGCGGCTCCACCGCGAGCCGGGAGGCTTGCGACCGGCGGGGTCGGGGCCGACAGGCCGTCCGGCGCGGGCCCCGGACCCGGGCGCCGAAGCGGCACTGTCCCTGGTCATGTCAGCTCGGTCCGGCCTTGTAACCGACGCCACGGACGGTCACCACGATCTCCGGCTTCTCCGGGTCCTTCTCGACCTTGGAGCGCAGCCGCTGAACATGCACGTTGACCAGCCGGGTGTCGGCGGCGTGCCGGTAGCCCCAGACCTGCTCGAGGAGCACCTCGCGCGTGAACACCTGCCACGGCTTGCGGGCCAGCGCCACCAGCAGGTCGAACTCCAGCGGCGTCAGCGCGATCGACTGCCCGTCCCGCTTCACGGAGTGACCGGCCACGTCGATGACCAGGTCGCCTATGGCGAGCTGCTCCGGCGCCGGTTCCTCCGACCTCCGCAGGCGCGCCCGGATACGGGCCACCAGCTCCTTCGGCTTGAACGGCTTCACGATGTAGTCGTCGGCGCCCGACTCGAGACCGACCACGACGTCGACGGTGTCACTCTTCGCCGTCAGCATCACGATCGGTACGCCCGACTCCGCCCTGATCAGGCGGCACACCTCGATGCCGTCCCGGCCGGGCAGCATGAGGTCGAGCAGTACCAGGTCGGGCTTGGTCTCCCGGAAGGCGGCCAGCGCCTTGTCGCCGTCGGCTACGAAAGACGGCTCAAAACCCTCACCACGCAGCACAATGCCGAGCATCTCGGCCAGTGCGGTGTCGTCGTCGACGACAAGGACTCGTCCCTTCATAAACGACATCATCCCATTAGCTAATCGTTACCTGGCGTGACCTGGCACACAGCGCGGCCAGGGCGTCGTTCGTCACGGGCGAAACCACGCCCTCCTCGGTGACGATCGCCGTCACCAGTTCGGGCGGGGTCACGTCGAACGCCGGGTTGTACGCCTGGGTCCCCAGGGGTGCCACCGGAATCCCGCCTCCCGCTCCCGCCACCGGCACCTGAGGTGCTGTGACCTCGGTCACTTCATATCCGGGGCGCTGTTCCACTTCGATGGACGCCCCGTCCGGTGTGTCCGCATCCACCGTCGTGACCGGCGCCACCACGATGAACGGCACGTGGTGGTAGCGCGCGAGCACCGCGAGCGGATAGCTCCCCACCTTGTTGGCCACCGAACCGTCGGCCGCGATGCGGTCCGCGCCGATGAGCACCGCGTCCACCTCACCCGCCGCGAACAGCGAACCCGCCGCGTTGTCGGTGAGCAAGGTGTACGCCATGTCGTTGCGGGCCGCCTCGTATGCCGTCAGGCGAGCACCTTGCAGCAAAGGACGCGTTTCGTCCACCCACAGGCGTCGCAGCCGCCCCGACCGGTGTGCCGCGAGCGCCACCGCGAAGGCGGTCCCTTCACCGCCCGACACCAGCGAACCCGTGTTGCAGTGCGTGAGGACGCGGTGCCCCCCGGCGGGCAGCAGCTCGTCGAGCAGCGCCAGCCCGTGCCCCGCCATCCGGGCGCTGGCCTCGGCGTCCTCCCGGTGCAGCGCCCGCGCCGCGGACAGCGCCGCCGCGGCCGCCTGCCCGGGGTCGCCGGTCCTGGCGAGCGCCTCCCGGTGGGAGGCATGCGCCCGGCGCACCCCCACGGCGAGGTTCACCGCCGTGGGGCGGGCCCCCGCGAGCGCAGCCGCGGCCTCCTCGACCTCGAAGCCCCGGACGGCGGCGAGCGCGACCCCGTAGGCGCCCGCGACACCCAGCAGCGGCGCTCCCCGCACGGCGAGCGAGCGGATCGCCTCCACCAGCGCGGCCGCGTCCGTGCAGACCAGCTCGACCTCCTCGGCCGGCAGCCTGGTCTGGTCCAGCAGCACCAGCACCGGGCCCTCGGGAGGCTCCTCCCACCGCAGGACCGGTATCCCGGTCGGCCGCCTGCCCTCGCCGCTTCGCGCGTCCTGATCAGCCATGCGGTCAGTGTGCCCCCTGTACGACGGACAACTGAAGGTGCGCAGCCCCTACCGCGCCCGGTCCGCACCCGACGCCCCCATGGCACGATGGCTGCCAACCTGCCGCCGCGACCGCGGACGGGCACCGTGAAGGAGCGACGATGAACGACACTCCGGGCTGGGCATCGCCCGGATCCGCCCCGTCCGACGGGCAGGAGCCCGGCGCGCCCGGCCCCGCCGCGCCCGCCGACCGCCCCACCGGCCCCGACCGGCCGGACGCGGAACCGACGAGCCCCGGCACGAAGTGGTCCAAGGAGCAGCCGCCCCCCGGCCAGTGGTCCGCGCCGACCGGACCCGCCGGCCCGGGCCAGTCCCCGCCTCCTCCGCCACCGCCCGGCCCGGGCTGGGGCACCCCGCCGCCCGGGCCCCCAGGAGGCGGCTACCCGGGCCCCGGCGGCTACGGCGGCCCGGGCGGGGGCTACGGCGGCTACGGCGCCCCCGGGGGACACGGCGGCTGGGGAGGCGGCTGGGGCGGTCCCCCGCCCGCGGCCAAGCCCGGCGTGATCCCGCTCCGCCCGCTCGGCGTCGGCGAGATCCTCGACGGTGCCGTCTCGACCATGCGCACCTACTGGCGCACGGTCCTCGGCATCTCCCTGACCGTCGCCGTCTTCACCGAGGTCATCGTCGTCCTGCTCCAGGGCCTCGTCCTGGACGACACCGGCAGCGAGGCCCTCAACGACCCCGACGCCACCCTGAGCGAGCTCAGCGACGCGCTGGCCGACACCACGCTCAACTCGAGCGTCGCCTTCCTGCTCTCCCTGATCGGCACCGTACTGGCCACCGCCCTGCTCACCACCGTCACCAGCCGCGCCGTACTCGGCAAGCCGGTGACCACCGCCGAGGCCTGGCGGGACGCCCGTCCTCAGGTGCTGAAGCTGTTCGGCCTGATCCTCCTGCTGGTCGTCATCTCCGTCGCCCTCCTCATGGCCGGCATGACACCCGGTCTGATCATCACGGCAACGGCGGACAGCGGGGCCGGCGTGGCCCTGACCGCCCTGGGCTTCATTGCGGGCGGCGTCGTCGCGGTCTGGATCTGGGTCCGCTTCTCGCTCGCGTCCCCCGCGCTGATGCTGGAGAAGCAGGGCATCAAGAAGGCGCTGGGCCGCTCGGTGAAGCTGGTGCGCGGCTCCTGGTGGCGCGTCTTCGGCATCCAGCTGCTCGCATCGGTGATCGCCGGCGTCGTCGCGTCGATCATCGTCATCCCGTTCACCCTCCTCGCCGCTGCCCTCGGCGGCGACGGGATCGGCGGCTTCCTGGCGGGCACCGGCGACCTCGGCTGGACGTTCCTCGTCGTCAGCGGCATCGGTTCGGTGATCGGATCCATGATCACTTTCCCGATCACGGCGGGCGTGACCGTCCTGCTGTACATCGACCGGCGCATCCGCCGCGAGGCCCTCGACCTCGAGCTGATCCGCGCCGCCGGCACCCGGGGCCCCGGCGCCTCCGGCGCCGTCCCGGGGAGCTGATGCGGTGAGCACGCCGGGGGGAGTTCTCACAGAGGTGCTGTCACGCACCGCCGTACGCGCGGTGTCACGCGCCGGCGACACCTCGGCACTGTCGGCACTGTCGCTGTCGCGCTCCGGCGACGAACCGCCGGTGACGATCCCGCGCGACCCCGCGCGGGAGGCAGCACGGCGCGAGCTGTCCAAGCGCATGTACCACGAGAACGACCCCAGCTGGTTCCAGCGGGCCCTGAACGCCTTCTGGGACTGGATCGAGGAGCTCTTCGGCAAGGCATCCACCGCGACGCCCGGCGGGACACTCGGACTGGTCGTCGTCATCGTGGCCGTCCTGGCGGTGCTGGGCGCCCTCTGGTGGCGCCTGGGCACCCCCCGCCGCAGCCCCGTCTCCGCCCCCGCCCTCTTCGACGACCGCCCCCGCAGCGCCGCCGACCACCGCGCCGCCGCCGAGGCACACGCCGCCCAAGGACACTGGAGCCAGGCCGTCCAGGAACGCATGCGCGCCGTCGTCCGCGCCCTGGAGGAACGCGCCCTGCTCGACACCCGACCCGGCCGCACCGCCGACGAGGCCGCCACCGAGGCCGGCCGTGCCCTGCCCGTCCACAGGGACCGGCTGCGCGCCGCCGCCCTGGAATTCGACGACGTCGCGTACGGCGGCCGGCCCGGCAGCGAGCAGTCGTACCGGCGCCTCACCGAACTCGACCACGACCTGGAACGCAGCAAGCCGCACCTGGCGGGCAGCACGGCCGGGAGCGCCGCGGCCGACGCGGACCCGGAGACCCGCCGGGGAGCCGCACCATGACCGAGGCCACGCTCCCCACCACCGCGGCCTCGCCCACCGCCCGCCAGGTGTGGACCCGCACGCGGGGCATCGCACTCGCCCTCGTCCTGCTGCTCGCCGGGGCCGTCGCGATCGCGGTCGTCCGCTCCGACGCCCGGCACGGCGCACTCGATCCGCGCTCCGCCGACCCCTACGGCAGCCGCGCCGTCGCCGAACTCCTCGCCGACCGGGGGGTCTCCACGCGCGTGGTCACCACCCTGGACGAAGCACGGGCCGCGACCGGCCGGAACACCACCCTGCTGGTCGCCGGGCCCGACCTCCTGACGGAACGACAGCAGACCCGACTGCACTCCGCGACGACCGGCTCCGGGGGCCGCACCGTCCTCGTCGCCCCCGGCGGCGGCGCCGTCGAACGCCTCGCCCCCGGCGTCACCGCCGACCCCGCGCTCAGCTTCGACTCGACGCTGGCCCCCGCCTGCGACCTGCCCGCCGCCCGGCGCGCGGGCGACGCCGACACGGGCGGCGTCCGCTACAGCACCCACCTCGAAGCCGACGCCTGCTACCCCAGCCGCCGTCTGGCCACCCTGCTGCGCATCCCCGACCCGTCCGCGAAGGCGTCCGCCGAAGGCGCCCAGGGCGACACCGTCGTCCTCGGCGCCCGCGACATCCTCCTCAACAACCACCTCGACGAGCACGGCAACGCCTCGCTCGCCCTCCAGCTCCTCGGCTCCCGCGACCATCTGGTCTGGTACCTCCCCTCCCTCTCCGACGTACCGGCCCCGGACGAGGAACGCAGCTTCTTCGACCTGCTCCCGTCCGGCTGGCTCTGGGGCACCCTCCAGCTCTTCATCGCCGCCGCACTCGCCGCCCTGTGGCGGGCACGCCGACTCGGCCCCCTGGTGCCCGAAAAACTCCCCGTCGCGATCCGCGCCTCCGAAACCGTCGAAGGCCGCGCCCGCCTCTACCGCAAGGCGAACGCCCGCGACCGCGCCGCCACCGCTCTTCGCTCCGCCACCCGCACCCGCCTCGCCCCTCTCGTAGGCGTCCCCGTCACGCAGGCCCAGACGCCCGAGTCCCTGCTCCCCGCCCTGTCCGCCCACCTGCACGGCGCACACGGCGACGGCCAGTCCCTGCACGCTCTCCTCTTCGGCCCGCCGCCCGGCGACGACGCGGCCCTGATCGCACTCGCCGACCAACTCGACGCCCTCGAAAGTGAGGTACGCCGTCCATGATGGACCCGACCACTGACAACGCCGGGCAGAGCGCGGCCCCGGGCAACGCCCGCACCGCCCTCGAAGCCCTGCGCGCCGAGATCGCCAAGGCCGTGGTCGGCCAGGACGCCGCCGTGACCGGTCTCGTCGTGGCCCTCCTGTGCCGCGGCCACGTCCTGCTCGAAGGCGTACCCGGAGTCGCCAAGACACTGCTCGTCCGCACCCTCGCCCAGGCCACCGAGCTCGACACCAAACGCGTCCAGTTCACCCCCGACCTGATGCCGAGCGACGTCACCGGTTCCCTCGTCTACGACGCCCGCACCGCCGAGTTCTCCTTCCAGCCCGGCCCGGTCTTCACCAACCTGCTGCTCGCCGACGAGATCAACCGCACGCCCCCGAAGACCCAGTCGTCCCTCCTCGAAGCCATGGAGGAACGCCAGGTCACGGTGGACGGCACCCCCCGCCCGCTCCCCGAGCCCTTCCTCGTCGCGGCGACCCAGAACCCGGTCGAGTACGAGGGCACCTACCCCCTTCCGGAAGCCCAGCTGGACCGCTTCCTGCTGAAGCTCACCGTCCCGCTGCCCACCCGTCAGGACGAGATCGACGTCCTCACCCGGCACGCCGCCGGCTTCGACCCGCGCGACCTGCACGCCGCCGGCGTACGCCCTGTCACGAGCGCCGCCGACCTGGAGACCGCCCGCGCCGAGGCCGCCAAGACGACCGTCTCTCCGGAGATCACCGCCTACGTCGTCGACATCTGCCGCGCCACCCGCGAGTCGCCGTCCCTCACCCTCGGCGTCTCCCCGCGCGGAGCCACAGCGCTGCTGTCGACCGCCCGCGCGTGGGCCTGGCTCACCGGCCGCGACTACGTGACCCCCGACGACGTGAAGGCCCTGGCCCTTCCCACCCTCCGGCACCGTGTCCAGCTCCGCCCGGAAGCCGAGATGGAGGGCGTGACCGCCGACTCGGTCATCAACGCGATCCTCGCCCACGTCCCCGTACCCCGCTGATGGCACTCACCGGACGCGCCGCGCTCATCGCGGCCCTGGGCTCCGTCCCCATCGGCATCTGGGACCCTAGCTGGACGGGGATCCTCGCGGTCAACGCCCCGCTGGCCGCGGCATGCGCCTGCGACTTCGCCCTGGCCGCCCCCGTACGCCGCCTCGGCCTGAGCCGCTCCGGCGACACGTCCGCCCGCCTGGGCGACACCGCCGACGTCACCCTGACGGTCACCAACCCGTCGGGCCGCCCGCTCCGGGCCCGCCTGCGCGACGCCTGGCCGCCGAGCAGCTGGCAGCCCGGCACGGAGACGGCCGCCTCCCGCCACACCCTCACGGTGCCCGCGGGGGAACGCCGCCGCGTCACCACGCGACTGCGGCCCACCCGCCGCGGCGACCGCCAGGCGGACCGCGTCACGATCCGCTCCTACGGTCCCCTGGGTCTCTTCACCCGCCAGGGCACCCATCGGGTCCCCTGGACCGTACGCGTCCTTCCCCCGTTCACCAGCCGCAAGCATCTCCCCTCGAAGCTGTCCCGCCTCCGCGAACTCGACGGGCGCACCAGCGTCCTCACCCGCGGAGAGGGCACGGAGTTCGACAGCCTGCGCGACTACGTACCCGGCGACGACACCCGCTCCATCGACTGGCGCGCGACGGCACGCCAGTCCGCCGTCGCCGTACGCACCTGGCGCCCAGAACGCGACCGGCACATCCTGCTCGTCCTCGACACCGGCCGCACCTCTGCGGGCCGCGTGGGTGACGCGCCCCGCCTCGACGCCGCCATGGACGCGGCTCTGCTGCTGGCCGCCCTGGCCTCCCGCGCGGGCGACCGCGTCGACCTCCTCGCCTACGACCGTCGAGTACGCGCCCTGCTTCAGGGCCGCACTGCGGGCGACGTCCTTCCCTCCCTGGTCAGCGCCATGGCCACTCTCGAGCCCGAGTTGGTGGAGACCGATGCGCGGGGCCTCACCGCCTCCGCTCTCCGGTCGGCCCCGCGCCGCTCCCTGATCGTCCTCTTCACGACTCTCGACCCGGCCCCGGTCGAGGAAGGGCTGCTCCCCGTCCTGCCCCAGCTGACTCAGCGCCACACGGTCCTCGTCGCCTCGGTGGCCGACCCGCATGTGGCGACGATGGCCGGGGCCCGCGGGCACACGGACGCCGTCTACGAGGCAGCAGCGGCCGCCCAGGCCCAGTCGGAACGCCGTCACACCGCCGACCAACTCCGCCGGCACGGCGTCACGGTCGTCGACGCGACCCCCGAGGAACTGCCCCCGGCTCTCGCGGATGCCTACCTGGAACTCAAGGCGGCGGGTCGTCTGTAAAGGGCGGGGCGGGGCCGAGAAAGGCCCCTGAATGCAGAAAACCCCGCACCGTTCCCGGTGCGGGGTCTCCTCGCAATAATTGTTCGGCGGCGTCCTACTCTCCCACAGGGTCCCCCCTGCAGTACCATCGGCGCTGTAAGGCTTAGCTTCCGGGTTCGAAATGTAACCGGGCGTTTCCCCTACGCTATGACCACCGAAACACTATGAAACACTCAACCGCACCACGCTGTGGACGTGGGGTTGTTCGTGGTTTCAGAACCAACACAGTGGACGCGAGCAACTGAGGACAAGCCCTCGGCCTATTAGTACCGGTCACCTCCACACCTCACGGTGCTTCCAGATCCGGCCTATCAACCCAGTCGTCTACTGGGAGCCTTAACCCCTCAAGGGGGTGGGAGTCCTCATCTCGAAGCAGGCTTCCCGCTTAGATGCTTTCAGCGGTTATCCCTCCCGAACGTAGCCAACCAGCCATGCCCTTGGCAGAACAACTGGCACACCAGAGGTTCGTCCGTCCCGGTCCTCTCGTACTAGGGACAGCCCTTCTCAAGACTCCTACGCGCACAGCGGATAGGGACCGAACTGTCTCACGACGTTCTAAACCCAGCTCGCGTACCGCTTTAATGGGCGAACAGCCCAACCCTTGGGACCGACTCCAGCCCCAGGATGCGACGAGCCGACATCGAGGTGCCAAACCATCCCGTCGATATGGACTCTTGGGGAAGATCAGCCTGTTATCCCCGGGGTACCTTTTATCCGTTGAGCGACGGCGCTTCCACAAGCCACCGCCGGATCACTAGTCCCGACTTTCGTCCCTGCTCGACCCGTCGGTCTCACAGTCAAGCTCCCTTGTGCACTTACACTCAACACCTGATTGCCAACCAGGCTGAGGGAACCTTTGGGCGCCTCCGTTACTCTTTAGGAGGCAACCGCCCCAGTTAAACTACCCATCAGACACTGTCCCTGATCCGGATCACGGACCCAGGTTAGACATCCAGCACGACCAGACTGGTATTTCAACGACGACTCCACCCACACTGGCGTGCGAGTTTCAAAGTCTCCCAGCTATCCTACACAAGCCGAACCGAACACCAATATCAAACTATAGTAAAGGTCCCGGGGTCTTTCCGTCCTGCTGCGCGAAACGAGCATCTTTACTCGTAGTGCAATTTCACCGGGCCTATGGTTGAGACAGTCGAGAAGTCGTTACGCCATTCGTGCAGGTCGGAACTTACCCGACAAGGAATTTCGCTACCTTAGGATGGTTATAGTTACCACCGCCGTTTACTGGCGCTTAAGTTCTCAGCTTCGCCACACCGAAATGTGACTAACCGGTCCCCTTAACGTTCCAGCACCGGGCAGGCGTCAGTCCGTATACATCGCCTTACGGCTTCGCACGGACCTGTGTTTTTAGTAAACAGTCGCTTCTCGCTGGTCTCTGCGGCCACCCCCAGCTCGGAGTGCAAGACTCGTCACCGGGTGTGGCCCCCCTTCTCCCGAAGTTACGGGGGCATTTTGCCGAGTTCCTTAACCATAGTTCACCCGAACGCCTCGGTATTCTCTACCTGACCACCTGAGTCGGTTTAGGGTACGGGCCGCCATGAAACTCGCTAGAGGCTTTTCTCGACAGCATAGGATCATCCACTTCACCACAATCGGCTCGGCATCAGGTCTCAGCCTTATGTGCGACGGATTTACCTACCGCACGGCCTACACCCTTACCCCGGGACAACCACCGCCCGGGATGGACTACCTTCCTGCGTCACCCCATCACTCACCTACTGCAAGTCTGGTTCGTCGGCTCCACCACTCCCCTCAACTCCGAAGAGATCAGGGCGGCTTCACGGACTTAGCATCGCCTGGTTCGATGTTTGACGCTTCACAGCGGGTACCGGAATATCAACCGGTTATCCATCGACTACGCCTGTCGGCCTCGCCTTAGGTCCCGACTTACCCTGGGCAGATCAGCTTGACCCAGGAACCCTTAGTCAATCGGCGCAAACGTTTCTCACGTTTGTATCGCTACTCATGCCTGCATTCTCACTCGTGAACCGTCCACAACTCGCTTCCGCGGCTGCTTCACCCGGCACACGACGCTCCCCTACCCATCACAGCCGGCGTTGGCCGTATTGCTGCAATGACACGACTTCGGCGGTACGCTTGAGCCCCGCTACATTGTCGGCGCGGAATCACTAGACCAGTGAGCTATTACGCACTCTTTCAAGGGTGGCTGCTTCTAAGCCAACCTCCTGGTTGTCTGTGCGACTCCACATCCTTTCCCACTTAGCGTACGCTTAGGGGCCTTAGTCGATGCTCTGGGCTGTTTCCCTCTCGACCATGGAGCTTATCCCCCACAGTCTCACTGCCGCGCTCTCACTTACCGGCATTCGGAGTTTGGCTAAGGTCAGTAACCCGGTAGGGCCCATCGCCTATCCAGTGCTCTACCTCCGGCAAGAAACACACGACGCTGCACCTAAATGCATTTCGGGGAGAACCAGCTATCACGGAGTTTGATTGGCCTTTCACCCCTAACCACAGGTCATCCCCCAGGTTTTCAACCCTGGTGGGTTCGGTCCTCCACGACCTCTTACAGCCGCTTCAACCTGCCCATGGCTAGATCACTCCGCTTCGGGTCTTGAGCGTGCTACTAAAATCGCCCTGTTCGGACTCGCTTTCGCTACGGCTTCCCCACCCGGGTTAACCTCGCAACACACCGCAAACTCGCAGGCTCATTCTTCAAAAGGCACGCAGTCACGAGGATGGAGCAAGCTCCATCCCGACGCTCCCACGGCTTGTAGGCACACGGTTTCAGGTACTATTTCACTCCGCTCCCGCGGTACTTTTCACCATTCCCTCACGGTACTATCCGCTATCGGTCACCAGGGAATATTTAGGCTTAGCGGGTGGTCCCGCCAGATTCACACGGGATTTCTCGGGCCCCGTGCTACTTGGGTGTCTCTCAAACGAGCCGCTAATGTTTCGACTACGGGGGTCTTACCCTCTACGCCGGACCTTTCGCATGTCCTTCGCCTACATCAACGGTTTCTGACTCGTCCTGTTGCCGGCAGACAACAGAAGAGAGATCCCACAACCCCGCACACGCAACCCCTGCCGGGTCTCACACGTATACGGTTTGGCCTCATCCGGTTTCGCTCGCCACTACTCCCGGAATCACGGTTGTTTTCTCTTCCTGCGGGTACTGAGATGTTTCACTTCCCCGCGTTCCCTCCACACTGCCTATGTGTTCAGCAGCGGGTGACAGCCCATGACGACTGCCGGGTTTCCCCATTCGGACACCCCCGGATCAAAGCCTGGTTGACGACTCCCCGGGGCCTATCGTGGCCTCCCACGTCCTTCATCGGTTCCTGGTGCCAAGGCATCCACCGTGCGCCCTTAAAAACTTGGCCACAGATGCTCGCGTCCACTGTGCAGTTCTCAAACAACGACCAACCACCCGTCACAACCCGCTCACGCAGATTTTTACCGGGGCCGGCAACTGAAGGAAACTCATTCCCTCAGACACCCAACAGCGTGCCCGACACCCTTGCCGTCCCTCACTCGTGTTCCACGCCGAAGCAGTACTACCGAGGAGATCAGGATCAAGTGTGCCGAGTAGTCAACGTTCCACCCATGAGCAACCGTGCAAGACATTTGCTTACAGTCGGCCATGTGCTCCTTAGAAAGGAGGTGATCCAGCCGCACCTTCCGGTACGGCTACCTTGTTACGACTTCGTCCCAATCGCCAGTCCCACCTTCGACAGCTCCCTCCCACAAGGGGTTGGGCCACCGGCTTCGGGTGTTACCGACTTTCGTGACGTGACGGGCGGTGTGTACAAGGCCCGGGAACGTATTCACCGCAGCAATGCTGATCTGCGATTACTAGCGACTCCGACTTCATGGGGTCGAGTTGCAGACCCCAATCCGAACTGAGACCGGCTTTTTGAGATTCGCTCCACCTTGCGGTATCGCAGCTCATTGTACCGGCCATTGTAGCACGTGTGCAGCCCAAGACATAAGGGGCATGATGACTTGACGTCGTCCCCACCTTCCTCCGAGTTGACCCCGGCGGTCTCCCGTGAGTCCCCAACACCCCGAAGGGCTTGCTGGCAACACGGGACAAGGGTTGCGCTCGTTGCGGGACTTAACCCAACATCTCACGACACGAGCTGACGACAGCCATGCACCACCTGTACACCGACCACAAGGGGGGCACCATCTCTGATGCTTTCCGGTGTATGTCAAGCCTTGGTAAGGTTCTTCGCGTTGCGTCGAATTAAGCCACATGCTCCGCCGCTTGTGCGGGCCCCCGTCAATTCCTTTGAGTTTTAGCCTTGCGGCCGTACTCCCCAGGCGGGGCACTTAATGCGTTAGCTGCGGCACGGACAACGTGGAATGTTGCCCACACCTAGTGCCCACCGTTTACGGCGTGGACTACCAGGGTATCTAATCCTGTTCGCTCCCCACGCTTTCGCTCCTCAGCGTCAGTATCGGCCCAGAGATCCGCCTTCGCCACCGGTGTTCCTCCTGATATCTGCGCATTTCACCGCTACACCAGGAATTCCGATCTCCCCTACCGAACTCTAGCCTGCCCGTATCGACTGCAGACCCGGGGTTAAGCCCCGGGCTTTCACAACCGACGTGACAAGCCGCCTACGAGCTCTTTACGCCCAATAATTCCGGACAACGCTTGCGCCCTACGTATTACCGCGGCTGCTGGCACGTAGTTAGCCGGCGCTTCTTCTGCAGGTACCGTCACTTTCGCTTCTTCCCTGCTGAAAGAGGTTTACAACCCGAAGGCCGTCATCCCTCACGCGGCGTCGCTGCATCAGGCTTTCGCCCATTGTGCAATATTCCCCACTGCTGCCTCCCGTAGGAGTCTGGGCCGTGTCTCAGTCCCAGTGTGGCCGGTCGCCCTCTCAGGCCGGCTACCCGTCGTCGCCTTGGTGAGCCATTACCTCACCAACAAGCTGATAGGCCGCGGGCTCATCCTTCACCGCCGGAGCTTTTGACCCGCCAAGATGCCTTGGCAGGTCAGTATCCGGTATTAGACCCCGTTTCCAGGGCTTGTCCCAGAGTGAAGGGCAGATTGCCCACGTGTTACTCACCCGTTCGCCACTAATCCCCACCCGAAGGTGGTTCATCGTTCGACTTGCATGTGTTAAGCACGCCGCCAGCGTTCGTCCTGAGCCAGGATCAAACTCTCCGTGAATGTTTACCCGACAGTGCTTAATTAAAAGCTTCGGGGCGACACCACGAGAGCGGAACATCGGGAGGAATAGTCCCGACGTTCACAGCGTCCTCGCTGTGTGTTACTTCAAAGGAACCTCGTCCTCCCGAACGGGAGAGACGGGGTATCAACATATCTGGCGTTGACTTTTGGCACGCTGTTGAGTTCTCAAGGAACGGTCGCTTCCTTTGTACTCACCCTCTCGGGCTTTCCTCCGGGCGCTTCCCTTTCGGTCTTGCGTTTCCGACTCTATCAGATCTTTCCGATCCGATTTCCTCGGTGCTTTCCAGGTTCCCGCTTTTGCGTTTCCCTTTCCGGCGGTTCCGACTTTATCAGAAGTTTCGGGCCGGTCTGACCGGCCGTTCGTTTCCGAATCATCGGGAGAGTGCTTCGTCGAATTCAGTGATTCGCAGAAGCTGATAGATGTTCACTGTCGCCTTCTGGGATGAACCCATCTACATGCAACTGTTCGAATCTACCTCCCCGCTAGCTCCGTGTCAACGGCTCTTGCGGGAACGAAGAGGACACTAGCAGCTCGCCGGGGGCGGATGCACATCAGGCGGCCGTCGGCACAGTGGCGCTGCGTTCGGCCGCCTCGACGTCGCCCGTGTCGCCTGCACGTACGGCACGACCGCCGAGGACGTAGACGTAGGCGAGGAAGGCCAGTTCGGCGACGACTCCGATGGTGATGCGGGCCCAGGTGGGCAGGCCTGACGGGGTGACGAAGCCTTCGATGGCGCCGGACACGAAGAGGACGAGTGCCAGGCCGATCGCCATGCCGATGGCAGCGCGGCCCTCTTCCGCCAAGGCGATGCGCCGGGTGCGGGGCCCCGGGTCGATGAGGGTCCAGCCCAGTCGCAGACCGGTGCCCGCGGCGACGAACACCGCTGTCAGTTCGAGCAGACCGTGGGGCAGGACCAGGCCGAGGAAGGTGTCGAGGCGGCCGGCCGACGACATCAGGCCGAAGCCCACGCCGAGGTTGAGCATGTTCTGGAAGAGGATCCAGATCACGGGCAGTCCCAGGAAGACCCCCAGGATGAGGCAGAGCGCGGCGGCCCAGGCGTTGTTCGTCCACACCTGTGCCGCGAACGAGGCCGCCGGGTTGCTCGAGTAGTACGTCTCGTACTGGCCGCCGGGGCGGGTGAGCTCGCGCAGTTCGCCCGGGGCGGCGATGGTGGACTGCACCTCCGGGTGGGTGCCGATCCACCAGCCCAGGAGCGCCGCGACGGCGGTCGAAAGGAGGGCGGTGGGGACCCACCAGTGACGGGCGCGGTAGACGGCCGCCGGGAACTGCTGGGTCAGGAACCGCGTGACGTCGCGCCAGGATGCGCGTCGGGTGCCTGTCACGGCACTGCGCGCGCGGGCCACCAGTTGGCTGAGCCGTCCGGTCAGCTGAGGGTCGGGCGCGCTGGACTGGATCAGCGAGAGGTGGGTGGCCGTGCGCTGGTAGAGGGTGACGAGTTCGTCGGTCTCGGCACCGGTCAGCCGACGCCGGCGCCGGAGGAGGGCGTCGAGGCGGTCCCACTCCGCGCGGTGGGCGGAGACGAAGACGTCGAGGTCCATCGGTGTGCCTGCTCCTCGGCTATCGTCGGCGGCTCGTCGTGGATCAGCTTGTCGTACCGCGGCGCGGTGCGTCCTCAGCTTGGCAGACTGGCGGGGACGGGGGCAGTCAGGTGAAGGGCGGCGGGCGTGAGTGAGCTGGTGACGGGCGAGGCGGTGGCGCTGGAGCTGCGGCCCGCGAGGCTGCCCAGCAGGGCGCTGGCCGTCCTGCTCGACCTGGCCGTGGCCGTGGCCGTGTACGTGGCGGTGACCATCGCGCTGGTGGCGTCCACCTCGTCCCTGGACGGGGCGGCACAGACCGCGCTGACGATCGCGACCTTCGTCCTCGTGCTGGTGGGCGGGCCGATCGCGGTGGAGACGCTCAGCCATGGGCGGTCACTCGGGAAGATGGCGTGCGGGCTGCGGGTGGTGCGGGACGACGGCGGGCCGATCCGGTTCCGGCACTCGCTGGTGCGGGGCTTGATCGGGGTGATCGAGATCCTCATGACGTTCGGGGTGATCGCCTGCATCGCCTCGCTGGTGTCGGCGCGAGGGCGGCGGCTCGGTGACGTGTTCGCGGGCACGCTGGTCGTGCGGGAGAGGGTGCCGTTCTCGTCGGGGGGCTTCCTGCCTCCGCCTCCGCCGTGGCTGGCGGGGCGGTTCTCGGGGCTCGACCTTTCCGCGGTACCCGACGACCTGTGGCTCGCCGTCCGTCAGTACCTGAGCCGGGCGGGGCAGCTGGATTCGCGCGTCGGCTGGGCCATGGCCGAGCGGCTCGCCGCCGATGTGTCGGCCCGTACGGGTGCTCCGGTGCCGCGGGAGGTTCCACCGCCCGCGTATCTCGCGGCGGTGCTGCAGGAACGACAGGCGCGGGAGACCCGGCGGGCGTTCGGCGGCGCCTCGACAGGTGAGGGCGCTGCCCTGGTTGGGCCGACGGCGCCGGTGGTGCCGGTGGCTCCCGCATCGATGGCCCCGCCGCCTGTGCCGCCCGGCCCGCAGCCTGTATCCCCGTCTGTCCCGCCGTCTGTCCCGCCGTCCGCCCCGCCGTCGCATGACCGCCCCGAGGTGTCGCGGCACGTGCCGCCGGGCGGTCGCCCCGGAACCGGGTTCGTGCCGCCCGCGTAGGCACGACCGACGGCGCGACGCCCCTCACGGGAACACGGACGGTGGTGTCTCCAGGTCCTCCAGCTCGATGCCGGGGGCCGCGAGGACGACGTCTCCGGTGATGTGCACGGAGTGCCGCTCGCCCGTGTCCAGGGCTGTGACCTGGTATTCGTCCACGGTGAGGGGGCCGTTGTCAGTGGCGTGTGCTTCTCTGTTCAGCAAGGCCCAGGACTGGTCCACGGTGCGGGGGGCGAGGACCGGGTCGGTGAGGGCGACGAGGCGTACGCGAGTGGCTGATCCGGAGGGGGTGAGACGCAGGAGACGGGTGACGGCGACGAGGAACGCCGGGGACGTGCCGGTGAAGGCGTGGGCGCGCACATTGCCTTCGGTGGCGTGGATTCCGGTGGGGTCGGTACGGACCCAGGTGACTCCGTCGATGGCGGCACCGCGTACCTGCCAGTCGGCGGCGTGGAGTTCGAGGCGGATGGGGCGGCCGAGTTCGTCGAGGGCGAGGTCGACGGAGCCGCGGTGGTCCCCGGTGGGCGTGGTCAGCCGGGAGACGTAGCGCCAGCCGGAGGGGCCGGGGGCGCATTGGAAGTGTTCTTCTGCGAGGGGGGTGTGGTCGTGCGGATCGTGGAGCGAATAACGGCCGCGGGGCATGGGCGTCCTGGGTGGTGACGGGCTGGTCCGGCCGCTGATGCGGCCGCGGCGCCAATGGGGCAGGCCCCCGGCACGGGGGTGCGGGGGCCTGCCTCGGAGGAACCGGTGACTCAGTAGCGGTAGTGGTCCGCCTTGTAGGGGCCCTCGACCTTGACGCCGATGTAGTCGGCCTGCTCCTGGCGGAGCGTGGTCAGCTTGACGCCGAGGGAGTCGAGGTGGAGCCGGGCGACCTTCTCGTCCAGGTGCTTGGGCAGCACGTAGACGTCGGTCGGGTACTCGTCGGGCTTGGTGAACAGCTCGATCTGGGCCAGGGTCTGGTCCGCGAAGGAGTTGGACATCACGAACGACGGGTGACCGGTGGCGTTGCCCAGGTTCAGCAGGCGGCCCTCGGACAGGACGATGAGGACCTTGCCGTCCGGGTAGGTCCAGGTGTGGACCTGCGGCTTGACCTCGTCCTTGACGATGCCGGGGGTCTGGGCGAGGCCGGCCATGTCGATCTCGTTGTCGAAGTGGCCGATGTTGCCGACGATGGCCTGGTGCTTCATCCGGGCCATGTCCTTGGCCATGATGATGTCCCTGTTGCCGGTCGTGGTGACGAAGATGTCGGCCTTGTCGACGACCTCGTCCAGCGTGGTGACCTGGAAGCCGTCCATCGCCGCCTGGAGGGCGCAGATCGGGTCGATCTCGGTGATGATCACGCGGGCGCCCTGGCCGCGCAGGGACTCCGCGCAGCCCTTGCCGACGTCGCCGTAGCCGCAGATGACGGCGGTCTTGCCGCCGATCAGCACGTCGGTGGCGCGGTTGATGCCGTCGACCAGGGAGTGGCGGCAGCCGTACTTGTTGTCGAACTTCGACTTGGTGACCGCGTCGTTGACGTTGATCGCCGGGAACAGCAGGGTGCCGTCGCGGTGCATCTCGTACAGACGGTGGACGCCGGTCGTGGTCTCCTCGGTCACACCGCGGATCTCGGACGCCAGCTGGGTCCACTTCTGCGGGCTCTCGCCGACCGTGCGGGTGAGGAGTTCGAGGATGACGCGGTGCTCGTCGGACTCGGCGGTGTCGACCGAGGGGACCTTGCCGTCCTTCTCGTACTCGACGCCCTTGTGGACGAGGAGGGTGGCGTCACCGCCGTCGTCCAGGATCATGTTCGGGCCGCCGGTCGGGGTGTTCGGCCAGGTCAGCGCCTGCTCCGTGCACCACCAGTACTCCTCGAGGCTCTCGCCCTTCCAGGCGAAGACCGGGACGCCCTGCGGGTTGTCGGGCGTGCCGTTGGGGCCGACGGCGATGGCGGCGGCCGCGTGGTCCTGGGTGGAGAAGATGTTGCAGGAGGCCCAGCGGACCTCGGCGCCGAGGGCGACGAGGGTCTCGATGAGCACGGCGGTCTGCACGGTCATGTGCAGGGAGCCGGTGACGCGGGCGCCGGCGAGCGGCTGGGCCTCGGCGTACTCCTTGCGGATCGCCATCAGGCCCGGCATCTCGTGCTCGGCGAGGGTGATCTCCTTGCGGCCGAACGCGGCCAGGGAGAGGTCGGCGACCTTGAAGTCCTGCCGGTTGTCGACAGTCGTCATTACGGGCTGCTCCTCGGGTTGGGTCGAGGTGGGTACGGCTGACCTGCGCGGCGGCGGACACAGGGGTGCCCAGAAGAGGACACAGGCATGCCCGCGTACGCGCAGCGCAGTCCGTCGGAGGCCCTCTCTCCCTCGGCCGGTCCGTCCTGGACCGCCCGACCGCCATCAGCAGCGACGTCTGGCTCCGTCCCAAGCTACACCGCGGGCGCCCGCCGTCCCCAGTCCGCCTCCGAAGACTTCCGGACGTTCACGCAGGGTGATGGCCAGCGCCTGCCGGGCGGTCAGTGGGCGGCGGGCGGTGCGGTGGGGCCGCCGGGGGTCGCCTCGGGGTCGGCGCCCTTGGCGGCCTCGGACTCGCTGTAGATGTCCGGTTCCAGGTAGATGACGCGGGCGATCGGGACCGCCTCGCGGATGCGGGATTCGGCGGCGTCGATCGCGGAGGCGATCTCGGTGGCCGTTCCGTCGTGGCGGACGGCGATCTTGGCGGCGACGAGGAGTTCCTCGGGGCCGAGGTGGAGGGTGCGCATGTGGATGATGCCGGTGACGGTGTCCCCGGCGACGGCCGCGGCCTCGATCTGCCGGACCGCGTCGGCGCCCGCTGCCTCACCGAGCAGCAGGGACTTGGTCTCGACGGCGAGGACCAGCGCGATCAGGATGAGCAGGATGCCGATGCACAGGGTGCCGATGCCGTCCCAGACGCCGTCGCCGGTGAGCAGGGCCATGCCGACGCCGCCGAGGGCGAGGATCAGGCCGACCAGGGCGCCGAGGTCCTCCAGGAGGACGACCGGCAGCTCCGGCGCCTTGGCGTGGCGGATGAACTCCTTCCAGGACTTCTTGCCGCGCAGGGGGTTGGACTCCTTGATGGCGGTCCGGAAGGAGAAGCCCTCGGCGATGATCGCGAAGACCAGGACGCCCACCGGCCAGTACCAGTGCTCCAGTTCGTGCGGGTGCTTGATCTTCTCGTAGCCCTCGTAGAGGGCGAACATGCCGCCGACCGAGAAGAGCACGATGGAGACCAGGAAGGCGTAGATGTAGCGTTCGCGGCCGAAGCCGAAGGGGTGTTGCGGGGTGGCCTCGCGCTGGGCCCGCTTGCCGCCCAGGAGCAGCAGGCCCTGGTTGCCCGAGTCGGCGAGCGAGTGCACGGACTCGGCGAGCATCGACGACGATCCGCTGAAGAGGAACGCCACGAATTTCGCCACCGCGATCGAGAGGTTGGCGAGCAGTGCCGCCACGATCGCCTTGGTACCGCCTGACGCGCTCATGTGTCGCGTTGTCCCTTCGCCTTCGACTGTGGCCGGCTTTGCCCCGCCTTTGCGGTGCGCCATTGTTGCAGCCCGGGCGGACCCCGACGTGCCGGATGCCCCGTCGGGCGCGGGTCAGACGCGCACGGTGGCCCGGAAGAGCGTGCCGGTTCCGGACACTTCGGCCTTTTCGTGTGCCGGGACGAAGACGGAGCGGCCGGGAGTCAGTTCGTGTTCGCCCGCCGAGACCGTGCCCGCCGTGCAGAGCAGGATCTGCGGGGTGGGCAGGGTGAGGTCGTGGGCGCCGGTGCCCTCGGGCAGGACGTAGCGGGAGAGGCGGAACTCGTCGGTCGGGGTGTCGTAGACCTCTTCGCCGTCGGGGGACGCCTCCGGGCGCAGGATGCCGGCGTCGCCCGCCTCGAAGCGGACGATGCGCAGGAGTTCGGGGACGTCGACGTGCTTGGGGGTGAGGCCGCAGCGCAGGACGTTGTCGGAGTTGGCCATGATCTCGACGCCGAGTCCGTCGAGGTAGGCGTGCGGGATGCCCGCGCCGAGGTAGAGGGCCTCGCCGGGCTGGAGCCGGACGTGGTTGAGGAGCATGGCGGCGAGGACGCCGGGGTCGCCCGGGTAGTGGTGGGCGATGCCGGCGTACGGCCGGTAGGCGCCGCCGAGGCGGTCGCAGGCGGCCGCGGTCTCGGTGACCGTCCGGGACATCTCCTCGGGGTCGGCGGTGAGGATCGCGGTGAGGACCTCGTGCAGGGCGGCGTCCTCGGGGTGGGCGCGCAGCAGGTCGACGTACGGCTTGAGGGAGGCGACGCCGAGTCCGTCGAGCAGGTCGGCGGTCTCGGCCGGGGCGCGGAAGCCGCACAGGCCGTCGAACTCGGTGAGGGCGCAGACCAGTTCGGGCTTGTGGTTGGCGTCCTTGTAGTTGCGGTGCGGGGCGTCCAGGGGGACGCCGCGGCGTTCCTCGTCCTCGTACCCCTGCTCGGCCTGCGCGAGGTCGGGGTGGACCTGGAGGGAGAGCGGGGCGCCGGCGGCGAGGAGTTTGAGGAGGAAGGGCAGCCGGGGGCCGAACCTGGCGACGGACGCGGCGCCCAGTTCCTTCTCGGGGTCGGCGTCCACGACCTCGGCGAGGGTGCCGCGGCCGGTGCGGGAGGGGGCGCCGGGGTGGGCGCCCATCCACATCTCCGCCTGCGGTTCGCCGGTCGGCTCGGTTCCGAGCAGGGTCGGGATCGCGGTGGTGGAACCCCAGGCGTAGGGGCGGACGGTGTTGTCGAGGCGGTCCATGGGCTCTCTCTGCCGGTGCGTGCGGGTGCGTGGGCGATGGTGCGCCGGGGTCAGGCTCCCGAGGCGAGCGCCAGGTAAACGGCGGCGAAATCCGTGATGGCGATCAGTTCGGCGAGGGTCTCCAGTTCGCCGCCCTCTTCCGGTTCCAGCTCGCTGATCGGCGTGTCGTGGCCGAGGGCCAGCTCACGGGCGTTGGGGGCGGCGGTGAGGCCACCGGTGGGCCGGTCGCGCAGGAGCACTACGCGTGCGTGCAGGGCGGCCGGTTCCTCGACGCGGTCGCGGAAGAAGTCGTCGGGGTCGGCGCCGGCGGCGAGTTGCCCGGCGAGCAGGGCGCTGTGCGCGGCGAGGGCCTCGGGCAGGTCGGCGACGACGGCGGGGGTGCCGGAGAGTTCGGCGAGTGCGGCGGCGAAGCGGCGCCCCGCGGGTCCGGCGGAGTTGCCCTCGGTCCAGACGACGGGGAGGGAGTCGGCCAGTTCGGCCGCGAGGGTCTTGGCCGGGTTGCTGTAGGTGACGATCGCGGGCCCGCAGCGTTCGGCGACGCGGTCGAGGCGGTCGGCGACCTTGTCGATGGCCTCGGGCGGTGCCTCGAGCAGCCCGGTGCGGCCCAGCAGCGCGAGGAGCGGTGTGAGCAGCGCCCACAGGACGCCGGGGGCGGCACCGGCGAGGGGTTCGTCGTGGTCGTACGGGGCTGTCGCCATCGGGATGAACAGGCCGCGCGAGGCGCTCACCGAGTCGTTGAGCGGGGAGCGGGCGGGGGCGACGGCGACGACCGTGCAGCCCCGGCGGTAGGCCTGCTCGGCGAGCAGGGAAAGGCCGGGCTCGGCGCCGTCGGGGGTGGCGATCAGCAGGAGGTCCACGGAGCCGGCCCAGCCGGGCAGTTCCCAGCGCAGGGCGCCCGCGGCGGGGGCGACGCCGGTGGGGGCGAGGCGGGTGACGGGGCTGCCGGCGCCGGCGAGGGTGCCGAGGAGGTCGGCGGCGTGGGTGGCGGCGGCGCCCGGTCCGGCGATCAGTACGGCGCGGGGGCGGCCGTCCGGCTTGAGGTTGCCGACGCCGGCCTCGGCGGCGTGCCGGGCGGCGGTGCGGACGCGGGCACCGGCCTCGGCGGCGCCGCGGAGCAGGCCGCGGCGGTCGGCCTCGGTGAGGCGCTCCGGGGCGTCCAGGAGCGATTCGTCGAGCATGGCGGCAGGTCTCCGATCGCCGGGGCGTTCGTTCGGATGCGCGGGTGCGCGGGGTCGTCGCCGGGTTGCCGGTCGCCCGGGAGGCGGTTACTCGGGGCGGCGGGCCTCGTCGACGAGGAGGACGGGGATGCCGTCGCGCACCGGGTAGGCCAGGCCGCAGTCCTGGCCGGTGCAGATCAGCTCCGCGTCCTGCTCCTTGAGGGGGGCGTGGCAGGCGGGGCAGGCGAGGATCTCCAGGAGGCCGGCTTCGAGCGGCATGGGGGTTCCCTTCGGGGGCGGTGGGGCGTGTGTGGATGTGCTGGTCAGGGTACCGCCGGGGCGGGGCTCGTGCGGGTGGCCCGCGTTGAACCGAGCGTTGGTGCTGGGAGGGGCGCGCGGCCCGGCGCAGACGGGGTGCCGCTGCGCCCACCCGTGCCGCCCCAGCGGCACGACTGCCCGCAGCGGCGGCTATGTCCGGATGATCGCCAGTGCCTCGTCGCGCACCTTCGTCATCGTCGCCTCGTCGCGGGCCTCCGCGTTCAGGCGGAGCAGGGGCTCGGTGTTGGAGGGGCGGACGTTGAACCACCAGTCGGCCGAAGTGACGGTGAGGCCGTCGAGGTCGTCCACGGTGACGTCGTCGCGGCCCTCGTACGCGGCCCGGATCGCGGCGAGGCGGGCCTGCTGGTCGGCGACGGTGGAGTTGATCTCGCCGGAGCCGGCATAGCGGTCGTACGCGGCGACCAGGGCGGACAGCGGGCCGTTCTGCTCGCCGAGGGCGGCGAGGACGTGGAGGGCGGCGAGCATGCCGGTGTCGGCGTTCCAGAAGTCGCGGAAGTAGTAGTGCGCGGAGTGCTCGCCGCCGAAGATGGCGCCGGTCCTGGCCATCTCGGCCTTGATGAAGGAGTGGCCCACGCGCGTGCGTTCCGGTGTGCCGCCGTGCTCGCGGACGACCTCCGGGACGGACCAGGAGGTGATCAGGTTGTGGATGACCGTGCCGCTGCCGCCGTTGCGGGCCAGCTCGCGGGCGGCCACGAGGGCGGTCACGGCGGACGGGGAGACCGGCTCGCCGTCCTGGTCGACGACGAAGCAGCGGTCGGCGTCGCCGTCGAAGGCGAGACCGAGGTCGGCGCCCTCCTCGCGGACGCGCCGCTGGAGGTCGACCAGGTTGGCCGGGTCGAGGGGGTTGGCCTCGTGGTTGGGGAAGGTGCCGTCCAGTTCGAAGTACATCGGCACCAGGTCGAGGGGCAGGCCGGTGAAGACGGAGGGGACGGTGTGGCCGCCCATGCCGTTGCCCGCGTCGACGACGACCTTGAGGGGGCGGATACCGGTGAGGTCGACGAGGGAACGCAGGTGGGCGGCGTAGTCGTCGAGGACGTCGCGCCGGGTGACGGTGCCGGGGCGGACGGTCGGCTCCGGGGCGCCCCCCTCGCTCCAGCGCTCCACCAGGGCGCGGATCTCGGCGAGGCCGGTGTCCTGGCCGACCGGGGCGGCGCCCGCGCGGCACAGCTTGATGCCGTTGTACCGGGCGGGGTTGTGCGAGGCCGTGAACATGGCGCCCGGCAGGTTCAGCGCGCCGGAGGCGTAGTACAGCTGGTCGGTGGAGCACAGGCCGATCCCGGTCACGTCGGCGCCGCGGACCGCCGCGCCGCGCGCGAAGGCGCCGGACAGGCCCGGGGACGAGGGCCGCATGTCGTGGCCGACGACGATGGCGTCCGCGCCGGTCAGTTCGACGAAGGCCGCGCCGAACAGCTCGGCCAGCGACTCGTCCCACTGGTCGGGGACGACACCGCGCACGTCGTACGCCTTCACGATCTGCGACAGATCAGCAGCCACGGCCAACCTTCCTCAAAGTCCTGTCGGAGCCCACAAACTACCCGTAGGGACCGGCGGGCCGCCCGGAAGGTTCCCTGAGGTCAGGGCAGCATCCAGCCGAGGACGACCGTGGACTGCCCGACCACGATCAGGCACATGACCAGCAACAGGCCGAGGCTCCAGGGCAGTACCTTGCGCAGCAGGTCCCCCTCGCGGCCCGCGAGCCCGACGGCGGCGCAGGCGATGGTGAGGTTCTGCGGGGAGATCATCTTGCCGAGGACTCCGCCGGAGCTGTTGGCGGCGGCCAGCAGCTCGGGCGAGAGGCCGGACTCCCGCGCGGCGGTCACCTGGAGGGCGCCGAAGAGGGCGTTGGCGGAGGTGTCGGAGCCGGAGACGGCGACGCCGAACCAGCCGAGGACCGGGGAGAGGAAGGCGAGTCCGGCACCGGCCGCGGCGACGAAGTGGCCGATGGTGGCGGCCTGCCCGGAGAGGTTCATGACGTAGGCGAGGGCGAGGACCGACGTGACGGTGAGGATCGCGAACCGCAGTTCGTGCACGGTCGCGAGCCACTCCCTGACCGCCACGCGCGCGTGCACGCCGAGGACGACGGCCGTGGCCAGCCCGGCGAACAGCACGAGCGTGCCGCCGGTGGAGACGATCGGCCAGGAGAACACGTTGCCGCCGACCGGGTTGCCCTCGGGGTCGGCCACGTCGAGGAACGGCCAGTCGTAGGACTGCGTGGCCTTCGCCAGCCAGTCCTTGACCGCCGGGATCTGCGCCACGGAGAAGACGGCGACGATCAGCGCGTAGGGCGCGTACGCCCGCACGACCTCACGGGCGGGGTCCCGCTCGTCCAGTTCCTCGCTGCGCGCGCCGGTCAGTACGGACGCCCGTACGGGTTCGGCGGCGGGCCGGCGGGAGTGCGGTACGGCGACCAGGGCGCCGGCGCCGATCAGGGCGGCGGCGATGTCGGCGAGCTGGGCGGAGACGTAGTTGGAGGCGACGAACTGGGCGACGGCGAAGGCGACTCCGCAGGCCAGGGCGGGCACCCAGGTCTCGCGGAGCCCGCGCCGCCCGTCGACCAGGGCGACGAGGAGCAGCGGTACGACGAGGGCGAGCAGGGGCGTCTGGCGGCCGACCACGGAGGCGACGTCGTCCAGGGGGAGCCCGGTGACCTGGGCCAGCGTCACGACCGGGGTGCCCATCGCGCCGAAGGCGACCGGGGCGGTGTTGGCGACCAGGGAGACGACGGCCGCGCGCACGGGGTCGAAGCCGAGGGCGACGAGCATGACCGAGCAGATCGCGACGGGCGCCCCGAACCCGGCGAGGGCCTCCAGGAGGGCGCCGAAGCAGAAGGCGACGACGAGGGCCTGGATGCGGGGGTCGTCGGAGAGCCGGCCGAAGGAGCGGCGCAGGATGTCGAAGTGCCGGGTGCGGACGGTCATCCGGTAGACCCACAGGGCGTTCACGACGATCCACAGGATGGGGAAGAGGCCGAAGACCGCTCCCTGGACGGCGCTGGAGGCCGTCTGGTCCAGCGGCATGCCGTACGCGAGCCAGGCGACCAGTACGGCGGCCAGGAGGCCGATGAGGCCCGCCAGGTGCGCCTTCATGCGGACGCCGCCCAGCAGCACGAGGACGATCACCAGTGGCAGGGCCGCCACCAGGGCGGACAGGCCGAGCGAACCGGCGACGGGTTCCAGTTCCTGCACGTACACGGACGCCTCCCCGGATTCCGCCATGCGAAAGCGATTTCTCGCGACTTCCGGAATGGTCGTGTCCGCGACAACGGGGCGTCAATGGGTGTGCAGCAACGGATGTGACCGAGGCCACTACGAGTGAAGGGTGCGGGTCCCCTGAACGGGGTGAACGGGGCTCAGTTGTCCGGCGAACGCAGCACGCGCAGGTGGCCGCGGCGCGCGACCTCCATCGGGTCGGCCGTCCGGGCGCCGCCGCCCGCCTCGGCCGCCCGCTCCTGGGGCCGGGCCGCCTCGCGCACCGCGTTGGCGAGCGCCTCCAGGTCGTCGCCGCTGGGGCGGGCCGGGGCCGACCCGTCGAGCAGCCGGACGACCTCCCAGCCGCGCGGGGCGGTGAGGCGCTCGGAGTGCTCGGCGCACAGGTCGTAGCAGTGGGGTTCGGCGTAGGTGGCGAGCGGGCCGAGGACCGCGGTCGAGTCGGCGTAGACGTACGTCAGCGTCGCGACGGCGGGACGGCCGCAGGCGGTGCGCGAACAGCGACGTACAGGGCTCACGATGTTGGACGGTACCGCACTCTTGAGCGGGCCGCGACGACTCTCCACCGGGTCACACCCCCGTGTCGTGGCGTGAAACGATCTACGACCCCTCCCGCGCACCCCCGTTCGACCTGGGCGGACGCCGGTCGTGCGGAGCTCGCACGGCCCCGAAAGCGGTCACGACCCGACACAAACAACGACATTTGCCTTGAGTTCCGCGGTCACGGAGAGATACGAAATCGAGCCCAACCTTGGCTGGAATGGTCATCCGGCGACAAGCCGAGTGACCTGCCGCCACGCCGCCCGCTGTGCGCCCGCGGGCCGGGCAGGCCGGCCCGGCGGGGACTACCCTTCACCAGTGATGGACAACCCCGTGACGCCCCGTGATGCCGGCCGCCCAGGACCCCGCCGTCGTGATCGCCACGGCCGGGGCATGCGCGGCCCGGTGGCACCCCCGCAGGTGCCGCTCGCCGCGAGCCGTGGCGAGGCCTTCGCCGACCTGGTGCAGGACTCCGTGGAGCGCCTGGAGCGGCGGTGGCCGCAGCTCGCCGACATCGACTTCCTCGTCCTCGACGTGCCGCGGCCGGCCGCGGCCGGGGAGCCGTGGAACGACGAGGCCGTACCGCTCGGGGGCACGGTGCCCTCGCGGGACGGGCGGCGGGGACGGGTGGTCGTCTACCGGCGGCCGGTGGAGATCCGGACCAAGGGCCGCGACGAGCGGGCCCTGCTGGTGCACGAGGTCGTCGTCGAACAGGTCGCGGAGCTGCTGGGGCTGACTCCGGAGACGGTGGATCCCCGGTACGGGGAGGACTGAGCGGCGGGGGCCCGGTCGCCCCCGGCCACTACTCCTGCAATACCGACAGGTCCTCGTCCGCGTTCGGCACCGAGACCGTGCCCCGGTCGTCGGGGAGGGTCTGGACGGTGAAGGACGCCACGTCGTCGTCCGAGCCCGTCAGGGTGCGCGACGCGTGGACCGGGCCGCCCGACACCGTCTCGACGGTCAGCGCGTAGGAACCCTTGAGCCCTGCCGGTACCGGTGCGTCGACGTTCTGGGTGGTGCCGGCCTTGAGCGTGTACGTCTTGGTCGCCGGCGTGCCGCCCTCGGTGCCCGCCGACGCCGTGACCTTGACCTTCGCGGCCCCGTCGGGGGCGGACAGGGCCAGGGTGGTGTGCTTGGCGCGGTTGTCCGCGGCCGTCGCGCGGGCGCCGACCGGCTCGGAGGCCGGGATGAACGCGGACTCCTGCTCGTCGCCCTTGCCCCGCACGACCCGGACCGCCGCCACGACCGGCACGGACCGGTCCGTCGGCGTCAGCACCAGCGAACCCGCCTCGCCGCGCGTGACCTCGCCGAGGTCGACGCCGGTCGTCATACCGGCCTTGACGTGCACCGTCTCGTGACCGGCGGGCGTGATCAGCCCGGACGGCGAGGCGAGGCGCACCTTCAGGTCGGCGTCGGTGCCGCCGGGCGTGAACAGCACCAGGCGTACGGCGGTGGCGTCCTTCGGGATGCCCGGCATGACGAGGTCGCTCGCCGGGTCCGCGGCCGCGGTCAGCCAGTCGCCGCCGGTCTTGTCGTCCAGGGCCTGCACCGCGGCGCCCAGCCGTCCGCTGCGCACGCCGACGTGCACGGTCAGGTCGGTCTGCTTCACCTCGCTGAGCGTGGACAGCAGCAGGGACTCACTGCCGTGCGGCGGCACCGTGACGCCCTCTCCCACCGTGGACTTGAGGGCTCCGTCCTTGCCGTACAGCTCGATGTCGACGACGGCCGCCGAGTCGTCGGGGTTGGTCAGGTGCACGTAGTCGGTGCGGCCGGTCGCGGTGCTGGCGCCGGGGAACCAGAACTCCGTGTCCGGAGCGGTGCAGTTGACGCCCTGTAGTCCCCGGCCCGTCCCGGCGGCGACCTCCGTGGTCTGCTGAACGGTCCAGCCCGGCGCGGTGTTCCCCTCGGCGGTGCCGATCAGCGCGGGGGCGTCGGCGCCGGTGGTCTTCCCGTCGACCGGTGTGCCGGGCGTCTTCGGCTGGACGACCGGCTTCTCCTTCTTCTCGCCCTTCTCGTCCTTCTCGTCCTTCTCGTCCTTGCCGTCGTCGGTGGCGTCGGCTCGCTCCGCCGCCACGAGCGCGGCGCTGCCCTTGTCGTCGGCGCCCTCGGTGACGGGCGTGAAGGACGTGTACGCGGTCTCGGCGAGGTCGGAGGTGCTGGGTGCCGGGCACAGGAGGCTGGTGCGCTCCACGGGCAGCCGGGCGGCGGGCGCCGCGGTGTCCGGGCCGGAGTCGTCCGGGGCGGACACCGCCGCGAACCCGGTGACGGCGGCGAGCGCGGTCGCGCAGGCGATCAGGGACAGGGTCGTGCGCTTCACTGCTGGCTCCCGTCGGGACGCTCACTGCCCGTGCCGTGGGGCTGCCGGGGCTGGGAGGGGTCGTACGGCGTGTCGTAGCCGCCCTGGCCGTACGCCTGGTCGAACGCGGGGTCGTACCCGGCCTCCTGACCCTGCGTCGGGCCGCCGTACGCGTACGGGTCGTACTGGCCGCCCGTCCCGTACTGCGCGGTCTGGCCGCCGTGACCGCCCTGGTGGGCGTCCTGCTGGTACGGGTCGGCCTGGTACGGCTGCTGCCCGTACGCGCCGGGGTCGTACTGCTGGGCGCCCTGGTACTGCTCGCCGCCGTAGCCGCCGTCGTAGGACCCGTACTCGGCGCCGGGGTATCCGGTCGTCGTGTCCCATGTGCCGTACGCCTGCTGCGGGGGGACCGGCACGGGCGGCGCCGCGGGCGGCTCGGGGACCTCGGGCGCCCCGGCCGGGTCGCCCGCCGGGTCGTCCGCCGGCTCGGGGCCCGGGTCCACGCCCGCTCCCGCTCCGGCTTCCGCCGCCTCCGCCTCGGCCTGGGCGCGCAGGCGCCGGGCCCGGCGTCCCTCGCCGTCGGCGGCCTGGGCGGGGACGAGTTGCTCGTCGGGCAGGTCGTCGTCGACGTCGCGGCGCCTGCCGGGCAGGGCGAGGACGACGAGGACGAGACCGAGGAGTCCCTGGGCCCACAGCCAGGCCGTGTGCGTGAACGGGGCCTCGTAGGTGACGTCCAGCCGGCCGCCGGAGGCCGGGAGTTCGAAGCCCTGGGCCCAGCCGTCGACCGTGGTGCGGGTGAGCGGCTTGCCGTCCAGGGTCGCCGTCCAGCCCTCGGCGGCGGTGTCGGCGAGGCGCAGCACCCGGCCGTCGGGGCCCGACTCGATGTCGGTGTGGATCTCGACGGGCCCGGCCGCCACGGGCACGGGCTCGCCGGACTTCCCGGCGTCGGACTTCTCGCCGGCCACGACGGTCGCGCGCGCGACCTCCTGGTTCACCCGCCACAGTCCGCTGCCGTCCTGCTGGCTGAGCCTGCTCAGTCCGGGGGTGGCGTCCAGGACCCGGGTGACCTCGCGGGGCGCGCCCTTGTGCACGAGCACGTAGCGCACGGCGAACCCGCCGAGCTGGTCGGCCTGGTCGGCGCCGGAGCCGGCCACGAGGTTGGCGACGATCTTGTCGAGGGTGCTGTTGCCGCCGTCGCCGGAGGCCAGTTCGCCGTCGCCGAGGCGGGCGCCGGAGCCGCGGACCAGCATGTAGCCCACGTGTGCGGCGGAGTCGCTGTCGAGGACGAGGGTGCGGGCCTGGTCGCGGGTGTGGCTCTCCTCGGCGACGAACGCGGGCACCTGCACGGGGTCGCGCCGTTCCACGGGGCCGTCGGCGCCGCCGATCATCCAGCCGACGGCGGCGATCAGCGGGCCGAGGGCCGAGGCGAGGGCGATCAGGGCGGCGACGGGCTGGCGCCAGCCGAAGCTCTGCTCGGCCACCCGGAAGCGCGCCCCGTCGGCGCCGAGGGCCGCGGCGGACAGCAGCGCGATGCCGTAGACGAGGGTGGCGGGTCCGGCCCAGGCGGAGCGGTTGGACAGGACCGCGAAGACGAGGGCGACGAGGGCGACGGCCCAGGCCGTCCGGACGGCCGGCTGCCGCTCGGAGCGCAGCAGCGCCGCGAGCGCGGCCAGCACGATGCCGAAGAGGAACAGCCCGCCGACCGTGCCGGGACCGCCGGGGCTGGCGCCGAGCAGGTCGAGCGCCGAGGCGGCCGAGGAGCCGTACTCGAGGCCGGCCTCGTCGAAGAAGCCGAACGGCAGCAGCGACAGCGACCAGGGGGCGAGCAGCAGCAGCGGCGTGCCGAGCTGGGCGAGGAAGCGCGGTCCGTACGCCGTGATCTCGGCGCGGCGCAGGGCGAGGACCCCGATGCCGAGAACCAGCGCGACGGGCCACACGACGGGCGTGAAGGCGGTGGTGACGGTCAGCAGCAGGGCGTACGCCCAGGTGGCGCGCCAGCTGCCGCGGACACCGGAGGAGTTGGCCAGGCCGGAGGCCGCGACGCCCGCGCGCGCGACGAGCGGCAGCAGTACGGCGAGGACGGCGGTGCCGATGCGGCCGCCCGCGAGCGCGCCGGTGGCGGCGGGCAGGAAGGCGTAGGCGACGGCGGCCCAGGCACGCAGCAGCCGGGACGGGACCAGCGGGCGGGAGGCGAAGTACGCGGTGGCGCCCGCCAGGGGGACCGAGCAGACCAGCAGCAGGGTGACGGCCAGTCCGGTGGAGCCGAGCAGGACGGAGGCGAACGTGGCGAGGATCGCGAGGTAGGGCGGCGCGGAGGCGGTGCCGCCGGTGCCGACCGTGTGCCAGGCGTCCACGTACCGCGACCACAGCTCGCCGGCGCCGGCCGGTGCGGGCAGCAGGGCGCCGCCGGCCAGGGCGCCGCCGCCGAGGAGCGCACGGCAGGCGGCCAGGGAGACGAGCAGCAGCACCAGGAAGAGCACCGGACCGGGTTTGCGGGCGATGCGCTTGAGGCGGGCGAACTGCTCGATCTCCAGGAAGTCGGCGTCGTCGCCGCCGGGTCCGGACTCGATGCCCCCGCCGTGCCGTCCGGCTCCCGCGGCGGCCTCGGCGTCGGAGCTGCCGAAGAGGTCGCCCGCGACCTGCTCGACGGTGGCGCGGATGGTGGCTCCCGGGGGCGGGAACAGGGGCCGCAGTTCGTCCTTCTCGACCTGCGGGCGGCCGCGTTCACGCCGGCCGGCGATGATGCGCTCGGGGCGCAGCAGGACGCCCAGCAGGCCCCGGATCTCGTCGAGTGCCTGGCCGGGGACCTTGCCGACGAGGTAGGCGACGGTCCGCAGCAGGGTGCCGAGGACGACCCGCAGGAGCACCCAGGGCAGGGCGGCGGTGCGGACGTTGACGAGGAGGGTGTGGACGGCGCCGGCCTTGTCCACCTTGTGCGGTGAGGCGGTGGTGCGGCCCGCGCAGTCGACGGCGCGGCGTTCGCGCGAGGCCGCCTCGGCGTGGCGGACGACCGCCTCCGGGGCGACGAGGACGCGCAGTCCTTCGGCGTGCGCGCGCCAGCACAGGTCCACGTCGTCGCGCATCAGGGGCAGTCGGCGGTCGAACCCGCCGAGCCGCTCGAAGACGTCGCGCCGGATCAGCATGCCGGCGGTGGACACCGACAGCACGGTGCGGACGTGGTCGTGCTGGCCCTGGTCCTGTTCGCGGCGGTCCAGACCGGTCCAGCGGCGGCCGGAGTTGGCGATGGAGACGCCGACCTCGAGCAGCTGGCGGCGGTCGTACCAGCCGCGGAGCTTGGGGCCCACGACGGCGACGTCGTCGCGGCCGAGCTCGTACTCCGTGTCCACGACGCGCAGCAGCTGGGCGAGGGCGTCGGGTTCGGGGGCGCAGTCGTCGTGCAGCAGCCACAGCCACTGGACCGGCTCTCCGTGCGGCAGCTCCGGCAGGTCGTAGGCGTCGTCGCGCCAGCTGCGCGTGACGGGGTCCCAGCCGCTGGGCCGCCTCAGGTACGGCAGGTCCTCGGGGGTGAGGACGGGGGCGGTGCGGGTGGCCTCCTCGACGGCCTGGCCGAAGCCGGTGCGCCGGGCGAGGTGGAGCACGCGCTCGTCGCCGAGGGCGTCGGCGACCAGCCGGGAGGACTCGTCGGCGCTGCCGGTGTCGGCGGCCACGGCGTACTGGACGGGGCGCTCCTGGCCGAGCAGCCCGGCGAGCGCGTCGGGCAGCCAGCGGGCTCCGTCGTGGGCGACGAGGACCGCGGTCACCACGTGACGCGGGAACTCAGGTGTGGCAGCGAGGTCTTGCTGGGCTGCCGTGTGACTCTGCACGGACATCGAGGTACGGGCCCCGGTTCGGTGGACTGCGGTGGACGCCCGTGCCTGTGGGGAACGGCGGGGCGTCTCGGACGAGCGCCCACACTATCGGCTGGACACAGGGGCGGCCCGCCGCCTGTGGACAACCCACCGGCGACGGGCCGTTCCCGCTGCTCGGACCGTCTGCTCGGACCGTCTGCCCAGACCGTCTGCCCGGGCCGTTTCTGCCGCCGCGTCAGGCCTTCACGCTCAGGCGCTCAGACTGCGGCCTTCTTCAGGCGGCGGCGCTCTCTCTCGGACAGGCCGCCCCAGATGCCGAAGCGTTCGTCGTTGGCAAGGGCGTACTCGAGGCATTCGGAGCGGACCTCACAGGCGAGGCAGACCTTCTTGGCCTCGCGGGTGGAGCCGCCCTTCTCGGGGAAGAAGGACTCGGGGTCGGTCTGGGCGCACAGTGCGCGCTCCTGCCAGCCGAGTTCCTCGTCCGCGTCGTCGACCAGCAGTTGCTGCACCAGCTCGGTCATGTGCGCCCCTCGTCTGTCTTTCGCGTCCCCGTGATCCAGCCGTTATCGATTCCGGCTGAACGACACGAGTGAAATTACAAGTGTGCTGCTCCGGGCGAGTCAAGCCGAGATCTGCTATTGGGCCCCTTATTCACTCTGCGGAACCAAGGCAATGCAGTAAGTGTTCAAATCGCCATAAACCTCGACATAGCGATGAGACCCACCGGAGGGCCCGTCCCGTTCAACACCTGCACCAGGAAGGACGCCCCGGCGATCGATCCCGTTCCGATACACGCGCCGAAGCGAACCTGATCACATTCGGATCACGGGATCGCAACGGGGGTTGTGCGCCCGGCTTGTGCGCCATGTGTCCCGAGAGCCGTCTGAGCAAACCTTTCGGCAACACGATCAACCGGATGAGGTGAAACATGTCCCACATAACGGGCATCGAGTTGACAGTGTTGGTGTGAACCGCTGTCCTTGGGGGCATGCTCGCGAACTTGGCGCTCGCCTCGACCCGCACCGCCGGGTCCCACGGTGCTGCCCGCGCTCGCTGTAGCTGTTGCCGCTGTTCCAGCTGTTGAGCCGACCGCGCTCCGGCTGTCCCCGAGTCCACGCGACTCGACTGCTCCACTCCCGCCCCACCAGGGCGTTCTTCGTCATTCGCTCCGCTCCGCCGCACTCTTCCGCCGAGGAACCACGCACCCATGAACAGCGACAGCGACCTCCAGATCGCCGGCGACATCCTCGAAGTCCCCCACCTCCTTCAGCCTCCGCGCGAGCACCCGGCCACCGTCGCCGAGTTCGCCGGCCTGGTCCGTTCCGTCGCCGCCGACCGCTCCGAGTGGGGGCACCTCGTCCGGTACGACGCCACGACCCGTTGGTACCACCGGCTGCGCACCGGCCCCGGGTACGAGGTCTGGTTGCTGTCCTGGCTGCCGGGACAGGGCAGCGGACGCCACGACCACGGCCCCTCCTCCGGTGTGTGGACGGTCCTGGAGGGCACCCTCACCGAGCGCACGGCACGCGGCACGCGCGCGTGGGAGGCCGGTTCGCAGCACGTGTTCGCGCCGGGGCACGTGCACGAGGTGGTCAACGACGCGCTGGAGCCGGCGGTCAGCCTGCACGTCTACTACCCGGGCCTGACCGAGATGCCGATGCACTCCCCGCAGTGCTCGGCCGCCGTACTGCCGACCGGCTGACACGGTGCCGACCGGCTGACACGGTGACGACTGGCTGACGCACTGTCGTACCCGCCTGCGAGACTGGGCCCATGCGCATTGTGGTTCTGGCAGGCGGCATCGGCGGTGCCCGGTTCCTGCGTGGTCTGAGGCAGGCCGCGCCGGACGCGGACATCACGGTCATCGGCAACACCGGCGACGACATCCACCTCTTCGGGCTGAAGGTCTGCCCGGACCTCGACACGGTGATGTACACGCTCGGCGGCGGCATCAACGAGGAGCAGGGCTGGGGGCGGGCCGACGAGACCTTCCACCTCAAGGAGGAACTCGCGGCCTACGGCGTCGGACCCGAGTGGTTCGGCCTCGGCGACCGCGACTTCGCCACGCACATCGTGCGGACACAGATGATCACCGCGGGGTTCCCGCTCAGCGCGGTGACCGAGGCGCTGTGCGACCGCTGGAAGCCCGGCGTACGGCTCATCCCGATGACCGACGACCGTGTGGAGACGCACGTGGCGGTCGAGCTGGACGGCGAGCGCAAGGCGGTCCACTTCCAGGAGTACTGGGTGCGCCTGCGCGCCTCCGTCCCCGCCGAGGCCGTCGTGCCGGTCGGCGCCGAGCAGGCCAAGCCCGCGCCCGGCGTCCTGGAGGCCGTCGCGGAGGCGGACGTCATCCTCTTCCCGCCCTCCAACCCGGTCGTTTCCATCGGCACGATCCTCGCCGTGCCCGGCATCCGGGAGGCGATCGCCGACGCCGGGGTGCCGGTGGTGGGCCTGTCCCCCATCGTCGGTGACGCGCCCGTGCGCGGGATGGCCGACAAGGTTCTCGCCGCGGTCGGCGTGGAGTCCACGGCCGCCGCCGTCGCCGAGCACTACGGCTCGGGACTGCTCGACGGCTGGCTGGTCGACACGGTCGACGCGGACGCCGTCACCCGCGTGAAGGCCGCCGGGATCCTCTGCCGCGCCGTACCGCTGATGATGACCGGCCTCGACGCGACGGCGCAGATGGCCCGCGAGGCGCTGACGCTGGCGGAGGAGGTGCGGGTGGCGTGAGCGGGCCGACGCGAGACGAGGAGGCCGCCCGCCGGGACGGCTACCGGGTGTGGGCCCTGCCCGGCCTGCCCGAGGTGCGGCCCGGCGACGACCTGGCCAAGCTGATCGCGGCGGCCGAGCCCGCACTGGCCGACGGGGACGTGCTGATCGTCACGTCCAAGATCGTGTCCAAGGCCGAGGGCCGGGTCGTCGAGGCCGCCGACCGGGAGGCCGCGATCGACGCCGAGACGGTGCGTGTGGTGGCCCGGCGGGGCACGCTGCGCATCGTCGAGAACCGTCTGGGCCTGGTCATGGCCGCGGCCGGCGTCGACGCCTCCAACACCCCGGCCGGGACCGTTCTGCTGCTCCCCGAGGACCCCGACGCCTCCGCGCGCGGCATCCGCGAGGGGCTCCGCGACACGCTGGGCGTGGACGTCGGCGTGATCGTCACCGACACCGTCGGGCGGCCCTGGCGGTCCGGGCTCACCGACATGGCGATCGGCGCCGCGGGCGTCCGCGTCCTCGACGACCTGCGCGGCGGCACGGACGCGTACGGCAATCCGCTCGGCGCCACCGTCGTCGCCACCGCCGACGAACTGGCCGCCGCCGGGGACCTGGTCAAGGGCAAGGCCGCGGGCCTGCCCGTCGCCGTCGTGCGCGGGCTGCCGCAGGTGGTCGTCGCCGAGGACGACGGCGAGGGCGCGCGGGCGATGGTGCGCGGCGCGCGCGACGACATGTTCCGCCTCGGCACCTCGGAGGCGGTACGGCAGGCGGTCACCCAGCGGCGTACGGTCCGGGCCTTCACGGACACGCCGGTCGACCCCGGTGCCGTGCGCCGGGCGGTGGCCGCGGCCGTGACCGCACCGGCGCCGCACCACACGACGCCGTGGCGCTTCGTCCTCCTGGAGTCCGAGGACGCGCGCACCCGGCTCCTCGACGCGATGCGGGACGCCTGGATCGCGGACCTGCGGCGCGACGGTAAGAGTGAGGAGTCCGTCGCCAAGCGCGTGCGGCGCGGCGACGTCCTGCGCAACGCGCCCTACCTCGTCGTGCCCTGCCTGGTCATGGACGGCTCGCACACCTACGGGGACGCGCGCCGCGACGCGGCCGAGCGGGAGATGTTCGTGGTCGCCACCGGCGCGGGCGTGCAGAACCTGCTCGTCGCGCTCGCCGGGGAGCGGCTGGGCTCCGCGTGGGTGTCCTCGACGATGTTCTGCCGGGACGTCGTACGGGAGGTGCTGGGGCTGCCGGGCGACTGGGACCCGATGGGGGCGGTGGCGGTCGGGCATCCGGCCGAGGAGCCGACGGCGCGGCCCGAGCGGGACGCGGGAGCCTTCATCGAGGTGCGGTGAGCCGTCTCCCCGAGCCTCTACCCTCGTAGAGGCTCACCCCCTCCTCCCAAGGACCTCTCTCGTGGCAGGACGCTTCGCTCCCCGCCCCTCGCGCGCCACGGTGCGCGGCGGGGAGACCGTCGTGCCCCCGGCCGCCGTACCCCCGACCGCCGTACCCCGGCAGGCCGCCGCGCCGGGTGCGGTACGGGTGTGGGTGCCGGACGGGCCGCTGGACCTGGGGCTGGTGCTCGGGCCGCTGCGGCGCGGGCCGGGCGATCCGACGTTCCGGACGATGCCGGACGGGTCGGTGTGGCGGGCCAGCCGCACGCCCGCCGGGCCGGGCACGCTGCGGGTCACCGCGCGCGGCGGCGAGGTGCGGGGCGAGGCGTGGGGGCCCGGGGCCGAGTGGCTGCTGGAGCAGCTGCCGCGGATGCTGGGCGCCGAGGACGACCCGTCCGCGTTCGTGCCGCGGCACCGGCTGCTGGCGGTCACGGCGCATCGGCGGCCGGGGCTGCGGCTGGTGCGGACGGGGCTGGTGCTGGAGTCGTTGATCCCCTCGGTCCTGGAGCAGAAGGTCACGACGCTGGAGGCGTACCAGGCGTGGCGGCTGCTGGTGCGGAAGTTCGGGGAGCCGGCGCCGGGGCCCGCGCCCGGGCGGATGTGTGTGATGCCGGCGGCGCGGACGTGGGCGCTGATCCCGTCTTGGGAGTGGCACCTGGCCGGGGTGGACGACAAGCGGGCGGCGACGGTCCTGCGGGCGGTGCGGGTCGCCGCGCGGCTGGAGGAGGCGGCGCGGATGGAACCGGCGGCGGCGCGGGAACGGCTGGAGGTACTGCCGGGGGTCGGGCCCTGGACGTCGGCGGAGACCGTGCAGCGCAGTCACGGGGCGGCGGACGCGGTGACGGTGGGGGACCTGCATCTGCCGGGGATCGTGGGGTTCGCGCTGGGTGGGGACCGGTATGCGGACGACGCGGAGATGCTGCGGTTGCTGGAGCCGTATGCGGGGCAGCGGCATCGGGCGGCTCGGTTGGTGCTGTTGAGTGGGCGGGTGCCGGAGAGGCGGGCGCCGCGGATGGCTCCGCGGGGGATTGAGCGGTTGTAGGTGGTCCGGGGTTCGCTGGTCGGCCGGCGGGGGTGCGGGCGGTAGATGCGCAGCCCGGCGCTGACGGGGTGCCGCCTGCGCCCACCCGTGCCGCCCCAGCGGCACGACTGCCCGCAGTTACCGGGCGGGGGGCACGACTGCCCGCAGTTGCCGGGGGGCGGCATGACTTGCCCGCAGTTACCGGGGGGAGCGGCATGACTTGTTCGCGGCTATGAGGCGTCGGACGAGAAGCGCAAGGATGCCGGGGGGATCTGGGCGTCGCACCAGATGCGGGCGCCGGAGCGGAGTTCGTTGTCGGCGCCGATGATCGCGCCGTCGCCGATGACCGTGTCGGCGAGGACCGAGCGGGTGCCGACGCGGGCGCCGGTGCCGATGAGGGAGTCGGTGATGACGGCGCCCGGCTCGATGACGGCACCCGGCAGGATCGTGCTGCCGAAGACGCGCGCCCCCTCCGCCACGAAGGCGCCCTCGCCGACCACCGTGCCGCCCGCCAGCTTGGCGTCGGGCGCCACCTGAGCCGTGGGCAGGACCAGGCGGTCGCCGCAGCGGCCCGGTATCGCCGGGGACGGGGCGCGGCCCAGGACCAGGTCGGCCGAGCCGCGGACGAAGGCCGCCGGGGTGCCCAGGTCCAGCCAGTAGGTGGAGTCGACCATGCCCTGGAGGTGGGCCCCGGTGGCGAGCAGCTCGGGGAAGGTCTCGCGTTCGACCGAGACGGGGCGCCCCGCCGGGATCGTGTCGATGACCGAGCGGCGGAAGACGTACGCTCCCGCGTTGATCTGGTCGGTGACGATCTCCTCGGGGGTCTGCGGCTTCTCCAGGAAGGCGAGCACCCGGCCGGCGTCGTCCGTGGGGACCAGGCCGTAGGCCCTCGGGTCGGTCACCTTGGTGAGGTGCAGGGAGACGTCCGCGCCCGTCGTCTCGTGGGTGCGGACCAGTGCGCCGATGTCCAGGCCCGTCAGGATGTCGCCGTTGAAGATGAGCACCGGCTCCTCGGGACCCGAGTGCAGCCGGGACGCCACGTTGCGGATGGCGCCGCCCGTGCCGAGCGGCTCCTCCTCCGTGACGTACTCCAGGTGCAGGCCGAGCGCCGAGCCGTCGCCGAAGTACGGCTCGAAGACCTCGGCCAGATAGCTGGTCGCGAGCACGATGTGCTCGACGCCGGCCGCCTTGGCCCGCGCCAGCTGATGCGTGAGGAACGGCACTCCGGCCGCCCGGACCATCGGCTTGGGCGTGTTCACCGTGAGCGGGCGGAGCCGCGTGCCCTTGCCGCCGACCAGGAGGATCGCTTCTGTCACCTGTCGTCTCTGCTTCCTGCCGGGACCGGCCGAACTGTCTTTCGGCGGGCCAGTGTATGCAGACCGTTCCGTGGCGCCCCCGACGACCGTGCGGTGGTGTGTCCTCCGCAGTCCTCAGCGTCCCTGGTACGCCGCCGCCTTCGCGCGGGCCGTGCCGAGCTTGGCGTAGAGCTTCTTTCCGGGGCAGTTCGTGGCGAAGCCGTCGCGGTGACCGGAGATGACGTTCAGTCGTACCTTCTCGCCCTTTGGGTAGAGGTTGCCACCCCCGGACTTCAGGTATGTCTTCCCCCGCGGATTCATGCCGTAGAGCCCGACCTTCCACGCGGTGAGCCGGGCGATCGCCTTCAGCGCGGCCGACGACGGCTTCTTCGAGCTGTACGTGCCGAGCACGGCGATGCCCACGCTGTTGGAGTTGAACCCCAGGGTGTGGGCGCCCAGTACGGGCTTGGACACGCCACCGGCCCGGCCCTCGTAGATGTTTCCGCACTTGTCGACGAGGAAGTTGTAGCCGAGGTCGCGCCAGCCCATGCTGTTGACGTGGTACCGGTAGATACCGCGGATGACCGACGGCGCCTGTGAGCAGCGGTAGTCGTTGCCGGTGTCCGAGTGGTGCACGAAGGCCGCCTTGACCTTCTTCGTGTACACGAAGCCCTTGTCGCGCAGCTTCTCCTCCGCGCCCCAGCCGCGGCGCGTGGTGATGCGCGGGCGGGGCCCGGCGTGCGGCTTGGTCTTCTGCCGGGCGGGAAGGGCGGGGAGTGCGGCGGGTGCGGCGGGTGCGGTGGACCCGGTCCGCGCGCGGTTCGCCGGCGACGGGGCGGCCTTGCCGGGGTCGACGAGATCGATGCGCAGGCCGCCGGGGAGCCGGGAGCGGGCCGGGGCGGTCCGGGCGGTCCCGGGGGTGGTCTCCGCGCGTACCCGCACCTCCACGCCGTCGGACTCGCCCACCCACAGGGGTGCGGTGGCGCCGCGGACACGGCCCGAGGTGCTCTCGGGGCTGCCCGGGTCGGCGGCGTGGTCGGCGTTGTGGGTCTCCAGCTCCCGCCAGCCGGACCAGGCGCCGGTCGCGGTGGCCCGGGTACGGACCTCGACGCGGCCGTGGAGTTCGGTGGCGGGGTCGTCCCAGACGACGCCGACCAGCGAGAAGGGCCGTACGTCCCGGCGGGCCAGGCCCTGTTCGGCCGCGCCGGGTGCCCGGTCGCTGCTCCGGGAGGCGAGGGGTAGGGACTGGGTGCCGCCGGCGGCGTACGCCTCGGGTCCTGCCGCCGCACGCGTCACGGGTGGGGCCGGGGAGGTGGTCGCTGCCGCGGGCGGGGCTAGCGGGAGGGCCAGGGCCGCCGCGCACGTGACACCGGTCGAGGAAGCTAGGAATCCACGCATGCCCCTGATTTTGTACATCGTCAGACAAATATGTCCATTGGGGATCTGACGGGGTGTCGGGTCCTCTCGTCCGATCCGGTGGTGGTGGGGTCCGTCGGCCGCTGGGTGCGCGGCGCCGGGCCCGCGTACGCTTGCGCGGGTGAACGCGACCGACCGCACCCCTGCCGACCTGCTGAGTTCCGCGCTCGCCGCGGACCCGGGACGCCCCCTGGTGACCTTCTACGACGACGCCACGGGCGAACGCGTCGAACTGTCCGTGGCCACCTTCGCCAATTGGGTGGCCAAGACCGCCAACCTCCTCCAGGACGAACTCTCCGTCGAACCCGGCGACCGGGTCGCGCTGCTGCTGCCCGCGCACTGGCAGACGGCGGTGTGGCTGCTGGCCTGCGCGTCGGTGGGGGTCGTCGCCGACGTGGCGGGCGACCCGAAGGCGGCGGACGTGGTCGTGAGCGGGCCGGAGCCGGAGTCGCTGGAGGCGGCGCGGGCGTGCTCGGGTCCGCGGATCGCGCTGGCGCTGCGGCCGCTCGGGGGGCGGTTCGCGCCGGCGGCACCGGAGGGCTTCGCCGATTACGCGGTGGAGGTGCCGGGGCAGGGTGACCGGTTCGCGCCGTACGCGCCGGTGGATCCGGAGGCGCCGGCGCTGATCGTGGCCGGGCGGGAGTTCAGCGGGGCGGAGGTCGTGGAGCGGGCTCGGGCTCAGGCCTCGGGGCTGGGACTGACGGGGCCGGGGGCGCGGATTCTGTCGGGGTTGCCGTACGACACGTGGGAGGGGTTGAGCGCGGGGTTGTACGGGCCGCTGGCGAGTGGGGGGTCGGTGGTGCTGTGCCGGCATCTGGAGCTGGCGGGGGCGGGTGTGGTGGATCAGCGGATCGAGGCGGAGCGGGTGTCGGTGACGGCGCGGTGAGGTTCCGCGGGTGGTTGGTTCGGCGGGGGTGAGGTGACGCCGGCGGGGCGGTGAGCCGGGGCGTGTCGGTGACCGGCGTGGGTGCGGGTGCCCGGCGTGGGTGCGGGTGCCCGGCGTGGGTGCCGGTGACCGGCGTCGGCGCCTGGCGTGGGCGTCGGCGCCCGGCGTGGGTGTCGGGCCCGGGTGGGGGTGCGCGGCCCGGCGCTGACGGGGCGCCGCCTGCGCCCACCCGTGCCGCCCCAGCGGCACGAATGCCCGCAGCTGCGGGAGGAGGCGGCGCGGGTGTGCCCCGTTCGGGCTAGGTCCGTTCTGTCCTCCGTGCCTTCTCGGGGCATGGTCGTACCAGCGCGCTGGTGTGGACGGAGGCAGGCGTGGGCGATGACGCGGGTACGGCGGCCTCCGGCGGGGAGGCGGGGCACGGGGCGTCCGCGAGCGGGGGCGGGCTGAAGCGGCGGCGGCGCAGGCGGCGGCTGGGGATCGCCGGGATCGTGGTCGTCGTGCTGGCCGGGGGTGCGGCGGGCGTCGGGTGGGCGGTGTACGCCAAGCTGAGCGGCAACATCACGTCGGACGAGGCGGCCGCCGCCGAACTCGCCCGGTACGAGAAGGAGCGGCCCACCTCGCTGGTGCGCGGCGCGCAGAACGTGCTCCTGATCGGGTCGGACTCCCGGTCGGGGGACGGCAACTCCCGCTACGGCCGGGACTCCGGGACCGAACGGTCGGACACCACGATCCTGCTGCACCTGGCCGCGGGCCGGGACAGCGCCACCGCCGTCTCCCTCCCCCGCGACCTGATGGTGCAGGTCCCCGGCTGCCACCGGCCGGACGGGTCCCTCACCGAACCGGCGCTCCAGCAGTTCAACTACGCCTTCGCCGCGGGCGGTTCGGCGTGCTCGATCCGTACGGTGGAGAAGCTGACCGGCATCCGGATCGACCACCACGTGGTCGTCGACTTCGAGGGCTTCAAGGAGATGGTCGACGCGCTCGACGGCGTCGAGGTGTGCCTGCGCAAGCCGGTCGACGACAAGGACGCCAAGCTGAAACTGCCCGCGGGCAGGGTGACCCTCGACGGGGAGCAGGCGCTCGGATACGTCCGCGCCCGGAAGTCGCTCGGCGACGGCAGCGACACCGACCGGATGGACCGGCAGCAGCGCTTTCTGGGGGCGCTCGTGAACAAGGTGCAGAGCAATGGCGTTCTGCTGAATCCGGTGAAGCTGTACCCCGTTCTGGACGCGGCCACGTCGTCACTCACGACGGACCCGAATCTGGCGAGTCTGCGGGGCTTGTACGACCTTGTGCGCGGACTGCGCGGGATTCCCACCGAACGCGTGCAGTTCCTGACCGTCCCCCGGGAGTCGTACGCGGGCGACGCCAATCGGGACCAGCTCGTGCAGCCCGACGCCGAGAAGCTGTTCACCCGGCTGCGGACGGACGAGCCCGTGACGGTCACCGCCGACCGGCGGGACCAGAGCGGCGGTACCGGGAATTCCGGTGAAGCCGGTGACACCGAGTCCCCCGCGCCGACGTTCAGCGGGAACACCGCCGACGAGGACGTCTGCGAGTAAAGCGCCTTCCAAAAAGGGGCAACTCCGAGTGCAAGGCGACATGCACGAGCGGACAATTGTCCGAGAAATGCGCTGTATTGCCCACTTGTAAGGATCGTGGAATGCGTCACTGCCGTCGCCCCGCGCCGGGTGGGGCGGTTAATGTGAGCGATCCGGTGTGCCCGGCCGCGGAGTTCCCCGGCCACGCACTGAGTTGACGTGAGCGAGACCGGGCGCCCGGAGGGGAGGGCGCCGCGTGGCCCCGACGGAGGATACGGACAACCGTGGACGCGCAAGGCCGTGGGCAGGCGGAGGACATCGACCCCGCAGACCAGTGGGTACTCAATCCGGACACCGGTGACTACGAACTGCGACTGCCTTCTTCCGCACCGCAATCACCGGTCCCGGGCCCCCGCCGGGCCACGCCGGCACCGGAGCGTGAGGTTCCCGCGCCGCGCAGGCGCCGTGCGAAGCCCGAGGAGCCGCCGCCGGGACGGCGCGACCGCCGGCGGCCCGCGAAGAAGAAGACCAAGAAGAAGTCGCGGGGCAAGAAGATACTGCTGTGGACGGGCGGCACGATGGCGTTCGTCATCCTCGCCGTCGGCACGGCCGGTTATCTGTATCTCCAGCATCTCAACGACAACATCGAGTCCCTCCCCGACGACGGCGCGAGCACCGGCGGGTTCCAGAAGGACCAGGCGATCAACATCCTGCTGATCGGCACCGACAAGCGCACCGGCTCCGGCAACGACGGCTACGGCGACAAGGGCAGCGCGGGCCACGCCGACACCACGCTCCTGCTGCACGTCTCCAAGGACCGCTCCAACGCGACCGCGCTCAGCATCCCCCGCGACCTGATCGTCGACATCCCCGACTGCCCGACCACGCAGGAGGACGGGAGCACGAAGGTCATCGCCGGTTCCTCCGGCGTCCGTTTCAACCAGAGCCTCGGTCAGAGCGGCCGTACGCCCAGCTGCACCATGCGGACCGTCACCGAGCTGACGGGGGTCAAGCCCGACAACTTCATGGTGGCCGACTTCAACGCGGTCAAGACCCTGTCCTCCGCGGTCGGCGGCGTCGAGGTCTGTCTGGCGAAGGACATCGACGACCCCGACTCGCACCTGAACCTGCCGGCGGGCAAGCACACCATCGAGGGCGAGGAAGCGCTCGCCTTCGTCCGGACCCGGCACTCCGTCGGCTTCGGCGGCGACCTGAGCCGTATCGAGCTCCAGCAGCAGTTCCTCAGCTCGCTGATGCGCAAACTGAAGTCCAACGACACGCTCACCAGTCCGACCAAGATGGTGAAGCTGGCCGAGGCGGCCACCGATGCGCTGACCGTCGACTCCAAGCTGGACAGCATCGGCAAGCTGAAGGACCTCGGGATGGAGCTGGGCAAGCTCGACACCAAGAACCTGACCTTCGCCACGGTGCCGGTGATCGACAATCCGGCGGAGCCGAAGCCGGTGACGGTCGTCCTCAAGGAGGGGCCCGCCCAGCAGGTCTTCGACATGGTCAAGAACGACATCTCCTTCACCGAGGTCAAGAAGAAGGAGAAGGAGAAGAAGAAAAAGGAGGACGCCGCCGTCGCCGCGCGTCTGGAGGGCGAGAAGTCCGAGCCCTCCGAGGTCCGCGTCCGCGTCCTCAACGGCGGCGCGTCGGCCGGCAGCGCGGGGCGGGAGCTGACCTACCTCCAGAACGAGGCCGGCGTCACCAAGTCCGAGAACGCGGGCAACGCCCCCGCCGAGCTCGCCAGGACCACCCTGGAGTACGCCCCCGACCAGGCCGACCAGGCCCGCGCCCTCGCCGAGATCCTCGGCCTCTCCGGCGCCGCCATGAAACCCGGCAAGAGCGTCACCAACTCCCAGGGCCTGCCCACCATGACCCTCACCCTCGGCAAGGACTTCAAGGGCGCCGGAGTCAAGCTCGACGCCACCTCCGCGAAGGCACCGGAGGACCTCCAGAAGTCCACGGCGGACAAGGTCGAGTGCGCGAAGTGACCTGAGGGGCCCCACGCGCGTCTGACAGTACGACAGTCCATCGGTCGGCCGGGCGGTCCGTCGGTCGCTCGGTCGACCGGGCGGTCCCCCGGTGAACAATCCGCCGGTCGCCGTACAGCCAACGAGGGCCTTCGTACGTCCAACTGTGCGAACAGGTCGCGTGCGGGAGCACGTCCGCGGGCCCGAGGGTGGGAGAGGGACATGACGCAGAGCAGTGTGCGCGGGGAGGGAACGCGACCGGACACCGTCCGGCACGCCCGCGGCCGGCGGACCGGTCGCCGCGGCCGGGACGAGGGGGCCACGGGCTCCGCCGGGCCGGAGGGCCCGAAAGGACCGGACGGGCCGCAGGGCCACGGAGGCAGGAACGGCAGGCGCTCCGGGAAGCGGCGCTCCGGGCGCCGGCACCGGGCGCTGAGATGGTCCGCGACCACGCTCGCGGTGCTGATACTCGGCACGGCCGGCGCCGGATACCTCTACTACCAGCACCTGAACGGCAACATCGACAAGGGCGAGCGCAGCAGCGGCGACTCCAAGGCGCACAAGGCCGAGCCGAACGCGGCCGGACAGACCCCCCTGAACATCCTGCTGCTCGGCTCCGACAGCCGGGCCTCCGACGCCAACGTCGCGCTCGGCGGCGGCAAGAACCACCGCGACAATCCGCCGCTGGCCGACGTGCAGATGCTGATCCACCTGGCCGCGGACCGCAAGAGCGCCGCGGTGGTGAGCATCCCCCGGGACACCCGGGTCGACATCCCCGCGTGCAAGGACCACGACTCCGGGGAGAAGTTCCCGGCGACCAACGCCATCATCAACACGTCACTGGCCCGCGGCGGCGCCGGCTGCACCCTGGCCACCTGGGAGAACCTCACCGGGGTCTACATCGACCACTGGATGACGATCGACTTCGCGGGCGTCGTCTCGATGGCGGACGCGGTCGGCGGCGTCGAAGTCTGCGTCAACCAGAACGTGCACGACCGCCCGCTGCCCGGCGTGCCCGGCGGCTCGGGCCTGAGGATGACGAAGGGCTCGCACAAGGTCAAGGGCGAGGAGGCGCTCCAGTGGCTGCGCACCCGGCACGCCTGGGGCAGTGACCCGCTGCGGGCCCGGGCCCAGCACATGTACATGAACTCGATGATCCGCACCCTCAAGAGCCAGAACGTCTTCACCGACGCGGGCAGGCTGATGGGCCTGGCCGAGGCCGCCACGAAGTCGCTGACGGTCTCCGAGGAGATCGGCACCGTCAAGAAGCTGTACGACCTCGGCATGCAGCTCAAGACGGTGCCCACGGACCGCATCACCATGACGACGATCCCCACGGTCGAGGACCCCGAGGACGGCAACCACCTGCTCCCGGCACCCGACGCCGACAAGATGTGGGCGATGCTCCGCGACGACGTGTCCTTCGACGACAAGGGCGAGAAGGGCAGGAAGGACACCGCCGAGGGCGCCGGCGAGGGCGCCGGCAAGAGCGATGGCAAGGACGCCACCGGGGACGGCGGCACCGGCCGGCCCTCCGACGAGCCCGCCGCCGACTCCGAGATCGGTGTCCTCGTCCAGAACGCCACCCGGTCGGCCACCCTCGGCCCGGTCACCGGCCGGGCCGGCGCGGTCGCCGGGACGCTGGTGGAGAAGGGCTTCGCGAAGGCGACGAAGGACACCTCGGCGGCCCTGTCCGAGGAGCGGACCGTCGTCCGTTACCCGAGCGACGAGTTGGCGGGCGACGCACGCCGCGTCGCCGATGCGCTGGGGATCCCCGCGAACGCGGTGCGCAAAGCCACGGACGTGTCCGGGATCACTCTCGTCGTGGGAGCTGACTGGCGCGACGGCGCGTCCTATCCGAAGCAGAAGACACCCGAGGCCGGGGACCTTCCGACGAACAGCGACGCCCTCAACGGCTCGGACACCAGCAAGTGCATGGACGTCTACAAGCCCTACCGATGGTAGGAGTTCACGAAAATAGGAGGGAATGCCCTGTTGTAGGGGTGACGAGCGTGACACCAGGGTCGTTCGACGCCGAACCGGGCGGATAGTGTGAGCGCTCCAATGGCTCCAGTGCCCCCCGCCGCGAGGTCCGCCCTGGCGTCGTGCACTTGTTGACTCTTTACCGGGCGCCTTCGAAGGAAGGCGCCGCGTGGCCCCCGACGAAGGATTGGGAAACCGTGGACGCGCAAGGACGTGGGCGGGCAGACGACGTCGATCCCGCAGACCAGTGGGTGCTGAATCCACGTACCGGTGAATACGAACTGCGACTGTCTCCTTCCGCACCGCAGTCGTCCGTTCCCAAGCCCCGCACGGAGGGGCGCCGCACGGCTGCCCCGGGCCGCGAGGTGCCGCCCCAGCGGCGGCGCCGCCCGGAGCCCGAGGAGCCGGTGCCCGGCCGGCGTGGACGCCGGCCGGAGAAGAAGAAGTCCAAGGGCAAGAAGGTCCTGCTGTGGACCGGCGGCAGCATGGCCTTCGTCGTCCTCGTGACCGGCGTCGGCGGCTACCTCTACCTCAAGCACCTCGAGGGCAACGTCTCGACGACGGACGTCGGCAACGCCGGAAGCAGCAGCTTCAGCAAGGACGAGGCCTTCAACATCCTCATCATCGGCACCGACAAGCGCACCGGTGAGGGCAACGAGGGCTACGGCGACAAGGGCAGCGCCGGGCACGCGGACACCAACATCCTGCTGCACGTCGCCGAGGACCGCTCCAACGCGACCGCGCTCAGCATCCCCCGCGACCTGATCGTCGACATCCCCGACTGCGAGACGAAGCTGAAGGACGGGACGACGAAGGTCATCCCGGGTTCCTCCGGCGTCCGCTTCAACCAGAGCCTGGGCGACCTCGGCCGGGACGCGGGCTGCACGATGCGCACGGTGACGGAGACGACCGGCATCAAGCCGGACCACTTCATGATGGCCGACTTCAACGCGGTCAAGACGCTGACCTCGGCGGTCGGCGGCGTCGACGTGTGCGTGGAGCACGCCGTGGACGACCCGAAGTCCCATCTCCAGCTCCCCAAGGGCGAGTCCACCGTCGAGGGCGAGCAGGCCCTCGCCTTCGTCCGCACCCGGCACGCCTTCGGCAACGAGGGCGACCTGGACCGCATCAAGGTGCAGCAGCAGTTCCTGGGCTCGCTCATGCGGAAGATGTCCTCCAGCGACACCCTCACCAGCCCCACCAAGCTGGTGAAACTCGCCGAGGCCGCGACCAAGGCCCTCACCGTGGACAGCGCCATCGGCAACGTGGGCACGCTCAAGGACATCGCCCTGGAGCTGAAGAAGGTGCCGCCGAAGAACATCACGTTCGCCACCGTGCCGGTGCTCGACAACCCGGCCGAGAAGGTCAAGGCGACGGTGGTCGTGAACGAGGCCAAGGCTCCCCAGGTCTTCGACATGATCAAGAACGACGTCTCCTTCACCGAGGTCGAGCAGAAGAAGAAGGACAAGAAGAAGAAGGAGGACGCCGCCGTCGCCGCGCGTCTGGAGGGCGCGAAGTCCGAGCCCTCCGAGGTCCGCGTCCGCGTCCTCAACGGCGGCGCTCCCACCGGCAGCGCGGGGCAGGAGCTGACCTACCTCCAGAACCAGGCCGGCGTCGCCAAGTCCGAGAACGCGGGCAACGCCCCCGCCGAGGTCGCCAGGACCACCCTGGAGTACGCCCCCGACCAGGCCGACCAGGCCCGCGCCCTCGCCGAGATCCTCGGCCTGTCCGGCACCGCCATGAAACCCGGCGAGAGCGTCACCAACTCCCAGGGCCTGCCCGCCATGACTCTCACTCTCGGCAAGGACTTCAAGGGCGCCGGAGTGAAGCTCGACGCCGCATCCATCGAGAAGCCGGAGCTGGACAACGCGTCCACGGCCGACCAGAAGTTGTGCGCCAGTTGACCTGACGGGCCTGTCGTACGTCTCACAGGACGGCGACGGGCCCGTGCGGTGGCGCGGGGGTGGGGAGAGGGACGCGGACATGACGCGGAGCGGTGTGCAGGGGGAGGACACGCAGGAGGAGGCGGCAGCCGCCTCCGAGCGTGCGGAGGCCGTCCGGGGGGACGGCGACAACGGTGTCGAGGAGGCGAAGGACCCCCGTCCGCGCCGGCGCCGCCGCCGCGCCCTGCGCTGGACCGCGGTGCTGATCGCCGCGGTCCTGGCCGGCTCGGCGGGGGCCGGCTACCTCTACTACGAGCATCTCAACGACAACATCAAGCAGGACGCCCTGAACCTGGGCGACAACAAGGTCGCCGCGCCGACGCCGAACGCGGCCGGGCAGACCCCGCTGAACATCCTCGTCATCGGCTCGGACGCCCGGGACAGCGAGGAGAACCAGCAACTCGGCGGCGCCCGCGAGACGTTCGGCTCCACGCCGCTGGCGGACGTGCAGATGCTGGTGCACCTGTCCGCCGACCGCAGCAACATGTCGGTGGTCAGCATGCCGCGCGACACCCTGCTGGAGATACCCAAGTGCACCGACCCGGACGACGGGACGGTGCACCCGGCGAGCGAGGGCCGGGTGATGACGAACGAGAGCCTCGGCCACGGCGGTCCGGGCTGCACCGTGGCCACCTGGCAGGAGCTGACCGGCATCCACATCGACCACTTCGTGATGGTCGACTTCGCGGGCGTGGTCTCGATGGCGGACGCCGTGGGCGGCGTCCCCGTCTGCGTGGACGCCAACATCCACTCGCGCGACGGCCAGGGCCACGGTTCCGGTCTGAAGCTGGCGAAGGGCACCCACCCCGTCAAGGGCGAGCAGGCCCTGCAGTGGCTGCGCACCCGGTACGGCTTCGAGGACGGCAGCGACCTCGCGCGGGCCAAGGCCCAGCACATGTACCTGAACTCGATGGTGCGCGTCCTGCGTGAGAACGCCACCCTCAGCAGCCCGAACAGGCTGCGCAGGCTCGCCGAGGAGGCCACCGCGGCGCTCACCGTCGACCCGGGCCTGGACTCCGTCAAGAAGCTGTACGACCTCAGCAACGAGCTGCGCACGGTGAAGCCCGAGCGCATCACCATGACCACGATGCCCAACCGGTACGTGGGCGCCCGCGTCGAGCCGACCGAGGACGCGGAGCAGCTGTTCCGGCTGGTGCGCGAGGACATCGCCCTGGACGGCAAGGACGCGAAGAAGAAGCCCGACGCGGAGCCGGAGCCCCCGGCCGACCCGGCCGCACCCGACGACGACATCGCGGTGCAGGTCCGCAACGGCACCCGCACCGACGAACTGGGCACCGCCCCGGGGCGCGCGAACGCGATCGCCGGGCTCCTGGTGGAACGGGGCTTCACGAAGGCCGTCGCGGACCCGTCGGTACTGCCGAGCGAGGACCGTACGGTGATCCGCTACCCGAGCGCCGATCTGGAGGGCGACGCACGGCGCGTCGCCAAGTCCCTGGGCGTTCCGGCGAGTTCGGTGAAGCGGTCGACGGACGTGTCCGGCGTCACCCTCGTCGTGGGCGCCGACTGGCGCGAGGGTACGGCGTACCGGGCGCCCGGGAGCGACGACCGCACCCCCGAGTCCGCCGAGGCCCTCAACGGCGCCGACGAGAGCGCCTGCATGCATGTGAACCCGGCGTTCACCTGGTCCTGAGCCGGGCCTCGGACCCGAGGCCTGGTGCCGACGGGCGTCAGCGCGTCCCGGCGGCGTCCGTGGCGTCCGCGTCCGGCCGGACCGCCGGGCGCCGTGAGGCGATGACCTTCCTGGCCAGCGACTTCGGGCTGGTCAGGAAGCCCCAGCCCCACGACATGTGCATGGTCGCCAGCGCCACCGGGATCTGCGCCCGCGCCTTCAGCCCGAGCCCCTTGCCGGCGGGCAGCGAGCCCGCGACGATCGCCGCGAGGTAGCCGCCGGGGACGACGAAGCCCCACGGGGTCAGCGCGGCGCCCACCACGACACCGGCCGCGATGGCGCACACGGCGGTCGGCGGGGCGAGGTAGCGCAGGTTGATGGAGCCGGAGTGGTAGCGGGCGACGACGTGCCGCCAGCGGCCGTAGTCCTTGTACTGCTTCGCCAGCGCCCGCATGCTCGGCCTCGGGCGGTAGGACACCCGCAGCTCCGGCGAGAACCAGATCAGGCCGCCGGCCTCGCGGATGCGGAAGTTCAGCTCCCAGTCCTGGGCGCGGATGAACTCCTCGTTGTAGCCGCCCTGCCGCTCCAGCGCCTCGCGGCGGAACACGCCGAGGTAGACGGTCTCGGCGGGCGCGGCCTGTCCGCCCGTGTGGAAGGCCGCGTTGCCCACGCCGATCTTCGACGTCATCGCGGCGGCGACGGCGTCCTCCCAGGCGTTCTCGCCCTCGGCGTGCATGATGCCGCCCACGTTCTGCGCGCCGGTCTCCTCCAGGAGCCGTACGGCCGTGGAGATGTAGTTCGGCGACAGCATGCCGTGGCCGTCGACGCGGACGACCACCGGATGGCGGGAGGCCTTGATCGCGGCGTTCAGCGCGGCGGGCGTACGGCCGGTGGGATTCGGCACGGTGTGCACGCGCGGATCCTCGGCGACGAGCTCGGCGGCGATCTCCTCCGTACGGTCCGAGGACGGACCGACGGCGATGACGACCTCCATCTCGCCGGCGTACTCCTGGGCGAGGATGGCGCGGACGGCGCCGCGCAGGTGCCGCTCCTCGTTGAGGACGGGCATGATCACGGAAACGGCGGGCAGCCGCACGTCGGACTTGGCGTTCATCGGTGCTCACGTTACCGCGAACGGGGGACACGAGTGCGCGCCGCGGGGGTCACAGCGCCGGGCAGCAGATCGTATGGGCCTACGGTGCTCACGAATCCCACGTCCGGCCTCACGCTCCACGCCCAGGGGCCCGTCCCCGCGGAGGTGTCCCCTTGCCCACGCCGCCCCGCCCGTCCCGGGTCCCGGCCTCGACCGGCCGGGGCGGGCCCGCGTCGCAGCGCGGCGGCTCCCGGCCGTCCCGGCGCCCGCCGAGGCCCCCCGTACGGCGGAAGAGGCCGCGCTGGGCCATGCGGGCGGTGACCGCTCTGTCGGTGGTGGTGCTCGGCTCCGCCGGGATCGGGCACGCCGTGCTCACCGGCCTGGACTCGGACATCTCGCGGGTCGACGCGTTCAAGGACATGAAGAACCGGCCCAGGGCGGGCGACGGCATGAACGTCCTGATGGTCGGCACCGACGGCCGGGACGAGATCACCGAGGAGGAGCGGCGCAAGTACAAGCTGGGCGGCGCCCCCTGCCACTGCACCGACACCATCATGATCGTGCACATCTCGGAGGACCGGGAGCGCGCGAGCGTGGTCAGCCTGCCGCGCGACTCGTACGCCGAGACGCCCGGCCACACCGACCGCACCACGGGCGAGCACCACGAGGGGCACCCGCTGAAGCTGAACGCGGCCTACGCCGAGGGCGGCCCGCAGCTGACCATCCGCACGGTCGAGAACATGACCCGCGTGAAGATCGACCACTATCTGGAGGTCGACTTCACCAGCTTCATGAAGACCGTGGACGTGCTCGGCGGGGTGAAGATCTGCACCGTCCAGCCGCTCAAGGACAGCTACACCGGACTCGACCTCGCCCCCGGCACCCACACGCTGATGGGCGGGCAGGCGCTCCAGTACGTACGCTCACGCCACCTCGACGGCGCCTCCGACCTGAGCCGGATGAAGCGCCAGCAGCGCTTCATGGCCGCCCTGATCGACCGGGCGACCTCCTCGGGCATCCTGCTGAACCCGCTGAAGTTCCGTGACGTCACCCGGGCCGTCCTCGGCTCGGTCCGCGCCGACCAGGGCTTCGGCACCGACGAGTTGCTGACGCTCGGGCGGGCGATGCGGAACTTCTCTCCGTCGTCCTCCGAGTTCACCACCGTGCCGATCGGGCAGATGGGCTACGCCGTCAAGGGCGTCGGATCGACCCTGAAGTGGGACCCGGTGAAGTCGGAGCGGATCTTCGACGCCCTGCGCGAGGACAAGCCGCTGGCCGCACCGAAGCCGAAGCCCAAGGGGCCGAGGCCGGTGCGGGTCCCCGTGGACCCGAAGCAGATCCGCGTCCAGGTGGAGAACGGCACCCGCACCCCGGGTCTCGGCAAGCGGGTGGACGACGCGCTGGCGGCGACCGGGTTCCGCACCACCAAGGCGCCGCGCAACGCCGCCGACCGGGCGGTCGAGCGGACCGTCGTCGCCTACGACCCGCGCTGGGACCAGTCGGCGAAGTCGCTGGCCGCCGCCCTGCCCGGCAGCGAGCTGAAGCCGGTCAAGGGGCAGGGGGCGACGCTGAAGGTGATCGCGGGCGCCGACTTCGAGAAGGTGGCGAAGGTGCGGCCGGCCGACCCGCCGCAGGAGTCGGGCACGGTGGTGCGGGGCGACGAGGTGGTCTGCGACGAGGAGTGAGCGCGCCGGGGAGACCGGCGCGCACCTGCTCAGTTGCCGGAGACGGTCACCTTCTCGTCGTTCTTCAGCTCCTCGACGAGCTTCTTGACCTTGGCGTCGTCCCACTTGAGGTTGCCGCCGACGCTGCCGGAGACCGGCATGTTCATCGAGGTGCCGTCGCCGCCGCTGACGCTCTTCATCGCCCAGAACATGCTCGCCAGGTCGAACAGGCCCATGTCCTTGTCGACGATGAGGGAGTCCAGTCCCGCGCCCATGGTCGGGTACAGCTTGAACGGGTTGAGGACCGTCGACGGGGTGGCCACCTGGCTCGCCAGCGCCGACAGGAACTTCTGCTGGTTCTTGGTGCGGTCCAGGTCGGAGCCGGGCAGGGCGTACCGGGTGCGGACGAAGGCGAGGGCCTCCTGGCCGTTCAGGGTCTGCTTGCCCTTCTTGAAGTCGGCGCCGGACTTCTTGTCCTTGATGTCCTGCGGGATGTCGATCTCGACGCCGCCGACCGCGTCCACGATGTTGGCGAAGCCGCCGAAGCCGATCTCCACGTAGTGGTCCAGGCGCAGCCCGGTGTTGTGCTCGACGGTGCGCACCAGCAGTTCGGGGCCGTCCTCGGCGTAGGCGGCGTTCAGCTTGGTGTGCCGGCCCGTGCCCGGGTACTTCTTGCCGGACTCGGAACCGACGAAGCTCGGGATCTCCACGTCCGAGTCGCGGGGCAGGGAGATCAGCGTCGACCCGTTGTCCCCGGTGTGCAGGATCATCATCGAGTCGGTGCGCTTGCCCTCGGCGTAGCCGGTGTGCAGGTCCTTCATCTCGTCCTTGGACATGCCCTCACGGCTGTCGGACCCGACGATCAGGTAGTTGGTACCCTCGCCGGCCTCGGGCCGCTCGATGACCTTGGACAGGTCGACGTCGCGGTTGAGCTTGGAGTCGGCCCAGAAGTAGGTGCCGACGGTGGTGACGACGAGCACGGTCACCACCGTGATCGCGGTCCACTTGATCCGGCGGCGCCAGTCCGGCGCGGGCCGGCCCTGCGCCTGGCGGCCGGGGCCCTGGCCGCCGCCGCTGCCGCCGTAGACCTGGCCGGTGTTGTAGCCGTCGCCGCCGTGTCCCTGGCCGTCGGTGTACGACGGCTGCTGGGGCACGCCGGCGCCGTACGGCGGGGCCGACGGGCCCGGGCCGGGCGGCGTCCCGCCGCGGCGGACCTGACGCATCACGCGGGCGCTCTCGGGCCGTGCACTCGCGCTGCCGCGTCCGTATCCGCTGCCGCGGTTGTCACCGGACCATCCCTCGGGCCAATCATTCATGGGCCCAGTGTGCCGGGCTGCCCTGTGGGCGTTACAAGGTATGTCGGAAAATCAGGGCAGTGCTGTTGCGAACCCGACACAAAATCACGCCGGTGCAGCCCCGGCATAAGGTGGAGCGCATGACAGACCAGGCAGAACAGGCCTCGGCCGCGCAGCAGGCGCTCCCGGAGATCCCGGGCAAGCCGACCTCGGCCTCCCGCACCACCCTCAGCCACATCATGACGCACGGCGACACCAACCTTCTGGGCACGGTGCACGGCGGTGTGATCATGAAGCTCGTCGACGACGCGGCGGGCGCCGTGGCCGGACGGCACTCCGGCGGACCCGCCGTCACCGCGTCCATGGACGAGATGGCGTTCCTCGAGCCGGTCCGCGTCGGTGACCTCGTCCATGTGAAGGCGCAGGTCAACTGGACCGGCCGCAGTTCCATGGAGGTGGGCGTCCGGGTCATGGCCGAGCGCTGGAACGAGTCCACGCCGGCCACCCAGGTCGGCTCGGCCTACCTGGTCTTCGCCGCCGTGGACGCCGACGGCAAGCCCCGCACGGTGCCTCCGGTGCTGCCCGAGACCGAGAAGGACAAGCGCCGCTACCAGGAGGCCCAGATCCGCCGCACCCACCGCCTGGCCCGCCGCCGCGCGATCATGGAGCTGCGGGAGCGCCGGGTGGCGGAGGGGTACGAGGACTGACCTCCGCCCGGGACGTCGCGGGCATCGCAGACGGCAGGGGCGTCAGAGCATGAGCAGGAGGCGTGTGTTCGGGACCAATTTCCGGTTCACGCTCGTGCTCTGCACGAAGATCGTGAAGTCGTCGTTGTGGTCCGGCTTGATGCGGACCTCGACGTCCGGCAGGCCGAGCAGGGCGCGGGCCTCGGGCCCCGTGTACACCCGGTCCGTCTTCTTCTCCAGCACCGATATCTGCTTCTTCGGCTGGACCTTCTCCGACTTGCTCAGCTGGTAGAACGCGCCGCCGGTGCGGTAGGTGTGCCCGCACTCGACGACCCAGTCGCGGATCGCCGCGTCGCGGGTCACGTCGACCAGCTGGTACTTCGAGGACTCCACCGGGGTGAGCCCGGCCGCCTTGATGGTGTCCTTGTTGACCGTGTCCGCGCCGGCGGAGAAGACGGCCCGCGAGCCCCGGATGCCCTTGGTGCGGCCCACCATGAACTTCTCGGTGGCCTCCTGGATGACCTGTCCGGCCTCTTCCAGGCCCTGGGTGCTGGTGGCGTCCCAGATGGCGACGTTGTCCTTCGGGAAGCCGTACTGCATGGCCTCGCGCTTGCCCATCTGGTCGGGCACGAGGACGGCCAGCGTCCAGTTGTCCTCCTGCGTCTCGATCATCCGGGACACGGCCTCGACCAGGGCGCGCGGGTCCTTGGCGGGGGCGTCCGGGCAGCGGTGGCTCACGTTCTCCTGGCCGTCGGTGAGGACGAAGGTGAGGAAGCTGTGGTCCCCGTAGAGCTGGGCCGTCTGCGCCAGCTCGTGCTGGGACTTGAGCGTGGCCGCCAGCAGCGCCGTCATGCCGCCGACCCGGTACATCTGCTTCAGGGACGGCATCCGCAGCACGTCCTTGTCGTAGATCACGCACTGCACGCGGTCGGCGAAGACGTACACCGTGACGCGGGTCTCCTGGTCCAGCTCCTGCGAGCGGCGGGCCAGGTAGGCGATCTGCTGGTCGGCGACCTCGACCACCTTGTGGCTCAGGCGGGACATGGACGAACTGGCGTCCAGCACGAGAGCGACGTGGTTGATGTAGTTCTGGTGTCCGGACATGGCGGATCCCCCTCTTACCGATTGCCGATCGGCGGCTTCCCGACTCGATGGATCCACCGTCTCACCCGCCACTGACAATCCGTCACGACGAGCGAGGGGCGCCCGTCGCCGGACGCCCCTCGCTGCGGTACACCGGCCGCTACGGCAGGTTGCGCGCCATGACGATGCGCTGGACCTGGTTGGTGCCCTCGTAGATCTGCGTGATCTTGGCGTCGCGCATCATGCGCTCCACCGGGTAGTCACGGGTGTAGCCGTAGCCGCCGAGCAGCTGGACGGCGTCCGTGGTGACCTCCATGGCCACGTCGGAGGCGAAGCACTTGGCGGCGGCGCCCTGGAAGGTCAGGTCGCCGTCACCCCGCTGCGACTTGGCGGCCGCCGCGTAGGTGAGCTGGCGGGCGGCCTCGATCTTCATGGCCATGTCCGCGAGCATGAACTGGATGCCCTGGAAGTCGGCGATCGGCTTGCCGAACTGCTTGCGCTCCTTGACGTAGCCCTTGGCGTAGTCGAGGGCGCCCTGGGCGATGCCGAGGGCCTGGGCGGCGATGGTGATGCGGGTGTGGTCCAGCGTCTGCATCGCGGTGGCGAAGCCGGTGCCCTCCGCGCCGATCATGCGGTCGGCGGGGATGCGGACGTTGTCGAGGTAGACCTCGCGGGTCGGGGAGCCCTTGATGCCGAGCTTCTTCTCCGGGGCGCCGAAGGAGACGCCCTCGTCGGACTTCTCGACGACGAAGGCGGAGATGCCCTTGGAGCGCTTGCTCGGGTCGGTGACGGCCATCACCGTGTAGTACTCGGAGACGCCCGCGTTGGTGATCCAGCGCTTGACGCCGTTGAGCACCCAGAAGTCGCCGTCGCGGACGGCTTTGGTCTTCATGCCGGCCGCGTCGGAGCCCGCGTCGGGCTCGGAGAGGCAGTAGGAGAACATGCCGTCGCCCTTGGCGAGCGGGGTCATGTACTTCTTCTTCAGCTCCTCGGAGCCGGAGAGGATCACCGGCAGCGAGCCGAGCTTGTTCACGGCCGGGATCAGGGACGAGGACGCGCAGACGCGGGCCACCTCCTCGATCACGATGACCGTGGCGAGCGCGTCGGCGCCCGCGCCGCCGTACTCCTCGGGGACGTGCACCGCGTGCAGGTCGTTCGCGGTGAGGGCGTCCAGGGCCTCCTGCGGGAAGCGGGCCTCCTCGTCCACCGCGGCGGCGTACGGCGCGATCTTCGCCTCGGCCAGCGAGCGGACTGCGTCGCGGAGCATGTCGTGCTCCTCCGACGGGCGGTACAGGTCGAAGTCAGCCGATCCGGCCAAGGTGTCTCACGCTCCAAAACGCGGTGATGCTGGGCACGCTAACTACCGTTAAGTAACCCAAATTTTAGAGCCCGTCCGCGTTCATGGATAGGTGAGCTTGACGACAGCCGGCCCCAAGGCCTCGAAAGGCTCTTCCCGCGTCCCCGATATGCTCGGGCGCGCACCCATGCCGTACACCTCTGGAGCACCCATGGCCCTGAAGATCACCGTGATCGGTACCGGTTATCTCGGCGCGACGCACGCGGCGGCCATGGCCGAGCTCGGCTTCGAAGTGCTGGGTCTCGACGTGGTGCCCGAGAAGATCGAGATGCTCCAGCGGGGCCAGGTCCCGATGTACGAGCCGGGCCTGGAGGAGCTACTGGCCAGGCACGTCGCCGGGATCGAGGGCTCCAGCGGGCGGCTGCGCTTCACCACCGACTTCGCCGAGGTCGCGGCCTTCGGCGACGTGCACTTCCTGTGTGTGAACACCCCGCAGAAGCACGGCGAGTACGCCTGCGACATGTCGTACGTCGACTCCGCGCTGGCCTCGCTCGCACCGCATCTGACCGGCCCCGCGCTGGTCGTCGGCAAGTCGACGGTGCCGGTGGGCTCCGCCGACCGGCTGGCCTCCTACCTGACCGAGCACGCGCCGGCCGGCCACGAGGCCGAGCTGGCCTGGAACCCGGAGTTCCTGCGCGAGGGCTTCGCCGTCGAGGACACGCTGCACCCGGACCGGCTCGTGGTCGGCGTGCGCAGCGAGCGGGCCGAGAAGCTGCTGCGGGAGGTGTACGCCACGCCGATCGCGGAGGGCTCGCCGTTCGTCGTCACGGACTTCCCGACCGCCGAGCTGGTGAAGACCTCGGCGAACTCCTTCCTCGCCACCAAGATCTCGTTCATCAACGCGATGGCGGAGGTGTGCGAGGCGGCCGACGGCGACGTGGCCAAGCTGGCGGAGGCCATCGGGTACGACGACCGGATCGGCCGGAAGTTCCTGCGGGCCGGGATCGGCTTCGGCGGCGGCTGTCTGCCCAAGGACATCCGCGCCTTCATGGCGCGCGCGGGTGAGCTGGGCGCCGACCAGGCGCTGACCTTCCTGCGCGAGATCGACTCGATCAACATGCGCCAGCGGGGGCAGATGGTGGAGCTGACCCGGCAGGCGCTGGGCGGCGGCCCGTTCCTCGGCAAGCGGATCGCGGTGCTGGGCGCCACCTTCAAGCCCGACTCGGACGACGTACGGGACTCCCCCGCGCTGAACGTCGCCGGGCAGGTCCACCTCCAGGGCGCCCAGGTCACGGTGTACGACCCCAAGGGCATGGACAACGCCCGGCGGCTCTTCCCGACCCTCGGGTACGCCGACTCGGCGCTGGAGGCGGTGCGGGGCGCGGACGTCGTGCTGCACCTCACCGAGTGGCGGGAGTTCCGCGAGCTGGACCCGGAGGTGCTGGGCGAGGCGGCGACGGCCCGGGTGATCCTGGACGGGCGCAACGCGCTGGACCCGACGCTGTGGCGGAAGGCCGGCTGGACGTACCGGGCGATGGGCCGCCCGACCGCCTAGTCCGCCAGGACGGGCGCGGACGGACGCCGGTTCGGCCGAGGCTCAGTCGGCCGAACCGGCGTCCGTCCGCATTCTGCCGCAGGGTGCGGCCGGGCGGCCCGTGAAGCGGGCGGTGTTTTACGAGTCCTTGGCCCGGTACCGGCGCATCTTGGCGCGGGCACCGCACACCTGCATGGAGCACCAGCGGCCGCGTCCGGCCGGGCTGCGGTCGTAGTACGCCCAGTGGCAGTCGGGGGCCTCGCAGGCCTTGAAGCGGCTCCAGGTGCCGTCCACCAGCGCCTGGGCGACGGCGGCGGCGACGCGGGCGGTCAGGGAGCCCTGCCCGGCCGGGGCGGCGCAGGCCGGGGCGAGGCCGGCCGCGCCGTCGGCCGCGTCGACGGTGACGACGAGCGGGGCGGCGGCCAGCAGCTCGCCCAGCGGGGTCACCGCGCGGTGCGGCGGATGGCCGGCGTGCGCGAGCAGGGTGGCGCGCAGGGACTCGCGCAGCTCGCGGGCCGCGGGCAGGTCGTCCTCCGTCAGACCGAAGCGCGCCCGGTTCTCCGGGGTGTCCAGCGAGTCGGCGCCCGTCTCGACGTCCAGCAGCGTGTTCACCAGGGCCTCGACCAGTTCCAGGCCGCCCGGCGCGGGCGATCGCTCACTCATGCTTGCGACGTTACCGCCAATACGGCAGCATGCAGTAACCGTTACCGGTTACTCGCTCTTACGGGTAACCGCACCGGTCACCCCTGACCGCACGCTTCAAGGAGGAAGTCATGGCTGTCGCCGAACTGGGTCCCGTCGTCCTGGACTGCCCCGAGCCCCGCGCACTGGCCCGCTTCTACGCCGAGGTGCTCGGCGGCACCGTCGAGGGGGAGGGCGACTGGGTCGACCTGAAGCTGCCGGGCGGACGAGAGCTGGCGTTCCAGGCCGCCCCCGGCTTCGTACCGCCGAAGTGGCCCGCGCCCGACGACTCGCAGCAGTTCCACCTCGACCTCACCGTCACGGACCTGGACGCGGCCGAGAAGGCCGTCCTCGAGGCGGGCGCCCGCCCGCTGGACGCGGAGGACCGCACCCGGACCTTCCGGGTCTACGCCGACCCGGCGGGACACCCGTTCTGCCTCTGCGCCTGCTGAACCGCCGCGCCCGGGGAACGCCGCCCGCTCAGCCGTCCAGGTCGGCGATGGTGGCCGTGGACGGCTCGCGGCGCAGCTGGGCCGCCTTCGCCGTGAAGGCCGCGGCACGCAGGACGCGCTGGACGTTGCCCCAGGTCAGCAGGGCGACGTCCGCCTCGTCCCAGCCTCGGCGGAGCAGTTCGGCGACGAGCCGGGGGTAGCAGGAGGGGTCGCCCAGCTCCAGCGGGTGGGCGGTGCCGGTGTCGTAGGTGCCGGACAGGCCGACGCTCCGCGGGCCGGCCACCGTGCGGACGTGGTCGAGGTGGTCGGCGACGTCCCGGACGGTCGGGCCGGTCTGCTCGGCGGTCAGCGGCACCATGCACAGTCCGCCGGCCGCGCCCAGCTCCACCAGCAGGTCGTCGGGCAGGTTGGCGGGGTGCGGGCGCAGGGCGCGGGCGGCGGAGCGGGTGCACAGCGCGGGCGCCTTGGACACCGCGAAGGTACGGCGGACCGTCTCGGCACCGGCGCCGGAGAGGTCGGCGACCACACCGAGGCGGTTCATCTCGCGGACGACCTCCTCGCCGAACCGGGTCAGCCCCGCCTCGCCCGCCCAGCTCACCCCGGACAGCGTCAGCGCGCGCAGGCCGAGGGCGTGCAGGGAGCGCAGGATGCCGAAGCGGTCGCCGATCGCGGCGGCGCCCGCGGGACCGGGCAGCACGGCGACCCGGCCGCAGTTGCGGGCGTCGATGGCCTGCCCCGCGTCGTACGCCAGCCGCAGGCCCTCGGGGTGGGCCCGCACGACCGTCTTGACCAGGTCCAGCTGCTCCAGCGTGGCGCCGACCGCGCGGTCCCCGTCGACGGACTCGGGCAGGTGCAGCGACCACAGCAGCGCCCCCACGTGCCCCTCGCGCAGCCGCGGCACATCGGTGTCGACGGCGCTCTCCCCCAGCTCCAGGTCGTACCAGGGCAGGTGCCTGAGCGCCCAGGGCAGCCCGTTGCAGCCGTCGGCGACGGGGTGGGCGGCCAGCACGGCGTGCGCCCGGGTCAGCGGCTCGTCGTCGGGGTCGGACACGGGCGCGTAGGGCTCCGGCGGAAAGGCCTCCGCGGCGAGCGGCACGGGCAGGTCGTCGAGCCCACCGGCCTCGCTACCGGTGTGCAGGTCGTCCTGGAGATCTGCCATGGCGGTGCTCCGTACGGTCGTCGTGAGATACGGCCACCGTGGCACGGAGCGGTAAGGGCTTCCTGGTGGGTGGGGCGTTCGGGGGTACCCGGGCCCCACCCGCCGGGCGGAAGCGGGCGGCTCAGCCGTCCAGCTGGTCGATGGTGGCGTGGGACGGCCCCCGCGTCTCCCGGAGCCCCCGGGCCACGTCCTCCGCCGCGTCCAGCACCCGGACCGCGTTCTTCCAGGTGAGCTTGGCCAGGTCGGCCTGGGACCAGCCGCGGTCCAGCAGCTCGGCGATCAGGTTCGGGTAGCCGGAGACGTCGTCGAGGCCGTCCGGGGTGAAGGGCGTGCCGTCGTAGTCGCCACCGATGCCGAGGTGGTCGACGCCGGCGACCTCGCGCATGTGGTCGAGATGGTCGGCGACCGTGGAGACGGTGGCGACGGGACGCGGGACGCGCTCCTCGAAGGCCGCGTGGACCTTCATCGCCTCGGGGCCCGAGTCGAGGTGGTGGAAGCCGTGGGCGCGCATGTTCTCGTCGGCCTCGGCGGTCCAGTCCACGGCCGCCTGGAGCACGAACTTCGGCACGAACGTCACCATCGCCATGCCGCCGTTGGCCGGCAGCCGCTCCAGGACGTCGTCCGGGATGTTGCGCGGGTGGTCGCACACCGCGCGGGAGGACGAGTGCGAGAAGATCACCGGCGCGGTGGAGGTGTCCAGCGCGGCGCGCATCGTCGTCGCCGCGACGTGCGAGAGGTCGACCAGCATGCCCTCGCGGTTCATCTCCCGCACGACCTCGCGGCCGAAGGCCGACAGACCGCCGACGCCGGGCTCGTCGGTCGCCGAGTCCGCCCACGCGTTGTTGTCGTTGTGGGTGAGCGTCATGTAGCGCACGCCGAGCGCGTACAGGGCGCGCAGGGTGGCCAGCGAGTTGTCGATGGAGTGGCCGCCCTCGGCGCCCATGAGGGAGGCGATACGGCCTTCGGCGCGGGCCGCCTCCATGTCGGCGGCGGTCAGCGCCGCGCGCAGCTCGCCGGGGTGGCGGTCGATGAGCCGCCGTACGCAGTCGATCTGCTCCAGCGTCGCCGTCACCGCGCCGGGCAGGTCGGAGCGGACGTACACCGACCAGTACTGCGCGCCGACGCCGCCGGACCGCAGCCGGGCCAGGTCGGTGTGCAGGTGGGCGGACTGGTCGGCGGCGATGTCGCGGGCGTCGAGGTCGTAGCGGACCTGCTCGCGCAGCGCCCAGGGCAGGTCGTTGTGCCCGTCGACGACGGGGAACTCGCGCAGCAGTTCGCGGGCCCGGTCCAGGGAGGTCATCCGGCTCACTTCCCGAAGCCGAAGCCGGCCGTCGAGCTCGCGACCTTGTTGCGCAGTCGCTTGCCCTTCTCGGTGGCCTGGTCGTTGAGTTCCTGCTGGAACTCGCGCATCCGGCCCAGCAGCTCCTCGTCGTGGGCGGCGAGGATGCGGGCGGCCAGCAGACCGGCGTTGCGGGCGCCGCCGACGGAGACGGTGGCCACGGGGACGCCGGCCGGCATCTGGACGATGGACAGAAGGCTGTCCATGCCGTCCAGGTACTTCAGCGGCACCGGGACGCCGATGACCGGCAGCGGGGTGACGGAGGCGAGCATGCCGGGCAGGTGGGCGGCGCCGCCCGCGCCCGCGACGATCGCCTTCAGGCCCCGTCCGGCGGCCTGCTCGCCGTACGCGATCATCTCGTGCGGCATGCGGTGCGCGGAGACGACGTCGACCTCGTAGGGGATCTCGAACTCGTCGAGTGCCTTGGCGGCGGCCTCCATCACGGGCCAGTCGGAGTCCGACCCCATGACGATGCCTACGACCGGGTTCGCCGGGCTGGCCTGGCTCATTCGGTGATCGTCCCTCTCAGGTAGCCGGCAGCGTGACGGGCGCGCTCCAGCACGTCGTCCAGGTCGTCGCCGTAGGTGTTGACGTGTCCGACCTTGCGGCCGGGCTTCACGTCCTTGCCGTACATGTGGATCTTGAGCTGCGGGTCGCGGGCCATGCAGTGCAGGTACGCGGAGTACATGTCCGGGTAGTCGCCGCCCAGGACGTTGACCATGACCGTCCACCTGGCGCGCGGGCGCGGGTCGCCGAGCGGGAGGTCGAGGACCGCGCGGACGTGGTTGGCGAACTGCGAGGTGATCGCGCCGTCCATGGTCCAGTGGCCGGAGTTGTGCGGGCGCATCGCCAGTTCGTTGACGAGGACGCGGCCGTCGCGGGTCTGGAACAGCTCGACGGCGAGGTGGCCGACGACGCCCAGCTCCTTGGCGATGCCGAGCGCCATCTCCTCGGCGCGCAGGGCCAGCTCCTCGTCGAGGTCGGGCGCCGGGGCGATCACCGTGTCGCAGACGCCGTCGACCTGCTGGGACTCGACGACCGGGTAGGCGACCGCCTGGCCGTGCGGGGAGCGGACCACGTTGGCGGCCAGCTCGCGGACGAAGTCGACCTTCTCCTCCGCCAGCACGGGCACACCGGCGCGGAAGGGCTCGGCGGCCTCCTCGACGGAGTGCACGACCCACACGCCCTTGCCGTCGTACCCGCCGCGGACGGTCTTGAGGACCACGGGGAACCCGTCGCCCTCCGCCGCGAAGGCGGCCACGTCGGCCGGATCGCTCACGATCCGGTGTCGCGGGCAGGGCACACCGATCGCGTCGAGTTTCGCGCGCATCACGCCCTTGTCCTGGGCGTGCACGAGCGCCTCGGGGCCGGGGCGGACGGGGATGCCGTCCGCCTCGAGGGCCTTGAGGTGCTCGGTCGGCACGTGCTCGTGATCGAAGGTGATCACGTCACAGCCGCGCGCGAACTCGCGCAACGTGTCCAGATCGCGATAGTCGCCGACGACGACTTCGTTCACGACCTGCGCCGCAGAGTCCTGAGGAGTGTCACTGAGAAGCTTGAACCTGATGCCCAACGGGATGCCCGCCTCGTGTGTCATACGAGCGAGCTGGCCACCGCCGACCATGCCGACTACGGGGAACGTCACACCCCTAGCGTATCGGCCGCGCGGAGCCCACCTGTTTACCGGCCGTTTCCCGCCGTTCCCCGTGCCCGTTCCGCCCCCCGTGCGCCCGTCCGCAGGAAGATCGCGCGTCCGGGTGGTTAGCATGAACGGATTGACGCCGATTGATGGACGGGGGCCTGCACGGCCATGGGACATGGTTCCTCGGGTGCTCACACGGCTCCCTCCGCGCCCGACGCGCCCCGCGACGGGGTGCGGGGGCGGATCGACCGGCTCGTGCGCGAGGTCGTGAAGTTTGGCGCCGTGGGCGGCGCGGGAGTGCTGGTCAACCTCCTCGTCTTCAACTTCGTCCGGCACACGACCGACCTCCAGGTGGTGCGGGCCAGCATCATCGCCACGATCGTCGCGATCGCCTTCAACTACGTGGGCTTCCGGTACTTCACCTACCGCGACCGCGACAAGAGCGGTCAGACCCGCGAGATGTCGCTGTTCCTGGTGTTCAGCGCGGTCGGGCTGGTGATCGAGAACGGCGTGCTCTACACGGCGACGTACGGGTTCGGCTGGGACAGTCCGCTGCAGAGCAACATCTTCAAGTTCCTCGGCATCGGGATCGGCACCCTGTTCCGCTTCTGGTCGTACCGCAGCTGGGTCTTCCGGGCGCTGCCCGCCCGTGAACCGGCGGCGACGCGGGCCGAGACCTTCCTGGAGCACGAGCACCCCACCGCGCTCCCCCGCACCGACGGCGCCCCTGCCGGTCAGCGCTGACCCGCTCCCCCGCGCGCCCTCAGCGCACCGTCTGGCCGCCCTCCCCCGAGGGTTTCTTCGGTGGCGGGGTACGGGACAGGAACAGCCCGAAGACCGGCGGACGCCCCTGGAGCAGCTCGAGCCGTCCGCCGTCCGCCTCGGCCAGGTCGCGGGCGACGGCGAGGCCGATGCCCGTGGAGTTGCGCCCGCTGATCGCCCGCTCGAAGATCCGCGCCCCCAGGTCGCCCGGGACGCCGGGGCCCTCGTCGGTGACCTCGACCACGGCCTGGTTGCCGGTCACCCGGGTCCTGAGGGCCACGGTGCCGCCGCCGTGCATCAGGGAGTTCTCGATCAGCGCGGCCAGCACCTGCGCCACGGCGCCCGGGGTGCCCACGGCCGTCAGATGGCGTTTGCCCGAGCTGACGATGGCCCGCCCCTCGCTGCGGTAGGCGGGGCGCCACTCGGCGATCTGCTGCTGGATGACGTCGTCCAGCTCGAAGGTGACGGCGGAGCCGCTGCGCGGGTCGCGGGAGTTGGTCAGCAGCCGGTCCACGACGTCCGTCAGCCGCTCCACCTGCGACAGCGCGATCGTCGCCTCCTCCTTCACCGTCTCCGGTTCGTCGGTGAGGGTGATCTCCTCCAGCCGCATCGACAGCGCGGTCAGCGGCGTACGCAGCTGGTGGGAGGCGTCGGCGGCCAGGCGGCGCTCGGCGGTGAGCATCCGGGCGATGCGCTCGGCGGAGGAGTCCAGCACGTCGGCGACGCGGTCCAGCTCGGGGACGCCGTACCGCTTGTGCCGCGGGCGGGGATCGCCGGAGCCGAGGCGTTCGGCGGTCTCCGCGAGGTCGGTGAGCGGGGAGGAGAGGCGGTTGGCCTGCCGGATCGCCAGCAGTACGGCGGCGATCACCGCGAGCAGCGCCACCAGGCCGATGATCAGCAGGGTGCGGCCCACCTCCCGGGTCACCGAGGAGCTGGGCTCCTCGACGAGGACCGTCTCGCCCTCCTCGCCGGTGGCCTTGCCCCGCAGGACGTCACCGGACGGCTTGCTGCCGACCTCGATGACCGGCTCGCCGGGGATGCGGATCACGGCGTACCGGGCGTCGCGGATCTGCTCCCGCAGGAACCGCTCGTCGACGGAGCCGGTGCCGATGAGCCGGCTGTCGACGATGCTGGCCAGCCGCACCGCCTCCAGGTCGACCCGCTCCTGGGCGGTGCTGCTGATGGTCCGGGTCTCGACGATGACGAGGGAGACGCCGAAGACGGCGATCACGACGAGCACCACGGCGAGCGTGGACTGGATCAGTCGACGGCGCATGTCCTCTTACCCGGGTCGCCCGCGCGGGCCCTCGCGGGCTCGCTCAGTCTTTCTCGACTCAGTCTTTCTCGACTCAGTTCTTCGCGAGTCAGTTCTTCGCGAGTCAGTTCTTCTCGAAACGGAAGCCCACGCCCCGCACGGTGGCGATGTAGCGCGGGTTGGCCGCGTCGTCGCCGAGCTTCTTGCGCAGCCAGGAGATGTGCATGTCGAGGGTCTTGGTCGACGACCACCAGGTGGTGTCCCAGACCTCGCGCATCAGCTGGTCGCGGGTGACGACCCGGCCCGCGTCGCGCACCAGGACCCGCAGCAGGTCGAACTCCTTCGCGGTGAGCTGGAGTTCCTCCTCGCCCATCCAGGCCCGGTGCGACTCGACGTCGATGCGCACGCCGTGGGTGGCGGGCGGCTGCGGGGGCTCGACCGCGCCGCGCCGGAGCAGGGCCCGGACCCGGGCGAGCAGCTCGGCCAGGCGGAAGGGCTTGGTGACGTAGTCGTCGGCGCCCGCGTCGAGACCGACGACGGTGTCCACCTCGTCGGCCCGCGCGGTCAGGATCAGGATCGGCACGGCATGGCCCTCGGACCGCAGCCGGCGGGCGACCTCGAGGCCGTCCATGTCCGGCAGGCCGAGGTCCAGCACGACCAGGTCGATGCCGCCCTGAAGCCCCGCGTCGAGTGCGGCGGGTCCGTCCTCACGCACCTCGACCTCGTACCCTTCCCTGCGCAGTGCGCGGGCCAGCGGCTCCGAGATGGACGCGTCGTCCTCGGCGAGCAGTACACGGGTCATGACCTGATGGTAGACCGCTCGGAGCAACGCCCGGGGCAAGATCGACCCAGGGCATTCCCGCCCGCACACCACCTGTGCGTCACCTGTGGACCACTCGGGGACGAGCCGGGCAGGTGCCGGACGTGCGCCGCGCGACCCGCCCCCGACCACCCGCATCCGCACCTGCGGCTGTGGGGTGCCATCCTGTAAGGAACCTTCGAAAGATCGTTCGTGGTTCCACGGTCACCTGTGATTCACGTCTCAAGTCCTTCCATACCGGGCGGTGTCCTGCCGTATGGTGAATCAGCGCCTGTAGCACCCAGAGGACCTTTGGCGACAGTTTCGACGCTGAAGGTCTCTTTTGTGTGCGGGCCGGCCCCCACGGCCGGCCTTGAAAGGAATGACCTGTGGCCGGGCCTCACCGCGTGCAGTGACGCGCACGGAGGCGTGGATCCCGGTGGCCGCCGCCCACCGCTTCGCAATCCGGAGCGGAATCCCCCAGGCGTGGGACGGGCGGGGAAGGCCGCCGGTGCCGGCCGCCCCCCACCGGGCGCGCATCGCCTCATGAGCGCGTCCCGACCAGCAAGGATCGACCATGGCGTCCAGCCTGACGAAGGACTCGGTCACCCCGGGCACCCCCGGCTCCGAGAAGACCTTCTTCGGCCACCCCCGCGGACTGGCCACACTCTTCATGACCGAGATGTGGGAGAGGTTCTCCTACTACGGCATGAGGGCCCTGCTCCCGCTGTACCTCGTCGCCCCGGGTGGCCTCGGCCTGAGCGCCGGCACCGCGACCGCGATCTACTCGGTGTACCTCTCGCTGGTGTACCTGCTCACGATGCCGGGCGGCTGGTTCGGCGACCGCGTCTGGGGCCCGCGCAAGACCGTCGCCATCGCCGGCGGTGTGATCATGCTCGGCCACCTCACGCTGGCGCTGCCGTCCTCCGGCACGTTCTACGCGGGCCTCGGTCTGGTCGCCATCGGCTCGGGTCTGCTGAAGGCCAACATCTCCACGATGGTCGGCCAGCTCTACAGCGGCCCCGACGACCCGCGTCGCGACGGTGGCTTCACCGTCTTCTACATGGGCATCAACCTGGGTGCCTTCGCGGCGCCGCTGACCATCGGCACCATCGGTGAGAACGTCAACTGGCACCTGGGCTTCGCGCTCGCCGCGGTCGGCATGGGCCTGGGCGTGATCCAGTTCCTGATCGGCAGCCGCCACCTGGCCCCGCACTCCAGCACGGTGCCGAAGCCGCTGTCCCTCGAGGAGAAGACCTCGACGCTGCGCAAGGCCGCGTTCTGGGCCGCGCTGGCCGTCGTCTTCTACGCGATCGTCGGCTTCTCCGGCCACTACACCCTGAACTGGATCCTGGTCCCGCTGACCCTGCTCGGCGTGATCGTCCCGGTGCTGGTGCTGACCAACATCAAGCGCGACAAGTCCCTGGACCGCGCCGAGCAGTCCAAGATGTCGGCGTACATCTGGTTCTTCGTCGCCGCGGCCGTGTTCTGGATGATCTACGACCAGGGCGGCTCGACCCTGTCGCTGTTCGCCGACTCCTCGACGGACACCAGTGTCTTCGGCTGGGAGTTCCCGGTCTCCTGGTTCCAGTCGGTCAACCCGGTCATCATCATGGCCCTGGCCCCGGTCTTCGCCACGGTGTGGCTGGCGCTCAACCGCCGCGGCAAGGAACCGAGCACGGTCGTCAAGTTCTCCTTCGGCCTGGTCCTGGTCGGCGCGTCCTTCTTCCTCTTCCTGGCCCCGCTGGGCATCGCGGAGGGCGGCCACAAGGCGGCGGCCCTGTGGCTGGTGGCGATCTACTTCGTCCAGACCTGCGGTGAGCTGATGCTCTCCCCGGTCGGCCTGTCGGTGACGACGAAGATGGCGCCGGTGAAGTACGCCTCGCAGATGATGGGCGTCTGGTTCCTGGCCGTCACCGCCGGTGACGCGACGACCGGCCTGCTCTCCATCGCCGGCGTCGACCTCAACAAGACGGGGATCGTCGCCGCGGAGGCCACCCTCGCGGTGGTCGCGGGTGTCGCGATCTGGATGTACCGCAAGCGCGTCAAGGAACTCATGGGCGACGTGCGCTGAGCCCTGCGGGCACGCCCGCTTCCTCTCGGAGGGTCACCTCATCCGGCGGATGGGGTGACCCTCCGGGCGTTGGGGCGCGTGGTCGGCGCGCGGGGGGGGGACAGTCCGTTCCCCCGACCGGGAAGGGCTCACGGCTCATGGCGACCAAGTGGAGCTTGACGATCGACTGCGCGCACCCGGCGACCCTGGCGGCGTTCTGGGCACTGGCGCTGGGCTACGCGGAGAAGCCCGCGCCCTCGGGGTTCGAGAGCTGGGAGGAGTGGTTCGCCCACCACGACGTTCCGGAGGACGAGTGGGACGACGGGGCCTACCTGTCGGATCCGGACGGCGTGGGCCCCGCCCTGTCCTTCCTGAAGGTGCCGGAGCCGAAGGTGGCGAAGAACCGGCTGCACCTCGACGTGCAGGTCGGTGGCGGCCGTGAGACACCGTGGGAGGTGCGCCGGCCGCGCGTGGTCGAGGCGGTGGAGCGGCTGACCGCCGCGGGCGCGACCGTCGTCCGCGAGGAGGGGTTGCGGGGCAGACCGGACCACGTGGTGATGGCGGACCCGGAGGGCAACGAGTTCTGTCTGCTCTGACGGGGCCGAGCAGCCCGTCACGGTGGCGAGGGCCGGTCTCCGGACTCGAAGTGACGTCGTCTCAGCAGCGGCCCGTCAGCACTGCCACAGGAACGAGCCCTTCTCGCACGGCGCGCATGCGAAGGCGTATCCGCAGCCGCCTCCACCGAAGTTCATCGCCGTCCCGTGGTCGCGTCCCTCCTCGAGCTGGGCCATGAAGCTCATCGGCCGCGCGCACGACGGACAAGCCGGCGTCTCGTCGTGCTGCAGCCACGACGGAGTACCGCCCAGCTGGCCGAGGACGTCCCGCAAGGGACGGCCGTAAGCCTCCGACCACATGTCGCGCGCCTCGTGGTAGGGACCCGCGTCCCGCGCCGTGCAGTCGATGCCGCAGGTCTCTGCCAGCCGGGTCTCGTCTCCTGCCGGCACCGGGGCGGGCGTGAGTCCGGCGCGAGGGAACAACAGTGCCCGGTTGCCACCCGCGGCCGGGTCCCACTCGTCGCACAGCCCGGGGTCGTTCTGGCACATGAAGACCGACAGGACGCGCTCGGCAACCGCAGCCGCCTCGGCCCCCCGGGCGCCGGGGACGTTCACCAGCAGCTGCGCGAGGAACTGCATCGGTCCCGAGCACTCCGCGCACTGCGGCCAGGTGAACCCGGCCGGCACCAGCGGCACGCCGCCGGTGCGTGTCACCGGCGCCAGGTCGTCGACCGGGCCGGCATACGTCATCAGGGTGGTCGTCACGGTCGAGAACCCCGGCTCCGTCCGTGGGCATCCCCCGCGGCGTACACGGCGAAGCGCGTCCACGTGGCGGGACGGGGGGCGAGTCGGGGCCCGTTCGGGTTCTCGGAACCCCGGACGAGGATCGTCGCCGGGGTGGCGGCCGTCTCGAGACAGTTCGAACCGCCGGGACTGCGAGTGGACTTGTGCCAGGTGAGGGGCTGCACGTCGTTCCCTTTCAGAGGCTCTGGGCGAGGTGTGCGATGAATGTGCGCGAGGCGACGACGTGCTCCCGCGCGGCGCCGGGAAGCTGCTCCGGTTCGACGTGCGCGGGTGGCGCGGGGCACGCAGCCCGGGGGCGGCAACCCCTTACGCCGGAGCGCCCAGCTCCGCCCACACCCGCTTGCCCGCGACACCCGGCGTCCGTACGACGCCCCAGTCCAGGCAGAGTCGCTGCACGATGAACATCCCGTGGCCGCCGGGGCGTCCCGCGCGGTGCGGGGTGCGCGGCGCAGGCTGGCCCGTGCCGCGGTCGGAGACCTCCAGCCGGATCACCTTCTTCTCGCAGGTGATCCGCAGCTCGTCCGGGCCCTCCGCATGGAGACACGCGTTGGTGACCAGCTCGGACACCACGAGCAGGACGTCCTCCGCGGCGGCACGCTGGTCCGCGGTGGCGGAGGGCAGCCAGCCCCAGGCATACAGTGCCTCGCGGGTGAAGTCACGGGCCAGCGGGACGACCCCGCTCGCGTCCTCGAAGCTCAGCCTGCGGGCCTGCCGCCCGCCGCCCCCCGGCGCGGACGCCGTTCCAGGCGCCCCGGGCACCGCGGGGGCCGAGGGAACCGCGGAAGCCCCGGGAACCCCCGAAGAAGGCACCGGCGCGGACGCGGACGCCCCGGAAGCGCCGCCGGGCTCCGGACCGCGGTCGCCCGGCGAGTAGGGCCGGGTGGTGCTCATCAGCGCTTCACCTCACCGATTCACCGGTTCACGTTTCAAAGTCGTAGTCAGCAATGTCGTACACAGCCGGTTCAGGGTCTCTCCTGCCCGACCGGACCGTACGAACACCCCTGTATTCGGCACTGAACCCGGCGCGGCGCGAAAACGCCCGCCCCGGGAAGCACACGCACCCCTCCGTCGGCCGGACAAGGACGGCTCAGTCGGACTCGTCGGCCAGGGCGGCCGCAAGCGTGTCGTGCAGGGTGAAGACCGCTTCGGCCCCCGTGATCTCGAACACGCGGGCGACCACCGGCTGCATGGCCACCAGATGCACTCCGCCCCCCGCCGCCTCCGCCTTCAACCGCGCGCCCAGCAGGACGTTGAGCCCCGTGGAGTCGCAGAACTCCAGCCGCGAGCAGTCCACGACGAGCCGGTTGAATCCCTTGGCGAGACAGTCCTCCAGCGGCTCGCGCAACAGATCGGCGGTGTGGTGATCCAGCTCACCCGCCGGGGTCACGACGGCACTGGGGCCCTCTTCCCGTACCTCGACCAGAAGCCGGCCCGACTGGGCACTGCCGACCGTCCCGCGGTCCATGCCGTTTCTCTCTCCCGAGGTCGTGACTGCTTGCTGACGCACTCGAACACTACGCCTTCCCACCGCACTCCGACACCCGAACAACCGCACACAAACGGACATACCCGCACAGAACACACTTGCGGTCGGCTCGGTAAACCCGGTAGGGCTAGTAAGACACGTAAACCGACACGGCCGGCTTTGGAGGCGCCGCACACCGCAGTGCACGAATTTGGCTTCGGCAGCCGTATGCCGAGAACGATGGAGGACATCATGTCACCCCGGCTCGACGGATCGCGTACCCAAGAAGCGACGTCGACACTCCCTCCGGAACATCTGGATCCCATCGAGCACCATGACGCGGTCGTCGACCACGACGGCGCACTCGCCGGGCTTCCGGACATCCCCGCGTACGACGAGGTCGCTCCGGCGGACGCCAGGGCCCTGTCCAAGACCCTCTTCGAGCGCCTGGAGTCGCTGGAGGAAGGCACCCACGAGTACGCGTACGTACGCAACACGCTCGTCGAGCTGAACCTCGCGCTGGTCAAGTTCGCCGCCTCCCGCTTCCGCTCGCGCAGCGAGCCGATGGAGGACATCATCCAGGTCGGCACCATCGGCCTGATCAAGGCGATCGACCGCTTCGAGATGTCGCGCGGTGTGGAGTTCCCCACGTTCGCGATGCCGACCATCATCGGCGAGATCAAGCGCTTCTTCCGCGACACCTCGTGGTCCGTGCGCGTGCCCCGTCGCCTCCAGGAGCTGCGGCTGGACCTGGCGAAGGCCGGCGACGAGCTGGCCCAGCGCCTCGACCGCGCCCCCACGGTCTCCGAGCTGGCCGAGCACCTCGGGCTGTCCAAGGACGAGGTCGTCGAGGGCATGGCGGCGTCCAACGCCTACACCGCCTCCTCGCTGGACGCCCAGCCGGAGGAGGACGACGCGGAGGGCGCGCTCGCCGACCGCATCGGCTACGAGGACCACGGGCTCGAGGGCATCGAGTACGTCGAGTCGCTGAAGCCGCTGATCGCCGAGCTGCCCTCGCGGGACCGGAAGATCCTCTCCCTCCGCTTCGTCGCGGGCATGACCCAGTCGGAGATCGGCGAGGAGCTGGGCATTTCCCAGATGCACGTCTCGCGACTGCTGTCGCGCACACTCGTACGGCTGCGCAAGGGGCTCACGGTCGAGGAGTAGTCCTCAGTCCCGACCGTGTGACGCTTGCCCTCCAGGGGGGTGGTCCGAGATCGGGCCGCCCCCCTTCGGGTTGCCGCCGCCCCTCACGAGGAGTTGGCGATCAGCACGGCCGTCGGCAGGAGCGGCACCAGGACGCACAGCAGCCAGAACGAGCGCGGGGCGAGGGCGGTCCTGCGCCGCAGGGGTTCGTTGGCCAGCCACCAGATGAGCCCGAACAGCGCGACCACCGGGACGACGATCACCAGCCAGAGCGCCATCCCGTCGTTCTCCGTCGGGTTGCGCATGGGCCCGCCGTACTCGGCCAGCGGCCCGTTCGCCAGCACGTACCAGACGAGCCAGATCGGCACCACCGCCGGTACACCGAGCAGCAGGTTCACCAGGAACGGCGCTCCCCATGCCCGCCAGTGCCACGCCATCCGCCCCGTCCCCCCGCTCCCACCGACGCTCGTACGCTCACACCTTACGTACGCCCCGCCGCCACACGCCCGCGACCAGCGGCACCCCCGGCCGGTAGGCCAGGTGGACGTGGCTCGGGGCGTCGAGCAGCGTCAGGTCGGCGTACGCGCCCGGGACGAGGCGGCCGACGTCGTCGCGGCGCAGGGCGGCCGCGCCGCCCGCGGTGGCCGACCAGACCGCCTCGTCCGGCGTCATCCCCATGTCCCGCACCGCGAGCGCGATGCAGAAGGGCACGGAGGACGTGAAGGACGAGCCGGGGTTGCAGTCGGTGGAGAGGGCCACCGTGGCACCCGCGTCGACGAGGCGCCGGGCGTCCGGCCACTGGGCGCGGGTGGAGAACTCCGCGCCGGGCAGCAGGGTCGCGACCGTACGGCTGTTCGCGAGGGCGTCCACGTCGGCGTCGGTGAGGTGGGTGCAGTGGTCGGCGCTGGCGGCGTCGAGTTCGACGGCGAGCTGGACGCCGGGGCCGTAGGAGAGCTGGTTGGCGTGGATGCGGGGGTGCAGTCCCTTGGCCTTGCCCGCGGTGAGGATCGCGCGGGCCTGGTCGCCGTCGAAGGCGCCCTTCTCGCAGAACACGTCGATCCAGCGGGCGTGCGGGGCGCACGCGTCGAGCATCTCGCCGGTGACCAGGTCGACGTAGGCGGCGGGGTCGTCGGCGAGTTCGGGGGCGACGATGTGGGCGCCGAGGAAGGTGACCTCGTCGGTGTGGCGGGCGGCGACGCGCAGGGCGCGGGACTCGTCGGCGGTGGTCAGGCCGTAGCCGGACTTGGTCTCGAAGGTCGTGGTGCCCTGGCTCAGGGCCTCGGCGAGGTAGCGGGTGAGGGACGCCTCCAGTTCCGCGTCGCTCGCGGCGCGGGTGGCGGCGACGGTGGTGCGGATGCCGCCCGCGCTGTAGGGGCGGCCGGACATGCGGGCGTTGAACTCCTCGGTGCGGTCACCCGCGAAGAGCAGGTGGGAGTGGGAGTCCACGAAGCCGGGGAGGGCCGCCCGGCCCTCGGCGTCGACCCGGTTGTCAGTGGCGGGTGCTTTGCTTGATTCACCGGTCCACACGACGCGGTCGCCCTCGATGACGACGGCCGCGTCCCGGACCAGACCGAGCGGGGAGTGGTCGCCGAGGGAGGGGTCGTTGGTGACGAGTGCGGCGATGTTGGTGATGACGGTGCTGCTGCTCATGGGGTCCCTGGTGTCCTCGTGGGGGCGGGGGCTGGGGCTGGGGCGTGGGCCCGTCCGTGGGCGGGGTCCGGCGGTCAGGCGCGCAGGGCTTCGACGGCCCGCGCGAGGGCCTGCGGCACGTCCGGTACGAGGGTGTGCGCCCCGTCGCGTACGACGTGCCGCCCTCCCACGACCGTGTGCCGTACGTCCGCTGCCGTCGCGGCGAATACGGCCGTCTCGGCGCCGAGCCTGGGCAGCGGCCCCGCAGTCCTGACCGAGTCCAGCGCGACGGTCGCGAGGTCGGCGCGGGCGCCGGCCTCGATGCGGCCGGTGTCGTCCCAGCCGAGGGCGGCGTGGCCGTCGGTGGTGGCGGCGCGCAGCAGCGCCGCGGCGGTCCAGTGGCCCCGGCTGCGGGTGCGCAGGCGCTCGTTCAGCTCCATCGCTCGGGCCTCTTCCAGCAGGTCGACGACGGCGTGGCTGTCCGAGCCGAGGGAGAGCGGGGAGCCGGCCCGCTGGAGCGCGGCGGCGGGACCGATGCCGTCGGCCAGGTCCCGTTCCGTGGTGGGGCACATGCAGGTGCCGGTGCGGCTCCCGCCGAGCAGCGCGACGTCCTCGTCGGTGAGGTGGGTGTTGTGGACGCCGGTGGTGCGGGCGCCCAGCACCCCGTGGTCGGCGAGGAGCCGGGTGGGCGTGCAGCCGTGGGCCTGTCGGCAGGCGTCGTTCTCGGCGGTCTGCTCGGACAGGTGCACATGCAGCGGGGCCCGCCGTGCCTCGGCCCACTGCGCCACGGTCGCCAGCTGGTCCGCGGGCACGGCCCGTACGGAGTGGATCGCGGCCCCGATCCGTGCGTGATCCCGTTCCTTGAGAACTGAACAGCGTTCGGCCCAGGCGTCCGCCGTGCCGTCGGAGAAGCGGCGCTGGTGGGTGTTCGGGGGTTCGCCGAAGCCGGAGGACAGGTAGCAGGTGTCGAGGAGGGTGATGCGGACCCCGGCTTCGGCGGCGGCCTCGATCAGCGCTTCGCCCATCGCGTTGGGGTCGGCGTAGGGGGTGCCACCGGGGGCGTGGTGGACGTAGTGGAACTCGCCGACCGTGGTGATGCCGGCCAGCGCCATCTCGGCGTACACGGCGCGGGCGAGGGCGTGGTAGGTGTCCGGGGTCAGCCGGTCGGCGACGGAGTACATGACCTCGCGCCAGGTCCAGAAGGTCCCGGAGCCGACCTGGACGGTGCCGCGCAGGGCGCGGTGGAAGGCGTGCGAGTGCGCGTTCGCCAGCCCCGACAGGGTCAGTCCGCGCAGGATCTCGGCGCCGGGCGGCGGGGTGGCGACGCCCTGGTGGACGGCGGTGATGCGGCCGTCGTCCACGTCGACGGCGACGTCCGGCTCGACGTGGGTGCCGAGCCACGCGTGCTCCAGCCAGTACGTCCGGGTCCGCTCGGTGGAGGTCACGTGCAGGCCAGCCCTTTCAGTACGTCGGTGAGTGCGGTCACCCCGGCCACGCAGTCGTCCTCGGCGGCGTACTCGGCCGGGGAGTGCGAGACGCCGGTGGGGTTGCGCACGAACAGCATGGCGGTCGGGATGCGGTCGGAGAGGATTCCGGCGTCGTGTCCGGCACCGGTGCCGAGGACGGGGGCCCTCAGTTCCCTCTCCGTGCCCAGAATGCGCCCGAGTTCGTCGCGCAGGGCGTGGTCGAAGTCGACGACGGGCGTGAAGGACTCGCGCACGACGTCGAGGTCCACGCCGTGGGCGGCGGCGTAGTCGCGGGCGGCCTTCTCCACGCCGGTGACGACGGTGTCCAGGCTCGCCTGGTCGGCGGCGCGGGAGTCGAGCCAGCCGCGCACCAGGGAGGGGATGGCGTTGACGCCGTTGGGCTCCACGCCGATCTTGCCGAAGGTGGCGACGGCACCGGCGAGTTCGGCCTCGCGGCGGGCGGCGAGGACGGTCTCCGCGTACGGCAGCATCGGGTCGTGCCGGTCGGCGAGGCGGGTGGTGCCGGCGTGATTGGCCTCGCCCCGGAAGTCGAACCGCCAGCGTCCGTGCGGCCAGATGGCGGAGGCGATGCCGATGCGGTCGCCGGACAGGTCGAGGGCGCGGCCCTGCTCGACGTGGAGTTCCACAAAGGCGCCGATGCGGGCCAGCCGTTCGGGGTCGGGGCCCAGGGTGCCCGGGTCGTACCCGGCGGACTCCATGGCCTGCGGCAGCGTGACGCCGTCGCCGTCGGTGAGGCGGTGGGCCTGCTCGACGGTGAGCGCTCCCGAGGTGAGCCGGGAGCCGACGCAGGCGAGGCCGAAGCGGGCGCCCTCCTCGTCGCCGAAGTTGACGATGCCGAGCGGCCTGGTGAACCGCGTTCCCCGCCCGCGCAGTTCGTCCAGGGCGGCGAAGGCGGAGACCACGCCGAGGGGGCCGTCGAAGGCGCCGCCGTCGGGCACGGAGTCCAGATGGGAGCCGGTGACCACGGCGTTCCCGGCGGCGGGGTCGCCGAGCCAGGCCCACTGGTTGCCGTTGCGGTCGGTCTCGTAGGTCAGGCCGCGTGCCTCGGCCTGCTCCTGGAACCAGGTCCGGCAGTCGGCGTCGGCGCCGGTCCAGGCGTAGCGGCGGTAGCCGCCGGAGGCGGAGCTGCGGCCGACCGGCAGCAGCTCCGCCCACATGCTGTGGAAGCTCACGCGCCGTCACCCTCGCGCGTCGCGTCGCCCTCGCGCGTCCTGCTTCCCTCGCGCGTCCCGTTTCCCTCGCGCATGGGCACCCGCACGTCCCGCTCCGCGGCGACGGACTCGGCGATGTCGTACCCGGCGTCGACGTGCCGGATGACGCCCATGCCGGGGTCGTTGGTGAGCACCCGGCGGATCTTCTCCCCGGCGAGCGGGGTGCCGTCGGCGACGGTGACCTGCCCGGCGTGGATGGAGCGGCCCATGCCGACGCCGCCGCCGTGGTGGAGGGAGACCCAGGAGGCACCGGAGGCCACGTTGACCATGGCGTTGAGCAGCGGCCAGTCGGCGATGGCGTCGGAGCCGTCGAGCATGGCCTCGGTCTCGCGGTACGGGGAGGCGACGGAGCCGCAGTCGAGGTGGTCGCGGCCGATGACGATGGGGGCGGCCAGCTCGCCGCTCGCGACCATGTCGTTGAACCGCTCACCTGCCTTGTCGCGCTCGCCGTAGCCGAGCCAGCAGATCCGGGCGGGCAGGCCCTGGAAGTGGACGCGCTCCCCCGCCATCTTGATCCAGCGGGCCAGGGACTCGTTCTCCGGGAAGAGGTCGAGGATCGCCTTGTCGGTCTTGGCGATGTCGGCGGGGTCGCCGGACAGGGCGGCCCAGCGGAAGGGTCCCTTGCCCTCGCAGAACAGCGGGCGGATGTACGCCGGTACGAAGCCCGGGAAGGCGAACGCCCGGTCGTACCCGGCGAGCTGGGCCTCGCCGCGGATGGAGTTGCCGTAGTCGAAGACCTCGGCACCGGCGTCCTGGAAGCCGACCATGGCCTCGACGTGCCGGGCCATGGACTCGCGGGCCCGGGTGGTGAAGCCGGCCGGGTCCTTGGCGGCGGCGTCGGCCATGTCCTCGAAGGCGATGCCGGTGGGGAGGTAGGCCAGCGGGTCGTGGGCCGAGGTCTGGTCGGTGACGATGTCGATCGGGGCGCCCATGGCGAGGAGCTGTGGGACCAGCTCGGCGGCGTTGCCGAGGACGCCGATGGACAGCGGCTTGCGCCGGTCGCGGGCCTCGGTGGCCAGCTGGAGGGCGTGGTCGAGGGAGTCGGCCTTGACGTCGAGGTAGCGGTGCTCGATGCGGCGGTCGATGGCGCGCGGGTCGCAGTCGACGCAGATCACGACGCCGTCGTTCATGGTGACGGCCAGCGGCTGGGCGCCGCCCATGCCCCCCAGACCCGCGGTGAGGGTGATGGTCCCGGCCAGGGTGCCGCCGAACTTCTTCGCGGCGACGGCGGCGAAGGTCTCGTAGGTGCCCTGGAGGATGCCCTGGGTGCCGATGTAGATCCAGGAGCCGGCCGTCATCTGCCCGTACATGGTCAGGCCCAGGGCCTCCAGACGGCGGAACTCCTCCCAGTTGGCCCAGTCGCCGACCAGGTTGGAGTTGGCGATGAGGACGCGCGGGGCCCACTCGTGGGTCTGCATGACGCCGACGGGGCGGCCGGACTGGACGAGCATCGTCTCGTCCTGCTTGAGGGTGCCCAGGGTGCGGACCATGGCGTCGAAGGAACGCCAGTCCCGCGCCGCCTTCCCCGTGCCCCCGTAGACGACGAGCTTGTCGGGGTGCTCGGCGACCTCGGGGTCGAGGTTGTTCTGCAGCATCCGCAGGGCGGCCTCCTGCTGCCAGCCCAGGGCGGTCGGCGTCGTCCCGCGTGGCGCGCGGACAGGGCGGGGTCCGGGTCCGGACATGGTCTGCCTCCTGGGGGATCGTCCCGGCGGATGTTGCTACGGATATTCATATCCTCGCCTCGTGAATAGAACTAGTCAACAGGGTCGTGCCCCGCGCGGCGCGCGTGCGAGGGTGGGGAGGGACGTGTCAGGGCAGGCAGCGACGGTACGGAGGCTGGCGTGAGCGAGGGCACGGGCATGAGCGGCGACACCGGCGCGGAGCGGGCGGTGCGGCGGGACCGGGCGGTGCGGGCGGCCGTGGAGCAGGGGCTCCTCGACCCCGGCACACCGATCGTCGGTCTGCTGGACGTCACCGGGATACGGGAGTCGGCCGCGGCCCTGCGGTCGGCGTTCGAGGCGGTGACGGCGCCGGGGACACCCGTGCTGCACGCCTTCGCGGTGAAGGCGTCCCCGCTGGTCCCGGTGCTGCGGTTGCTGCACGAGGCGGGCATCGGCGCCGAGGTCGCGAGCCCGGGCGAGCTGGCCCTGGCTCGGGCGGCCGGGGTGCCGGCCGGGCGGACGGTGCTGGACTCGCCCGCCAAGACGCCGGACGAGCTGCGCGAGGCCCTGTCCCTGGGCATCGCTCTCAACGCGGACAACCCGCAGGAGCTGGAGCGCCTCGACGCCCTGGTGACCGGGGGGACCAGCGCCTCCCCGCTCGGCATCCGGGTGAACCCGCAGGTCGGCGGCGGCTCCATCGAGGCGCTGTCGACGGCGACGGCGACCTCGAAGTTCGGCGTGGCCCTGCGCGACGAGGGGGCGCGCGAGTGGGTGGTGCGGGCGTATCTGGACCGTCCGTGGCTGACCCGGCTGCACGCGCACTCCGGCTCCCAGGGCGTCCCGCTGGCCCTGATGGCCGAGGGGGTGCGGGAGACGTACGCGCTCGCCGAGGAGATCAACGAGCGGGCGGGCCGCAGACAGGTCGACACGCTCGACATCGGCGGCGGTCTCCCGGTGAACTTCGCGTCGGAGGAGACGACACCGACGTACGCCGAGTACGCGCGCGTGCTGAGCGGGACGGTGCCGGGGCTGTTCGACGGGCGGTACGGGCTGGTCACCGAGTTCGGGCGGTCGCTGCTGGCCAAGCACGGCACGGTCGTGGCCCGCGTGGAGTACGCAAAGAGCGCCGGTGGGCGGCCGGTCGCGGTGACGCACGCGGGCGTGCAGGTCGCGACGCGGACGGTGTACGCGCCGGGGGCGTGGCCGCTGCGGATCGCCGCGTACGACGGCAAGGGTCTGCCGAAGGCGGGGCCCGACGTGGTGCAGGACGTGGCCGGTCCGGCGTGCTTCGCGGGCGACCTGCTGGCCGTGGGCCGGTCGATGCCGCTGCTCGAACAGGGGGACTACGCGGCGGCGCTGGACACAGGGGCGTACTACTTCGCGCACCACTACGCGTACAACTCGCTGGCGCGGCCCGCGGTGTACGGGTTCGCCGGGGACGGGGTCGGGGACGTCTCCTTCGCCCCGGTGCGCAGGGCGCAGACGGTCGAGGAGATCGTGGCCGAGGCGGGAGGGGAGTACGGCGGCTCTTTGACCGGAGAGCCTCGCCGTAGGGGTGCGGCTGGTTCGTAACGCGCGCGTGCGTGGTGGCTGGTCGCGCCCACGCGGCGGAGCCGCACCATGTCACAGCCCCGCGGCCCTGGTGGGCGGGGCGCTGCGCACCGCCCACCACCCCCTGGCCGGCCCCCTGGTCAGACCACCGCCGCCGTCTTCCGCCTCGCCCCGCCCGGTGCCGCGTCGCCCGCCGCGATGCCCGTGCTGCGGTAGCCCTTGACGGCCTTGCCCGCGGGGCGGCCGGTGTTGCCGGCGAGCCAGTCCACGCGCACCCACAGCAGGGCCTCGCCGGACTGTTCGCGGCGGCCGATCCAGGCGGACTTGAGCCACAGCCCGGCGCCGCTTCCCGCCAGCAGCAGCCCGCCCGCGGCGGGGACGGCGAAGGCGCTGCCGAGCGCGGCGAGGAAGGCGAGGAGCAGCCACCAGCGGTGCCCCCGGCGCCAGTTGCGTACGGTCACGCCGCGGTCCTGGAGCACGTCGTGCTTGCCCGCGCGGGCGGCCGAACCGGCCAGGGCGGTGTAGCGCCGCCGGCGGACCCACGCCACGACGGCCGTGGCGACGATGAAGAGCGCGGCCCCGGCCATGACCCCGATCCGGCGTCCGGTGAGTCCCGGCACCAGCACCCCGATGCCGGCCGCGAAAACGCCCAGCCACCACAGTGGTGCGGCGCCCGCCCGTACGACGACGGCGACCCGAGCCAGCCCCACCTGTCCTCCGCGCGCCACGTCCTGCCTCCTGTCCCGTTCCTGCCCGTGCGTTGCGTCTGAAGGGTGTGTCAGGCGCCGCACTGTAGCGGGGCAAGCTGAGACGAATCTGAGAACCCGTCCGCCGTAAGGGTCACTCCACACCGGGACGGACCCACGCCGGGGCGGGCCCCCACGGCGTCAGTCCACGAAGAGTCCCCGTGCCGCGGCCTTGGCGTCGAACTCCTCCAGCCGGGCCTGCGCGTCCGGCAGGTCGTCGCACATCGCCTCGAGCAGCACCCGGCCGAGCAGCATCGGCGCGCAGGCGGTGTCGAAGGCGAGGCCGGTGCCGACGGCGGCGGGCAGCAGCAGGTCGGACACCTTGGCGACCGGCGCGAAGGCGGAGTCGGCGACGGTCACGACCGTGAGCCCGGCCTCCTTGGCGTGGGCGAGCGCCTCGACGACCTCGCGCGGGTGCCGGGGCAGGGCGAAGCAGAGCAGCGTGCGCGCCCCGGCCCGGACGGCCGCGTCGATGCGGTCGTGGAGCATCGTGCCGCCCTCGCCGAGCAGCCGGACGTCCGGATGGACCTTGGCGGCGAAGTAGGCGAAGCCGTGCGCCTGGGCGGCGGCGGCCCGCAGTCCGAGCACCGGCAGCGGCCGGCTCCCGGCGAGCAGACGGCCCGCCTCCCGCACCGGCGCCGGGTCGGCCAGCACTTCCGCGAGGTGCCGCAGGTTCTCGATCTCGGCGGCCACGGCCTGCTGGTACTCGTTGACGGCCCCGGTGTCCGCGACCGGTTCCGCGGGGGTGACCTCGCGCAGATGGCGGCGCAGCGCCGGGTAGCCGTCGAAGCCGAGGGCGACGGCGAAGCGGGTCACGGACGGCTGGCTGACCCCCGCCAGCTCGGCCAGCTCCACGCTCGAGAGGAAGGGCACGTCCGAGGCGCGGCGCACCATGCTGTGCGCGATGCGCCGCTGGGTCGGCGTCAGCCGGTGCCCCTCGAACAGCGCCTGCAGCCGCGCGGCCGGGCTGTCGGTCCCGCCCGTGCCGCCGGTCCCGTTCGTCATGTGGCCCCCTCGACCTATTCACGCACCCCGAATCCTGCATACCGTTATACAGCGGGGTGGCGCGGTACCGCCGACCCGTACCGGCCGGCCCCCGCCGGAAAACGGGGGTTGTCCCCAGTGCCGAAGCCGGCCGGGCTGCCTACCGTGGGGTCCATGACGGGAATGGACGCACGCGACGCCGACCTCAAGAAGGATCTCGACGCCACCCTGCGGACCCGCAGGGAGCTCGGCGAGGAGTACGAGTCCGCGCTGGTCGACTCGTTCCTGGAGAAGGTCGACCAGCGCATCGACGGGGCGGTGGAGCGCCGGGTGCGCCGGCAGCTCGCCGAACAGCAGATGACGACGGCCCGGGACAGCCGGTCGCCGAAGCCCACGGACACCTTCGGCGAGCGCTTCGGTTTCGGCATCGTCTCGCTGGTGCTGGCGATCCCGCTGTCCGCGATCGGCGGCGGTGTGGCGCACCTGCCGGGAATGCTGGTCGCCTGGGCCGGCATCGTCGGGGTCAACGTCGTCCAGGTCGCCCGCACCAACCCGGACCTGTTCGGGCGCCGCCGCCGCAGGGACAGGGGCGACGCCTGGGAGGACTGAGCCCCGGGAGAGGACCGCGCGGGGACCGCCGCACCCCCAGCGCTGGGGGGCGGGACGACGGCGGTCCCCGCGGGGGACGCGCGGTGCCGGGCCTCACGGCCGGGGCGGCGCGTCCGTGGCGTCCTTGGAGGTCCGGGAGCCGCTCCGGAAGGTCCGTGACGCCGTTCGGCGCCGGCGCGACCGGGGAGCCTCCCCCGTGCTCAACGCCTGGGAGGTGTCCCCGCCGGTTCCCGCCGACACCCCGTACTCTGCCGGTCCCGTGTTAAGCGACTGCTGCGCCCACGTGACATGCGCGTACCACTTCCGCGAAGTCCGCGAAGATCATCGCGCCGACCGCGCCGTTCCCCGCTCGCCCTGCTCGCTCTCCTGCCCTACGCGCCCTGCATGCCTTACTTTCCCTATTTGCCTACTTGCCTACTTGCCCTTGGCGAGGAAGGACAGCAGGTCCTGCCGGCTCACCACGCCGGTCGGCTTGCCCTCGACGAGGACGATCGCCGCGTCGGCGCCGCCGAGCACCGACATCAGGTCCGCGACCGGCTCGCCGGAGCCGACCTGGGGCAGCGGGGCGGACATGTGCTTCTCCAGCGGGTCCTCCAGCGAGGCGCGCTTGGCGAACAGCGCGTCCAGCAGCTCGCGCTCCACGACCGAGCCGACGACCTCGGCGGCCATCACGTCCGGGTGACCGGCGCCGGGCTTGACGATCGGCATCTGCGAGACGCCGTACTCGCGCAGCACCTCGATGGCCTCGCCGACGGTCTCGTCCGGGTGCATGTGGACGAGGGAGGGGATGTGGCCGCCCTCCTTGTGGTTCAGGACCTCGGCGACGCGGGCGCTGGGGCCGGTGTCCTCGAGGAAGCCGTAGTCGGCCATCCACTCGTCGTTGAAGATCTTGCTGAGGTAGCCGCGCCCGCTGTCCGGCAGCAGGACGACCACCACGTCGTCCTCGCCGAGCCGCGCCGCCACCTCGAGGGCCGCGACGACCGCCATGCCGCAGGAGCCGCCCACCAGCAGGCCCTCCTCCTTGGCGAGGCGGCGCGTCATCTGGAAGGAGTCCTTGTCCGAGACGGCGACGATCTCGTCCGCGACCTCGCGGTCGTACGCCGTCGGCCAGAAGTCCTCGCCGACGCCCTCGACCAGGTACGGGCGTCCGGAGCCGCCGGAGTAGACGGAACCCTCGGGGTCGGCGCCGATCACCTTCACCGCGCCGTCACTGGCGTCCTTCAGGTACCGGCCGGTGCCGGAGATGGTGCCGCCGGTGCCGACGCCGGTGACGAAGTGGGTGATCTTCCCCTCGGTCTGCTCCCACAGCTCGGGGCCCGTGGAGTGGTAGTGGGAGAGGGGGTTGTTCGGGTTGGAGTACTGGTCCGGCTTCCAGGCGCCCGGCGTCTCGCGGACCAGCCGGTCGGAGACGTTGTAGTAGGAGTCGGGGTGCTCGGGGTCGACCGCGGTCGGGCAGACGACGACCTCGGCGCCGTACGCGCGCAGCACGTTGATCTTGTCGGTGGACACCTTGTCGGGGCAGACGAAGATGCACTTGTAGCCCTTCTGCTGGGCCACGATGGCGAGGCCCACGCCCGTGTTGCCGCTGGTCGGCTCGACGATCGTGCCGCCCGGCTGCAACTCTCCGCTCTTCTCCGCGGCCTCGATCATGCGCAGGGCGATGCGGTCCTTCACCGAGCCGCCGGGGTTGAAGTACTCCACCTTGGCCAGGACGGTCGCCCTGATCCCCTTGGTCACGCTGTTGAGCCGCACCAGCGGGGTGTTGCCGACGAGGCTGATCATCGAGTCGTGGAATTGCACCGTGGTCTCCGGATGCCGCAAATGAGGGGTCGATATCGGTTCCGCCAGCCTATGGCCTGCCGACCCGGGCATGCCCCGTGACGGTCGTTCACCCTGCGTTGAGATTGGGCGACCGTCCGTACGGGGCAAGGAGTGGGTGTACGGGTTTCGGGAGGTGGCGGCGACGTATGACGAGTATGTCGAGGGCGAGGGTGGCCCGGCGCATCGCGGCCGGCGCCGCGTACGGCGGCGGCGGCATCGGGCTGGCCGGTGCGGCGGCGGTCGGCCTGGTGGTGGCGGAGGTGCAGCTGGCCAGGCGCCGGGTGGGCGTGGGCCCGCCGACCCGGGTGCCGAACGCGCAGGGACTGTACGGCGGCACCCTGCCCACGGCCGGTGAGCCGCCGCTGCGGCTGATGATGCTGGGCGACTCCACGGCCGCCGGGCAGGGCGTCCACCGGGCCGGGCAGACGCCGGGCGCGCTGCTGGCGTCGGGGCTCGCGGCGGTGGCGGAACGGCCGGTGCGGCTGGGGTCGGTCGCGCTGCCGGGGGCGTGCTCGGACGACCTGGACCGGCAGGTGACGCTGGCACTCGCGGATCCGGACCGGGTCCCGGACATCTGCGTGATCATGATCGGCGCCAACGACGTCACCCACCGCATGCCGGCCACCCGCTCGGTGCGGCACCTGTCCGGGGCGGTGCGGCGGCTGCGCACGGCCGGGGCGGAGGTGGTGGTCGGCACCTGTCCGGACCTGGGCACGATCGAGCGGGTGCGGCAGCCGCTGCGCTGGCTGGCCCGGCGGGCGTCGCGGCAGCTGGCGGCGGCGCAGACCATCGGCGCGGTCGAGCAGGGCGGGCGCACGGTGTCGCTGGGCGACCTGCTGGGCCCGGAGTTCGCGCAGAACCCGCGGGAGCTGTTCGGGCCGGACAACTACCACCCGTCCGCGGAGGGGTACGCCACGGCGGCGATGGCGGTACTGCCGTCGGTGTGCGCCGCGCTCGGCCTGTGGCCGGCCGAGGAGGAGCACCCGGACGCGCTGCGCCGCGAGGGCTTCCTGCCGGTGGCGCGTGCGGCGGCGGAGGCGGCGTCGGAGGCGGGTACGGAGGTCGCTGCCGCGATGCCCACGGGGCCGCGGGGGGCTTGGGCGCTGCTGAAGCGCCGACGGAGGCGGAGGGTGTCGGAGGCGGAGCCTTCCAGCCCGTCCGGCGTTTGAGGACGAGGCCGTCCAGGCCGATGGGGGTCTGGGGGCGCAAGCCCCCAGGTACGCCCGCCACAGCACCCGGCACGGGAACGCCGCCCAACCGCCGGAGGCAAAAGCAAGCGCTTAGACAGTTGCGGTCCATGTCACACGGCCGTACGCGTGACCCGGACCATACGGCCGGGTAACTTCCCCAGCAGCCGCCCATCTTCTCGTCACTGGAGCCGTGATGCCCGAAGCCGTGATCGTCTCTGCCGCCCGTTCCCCCATCGGCCGCGCCTTCAAGGGCTCCCTGAAGGACCTGCGTCCCGACGACCTGGCCGCCACGATCATCCAGGCGGCCCTCGCGAAGGTCCCCGAGCTGGACCCGCGGGACATCGACGACCTGATGCTCGGCTGCGGTCTGCCCGGCGGCGAGCAGGGCAACAACCTCGGCCGGATCGTCGCCGTCGAGATGGGCATGGACCACCTGCCGGGCTGCACGATCACCCGGTACTGCTCCTCGTCCCTGCAGACCTCCCGGATGGCCCTGCACGCCATCAAGGCCGGTGAGGGCGACGTCTTCATCTCGGCCGGCGTCGAGATGGTCTCCCGGTTCGCCAAGGGCAACTCCGACAGCCTCCCGGACACCCGCAACCCGCTGTTCGCCGAGGCCGAGGCCCGCACCGCCGAGGTCGCCCAGCAGGAGGGCACCACCTGGCACGACCCGCGCGAGGACGGCCTCGTCCCCGACCCGTACATCGCGATGGGCCAGACCGCCGAGAACCTCGCCCGCGCCAAGGGCATCACCCGGCAGGAGATGGACGAGTTCGGCGTCCGGTCGCAGAACCTCGCCGAGGAGGCCATCAAGAACGGCTTCTGGGAGCGCGAGATCACCCCGGTGACGCTGCCCGACGGCACGGTCGTCAGCAAGGACGACGGCCCCCGCGCCGGCGTCACCCTGGAGGGCGTCCAGGGCCTCAAGCCGGTCTTCCGCCCCGACGGCCTGGTCACCGCCGGCAACTGCTGCCCGCTCAACGACGGCGCCGCCGCCCTGGTGATCATGAGCGACACCAAGGCCCGCGAGCTGGGCCTGACCCCGCTCGCCCGCATCGTCTCCACCGGCGTCTCCGGCCTCTCCCCCGAGATCATGGGCCTGGGCCCGGTCGAGGCGAGCAAGCAGGCCCTCTCCCGCGCCGGACTGAGCGTCGGCGACATCGACCTGGTCGAGATCAACGAGGCGTTCGCCGCGCAGGTCATCCCCTCCTACCGCGACCTCGGCATCCCGCTGGAGAAGCTGAACGTCAACGGCGGCGCCATCGCCGTCGGCCACCCCTTCGGCATGACCGGCGCCCGCATCACCGGCACGCTGATCAACTCCCTCCGGACGCACGACAAGCAGTTCGGTCTGGAGACCATGTGCGTCGGCGGCGGCCAGGGCATGGCCATGGTGATCGAACGCCTCAGCTGACCCCGCCGGGGGCCGTCACCGAAGGGCGCTGAGGGACCGTCAGTAGCGCCTGGTGGACCCAGCGTGACAGTACGGCCCGGGACCCTGCCGACCGCAGGGTTCTGGGCCGTTTTGTGACCCAAACTCCCCCAGGATGTGACCTACCTCTCCCGCACCCTTGATTTACGCAGGTCAGACCAGCACCACCCCCACCGTCCGGGCCCAAAGTCCTGTCCGTTTCGTGACGTTACGCACTGACAGACGGTTAGTCCTCCCTTCAAGCTGATGTAGGAAGTCGGGGGTCGACTTTGAACCGGGAGTACGTCAGTGAGCGCCATGCCGATCGCCCTGCTGCTCACCACGGCCGCCACCGGCGCCGTGGGCGTCGCCGTCCTGCGCAGCATCCTGGTGCTGCGCCGCCAGGTGACCGCCTTGCGCACCGAGCTGGCCGAGAGCCGGGCCAACGCCGCGCGGGGCCGGGTGCCCGCCGCCCGCACCACCGCCGACGCCGAGGAGATACGCGCCGCCGTCGCGGAGGCGCTCGCCGAGGAGCGCGAGCGTGAACTCGCCGAGGCGCGGGCCTTCTGGGCCGCCCAGGAGACCCGGGACGCCTCCGACGCGCCCCTGCTGCTCGGCCTGTCCGACAGCGAGCTGTTCCTGCCCCGTCAGGCCGACCTCGTGGGTCTGGAGCCCGTGACCGAGCCGGCCGCGGACACCGACGAGCCGTCCGGCCAGGACGCGGGCCACTCGGGCCCGAGGGAGTCCGCGGAGCTGGCCGCCGCCCGCCGCAGGCACCCCTCGCACCCGGACTTCGTGCCGAACCCGTCGCCGGCCGTGAACGACCACGACCGCACCGTGGCGACCCTGGAGGAGCTGGCCGAGTCGAGCGTCGCGCTGGCGGACGTCCGCCCGGGGCCGCTGGGCACCCTCGACGTGTACGTCTTCGCCGACGGCACCACCCTGTGCATGACCCCGGGCCACCGCGAGACCGCGGAGCGCCTGGCCGCCGCGCTCGGCGCGGGCCAGACCCCGTACCTCCTCGGCGGCTCCGGGATCTCCGGCGCCTACACGCTGACCTTCGCCTGCGGCGAGGAGAACGTGTACATCCTGGCGGACCGCGTCATAGCGTCCCTGTAGTCACAGCAGCCGCACCAGTCGCCCCGGGTACGCCGGTCGCGCCGGGTACGCCGGTCGCCTCAGACCCCGGCCCGTTTGCGGGCCTCCTCCACCAGCGCCGCCGCCTCCTCCACCTGGTCCTCGTGCTCCAGTACGAGGGCCAAGTCGTGTGCGGCCACGGCGATCTGGTCGGCGGCGGCGAACATGCCCGCGTCCGGCATCTCGCGGGGCTCGGTCCCGGGTTCCTCCACGAGCTGGGCGCGCCGGGCCAACTCCCTGGCCAGCTCCAGCGCCTCGGCGGCGGCGCCGCGCTGCAACCTGCTCTGCGGGGCGGCCCGCAGCCGGTCGGCGAAGTCGTCCACGGCACGGGTCAAAGGCGTCGTATCAACCACGGCGCGAGCGTACGCGGCCGTGCGGGACTGTTGCCAACGGACGAACGCCCATGACGACGAAGGGCCCCGGGCACGAAGCCCGGGGCCCTTCGTCTGCGCGGTCGTAGCAGCCGTACCAGCCGTTGCTAGTCGTTGCTGTTCAGGATCGCGATGAGACGCAGGAACTCGAGGTAGATCCAGACCAGCGTCAGCGTGAGGCCGAAGGCGGCGAACCAGGCCTCCTCGCGCGGGGCGCCGTAGGCCAGCCCGTCCTCGACCTGCTTGAAGTCGAGGGCCAGGAAGCAGGCGCCGAGGATGATGCCGACGATGCCGAAGACGACACCGAGCGCGCCGCTGCGGAAGCCGAGACCGTCGCCGCCGCCGAAGACGGCGAACAGCAGGTTCACCATCATCAGGAAGACGAAGCCGAGCGCGGCGGCCATCACGAAGCCGTAGAAGCGCCGGTTGACCCGGATCCAGCCCGCCTTGTAGGCGATCAGCACACCGGCGAAGACCGCCATCGTGCCGATCACGGCCTGCATGGCCGCGCCGTCCGCGATGCGGTTGTCGACGACGCTGGAGACGACGCCGAGGAAGACACCCTCGAACGCCGCGTAGGACAGGATCAGCGCCGGCGTCGGCTTGCGCTTGAAGGACTGGACGAGCGCCAGGACCATGCCGATCACGGCGGCGCCGATGCCGATGCCGTAGGAGCGGCTGATGTTGGCGTCGTCCACCGGCAGCAGCGCCCAGGCGAGCGCGGCCGTCACCACGAGCACGCCGAGCGTGCTCGCCGTGCGGATGACGACGTCGTCCATCGTCATCCGGCCGGTGGTGGCGGGCGCCTGCGGCGGCGCGCCGAACTGCTGGTCCGGCTGGGCGTACGGGTTCTGCGCGTACGGGTTGCCGGCGGGCGGCTGGGCGTACGGGTTGCCCTGGGTGCCCTGCGCGTACGGGTTGGCCTGCGTGGCGACGGCGGGTCCCCCGGCCTGCGGCGCGGCGTTGAAGCCCGCGTAGCCGTTGTCGCGGCTGAACCCCCGTCGCGAGAAGACCGGGTTTCTGCTCCTCATTTCACTCCTCCATGGCCACACGGCGCAGCCTTGGCTCAAGAGTAATAGAACGGCAAAGGAATGACCCTACTGCTTGGGGAGGATCTTTCCCTTGCCTTGCGACACGACACGCTACGCCGATCAGTGATTCCCCTCACGGCCGGGGGTGCCCGGACTGCCGGGCACCGCTCACCCGATCGGGAACCCGGTGTAGGCCTCGGCGAGGTCGGTCTCGGCGGCGCGGGAGGAGGTGATCCGGTCGAGGCGGGCCAGCTGGAGCCGGTCCTCGAAGGGCGTGGCGTCCGGGGCGGTGTGCAGCAGGGTCGTCATGTCGTACGAGAACCGCTCGGCCTGCCAGACGCGGCGCAGACAGGTCGCGGAGTAGGCGTCGAGCAGGTCGTCGGAGCCGGTCGCGGTGCGGTGGGCCAGCGCCCGCGCGAAGGTCACCACGTCCCCGACAGCGAGGTTGAGGCCCTTGGCTCCGGTGGGCGGCACGATGTGCGCGGCGTCGCCGGCCAGGAACAGGCGGCCGTGCCGCATGGGCTCGTGGACGTAGGAGCGCATCGGGGTGACCGACTTCTGGGTGATCGGCCCCCGGCGCAGGGTCCAGTCGTCGTCCGTCTCGAAGCGGCGCTCCAGCTCGCCCCAGATCCGCTCGTCGCTCCAGTCGTCGGCGTCCGTGTCCGCGGGGACCTGGAGGTAGAGGCGGGAGACGGACGGGGAGCGCATGGACAGCAGGGCGAAGCCCCGCTCGTGCCGGGCGTAGACCAGCTCGTCGTGCGAGGGGGCGACGTCGGCGAGGATGCCGAGCCAGGAGAAGGGGTACGTCCGCTCGAAGGTGCGCCCGTCCGGGACCGCGGCCCGGGCGACGCCCCAGAAGCCGTCGCAGCCGACGACGTAGTCGCACTCCAGCACGTCCTCGACGCCCTCGCGGCGGAAGCGGACGCGCGGCCGGTCCGTGCCGGCGCCCTCCACCGCCAGCGCCTCGGTCTCGAACAGCAGCGGGCCGCCCTCCTTGACCTGGAGGGCGATGAGGTCCTTGCAGACCTCGGTCTGGGCGTAGACCATGACGGACCTGCCGCCGGTGAGCGCGGGGAAGTCGACGCGGTGGCGGCGGCGGTCGAAGCGCAGCTCGATGCCGTCGTGGCGCAGCCCCTCCCGGTCCATCCGCTCCCCGGCCCCGGCCTCGCGCAGCACGTCCACCGTGCCCTGCTCCAGGATCCCGGCGCGCTGCCTGCGCTCGACGTAGGCACGGTCGCGGCTCTCCAGGACGACCGAGTCGATCCCGGCGTTGTGCAGCAGCCGGGCCAGCAGGAGCCCGGCGGGGCCTGCCCCGATGATGCCGACGGTGGTGCGCATCGGTCGTTCCCTTCGATCGGCGTCGTTGCCTTGCTCGAGTCAGCAATTGTTCGCGTGGTGAAATTTCCTTCACCATCAACTGCGCCGAGTCTCGGCCTCCCGCGCGCCACTGTCAACGGGCGAACCGGACATCCTGGCAGCGAGCCGACACCCCCGTAGAGGACGCCCTCCTTGCCGCTGACCGCGGAGGTGGCGAAGAAGCCCACCATGAGCAGTCCGACCGGCCGTACGGGACGTGCGACGCCTTATGACCTGGACCGTGCTCGGCGCCCCGGTTCCCCCGCTCCCGACGACGCGGCCCGCGTCGGACATCGCGTTCCCTTTCACCGTCCGCGCTGTCGCCGGTACCGCTCTCCAGGATGGAGACGATGGAGAACAGCGAGAAGCAGATGGCACCGAGCCCGATCAGGACACGAGCCGCCACGATGACGGCGGAGTCGGCGGATTCGAAGAGAAAGGCCGCGAGGAAGAGGCAGAGCAGGGCGGTGCCGACCGGTATCAGCGGGACCCGGTTCGCCAGGGGGGCGGTCCGCCGCCAGACGAGGGCCAGCAGCAGCACCTTGCTGAGGATGCTCCAGCAGACGAGCCCCAGCCCGATCACGACGAACCCGGCGGAGAGCTGGGCGGACCGGGTGTGCGCGGCGATGACGATCAGGCCCCACACGATGCCGATTCCGCCGAGGAACGCCGCGGAACCGGGCCACAGGGTGCGTTCGCGCGGCGTGTAGGTGTTCTGGATCTGCCGCAGGATGCTGGCCACCAGTCCGATCAGACAGGTGCACACGAGCGCCAGACCGATCATCACGTGTCCGGCCGTGAAGCGGCCGTTCGCGGCTCCGCCGCCCCCGCCGGCCAGCAGGACGAAGGCCCACACCCAGGTCGCCAGGGCCGCGAGGGCGGGGAGCGCCAGCAGGGCCCGCACGGTGGACGGCCCGAACGGTGCGGGGCTGCGCGCCGGTGACCCCTCGGGCAGGGCCGAGTTCTCGGTGATCAGAGTGAACCGGGTGGAACTCGTGGCCACGCACGAGACACACGTACAGATCATGCTCAGGCCGAAGATCACATGCCCGGCGACGAAGTCGGGCGGCGGACGCGGGCCGGTCGCGATCAGCCAGAGACCGTATCCCATGGTGAAACCGCTGACGGCGAAGCCGAGAGACGGATACAGCCATTGGTCCAAGGCCGTGTAGCGGCCGATGAGCTGCCTGATGATCGTCGCCGCGGTGGCGAAGAGGCAGAGGCAGATGGCCGCCAGGAAGACGAGGACCAGTCCCGCGACCCGCGCACTCGGTCCCGGGGCGTGGGCGAGGACGTATCCCCCCAACGCGACGGAAACGGCTCCCATGAGCAGTGGTATGGCACGGAACAGCACGCTTATTCGGTAGTCCATATGAGCTCCGGGAAATGGGGCATTTCGCACCATCGTCACGTCGCACGAGCCCTCCCGCCACAGGAACCACCCGGCCCCGGTCCACTGGGAGGACCCCATGCGCGACAAACCCCTCGGTGAATCACCGGTTGCCTGGCGCGCCGGTACCGGAGTGCCTCTCAGGAGGCGCGGCTCGCGCAGGAGGTCGCGGAGATGCTGCCCCTGGGCTGGTCACCGCCGTTCCGGGGCCAGGGAGCGGCTGGGCCGGGTCGCCGATCACGTGGGTCCGAGGACCGCCGAAAGGACGAGAGCCGGTCCTCCCGCAGGGCGCGTACCCGTACTTCGGCTGATGTACGGCGTCCCGTCGCCGGTCGAGGGTGGAGTCATGAACCACGACGCTTCCCCTGCCGTCCTCGCCTCCGCCCCGGGCAGCCGCCGGCGCCGGCCACGTCGTCCGGTACGAGCCGGCAGATGCCTGGCGGTCCTGCTGGCCGTGGCCGCGACAGGGGGCCTGCCCACGTCGGTGGCCCGGGCGGCGCCGCTGCTGCCCACGTTCCGGGCGGACACCGACCGGGACGGGCTGATCACCGCGGACGACGACGCCCGCAAGGACGAGTGGAGCCGCGAGCGCGGTGCGCTGATGCTGCCCAATGTGGACGACGACCAGGAGCGCTGCCCCACCGCGGGCTCCGACGGCTCCCGGCTGTCCGACGACAGCCTCGCGGCCTGCAACGACGCGGCGGACGACGTCGTCAACGGGAAGGACGACCTGGCCGACCTGGCACCCGTGCGGCTGGGAGCCGAGCCGCGCCTCGCCGCCGGATCCTCCGCCACGGTCGCCGCCGACCCCGCCGCCCGCGACCACGTCAGGATCTTCGCCGAGCGAGGCGGCCGCATGGTCGCTCTGGCGCCCGACGACAGGTTGACCACCCGCGAACTGCGACAGGGGGTCCGCCTGGGCGTCGAGGCCCGGGACTTCGTACGCGATCCCGAGCGGTGGGACGGCTTCGCCGACCTCGTCCTGAGGGTCGACGGCGCCGGTGGCACCGTCGAGGACCGCGTACGGCTCAAGGTGGCGCCGCTGGTCTTCGAGCACGACCTGATGCCGGTGCGGCACCTGCTGACGGCCGATCACACCACCGAGCCGGCCGAGGTGGAACGCGGCAGGCCCTACGACCCCTCCGCGCAGCCGGAGCCCGTGAACCCGGGCGAGGCGGCGTTCCGTCGAGACCTGCGACGTGGCCTCGACCGGGCCGGACTGCCCGCGCCGCTGTTCAACTACCCCACGGGCGGGGACGTGTGGATGCAGGACCTGTTCAAGAGCGCCTACGCCTCCGTCCCCGCCCCCGGCGGCCGGGAGCACCACGTCGGAGTCGTCGTGCGCTCGGCGGACGTGATGCCGGGCACGGCCACGCGCGAGTTCCCGCTCAGGGACGCCTCGCGCAGCGCGTTCCCGCTGCTCCGCGGGTCCGGTACGGGAGTGGTCCAGCAGTACGATCCGCAGCGGGTCGGCGCCGACGACAACCAGTACTACGGTTCCTTCAGCTCCACCGGGAACTTCGGCACCCTTCCGCCCTACCGCCTGCGCGGCCACGACTATCCGGTCGGCAGGGTCCTCTACGGAGGGAACGGCGCCGAGGAATCACCCGATCCCTCCTTCGTCCGGATGCTCGCCGCGCAGGGCTACCAGCGGCCCATCGCACTGGACACCGCTTGGCTGGGGGTCGGACACATCGACGAGTTCCTGTCCTTCGTCCCGGCACGGAACGCCCGCGGCTGGGCAGCCGTCGTCGCCGATCCCGACCTCGGCCGGAAGCTGCTGAGCGCTCTCGCCGAGGACGGCCGCGGCGACGAGCCGCTCGTCCGCGGTGTCCCGGCGCAGGACACCGAGGACCCGGGGCTGACGGTTGCCGGCGCGCTGCGCAAGGACTCCCTGTCCCGCGGCACGGAGATCGCCCGTCGGGGCATCGACGCCGCACTCCGCACCCTGCACGACCGGGCGGGCCTGACGGAGAGGGACATCGTGCGCGTTCCCGCACTCTTCAACGAGCTCGAGCTGCCCGCCGGCTATCCGCGTCAAGGCGTGGTCGCGAACTACCTGCCGGCCGCGGCCAACGGTGTCAGTACCGGTACCGGCGTGTATCTGGCCCCGCGCCAGCACGCTCCCGAGGCCGGCGGCGCGGACGTCTTCGAGCAGGCGGTGGAGAAGGCGCTGGAGGGGACCGGTACCCGCGTCGCGTGGGTGGAGGACTGGGAGTACGCGCACTCGCTCGGCACCGTCGGCGGGGAGGTGCACTGTGCGACCAACACAGTGCGCGGTCTCACCGGAACGCGTCCGTGGTGGACCGAGCGTTCCGGGACCGCCGCCCGGCCGACGGGCGGCGGTCCCTCATAGGGTGGGCACCCATGAGCCGTCGCCACGTCCTGGGCATACGCGTACTCGGTGGTCCGATGTTCTTCGGAGCGATCGCCGCCGCTCTGGCGACCTCGGCCACGGCCGGCTTCATGACCGTCACCGCGGGCCTGCTCGCCGTCGGTGCGGCACTGGCGGCGGCGGCCCGCCTGCCCCGACGTCCGTCGGCCGCGGGCCGCCTCCGGCTCGCGGTCGCCGGGTACTCCGCCGCGGTGACCGCCGTGTACCGGGGCCCGGTGGTCGACGCGACCGGCTGGTGGTGGCTGCTGGAGACGTTCGCGATGCTCGCGCTCCTGGTACCGACGGTGCGTGGGACGGGCAGCAGGAACAGGACGGTCGTGTGCGCCGCGGTACAGGCCCTTGCGATCGTGGTGCTCCCCCTGCGTATCGGCCCGTACCTCGCTCCGCCGTCGGATCCGGCGGAGACCGGTGTGCTGTGCCTGGTGTGGGCGCTGCTGGCCGCGGGCGCCATCGCGGCGGGCGGCTATCTGCGCGGTCTGGATGCCAGGAGGAGCAGGGCGATAGCGGCGCAGCGGCGCCGACAGCGTCTCGAAGTGGCGTGCGACCTGCACGACTTCGCCTCGCACGACGTCATGGGTGTGGTGGTGCTCGTGCAGGCGGCGCGTGTCCTGGCCCAGGAGGACCCCGCGCGGGCCGTCGAGCTGCTGCCGCGTATCGAGGACGCGGGCCTGCAGGCGCTGGCCGCCATGGACCGCACGGTGCGGGCGCTCAACGAGGACGACGGACTGCCCCACGGGGACGAGACCGACCACCGGCCGAGACCCGGGGGCGACGACCGCCACGAGCTGGTGCGCAGGGGCGGAGGCGCGGACGGTGGCCGGCCCGCAGAAGGCGGCGCGGGCTCCTTTCGGACGGAGGGCCCGCTGGGCGGCCCGCCCCGTACGGCAGTCCCCGCCCGCCCCGGCCACCGGGCACGCGACCTGTCCGAACTCTCCGAGCTCGCCGCCCGGTTCACCCGCACCGGCACCGTCGCGGCCGGTCTCGACGTGGATGCCGGAGCCTTGGACGGCCTGCCCGGCGAAGTCAGCACGCTCGGCTACCGGATCGTCGTGGAGTCACTCACCAACGTGCGCCGTCACGCACCCACCGCGGCCGCCGTGAGCCTCGTCGTGCGGCGCGGACCCCACCAGGGGCGCCCGGCACTCCACCTCACCGTCACGGACACGGGCGCTCCCCGATCCGCTCCTCGGTCCACTCCGGTCCCGGCGCGCTCGCAGAGTGGCACGGGGCTGGCCGGCCTCACCGCCCGTGCCCGGGCGCTCGGCGGCTCACTCAGCGCCGGGCCGCACGGGGAGACGGGATGGCAGGTCCGTGTGGCCCTCCCGCTGCGCCGGGCGACGGCGGCGGATCGCGGCCCCCGCGATCGGAAGAGTCCGGCAGCCGAGGAGACGACCACCGTATGACCGTGCAGCCCGGCCCCATCCGGATTCTGCTGGCGGACGACCAGGTCAGTGTCCGCAACGGATTCCGTCTCATTCTGGACGCGCAGCCCGACATGACCGTGGTCGCGGAGGCGGCCGACGGCATCGCCGCGTTGGACGCCGCCCGGAGACTGCGTCCCGACGTGGTGCTCGCGGACATCCGGATGCCGCGGCTCGACGGCCTGGAGCTGACCCGGCTTCTGGCCGGGCCCGACGCGGACCCCCGCGTCCGGGTCATCGTGGTCACCACGTTCGACCTCGACACCTACGTGCACACCGCGCTTCACGCCGGAGCCTCGGGCTTTCTGCTCAAACGCTCCGGTCCGACGCTACTGGTCGAGGCGGTGCGGGCGGCCCGGTCCGGAGACGCGCTCATCAGCCCGCAGATCACCGCACGCATGCTGCACCGGCTGGCTCCGCCGGACACGGGAGCACGGCGCCCGCCGTCCGAACCGCTGACCCGGCGCGAAAGGGAAGTGGCGACGCTGATTGCCGCGGGACTGACGAACACCGAGATTGGCGAGGAGCTCTTCGTCTCCCTCGCCACCGTCAAATCCCACGCGGCCAGTCTCCAGCGCAAGCTGGAGGTCCGCAATCGTGTGGGCATCGCCGCATGGGCATGGCAGACCGGCCTCGCACCGACCGATCAGGCGTAGCCGTCACGACGGCGCCGCGCAACAGCGGACGGCGACCGTCCGGTGCGGGCTCCCCTGCGACTGCCTATGGTCACGCAGCGTGATTGAGATGGTGCCCGGAGCCGGACTTGAACCGGCACGCCCTCGAAGGGGCAGCGAGGTTTAAGCTCGCCGTGTCTGCATTCCACCATCCGGGCAGGCCGTGGGCTCCGCGTCGCGTGCCTTGAGCCTATCGGGACGCACCTCCCGGCCTTCGGCGGGAGGCCCGATGTTGTCTTATTTTATTGGCGCCTGAGGGAGCATCAGGTACCAGGGGCAGGCCATCAGCACATGCCAACAGCCTTGCGTGTGACGGCTCGCCGTGTATGCGGAATGACGGGATTTCACCGTCTCGACCAGGGCGCCCGCCCCGTTCTCACCCGCCCCGCCGTCGGGGTCGCCCGTCATCCGCAGGTATGACACGGGCCGGTGCCGTCCGACCGGAGTCGCCCCCGTAAACCGGAACAGCGGCTGACTACACGGCGCCGTACGGCCGGAACGATGGATGACGTCCCCCGCACTCGCCGTACCGACAGGAGCGCCCTTCCCGTGACCACCGCACCCATCGCCGACCGGTCCACCCTCGTGGCCGCGCGCGCCACGGAGCTTTCCAAGATCTACGGCCAGGGCGAGACCCAGGTGGTCGCCCTGGACCGGGTCTCCATCGACTTCCGGCAGGCCGAGCTCACCGCGATCATGGGCCCCTCCGGCTCCGGCAAGTCCACGCTGATGCACTGCGTCGCGGGCCTGGACACCTTCTCGTCCGGCTCGGTGCGCATCGGCGAGACCGAGCTGGGCTCGCTCAAGGACAAGCAGCTCACCAAGTTGCGCCGGGACAAGATCGGCTTCATCTTCCAGGCGTTCAACCTGCTGCCGACGCTGACCGCGCTGGAGAACATCACCCTTCCGATGGACATCGCGGGCCGCAAGCCGGACAAGCAGTGGGTGGACTCCGTGATCCAGATGGTCGGGCTGTCCGGACGCCTCGGGCACCGGCCCGCCCAGCTCTCCGGCGGGCAGCAGCAGCGGGTCGCCGTGGCACGGGCGCTGGCCTCCCGGCCGGAGATCATCTTCGGTGACGAGCCGACCGGCAACCTCGACTCCCGTTCCGGCGCCGAGGTCCTGGGCTTCCTGCGCAACTCGGTGCGCGAGCTGGGCCAGACCGTGGTGATGGTGACCCACGACCCGGTGGCCGCCGCCTACGCGGACCGGGTGGTCTTCCTCGCGGACGGACGCATCGTCGACGAGCTGTACGGGCCGACGGCCGACTCGGTGCTGGACCGCATGAAGCGGTTCGACGCCAAGGGTCGCACCAGCTGACCCGTCCCCGTCGCCGTCCCCGACCCTGAATCGGCACCGGCCGACCCTCCCCCGTCCCTGATTCGCACGTACCTCCGGACAGAGAAGACCCATGTTCCGTACCGCCTTGCGCAACGTCTTCGCGCACAAGGCCAGGCTGTTGATGACCGTGCTCGCCGTGATGCTCGGCGTGGCGTTCGTCTCCGGCACCCTGGTCTTCGCCGACACCCTCTCCCACGCCTTCCGCAACCAGTCGGCGAAGAGCTACGACGACGTCGCCGTCGCCGTCACCTCGTACGCCGACCCGGACAACCCCAAGGAGGAGCCCGGCCTCTCCGGCGAGGTCCTCGACCGGATCTCCGCCGTGGACGGCGTCGCCGGGGTGTACGGCCGCGTCGAGGGCTTCGCCGGCGTCGCCGACCCCGACGGGAAGCTGATCGGCGTCGGCTGGTCCAACAAGGGCTCCAACTTCGCGCCCGGCAAGGACGGCAAGGACACCGCGTACACGTTCACCGACGGCTCGGGACCGGTGCAGGACGACCAGATCGCCCTGGACGAGGAGTCCGCCGGCAAGGGCGAGTACGAGGTCGGCGACCGGGTGCGCGTCGCGACCAACGGGCCGGTGAAGGAGTACACCCTCAGCGGTGTGTTCACCACCGAGGACGGCGCCGTCAACGCGGGCGGCAGCCTCGTCCTCTTCGACACCGCCGTCGCGCAGAAGCAGTACCTCCGGCCGGGCTACTTCGAGGAGGTCACCGTCACCGCCGCGTCCGGCGCGGACGACGCGCGGATCCTGAAGGCGGTCGAGCCGCTGCTGCCGGACACCGCCGAGGCCCGGACCGGCCAGGCGCTCGCCGACGAGCAGGCCGACCAGATCGAACAGGGCCTGGGCAACCTCAAGCAGGTCCTGCTCGGCTTCGCGGGCATCGCGCTCTTCGTCGGGATCTTCCTGATCTCCAACACCTTCACGATGCTGGTCGCGCAGCGCACCAAGGAGATCGCCCTGATGCGCGCCGTCGGCGCGTCCCGCAGGCAGATCACCCGCTCGGTGCTCGCCGAGGCCGCGCTGGTGGGCCTGGTGGCCTCGGCCGTCGGCTTCGCCCTCGGTGTCGGTCTGGCCGTCGGACTGCGCTCCGGCATGGCCGCTTTCGACATGAAGATGCCGGCCGGTCCGCTGGTCCTGTCCGCCACGCCGGTGGTCGCGGCGTTCGCGGTGGGCGTGCTGATCACGGTGTTCGCCGCCTGGCTGCCCGGCCGCCGGGCCGCGAAGATCCCGCCGGTGGCGGCCATGAACAGCGTCCACGCGGTGGCCACCACCAAGTCGCTGGTGGTGCGCAACTCCATCGGCGCGGCCGTCACCGCCCTCGGTGCGGCGGGGATCGTCGCGGGCGCCTCGGCCGGCGGCGACGACGGCCGGATGTACATCGGCGCGGGGGCGTTCTTCGCGCTGATCGGCGTGATCGTCCTCATCCCGCTGCTGTCCCGGCCCGTGATCGCGCTCGTCCGTCCGCTGCTCGTCGGGCCCTTCGGGGTGGCGGGCAAGCTGGCCGGCCAGAACGCGGTCCGCAACCCGCGCCGTACCGGCGCCACCGCCTCGGCGCTGGCGATCGGACTGACGCTGGTGACCGGCCTGTCGGTGCTCGGCGTCACGGTCGGCGCGGCCATCGACAAGATGACCACGGACAACATCAGGGCCGACTACATGGTCTCGATGGCCAACGGGGGCGACCTCGACCGGTCCGCGCTGACGGCCCTGGAGAAGGCCGACGGCGTGTCCGCGGTGTCGCCGCAGCAGGACGCCTACTTCCGGGTCGACGGCGACTACGTGTCGGCCTCCGCCGTCACCCCCGGCGACATCGAGAAGGTCCTCACCGTCGACGTCGTCAGCGGCGACGCCGGCTCGCTGGCCCGGGGCCGGATCGCGGTCGCCGAGAAGACGGCCGAGAACCGGGGCTGGAAGCCCGGCGACACCGTCCCCGTCACCTTCGACGACGACGAGAAGGCCACGCTGACGGTCGGCGCCGTCTACAAGGACAGCGAGTTCCTCTCCCCCGTCCTGGTCGACCGGAAGGTCGTGGACCGGCACGAGGCGAAGCCGTCCATCCGGCAGATCTTCGTGAAGGTCGACGGCGGCCAGTCCGCGGCGAACGAGAAGGTCCTCGTCGACGCGCTCGGCGACAACCCCGCGATCACCGTGATGGACCGGCAGGACATCCGCGACGAGTTCGGCGGCGCCATCAACACCCTGCTGAACGTCATGTACGGCCTGCTGGCGATGGCGCTGATCATCGCGGTGCTCGGCGTCGTCAACACCCTCGCGATGTCCGTCTTCGAACGGCAGCAGGAGATCGGCATGCTGCGCGCGATCGGTCTGGACCGGCGCCGGGTGAAGCGGATGGTGCGGCTGGAGGCCGTCGTCATCTCGGTGTTCGGCGCGGTGGTCGGCATCGGTCTCGGCACGTTCCTCGGCTGGGCGATCGGCGAGACCGTCGCGGACAGCATCCCGGGGTACGCGCTGGTCCTGCCCTGGGACCGGATCGGGATCTTCGTGGTGCTGGCCGGTCTGGTGGGCGTCCTGGCCGCCCTGTGGCCGGCCCGCAACGCCGCCCGGCTGAACATGCTGAACGCGATCAAGGCCGAGTGACCTCGCCGCGACGCTGCACGACCCGAAGGGCCGGGCTCCCCGCACGGGGCCCGGCCCTTCGGGCGGGCGCGGATCAGGCCAGGACGGGCGCGCCCCACACGCGGGCGCGCAGCGGCAGGCCGGAGGCGCCCGAGCCGGGCGTCTTCACGGCGAGGACCTGGTTGACGCCGATGCGGTTGCGTTCGAAGGCGAGCGCGGAGGCGGCCATGTACAGCTGCCAGACCCGGGCGCGGCCTGGGCTGACGAGCCGGACGGCGGTCGTCCAGTCGGACTCCAGGTTGGCGACCCAGCGGCGCAGGGTGAGCGCGTAGTGCTCGCGGATCGACTCCACGTCGCGGACCTCGAACCCGGCGCGCTCCAGCTGGGTGACGGTGGTGCCGACCGGGGCCAGTTCGCCGTCGGGGAACACGTAGGCGTCGATGAAATCGTCGACGCGGTAGGTGGCTTCGTCCCTCTGGGGCCGGCGGGCGATCTGGTGGTTCAGCAGCCGTCCGCCGGGCTTGAGCAGCCGGTGCAGGTCGGTGGCGTACTCGAGGTAGCGCTCGGCGCCGACGTGTTCGGCCATGCCGATGGAGGAGATCGCGTCGTACGGCCCGTCCGCGACGTCCCGGTAGTCCTGGACGCGGATCTCCACCCGGTCGGTGAGCCCCTCGTCGGCGACGCGCTTGCGGGCGTACGCGGCCTGCTCCTGGGAGAGGGTGACGCCGACGACGCTCACGCCGTGCTCGCGGGCCGCGTGGATCGCCATGGAGCCCCAGCCGCAGCCGACGTCGAGGAGACGCTGACCGGGGCTCAGGCCCAGCTTGCGGCTGACCAGTTCGAGCTTGTCGCGCTGGGCGTCCTCCAGCGTGCCGCCCTCGGCGGGCGGGGCGGGCCAGTAGGCGCAGGAGTACACCATGGAGGGGCCGAGGACGAGTTCGTAGAAGTCGTTGCCGACGTCGTAGTGGTGGCTGATGGCCCGCTTGTCGGTGCGCTTGGTGTGCAGGTGGCCGCGGGAGCGGCGGACCTCCTCCGGCGGCGGGGCCGGGGGCAGCGGCGGCCCGGCGAGCTTCACCAGACCGCGTACGGCGGCCCGGACCTCCGGGTCGCGCAGCGCCTCGACCAGGCCGCGGGCGTCCTCACCGCGTTCCCAGATCAGGCCGGCCATCAGACCGAGGGCGGTGTAGAGGTCGCCCTCGATGTCGAGGTCGCCGGCCACCCAGGCGCGGGCCAGGCCCAGTTCACCGGGTTTGAACAGCAGGCGGCGCAGTGCCCTGCGGTTGCGGACGACGAGGGTCGGTGCGCCCGGCGGACCCGCCTGCGAACCGTCCCAGGCGCGGATACGCACCGGGAGTGGTGCTCCCAGCAACTGTTCGAAGAGGTTCTGCAGCCGCAGCGCGGCGTCAGCCATGGCGTCCTCCGTGACGAGCGATCCCGGATGTCCAACACCACGTAAACACCTGGGAGCCCGCCGTACAGTCCCCGGCGCGCGTTACGACTCGGCAAAATAGCTGTACACACCAACGGCTTTGTCGCCCGGGCGGCGCGGCCCACGCGAAGGGGCCGCCCGCACCACGGATGGCGGACGGCCCCTTCGAGGGACTGCTACTGCTGCGCGTACTGCCGGGAGGGACCGGGGGTCAGGAGGCCTTGGCCTCGGTCTTCTCCGCCTTCTTCTCGGCCGGCTTGTCGTCGGCGGCCTTCGCCGCGGCCGGCTTCGGGGCCGGCTTGGCGGCCTCGTAGAACTCCTCGCGCGGCGTCTCCATCGCGCCGAGGGAGACGACCTCGCGCTTGAGGAACATGCCGAGCGTCCAGTCCGCGAAGATGCGGATCTTGCGGTTCCAGGTCGGCATCGCCATGCCGTGGTAGCCGCGGTGCATGTACCAGGCGAGGCGGCCCTTGAGCTTGATCTTCATCTTGCCCATGACGATCATCGCGACGCCCTTGTGCAGGCCGAGGCCCGCCACCGCGCCCTTGTTGGCGTGGCTGTACTCCTTCTGCGGGAAGCCCCGCATGCCGGAGATCACGTTGTCGCCGAGGACCTTGGCCTGGCGCAGCGCGTGCTGGGCGTTGGGCGGGCACCAGGCGTTCTCGTTGCCCGCCTTGCGGCCGACCAGGTCCGGCACCTGGGCGTTGTCGCCCGCGGCCCAGATGTAGTCGGTGCCCTGGACCTGGAGGGTGGCCTGGGTGTCGACGTGGCCGCGGGGGCCGAGCGGCAGACCGAAGCGGGAGAGCGCCGGGTTGGGCTTGACGCCGGCTGTCCACACGATGGTGTTGGAGTCGACCTCGAGCCCGTTCTTCAGCACCACGTGGCCGTCGACGCAGGAGTCCATGGAGGTGGACAGGTAGACCTCGACGCCGCGGCCCTCGAGGTGCTCCTTGCCGTACTGGCCGAGCTTGGGGCCGACCTCGGGGAGGATCTTGTCGGCGGCGTCCACGAGGACGAAGCGCATGTCCTCGCGGGAGACGTTGTTGTAGTACTTGGCCGCGTCCCGGGCCATGTCCTCGACCTCACCGATGGTCTCCGCGCCGGCGAAACCGCCGCCGATGAAGACGAAGGTGAGCGCCTTGCGGCGGATCTCCTCGTCGGTGGTGGAGTCGGCCTTGTCGAGCTGCTCCAGGACGTGGTTGCGCAGGCCGATGGACTCCTCGATGCCCTTCATGCCGATGCCCTGCTCGGCGAGGCCGGGGATCGGGAAGGTGCGGGAGACCGCGCCCATCGCGATGACCAGGTAGTCGAAGGGCAGCTCGTACGCCTCGCCGACCAGCGGCGCGACGGTGGCGACCTTGCGGTCCTGGTCGATGGTGGTGACCCGGCCGGTGAGGACCTCCGCCTTCGGAAGCACGCGCCGCAGGGGGACGACGACGTGCCGCGGGGAGATGCTGCCGGCGGCGGCTTCGGGGAGGAAGGGCTGGTAGGTCATGTACGACCGCGGGTCGACGACGGTGACGGTCGCCTCGCCGTAACGCATCTTCTTCTGGATGCGTCGAGCTGCGTACAGGCCTACGTACCCACCGCCTACTACGAGGATCCTGGGACGCTCCGTGGTGCTCATGCCATCGAGTATCCACCCGACCGAGGGGGGTGGTTCGTGCGCCCCTTCACAAGGTTCGGTGGAGGCTGTGCTACCATCCGCCGCCGAAGTGACGGAGATCATGGCGAGCGAAGGAACCAGCGTGTAGGGCGTCCCGTTGTCAATGCCGCGTGAGCTGCACCTCCGCACCGCCGGGACGGTGGACCACCCGCCCCCGACGGTTCCGCGCGACCCTCTCGCGACACCGTCCTGAACACGTTCAAAGGGCAGTTGAAACCCCAAAAGGGTCAACGAGCGCGCTTTCGTCGTCCGACGGGGCCCATTTCCTTGTGAAGAACTTCACGAACTTTCCCGACGGGATGCCACCGAGGGCCCCCGAGAGACCCCCGATCCCCGCTCAATCGTCGTCCGTCCTGCTCAGACCACTACCGCACGACCGCCGCGCACACCCCTACGCGATGGACCACGCGATGCCGTCGAGGATGTCGTGCTCGCTCACGACCGCGACTCCCGACCCGTGCCGCGTGTACACACGCGCGCGTACACTGGCTTCATGAGTGAGAACTCCGTGACCGTACGAGAAGCCCGCGCACACCTCGCCGACCACATCAACCGGGCCGAGGAAGGCGTCCCGACCGTCATCACGCGCAATGGCGCCCCGGTGGCGGCCGTGGTGCCGATCTCGGACTTCGAAGCACTGGAGGAAGCGGCCGACGTGATGCTGGCGCGCGAGGCCGAAGCGGTGCTGGCCGAGGGCGGCACCACCGTGACCATGGCGGAACTGCTGGCGGACCTGTTCACCGAGCGGGACGGCGAGGCGGCGTGAAGTACGCCTTCCGGTTCACCACTGCGGCGCAGCGGCAGCTACGGGCCATCAGCCGACCCGACGCCATGCGCATCCTGGCCGCGCTGACCGCGCTCGGTGACGACCCGTACCGCCAGGACGCCGACGTCAAGAAGCTCACCGGCCCGTCGGGCCTCTACCGGCTCCGGGTCGGCAGCTACCGGATCGCCTACCAGATCAACGACGGCGAACTCGTCGTCCTCGTCGTCAAGGTGGGCGACCGGCGGGACGTCTACCGCAACCTGTAGGCGATCAGGCCAAGGACCAGCCGATGCCGTCGAGGATGTCGTGCTCGCTCACGACGACCTCCTCCGCGCCCGTCCGTTCCATGATCGTCAGGAGTACCAGGGACCCGGCCGCGATCACGTCGACCCGGCCCGGGTGCATGGAGGGGACCGCCGCGCGCTCGGCGTGGGTGGAGCGCAGCAGCCAGTCGGTGATCTCACGGACCCGGCCGACGGAGACGCGGGAGTGGTGGATGGCGGCCGAGTCGTACTCCGGCAGCTCCTGGGCGATCGCGGAGACGGTCGTCACCGAACCGGCCAGCCCCACCAGCGTGCGTGCCTCGCGCAGCGGCACCGTCTGCCCGGCGAGGTCGAGGGCGGCCTCGATGTCCGCCCGCATCGCCGCGACCTGCGCCTCGGTCGGCGGGTCGGTGACCGCGCCGTCGTGCACCAGGTGCCGCTCGGTCATCCGGACGCAGCCGACGTCCACGGAGCGGGCGGCGCGCACGTGGTCGTCGCCGACGACGAACTCCGTGGAGCCGCCGCCGATGTCGACGACCAGGTAGGGCCTGTCGAGGTCCGTCCGGCCGGTCAGCTCCTTCGTGGCGCCGGTGAAGGAGAACTCGGCCTCCTGGTCGCCGGTGATGACCTCCGGCTCCACGCCCAGGATGTCCAGCACCCCGCGCACGAAGTCGTCCCGGTTCTCCGCGTCGCGGGAGGCGGAGGTGGCCACGAAGCGCAGCCGCTCGGCGCCGTGCGCCTTGACGACCTCGGCGTACTCCCGGCAGGCGGCGAAGGTCCGCTCCAGCGCCTCGGGGGCCAGCCGCCCGGTGCGGTCGACGCCCTGGCCGAGCCGCACGATGGTCATGCGGCGGTCCAGGTCGGTCAGCTCGCCGGTCGAGGGGTCGGCGTCGGCGACCAGCAGGCGGATGGAGTTCGTACCGCAGTCGACGGCGGCGACACGGGTCACTGGGCGTCCTCCCCGTCGGTCCCGGCGGCCGTCACGCACGGCCCCTTGCGCCACCACTCGGGCAGCATCGCGATCGCCTCGTCGCCCAGCGGGTTGACGCCGGGGCCGGCCGCCAGCGAGTGGGCGACCAGCACGTGCAGGCACTTCACGCGGTCCGGCATGCCGCCCGCGCTCGGGAAGCCGGTCAGCTCCTCGATCTCGTCGCGGCGCCGGACGTAGTCCTCGTGCGCGGCGCGGTAGGCGGCGGCCAGCTCCGGGTCGGCGGCCAGGCGCTCGGTCATCTCCTTCATCACGCCGTTCGCCTCCAGCGTGCCGATGGCGGAGGCCGCCTTCGGGCACGTCAGGTAGTACAGCGTGGGGAAGGGCGTGCCGTCGGGAAGGCGCGGTGCCGTCTCCACGACGTCCGGCTGTCCGCAGGGGCAGCGGTGCGCGATGGCGCGCAGGCCGCGCGGGGGCCGTCCGAGCTGCTGCTTGAAGGCCGCCACGTCCGCGTCGGTCGGTTCGGTGCGCGGGGTGGTCGGCGGGGGAGTCTGCATGACTGTCTTCTGCTGGTCTTCCTGTTGAGTCACTGCCGGAGCGGTCGGAGCGGTCGGCGTGGTCGGCGTGGTCGGCACCGTCGGAACGGTCGGAGCGGTCGGCGTGGTCGGTTCACTGCCGGCGGGCGGCGGCGTCTGCCTTGTCGACCCCGTCCCAGACGTTCCGGTACCAGGCCCGGTCGGCGGCGCCGGCCTCGGCGCGGGTCCGGTCGGCCGCTTCGGGATCGACCACGATGAACCCCGTCTCCCCCGGCATCACGTAGTGCAGCCGCAGCCGCACCTGCTGCTCGGCGTAGGCGTCGTCCTGCCAGCGTGCCTTGAGGTCGCGCAGGTCCTCGACCCGCTGCCGGGTCTCCCGCTGCTCCTGCTGGAGATCGGCGATCTCGGCGCGCTGGGCGACGTACTGCCGGATCGGGTAGGCGAGGGCCACGACGAGCGAGCAGAGCACCATCGCGAGCAGCGCGGCCCGGCCGGTCAGCCGGGAGCGCCGGGCCTGGCGCTTGGTCTGCGAGCGGTAGACCCGGGCCGCGGTCTGCTCCCCGATGATCCGGATCCTGGTCGCGGTGGAGAAACGGTCCCGGTCCTTCACCGCCATGTGCCGCCTCCGCCTTCGTGCGTCGTCCTGCCTGCGTCGTCCTGCCTGCGTCGTCCGCATACGTGCGTACGTCCCCGCACACGGTACGGGACCGGGTACGGGGACGTACGTACGACGCTGCCTCTTACGGGGCCTTACCGGGTGGTGCTCAGCCCTTGAAGCGGGGGAACGCGCTGCGGCCGGCGTACACCGCGGCGTCGTCGAGGATCTCCTCGATGCGCAGCAGCTGGTTGTACTTGGCGACGCGCTCGGAGCGGGCCGGGGCACCGGTCTTGATCTGGCCGCAGTTGGTGGCGACGGCCAGGTCGGCGATGGTGACGTCCTCGGTCTCGCCGGAGCGGTGGGACATCATGCACTTGAAGCCGTTGCGCTGGGCCAGCTCGACGGCGTCCAGGGTCTCGGTCAGCGAGCCGATCTGGTTGACCTTGACCAGCAGGGCGTTGGCCGAGTTCTCCTCGATGCCGCGGGCCAGGCGCTCCGGGTTGGTGACGAACAGGTCGTCGCCGACGAGCTGGACCTTGTCACCGAGCTTGGCGGTGATGGTCTTCCAGCCGTCCCAGTCGTCCTCGAACAGCGGGTCCTCGATGGAGACCAGCGGGTACGCCTCGACCAGCTCGGCGTAGTACTCGGTCATCTCGGCGGCGGTGCGCTCCTTGCCCTCGAAGGAGTAGGAGCCGTCCTTGTAGAACTCGGACGCGGCGACGTCGAGCGCCAGGGCGATCTGCTCGCCGGGGGTGTAGCCGGCCTCCTTGATCGCCTCGAGGATGAGGTCGAGGGCCTCGCGGTTGGAGCCGAGGTTCGGGGCGAAGCCGCCCTCGTCGCCGAGGCCGGTGGCCAGGCCCTTGTTCTTCAGGACCTTCTTGAGGGTGTGGTAGACCTCGGCGCCCCAGCGCAGGGCCTCGGAGAAGGACTCCGCGCCGATCGGCGCGATCATGAACTCCTGGATGTCCACGTTGGAGTCGGCGTGCGAGCCGCCGTTCAGGATGTTCATCATCGGCACCGGCAGCAGGTGCGCGTTCGGGCCGCCCAGGTAGCGGAAGAGCGGCAGGTCGCTGGCCTCGGAGGCGGCGTGGGCGACGGCGAGGGAGACGCCGAGGATGGCGTTGGCGCCGAGCGAGCCCTTGTTGTCGGTGGCGTCCAGGTCGAACATGGCCTGGTCGATCAGCCGCTGCTCGGTGGCGTCGTAGCCGACCAGCTCCGGGCCGATCTGCTCGATGACGGCCAGCACGGCCTTCTCGACGCCCTTGCCGAGGTAACGGCTCTGGTCGCCGTCACGGAGTTCGATGGCCTCGAAGGCACCGGTGGAGGCGCCGGACGGAACGGCGGCACGACCCGTGCTGCCGTCGTCGAGGCCGACCTCGACCTCGACCGTGGGGTTGCCTCGGGAGTCCAGGATTTCCCGGGCTACGACGACGTCGATGGACGGCACGAGCATCTCCTTCTTCAATGTGACGCTTCGGTGTGACGCGCGGTCCCGCGGGACCGCGGCGGCTCTGCGGGACCGAGCCTAACCGGCCCGGGGCGATCGGCCAGCCGATCGCCCACCCGCTGGACAGAACCGAGAGTAAATTGTTTCCGAACGGAACAAAGACGTTTCCGGAAACCGGGCGGGTACCCCGCGAGACCGGGGCACGAAAAATCCCGCCCCGGTGCGTACGGGGGAACACGCACCGGGGCGGGAGTCGGGGGAGCCGCCGCCCCTTACTTCAGGTGCAGCTGCTGGCCCGGGTAGATCAGGTCGGCGTCGTCGACGATGTCGTCGTTCAGCTTGAACAGCTTCGCCCAGCCGCCCTTGACGTCGTGCTCCTCGGCGATCGAGCTGAGGGTGTCGCCCTTGACGACCTTGTACTCGCCGTCGCCCTTCTCGACCTTCTTGCCGGTCGGGGTGGTGACGGTCTTCTTGGCGGGCTTCTCGGCCTTCGGCTCGGCGGCCGGGCGCTCGGAGGAGCGGGAGGCCTTCTGCTCGGTGGAGCGCTCGGCGGTGGAGCCGCTGCTCTGGCTCTGCGAGCTCTCGGAGCTGGAGGAACCGCTGTCCTCGGAGCCGCCACCGGTGTACGCGGCGCCCGACAGGCCGGTGCCGCAGACCGGCCAGGCACCCTTGCCCTGGCCCGCGAGCACCTTCTCGGCGATCTCGATCTGCTGGGACTTGCTCGCCTGGTCGGCGGAGGAGGCGTACTGCGTACCGCCGTAGGCGGCCCAGGTGGAGGCGGAGAACTGCAGACCGCCGTAGTAACCGTTGCCGGTGTTGATGGACCAGTTGCCGCCGGACTCGCACTGGGCGACGGCGTCCCACTCGGACGCGGTGGCGGCGGAGGCGTTGCCGGCCGCCATCAGCGGGGCGGCGACGGCGGCACCGGTGACGCCGGCGACGGCGATGACACGGGTGGCCTTGGACGGGCGACGGTGCTTGCCCTTGCCGGAAAACAGCATGGTTGATCCCCTCACCGACGCCTGCGAGGTGAGCTGTCGGGTTCGGGCCGGTTGAGTTGCCCGGCCGGGTTCCTCGCGGAACTCGGCTTCACCCCTAGCCGCTCCGGCTCAACTGCCCGGTGCGGCACTTACCTTGGGTCCCCCGCTCCTGCCTGCGGCGCTTGACGCGACGACTGTTCCCGTACGGCCGCTGGCAGGATTCGGCGTTGCGGCTGTCGGGGCCCGCGGTGGCGAGCGGTCATGACCGTAGACACGCGCTCCGCGGATTTTCAAAGACGATCACGGCTTCTGAGACCTATCTCTCACGAGATCCAAAAGGGACATACGGTCTCTAACCGTGACGCGAACTCCCCCTACTTTTCGCCCGATTCGCCCGTGACCGTGAGCGTCTGACCGGGCAGGATGTGGTCCGGGTCGGCGCCGACGACCGTCTTGTTGCCGGCGTACAGCGCGCGCCACCCACCGTCGACCTCAAGGGAGTCGGCGATGGCCCAGAGGTTGTCGCCGGAGCGGACCGTGTACGAGCCGTCCTCGACCTCTCGCGGCTCGCCGTCCCGCGAGGCGTGCCGCCCCGTCGAGTCGTCGTCGCGGCTCCTGTCCGCCGCACCCTCGTCCGCGCTGTCGCCGCGGTGGCGGCCGGAGCCGGACGACCCCTCGGCATCCCGCTGTTCCGCGCCGGCGCCGCGGTCGGATTCGGTGGGTGTGTCCGACTTCGTGGAGGGGGTCACGTCGTCGGGCGCGGCCTCGGAGGGGGCGCCGGAGGACGGCGAAGAAGTGGGCGAAGGGGACGAAGAGGGCGCTCCGGACGCCGACTCGGGAGCGTCGTCCGTGTCGGCCGAGTCGGTCGTACCGGACGACTGGGAGGGCTCGGACGACTCGGGAGACTGCGACGACTCGGGCTTTTCGGTGGTCGTGGGCGATTCGGACGAACCGGAGCCGTCCGTCTCCCCCGACGCGTCCGTGCCCTCCGACGCACCGTCACCGGCCGCGTCCGAGCCGCCGCTCGCGACCCCCGGGCCGTTGCCCAGGCCGGCCAGCAGTCCGCAGGTCGGCCAGGCGGCGATGCCCTGGTCCGCGTGTATCTTCTCGGCGATTCTTATCTGCTGGGAGCGACTGGCCTGGTCGGCGCTGGGCGCGTAGTCCAGACCGCCGTACTGCTCCCAGACCTCCTGCGACAGTTGCAGGCCCCCGTAGTACCCGTTGCCGCTGTTCTGGCTCCAGGCGCCGCCGGTCTCGCACTCGGCGACGCGGTCCCAGTTCGCTCCGTCGGCCGCGTGGGCACCGGTGGCGCCGAGCAGGGGGATCGCGATGGCGGAGCCGGTCACTCCGGCTGCGACGACCAGAGCGGGCGCCTGGCGGGGGCGGCGGTGACGACCGTTCCCGGAGAGCATGCGACGACCTTTCACAAGACGACGGGGACCACGCGGCGGATGACGCTCGACACCACGTTGATCCGTGAACGTATAGGGAGATCATCACTTGTCACAAGTTCATGCCGCGCAGATCACGTGAAGATCACAGAGTTGAGCGCGTGTCACTTTTGCGTCGGCGACGGACCGTTGTCGGCCGATGACGCGGGCGGGGTGAACGACACCGGCAAAGTGCGCAGACCGCGCATGATGAGGCCGCCGCGCCACCGGAGTTCGGCCGGTTCCGCGGCGAGGCGGAGGTCCGGCAGCCGGGTGAGGAGCGTGGCCAGCGCCGTCTGCCCCTCCAGCCGGGCGAGCGGGGCGCCGAGGCAGTAGTGGATGCCGTGTCCGTACCCGAGGTGCTGGCTGTCGCGGCGGGCGAGGTCCAGGGTGTCCGGGTCGGTGAACCGCTCCGGGTCCCGGTCGGCGGCGGCCAGGACGACGAGGACGGGATCGCCGGCCGCGACCTCCTGCCCGCCGATGCTCAGCGGCCGGGTGGCGAACCGCCAGGTCGCCAGCTCCACCGGGCCGTCGTAGCGCAGGAGTTCCTCGACGCCGGTCTCCAGCAGGCCGCGCTCGCCTGCGGCCAGCGAGGTCTGCAGCCGCTCGCGCTGCTCGGGGTGGGTGAGCAGCGCGTACGTGCCGTTGCCGACCAGGTTGACGGTGGTTTCGAATCCTGCGAAGAGCAGGATGAAGGCCATGGCCGCGGCCTCGTTCTCGGTGAGGTGCTCGCCGTGGTCGGAGGCGCGGATCAGGGCGGAGATGAGGTCTTCGCCGGGTGCGGGCTCGGGCGGCAGCGCGGCACGCTTGCGGTGGATGAGGTCGGCGAGGTAGCCGCGCATCTTCTTCACCGAGCGTGCGACGCCGCCGCGCGGGCCACCGCCGTGACGGATCATCATGCCCGCCCAGTCCCGGAAGTCGTCCTGGTCCTCGCGGGGGACGCCGAGCAGGTCGCAGATGGCGTAGATGGGCAGCGGGAAGGCGAACTCGTGGATGAGGTCGGCGGAGCCGGTGGCGACGAACCGGTCGATGAGGCCGTCGGCCAGTTCCTGCACCCGGGGCGCGAACTCGGCCACGCGGCGGGGCGTGAACGCCTTGCTGACCAGCCGTCGCAGCCTGGTGTGGTCGGGCGGGTCGATGTTGAGCAGATGGGTCATCAGCTCGGCCTTCCGCTCCCCCGGAATGCCGGTCTTGCCCTTGGCGTGCGCGGGCTCGTCGTGGTGCGCCGGGTTCTTGGACAGCCGCGGGTCGGCGAGGGCCTGTTTCGCGTCGGCGTACCGGGTGACCAGCCAGGCCTCCACCCCGCTGGGCAGCCGGGTGCGGTGCACGGGGGCGTGTTCGCGCAGCCAGGCGTAGGCGGGGTAGGGGTCGCTCGCGAACTCCCAGCTGAACAGCTCGGGGACGGGGCCGGACGCAGGACCGGGGACGGGGCCGGAAGCAGGACCGGGGGCCGGCGGGCTGCCGGTCATCCCTCGACCGCCCTGATCGCGTCCCGGTAGGCGCGGGCCGCCGCTCTCAGGGCCGCCTCGGGGTCGGTGCCCCCCGCCTCGGCGCGGGCGGCTAGGGCGAGCAGGTCGTAGCCGATGCCCTCGCCGGTGGGCAGCGGGACGTCGAGGCCCGCGGTGCGGACGCGGGAGTGGAGCTTGGCGGCGAGGGCCAGGCCGGGCTGGCCGAGGGGGACGCCCTCGGTGACCGAGGTGCGCTGCTTCTCGGCGGCCTTGGTGCGCAGCCAGTGCTCGCGGACCTCCTCGGGGGTCTCGGCCGTCTCGTCGCCGAAGACGTGCGGGTGGCGGTGGACGAGCTTGTCGACGATGGTGCCGGCCACGTCGTCCACGGAGAACGGGGCGTCCGGGTCCTCCTCGGCGATGCGGGCGTGGAAGACGACCTGGAGGAGCACGTCGCCCAGCTCCTCCCGCAGTTCGTCGCGGTCGCCGTCCTCGATGGCCTCGACGAGTTCGTACGCCTCCTCGATGGCGTACTTGGCCAGGCCCTGGTGGGTGCGCCGCGAGGACCAGGGGCATTCGAGGCGGATGCGGTCCATGACCTGGACGAGGTCGAGGAGTCGGGCGCCCGGGAGGTCGTAGGAGGCGGGGAGCAGTTCGAGCTCGGGCATGTGGACGCGGCCGGAGCCGGCGAGGCGGGCGAGTCCGTCGGTGAGCGCGGGGTCGCCCTCGCCGGTGGCGACGACCACGGCCGTGCGGCCGCCGGCGCAGGCGTCCACCAGTTCCTCTGCGGTCGGGGCCGCCTCGTCGACCCGGATGCCCGCCTCGCGCAGATAGGGCAGCTGCGGGTGGGCGCCGTCGGCGCACAGGACGCGGTCGGCGGTCCGCAGGGCCTGCCAGGCGGGCCAGGACAGCAGGCCGGGGGCGACCCGGTGGCTGGTGGTGAGCAGGACGATGCGGCCCTGGTCGGGGGCGGTCGGGCCGGCGCTGGTTGCGTTCACTCCCCGAACCTAACGCACGCTCCCGACGGCCCCGCGAGTTGTCCACAGGGGATGGTATCGGTGCAGCTCAGCGGCGCTATGCCGGCTGCTGCCCGCCGGCCGCCGCGACCTCCCGCACCCACGGCGTCGGCGTGTCGACGCGGCTGCTCTTCTGGACGTCCCAGGCGCCGTAGCGCGGGTTGAGGTCGACGTCGAGCTTCTTGGAGGCCTCGGACAGGGCCTGCCAGAACTCGGGCCGGCTGGTGTCGGTGCCGAGGCTCTGGGCGAGCTTCTGGGCCTCCAGCTGGACGCGGAGGTTGTCGTCGAGGCGCTCGGGGGCGACGCCGTACTGCTGGAGCCAGACCGTCTCCAGCTGCTCGGGGCCGCCGGCCTGCGTCTCCAGATCGCCGCGCATCCCCTGCACCTCCTTGCGGCTGACGGTCACCCCGGCGTCCTGGGCGGCGCGGTGCAGGACCCGGTCGAGGACCATGCCGTGCAGGGTGTCGCGGGTGAGGGTGCCGGTCCTGGCGACCACCTGCTGGTACTGGGCGTCGTCCGGGACGGCGGCGCGCTGGGCCTCGCGCACCTCGTCGACGCGGTTCTCCAGCTGGGCGACGGTGATCCGCTGGTCGCCGACGACGGCCGCGGCGCCCGGGTGCGCGTCGCTGCCGCAGGCGGTGAGCAGGGGTGCCGCTGCGGCGATCGCGGCGGTGAGGAGAAGCGCGGGGCGACGGCGGCTGCGGCGGTGCAAGGGAACCTCCCGTTTGGAGATTGTGCGACGGTGCACAAAGTCTTGCGATGATCGATGTTAGGCAGTGGCCCGGCTCTGGCCAACCCATTGGACCAACGATTCATCAGGACTTCGGGCACCGCCTCGCGCCCGCCCGCACCCCGCGGCCGTCGGCCGGCGGTCAGCCGCGCATCCGGCCGAGCCACTGCAACGTGCGCCGGATCTCGGCCGCGAGCGGGTGGCCGGGGCCGTGGACGCGCTCCACGTCGTGCAACAGCCGGGCCAGCGTGTCGTGGGCGGCGGCGCGGTCGCCGAGGGCGAGGAGCAGGTGGCCGATGCGGCGGCGCACGTCGTGCGCGAGGTCGGGGTCCCCGGCGACGTACCGGTTCTCGTAGTACGGCAGCAGCGCGCGGTACTCGGTGAGTGCGGCGGCCGGTTCGCCGAGCTGTTCCAGGCACTGGGCGGCGTCGTAGCGGTGGCGCAGGGACTGCGGGTCGGCCTGGCCGGCCTCGGCGGCGCGTTCGTCGGCGAGGCGGCGCAGTTCGGGCAGGGCGCGCCGGTACTGGCCGTCGTCCATGAGGGTCGCCGCGTACTGCTTGCGCAGGGTGCGCACGACCGGGGAGCGTTCGCCGTGCTGTTCGGCGGCGGCGGGCAGGATCGCGCCGAGGATGTCGACGGCCTGGGTGATGCGGCCCTCGCCGAGCAGCCGCTTGACGTCGTCGACGGCACGGGCGACGTCCGGCTTGCCCGCCTCGGCGACGGGCGGGGCGGGGGCCGGCTGCGGCGCGGGGGTGCGGGCGCGGTCGGGCCAGGGGGCGTGCGGGCGCACGAAGGGGCGGGTGGGGTCCAGGGGGCCGCCGGTGGGTACGCCGCGCGCGGGCAGCAGGAGCGCCAGGTGCTCGTACACCTCCTGGGCGGAGTCGGGGCGGTGCTGCGGGTCCTTGGCGAGCAGACGCAGCACCAGGGCCTCGAGCGCCTCCGGGACCTCGGGACGGATGCCGCGCACGGGCAGCGGGGGCTCGTACAGGTGCCGGTGCAGCACGCCGAGCGCCGTCGAGCCGGAGAACGGGACGTCGCCGCTGAGCAGTTCGTGCAGCAGCACACCGAGCGCGTACAGGTCGGTGTACGGGCCGACGGCGCCGCCCATGGCCTGCTCGGGCGCCATGTAGGCGGGCGAGCCGATGGGGGTGCCGGTGTGGGTGAGGCGGGTGGTGTCGGCGTCCATGACGGAGGCGACACCGAGGTCCAGGACGGTGACGGCGCCGTCCTGTCTGACCATCACATTGCGCGGTTTCAGGTCGCGGTGGACGATCGGCACGGCGTGCACGGCGCTCAGTACGGCGCACAGCTGGGCCGCGACCGCTACCGCCCACTGCCACGGGTAGGGCTCGTGCTCGGCGAGATGGTCGGAGAGGTCGGCGCCGTCGACGTACTGCATGACGAGGAACAGCTCCTCGCCCTCGCTGCCCGCGTCGTGCACCGTGACCAGGCCGGGGTGGTCGACCTGTGCGGTGATCCGGCACTCGCGCACGAACCGGCGGCGCAGTTCGTCGGCCTCCTGCCCGGCGACCTTGTCGGGGCGCAGCAGCTTCACCGCCACGCGCCGGTCCAGGCGCCGGTCGTACGCCGTCCAGACCTGTCCCATGCCGCCCTGGCCGATGAGCGTGGACAGCTCGTACCGGCCGGCGACGACGCGTCCCGTCGCCACGGTCACCTTCCGCCCTGGTGGTGGCCGCGGCCGTCGTGGCTGCCGCCGTCGTGGTGGCGCAGGTAGTCGCTGAGCTCGTCGAGTTCGGCGCGGACCTGGTCGATGCGGGCGGGGGCGGGGTGGTGCTGCGGCGGCGGGGCGACGGGGTGCTGGGCGGGCGCGGGGGGCACGTACGGCCCGACCGAGTGCGCCGGGCCGTAGTGCGGGCCGGGGGTGGGGTGCGGGCCGGGGGTGGGGTGCGGGCCGGGGGTGGGGGCGTGGTGCGGCGGGTAGTCGGCGAAGGAGCGCGGGGCGGCGTGCAGGCGTATGTCGGTCACCAGGAAGTACGCCGTGGCCGCCGCTCCGATCAGCAGCAGTCCGGCCATCGCGGCGTCCGTCCGGTGGTCCGTCTCGGGGAACGAACCGACGACGGCCAGACAGGCGATGGACAGCGGCAGGCTCACCCAGGCGGCCGTCCAGTCGTACCAGCGGCCGCGCAGCACCGCGACCCGGAACAGCGGTACGCAGGCGAGCAGACCGCACGTCAGGAAACCGGCGGCGGCGTACAGCACGCGCAGGGTGATGACAGTGGCCGCGCCGCGGGAGGGCGGCGGCCCGGCGCTGTTGCCGTACATGACTGCTCCTGGACGGGTGATGCCGACGTGCCGGACGGACCGGGCCGTTCGGAGTGGAGGTCCGAGCGTATAGGCCGGTACGGACAACGGGTCACGGTTGTACCGAACCGTTGTCGCTCCGACCGTCGGCCGTCACCGGCCCGGGTCCACCGTGCCGTCCGTGAGCCCGTCGTACATGCCCCGCACCAGTTGCTCCCCCAGGCGGCCCGCGAGGCGCAGCGCGCGTTCGAACTCGTCGAGGGCGCGGAAGCGGTCGCCGTAGCCGCGCTGGGCGTCGAGGGGCAGCCGGGGCAGTTGGAGGCGGCGTACGTCGAGACGGGTGGCGGTGGAGGCGTAGCTGCTGGCCTGCCGGTGGTTGGCGGTGCCGCGCAGGAACCCGGCGAGGAACCAGGGGTCGAGGGCGGCGGGGTCGGGGCGCAGGAGCACGAGGCCGCGCCCCAGGGCGGCGCCGGCGGTCGCGTCGTCGATCACACGGGCGACCGTGCCGCCGCCGAGGACGGGTACGACGACGTCGCCGGGTTCGGTCAGCACGGGTTCCTCGTCGCTCTCCGGGAGGGTGCCGGAGGGGCCGGTGCCGGTGAGGACGTCGTGGTCGGTGAGGACGGGCACGCGCGCGTGGCCGCCGTTGGTGCCGGTGCGCAGGGTCAGGGCGCCCGCGCGGGCGAGTTCGCCGACGGTGGTGAGCGGGCGGCGGGGCGCGGCGCGTCCGGTGCCGGGGGCCGCGGGGGTCAGTTCCGCGGTGAGGCGCAGGGTCTCGTCCAGGCGTTCGCGCACGTCCGAGAGCCGTCCGGTGCCGCCGGTGGCGGTGGGGGGCGGCAGGTGGCGGGCGGGGGCCAGGTCGACGTCGTCGTCGAGGAGTTCGATGACGGGCAGGCAGCGGGCGAGGCCCGGCCGGTCGTCGAGCCGGCCGGTGCGGTCGTAGGTCCCCCACGCGTCGAGCACGGCGTCCCGCACGGACCGCCAGTCCGGTCCGCCGCGTCCCTCCCCGGCGAACTGCCCCGCGTCGGCGAGCAGCACCTCGGGCCGCGCGGGCGCCCTCTCGGGCCGGCGCAGCACCCACAGGTGCAGGGGGATGTTGTACGGGGGTGCGGCGCCGACCGGCAGGGCGATCACGGCGCGCAGGGCGCCCCGGCGCAGCAGGTCGGCGCGGACACGGCGGCCGGAGCGGCGGGAGGCGGCGGCGGGCGGCATGAGGACGACGACGGTGCCGCCGTCCCTGACACGGGCCAGGGCGTGCTGCACCCAGGCCAGTTCGGACTCGGTGCGGGCCGGGAAGCCGTACTCCCAGCGGGCGTCGTAGGCGAGTTCGTCGTGGCCCCAGTTGCGCTCGTTGAACGGGGGGTGGCACAGGGCGGCGTCGGCGCGCAGGGCGGTACGGGCGTCGGCGCGCAGGCTGTCCCCGGCGGCGATCCGCACGGTGGCGTCCGTGCTCAGGGCGAGGCGCAGCGCGGTGAGGGCGGCCAGTGCGGGGTCGCTGTCCTGGCCGTACAGCTCCTGCCCGGGGCGGGTGGCGGTGGCGGTGACGGCCCGGAGCAGGGTGCCGGTGCCGCAGGCGGGGTCGAGGACCGTGCGGGCGGGGCCGGCGAGTTCGGCCATCAGCTCGGCCAGGGGTTCCGGGGTGAGCGTGTACTGCCGCGGGTTGGCGTCGAGATGCCGGCCGAGCAGGAACTCGTACGCCTTGCGGGCGCCCGGTCCGGCGGCGAGTTCGGCGGCGCCGCGCAGGAGCGGCGCGGAGGGGAGCAGCCGGGGGCCGATCGGGGTGGCGACGGTGCGCTCGGGGCCCGGGCCGAAGCGGGCGTCGAGCACCTGGTCGAGGGCGGCGGGCAGCATGGCGGCGAGGCGTTCGTCGGAGCCGGCGCTCGCGTCCAGCCACAGGTTCGGGCGCTCGTGGACGAGCAGGAGGACGCAGCCGGCGTGCGTGAGGGCGGTGACCGGTCCCTCGGGGTGGCCGGCGAGTTGCTGCCAGACGCGTTCGCGCGGGGGGACCTCGGCGAGTTTGCCCTGGGCGCGCAGCCATGCCTCGATGTCGGCGAGGGCGAAGGACGGGCTGGTCTCGGTGCCGCCGACGGGTCTGGGGAAGTCCGCGTGCCGACGGCGCCAGTTGCTGACGGCGGCCCGGCCGACGCCGGCGAGCCGCGCGATACCGGCGGCGGTCACCTCTGTCCCGTTGTCCTGCACGCTCGGGCCCCCTCGTCCTGGTCGTGTGATGCCGATCCTACCGATGAACACGGGTGGACCCCGATTCACGCCGTGTACTGCCCCACCCGTGTGAACCGTGTTGACTCGGTTCACAAGCTCTGCTCTTATTGACGCACCGAACCACGGACCGGCCCGACAACGGGTTCCGGTTCACGGTCGACAACTGATCTGTCTCTGGGGAGAGGACCGACATCATGGGGATGAAGACCAAGATCGCGCTGGGTGCCGTGGTGGGGATCGCCGTCATCGGCGCCATGTCGGCGAACTCGGGCGACGGGGACGGCGACGGCAAGAGCGACAGCCGGACCTCGGCGAGCGCCGGCGAGAACGCGGACGGCGGCGCCAAGGACAAGGGCGGCGCCGAGAAGGGCGGCGAGAAGTCGGACGGCGCCGCCGACGCGAAGCCCGCCGAGGACAAGGCCGTCGAGAAGGCGTCCCAGGCCGAGCAGTTCAAGGCGTTCGTGCAGAAGAACGGCTCAGCCAACGAGAAGGACGCCGTCTCCCACGTCACCAAGGTGCAGGGCGCCGACGAGCAGAACGACATCCTCGACGCCGCCGACGTCTACACCGACTTCACCGGCGGCATCATGGGCGAGGGCACGGGCCCGGCCAAGCTCATCGCCTCCGCGTTCGCCGACTGGAAGGACAGCGAGAACGGCCTCGTCACCGTCTACGACGCGGACGGCGAGCTGCTCGGCAACGGTCAGTTCTGACGCCCGGCCGGCCGCGCCCGGGGGCGCTCCCGCGCCCCGGCCCGCCGTCAGCCCGGCCCCGCTCCGTCAGTCCCGGCACTGCTCCGTCAGTCCCGGCACTGCTCGGACATCATCGCCTTGTCCGCCTTCGTCACCGCCAGCTCGTACTTGACGGCGACCTGCGCGAACCGCACCGCGTACGCGCAGCGGACCGCCTTGCTGGGCGGCAGCCAGGAGGCCGGGCCGGAGTCGCTCTTGGCGGAGTTGGCACGGCCCTCGACGGGGAGCAGGTTCAGCGGGTCGTTGGCCAGTTGCTCGCGTTTGTTCTCCGGCCACCGCGAGGAGCCCATCTGCCAGCTGTACGACAGCGGCACGACGTGATCGATCTGGACCTCGCTCGCCTTCTGCTTGCGCCACTCGATGCTCGTCCCGGTGTACGGGTCGTCCAGCGTCATCGCGATGACCACGCAGTCGGAGCCGGACCGGAAGCGCACCTTCTGGCCGTCGCGCTTCAGCAGGTCGTTCCGCGTGTCACAGCCGTTCCTCGCCAGCGGCACTCCGTCCGCCGTGTCCATCCACGCGTAGCCGAACTCGTCGCGGTCGTACCCCGTCTTGGGGCCGCGCCCCTTGGTCGTGAGACCGTCGATCAGCCTGCGGGCCTCGGCGCGCGGACTGCCACCCGTCACCGGGGCGAGTCCCGGTTCGGTCCCGTCCGGATTGCTCAGCGGGCTGACGGCATGGCCCGCGGCGGGCGCCGCGGCGCCGCCGCCCGAGGCCGGGGTGTCGCCGTCCGCCTCCAATCCTTCGCAGCCGGTCACCAGGGCCAGGGCCAGGACCGCTCCGGCGGCCCATCCGGTACGGATCCCGCTGTGCCGCCTCATACGCGCCCTCCCCTTGCCGTTCGCGACCACAACCGTAGCGAGGGAGGGGTCCGGGGCGTAGGGGGCCTTAGACGGGCGTTAATGGGCACACGGGACATATCTGTCGTACGGTCGACAGTGAGTCACGTCTCGGAAGGAGCTCTGCATGGGCATCCTCGACAAGATGAAGAGCATGGCCGGCAAGGACAAGGACAAGTCCAGGAAGGTGTCCGACGCCGCCGAGCGCCAGGTGAACCAGCGGACCGGCGGCAAGTACGAGAAGCAGGTCGACGCCGCGCAGCAGCAGGCCGAGGGCAAGCTCGGCTTCGGACGCGACGAGGGCGGCGGCCGGGAGCACTAGCACCGCTTCACGTAACCCGGACACGTCGAAGCCGTCCACGGCGACTCTCCCGTGGACGGCTTCGTCAACGGTCGCGACGAACCGGCGCGGGCGCTACGACCCCAGGATCGAGGTCAGGAACTCGCCCACCCAGCCCAGCAGCTCCCGCCCGACCAGCGGCTTGCCGCCCACCTTCGCGGTCTTCGGGCGCGGTACGAGCACCTGGTGGGTGCCGCCCTTGATGACGCTGCCGGGGTAGAGCCGCTTGAGCCTCAGCTCCTGGGACTCGCGCAACTCCACGGGCGCGAAGCGGATGTTGTTGCCCTGGAGCACGATCTCGCCGACGGCGCACGCCCGCGCGAGCATCCGCAGGCCCGCGACCAGCAGCAGGTTCTCCACCGGCTCCGGCAACTTGCCGTAGCGGTCGACGAGTTCCTCCCGTACGGCCTTGATGTCCTCCTCGCTGTTGGCGGAGGCGATGGACCGGTACGCCTGGAGGCGCAGCCGCTCGCCGGGGGCGTAGTCGTGCGGGACGTGCGCGTCGACGGGCAGCTCGATCTTGACCTCGAGCGGCGGCTCCTCCTCCACACCGCCCTCCAGAGAGGCCCGGTAGTCGGCGACGGCCTCGCCGACCATCCGCACGTACAGGTCGAAGCCGACACCGGCGATGTGGCCGGACTGCTCGCCGCCGAGCAGGTTGCCCGCGCCGCGGATCTCCAGGTCCTTCATCGCCACGTACATGCCCGCGCCCATCTCGGTGTGCTGGGCGATGGTCGCCAGGCGCTCGTGCGCCGTCTCCGTCAGGGGCTTCTCCGGCGGGTAGAGGAAGTACGCATACCCGCGCTCGCGGCCACGGCCGACGCGGCCGCGCAACTGGTGGAGCTGGCTGAGGCCGAAGTTGTCGCCGCGCTCGACGATGAGGGTGTTGGCGTTGGAGATGTCGATGCCGGACTCGACGATCGTGGTGGAGACCAGTACGTCGAACTTCTTCTCCCAGAAGTCGACGACGACCTGCTCCAGGGCCTGCTCCGACATCTGGCCGTGGGCGGTGGCGATGCGCGCCTCGGGGACGATCTCGCGCAGCTTGGCCGCCGCGCGGTCGATGGACTCGACGCGGTTGTGGATGTAGAAGACCTGGCCCTCGCGCAGCAGCTCGCGGCGGATGGCGGCGCCGATCTGCTTGTGCTCGTAGGGGCCGACGAAGGTCAGCACCGGGTGGCGCTCCTCCGGCGGGGTGGTGATCGTGGACATCTCGCGGATGCCGGTGACCGCCATCTCCAGGGTGCGCGGGATGGGGGTGGCGGACATGGTCAGCACGTCGACGTTGGCGCGCAGCTTCTTCAGCTGCTCCTTGTGCTCGACGCCGAAGCGCTGCTCCTCGTCGACGATGACCAGGCCCAGGTCCTTGAACTTGGTCTCCGAGGAGAACAGGCGGTGGGTGCCGATGACGATGTCCACGGAGCCCTCGCGCAGGCCCTCCAGGGTCGCCTTGGACTCGGTGTCGGTCTGGAAGCGGGACAGCGCCTTCACGTTCACCGGGAACTGGGCGTAGCGCTCGCCGAACGTGCCGAAGTGCTGCTGCACCAGGAGCGTCGTGGGCACCAGGACGGCGACCTGCTTGCCGTCCTGGACGGCCTTGAAGGCGGCGCGGACCGCGATCTCGGTCTTGCCGTAGCCGACGTCGCCGCAGATCAGGCGGTCCATGGGGACCGTCTTCTCCATGTCGTCCTTGACCTCGGCGATGGTGGTGAGCTGGTCCGGCGTCTCCGCGTAGGGGAAGGCGTCCTCCAGCTCGCGCTGCCAGGGGGTGTCCGCGCCGAACGCGTGGCCGGGCGCCGCCATCCGCGCGCTATAGAGCTTGATCAGGTCGGCGGCGATCTCCTTGACCGCCTTCTTCGCGCGGGCCTTGGTCTTGGTCCAGTCGGCGCCGCCGAGCCGGTGCAGGGTGGGGGCCTCGCCGCCGACGTACTTGGTGATCTGCTCCAGCTGGTCGGTGGGGATGTAGAGCCGGTCGCCGGGCTGGCCGCGCTTGGCCGGGGCGTACTCCACGACCAGGTACTCGCGGGTGGCGCCCTGGACGGTGCGCTGCACCATCTCGATGTAGCGGCCCACGCCGTGCTGCTCGTGGACGATGTAGTCGCCCGCCTCCAGGGTGAGCGGGTCGATGGTCTTGCGGCGCCGGGCGGGCATCCGGGCGCCGTCGCGTCCTGCGGCCTTCTGCCCGGTCAGGTCGGTCTCGGTGAGCACGGCGAGCTTGAGGGCCTGGTCGACGAAGCCGTGGTCGAGCGAACCGCAGGAGACGTGCACGACCGAGGGGCTGAGCGTACCGAGGTCCTGGTCGAGGCGGGCGGCGATGCCCTCGCCGCCTAGGACCTCGACGGTGCGGGAGGCGGGGCCGTGGCCCTCGGTCAGGTAGACCGCGCGCCAGCCGTCGGCGAGCCAGCCCTTGGTGTCGGCCAGTGCCTTGGCGGTGTCGCCGCGGTAGGTGTCGGGGGCGTGCATGCCGAGCTTGAGGGTGTCCGAGTCGCCCTCCGCGTCGGCGTCGGACGTCAGCGTCTCGTCGGCGGCGAAGGGGGAGACCGACCACCACATCATGTCCAGCTCGCGGGCCCGCTCCCGGACGTCGGCGATGGACCACAGGGAGGCCGCGTTCACGTCGATCGGTGCCTCGCCGCCGCCGGCGGTGGCGGCCCAGGACGCCTGGAGGAACTCCTGGGACGTCGCCACCAGGTCGGCGGCCCGGGTCCGCACCCGCTCCGGGTCGCAGACCACGGACATCGAGCCCTTGGGCAGCACGTCCAGGAGCAGCTCCATGTCGTCGACGAGGACGGGGGCCAGCGACTCCATGCCCTCCACCGCGATGCCCTCGGCGATCTTGCCGAGCAGTTCGCCCAGCTCCGGGTGGTCCTCGGCGAGGGCCGCGGCCCGCTCGCGCACGTCCGGGGTCAGCAGCAGCTCACGGCAGGGCGGCGCCCACACGCCGTGCTCGGCGACCTCGAGGGAGCGCTGGTCGGCGACCTTGAAGTAACGGATCTCCTCGACGTCGTCGCCCCAGAACTCCACCCGGAGCGGGTGCTCCTCGGTCGGCGGGAACACGTCCAGGATGCCGCCGCGCACGGCGAACTCGCCGCGCTTCTCCACCAGCTCGACGCGCGCGTACGCCGCTGCCGCCAGGGCCTCGACGATCTCCCCCAGGTCGGCGCTCTGCCCGGTGCGCAGGGCCACCGGCTCCAGGTCGCCCAGGCCCTTGACCTGCGGCTGGAGCACGGAACGTACGGGTGCGACGACGACGGAGACCGGGCCGGTCTCGGGGTCGTCGGGGCGGGGGTGGGCCAGGCGCCGCAGGACGGCGAGGCGGCGGCCGACGGTGTCGCTGCGGGGGCTGAGCCGCTCGTGCGGGAGGGTCTCCCAGGAGGGGTACTCGACGACGCCCTCGGGCGGGAGCAGGGAGCGCAGGGCCGCGGCCAGGTCCTCCGCCTCGCGTCCCGTCGCCGTCACCGCCAGCACCGGGCGGCCCGTCTCGCGGGCCAGGGCGGCGATCGCGAAGGGGCGGGCCGCGGGGGGGCCGACCAGGTCGACGTGCATGCGGTTGCCGTCTGCGGCCGCCGCGATCGCTTCCGCGAGGGCGGTGTCCTTGACTACGGCGTCGAGCAGACCGTGCAGGCTCATTCGGGGCGCTTTCCGTGCGGGGGTGTACAACACGACGGGCCCGACGCGCGCCGCGGGCCGGGGTGCCTCCAGCGTACGTCTCCGCATGCGCGGGCGTCGGGGGCTGTGGACGACGCCGGGTGCGTGGTGGCCGGCGCCGCGGTGCCCGTACCAGGGGGCTCCGCCCCCTGGACCCCCGGCCCTGTGCCCGCCCCACCACCCGACTCGGTGGGCTGAAAAGCGAACGCCCGGGGTGACGGACGACTCGGGGGAGGAGGACTCGGCGCCCCGGTCCCTGGCCCCCGGACGACTCGGGGGCGCAAAGCGGCAGCACCCGTGCCCTCGAACGACTCGGGGGCGGACGACCGCAGCACCCTGGGGTCCCCAGGCGACTCGGCGCCGGAAGACCGCAGCACCCCGGGACACCCGGACGCCTCGGGGCGGAAGACCGGAGCACCCCGGAACCCCCGACGACTCAGCACCGGAAGACCGCAGCACCCCGGGCCCCCCGACGACTCGGCCCCGGAAGACAGCCGCTCCCCGGCCCCGTCGGGAGTGGCGGACGACTCGGGGCGGGGCGGGGCGTCGTGGTGCCTCGCGGGCCCGCGCAAAAAGGGGCCCGGCGCCTTCGTCCTCCTGGGACGTTGGCGCCGGGCCCTCCCCCGCAACCCCCGTGTGCGGTGGCGGTGGGGACGGGAGCTACTCCGTCGCGATGGCGTTCAGGACGTTCATGCGGCCTGCCCGGAAGGCCGGGACCAGGGCGGCGAACAGGCCCACGAAGGCCGAGCCGATGAAGACGCCGATGATCGTCGGCCAGGGGATGTCCAGGACGTTCAGACCCTCCAGGGCGAGCAGCTTCTGGGCCGTGGCGCCCCAGCCCATGCCCAGGCCGAGGCCGAGCAGGGCACCGAAGAGGGCGATGACCACGGACTCCATGCGGATCATGCGGCGCAGCTGGCGGCGGGAGAGGCCGATGGCCCGCATCAGGCCGATCTCCCGGGTCCGCTCGACCACCGACAGCGCCAGGGTGTTCACCACACCGAGGACGGCGACGATGATCGCGAGGGCGAGCAGGCCGTACACCATGTTCAGGAGCTGGCCGATCTGGTCCTTCAGTTCCTGCTTGTAGTCGGTCTGGTCGGCCACCTGGTACTGCGGGTAGGCGTCCAGGGACTTCTTCAGCGCGTCGTACGCCTGGTCGGCCCGGCCGTCCTTCGCCTTGGCGAACATGATCGTGTTCGGCGGGACGTTCTCGGCCGGCAGGTACTTCTCCATCGTCGCGATGCTGATGTACCGGGCGCCCTGGTCGATGGCCACGTCGTCGCTGGTGATCGCGGCGACCTTGAGCTTCGCGGTCTCACCGCCCTTGAAGGCGACGGACACGGTGTCGCCGACGTGGACGCCGTGCTTCGCGGCGTAGTCCGAGCCGACCGACATGGCGTCGGTGCCGTAGGCGGCGGAGAGCTCGCCCTCGGTCGTGGCGCGGCGTACGTCCTCGGCGTAGGTGGGGTCGGCGGCGGTGAGACCGTCGTCGTCCGTCTTGCCGTCGGGCGAGGTCAGCGTGGCGTCGAGCACCTTGTAGCGGGTGACGTGCTCCAGGCCGGGGGTGTTGGTCATGGCCTTCTCGGCCTGCGGCACGATCCGCTGGTTGCCCTGGACGATGAAGTCCGCGCCGACCGTCTTGTCCAGCTCGCTGGTGGCCGAGGCGACCATGGAGGAGCCGACGACGGACAGGCAGGCGACCAGCGCGAGGCCGATCATCAGGGCGGCGCCGGTGGCACCGGTGCGGCGCGGGTTGCGCAGGGCGTTGCGCTCGGCGAGGCGGCCCACGGGGCCGAAGGCCCGCAGCAGCACCGCGCTGATCACCCGCACCACGAACCCGGCCAGCAGCGGGCCGATGACGACGAAGCCGATGAGGGAGAGCACGATGCCCGCGCCGAGCATCGTCGCGCCGTCGCTCGCCTTGTCCGCGGAGGCGGCCGTGAGCAGGGCGGCGGCGCCGGCGCCGGTGAGCACCAGGCCGATCAGGCCGCGTATCCAGCCGGCCTTGGCGTCGGCCGGGGTTCCGGCGTCGCGCAGGGCGGCCATCGGGGAGATCTTCCCGGCCCGGCGGGCCGGCAGGTAGGCGGCCAGGACGGTGACGACGACGCCGAGGATCAGGCCGGTCACGGGGGTCGCCGTCTTGATGGTGAGGTCGTCGGTGGACAGGTTCATGCCCGCCGCCGACATCAGCTTCATCAGGCCGATCGCGATGCCGACACCGGCCGCGACGCCGAGGACCGAGCCGACGACGCCGAGGAGGAGCGCCTCGACCAGCACCGAGCGGTTGACCTGCCGGCGGGAGGAGCCGATGGCCCGCATCAGGCCGATCTCGCGGGTGCGCTGGGCGACCAGCATGGAGAAGGTGTTGATGATCAGGAAGATGCCGACCAGGAACGCGATCCCGGCGAAGCCGAGCATGGCGTACTTGATGACGTCCATGAACTCGCCGACGTCCGCGCGGCCCTCGTCGGACGCCTCCTTGGCCGTCTGGATCTTGAACGCGCCGTCGCCCAGGGCGCCGGAGACGTTCCGCTTGAGCTGCGCGTCGGTGACGCCGGAGGCCGCGGTGACGTTGAACTGGCTGAACCGGTCCGCGCCGCCGAGCAGTTCACGCTGGGCGGTGGGGGTGTCGAAGTAGACGACCGCGGCACCGGGGTTGGTGACGGTGAAGGAGGCGATGCCGACGATCTTCGCCTTGAAGTCGCCGGTCTGCGCGATGGTGCGCAGCTCGTCGCCGATCTTCAGGTCGTGCTTGTCGGCGGTGTCGGAGTCGACCATCGTCTCGGTCGGACCGCGCGGCGCGTGGCCCGAGGTGATCTCCATGGACCGCAGGTCGTTCCTGGTCCAGTTCCCGGCGAGGGTGGGGGCGCCGCTGGTGGCTCCCACGTTGTCGTTGTCGGAGTTGACGACGGTCACGTTCATCGAGACGACCGCGCCCTCGACGGACTCCACCCCGTCCACCGAACGGATCTTCTCCAGCGTGGACGCCGGCAGCGACTCGGGCACCCCGTTCTGCGGGGTGTCCTCGGCCTCGGCGTCCTTCGGGGCGACCGTCACGTCCGACGAGGTGACGGCGAAGAGCTTGTCGAAGGTGGTGTTCATCGTGTCGGTGAACACCAGGGTGCCGCACACGAACGCCACCGACAGCAGCACCGCCACCGCCGAGAGCGCCATGCGGCCCTTGTGCGCGAGGAAGTTGCGCATCGAGGTCTTCACGACGGTCATGACGTGCGCCCCCGGGCGTCGAAGTCCTTCATCCGGTCGAGGACGGCCTCGGCGGTGGGCTGGTACATCTCGTCGACGATCCGGCCGTCGGCCAGGTAGAGCACGCGGTCCGCGTAGCTGGCGGCGACCGGGTCGTGGGTGACCATGACGATGGTCTGGCCCAGCTCGGTGACCGAGCGGCGCAGGAAGCCGAGGACTTCGGCGCCGGCCCGCGAGTCGAGGTTTCCGGTCGGCTCGTCACCGAAGATGATCTCGGGCTGGGCGGCCAGCGCCCGCGCCACCGCGACCCGCTGCTGCTGGCCGCCGGAGAGCTGGGTGGGCCGGTGCTTGAGCCGCCCGGCGAGCCCCACGGTCTCCACGACGCGGTCCAGCCACGCGCGGTCGTACTTGCGGCCCGCGATGTCCATGGGCAGCGTGATGTTCTCGATCGCGTTGAGCGTCGGGAGCAGGTTGAACGCCTGGAAGATGAAGCCGATCCGGTCCCGGCGCAGCTGCGTGAGCTTCTTGTCCTTCAGGCCGGTTATCTCGGTCTCGTCGAGGTAGATCTGCCCGCCGGTGACCGTGTCCAGGCCGGCCAGGCAGTGCATCAGCGTGGACTTGCCGGAACCCGAAGGGCCCATGATCGCGGTGAACTGCCCGCGGGCGATGTCCACGTCCACGTGGTCGAGGGCGACCACCCGGGTCTCGCCCGATCCGTATGCCTTCACGACCTGCCGCGCTCGCGCGGCAACGGCCGTACGCCCTCCAGTGCTCCCGTGTGCGGGAATACTTACGGCCGATGTCATGTCAAGTCTCCTATGTCGGTCATCGAGTGAGCCGCCGGTGCCCGGCGCGACGTCCGTGCCGCCGCGCATGCGCCTGGTTGCCGTCCCGGTTGCTGTCTCGAAGAGTCTGGCCGGAACCGGGGGCCGACCGCGCTGGTGTTCAGCGCAGTCTTCTACTGAGGAAAACCCCACCCCCGCGGGTCCGGTTCACCGCCCCCCAGCGGTGTAAAGCCAGACTAAGGACGCCACCGCCCCCGCCTCGTCCTCCGTCGGTACGAACCCTCCCCGACCCTTAGTACGGAGGTACCCCTAGGGGCAGTCCACCCTCCGGTGGAGCGGACCTCAGGGTCGCCCTCCACCTTCAGACGCACCGAGCCTCCACCCTGACGCGACGTCAGGGTCAAGCGCGCCCCGCCCGGACCGTCGGACCGTCACTCCACCGCGCGGCCGGTCAGCGAACTGAGGCTGCTGCGCACGGAGTCCATCTGGGCCTGCAACTCGTCCCACCGCTCCCCGTGCTCGCGCAGCACCCGTTCCGTGTCGCGGGCGATGCGCTCCTGACGGACCCGGGCCTCGGCGACCACCTCGGCCGCCCGCGCCCGGGCCTCCTCCTGGCGCCGCACGGCTGCCTCCCGCGCGTGGGCCAGCTCCCGCTCCGCCTCGCGCACCCCCTGCTCGGCCCGCGCCGTCAACTCCGCGTGACGGTCGTCCAGGGCCCTCGCCCGCTCCTCCTCGGCCCGCTCGGCGGCGGCCCACCGCCCGGCCAACTCCCCGCTCTGCTCGGCCGCCGTCCCGGTGGCACGCCTGCGCGTCTCGCGCAGCGCGGACAGCGCCTCCGCGCGCTCCGCCTTCACCTCGCGCCGCGCCGCGATCCGCGCCTCGTCGGCCTCCGCGCGCGCCGCGAGCAGCAACTGCCGCGCCCGTTCGTCGGCCTCGGCGCGTACGGCGTCGGCATGCGCCCGGGCGGCCTCCCGCACCCCGGCCGCGTGCGCCCGCGCGTTTTCCATCAGGCCCTCCGCGGCACCGCGCGCCCGCTCGCGCACCGCCTCGGCCTCCGCCTCGACCAGCCGGAACAGATCCCGCGCCTGCTCCCCCAGCACCTCGTAGTCCTGCGCGGTGAGCTGCTCGACCACCTCCTCCAGGTCCCCCAGGTCCTCCTCCATCTCCCGGGCCAGCACGGTGAGCCGGGCGGCCCGCTCCCAGGCCGCGTCCCGTTCCTCGCAGAGGGCGGCGGCGTACGCCTCCACCTGCTCGGGACGGTAACCGCGGCCGCGGCCGCGCACGGTCACGAAGCCGTGGGGAGACGCCGATGCACCGCTCATGCCCATCACCCCTGCATCACCCTGTGCTCACCTCGCGGTGAACCTGCCGCATCACATGGACCCGACCGACTTTATGGACCGGATGTAAGCCCACATAATCCGACACACCGCACACAAAAGGGCGGGGCCCGGCCGACCCACAGGTCGACCGGGCCCCGCCCGTCGGGCACCTCAGCGGCGCGAGCGCCTCACAGCAGCCCGTCCCACATCTGCTCGAGCAGCACCGACCACCAGCTCTCCGGCGACCCGAGCGCCGCCGGGTCCAGCGCGGCCAACTGCGCCTGGAAGTCCACGGTCCAGCGGCCCGCCTGCTCCTGGTTCAGACCGAACCTGAGCCGCCACATCCGGCCCAGCAGCGCCAGGGAACGCGCGAACTCCGGCAGCCCCGAGTTCACGAACTGCGGCGGCACGGGCGCACCGCCCGGACCCGCCTCCACCGGCACCGCCACGATGGCCGCCGTGCCGTACTGCACACAGAGCGCCCGGCCGAAGTCACTGCCCACGACGAGGTACGACCCCGCGTCCGAGGCCGGCTGCACCCCGCGCTCCGCCGCCAGCTCCGCCAGCGTCGGCACCGGGCGCCCCGGCTGGGCCTGCGCCCAGAAGAACGGCCCCATGTCCATCGGCAGCCCCGCGGCCACCAGCGTGTGCGCCACCACCGGCGGCACCCCCTGCCGGGACACCGCGGCCTGCTCGAACCGGAACACCCCCGGCCCGAAGGCCCCGGCCAGCTCCTGCCCGACGGCCTCCGGCGGGACCGGCGGCACCGGCTGCACCTGCGGCAGCGGAGCGCGCACCGGCGCCGGACGCGCCGGCCCGTCGGCCACCTGGTGCAGCTCGCCCTGGTGCGCCAGCAGCTGCCGCATGCCCTGCTGCCGGCTCGCGTGGTCCAGGCCGTACGGCGCGATCGACGTGATCCGCGCCTGCGGCCACTGCTCCCGGATCATCCGCGCGCAGTACGCGCCCGGCAGCTCGCACGACTCCAGCTCGGTGTGCAGTTCGAGGACCTGGTCCGGCGGCACGTTCATGGAGCGCAGCTCGTGGAACATCTGCCACTCCGGGTGCGGCGTACCCGGCGCGGAACGCCGGATCAGCTGCTGCTCGGAACCGTCCTGCGCGCGGTAGCGCAGCACGGCCTGGTAGCCGGGGCCGACGGTCGGCTGACCGGTGGGCTGCGGCGGATAGCCGTACGCCGGGGGCTGACCCGGCACGGGCTGCCCGGGCGGCGGCGGTACGGCACCGGGCGGGGCGGGTACGGCACCGGGCGGGGGCGGCGGCGCACCGACGCCGCCGGGACCGCCCACCGAGGGCGACGCCAGCATGGTCTCCGCGTGGTGCACGGCACCCCCCGCGCCCCCCGCGGAACCGGGCGGCGGCGGCACGGCACCCGGAGCGCCGGGAGCGGACGGGGGAGGCGGCGGCGCACCCGCACCGGCAGGAGCGCCGGGCGCCCCCGGAGCGGCGGGAGCACCAGGAGCCCCGGGGGGACCGGGCGGACCGGGCGGTTGCGGGGCGCCGCCGCCCGTCCGGCCCGGGTCGGCCAGCATCGTCGCGGCGTGGTGCACAGCGCCCGGCGGCGTCCCACCCGGCACGTTCGGCGCACTCGGCGGAGGCGGCGTACCCGGCGCACCCGGACCGGCCGGAGGCTGCGGGGCGTTGGGCGGGGGCGGAGTACCGGGGGCGTTGGGCGGGGGAGGCGTACCCGGAGCACCCGGACCGCCCGGGCCCTCGGGGCCGAGCGACGACACCAGCTGCGTCGGCACGTAACCACCCGCCGGCGTACCCGGTGCCGGAGTCCCCGACGGCGCGGGCGTGCTCCCCGGACGCGCGCCCGGCACACCCGGTGCGCTCGGCGGAGGCGGCGTCGACGCGCCACCGCCACGGCGCGGCGGGGGCCCCGCCTTGCTGGTCGCGGCGTCGGCGATGTCCCCTGCGGACGGCTGCCCAGCGGGCGGCGTCGGCGGCGCGGGCGGCGGCGTGTCCGCCCCGGCAGGCACGCCCGGAGCGTTCGGACCACCCGGCGCACCCGGCCCGCCCGGCGCGTTCGGGTCGCCGATCGCCGGCGAGAGCGCCGTCGGCGGAAGCCGGCTGCCGCCCGACATCAGCGCCGTCTTGGCGTCCGGCGTCGCGGAGGGCGGCGGCGTGTCGTCGTCGGCACCGCTCAACGGCGGCGCGAACACGGTCTGGGGCAGCGGCACGGAACGGTCCTCACCGGCGTCCGCGTTGGTGTCCGTCCCCGCCCAGGGCGTCGCCCCGGCAGGCGCACCCGGCGCACCCGGGCCACTCGGCACACCGGACGCACCCGCGCCCGCCCCCGGGTCACCCGCGCCCGCGGCCGGCCATCCCGCGCCGCTCCCGGACGAGGCGTCCGCCGACGCCACCGGAGCCGACGGCACCCCGGCCTGCGTCTCGGGCAGCCCGCCACCGGCACCGGACCCGGCACCGGCGACAACTCCGGCTCCCCCGGTGCCACCGCCCTCCGGCCCGTCCGGCCCCTCCTGATCCCCACGCCGGCGATCCGGAATGCCGATCCGGTCCGCCGCCTCCTGCAACCACTCCGGCGGACTCAGCAAGAAGGACGTCTGGTTCAGGTCCACCCGCGCCGCGGGCGCCGGAGCCGACACCTCCGCCTCGTCCGGACGGCCGTACTCCTCCTCGTACCGGCGGATCACCTCACCCACCGGCAGCGCGGGCCACAGCGTCGCCTCGCCACTGTCCCGGGCGATCACCAGCCGCTGCGCACCCCCGTCCGAACGGGGCCCGTCCGCACGGTCCTCCGCCCACACCACGAACCCGAGGTCGAACTCCCGCACCCGCACCTCACGGTGCTGGTACGCCGGCAGCTCGCCGTTGACCCACTCCTCCGCGCGCTCCTGCGCCTGCGCGAACGTCACCATCGTCAGCTCACTCCCCTACCGGCGCAGACGCGGGCACCGCACGCGCGAACCCGCCGTCCACCATCAGGTTCGCCACCGTCTCCAGCTCCGGCGGCGAGCCCGCCAGGCGCGACAGGAAGGCGTCGAAGTCCTCACCGCACGGCAGCAGCAGCCGCTCCACGCGGTCCGCCGGCGGCCACGACGGGTCCACGTCCCGCACGTCGTCGTAGGCGCAGAACCACACCGATCCGATCCGCTCGCCCTTCACCTTCACCGCGAGCAGACCGCCCTGGACGAACGCGACGCCCAGGTAGTCCTTCGTCAGATGGTCCCGCAGACACTTGTTGACATAGACCAGGTCGTTGACCGCCGCCTCCTCACGCACCGTGAAGAACGGCTGGTCCACCAGCAGCCCCAGCTCCGCGTCGAGCGCCGTACCCACCGGCGCACAGCCGCCCGCCGCCTTCAGGAACGACCGGTAGGCGCCCGGCAGCCGGTACCCGAGGTCCTCCTCGACCCCCTGCACCTGCTGCTCCGTGACGGCCACCCCCGACTTCGGCAGACCGAAGTGCACCGGACTCGTCTCCTGCAACGGCCGCGTGCCGCGCTTGCCCTGGTCCACCACCGCCGTCGAGATCCCGCCGTGGTGCCGCAGCAGCGCCTTCACCTCGACCGGAACCAGCTCCATGCGCCGCGAACCCACCGCGTGGTGCCACGTCCAGCCGTGCGGCGTCGCCACCGCCGGCACCGTGTCCCACAGCTCGTGCCCCGACGCCGACAGGGCCGCGTTCGCCGACACGTAGTCCGTCAGCCGCAGCTCGTCGACCCCGAACCCCTCCGGCGGATCCGCGATCTCCGCGACCGCACGCGCGTACGGCGAGAAAACGGGGTAACCACCCGCGTCCACCCGTACCCCTCTCGGGTGACGGGCCGCACGCACCGGATCCGGGAAATGCACGACCTGCCCGGCATAGGCCGCGTTCGGCGGCGCGGCTGCTTGCCCGAGCCGACCTGTCGTCATGGCGGTTGCCCCCTGCGGCGTCTGTCTGCTGCCAGATCCGTCTGATCTGCCTGCACTGTCTGATGGCACCGCGTCCGATCGCGGTGCCGACAGCCTATGCGGTACGGCCAGAGGGGTCACCGGCGCCGGACCCCGCACCCGGCAGCCGCCGCCCCGCTTCCGTGACCAGCCGTCACCCTCCCGTGACACACCGCCCATACCCGGGCGTGTCGCCACGCCCCAGCTTCCGCAGCAGCCACGGGATTTGGCACCCTGTGACCTTCGGGGGGATGCTCAGGAGGGGAAACGATCATGAGTGCGACACAGACCGGACCCGACACCGGGCGGTCCGACGACCCCCGTGGCGGCGACCCGCGCGGCGGCGACCCCCGCATCGGCTGGAGCAGCACCGACGCCGCCCAGGCCCCCACCCTCCGGCACCGCCGCGACGGCATACTCCCCACCGTCGCCGCCGCCCTCTCCGTACGCGGCACCACCCTCACCGGCACCGCGACACGCGCCGACGCACCGCCCGCCCTGCACCATCTCGTCCAGGACTTCCTCGACACCCTCACCAGCGGCCAACGAGACCGTTACACCGGGCGCTGCGCCGAGACCATCCTCATCTCACGGCACCTCGCCACCGCCGACGCCGCACGCAGCAAACGCGCCGCACGCAAACCCATGACCAACGGCGAGGCCCGCAAAGCACTCAAACACGCCAAACTCACCACCCGCCGCATCCGCGAGGACGGCGACCCCCTCCACGGCTCCTTCGCCGCCCCCTGCCGCGCCTGCACCGCCCTCACCGCCCACTTCGGCGTCCGCGTCGTCGACCCCACCACGGACAAGGGCTGACCGCACAGACCGAGCCGAACCAGCCGACCGAGACGAACCAAGGGCCGATGCAAGCCGACCGCACCTCCACCACCCGCTTCCCCGTCCCCGTCGACGCCGCACTCCGCGACGCCGGCTGGCAACCCGGACGCTGGGACATCAAACAGGCCGAGATCTGGGCCGACACCCTGCGCGAGCACACCTCACCCGCAGGACACCGCCACACCGTCTTCCCCGCCGCCGTCGAGGCCTGGGCCGAATTCGGCGGCCTCCACATCGCCCCCACCGGACCCGGCCGCCAGCTCGCCCCCGCGACCCTGCACCTCGACCCCCTGCACGGCCTCCACATGGCCCGCACCCTCGGCGACCTCGGCCGCGCCCTCGACACCCACGCCTGCCCCCTCGGCACCGAGACCGACAGCCAGGCCCTCGTCGCCATCGACACCGAAGGCCGCGTCTACGCCCTCGACCACACCGGCGACTGGTACCTCGGCCCCACCATCGACACCGCCCTCGCCACCCTCGTCGCCGGCACCCAGCCGGCCCGCCTCACCACCACCGGCTGACGCAGGACGCGACCCCAAGGCCTACGACGCCTGCGAGACGTACGAGACGTACCCCGCCGCCAAGACCTACGACGCCTACGACGCCGGAATCACCGCCGACACCCGGAAACCCCCGGCATCGGTCGGCCCCGACACGAACACACCCCCCAGAGCGGCCACCCGCTCCTTCATCCCCACCAGCCCGTTGCCCCCCGACGGCAACCGCGCCGCCTCACCCGACAGCTCCGGCGGCGGCTCGTTCTCCACCTGCATCGCGATCTCCGACACCCGGTGCGCCAGCCGCACATACGTCTTCGCGCCCGCCGCATGCTTGTGCACGTTCGTCAACGCCTCCTGCACCACCCGGAACGCCGTCGACTCCACCTCCGCCGCATACCCCCGCACCTCCCCCTCCACGGACAGGTCCACGGCCATCCCGGCCGCCTCCGACTGCCCGATCAGCTCGTCCAGCTCCGACAGACACGGCCCGTCCGACGACGCGTCCCCGCCCTCCGCCGCCCGCGACGCCGCGGCCGCAGCCGCCACCCCCACCGCCGCCAACGGCACCGACGCCCGCTCCGCACGCGCACCGTCCCCACCGCTGCGCAGCACCCCGAGCATCTCCCGCAGCTCCGTCAGCGCCTGCCGCCCCATGTCCCCCACCAGGGCCGCGTTCTTCACCGCCTTCTCCGGATCCTTCCGGGCCACCGCCTGCAACGCCGCCGCATGCACCACCATCAGACTCACCCGGTGCGCCACCACGTCGTGCATCTCCCGCGCGATCCGCGTCCGCTCCTCGCCACGCGCCCACTCCGCGCGCTCCTCCGCCCGCTCGGCGAGCAGCTGCAACTCACGCTCGAGGCTGTCCGCCCGCTCCCGCAGACTCTCCATCAGCCGGCGCCGCTGACCCACGTACAGGCCGAGCAGCAACGGCGGTGCGGTCATCCCCAGCGATGTCGCGATCGACGCGAACGGAAGGAACCAGTCCCCCAGCTCCAGACCGTCCCGCGCCATGTCCTGCCCCAGCCGCACGAACGTCACGACCAGCGTCCCCAGGAACGTCATCCCCGCCAGGGCCCCGATGATCCGCCGCGGCAGCTCCGACGCCGCCAGCGTGTACAGGCCGACGACGCCCATCAGGAAGCCCATCTCGGCCGGCGTGATGGCCAGCGCCACCAGCACCACCGCGATCGGCCACTTCCGCCGCACCACCAGCACCGAACCGGCCAGCAGCCCGAACAACACCCCCGTCGCCGCCGGAATCCCGGCGTCCCGCGCGAACGGAACCCCCTCCGCCGCGCACTCCAGCGCTGACACGACACCGAGGCTCACATCGAGCACCGCACCGCGCCGCCTGTCCCACCACCAAGGCCCACCCCGGGCCGGTACGTGGTCTTCCCCCGTCGTGGTCATGCCTCCAGCCTACGGGCGCGGGGCGCCCCTTTTCCGGTGACTTTCGACAAACGATACGACGCGATATCCCTCGAACTGGTGAACCCTGGACCGTTCACCTCCGGAGCCGAAGATTCCGGCCGGACGGTATGCCCATGGCACGTTCACAGAACAAGTACGCGGACTTCGAAGGGCTGCGGGAGCGGGCGGTGGCGCTGCGGCGGGCCGGCTACAGCCTTCGGCAGATCCGCGACGAATTGAAGGTCTTCAACAACGACATCCTCAACCGGCTTGTGGAAGGCGAGCCGCCGCCGGAGTGGACGAAGCGACCGCGCGCGAAGGGCGACCTGCGTGCGCAGGCCAGGGAGCTACGCCTCCAAGGCTGGACGTACGACCAGATCGAAGCGGAGCTGGGATGCTCGAAGGGTTCGATCTCCTTGTGGGTACGTGACCTGCCGAAACCGGAACGACGTGACCCAACGGAACAGGCCAGGCTGGCCGCACGCAAGCGCTGGGAGCATGAGCTGGCGGTGCGCGAGGAGCATCGACAGCAGACCAAGGAGGCCGCAGCAGCGGAAATCGGGGCGTTGTCCGATCGCGATCTGTTCGTGCTGGGCGTGGCCCTCTACTGGGCCGAGGGCACCAAGGACAAGCCACATGCGCGACGAGAACGAGTCACTTTCGTCAACAGCGACTCCGACATGATCCGCCTCTTCCTCTCATGGCTGGACCTGCTCAGCATCGAGCGTGAGCGCATCACCTACCGCGTAATGATTCACGAGACGGCCGACGTCGAGTCAGCGGAGGCCTACTGGGCAGACGTCGTCCAGGCGGACCGCAGCTCCTTCGGCAAGACGACGCTCAAGCGGCACAATCCGAAGACGGTACGCAAGAACACGGGCGACGACTACCGCGGTTGTCTCGTACTCACCGTGCGACAGAGTGCCGAGTTGTACCGCCGGATCGAAGGCTGGTGGACGGGGATCGTCGCTGACGCCATCACACGACTCCGGTAAGGTCTGACGCACGTTCCCCCGTGGTGTAACCGGCAGCACACTAGATTTTGGATCTAGCAGGACAAGGTTCGAATCCTTGCGGGGGAGCCACCGTGCGTGACCTCATCGCGGGCCCTGACATCACTGTCAGGGCCCGCACTCATGTCCCCCTCAAACCACCCCGGTATCCTGCGGATGTCCCCACCTCCTCAACAGCCGAAGGGCATCCCGTGAGCGCCATTCGCCCGGCAGCCGTCGTCGTTCTCGCAGCGGGTGAGGGCACCCGTATGAAGTCGGCCACTCCCAAGGTCCTGCACGAGCTGTGCGGCCGGTCCCTCGTCGGGCACGTGCTCGCCGCGGCCGGTGAGCTGGACCCCGAGAACCTGGTCGCCGTCGTCGGGCACGCCCGCGAGAAGGTCACCGCGCACCTCGCCGAGGTCGCCCCCGACGTACGCACCGCCGTCCAGGAGCAGCAGAACGGCACCGGGCACGCCGTGCGGATCGGTCTGGAGGTGCTGGGCGGTGCCGTGGACGGGACCGTGGTGGTGGTCTGCGGGGACACTCCCCTCCTCACCGGCGAGACGCTCAGGGCGCTCGCGGCCACGCACTCCGCCGACGGGAACGCCGTCACCGTGCTGACGGCCGAGGTGCCGGACGCGACGGGGTACGGGCGGATCGTGCGGGACGGGGCGTCGGGTGCGGTCACGGCGATCGTGGAGCACAAGGACGCCTCGGAGTCGCAGCGGGCGATCCGGGAGATCAATTCGGGTGTGTTCGCCTTCGACGGGCAGCTGCTCGCGGACGCGCTGGGCAAGGTGCGCACGGACAACAGCCAGGGTGAGGAGTACCTCACGGACGTGCTGGGGATCCTGCGCGAGGCGGGGCACCGGGTCGGTGCGTCGGTGGCCGGGGATCACCGGGAGATCGCGGGGATCAACAACCGGGTGCAGTTGGCGGAGGCGCGCCGGATCCTGAACGACCGGTTGCTGACCGGGGCGATGCTGGCCGGCGTGACGGTGGTGGACCCGGCGACGACGTGGGTGGACGTGACGGTGACGTTCGAGCAGGACGCGATCGTGCACCCGGGTACGCAGTTGCACGGGTCCACGCATCTCGGCGAGGGCTGCGAGGTCGGGCCGAATTCGCGGCTGACGGACACCCGGGTCGACGCGGGGGCGCGGGTGGACAACACGGTCGCCGTCAGCGCGCACGTGGGTCCGCAGGCGTCCGTGGGTCCGTACGCGTATCTGCGGCCGGGGACGCGGCTGGGTCTGAAGTCGAAGATCGGTACGTTCGTCGAGGCGAAGAACGCGTCGATCGGCGAGGGGACGAAGGTTCCGCACCTCTCCTACATGGGTGACGCGACGATCGGTGATTTCTCGAACATCGGTGCCGCGAGCGTGTTCGTGAACTATGACGGGCAGGACAAGCACCACACGACGATCGGCTCGCACTGCCGTACGGGTTCGGACAACATGTTTGTGGCTCCTGTCACGGTCGGAGACGGTGCCTACACCGCCGCCGGCTCGGTGATCACGAAGGACGTGCCCCCCGGTTCGCTGGCCGTGGCCCGTGGCCAGCAGCGGAATATCGAGGGTTGGGTGGCCCGGAAGCGTCCGGGGAGCGCGGCGGCGAAGGCGGCCGAGGCGGTGTCCCGCGAGGCGGGCGGCGAAGACTGACCGGAAACCGGCGCGTCGAACACGGCGTACCGTGATAAGTGCACATCCGCACCCCACCAGCTGAGACGCCCCCGCGGCCAGTCGGGAGAGCGCCCATGAGCTCAGCTGCGAACCTCTGAGGAGAAAGTGCTGTGACCGGGATCAAGACGACCGGCGAGAAGAAGATGATGCTCTTCTCCGGCCGCGCACACCCCGAGCTTGCCGAGGAGGTTGCCCATCAGCTGGGTGTCGGGGTCGTCCCGACGAAGGCCTTCGACTTCGCCAACGGTGAGATCTATGTGCGTTATCAGGAGTCGGCGCGCGGTGCGGACTGCTTCCTGATCCAGAGCCACACGGCTCCGATCAACAAGTGGATCATGGAGCAGCTGATCATGATCGACGCGCTGAAGCGCGCGTCGGCCCGCTCCATCACCGTCATCGTGCCGTTCTACGGTTACGCGCGGCAGGACAAGAAGCACCGTGGGCGTGAACCGATCTCGGCGCGTCTGGTCGCGGACCTGATGAAGACGGCGGGTGCGGACCGGATTCTGACGGTGGACCTGCACACGGACCAGATCCAGGGTTTCTTCGACGGCCCGGTGGACCACCTGTTCGCGCTGCCGCTGCTCGCGGACTACGTGGGTGCGAAGGTGGACCGTTCGAAGCTGACGGTGGTGTCGCCGGACGCGGGCCGGGTGCGGGTGGCGGACCGCTGGTGCGACCGTCTGGGCGCGCCGCTGGCGATCGTGCACAAGCGGCGTGACAAGGACGTGGCGAACCAGGTCACGGTGCACGAGGTCGTGGGTGACGTGAAGGGGCGTATCTGCGTCCTGGTGGACGACATGATCGACACGGGCGGCACGATCTGTGCGGCGGCGGACGCGCTGTTCGCGCACGGTGCGGAGGACGTCATCGTGACGGCGACGCACGGTGTGCTGTCGGGTCCGGCGGCGGACCGGCTGAAGAACTCGAAGGTGAGCGAGTTCGTGTTCACGGACACGCTGCCGACGCCGAACGAGCTGGAGCTGGACAAGATCACGGTGCTGTCGATCGCGCCGACGATCGCGCGTGCGGTGCGTGAGGTGTTCGAGGACGGTTCGGTGACGAGCCTGTTCGACGAGCAGTGAGCGTTGTGCAGTAACCGTTCTGCAGGTGCCGTTCCCCGTCCGGGTCCCGCCTGTTGATCGTTTTGGGTACGGCCTTCCTCTCCGAGTAGACTGCTGAAGTTGCTCGGCGAGGGAGGCCGTACTCGTGTTCGCGGGTGTGGCTCTCCGTTATCGACGCGCTCTTCGTAGCAGGCCGTTCGTGGCCGGGTGACCACGTCCGTTCCTGTTTTCCACGAGGAGTGACCATGCCTGAGGTCAAGATCGCAGTCGAGACGCGTACCGAGTTCGGCAAGGGTGCCGCGCGCCGTATCCGCCGTGACAACAAGGTTCCCGGTGTGGTGTACGAGCACGGTCTCGAGCCGCTGCACGTGACGCTGCCGGGTCACGACCTGCTGATGGCGCTGCGTACGCCGAACGTTCTGATCAACCTGCTCATCGACGGCAAGGGCACCCAGCTGGTGATCCCGAAGTCGGTGCAGCGCGACCCGATCAAGGGTTTCCTCGAGCACGTGGACCTGCTGATGGTCAAGAGCGGCGAGACCGTGACCGTCGACATCCCGGTGCAGGCCGAGGGCGAGCTGGCCCCGGGCGGCTTCCTGCTGGAGTACGTCCTGGACGCGCTGCCGGTCGAGGCCGAGGCCACGCACATCCCGCAGCAGGTCACCGTGTCGGTGGCGGGCCTGGAGGCGCCGGCCTCGGTCCTCGCCAAGGACATCGAGCTGCCGTCCGGCGTGAAGCTGGCCGTCGAGCCGGAGACCGTGGTGCTCCAGGTTCTGTCGGCGCAGGCCGAGGAGGCCCCGGCCGAGGGTGACGACGAGGCCGCGGAGGCCTGATCCTTCCTCTCGGTCATCGTGTGGTCGGCCGCTGTTCCCGTGCGGGGCAGCGGCCGACGCGTATGTGTGGACGGGTACGGACGGGTACGAGGGATACGAAGGAGACAAGGACGTGACGACGGACGCGGGCGCTCCCTGGCTGGTGGCCGGCCTCGGCAATCCGGGCGGCGAGTACGCCGCGAACCGGCACAACGTCGGTTTCATGGTGGCGGACCTGCTGGCGGAGCGGATGGGGGCGCGTTTCAAGCGGCACGGCAAGGCGCAGGCGCAGGTGGTGGAGGGGCGGATCGGTCCGCCCGGGCCCGCGAACCGGCGGGTGATCCTGGCGAAGCCCATGTCGTTCATGAACGTGTCGGGCGGCCCGGTGACGGTGCTGCGGGACTTCTACAAGGTTCCGGTCGGCAACATCGTCGCGGTGCACGACGAGCTGGACATCGACTACGGCGTGCTGCGGCTGAAGCTGGGCGGCGGGGACAACGGGCACAACGGGCTGAAGTCGATCACGAAGTCGCTGGGTGCGGACTACCACCGGGTGCGGTTCGGGATCGGGCGGCCGCCGGGGCGGATGCCGGTGGCGGACTTCGTGCTGCGGGACTTCTCGTCGGCGGAGCGCAAGGAGCTGGACTACTTCGTCGACCGGGCGGCGGACGCGGTGGAGGCTCTGGTGATCGAGGGGCTCGAGCGGGCGCAGAGCGCGTACAACTCCTGACTTGTCCGTCGTTGGTACGCCGGTGAGTTGACCGGCCGCGTAGGTATGGCCAATGATCCCGGCCATGCCTGCCTCTGCCGCCGCCGCTCGTGCCCGTCAGGCGTCGTCCGCCTCCTCTGTTCTGCTGCGGTTCGGCCGGGTCGCGGCGATGGGGACGGTGGCCGCGCTGATCCTGATCGCGGGGGTGTGGGCGTCGTGGGGTACGGCGCAGCACGTGCTGCTGACCAAGGGGCGGGAGCAGGGCACGGTCGAGGTGACGCGGTGCGGTGACGGGGTGTGCAGTGGGCCGTACGCGCCGGTGTCGGCGGGGTCGCAGGCGCGGGAGCGGGTCGTCATCGAGGACTCGGTCGCGGTGGCGAAGGGACGGACGTACAGCGTGGTGTTGAAGCCCGGGAGTGGCGACGCGGTGCGGTCGGGGCCGGCGGGGATGCTGTACGCATGGGTGCCGTTGGGTGGGGCGTTGCTGCTGGCGTCGGTGGTGGTGGCCGGGGGGCTGCGGCGGACTCGGGTGGCTTGGGGGATGGCGGGGGTGGGGGTTGCGCTGCTGACGGCGGCGTTCTTCGCGGTGTGAGGTTTTCGGGTACGACGTGAGGGTGCCCCCGGGCTCTTGTACGAGCTCGGGGGCACCGGTGTTTTCATGTGCGCCTGCGTCGGGGTGGGCGCGGGGTGGGACGCGCTGCCCGGCGCTCGCGGGGTACCGCCTGCGCCCACCCGTGCCGCCCCAGCGGCACGACTGCCCGCAGGTTGGGGGGCGGGTGGGCGGCGCGACTGCCCGCAGTCGGGGGGGTTGCGTCAACCCGTGTTGCGGAGGCCTGCTGCTACGCCGTTGACCGTGAGGAGGAGGGCCCGGGCGAGGAGCGGGTCCGGGTCCTCGTTCGCGGCGGCGGCCTCGCGCTGGCGGCCGAGGAGGGCGACCTGGAGGTAGGAGATGGGGTCGAGGTAGGCGTCGCGGATGGTGAAGGTCTGCTTGAGGACCGGGTCGGCGTCCAGCAGTTCGCTCTCGCCGGTGACGCGCAGGACCTCGGCGACGGTGAGCTCGTGCTCGGCCTTGATGGTGTCGAAGACGTGCTTGAGCTCGTCCGGCACGAGGGTGTCGACGTAGTGCTGGGCGATGCGCAGGTCGGTCTTGGCGAGGGTCATCTCGACGTTGGAGATGAAGTTCCGGAAGAAGTGCCACTGCTGGTGCATCTCGTCCAGGACGGTGTCCAGGCCCGCCTCGCGCAGGGCCTTGAGGCCGGAGCCGACGCCGTACCAGCCGGGGACGATCTGCCGGGACTGGGTCCAGCCGAACACCCACGGGATGGCGCGCAGTCCGTCGAGCGAGACGCCGGAGCCGGGGCGGCGGGAGGGCCGCGAGCCCAGGTGCAGGTCGGCGAGCTGGTCGACCGGGGTGGAGGCCAGGAAGTAGGTGGGCAGGTCGGGGTCCTCGACCAGGTGCCGGTAGGCGGTGTGGGCGGCGTCGGAGACGACGTCCATCGCGGCGTCCCAGCGGGCCAGGGCCTCGTCGGACTGGCGGGGCGCGGTGTGCAGGGCGGAAGCCTGGAGGGTGGCCGCGACGGTCAGCTCCAGGTTCTCCCGGGCGAGGGCCGGGATGAGGTACTTGTCGGAGATGACCTCGCCCTGCTCGGTGACCTTGATCTCGCCCTCCAGGGTGCCCCAGGGCTGGGCGAGGATCGCGTCGTGGGTGGGGCCGCCGCCGCGGCCGACGGTGCCGCCGCGGCCGTGGAAGAGGCGCAGCCGTACGCCGTAGCGGTGGGCGACGTCGCGAAGGCGGCGCTGGGCGCGGTGGATCTCCCACTGGCTGGTGGTGATGCCGCCGAACTTGGAGGAGTCGGAGTAGCCGAGCATGACCTCCTGGACGTCGCCGCGCAGGGCGACCAGGCGCCGGTAGGAGGGGTCGGCGAGCAGGTCCTCGAGGATGGTGTCGGCGGCCTTGAGCTCGTCGGTGGTCTCCAGGAGCGGCACGATGCCGATCTTGGCCCAGCCGGCGTGCAGGTCGATCAGTCCGGCCTCGCGGGCCAGCACCGCCGCGGCGAAGACGTCGTCGGCGCCCTGGCACATGGAGATGATGTAGGACTCGATGACCTCGGGCCCGAAGACCTCCAGGGCGCGGCGGACGGTCTGGAAGACGCCGAGGGTCTTCTCGCCCGGCGCGTCGACGGGGGCCGGGCTGGGGGCGAGCGGCCTGCGGGAACGCAGCTCCTTGGCGAGGAGCTTGGTGCGGTAGTCGCGGGGCATGTCGGCGTAGCGCCAGGACTCCTCGCCGAGCCGGTCGAAGAGCTGGCCGAGGGCGTGGTGGTGGGCGTCGGCGTGTTCGCGGACGTCCATGGTGGCGAGCTGGAGGCCGAAGGCGGCCAGGGTGCGGATGGTGCGGGCGAGGCGGCCGTCGGCGAAGAGACCGCCGCGGTGCTCGCGCAGCGAGGTCTGGACGATGCGCAGGTCGTCGATGAGCTGGGCGGTGCCGAGGTAGTCGCGGCCGTCCTCGTGGGGGGTGCCCTTGGCGAGCCGCTGCTTGGTGTTCTCCAGCTTCTGCCGGATGCAGGTGGCCTTGAGCCGGTAGGGCTCCTCGGCGTTGAGGCGCTTGTAGCGGGGGCTGATCTCCGGGAGCCGTTCCAGGTCGGTCTGGAGGGAGGACAGCAGTTCCTCGGTCGCACCGGCGTAGCGGATGGAGTTGGAGAGGAAGCCGCGCAGTTCGTCGATCATCTCCAGGGCGTCGTTGATGCCGTGTTCGTGCTGGAGGATGAGGACGTCCCAGGTCACCTGGGGGGTGACGTTGGGGTTGCCGTCGCGGTCGCCGCCGATCCAGGTGCCGAAGGTGAGGGGGCGGGTGTCGTCGGGGAGCTTGACCCCGGCGCGCTCCAGCTCGGCGGTCAGGTCCTCCAAGACGTCGCCGACGGCGCCGGCGTGGAGTTCGTCGAGGTAGTAGATGGCGTTGCGGGCCTCGTCGGCGGGCTCGGGACGGACCACGCGCAGTTCGTCGGTCTGCCACACCAGGTCGATGTTCTCGGCGAGGCGGGTGTCGAGGCGGCGCCGGTCTGACTCGTTGACCGGGGTGTCCAGGAGGGCGGCGATGCGGCGCAGCTTGTTGAGGACGGAGCGGCGGGCGGCCTCGGTGGGGTGCGCGGTGAAGACGGGGCGCACGTTGAGGTGGCGGACGGTCTCGCGCAGGTGGTCGGGGTCGGCGTCCTTCAGCCGGTCGGCCGTACGGGCGAGGAGTCCGCCCTCGGCGGCGCGCTTGGCGCCCAGCTCGCGGCCGCGGTGGACCTGTTCGGTGACGTTGGCGAGGTGGAAGTAGGTGGAGAAGGCGCGGACGAGCTTGGCGGCGGTCTCCAGTTCGGTGCCGCGCAGCAGTTCGGCGGCGGCCTCGCCGTCCTCTCGGGTGAGTCGGCGTACCTTCTCGACGAGGTCCAGCAGCTCGGGGCCCTCCTGCCGGACCAGCGTCTCTCCGAGGAGATCACCCAGTCGGCGGATGTCGGCGCGCAGCTCGCTGCTGGTCGTCGTGGTGGTCTGGTCGTCGGCACTGCTCACAGGTGCGGCTCCTTGCAGTGTTGAAGCTCGTCTGGAGGGAACCCGGACGGCCGTCTCGCGCGGCGGGCGCCGCTTACCGGGCCGGACGTCCGGGAAGTAATCAGAGCGGACCGCGCTGTCCGACCGGCTTCCAGGATAGGTGTCGGCCAGGACGCGCAGGCTCTGGGGCTCTTGCCGCGCGGCCACGCACTGCCATACTTACGTCGCCGTAGGTTACGGAACCGTAGGAAACCCGTGCATGGTTCCCGGAGCCGACACCGGCGACACACCCCGACCCCACCCTCGACCCCACAGGGGACGCGCATGACCTCGAGTTCCGATGTGATCCCAGACGCTCCGCAGCCGGCCGACGGCGGCGGGGCGTACTCCGCCACGCTGGGCGGTGAACAGAAGCGCTCGATCGAGCAGATCACGCTGCTGCTGTTCATCACCCTTCCGTTCCTGGCGCTGGTGGCGGCGGTGCCGCTGGCGTGGGGGTGGGGGGTGAGCTGGCTGGACCTGGGGCTGCTGGTCTTCTTCTACTTCCTGGGCTGTCACGGCATCACGATCGGCTTCCACCGCCACTTCACCCATGGTTCGTTCAAGGCGAAGCGGCCGTTGAAGATCGCGCTGGCGATCGCGGGGTCGATGGCGGTCGAGGGGCCGCTGGTGCGCTGGGTGGCCGACCACCGCAAGCACCACAAGTTCTCCGACGACGAGGGCGACCCGCATTCGCCGTGGCGGTACGGCGAGACGGTGCGGGCCCTGATGAAGGGCCTGTGGTGGGCGCACATCGCATGGATGTTCGACGAGGAGCAGACGCCGCAGGACAAGTACGCCCCGGACCTGATCAAGGACCCGGCGCTGCGGGCGATCTCCCGCCAGTTCATCCTGTGGACGGCGGTGTCCCTGGCGCTGCCCATGCTGATCGGCGGGCTGGTCACGATGTCCTGGTGGGGGGCGTTCACCGGGTTCTTCTGGGGTTCACTCGTGCGGGTGGCGTTGCTGCACCATGTGACCTGGTCGATCAACTCGATCTGCCACGCCGTGGGCAAGCGCCCCTTCAAGTCCCGGGACCGTTCGGGCAACGTGTGGTGGCTGGCGGTGCTGTCCTGCGGTGAGTCCTGGCACAACCTGCACCACGCGGACCCGACCTCGGCGCGGCACGGCGTGATGCGCGGGCAGCTGGACTCCTCTGCCCGGCTGATCCGCTGGTTCGAGCAGCTGGGGTGGGCGTACGACGTGCGCTGGCCGTCACGCTCGCGTATCGATTCGCGCCGCAACACGGATCAAGACGGCGCCCGCCGCCGGAAGGAGACGGCGAAGGCGGCATGATTGACGCCGTGGCGACCGACTCCAGCAGCACCCCGAGCAACGAGAAGCCGCGGCGGGCACGTCGCACCCGGATGACCGGTGCCGAGCGCCGCCAGCAGCTGCTGGAGATCGGCCGCACCCTCTTCGCGGCGAAGGGTTTCGAGGGCACGTCGGTGGAGGAGATCGCGGCGAAGGCCGGGGTGTCCAAGCCGGTGGTGTACGAGCACTTCGGCGGCAAGGAGGGGCTGTACGCGGTGGTCGTGGACCGCGAGATGCGGCGGCTGCTCGACATGGTGACCGGCTCGCTGACCGCGGGCCATCCGCGGGAGCTGTGCGAGCAGGCGGCCTTCGCGCTGCTGGACTACATCGAGGAGTACACGGACGGCTTCCGCATCCTGGTCCGCGACTCCCCCATCCCGCAGTCGACGGGCTCGTTCGCGTCCCTCATCTCGGACATCGCCACCCAGGTGGAGGACATCCTGGGCCGGGAGTTCAAGAGCCGCGGCTTCGACGCCAAGCTGGCCCCGCTGTACGCGCAGGCACTGGTGGGCATGGTGGCGCTGACCGGCCAGTGGTGGCTGGACGTGCGCCGCCCGAAGAAGGCGGAGGTGGCGGCGCACCTGGTGAACCTGGCGTGGCACGGCCTGGACGGCCTGGAACCGAAGCCGCGGCTGATAGGGCACCGGAAGAGCTGAAGGCCGCGAGCCCAGAGCCTGAAGCTCAGACCCGAGAGCTGAGGGCCGAGACCCGAGAGCTGAGACTCGAGAGCTGAGGGCCAAGAGCTGGAGAGCTGGAGAGCTGGAGAGCTGAGGGCATGCAACCGCTGCGCGGAGTCACCGTCGTCTCGCTGGAGCAGGCGATCGCCGCTCCCTACGCCAGCCGTCAGCTCGCCGACCTCGGCGCGCGGGTGATCAAGGTGGAGCGCCCGGGGACGGGGGACTTCGCCCGGGCGTACGACACCCGGGTGCGGGGTCTGAGCTCGCACTTCGTGTGGGCCAACCGCAACAAGGAGTCCCTCACCCTGGACTTCAAGGACCCGCGGGGCCTGGAGCTGCTGCGCCGGCTGATCGCGGACGCCGACGTATTCCTCCAGAACCTGGCGCCGGGCGCCGCGGCCCGGGCCGGGCTGGACGCCGAGGGGCTGCGGGCGGCGCATCCGGCGCTGATCGTGTGCGACATCTCGGGCTACGGCGCACCGGGCCCCTACGCGGACCGCAAGGCGTACGACCTGCTGGTGCAGTCCGAGGCGGGGCTGCTGTCGGTCACGGGTACGCCGGACGGCATGGCGAAGGCGGGCATCCCGGTGTCGGACATCGCCGCCGGGATGCACGCGTACAGCTCGGTCCTCGCCGCGCTCCTCGAACGCGGCCGGACGGGACGGGGCACGCACCTGGACGTGTCGATGCTGGAGGCCACCGTGGAGTGGCTGGGCTTCCCGCTGTACTACTCCTTCGAAGGGGCCGAGCCGCCGCCGCGGGCGGGGGCGGCGCACGCGACGATCTACCCGTACGGCCCGTTCACGGCGGGCGACGGGAAGGTCGTGATGACGGCGGTGCAGAACGAGCGCGAGTGGCACGGCTTCTGCGCGCGCTTCCTGGACCGTCCGGAGCTGGCCGATCATCCGGACTACGCCACCAACACGGACCGCGACACCCACCGGGAGGCGCTGGGCGAGCTGATCGCGGCGCGGTTCGCGCAGCTGACCGCGGCCGAGGCGATCGAGTTGCTGGACGCGGTGCCGGTGGCCAACGCCCGGGTGAACACGCTCGCCGAGGTGTGGGACCACCCTCAGCTGGCCGCACGCGGACGCCTGCACGAGGTGCCCACACCGGCCGGTCCCGTCCCGGCGACGGCGCCGCCCGGCCCGACCGGCGCGGCGCCCCGCATGGAGGCGGTCCCGGCGCTGGGCGAGCACACCCGCGCCATCCTCGGCGGTCTCGGGCTGTCGGGGGAGGACATCGACGCGCTCGCCGCGGACGGCGTGGCGTGAGCCCGGCCGGAGGTCGGGGCGGGGACCGGGGCGGAGGTCGGGGCCGGGTGGGACTCACGGCCGGGCGGGTCCGTCCGGCTCCAGGAACTCCAAGCGGTTGCCGACCGGATCGGCGCAGTGGAAGCGACGGTGGCCGGGCAGGTCGTCGTCCCAGGTGACGGACGTGCCGTGGGCCTCCAGGCGGGTGGCGTACGCGTCGATCCCGGTGACCCGCAGCCCGGGGTGGGCCTTGCGGGCGGGGCGGAAGCCGGACGCCTCCACGCCGAGGTGGAGCCGGACGGTGCCCGCCTCGAACCAGCAGCCGCCGCGGGCGGCGAGCGCGGGCGGCTTGGGAGTCTCGGTCATGCCGAGGACACCGGCGTAGAAGGCGCGCAGCCGCTCCTCGGCGCCGGGTGGCGCGGCCAGCTGCACGTGGTCGAGGCCGGTGATCACCGCCGGTCTCCCCCGGGTCCCTTCCGTGCGACGGCGAAGACGCGGCGGAAGGGGAACGGGGTGCCGTGCGCCTGGGCGGGGTAGGCGGCGCGCAGGACGGCCCGGTACTCGTCGACGAACGCGTCGCGGGCCGCCGGGTCGTCGGCGAGGGCGTCCAGTACGGGCCGCAGTCCCGTCCCCTTGACCCAGTCGAGGACGGCGTCGTCGCCGGGCAGCAGGTGGACGTACGTGGTCTCCCACACGTCGGCGGTGCAGCCGGTGGCGGTGAGGCGGGCGAGGTAGGCCTCGGGGGTGAGGACGGCGTCGTCGTGGCGCAGGACGCCGGTGAGCCGGTCCCGCCAGCGCCGGGAGCCGGCGAGTTCGCGCATCAGGCGGTGGCTGGGGGCGTCGAAGTTGCCGGGCACCTGGAGGGCGAGGGTGCCGCCGGGAGCGAGGCGGTCGATCCAGTCGCCGAAGCGGTCGGCGTGGCCGGGGACCCACTGGAGGGTGGCGTTGCTGACGAGGAGGTCGCAGGGCTCGTCGGGGGTCCAGGTGCGGGCGTCGGCGGGAGCGAAGTCGAGGTGGCCGCCGCCGGGGGTGGGGCCGGCGTACTCGCGGGCGCGTTCGAGCATGCGGGGTGAGTTGTCGTAGCCGGTGATGCGGGCGGTGGGCCAGCGGTCGGCGAGGAGGGCGGTGGCGTTGCCGGGGCCGCAGCCGAGGTCGGCGATGCGGGGCGGGTCGGAGGGGAGGTCGGGTATCCGGGCGAGGAGGTCGGTGAAGGGGCGGGCGCGGTGGCCGGCGTGGCGCAGGTACTGGGCGGGGTCCCAGGTGGGGGCGGTGGCGGGCATGGAGCCTCCAGAGGGTGTCCGTGCAGGACGGGTACCCAGCGTCACTATGAATGTATCTCGATGTCAAGAGAGTTGACTTCAAGAGACTTCACGTCGACACAACCACTACACTGATCGTCATGGAGGACGAGGTCGATCGGCTGGTCGCAGCGTGGCGCCGGGAGCGCCCGGACCTCGACGTGGAACCGCTCGAGGTGCTGAGCCGCGTCAGCAGGCTGGCCCGGCACCTGGACCGCGCACGGCGGCTGGCGTTCTCCGAACACCAACTGGAGCCGTGGGAGTTCGACGTGCTCACCGCGCTGCGCCGCGCGGGCACCCCGTACCAGCTCTCCCCGGGCCAGCTCCTCACCCAGACCCTGGTCACCTCCGGCACGATGACCAACCGCATCGACCGCCTCGCGAAGAAGGGCCTGGTGGAGCGCCTGCCCGACCCCAGCGACCGGCGCGGGGTCCTGGTCCGGCTCACGGACGAGGGACGGGACCGCGCCGACCAGTCGCTGGCGGGCCTGCTGGCCCAGGAGCGGGCGATCCTGGGCGAGCTGTCCCGCGCCCAGCGCAGCGAACTGGCGGCCCTGCTACGCCAGCTGACCGCCCCGTTCGACAACATCCCCGGCTGAGGGCCGGTCCAGATCGGCCGGCCCCACCCCGGCCCTGCGGGCCAGCGCGACCGCGGCCAGGGTGGAGTGGACGCCCAGCTTGCCCAGCACGTTCTGCATGTGGGTGCGCACCGTGTGCGGGGACAGATACAGCCGCTCCGCGACCGCCTTGCGCCCCAGCCCGGCGACCATGCAGCGCAGCACCTCGCGCTCGCGCGGGGTCAGCGACTCCACCAGCATCTCGCTCTCGGTGCGGTGCTTGCGGGCGGCGGTCAGCTCGCGCAGGACGCCCGTGAGCAGCGCGGGCGGCAGATGGGTCTCGTCCCGCAGCACACCCCGGATCACACTGAGCAGCCGCGACAGCGAACAGTCCTTCGCCACCCACCCCGAGGCTCCGGCCCCCAGCGCGAGGGCGGCCCGCCGGGGATCGTCCTTCTCGGCGAGGACGACGATCCGTACGCCCGGCTGCCCCGACCGCACCCCGGCGACCAGCGAGATCCCGTCGACCAGCCCGTCCTCGTTGCCGTCCCGCACGGGCACGGCCGGCCGGGTGCCGGGCACGTGGCCGCCCAGATCGGCGTCGACGAGCAGCACGTCGAACCGCCGCCCCTCGGACGCGGCCCGTTCCAGGCAGCGCAGTGCGGCCGGACCGCTGCCGGCCGCGGAGACGTCGACGTCCGGCTCGGCGGCCAGTGCGGCGGCGAGCGACTCGGCGAAGATGCGATGGTCGTCGACGACCAGGACTCGGATACGAACCACGAAACCCCCTCCCCCGAGCTCCGCACGGAGCAGGGGATACCCATCGTCTGTCCGTCCTCGGATGACGGCACCGGCACGGGTACGACGCCCAGGGCCCCGCATCCAGCTGTGCTGTTGTGCTCGGTACTCCGGGACGGGTCGCCGCAGCCGCACGGCCGCCGCCGTGCAGTAACCGCTACCCCCGTCCCGGGCGTCGTACCCGGCTGTCTCGCCCCCTGAACGGCACCGGCCCCCACCGGTGCTGCTCATCAGAGTACGGGCGGGCGCCGGGAGCGGAAGGCTATTTGCAGAACTGACTCCCCTGCGCGTTTATGGTGAGCCGCATGTTTCGTCTTGTGACAGAAGTCGACAAGGAACGGCGCAATCTGCTGCGCACCCGCCTGCGGGAGACGAACACAGCGGCCTCCTCCGTCCTGCGCTCCCTGCGCGGAACCCCTCACGAACGCGAATTCCCGCTGCACGTGTGGGTACTGGACGCCACCGGCGCTCTGGCGGGCGGCCTGGTCGGCCACACCTGGGCGACCTGGCTCCACGTGACCTACCTGTGGGTGGACGGCCGCCACCGCGGCGCGGGCCTGGGATCCGCCCTCCTCGACGAGGCGGAACACACCGCCCGCACCGAACGCGGCTGCGCCGCCGCCCGCGTGGAGACCTGGGACTTCCAGGCCCCGGACTTCTACACGGGGCGCGGCTACGACGTGGTGTGCGTGATCCCCGACTACCCGCCGGGGATCACGGAGTACACGTTGGTGAAACGGCTGGGGTGAGTCGGTCGAGTGCAGCGGCTCACAGCCATGGGGCGACCGCGAATCTGCCGCGCATAAAGCACACGGCCAGGATGCCCGGTACGGAAGGACGGACGTCGGGTCCATGCCCCTCCCAGAACGCGCTACCCCCTTTGGGTTCCGTCCGCTTCGCGCGGTTGACGAAATGGGGCTTGACGTAAACCTCACTGCCGTCACTCCAGGCCCATCGCTAGCGTTGACACGCCCAAAAGCACCTCGTCCCTCCGGGAGACACCCGTGAATCGCCACCCCGCACCGCAGGCAGTCGCCGCACCGACCGCAGTCGCGGCCCTGGCGCCGTCCGCCCGCGGCGGCGCCAGTTCCAAGGCAACTCGTCCGTCGACCCCCTGATCAAACGGAGGTGCCTGTGGGCGAGCACGACCGCCTGGTAGCCGACTACATGCTTCTGGAATCTTCGAAGAAGAATCTGAACAGCATCAAGAAGGCCCTCGACGGAATCGAAGAACATCGCGCCGACATCCATGACATCTGGGGTCACGACACCATCGCCGGCAAGATGGACGATTTCGTCAACAACTGGGACACCTATCGGCGCGAACTCCTGGAAAAAGTCAAGACCTTGGGTGAGCAAGTCGAGACTGCACACAGGACATTCGAGAAGCTGGACCTCGACCTCAAGAACGCGAACGAGAAGAAGCACGCAAAAAGCGGGAGCAAATAGCCGATGGGTACAGGCAAAGGACGGCGCCGCCCGGTCGACTGGCACCCGCTGACCGAGAAGGACCCGATCCCCGGCGACCCGGACGACATCCGCGACGAGGTCACCCGGATGAAGAGCCTCGCCTCGACCCTGCGCGACCAGGCAGCCCTCCTGCGCAAGGCCTCCGACGGTGACGCGCTACAGGGCAAGTACGCCGACAAGATCCGGGAAGATTCCGGTGACATCGACAAGCACTTCCGCGAGACGGCGGCCCGCTACGAACGCGTGGTCGGCGACCTCGGCACATGGGCCAACGAACTGGAGGACTTCCAGGAACGGGCCGACGGCGTCCTCCGGGCCGCGAAGCGGGCCGACGAATAACACGCTGCCGAGGTGAAGAGGAAAGAGGCCGAGGCCAAGGGGGACGGTGACAAGAAGACCCCGGAGGAACCCGACCCCAGCAGCCACCTGGCGCCGTACCAGAGAAAGCTGAATCAGGTCGTCTCCGAGCGCGACTCCCGTGCCCGGCATTATGCGGAGAATATCGGACGTGACATCTCCGACATCATCAAGGACAGCAGATGGGAGAACTTCAAGGATTGGGTCCACGAGCAGGCGGACACGATCAAAAGCGTCGTTGAAATCCTGAGCTGGGCAGCGACCGTCATCGGGGTCGTCGCTCTCCTCTTCACGCCCGTCGGATGGCTGGCGACTCTCCTTACGGTGACCACCATCAGCCTCACGGCGCTCGTCGGCGTGGGACACACGGTGCTTGCCCTTTCCGGCGACGGGAACTGGGCGGACGTCGCCATGGACGTCTTCGCGCTGGCGACGCTGGGATTCGGCAGCGTCGCGATGAAGGGCGTGAAGGCCGCAGCGGCAACCCTCAAGTCCGCAAGCCGGGCGGGGCGGTTCCAGCGGTACGCGAATCTGCGCAAGCTGCTCGACAGGAACATCATGCGCTACGGCACGAACTCGGCCCGCGGGGCGAAGGCCGTGCGCGCGAAGAGTGCGCTGCGCCGGGCCGGGTCGAGGGAGACACGACCTGGGACGACTCGACTGGACCGACTGCTGGGCGGCGACAGAGAAGTCGTGAGCGCGAGCAAGTTCGCCAAGGCCATGCGCGCCGAGTTCGGTTCGGACCCCAATGTGGTGAGGGCGGCCGACGAGATGAAGAAGGCCGCAATGCACTTCAAGCTGAACTATGCGGCAGCTGCTTTGGTCGACGTGGGCGACAAATTGGGGGAAAAGGGACCTTACAGGGAACAGTACGGCAACGCCAAAGATGTTCTGACCCGTCAAGTCGGGAGCCGCTGGTGACCACTTATGGATGCAATTGCAACGACGTTCAGAGCGTAACTCCAGGGAGTTAAGTCAGTGGCAACAATTCCAGCGAAAAGCCCACAGGAATCACGGGCCATGAAGTTTCTTGCCGCATACACACTGGCACCGATTCTCTGTTTCGCCTTCCAGGATATCGGCAGCGAGTACGGCGGACTGACCTGGCTCACCTACGGCTACGTGGCATGGCCGATGATGATCGCACCCGTACTGATGCTGGTCCTGTTTTTCAGGTACCGAGAACTCATCCGTAACCCGCGCTTGGGTGCCAACTTCTCCCAGACGATCAAGCTGGTTGCCGTGCTCTACCTGGTCTGGAACGTCATCGGCGCCATCGGCTACAGCCTGCTGGCCGTGATTCCGTTGCTCTCCTGCCTGACGATCCTCGTGGCCGACTGGCAGCTCAAGAAGCAGGCTCGCGCGTGAGTACAGCCGGCCCGGACCAGTCCACACCGCCCGTCGGAGCGGCCGTTCCCGGCCGCTATGAGCTCGTCCTGCCGCCCGGCTGGGTCCGCGTCCCCCTGCGCGAGGGTACGAAGGAGGCGCTGGAGCAGATCCTCTTCTCTCACATGGGGCGGGTCCCGGAGGGGATTCCCCGGGACGACGCGATGCGCTTCCGGCTGGACATGCGGCGCCAGTTGGAGAAGCAGGCCCGTGCGGCCAGAAGAAACGGAGGCCTCGACCTCTACCTTCCGGTGCTCCCGCGCGGAGGAATCTTCCTCATGGCCTCTTTCATCGTCGCCGAGCTGCCGATCGGCCGAGAGCACACGGTTCCGCCCGAGGCAGTGATCGCTCGGCTGGCCGACGACGACGTCCCCGGCGGAACGGCCGGAACGGCCGGAACAGTCGACGTGGCAGGGGCACCCGCACTCCGCCGGGCCTACCGCTGTGCCCTTGACGAAGGGGAACAGCAGGCCGCCCTGCCGACTCGGCGGGTCGACTACGTGATCCCTGTGCCGGACGATCCCGGTCACTGGATCAGCATCAACTTCTCCACGCCGGGTGACGGTGATGTCGACAGTGAACTCACCGACGTGCTGGTCGAGTTGTTCGACGCGGTGGTCGGCACGTTCAGATGGAGTGACGAATGAGCTGGCTCAACGTCAAGCACGCCATGGACCTGTCCCCTTGGATCCGCATCCCGCTCATGTGGCCGGAACCGGGACTCGAGGGCGTCGAGGAGGCACGGACACCTGAGGCGTGGGCCCGCTACTTCGCCGAGGGGATCTGGGAGGACTTCGCGTCGGCGAAGCCGGCTCCCGGCGAAGTCGACCTGCTGACCAACATGCTCCTGATGTTCGCCGTCAGGGCCCCTGCGGCCTATCCGGGCTTCGAGGTCTTCCTCCATCTCCCGCACCCGAGGGAGATTCCCCTCCCGGCGTACGTCGACCTGGTGGAGATCGAGGAGGGCGAGAACAGGGAAACGGCACTGCGTGAGCTGACCCATGCCGATGCGGGCTACACCGTCGAGCGGCCCGTCGTGGAGGACTTCGACTCCCCGTACCTGGGGACCGGCTTGCGCGTACTGCGCTACTACCAGGACGAAGACAGCAACGAGGTGCATGTCGGCCTCCTCTACGCCTGGCGCTACGAAAGGGGTACGGAAGCCGCCGACGTCCTGATCATCCTGGCCGACCCCGACGCCGGCCGGATCCTCCGAGCCCTCGACGACATCGACGCCTTCGCCCGCACCGTCCGGATCAGCCCGGACGACGAAGCGGACGGCTGGAAGACCGGCGGCTGAGGGAGACGCCAGGAACCCGACGGCCCCCGATCGTCACCGCGCCGTGGACACCTGCCCGTGGCTCACCCCACCCGCCGTGCCCCCGCCGAAGGCACCGCCTCGAACACGCGCGGGGTCTTGTAGCCGGCCGCCGCGAAGGCGTTCTCGACGGCCTTGGTGACGGGGTCCACGTCGGCGGCCTCCACCAGGACGATCGCCGAGCCGCCGAAGCCGCCGCCGGTCATGCGGGCGCCGAGGGCGCCGGAGGCGAGGGCCGTGTCGACGACCAGGTCCAGCTCGGGGCAGGAGATGCGGAAGTCGTCGCGCAGCGAGGCGTGGCCCTCGACGAGGACGGGGCCGATGGCCCGGGTGTCGCCGGACTCCAGGAGCGACACCACGCGTTCCACGCGCTCGTCCTCCGTGACGACGTGCCGGACGAGACGGCGGATCTCCTCCTCGTCACCGAGGCGTTCCAGCGCGGCGTCCAGGTCGGCGTAGGGCACGTCGCGCAGGGCGTCGACGCCCAGGAGCGCGGCGCCCTTCTCGCAGCCGGCCCGGCGCTTGCCGTACTCGCCCTCGCTGTGGGAGTGCTTGACGCGGGTGTCGACGACCAGCAGGCGCATGCCCTCGGCGGCGAGGTCGAAGGGGATCTGGCGCTGGGAGAGGTCGCGGGTGTCGAGGAAGAGGGCGTGGCCCTCCTCGCAGCAGGCGGAGGCCGTCTGGTCCATGATGCCGACGGGGGCACCCACGTAGACGTTCTCCGCGCGCTGGCACAGCCTGGCCAGCTGCCAGCCGCGCAGGCCGAGGGAGTTGAGGTCGTTCAGCGCCAGGGCGAGGACGACCTCCAGGGCCGCGGAGGAGGACAGGCCCGCGCCCGAGGGGACCGTGGAGGCCAGGTGGACGTCGGCGCCGGTCAGCTCGTGGCCCGCCTCGCGCAGCGCCCAGACGACGCCCGAGGGGTACGCGGTCCAGGACTTGTCCGAGCCGGGGGCGAGGTCGGCGACGCGCAGTTCGACCGGGTCGGCCGCGATGTCCGCCGAGTGCAGGCGCAGGATGCCGTCGTCGCGCCGGGAGACGGCCGCGACGGCCTGGTGCGGCAGGGCGAACGGCATGACGAAGCCGTCGTTGTAGTCGGTGTGTTCCCCGATGAGGTTCACCCGGCCCGGCGCCGCCCACACTCCCTCCGGCTCCGCCCCGTACAGCTCCCGGAACCGCTCGCCGACGGTCCTCGCGACAGCCTCGTCCATGCCTCTGACCCCTCGCCCTTTTCGGTAAGTCCGTGCGTGCCGTGCGTTCTAGACCGCGCGTCGCTGCGCGAACTCCCACGCGTCCGACACGATGCCCGCGAGGTCCGCGCGGGACGGGTTCCAGCCCAGTTTCTCGCGGGCGGTGTCCGCCGAGGCCACCAGGACCGCCGGGTCGCCGCCCCGGCGCGGGGCCACGACCTCGGGGATCGGGTGGCCCGTCACCCGCCGCACCGTCTCGACGACCTCGCGGACGGAGAAGCCGTTGCCGTTGCCCAGGTTGCAGATGAGGTGCTCGCCCGGGGTGGCGGCCGCCACGGCCAGGAGGTGGGCCTCGGCCAGGTCGGCGACGTGGATGTAGTCGCGTACGCAGGTGCCGTCCGGCGTCGGGTAGTCGTCGCCGAAGACGGAGATGGCCTCGCGGCGGCCCTGCGCGACCTGGAGGACCAGCGGAATGAGGTGCGACTCGGGGTCGTGGCGCTCGCCGTACTCGCCGTACGCGCCCGCGACGTTGAAGTAGCGCAGGGAGACCGCGCCCAGGCCGTGGGCGGCCGCCTCGCCGGTGATCATGTGGTCGACGGCGAGCTTCGAGGCGCCGTACGGGTTCGTGGGCTTCGTCGGCGCGGTCTCGACGATCGGGACCTGCTCGGGCTCGCCGTAGGTGGCGGCGGTGGAGGAGAAGACGAGGCGGCGGACGCCCGCGCCGCGCATGGCCTCCAGCAGGGCCATGGTGCCGCCGACGTTGTTGTCCCAGTACTTCTCGGGCTTCACGACCGACTCGCCGACCTGGGAGAAGGCGGCGAAGTGCAGCACGCCGTCGAAGGAGGGATCCATCCACTTGGCGGCATCGCGGATGTCGCCCTCGATGAACGTGGCGCCCGCCGGCACGCCCTCGCGGAAACCCGTCGAGAGGTTGTCGAGGACGACGACCGCGTGGCCGGCCTCCAGCAGATGCTGGGCGACGACGCTGCCGACGTAACCCGCACCACCTGTCACCAGGTACTTCCCGCTCATGAACTCGCTACCTCTCGCAGACGCTCGGCCGCGCGCTCCGGGGGCACGTCGTTGATGAACACGTTCATGCCGGACTCGGAGCCCGCGAGGAACTTCAGCTTGCCCGAAGTGCGGCGGATGGTGAAAAGCTCCAGGTGCAGCGCGAAGTCGTCCCGCGTCACGCCCTCGAACTCCTCCAGCTGCCCGAACGGCGCCTGGTGCCAGGCCGCGATGTAGGGCGTCGGAGGCTCTCCCTCGCCGAAGATCCGGTCGAAGCGCCTCAAGAGTTCCAGATAGACCTGGGGGAACTCTGTGCGCGCCGCCTCGTCGAGGCCGAGCAGGTCCGGCACCCGCCGCTTCGGGTAGAGGTGCACCTCGTACGGCCAGTGCGCGGCGTACGGCACGAAGGCGGCCCAGTGCTCGCCCTCCAGGACGACCCGGTCGCCGGACAGCTCCTCCGCGAGGACGGAGTCGAACAGGTTCTCCCCGCCGGTCGCGTCCTTGTGGGCTGCGAGTGAACGCAGCATCAGGGCGGTGCGCGGGGTGGTGAACGGGTAGGCGTAGATCTGCCCGTGCGGGTGACCCAGCGTCACGCCGATCTCGGCGCCCCTGTTCTCGAAGCAGAACACCTGGTCGACGGAGGGCAGATGGGACAGCTCGGAGGTGCGGTCCGTCCAGGCGTCCAGCACGAGCCGGGCCTGGTCCTCGCTCAGGTCGGCGAACGAGGCGTCGTGGTCGGAGGTGAAGCAGACGACCTCGCAGCGGCCGGAGTCGCCGGCCAGCGAGGGGAAGCGGTTCTCGAAGACCACGACGTCGTACGACGAGTCCGGGATCTCGCTCAGGCGGTCGCCGCGCGAGGGGCACAGCGGGCACTGGTCGGCCGGCGGGTGGTAGGTGCGGCCCTGGCGGTGCGAGGCGACGGCGACCGAGTCGCCGAGCAGCGGGTCGCGGCGGATCTCGGAGGTGGTGACGGTCCGCTCCAGCGGACGGCGGTCCGCGGCGTCGCGCACGGTGTCGTCCCGCAGGTCGTAGTAGACCAGCTCACGGCCGTCGGCCAGCCGGGTCGAGGTCTTCTTCACTGCCGCTCTCCTCTGTACCGACCCATGACGGTCGCCAAGGACACCCATCAATCACCGAACACAATCAAACATAACACGCCACAACCCACCATGACCGCCTCTGCGGCGCCGGTTCATCACAATCAAACAAAGTTCATCACCAGAAGTGTTCAATTACTGAACGCGGAGGCGTAGGTTCCGCTCCGGATCAGTTCGCGAACGAAGCGAGTGCTTAATGCAAACCCCCACAAGCTCCACCTATCTAGCCGCAGAGCTTCGACTCCCCACCAACTGGCTCGACTACACGATCCTCGGGATCTACTTCCTGGTCGTCCTGGGCATCGGCTTCGCCGCCCGCCGGTCGGTCAAGACGAGCCTGGACTTCTTCCTGTCCGGCCGTTCGCTGCCCGCCTGGGTCACCGGCCTCGCCTTCGTCGCCGCCAACCTGGGTGCCACCGAGATCCTCGGCATGGCCGCCAACAGCGCCCAGTACGGCGTCTACACGACCCACTGGTACTGGATCGGCGCCATCCCGGCGATGGTCTTCCTCGGCCTGGTGATGATGCCGTTCTACTACGGCTCGAAGGTCCGCTCGGTCCCGGAGTTCCTGCTGCTCCGCTTCGACAAGGCCTCCCACCTGCTCAGTTCGGCCCTGTTCGCCGTCGCGGCCATCCTGATCGCGGGCGTGAACCTCTACGCCCTCGCGATCGTCGTCGAGGCGCTGCTGGGCTGGCCGGAGTGGGTGGCCATCGTGGTGGCCGGCTTCTTCGTCCTGGCCTACATCACCCTGGGCGGCCTCTCCTCGGCCATCTACAACGAGGTCCTCCAGTTCTTCGTGATCCTGGCCGGCCTCATCCCGATCACCATCCTGGGCCTGAAGAAGGTCGGCGGCTGGGACGGCCTGTCCGACTCCCTCTCCCAGTCCCACGGTTCGGACTTCATGACGGCCTGGGGCGGCACGGGCATCGGCAGCGAGAACCCGCTCGGTGCCAACTGGCTGACCATCGTGCTCGGTCTCGGCTTCGTGCTTTCCTTCGGCTACTGGACGACGAACTTCGCCGAGGTGCAGCGCGCCCTGTCGGCGAAGAACCTCTCGGCCGCCCAGCGCACACCGCTGATCGCGGCGTTCCCGAAGATCTTCATCGTGTTCGTGGTGATGATCCCGGGCCTGGTCGCCGCGGTCCTGGTCCCGAAGATCGGCACGCCCGGCTCGGACCTCCAGTACAACGACGCGATCCCGTACCTCATGCAGCAACTGCTGCCCAACGGCGTCCTCGGCATCGCGGTGACCGGTCTGCTGGCCGCCTTCATGGCCGGCATGGCGGCCAACATCTCGTCCTTCAACACCGTCTTCACGACCGACATCTGGCAGAAGTACGTGGTGAAGGACCGTGAGGACGGCTACTACGTCCGCTTCGGGCGCCTGATCACGGTCATCGGCGTGCTGGCCTCGATCGGCACGGCGTTCCTGGCCTCGTCGTTCTCGAACATCATGAGCTACCTCCAGACGCTCTTCTCCTTCTTCAACGTGCCGATGTTCGTGGTCTTCATCATCGGCATGTTCTGGAAGCGGGCGTCGATGAAGTCCGGCTTCTGGGGGCTGATCGCGGGTACCACGGCGGCGATGGTGAACTACTTCGTCATCTACAAGCAGGGCATCATCGACATCCCCTCCGACCAGGGCGCCAACTTCGTCTCCGCGATCGCGGGGTTCGTCGCCGGTGCGGTGGTCATGGTCGCGGTGTCCCTGTTCACCGCGCCGAAGCCCGCCACCGAACTCCAGGGCCTGGTCTACGGCACGACCTCTCCCGGCATGGCGGAGCCGCCCGCCAAGGGGGACGACGCGTGGTACCGCAAGCCGGCGCTGCTGGGCTGGGGGGCGGTCGTCCTGGCCGCCGCCTGCTACATCCCGTTCTCGTTCTGATCGCGGGAGGATTGAGAGAACATGTCTGATTCCTACTCCGACAAGAACCTTCAGGACGAGGTCTCCGAGCTGGAGACCAAGTCCGTCACCGCCGCGCGGCTCTTCGACATCCGGCGGATCATCGGCGGGCTGTTCGTGATCTACGGCGTCATCGTGACGATCGCGGGGTTCGCGGCGTCCGACGACGAGATCGACAAGGCGCAGGGGGTGAACATCAATCTGTGGACCGGGGTGGGGATGCTGGTCCTGGGGGTCTTCTTCCTGGTCTGGCTGAAGCTGCGGCCTGCGGCTCCGCCTGCGCCGCCGTTGGAAGAGGGCGGCGGGGAGGAGTGACGGTACGTCGCTGACGCCGGGTCTGTGCTCTCCGGGTGCCCAGCGTGGGGGTGGGCGCGGGGTGGGGTGCGCGGCCCGGCGCTGCCGGGGTGCCGCTGCGCCCACCCGTGCCGCCCCAGCGGCACGACTGCCCGCAGCTCAGGCGGCACGACTGCCCGCAGTTACGACGGGGTGGAGGCTGCCCGGTCCAGCAGGCCGGTGCGGGCGGCCAGGGCTGCTGCCTCCAGGCGGGAGCCGACGCCCAGTTTCATCAGGACGCGCTGGACGTGGGTGCGGGCCGTGGACGGGGCGATGCCCATGCCGGCCGCGATCAGGCGGGTGTCCTCGCCGTCCGCGACCCGTACCAGCACCTCCACCTCCCTCGGTGTCAGCATCTGCAGCAGCCGCTGTCCCTCGTCGTCGGGCTGGGCCGCCGGGTTCAGCAGCTCGCCGAAGGCCCCCTGCAGCAACGCCGGCGCCACCGCCGCCTCCCCGGCCCGCGCCTTCATGATCGCCCGCTCGACGCCCTCTATGCGCTCGTCGTGCCGTACGTACCCCGACGCCCCCGCGGCGAACGCCGCCGCGATGCCGCGCGGGCTCGGCACCGGTCCCAGCACCAGTACGGCCACCTGCGGACGCTCCCGCTTGATCCGGGCCACCGGGTCGAAGATCCCCGGCTCGGCCGGTGCCGCGGTCCCCAGCAGGCAGACCTCGGGTGCCCTGCTGATGACCAGCTCCGCCGCGCCCGCGGCCGGTGCCGCCGCGGCCAGCACCCGGTGTCCCCGCAGCTTCAGTGCCGAGGCCAGCGCCTCGGCGTGCAAACGGTGATCGTCGACCACCATGAGCCGTACTCCCATGGAGCAACCCCCCAGTCACTCTGTCCCACCCCGGCATGCCCCCGGCATGCCCCCGGCATGTCCCCGGAAGCTACACGCTGGGCCGCCCGCGCGCTGCCCCTACCGGCGAGAACCGTCCCGGAGCACCGAAATCCCCCGCGGCACCCTCCCGCGACGCGGCCGGCCCCGCCCCCCTGCGACTTCCGTTCTAGTGGTCGTTGCAACACCCCAGCTTGAAGGGGTGCTCGATGGGCTTCGAGATCCGGAAGGACAAGCAGACCAGGGGGGCGAAGCTCCGGCGTGAGCGGGAGGAATACTTCCGGCTCGTGGACCTGGGCTACAGCAACAAAGAGGCGAGCAAGCTCGTCGGCATCAACATCCGGACCGGCCGCGAGTGGAGGAACGGCCGGCCCGAAGGACGCAAAAGCGCCCGAGGCCACCTGCGCACATCGTGCGGGTGGCCTCGGGCGCTCCTTCGCGTTTTCTGACGGAAACCGAACGAATCCACATAGCCGACCGGGTACGGGAGAAGGCCACCGTCCGCGCCATCGCGGCGGAGCTGGGCCGCAGCCCGTCCACGATCAGCCGCGAGATCCGGCGCAACCGCAGCGTCCTGCCAGACGGCCGCTGGTACTACCGGCCCCACGCGGCCCAGCGGCGGGCCGACGCCCGCCGGCCACGTCCCAAGCCGGGCAGGATCGGCCAGAACCCGGAGCTGCGAGACTTCATCCAGGACCATCTCACCAAGCGCTGGAGCCCGGAGCAGATCTGCCACGCTCTGCGCAGACGCTTCCCTGACCGGCCGGAGATGCACGTGGTCCACGAGACGATCTACCAGGCCCTCTACGTCCAGGGCCGCGGAGAACTTCGGCGAGAACTGACCCGGGCCCTGCGTTCTGGGCGGGTCCGCCGCAGGCCGCACCGCCAGGCCGCCAAGCGCCAGCCGCGGTTCACCGGCAACATGCTGATGATCAGCGACCGGCCGGCCGAGGCCGCCGACCGTGCCGTCCCCGGGCACTGGGAGGGGGACCTCATCGTCGGCGCCCGGCACAAGTCCGCGATCGGCACCCTGGTCGAACGCGCCACCCGGTACGTCATGCTGGTCCACCTGCCGGACGGCCACCAAGCCGAGCACTTTCACAAGGCCCTGGCCGAGACCGTCGCCCAACTTCCGCCCCACCTGCGGCGGTCGCTGACGTGGGACCAGGGCAACGAGATGGCCAGCCACCACGTCTTCTCCACGGCAACCGACATGCCGGTCTACTTCTGCAACCCCGGCAGTCCCTGGCAGCGCGGCTCGAACGAAAACACCAACGGCCTGCTCCGGCAGTACTTCCCCAAGGGCACCAACCTCGCCCAGCACAGCCGCGAGGACCTCGACACGGTCGCGGCCGAGCTCAACGCCAGACCGCGAAAGACGCTCGGCTGGGAAACCCCAGCCGAGCGCCTCGCTAAGCTCCTGGCGACAACCAGTTGATCACTGTGTTGCGACGATCCCTGGAATCTGCCCGACAGGGGGCGGGGCCGGAACGGTCACCCGGGCGACGACGTCGGCGACGGCGTCGGCGTCAGCCGCTGGTGCCGAAGCCGATCGCCAGGTACTCCTTCTCGTCCGAGCTGCTCCGCTCGCTGGCGTACACCTCGGACATGTACAGGTGCCCCTGCGCGTAGATCACCTCGGAGTAGTCCGGCGACATGCTGGACTCGACGTCCCGCACCGCCTCCGTCGCCGGGTTCTCCAGCAGCGTCGTCTGCTTGAACGTGGCGCCGTCGATGCTCACGATCTGGCCGCCCTTGTCGTAGGGCGGGCGCTTGTAGGCGATCACGTTGCCGCCGTCCATGCGCAGCGGGGTGATCGTGTAGTCGTCGCCGGAGTCCGCGCGCTGGCCGGTCTGCTTGCCGGTGGCCAGGTCGAAGGCGACGACCTCGTTGGCCCGGCTGTACGACTCGCCGCCGCCCTCGTGCTCCTCGGTGGCGATGTAGAGCTTGCCGTTGCCGGCCGCCAGCCCCTTGCAGCTCTCGGGCTTGGTGATGCTGTCGCAGCGGGCGGCGAACTGGTCGCCGGGCGCCGAAATGCGGGTGAGCAGCTTGCCGGTCTTGTTGTCGATGGAGAAGAAGTCCGAGATGCCGCTGCCGTCACCGGCGGAGTCGCCGACGTCGGCGGCCACGACCAGCGGGTTGGTCGACACGACGGCCGCGTAGTCGATGCCCTTGGCCATCTTGTACTCGGAGAGCACCTTCCCGCTCTTGGGGTCGATGGTCTGGATGTTCAGCTGCCGCGCGTCGTACGTACCGCACTTGCGCACGGCGACCAGCTTCTCGCCGCCGCCGTAGCCCGCGTCGTAGCAGGTGTCGGCCGGCTTCGGGGACCAGAGGATGTCGCCCTTGGCGATGTCGAAGGCGACACCGCCGTCGGAGCTGCCCGCGGCGACGGTGTCACCGCTGATCGTGACGTTGTCGAAGTCGATGGGCCCCTCGCCGGCGGTCTTCGTCCAGACCTTCTTCCCGGCGTCCAGGTCGAGGACGGCGACCTGGCTGCAGCCGTGGGCGGGCTCCGCCTTGGTCGGCATCTCGGACTCGTAGACGATCACCGTCTTGTTGTCGTCGGTGACGCGCGGGGTGACGGCGCAGACGGGGCCTTCCAGCTTGATCGTCCACTTCTTGCTGCCCTTGTCGGGGTCGTAGCCGACGACCTCGGCGATACCGCTCTTGGCGTACACCTTGTCGGTGAGCCAGGAGCCGGAGACGTCGGCGGTGCCGTCGTCCTTGGTGACCGCGGGCATGGGGACCTGGAAGAGTACCTTGGCGGCGGGGTCGGAGGGCGCCTTCTCCACGGCACCGGAGGACGTGCCGCCGTCGCCGCCCTTCTGGTCCGTACCGCCGTCGCCGCCCTTGCCGCCACTGGTGCCGGCGGTGTCCTTCTTGCCGTCGTCCTTGCCGGAGGAACCGGCGTACCAGACCCCGCCGCCGATGATCAGCGCGATCGCGACGACGGCCGCGACGATGATCGCGACCTGGGCGTTGATCTTCCGGCCGCCACCGCCCGGGCCGCCCCCGGCCTGGGGCTGCATGGGCATCGTCTGGGGCTGGTAGCCGTAGCCGGGCTGTCCCGGCTGGACGGGCTGCCCCGGCTGGCCGTAGGGCGGCGTCGGCTGCCCGTACGGTCCCGGCTGACCGGGCTGTCCCGGCTGCTGACCGGGGTAGCCGTACCCCGGCTGGGGCTGGGGCGGCGTCTGCGGGTAGCCGTAGCCCGGCTGCTGGGGCGGCGGTCCCGCGGGCGGGGCCGGCGGGGCCGGGGGTGTCTGCGGGTAGCCGTAGCCCGGCTGCTGGGGAGCCTTGCCCAGGTCGGGCCCGGAGGGCGGCGTGGGCGGCTGCTGCGGCTGCTGCGGCTGCTGCGGCGGGCCGAAGCCGCCCCCCTGCGGGGGCTGGTGGGGCGGCGGGGGCGGCGGCTGGGTCATGACGTGAGCACCTCGGTGAGCGGAGACGACGGGGACGGAACGGGCCGCGGGAGCGCGCCCGGAGCGGCGGCCGGGGAATCGGCCAGGGAATCGGCCGGAGAAGAGGTCACTTGCCGTAGGCGAGCATCAACTTCTCCTTCGACTCGTCGTTTCCGTTCAGACGGGTGGTGGAGATGAAGAACCGCCCGTCGACCCAGTCGATGTCCTTGGAGTAGAAGCCGTTCTCGATGTCCGCGACGCCCTGCGGGTTCTGGAGCAGCTTGGACGGCTTGTGGTCGCTGCCGCCGGTCGGGATGGACACGATCTGGCCGCCGGCGTCGTAGGACGGCTGGACGTACGCGATGAGCTGGTCGTCCTCGATCTTGACCGGAGTCATCGACTCGTCCGCCGGGGACTTGGTGCGCCACTTCTCCTTGCCGCTGGCGAGGTCGATCGCGACGATCTCGTTGGCGCCGCTCGTCGCCTTGGTCGGCAGGTAGAGGGTGTTCCCGGCGACGGCCACGCCCGAGCAGCCCTGGAGGTCGCGTTCGAGGATGGCCCAGCCGCACTCGGGGGCGAAGTCCTCGTCGACGCCGACCTGTTCCTGGACCTTGCCCTTCGCGGTGAACGAGGAGATGTTCCAGACCTTCTTGTCCTCGTTGGTGGCGTAGACGACGAGCGGGTCGACGGAGTAGGCGCGGGCGATCCGCCAGCCCTTCTCGTACTTGTAGGTCCACAGGACCTTGCCGGTCTTCGGGTCGAGCCCCTGGAGCTCGTCGTGCGCGTTGTTGCCGCCGGCGCCGCAGGAGGCGACCTGGACGAGCTTCTTCGCGCTGCCCGCGAACCCGGCGGGGAAGCAGGCGTCGCCGTACTTCTTCTTCTCGTACAGCTTCTTGCCGCTGCGGACGTCGTAGGCGGTGCCGGACTGGGAGCGGCCGACCATCATGACGTCGCCGCTGAGCGAGAGTTCGAGGGAGAGGGTGGAGTCGAAGAGGTCACCCTCGGCGACCTTCTCCGACCAGCCCTTCTCGCCGGTGGCGAGGTCGATCTCCTGGAGCTGGTTGCACTTGGCGCGGTCGCTGGAGCCGCTCATGTACGCGACGACGATCTTGTCCGCGGCCGTCTTCTCGGGGGTGACCGAGCAGATCTTCTCCGGGAAGGTGACCGGCTCCCAGGTGGGCTTGCCGTCCCCGACGTTGTAGGCGAAGACCTGCTTGTAGGCCGCCTTCACCGCGGCCTTGTCGGTGATCCACATGCCGTCGGCGTCGGCGCCGGAACCGGGGGCGTCGGGCGCTTCCTTGTACCAGAGCACCTTGGACTCGCCGGCCTGGCGGCCCTCGTTGAGGTTCTCGGGGTCCTCGCCGCCGTCGCCGCCGCCGTCACCGGGGTTGACCGGGGCGCCGCTCTTGGAGCCGGTGGGCTTGGGGTCGTCGCTCTTGCCCGCGACGGGCTTCTTGTCCTTGTCGTCGCCGCCGCTCGCGGTGACCGCCCACACGCTGCCGCCGATGACGAGCAGGGCCGCGACGGCGGCACCGATCACGAGGGCGGGCTTGCCCTTGAAGGGGTTGCGCGACCCCGGGCCGCCGGGCGGCGGGGTACCGGGGGCGCCGGGGTACTGCTGCTGCGGGTAGCCGTAGCCGGGCTGCTGGCCGTACGGCCCGGGCTGCTGCGGCTGGGCGTACGGGCCGGAGTTGTACGGTCCGGGCTGCTGGCCGTACGGCCCGGGCTGGCCGGGCTGTCCCGGCTGCTGCGGATAGCCGTAGCCCGGCTGCTGCGGCGGCGGGCCGGACGGCGGTCCCTGCGGGGGCGGCGGGGTCGGTGCCCCGAAGCCGCCCGGAGGCGGGTTCTGCGGCGCTCCGAAACCTCCCGGAGGCGGGTCCTGCGGTGCTCCGAAGCCACCCGGCTGCGGCGGCTGATTCGGCGGCTGGCTCATCAGCGCGTTCCCCCTTATTGCTCACTCACTGATTTTTAGCCACGCCCCGGGTCACGCGCTGGCCCCGGAGTCGTCAAAGGCGATGGTTCACACTGCCTAGGACCGTGCTCGGACAGTCCTCGGACGGCCTTTCTATCACCCGCGGCCAACCCCCCACCGGGCCGCGTCCACCCCTGTTCCCAAGGGCGGACCGGCCCGTGATGCCTCCGTTACGCGCCTTCACGCCGCCTTTACACCACCCGCGCCCCCCGCACGCAGGAAGCTCAGGCGTCCTCGGCCAGTTCCAGCCAGCGCATCTCCAGCTCGTCGCGCTGTCCGGTCAGCTCGCGCAGCTCGGCGTCCAGTTCGGCCACCTTCGCGAAGTCCGTGGCGTTCTCCGCGATTTGGGCGTGCAGCTTGGTCTCCTTCTCGGAGACCTTGTCCAGCTGGCGCTCGATCTTCTGGAGTTCCTTCTTGGCGGCGCGCACGTCGGCGGCGCTCTTCTCGGGCACGGCGGCGGCGGGCTTGGCCGCCACGGCCGGGGCGCTGGACGCGGCGGACTCCTCCATGCGGCGGCGTCGCTCCAGGTACTCGTCGATGCCGCGCGGCAGCATGCGCAGCGCGCCGTCGCCGAGGAGCGCGAAGACGCGGTCGGTGGTCCGCTCGACGAAGAACCGGTCGTGGGAGATGACGACCATCGAGCCGGGCCAGCCGTCGAGGACGTCCTCGAGCTGGGTCAGGGTCTCGATGTCGAGGTCGTTGGTGGGCTCGTCGAGGAAGAGGACGTTGGGCTCGTCCATGAGGAGCCGCAGCAGCTGGAGCCGCCGCCGCTCACCGCCGGACAGGTCGCCGACCGGCGTCCACTGCTTCTCCTTGCCGAAGCCGAAGGTCTCGCACAGCTGTCCGGCGGTCATCTCGCGGCCCTTGCCGAGGTCGACGCGCTCGCGGACGCGCTGCACGGCCTCCAGTACCCGCCAGTCGGGGTCCAGCTCGGCGACCTCCTGCGACAGGTACGCGAGCTTGACGGTCCTGCCGACCTTCACCTGCCCGCCCGCCGGCTGCCGCTCGCCGTCGCTGCGGGCGGCCTCGGCCATGGCGCGCAGCAGGGAGGTCTTGCCGGCGCCGTTGACCCCGACCAGGCCGATGCGGTCGCCGGGGCCGAGCTGCCAGGTGACGTGCTTGAGCAGCACCTTGGGACCGGCCTGGACGGTGACGTCCTCCAGGTCGAACACGGTCTTGCCGAGCCGTGAGGAGGCGAACTTCATCAGCTCGCTGCTGTCCCGGGGCGGCGGCACGTCGGCGATCAGCTCGTTGGCGGCCTCGACGCGGAAGCGGGGCTTGGACGTCCGCGCGGGCGCCCCGCGCCGCAGCCAGGCCAGCTCCTTGCGGACCAGGTTCTGCCGCTTGGTCTCCTCGGTGGCGGCGATGCGCTCGCGCTCGGCGCGGGCGAAGACGTAGTCGGAGTAGCCGCCCTCGTACTCGTAGACGTCGCCCTTCTGCACGTCCCACATGCGGGTGCAGACCTGGTCGAGGAACCACCGGTCGTGGGTGACGCACACGAGCGCGGAGCGCCGCTCGCGCAGGTGCTTGGCGAGCCAGGCGATGCCCTCGACGTCGAGGTGGTTGGTGGGCTCGTCGAGGACGACGAGGTCCTGCTCCTCGATGAGCAGCTTGGCCAGCGCGATCCGGCGCCGCTCGCCGCCGGAGAGCGGTCCGATGACGGTGTCGAGGCCCTGCGGGAACCCCGGCATGTCGAGCCCGCCGAACAGCCCGGTCAGCACGTCCCGGACCTTGGCGTTGCCCGCCCACTCGTGGTCGGCCATGTCGCCGATGACCTCGTGCCGGACGGTGGCGGCGGGGTCGAGGGAGTCGTGCTGGGTGAGCACGCCGAGCCGCAGCCCGCCGGAGTGGGTGACCCGCCCGGTGTCGGGCTCCTCCAGCCTGGCCAGCATCCGGATCATGGTCGTCTTGCCGTCGCCGTTGCGCCCGACGACACCGATGCGGTCCCCCTCGGAGACGCCGAGGGAGACGCCGTCGAGGAGTGCACGGGTGCCGTACACCTTGCTGACGTTCTCGACATTGACCAGATTGACGGCCATTTCTCTCCTGCCTGGGGGATCACTCGACCCTCCAGGGTAGTCCGGCCGCCGTGGGCCTCAGTCCAGGACGGTCGCCCCCGGCACCGCTCCGGATGCCGTACGCACGTCGCGGCAGGTCCCCGACGCCCGCAGCACCCCGGCGATGTCGGACGCGGACTTGGCGTCGGTCGCGAGGAAGGCCGTGGTCGGGCCCGAGCCGGAGACCAGGGCCGCCAGCGCTCCCGCCGCCCGGCCCGCCGCGAGGGTGTCGGACAGCTCGGGGAAGAGGGAGAGCGCGGCGGGCTGGAGGTCGTTGGTGAGGGCGACGGCGAGCGCGGCGGCGTCACCCTTGGCGAGGGCGTCGAGCACCGCCTGGTCGGCGGCCGGCTCGGGAATGTCCAGGCCCTCGCCCAGCCGGTCGAACTCGCGGAAGACGGCCGGCGTCGACAGCCCCCGCGCGGCCAGCGCGAACACCCAGTGGAAGTCGCCCCCCACCTCCAGCTCCGCCAGCCGTTCCCCCCGCCCGGTGCCCAGCGCGGCCCCGCCGACCAGGCTGAACGGCACGTCGCTGCCCAGCTCGGAGCAGATCTCGAGCAGCTCCTCGCGGGAGGCGCCGGTGCCCCACAGGGCGTCGCAGGCGAGGAGTGCGCCCGCGCCGTCGGCACTGCCGCCCGCCATGCCGCCGGCGACGGGGATGTCCTTGGCGATGTGGAGGTGGACGTCGGGTGCGCGGCCGTACCGCGCGGCCAGCGCCTCGGCCGCGCGGGCGGCGAGGTTGGTGCGGTCCAGCGGGACCTGGTCGGCGTCGGGCCCCTCGCAGGTGACGCGGAGCCCGTCGGCGGCCGGGGTGGCGGTGATCTCGTCGTAGAGGGAGACGGCGAGGAAGACGTTGGCGAGGTCGTGGAAGCCGTCGGGGCGGGCGGCGCCGACCGCGAGCTGCACGTTGACCTTGGCGGGGACGCGGACCGTCACGCTCACTTGCTCGTCACTCCCTGATTCCCTACTGCTGCTTGTGCTCGGCGATACGCGCGAACTCTTCCACGGTCAGCGCCTCTCCGCGCGCCTGCGGCGACACCCCCGCGCCGACGAGGGCGGCCTCGGCGGCGGCGGCCGACCCCGCCCATCCGGCGAGCGCGGCCCGCAGGGTCTTGCGGCGCTGGGCGAAGGCGGCGTCGACGACGGCGAAGACCTCGGCCTTGGACGCGGTGGTCTTCAGCGGCTCGGTCCGCCGGACGAGTGACACGAGCCCGCTGTCGACGTTCGGCGCGGGCCAGAAGACGTTGCGGCCGATGGAACCGGCCCGCTTGACCTCCGCGTACCAGTTCGCCTTCACGGACGGCACGCCGTACACCTTCGAGCCGGGCCCGGCGGCGAGCCGGTCGGCGACCTCCTTCTGCACCATGACGAGGGTCCGCTCGATGCCCGGGAAGGTGTCGAGCATGTGGAGGAGGACGGGCACGGCGACGTTGTACGGGAGGTTCGCGACCAGCGCGGTCGGGGCGGGGCCCGGCAGCTCGGTGACGTGCATCGCGTCGGAGTGCACGAGGGCGAACCGGTCGGCGCGCTCCGGCATGCGGGCGGCGACGGTGGCGGGCAGGGCGCCGGCGAGTACGTCGTCGATCTCGACGGCGGTGACCCGGTCGGCGGCCTCCAGCAGGGCCAGGGTGAGCGAGCCGAGACCCGGTCCCACCTCGACCACCACGTCGTCGGGGCGTACCTCGGCGGTGCGGACGATACGGCGGACCGTGTTCGCGTCGATGACGAAGTTCTGACCGCGCTGCTTGGTGGGGCGCACGCCGAGGGCCGCCGCGAGTTCGCGGACGTCGGCGGGACCCAGAAGGGCGTCGGGGGCGGGGCTGCTCACCCGCCAAGGGTAGCCGGGGGCGCCTGGGGCTCCGGCCCGCAGCCGTGCCCTGCGGGCGGCTTCGGCTCGCAGTCAGGCGCCGCGGACTGCATCGTGCCCTCCGCCGAGCACCAAGGACGGCCCCAGGCCCGCACCCGGGACGGACGGCCCAGCCACACAGCCAGGCCCCGCAAGCGGCTCCGTGCCCTCGGCCGGACGCCGCGGACGGCCTCATACGCCCTCGGCCGGCACCACGGACGGCCCCGTGGCCGCGCACAGGACGAGCACCCTCACCCACGCGACCGGGCCCCGCGGGCAGCCTCGCCCCCGTAGCCGGGCCCTGCGGGCGGGCTCAGCCCGCAGTCGGGCGCCGCGGACGGCCCTGGGCCCGCACCCGGGACGGACGGCCCAGCCACACAACCAGGCCCCGCAAGCGGCCCCGTGCCCTCGGCCGGACGCCGCGGACGGCCTCAAATGCCCTCGGCCGGCACCACGGACGGCCCCGTGGCCGCGCACAGGACGAGCACCCTCACCCACGCGACCGGGCCCCGCGGGCAGCCTCGCCCCCGTAGCCGGGCCCTGCGGGCGGGCTCAGCCGCTCAGTCGGGTGCCGCAGTGTGGCCAGGCACTCGCGCCGCTGCGGACGTACAGCTTCTGTGCCCGGTACGTCTGCTCCGCGGCCGACGCGTCCTGGGGGCGGCCCTCGCCGCCGAGGGCCTGCCAGGTGCCGGTGTCGAACTGGTAGAGCCCGCCGTACGTCCCCGAGGGGTCGACGGCGTCCGGGCGGCCGCCGGACTCGCAGGCGGCCAGGGCCTGCCAGTTCAGGCTGTCGGCGCCGTGGACGGAGGCCGGCCGGGGCCGGGTGCCGACCCGCACGATGCGCGGGCTGGGCTCGCGCACCACCTCGGTGCCGAGGCGGCGCGGCTTCTGCCGGACGCCGTTGACGGTGCGCAGGGCGTACGTGGTGCGGCGCAGTCCGGGCCGGCCCGCCTGCTCGACGACCTCGGCACCCCGGTAGAGGGTGGCGTCCTCGTCCCGGCGCTCGTCGAAGGGGATCGGGTCCTCGCGGACCTCCCGGGCCCCGGTGATCCGCAGCACCGTGACGGTCTGCCCGTCGCGCGGGAAGGCGCTCGCGGGAACGGACGTGGTGTCCTCGCCCCGCAGGGTGACCCCGGCCTCCTCGACCACCTCCCCGACGGTCGCGGCGTTGGTGCGGACGGTGCGGGTCCGGCCGTCCGCCATGACGGTCACCACCCGCTCGGTGCGCACCACCAGGGCGAGGCCCTCGCGGCCGATGCGCCGGGAGGGTTCGGTGGACAGGTGTGCGCCCTGGGTCCGTACGCCGAGCCGCCGCAGCGCCCCCTCCACCGTCTCCGCGGTCGTCCACACCTGGCGCCGGTGGCCGTCGAGGGTGAGGAGCACGGGCCGTCCGTGGCGGACGGTGACGTCCTCGCCGCTGGTCAGCGGGGCGCCGGGGGCGGGTTCGATCACGTCGTGGGCGCCCACCTGGACGCCTTCCTCGGCGAGCAGCTCGGTCACGTCGTCGGCGAAGGTGTGCAGCGTGCGCGGGGTGCCGTCGACGGTCAGCTCGACGGCCTTGTCCTTGGCGACGAAGGCGGTGGTGCCGCCCGCGAGGAACACCACGACCAGCGCCCGCGGCAGCAGCCGGCGCAGGGAGGAGCCCTCCGCGCGCCCCGCGCACCGCGCCCGGCGCCGGCGCTCGGCGCGCCCGTCGTTCTGCCGGGGCAGCGCGGGCGCGGTCGGCTCGTGGACGTCTTGGACGTCTTGGACGTCGTGGCCGTCGTGGCCGTCGTGGCCGTCGTGGATGGGCGGCGGGGGCCGGTACGAGTCGCCGTACCCGTACGGCAGGGTCGGCGCGCTGTGCACGTCGTACGGCGCGAGTTCCTCGTAAGCCCCGTACGCTCCATACGCCTCGTACGGCCCGTACGCCTCGTACGCCTCTGCCGGCTCGAACTGCGTTCTGCTCACGCCCACACGCTCCAGGGGTCCCGATCGGGCCCCCAGAACCTAGCGGAGGGCCGGTCACTCTCCCAAGCGGCGCGACTACCCAGCGTGTCAGTAGCCGAAGGCGCGGGCCGTGTTCGCGGCGAGGGCGGTCGCCAGGGTGTCCTCGTCGACGCCCCGTACGTCCGCCATGGCCCGCACCGTGACCGGCACCAGGTAGGGCGCGTTCGGCCGCCCCCGGTAGGGCACCGGCGTCAGGAACGGCGCGTCGGTCTCCACCAGGACCAGCTCCGCCGGGGCCACGGCGAGGGCGTCGCGCAGGTTCTGGGCGTTCTTGAAGGTGACGTTGCCGGCGAAGGACATGTAGTACCCGGCACGCGCGCAGACCTCGGCCATCTCGGCGTCGCCGGAGTAGCAGTGGAAGACGGTGCGCTCCGGAGCGCCCTCCTCCTTGAGGACGCGCAGCACGTCGGTGTGGGCGTCGCGGTCGTGGATGACGAGGGTCTTGCCGTGCCGCTTGGCGATCTCGATGTGGGCGCGGAAGGACCGCTCCTGGGCCTCCTTGCCCTCGGGACCGGTACGGAAGTAGTCGAGACCCGTCTCTCCGACGCCCCTGACCTGCGGAAGTGCCGCGAGCCGGTCGATCTCGGCGAGGGCGTCGTCGAGCGCCGCGTCCCCGCCGGCCTGCCGCGCCCCCTGCCGCGACCACCCGTCGGGGTCGCCGTGGACGATGCGCGGCGCCTCGTTGGGGTGCAGGGCGACGGTGGCGTGGACGGCGTCGTGGGCGGCGGCGGTCTCGGCGGCCCAGCGGGACCCGGCGAGGTCGCAGCCGACCTGGACGACGGTCGTGACACCTACGGAGGCGGCCTTGGCGAGCGCCTCGTCCACCGTGCCGGACTGCATGTCGAGGTGGGTGTGCGAGTCGGCGACCGGTACCCGCAGGGGCTCGGGGAGCGGGGGCGCGGCGTCCTTGTCGGACCGGCCCGAGGCGTTCGAAGGCATGCCCCGATCCTACGAAAGGCTCCGCGCGCCCCGAGGAGTCGGCTAGTCGGCCTTGCGGTGGAGGTGGAGGGCGTGCAGCAGGTCGGTCAGGTGCCACGGCCGGTGCCCGGCGCCGAGCCCCGGCGCCCCCGGTCCGGGCGCCTCGGGCACCTGCGACGGCCGCGGCACCAGGGGCACCTCGAGCGGTCCGGCGGGCGGTACGCGGCGGGCACTGTGGGTGGTGCCGCGCACCGAGGCGACCCGGCCCGGGCGCATGATCCGCACGACGTGGTTGTCGCAGGTGGCGCAGGTCGGCCGGGTCAGCGGAGAAGGCACGACGCGGCCGTCCACCACATAGAGCACGAACTCGTGGCCGTCGGCGTCCGTGTGGTGCTCGATCTCGAACGACTGCTCCCAGCCGTGCCCGCACCGCATGCAGGCGAAGGAGTACGACTCGTGGACGACGGCGGTGGCACCGGCACGCACTCCGGTCCGCACGGCGCTCTCACTCATGCTCATCCCGGCTCCTTCGGTTCGTTCCGTTCCTTTCTCCAGTGGACTCCTCCACCGACCGGAAAGCACCAGGTACTGCCGAGTATTTGGGCCGATTTGGGCTGCGCTTGGCGGGAGTCCCCGCAAGGTCAGCGGCGGGTCAAGAGCACGGCACCCAGGGTCAAGCCGAGCCCTTCGGATTCCCCCGTTCTTCCCAGGCGGCCTTCTCAGGCACCAGTCTCAGGCGTTCTTCTCCGCGCCCTTCTCCGCGTTCTTCGCGGCCACCACCGCGTCGAACACCTCCCGCTTGGGCACGCCCACCTGGGCCGCCACCGCCGCGATCGCCTCCTTGCGCCGCTCCCCCGCCTCCTCGCGCACCCGCACCCGGCGCACCAGCTCCCCGGCGTCGACCTCCTCGGCCCCCTTGTCCGGCGCCCCCTCGACGACGACGGTGATCTCGCCCCGCACCCCTTCACCGGCCCACGCGGCCAGCTCCCCCAGCCCTCCGCGCCTGACCTCCTCGTACGTCTTGGTCAGCTCCCGGCAGACGGCGGCCCGCCGGTCGGTGCCGAACACCTCGGCCATGGCGGCGAGGGTGTCGTCGAGACGGTGCGGGGCCTCGAAGTAGACGAGGGTCCGGCGCTCCTCGGCGACCTCGCGCAGCCGGGTCAGCCGCTCGCCGGCCTTGCGGGGCAGGAAGCCCTCGAAGCAGAACCGGTCGACCGGCAGCCCCGACAGGGCGAGCGCGGTCAGCACGGCCGACGGCCCGGGTACGGCGGTGACGCGGACCCCCCGCTCGACGGCGGCGGCGACCAGCCGGTACCCGGGGTCGGACACCGACGGCATCCCGGCGTCGGTGACCAGCAGCACCCGCGCTCCCCCGGCCAGCTCCTCCACCAGCTCGGGCGTACGGGCGGACTCGTTGCCCTCGAAGTACGACACGACACGCCCCGCGGGCGCGACGCCGAGCGCCTGGGTGAGCCGGCGCAGCCGCCGGGTGTCCTCGGCGGCGACGACGTCCGCACCGGCCAGTTCCGCGGCGAGCCGGGGCGGGGCGTCCTGGACGTCGCCGATGGGGGTGCCCGCGAGTACAAGGGTTCCAGTCACGCCCCCATCCTCCCAGGCCGCCATGGAGGGGGACGTATCCGCACCGGGAGGCCCATGCGCGGGACGTGCACAGCGCGGTTCCCTACGATGGCGCGGTGACCAGTACCGCGTCCTCCACGGACACCCGGCAGGGCCAGGCCCCGCACGACGAGCGGCCCACCTGGCAGCAGCGGCTGCGCCGCTTCGGCTACACGGCGGGGCCCGCGGCCGACGACGTCCGCGACCGGCTGGTGCCGCCGTACACGAGCCCGAGTCCGCGCCTGTGGGCGTTCCTGGGCCTGTCGAAGCCGCTCGCCGACCGGATGGTCCGCTGGTCGGCGTGGGGCGGGCCGCTGCTGGTGGCGCTGCTCGCGGGCGTGCTGCGGTTCTGGAACCTGGGCAGCCCGAAGGCGGTGATATTCGACGAGACGTACTACGCCAAGGACGCGTGGGCGCTGATCCACCGCGGTTTCGAGGTCAACTGGGACAAGAACGCCAACGACCTGATCCTGAACTCGGGCGGCGACGTCCCGATCCCGGCCGACGCCGCGTACGTCGTGCACCCGCCGGTCGGCAAGTACGTCATCGGCCTCGGGGAGCTGCTGTTCGGCTTCGACCCGTTCGGCTGGCGCTTCATGACGGCGCTGCTGGGCACCCTGTCGGTGCTGCTGCTGTGCCGGATCGGCCGTCGACTGTTCCGCTCCACGTTCCTGGGGTGCCTGGCGGGCGGCCTGATGGCGCTGGACGGCCTGCACTTCGTGATGAGCCGCACCGCGCTGCTGGACAGCGTGCTGATGTTCTTCGTGCTGGCCGCCTTCGGCTGCCTGGTCGTCGACCGCGACAGAGCCCGTGCCCGACTCGCCGCCGCCCTCCCGGTGGACGAGGACGGCCGCGTCCGCCCCGACGCGCACGTCGCGCAGACCCTGCGGCTCGGGTGGCGCCCGTGGCGCCTGGCGGCGGGCCTGATGCTGGGCCTGGCGGCGGCCACCAAGTGGAACGGCCTCTACATCATGGCGGCCTTCTGCGTGATGGCCGTCCTGTGGGACGTCGGCTCCCGCCGCGTCGCGGGCGCCCACCACCCCTACCGCGCGGTACTCCGCCACGACCTGGGCTGGGCCTTCCTCTCCACGGTCCCGGTGGCCCTGGCGACGTACCTCCTCTCCTGGCTCGGCTGGATCCTCTCTCCCTCCGACGGCACGGGCGGCTACTACCGCGACTGGGCGACGAAGGACGGCGCGAACAGCTCCTGGTCGTGGCTCTTCCCCGACTGGTGGCGCAGCCTGTGGCACTACGAGACCCAGGTCCTCGAATTCCACACCCACCTCACGTCGCCGCACACGTACCAGTCGAACCCGTGGAGCTGGATCGTCCTGGGCCGCCCGGTCTCCTACTTCTACGAGTCCCCGTCGGCGGGCTCGGACGGCTGCCCGGTCGACGCGGGCGAGAAGTGCGCCCGCGAGGTACTGGCGCTGGGCACGCCCCTCCTGTGGTGGGTGGGCTGCTTCGCCCTGCTGTACGTCCTGTGGCGCTGGTTCTTCCGCCGCGACTGGCGCGCGGGCGCCATCGCCTGCGGCATCGCGGCCGGCTACCTCCCCTGGTTCCTGTACCAGGAGCGCACGATCTTCATCTTCTACGCCGTCGTCTTCGTCCCGTTCCTCTGCCTCGCGGTGGCGATGCTCCTGGGGGCGATCATCGGCCGCCCGGGCTGCACGGACACCCGCCGCGTCGCGGGCGCGACGGGAGCGGGCGTCCTGGTGCTGCTCATCGCGTGGAACTTCATCTACTTCTGGCCCCTGTACACGGGCACGGCGATCCCGATGGAGGAGTGGAGAGCGCGGATGTGGCTGGACACGTGGGTCTAGCCGGGCGGACGTCTCATGGGGCCGCGGCGGAACGCTGCGGCCCCATGGCCGTTGTTGGTCGTCAGTGCGGCCGAGGATCCGTCGCTGAAGTTAGTACAACCTTCACCTACCGGCGCGTGTCTAGTTGCAGACGGCATGTACCACGCCGTACTGAACTCAGGAGCACCCCTATGTCCAGCGATGCGCTGATGACCTTCAAGAGCCACATCGAAGGCAAGAACGCCGAAGTGGCCATCTATCACGACCGGGTCGAGTGGGCCCGAAGCCGCGGCATGAGCGCCAAGAAGCTCACGGCGGGCTTCCTGACCGGTGGCGCATCGCTCCTGGCCACGGGGGTCCGTAGCTCCGACGCAGGCGCTGAGATGATTCCGATCAGGAGCATCTCCAGCGTGGTGGCCAAGCGGGACGGTCTGATGTACACCAAGGTGGTGGTGGTGGCTTCGGGCAACACGATCGAGTTCCGGGTCCCGCATGACTCGGCTCCTGGCATCAAGGCGCTACTCACCGACTTGGTGCTCGGAAAGGCCCCTGCCCCTGACCAGGCGTCTTCTGCTGTCGCTCAACCTGTTCAGGCGGCGACCCCCTCGTCGCAGGCGAGTACACCCGTCGAGCAGCTGCGACAGCTGGCGGAGCTGCGAGATGCCGGCATCCTCACGGAGGAGGAGTTCACGACCAAGAAGGCAGAGATCCTCGCCCGCATGTAAGGCAGTCGACGCGAAGCTTGTGAAGCGGGGCGTCACTGCAGTGGCGTCACCGACTAGTTCAAGATCTACTCCTGGCCCTTGTACACGGGCACGGCGATCCCGAGGCCCGAGGGAGGAGTGGCGGTCGAGGATGTGGCTGGACACGTGGGTGTAGCCGGGCACACGCGCCGCTGCGGTGAAGCCGCCGAAGCGGCGCCGCCCGGTCGGGTCGGTCCCGCCCAAGGCGTCACCCACCGGTGCCGCTTCGCGTACGACCAGGTCACCGCGGTCATCAGCGCGGGGATGGCGAACAGCGGGGCGAAGGCGAAGCCCCAGACGGTCTGTGCCGTGCCGCTCGACAGGTACGTCTGGCTCTCGGCGGTGAGGGCGACCACGAGTTGCCACAGCGCCATCAGGACCAGGACGCCCGAGGCGGTCCAGGCCAGCGGGGCGAGGACCCCGGGGCGCAGCGGCCGCCACCGGTCGCTGACGAGCAGCAGCGGGAAGAGCGCGGCCAGTTCGGCGAGGACGGAGAGGCCGACGACGTAGACGATGCCCCAGCCCGGGATGTCGTAGACGTCGCGCAGCACCTGGTCGCTGTAGCCCACGTGGACACCGGCCGCCATGGCGATGCGCCACAGGCCGGACGGGACGGCGCACAGCGCGACGGCGTGGGCGGCGCGACGAGCCCAGACGGGCGCGGGGGCGGGTGCGGGGCCGAGGAGAGGAGCGGACGCTGTCGTCATGGCGTCCATGCTGGCCCTGGACCTGCTGGCCGCGCTTCGTCCGCTGCGGCGGACCGTGTCCGCCTCACGGGTGAGATGGCACTCCCTGAAGGAGGACCTGAGCAGGCCCAGTTGCCGGGTGCCAGAGGGCACCGCTACGACGTGGCCTCGATGGCGACCTCGGCCCAGACCGTCAGCCCTTCGCCGCTTCGCCGTGTCCCCCAACGGGTGGCCAGCGCGTCGGTGATCAGCAGGCCTCGCCCGCCCTCGCACTCCGCCTCGGATCCACCCGCCGACGGGGAGGCCACCGGCGTACCGCCACTGCGGCCGTCATCGGTCACGCCCACCGTGGCGGTACCGGGGGTGAGGGCGCAAGCGATCACGACAGTCGGACTTTCCGCGTGCTCCAGGGCGTTGGCCACCAGTTCGCCCGTGATGGCCACGAGATCGTCCGTCGTGCCCGCCGGCAGCCTCCACGACCGGCACGTGTCACGGACGTAGTGCCGTGCGGTACGGGCGGAGGCGAGGTTCCTGCCGGGGAGCGTGAGCATGCCGTACGCGCGGAGTGCCGGTGGGGTTTCGTGCACCGGGCACGGCCCCGCTTCCCTGAGGCGTAAGCCCCGGGACTCGGCGATGAGCAGGGCGTCCGAGAGTGCGTCCGCCAACTGGTCGGTCAGGAGGTGGAGTTCTCCGTCCTCCGACGGCTGCTCCTTCAGCGTTTCCCGTGCTCGGCCGAGCAGCCGGTCGCCCAGGCCGAGCTGCACCGCTTCCATACGGTCGGCGAGCCGGGAGACCGGCCCGTTTCCATCCGTGAGGAGCAGGGCGGTGCGCCCTTGGAAGTCGGGGCACGGCAGGATCCTTACGCGATCCGTCCCCCCGCTCATGATGCCGCCGCCTGGCAGGCGTGGATGTCACGGGAGTCCAGGTCGACGCCGTACGTAGCGCACCAGAGGACATCGCGACGCAGCCGCTGAACGCGGGCCTTCTCGTCGCGCTCGTACGCGGTGAGGTAGGGGCGCACAAGGCGAGTGGACGTGCCGTCGATGGGCTCGTGCCAGTGGCGGACAGTGGCAGCGGGGGAAGCAGTACAGCGCTGCCACGCACGCGGCACCGGCCACGAGTCCCTCTGTGCGGTCGCTGCAGGCGGTGACAGGCTCTCGTTTCGACGATGGCGTCCAGTCGGTTCCAGGAAGAGCTGAGTCCAGCGGGCGAGGTTCCTGCACATGCGTCGCATGTATGCCCCTTCGGTTCTGTTGGGCGCGAGGCAGGGGTGCCGGGCTGACCAGGTGTTCTCTCACCAGCCGGCGCCGGCTCGACGATGCCCTGCCGCAGGCGCCAACGTCCCTTGCCGTCAGTGGGGTTGCCAGAAGTTCTGCGAGCATCGTTGCTCATGAGAAATATTTCTCGCAACGGTTCTCACTCGAAAGAGTCACCGTCAGTGAAGTCGGCGAACAGTGCGCGTGTCGGCGCTACCGTGCGCACCAGGGAGGTAGAACATGACCGACGCTCAGCCCAACCTGCACCGGAGACGTCTCGGCCTGGAGCTGCGGACGCTTCGCAAGGCGGCCGGGATGAGCCTCGCGGAGGCAGCCGATCGGTTGGCGCTCTCGGGAGCCCCGGCGCTCAGCAAGATCGAGAACGGCAAGCAGCGGGTGCCGCCCATAGCGCTCGCCGGCTTCTTCGAGGTGTACGGACTCCAGAACACGGAGCGGGCCGACCGGCTTCGCAGGCTGGCGACCCTCGCGAGTTCGGGGAGGCGGAGCAATCTCCTGGATCAGTATCGCCACTCCATCCGTGATCCCTTTGCCGAGTATCTGCACCTTGAGGATCTGGCGTCGAAGAGCGAGACCTTCACCTGGCTGATCCCCGGCCTGCTTCAGACGGCGGAGTACGCCCGATCCATCGTCGAGCGCAGCCGGAAGTGGCAGACCAATCGGGAGATCGACAACTTCGTCGAGCTGCGCATGGCGCGGCAGCAGACGCTGTCACGCCCCTCGCCCCTGCACCTCTGGTGCGTCCTGGACGAATCCGCACTGCACAGAGAAGTCGGCAGCAAGCAGGTCATGAAGGCTCAGCTCGAGCACCTGCTCGAGATCACCGACCGGCACAGGCACGTGACGGTCCAGGTACTCCCGTTCAACCAAGGTGCCCATGCGGGTATCGACGGGCCGTTCCACTTGCTGCACTTCCCCGCCGGCCCCCCTGTGGCCGTAGTGCAACCGATGACAACATCCCTCTACCTGGAGGAAGATAGCGACATTGGGCGCTACGAAACCGCGTTCAACCACCTCCGCGCCGAAGCCCTCGACGCAGAGGCCACGCAACGCCACATCCACGACTTGATCAAGGACCGCTACGCATGAACAAGAAGGTCGACCTCACCAACGCCTCCTGGGCCAAGAGCGACCTGAGCGACGGAGGCGACAACTGCCTCGAGGTCGCCTTCGTCGACGGTGTGGTCGCCCTGCGCGACTCCAACGACGTCGGAGACCCCGACGCCCCCGTGCTCATAGTCTCCGAGGCCGACTACCGCGCCTTCGTCGGAGGCATCGGCAAGGGCCAGCGCAGCCTCTTGCTGCCGTAGCGCGTGCCACTCGCAGGGCCAGCTGGGCAGCGTACTCGGGCTCGCTGTCGACGTCACGGTCCCGTCGCGGCTGATGCCAACAGCACCACAGGAGGTGCACGCATGGCGGACACGGCGCCTTCCCTGGCCGAGCGCAGAAGCGTGAAGTGGTTCAAAAGCAGTTACAGCGGCGGCGAGGGCAACGAGTGCGTCGAGGTGGCCGACCGCTGCTCATGGGTAGGCGTACGGGACTCGAAGAGTCCTCGGAAGTCCCTCTCCCTTTCCAAGACGCGTTCACCGCGTTCGTCGCAAATCTGCCGAAGGCCCGGCCCGGCGACTCCCACCCATAGAGATCGGCAGGAGCTGAGAACGCGAGGGCCCGACGGACGGTGTGCTACGCCCTTGCCCGGCTGACATCAGATTGTGGCCCGCCAGACGCACCGCCCGATACCGTGAATTCCACATCCTGAAAGGAGCGCCTCTGCCATGACCGCGGACCCGGCAGACTCAGGTCAGCCCCACCTTCCCCCCATGCGTACCATCGGCGAACTGCGCGCGGCCCTCACCATGGGTTATGGCTTCCCTGGCGACGCCGATGACTTCGAGGCCGAGCTGGCGCGTGAGATCAACCATGCCGATCCCGCCGATCTCTCCGGCGTCGTCCGCCTCGTGGAGGAGTTCCGCGGTCGGGTGATCGCCCGCCAGGACCCGGCCTTCAGCACCTCTGTCGCCGCCGCCGTCGCAGAGATTCAGGCAGCCCGAAGGACCGGCCGGTGACCGACGGCCAGGACCGGACCGTTGCCGAGGTCACACAAGAGGCCCGCGCTCGCTGCCTACGCATCGGCGCAGGAGCGGTGGAAGCCGTCGAGTCGCTGTGCGCCGAGTTGGAGAAGAACCCGACGCTGGGGCGACGGGCACACAGCGCTGTCGGGAGCATGAAGCTCTACACGACCCGCATCGAAGGCACAGCCACTCGCCCCGCCCTCACTGTGACCTACGTCTACGACGCGCCTCCTCCCGAACCCGGCCTGGTCCGCGTCGCCCTGGTCTCACCCGTCCACTTCGCGGGCGGCGACACCGGGTTCTGACCGTCGTGCCCCGTCCCCGGTCTCCTTTAGGCCACCAATCGGAAACACCCGTACCGCCTGTCACCCCCTGCGCATAGAGTGCACGGACAACTGCTTCTGAACGCGTTCAAGAAGGCGGGCGGAAGGTCTGACGGGGAGGGGACTGCCGATGGGCAGGGGGGTGAAGGTCGCCGTCATAGGCGGGGTGTTCGCCGTGATGGTGGGCGGTGCCGGGTACGGCGCCTACAACGTGGTGTCGGCGCTGGACGGGGGCGGCGGGTCGTCCGGGTCGGAGGCCAAGAGCGGGCCGCCGGACAAGGACGAGGTCGCGGAGACCAGCGAGAAGTTCTTCGCGGCCTGGGAGAAGGGCGACGCGACGACCGCCGCGGGGTACACGAACAACGCCTCGGTCGCCACGACGCTGCTGACCGCCTACGGCGAGGACGCGCACATCGGCGGCGTCGAGATCACGCCGGGCACGGCGGCCGGTGCCTCCGTGCCGTTCACGGTGAAGGCGAAGGTGTCGTACGAGGGGACGACCAAGCCGCTCAGCTACAAGAGCACGCTCACCGTGGTGCGCGGGGAGACCAGCGGGCGCGCGCTGGTGGACTGGGCGCCGTCCGTCGTCCACCCGGACCTGAAGGACGGCGACACCCTGGTCACCGCGGAGTCGTCGACGCCGCAGATCCAGGCCGTCGGGCGGGACGGCGCCGTGCTGAGCAAGGAGAAGTACCCCTCGCTCGGGCCGATCCTCGCCAAGCTCCGGGAGAAGTACGGCGACCAGGCCGGCGGCACCCCCGGTGTCGAGCTCGCGGTCCGGCACACGGCCGCGAACGCGCCGGACACCCCGCTGCTGACGCTGACCGAGGGCGAGCCCGGGAAGCTGAAGACCACGCTCAGCGCGAGCGTGCAGGCCACGGCCGAGAAGGCGGTGAAGCGGTACGGCGAGTCCTCCGTGGTCGCCGTGAAGCCCAGCACCGGTGAAGTGCTGGCCGTGGCGAACAACCGTCAGGACGGGTTCAACGCCGCCTTCCAGGGCAAGGTCGCCCCCGGTTCCACCATGAAGATCGTCACCGCTGCCATGCTCATCGACAACGGCGTGACCTCGATGAACGGGCCGGCACCCTGCCCGGAGACGGCGACCTGGCAGAGTCAGACCTTCCACAACGTCACCAACATGAAGCCCAACATGAGCGCCACGCTCGCCAACACCTTCATGCGCTCCTGCAACACCGGCTTCATCAAGCTCGTCGACGAGAAGCCGCTCACCGACTCCTCGCTGACCCAGGAGGCACAGGAGCGCTTCGGGCTCGGGCAGGACAACTGGCAGACCGGCATCGTCTCCTCCGACGGGAGCGTCCCCGCCTCCGGCGGGCCCGACCGCGCCGCCAACGCCATCGGGCAGGGCCAGGTCCAGATGAACCCGCTGAACATGGCCTCGGTCACCGCGACCGCCATCACCGGCGAGTTCCGCCAGCCCTACCTGGTGCCGTTCGACCTGGACGACCGGAAGCCGGCCACCGCCAAGGGGCTGCCGCAGAACACCGCGTCCCAGCTCAAGCAGATGATGCGGCTCACTGCCACCCAGGGCACCGCCATCAAGGCCATGTCCGGGCTCAGCGGCGACATCGGCGCCAAGACCGGATCGGCCGAGGTCGACGGGCAGGCGGTCTCCAACAGCTGGTTCACCGGCTTCCGCAACGACATCGCGGCGGCGGCCATGACCGAGGAGGGCGGCCACGGCGGCGACGCGGCCGGGCCGATCGTCGCAGACGTGCTACGAGCCGGCGGCTGACGCGGACCGGTGGCCATGGGTGGCCCTACTGTGGTCGCCGTCGCCGGAACCGGCACCCCAGGCACGCGCGTCTCTGAAGGCACCGTCAGGCACCGCACGCATCACACACGCATCGCACGCACCGAGGAACGGGACACCGTGGGCAGCAGAAGGGCCGCCGCCGGGCGGCGCAGGACGAAACCCGCCGTCGTCGGCAGCGTGGCCGCGGTGGTCGTGGCCGGGGCCGGGTTCGGTGCCTACGCGATGTACGGCGGCGGGGCCGACGGCGACGACTCCGCGCGGACCAAGTCCGCGGCGGCCGGGGTGAAGTCGGGCCCGTTGACGGCGGCCGAGGTCACCTCGACGGCCCAGCGGTTCCTGACCGCCTGGCAGAAGGGCGACGTGGCCGGCGCGGCCGCCGCGACCGACGACGCCGGGGCCGCGAAGGCACTGCTCACCGGCTACGCCAAGGACGCCCGCATCAAGGACGCCACCTTCACCGCGGGCACCCCGGCCGGGGAGAAGGTCCCGTTCTCCGTGAAGGCCACCATCGCCTACGAGAAGGCGACCGAACCGCTGGCGTACGACAGCGCGCTGACCGTCGTACGCCGGGCGGGCGACGGCGAACCCCGTGTCGACTGGCACGCCGCCGTCGTGCACCCGGAGTTGCGGGACGGGGACGCGCTGGTCACCGGGAAGGCCGGGGATCCGCCGGTGAAGGCGCTGGACCGGGACGGCGGAGAGATCACCGCGGCCAAGTACCCGTCCCTGGGGACCGTCCTGGACGGGCTGCGCGACAAGTACGGCAAGAAGTCCGGCGGCACCCCGGGCGTCGAGCTGCGCGTGGTGCGCGGCGGAGCGGCGGGGGACGGCAAGGGCTCCAAGGAGGCCAAGGGCTCCGGGGCCGACGACGTCGCCGACAAGACCCTGCTGGAGCTGAGCAAGGGCACGCCCGGCACCCTGAAGACGACGCTCGACCCCGCCCTCCAGGCCGCCGCCGAGAAGCAGGTCGACGGCAAGAAGGGGGCGTCGGTGGTGCTGCTGCGCGCCTCCACCGGCGAGGTCCTCGCGGTCGCCAACGGCGGGCACGGCTTCAACACCGCCTTCCTCGGCTCACTCGCCCCCGGCTCCACCATGAAGGTCGTCACGGCCTCGATGCTGCTGGAGAAGGACCTGGCGTCCGTGAACGAGAAGCACCCGTGCCCGAAGTACTTCAGCTACGGCGGCTGGAAGTTCCAGAACGACGACAAGTTCGAGATCAAGGACGGCACCTTCAAGGCGAGCTTCGCCCGCTCCTGCAACACCGCCTTCATCAGCCAGGCCCCCGAGCTGGAGGACGACGACCTGACCAGGCAGGCCAAGGAGGTGTTCGGCCTGTCCATGAACAACTGGTCGGTCGGCGTGTCCACCTTCGACGGCAGGGTGCCGGTGCAGAGCGACGCCCAGATGGCGGCCTCCCTCATCGGCCAGGGCGGGGTGCGGATGAACCCGCTGAACATGGCGTCGGTGTCGGCGACCGTGAAGTCGGGCTCCTTCCACCAGCCGTACCTGGTCGCCCCGTCGGTCGACGGGCGGGCGCTCGCCACCGCCTCGCGCACGATGTCGGGCGGCACCCTCTCCGCGCTGCGCGAGCTGATGTCCTACACGGCGGCGTACGGCACCGCGGCCGAGGCGATGGCCGGGGTGAGCGGTGACGTCGGCGCGAAGACCGGGTCGGCGGAGGTCGACGGGCAGGAGAAGCCCAACGGCTGGTTCACGGCGTACCGGGGCGATCTGGCCGCGGCCGGCGTGGTGCAGCAGGGCGGGCACGGCGGCGACACGGCGGGGCCGATCGTCGCGGCGCTGCTCAAGGCGGGCGGCTGACACACCCCGGGCCGACGCACCCCGGGCCGACGCGCGCACCCTGACCGACGCGCGCACCCCGCGCTCACTGGGCCACGGGCTCAGTGGGCCACGGGCTGGGCGGCGGCGGCCGCCTGGTACGTACGGCGCAGGAAGCGGATGAGCGCCTTGTTCTCGAACTGGACCACCGAACAGCCCTGCGGGGAGTGGAACTCGACCACGGCCTGCACCCGCCCGCACGGCCACACCCGCACCTCGCCGCTCCCGGCGGGCGCGCGCAGGCCCTGTTCCAGCAGGGCGCGGGAGAAGGTCCACTCGCGGGAGCGGGACACCAGGCCGCCCCTGCCGGGCAGGGCGACGCACACCTTCGAGGGGTCGAGCTCGGGGTCGTAGCGCAGCACGACGGGTATCGCTCCGCCGTCGTCCTGGTCGGGGAGGTCCGCGTCCGTCAGGATGTGGGCTCGTGCGTACTGTTCGACTACGGACATGGGGTCGCCCCTTACGCTCTGCCACCTTTGTTGAAGCTGTGGTTCCACCCCCACTCCAATGTCCCATATTTCCCAGCTCACGCCCTGCGGGCCGAATATCACATGTGAGATCACGCTTACTTGGCGCACAGCAGCCTTTACCTCGCTCTTGCGAACGAGTTGCAACTGTTCCCTATCATCGAACCGTGCATGTACCTGACGGATTCATCAACGCCCCGACCTCCGCCGTGACCGGAGTCGTCGCCGCGGGCGCCATCGCGGTCAGCCTGCGCGGCGCGCGCCGTGAGCTGGACGAGCGGACGGCGCCGCTGGCCGGGCTGGTCGCGGCGTTCATCTTCGCGGTGCAGATGCTGAACTTCCCGGTCGCGGCCGGGACCAGCGGACATCTGCTCGGCGGCGCGCTGGCCGCCATCCTCGTCGGGCCCTACACCGGGGTCCTGTGCGTCTCCGTCGTCCTGCTCATGCAGGGCATCCTCTTCGCCGACGGCGGCCTGACCGCGCTCGGCGTGAACATCACCGACATGGCGATCGTCACCACGGTCGTCGCCTACGCCCTCTTCCGGGGGCTGGTGAAGGTCCTGCCGCGCACCCGCCGCTCGGTCACCGTGGCCTCCTTCGTCGCCGCGCTCGTCTCCGTCCCGGCCGCCGCCCTCGCCTTCACGTTCCTGTACTGGATCGGCGGCACCACGGACGTCGCCATCGGCAAGGTCGCCACCGCGATGATCGGCGTGCACCTGCTGATCGGCATCGGCGAGGCCGTGATCACCGCGCTGACCGTCGGCGCCGTCATCGCCGTACGCCCGGACCTGGTGTACGGGGCGCGCGGGCTCCAGCAGCGGCTGAAGCTGCGGGTGAACGGCGAGCTGGTCGACGCCCCCGGCGCGACGGGCCCGGAGCCCGCCCCCGCGCCCGTCGCCGCCCGCTCGCACCGCAAGGTGTGGATCACCGGCCTCGTCGCCTCCCTGGTCCTCGCCGGTTTCGTCAGCTTCTACGCCTCCGCCAACCCCGACGGCCTGGAGAAGGTCGCCGCCGACAAGGGCATCGACGAGAAGGCCGAGGAGCACGCCAACGCCGACTCGCCGCTCGCCGACTACGGCGTCGAGAACATCACCGACGCCCGGATCTCCGGGGGCCTCGCGGGCGTCATCGGCGTCGGTGTCACCGTCGTCGCGGGCAGCGCCGTGTTCTGGTCGGTGCGCAGGCGCCGCAGCGACGACACGTCCCCGAGCAACACGGAAACGACCGTCTGACGTGGGGGCGGGACACGCGCACCGGCTGTACCGGCACGGGCACTCCCCCGTGCACGGGCTGCCGCCGCACACCAAGCTCGCCGCGGTCTTCGCCTTCGTGGTCGTCGTGGTGTCGACGCCGCGCGAGGCGATGTGGGCCTTCGGGCTGTACGCGCTGCTGCTCGCGGCGGTGGCGTACGCGGCCCGGGTGCCGGCGGCCTTCCTGCTCAAGCGGCTGCTGATCGAGGTGCCGTTCGTGGCGTTCGCGGTGCTGATGCCGTTCGTGGCGGAGGGCGAGCGGGTCGACGTCCTCGGCCTGTCCCTGAGCGTCAACGGCCTGTGGGGCGCCTGGAACGTGCTCGCCAAGGGCACCCTGGGCGTCGCCGCCTCCGTGCTCCTCGCCGCCACGACCGAGCTGCGGGAGCTCCTCCTCGGTCTCCAGCGGCTGCGGCTGCCCCCGCTGCTGGTGCAGATCGCGTCGTTCATGATCCGGTACGGGGACGTGATCGCGGACGAGATGCGGCGGATGCGGATCGCCCGGGAGTCGCGCGGGTTCGAGGCGAGGGGCGTCCGGCACTGGGGCGTGCTCGCCAAGTCCGCGGGGGCGCTGTTCATCCGCTCCTACGAGCGCGGCGAACGCGTCCACCTGGCCATGGTCAGCCGCGGGTACGCCGGTTCCATGCCGGTGATCGACGAGGTGACCGCGGACCGGGCGCAGTGGTCGTACGCGCTGGCCCTCCCGTGTGCGGCGCTGGTCGTGTGTCTGCTGGGATGGACGCTATGACAGCCACCCCGGCCTCCCTCGCCGTCTCCGGCCTCGCCTTCGCCTACCCCGACGGGCACCAGGCCCTCTTCGGCGTGGACTTCTCCGTCGCCCGCGGCGAGCGGGTCGCGCTGCTCGGTCCGAACGGCGCGGGCAAGACCACCCTCGTCCTCCACCTCAACGGCATCCTGACCGGCGGCACCGGCACGGTCACCGTCGCCGGGCTGCCGGTGGACAAGCGGAACATGGCGGAGATCCGGCGCCGGGTCGGCATCGTCTTCCAGGACCCGGACGACCAGCTGTTCATGCCGACCGTGCGCGAGGACGTGGCGTTCGGACCGGCGGCGGCCGGGGTGAAGGGGGCGGAGCTGGAGGCCTGTGTGGACCGGGCGCTCACGCTGGTCGGCATGGCGGAGTTCAAGGACCGGCCCCCGCACCACCTCTCCTTCGGCCAGCGGCGCCGGGTGGCGGTGGCGACGGTGCTCGCCATGGAGCCGGAGATCCTGGTCCTGGACGAGCCGTCCTCCAACCTCGACCCGGCCTCCCGCCGCGAACTCGCCGACATCCTGCGCTCGCTGGACGTCACGGTGCTGATGGTCACCCACGACCTGCCCTACGCCATGGAGCTGTGCCCCCGCGCGCTGGTCCTCAGCGACGGCGTGATCGCCGCCGACGGTCCGACGGTGGAGCTGCTGTCGGACGACGCGCTGATGCGCGCCCACCGCCTGGAGCTGCCCTTCGGTTTCGACCCGCGGTCGGTGCCGGCCGGCGGCTGACGCGGGACCGAGGAATCACGGCGGGACCGAGGAATCGCGGCGGGTCCGTGGCGGTTGCACCCACTGTCGCGGACGATCGGAAGGGGCATGGAGAAGTGGACACGGACGTGGACGTGCACGGCACGGTGGCCGAGGGCTTCGAGCCGGTGAGGGACGCGTTCGTACGGAACTTCACCGTGCTCGGCGAGCGGGGCGCGGCCGTGGCCGTCTACCGGGACGGGCGCAAGGTCGTCGACCTGTGGGGCGGCTCCAGGGACGTCGACGGCACGGCCGGCACGGCGCCGTGGCGCCGGGGCACCGCCCAGGTGGTCCGCTCGGCGACCAAGGGCGTCGCCGCCGCCGTACCGCTGCTGCTGCACCGGCGCGGGGAACTGGACCTGGACGCGCCGGTGGGCGAGTACTGGCCCGAGTTCAAGGCGCACGGCAAGGAGCGAGTGCTGGTCCGGCACGTGCTGAACCACCGGGCCGGGCTGCCGGTCCTGGACCGCCCCCTCACCCCCGAGGACGCCCTCGACCCGCTGCGGGGCCCCGCGGCCGTCGCCGCCCAGACCCCCGCCTGGGAACCGGGCACCGACCACGGCTACCACGCGCTGACGTACGGCTGGCTCCTCGACGAGCTGGTCCGCCGGGTGACGGGCGGGCGGGGCGCCGGGCAGTGGATCGCGGACGAGATCGCCCGCCCGCTGGGCCTGGACCTGTGGGTGGGCCTGCCGGAGGCGGAGGAGGCGGCGGGCCGGGCCGGCCGCGTCGGGCGCCTCGACGAACCCGAGCCGTCGGGGCCCGGGAGCGGCCCGCGGCTGCGCCCGAAGCGCGCGGTGACCGAGGCCTACGGCGACCCCGGCTCCCTCACCCGCCGTGCCTTCGCCGCGATCACCCCGTTCCCCGACCAGAACGACCCCGTGTACCGCGCCGCCGCCCTCCCGGCCGCCAACGGCATCGCGACGGCCGACGGTCTCGCCCGGTTCTACGCGGCGTTGATCGGCGAGGTCGACGGCGTGACGCGGGGCGTGCGGCTCTTCGACCCGGCGACCCTGGAGCTGGCCCGCGCCGAGGAGTCAGCCGGCCCCGACCGGATCCTGGTCGTGGGCACCCGGTTCGGCCTCGGCTACATGCTGCACGGCAGCGCGTCCCCGTTCCTGTCCCCCGGCTCCTTCGGCCACCCGGGCCGCGGCGGCTCCCTCGGCTTCGCCGACCCGGAGGCCGGTGTCGCCCTGGGCTATGTCACCAACGGCTTCCGCAAGACCGTGACGGCGGACCCGCGGGCGCAGGCACTGGTACGGGCGGTACGCGCGTCGCTCGCCTAGCCGGACCGGCTCTCACGCGCCGGACGTGTCAGACGTGTCAGACGTTGATCGGGTGCGAGGTCCTGCCCGACGCCGAGTCGATCTCCTCGTGGGCCTTGGTGAGCAGCCGCATCGCCAGCTCGTTCAACGCGCGTGCGCCCGCGACCTCCTCACCGACCCGTGGCTGCTGGGAGTCGACCCGGTGGCGGCTGGCGTGGCCGTGCGCGCGGACCTCGGTGCCGTCGGGGAGCCGCACCATCGCGACTGCCCGCGTGTGCTGGTCGTCCTCCATGAACTCCATGTCGACGTGCCATCCCACTGTGGTGTGCATCATGACGATCACCTCCGGAACATCTCCTTCCAGGGTGCGCCTCCCCGCGCCGGTACGCACCACCCGGTCTACCCGGTGCGCAGCATCAGCCCGATCCCGACGACCAGGAGGCCCGCCGCCGCGATCCGGGGCGCGCCGAACCGCTCCTTGAAGAAGACGGCCCCTATCGCGGCGCCGACCAGGATGGACGACTCGCGCAGGGCGGCGATGGGCGCGAGTTCGGCGCGGGTCTGGGCCCACAGGACCAGGGCGTAGGCGGTGACGGACATCGCCGCGCCGAGCAGTCCGAGACGGGCGTGCGGCCGCAGCAGCGCCGGGGCACCGGCGCGGTGGCGGTGGAGGAAGTACGCCGGGAGGACCGTCCCCTGCACCGCCATCAGCCAGGCGATGTACCCGAGGGAGGTCCCGGAGGCGCGTACGCCGAGGCCGTCGACGACCGTGTACGCCGCGATGGTCACCCCGGTGGCCAGGGCCGCGCCGATGGCCGCCCAGTCGGGCCGTCGTCCCCGCAGCCCCCACAGGGCGACGCCGGTCAGCCCCGCGCAGGAGACCAGGATGCCCGCGGCCGCCCAGCCGTCCGGCACCTCGTGGGCGAAGACCGCGGCGAGGACGGTGACCAGCAGCGGCGCGCTGCCGCGGGCGATCGGGTAGGCCTGGCCGAAGTCGCCCAGCCGGAAGGACCGCATCAGCAGGGCGTAGTAGGCGATGTGGATGGCGGCGGAGACCAGGAGGTAGGGCCACGCCCCGGCCGCCGGGAACGCCGTGAACGGCAGCAGCGCGAGCCCGATGAGCATCCCGCCGCCCGAGATCAGCGCGAACCCGGTCAGCTTGTCGGTGATCCGGTGGGCGATGGCGTTCCAGCCGGCGTGGGTGACCGCGGCGAGCAGGACGGCGGCGGTGACCAGTGGGGTCACGCGGAGCGCTCGCGCACGTCCACGAGGGTGGCGCCGGCGGTGGCGACGAGCTCCTTGGGCTCCATCGGGAAGACGGCGTACGGGGTTCCGGCGGCGGCCCAGACGACGTCGTGGGCGAGCAGGGACCGGTCGGCCAGTACCCGGGTCCTGGTCCGGTGCCCGAAGGGCGGCACACCGCCGATCGCGTACCCGGTGGTCTCCCGTACGACGTCGGCCTTGGCCCGGGTGACCTTCTCGGCGCCGAGTTCCTCGCGGACCCGGTCCAGGTCGACGCGGGAGGCGCCGTCCATGAGGACGAGTACGGGCACGCCGTCCGCGGCGAAGATGAGCGACTTGCAGATCTGGCTCAGCTCGCACCCGATCGCGGCGGCGGCCTCGGCGGCGGTGCGGGTGGCCTCCGGGAAGCGCCGGGCCCGTGCGGCCAGGTCGCCGAGGCCGAGTTCGCCGAGGGCGGCGGCGAAGCGCGGATGCGCGGCGGAGGCGGCGGCGGAGCCGGAGGCGTCGTCGGTCGTCATGGTCCGCACCGTAGCGGTACGTGTAGCCCACAGGCGACCGGGTTACGGGGCCGACGGGACCCCCGGGACGGAGGAAGCCGGTGAGGGCAGCCCCGTCCCCACGGAACCCTCACCGGCTGGTCTGTGCCGTCCTCCTGTCAGAGGCCGCGGCGGCTGGTCAGGCGCGCACCAGCTCCCGGTCCTCGTCGGGGCCGGAGCCCCGCTCGTCGCCGGTGCGCAGGCCCTCGCCCTCGACGTCCACGTTGGGCAGCGCGCGGTCCAGCCACTTCGGCAGCCACCAGGCCTTCTTGCCGAGCAGGGCGAGGACCGCCGGGACGATGGCCATGCGGACGACGAACGCGTCGAAGAAGACGGCGATCGCGAGGCCGAAGCCGATCATCTTGACCATGGACTCGCTGGAGCCGATGAAGCCCGCGAAGACCGCCATCATGATCACCGCGGCGGCGGTGACGACCCGGGCGCCGTGCTTGAAGCCGGTGACGACCGCCTGGTTCGGCTTCTCGCCGTGGACGTAGGCCTCCCGCATGCGGGTGACCAGGAAGACCTCGTAGTCCATGGCCAGGCCGAAGACCACGCCGACCATGAAGATCGGCATCATCGACATGACCGGGCCGGTCTCCTCGACGCCCATCAGGCCGGACAGCCAGCCCCACTGGAAGACCGCGACGACCGCGCCGAGCGCCGCCATGACGGAGAGCAGGAAGCCGAGGGCCGCCTTCAGCGGGACCAGGATCGAGCGGAAGACCACGATGAGCAGCAGGAAGGCCAGGCCGACGACCAGGACCAGGTACGGCACCAGCGCGTCGTTGAGCTTCTCGCTGACGTCGATGTTCATCGCCGTGGAGCCGGTGACCAGGGTCTCGGCGCCGGTCTTCGCCTCGATGTCGCCGCCCGCGTCACGGATGGCGTGCACCAGGTCCTCGGTCTGCACGGAGGACGGCTTGGAGTCCGGGATCACGGTGATCGTCGCGGTGTCGCCGCCCTTGTTGGGCGCGGGCGGGGTCACCGCCACGACGCCGTCGAGGCCCTTGATCTCGCCCGCGACGTCGTCGAAGGCGTCCTTGGGCGCGTCGCTGCCCTTCGCGTCGACGACGACCATCAGGGGGCCGTTGAAGCCGGGGCCGAAGCCCTCGGAGAGCAGGTCGTAGGCGCGGCGCTGGGTCGTGGACGTCGGCTGGGAGCCGTCGTCGGGCAGGCCCAGTTCCAGGGAGGTCGCGGGGACCGCGGCGGCGCCGAGGCCGATGACGCCCAGGAGGAGGACGGCGAGGGGGCGGCGGACGACGAAGCTCGCCCAGCGGGTGCCCAGGTTGGCCTTCGGCCGGCCGGCCGGCTGGTCCGGCTTCGGCGCGTCCGGATCCGGTTCGCTCTTGCGGGAGCGGCCCAGCCGCCTGCCCTTCGCCCCGGCGGGCTTGACCCTGCGGCCGGCGTAGCCGAGCAGCGCGGGGATCATCGTGAGCGCGATCAGGACCGCGATGGCGACGGTGCCGGCGGCGGCGATACCCATCTTGGTGAGCATCGGGATGTTGACGACCGCGAGGCCCACCAGGGCGATGACGACGGTGAGGCCCGCGAAGACGACGGCCGATCCGGCGGTGCCGACCGCCCGTCCGGCGGCCTCCTCGCGCTCACGCCCCTCGGCGAGTTCGGCGCGGTAGCGGGAGACGATGAACAGGGCGTAGTCGATGCCGACCGCGAGGCCGATCATCATGGCCAGGATCGAGGTGGTCGAGCCCAGTTCGAGCGCGCTCGCCAGCGCGGTGATCGAGGAGACGCCGATGCCGACGCCGATCAGGGCGGTGAGCAGCGGCAGCCCGGCCGCGACCAGGGAGCCGAAGGTGATGACCAGGACGACGGCGGCGACCGCGATGCCGATGACCTCGGTGGCGCCGGTCTCCGGGACGGCCTGGAGCGCGTCACCGCCGACCTCGACGGTCAGCCCGGCGTCGCGCGCCTGCTGGGCGGCGTCCTCCAGGGCGTCCTTGGTGGACTCCTCCAGCTCCATGCCGGAGACGTCGTACTTCACCGAGGCGTAGGCGATGGTGCCGTCCTTGCTGACGGCGTTGCCGGTGTAGGGGTCGGCTACCGAGGCGACCTCGGAGCCGTCCGAGAGTTCGTCGACGGTCTTCTCGACGGTCGCCTTGTGGCCGGCGTCCGTCATCTTCTCGCCGGACGGTGCCTTGAAGACGACGCGTGCGGTCGCTCCGTCGGCGCTCGCTCCGGGGAAGCGCTGTTCCAGCAGGTCGAAGGCCTTCTGGGCCTCCGTTCCGGGTATGGAGAAGGAGGAGTTGCCGGCGGGCGGGGCGCTGGCCGCGCCGACGCCGGCGAGCGTCAGCAGGGCCACCCAGATCAGGGCGACGAAGTGCCGTCGGCGGAAGGCGAGCCGGCCGAGTTTGTAGAGGAACGTGGCCACGGGGGCGTACTCCCGGTCAGTCGTGGGATCTTCGGGGCAGGGGTGATCGGCCCGACGACGTGAGCGGTTACGTCAGGTGGGGCTCAGGTGGGGCTCAGGCAGTGCGTGGGGATCGTCAGTGGGTGGAGACGCCGAGTGCGGGGAGGATCACGGCGTCGATGTAGGAGGCGAGGAACTCCCGGGTCGGCGGCTGGTCGTCCAGCAGCGTGCGGGTGGCGAACCCGCCGACCATCATGTGCACGAGGAAGTCCAGCGCCGGACAGTCCGCTCTGATCTCACCGCGGTCGACGGCGCGTTGCAGCACGCGCCGGAACTCCACCATCTCCGGTTCGATGAGCTGGCCCCGGAACGCCTGGCGGAGATCCGGGTTCTGGTGCAGGGCCATGGCGACGCCACGCATCAGCGCGGAGTTCTGCTCCATGGTGCAGTCGTCCTCGCGCACCATGAGGGCGTGCAGGTCGCCGCGGAGCGAGCCGGTGTCGACGTCGCCGATCTCGCCCGGCTTGTTGTGCCGGATGGCCTTGACGACCAGCTCCGGCTTGCCGCCCCACTGGCGGTAGAGCGTCGCCTTGCTGGACCGGGTGCGGGCGGCCACGGCGTCCATGGTGAGGGCGTCGTAGCCGACTTCACGGAGCAGGTCGAGCACGGCCGCGTACAGCTCGGCCTCGCGCTCGGGAGTGATCCGACTGCGGCGCGCGGTGGTGGCCTCGGTCATCCTGCCCACTCCTCTCCGTCCCGGTTCCACTCGGCATCGTCAGAACGACACCGTTTCGTACATGACGAATGTACCTCAGCACCCTAGCGAAACGAAACTGTTTCGTTCGTGTTCTGGGTCACGGTTGTCGGCGCCGCGTAAGTGCGCCGTACGAGTTGCCGGTACCCGGCACCCGGAAAAGCATGGGGCGGGTGAGTTATCTGCGCCTTCCGCACCTCAGTGGCGACCAGCTGTGCTTCGTGGCCGAGGACGACCTCTGGCTCGCGTCCCTCGACGGTCCGGGCCGGGCCTGGCGGCTCACCGTCGACCGCACCAAGGCCGGTCCCCCGCGCTTCTCCCCCGACGGCCGGCACATCGCGTACACCAGCTGGCGCAGTCTGGTGCCGGAGGTCCACCTCGTGCCGGTGGACGGCGGCCCCGGGCGGCAGCTCACCCACTGGGGCGGCTTCGACACCCGGGTCTGCGGCTGGTCGCCGCCCGATCCCGACGGCACCACCGCCGTCCTCGCCGTCGCCTCACACGGCGAGCCCTTCTCGCACCTGACCTGGGCCTACAAGGTCACCCCCGACGGCGATCCCGGCCGCAAGCTGCCCTGGGGACCGGTCACCGACATCCAGGCCGCCGACCTCGACGGCGAGCGCAGGACCCTGCTCCTGACCGGCACCCCGCCGCACGAGCCGGCCGCCTGGAAGCGCTACCGGGGCGGCGCCACGGGCCGCCTCTGGCTGCACGGGGAGCGGATCCTGCCGGATCTCGGCGGGCACCTGGCCGCCCCGATGTTCGTCGGCGGCCGGATCGCCTTCCTCTCCGACCACGAGGGCGTCGGCAACCTCTACTCCTGCGCCCCCGACGGCACCGGCCTGCGCCGCCACACCGACCACGACGCGTTCTACGCCCGCAACGCCGCGAGCGACGGCACCCGGGTGGTGTACCAGTGCGCGGGCGACCTGTGGCTCGTGGACGACCTCGCGCCGGGCTCGGCGCCGCGGAAGCTGGACGTGCGGCTGAGCGGTCCGCGCGCGGGACGGCGGACGTACCAGGTGCCCGCCGCGCAGCACGTGGGCGGCGTCTCCGTCGACGAGACGGGCCGCGCGAGCGCCGTCGTCGTACGCGGCAGCCTGTACTGGCTCACCCACCGGGACGGCCCGGCCCGCACCATCGCCGACACCCCGGGCGTCCGGGTGCGGCTGCCGGAGATGCTCGGGGAGAGCGGGCGGATCGCGTACGTGACGGACGCGGAGGGCGAGGACGCCGTCGAGATCTCCTACCTGCCCCGCGCGACCGGCGGCCGCGCGGCCCGGCGGCTGGCCTCCGGACGCCTCGGCCGGGTCCTGGAGCTGGTCTCGGACCCGGCGGGCGACCGCCTCGCCGTCGCCTCGCACGACGGGCGCCTGCTGATCCTCGAAGTCGCGGAGGCCGACACGGAGGTGGCGCTGGCGCTGGCGGCGATGGACGCCGGGTATCCGGCGGACACGGGGGAGGACGCGGCCGGGACGGCCGACCGGGAGGGCACCGTCCCGGACGTCCCCACCCCGGACGCCCCCGCCGAGGACACCGGCACGCCGCTGACCGACGCGGGAGACGGCACACCGGGGGGTGACTCCGCGACCGGCCGCACCGGGGGAGGCGGAACGACCGCCGGTGACACGGCGGGAAACGCCCCCGCCGGAGGTGGCACGGCGCGCAGCACCCCCGCGGACCGCGCCCCCGCCGCCGACGCCCGCGCGGCAGGCGCCCCGCACGACGCCCCGGGCCCCGGCCCCGAACCGACCGCCGGGGACACCGGCACGCCGGGAGGTGACTCCGCGACCGGCAGCACCGCGGGAGGCGGAAATGCCGTCAGCGGCACGGTGGGCACCCCAGGCCTCCCCCCGACCGCCGGGGACACCGGCACCCCGGACGCCCCCGCCGAGGACACCGACGCCGGGGGCGCCGTGACGCCGGGCTCCCCGGGCACCCCCGCGACCGCCGGAGGCCAGGTCACCGAGCTGATCCGCTCCGTCAACGGCCCCGTGCGCGACCTCGCCTTCTCCCCCGACGGGGCCTGGCTCACCTGGTCGCACCCGGGCATCGGACGCACCCTGCGGCAGATCAAGATGGCCCGGATCGACGGCCCCGAGGGCACCCTCGTCGTCGACGTCACCAACGGCCGCTTCGAGGACGAGAACCCGGTGTTCACCGGGGACGGCCGCTACCTCGCCTTCCTGTCCTGGCGCGGCTTCGACCCGGTGTACGACGTGCACACCGGCGACCTGTCCTTCCCGCTGGGCTGCCGCCCCTACCTGGTGCCGCTGTCCTCCGCGACGCCCTCCCCCTTCGCCCTCAACCCCGAGGGCCGCCCGGCGGCCGGGGGCCTGGACCCACTGGAGGACGAGCCCGGCGAGGGCGGTGCGGTGACCGTCGAGGTCGAGGGTCTGGAGAGTCGGGTGACGCCGTTCCCGGTCACCGCCTCCAAGTACTCGGCCCTCGAGCCGGTCGCGGGCGGCGGCCTGGTCTGGCTGCGCTGGCCGATCTCGGGTGCGCTCGGCGAGACCTTCGCCAACCCCGCCGACCCGAGCGAGCGGCCCACGCTGGAGCACTTCAACCTGGCCAAGGCGAAGAAGTCGGAACTGGTGGACCACCTGGACTGGTTCCGGGTCAGCGGCGACGGCAGCCGCCTGGTCGTGCTCGACGAGGGCGACCTGCGCGCCGTCCCGGCGACCGAGGTGGGTGACGGCGACTCGACCACCTGGATCGACCTGCGCCGCATCCTGCACGAGGTCGACCCGGCCGCCGAGTGGCGTCAGGCGTACGACGAGGCGGGCCGCCTGATCCGCGCCTACTTCTGGGACCCCGGGATGTGCGGCATCGACTGGGACGCGGTCCTCGACCAGTACCGTCCGCTGCTCGAACGGGTCGCCTCGCCGGACGAGTTCGCCGACCTGCTGCGCGAGGTGCTGGGCGAGCTGGGCACCTCGCACGCCTACGTCGTCGCCGGCCGGCGCAACGAGGGCCCGGCGCACTACCAGCGCTGGCAGGGCCTGCTCGGCGCCAACTTCGTCTGCCGGGACGGGCGGTGGGTGGCGAAGCGCATCCTGCCGGGCGACTCCTCCGACTCCAAGGCCCGCTCCCCGCTGGCCGGCACGGGCATCCGCGACGGTGCCGTCCTGACCCACGTCGACGGCCGCCCGGTCGACCCGGTCCTCGGCCCGTCCCCGCTGCTGGCGGGCGCGGGCGGTACGACGGTGGAGCTGACCTTCTCCCCCGCCGAGGGCGGCCCCGGCCCCTCCCGCCGGGTCGCCGTCGTACCGCTCGTCGACGAACGCCCCCTGCGCTACCAGGACTGGGTGGCCAAACGCCGCGAGGTGGTACGGCAGTTGAGCGGCGGCCGGTGCGGCTACCTGCACATCCCGGACATGGGCGGCTCCGGCTGGGCGCAGTTCAACCGGGACCTGCGCATGGAGGTGTCCCGGCCCGCGCTCATCGTGGACGTGCGCGGCAACGCGGGCGGGCACATCAGCGAGCTGGTCATCGAGAAGCTGACCCGGAGCATCCTGGGCTGGGACCTCACCCGGGACGCCCAGCCGGAGTCGTACACCTCCAACGCCCCGCGCGGACCGGTCGTCGCGGTCGCCGACGAGGCGACGTCCTCCGACGGCGACATGATCACGGCAGCGTTCAAACTGCTGCGGCTCGGCCCCGTGGTCGGGCAGCGCACCTGGGGCGGCGTCGTCGGCATGACCGGCCGGCACCGCCTCGGCGACGGCTCGGTCATCACGGTGCCGATGAACGCGGCCTGGTTCGACGCCTACGGCTGGTCCGTGGAGAACTACGGCGTCGCCCCCGACGTCGAGGCGCTGCGCACCCCGCTGGACTGGGCCGAGGGCCGCTACCCGGTCCTGGACGAGGCGGTCCGCCTCGCGTTGGAGCTGCTGGAGACCAACCCGCCCGCGACGCCCCCCGGTTACGACGCCGTACCCGACCGGTCGCGTCCGCCGCTGCCGCCGCGGGAGTAGCGCCCTGCGCGCCCTCGGCGGGGCACGGGAAAGGACGCCCACCCGGTCGGCCCGGGAGGGCGCCCTCTCACTTCAGCGGCGGCGCGTCAGGCGTCGAAGCTGTCCTGGAGCCGCTCGTCCTCGTCGCGACGGCGCGAGGACGGGTCCTGGTGCTCCGACTCGCGGCGGCGCGAGGCCGGGGAGGACGGGTCCATCTCGTCCTCGTCGCGACGGCGGTCGCGGTTCTGGAACTGGTCCCGCGCCTGCTCGGCACGCTGCATGCGCTCGGCCTTGTCCTGGAACTGGTCCTTCATACCCATGTGGGTTCACTCCTGTGATCGGGCCCGACCGGATCGGCCGGGTGCTCGATCAGATTCACATGGGCCGTGACCGTGCGCATGTCGATCACTTACGGACCGTAGTCGCGCTGGTCGGACGCTGTTCGTCGGCCGCTCCACCGGCGCCGACCAGGCCCGTCCGCAGGCCCTCCAGCCGGTCGCCGAAGCGCCGCATCTCGCGCTGTCCGACGGTGCCGATGACGGCCGGCAGGTAGCCGCGCACGCCCTGCATGCCGCGCAGCCACCACTGCCCGTAGACGTGCGCGGAGCGGCGCTCGACGCCCTCCACGAGCCGGTCCACGGCCGGGCCCAGCGGGTAGGTCTTGTTCGACGGCCAGGGCAGCCGCTGCCGCAACTCCCGCATGACGTCGTCCTGGTCGGCACCGCGCACCATGTCGGTGTCGGTCCAGGACAGATAGCCGACGCCGACCTTCACGCCCCGGTGCCCGACCTCGCCGCGCAGGCTGTGCGCGTACGCCTCGACGCCGGACTTGGAGGCGCAGTAGGCGCTCATCATCGGGGCGGGGGTGAGGGCGGCCAGCGACGCGATCTGGAGCAGGTAGCCGCGGCTCTCCAGCAGTGCGGGCAGGAAGGCGCGGGCGGTGACGGCCGAGCCGATCAGGTTGACCTCGATGACCCGCCGCCAGGACTCCGGGTCGGACTCGACGAAGGGTCCGCCGGTGGCCACGCCCGCGTTGGCGACGACGATGTCGACCTTCCCGAAGCGCTCCTTCACCTCCGCCGCCACCCGGGCCATCGCCTCGTGGTCGGTGACGTCGGCGTGCCAGTGGTCGCTGTCGCTGTGCAACCGGGCGGAGACCTGCTTGAGTTCGTCCGGCTCCAGGCCGACCAGCGCCACCCTCACCCCGCGCGCGGACAGCTTGCGGGCCATCAGCTCCCCGACGCCCCGCGCCGCTCCGGTGACGACGGCGACCCGTCCTTCCAGGCTCACCCTGCTCATGCGCTCTCCTCGGCGGGTACGGCACGCTCACCGCGTGCGCTGGGTATGTGGGTGGCGGCGAGCGCCCGTATCCTGCCGGTCACCAGGTCCGGCGCCTCCACCGGCGTCATGTGGCCGACGCCCGGGAGTTCGGTGAGGCCCGCGCAGTCGGGCAGCGCGGCGGCCAGCGCGCGGGCGTGCACGGGCGGTGTCAGCCGGTCCGCCGTACCGACCACGATCTCCACCGGCATCCGCAACTCCCGTACGCCGTGGTCGAGGTCGAGCAGGTCGAGCACGTGCGACCAGCCGTACCGCACCCGGCTGGGGCAGGCGTGCACGATGCGGGCGCAGGCGTCGACCATCTGCGGGGCCGAACCGGGGCCCATGGTCCCGTACTTGAGGATGCGGCGGGCGACCGGCGTGACCGGCCCGAGCGGCGCCCGGGAGCCGAGGATCCGCCGGGTCAGCCAGGTGCGCACCCGGCCCGCCCGCATCGGCACCACGGTGGCCGACGCCACCAGCCGCGCGCTGCCCGTGCTGCACAGCAGGACGGCCGCCGCGTGCTCGCGCACCGCGGGCCGGGTCGCCGCGGCCATCAGCGTCATCCCGCCCATGGAGTGCCCGGCGATCACGGCCCGCTCGCCCGGCGCGAGGGTGGCCTCCAGGACGGCTTCGAGGTCGTCGGCGAGCGGCTCGGTGCCGTACGCCGGGTTGGCCGGGCTGCGGCCGTGGCCGCGCTGGTCGTAGGCGATGACCCGGTGGTCGACGGCGAGTGCGCGGATCTGCGCCGCCCAGAAGGCGGTGGAGCAGCACCAGCCGTGCGCGAGGACGACCGCGGGGGCGTTCTCGGGGCCGTGCACCTCGACGTGGAGACGGGCGCCGTCGGCGGCGGTGACGGTCAGCTCGTGGGCGGGTACGGGCGGGGCGTACGGCCCGTCGGCGACGTGCGTCAGGCGGCTCACGCGCTCACCTCGGCGTCCGCGCCGGTGTTCACGCCGGTGGCCTCGGCCCCGGCCGGGCTCGGGCGCAGCACCTGGTACTCGGCGAGGTCCACGCGCCGCGTCGCCCGCCGGAACTCGGCGGTGGTGCCGGGCCAGACGGTGGTGTTGCGGCCGCTGGCGTCCAGGTACCAGCTGGTGCAGCCGCCGGTGTTCCACACCGTGCGCTTCATGCGTTCCTGCACACGGTGGTTCCAGTTGCGCACGGCGGCGGGGCGGGGGTCGAGAGCGGTGCGACCGCCGAGGACGTTCAGCTGGCGCAGGTAGTCGGCCATGTAGTTCAGCTGGGACTCGATCATCAGGATCATGGACGAGTTGCCGAGGCCGGTGTTGGGCCCGATGACCGTCATGAAGTTGGGGAAGCCGGCCGCCGTGCCGCCGCGCAGCGCCTCCATGCCGCCCTTCCAGGTCTCGGCCAGCGTCCGCCCGTCCGCGCCCACGACCCGCTCGGCGATGGGCATGTCGGTGACGTGGAACCCGGTGCCGAAGATGATCGCGTCCGCCTCGGCCTCGGTGCCGTCGGCGGCGACGAGCGTCGACCCGCGCACCTCGCTGAGCCCGCTCGCGACCACGTCGACGTTGGGCTGGGCGAGCGCCGGGTAGTAGGTGCTCGACAGCAGGATCCGCTTGCAGCCGATGCGGTAGTCGGGGGTGAGCTTGGCGCGCAGGGCCGGGTCCTTGATCGCGGCGCCCATGTTGCGCTTGGCGATCTGCTCGACGAAGCCCAGCTCGTTCGGGTGCTTGGTGAACGCCTGCACCTGGAGTTCCCGGATGCCCCACAGCAGCCCGCGGCGGAGCTTGGTGGTGGCGGGCACCGCCCGGTGCAGGGCGCGCTCGGCGCCGCTGATGGCCCGGTCCACGCGGGGCATCACCCAGGCCGGGGTGCGCTGGAAGAGGGTGAGCCGGCCCACCTTCGGCTGGACGGCCGGCACGATCTGGATGGCGGAGGCGCCGGTGCCGATCATGGCGACGCGCTTGCCGGTGAGGTCGTAGTCGTGGTCCCAGCGGGCCGAGTGGAAGACCTTGCCGGGGAAGGTGTCGAGCCCGGGGATGTCGGGGACCTTGGGGTCGGAGAGCGGCCCGGTCGCGGAGACGACGACGTCGGCGGTGAGGGTGCCGCGCACGGTCTCGATCTCCCACCGCAGCTGCTCGGTGTCCCACGCCATCCGCTTCACCTCCGAGTCGAGGCGGAGGTGGGGGCGCAGCCCGAAGGTGTCGGTGACGTGCTCCAGGTAGGCGCGGATGTGCTCCTGCCCGGAGAAGGTGCGCGGCCACTCGGGGTTGGGCGCGAAGGAGAAGGAGTACAGGTGGGACGGTACGTCGCAGGCGCAGCCGGGGTAGCTGTTGTCCCGCCAGGTCCCGCCGACACTCGCCGCCCGCTCCAGTACGACGAAGTCGGTGATCCCTTCGCGCCGCAGCCGCACGGCGGCCCCCAGGCCGCCGAAGCCGGACCCGATCACCGCCACCCGTACGTGTTCGTGAACCTGCTCGTGCTCGGCCATCCCGGAGCCTCCACGCTTGCCTGGACCGTCTGGAACCTGGAACCGTCTGGAACCTTGCCAGTGAACACTGGCGCAATGGGAGCGTAGAGCAGGTCCGTACTCATGGGTAGGGGTCGGACGGAGGAAAGTTACCGGGGGTACGCCATAGGGTCGTGCACGTGACCGAGAAGCGCGAGTACCGCATGGAGGAACTGGCCCGCCTGGCCGGCATCACGGTGCGCACCCTGCGCTTCTACCGCGAACGCAAACTGATCCCCCCGCCCCGCCGCGAGGGCCGCATCGCCTGGTACGACGACCACCACCTGGCCCGCCTGCGCACCATCGCGGCGCTGCTGGAGCGCGGCCACACCCTGAACGGCATCGCGGAACTCGCCGACGCCTTCGACCACGGCCGCGACGTCGGCGACCTGCTCGGCGTCGGCGAGCCCACCGAGGAGACCCCGGTCCGCCTCACCCCGGAGGAGCTCGCCGCCCGCTTCGAGGGCGAGGTCAGCGCCGAGAACCTGGCCGCCGCGATGGAGCTGGGCTACCTCGGCACCGACGGCGACGAACTGGTCCACATCAGCCACCGCCTCCTTGAGGTCTCCTCCGCCCTGGTCCGCGAGGGCATCCCGCTCGGCGAGGTCCTCCAGGCCGGCGCCCGCGTCCGCGAACACGCCGACGCCCTCGCCGGACTCTTCGCCGACCTGATCCTGCGTCACGCCCCCGAGCCGGAACTCCACCGCCTGCGCCCGCTGGCCCGCAGCGTGGTGGAGGCGGAACTGTCGCTGGCGCTGGACCGGCGGTTGCAGAGGCCCCGGCACGGGTAACGTCCTGTGCACCGTCCGCACCACCTGCCGTACCGCGCACCGCGTGAAGGGCCGGCCCGGACCGGAACCCAGCGGGGAGGACGCCGATGACCTCGGAGTTGTGGAGCACCGGGCCGATCGGGCACGGGCGGGGCACCCCGTTCTGGGACCTGCTGGACGCGCCCGCGCGGGCAGCGCTGCGGCGCGCGGGCCGGCCGGCGTCGTACGCGCCCCGGGACGAGTTGCTCCGGCAGAACGACCTCACCGACCACCTTCTGGTGCTGGGCAGCGGCTGCGTCAAGGTGAGTTCCGCGTCCGCCGCCGGCTATCAGGCGGTGCTCGCGCTGCGCGGCCCGGGAGACCTGGTCGGGGAACAGGCGGGACTGGACGGCGGGGCCCGGTCCGCCACCCTCACCGCCCTCACCCCGGTGCGCGCCCTGCGCATACCACCGTCCGCCTTCAAGGCGGCGGCACGCGACCACCCGGCCGTCACCGGCGCCGTCCACCAGATGCTCTCCGCCCGGCTCCGGGACGCCGACCGGCAGCGCACCGCGGCCGGCGCCGACACCCTCAGCACCCGCCTCGCCGACCTGCTGCTCGACCTCGCCGCCGGATACGGCCGGCGCGGCGCCTCCGGGGCCGTCGAGATAGCGCTCCCCCTGTCCCAGGACGACTTCGCCGGGCTGGTCCTGGGGTCACGCAGGACCGTCAGCCGCATCCTCGAGCAGTGGCGTGCCGACGGCTGGGTGACCACCGGGCGCACCCATGTGACCGTCGACAACCCGGACGCCCTGAAGCGGGTGCGGGAGGGCAGCGGGCGGACCTGACACCCCACGGACCCGGTGCCGGTGGCCGCCCGCCGTGCCGTCACAGGTCGGTCCAGGCCAGCGTGGTCAGTCCGTACTCCCCGGCCACCGGGTTCCACCCCGCGACGAAGTCCTTCTTCGCCGCCGTCGCCCGCTCGTTGGCCTCCGCCGCCTCCCGCCAGTCGGCGGAGGAGACGATCGTGTCCGAGGAGCAGGAGCCCGAGGCGTCGTCCGCCAGTCGCGCATAGGCCCGGTCGGCGTCCTCCGAACTCCGCCAGGCCGTGCGCAGATCGCCGGCGAGGCCCGTCGGCAGCCGGTCGAGGTCGAGCGCGTCGAGACGCTCCACCAGCCCGGCCCGCGCCTCGGCCGCCTCCCCGAACACTCTCTCGGCGTCCCGCAGTCCGGTGCAGCGCAGCAGCGACTGCACCGCGCCGGCGACGCCGCTGCGGTGGCCGGTGTTGTCGGTCAGCAGCTTGTCCAGTCCCTCCGCCTGGTCCCGCGCCTCCTCCTGGCGGGCCGACGCGGTCGGTGTGCTCGCACCGGTGCCGGTGCCGCCGCCCGGCTCGACGGCCGATCCGCCGCCGTCGGAGCCGCTGCCGCCCAGCCCGCGCCAGACCAGCAACGCGACGACGAGCGCCAGGACGACCGCGCATCCCGCCAGCCTGCCCGAGCCCTTCCCGGTGGTGGCCGGACGTTGCACGGGCACGTACGGCGGCGCGCCGCCCGCCGTCGGAGCGTGGCCCGTGTGCACACCGGCGGGCACGGGCCGGCCGGGGCCGGGGACGCCCGTCGGCGGCGCTCCGGGCGGCGCCCCGGATGCGGCCCCTCGTGGAGACCCGACCGGTGCCATGACGGTCGTCGGTGCGTGGGCCGGCGACGGCGGCGCCGGGCGGGGCCACGTCTTCGGTGCGGACTCCGCCGCCCGGCTCAGCGCGTCCAGCCAGTCGCCGAGCGCGGGCCGCCGGGCCGGGTCCGCGCTCAGGCCGCGGGCGGCCAGCTCGCCCACGGCCGGATCCAGCGCCCGCAGCGGAGCCGGGTCCTGCCCCTGCTGCTCGTGCATGAACAGCCGCACCGCCAGCAGCGCGAACTTGTAGGCGTCGCCCTGCCGGGTCTCGGCCCGCTCGCCGCCGGGCAGTTGCCAGGCCGGCGTCTGCACCGGCTCCAGCGCCCACGCGCCGTGCAGCCCCATCGCGTCGCAGTCGATGAGGAAGCAGCCCGGACGCGGCCCGGACAGCGAGAACAGCAGGTTCTTCGGGGACAGGTCCCCCGCGACCACCCCGAGGCCGTGCAGCCGGTCCAGCATCTCGGCCAGCGCGAGCAGCAGCCCGAAGAGCTGCCGCGGGGAGGGGACCACGCCCACGACGTTGCGCAGGTACGCCTCGGGGTTGAGCAGGAACTCGAAACCGGCCGGCTTGCGGGCACCGCCCCGCAGCGTGAGGAAGTACGCGTCGGGGATCTGCCGCATCAGGAAGCCCCGGACGTCCCGGCCGTCCGTCACGAGCGCGGCCGGCCAGGCGGTGTTCCCGGCGAGCCACCGCCCCTCGGACGCGGGCCGGGAGGGCAGGTGCGCGACCATGCGCTCCAGCACGTCGACCCGCAGCTCGCCGAGTGCCTTCGGGTGGTACTCCTTGAACGCCACCGGCCAGGTGCGGTTCACCAGCCGCTTCTCGACCGCCCACACCCGGCCCTGCCCGCCGTCGCCCAGCGGCGGGCCCAGGACCAGGTCCGAGCGGGCGATCCGTGCCGCACCCGCACCGGTGCCGGCACCGGTCACCGTGGTCCGCCCCTCGGGGCGCGGCGGGACCACACGGCGAGCAGGGTGCGGTCGTCGTCGAAGGTCTCCCGTGAGAAGTCGAGCAGGTGGGCCAGCATCCTCGGCTCGGGCGGGCCGTCCTGGAGGGCCCCGGCGAAGATCTCGCCGACCGGACCGCTGCCGTCCCCGAGGGGAACCCCGAACCCGTCCGTCCCCACCAGCACGACGCTGTCCGCGGGCAGGGTGTAGGTGATCGGCCGGGTCCGCGGCAGCAGCCTCGGCAGGGCCACCACGGCGGTGCTGGAGATGTCGCCGTCCTCCGCGCTCCCGTCGTGCAGCAGCGCGTGGTAGCCGCCGCCGTGCAGACACCAGGCCGACGAGTCCCCGGCGCGCACCACGGTGACGTCCATCCGGCCGTCGTCCCGGGCCGCCACGGTGCCCGTGACCAGCGTCGTCGCCAGCTGCCTGGCCGCTTCGGCCCGGTCCCGCTCGCCGGGCTCCCGGCCGCCCGCGACACGCATCACCAGTTGGTAGGCGGCGGCCTGGAGCACACGGGTCCAGTCCGGTTCCGACCGTTCCTGCGCCAGCTGGGCCAGTACGTCGTTGACGGCGGTGCGGCAGGCCAGCGCGGCGCCGATGTGGGAGTGCGGGGCGGAGGAGACGCCGTCGGCCACGGCGAAGACGACCCGGTCGGACGGCTCGTGCCAGGCGACGACCACGTCGTCCTGCCGGGGCGGCCCGCCGAACCGGTGCTGGTCGCCGCGGACCGAGGCGAGCCGCACGGTCAGTCCCGGGGACGACCAGCCGTCGAAGATGGTGTCGGGCCGGTAGGGGTCGGCCGGGGGCGGCTTCGGCTCCACGTGCGCGGCCGGTGTGCCCAGCACGACCCGCTCCCAGCGGCGGGCACCCGGCGCGGGCGCGTAGCGCTCCTGCCCCGACGCCCGCGGCGCCGCATGCCGGGGCCCGCCCTCGCCGTCCGGCCCGGCGTCCCCGCCCGGCCCGACCCCGTACGGCCGCCCCCGGCCGGTGTCCGACGCCTCACCGCCGGCCCCCGGTGCCCCCGGGAGGCCGACGGACGACGTCCGCGACTCCCCGGGGCCGCCGGGACCACCGGAGTTGCCGGAGCCGCCAGGCGGCACCGCGTCGGCGCCGTGCAGGGCAGCACCGGGCGGCGCCCCGTGCACCGTGCCCTCGGCACCGCTCCGGGGCGCGCCGCCCGGTCCCGGTCCGTCCACGGCGTACGGCACCGACAGCGGACCCGGCCCCTGACCGGGTACGCCGGCGGCCGCGGGGCCCGGCCTCTCCGCCGGGTACGGCCCGGGGGCCCGGCCGCGCGGCCCCAAGTCCCCGCCGTACGAACCCGGATCCCGGCCGTACGAGCCCGCGCCGCCGCCGTGGGACCCGGACCCCTCGCTGCCCGGTCCCGGACCTCCGCTGTACGCCCCGGACGCCCCGGACGCCCCACCGGACGATCCCGCCTGCCGGCCGTACGTCCCCGAGTCCTCGCCGTACGGCCCCCGTTCCGGGCCGCCTGGCCTCACATCCCTTCCGTACGAGCCCGGTTCCCAGCCGCGCGCCCCCGAGCCACCTCCGTACGCCTCCGCTTCCCCGTCGCCCGGCCCCCCGTCGGCGCCGTACGGCCCGGAGCCGGCGCCGTACGGGCCGGATTCCCCGCCGGGCGGCCCCGGTTGCCCGCCGTCGGGCTGCGGTGGGGCCGTCGGCTTCTCCGGGGGCTCGCTGTCCGGCGGCTGGGGCCGGCCGGAGCGGGAGCGCCACCACGACGCGCGTTTCTCCACGTCAGACCTCGTCGATCGCGAGCCGGAAGCCCTCGGGCTTCTCCACCACGAGCTCGGGCTGCCCCGACGCCACCGCGTTGCCGGACTCGACCACGCTCTTGGTGAGCGCGGTGAAGAACCTGGCGATGGAGTCGCCCAGTTGCGCCCCGGGGATGGACACGAACGCGAAGTCCTGGCGGGTGGCGACGGACAGGATGGTCTCGGCGCGGGCCTCGCCGATCCCGAAGGCGATGATGTTCGGCGCGGCTCCGGTGACGGAGCGGTCGGTGAGCCGCCGGTGCGTCTCGCGCCAGTCCCCGCCGCTGTTGGGCTGGCCGTCGCTGAGGAGGAACACCGCGGGCCGGTGCACCCGGTACCCCTGTGCCTTCAGGTCCCGGACGTCCTGCGGGATGCGGTCCAGCAGGGCCTGGAACGCCGCGTCGTAGTTGGTGCCGCCGCCCGCCGACAGCCGCGGCAGCTCGGCCTCGCTCCTCAGGTCCGCCAGGATCAGTCTCTCCGTGACCCGGTTGGCGAAGCCGAGCACGGAGAAGCGCACCTTGGCCGCGGCCATCGGCTCCCCGAGCAGCGCGACGTGGAGGGACTTCATCCCTTCGTTCAGATCACCGACGTAGTCCGACATCGAACCCGACTCGTCGGCCAGGACGTACACCGGCAGCAACTGCCCCAGAGTCTCAGCCATCCCCGTTACCCCTCATCTCTCTGCTTCGCTATTCGTCCGCCGCGACGGGCGCCAGTCCCTGCGGGCACTCCAGCACCAGCTCCATCTGCCCGGCGATCGCGCTCCGGCCCAGGTGCAGCAGCGTGCGCTGGAGCAGGACGGAGAACTGCACCGCGGACTGGGCCGGGTCCGCCCCGTCGACGGCGGCGACCGCCAGCGCCGGCCGCGACGCGATCCGCTGCGCCACCCGGGCCCGGTCCGCGCCGATGGCGCAGGCCACGATGTTCGGGAAGTACGTGTGCGCCATCAGCTCGGCGTGCGCCGCGGGCCACTCCGCGTCGTCCTCGGGCTGTCCGACGGAGAGGAAGAACACCACGGGCCGCAGCACGCGCGGCACCTGTTCCTTGAGCCGTTCCGTCTCCAGCGGAACGAGGTCCTTCAGCCGCCGCAGGACCGGGCGGTAGCGGCAGCCGGGACTGGTGGTGAGCCCGGGCACGCCGGTGCGCCAGGAGACCTCGGTCAGCGGCAGCACCACGTCGGCGCCGTCGGCGTAGGTGATCACCGACAGCCGGACGGCCGAGGCCACGTCGGGGCTGTTGGCGAGCAGGGTCTGGAGGGAGCGCAGCGCGTTCTCCAGGTCGACGACGCAGCCGGCCGCGGCCGGCGAGGTGTCCAGGACGACGTAGACCGGGACCAGGCCGGTGGCGGGCGCCGACGCGGGCGCCGGACCGCCGCCGCCCCACCGCACCGGCCCCGCGCCCTGGGCCGCGGCGGGGGCGCCCCCGTGCGCGTCCGCGACCACCGGCCCACCGGCGGGAAGCCCGGGCTGCCGCCCGGCGTCGGGGCGTTCGAGCACGCCGCTCACCCCCGTGCCGGGGCCGTCGGCGCCGAGGACACCCGCGCGCAGTCCGGGCAGGTCCACCTCGCGGACCACGCCCCGCTCGATGAGGTACTTGACCATGTCGGCGTGCCGCTCGTCGCGCAGTTCGTGCCGGGCGACCTCGGCGTCCCGCACCCTGGCCAGCATCTCCAGGGCCTGCCCGGTCTCCTCGGGGTGGCGGACCAGGTGCTCGCGGATGAGTTCCTCGATGTCGATCCGGCGGCCGTCCAGCACCTTGCGCTCGTCGGCCTGCCGGCGTCGGCGGCCGTCCTCCACGATGTCCTTGACCTGCTCGTCGGAGCGGACCTCGCCGATCCTGCGTTCATGGGCGTGCACGCCCAGGCTGGCCCGCCGCTCGGCCTCCGCCAGCTCCTGGATGTGCCGCGCGGCCGCCTCGTCGGGCTCCATCTGGATCTTGCAGTAGTAGATGGTGACGCCCTCGGGGAGCGGTATCTCCCGGTCCAGCTCCTGGTTGATCCGCAGCTGCGCCGCCAGAGCCTGCGTGATGGCGAACTGGGCGGCGGTGATCCGGATCCGGTCGGTGAGGTACCCGTACACCACGGCCAGCGCGTCCCGCACGTTCCGCGAGACCACCAGCGCCGGATCGTGCACCCGGAAGCCGACGTCGATCGTCGCCCGGAACCGGTGCCCGCCGTCCCGGCACGTCAGCGGCGTCCTGGTGACGGCCGCCTGGCGGCGGTGGTCGCTGAGGTCGACGACGTAGCAGGGCCGGCTCCCGCCGAACACGCGCTGCCCGAACGTACGGACCGTCTCGACCTCGAAGGGGCGGCCCTCGACCGGGTAGACGACCGCGACCGCGGGCGGCAACGGCGAGATGTCCCCCACCTTGCTGCGGGGGACGGCACGGTCGTTGAGGATGAGGGAGAGGGGCATCTTCACACTCTTTCCAGGTCGATCGCGTCGAGCGTCGCGTGCACGATCCCGGCCGTCAGGGGCAGGGGGACGATGCGGTCGGGGTGGATCCAGGAGTCCGCGCACATCCGCAGGACACGGCCCGCGCGGACGTCGCCGTCGGCGATGGCGCCGACCATCAGCCGGAACATCTCCCTGAGTTCGGAGTCCCGCTCGGCGAGCTTCGCCCAGTTGCCGACGACCTGTTCCGCCTCGTCGTGGAAGTCCGGCTCGTGCAGCGCGGCGCGCCACAACCGGACGAAGGGGTCGCGCAGTTCGTGCCGCCGGTGGGCGAGGTGCAGCAGCGTCGGCCACTCCGGCACCCGGGCCCCCTGGTCCACGTCCTCCAGCTCCTTGGTCTCCACCACCACCTGGGCGGCGACGATCAGGAAGGCGAGCACCGCGGCCCGGCCGGAGCGGTGCTCGCCGGTCCTGGTCCGCAGCATCGCCAGCACGGAACCGGCCCGGTCGGGTTCGAAGGCCACCAGGTCGGCCAGGGCGCACCCGGCGGCCACCGCCACCGTCGCGTCGACGACCTTGAAGAGGCGGGCTATCTCCTCGACCGCCCGTTCCGGCCACAGCCCCAGGCCGAGCACGCGGGCCGCCGTCGCCCGGCCCCAGGGGCTCTCGTCGGCGTACCAGCCGTTCACCAGCTCGGCGGCCTTCTCCCGGACCCACGCGTCCTCGCCGGCCACGGTCAGGGCGTAGGCGACGGCCATGCGGCGCCACGCGTTCTCGCCGCGCGCCCACGGCCTCAGCACCCGCCGCTCGACGTACCCGTAGGAGGCGGCGGCGAGCACACCGAGTCCGGAGACCGCGGCGTAGACCCGCACCTGCTCGGCGGGGTGGACCACCAGCTCGTCGAGCCAGTCGAGGATCTCGCCCTGGATCTCGTACTGGGTCCAGGCGTGCAGGACGACCCGGCGCGCGTAGTCGGGGTCCCTGTACTCCAGGACGCTGCCCGGTTCGCCGCCGGGCCTGCCCTGCTCCTGGGCCCGCAGCCGGCGCAGCAGCCGGCGCCGGGGCATCTCGAAGAGGTCCTTGGAGCGGGTGAGGCGCCCGTCGGGTCCGGGGGCCCGTACATAGGGGCCGTCGTCCTCCAGCCGGCCGCGCAGCGAGCGGGCCGCCTGGGCGATGTCCTCCTGCGGGCAGCCGTTGAGCACGGCCAGCGCGAGGGCGAAGCTGCGGGTGGCGGCGTCCGGCAGGCTCTCGGCCCAGATCTCGAAGTCCTCCGCCTCCCACCGGGCCCGGTGCTCCCGCAGCCGGTCCGGGTCGATCCTGCCGTCGAGGTCGTACTGCTCGCACAGCGCCGCGGCGAGGTCCCCCGCCTGCCGGCAGGCGGGGGCGGCACCCAGCAGCTCGTCGACGACGTCACGCACGTCGTCGCGGCCGAGGAGCCGCTCGGCCGCGCGCTCCCCGAGCCGCCACCGCAGATGCGCGCGCACGACGTCGGCCGGAGGCGGGGCGGTGGTGAGGTCGCGCACACCGGTGAGCAGTTCGCCGTCGGCGAGTTCGCCCTCCTGCACCGTGACGACCAGCCAGGCGCCCGCCTGCGACAGGGCGCCCTGGACCTTGTCGTAGGTCTCCCGCCCGAGCCGGGTGATGTCGTCGGGGCTGTCCAGCAGGAACCCGGCGCCCGGCTCGACGGTCCCGCCCTCGTTCTCCAGCTGCTCGGCGAGGGAGGCGAGGTCGACGTCGCCGTCCAGGTGGTAGAGGGTGCCGTCGCAGGCGCCGAGCAGCAGGCGTACGGCCATGGCGGACTTGCCGTGTCCCTCGGCTCCGCGCAGGATCAGGAACCGCTGCCGGGTGAGCGCGTCCCGGACGTCGGGCAGGTCGGCCGGAACGCAGTACGCGAACCGGACACGTTCGACGATCAGCGGGGACAACACGCGCAGCTTGCGTTTCTGGCCGCCCAGCAGCACCACGAACTTGTCGCCGCCGACCATGTCGCCCTCGACGTTGGCGACGGCGTCGCGCAGGAGCCCGCGGCGCTGTGTGCCCACGCCGAGCGCGGCCGTCGCCAGGTAGGACTCGGCACCGGGCCCGGACGTGGGCTGCTCCGGGGTGTTGCCGCCGGAGGAGTCGGACGGCTGGTCCGGGCCGCCGCCACCCGCGGCGGGCGGTTCCGCCTTGTCGCCGGGTCCGCCCGCCGCGGGTCCCCCCGCACCGGCCGCCGGCGGGCTCCCCCCGGGATCGCCGGCGGCCGGAGACTGCCCGGCCGCGGTGGCCGTCACGGCCGCACGCTTCCGGTGTTGTGCACGGTCACGTGCTTGTCGCCCGCGACCTGGTCGCCCTGGACCGTCTGCGCGTGCAGGGCGACCGGGGGCCGCCCGGCCGCGTCGGGCCCGGAGCCGGTGGCACCGGGCACCGTGCTCGTCGTGCCGGGCCCGGGGCTCGTGGCGCCGGGCGCGGGCGGTGCGGTCGCCGCCGGGTCGCCGGGCGCCGGCAGGCCCGGGGGTGCCGGGTAGCCGGGCACGGTGATCCAGCTGGTGATCGTCTCGCCGTGCTTGGTGGTGAAGTCGCACCGCAGGTAGGCCGCCGGGTCGATCCCGTGGTGCCCGTGCCGGACGACGCCCCGGTGCACCTCGTCGGAGACGGCGAGGACCAGCCGCGCGGACAGGGCCTCGGCCAGCACGTCCCGGAGCGGCTGGGCGTCCACGAGGCGGCACGCCGTGTTCACCGCGTCGCCGGACCAGCCGTGCGCGTCCCGGGCCGCGAGCCCCTGGTGCAGGGCCACCCGCAGCCGAAGCTCGTGGTCCGCGTTGGCCTCCTGCGCGTACTCGCCCAGGGCCTCGTCCAGCTCCCGCACGAAGGGGCCGGCGAGCACGCGCGGGGAGACGGAGGGCGCCACCAGCATCAGTACGCCGTCGCCCCGGTCCTCGGAGACGGTGTCCGCGTCGGTGATCCCGGCCCGCCGCAGGGCCTCGGCGAGGGCCCGGTACATGGCCGCCCGCACACGCCGCTGCACGGGGTCGCGGCGCGAGCTGAAGTTCTCCACGTCCAGCACCACGATCCAGTGGTGCGTGGCCTCTTCCCCCATGCGCCTGCCTCCCCGAGCACGACCGCCGGTCGATCGGCTCCCTCAGTAGACGGCACGGGGGGACGGCCGGTCCACGCCATTTGGCGCATTCAAGGGTTTGACCGAAAACGGCCCGCGACAGGCGTTCGATGCCTCGGTCGGGCACTCGACGGGCCACTCGACGGGCCGGCCGGCAGCCCGCTGGACGGACCGCTCGGTGGGCCGGTCAGGGGCCGGTCAGTGGGCCGGTCAGTGGCCGCACGGTGGGGGCCGGTCAGTGCTCGAAGACGACCGTCACCGGCGCGTGGTCGGACCACCGCTCCTCGTGGCTGGCGGCCCGCTCGACGAAGCCCTTGACCGCCCGCGCGGCCAGACCGGGAGTCGCCACCGCGAGGTCGATCCGCCATCCGCTGTCGTTGTCGAAGGCCCGCCCCCGGTACGACCACCACGAGTACGGCCCCTCGACGTCCGGATGCAGCGCGCGCACCACGTCCACGTACCCGCCCTCCGCCGGGTCCAGGACGCGGCCGAGCCACTCCCGCTCCTCCGGCAGGAACCCGGAGTTCTTCTTGTTGGCGCGCCAGTTCTTCAGGTCGGCCTCGCGGTGGGCGATGTTCCAGTCGCCGCAGACGACGACCTCGCGCCCCTCGGCGGCGGCGCGCTCGCGCAGCTCCTTGAGGTACGCGAGGAACTCGCCCATGAAGCGGACCTTCTCGTCCTGGCGCTCGGTGCCGACCTCGCCGGAGGGCAGGTAGAGGGAGGCGACCGTCACACCGGGCAGGTCGGCCTCGACGTAGCGGCCGCTCGCGTCGAACTCCGTGGAGCCGAAGCCGACGCGGACGGCGTCGGGCTCGCGGCGGGTGTAGAGGGAGACCCCGGCCCGGCCCTTGGCGGCGGCGGGGGCGTGCGTCACGTGCCAGCCGTCGGGCGTGCGGACGTGTTCGGGCAGTTGCTGGGGTTCGGCCCGTACCTCCTGGAGGCACAGCACGTCGGCGGAGGTGCCGGCGAGCCACTCCACGAAGCCCTTCTTCGCGGCGGCGCGCAGGCCATTGACGTTGACGGAGGTCACGGTGAGCATCCCGGCACGATACCGGCACACTGGACGGTGTCCCGCTCCCGGGCGACGCATCGACTGACGGTAGGAAGCATGAACATACGCCGGGTCCCCTTCGACCACCCCGACGCCGTGAAGCTCAACGACGAGGTCCAGGCCGAGTACGACGTCCGCTACGGCGACGGCGGCGACGCCACGCACCTGGACCCGTCGGACTTCGCCCCGCCGAACGGCCAGTACCTGGTCGCGTACGACGAGAACGGCGTCCCGGTCGCCTCCGGCGGCTGGCGCTGCCAGGACGCCAACGACGAGGGCAATCTCGACGGGGACGCCGAGCTCAAGCGGATGTTCGTGATCGAGCAGGTGCGCGGACGCGGGCTGGCCCGCCGCATTCTGGCCGCCCTGGAGGAGGACGCCCGTGCGGCGGGCCGTACCCGCATGGTCCTGGAGACCGGCACCAAACAGCCGGAGGCCGTGGCGCTGTACGCGTCCAGCGGCTACGAGCCCTGCACGAAGTTCGGCTACTACCGCTTCCACGAGGACAGCCTCTGCTACGCGAAGGCCCTCCGGGTCCGGTAGGGGCGCCGCGACCGCCGTCAGGCCGCCGCCGCGACCGTCGTCAGGCCGCGCCGCCCGCCCTGCGACGGCGCGCGACGACGAACAGGACGCCGCCCGCGGCGAGGGCGAGGGCCGCTGCGGCGGAGGCGAGCAGCGCGGTGGAGCCGGTGGAGGCGAGCAGTCCGTCGCCCCCGCCGCCCTGCGGCGACTGGCCGCCGGTCCCCCCGGTGGTGCCCCCGGCCGTGTCCGAGCCGCCGGCCGTCCCGGTACCGCCCGTGGTCTGCGAACCGCCGCCCGTGGTGCCCGCCGAGTCCGAACCGCCGTCGGTGCCCGTACCGCCCGTGGAGTCCGTCCCGCCGGTGCTGCCGCCGCTGTCGCCCGGCGTCTCCTCGTCACCCGTGCCGTTCAGCACGATCCAGCCGGTGTCGTTGGACGGGTCGCCCTCCCTCGGGTTGTCGAAGTCGGGCAGGGAGATCTTGCCCTTGGCGCCCGGGACGACCTTGTCGATGCGCAGCTTGAACGGGAAGGTGCGCGCGTCGTCCTCGAGGAACGGGGTGTCGGCGAAGCACAGGTACTCGTCCGGCGTCTCGTCGTTCACGGGCCGGCAGGGGCTCTCCACGACACTGGCGCCCTCGGGGATCCGCACGGTGAAGCCGATCGGTTCACCGCCCGCGCGCAGCGAACCGAGCCAGGCGGGCCCGTGGTTGCTCAGGCCGACGTCGACGGTGACGGTCTCGCCCTGCTCGCCCGCGACGCGTGCCCCGGTGAGGTCGAGGTCGTAGGTGTTCCCGGTGGCCAGGTCGATCTCGGCGTACTTGGTGTAGTCGCCGCTCTGGCCGCTCCCGACCGGCTTCAGGGTGAGCGTTTCGCCGGATCCCTGCCGGTGACCGCCGCCCGCCCGCAGCGTGTCGGCCCCCTCGGCGCCGATCGCGTCGAAGCCGTAGCTGAAGATGTCGCCGAGCGCGAAGTCGGCGGTCTTCACGCCGATCGGCTCGCTCAGTTCGTAGGCCGCGCCGGGCTCGAAGTCCCCCTCGAAGGTGCACAGGGCGACCTGGCGGTAGCGGATCAGGTTGTCCTTGTTCTCCTCGGCGTACGAGCAGTTGTCGTACGAGTCGGGGAAGGACAGGCCGCGGCTGCCGGCGAGGCGGAGGACGACGCCGTGGGCGGACATGGCGCCGACGTTGCGGAAGCCGAGCGGGGCCCGGTAGGTGTCGCCTGCCTCGAAGCCCTCGGGCTGGGCGGGGAGCTTCTTCTGGAGCAGCTCCGGGCCGCCGACCAGCACGTCGACGGTGTGCTCGTTGAACGCCAGGCCCTCGCCCTCGCCGGTGACCTTGACCGTGCCGTGGTCGCCGGCCTCGGCGGAGTCCAGCAGATCGAGCCGGACGCTCCAGTACGGGTTGTAGCTCGCGCCCGGGTAGAGGCTGCTCGACCGGCAGACCGCGACCAGGCCGTCCACGTCGCAGGACCGCGGCAGGCCGACCTTGGCGAAGCCCTTGAGCGCGGTGGCGTCGATGGTGACCTCGTAGCCGCTGTTCGGGATCGGCTCCGGGTCCGTGTCGCTGTCCGGGTCGTACTCCCCCGGGCCGGTGAGCCCGAGCTGGATCTGCGGCTCCCCGGGCTCGCCCTCGGCGCCGTCGAGCGCCAGGTCCACCCGGTCCGTGCCGGTGATCGTGACGGGCAGCGGCGCCTGCCCGTCCGCCGCGTGGGCGACGCCGGCCAGTCCGGCCGCGGCGAGCCCGGCGGCGGCCGCGCCGGCCACGGCCGCACGCGCCCACGGCGAGTACAGGGAGCTAGGTCTCATGGTGCGGTTCTTCCGTTCCCCAGACGACGAGAAGGTGCCACTGCGTGACACCGCGCACAGGTGACCCACGGGAAACGCCCAAGGTTGCGCTGTACATGATCACGGATGCGTCTCGGCGTCTCAGCGACGCGGGCCGGGAAACGACGAAGGTCCCGTTCGATCGTGATGATCGGGCGGGACCTTCGCCAATGTGCGTGGACCTGTGGGGATTTGAACCCCAGACCCCCTCGATGCGAACGAGGTGCGCTACCAGACTGCGCCACAGGCCCTTGCAACGAGTGAAACTCTAGCACCCTGTCCGGCCTGCTCAAAAATCGCTTACGGCTACTCGTTGACCGCGCGGGGACGGTCGCCGTCCTCGTACTGGTCGAAGAGCGGCGTGCGGCCCCGCTCCCTGGCCCGGCGGGCGGACGCGGCGCGGCGGGCGTCGCTGCGGCCCGCGGTCTCCGGGCGCTCGTCGGCGTGCGCGGCCGGACGCTCCTCCCCGGCCGGACGCGTCTCCCCGCGGTCCGCCGGGCGGTCCCGGTCCGGCTCGGGCGCCCGGGCGGCGTCCTCGCCGTCGGGTGCCACGGCGCTGGAGCGTGCCGAGCTCCACGCGTCCGGGGCCGCGAGGTCCACGTCGGGCGTGGCGCGGGGGGCGACCGGGGCGGTCACGTAGGTGGGCAGGGGCACCGGGACCGGGTCCCAGCTGTCGCCCTGCGGACGCCCCCGGCGTTCCCGCTGCTGGTCGACCCACTCGGCGTGGTCGGTCTGCTCGACCAGCGCCCGCCGGTCCGCGGCGAGCGCCGACATTCCGGCGTCGGGCTCCACGTCGGGTCCGTCGTCCGGTTCCTCGGCGTCGAGGTCGCCGACGGGTCCGCCGGGGTCGGCGGGGCCGCGCCGGCGCGGCCGGGGGTCGCGGTCGCGCAGTCGCTGGGCGGCGACCTCGGCCTGGCGGCGGTCCATCTGGAAGGCGAAGCGGCGGCGCTCCTGCGCACGCAGATGGGCGATGTAGGCGCTGAGCAGCACCGCGGGCACCCCGGGCGCCCACAGGAAGGCGAGTCCGCCGACCGCCGCGACGACCGCGCCGAGCGAGAAGGCCAGGAAGAGCATCACGGTCGTACGCCGACGGCGGGCGAGGGCCTTGGTGCGCCGGGCACGTGCCGCGGCCGCCGCCGGTGACAGCGGTGCGCGCCGGGCCTGCGGCACCCGTCCCCGCCCCGGTGCCGCACCGGGTCCGGCCGGGTGGCCGGGCTCACGGGACTGCCCGGATCTCGGGTCGTGCGCGGGTCCGTCCGGGTGCGGGCGGGCCGCTTCGGGCCGCTCCGCCGTCTGCCGCGGCGGGGCCGGCCGGGTGTGCCGTCGGGTTCTGGACACGGCGAAGGCCCGGACGTCCACCGAGTCGGTGACGGCGTCCGGGGCGTCGGCGTCGGGCTCCGCCTCGTCGGCGGAGCGCGACCGCAGGTCCTTGGTGTACCGGCGCTCCATGCCCGCCCGTCCGGACAGCAGCCGGATGGCGGTGCTGAAGCGTTCCGTCGGACGGGCCTCGTTCAGCTCGTCCTGCCTACGGAGCCACATCGGCACCAAGTAGGCGGCCCAGGCCCCGACGATGACTGCGTAGATGAGGCCGCTGCTGCTCACGCCTCACACGGTAGAGGGGTTTGCGTGAGGCCATCCGCCAATTGAGCCGGTGTGTCGCACGATCTGGCTGATATTTCGAACTTTTCTTGTGACCGATCCGATCAGCCGACTGTCAGGACAGGGAAATTATCCGATTCGAGGCGGTCGCGATGCGACCGAATTCGAACATTTATTCAATTACCCGTGTTCCCCGCGTTCCCTGTGTTCCCGGGGATCCCGGGTTTCCCGACGTTTCCGGTGTTGCCCGCGTTCGGCGCACCGCGCTGCCGTGACCGGTGCCAGCGCCGCAGCAGACCCTCGGGAACCTCGTCCGCGGTGAGCGCGAAGACCAGATGGTCCCGCCAGGCTCCGTCGATGTGCAGATAACGCGGCCTGAGGCCCTCCTCGCGGAATCCGAGTTTCTCCACGACCCGGCGGCTGGGCGCGTTCTCGGGGCGAATGCAGACCTCGACGCGGTGCAGTCCGACGGTGCGGAAACAGTGGTCCACCGCCATCGCCACGGCTGTCGGCATCACCCCGCGGCCGGCCACCGCCTCGTCCACCCAGTAGCCGACGTGTCCGGAGCACATCGAGCCCCAGGTGATGCCGGCCACCGTCAACTGGCCGACCAGCCGCCCCCGGTACTCGATGACGAAGGGCAGCATCCGGCCCGCGTGGGCCTCGGAGCGCAGGTGCCGCACCATCTGGCGGTAGGTCGGCCGGTGCGCGATCGGGCCGCCGGGTCCGGGCGGCGGGATGGTGGCCTCCCACGGGCGCAGCCAGTCCCGGTTGCGCCGGTTGACCTCGCGCCAGGTCCGCTGGTCGCGCAGTCTTATCGGCCTCAGGACGATGTCGCCGTCCGTCAGCTCCGCGGGCCAGGACGGGCCGTTCAGCTCGCACCCCCACCGCTGGCGGGTCTCGGGTGGTCGCCGCCGCGCAGCTGGTCCACGGCGTGCTTCAGCAGCGGCTCCAGCACCGCGAGGCCGTCCTTCACCCCGCCGGAGGAGCCCGGCAGGTTGACGATCAGCGTCTTTCGCGCCACTCCGGCCAGTCCCCTGGAGAGCGCGGCGGTCGGCACCTTGTCGCGGCCGTACGCCCGGATCGCCTCCGCGATGCCCGGGACCTCGTGGTCGATCACCGCGCGGGTCGCCTCGGGGGTGCGGTCGGTGGGCGAGATGCCGGTGCCGCCGGTGGTGACGACGACGTCGTAGCCCGCTTCCACGCCCGCGCGCAGGGCGGCCTCCACGGGGTCGCCGTCGGGAACGACCTGCGGGCCGTCGACGTCGAAGCCGAAGCGGCGCAGCTCCTCGGCGATCAGGGGCCCGCCCTTGTCCTCGTAGACACCGGCGGCGGCCCGGTTGGACGCCGTGACGACCAGGGCGGCGTACGGCCCGGGGAGGGCGCCCGCCGCGGCGGCGTCCGGCGTCATGACCGGTTCCAGTCGCCGGACTTGCCGCCCGTCTTCTGCTCCACCCGCACGTCCGTGATGACCGCTCCCTTGTCGACCGCCTTGACCATGTCGACCACGGTGAGCGCGGCGACGGAGACCGCGGTGAGCGCCTCCATCTCGACGCCCGTGCGATCCGTCGTCCGCACCGTGGCGGTGATCTCCACGGCGTCGTCCGCGACCGACAGGTCCAGTTTCACACCGGAGACGGACAACGGGTGGCACAAGGGGATCAGGTCGGGGGTGCGCTTGGCGCCCATGATGCCCGCGATCCGCGCGGTGGCCAGGGCGTCGCCCTTCGGTACGCCCTCGCCGCGCAGCAGCTCGACCACGCGGGGCGCGACGAGGACGCGTCCACTGGCGCGGGCGGTGCGGGCGGTCACGTCCTTGCCGGACACGTCGACCATCCGGGCGGCGCCCGCCTCGTCGATGTGCGTCAGCCGGTCCTGCGGGTCCTGTCCACTGCTCGGCGGTCGGTCCTGCGTACTCATGCTCGTGTGGCGCTCCCGGTCCTGGCCCGGCGCGGTGCGGCGCGTGGGCCTGCTGTGCGCGACACGGTACCGCCATCGGGGACCGGTCAGCCGAGCAGGACCACCTCGACCTCGGCGCCGGGCTCGACGGACGCGGTGGCCTCGGGCACGACGATCAGCGCGTTCGCCTGCGCGAGGGCGGCGACGAGGTGGGAGCCGGAGCCGCCGACCGGGGTGACCGAACCGTCGGCGTGGCTGCCCCGCAGGAACTGCCGGCGGCCCTTCGGCGAGGTGAGCGCCTTGTCCGCGGCCAGGGACGCGGTGACCACCGGGCGGTGCACGTCGGGCAGGCCCATGAGGGTGCGGATCGCGGGCCGCACGAACAGCTCGAAGGAGACGTACGACGACACCGGGTTGCCCGGCAGCGCGAGCAGCGGGGTGTGGTCGGGGCCCACGGAGCCGAAGCCCTGGGGCTTGCCGGGCTGCATGGCGAGCTTGCGGAAGTCCACGCCGGCGCCCGGCTCGTCCTCGTCCCCGACGTGCGCCAGCGCCTCCTTGACGACGTCGTACGCCCCGACGCTCACGCCGCCGGTGGTGACCATCAGGTCGGCGCGCACGAGTTGGTCCTCGATGGTGGACCGCAGGGTGTCGGCGTCGTCGGTGACGGCGCCGACCCGGTAGGCGATGGCGCCGGCGTCGCGGGCGGCCGCGGTGAGCGCGAAGCTGTTGGAGTCGTAGATCTGACCGGACGCCAGCTGCTCGTCGGGCTGGACGAGTTCGCTGCCGGTGGAGAGCACCACCACGCGCGGGCGGGGGCGCACGCGTACCGTGCCCCGGCCGATCGCGGCGAGCAGGCCGATCTGCGGCGGGCCGAGCACGGTGCCGGCCGTCAGGGCGCGGTCGCCGGAGCGGACGTCGCTGCCCTTGGCGCGGACGTGGGCGCGCTCCTCGGCCGGCCGGTACACGTGGACGTGGCCCTGTGCGCCCTCGGGGGCCAGGCTGCGGGCGCGCATGCCCGCCACGGGGCCCTCGCCGAGCCCGCCGTCGGTCCACTCGACGGGGACGACGGCCTCGGCGCCGGGCGGCAGCGGGGCGCCGGTCATGATGCGGGCGGCCTGGCCGGGGCCCACGGTGACGGGATCGGCCTGGCCGGCGGCGACGTCCCCGACGACCTCCAGGACGGCGGGGAACTCCTCGCTGGCCCCCGCGACGTCGGTGACGCGCACCGCGTACCCGTCCATGGAGCTGTTGTCGAACGGCGGCAGGGACAGCGGCACCGTGATGTCGTCGACCAGGACGCAGCCCTGGGCGTCGAGCAGGTTCAGCTCGATGGGCTCCAGGGGGCGGACGGTGGCGAGGACGTCGTCCAGGTGCTCCTGGACCGACCACAGCCGGTCCGGGCCGGGGCCCGCGGTGGCGTGGTCGTGACCGGTGTCCCGGTGCGCGCTGCTGCTCAACGGCCTTACATCTCCTCGGCTACGTAACTGCGGAGCCAGGTCCGGAAGTCCGGGCCCAGGTCTTCACGTTCGCATGCGAGTCTGACAATGGCACGCAGGTAGTCGCCGCGGTCGCCGGTGTCATAGCGGCGGCCCTTGAAGACGACGCCGTGCACCGGGCCGCCGACGTTCTCGTCCGCCGCCAACTGCTGGAGGGCGTCGGTGATCTGGATCTCGCCGCCGCGGCCGGGCTCGGTCTTGCGAAGTATGTCGAAGATGCGCGGGTCGAGGACGTAGCGGCCGATGATGGCGTAGTTGGACGGCGCGTCGGCCGCGTCGGGCTTCTCGACCAGCCCGGTGACCTTGACGACGTCGCCGTCACCGGTCGGGGCGACGGAGGCGCAGCCGTACAGGTGGATCTGCTCCGGCGCGACCTCCATGAGGGCGATCACGCTGCCGCCGTACTGCTCCTGGACGTCGATCATGCGCTGGAGCAGCGGGTCGCGCGGGTCGATCAGGTCGTCGCCGAGCAGGACCGCGAAGGGCTCGTGGCCGACGTGCGGTGCGGCGCACAGCACGGCGTGGCCGAGTCCCTTGGGGTCGCCCTGGCGGACGTAGTGCATCATCGCGAGGTCGCTGGACTCCTGGACCTTGGCCAGGCGGCCCGCGTCGCCCTTCTTCTGGAGGGCGGACTCCAGTTCGTAGTTGCGGTCGAAGTGGTCTTCCAGGGGGCGCTTGTTGCGGCCCGTGACCATGAGGACGTCGCCGAGGCCGGCGGCCACGGCCTCTTCGACCACGTACTGGATCGCCGGCTTGTCGACGACCGGCAGCATCTCCTTGGGAGTGGCCTTGGTGGCCGGCAGGAACCGGGTACCGAGACCGGCTGCTGGGATGACAGCCTTGCTGATCCTGGGGTGGGACTGAGTCATGCGCGCCACCCTATCCGGTGCCTATGGGGAGAATCTGTGACTCGAGATCCTTGGCGCTCATATGAGCGCATGAATGCGGTTCAGGAGTCATCCATGCCTCACATCGACCCTGCGGACGAACCTGACAAGCGGACGTTGCGACGGGGTTTCCTCGCGGCGAGGAACAGGTTGACCCCGGGCGACGTGCGCGAAGCCGGGGACGCGCTGGCCGTGCGGGCGCTCGGGCTGCCGGAGGTCGCGGGGGCGCGCACCGTGGCCGCGTACGTGTCCGTGGGCGCCGAGCCGGGCACCCTCGCGCTCCTCGACGCGCTGCGCGCGCGGGGTGTGCGGGTCCTGCTGCCCGCGCTGCTGCCGGACAACGACCTGGACTGGGGCGAGTACACCGGGGAGGGCTCCCTCGCGCGCGTGCGCCACGGCGGGCGGATGGAGCTGTCCGAGCCCGCCGGCGAGCGCCTGGGGCCGGAGGCGGTGACCCGGGCGGACGTCGTGCTGCTGCCGGGGGTGGCGGTGGACGGCCGGGGCCTGAGGCTCGGGCGGGGCGGAGGCTCCTACGACCGGGTACTCGCGCGTCTGGAGGCCGCCGGCGCGCGGCCCGCGCTGCTGGTGCTGCTGTACGACCCCGAGGTCGTCGCGCGCGTCCCCGCGGAGCCGCACGACCGGCCGGTGGACGCGGTGGTGACGCCCTCGGGGGTGCGCAGGTTCCGCTGACGCAGCGGCACCCGGGTGCCCACGGCGCACCCGGGTGCCGCACGGGAAACGGCCTCCACGCACGCGTGGAGGCCGTTTTCCGTCAGCGGGTGCCTGCTACGGCTTGAGCACCAGCGTGTCGCTCGTGCTCTCGTCGACCGCCTTCTTCGAGAAGGACCACGGCAGCAGTTCGCCGTTGGCCCACTTGTCGGTCTGGTCGGTGTAGTGGGCGCTGTAGGCGTGTCCGGAGGCACCGGTGAGGTTGATCCAGCGGGACTTGTCGAGGTCACCGAGGTTGACCACCATCCGCATGGACGGCACCCAGATCACCCCGTAGCCGCCGGCCGCGTTCCAGCCGGAGGCGTTGACCGCCGCCTCGCCGCCGCTGAGCTTCCAGGGGCCGCGGTTGAGGGCGTACTTCAGGAAGCCGGGGCCCTCGGTGCCCAGGGTCTGGTTCTTCAGGAACAGGCGGTGCAGTCGGCCCCAGTTCCAGGTGTCGATGTCCTTGCCGAGCTTGGCGGTCAGCTCCCAGCGGGCGTCGATCATGGCGCGCTTGAACAGGTCGTCGCGGTTGTGGTCGGCGCCCTTGCGGGTGCCGTTGGCGGGCGTCGTCCACCAGTCGCTCTTGGGCTTGTCCATCAGCGTGCGGACCACCTCGAACCAGCGGTCGCCGCCGTCCGGCTGCGCCTGGCCGGCGTCGCGCTGGCCGCACTCGCGGACCTTGTTCGTCTCGTCCGCCGGACCGGTGGTGTTGACCGGGTCGACCCACAGGCACTGGCCCTCGACCCGCAGCTCCTTGGGCAGCTTGTTGCCGAAGGCGAGCTTGAGGATGTTGCGCCAGACCGCGTTGAAGTAGGCGGCGGCCGCCGAGTCGGCGTCCTGGGTGTAGTCCCAGCCCTCCAGCAGCTTCTGCGCCTCGCGGACGTCCTTGTCGGCGATGTCGATCTTCAGCAGCTGGGGCACGAGCAGCTTGGCCATCTCGCTGCTGTTGTCCAACTGCATCTGGCGCATGTCGTCCGTGGAGATCTTGCCGCCGTCCTTGATCTTCTGCTCGATCAGGGAGGTGATGCGCTGGCTGCGGGCGCCGTAGCCCCAGTCCGTGGTGAGCGTGTACGGGTAGTCGTCCTCGTCGACGACGGCCTGGTTGGCGGTCACGATGTAGCCGCGCTCCGGGTCGTACTCGTAGGGCAGCTCGTCCTGGTCGATGTACTCGCCGGTCCAGCGGTACTCGGGGCTCCAGCCCGGCGCCGGGACCGAGCCGTCGTGGCCCTCGGCGCGCACCGGGATGCGGCCGGGCAGCGTGTAGCCGATGTGCTCGCTGTCGGCGTAGACCAGGTTCTGCGAGGGCACGTCGAAGAGGGTGGCGGCCTCACGGAAGTCGTCCCAGTTCTGCGCCCGGTCGATCGCGAAGACGGCGTCCATGGTGGTGCCCGCCTCCAGCGCCGTCCAGCGCAGGGCGACACCGTAGCCGTCGCCGCGGTCGGGGGCGGAGCTGTCGACGGTCGCCTTCTTGCCGGTCTTCACCAGCTCGTCGTCGCGGTCGGAGAGGAGCGGGCCGTTGTTGGTCTCGCGGACGACGATCTTCTTGGAGTCGCCGCCGGCGACCTTGATGGTCTCCTCGCGCGTCTCGAAGGGGACCACCTTGCCGCCGTACTGGTAGCCCTCGCCGGTGATCTTCTCCAGGTAGAGGTCGGTGACGTCGGCGCCGGAGTTGGTCAGGCCCCAGGCGATCTCCTGGTTGTGGCCGATGACGACGCCGGGCATGCCCGCGAAGGTGTAGCCGGCCACGTCGTACTGGCACTTGGCGGAGACGGTGCGGCAGTGCAGGCCCATCTGGTACCAGACGGACGGCAGGGACGGCGACAGGTGCGGGTCGTTGGCCAGCAGCGGCTTGCCGGTGATGGTGTGCTTGCCGGAGACGACCCAGGAGTTGGAGCCGATGCCGTTGCCGTTCACGCCGACGGCGGTGGGGAGGTCGTCCAGGACCTCCTGGAGGCCCGCCAGTTGCCCCTGGAGGGCGTTGCCGGAGCCGGTGCCCGTGCCGGTGCCCGTACCTGTGCCGGTTCCCGTACCCGTTCCGGTGCCCGTGCCGTCGCCGCTGCCCGACGAACCGCCGTCGCCGCCGTCGAACGTCCGGGTCAGCTCGTCGTACTGGCCCTCCTGGACGATCGCCTTGTTGCGGTCGTACGGGTAGGCCGGGTAGAGGTCGGCGATCTGCTTGGGGCCGAGGCGGCTGGTCATCAGGGCGCGGTCGACCTCGTCCTGCATGTTGCCGCGCAGGTCCCAGGCCATCGCCTTCAGCCAGGCCACGGAGTCGACCGGGGTCCACTCCTGGGGCTTGTAGTCGTTGGTGAAGCCGAGGGCGGCGTACTCCAGGGAGATGTCCGCGCCGTCCTTGCCCTTCAGGTAGGCGTTGACGCCCTTGGCGTACGCCTGGAGGTACTTCTTCGTGGAGTCCGACAGCTTCTCGTCGTACTCCTTCTTCGCCACCCGGTGCCAGCCCAGGGTGCGCAGGAACTCGTCGTTCTCGATCTGGCTCTTGCCGAACATCTCCGACAGGCGCCCGGCGGTCATGTGCCGGCGGACGTCCATCTCGTAGAACCGGTCCTGCGCCTGGACGTAGCCCTGCGCCATGAACAGGTCCTCCTCGCTGGAGGCGTAGACCTGCGGGATGCCGTACCCGTCGCGCTTGACGTCGACCGGGCCCGACAGGCCGTCCAGCGTGATCGAGCCCTTGGTCTGCGGGAAGGACGCGCGCACGGTGCTGATCGACCAGTACGCCCCGTAGGCGAGGCCGCCTATGAGGGCCAGGACCAGCACGAGGACGAGCAGCCGGCCCTTGCGCCCCTTCCGCTTCTTCCTGCCGGACGTGCCGGACTGCTGACCCGGGGTGGCGGTGGTGGTGGGGGGCATCGCTGTCCTTGCTGTCCTAACACGAGCGGCAGGGGCGGGCTGTGCTTCGTACGGAGGCTGAGCGCAGAGCGCTGGAGCAACTGTAGGCGCAGACCCGGCACCGCCTTGACGCGGAGTCGGGTACCAGGACGCACGGGCGTTCGATCTTGCCAAGACGAGCGTCAAGAAAACGTCAAGAGTTAGGTAAGGTAACGAAGTAGTTACCCGCGCAGTACGGCGGATTCGTGTGCCATGGAGGTGCGCCTCGCGCACAACGCGGCCGCGTTCGCCCACGCTGTGATCCGTGCTGTGCGCCAGGGAAGGGAACGGCCGCTGACTGTCCACCACCTCAACCAGCTACTGCTCGTCTGCTCGCTCGTCCTGCTCATCGCCGTGGCGGCGGTCCGGATCTCCTCGCGCAGCGGGCTCCCCAGCCTGCTCGTCTACCTGGCCATCGGCATCGCCATGGGCCAGGACGGCATCGGCGACATCAAGTTCGACGACGCCGAACTGGTCCAGGTCATCGGGTACGGGGCCCTCGTCGTGATCCTCGCGGAGGGCGGCCTCGGCACGAAGTGGAAGGAGGCGAAACCGGCCCTGCCGGCCGCCTCCGCGCTCGCCCTGGCCGGGGTCGCGGTGAGCGTCGGCGTGACCGCGACGGGCGCGCACTACCTGACGGGGCTGGAGTGGCGGCAGGCGCTCATCATCGGGGCCGTGGTCTCCTCCACGGACGCCGCGGCCGTGTTCTCCGTGCTGCGCCGGATTCCGCTGCCCAAACGGATAACGGGCACGCTGGAGGCCGAGTCCGGCTTCAACGACGCCCCGGTGGTGATCCTCGTGGTCGCCTTCTCCACGGCGGGACCGATCGAGCACTGGTACGTACTGATCGGCGAGATCGCCCTGGAGCTGGCCATCGGCGCGGCCGTCGGACTCGCGGTGGGCTGGCTGGGGTCCTGGGGGCTGAAGCACGTCGCGCTGCCCGCCTCCGGCCTCTACCCCATCGCCGTCATGTCGATCGCCATCGCGGCCTACGCGGCCGGCGCGATGGTCCACGGCAGCGGCTTCCTGGCCGTCTACCTCGCCTCCATGGTGATGGGCAACGCGCGGCTGCCGCACTGGCCCGCCACCCGCGGGTTCGCCGACGGGCTCGGCTGGCTCGCCCAGATCGGCATGTTCGTGCTGCTCGGCCTGCTGGTCACCCCGCACGAGCTGGGCGACGACATCCTGCCCGCCCTCGTCATCGGCCTGGTGCTCACCATGGTCGCGCGGCCGCTGAGCGTCGTGCTGTGCCTGGTGCCCTTCCGGGTGCCGTGGCAGGAGCAGGCCCTGATGTCGTGGGCCGGGCTGCGCGGCGCGGTGCCCATCATCCTGGCGACGATCCCCATGGTGGAGGGCGTCGCGGGCAGTCACCGGATCTTCAACATCGTCTTCGTGCTGGTCGTCGTCTACACCCTGGTCCAGGGACCCACGCTGCCCTGGCTGGCCCGTGTGCTGCGCCTGGGCAAGGGCGACGAGGCCGCCGACCTCGGCATCGAGTCGGCGCCCCTGGAGCGGCTGCGCGGACACCTGCTGTCCGTGACGATCCCCGAGGGCTCGAGGATGCACGGCGTCGAGGTCAACGAACTGCGGCTGCCCACCGGGTCCGCCGTCACGCTGATCGTCCGCGACGGCACGTCGTTCGTACCGCTGCCGACCACGGGGCTGCGCCGCGGGGACGAGCTCCTGGTGGTCGCGACCGACCCCGTCCGGGACGCCGCCGAGGCGCGGCTGCGCGCGGTCGGCCACGGCGGCAAGCTGGCCGGCTGGCTGGGCACCGGGGGGACCGAGAGCGCCCGCCGCAATCGCAGGTGAGCATGGAGGGAGTGCCCCCTTTCACAGGCCGCTCCCCCTCCCGTCCCCTGTACGATGAAGGCCGCACCTGATCGAACCACCTCTGTCTGAAGCAGAGCTGGCGCGACCGTATGGCGGTCGGATCGCCCCCTCATCCCGCGGGCTCCGGCATCTACCGCAGTCCGCGCGAGTGGACAGCTCTCGGCGCTCCCGCACGATCACCCCCACGGGTCGGGACCGCGCTACCAGGCGGCAGAAAGGCACGGGCCGTGGCATCCACGGTCACCCGTCCGGGATACGGGCAGCTGCTGCGCACCCGCGGCGCCTGGACGTTCCTTCTCCCCGGCTTCGCGGCACGCCAGCCGTTCGCGATGCTGACCCTCTCCATCGTGCTGCTGGTGCAGCACACCACCGGCTCCTACGGCGTCGCCGGCGCCGTCGCGGCCGTCACCGGCGTCGCCATGGCCCTGTTCGCCCCCTACAGCGGACGGCTCGCCGACCGCTACGGGCAGCGCGCCGTCCTGCTGCCCGGCGTGCTGGTGCACGCGGCGTCCGGACTCACCCTCACCGTCCTCGCGCTCGCGGACGCGCCCCTGTGGGCGCTGTTCCTGGCGGCCGTGCCCACCGGCGCCTCGGTGCCGCAGGTCGGGCCGATGGTGCGGGCCCGCTGGGCCGTGCGGCTCAAGGACACCCCCCTGATGAGCACGGCGGCCGCCTTCGAGTCCGTCACCGACGAGCTGACCTTCGTCCTCGGCCCCCTGGTGGCGACCGCCCTGTGTACCGCCGTCGACCCCGCTGCGGGCCTGGTCACGGAGGCCGCGCTCACCCTGGTGGGCGGTCTGCTGTTCGCCGCGCAGAAGAGCACCCAGCCCTTGGTGGGTGGCGCCGCTGGCGTCGACGGCGGGCACGCGCGCGTGGAGCACGTTTCCGCGCTGCGCGTCCCCGGTGTGCGGGTCCTGATCGTCGTCTTCCTGGGCATCGGTTCCGTCTTCGGCGGCATGCAGGTGTCGCTGGCCGCGTTCACGGAGTCGATCGGCGAGCCCGGTCTGAACGGCGTCCTGTACGGCGTCTTCGCGGCGGGCAACATGATCTCCGGCCTGGCCTGCGGCGCCATCGCCTGGAAGGTGGCCCCGCAGCGGCGCCTCCTGGTCGGCTACACCGCCCTCGCGGTGACCGCGTCCGGGCTGTGGGCCGCCCACTCGGTGCTCGTGCTGGCCGGCCTCGGACTGCTCGTCGGCATGTGCATCGCGCCCGCCATCGTCACCGGCTACACCCTGGTCGAGGACCTGGTCCCGGCGGGCGCCCGCACCGAGGCCTTCACCTGGCTGACCGGCGCCGTCGCGCTGGGCCAGGCCGGGGCCGTGACCGTCGCGGGGCAGCTCGAGGACCGCGTCCGGGACGGTGCCGGTTTCCTGGTGCCGATGGGCGGCACGGTGCTCGCGCTGGCGGTCCTGGTGACGCTGCGCTCGCGGCTGGCGACCCGGTCCCCCGGCCGTACGGTGGCACGTGGTGTCGGTCACCGCGCGCCCGCCACAGTGGACTGATCCCGCGGAATAGGTCACTATGGACCGTCGTTAGCACTCATCGAGTGAGAGTGCCAGGAGGAAGACAGTGCCGACGTACCAGTACCAGTGCACCGAGTGCGGCGAGGGCCTCGAGGCGGTGCAGAAGTTCACCGACGACGCTCTTACCGAGTGCCCGAACTGCCAGGGCCGCCTGAAGAAGGTGTTCTCGGCCGTCGGCATCGTCTTCAAGGGCTCCGGCTTCTACCGCAACGACAGCCGCGGCAGCTCCTCGAGCAGCTCGCCGGCGTCGTCCTCGAAGGCGGCCTCGTCCTCGGCTTCTTCGTCGTCCTCGTCGTCCTCGGACTCGGGTTCGTCTTCCTCTTCGTCGTCCTCGGGCTCCGGCAGCTCCTCTGCGGGCTCCACCGCCGCGTAGCACCCGCTTCTTACCGAGTTCCTTGCAGAAAGCTCCGGCGTTCACGCCGCGCCGGGGATGAATTCGTCTCAAGACTGTTCTGACGTGCAGTTCATCGTTCAGCTCATCCATGAGGCGAATTTGCGTAGGATCTTGGGTGTGCAGCTCCGTTACAACTACCGGGCCTACCCGGACGCCGCACAGCGCCGTGCGTTCGGGTGCGCTCGGGTGGTGTGGAACGACTACCTGCGTGACCGAAAGGAAGCGCACGCGGCGGGGCTGCCGTACGTGACGTCGGCCGAACTGTCCCGACTTCGCATCACCCAGGCCAAGCGCACCGCCGAGCGCGCCTGGCTTGCCGACGTGTCCGCGGTCGTCCTGCAACAGTCCCTGCGGGACCTGGACACCGCTTACGGGAACTTCTTCGACTCGGTCAAGGGCCGGCGGCAGGGACGCAAGGTCGGGCCGCCCGGTACAAGTCGAAGAAGGACACCCGGCAGTCGATCCGTCTCAACGCCAACGCCTTCTGCCTCCAGGGCGACGGCACGGTGTACGTGGCCAAGGTCGGCAACCTCAAGGTCAAGTGGTCCCGCAGGCTTCCGGCCGCGCCCACGTCCCTGACCGTCACCAAGGACAGTTGCGGCCGGTACTTCCTCAGCTTCGTCGTGGACACCGAACCGGACATCCTCCCCGAGGTGGAACCGGAGACGGGTATCGACCTCGGCCTGTCCGCCTTCGCCGTCCTGTCCGACGGCCGGAAGATCGACAGCCCCCGCTTCATGCGTCGAGCGGAGAAGAAACTCAAGCGCCTCCAGCGGGAACTGTCCCGCAAGCAGAAGGGATCGAAGAACCGGGCCAAGGCCCGCATCAAGGTCGCACGCCAGCACGCCAAGGTGACCGACCGGCGCCGGGACTGGCACCACAAGGCCTCCACACAGATCATCCGCGACAACCAAGCGGTGTATGTGGAAGACCTCGCGGTGTCCGGCCTGGGTCGCACCCGGCTCGCCAAGTCCGTGTACGACGCGGGATGGTCCGCATTCGTCGGCATGCTGGAATACAAGGCGGCTCTGCACGGCCGCACCTTCGCCAAGGTGAACCGCGCCTTCCCGTCCTCACAGGTCTGCTCGGCCTGCGGATTCCGGGACGGCCCCAAGCCGCTGCACGTCCGCCAGTGGACGTGCACCACATGCGGCGCCGTGCACGACCGCGACCACAACGCAGCCCGCAACGTCCTGTTCGAAGGACGCCGTATCGTCGCCGCCGGGCGGGCGGAGACACCAAACGCCTGTGGAGCGCCGGTAAGACGGGCACACGTGCCCGCACAGCGCGGTGAAGCAGGAAGCCCCCGGAAGGGTCAGCCGACCCAGGCCGGAATCCCTGCCTTGCAGGCCAGGGAGCACGTCAAGAGACCCTGTCGTCGCCCCGGACCCGACCCCGACGACGGGGTCCTCGGCGTGGTGCGAGACGGTTAGGGTGCGGGCATGGCGAACAAGGTGAAGGCCGACAACGGGCAGGCCCGGTACGTGCGGGCCGACCACGGGCAGGCCGAGATCGGCGTGATCGGGGGCTCGGGGTTCTACTCGTTCCTCGACGACGTGACCGAGGTCCGGGTGGACACCCCGTACGGGCCGCCCAGCGACTCCCTCTTCCTCGGCGAGGTCGCCGGCCGTCGGGTCGCCTTCCTCCCCCGGCACGGCCGCGGCCACCATCTGCCCCCGCACCGGATCAACTACCGCGCCAACCTGTGGGCGCTGCGCTCGGTGGGCGCCCGCCAGGTCTTCGGCCCGTGTGCGGTGGGCGGCCTGCGCCCCGAGTACGGACCGGGCACGCTGCTGGTGCCGGACCAGTTCGTCGACCGTACGAAGTCCCGCCCCTCCACCTACTTCGACGGGCTGCCGATGCCCGACGGCACCGTGCCCCACGTGGTGCACGTGTCGCTGGCCGACCCGTACTGCCCCACCGGGCGGGCCGCCGCGCTGAAGGCGGCCCGGGGGCAGGAGTGGGAGCCGGTGGACGGCGGCACCCTGGTCGTGGTCGAGGGGCCCCGCTTCGGGACCCGGGCGGAGTCCCTGTGGCACCGGGCGCAGGGCTGGTCGGTGGTGGGCATGACCGGCCACCCGGAGGCGGCACTCGCCCGTGAGCTGGAGCTCTGCTACACCTCGCTGACCCTGGTGACCGACCTCGACGCCGGTGCGGAGAGCGGTGAGGGCGTCTCGCACGAGGAGGTGCTGCGGGTGTTCGCGGCGAACGTGGACCGGCTGCGGGGCGTTCTGTTCGACGCGGTGGCCGCGCTGCCGGCGACCGGGGAGCGGGACTGCCCGTGCGGGTCGGCGCTGGGCGGGATGGATCCGGGGATCGCGCTGCCGTAGGGGGTGGACGGCCCGGGGCCCGGAGCAGGGACGAGGACGGGGGCTGGGGCTGGGCCCGGGGCCGGGGGAACGCCACGTTCCGGTGAGGGAGTTGTCCACAACCGGTAGGTGATCCACGGGCTCCGGCGGGGCCCGGCGAAAAGCCTCATCGTGGGAGCGCAAGCCGGTCCCTCGTCACAGGTGGTGGTCCCCGTGTTCCGTCCCGCCCTGCCCTCGCCCTCCCACTCCCCCTCTCCCCTCCCTTCCGCGTTCCCTTTGTCGCTTCCGCCCGGCGGCACCGACGCGCCGCCGACCTGCGAGGTGCCGCACTTCACCCCGGTGCGGGTGCGCGGCGGGCTGCACCGGCTCGTGCGTCACCGGCGACGTGCCCTCGCCGTCGGACTGGCCGTCACCGCCGCGGCGGTGGTGGCGGCGGGCCCGCATCCGGTCACCGGCGAGCAGGAGACGCGGCGGTCACGCGGCCATCCGGTGACCGAGCCGGCGGGCGAGCGGCACGGCACCCGGCTCGTGGCGGCGCCGGTGCGGATCGCCGACGCGGCCACGGTGCGGCTGCTCAGGCCGGGCGACCGCGTCGACGTCGTCGCGGCCGGGGGCGGCGGTGCGGGCGACGCCTCCGTGCTCGCGCGCGGTGTGCGTGTGACGAAGGTGCCCGAGCCCGTGGAGGGTTCCGCGGCGGGTGGGGCGCTGGTCGTGGTCTCGGTGCCGCGCGCCACCGCACACCGACTGGTCGGCGCCGCTACCACGGCCCGGTTGGCGGTGACCCTGTGCTGAGCCCGTCAAGTCGCTCGTTCGAGGGACCGGATTGGACAGGATGGCCCAACGCTGCCGTAGGTTGCGGAGCGTTTGGTTCCTACACCTGTTCAAGCGAGGAGTGCTCCCACCGTGAGCGAGAATAAGGAGCCGAGCGTCTGGCAGGGCTTCAAGGCCTTCCTGATGCGCGGCAACGTCATCGACCTGGCGGTGGCGGTCGTCATCGGCGCCGCCTTCACCAAGATCGTCAACTCGGTGGTGGAGGGGGTCATCAACCCCCTGGTCGGGGCGTTCGGCACGCAGAGCCTGGACAGTTACAGCTCCTGCCTGAAGGGCCCGTGCACCGGGACCGGCGACAGCGCGACGGGCGTGCGGATCCTGTGGGGCCATGTGCTGGGCGCGACCCTCACGTTCCTGATCACCGCGGCCGTCGTCTACTTCCTGATGGTGCTGCCCATGTCGAAGTACCTGGCCCGGCAGGAGGCCCGCCGCAAGGCGAAGGAGAGCGCCGAGGAGGTCATCGAGGTCTCCGAGCTGGAGGTGCTCAAGGAGATCCGCGACACGCTGATCGCCCAGCGCGGCTCGGGGCACGACCGCCCGTAGCGTCCGGGCACGCGGTTCAGAGGTGGTGGGGCGGCTTCTCGTCGAGGAAGCGCTTCAGGTCGGCCGCGCTGTCGGCCTCGGGCCGCTCGCCCCAGCCGCGGTCGGTGTCGTCCGAGGTCTGCTGGTCCAGCGGGTCGTCGAAGACCAGCGCGGGCCTGGGCGCGGGCGGCTCGGGTTCAGGGGTCGTACTCATGGCTCCAGGGTACGGCTCCCACCCCGGACCCGGTCCGGTCCGTCCGGCCGGCCCCGACGAGGCGTCCCGCCCGCAGGGCCCGCCCGGCGGGCGGGTGGGTCCGCAAGCACGTTCGCGCCGTCTCTGTTGTGCTGGGAGCCATGATGTCCAGTCCCGCCTCTCCGCCCGAGCCCTCCGCCCCGCCGCCCGACGTCCACCCTCCGGTGCGCCGGCTGAAGGCCCGCCACCGGCACGAGGCACACCGCACCGCCACGCCGCTGGAGCTCTTCTTCGACCTGTGCTTCGTCGTCGCCATCGCCCAGGCCGGCGTCCAGCTGGTGCACTCGGTCGCCGGGGGGCACGCCGGCGAGGGTGTCCTCAACTACGCGATGGTCTTCTTCGCCATCTGGTGGGCGTGGATGAACTTCGCGTGGTTCGCGTCGGCCTACGACAACGACGACGTGCTCTACCGGGTCGTCACCCTGGTGCAGATCGCCGGGGTGCTGGTCCTGGCGGCCGGGGTCTCCCGGGCCTTCGAGGACCACGACTGGCTGGCCGTGATCATCGGCTACGCGATCATGCGGGTCGCCATGTCCGCGCAGTGGCTGCGGGCGGCGCGTTCGGCCGGCGGGGCGGAACGGGCGATGGCGCTGCGGTACGCCGGTGGGGTGCTGCTCTGCCAGGTCGGCTGGCTGGGACTGCTGTTCGTGCCGGACGGCGGCCGGGGCTGGCTGTTCCTGGTGATGGTGGTGCTGGAGCTGTGCGTGCCCGCGTTCGCCGAGCGCGCGCATCCGTCGGCCTGGCATCCGCACCACATCTCGGAGCGGTACGGGCTGCTCACGATCATCGTCCTGGGCGAGACCATCGCCGCGGCCACGGTCGCGGTGAAGTCGGGCATCGAGGAGAACGACGCGCTGGGCGAGGTGCTGCCGATCGCCGCGGGCGGGCTGCTGATCGTCTTCGCGGCCTGGTGGATCTACTTCGTGGTCCCCGTCCACAGTCACCTGCGGTCCAACCGGCAGTCCTTCCTCTGGGGCTACGGCCACTACCTGGTGTTCGCCTCGGCGGCGGCGATCGGGGCGGGACTGGAGGTGGCGGTGGAGCAGGCCGTGGGCAAGGCGCACGTCTCGACGCTCGCGGCGTCCTTCGCGGTGACCCTGCCGACGGCGGTCTTCCTGCTCACGGTGTGGGCGCTGCACGCCCGGCACTTCAAGGTGGGCGTCGCCGAGCAGCTCGTGCTGCCCACGGCCGCGCTGCTGGTGCTCGCCTGCACCTTCCTGGGCGGCGAGGCGGTGCTCGTGGCGGGGATCGTGCTGGCGCTGGCCGTGTCCGCCGGGGTGGCGCTGACCGCGCGGCGGACCGATCGGGAGCGGCGCCGGACGGCGGCACCGGCCGCCTGAGCCACAGCTCCACGCCCACCACGCCCCGTACCCGCCGCGGCGTCGTACCTGCCCGCCGCGGCGCCGTACCGCCATGGCCCGCGCCCGCTCACGCCACCGACCGCTGCAGCGCCGCCGACCGCTGCCATGCCACCGCCTCCTGCCGCGCCGCCGTCCCCCGCCGCGTCGTCCCCCGCCGCGCCGCCCTTCGCCGCCGACCGCCGCCCCGGTCGCCGCCGGACTCCGTACCGTCGGCCGCCGGGTCCCGTACCGACGCCGGTGGCTGGACGAGACTGGCCGTATGACAGTTGACGCATTGACGGACGTCGCCGGTCTGCTGGTGGGGCACGCGACGCGTACCGGGGACGGGTGGCTGACGGGGACGACGGTGGTGCTCGCTCCGGAGGGCGGGGCGGTCGCCGGTGTGGATGTGCGCGGCGGCGGCCCCGGCACCAAGGAGACCGACGCCCTCGACCCGCGCAACCTGGTGCGGAAGGTCCAGGCGGTGGTGCTGACGGGCGGCAGCGCCTACGGGCTCGACGCGGCCTCGGGGGTGATGGCCTGGCTGGAGGAGCGGGGACGCGGGGTGCGGGTCGGTCCGGACCCGGCGCACGTGGTGCCGGTGGTGCCCGCGGCCTGCGTCTTCGACCTGGGCCGCGGGGGCGACTTCCGGGCCAGGCCGGACGCGGCGACCGGGTACGCGGCCGCGGAGGCGGCCCACGCGACCGTGCCGGGCGCGGAGGTGGCCGAGGGGTGCGTCGGGGCCGGCACGGGAGCCGTCGTCGGCACGCTGAAGGGCGGGGTGGGCACCGCGAGCACCCTGCTCGACTCGGGGATCACGGTGGCGGCGCTGGTGGTGGCCAACGCGGCGGGGTCGGTGACGGATCCGGAAACGGGGGTGCTGTACGGGGAGTTGTTCCGGGGCGGGCGGGTGGAGTACCCGGCGCCGGACGTCCACGAGGCCGCGGGACGGCGGCTGGCCGAGGTCGCGGCGAGGAACGCGCCGCCCCCGCTGAACACCACGCTCGCCGTGGTCGCCACCGACGCCGACCTGTCGAAGGCGCAGGCCCAGAAGCTGGCCGGCACCGCGCACGACGGCATCGCGCGTGCCGTACGGCCGGTGCACCTGCTCAGCGACGGTGACACGGTGTTCGCCCTGGCGACCGGGGAGCGTCCGCTCGACGCCGGGCAGCCGCTCGCGCTGAACGAGGTGCTGGCGGCGGGCGCGGACGTGGTGACGCGCGCGATCGTGCGCGCGGTCCGGGCCGCCGGGCCGGTGGGCGGTCCGGGCGGGGCCTGGCCGTCGTACGCGGAGCTGTACGGGCGTGCGTCCAGGGCCGGTTGACCCGTCCGTGTTGCGATTGTCCGGGTTTTGTCACGCGTCGGCGTTCCGGGCGGCCGGCGGGAACCCCACCGGCCGCCGGGGCCCTCTACACGGCTGAAGCGAACAGCGCACAACACCCGAACCTGGAGCAGCCCGTGACAACGCCGGACATAGCCACGCGGCGCGTACTGGGGGCCTGTGCCGCCCTGGTGGTCGGCGCCCTCACCCTCACCGCCTGCGGCGGAAGCGCCAGTGCCGACGACAAGAAGGACGGCAAGGGCGGCACCGGGTCCGCCGACACCTCGGTCGCGAAGCTCGTGATCTCGGCCAAGGACGGGTCGACCGGCGCCTCGATCAACTCGACCGGGGTGAAGGTCAGCGACGGCACGCTCACCGACGTGCGGATGACCGTGGCGGAGAGCGGTGCCTCCGTACCGGGCGCGGTGTCCGGCGACGGCGGCAGCTGGAAGCCGAAGGAGCAGCTGGAGCGGGGCACGAAGTACCGGATCACGGCCCGCGCGAAGGACGCGAACGGCCGCACGGCCGCCGCCGACTCGGTCTTCACCACCGTCTCCTCGGACAACAGCTTCGTCGGCACGTACACCCCGGACGGCGGCAGCACGGTCGGGGTGGGGATGCCGGTGTCGTTCACGTTCGACAAGGCGATCACCGACAGGAAGACCGTGCAGTCGCGCATCACCGTCACCTCCAGCAGCGGGCAGGAGGTGGCCGGGCACTGGTTCGGCGCGCAGCGGCTCGACTTCCGGCCCGAGGAGTACTGGAAGGCCGGTTCCAAGGTCACCATGAAGATCGACCTGGACGGGGTGGAGGGCGCGAACGGCCTCTACGGCGTGCAGAAGAAGACCGTCACCTTCACCGTGGGCCGCGCGCAGGTCTCCACGGTGGACGCGAACACACAGACCATGACGGTCGTGCGGGACGGCAAGACGCTCAAGTCGGTCCCGATATCGGCGGGCAGCGCCGCGAACCCGACGTACAACGGGCAGATGGTGATCTCGGAGAAGTCCGAGCAGACGCGCATGAACGGGTCGACGGTCGGGTTCGGCGGCGAGTACGACATCCCGGACGTGCCCCACGCGATGCGGCTGAGCCAGTCGGGCACCTTCATCCACGGCAACTACTGGTACAACCGCGGCAACCCGCCGTTCGGCGCCCAGGGCACCAGCCACGGCTGCGTCGGGCTGGCGGACGCCCAGGGCGCGCAGGGCGACACCCCGGGCAAGTGGTTCTTCGACAACTCGCTCGTCGGGGACGTCGTGATCGTCAAGAACTCCCCCGACGACACCATCGCGCCGGACAACGGCCTCAACGGCTGGAACATGCCGTGGAGCGAGTGGACCGCCCGAACCGCCGAGAACACCGTCTGACGGGGCTGTGAGCAGCAAGTTTTGACGGTTCGTCGGGCCGCGCGGAAACTTTTCGCGCGGCCCCCGCGTTTTTCGTGCGTACGTTTTCTCGGTTCCCGGACATGATGTCCGACCGAGGGGCTACGGTATGCACCCACAAGGTGACATGCAGCAACGCCGGGAGAAACCTTGAGCGTTCCGTACGAGACGGCAGCGTACGAACCACCCGAGTCGCCCGAGTCTCCGGAGGAGCACCTCATGCGGCTGCTCGGACGCGCCCTGAACTCATTCGAGCTGCCCGACGAGGTCCTGCGGCGGCTGGACTGCGCGCTGGCGCACGACGGTTCACTGCACTCCGCGCACCACAGCGCGGGGCTGCACCGGGAGACGTACCGCCACACCTGGCTGCTCGCCGACGGCTCGGCGCTCACGCTCTGGGAGCTGGTCCACAACACCGCCCCGGGCAGCGAACCGCAGCACGAGGTCTACGTGGACGAGGAGGAGCTGCGCACCGCGGGCTCCCGGCTGGCGCTGCCGCCCGACACCCCGGACTTCGAACTGCCGGTGCAGGTGCAGCTGTCGCCCGTCCCCACGCCGCGTCACGCGTACGTCCCCGACGCCTCGGCGGACCACGCCCGCCGGCTGCTGCGCCGCGCGGAGAACGCGGACCGGCCGGGCGCCGACCTCGCCGACCGGCTGTCGACGGCGTGCGGGCACCAGATCACCCAGGCCTTCGGCGGTCCCGGCCGGGCGAACCGGGCGCGGGTCGGCTTCTCGCTCTACGAGCACGCGTTCCTGCTGCGCGACGGCGTGGAGGTCTCCCTGTGGGAGGTCGAGCACACGGCCACGCCGGACGGACGCCACATGTGTGAGGTGTACGACAGTGAGGACACGGCCCGCCGGGCGATGGAGCGGCGCGCGGAGCAGGTGTCCCCGTAGGGCAACGGCCGGTCCCTCCCGAGAGGAGGGACCGGCCCGGACTGCGCGGGGCGGGGCGGGGGTTCACCCCTGCTGGGTTCGCCCGGCGCGCCCTACGCGGCCACCGGCTGCTTCGCGCCCGGCGTCGGGGCCGACGGGTCCGCGCCGCCCGGCCCTTGGGCCGCCGCTCCCGTCACCGGCTTGCGCAGCCCCTTGAGGACGATCACCAGGGCCGTGGTGACACAGACTCCGGCCGCGATGGCGACCAGGTAGAGCAGCGGGTTGCCGATGAGCGGCACGACGAAGATGCCGCCGTGCGGCGCGCGCAGCGTCGCGCCGAAGGCCATCGACAGAGCGCCGGTGACCGCGCCGCCCGCCATGGAGGCGGGGATGACGCGCAGCGGGTCGGCCGCGGCGAACGGGATCGCTCCCTCGGAGATGAAGGAGGCGCCCAGCACCCAGGCGGCCTTGCCGTTCTCGCGCTCGGCGGCGTTGAAGAGCCGGCCGCGCACCGTGGTGGCCAGGGCCATCGCCAGCGGCGGGACCATGCCGGCCGCCATCACCGCCGCCATGATCTTCATCGCCGAGTCGCTGGGGCTGGCGACCGCGATGCCCGCGGTGGCGAAGGTGTAGGCGACCTTGTTGACCGGGCCGCCGAGGTCGAAGCACATCATGAGGCCGAGCAGCGCGCCGAGCAGGATCGCGTTGGCGCCGGACAGGCCGTTCAGCCAGTCGGTCATGCCCGACTGCGCGGAGGCGATGGGCTTGCCGATCACGACGAACATCAGGAACCCGACGACCGCCGCCGAGATCAGCGGGATCACCACCACCGGCATGATGCCGCGCAGCGCCTTCGGTATCGGCACCCGCTGGATCGCCAGCACCACCCCGCCGGAGAGCAGACCGGCCGCCAGACCGCCGAGGAATCCGGCGTTGATGGTCAGCGCGATCGAGCCGCCGACGAAGCCCGGGACCAGGCCCGGCCGGTCGGCCATGCCGTAGGCGATGTAGCCGGCCAGCACCGGGACGAGGAAGGCGAAGGCCACGCCGCCGATCTGGAACAGCAGCGCGCCCCAGCTGTCGGCCTGGGTCCACACGAAGTGGTCCATCACGGAGGGCGCCTTGTTGATCTCGTAGCCGCCGATGGCGAAGCCCAGGGCGATCAGCAGGCCGCCCGCGGCGACGAAGGGGACCATGTAACTGACGCCGGACATCAGCCACTTGCGGAGCTTGGTGCCGTAGCCCTCGCCGGACTCGCCGCCGCGCTCGACGGGCGTCGCGCCCGGGGACGCGGAGGTGACCTCGCCGCGGGCCGCCTTGCCGCGGACCTCGCCGATCAGCTCGCCGGGCCGGTTGATGGCGGCCTTGACGCCGGTGTCGACGGTGGCCTTCCCGGCGAAGCGTTCCTTGTCGCGCACGGGCACGTCGTGGGCGAAGATCACGCCGTCCGCCGCCGCGATCACGGCCGGGTCGAGGCGGGTGAAGCCGGCCGACCCCTGGGTCTCGACGACGAGGTCGACGCCGGCCTCGCGGCCCGCGTTCTCCAGCGACTCGGCGGCCATGTAGGTGTGCGCGATGCCGGTGGGGCAGGAGGTGACGGCGACGATACGGAAGGGGCGCCCGGCTTCGCCGGGGTCCTCGCCGGTGCTGCCCGGGGCGGCCTCGGCGGAGGCCGCCGCCGAGACCGCCCCGGTGTCCCTGGCCTCCTCGGTGGTGTCCTCGGGGATGCTCTCCGTGGTGCCCGCGGCCGCGGTCGGCTCCTCCCCGCGGATCAGCGCGGCGGCGCCCGCCGCGTCGCCCGCCGAGCGCAGCGCGGCGGTGAACTCGGCGTTCATCAGCTGCCGGGCCAGCGAGGAGAGGATCGTCAGGTGGGCGTCGTCGGCGCCCGCCGGAGCGGCGATGAGGAAGATCAGGTCGGCCGGTCCGTCCGCCGCCCCGAAGTCGACGCCGGCCGTGCTGCGCCCGAAGGCGAGCGTCGGCTCGGTGACGTGCTCGCTGCGGCAGTGCGGGATGCCGATGCCGCCGTCGAGGCCGGTCGGCATCTGCGCCTCACGGGCGGCGACGTCGGCGAGGAAGCCCTCCAGGTCGGTCACCCGGCCCAGGGCCACCATGCGTTCCGCGAGGGCGCGCGCCGCCGCTTCCTTGGTGTCGGCGGACAGGTCGAGGTCGACCAGGTCCGCGGTGATCATGTCGCTCATCGCGGGCTCCTTAGCTCGCGTATCGCCCGGTACGTGGGGTGAGGGGCGGGGGCGGGGAGGGGGACGGGGGCACAGCGGTGGGGGCTGGGGGCGGCCCCGGGGAGCGGGGCGGATGCATGGCGGGGAGTCATGGCGCCGGCTCCCCCAGTACGCGGTCCACGGGCACCTCGGCCGTGACGGTCACGGCGGCCGGGTCCAGGTCGTGCGGCGTCGGCATCACGCTGCCGGGCAGCTGGACGGCGGCGGCGCCGTGCGCGACGGCGGAGGCGAGGGCGCCGGGGCCGGTCCCGCCCGCGACGAGGAACCCGGCGAGGGAGGAGTCCCCGGCGCCGACGTTGCTGCGTACGGCGTCCACGCGGGCGGTGCCGAACCAGGTGCCCGCGTCGTCCACGAGCAGCTGGCCGTCGGCGCCCAGGCTGGCGAGCACGGCGCGGGCGCCCAGCTCCCGCAGCTCCTCGGCGGCCTTCACGGCGTCACCGACCGTGGCCAGCGGACGCCCGACGGCCTCGGCCAGCTCCTCGGCGTTCGGCTTGACCACGTCGGGCCGCTCGCGCAGCGCCCGCAGCAGCGCCGGCCCGGAGGTGTCCAGGGCGATGCGGACCCCGGCAGCGTGCGCGCGGGCGACCAGGTCGGCGTACCAGGAGGGGGCGAGTCCGCGGGGCAGGCTGCCGCAGCAGGCGATCCAGTCCGCGCCCGGCGACTGGCGCCGTACGGTCTCCAGGAGCAGTTCGCGTTCGGCCGGGGTGAGTTCGGGACCCGGGGCGTTGATCTTCGTGAGGACGCCGTCGGCTTCCGCGAGCGCGATGTTGGAGCGGGTGGGCCCGGTGATCGGGACCGGCGCGACCTCGATGCCCTGCGCGTCGAGCAGGTCGGCGACGAGGGCGCCCGGTGCCCCGCCCAGCGGCAGCACCGCGACGGTGCGCTGCCCGGCGGCGGTCACCGCGCGCGAGACGTTCACGCCCTTGCCGCCGGGGTCGACCCGTTCGCCGGTGGCGCGGACGACCTCGCCGCGGTCGAGGGAGGGCACCTCGTAGGTGCGGTCCAGCGACGGGTTGGGGGTGACGGTCAGGATCATGCGCGTACTACTTCCGTGCCGGCGCGCTCGAGGTCGCCGGCGTCCTCGGGGGTCAGTCCGTTGTCGGTGATCAGCAGGTCCACGTCGCTCAGGGCGCCGAAGCGGGCGAAGTGCTCCTGGGCGTACTTGGAGGAGTCGGCGAGCAGCACCACGCGCCGGGCGGCGGTCAGGGCGGCCCGCTTGACGGCGGCCTCGGCCAGGTCGGGGGTGGTCAGGCCGTGCTCCACGGAGAACCCGTTGGCCGCCAGCACGGCCACGTCGGCGCGGATCTCGCCGTACGCGCGCAGCGCCCAGGCGTCCACGGCGGCGTGCGTACGGTGCCGCACGCGTCCGCCGACGAGGTGGAGCTGGATGCCGGGGTGGTCGGCGAGGCGGGCGGCGATGGGCAGGCTGTGGGTGACCACGGTCAGCGAACTTTCCGGCGGGATCGCCGCGGCCATGCGGGCCACCGTGGAGCCGGCGTCGAGGATCAGCGTGCCCTCGAACGGCAGTTCCGCCAGGGCCGCCTTGGCGATGCGGTCCTTCTCGTCGGCGGCCGTGGACTCGCGCTCGGCGAGGCCCGGTTCGAAGTCGAGCCGCCCGGCCGGGATGGCGCCGCCGTGCACCCGGCGGAGCAGACCCGCGCGGTCGAGCGCCTTGAGGTCGCGGCGGATGGTCTCCGCCGTCACCTGGAACTCCTCGGCCAGCGACACCACGTCCACCCGGCCGCCGTCCCGGGCGAGCCGGAGGATCTCCTGCTGCCGCTCCGGTGCGTACATGACCGTTCACCTCCGACCCGTGCCCGAACCTGTGGTTTCACTCGGAGGCTACGTCTGGTTGTCCGAAATGTAAACAGGGATCGGAAGCAGTCAGACACAACCAGGCATGAACGGGCATTGACGTGACGAGAGACGGGTCCGGCACGGAGCTGCCGGACCCGCCTCTCGTCCGCCTCGGACCCGCCTCTCGTCCGCCTCGGTCTCAGACCAGCGCGGGCTCCTTCTCCTCCTCCACCCGGTCCTCCGCCCCGCTCCCCTCCACGTGCTGGACGGGCCGTGCGGGCAGCGCGAACATCAGCAGGAAGATGACGGCCAGTACCGCGGCGACCCAGCCCAGCGCGTTCTGGAAGGCGTCCACGTAGGCCGGCCCGATGCGGGCGGGGTTCAGGTGGTCGCTCATCGTGCCGAAGAAGACCACCGACACCAGCCCGAGCCCGAGCGCGTTGCCCATCTGCTGCACGGTGTTGATGAGCCCGGACGCCGACCCGGCGTGCTCGCGCGGCACCTGGGAGAGCACCGCGTCGGTCAGCGGCGCGACGATCAGCCCCATGCCGAGGCCCATGACGGCCAGCGGAAGCGCCATCTGCCAGGACGTGATGGCGAGCCCGTAGCGCCCGGCCTCCCAGACGTAGAGGAGCACTCCGGCCGCCATCACCAGCGCGCCCGCCTGGAGCACCTTGCGCCCGAAGCGCGGGACCAGCTTCTGCACCGAGATCCCGGCGGCGGTGGACACGGCGATCGAGAACGGTACGCCGGTCAGCCCGGCCCGCAGCGGGGTCCAGCCGAGACCCACCTGCATGTACAGCGTCCACACCAGGAAGAAGACGCCGAGTCCGACCCCGAAGACGGTCTGCACGGCGATGCCGGCCGCGAAGCTCTTCACCTTGAACAGCGACAGCTCCACCAGCGGCGAACCGTCCCGCGCGCTCTTGCGCCGCTCGTGGGCGACCAGGACCGCGAGGACCACGAGGGAGCCGGCCATCGAGAGGTGGCCCCACAGCGGCCAGCCCAGCTCCTCGCCCCGGGTGAGCGGGTAGATCAGCATCAGCAGTCCGAGGGTGACCAGCGCGACCCCGACCAGGTCGAGCCGGAGGGCGCGCGGCGCCTTGGACTCGGTGATGAAGCGGCTGCCGAGGACGAGGCCCGCGATGCCGACCGGCAGGTTGATGAGGAAGATGGGCCGCCATTCGAGCCCGAAGAGGTTCCACTCGGTGAGCAGGGCGCCAAGGAGCGGCCCCGACACGGCACCGAGTCCGACGATCGCGCCGAACAGCCCGAAGACCTTGCCGCGTTCGTGCGCCGGGAAGGTGGCGTGCACGATCGACAGCACCTGCGGCACCATCAGTGCCGACATGCCGCCCTGGAGGATGCGGGAGGCGACCAGCATCTCCGGGTTCGCCGCGAGGCCGCACAGCGCCGACGCCAGGGTGAAGCCGCCGATGCCCACGAGGAAGATCCGTTTGCGGCCGTGGATGTCGCCGAGCCGCCCGCCGGTGATCAGCCCGGCCGCGAAGGCCAGGGCGTACCCGGCGGTGATCCACTGGATCTGGCTGAAGGTGGCGCCCTCGTCCTTCTGGATCGAGGGGATGGCGATGTTGACGATGGTGACGTCTACCAGGTCCATGAACGCCGCGGTCATCACGATCGCGAGCGCGAACCAGCGACGCCGGTCGCCCGCGGCGGGCGCGCCGGTCGCGGCGGGTGAGAGGGGCGTGTCGGCCGCGGCGGGCGGGACGGGTGCCGGGTCCGGGGTGTGCGTGGAGGTCATGGGAAGAACGTATGAGCCCAGTAGGCCGGATCGTGTCCTAGTTCTGCGGCATCCTCGGACGCATGACGACGGACACTCCGGCCCGGCTGCTGACGCTCCTCTCCCTCCTCCAGACGCCCCGCGAATGGCCCGGCGGCGAGCTGGCCGACCGGCTCGGGGTCTCCCGGCGCACGGTCCGGCGGGACATCGACCGCCTGCGCGAACTGGGCTATCCGGTCCAGGCGACGATGGGCGCCGACGGCGGCTACCGGCTGGTGGCGGGCAAGGCCATGCCGCCGCTCGTGCTCGACGACGAGGAGGCGGTGGCCATCGCGGTCGGGCTGCGGGCCGGCGCCGGGCACGCGGTCGCGGGACTGGACGAGGCGTCGGTGCGGGCGCTGGCCAAACTGGAGCAGGTGCTGCCGTCCCGGCTGCGCCACCGGGTCGCCACGCTCCAGTCCGCGACCACGCCGCTGACCAGCGGGGACGGGCCGAGCATCGCACCCGAGACGCTGACCGTGATGGCCTCGACGGTGGCCGGGCACGAGCGGCTGCGGTTCGCGTACCGCGCGGCGGACGGCACCGGGACGCGACGCGTGACGGAGCCGTACCGGCTGGTGTCGACCGGGCGGCGCTGGTACCTGGTCGCCTACGACCTCGACCGGGACGACTGGCGGACCTTCCGGGTCGACCGGGTGAGCGAGCCCTTCGCCACGGGGGCACGCTTCGCTCCCCGGGAGCTGCCGACCGGGGACGCGGCCGAATACCTGCGGCGCTCGATGCAGCGGCGGAACGACTCCTACGAGATCGCGGTCGTCTTCCACGCCCCGGCCGAGGCCGTCGCGCCTCTGCTGCCGCACTGGATGGGGACGCCCGAGCCGGTGGACGGCCGCACGTCGTGCGTGGTCCGGGCGACCGTGTCCGGCTCGGTGAAGTGGGTCGCGGCCCGCCTGGCGACGACCGGCCTGGAGTTCCGGGTCCGCGAACCGGCGGAACTGGTGGAGTGCGTACGGGAGCTGGGAGCACGTCTGGGCCGTGCGGCGGAGGGCGAGTAACCGGCGGGCCATCGGCTTACAGAGCGCCCCGGGCGCGACCCGGGCGGTGGCGACCGACGACGACCCTGGGGACGGCACCGGCCCGGTCACCCGCACCCCGTCAGGTCAGGTCACGTCAGGTCACGTCACGGTGGCGTCGGGTCGGTTTCCCAGGTGAACCCCCGCAGCGTCTCCAGGTTCAGCAGCGCCTGCTCCAGGGGGCTGCGCGCGCCCTGCGGGGTCGATGCCGCCCAGTGCTCCACGGCGACGCGCACGGCCGCGCCCGCCACCGCGCCGGCGAAATGCAGCCGGGGGGTGGCGGCCAGTCGTGCGGCAACGTTGTCGTCGCCGCACGACATCCGCGCGGCCAGCGCCTCCACCAGCCCCCGCTCCGTGGCGTGGCAGACCTCCGCCCACACCTTGCGCAGCGCCGGACTGCTCCCGGCCAGGCGGATGAGGGTGGCCGCCCACTCCCAGGAGGGTGCCGAGACGCCCGCGCCCGGGGTCAGCGTGTGCCGCACGGCGTGCTCCAGGGCCTCGGGCGGGGACAGTTCGGCCGGGGCTTCGCGCACCGCGTGCACCCAGCGCTCGGCGCCGAGCGCGTAGAGCGGGGCGATCGCCTCCTCCTTGGCCGCGAAGTAGCGGTAGAAGGTGCGCGGGGCGACTCCCGCGGCCCTGGCGATGTCCTCGGCCCGGGTGGCCCGCAGGCCCTGGCCGGCGAAGAGGCGGGCCGCAGCCCGGGCGATCTCCATCCGGGTCTCGGCCTTGCGCCGCTCGGTCAGGGAGACGGACCCGGACGGCCCCGGCCCGGGGTCGGGAAACACTGGAACGGTGCTGCTCACTTCGGCAGGCTATGCCGCTGTGGCAGAATCTGCCATTCGGCGGGCCACCCCGGGGTTCAGGTTCGGGGTGCCCCGCCCCTCCCGCGCTGCCCCGCTCCTCCCGCTCCGGCCCGCCGCCGGCCTCCCGTCACGGGAAGAGCCGGGCTGCGGCGCCCCGGGGGGAGGGGCGCCGAGCCCGGCTCGGGAAGTCCCGGCGCCGGGGGGAGTGCGTCGGGACGTGGTCCAGTGTGCTGTGCCGGGGGCGCGGTACGAGCCGTATCCGGGCCCGGCCCGGGACCCGCGGGAACGGGCCGGACAACGGGCTCGAACGTCTCTTGCCCGGCCCCGGCGGGTTGAAGCAGCGTTGTACGGCCATGTTTGCGCCGGGTTCAGCACCCGGCGTACGCCCCACCCGCCACGTCACGCCCCCGTGTCACGAGGCGGCCGGACCGCGCGGCCCGGCCGTCGCCCCCGGCGACTTTACGCGGCCGCCTCGAAGCCGGTGTCGCGGGCCAGCTTCTTCAGCTCCAGCAGCGCGTGCTTCTCGATCTGGCGGATGCGCTCGCGCGTGAGACCGTGCTCCTTGCCGACCTCGGTCAGCGTGCGCTCGCGGCCGTCGTCGATGCCGTACCGCATCTTGATGATGGAGGCCGTGCGCGGGTCGAGGCGGCCGATGAGGTCGTCCAGCTCCTCGCTGCGCAGCAGGGTCAGCACCGACTGCTCGGGGGACACGGCCGAGGTGTCCTCGAGCAGGTCGCCGAACTGGGTCTCGCCCTCGTCGTCCACCGACATGTTCAGCGAGACCGGGTCGCGGGCCCAGTCGAGCACGTCGGTGACGCGCTCCGGGGTCGAGCCCAGCTCGGCCGCGATCTCGGCGGGCTCCGGCTCGCGCCCGTGCTCGCGGTTGAACTCGCGCTGCACGCGCCGGATCCGGCCCAGCTCCTCCACCAGGTGGACGGGCAGCCGGATGGTGCGCGACTGGTCGGCGATGGAGCGCGTGATGGCCTGACGGATCCACCAGGTCGCGTACGTCGAGAACTTGAAGCCCTTGCGGTAGTCGAACTTCTCGACCGCGCGGACCAGGCCGGCGTTGCCCTCCTGGATCAGGTCGAGGAGCGGCAGGCCGCTGCGCGGGTAGCGGCGGGCGACGGCGACGACCAAGCGGAGGTTGGAGCGGATGAAGACGTCCTTCGCCCGCTCGCTCTCGTCGATCAGGGCCTGGAGCTCCTCGCGGGTGGCGTCCGCCCCGGTCTCCGCGCAGCCTTCGAGGACCTGCCGCGCGAACACACCCGCCTCGATGGTCTGGGACAGCTCGACCTCCTTGGCGGCGTCGAGCAGCGGTGTCCGGGCGATCTCGTCGAGGTACATGCCGACCAGATCGCGGTCGGCGAGCTCGCCGCCGTTCGCGCGGACGCTGGTTGCCGAGCCGGAGGTCTCGCCGGTGGCGGACTTACGACGGGCGACGGCACGGGTTGCCATGCGTGCTCCCTTGCGATGGTGGTTCAGCGGGTGGTCCTGTGGACGCCCGGGCGCCTTGCGGGGTTGTCTCCGTTGTCTCCGACCCCTCTCGGGTTCGTTCTCGGGACTCTCCTCGGGTGCCCTGCATCCGATGGAAACAACGACTGGAATCCGGACAGAATTCCCAACCCGCCCCTCGATTTTTCTGATCATGCAGTACCCTGTGCCGCCACACGAGGAGGGGTGATGCCACCAGGAACCGCCGAGGTCCAGGTCAGACCGGGAGTCGAGGGGGATCTCAAGGCCCTCACCGACCTCTACAACCACTACGTGCGTGAGACGCCCGTCACCTTCGACACCGAGCCCTTCGCCCCGGAAGAGCGCCGCCCTTGGCTGCTCTCCCACCCTGAAGACGGCCCGTACCGCCTGAGGGTTGCCGCGGACGCGGACTCACAGGAGATTCTGGGGTACGCCACTTCCAGCCCCTACCGTGCGAAGGCCGCCTACGGGACCTCGGTGGAGACCACCGTCTACGTCACCCCGGACGCCGGCGGCCGCGGCATCGGCACACTCCTCTACACGTCCCTCTTCGACGCCCTGGCCGGCGAGGACCTGCACCGCGCCTACGCGGCCGTCGCCCAGCCCAACGCGGCGTCGGGGCGACTGCACGCGCGCTTCGGCTTCCGGCACGTCGGCACGTACCGGGAGGTGGGCCGGAAGTTCGGGCGGTACTGGGACGTGGCCTGGTACGAGAAGCCGCTGTAGCCCCGGCGGCGGCATCCGGGGGTGCCGCTCGCACCCCGTCGGCCGGCCGTCAGCCGAACTGCACCGACCGCTTGGCCAGCCCCATCCAGAACCCGTCGATCACCGACCGCCGCGTGTCCAGCTCGCCGGCCGCGTCCGCCGCGCCCATGGTCACGAACAGGGGCGCGAAGTGCTCGGTGCGCGGGTGGGCGAGCCGCCCCGCCGGGGACTTGCGCGCGAAGTCGAGCAGCCCGTCCACGTCGCCGCCGTCCAGTGCGCGCCGCCCCCAGTCGTCGAACTCCGCGGACCAGGAGGGGATGCCGCCCTGGCGCAGCGCGGCCAGGTTGTGGGTGAAGAAGCCGGAGCCGATGATCAGGACGCCCTCGTCGCGCAGCGGCGCGAGCCGGCGGCCGATCTCCATGAGCCGCCCCGGGTCGAGGGTCGGCATGGAGACCTGGAGGACCGGGAGGTCGGCGCCGGGGTACATCTCGACCAGCGGCACGTAGGCGCCGTGGTCGAGGCCCCGGTCGGGGACGTCCTGCACCGGCGTACCGGGGGCGCGCAGCAGTTTGCGCACGGACTCGGCGAGCGCGGGGGCGCCGGGGGCCGCGTAGCGCACCTGGTAGTAGTGCTCGGGGAAGCCCCAGAAGTCGTAGACCAGCGGGACGGTCCGGACGGCACCGAGGGCGAGCGGGGCCTCCTCCCAGTGGGCGGAGACGACGAGGATCGCCTTGGGGCGGGGCAGGGCGGCGGACCAGGCGGCGAGTTCGCCGGGCCAGACGGGGTCGTCGGCCAGGGGCGGGGCGCCGTGGCTGAGATAGAGGGCGGGCATGCGCTCCTGCGGGGCGGCGGCGGTCATGACGGCTCCTCCAATACTTGAACTCTCAATCTCTATGCCGTCAATCTACCCCCGTTTTGTTTAATATTCAAGGAACCGTCTCGTACAGTGGACGCATGAACGACGAAGCCCGATGGCTCACCGCCGAGGAGCAGCTCGTCTGGCGCTCCTACATCGAGGCCGCCACCCTCCTCGAGGACCACCTCGACCGGCAGCTCCAGCGCGACGCGGGCATGCCCCACGTCTACTACGGCCTGCTGGTCAAGCTGGCGGAGTCACCGCGCCGGCGGCTGCGGATGACGGAGCTGGCCAAGTACGCCAAGATCACCCGCTCCCGGCTCTCGCACGCGGTCGCCCGTCTGGAGAAGAACGGCTGGGTCCGCCGCGAGGACTGCCCCTCCGACAAGCGCGGCCAGTTCGCCATCCTCACGGACGAGGGGTACGAGGTGCTGCGCCGCACCGCGCCGGGCCACGTGAACGCCGTGCGCCAGGCGGTCTTCGACCGGCTCACCCCGGAACAGCAGAAGTCCCTCGGCGAGATCATGCGGATCGTCGCCGAGGGACTTCAGCCGAGCGAAGCGGGTGCGGACCTGCCCTGGCTGCGCTGAGCGCGCGGCCGGGGCAGGTCCGGGGGAACCGTGCGGGCGGGGCGTCCCCTCCCCGCCCGCACGGGTGGAACAGGAGCCCGAGCGGGTGCTGACGCCAGGTCCGGCGTCGCCAGTGGTCCGACACCGGGTCCGGCGTCGTCAGTGGGCGACGACCGGCACCCGCAGCTCGTCCTCGGCCTCGTCGCCCGCACCGGACCCGGTGACGGCGCCGCCGCCCGGCCGCCCGGCGTTGATGAGGGTCAGGGCGATCGCGGCCGCGACGACCAGGATGCCGACGGCGAACCAGATCGCGCTGGTGTAGCCCTGCACCTGGCCCTCCAGCTGGACCAGCTGCTGCTGGGAACGCGAGGACGCGCCGCCCATGTGGTCGGCGATGTAGGACGTGGTGGCGGAGGCGGCGATCGTGTTCAGCAGCGCCGTACCGATCGCACCGCCCACCTGCTGCGAGGTGTTGACCATCGCGGAGGCGACACCGGCGTCCCGAGCCTCCACGCCCATGGTGGCCATGGACATGGCCGGCATGAACGCCGTACCCATGCCGAGGCCGAGCAGGAGCATGCCGGGCAGCAGCACACCGGCGTAGGAGGTGTCGACCTCCAGCTGGGTCAGGAACAGCATGCCGACGGCGGCGACCAGGAAGCCGGGGCCCATCAGCAGCCGGGGCGCGACCCGGGTCATCAGCCGGGCGCCGATCTGGGTGGAGCCCGTGATCATGCCCGCGATCATCGGCAGGAAGGCGAAGCCGGTCTTCACCGGCGTGTAGCCCTTCACGATCTGCAGGTAGTAGGTCAGGAAGAGGAACAGGCCGAACATCGCGATGATGGCCAGGCCCAGCGAGAGGTAGATCCCGCCCCGGTTGCGCTCGGTGATCACACGCAGCGGCAGCAGCGGGGCCTTGACCCGGGACTCGACGAGCACGAAGGCCAGCAGCAGCACGGCCGAGCCGACGAACATGCCGACCGTCACCGCGTCGCTCCAGCCGTTGGACTCGGCGCGGGTGAAGCCGTAGACGAGCGCGACCAGGCCGAGGGTGGACAGGATCACGCCGGGGATGTCGAGCGGCGAGCGGTTGCGGCCGCCCTTGGGCTCGCGGATGACCAGGTACGCGCCGGCCGCGGCGACGATGGCGAACGGGATGTTGACGAAGAACGTCCAGCGCCAGTTCAGGTACTCGGTGAGGAAACCGCCGAGGATCAGACCGACGGCGCCACCGCCACCGGCGATCGCACCGTAGATGCCGAACGCCTTGGCACGCTCCTTGGCGTCCGTGAACATCACGGCGAGCAGGGAGAGCGCGGCGGGCGCGAGCAGGGCACCGAAGACGCCCTGGAGGGCGCGGGAGCCGAACATCATCGCCTCGTTGGTGGCCGCACCGCCCAGCGCGGAGGCGACGGCGAAGCCGCCGAGGCCGAGGACGAAGGTGCGCTTGCGGCCCCACAGGTCGGCTATCCGGCCGCCGAACAGCAGCAGTCCGCCGAAGGCGAGGGCGTAGGCCGTGACGACCCACTGCCGGTTGCCGTCGGAGATGCCGAGGTCCTGCTGCGCGGAGGGCAGGGCGATGTTCACGATGGTGGCGTCGAGGACCACCATCAGCTGGGCGAGCGCGATGAAGACCAGCGCTTTCCAGCGGCCGGCGTCCGGGGCGTCGGCGACGCCGGAGGCCTTGACGGCTGATTGAGACATGGGGATACCCACTTCGGACTTCGTGACGGAAAAAGATGAGAAAAGGGACGACTGAACCCGCGGCGACGGGCGCTACCGGCACAGTGGCCGATCAGACCCGGCGTCGAAGGCGGAAACGATCGTGACCGGATTCGGACCGGTCGGAGGAAGTGGCGGAGCTACTGGTCGCAGGGCCGGCGCAGATCCTCCAGAGTCACGGCCGCACCCGGCAGGGCGGAGCGGGCTGGAGCCCGCAGCCCGTCCAGGAACAGCTGCAGATGGCGATGGACGAAGCGGTCGGCGCTCACGCACTCCGTACCGGCCGGGGGCCGGCTGAGCTGGGCGGCGACGATCATCAGGTCGCCCACGCCCACGTCGTCACGGAGCTGACCGGCCGCCTTCGCCCGGTCCATGACCTCGGCGACGAGCCGTTCGACCCGTTCGCGCGCCGCTTCCAGGTCGGGGTGGTGCTCGTCGAACGTGCTGGACACCATCGGGCACAGCGCGCTGATGCGCTCGTCGGCGGAGGCGTGCACGAAGCGCTCCAGCGCCTCGAACGCGTCCCCGGTCTCGTCGAGCGCCAGCTCGGCCGCCCGTGCCGTGCGGTCCATGACCGAGCAGACGACCTCGCGGACGAGGGCGTCGCGGTCGGGGAAGTTGCGGTACACCGTGGCGTTGCCGACGCCGGCCCGGCGGGCGACGTCGTCGAGCGGCACGTCCGGCCCGTGCTCGACGAACATCTCCCGGGCGGCGGCGACGATCCGCTCCCGATTGCGCAGAGCATCGGCGCGGGGCCGGGCCACCTTGCGCTGGTCGGGGATCGCGGTCTGCACGGCGTACTCCTTGGTCTGTGGTTCACGATCCGGGGAGCAAGTCCCCGTTTCGCTCGGACACAGGTCTAAACGGGGAAACGATCCCCGGTTATTTCCCACCGCCGAAGAACTTTCCCGTGACCTGGGTCACACCGGAACGGGGCCCGTCCCCCGGTCGGCGGCTACCGGCGAGAAACCCACGATCGGCCCCTCCAGCGCGCGCCCGCCCTCCCGTCGGCCCAGGGTGAGCCCAAGGGCGCAGCCGGTGTCGGGCGGCTGCCGTGGCACGGGGAGGTCCGCATGCAGCCGCACGGGCAGGTGCAGCCGCCGAGCCGCCGCATACGCCCGCGCCGGCTGACCGCTGCCGGGACCGTCACCGTCCTGACCCTCGCGCTCAGCACCTCGGCCGGCACCGGCCGGCTCGCGCCCGGCACCTCCACCGCGGGCCCCGGCCCCGCCGCCCTCTCCCGCACCTCCGCGCACGGCCCCTGCATGATCAGCGGCGGCTCCGAGATCCAGATGTCCGAGGGCGTGCCCACCTCCACCGGCTACGCCCGCTCCACCGGCACCGTCCGCGCCCTCACCCTGATGATCGACTTCTCCGACGCGCCCGGCGAGGGCAAGGCGCTCGACCGGTACGCGGAGTTCTTCCCGAAGACCGAGGAGTGGTTCCGCACCAGCAGCTACGGCCGCCTCGACTACCACCCCGAAACCCCGATCCGGGACTGGCTGCGGATGCCCAAGTCCTTCGCGGAGTACGGCATAGAACGCGGCGCCCCCTTCGAGCCCGGCTACCGCAAACTGGTCCAGGACCTGGTCGCGGCGGCCGACCCGAAGGTCGACTTCCGCTCGTACGACCTCGTGAACGTCCTGGTCACCCCGAACGCGGGCCCCTCCGCCCTGGACACGGTCCTGTCCGTGACCTTCGCCGGCAACCAGGAGGCCCCGGTCGCCGACGGCGTCCCGGTGGCCAACGCCTCCTTCGTCTACTCCCGCCAGGACGACGGCTCCGGCTCCTACGACGAGACCGGCTACCGCGTACTCCCCCACGAGAACGGCCACGTCTTCGGCCTCCCCGACCTCTACACCCAGGAGGGCGGAGGCGCCGTCGGCCACTGGGACATCATGAGCGAGGACTGGGGCGCCAACAACGACCTCCTCGGCTGGCACAAGTGGAAGCTGGGCTGGCTCGACCGCACCCAGGTGCACTGCGCGTCCGCGCCCGGGACCACCGAGTACACACTCACCCCGCTGGCCCGCAAGGGCGGCGACAAGCTGGTGGTCCTCCCGCTGAGCGGCACCTCCGGCTATGCGGTCGAACTGCGCACCCGCGAGGGCAACGACGAGACGGTGTGCCGGCCCGGCGTACTGATCTACAAGGTCGACGCGGACGTGGACACCGGAATGGGGCCGGTACGGGTCTACGACTCCGAGCGCGACAGCGGCGGCTGCACCCGCAGCCCCAACGTCCACGCCGAACTCTCCGACGCCACCTTCACCGAGGGCGAGACCTTCAAGGACCCGCGCAAGGGCATCACGATCAAGGTGACGGACAAGGACGGGACGGGAGACGTACGGGTCCGGGTCACTCGGAAGTGACGGGCCGGGCGGGCTACCGTGGGCGCCCTGCCGTGATCGCCGGACCGGAGAGCCGATGCCCGCCCACACCACTCACGTCCCCCCGGCCGAGGCGGTCACCCCGACCGAGGCGGTCGCGCCACTCCTCCGCGGCATCGCCGTACTCCGCCGGCTGACCGAAGCGCCCGACGGCACCCTCAGCCTCAGCGCCCTGGAGAAGACCACCGGCCTGGCCCGCTCCACGGTCGACCGCCTCACGGCGACCCTCGCCCGCATGGGCTACGTCCGCCTGGACGGCCGCGACGTGACCCTGGCCCCCTGCCTGATGGAACTGGGCAACGCCTACCTCGCCGCCCTCCGCCTCCCCGCACTCCTCTCCGCCCGCGCCGACGCCCTGGCCGACGAACTGGACGAGTCGGTGTCCCTGGCGGTCGGCGACCGGGACGGCGTCCGCTTCATCCACCAGGCCACCCGCCGCCGCGCCATGTCCCTGAGCTTCCGCATCGGCGACCTGCTCCCGGCCGAACGCACCGCCCCCGGCCCCCTCTTCGCCACGCAATGGACGGACCCGGACTGGCACCGCTGGCGGAGCCGCCGGGCTGCAGACCCGGCGGACCGCACCTTCCCCGCCGTACCGCCCCGCCAACACCCCACCCCCGACGACGACTTCGTCCTCCGTACGACCACTGCGGCGAGCGACGGCTACGCACTGGACGACCAGCTGATCGAACCGGGCCTGGTGGCGCTCTCGGTCCCCGTACGGGACCTACGGGACCCCGGCACCGGCCGCCTGGCCTGCGTGGCGAGCGTGGTGAGCCACACCAGCCGCCACACGGCCCCGGACCTGCGGACGACGCTGCTCCCCCGCCTGCGCGCGGCGGTAACGGCCATGGAGACCGACCTGCGCACGGCCCCGCCCCCGGCCCCCGGACCGCCCCGCACAGACCTGGCCACCTGGACCGGCGCGTCGAAACAGGAACTCGGCCGGGAGTTCGTGGAGTCCCTGGCCCGCGGCCTGACGGTCCTGACCGCCTTCGGCGAGGGCCGCTCCGCGCTCACCCTGACCCAGGTCGCACGGGCAACGGGCCTGGCCCGGGCCACCGCACGCAGGGCCCTGATCACGCTCACGCACGCGGGCCTGGTCGCCCCCGCCCCCGACGCCACCTTCACCCTCACCCCCCGGGTCCTGTCCCTGGGCTTCCCGCCCCTCTCCCGCACCTCCCTCCCCGAGATCGCCCAGCCCCACCTAACGGCCCTGGCCGACCGCGTCCACGAATCGACCTCGCTGGCCGTCCTGTCCGACTCGGGCGAGGAGATCCAGTACACGGCCCGGGCCTCCGCGCCCCACGTCCTGAGCGCCCGGGTCACACTCGGCACCCGCCTCCCGGCCCACGCGACGGCCCTGGGCCGCGTCCTCCTGGCCCACCCGCAGGTGCGGGCCCGGGGCTACGCCCTGGTCGACGAGGAACTGGAAGCCGGCCTGCGCGCCATCGCGGTCCCGGTGCACGACCGCACGGGAAGAGTGACGGCGGCGATCAACGTCGCCACACACCCGGCCCGCCGCACACCGACGGCCTGCGAAACGGAGCTCCTCCCGGAACTGTCCCGGACGGCAACCGCCATCGAGGCAGACCTCCGCGTAGCAGGCCGCTTCGTCCACGTCCCCCCGACGTGACCCACACCCCGGCCTCCCCCTCCACCCCCGCCTCCAATCCGCTAACCTGTTGGCACCGCCGCCCACAGCGGCACGCCCCGCCTTCGTAGCTCAGGGGATAGAGCACCGCTCTCCTAAAGCGGGTGTCGCAGGTTCGAATCCTGCCGGGGGCACACGTAGAAGGGCCAGCTCAGGAGGGGTTTCCTCCCAGGCTGGCCCTTAGCCGTTTCAGGCGCCGTGCCACACGCGTGCCACTACGTCCGCTCAGCGTCCTCCCCGGTGGACCCTGAGGCCACTCCCCCGCCGCCCCGGATCATGGCCCCAAGGCGGTCCGCGATGGCCCTGTCCCGGTCGCTGGTCATGTACTGATAGATCAGCGCGGCTCGGGAGCTACTGTGCCCAATCCGCGTCATCAGCTCCCGGGTGCTGGCCCCGGCCGTGGAGGCGAGCGTGTTGCCCGTGTGCCGTAGGTCGTGAAAGTGCAGTTCGGCCGTGACGTCAGCCGCCTTCCGAGCCGCGACCCAGTCGTCCCGGAAGTTACTGCGACGCAACTGCCCACCCTGCGACCCGACGAAGACGTGACCCTCACGTCCAGGAGCGGCGAAGTGCTCCAGGTGGTGCGTGACCGCGTCGAGCAGTTCGGCCGGGAAGGAGACGGAGCGCACCCCGGCCGCGGACTTCGGCGCCTTGTCGAAGAGCCGACCGTCCTGCAACTCGGCCTGAGCGCGGCGCACAGTGACAGTCAGCGCCTCCAGGTCGATGTCCCGGCGTCGCAAGGCCGCCAGCTCCCCGAACCGGAGGGTGGTGAAGGCCGCCAGGAGCACGAGCAGTCGGTAGCGCGGCGCGATGGAGTCGGCAACGGCGAAGACCTCCGCGACCGTGAGGACCGGCCGCTCGGGCACGTCGTAGCGGTCTGCGCCCTTGATGCGGCACGGATTGCGCCGGATCAGTTCGTCGTCGACGGCCGTATTCATCAGGGCGCGCAGCAGTTGGTACGCCTTGACCACCGTCGGCTCAATCAGCTGGGAGCGAAGTGTCAAGCAGCTACCGGGACCGGACAAGCCCCAGCAGGCCGACTGAGTTACAACTTTCTCTACTGGTTCAAGGCGGCTCGCTCCGCTCACCGCGCGCGGCCCGGCCCCCGGCCGGGCCTGCGCTCCTGTCTCCGCCCCGCTCCAGCCCGGCCGGCGTCCGTGCCGCGCGCACAGCAATCAGCCGCCGACCTCATAGAAGGGGCACGTCGTGGCTGAGGCCGGTCGGCTCCACGGCTTTAGCCACCTCCCCGGTCCGGGTCCCGCGTCGAGCATGACCAGGGGGCCACTCGTGCACATTGCGAGCAGGTCCAAAGCCTGTCCGAGTTGCCAACCAGCGTACGGCCCCCTAGTCATGCTCGACCCCAGACCGGGCAGGCCAGCGACCAAACCCGCTCCGCCGACCTATGAGAACACCCACCAGCCGCCCCCAAGGCGGCATACCATCCTGGCATGACGTTGGCGCGACAGGGTGAGCAAGATGTTCAAACTTGGTCCCAAGAGGAGCTGACCAGTTACCTGCGCTTCCAACTGGCTCAGCTTCGGGCGCGAAATGGCCACCACAAGTTTGAGGATATCTGCAGGGATTTCGCTCGTCAGAACATTTTGGCCAACATCCTACCTGCCACAGGGCCCGTAGCAGCTGGCGGGGACCAGGGGAGGGACTTCGAAACCTTCCACACCTATCTAAAAAGCAATTTGGGCACAGGCGGCATATTTATTGGCCTGGCCCCGGATGAGACAGTTGTTTTCGCATGTACACTCCAGGTAAATAACATTGCGTCCAAAGTAATGGGCGACCTGTCATCTATCTGTGGGACAGGAACATCAGTTGACCGCGTCTTCTTTTTCGCCGAGGCCGAAGTTGCAGCTGCCAAACGTCACGACCTAATACGAAGAGCCCACGAAGAGCACAACGTGGCCCTTGAAATAATAGACGGAGTGGCACTCTCTGAGGCTTTGGCTCAGGAACGAAATACCTGGATCGCCGTTCAACATCTTAACGTGCCCACAGCATTCCTTCCGCAAAGGGTTAAGGCGCCTGAATGGTACAGGGAGCAGAAGCGCTACATGCAGGGCGGAGTAGAACTCACGGGTTCTTACGGCGATCTAATGGACCTGCGAAGCTGCATTCGGTATGCAACGCGCCAAGCCAACCTCAGGGGAGACATTGAGTTCTGGATTAACGCTATCACTCCATTCGGCGGGAATAGCCACCCTCAGGAAATGCAAGATATTGCGACCTACGAGATAGCGGTCGCACGGCTTCGCGGCTTGGAAGATATGACACCAGCCGACGACTCAGTTAAGGCCTATCTAGAGCGCGCACTTACGTACTCCACGCCGAGCCAGCTGGAAGATGTGAGCGTTCTTCTAATGTACGTGCAAGCAGCATGGTTGCATCGGACCACTTCAATAGACAAAGAATGGATCCTGGGCTACGGGCAACGCTTGCTTCGGCACGTAGGCAATCTGATCCAAACCGCAACAGATGAGGGCGACATTTGCGAATTCCTGGACACTAAGGCGACCCTCCTGTGCGGACTTGACCTTGGCAGGGTCGCGGAAGACCCGCCTGGAAGGCGTGCGTACGGCCCTGTTCCGCCGATGCCTCAATCGCGCCTAACTGAACTCATACAACGCGGTGAGGTCGTTCTCCGCCAGGACATTTTCCTGCTCGACGCAGAGGGGGCCGTGACCTGCTGGCTGGAGCTCCTCGGAAAGATTGAGAAGGCGCCCTTTTTCCCAATTAAACAGCTTGCTGAACACGTATCTATGCGTGCACAATTCTTTGTCAACATCCCCGCTTGGCCAATCCTTACACGGGAGCTCGACCTAGCCGTAGAACGGCAGTCGGGCAAGTCCGCTCGTGCTGAATCTGCCTGGAAAAGAGCGACGGCTCTACTGCAGGCTGACCTACCACTCGAATCGCTCGCCGATTTGGTTATCGCAAGGAAGAACTGGCTTTCAGGTGATGACTTTGACAGCTCCATCAGAGTCATGTTCGCCACAGCAGAGGCGTTTCGGAATCTTGGACTCTTTTATGCCGCTAAGCACTACTTTCTAGCGGCCGGCGCCGTAGCCTCTGCTAGAGTTGCGCGACATGAATCAGTGCCTACATCGCTTCTTGAAGCCTGTTTCTGTGACTTCTTGGCGGGGAATTGGTTCTCTTTCGTAATCCTTGCAGATTACGCCCTTGCTTCTCATTCTGAAATCCGCTGCGCAGCCGACGACGTTCAACGCTGGGATGACCTGAAATCGGTCGTGGAAGCGCTGGCCTATGTAAGGTGGGTTTCCACGTTCATGGACTCGACCAAGGCCACTTCTTTCATTGACCGCCATATAGGCATTACCGGAAGTGAGCAGATTCCCGCGGCACCCTCACTCTCTTCAGTTCAGGACGGCGCACATGAAGTTCAGGGACAACTGAAGTCAGATATCGGGCAGCAAGCCTTTGCCGATTGCGGCACGAAGCGTGAAATCACATGGAAAATGCACGGCGTCTCGTGGAGGATCCGTTGTGAGAATCGCCGAACAGAAGTCATGGCTGCCGAGAGGTTCGTGGCGGCAGCGCAGGAACTCTATACGCTGCTCAGCGACATTGACCTGGTCCTTTGCCCGTCCAAAATCCTTGTAGACCTAGCGACCGTACGCTCGCCTAACGGTCAAGCCGCGCACGCGGAACCACGGAGATTGCGTAGCACCGCACAGCAGGAACGACATTGGAAAGTTAGACTAACTCGCGATGAAGGACCAAACAAGCTCGACTTCTTTGACGCGCACGCTGAAGTGGCTTCCATCATCCTGCTGATCCTGAGCGAGATTTCATTGCTTCCGGAAGAACGGCTGAGTGAGCATATGCAGCAGGCACTGCGCCCCGGACACCTCGAGCGGCTAATGCCTCACATTCGCTATGATCGCGCTATCTCGTTCATCGATAACGAAGCCTTCGAAGCCACATCTAGGAAAGAGATTCACCCTTGGGGTATAAAAGGGTATGGGGAACCCCTTACGCCTCCTTCATTGCGCGAAATCGATAAGCCAGGCCCCGGTTTTACCGAAGGAGAGGCCATCATTCGATGCGAGCGTCGCTACCAGTCCTTTGCGCGCATGCTTCCGCACACGCTAATGGCACTTAACGCCGATTCCACTTTCCATCATACAGTTACTTGTCTAAGAGATCAGGGATGGAAGGACTGGCACATCCTTCAAGCTCTTGCTAACCAAGTGCTTAATTACCGGCACACGTTCACTGAGGAGACGTTCGGTCAGACCAGTCCAGACGCTTTGTTCGCCTCGGAAGCCCCGCAGGATGTCCTAATTCCGGCTCATCTCGTGACGGAAGATTCACTGCGGACACATCTTGCTTTCTCATTTGCAGCCACCCTGAAGACTTGGGGCTTGGCTCCCCATGGCGAGCTAATCCCAGATGACTATCTGGCTGTCCTGGAAAATCGTTACGGGTACTGGACGGTTGATGCGCCTCACGAGGACCCATTTATCGCCGGTGAGTCATCTGGTGTTTGAGGCTCCATGCCGGCGACTATTGCTGTACGCAAGGTGCTTCCCAAGCTGAAGGCTCCGGCCGTCGTCACGGGCCGGCCGTGTCCGCTTGCTCCAGTCGACGACACACACCAATAACGTGGCTGAGGCCGGAGAGGGTGCAGCGAGGCACACGCGTGCGTGGTCGGTCGGCCGCCCGCCGTCGTGGCCGACTGTCGTCGGCTGAGGTTCGTGCCACTGCCGTGCCAGATACAGAGGGCAGCTGCGGTCAACAGCGGTGCCTCGCGGACGAGTTCCCGCCGCCTGACTAGGTATCGAAGCTCCAGGTCAGCGCCCCCCCCCCCGCCTCTCTCCTAAAGCGGGTGTCGCAGGTTCGAATCCTGCCGGGGGCACAGTAGTTGAGCAGAGCTAAGGCCCCGGAAGTCGCAGGTCAGCGGCGGTCCGGGGCCTTCTCGTGCGTGTACGGCAGGGGCGGCATCGACGTCGCCACGTAGAGCCGGATCGAGAACGGCCACTTCTCGCCTGTCCTGGACACTCTGATCCGCGCCGCCGACGCGATGAGCGTCGAGATGGAGGAGCTGACACGACGGCGCGGCCCGCCTCCTACGGGGACGGAGACGGGCCGCGGTCGGTACGGCGGTCAGGGCTTGGGCGAGATCACGAACCCTCGCACCGGCCGCTCCTCCTGCGGGTCACGCGAGGTCGGCTGCTGCGAGCGTTTCCACGCCGCCACCAGGTCCGCGTACCGCGGGTCGATCCACTCGGACATGAGCACCTCCAGCCCTCAGGCTACGGGGGGCTCCGGCTTCGGCATGGGCCGAATCGTGCACTCGGGCGCGTGCTGGCACCTGGCGGCCACCGACACCAGCGTCTCGTCGGCCGGCGGCCCCCACAGCTCCGGGTCCGCCTCCCAGCCGAGCGCCGCGATGGACTCACGGGTCCGGTCCAGGATCGGCGGGTCGTAGTTGGTGGGGTCGTAGCCCGGGTAGTGGTGGACGAACCCGCCGCCGAGCCGCTCGCACAGCTCGGCATACATGGCGGTGTGGAGGATCAGGGCGTGCCAGCCCTCGTCGACGATCTGCGACGGGGCCAGGCCCAGGTTCGGGCTGGTCGCGCAGGCGGCCACGAATTTGAGACCCTCGTCGACGATCCGGCCGGCCATCGTCTCGTCCATGTCCGGGTTGGCGTCCAGGATGGTGCCGCGGACGCTGGCGAACTGCTGGTCGGTGATGAGCATGCGCACGAGGGCGGGCAGCGCCACAGTGGGAGGCGGGGTCGGGCCCGGAGGTATGGTCACGAGATCTCCTTCGCTCGTTGCGGATGGGGATGACCCGCCCGGGTCGGGGCACCTTGCCGGGTCTGCCCGGCCTGGGCGGGAGTCTGTGAGCGGCCTACGACGCGCAGCCCAGCGTCTGGCAGTGGTCGGCCAGCGCGCGAACCAAGCGGGCCAGCTTCTTCGCGATGGCCAGCCGCTGCTCGAACGTCTCGCCGGGCTCCGCCCGGAGCCGCATCCGCGCCTCGCCCACGCACGCCAGTGCGCAAGCCCGGGGCACGTCGTCCTTCGGGAGCTTCCCAGCGGCGGCCTCGATCTCCGGGACGGCGATGTACGCCATCCCGGTCAGTGCCCGGCGCAGCTTCTCCAGCTCGCCGGGGTCCGGCTTGTCCGCGTCAGGGGCGAGCAGCAGGCTTGCCGTCTCTCGCATCGTTTTCAGGTCCACGGGGGCGGTAGCGTGCGGCACGTCGGCACTCCTTGGGTGTCGGACATGCCCCGGGGCCGTTCGCGGCAGTCGCCGGGGTCTTGCAGCCCATCGTGATGCCCCATCAGGCCCAAATCAGTACGTCCGGGCAGACAGTTGGGGCGTAAGGGCGCTAGCTTCGAAAGCGTCCAAACGTCCACAGGGGGAGCCTTGAATACGGCCTTACGATCAGCTATGGATTCCGCCGGACTCTCTCCGAGGCAGCTCGCGCTTCGCGTCGGCGTATCGGGGAAGACAGTGGAGCGCTGGATCGCCGACGACGCGCTGATCCCGCACGCAAGGAACAGGGAAGACGCCTCGCAGGCGCTGGGAGTTGAGTCAGACATGCTGTGGCCCAAGGCCGTCAGGGAACGGTTGAAGACGGGCGGGGACCGCGAAGTCATCCAGACGTACCCGTACCGGTCCGCCTGCCCGTCGACCGCCTGGACGGAGCTGATCGAGAACGCGTCCGAGGAGCTGCTCTTCGCCGGGTACACCAACTACTTCCTGTGGACCCAGGTCCCGGCCATCACGGCGACGCTGCGGCAGAAGGCGGTGTCCGGGTGCCAGGTTCGGTTCCTGCTCGGAGACCCCGACGGCGACGTCACCAGGCAGCGCGAGGTCATCGAGGGCGTGGCACTGACGGTGTCCACCCGCATCCGCATGTCCCTCGAGGAACTCGCCAGGCTGGCCGACGTCCCGCAGATCCAGGTGCGGTACTCGGCCGCCGAGGACGCCACGAATCACGTGTCGTTGTCGGTGTTTCGCTTCGACGACCAGGCGTTCATCACGCCGCATCTGGCGCGCGTCGTCGGCCACGACTCCCCACTGATGCACGTGCGACGGCGCGGGCAGGGCGGACTGTTCGATCGGTTCTCCGAGCACGCCGAAGAGCTGTGGGGCCGCGGAGTCCCGCTCCCGAGCGTCGCCGCCCCCCAGGCATGACAAAGCGGCCTCCCTCCCGGTGGGAGCGCGGGGCCGCGGTCATCGGGCGAAGAGGGCGAGGACAGCGCCGACCCCGCCCCACCTGGTGGAAGAGCACCTGAACAGGGTCAGGGGGCGTTGCCAACGTCCGCGGTGTTGCTGAGCCGCCCGGCGGAGCATCCGTACGGGTCTCAGGACATGCTGCCCCGGCACACCGTGCCCACGGCCGGGGTGTGGCCCGTGCGGAGGTATGTGTCGACCGTCTTCGTGACGCAGCGGTTCTGCGGGTAGGTGCCGTGGCCCTCCTCCTCGGCGGTCAGGAGGACGCCGACGCCGTCGCCCAGGGCGTGGGCCATGTGGCGGGCGCCGGGGTAGGGGGTGGTCGGGTCGCCGGTGCCGCCGACGACCAGGACGGGGGCGGCGCCGTCGGCGTTCACCTGGGGCGTGGCGCGCTCGCCGTCGAACGGCCAGTCGTAGCAGAGGTAGACGCCGGTGGACCAGGCCTCGCCGAAGACGGGCGAGGCGGCCTTGACGCGGGCCTCGTCCCGGTCGAGGCGTTCGAAGCCGGGGCGCAGGCTGGAGTCCGCGCAGGTGATCGCGGTCTGGGCGGTGCGGCTGTTGTCGTGCGGGGTCGCCGCCCGGTCGGCGGATCCGGTGTCGTCCGCGCCCTTGCTCAGCGGACGGCCGTCGTTGTCGTCGATCAGCGCGGTGAGGGCCTTGGCGAGCGGCTCCCAGCCGTCCGTGCCGCGGACGAGATGGTCGCCGACGGCGTGCGCGAGGTCGTCGGCGTCGAGGTTCCTTCCGGCGCCGGCCGGGGCGGGCTTCTTCTTCAGGCGGTCGGCCAAGCCCGCCATGCGCCGCTCGGCCTCCTCGGGCCCGTCACCGGTCGGGCAGTGGCGGATACGGGCCGCGCAGTGCGCGGCGAACCGGTCGAACGCCGCCTGGACCGCCTTGACCTGGGACACCTGCTGCTCGCTGAGATCCTCGGTCGGATCGACGGGCGCTTCCAGGACGAGCCGTCCGACGTGCGACGGGTACAGGTGGGCGTAGACCGCGCCGAGCGTCGTTCCGTGCGAGACGCCGAAGTAGTGCAGCCGCTCGTCGCCGAGGAGGTAGCGCATCAGGTCGAGGTCGCGCGCGGTGTGCGAGGTGCCGACGAACGGGAGGATCGCCCCGGAGTGCTCGGCGCAGGCGTCGGCCCCGTCGTAACCGGTGTCGTCCGCGGTCTTCCCGCAGCGCACGGGGATGGTCGCGCCGACGCCGCGAGGGTCGAAGGAGACCAGGTCGTAGCGGTCGAGGAGCGGCTCGTACTGCTTGAGGCGTTCGGGGAGTCCGCTCACGCCCGACACGCCGGGGCCGCCGAAGTTGAGGACGAGCGAGCCGATGCGCCGGGCGTTCGGGCCGGTGGCCTTGCGGCGGATCAGGGCGACGTCGATCGTCCTGCCGTCCGGTTTCCGGTAGTCGAGGGGGGCCTTCATGGCGGCGCAGTCGTAGCCCTTGCGCGCGGTGGGCGGCGAGGTGCAGCGGGACCAGCGGAGGTGCTGGCCGGTGGTGAGCGCGGCGGGCAGACCGGGGGGCGGGTTGCTCGCGGTGAGCTCCGTACGCGGCTGCGCGCTCCCGCCGGGAGCGTCGCGCTGGAGCCAGGCGCCGACGGCGCCGATCGCGGCGAGGAGGACCCCCGCGACGACGAGTGCACCGGCCGAGAGGCCCGGTCTGCTGCTTCTCGTCGGATGTGCGCCACTCATCGAAATCCCCGCGCTCCCGCCCCTGGACGCCCGCCCCGTGCCCGCACGCCCGTACCCGTACCCGTGATCGTCCGACCGTCCGATCGTCGAATGCGTGCAGGCTACAAGCCGCCTCCGACAGCACGGCCGACGCCCGGCGTTCACGGGGTCATGCCGTCGGTGATCAGTAGTGGCTCGTCACTACGACGTAGAGGCAGGCAACGGCCGCGGCCGTGCAGAGGAGGGCGACGGTGATCAGCGTGCAGCCGAGTGCTCCGGTGGTCCAGGCGATGGTTGACCAGGCGCGCCGGGTCGCTCGGGCGGCTTGCTGGGCGGCTCGCTGGTATTCGCTGTCATCGTCGTCCATTTCCGGGCCAGGAGAGCACGCGAGGGCGTAAAAGTCACCTGGGTGCTCGCCCCGGGGGAGGTCCCGCGCTTTCGTGGTACCGGGCGCGGGCCTTCCGCACGGCGTCGAGTGCGGCGCCCGCGCTCGCGCCGTCGACGTTGAGCGGGGGGTTCAGGCGGGTGATCAACTCGCGTTCCACCGGGAGCGGGTCAGGGTGTTCGGCCCACGTGAGGGTCAGGTGCTCGTGCATCCATGCGGTGAGACGCTCCTCGTCCTCCGGGACGAGGACCACCCGGTCCGTCCGCACCGTCCGGTAGCCCTCCGTGGGCATGAGCAGGCCCGCCAGTGTGCGTCGCAGCGTGGAACTTCCGGAGCGGCGCAGGTGGTTGGACGTGATGCGGGTGCGCAGGCGGGTGGCCTTGCCGAGGTAGAGCAGCCGGTGTCCGGGATCCGCCGGGTTCACCGGTCCCGGGAAGGAGGGGAGCGCGCTCTGCGGGGCCCACCAGGCGTACAGCCCCGCGGTCCTCGGCAGGGCGGCCGCGGCCTCGGACAGCGAACGCGGCGAGGTGAACAGGGCCTCGCTGGGCGGTCGTACGGCTGGTTGCTCCGGCATGGCCGCAGGATAGGGGCATGGGCAGCGGCCTACGAGGGCCTTGTTCGGATCGGTCTCACTGCCTGCTCAGTGCCCGCGACACCCCCGCCGTCACCGTCGTCGCCAGGATCCAGCCGGACGCGATCAGGGTGTACGAGAGCCACTGGCCGGGGCCCCGGGGGGCGAAGGCGGGTTCCTGGCCGAAGGTGATGATGGGGACGAGGAGGTCGAGGGTGTAGAAGACGGCGTTGAAGGGGGGCGCCTTGCCGGGGTCGAGGGGGTCCGGGGTGTGCAGGGCGAAGTAGAGGGCGCCGCAGGCCAGTAGGGCCAGGAGCCAGAGACCGGCGCGGAGGGGACGGTAGCCGTAGCCCACGGCGGCGTCCTGGACGTGGCCCCAGAGGCGGGTGTGGGCGGGGCGGCCGGCGCGGCGGTGACGTTGTTTGGCCAGGAGGACCGTGCGGGCCTCGTCGTCGTGGCCGATACGCCGGTAGGCCGCCGCCAGTTGCTCGTAGGGCTGGGGGAGGTAGCCGCCGGGTGAGCGGCGGATCCAGCGGATGCGCTCGGTGGCCGACAGGGGGGTGGCCAGCGTGTCGTACGTCGTGTCGGTCAGGCGGAGGTCGGCGGGCCAGGTGTCCCGGTCGTCGTGGAGCGTGCCGAGGTGGGCGTTGCGGGCGTCCACCGTTCCGTCGACCGGGCGCCGGGTGCGCAGGTCCGCTTCCCGGGCCTGGACCGCCCGCAGGGACAGGGCGGTGCCGCCCGGGTGGGTCAGTTCGGCGTCGCGGAGACTGAGTTCCGTGCCGACGCGGGTGCCGTCGAGTTTCACCGCGCCGTCGACCGTGAGGCCGAGGCCCAGGTCGAAGTTGCGGGCGACGGTGACGTCCACCGCCTCCAGGGCGACGTCACCGGTGTTGCTCAGCCGGGCGCCGCAGAAGCCGATGGCCGCCCCGACCGTGGCGCCGGAGAGGATGAGCCGGCCCTCGGCGCTGAAGCCGGGGTGGCAGGTGAAGTCCTCGGTGACGCGCACGTGGTAGGCGTCCAGGGCGTGGCGGCCGGGGGCGTGGAGCGAGGCGCCCTCCAGGTCGAACTCGCCGTCCACGGCCGCGCCGGACAGCCGGAACGTCCCCTCCACGGCCAGGTCGGTGCACAGTGCGTCGCCTCCCACCTGGGCGTGGACCGCCGATATCGCCTCGCCGTCCGGGAAGGTGATCTTCGTGTGGCGCAGGTCCAGGTCTCCGTTGATCTGGGTGCGGGAGAGGACCAGGGGGCCCGTGAGGCGGCAGCGGGTGAGGGTCAGTCTCGCGTCGATCTGTGCCGTGTCCGCCACGAGTCCGGGCAGGGTGCAGCCCGTCATGGCCAGCTCCCGGGTCCGGGCGCCCTTCAGCAGCGGTGCCTCGTCGAAGCGGCAGTCGGTCAGGACGACCGGTGCCGTGATCTCCGTGAACCGGAGGTCCAGGAGGCCCGTGATCCGTGCACCGGTCAGGCGGAGTGCGGGGCGGTCTCCCGGCCCGCCCGCGTCGTTGGCGCCCAGCAGCAGGGCCGCGACGACTTCGGACCGGATCGTTCGGTCCGGTGCCGCCGGGTCGTGCGGGGCGCCCGACGCGCCCGGGTCGTGCGGGGTGTCCGAGGCTGCGACGGGGCGGCCTTGCGGGTAGGCGTCCCACAACCGGCGTTCGTGGGCGTTGAGTTCGTTGAGGCGCACGAGTGACGATCTTCCTGGGGCCGCTGCCTGCCGGGCAAGCCCCCTCTTCTCCTTTCGGCCGCCTCGCCGGTCCCTTCCGCCGCCTCGCCGGCCCCGTCAGGCCCTCGCCTGCGCGCCCACCGTCACGTGCTCGCCCGGTGCGCACCGCAGCAGGCGGTCGGTGTGGCCCCTGCGGTCGGCCTCCGTGAGGAAGTCCTCCAAGGGGGAGCGGAAGACCGTGTAGTCGTTGTAGTGCACGGGCAGCGCCTGGCGCGGGCGGAGCAGGTCGAGCAGGTCGGCGCCCTGCTCGGCGTCCATGGTGACCACGAGACCGCCGGGCAGGGTCGTGCCGCCGAGGTGCAGGACGGCCAGGTGGATGTCCGGGTGGCGTACGGCGATCTCGCGCAGGCCGTCGTACATCAGGGTGTCGCCGGAGAGGTAGAGGACGAGGCGGGTCTCGCCCGTGCGGTCGCCGAACTCCAGCAGGCTGCCCATCACCGGCGGCAGCAGGAAGCGGGCGGCGCCGGGCGCATGGCGGCCGGGGAGCGAGGTGACGCGGACGGTGGAGTCGCCGCGGTGCACGGTGTACCGCTGCCAGGTGTGCAGGCCGGCGGCGCGGCGGAAGCCGTACAGGCCTTTCAGGAGGCGGGAGCCGTGCGGGGTGGTGATGAACGGCAGGCCGCGGTCCAGGCCGCGGCGGGCCACCCGGTCGAAGTGGTCGCCGTGGAGGTGGGAGAGGATCACGGCGTCCAGGTCCCCGTGCGGCAGTTCCGTCACGTCGAGGGCCGGCTCGGTGACCCGGCGCGAGACCAGTCCGTAGCCGAGGTGGGCCCGCTGGCCGCGGTGGAGGAAGTTGGGGTCCGTCAGGAGGGTCAGGTCGCCGTAGCGGATCAGCAGGGTCGCGTTGCCGATGAACTGGATGTCCGCGACGCCCTCGGGCGGCTTCCCCGGCGTCCCCTGTTCCCTCGGCTTCCCCGGCTCCGGCGGGGTGGGTGAGTGGTGCGGCACGGTCGGCTCCTTCCGTCGCTCGCGACTCCCCCGGGTACTGCCACGGGTGCTCGAAGGTCCCGGAGTCACACGTCCCGTCGGGCCGGACTGCGCGTCCCCCGGGTCAGGCGGACCGCCGCCGGGTCAGACGGACCGCCGAGGCCAGGAAGAAGACGCCGCCGAGGAAGGCGTAGCCCGCGAGGCTGCCCAGGGACGGGTCGTCGGCGCCGGCCTGCGTCACGAACGAGACGCCGGCGAGCGTCGAGACGGCGCCGCTGACGATCATCGGCCACTGGCCGCCCAGCCGGCGGCGGACGGCGCCCGCGACGAGCTGGACGATGCCCGCGGTGACGGCCCACGCGCCCCAGACGCGCAGGACGGCCGGGATGCCCGAGGTGGCGGCGAGCGCGAGGGCGAGGACCGTCAGGGAGCTGATCGCGATGTTCGCGTACAGGGGGACGGCCGGGCCGCCGTTCGCCCGCGCCGACCGGACGTCGACGATCGCGGCCCCGACGTCGAACAGCGGATAGACCAGCAGGAGCGTGGTGCTGAGCGGGCCCAGCGTGTCGGCGGTGGCGAAGAGCAGGGCGGCCCATACGGCGGCGAACGCGAAGCGGACGAAGTACAGCTTGCGCAGGGTGACGGGGACGCCGGCGGGCGGTGCGGCGACGGTCGAGGCGGACGCGGAGGCGGAGGTGGTGTCCACGGAGGGCCTTTCGGTGAGGAGGTTTGCGAGGGTGAGGTAGAACGTTCGGTCTCGTCATGCAGTCAAGAGCCTCCCACCGCCCCCTGTCAAGACCGAACGTTCTACCTCGCCACCTTGATACGGTGGCCCCATGAGCCCGAGCGCGGAAGTCCGTCCCCCCTCCGAAGCGCGAGCCCGACTGCTCGGCACCGCCACGAAGATCTTCTACTCGGAGGGCATCCACTCCGTCGGCATCGACCGGATCACCGCGGAGGCGCAGGTCACGCGGGCCACGCTGTACCGGCACTTCTCGGGCAAGGAGGATCTGATCCTCGCCTACCTCGACCAGGCCGACCGGGGCATCCGGGCGCAGGTGGCCGCGGCCGTGAGCGGTACGCCCTCCGCCGCCGGGCAGGTCCGGGCCGTCGCGCGGTCCATCGTCGACGGGATCCGGTCCCCCGGCTTCCGCGGCTGCGCCTTCCTGAACGCCGTGGCCGAGTACCCGGACCCGGAGCACCCCGTGCACCGGGCGGTGCTGGCCCACCGGCAGTGGTTCCTGGACACCGTCACGGAGCTGTTGGCGCGAGTGGGCGAGGGCCGGGGACCCGTGGACGCCGCCGGGCGGCACCTCGTCATGCTGCGGGACGGCGCGATGGCGGCCGGGTGCCTCTTCGACCCCGAGCTGATCTCCGCGACCTTCCTACACGGTGTGGAAGGGGTCCTGAGGGACGTCTCGGAAAAATCTTCCGTCTGATCCCTCCCGCCGTGTCGAGGACGCGCGTCCGGCTCCGTCCCAGGGGTGAAGGCGGCCACAATGGGCCGCATCAGCACCGAGGAGACGAGGCATCATGGCCAAGTACCTGCTGCTCAAGCACTACCGGGGCGCCCCGGCACCGGCCAACGACGTGCCGATGGACCAGTGGACGCCGGACGAGGTCTCGGCGCACATCCAGTACATGAACGACTTCGCGGCCCGGCTCGAGAAGACCGGCGAGTTCGTCGACGGGCAGGCGCTCGCCCCCGAGGGGACATGGGTGCGGTACGACGGTGAGGGGCGGCCGCCGGTCACCGACGGGCCGTTCGCCGAGACCAAGGACCTCATCGCCGGCTGGATGGTGATCGACGTCGACGACTACGAGCGCGCCGTCGAGCTGGCCGGGGAGCTGTCCGCCGCCCCGGGCGCGGGCGGGAGGCCGATCCACGAGTGGCTGGAGCTGCGTCCGTTCATGGGGGCGCACCCGACCGTCACGGAGTGACCTCCCGATGGACGCGGCTCCGACGGACGGGGATTCGGTGGACGAGGCTCCACCTGACAGGGCTCCGATGGACGAGGCCCTGATCAGGAGCCTCACCCCCGGTGTGCTGACCGTCCTCGTCCGCCGCGGGGCCGACTTCGCGGCGGCCGAGGACGCGGTCCAGGACGCGCTGGTCGAGGCGGTCCGGGGCTGGCCGGCCGACCCGCCGCGGGACCCGAAGGGGTGGCTCGTCACCGTGGCCTGGCGGCGGTTCCTCGACGCGGCCCGCGCCGACACCGCCCGCCGGCGGCGCGAGGACCGCGTCGAGGAGGAGCCGGCGCCCGGACCGGCACCGGACGCGGACGACACGCTCCAGCTGTACTTCCTGTGCGCGCATCCCTCGCTCACCCCGTCCTCCGCCGTCGCGCTCACCCTGCGCGCCGTCGGCGGGCTGACCACCCGGCAGATCGCGCGGGCGTACCTGGTGCCCGAGGCGACGATGGCCCAGCGCATCAGCCGGGCCAAGCGCACCGTCGCCGATGTCCGGTTCGACCGGCCCGGCGATGTCGCCACCGTGCTCCGCGTGCTCTACCTGGTCTTCAACGAGGGCTACTCCGGTGACGTCGACCTGGCCGCCGAGGCCATCCGGCTCACCCGGCAGCTCGCGGCCTCCGTCGACCATCCCGAGGTGGCGGGGCTGCTCGCGCTGATGCTGCTCCACCACGCCCGGCGCGCGGCCCGGACGGCGGCCGACGGCAGTCTGGTGCCGCTCGCCGAGCAGGACCGCGGCCGTTGGGACACCGTGTCGATCGCCGAGGGGGTGGAGGTCCTTCAGGCGGCGCTCGCCCGGGACCGGCTGGGCGAGTTCCAGGCCCAGGCCGCGATCGCCGCCCTGCACGCCGACGCGCCCACCGCCGGGGAGACCGACTGGGTGCAGATCGTGGAGTGGTACGACGAGCTCGCGCGGCTGACCGGCAACCCGGTGGTCCGGCTCAACCGGGCGGTCGCCGTCGGGGAGGCCGACGGCCCGCGCGCCGGGCTGGCGGCGCTCGCCGAGCTGGATGCGGCGCTGCCCCGTTACGCGGCGGTGGCGGCGTACCTGCACGAGCGCGACGGCGATGTGGACACGGCGGCACGGCTGTACGCCGAGGCGGCCCACAACGCGCCGGACCTCGCCGAGCGCGACCATCTGACGCGGCAGGCCGCCCGCCTCAACTCCCGGCGTCGTGAGGGCCGGTGACCGGCCGGGGGGCGGTCGCCGCGCCGGCACCGGTCCCGTCGGGAGCCGCGTGCAGGTCCTCCGCCCGGCCGCCCGGGTGGCGCAGTGCGCAGAAGTAGCCGATCGCGAGGGCGACGGCCATGCCGTAGAAGACCCACTGGTTGGCCTCGGCGAAGTCGAGGCGGATCGCGGGCATCGCGTCCCGCATCGCGGTCTCGGTCGGGCCGTCGCCCGTGGGGGTGCGGGTGTCCGCGTTGCCGGTGATCGCCTCCGTGACGTCCCGGGCCATGGAACGCCGGTCGTCGGCCGGTACTCCGCGGGTGCTCAGGGTCTCCTCGACCCGGTCGGTCATGGAGTGCGTCAGCAGGGTGCCGAAGACGGCCAGGCCGACGCTGGCGGCGTAGTTGCGGACGGTCTGGGTGATGCCGGTGACCTCGCCGTAGGAGGAGTCGATCGAGCGGTTGACGGCGTCCGTCGACGCGGGGGCGAGGACGAAGCCGATGCCCGCGCCCGCGAGGGCGGCGTAGGGCCACTGGTCGTGCATGGACAGGTCGGTGAGTTTGCCGGCCCACAGCGCGAAGCCGACGGCGCCCAGGGCGCAGCCGATCCGCAGCGCCGGGCGGGCGCCCCGCCTGTCGAGGATGCGGCCGCCCCACTGGGAGGCGAGGGCGAACCCGGCGAAGAAGTACAGCAGGTACAGGGCGGCCTGGTTGGGTGAGGCGCTGAGCGAGACCTGGGCGTAGACCGAGGCGAAGAAGAACAGCGGGACGAACGCCAGCATGGCGAAGAAGAGCACCAGCGCGTCCACGGTGAACGCGCGGTCGCGGAAGACCGCGAGGTTGACCAGGGGGTGGCGGGTGCGCAGTTCGTAGCGGCAGAAGGCGTAGAGGATCGCGAGGCCGCCCGCGATGCAGACCCAGGTCGCCGCGTTGTCCCAGCCCCAGGTCGCCGACTGCTGGAAGCCGAGCACGCTCAGCCCCATGCCGGCGACGATCAGCAGGGCGCCCTTCACGTCCAGCGACTCCTCGCGCCGGCGGTCGGGAATCCCGGCCAGCGCGGTCAGGATCAGCGCCGCGATCGCCACGGGGACGTTGACCCAGAAGATCGCCCGCCAGGTCCAGGACGTCAGCCAGCCGCCGAGCAGCGGGCCCACGGCGGTCAGGGCGCCGGTGAGGCCGAAGAAGAGGGCGAGCGCGCGGCCCCGGCGCCCGACCGGGAACACCGCGACGACCACGGCGAGCGCGGCCGGGAAGAGCAGCGCGGCGCCCAGGCCCTGGACGGCGCGGAAGACGATGAGCCAGGCCAGCGCGTAGTCGCCGGAGGGCACGCAGCCGCACAGGACCGAGGCGAGGACGAAGACCAGGGTGCCGACGACGACCACGCGGCGTGGGCCCCACAGGTCGGCGAGGCGGCCGCCCAGGGCGAAGAAGGCGGCCAGGGCCAGCAGGTAGGCGTTGATCACCCACTGCATGCCGGAGGCGGACAGGCCGAGTTCGGAGACGATGTCGGGGGCGGCGATCGAGACGATCGTCTGGTCGATGAACGTCATCGCCACCGCGAACATCATGGCGGCGAGGGCCAGCGACTGGGAGGGAGGGCGGCCACCCGGCGTGCTCGGGTCCCGCTCCGTCTGCGTTCCACTCACCCGGCCAGTCTGCGTCCGCCCGGGGGACCGCGCATCCGGGCGCGGGACCGCGCCGGAACGGCCCGTACGGCACCCCTAGGCGCGGCGCCCGTACTCCGCGAGGGCCGGTGTCAGCAGGTCGAAGGCGCGGGGCGCCTCCCGCGCCAGCACCTCGGCGATCTCCGGGTTGGCGTGCCCCGACAGGGTCAGTTCCTGGATGCGGGCGAACAGGACGCGGTGGACCCCGCCGAGCAGGGCGGCGGCCGTACGGGGGGTGACGTCGTCGGGCGGGGTGCCGGTCGCGCCGGCCAGGGCGGCGGCCAGTGCCTCCTCCCGCCGGTCGTGGAGGCCGCGCAGACACGCGGTGAGGGTGGGGCTGTCGGCGATCATGCGGGTGAACGCCTCGCCGGCGAAGCCCGCGACGGGGTCCTGGGCCGCCACGGCGGCCAGGAAGGCGTGGCGCAGGGCCGACAGCGGCGTCTCGCCGGCTCCGCGTGCCGTCACGGTGGCGGCCAGGGCGGCGACGAACTCGTCCTGGTGGTCCAGGGCCAGGTCCTCTTTGCGCGGGAAGTAGTTCGTCACCGTCTTCTTGGCGACCCGGGCGGCGTCGGCGATCTCGGCGATCGTCGTGTGCTCGAAGCCGCGCTCGATGAACAGCCTGGTGGCGTGGTCGGAGATCAGCTGCCGCGTCTCGCGCTTCTTGGTCTCGCGCAGGCCCAGCGGCGGGGTGTCGTTCAGGTCCATGGGGAGAATCTTACCTCCGTAGCAATTTTATGTTGATTAACAGGATCGCCTCGGGGTAACTTTACTCTCGATGAACGAATTCAACGAGAGTCACGACACCGGCTCCGTACGGGAGTTCACCGTGAGCGACGCGGACGCCGGTCCCTACGCGCTGACGGAAGGCCCGGACGGCGCCCTGTGGTTCACCCTCGTCCACCGGGGCGCGGTCGCCCGCAGGGACCCGGACGACGGACTGGTCACCGTCCACCCGGTCGGCGACGGACCGACCGTGATCACGGCGGGCCCGGACGGCGCCGTGTGGTTCACCGAGTACCGGGCGCACCGCATCGGCCGCCTCACCCCCGAGGGCGACTACGCGTCCTTCGCGCCCCGCACACCCGGGGGCGGGCCGTTCGGCATCACGGCGGGACCGGACGGCGCGATGTGGTTCACGCTCTCCTCGGCCGACCGCGTCGGCCGCGTCACCGTGGACGGCGAGGTCACCGAGTATCCGGCGCCCGGCGCCTTCCCGTCCGCCCTCACGACCGGGCCCGACGGCGCCCTGTGGTGCACGCTCAACCAGGGCAACGCCGTGGGACGGCTGACCACCGACGGCCACGGCACCGCGTACCCGCTGCCGACCGAGGGTGCCGGGCCGGTGGGCATCGCCGCGGGTCCCGACGGCGCGCTGTGGTTCACCGAGATCGGGGCCGGGCGGATCGGCCGGATCACCGTCGACGGCGCCGTCACCGAGTACCCGCTGCCCGACCCCGCGGCCAAGCCGCACGCGGTGACGGCCGGGCCCGACGGCGCGCTGTGGTTCACCGAGTGGGGCGGTGGCCGGGTCGGCCGGATCACCGTCGACGGCGACATCACCTCGTACGCGCTCTCCCGCACCGACTGCGAACCGCACGGCATCACCGCACACGACGGCGCCCTGTGGTGCGCCCTGGAAACCGGCTCCCTGGCCAGAATCGAGGTCCGGCCTTGACCGACCCCACCGTCGAGCCCGCGCCCGCTCCGGGTGCCGCTCCCGACCCGGAGGTGCTGCACCCCCTCGCGCAGCACCCGCGCGTCGTCCTGCTCAAGCCCCTCGTCACCGACGAGCGCATCCAGGTCGGCGACTTCACCTACTACGACGACCCCGACGACGCCACCGCCTTCGAGACCCGCAACGTGCTCTACGCCTACGGCCCGGAGCGGCTGATCATCGGCAAGTACTGCGCGATCGCCACCGGCACCCGCTTCCTGATGGCCGGGGCCGAGCATCCCACCATGGGCGTGTCGACGTTCCCGTTCACCATGTTCGGCGGCGCCTGGGGCGAGGCCACGCTCGACCTGGTCACCGGCATGCCCAGCCGCGGCGACACCGTCGTCGGCAACGACGTGTGGTTCGGCTACGGCGCCACCGTCATGCCCGGCGTGCGCATCGGGGACGGCGCGATCATCGCCGCCGGGTCGCTGGTCACCGGGGACGTACCGCCGTACACCGTGGTCGGCGGCAGTCCGGCCCGGCCCATCCGCACCCGGTACGACGCCGAGGACGTCGCGCGGCTGCGACGGGCCGCGTGGTGGGACTGGCCGGTCGAACTGGTCACCCGCCACGTGCGGACGATCATGTCGGGCACCCCGGCCGAGATCGAGGCCGTCGCGACGAAGGAGCTGCCCTGACCGCTGCCGCGCCGTCCCCCGGCCACGCCCCCTCCCGCACCCCGGACCGGTCCGCCGCAGGACCCACGGAAGGAAGCACCCGCTTGACCGACCCGACGCACTCCCCCGCCTCCGACGCCGCCGCCCCCGTCTTCGACGCCGCCGCCGAGTTCGACCGGCAGGTCCGCACCCTCGTCGCGCTCGGCTGCCCGGCGCTGTCCGGCCGCTCCCCCGAGCAGTTCACCGAACTGGTCGCACCGCTGCGCGCCGAGGCCGTGGCCCGCGCGGACTCCTCGGCGTCCGCGGGGACTTCGGCGGCGTACGACCCCGCCGTCACCGGCCGGGTGCCCTTCGTCCTGGTCGTCGGGCGCCAACTGGCCCCGATCGAGGCGACCATGCCGCTGACCACGCTGCACGGCGGCCGGCTGCCCGGGTTCGTCGACCGCAGCTTCGAACCGGGCTCCCTGGAGCGGTTCGTCGCCACCGAGCCGGCCCGGCCGCCCGGTACGGACGGCGTCCACCTGCTGTGCGACGTCGAGCGCGGGGAGGAGTTCTGCGGGGTCGTGCCGGGTGACGCGATGGCCACCGTCGCCGGGCGGGGCCGCACCCTGCTCACCATCGAGGAGGGCATCGCCCTGCTGACCCACGTCCCGGAGATCCTGGTCAAGAACAAGTGCTTCTCGCTGGGCGGTTCACGGTGCGGGGACCGCCGGGTCCCGGCGCTCTGGATCAGCAAGCGGGCCCCGAAGCTCGGCTGGTGCTGGGAGGGCAACCCGCACACCTGGCTCGGTATGGCGTCCGCCGGGGCGCGTCACGCCTGAGCGCCGTCCGGCGCCTGGTAGCGCAGCAGCAGCATCGCCGCGTCGTCGTGGTGGGGCCCCGCCGCGTGCCGTACGAGGTCCTCGCGCAGGGCGTCGAGGGCGCGGTGGGCGTCGGGGTCCTTCAGCAGGTGGGCGCGGTCGGCGAGCGGGTAGAAGTCGCCGCGCTCGTCGCGGGCCTCCGTGACGCCGTCGGTGTAGAGGAGCAGTTGGTCGCCCGGGAGGAAGGGCACCGGGAAGGGGGCGGGGCCGGGGCCGCCGTGCGCGGCCAGGCCCAGCGGGAGGGCGTGGACGGGCGGCTCCGGGAAGTCGGCGGTGCCGTCGCCGTGGACGAGCAGCGGCGCGGGGTGGCCGTAGTTGAGGAGGACCGCGCGGTGGTCGTGGCCTATCTCGGCGAGGACGGCGGTGACGAACTTCTCGTCCTCCAGCTCCCGGGCGACGCTGCGCTCGAGCCGCTCCCCCAGTTTGACCAGGTCCTTCTCGTCGTACGCCGCCTCCCGGAAGGCCCCGAGCACACGGGCCGCGGTCTCCACGGCCGCGAGGCCCTTGCCCTGGACGTCGCCGACGATCACCCGGACGCCGTGCGGCGAGGCCACCACCTCGTACAGGTCGCCGCCGATCCGGGCCTCCGCGACCGCCGAGGTGTAGGAGACGGCCGCGTGCAGCGGGCCCGCGGTCAGCGGGACCGGGCGCAGCAGGACCCGCTGGGCCACCTCCGCGATCGAGCGCACGCTGGCCAGCTCGGCCTCGCGGCGCGAACGCATCACGGCCGCCGCGATGCCGACGCCGGTCACGCCGGCCACCGACATCATGGCGGTGTAGCCGCGGGGGCGGTCGAAGAGCCCGTTGTACATGCCGAGGCCGACACAGAGCAGGAGCGCGGCCAGTCCGATCACCGCGGTGCGCCGCCAGCCGCCGACCAGCCCGGCGAAGGCGGGGCCCAGCGACACCAGGGGCAGCAGCCCCACGCCCGGGCCCATCGTGAGGTCCACGGTGGCGACCACCGCCATGGCGGCGACCGGCATCCAGGACAGCAGCGCCGCGGAACCGGGCGACGACGCCTTCTTCGCGATCATGACTACTCCGGTGTCGCAGCGCTCAAGAGCCGCCCTCTCCCTGTCCTCAGGCGCCCTCCCCGGCCTCTCACCCTAGGCAAGGGGCGGAGCGAGCAGGAGTTTCCCGGCGCTCCTTAACCCAATCGAGGCCGGGCCGCAGCCGCCGCCCGCGTCGGCAGCAGCCCGCCGTCGGGCGCGTCGCGCCTGCTCACCACCGTCAGCGTGAGCGTCACCGTGAGCGAGGCGAGCGCCATCACGGTCATGGCCGTCGCCGGTGAGGTGACCTGGGCGACCGTGCCGGCCAGCGTCGCGGCGACGCCCTGCATGGTGAGCATTCCGGCGGAGTGCAGCCCGAGGGCGTGCCCGGAGAGGTCGTCGGGGGTCAGGGCCACCAGGCGCTCCTGCTGCACCAGGCTCGCGCCGAAGCCGACGGAGGCCAGCGCGACCAGTACGGCCGTCAGCGGCAGCGGCGGGCGCAGGAACAGGACGAGGTACGGCGTGGCCAGCAGCACCAGGAGCGGGACGCCGAGGCGCGGGCGCAGCCGGACCGGGAGCAGCCGCCCGACGGTCACGTCCCCGGCGAGCATGCCCAGCGCGGCGCAGGCGAACAGCGTGCCCGCGGCGCGGGAGTCGTAGGAGACGTACAGGGACTCGCAGCCGACGACGAGGCCGTTGGGGATCCACAGGGCCAGGTACACGTGGCGGCGCGGGCGGGCGGACCACAGGCGGGAGTTGGCGCGCCAGGTGGCCCGTACGGAGGGGCGGCCCGCGGTGCGGGGCGGGCGCCGGGTCAGCCGGAGGGCGACGCCGGTGGCCGTGGCGTACAGAGCGGCCGCGAGGAGCAGGCACAGGCGCGGTGACAGCAGGGTCACCAGGACGCCGCCGGCCGCGTAACCGGCGATCTGGAGGACGCCGTTCATCATGTTGAAGAGGGAACGCCCGGTCAGGTACCCGTCCTTGGCGAGGATCTCGGTCAGCAGGCCCCAGCGGACCCCGCCGCCGACGGAGGCGATCAGGCCCTTGACCAGGACGAGGGCGAGCATGCCCCACACCGGCAGGCCGGGCAGCGCGAGCGCCGCGGTGGTGACGGCGAAGGCCGCCGAGAGGCCGGCCAGCGTGGCACGCGGGGGCAGCCGGTCGGCGGCGGAGAGGAAGAACGTGGCGCCCAGCACCTGGGCGAGCGCGGGGCCGAACATGCTGAGCGCGGAGAGCAGCGGCGAGTGCGTCGCGCGGTACACCAGCGTGCCGAGGGCGAGGCCGCTCACCGTCTGGGCGGCGAGGTTGGCGGCGGAGGAGAGGAAGAGGGGGCTGAACTCCGGGGTGCGGAAGAGGTCCGCGTAGCTTCTGGGTCTGGTGTCCGGCATGCGGGGAGTGTGGGGCGCTCGCCGGCCCGGCGGTTAATGTTTCGCGCGGACGCGAAAGGTGGCGGGAGAAGGGCCGGGGCATGGGCTGGTGGGAGGTCAACGCCGACACGCTCGCCCGCAGCCGGTTCGTCGTGTCGCCGCTCGACGAGACCCTCGCCTGTCTGAAGCTGCTGCACGCCGGGGTGGCCGGGCACCCCGGCGAACGGGCGTGGCTCGACGCCCACCGGCCCGCCCATCTGCGCCGGATGGCGGCCGACCCGGTGACCGCGCTGCTGGTCGACGCGGGTCTCGGCCGGGGCTGGAACGCCGACTTCCTCACGCCCGTGCCGGTCGAGGGCCTCAGCTTCGAGGAGGGCGTGGCGCGGATCCGGGCGGCCCGCCCCGACGAGGCCCGCGCCGGTCTGACGGTCTCCGTCGGAGGCCCGCTCCCGGCCGCCCTGGACCGCGACGACCTGCCGGAGCGGGCCGCGGCGCTGCTCGAGGAGGTCTGGGCGCAGGCGGTGCGGCCGGACTGGGAGCGGCGGCGCCGGGTCCTGGAGGCGGACGTCGTCGCGCGGACCGCGCAGGTGAGCCGGGGCGGCTGGGCGACGGTGCTGGACGCCCTGCGGCCCGGCACCCGCTGGCTGGGCGACAACCGGCTCCAGATCAACCTGAACCCGTACCCGCCGCGCGAGCTGTCCGGGGCGGAGCTGCTCCTCGTCCCGATCACGCCGCAGCGGCACGGCTGGGTGTCGTGGAAGGAGCCCGAGCGGTACGCGGTGGTCTACCCGTGCGCGGGCGCCCTCGCGGACGACGGCGCCCGGCGCGCGCCCGCCGCCCTCGGCGCGCTGCTCGGACCGGCCCGCGCGGCCGTGCTGACGCTGCTCGCCACCCCCATGAGCACCAGCCAGCTGGTCGGCGTGACCGGCCAGCGCCTCGGCTCGGTCGGCCGGCACCTGCGGGTGCTGCTCGACGCGGGGCTGGTGGAGCGGCGGCGCGCGGGCCGGTCGGTCCTGTACTCGCGGACACCGGCCGGGGAGGTGCTCGTGGAGGCGGGCGGCGGGACGGGTGGGGTGCCGGACTAGCATCCGGTGCATGACGACCTCACCGAACACGCGGAACGACGACAGCCTTCCCCTCGACGTCGAGATCGGCGCGCTCCAGGGCGGGACCGCAGACCTCTCCCAGTACGCGGGGCGGGTCGTGCTGGTGGTCAACGTGGCCTCCAAGTGCGGGCTCACCCCGCAGTACTCCGGCCTGGAGCGGCTGCACGAGCGGTACGCGGAGCAGGGGTTCACCGTGCTCGGCGTGCCCTGCAACCAGTTCATGGGCCAGGAGCCGGGCAGCGCCGACGAGATCGCCGAGTTCTGCTCGGCGACGTACGGCGTCACCTTCCCGATGACCGAGAAGACGGAGGTCAACGGGGAGGGCCGGCATCCCCTGTACGACCGGCTGACGGGCTTCGCGGACGCGGAGGGGCACAGCGGGGACGTCCGCTGGAACTTCGAGAAGTTCCTGATCGGCCGGGACGGCAAGGTCGCCGCCCGGTTCTCCCCGCAGACCGAGCCGGAGGCGGCCGAGGTCGTGGCGGCCGTCGAGGCGCGCCTCGCCGGTTGACCTTCCCCCTGGGACAAGCCCGAGTGTCTGCGTCGCCGGGCGGAACGACCGCCCGGTGACGGAGGACGACGACGTGGACGACGGCATGGGCGAGGTGTCTGGGGAGGCGTTGCTGACCATCGGCGCGTTCGCCGCGCGGGCCCGGCTGTCGGCCAAGGCACTGCGGCTGTACGACCGGCTGGGTCTGCTGGCGCCCGCCCACGTGGACGAGACCACGGGCTACCGGTACTACCGCGCCGGGCAGGTCGAACGCGCCCGGCTCGTGGCCCTGTTGCGCCGGCTGGACATGCCGCTCGCGCGGATCGCCGAGGTGGTCCACGCGGACGGCGACCGGGCCGCCGGTCTGCTCGACGTCTACTGGGCGGACGTGGAGGCCCGGGTGGCCGCGCAGCGCACGCTCGTCGACTACCTCCGTGGACGGCTGACGGGAAGGGATTCCGACGTGTACGGAAAATTCGTGGTCGAGACGGTGGACGTGCCCGAACAGGTGGTGATCACCGAGACCCGGCACACACTGGCGGACGAGCTGCCGGCGTGGATCGGTGCCTCACTGGGGCGTCTGGAAGAGGCGGCCCGGGACTGCGGGGGTGTGACGGCTGCGCCGTTCGTCGCCTACCACGCCGACGTGTCGGCGGAGAGCGACGGTCCCGCCGAGTCCTGTGTGCCGGTCGCCGACGAGGCGGCGGCGCGGGCCTGGAGCCAGGAGCGGGGACGGGCCCGGCAGACGCGGGTGCGGGTGGAGCCGGCCGGGCGGCTGGCCTACACCCGGATCACCAAGGCCCAGGTGGAGTATCCGCAGATCCTGGCCGCCTTCGGGGCGGTGGAGGAGTGGGTCGCCGCGCAGGGCCTGACGGTGACGGGGCCGTGCCGCGAGGTGTACTTCGCCGACTGGGACGCCGCGGGCCCCGAGGACCCGGTGTGCGACGTGGCGTTCCCTGTGAGGTGACGTGAGGTGAGGTGACGGGTGCCCTCTCGGCAAGGTCGGCGAACTGGTCGAGAGGGCACTGCCGTCGGTACGGCCGGGTGACGCGTGGCGGCGCTACTCCTTGACCGAGGTCACGAAGGTGTTCCACGCGTCGGCGGGGAACGCGAGGACCGGGCCGCCGGTCACCTTGGAGTCGCGGACGGCGAGCGCCGCCACGACCGGTGACCGGACCTCGACGCATGCGCCGTTTCCTCCGGAGTAGGAGGACTTGGTCCACGATTCCTGGGCGCCCTGAAGAATTGCCATGTCTGCTCCGATGGCGAGTCGCGGGTGTGGTTCACGCCAATGACGTTTGATCTTTGGCGTGATCGACGCTACTCGCTGGCCTCCGCGGACGGAGCAGCCATTCACTCGACCGGATGGCATATTCCAGGCGAGTCTTCCAGTACATCGTGGCAGGGGTGTACCATGCCGCACCGCTCAGCGTGCGTACTCCTTCGCCACGTCCTCGATGCGCTGCCGCGACTGCTCCACGTTCAGCGCCTGGGCCCGCAGATGCTCGTACATCACCGTGTACTTCTGCACGTCCGGCGCCTTCTCCAGGTACAGGTCGCTGGTCACGCCCTCGATGTACACCACGCTGGAGTCGGCCGTGTCGGCGAACTCCAGGATGGAGTACTGACCGTTGATGCCGGGGTGCGCGCCGACGTCGAACGGCAGCACCTGCACGGTGATGTGCGGCAGCTGCGACATCTCGGCGACGTGCTCCAGCTGCTCCCGCATCACCTGCTTGCCGCCCACCACCCGGCGCAGGCTGGCCTCGTCGAGGACCACCCACAGCCGCAGCGGGTTGTGTTCGGCGGAGATGCGCTCCTGCCGCCGTATGCGGACCTGCACCCGCTTCTCCACGTCGGCGACCGACGTCTCGGGCAACGCGCCCTGGATGAGCGCCTCGGCGTAGGGGCGGGTCTGCAACAGGCCGGTGATGATCTGGGGTTCGTAGGTGCGCAGCGACTCCGCGTCGGTCTCCAGGCCGATGTACACGCTGTACGGGATGTCCCCGAAGGCGTGCCACCAGCCCTGCTGGCGCGAGTCCTTCGCCATCTGCATCAGCGAGTCGACGATCCGCTGGTCCTCGACCTCGTACACGCCGCACAGGTCGCGGACGTCGCGCTGGCTGATGCTGCGCCGCCCGTTCTCCAGGCGGCTGATCTTCGACTGGGAGACGAGCAGCCGCTCGGCGACCTCCTCGGCCGTCATGCCCTTCTGCTCACGGAGCCGGCGCAGCTCCTGGCCCAGCCGACGCCGCCTTACGGTGGGATTGACACTCGACGCCACGGGACGTGCACCTCCGGCTGGGTGACTCATACTGGCCACTTTGTGTATCTGCTGCTGAGCAGACTGCCACCAAGGTGCTTTCTACCGCTGGGAAACGGTCGATATGCGCCGCGTACACGCCAGTTCGGGGCGCCACCCCCGCATGCGGCCGCGCGGGGCGGCGGAACCTTTCCGCAGTCCGGGTGGGCCGGACGTACGGTCGGTCCCGCCGCCCCGCGCGGACCTGCGGCTCCCGTGACCGGGCTTGGGGACTGGCGGTGCGGCGTTGTGGTGCGGTGGTGCGGTGTTGTCGAGGTGCGGTGGTGCGGTGGTTGCGGTGCGCCGGCCGGGCTAGTGGGCGACCGCTCGCGCCATGGATCCGTGGCGCGGCTGCGCCGGAACACCGCGGGCGGGTTCCGGGGCGGGCCTCGCCCCCGGTCCCGGGGCCTGGCGGCCGGCCGGGGCCGGACTGCGGCGTGGCTGTGCCGCAGCGCCGTTCTGGACGTCCATCACCGCGTGCGCCACCAGGCCGCCCATGGGGTCGTGCCGGATGAGGTCCCGCAGCCGGGATCGCGACGAGCGTCCTTCGTTGCCCGGGTAGAGGTGCTTGCCGAGTCCGACCGCGTGGGCCAGCGCGGCGAGCGCCGCGGTCCGCGGGTCCGGCGGTACGCCGGTGCGGATCGCCGAGTCCAGCCGGGCCTTGATCTCCCTGCTGATCGCCGTGTCCGTCGCCTGGTAGCGAGTCGTCGGCAGCACCCCGCACATCTGGCCCTCCACGGCATGCACCATGCCGCATCGCTCCAGATGCGAGAGGTAGGTCTGGCGCAGCCCCAGGCGGGGTCCGCCAATCCAGTTGACCGCCCGTACCGGAGCGCCACGCCTTCGCAGCAACTCCAACGCGCAGTCCAGTGTTGGATCTCCTGTCGGCCGTGGGGCCACCACGGCGATACGATCCCCGTCTGGGGCTATCCGTCCGGCCAGCGCCAGCTCCACCAGCTGTGCTCCGGCCAGACCGAGGTCGAGCGACTGCGGCTGTGCGGTGGTACCCGTGGTCGGGTCCAACGCCAGCAGCAGAAGCTCTTCCGGAAGTGTTCTGCGGCTCCTGCCCATCCATGCCTCCCCGCGTGGATGACAGACAGGGTGACCCCTCTCACATTGGTCTGTCGAGGGTGCGTGACCGCTTCGTAGTGGAACCAGTAGGTATGTCGTTCTCGTCTACCGCGTGGGTTCCCCCCGTACCCAGGACACTGGTAGATGGTTTCGGTACGGGTTCGGTAGCGCGCACAGGTCGTGCGGCGCATGGAGGAGGCATCGGTGGCGGGCGAGTCCCCCGACAGGTCGAAGCAGCGCGAGTCGTCGGAAGAACCGACGTCGGGGAGCGCGGGTCCGGTTCCCGAAGCCAGGACCGGGGCGAGCGAGACGCGTGATCCGCGGCTGGCCGTGGCACGGGAGGACACGAAGCGCTCCGCGGGGTCCGCCGGGTCCGGGTCCGGTGGCGGCGTCGACACGGCGACCCGGGTGCTGTCGGTCCGCGAGACGGGGCAGGAGGCGGAGACCTCCGGCGAGGACGACGACGCCGGGGCGTCCGCCGCGGACTCCTCCGGAGCTTCCGAGGGCGACGACGCGGTGCCCGCCGCCGGGAACGACGGCCGGCTCAGGGACGCCGTCGCGGCCTGGGTGGCCACCGCGGACGAACGTGCCGCCGCCAACGCGCGGCTCGAGGACGAGCAGGACCCGGCGGAGCCCGCACGGGACGGCGGCGAGGACGCCACCGCGGGCGCGGTGACGTCCGGCGACGGCGCCTCCCGCGCGGACTCGGACACGGGCTCCGGGTCCGACACGGCCTCCGACACGGACACGGGCTCGGACGAGGACGCGGGCTCGGACTCGGACTCGGACTCGGTGTCCGGCTCCGCCTCCACCTCCGGCACGGACCCGGCATCGGACGCCGGCTCCGGCGCCGACGCGCCCGCCGACTCGGACACGCCCTCGGCTCCCGGCGGGAACACCGACCCGGCGTCCTCCTCGGAGAGGGACGCGGTCCCGGAACCGGACCCGGTGTCGGCGTCGGGCTCCGGCTCCGGCGCTGACGCCCCCTCGGAAGCAGGCCCGACGACGGACGCGGACAAGGACGCAGCCCTCGCCCCGGCCTCGGCTTCCGGCTCCGCCTCCGACTCGGACCCGGCGACGGAACCGGCCGCCGCCTCGGACAGGGACGCGGCCTCGGGCCCGGAGTCGAGCCACGGCCCCGACGCCGACGCACCCTCCGGCTCGGACACGCCCTCGACACCCGGCAGGGACACCGACCCGGCCCCGGACACGGACGCGACCCCGGACCCGGAGTCGGGCCACGGTCCCGACGCCGACGCACCCTCCGGCTCGGACACGCCCTCGGCACCCGGCAGGGACACCGACCCGGCCCCGGACATGGACGCAACCCCGGACCCGGTGTCGAGCCACGGTCCCGACGCCGACGCACCCTCCGGCTCGGACACGCCCTCGGCACCCGGCAGGAACACCGACCCGGCCCCGGACATGGACGCAACCCCGGACCCGGAGTCGGGCCACGGTCCCGACGCCGACGCACCCTCCGGCTCGGACACGCCCTCGGCACCCGGCAGGGACACCGACCCGGCCCCGGACACGGCCCCCGGCCCGGTCTCGGGCCACGGCCCCGACGCCGACGTGCCCCCGGCTCCAGGTTCGGCTCGCGGCGGGGACGCCGCCCCGGGCACGGCCACGGCGTCTGCCTCGGACCCCGCGTCGGACTCCGGCTCCGGCGCGGGTTCCGCGTCGGGCGGGAACGAGGAACCGGCCGCCGACGAGGAACCGGCCACGGACGCCGGCTCCGCTGACGTCTCGGGCTCGGGCGCCGGCCCGGCCCCGGAACGGAAGGCGGGCTCGACGCCGGCCCCGGAAACGAAGCCGGGCCCGAAGTCCCGCCCGGAGCCGGAGCCCGGCTCGGACGTGGAGCCGGGCTCCGGACGGGACGGCAACAACGGCGGCCGTGGCACCGACGGCGACGACCGCGACGGCGACCGCGGGGACGGCGCGCCGCCGGTCGATCAGCCCACCGCCGTGTTCAAGGCGCCGCGGCTGGACAAGCCCGCCGTGGACCAGCCGACGACCATGCTGAAGCTGGGTGACGCCGCCTCCGCCGCCAGGAAGGCCGGGCAGAAGGGCGACGCGCCCGCGCGGTCCGAGAGCGACGCCGAGCGGACCAGCAAGTTCGTGGCGCTGCGGAATCCGGACGACCCGGCGAACCGCAAGCCCCCGCGGCCCCCACAGGCCCCGCAGGCCGCCCAGGCCACGGAGGCGCCCAAGGCCCCCTCCGCGGGCCCCAAGCCGCCGCAGGCGCCCCGTACCGGGGTCACCGCCGCCAGGCCGCACGTCGGTCCCGACCGGACCACCCAGCAGCCGCTGCCGCCCAAGCCGCCGCTGGACCTGCTGGCGGAGCTGACGAACACCCCGCCGCCCCCGGAGACCCCGCTGCGGACGACGGTGCGCCGGGTCAAGATCTGGACGCCGCTGGTCGCCCTGCTGGTGATCGTCCTCGGCGTCGTGCAGGCGATGCGCCCGCTGCCCACGCCGACCCTCGACCTCACGGCACAGGACAGCTTCACGTTCGACGGCGGCAAGCCGCAGATCCCGTGGCCCGAGAGCGGTCAGGCCGCGCTCGACGTGCAGGGCATCGGCTCGTTCGGCTCGTCCGGCGACCAGAAGCCGGTGCCGATCGCGAGCGTGGCCAAGGTCATGACCGCGTACGTCATCCTGCGCGACCACCCGCTCAAGAGCGGCGCCGAGGGTCCGAAGATCAAGATCGACCAGGCGGCGGAGGAGCAGTCGGACGCCGGCGACGAGTCCACCGTCAACGTCTACGCCGGTGACTCGATCTCCCAGCGCGAGGCCCTCAAGGCCGTGCTGATCGCGTCCGCGAACAACGTGGCGCGGCTGCTGGCCCGCTGGGACGCGGGGTCGGAGAAGGCGTTCGTGGAGAAGATGAACGCCGCCGCGAAGGACCTCGGCATGACCAACACGACGTACACCGACCCGTCGGGGCTGAACAACACGACGGTGAGCACGGCCGTGGACCAGGTGAAGCTGGCCAAGGCGGCGATGAAGTCGCCCGCCTTCCGCGAGGTCGCCGCGATGATGTCGTACAACGACTACAAGGGCGTCAACCACGGCAACTGGAACCATCTGGTCGGCCACAACGGCGTCGTCGGCATCAAGACCGGCACCACCACCTCCGCCCTCGGCAACCTCGTCTTCGCGGCGAAGAAGGAGGTCGGCGGGGAGACCCGGACCATCGTCGGGGCCGTGGTGCGCCAGCCGGACGTCGGCGGGGGCATCCTCGACGCCGCGCTGGACGCGAGCGACGAACTGATCCGGGCCGCGCAGGACACCCTCCAGTCGTCGACGATCCTGAAGAAGGGGAGCGTCGTCGGGTACGTCGACGACGGCCTCGGCGGCCGTACGCCGGTCGTCGCCACGAAGGACGTCAAGGCCGTCGGCTGGGGCGGGCTGACCGTGAAGCTGACCTTCGACGCGGACGAGGTCCCGCACGCCGCGAAGGCCGGTACCAAGGTCGGCACCCTCACGGTCGGCGACGGCGGCACCAGCGGCGCCGTGAAGGTGCCGGTGGCACTGCGGGACGACCTCGTCGAGCCCGGACTCTCGGACAAGCTGACCCGCCTGGGCTGAGCACCGGCCCGCCCGGCCGGAGCGACGCCCCCGTGCCCGACGCCCCCGCGGCCACCCGGCCGCGGGGGCGTTCGCTTCCGCCAGGGCCGGGAGGGTCCCGAAACGGAGGAGGAAACTGTGCGGGGCCGCGTGCTAGCGTCACGAAACGGGGCAGTCGCCGGTCGTGGGAACGGGACACGGCCCAAAGCAGAAGACGGGACACGGGGAGTGCCTTCAGGTGGCCACTGCGGAGCCGACACGCGCCGACGACGCCGATCCGGGCCCGGGAGCCGGCCCGCGACCACGCGTACCCGAGCCCCGCAGGGACGACGGTGAACCCCGTCCTTCCGGGTCCGGTCCTTCCGAATCCGGCGCTTCCGGGCCCGGCGCTTCCGAATCCGGTCCTTCCGGGTCCCGGCCGGCCCGGCCCGAACCCGTCGGGCCGAAGGCGCCGTCGGCCGTGAACACCGCACTCATGGCCCTGCGCGAGCGCATGCTGCGCCACCCCGTGCTGTCCGTGACCGCCCTGGCCGGGGCGCTCCACATAGTGTGGTTCTTCACGTTCGCGAACAGCGGCGGCGACCTCGCGGCGCAGGACGCGTGGGCCGAGTTCGTCGGCCGGCACCCGGACTCCGCGTACAACCTCGCCTGGTACGGCGGCATGCACCCGGTGTCGTACAGCGTGATCTCGCCGTATCTGATGTCGGTGCTCGGCGTGCGCACGACGATGATGATCGCGGGGACGGTGTCGGCCGGGCTGCTGACGATGGTCCTGATCCGCAGCCGGGTGGTCCGCAATCCGCTGTGGGCGTCGCTGGCGGGCCTCTTCGGGCTGCTGGCCAACGCGGTGTCGGGCCGGGTGACGTTCGGGCTCGGCATGATGTTCGGGCTCGGCGCGGTCGCCGCCGTGTTCTGCTGGCCCTACCGCTGGCGGCACGAGCGCTGGGCGAAGGGGCTGTGCGCGGCGCCGCTGGCCGCCCTGTCGACGATGGCCTCGCCGGTCTCGGGACTGTTCGTGGGCCTGGTGGCGGTGGCCCTGTTCCTCCAGAAGCGCCGCCCGGGTGCCTGGGCGCTGGGCGTGGCGCCGAGCGTGGTCGTCGCGCTGTCGGCGGTGCTGTTCCCCTTCTCGGGCACGCAGCCGATGGGGTTTGGTTCGGCGGTGCTGCCGGTCCTCTACGCGGGCCTGGTGTACTGGTTCGTGCCGCGCACCTGGACGACCGTGCGGATCACGTCGGCGGTCTACGGCCTGGCCGTGCTGCTGGTCTGGCTGATCAGCTCGCAGATCGGCTCCAACATCACCCGGCTGGCGATGCTCTTCGCCGGGGTGGCGCTGGTGGCGGCGCTGCCGTTCACGGTGCCGAAGTCGCGCAAGTGGTACGCGCTGGTGGTCTCGCTCGTCGGCTTCGTGGGCTGGATCGGCTTCAAGTCGGCCGACGACGCCATCCACACCCAGCCCGCCGCCTCCTGGGCGCGCGAGCTGGCGCCGCTCGTGAACGAGCTCCAGAAGGTCGGCGCGGAGCAGGGCCGGGTGGAGGCCGTACCCGCCCGCTCCCACCGGGAGGCCTCGGCCCTCGCGCCGTACGTGAACCTGGCCCGCGGCTGGACCCGCCAGGCCGACATGGAGCGCAACCCGCTCTTCTACGACGACACGCTCAACTCGGCGAACTACCACGAGTGGCTGCGGCGCTGGGCGGTGCACTACGTGGTGCTGCCCAAGGGCGAACCGGACGGCGACGGCGGCAAGCGCGAGCGGGAGCTGCTGCAACGGGGCCTGCCGTATCTGAAGCAGGTGTGGGGGGACGCCAACTGGCAGCTGTTCAAGGTGACCGACCCGACGCCGCTGGCGGAGCCCGACGCGATCGTCCGGCGCGCCGAGCAGGACGAGTGGGTCATCGACGTGCAGGAGCCCGGACGCATCCTGGTCCGGATGCCGTACTCGCCCTGGCTCAGCCTCGTCGACGAGGAGGGCAACAAGGTGAAGCCGCCGCAGGAGACGGAGGCCTCCGAGAACGCCCCGGAGGGCACGCCGAAGACGTACGACAACGTCAACGGCTGTGTGACGGAGACCGAGGAGACCGCCGACGGCGACGTGTGGACGACGCTCGTCGCCCCCGAGGCGGGCACGTACCGGCTGTCGGCGCCGTACGGGCTGAAGCGGGGCACGCCGTGCCCCGACGAGCTGAAGTAGCGCACCGGGCGGCCTCTTCGGGGGCCGCCCCGTTGTTCATGTAGGTGAACGGCAATCAGTAAGCCGAACCTTTTTACTTCCTCTTGACGTTCCGCTTCCTTGTCGTGCCCGCGTCGGCGCACTCACGATGAGCGGGCACTTCGCGGCCTGCCACGCCCTTACCCCGCTCAAGCGAAGTGCCAACCGGCTGAGCGGAGTTCACAAGGCGGACCCCGGAAGGGGGCACATGAACGGTCTCGACTGGTCCGTGCTCATCGGCTACTTCGCCGTCATGGTGGCGATCGGCGTCTGGTCGCACAAACGCGTGGACGACGTCAGCGACTTCTTCACGGCCGGCGGCAAGATGCCCTGGTGGCTGTCCGGCATCTCGCACCACATGTCGGGCTACAGCGCGGTGATGTTCACCGGCTACGCCGGCATCGCCTACACCTACGGCGTCACGTCCTTCGTGACGTGGTCGTTCCCCATCGCGCTCGGCGTCGCCATCGGCTCCAAGCTGTTCGCGCCGCGCATCAACCGGCTGCGCTCGCGGCTGCACGTGGCCTCGCCGCTGGAGTACCTGAAGAACCGGTACAACCTGCCCACCCAGCAGGCGCTGGCCTGGTCCGGCATGCTGCTGAAGATCGTGGACGTGGCCGCGAAGTGGGCGGCCATCGCCACGCTCCTGTCGGTCTTCACCGGCATCACCCTCAACCAGGGCATCCTGATCACCGGCGTCATCACGGGCATCTACTGCACGATCGGCGGCCTGTGGGCGGACGCGCTGACGGAGCTGGGCCAGTTCGTCATCCAGCTGCTGGCCGGTGTCGCGATGTTCGTGGCCGTCGTCATGAAGCTCGGCGACCACGGCGGCTTCTTCGGCGTCTGGGACGAGCCCGCCCTCCAGGGCCACGGAAAACCGCTGGTCGGCCCGTACGGGACGGTGTTCCTGCTGGCGTTCCTCTTCATCAAGCTCTTCGAGTACAACGGCGGCATGCTCAACCAGGCCCAGCGCTACATGGCCACGGCCAACGCCCGCGAGGCGGCGCGGGGGGCACGGCTCTCGGCGGTGCTGTGGCTGGTCTGGCCGGTGGTGCTGTTCTTCCCGATGTGGATGTCGCCGCTGCTGGTGGAGTCGCAGAAGGCGGACGGTTCCGACTCCTACGCCCTGATGACCGAGCAGCTGCTGCCGCACGGGCTGCTCGGCCTGGTCGTCGTCGGCTTCTTCTCGCACACCATGGCCATGTGCTCCTCGGACGCCAACGCCATCGCGGCCGTCTTCACCCGTGACGTGGCGCCGGTGCTGTCGAAGCGGGCACGCGGCTGGGGACAGCGGTCCGGACTGCTGGCGGCGCGCCTGACGACGGTGATCTTCCTCGGTCTGTCGATGGCGGTGGCGACGCAGGTCGACTCGCCGACGTTCAAGGACATCATCACCGTCGTGATCAAGTGGGTCGCCGGTCTGATGGGCCCGATCGCGATCCCGATGATGCTCGGCCTGCTGCGGCCCTTCCGCCGCTCGGGCCCGACGGCGGCGCTCACCAGCTGGGGCCTGGGCCTGGTCGCGTTCTGGCTGGTCAACTACCCGATCAGCTGGAGCGTGGAGGGCGGGGTGCCACTGGAGTACCAGGTCTCCATTCCGCTGGCGGTCTCGCTCGTCCTCTACATCCTGATCGGCTACCTGAAGCCGGAGGACACCCCGGAGCGGCTCGCGATCATCGAGCGCGTCAACACCGACGGGGACGGCGACGACGCCTCCGGCGCGGCGGCCGCGATCCCGACGCCGGCGGGCGGGGTGGACGACGCGGTGGGCCGCAGCCGGGTGGGCGACACCCCCTAGGGCCTGTCGCGGGACGTGTCGCAGGACCTGGCCGAGAGGCGCGTGCGGCCGGTGGCCACGGGGGTGGTCATCGGCCGCGTCGCGCTCAGCGCAGTTCCTGGATGCGGATCTGGTTGCCGGCCGGGTCCCGGAAGGCGCAGTCCCGGACGCCGTACGGCTGCTCGGTCGGCTCCTGGACGATCTCGGCGTTCCCGGCGCGCAGCTTCTCGAAGGTGCCGTCGAGGTCCTTGGTGGCCAGGAGGATCCAGCCGTAGGTGCCCTTGGCCATCATCTCGGCGATGGTGCGGCGCTCGGCGTCGGTGACGCCGGGGTCGGCGGCGGGCGGCGAGAGCAGCAGCGAGATGTCCGGCTGACCGGCCGGCCCGACCGTGATCCAGCGCATCCTGCCGTTGCCGACGTCCTGGCGGACCTCGAAGCCGAGGACGTCGCGGTAGAAGACGAGGGACGCGTCCGGGTCGTCGTGCGGAAGCACGGTGGTGTGAATGCTGATGTCCATGGCGGCCACGCTAGCCGCGCCCGGCGGGGCGGCGCTTCTCGAAACGTGACTCCTACGCCCGCGGGTACCGCGACAGCCAGCCGGGGGACGAGCCCGCCGGGCCGTGCAGGGCGGGGCCCTGGGTCATCTCCATGGCGAAGTCGTCGGCCAGTTCCAGGAGGGTCGGGCGGCCCTCCAGCTCGGCCAGCCAGGCCGGGGGCAGGGCCGTCTCGCCGTGCAGGGCGCCGAGCAGGCCGCCCGTCAGCGCGCCGGTGGCCGCCGAGGGGCCGTCGTGGTTGACGGCCAGCCGCAGCCCGTGCCGTACGTCCTCGCCGACGAGGGCGCAGTACACGGCGGCGGCGACCAGGCCCTCCGCGGTGCCCGCGCCGAGCAGCCCGGTGACCCGCGCCGGGGTCGGCAGCCCCTGCCGTACCGAACCCAGCGCGTGCTGGAGGGCGTCCGCCACGGGCTCGTGTCCCGGGCGGGCGGCGAGCAGCGCCAGGGCCCGCTGCACGGCGGCGTCCAGACTCTCGCCGCGCGCCAGCCCGTGCACGATCACCGCGTACGCCCCCGCCGCCAGGCAGCCGACGGGGTGGCCATGGGTCTGCGCCGCGCACTCCACGGCGAGCTGGGCGACCAGCTGCGGCTCCCAGCCGACCAGGAGCCCGAACGGCGCCGAGCGGGCGGCGGCCTCGGGGCCGCGCTCGTCGGGGTTCTTCGGCGCCTCGGGCGTGCCCATCGTCTCGTCGCCGAGGCCGAGCAGCAGTGAGCGCGGGGCGTCCCGGCGGACGTACAGCCACTCCTCGCGGGCCAGCCAGCCGTCGTCCTTGCGCCGCAGGTCGGGTCCCCAGTCGCGCTGGGTGGCGGCCCAGCGGCGGTAGGCCCGGTGCAGGTCGGTCGGCGGGTGCCAGGCGCCGGTGTCGCGTCGTACCTGGGCGCGGATCAGCCCGTCCACGGAGAACAGGGTGAGCTGCGTGAGGTGGGTGACGGCACCGCGGCGGCCGTGGGCGGGGGCCAGGTCGGACAGCCCCTCCGCACCGTGGGCCTCCCGGATCGCGTCCAGGGCGAGGGAGTCGACGGGCGCGCCGAAGGCGTCCCCGACGGCCACGCCGAGCAGGGTCCCGCGCACCCGGCTGCGGAAGTCCTGCTGCTCCGCACGCCCCCAGACGGCACCGGTCGTCCCGCCCACCCGGACCTCCCCTCGGCACTGTCCACACCACTGTCCGTACGTACGACGTCCAGCACTGTATGCGAACAGAAGTGGTCGGTCAGGGTCGGAACGGTGTGGAAACGTTCACGTGCCCCCGCACACCTCGCGGCAGCAGCGGACGAAGTCCTGGACGACGGGGTCGGCGTCGTCGGCGCGGGCCCAGGCGACCGCGACCCGGCTGGGACCGATCCCGGTGACGGGCCGGTGGACCACGCCGGGGCGGGTGTAGAAGCGGGCCGCCGACTCGGGGGCGAGCGCGACGCCGTAGCCGTTGGCGATCGCGGTGAGCCAGTCGTCGGGCTGCTCGGTGACCGCGCCGATGCGCACGGGGTGGCCGTCGCGTTCGTCGGCGGCCAGCCAGTACTCACGCCAGGGGCCCGTCTCGGGCGGGGCGGCCACGAAGGGCTCGTCCCACAGCTCGCGGAAGTCGATCGTCCCGCGCCCGGCCAGCGGGTGGTTCTCGGGGAGTGCCACGCAGCGGGGCTCGCTGAACAGCTCCACGACGCGCAGCGTCTCCTGCCCGGGGAACGGCAGCCGCACCAGGGCGACGTCGACGTCCGAGTCGGCGAGTCCCGCGGTCGGGTTCGACCACGCGGCCTGCCGCATCTCGGCCCGCCAGTCCGGACGGCGCCGGGCGAACTCGGCGATGATCGGCTGCGTCGCCTCGTTGGCGGCACTGGCGAGGAAGCCCACCCGCAGGATCCGGTCCGCCCGGCGCGCCGCGGACCTCGTCTCGCGCAGTGCCGCCTGCCACCCGGCGAGGAGACCGGGCACCCGCGCCGCGAGCGCCCGGCCCGGCCCGGTGAGGGCCATGCCGCTGCGCGAGCGCGTGAAGAGGGGCGCCCCCAGTGCCGACTCCAGCTGCCGGATCTGCTTGGTCAGCGCGGGCTGGGAGACGTACAGCCGCTGAGCCGCCCGGGTCAGGCTGCCTTCCTCCGCCACGGTCGCGAAGTACCGCAGCAATCGGGTGTCGACATCCATTCCACCAGGTTATAGAAGCAGGTATTGGACGTCGCGGTGGGCGCCGGTGAGGCTGGAGGAAAGCCACTGGAAGGAAGCGAGCCCCCCGTGTACACCGCCTACGTGATCGTCACCGTCGTGGCGATCGTCGCCAACACCGGGATCGCCGTCGCGGACCTGCTGCGGGCCCCGTTCGTCCTCGCCAACTCGGCCGAGGTGGGGGTCCCCGCGTCGTGGCTCCCGTGGCTGGCCGGCCTCAAGGGGGCAGGAGCCGCCGGGCTCCTCGTCGGCCTGCTGGGCGTCAGGCCGCTCGGTATCGCGGCGGCGGTCGGCCTCGTCCTCTTCTTCGTCGGCGCGGTCGCCGCACACCTCCGCGCCCGGGTCTTCCACAACATCGCCTTCCCCCTCGGATACCTGGTGCTCGGCACCGCGGCGCTCGTCGTGGGGGCGGCCGCGTGACGGACCGGCCGCCAGCCGGACAGCCGGTCGGGGGTGGGGGAAGGTACACCCCGTTTCCGCCGCCTGGCCCCATCGAGCGGGCGGCCGGTTCGCGAAAGGCTCAAGGCGTTCCGAGAGCAGCCTTGTTGAGAGGAATCCCCGTGTCCGACCGTCTTTCCGCCGCCGCCTCCGCCTCCGCCCCCGCCACCGCCTCCGTCCCGTCCAGGCCGAGGAAGCGGCGCGGGCGCGTGCTGTCGGTGGTCGCCGCGCTCGCGGTCCTGGGCGGCGGCCTCGCCGTGACCGGTTCCCTGGCCTACGGCGCCCCGGACCACGCCGGTCACCGCGACGCCGTGCGCGAGGGCGCGAAGGACCTGGTGCGCGAGGACGGGTTCCCCGCCGCACTGGTCGCCGACCAGGGACGTGACGGTCGCGTCCGCGACTACACGGCCGGCACCGGCGACCTGGAGACCGGCGCGTCCGTGCCGGTCAACGGACAGGTCAGGGCGGGCAGCAACACCAAGGCCCTCACCGCGGCGGTGGTGCTCCAGCTGGTCGGCGAGGGCAAGGTGAAGCTGGACGAGCCGATCGAGACGTACCTGCCGGGTCTGGTGCGCGGCGACGGCATCGACGGCGGCCGGATCACCGTGCGCAACCTGCTCCAGCACACCAGCGGTCTGCCCGACTACGTCCCGACGCTGGGCCTGGACCCGTTCGAGGTCCGCGACACGTACTACAACCCGCGTGACCTGATCGACCTCGCCCTGAGCCAGAAGGCGGCGTTCGAGCCCGGCGCGAAGTGGCAGTACAGCAACACCAACTACGTCCTGGCGGGCCTGCTCGTCGAGAAGGTCACGGGCCGCCCCTTCGGCGAGGAGATCACCGACCGGATCATCCGCCCCCTCGGTCTGAAGGACACCTACTGGCCGGGCGTCGGCGAGCGCGGCATCCGGGGCGCCCACCCCAAGGGCTACGCCGCCGCCACGCCCGGCGCGCCGCTGGCGGACATCACCCGCCTCGACCCGTCCCAGGCCTGGGCGGCCGGGCAGTTGGTCACCACCCCGCGCGACCTGAACCGCTTCTTCTCCGCCCTGCTCGGCGGCAAGGTGCTGGAGGCCGCCGAGCTGAAGGAGATGCAGACCACGGTCCCGGTCACCGAGGGCGCTCCCACGCCCGGTACCGGATACGGCCTGGGCCTCTTCCGCACCCCCCTGTCCTGCGACGTCGAGCTGTGGGGCCACGGCGGCTCCATCCACGGCTACGAGACCTACGGCGGCGCCACGCGGGACGGCCGCGCGGCCACGGTGGCGACGACGGCCCTGTCCAGCTCGGTGGCCGCCGAGCCGGCCGACATGATGGCGGCCCACCAGCACGTCTTCGACCTGGTGGACACGGCCGTGTGCGAGTAGCGGCCGTCACGGACCCGGTCCGCCTGCCCCGGGGGCACGCGGGCCGGGTTCAGCGGCGCAGCGACTCGCGCCAGGCGCCGGCGAGCGCGTCGAGGTCCCGGCGCCGCTCGTTCCTCAGGTCCCGCGCCTCGTCGGTCCTGGGGTCCAGGAGGTGGCCGAGGGGCCCGGCACGGCGTCGGAATCCGACGCTCTCCCACAGCCCCGCGATCCTCTCGACCGCCCGCCGGTACTCGGCTTCGGGCCGGGGACGGTCCGGGAACTCCGTGGGGTGGGTATGCGTGATGACGGCGCTGCAACCGTCGGCCAGGGTCCACACGGCCTCGGCCGCGAGGACCGGCCCGAGGCCGAAGCCCCGCCAGGCGGGATCCAGCCGTACGTCGAAGAGGACGAGCAGGTCGCCGTCGCAGGTCGTCATGGTGTCCCGGAACTCCTGGCGGTAGCCGCCGCCGCCGAGGTCGTAGACGCCGAGGACCAGGTTGGACAGCTCGGTGTCGTGGGCCTCCGCGTCGGAGAACGGGAACGGGCTGAACCTGTCGTCCATCCGCAGGCGGAAGAGCCTCATCGAGCCGATCTCGTGCCGGACGGTCTTCGCCGCCGCCCCCTTCGACCGGTCCTGGTACCGGCTGGACCGGACGGAGACCTCCCACTCGTCGAAGCCGTTCTCGTCGCCCTCCGAGCCGACGAAGTGCCACGTCCGGTACTCAAGGTTCAGTCGGCGCGGGTCGCCCGGCAGTTGGTCGGCGGAACGCTTCGGAGAGATCACGTTCCGGACCCTACCCACTCGCCGCGCCCCCGGCTTCGGAATAGTGCTGCCATGACCAAGAACCCCCGCAGCACCCTGTTACTCGCGTCCACCGTGCTCACCGCGGTGCTCGCCCTCTACATCGCCCTCGTGGCCCTCGGGAACATCACCGACTTCGACAACAACCAGCAGTACGTGCACCACGTCCTCGCCATGGACACCACGTTCAAGGACGACGACCTGATGTGGCGGGCGATCACGAGCAAGGGGCTCCAGGACACCGCCTACGTGGCGATCATCGTCTGGGAGACCGCCGCCGCGCTCGTGCTGATCTGGGCGACCTGGCTCTGGATACGCCGGCAGCACGCTCCCGCGCGGCGCTTCACCACGTACGGCACGCTCATGCTGATGCTGCTGTTCGGCGCCGGGTTCCTCGCGATCGGCGGGGAGTGGTTCGCGATGTGGCAGTCGGAGGACTGGAACGGCCTGGACGCGGCGACGCGGGTGCTGCTGTTCAGCGGCGTCGTGCTGATCGTGGCGCACCTGCCGTCCGGAGGGGCGGAGGCCACGAACCCGCAGTGACCTACGCGACCACGGTGACCGTCGTGCCGGACGTGCCGAAGTCCCACAGCGCGTCGCCGTCCGCCTTGGGCAGCCGTATGCCGCCGGTCTTGGCACCGTCGGCGGGCGGCGGCGAGGACCCGTCCACCGCGTTGGAGAAGGCGACCCAGACGCCGTCCTCCTGGGTGAAGTACATGATCTGCTCGACCTGAACCCCGTCGGAGCCCGTCGTCGGATCCTGGCGGCGGGTGCCGACGCTGTACTTGCCGGGGTCGGGGTCGACCGTGCCCGGCCACACCTTGAAGGACCGCCGGGTGGCGTCGCTGGCGTCGACCAGCCACACCCGGTCCTTGCCCACCGAGTAGACGACGCGCCGCCCGGTGCCGGAATCCGCCGGGACCGGGGCCGGGGCGGTCTCCTTCGGCGTGGGGTGCGCCTCCGCCGACGCCGACGGCTTCGGCTTGGTCACCACGGCGGTGGGGTGGGGTCCCCGGTCCGCCTGTACGGCCAGGACGGTCACCGCCGCTGTCGCGCCCACGGTCAGACCGGAGACCCACGCCCATGAGGGAAGTCGGGCAGGCACGGGCACGCATCTCCTCAGCTACGAGAACCCCGACACACCGGGGGCCCGATCATCGTACTGCGCGCCCGCACCCCTCAGTCCAGGACCGGCAGCAGCTCCGGCAGGTGCCCGTCCGAGTCCCGCGCCGCCCGCTGCCGCTCCTCGGGGACCGGGCCGTACAGGGTGGTGCGCGGCTTGGCCGGGCGGCCCGCCGCGTCGGCGACCGCGATCAGGTCCTTGACCGACTTGTACGACCCGTAGGACGAGCCCGCCATACGGGAGATCGTCTCCTCCATGAGGGTGCCGCCCAGGTCGTTGGCGCCGGAGCGGAGCATCTCCGCCGCGCCCTCCGTGCCCAGTTTCACCCAGCTCGTCTGGATGTTGGGGATGTGGGGGTGGAGCAGGAGGCGGGCCATCGCCGTCACCGCGCGGTTGTCCCGGAGGGTCGGGCCCGGCCGCGCGATGCCCGCCAGGTACACCGGGGCGTTGGTGTGGATGAAGGGGAGCGTCACGAACTCCGTGAAGCCGCCCGTGCGCTGCTGGATCCCGGCGAGGGTGCGCAGGTGGCCGAGCCAGTGGCGGGGCTGGTCCACGTGGCCGTACATCATCGTGGACGAGGAGCGGATGCCCAGCTCGTGGGCCGTCTCGATCACCTCGATCCAGGTGGCCGTCGGCAGCTTGCCCTTGGTGAGGATCCAGCGGACCTCGTCGTCGAGGATCTCCGCCGCCGTGCCCGGGACCGAGTCCAGGCCCGCCTCCTTCGCGGCGCTCAGCCACTCCCCGATCGACATGCCGGTGCGGGTCGCGCCGTTGACGACCTCCATCGGCGAGAACGCGTGCACGTGCATGCCGGGGACGCGTTCCTTCACCGCCCGCGCGATGTCGAAGTACGCGGTGCCCGGCAGGTCGGGGTGGATGCCGCCCTGCATGCAGACCTCCACCGCGCCCACGTCCCAGGCCTGCTGGGCGCGGTCGGCGACCTGGTCCAGAGAGAGCGTGTAGGCGTCGGCGTCCGTGCGGCGCTGGGCGAAGGCGCAGAAGCGGCAGCCGGTGTAGCAGACGTTGGTGAAGTTGATGTTGCGGGTGACGATGTACGTCACGTCGTCGCCGACCACCGACCTGCGCACGTCGTCGGCGATACCGCACAGGGCGTCCAGCGCCGGGCCGTCGGCGTGCAGCAGGGCGAGGGCCTCGTCGTCCGTCAGCCGCGTCGGGTCGTCGGCCGCCGTGGCCAGCGCGGCGCGTACGTCGGTGTCGATGCGCTCGGGGGCCATGCCGGGGGCGGCGGCCTCGCGCAGGGCGCCCCAGTCGCCGTACACCTCGTCGAAGTCGTCGCGGCGGTCCGAGGTACGGCCCTCGGTGTCGATGGTGGCGTGCAGGTCGGTGCGGCCGGTGCCGGTGAACGCCTCGTCCGGTTCCTGCCAGGCGTGTCCCTCGACCACCGCGTCCTCGCGGGCGAGGCCCGTCTCCGGGTCGGCGAGCGCGGAGACGTGCGGGCGCAGCCGCGGGTCCAGCCAGGGCTCGCCGCGCCGCACGAACTCCGGGTACACGCAGAGCCGTTCGCGCAGCTCGAAGCCGGCCGCCCGGGACTTGGCGGCGAGTTCGTCGATCTGCGGCCAGGGACGCTCGGGGTTGACGTGGTCGATGGTGAGCGGGGAGACGCCGCCCCAGTCGTCGATGCCCGCGCCGATCAGCCGCTCGTACTCCGCGTCCACCAGGTTGGGCGGGGCCTGGAGGCAGGCGGAGGGGCCCATGAGGTGCCGGGCCACGGCGACCGTCGCGACCAGTGCGTCCAGCTCCGCGTCCGGCATGCCGCGCATCGCCGTGTCGGGCTTGGCGCGGAAGTTCTGGATGATCAGTTCCTGGATGCCGTGGTAGGCGCGGGAGACCTTGCGCAGCGCGAAGAGGGACTCGGCCCGCTCCTCGTACGTCTCGCCGATGCCGATGAGGATGCCGGAGGTGAAGGGGACCGAGGAGCGTCCGGCGTCCTCCAGGACGCGCAGGCGTACGGCGGGCTCCTTGTCGGGCGAGCCGTGGTGCGGGCCGCCCGGCTCGGACCACAGGCGGGTCGCGGTGGTCTCCAGCATCATGCCCATGGACGGCGCGACGGGCTTGAGCCGCTGGAAGTCCGTCCAGCTCATGACGCCGGGGTTGAGGTGCGGGAGGAGGCCCGTCTCCTCCAGGATGCGGATCGAGATGGCGCGGACGTAGGCGATCGTGTCGTCGTAGCCGTGCGCGTCCAGCCACTCCCTGGCCTCCGGCCAGCGCTCCTCGGGCTTGTCGCCGAGGGTGATGAGGGCTTCCTTGCAGCCGAGGGCGGCGCCCTTGCGCGCGATGTCGAGCACCTCGTCCGGCGACATGAACATCCCGTGGCCCGCCCGGCGCAGCTTGCCGGGGACGGTGACGAAGGTGCAGTAGTGGCACTTGTCCCGGCACAGCCGGGTCAGCGGGACGAAGACGCTCTTCGAGTACGTGATGACGCCGGGCCGCCCGGCGGCCTCCAGACCGGCGTCCCGGACCCGGGCGGCGGACGCGGTGAGGGCGTCGAGGTCGGCGCCGCGCGCCTGGAGCAGCACGGCGGCCTCGGACACGTCGAGGGCGACGCCGTCCCGGGCGCGTTTCAGGGCGCGACGCATGGAGTTCTCGGTGGGCCCTGCGGGGTCGGCGGGTCCGGTTCCGGAGGTCGCGGAGGTCGTCATCCTTCGAGCATACGAGCGGCGTGATCAGCACGGGGTCCCCGTCCCGCCGAGCGGCACGACCGGCCCGGCGGGCCACCGCGCCGTTCCCGGTCCTCAATGACCCCTCAATGCGCCGACCCCCTTCCCTTGTCAGGGAGTTCACGGCTCAATACCAGGGTTGCACGCACCACCCCTGCACCACCGCGGTCACGTCACCGACGACACACGACGACGACACCTGGAGCAGCAGCATGTGCGAGGACGACCACGAGGACGGCCACGAGCAGGACCACGCGCAGGACCACGCCGGGATCGGCAGACGCGCGGTGTTCGTGACGGGCGCCGCCGCCGCGCTTACGTTGGGAAGCGTGAGCTTCGCCGCCGCGGCACCCCGGGAACAGCGCACCAGAACCGTGCGGGGCACCCTCCCGCCGGGCTCCCCCGACTTCGTGTACGTCCCGGTCGAGGTCCCCCGGGGCGTGCGCGAGATCCACGTCGCCTACACCTACGACCGCCCCGCCGTGCCGGCCGGCACCCAGGGCAACGCGCTCGACATCGGCCTCTTCGACGAGCGCGGCACCGAGCTGGGCGGCCGGGGCTTCCGCGGCTGGTCGGGCGGGGCGCGCACCGAGTTCTCCGTGCGCGCGGACGCCGCCACGCCGGGCTACGTCCCGGGGCCGGTGCGCGCGGGCACCTGGCACATCGCGCTCGGCCCGTACACGGTGGCGCCGCAGGGGCTGTCGTACGAGATCACCGTCACGCTGACCTACGGCGAGGAGGACCCGGCGCCCCGCCCGGTGTACCCGCCCGAGCGCGCCAAGGGGCGGGGGCGGGCCTGGTACCGGGGCGACTGCCATCTGCACTCGGAGTACTCCGACGGCCGCTACACGCTCGCCGAGATCGCGGAGCTGGCTCGAGCCGCGGGCCTGGACTTCATCAACTCCTCCGAGCACAACACCCACTCCGCGCACGCGCACTGGGCGGACCTGGCCGGGGACGACCTGCTGATCCTGCTCGGCGAGGAGGTGACCACCCGCAACGGCCACGTCGTCGCGCTGGGCACCGATCCCGCCACCTTCGTCGACTGGCGCTACCGGGCCCGCGACAACCGCTTCGGCCGCTTCGCCCGGCAGATCCGCCGCGCCGGGGGCCTGGTGGTGCCCGCCCACCCGCACGCCACCTGCATCGGCTGCAACTGGAAGTTCGGGTTCGGCGAGGCGGACGCGGTCGAGGTGTGGAACGGCGCCTACACACCCGACGACGAGGTGGCGCTGGCCGACTGGGACGGCATGCTGGTCGCCGCCGCAAGGGACGGTGGCCGGGACTGGATCCCGGCGATGGGCAGCAGCGACTCCCACCGCTCCCCCGACGTGATCGGCCGCCCGCAGACCGTCGTCCTCGCCGACGACCTGACCCGGGAGGCGGTCCAGGAGGGCATCCGCGCCGGGCGGTCCTACGTCGCCGAGTCGTCGAAGGTGTCCCTGTCCCTCACCGCATCCGGCGGCCGGGGCGAGCACGCCGGCATCGGCGAGCGGCTGCGCGTGGACCGCGACTCCCCGGTCACCGTCCGCCTGGAGGTGACGGGCGCCCCGCGCTGCACGGTGCGGTTCGTCACGGACCAGGGCGTGCTGTTCACCGGCGGTCCCCTGCCGGTGTCCGGCGCGGGCACCGTGGAGTGGCGGACGACGGCCTCGTACGCGGCGTACGTGCGCGCGGAGGTGCGGCACGAGGCGGCGGCGGGTCCGCTGCCGGGGGCGCTCGCGGCGTTCACCAACCCGGTGTTCCTGGGCCGCTAGCCGGGGCGGGGGCCGTCCCGTCGGCGGCCAGGTCCGCGACGACCGCCGCGTGGTCGGAGGGCCAGACCCCGTCGACGGGACCGGCACCGGCCCGCCGCACCGCCAGGACCCGGCCGAGTCCACCGGGTCCCGGCGGGCCCACGTGGACGTAGTCGATCCGTACGCTCGGCTCGCCGTCCGCGTGGGCGACGTACGGATTGGCGGTGTCCCAGGTACCGGACGGCGCGCCCGGCGCCGCGTGGTCCCAGGCGTCGCGCAGTCCCCCGGCCCGCAGCAGGCGGACCTCCGGCGCCTCGGGGCGGGCGTTGAAGTCGCCGGTGACGACGGGCGGGTGGGCGGTGCCGTGCCGGTGCGCGGTCACGAACCCGGCGAGGGCGGCGGCCTGTTCGCGGCGCACGGCACCGGCGGGGCCGCCGCCGGAGGTCAGGTGGACGGTGAAGAAGGGGATCCGGTGCCCGGGCGCGTCCAGCCGGGCGTACGAGGCCAGCCGCCCGTCGTCCAGTTCGGCGGGCGCGGGCAGCCGCAGCACCGCCCGCTCCACGACGGGCCAGCGGCTGAGCACCGCGGTGCCGACGCCGACCGTGTCGTCCCCGATCCGCCGCTGCCAGCGCTCGGGGGCGGGCGAGGGCGACCAGTCCCAGTGCAGGCCCAGGTCGCGGGCGAGCGACGCGGCGAGGTTCTCCCCGCCGTCGACGGCCCACACCTCCTGGAGGCCGACGACGTCGGGCGCCAGCTCCCGCAGCACGGCGAGGATCGCCTCGCGCCGGTCGGCCCACGGCCCGAACCGCCACCACAGGTTCCACGTCACGACCCGCACGCCCCACCACCCGTCTCCCGGCCGGGTCTCCCGGCCCCGTCCACACCTTCCCCTCCGAGGTTTTCCGGGAACATGGAGGCCCGCGAGAAGGGAGCGTGAACGAACGATGTCGTCCTACGCCGAGACCAAGTACCGGGCCGTGACGGCCTTCCAGCGCCGGCTCAACGCCGTCGTGCGCCGGCTGCCCGGCCAGACCCTGCTGGAGACCACCGGCCGCGTCTCCGGCCTGCCCCGCCGCACCCCGGTGGGCGGGCGCCGGACCGGCGACTCCTTCTGGCTGGTGTCGGAGTTCGGCGAGCGGTCCCAGTACGTCCGCAACATCCGGGCCGATCCGCGGGTCCGGGTCCGGCTGCGGGGCCGCTGGTACCCGGGCACGGCCCACCTCCTGCCCGACGACGACCCGCTCGCCCGGCTGCGCCGCCTCCCGCGCGGCAACAGCCTCGCGGTGCGGGCGATGGGCGTCGGGACGGGGCTGCTCACGGTACGGGTGGAGCTGGAGGGGCAGGGGACGGAAAGCTGATGAAGAACCTGTGATCGGCGTCGCCCACGGCTGACGTGGTCGGCATGAACAAGGCAAACTGACCTGGTTGCTCAGGATGTCTAGGGGGACGGCATGGACGGTGGACCGCGGGTTCCGGAGCAGCGGCGTCCCGGACACCCGGCGGAACCGGACGGGTCGGCCGCGCTCCGCTTCGGCGTGCTCGGACCCGTGCGCGCCTGGCGCGGCGAGGAGACGCTGGCCACCGGCTCGCCCCAGCAACGCGCGCTGCTGGCCGCCCTGCTGCTGCGCGAGGGCCGTACGGCCACCGCGGCCGAGCTGATCGACGCCCTGTGGGGCGAGGAGCCGCCGTCGCAGGCGCTGGCGGCGCTGCGGACGTACGCGTCCCGGCTGCGGAAGGTCCTGGACCCCGGGGTGCTGGCCAGCGAGTCGGGCGGGTACGCCGTGCGGGGCCTGGCCGACGGGGCGTTGGACCTGGCGCGGGCGCAGAACCTGGCCGTGGAGGCCGAGAAGGCCAGGAGCGCCGGGGACCTGTGCCACGCCCGTGACCTGCTGCGCCGGGCGCTGGCCCTGTGGGACGGCGAGGTCCTGGCCGGCGTGCCGGGCCCGTACGCCCAAACACAGCGCGTGCGGCTGGGCGAGTGGCGGCTCCAACTCCTCGAGACCCGGCTCGACATGGACCTGGAGCAGGGCTGCCACGCCGAGTCCGTCTCGGAACTGACGGCGCTCACGGCGGCCCACCCCCTGCGCGAACGCCTGCGGGAGCTGCTGATGCTGGCCCTGTACCGCAGCGGACGCCAGGCGGAGGCGCTCGCGGTCTACGCGGACACGCGGCGCCTGCTCGCCGACGAGCTGGGCGTCGACCCGCGCCCCGGCCTCCAGGAACTCCAGCAGCGCATCCTCCGGGCCGACCCGCACCTGGCCGAGCCTCCCGCACCGGACGCGGGGGCGGCGCCGCTCCCGGTGCGTCCGGCGCAACTGCCGGCCACCGTGCCCGACTTCACCGGCCGCGCGTCCTTCGTGCGCGAGCTGAGCGGCGTCCTGTCCGCGGCGTCCGGGGGCACGGCGACGGGCCGGGTGATGGCGGTGTCGGCGCTGGCCGGCATCGGCGGCGTCGGCAAGACGACCCTCGCGGTGCACGTCGCCCACCAGGCGCGGGCCGCCTTCCCGGACGGACAGCTGTACGTCGACCTCCAGGGCGCCGGCGCACGGCCCGCGGAGCCGGAGACGGTGCTGGGTTCCTTCCTGCGCGCCCTGGGCACCGCCGACTCGGCCGTCCCGGACTCCCTGGAGGAGCGGGCCGCCCTGTACCGCTCGGTCCTCGACGGCCGCCGGGTCCTCGTCCTCCTGGACAACGCCCGCGACGCCGCCCAGGTGCGGCCCCTGCTGCCGGGCACGGAGGGCTGCGCCGCGCTGGTGACGGCACGGGTGCGGATGGTGGACCTGGCCGGGGCGCACCTGGTCGACCTGGACGTGATGTCGCCCGAGGAGGCGCTGGCCCTCTTCACGAAGATCGTGGGCGAGGAGCGGGTGGCCTCGGAGCGGGAGGCGGCGCTCGACGTGGTCGGCGCGTGCGGTTTCCTGCCGCTGGCGATCCGCGTCGCCGCGTCCCGGCTGGCGGCCCGCCGCACGTGGACCGTCTCCGTCCTGGCGGCGAAACTGGCGGACGAGCGACGCCGGCTGGACGAGCTCCAGGCCGGTGACCTGGCGGTCGAGGCCACCTTCGAGCTGGGCTACGGCCAGCTGGAACCGGCCCAGGCACGCGCCTTCCGGCTGCTGGGCCTGGCGGACGGCCCGGACATCTCCCTCGCGGCCGCGGCGGCGGTCCTGGACCTCCCGGCGCAGGACACGGAGGACCTCCTGGAGTCCCTGGTGGACACGTCGTTGCTGGAATCGGCGGCGCCGGGCCGCTACCGCTTCCACGACCTGGTCCGCCTCTACGCGCGTGCCTGCGCGGAGCGGGACGAGCGGCCGCCCAGCGAGCGGGCGGCGGCGCTGTCGCGGCTGCTGGACTTCTACCTGGCGACGGCCGCGGGGGTGTACGCGATCGAACGGCCCGGGGACCGGACGGTCGCCCACCTGGAACCCACCTCCTACACGGGTCTCTCGTTCGAGGACCGGGGCGAGGCCCTGGACTGGCTCTTCACGGAGGCCCAGAACCTGCTGGCCTGCGCGCAGCAGCAGGTGTCCGGCAGCGAACTGCGCCGGGCGGTCGACCTCCTCTGGGCGACCAAGGACCTGGCCGAGTCCGGAGCCAACGCCCGGCAGTACGAGACGGCCGCGACGACGCTGCGCGACGTGGCGAGGGCCACCGCCGACATCCGGGCGGAGAGCCGGGCCAGGACCGCTCTGTCCAACGTCTTCCTGGCGGCGGGCCAGTACTCCAGGGCGGACGACGAGGCGCGGATCGCCATCGAGCTCGCCACCGAGGCGGCGGACGCCACGCCCATCGGCTGGGCGGCCACCGACCGGGGCATCATCGCGCTCAGCCAAGGGCGTTACGAGGAGGCGGAGGAGCTGCTGACGATCGCCCGGGACGGCTACCGCGCGGACGACAACCGTCCCGGCGAGGCGAGCGCCCTGTGCAACCTCTCGCGGCTGCACGAGCGCATGAACCGCACCCACAGCGCGGTCGCGCTGGCCCAACAGGGGGTGGACATCTTCCGGCAGCTCGGTCTCACGCTGCGCCTCGCGAACGCCCGTTACGCGCTCGGGGTGGCACTGTTGCGGGCGGGCCAGCACGCGGAGGGCCTGCGGCAGATGCAGGACGCCCTGGTGATGTTCGGCAACAACCGCCAGCGCCTGTGGGAGGGCACCGCCCACTTCCGCATCGCGCAGCTGCACCTGGTCGCGAAACGGCCCGCGGCGGCGGCCCAGCACGCCGAACAGGCCCTGGCGATCGGCTTCATCGGCGGCGACCTCATCCGGGGCAGCGTCCTGAACACCCTGGGCCAGAGCCTGAGCGCGCTGGGACAGAGCGGCCGGGCGCGCGCCTGCTGGGACGAGGCCCTGACGCTGCTGGAACGCGCCGACGCCCCCGAGGCGTCGGAGGTGCGCCGCCTGCTCGCCTCACCCGTCGACGCCGCATAACGGGGCGTCGGCACGGGCGTTCATCGAACGTTTATGGCCACGGGCCAAGCTCTTACCCGGATCCGTCGCGTCGGGGGGCAGACGGGTCACGCACCGCGGCCACCCACCCGGGAGACCGCGCGGGCCTCTGTCCGGCGATACTCGGGGGAGTCGCCGGACAGAGGCGATCGGTACCCGTACGCAACGAGTTTCAGGGGAGCAGCATGAGCGAGACCGAGAAGAAGCCGGCGGACGTCGTCACCATGGAGAACCACGCTCCCGCACCGCCCGTCGGCGGCGAGGCCAAGCTCCTGGAGAACCACGCTCCCCAGCCTCCGGCCGACGAGCAGATCACGACCCTGGAGAACCACGCTCCGGCGCCGCCCGCCCTGGACCTGGACGGCGACGGCAAGTAGACCTTTTCCGGCACGGGGATCGGCCGCGGCGGCGCGGAGGGGAAGCCGCCGCGGCCGACGTGTGTCCGGGCCCGGCCGTGCCCGCGTCACGGGGTCACGACGGTGACGTCACCGTCTCGTCCAGTTGGCACTCGTACGGGGGTTCGTAGCCGTCGAAGGGGATGTGCACCTCGGTCACGCCCCGCGCGGGGACGGTGACCTCCTCATGGCCCTCGGCGAGCTCCCTGTCGGACACGTCGATGAAGCGGACGGTGACGGGGAACGTGTACTCGCTGTCGTTCGGGTTGGTGACCTCGACGGTGGCGTACGGCTCGGTCTCCGTGGCGCATGCGATCAGTTCCAGGGTGGCGGACATGGCGTGGGTGTCGCCGCCGCCCGAGCCGCCGTCGTCGGTGTCGTCGTCGTGGTAGCCGCTGCCGCCGCTGCCGTAGGTGTCGTCGTCGTCCTTGTAGGCGCCGCCGCCCGATGTGGACGACGAACCGTCGTGGTCCTGGCTGGAGCTGCTGCAGCCGCCGCCCCCGTCGCCTCCGTGACCGTGGCCGTGGCGGCCGGTCGAGAAGCCGGTCAGGCTGAGGACCACCAGTGCCGAGATCGCCGTGTACCTGAGTGCTCGCCCCCGTGGTGTCATGACGATCACGCTAGGGAACGCATGTCACGGACACGTCACCGGTCGGGTACGGCCGCTCACGTCGTACGGGCCGTCCCCGTGCCCTTCTCCGCGTCCAGGGCGTACACGCAGCGGTCCTTGCTGCACGCGTACACGATGCCGTCGCGGACGACCGGGGAGCCGGTGATCTCGCCGCCGGTGGCGAGCTTCCAGCGCAGGCGGCCGTCGTCGGCCTTCAGCGTGTAGAGCAGGTGGTCGGACGAGCCGAAGTGGATGCGGCCCTCGGCGACCGCGGGCGCGCCCACGATGTCGCCGCCCGCCTGGAAGCGCCACTTGGGCGTGCCGGTGACCGCGTCCAGCGTGTAGAGGCCCTTGCCGCTGCCCACGTGGACGTGGCCGGCGGCGACCAGGACCGGGTCGGTCGAGGAGCGGGCCTCGGTGGCGATGCGCCAGCGGTCGCGGCCGTCGGTGGCGTCGAGGGCGTAGACGGTGCCGAGGTAGTCGGCGAGGTAGACGCCGCCGCCGGTGACGGCCGGGCCCGGCACGAAGGTGGGCGGGGCCAGGAAGACCGCCGGGGCCTCGAAGTGCCAGCGGACGTGGCCGGAGGTGACCTCCAGGGCGAGGACGCGGGTGCCGGCCGCGACGTACACGTAGCCGTCGGGGGCCTGGGTGAGGCGGACCGGGACGCCGCCGCAGGAGGCCGCGTCGCCGATCGGGTACGACCAGCGCTCGTCGCCGGTACGGGCGTCCAGGGCGCGCAGGCGGGCGTCCTGCCAGACGTAGGCCGTACCGTCGTGGAGCGCGGCGCCCGCCTCCGGGGACTCGAAGTCGGTCTGGGCGCCGGTGACCTCCCAGAGCTTCTGGCCGGCCGAGGCCTCCCAGGCCTGGACGCCGCCGCCGCGGGTGGCGGTGAGGACGGTGCCGCGCTCGGCCTGGAGGGAGTACACCCAGGCGTCGGTCTGCACGCGCCACAGGTCGGCGCCCTCGCGGGCGTCCAGGGCGAAGAGAGTGGGGCCGTCGGAGGCGTGGATGCGGCCGTCCGCGACCGCCATCGACCAGGCGACGTCCCGGGTCTTGAAGCGGCGCCGTCCGGTGCCCACGTCCAGGGCGTGCACCTCGAAGGAGGTGACGTAGACCAGGTCCTCGGCGACCCGGGGGGTGCCCCAGACGTCGTTGGACATGCGGAACCGCCAGGGCCGCCAGCCGGCCGGCGACGCCTCCGGGGTGGGGGACGGCGCGGGCGACGGGGCCGGTACGGCGGGGTCGGCGCCGTTGACGCCGGGGCGCGGGCGGGACCAGGACGCGGCGAGGGCGGACTCCGGCGGGGGCGCGGCGACGGCGGCGGCGCGCATGTCGGCGACGCGCGGTCCGGGGCCGATGGGCACCGCGGCGCCGGGCAGCCGGACCGGCCCGCCGTCGGGGGCGCCGACGGGAACGGGCACCGCCGGGCCGTGCGGGGGCGGCGCCGGTACGACGGGGTCGTGGGCGGGCGGGGGCGGCAGCGGGGGCGCGTGGGCGGGCCCGCGGACGCCGGACGGGCCCGGTCCGCGGCCGCCGGCCGGGGTGGCGGGCCTGACCGCGGGGCGGCCGCCCCGGCGGCCCTCGATGAGGCTCACGGCCCGCTCGGGCAGCCAGGCCGACGCCGTGCCGCTGTCGTCGGAACCGGAGCCGAAGAGGTGCGGGGCGAGCTGGGCCTGGAGGTCGGCCGGGTTGGGGCGTCCGGTGGCCTCCATCTGCATGCAGGACTCGATGAGCGGGCGCAGCTCGTCGGGCAGGCCCTCCAGGTCGGGGCCCTCGCGCAGCAGCATGAAGACCGTCTCGACCGGGTTGGCGCCGTGGAAGGGCGGGTGTCCCGTGGCGGCGAAGACCAGCATCGAGCCGAGCGAGAACACGTCACTGGCACCGGTGACGCTGCGGGAGTCCTTCGCCTGCTCCGGTGACATGTAGGCGGGGGTGCCGACGGCGACGTTGGTCATGGTCAGCCGGGTGTTCGAGACGCCGGACGCGATGCCGAAGTCGATCACGCGGGGGCCGTCCTCGACGACGAGGACGTTGGAGGGCTTCAGGTCGCGGTGGACCAGGCCCGCGCCGTGGATCGACTGGAGCGCCTCCGCGACGCCGGCCGCCAGCCAGCGCACCGCCTGGGCGGGCATCGGCCCGCACTCGTTCACTATTTCCTCGAGGGAGGGTGCGGGCACGTAGGCGGTGGCCAGCCACGGCACCGCGGCGCGCGGGTCGGCGTCGACCACGGCCGCCGTGTAGAAGCCCGAGACCGCGCGGGCCGCCTCCACCTCGCGGGTGAAGCGGACGCGGAACAGCTGGTCCTCGGCCAGTTCCGTGCGCACCGTCTTGATCGCCACGCGCCGCCCGGACGCCGAGCGCGCGAGATAGACCAGCCCCATGCCGCCGGCGCCGAGCCGGCCCAGCACCTCGAACGGCCCGATCCGCCGCGGATCGTGCTGCGTCAGCTGATCCACCACTTGCCTGCCACCTCCCCGTACGGGCCGCGCCACCCACTTATGCACGCGACCGAAGTGCAGCGTCTCACCACCGCACCTCCGTGGCGCCACGCACCCCGATTCTTCCTGTCCGAGGCGCTGGTGGCGAACCTGGCGACAATCGGGGTGTCTTGCCTGATTCCGGGCAAAGGTGAGTGTGCGGCATCCGCCGCGTGCCCTCGTCCGGCCCCGTTCAGCGTTGCAGCAGCGCGAACGACGCCCCCTGGCCGTCCGAGACCACGGCCACCCGCCCGTACGACGTCCCGAAGGGCGGGACCCGCACCCGCCCGCCGAGCCGGGCCACCGTCGCGAGCCCGGCGGTCACGTCCTCCACCAGGAAGTGGACGAGGAAGTGCGGCGGCATCTCGGCGGGGAAGACGTCCGAGACCCGGGCACGGCCGAAGTCGGGGGAGGCGTCCGGACCGAAGAGCGCGTCGTGGAAGAGGTCGCCGTAGAAGGCGTTGGCGGCCTCCGTGTCCCGGGTGTACAGCTCGGCCCAGGCGAAGGCGCCCGGCACGCCCCGGCGCCCGAAGCCGGTACGGCGGCCCGGCTGCCAGAGCCCGAAGACCGCACCGTCGGGGTCGGCGGCGAGGGCGGCGCTGCCCAGGTCGCCGACCGGGTGGGGCGGGGTGACGACCTGACCGCCGCCCGCCCGGATCCGCGCGGTGAGGGCGGCGGCGTCCGGGGTGTGGAAGTACACGGACCACACGGTGGGCATCCGGCCGTCCGTCTTGCGGACCAGCGCGGCGACCGGCTCCCCGTCCAGGCATGCCCGCACGGACTCCCCCGCCGCGTCTTCCTCCGTCCCCGCGTCCTGGAAGGTCCAGCCGAACAGCTCGCCGTAGAAGCGTTTGCCCGCCTCCACGTCGGAGAGTTGCGCGTCCACCCAGCAGGGGACGCCCTCTCGCCTCTTCTCGAATGCCCCGTTTTCGGCCATGCCGTCAAAATAGCCGCGCGGCCCGCACCGCGCAGACCGGGCACACCCGTCTCTCTCCGCTCCCGCACCCCATTTGCAGTCGGCCGAATCGCGCTCGGATCACCCGTCGGTAAGCTGACGGCATGACAGGACAAGTGCGTACCGTCGACGGCCGCGTGGCCGGTCGGCGTGGGCAGGCGACCCGGCAGAAACTGCTCGACTGCCTCAGCGAAATGCTCAGCTCCTCCCCCTATCGCGATGTCAAAGTCATCGATGTCGCCCGCCGGGCGGGCACCTCGCCCGCGACCTTCTACCAGTACTTTCCGGACGTCGAGGGTGCCGTCCTGGAGATCGCCGAGCGCATGGCCGCCGAAAGCACCTCGCTGACCGAGCTGACGGCGGGCCGCTCCTGGGTCGGCAAGGCGGGCTGGCAGACGGCACAGGAACTCGTCGACGGATTCCTGGACTTCTGGCGCAAGAACGACGCGATTCTGCGTGTGGTGGATCTCGGCGCGGCGGAGGGCGACAAGCGGTTCGCCAAAATCCGCATGAAGATCCTGAATTCGGTGAACTCCTCCCTCACGGATTCCGTCGCCGATCTCCAGGCAAAGGGCAAGGTCGACAAGGACGTGAACCCCGCGGCGATCGCCGGGTCACTCGTCGTCATGCTCGCGGCCGCCGCCTCGCACCAGAAGGGGTTCTCTTCCTGGGGTGTGAAACAGGCGGAACTCAAGCCGCATCTCGCCCTGTTGACGTATCTCGGCATCACCGGAAAGAAGCCCGCCAAGTAAGTGCGCCGCGCGGCGGCCTGTCATTTCCCCGCTCCGCCGCGTCGCCTCCCGCACCTCCGGCCGCCCCTCGCACCTCCGCCCCTCGCACCTCCGGCCCCCGTGCCGCCCCGTCGGCCGCCCGCTCGAACTCGGCGACCGTGCCCCCGGCCCTCCGGCCGCGCCGCACGATGTCCAGCGCCTCGAAGTTCGGCCCGCGACGGCCCCGGACGGGGAGCGACCGGGGAACAGCCGCCCACCCGGCCGACGTTGTGACCGGCATCCGTACCCGCATCCGCTGGAGGAGACCACCGTGGCCCTGACCCGCGAAGAGCGTGAGACGTTCCTGGCCGAGCCGCACATCGCCGCGCTCGCGGTCGACGCGGGAGCGGGCCGCGCCCCGCTGACCGTGCCGATCTGGTACCAGTACGAGCCCGGCGGCGAGGTGTGGATCACGACGGGCCTCGACAGCCGCAAGAACGACCTGATCAGCAGGGCGGGCCGGTTCTCGCTGATGGTCGACCGGCTGGAGCCCACCATCCGCTACGTGTCGGTGGAGGGGCCGGTCGTCGGGACGGTCACCGCGACCGAGGAGCACGTGCGGGAGATGTCCGCGCGCTATCTCCCGGCCGAGAAGGTCGACGGCTACGTCGCCTTCGCCATGGCGAACCACGGCGAGCAGGTCGTCGTCCGCATGCGGCCCGAGCGCTGGGTCTCCTCCGACCTCGGCTCCGTGTGAGGAGCGTGGACGAGCTGCTGAGGTCGCTGCGGGTGTGGGACCCCGCGGTGACCGAGCTGCCGCCCCTCGACCCGGCCGGTGCGCCCGGCGACCCGCTGGAGCTGTTCACCCGCTGGTTCGCCGAGGCGGCCCGGGCCGGCGAGCGCGAGCCGCACACGGTGTCGCTGGCGACGGCGGACGCCGAGGGCCTGCCGGACGCGCGCGTCGTCATGCTGCACGGCGCCGACGCGGACGGCTGGGCCTTCGCCACCCACGCCGACAGCCGCAAGGGCCGCCAGCTCGCCGCCCGCCCGTACGCCGCGCTCGTCTTCTACTGGCCGGTGCTGGGCCGCCAGGTGCGCCTGCGCGGCCCGGTGACCGTCGCCCCGGGCGACGAGGCGCGGGCCGACCTGCACGCGCGCTCGACCGGCGCGCTGGCCGCCGCGCTCACCGGCCGGCAGAGCGCGGAACTGGGCTCCACGGACGAGCTGGCCCGCGCCTCCGAGGCGGCCTGGGAGCGGGCCGGCCGCGAACCGGACGCCCCGGTCCCGTCCTGGACGCTGTACCGGCTGCGACCCGACGAGGTGGAGTTCTTCCAGGGCGAGGCCCGCCGGCGCCACGTACGGCTGTCCTACCGGCGGACGGAGGACGGCGGCTGGGAGCGGCGGCTGCTGTGGCCGTGAACCGCGCTCACCGCGCGGCCGGCGGCGTCGGCTCCTCGTCCGTCGCCAGGCGCGCGTGCAGGTGCACGTCCCGGAACACGTCGTGCCGGCCGGCCTCGAACATCGCCTCGCGCAGGGTCCCCTCGGCGCGGTAGCCGCTGCGTTCGGCGACCCGGCAGGACGCGTCGTGCCCCACCGCGTGGCCCAGTTCCAGGCGGTGGAGGCCGATTTCCGCGTAGGCCCAGCGCGAGGCGAGGAGCAGGGCACGGGTGGCGACGCCCCGGCCCCGGGCCTCGGGGAGCACCCAGTAGCCGATCCTGGCCACCTTCACCTGCCGGCTGATCTCGTTGAGGCCGATGTGTCCCAGCGTCGTACCGCTCTCGTCGTCCGTGATCCGGAACGACGCGGACCTGCCGTCCGCCGCGTCCCGGGCCCGCCCGCGCAGCGACTCACGGGCCCCGGCGAGGTCGGTCCACAGCTTGAGCGGCGTGTTCCAGCGCTGGAACTCGGGGTCCGTACAGCCGCGCAGCCACGTCTCCGCGTCGGCGTCCGAGGCGGCGTCCCAGGCGCGCAGGCGCAGTCCGTGCCCGCGGGGTTCGGGATGGGAGAGGGAGGGGTCGAGGGTGTACATGCGTGTGTGGGCCATCCGGTCATTCAACCGGACCGGTCCCAGTCGTGACCGATCCGCAACCGATTCCGGTCTTGACCGAGACCCATCAAGCGGGGGCGCGATTACGCTCGCCGCATGGCCGACTCCACAGCGTCCGCTGAACCGCCGCAGCCCGCCCACCCCGCGGGCCGCCCCGTGTACGTCATAGGCGCCGGTCCCGGTGGTCTCGCCGTCGCCCACGCGCTGCGCGCCCGAGGTCTGCGGGCGGTGGTCCTGGAACGGGCCGGCCACGTCGGCGACTCCTGGCGGCGCCACTACGACCGGCTGCGGCTGCACACCACCCGCCGCCTCTCGGCGCTGCCCGGCCTGCCCATGCCGCGCCGCTTCGGACGCTGGGTGGCCCGCGACGACGTGGTGCGCTACCTGGAGAAGTACGCCGAGTACCACCAGTTGGAGATCGTCACCGGGGTGGAGGTCTTCCGCGTCGAGCACGCTCCCGACGGGGCCGGGTGGCTGCTGCACGCCTCCGGCGGCCGGGAGCTGACCGGCGCCGCGGTGGTGGTCGCCACCGGTCACAACCACACCCCGCGGCTTCCGGACTGGCCCGGCCGGGACACGTACACCGGCGAGTTCCGGCACGCCGCCGAGTACCGCTCCCCGGCCCCGTACGCCGGCCGGGACGTCCTGGTGGTCGGGGTCGGCAACACCGGTGCCGAGATCGCCGTGGACCTGGTGGAGGGCGGGGCCGCCCGGGTCCGGCTCTCGGTGCGCACCGCGCCGCACATCGTCCGCCGGTCGACGGCGGGATGGGCCGCCCAGTACAACGGCGTGCTGGTCCGGCGCCTGCCGGCCGCGCTCGCCGACCGGCTGGCCCGTCCGCTGGCCCGGATCAGCACGCCCGACCTCTCCGCCCACGGGCTGCCCCGCCCGGAGACCGGCCTGCTCACCCGTGCCGCCCAGGGCGCGATCCCGGTGCAGGACGTCGGTCTGATCGACGCGGTCCGGGCGGGTCGCGTGGAGGTCGTGGCCGCCGTGGAGGGCTTCGAGGACGGCAAGGCGGTCCTCGCCGACGGCACCCGTCTCGCCCCGGACGCGGTGATCGCGGCCACGGGGTACCGGCGGGGCCTGGAGGGGCTGGTCGGCCACCTCGGCGTCCTCGACGGCACCGGCAGGCCGGTCGTGCACGGGGGCCGTACGCCGTCCGGTGCCCCCGGCCTGTACTTCACGGGGTTCACCAACCCGATCAGCGGGATGCTGCGGGAGCTGGCGCGCGACGCCGGGCGGATCGCCGGGGCGGTGGCGAAGCGGGAGGCGGGGCGGGTGTCGCGGCTGCCGGGCTAGTCGCGGGTGAGGATGCGCAGGTCACCGGAGTCGGGGTCGCCGAGCACCACGAAGAGTTCCGGGTCCTGTTCGGTGCCGCCGACCGTCCAGTACGTCTCCCCGCCGCACTCGCCGTTGGGACGCAGCAGGACGCCGTCGCGGTCGGTGTCCATGAACTCGTTCTCCCGTTCGAGCGTCCACGTGCCGGTCCCGTCGCACACGGAGAAGTCACCCTCCTCGTCGGCGCCCCGTCGGGCCGGCAGGCGGGTCAGTTCGGCCCGTCCGTCCGGGTTCAGCCGCAGCAGACTCCCGTGCGCGCCGTGCCAGTCCCCGGTGAGCTGCCCGGCGGACAGCCGAGGGGGTTCGTAGGTGTCGGTCAGGGCGGCCGCCGGTATTCCGCACCCGACGAAGAGGACGAAGCTCGCGACCGCCGAACCGAGCCAGACCCTCCGCCCTCTCCAGGGCCGTCCGCGCAGGCGGTCGAGGACCAGCACCGGCAGGACACCGGCCCCGGCGAACCACGGGAGGGTGTCGCCGAGCGGCCACCCCCACAGCAGGCGTCCCAGCACCGACCAGCCGGCGCCGATCAGTACGGAGACCCCCAGGTGCCAGGCCCACTCCGGTCCCGGGAGGGCACCGGGCCGCAGGCCGGCCAGGGCCGCCGCGGGTGTGATCTGCAAGGTCGCGTGCACCAGCCCGAGCAGCGGCAGGACCACCGGCACGCAGCAGATGCCCAGGTAGGCACCGCCCGGGTACCCGTAGTCGTCCCCGCCCGCCTCCAGGGCGAGCCACCACGCCAGCCACACCAGCGGCAGCTGCCCCGCGCACAGTGCGGCCGCCCGGTTCCATTCGTCGTTCGGCCGCACGGTCCGCCGGTCACCGGGATTCCCCGTCTTCCCCCACCCCATGCCCGCACCCTACGACCTGCTCATGACAGCGCGGCCACCGGAGCCGCCCGCCGCCGGATCACCAGCGCCATCAGCGCCGCAGCCGCGCACAGCGCACCGGAGGCGATCCACACCACGTCGTAGGAGCCGAAGCGGTCGCGGGCCACGCCGCCGAGGAAGGCGACGAGGGCGGCGCCCACCTGGTGGGAGGCGAGGACCCAGCCGAAGACGATCGCGCTGTCCTCGCCGTAGTGCTCGCGGCACAGGGCGAGGGTGGGCGGGACGGTGGCGACCCAGTCGAGGCCGTAGAAGACGATGAAGAAGAGCATCGGCGGGTGGACGCTGGGCGCGAGCAGCATGGGGAGGAAGAGGAGGGAGACGCCGCGCAGGGCGTAGTACACGGCGAGCAGGCGGCGCGGTTCGAAGCGGTCGGTGAACCAGCCGGAGGCGATCGTGCCGACCACGTCGAACACCCCGATGACGGCCAGCAGCGAGGCCGCGGCGGTGATCGGCATGCCGTGGTCGTGGGCGGCGGGCACGAAGTGGGTCTGGATCAGGCCGTTGGTGGAGGCGCCGCAGATCGCGAAGGTGCCGGCCAGGAGCCAGAACGGGCCGGTGCGGACGGCGGAGAACAGGACCGTCACGGCGCGGCGGGCGGCGCCGGGCACGGGGGCGGGCTTGGGCACGAACTCCTTCGCGCCGTACGGCTTCTGGCCGACGTCGGCCGGGTGGTCGTGCAGGAGGAGCCAGACGAAGGGGACGACGGCCAGGGCGGCGAGGGCGACGGTGACGGCCGCCGGGCGCCAGTCGTACGTCTCGACGATCCAGGACAGCAGCGGCAGGAAGATCAGCTGGCCGGAGGCGGAGGCGGCGGTGAGGACGCCGGTGACCAGGCCGCGCCGCTCGGTGAACCAGCGGTTGGTGACGGTGGCGGCGAAGGCCAGGGCCATGGAGCCGGAGCCGAGGCCGACCAGCAGGCCCCAGCAGAGGATGAGCTGCCAGGCGGAGTCCATCCACACGGTCAGGCCGGAGCCGAGCGCGATCACCAGCAGGGCGACGGCGACGACCCGCCGGATGCCGAAGCGGTCCATCAGCGCGGCGGCGAAGGGGGCGGTGAGCCCGTAGAGGGCGAGGTTGACGGAGACGGCCGCGCCGATCGTGCCGCGCGACCAGCCGAAGTCGGCGTGGAGCGGGTCGATGAGGATGCCGGGCAGGGAGCGGAAGGCGGCGGCCCCGATGATCGTCACGAAGGTGACGGCGGCGACCCACCAGGCGCGGTGCACGCGGGTGCGGCGGCTCGGTCGGGTGGGCTCCGGCTGGTTCACGGGAGCCGCTGCGGCTGCGTCGCTTGTCTGGGTCACGTCACTGAGTCTCCGCAGCGGGCCACGCCCGGACGAGTGGCCCGGAGGACAGCGTTCGCTAGGATCGGGCCATGCCCCTCGCCGCCACCGAGACCTCCGACCGCGCCCCCGCCGAGACCTCCGACCGCGCCCCCGACGGTCACGCCACCGACCACGCCACCGACACCGACCACGCCTCCGGCACCGGCACCGGCACCGGCACCGGCGAGCGTCCGCACCGCGTCGTCGTCCTCGCCCTCGACGGTCTGCTCCCCTTCGAGCTGGGCATCGCGCCGCGCATCTTCGGTCTCGCCCGCGACGAACGGAGGCGCCCGCTGTACGAGGTCGTGACCTGCTCGGTCCGGCCGCCGGGCCCGGTCGCCACGGACGCGGACTTCGCGATCATGGTCGAGAAGGGCCCCGAGGCGCTGGCCACCGCCGACACGGTCGTCGTCCCTGCCTCCTACGAGCTGGGCCCGGTCTACGAGGAGGGCGTGCTGACCGGGGAACTGGCCGCCGCGCTGGCCCTCGTGCGGCCCGGCACCCGACTGGTCGCCATCTGCACGGGCGGGTTCGTACTGGCCGCCGCCGGCTACCTCGACGGCCGCCCGGCGACCACGCACTGGTCCTCGGCCGAGCACTTCCAGCGGCTGTTCCCGAAGGTGCGGGTGGACGCCGACGTGCTGTTCGTGGACGACGGCGACGTGCTCACCTCGGCCGGGGTCGCGGCCGGGATCGACCTGTGCGTGCACATCGTGCGCCGGGACCACGGCACCGCCGTCGCCAACGAGGTGGCCCGGCGCACCGTCGTACCGCCCCACCGGGACGGCGGGCAGGCGCAGTTCATCGAGCGGCCGGTGCCGGACCCGCAGCAGTCCTCCACGACGCGTGCCCGGGCCTGGGCGCTCGGCCGCCTGCACGAGCCGATCCAGCTGCGGGACATGGCCGCCCAGGAGTCGATGTCGGTACGCACCTTCACCCGCCGTTTCCGCGAGGAGGCCGGCGTCAGTCCGGGCCAGTGGCTCGCCCGGCAGCGCGTGGAACGGGCCCGGCACCTGCTGGAGTCCACCGCCCTGTCGGTCGACCAGGTCGCGCGGGACGCGGGGTTCGGCACGGCCCAGTCGATGCGGCAGCATCTCCAGGCCGCGCTCGGGGTCACGCCGACCGGGTACCGGCGCACCTTCCGCGCGGAGTTGTCCACAGCCTGTGGACGATGAGTCCTCGTTGACCGGCGGCGCGGCGCTGTCCGCCCCGAGCACGGCATCGCGCGCCGCCGGCCGACTCCGGCGCCTCCCGCCCGGCTCCCGTCGCCCCCGGGGGAACCGCCGCCGACACGACCCACGCTCGTCGAGGGCTCCGTCACCGAGCCCTCGTCGTCCCCTCGCGGCGAATCGTGGCTCCAAGCGTGAGGAAGCGGTCACGATCCGTCAACCGACGGGTGGGCTTTCCTCGCGTGTGTACCGATTCGCCGGGGACGCGCACGGGAGCAGACCCCGGCGCACGGGCGTCACACGACTTCGTAGGCGAACCCCTGGTACGCCACCGCGCCACCGCCGTCACCGCAGGCGGGTGCGGCGCCCCCGCCCCCGGAGGAACGGTCCAGCTCGCACCAGATGCGCTTGCCGGCGCCCTCCCTGCTCCAGCCCCACCGGTCGGCGAGTCCGTCCACGAGGGCGAGGCCCCGGCCGCCGGTCGCCTCGCCGCCGGCGCAACGGGGCACCGGGGCGCGGTCGCTGGCGTCGTCCACCTCGAGGCGGACGGTGGCGTCCTTCGTCTCGTCGGTCACCGCGCCCGGCAGCACCAGCCGCAGCACCGCCGAACGGCCGGTGTGCACCACGGCGTTGGTGACGAGCTCGGAGACGAGCAGGACGAGCGTCTCGGCGAGTGGCTCATCGGCCCGTATCCCCGACCCGGCCAGGCGTGAACGCGCCCAACGCCGGGCGCGCCCCACTTCCGAGGGGTCTGGACGGACCTCCAGCTGCACTTGAAGCACCTGCACCGCTCACACCATCCGAACCGGCGGACACAAAGGCTCGCGCCTCATGAGGGCCACGATCGTAGCCATTTCCAGCATGGCCAGAACAACGGCCGGGGCGGGGATCACCGAACGTGATTCCCTTGTGGAACAGCATGGTTGACGGACAGTCACGTCAACAAGCGCTTCGGGCATATTCCAGCGCGAAGGAGTACTGGTGCGCCATACTGTGCGACGCACATTCCGGGGAGTCGAACAGGCGGCGGCCGACGGCCGTTCCACCCTGCGGGGCAAGGCGCACACCGTCGGTTCCGGAGCCGCCCCGGGGGCAGCTCCGGCACGGCTGGCGCTCGGGACCACTCGCATCCACCACAAGGTACCGGAGCGTGGCACCGACTCCGGGCCGTAACGGGTCATGCGGCGGACACAACCCGGTATCAACGCTCCGTGATGCCGTTCCGCCACGATCCGCGACATGCGCCACGGGAGCGGGCACGCCCGGGCGGGAGGCTCGGGCCGGGGGCTACTCCGGCACCGTGAACCAGCGGGCGAAGGCCGGGACGATCTCCGTCTCCCCCACCGTGCCGTCGCCGTCCGTGTCGAGCGCGGCGGCGACCGACCGGGCCGTGTCCCCGGGCACCCCGAAGACGGTCAGCGCCCGCGCGGTGTCCGCGACGGTGACCGTCCCGTCGCCGGGGCCGGCGACGGCGAGGGCGGCGTGCAGGAAGGGGCGGGCGATCTCGGCGAACCGCTCCGGCTTGTCGCGCAGCCGCTTGACCGCCGCGGTGACGAACTCCTCACGGGTGATGCGCTGGTCGCCGTCCCGGTCGGCGATGCCCGCCAGTCCCTGCCAGAGCGCCTCCGCACCGCCGTACAGGGCCTGCCCCCGGTCGGAGCGGGCGGCGACGCCGAACTCGGCGAGCAGGGCCTTGGCCGCCCCGCTGAAGTCGGAACGGTCGATGTGGCCGTTGCCGTCCTGGTCGAAGGTGGTGAACCGCGCGGCGATCCTGCGCTCGTACTCGCTGTTGACCATGGTTCTCTCCGGCCGCCTCACGTCGGTGTTCGGGGTACGTCTCGCCCGGAGCGTACGTCGCCGGACGCGGCCGCGGGCCGGACTTGCCGCGATGTCCCGCGCGGGCTGCGCGGCCTACGCGGAAAGGGGCCGCGGTTCGTCCCCGGTCGCCGAGGCGAGGTCGGGGTGGCAGTCGAAGAGCCGGCGCACGCCCAGCGCGCCGAGGACGCGGTTGACGTGGGAGCCGTCGACGGCGCCCTGGGCGGGCAGTATCAGCCGCAGCCTGCCCTGGCAGGAGCGGATGAGCCGCCGGGAGGCGATGAGGACGCCGACCCCGCTGGAGTCGCAGAACAGGACCTCGGAGAGGTCCAGGACGAGGCTGTGCCGCCCCTCGGCCACCTCGTCGTGCACCCGCTGCCGCAGCACCGGTGACGTCACCAGGTCCAGTTCGCCCGACACCTGGAGCACGGCCCATCGGCCCCGCTCCCCGCCGGTCACGTTGAACGTCACCACCATGCCCTTCATCCGTCGGAACGCCGGAACGCCTGGATTCACCCGAAACGGAAGCCGTACCTACGCTTCCTGGCGGCGCGCCTGCCCACCGGCCGTTCCCGCAAACGCCGGGGCGGAAACGGAGGCCGGTCGGAAGAGGCTTGTTTCAGACGCTTTCGATCCCGTTCGATCGCTTTCGGTCGCACGATAGAGGGTAGTGGAGGCCCATATCACCTCCGGCCCGTCGGGGGCGCACATTGGAGCAAAGGGGCGTGCGCTGTCGGACGTGCCGACTACATTCGGGGAGACCGTGGCCGTGGGCGGGCCGGGTCCGACGAGGGGGTGGAGGAGCCGCATGGCGAAGAGGGACGTGCCCCTGCGCTGGGACCGCAAGATGCAGCAGCGGCTCGCGCGCGGCGAGGCCGCCGCCCTGGGCGAGCTGTACGACCGGTTCGCCTCGTTGGTGCACGGTCTGGCGCACCGCGTGCTCGACGACGAGCGGGCCGCCGACCACATCACGCGCGACGTGTTCGCGCACGTCTGGGAGCACCCCGACACCTACGACCCCCGGCAGGGCCCGCTGCGCACCTGGGTCGCCACGCTCACCCACCGCTTCGCCGTCCAGCGGCTGCGCGCCACGGAGACGGCCGCGCTGGTCCGGGGCGGGCCCGGCACCACCGAGGAGCTGGAGACCAAGGTGCGGCACGCCTCGGTCGCCGCCCGCGCCGACTACATCGTCCAGTCCATGCCGGCTCCGCTGCGCGCCGCCCTGGAGCTGGCCTACTTCCAGCGCCGCGACTACCGCCAGACCGCCGCCGACCTCGGTGTCACGGAGGACGAGGCCCGCCGCCGCCTCCGCCTGGGCCTCCAGCTCCTGTCCACGGCCCGCGACGCCGCCGGCGCCCCGCACCCACCCGGTGCGCCGCCCGGATACGGGGGTGCGGCATGAAGGCGTACTACGAAGACGACGGGAACGACGGGAACGACGAGCACGACACGAAGGGGGCGGACGGCGACGCGGACTCCGGCACCGGCACCGGCACCGGTGCGCGTATACCGCTGCCCCGTGCCTCCGTCGAGGACGGCGGGCGGGCCCTGCCCGAGCCGGCGCCGGTCGCGCTGGAGCATCAGGTGCTGACGTCGCTGCTCGGGGCGTGGGCGCTGGCCGCCTGCTCGGCGCAGGAGGCGGCGGCCGTCGAGGAGCACCTCGGGGAGTGCGACGCCTGCGCCGAGGAGGCGCTGCGCCTGCGCGAGGCGGTCACGCTGCTCCAGCGGCCGGAGAGCCTCGACCTGGACCCCGCCCTGCGCACCCGGGTGCTGGACGGCTGCCTGGAGCGGCGTCCGCCCCGCATCCCGGTGCCCGAGTGGGCGGCCCCCTACGACGCCGAGACCGCGCGCCTGGACGCGCTGCTCCAGGACTTCGGGGACGCCGAGTGGCACGCCCCGGTCCGGCTGCGCTGGTACGAGGACGACGGCGCCGCGAGCCGGCGTACCACCGTCGCCGGGGTCATCGCGCACCTGCTGACGGTCGACGGGACGGTCGCGGCCGCCCTGGGCCTCGACGACCCGCTGGGTGACATCGCGGCACCCGGCCAGGCGCCGGCCGCCCGCACGGAGGCGTACTGGCGGGCCTCGCACTGCCCGCCCACCCGCGCGGAGCGGGCGTCCTGGCGCCGGCAGACCCACGACATCGTCCGGACGGTGGCGTTCACCGGCGACGCGGGCGGGATGCCGGTCCCGTACGGCGGCTTCGAGCTGCCGCTGCGGGACGCGATGCTGGACCGGGCGTTCGAGTGCTGGGTGCACGCGGAGGACATCGCCGAGGCGGTGGACTACCCGTACAGGCCGCCGTCCGCGCGCCACCTCAACGGCATGATCGACCTCGCGGCCCGGATGCTGCCGGGCGTCCTCGCGACCCGCCGCCGGGCCGGTCTGGCCGCGCCCGGCGACCGTCCGCACCTGGTCGCCGCGGGTGAACCGGGGCGCAGCCTGCGGCTGGAGATCGAGGGCTCGGGCGGCGGCGAGTGGCTCATCCCGCTGGACTCGCCCGGCGCGGTGGGCTCCTCCGACCACGAGGTGGCCCATGTCGCCCTGGACGGGGTGGAGTTCTGCCGCCTGGCGGCGGGCCACGTGCCCCCGGCGGAGGCGGCGGCCGGTCAGGTGGGCGACCGCGACGCGATCAGGGACGTCCTGTTCGCGGCGGCCGCCCTGAGCCGGATGTAGCCTCGCCGCCGGATGCGGCGTCGCCCTCCGGGGGTGCGGCGGGGGCCGTGTGGAGGACCTCGCGTGCCTGGTCCGCGGCCCGGACGATGCTCTCGGAGATGAAGTCGAGGAAGCGGGCGATGTTCTCCAGGCGGTCGGCGGCCGGGGTGCCGGAGCCCAGGACGGCCACGCCCTGGCGTGCGGTCTCGGCCACCAGGAGGGTCCCGCGGGCGCTGGCGACCATGGACTGGTACCAGACGTCGTCGTCGATGACGTAGCGCTCGCGGCGCGACGCGTCGCGTTCCCGGCGGACGAGCCCCTGGCCGTCGAGGAACGCGACCGCCTTGGAGACGGACGCCGGGCTCACCCGGAGGCGCCGGACGAGCTCGGCCGCGGTGAGGCTGCCGGTGTCGCTGACGCAGAGGCACGCCATCACCCGGGCCATCATCTTCGGCGTGCCCTGCTGTATGAAAACCGTGGTCAGCGTCTCCTCGTAGGCGCGCACGGCCTCGGCGTCCCGGCCGTGGGCCGGCGGTGCCTGCGGCCCCCGGGGCGCCGCCTGCCCACGCCGGTGGGCGCGCCGCTCGGTGGCCCGGTGGGCCAGGTCGGCGCGGTACGCGGTGGGGCCGCCGTTGCGCATCACCTCGCGCGTGACGGTCGAGGTGGGCCGGTCGAGGCGTCTGGCGATCTCCGCGTAGGCGAGGCCGTCGGCCAGCCCCAGGGCGATCTGCTGACGTTCCTGCTGGGTGAGCCTGCCTCCCGGCATCGCACTTCCTCTCCCTCGCGCTCCCTTGACGGCCCGACCATAGCGTTCACTCCCACTTCATTGCAACGCGTGGCATGACTGACGTTGCATTACCCGTCACACCGTTGCAACGAATTAGACCCGTTGAGCTGCGCTCTCTTACTTCCAACGCAACAAGGTAATTGAGCAATCCATGAACGCAACGTAGCGTTTCCCTTGTCAGAAACACCGGCGAACGCAGGAGAACACCATGCAGACCTTCCCCACCCCCGCCCCGCTCTCCGCCGTCCTCGACGTCCCCGCGGGCCGCGTCCAGGTCATCGCCGCCGACCGGGCCGACACCACGGTCGAGGTCCTGCCCGCGGACGCCTCGAAGGGACGGGACGTGCACGCGGCCGAGCAGACCAGGGTCGAGTTCGGCGACGGCGTGCTGCGCGTCGAGACCCCGGCGAAGAACCCGTTCATGGGCGCGTCCGGCGCCGTCGAGGTGACGGTCCGGCTGCCCGCCGGCTCCCGCGTGGAGGCCAGGACGGCATCGGCCGAGTTCCGGGGCGTCGGGCGGCTCGGCGACGTCGACTACGAGGGCGCGCACGGCCCGGTCAAGCTCGACGAGGCGGCGGGTGTCCGCCTGACCACCACCGCCGGCGACATCTCGGTGGGCCGTCTCGACGGCTCCGCCGACATCCGCACCGAGAAGGGCGACATCCGGATCGCCGAGGCCGTGCGCGGCCGGGTCGTCCTGCGCACCCGGTCCGGCGACATCTCGGTCGGTGCCGCCGCCGGGGTCTCCGCCTCCCTGGACTCCGGCACCTCCTACGGCCGCGTCCACAACGCGCTCAGGAACACCGGCACCCCCGGACTGACCGTCCACGCGACCACCGACCACGGCGACATCACCGCCCGCAGCCTCTGAGGAGCACCAGCCATGACCGACCTGGCCATCGCGGCGAACGGACTGCGCAAGTCCTACGGCGACAAGACCGTCCTCGACGGTGTCGACCTGGCCGTCCCCGAAGGAACGATCTTCTCCCTGCTCGGCCCGAACGGTGCCGGCAAGACCACCGCCGTCAAGATCCTCTCCACCCTCGTGACCGCCGACGCCGGTGACCTCCGCGTCGGCGGGCACGACCTCGCCGCCGACCCGCAGGCCGTGCGGGCCTCGATCGGAGTCACCGGCCAGTTCTCCGCCGTCGACGGGCTGATCACCGGCGAGGAGAACATGTGGCTCATGGCGGACCTGCACCACCTCTCCCGCGCCGAGGGCCGGCGGGTCGCCGCCGGACTGCTGGAGCGCTTCGGCCTCACCGAGGCCGCGAAGAAGCCCGCCTCCACCTACTCCGGCGGCATGAAGCGGCGCCTCGACATCGCCATGACCCTGGTCGGCGCCCCGCGGATCATCTTCCTCGACGAACCGACCACGGGCCTGGACCCCCGCTCCCGCCACACCATGTGGGAGATCATCCGCGAACTCGTCACGGGCGGCGTCACCGTCTTCCTCACCACCCAGTACCTGGAGGAGGCCGACGAACTCGCCGACCGCATCGCCGTGCTCGACGGCGGGAGGATCGCCGCCGAGGGCACCGCGGAGGAACTCAAGCGGATCGTCCCCGGCGGGCACGTCCGGCTCCGCTTCACCGACCCCGCCGCCTACCGCGACGCCGCCACCGCGCTGCCCGCGAGCACCGGGGACGACGAGGCCCTGGCCCTCCAGGTCCCCAGCGACGGCAGCCAGCGCGCGCTGCGCACGGTCCTCGACCGGCTGGACGCGGCCGGCGTCGAGGCCGACGAGCTGACCGTGCACACCCCCGACCTCGACGACGTCTTCTTCGCCCTCACCGGCGGTGCCGCCGTCCCCGCCCAGACCGACCCGCTGAAGGAGAACGTCCGATGAGCAACCTCTCCCTCGCCGTGCGCGACTCGTCCACGATGCTGCGCCGCAACCTCCTGCACGCCCGGCGCTACCCTTCGCTCACCCTGAACCTGCTGCTCACGCCGGTCATGCTGCTGCTGCTCTTCGTCTACGTCTTCGGCGACGCGATGAGCGCCGGCATCGGCGGCGGCGACCGCTCCGACTACGTCGCCTACCTCGTGCCGGGCCTGCTCCTGATGACCATCGGCTCCACCACGATCGGCACCGCGGTCTCCGTCTCCAACGACATGACCGAGGGCATCATCGCCCGCTTCCGGACCATGGCCATCCACCGCGGCTCCGTCCTCGTCGGGCACGTCATCGGCAGCGTGGTGCAGTCGGTCCTGAGCGTGGTCCTGGTCGGCGCCGTCGGCGTGGCCATCGGCTTCCGCTCCTCCGACGCCACCGCCCTGGAGTGGCTGGCGGCCTTCGGGCTGCTCCTGCTCTTCACGCTGGCGCTGACCTGGATCGCCGTCGGCATGGGTCTGATCAGCCCGAACGCCGAGGCCGCCAGCAACAACGCGATGCCGCTGATCTTCCTCCCGCTGATCTCCAGCGCCTTCGTGCCGATCGACGCGATGCCGGGCTGGTTCCAGCCGGTCGCCGAGTACCAGCCGTTCACGCCCGCCATCGAGACGCTGCGCGGCCTCCTCCTCGGCACCGAAATCGGGCACAACGGATGGCTCGCCGTCGGCTGGTGCCTCGCCCTGACCGTGCTCGGCTACCTGTGGGCGACCTCGAAGTTCCACAGCGACCCGAAGCAGCCTTCGTGACCACGGTCCCGGGGCCGCCGGGCCCGGCCCTAGGCGAAAACGACCGTCCGGCGGCCGTTCAGCAGGATCCGCCGCTCCGCGTGCCACTTCACGGCGCGCGCCAGCGCCTGGCACTCCACGTCACGCCCGACCGCCACCAGCTGGTCGGGCGTGACGTCGTGACCGACCCGCTCGACCTCCTGCTCGATGATCGGCCCCTCGTCGAGGTCGGCGGTCACGTAGTGCGCGGTCGCGCCGATCAGCTTCACGCCCCGCGCATGCGCCTGGTGGTACGGCTTCGCGCCCTTGAAGCTCGGCAGGAACGAGTGGTGGATGTTGATGATCCGGCCGCTGAGCGCCTTGCACAGGTCGTCCGAGAGGACCTGCATGTAGCGGGCCAGGACGACGAGTTCGACGTTCTCCTCACGCACGATCTCCAGGACCCGGGCCTCGGCCTCCGGCTTGGTGTCCTTCGTCACGGGGATGTGGTGGAAGGGGATGCCGTAGGACCCCACCAGCTCGGCGAAGTCGGTGTGGTTGGACACCACGGCCGCGATCTCCACGGGCAGCGCGCCGATCCGGGCGCGGAAGAGCAGGTCGTTCAGGCAGTGCCCGAACCTGCTCACCATGAGCACGATGCGCATCCTCGCGTCGGCCCGGTTGATCTGCCAGTCCATGTGGAAGGCGTCGCCGATCGCGGTGAAGCTGGCGCGCAGCTTGTCCACGGTCACCGGTTCGCCGGCCGAGAAGTGGACCCGCATGAAGAACAGACCCGTGTCGTGGTCCCCGAACTGCTGACTGTCCTCGATGTTGCAGCCGGTCATGAACAGGTAGCTCGAGACGGCGTGCACGATGCCCTGCTTGTCGGGGCAGGACAGGGTGAGGACGTACTGGTCGGCCGGGACGTCGGCCGGGGGGACGGCGGCGGAGGACTGCGGATTCATGCAGCACAGGGTCCCATATCCGGCCTCCCGGACCGCGTGCCGTCCCGTCAGGCGGACCGGGTCAGGCGGACCGGGTGAGGATGTGCAGCACCTCGAGCGTGCGCGGCTCCGTCTCCGGGTCCTCGCCATCGCCGGTGGCCAGCCGCACGTGCGCGTCGCGCGCCGCCCGTACGGCCTCCGGCCAGTCCGCGTGCTCCAGGTACGCGGTCACCGGCGCGTCGGGACCGACCTGGTGCATGATCCGCAGGACCCGCAGCACGGCGGTGTCGACCAGCGCCGCCTCCTGCGAGTCGCGGAAGACCGTGCCCACGTACTTCTCGGCCGACCAGTGGTCCAGCCAGGTGTCCTCCACCAGGCGGTACACGGCGTCGGTGACGTCCCCGTAGCCGTCGACGCCGGCCAGCCAGACGTCCCGCTGGAACGCGGGTGCGGAGAGCATGTGCAGCGCGGAGCGCACCTGACTGCGCCAGCGCCACCACGGCATGTCGTTGAGAGGCATGCCGCCCATGGTGGTGGAGCGACGGCCGCGACGGGAAGAGTTCTCCGAACCTTGCACGGTCATCGATCCTACGTTCCTCTCCTCCGCGTCCCGCCGGCCCCCGTAATTCACCTCCGCGTCACCACGCGTTGACCGCAGGTCACTCCCGGGTTGGCCGGGTGACGGAATCGTGCGGGGACATGACCGGCAGGCGACCCATCCGCAGCACTTCCCCCGACGGCCCCCGCGGCCGTTCCCGGGCCACCCGCACCGCCGCCCTGTCCGCGGGCGCGCTGGTGGCGTGCGCGTCACTCGCCGCCGGCTGCGGGGTCGTCCCCGGTGCCACGGGGGGCTCCGGGGACGACGGCCCGATCACCGTCATGACCTGGGCGCCGCAGGACACCGGCGCGACCAACAAACCCGGCATGCCCGCGCTCGCCCAGGCCTACGCCCGCTCGGTCAACGCCCAGGGCGGCCTCGGCGGCCGCAAGCTCAACGTCCTGACCTGCAACGACCACAACGACAGCGTGGACGCCGCGAAGTGCGCCCGCCGTGCCGTCAAGGAGAACGCGGTCGCCGTGGTGGGCTCCTACAGCCAGCACGCCGACTCGTTCTTCCCCGTCCTCGAGGGCGCCCGCATCCCGTACATCGGCGGATACGGCCTCACCAACACGGAGTTCACCAGTCCCCTCTCGTACCCGGTCAACGGGGGGCAGCCGGCGCTCCTCGCGGGACTCGGCAGCGCCCTCGCCGACTCCTGCGGGCCGGTCACCCTGGTCCGCCCGGACACGATCGCGGGCGACCAGCTGCCGCCGCTGCTGGACGCGGGGCTGGTCACGGGCGGGCACGAGCGCTCCCACGACCAGCGGGCCGCGGAGGACGCCACCTCCTACGACGACCAGTCCGGGCAGGCACTGGCGCGGGAGGGCACCGGCCGGGCGAAGGCGGGATGCGTCGTGCCCGTCCTCGGGGACCGCACCGGCACCTTCATGGACTCCTTCCGGCGCGCCCGCGAGGACCACCCCGGCGTACGGACGGCGACCGTCCTCGGCAGCGTCGACCAGACGACGGTCAACGCGAGCGGCGGCGCGTCCGGACCCTACGAGGGGGCGTACGTCACCGGCTGGTACCCGTCGGTGGGCGACCCGGCCTGGGACGGGCTGAAGAAGCTGATCAAGGAGCAGGCGTTCGGCGACAACGACGTCGACGCGGCGGACGCCGGGGTGCAGACGACCTGGATCGCGTACACCGTCCTCAGACAGGTCGTCGAGTCGCTGGGCGACGGCGAGGTGAGCGCCGACACCGTCCGGCGGGCCCTCGACGACGGCCTGGAGGTCGGCACCGGCGGGCTCACGCCCGACCTGCGCTGGACCTTCGCCGACAAGCTGGCCTCGGTCGGCTTCCCCCGCCTGGTCAACGCCGAGGTCACCCTCCAGGTCGTCCGCGAGGGCCGCCTGGTCTCGGCCCGCGAGGGCGCCGTGGACACCACCAGGACCCTTCAGAACGCGGACGTCGCCTAGCCGGTGCGCCGTGGCCCGCCCACGGCGGCGGGCCCGCCCTCAGCGCCGCGGCCCGCCCGGTCACAGCTGGGTCGGCTGCCGCTCGGTCAGGCCGTACTTCTTGGCGATGGCGTTCCAGAGCTTCGCGGCCTTGGCCTTCTCCTTGCTGGCCGTGCCGCTCGCCCGGTTGGCCGCCGACGGCTGCGTGGCCGCCTTGCCCTTCTTGCAGCCCTTCTTGCCGGCCGTCCGGTCGGCCCAGGCCGCGTAGTGGTTGTCGGCCGACGCCGAGGCCTGCCACGCCTTGGTGAGCGCGGTGGTCAGCTCGGTGTGCCGGGGCAGCTTGTCCACGGAGAGCTTGCCGAGGCTGTCGACGAGACCGCTGCGCTGCTTGGCGGCCTCGCGCAGGTCCTTGGCCGCCTGGGGCAGGTTGTCGCAGGTCTTCACGTCGCCCACGGCGTTGATCACCGTGGTGCGGCCGGTGCCGCTCTCGGCGAGCAGCTTGTCCAGCTCGACGGCCTGCTGCTCGGCCGGGTCGGCGGACGGCGAGGCGGAGGCGGACGCCGACTCGGAGGCGGGGGCCGTGGCGGACACCGGCTGGTTGCCGCCCTTGTCCTCGTCCTTCCCGCCGCCGGCCATCATCGCGCCGGCGCCGACCCCGACGACGGCGATGCCCACGCCGACGGCCGCGATGAGCGGCAGCCGCGAGCCGGTACGCCCGCCCCGGCCGCCCCGGCCGCCGTCGTCACCGCCCCCGCGCCGCCTGCCGCCGCCACCGCCGCCGCCGGGTCCCTGCGGCGCGTACCTGGCCTGGTCGCCGGGGTACGGCGCCTGGGGCGCGTCGAAGCGGGGCATCTGCTGGGTGGCCGAGGCCGGGCCGTCCGCACCGGGCGCGCCGCGGAAGAGGTTGTCGAACTCGGCGGGCGGCTGACGCCCCTCGTCGGCGCCGGGCGCCGCACCGAACGGGGCACCGGCGGGGCCGCCGGGCACGGGCGCGATGTACTGCGTGGCCTCCGCGTCGGGATGGGGTACGGGGGCGGGCGCCGGTGCGGGCTGCGCGGGGTACCCCGGTGCCTGGCCGAGGTACTGCGTCGACTCGGCGGCGTGCGCTTGCGCGGGGCTCTCCGGGGGCAGCGCACCGGGACCCGCGGGCGGTATGTGCGGGATGAACTGGGTGGCGCCCTCGTCGGCGGAGGCCGCGACCGGCGGTATGAACTGCGTGGCGCCCTCGTCGGCGGCCGGCAACGGCGCGACCGCACCGCCGTACTGCTGCGGGTGCTGGTTCTGGTGATGCTGCTGCTGGTGCTGCTGCTGGTGCCCGTACGGCGGCTGCGCGCCGTAGGACGGGTCGCCCGCCCCGTACGACGAGTCGCCCGCCCCGTACGACGGGGGCTGCGCGCCCTCCGGCGGCAGCGGTCCCGGGCCCGCCTGGGGCGGCAGGGCGCCGGGGGCCTGACCCGGGTCGCCCTGGGCGGGCGGCCAGGCGGACGGCTGAGGGGTCTCCGGAGCGCCCCACGGCTGCGCGGCGGGCGGCGTGGGCCAGCCCTGGCCGGCGGGCGGGCCCTGCTGCTGCTCGGGGCCCCAGGGCCGGTCCCAGGCCTGGCCGCCGGGCGGTGCCGATGCGGGCGGGCCGCCGGCCTGGGGGCCGACGGGCGTGTCGGCCAGACCGGGCAGCAGGGGCTCGCCACCGTCCGAGGGCAGCACGATGCCTTCGCGCGCTTGCCGCGCCGAGGGCTCCTCGCCCTGTCCACTCTGCGTCACCGGGACTCCTACGAATGGGGGACCTTCGGAATCGTCGGCTCACGCTACCGGGTCCCCGGAGCCCGCTGCCACGCCGCCCGGGGCGTCAACTCCTTCCCTGTGACGGCAGTAACAAAACCAGGCCGCGTCACGCTGTTGATGTCCCTTTCCGCTCACCACGGCGCGGTTTCACGCCCGTTCACTCATCCGCGCCCCCTCCGTTCACGCGGCGGCCTGGAGGTCGAGGCGGGCGCCGAACTCCCTGACCACGGCTTCTTCCCGGTACGGCTCGAGCCGGGCCTGGAAGTCGTCCAGGTACTCGGCGCCCCGGTTCGAACGCAGCGTCTCCAGGAGCTCCACGGCCCTGGTCGCCGTGTGGCAGGCCTGTTCGATCTCGCGCTGCTGCACCTGGGCCGTGGCCAGCAGCACATGGCCGATGGCCCGCCTGCGCGCCCGGGACTCGGGGTGCCCCTCCAGCGACTGCCGTGCGTAGCGCGCCGCCGCGTCGGCCTGGCCGAGGTCCCGGTGGCAGTGCGCCAGCTCGTCGGCCAGGTAGGCGCCGTCGAAGTGCGCGATCCACACCGGGTCGTCCCCGGAGGCCGGATCGGCCGACTCCATCGCCCCGACCGCCCGTCCGGCCGCCTCGTGGGCCGCCCGTACGTCGCCGAGGAGCGCGTGGCCCCGGGCCTCGGCCGCGTGGAACATCGACTCCGCGCGCGGCGTGACCCGTCCGCGTGCGCCCTCCTGCGCCGCCCGCGCCAACTGGGCGATCTCGCGCGGGTTCCCGAGCTGCGCGGCGAGGTGGCTCATGGACGCGGCCAGCACGTACCCGCCGTAGCCGCGGTCCCCGGCCGCCTGCGCGAGCCGCAGCGACTGGATGTAGTACCGCTGCGCGAGGCCCGGTTGGCCGGTGTCCACGGCCATGTATCCGGCCAGCTCCGTCAGCCGGGCGACCGTGGCGAACAACTCCCGTCCGACGGCCTCCCGGTAGGAGCCGGCCAGCAGTCCGGAGACGACGCTGTTCAGGTAGTGCACGAGCACCGGGCGCACGTGCCCGCTCCCGTACTGGTGGTCCAGGTCCGTCAGGGCCTGCGTCATCGCGCGCACGGCCGCCACGTCGGACTGGCCCACCCGCGGCCCCGCCGCACGCGACACCTGCGGGTCGGGGGCGGAAATCAGCCAGTCCCGGCTGGGTTCGACGAGCGCGGAGGCGGCGACGGAGGACCCGGACAGGAAGTCCCGGCGCCCCACGTCGCTGCGCCACAACTCGCAGACCTGCTCGATGGCTCCCAGTACCGTCGGCGAGAACTGGAGGCCGACGCCGGACGCGAGGTTCTTGCCGTTGGCCATGCCGATCTCGTCGATCGTGACCGTGCGGCCGAGCTTGCGGCCGAGCGCCTCGGCGATGATCGCCGGTGCCCGGCCCCGCGGTTGCTGTCCGCGCAGCCAGCGGGCCACGGAGGTCTTGTCGTACCGCAGGTCGAGACCGTGCTCGACCCCGCACACGTTGACCCGGCGGGCGAGGCCCGCGTTCGAGCAGCCCGCTTCCTGAATGAGCGCCTGCAGTCGTTCGTTCGGCTGCCGCGCGACGAGCGGCCTTGCGGCCATGGCGTAACCCCCATGCGGTCTCATGCGGTCTCGATGCTGTCCCGGCGGATCGTCGGACGAAACGGACGGATCCGGCCGTGAAGATCAATGCCCAGTCGATGTGCCGACAATGCGAGACTTACGAAGCTTGCGATGCTTACGAGGATTGCCGGGGCAACGGCCGGCGCCGGCCCCAGTCCTGGCTACCCAGCTCCCGCGGTGAATCCTCCTGCGCGCCCCCACGTATGCACCCATGCGCCCCGAATGCGGCTTCGATGCACCTGCCCCGCGCGCGGCACCCCCGTAACCCCCGGTGAGCCCGGGAGTTGAGGTTGCCGTGGAAGAGACCATCCCCGGCACCGAAGCCGCCCAGATCCCGCAGCAGCGCGGCACCTCGCTGCTGGAGACCGCCGTTCGCTACGCCGAGGAGCGTCACTGGGACGTGTTTCCCGGCACCTGGCTGGTGCCGGGCGACGGGGTGCAGCGCTGCTCCTGCGGTGACCCGGCGTGCGCCGCGCCGGGCGCGCACCCGGCGGGCGAGGACTGGGCGGCGCAGGCGACGGGCAGCGCGACGGCCGCCCGGCGGATGTGGCAGAAGCAGCAGACGGCGTCGATCCTGCTGCCCACGGGGCGGACGTTCGACGCGATCGACGTCCCCGAGACCGCCGGGTTCCTGGCGCTGGCCCGGATGCAGCGGATGGAGCTGACGCTGGGGCCGGTGACGCTGGCGCCGGACCGGCGGATGCGGTTCTTCGTCCTTCCGGGTGCGGGGGCGAAGGTGCCGGATCTCGTGCGGCGGCTGGGGTGGCCGCCCCGGGCCCTCGATCTGGGCGTGCTCGGGGAGGGCGGCTACGTGGCGGCGCCGCCCACGCGGTTCGGGACCCGGGGGGCGGTGCAGTGGGCCTGCCGGCCGACCGCGGTGAATCGGTGGTTGCCGGATGTGGAGGAGTTGATCTCGGCGTTGGCCTATGCGTGTGGGCGGGATCGTTAGGGCGCCCGTTCGTCTGCCGGGTTGCCGTGTTCTGGCGGCTGCCGGCCGTACGTGGTTGATCGCGCGGTTCCCCGCGCCCCTTCGGGGCGCTTTCCCCCCGTAGGGTGCGAAGTTGACGGAGGGAGATGTGGTGAGTACTAGCGCTGTGCGGGTTCAGGGGCTCTGGAAGCGGTTTGGGCAGCAGGTGGCCGTGGGTGGGGTCGATCTGGAGTTGCCGGCGGGGAAGTTCATCGGGCTCGTCGGGCCGAACGGGGCCGGGAAGACCACCACGCTCTCCATGGTGACCGGGCTGCTGCGGCCGGATCAGGGGTCGGTCGAGGTCGTCGGACACGACGTGTGGCGCGATCCGGCCGAGGTGAAGGCCAGGATCGGGGTGCTGCCCGAGGGGCTGCGGCTGTTCGAGCGGCTGTCGGGGCGGGAACTGCTCGGCTACACGGGCCGGTTGCGCGGGCTGCCCGGCGACGAGGTCGACAAGCGGGCCACGCAGCTCCTCGACGTCCTCGACCTCGCGGGCGCCCAGCACAAGCTGGTCGTCGACTACTCGACCGGCATGCGCAAGAAGATCGGCCTCGCCGCCGCACTGCTGCACAACCCGGAAGTGCTGTTCCTGGACGAGCCGTTCGAGGGCGTCGACCCGGTCTCCGCGCAGACCATCCGGGGTGTTCTGGAGCGCTACACCGCGTCCGGCGCCACCGTCGTCTTCTCCTCCCACGTCATGGAGCTGGTGGAGTCGCTGTGCGACTGGGTGGCCGTCATGGCCGCCGGCCGCATCCGCGCCACCGGGACCCTCGCCGAGGTGCGCGGCGGGGCGGCCTCGTTGCAGGAGGCGTTCCTCGAACTCGTCGGGGCGGGCGGCCGGGACGCCGGGTCCGACCTGGACTGGCTGGGCGGCGGGTCCCGATGAGCGCGCCGACCGCACCGGACGCCTCGGTTCCGTCGCCTTCGGGTGCGTCGAGCGGATCCGTTCCGTCCCTCACCTCCGTGTTCGTGCGGCTGAAGCTGTCGCTCCTGCGCAACGGGCTGCGGCAGTCCGGCGGGCGGCGGGCCGCCTACATCGCGTCGGCCGTCGTCGTGCTGCTCTTCGCCGCGCTCCAGCTGATCGGCCTGATCGCGCTGCGCGGTTACGCACACGTGGACTCGCTGGTCGTCCTGCTCGCGGCGGTGCTCGCCCTGGGCTGGGCGGTGATGCCGCTGTTCTTCCCCGGCGGCGACGAGACACTGGACCCGACCCGGCTGGTGATGCTGCCCCTGCGGCCCGGCCCCCTGGTGCGGGCCCTGCTCACGTCCTCGCTGGTGGGCATCGGGCCCCTGTTCACACTGTGCATGTTCGCCGGCTCCGTGGTCGCGGTCGCCCACGGCGGGGCGGCGTACGCCGTCGGGGTCGTCGGCGCGGTCCTCGCGCTGCTGATGTGCGTGACCCTCGCGCGGGCCGTCGCCGCGGCCAACGTACGGCTGCTGACCAGCCGCAAGGGACGCGACCTCGCGGTGCTCAGCGGGCTGGTCGTCGCGGTCGGCGCGCAGCTCGTCAACTTCGGCGCGCAGCGGCTGGGTTCGTCGGGGCTCGGTGAGCTGGACCCGGTGGCCGACGTGGTGCGCTGGGTGCCGCCCGCGTCGGCGGTCGGCGCGATGGACGCGGCGAGCGACGGGTCGTACGGCGTCGCGCTGGCCCAACTGGCGCTGACCGCCGCGGCGCTGGTGCTGCTGCTGCGGGTGTGGGCCCGGCATCTGACGCGGCTGATGACGGCGCCCGACGGCTCCACGCTCCAGAGCGACTCCGGGGCGGTGCGCGAACGCGGCTCGGCCGGACCCGCCCGGTGGCTGCCCGCGGGCCGCACCGGCACCACCATGGAACGCACCCTGCGCTACGTGTGGCGCGACCCGAAGACCAAGGCGGCCTGGGTGACCTCGCTGGCCATCGGTCTGATCGTGCCGGTGTTCAACGCCTGGCAGGGCACCGGCTCGGTCTACTTCGCCTGCTTCGCCGCCGGGATGCTCGGCATCCAGATGTACAACCAGTTCGGGCAGGACACGTCCGCGTTCTGGATGGTCGCGATGACGATCTCCTCGACCAGGGACGCCTACGTCGAACTGCGTGCCCGCGCGTTGGCGCTGCTGCTGATCACGCTGCCGTACGCGACCCTCGTCACCGTCCTGACCACCGCGATGCTCGACGACTGGCGGACCCTGCCCGAAGCGCTCGGTCTGTCCTTCGCACTGCTCGGGGCGATGCTGGCGACCGGCGCGTGGAACTCGGCGCGCTTTCCGTACTCCATCCCGCAGGACGGGTACAAGAACGTCGCGCCCGGTCAGGTCGGGCTGGCCTGGGTCTCGATCTTCGGCGGCATGATCGGCGCGGCCCTGCTGTGCGCCCCCGTGATCGCGCTGACGATCTGGGTCAACGTGAGCGCGGGCGCCGGAGACCTGGGATGGCTGCTGCTGCCGGTCGGCGCGGTGTACGGGGCGGCGCTGACGCTGCTGGGCCTGCGGCTGGCCGCGCCGCGTACGGCGGGGCGGCTGCCGGAGATCCTCACGGCGGTCAGCAAGGGGTGACGGGCGCTCAGGCGTCCCCGAGGGCGTTCAGGAACGGCTCGATGGCCGCCCGCCACGCCTCCGGCTGGTCGTAGTGGACGAGGTGGCCGGCGTCGGCGACCTCCGCGTACTGGCCGTCGGGCAGGACGCGGACCATCTCCTGGGCCTCGGCACGGCCCAGCTCGCCGTCGAGGCCGCGCACGACCAGGGTGGGGCAGCGGACCTGGGTCAGCTCCTCCCAGTGGGCGTCGTACACCCACGTCTCGCGGGAGCGCAGCATCTGCTCGGGTTCGAAGACGGGACGCCAGCCGTCCGGGGACTCGGCCATCACCTCGGCGTAGAACTCGCCGCGGGCCGGGTTCGGGCGCTCCACCCAGGGGTCGTCCTCGCCGAACCACTTGCGGACGTCGGCGAGCGTGGCGAAGGGGACCGGCCAGGCGCGGAACCACTCGGTCCAGGTGTGCTGGGAGGCGGCGCCGAGGGCGGAGGCCCGCATGTCGCAGATGATCAGGCCGCGGACCAGGTCGGGGCGTTTCGCGGCGAGCTGCCAGGCGGTGAGGGCGCCCATGGCGTGGCCGACGAGGACGGCCGGGCCGAGGCCGAGCTGCTCCAGGGCGGCCTCGACGTCCCCGACGTAGGCCTCCCGGGTGTAGGCGGCCCGCGGGGGCTTGTCGCTGCGGCCGTGACCGCGCTGGTCGAGGGCGACGGCACGGTGGCGGGCGGAGAGCCAGCGGGCCGTGGGGGCCCAGTGCGAGGCGCGGCCCATCAGGCCGTGCAGTAACAGCACGCCGGGCAGGTCCGAGGCCCCGGACGCGAGGTGCCCGTCCTGCGTGCGGTGCGTCCGGTCGGTCTTGGGAGGGTCGCCGAACTCCCAGGCGGCGAGGCGTACGCCGCCCGCGCCGGTCACGTCGATGCGCCGCGCCATAGGTCCTGGCACCCCCAAGCTCCGCTCGGACCCGCCCGCCTCACGAGCCGGCCGATCCTGTGAACCGTGAACCCTGTCCTGCCTGCCTGTCGTGCAGGGTACCGAGATTATCGAATACCCATTCGAAAGAGCCGTCCCGCCGGGCAACACCCCTCATTCGAGTGACACCACTCAGGGATTGATCGCCGCCGCCCAGGGGAGATCTTCAACGGGAGGCGGACCGCTCGGGGAAACCGGTCCGAGGGGATTGACCTTGAGAGCTCGGGGCTCCAGGTCAGCACAGGGGAGGACAGGCCCCGGCGCCACACGGCGCCGGGGCCCTCTCCGTCTCTCCGGCACGCCCTCCCCCTCTCCGGCCCGGGCGACATCGCTGTCGGCCACGGCCAAGAGCCCCTCGAGTCCACTGCCTCACGCCACAGCCTTGCACGCGAAGCGTCCGGCCGCTGCGATTCCGCGCACCGCGACCCGGAACCGACGGGTCCCTCCCCGGTGTGCGGTCAGCGCTTGGCGACGAACACGTGGGAGGCGGTGTCCGCCTCCAGCTCCGCGGCCTCTCCGCCGCTGCCCACCAGGACCCCGCCCGCCGACTCGGTCACGCTCACCACCGAGCCGGGCTGCACACCGGCCCGGCGCAGCGTGTACATCAGCTGCGCGTCCGTCTGGATCGGCTCGCCGATACGGCGCACGACGACCGTCTTGCCCTCGGCCCCCGGGTCGAGGTCGGCCAGGGAGACCATCCCCTCGTCCAGGAAGGGGTCGGCGCCGTCGGTCTCGCCCAGCTCCTCCAGGCCCGGGATCGGGTTGCCGTACGGCGACTCGGTCGGGTGCCGCAGCAGCTCCAGCACCCGGCGCTCGACGGCCTCGCTCATCACGTGCTCCCAGCGGCACGCCTCGGCGTGCACCTGCTCCCACTCCAGGCCGATCACGTCGACGAGCAGGCACTCCGCGAGCCGGTGCTTGCGCATCACCCGGGTCGCCAGCCGCCTGCCCTCGTCGGTCAGCTCCAGATGCCGGTCCGCCGCCACGGACACCAGCCCGTCGCGCTCCATCCGCGCCACCGTCTGGCTGACCGTCGGACCGCTCTGGTCGAGCCGCTCGGCGATCCGGGCGCGCATCGGGACCACACCTTCCTCCTCCAGCTCCAGGATGGTGCGGAGGTACATCTCCGTGGTGTCGATCAGTCCGGACATACGTGCCCCTTGATGAGATTGCCGGAGGCTGCGGCCCACCGGCGCGTGCGCTGGCCCTGCCACCAATTCTGACGCATACCACCGACAACCGTGCCGCGCCGTGAAAAGCCGCGCCCGCCCGGACCCGCTCCCGCCCGCTCCGACCGCCGTCCGACCGCCGTCCCACCGCGTTGACGCCGTATTGACGCCGTATTGACACCGCACTGGTCCAGACCGCACCGTGATCCGCGACGCAGCCACTCCGAAGGGGCCCCGCATGAGCGACCACAAGCCGGCCGGTCAGTTCCTCGACGCGGCGATCGACCTCCTGCGACGCGTCCGCGACGAGGAGGCGGACAGCGTCGAGGCGGCCGGGACGCTGCTCGCCGACACCGTGCAGAACGGCGGCCGGCTCTTCGCCTTCGGCGCCGGCCACTCCTCGCTCGCCGCCCAGGACGTCGTGTACCGCGCGGGCGGACTCGCCCTGATGAACCTGCTCACCGTGCCCGGCGTCGTCGGCGTCGACGTGATGCCGGCCACGCTCGGCTCCGCCCTGGAACGCGTCGACGGCCTCGCGAGCGCCGTACTGGACTCCTCGCCGCTGCGCGCGGGCGACGCCCTGGTGATCATCTCCCTGTCCGGGCGCAACGCCCTGCCCGTGGAGATGGCCATGAACGCCCGCGCCCTCGGCGTCCGGGTCATCGGCGTGACCTCGGTGGCGTACGCCTCCGAGACGACGTCGCGGCACGCCTCCGGCACGTTCCTCAAGGACCACTGCGACATCGTGCTGGACTCCAAGATCGCCGTCGGCGACGCGGAACTCACCCTGGACACCGTCCCGGCGCCCTTCGCGCCCGCCTCCACGGTCGTCACCAGCGCCCTCATGCAGGCCATGACGGCCACCGCGGCCGCCACCCTCGCCGACCGCGGCATCGAACCCCCGCTGCTGCGCTCGGGCAACGTGGACGGCGGCCACGAATGGAACGGCCGCGTGCTGGAGCAGTACGGGGACCGGATCTTCTACCGGCGCTGAGCGGACGCAGGCCCGCAACCGGCTACCGCCGTTCCTCCACCGCACCGGCCAGGTCCAGTGCCGTCGCGATGCGGACCGCCACGTCCTCGGCGTACATGGCGTCCGGCCGCTCGAACGCGCTGCGTCCCGCGCCCCGCAGGAACGTGACGACGCCCAGCGTCCGGCCGCGGCTGCGCAGCACCGCGCACAGGCCGTGCACCGTGTCCGCCGGCCACTGCCGGGCCGCCGCCCACTGCCGCACCTGCTCCTCGGGCACCGTCCGCACCCCGGCACTGGCCCGCACCGAGCCCGCCCGCTCCACGCACTGCACGGCGGGATGCCCCTCGCCGTAGCGCACCGGCAGCCCGGAGGTGCCGGACGGCACGCTCGGCCCCGGCGCGCCGGACGGAGTGGCCGCGACCCGCACCAGCCGCACCGGCTCGGCCGCGTCGGTGTCCGGCACCGCGCCGCCCACGACCCGGTCGATCAGGGCGTGGTCGGCGAACCCGGCCAGCGCGAAGTCCAGGTGGACGATCGCGGCCTCCGCCGGGTCCTCGCACTCGGCTGCGGCGCGCGCCGCCCGGTGCAGCTGGTTGGCCCGGAAGCGCAGCAGCGCCGCCTCCTGCTCGCCCTGCTTCGACTCCGTGACGTCCTGGAACAGCCAGCCGACGCCCAGCGGCACCGGCTCCTCGGCCAGCGGCGAGGCCAGCCGCACGAATCCGCTGCGCCAGCACCGGCGCCGCTCGCCCTCCGGCGTGCGCAGGCTCACCCACACCTCGGCCGGCGCGGGCGGCGCGCCCTCGGCGAGGACGTGCGTCAGCGCGTTCTCCAGCTCCTCGACGCCCTGGGCGAGCAAATCGCCGAGCGGCCGTCCCAGGACGGAGGTGCGCCCGGCGCCCAGCGCCCGCGCCGCGTGCGCGTTGACCACGGCGGGCCGCAGATCCGCGTCCACCAGGACGACGCCCCAGCTCGCGTCCTCCAGCAGGGCCTCGCTCAGGGCGATGGACCGCTCCAGGTCGATCTGCGCGTGCACCTCGCTGAACGCGCAGTACACCCCGGCGGGCTTCCCGTCGGGACCGCGGACCGCCGCGGACTGGGTGCGCACCAGCACCCGGCCGCCGTCCTTCGTCAGCAGCGCGAACTCGTGCACCTGGCGCCCCGGTGCCCGCATCGCGGACAGCAGCCGCTCCTCCACCTCACCGGCGTCCGCGCTGCGCACGGCCCACCCGGCGAAGCCCTGCCGTCCCACGGCCTCGGCCGCGCTCCAGCCCAGGATCCGCTCCGCCTCGCGGTTCCAGTGCGTCACGACCCCGTCCGCGTCGAAGGCGCACAGGGCCGCGTCCATCCCGTCGAGGAGCGCGGCCAACAGGTCCGCGCCGTCCCGCTCGGGCTGCTCCGGCTCGTCCGGCCCCAGCTCGTCGGTGGTCCCACTACGCCGCGAAGCACTCACCTGGACCCCCTGCAGGCTGCGTCCGCCGTACGGTACGTCGGTTCGCTCACTGGCCTTCATTCAACTCGAACGTGATGCAGCACACACCGGGTTCCCACAAGTTCGCGGAAATCGTTGTACTGCGGAAACTCGGCATACGCCCCCGTCATGACGGGGCATGACGGGGGCCGTACGGCGGGGCCCGGCGGGTGTCACGCCGACCGGGCGGCGAGCCTCAGATCGACCCACTCGTCGTGCTCGCCGTCGAGCACGTACCGCTCCTTCTCCACGAACCCGAGCGCCCCGGCGAACCGCAGCCCGTCGGCGTTGGCCGCCAGCACCACGGTCTCCACGGCCCCGGCGCCCAGCACGCGCGCGTGCGCCAGCCCCTCCTCGTAGAGCGCCGTACCGATCCCGCGCCCCCGGTACGCCGGCAGCGTCCGCGCGATCACGGTCGCGACCCGCTCCTCGCCGCCGGGCGGCCGCACGGTGGAGCAGCCGACCAGGACGTCCCCCAGGTAGGCGTTGGCCAGCCGGTTGCGCCCGACGCGTTCCCGCGCCTCGGCGGGGGTCATGGCGGCCGGCGGCACGATCACGTTGTGCACGTGCCGCCACTCCTCCACCATGGCGTCCCCGGCCACCGTCTCGATCCGCAGCGCCGAGCCCGGACCGGCCCCGACCGTCCCCCGCCGCGCGTCCACCTCGATCTCGATGCGCATCCGTTCGTCCGCGAGCCCGCACACCGTCATCGTCGCGGCCGGCCGCACCCGGCCGAACGTCCGCCGCAGCACGGGCCAGCAGGGCTCGAAGTCCTCCCGCGCGGGCAGCAGGTAGCGCACCCGCACCACGTCCGCGAAGGTGCACCCCGCCTCGGCCAGTGCGGCCCCGATGTTGCGCAGGCACTGCTCGGCCTGCTCCACCACGTCCCCGGAGATCGTCATCGACGCGTAGTCGAACCCGGTCGTCCCCGACACGTGCACCCGGTCCCCGTCGACGACGGCGCGGGCGTACCCGATCCGCTCCTCGAACGTCGACCCGCTCACTATCGCCCGCCTGACCGGCGGGTCCCCCTGGCGTTTCGTCATGGGCGAAACCGTAGGTGACCAGCGAAGACGCGTCCATGGGAGATCGACGACGAATCGGTCCGGAAAATCGATTGAACCGACGGCCCACCGGTTCCTAGGGTGGGCCGTACACGAGAAGGGAGGTGGTTCGGCAGATGTATGAGAACCGGACGCGTGAGGTGGCTGCGGGCTAGCGGCCCGGCACCACACGGAGTGCGGTGCCGGACCAGCGCGTGAAAGACGCGTGCAGCCGGCCCAATCCCAATGCAGTCACCCGACCCGCGAGTCGCCGGTACGTCCGGCCGGCTCCTCCACGGAGGAACCAGACTCGCGGGTCGCCTGCGTTTTCGGGGCCCTGTCGTCCCGTCGGGCGGTCAGCCCGCGATGTCGGCGTAGCCCTCGATCTCGCGCGGGTCGCGGGTGCCCGGGCCCGTGTAGCGGGCGGAGGGGCGGACCAGGCGGCCGGTGCGCTTCTGCTCCAGGATGTGCGCGGACCAGCCGGCGGTGCGGGCGCAGGTGAACATCGAGGTGAACATGGGGGCCGGGACCTCGGCGAAGTCCAGCATGATGGCGGCCCAGAACTCGACGTTCGTGGCCAGCACCCGGTCGGGGCGGCGGGCGTGCAGTTCGGCGAGGGCGGCCTTCTCCAGGGCCTCGGCGACCTCGTAGCGCGGGGCGCCCAGTTCGCGGGCGGTGCGGCGCAGGACGCGGGCGCGGGGGTCCTCGGCGCGGTAGACGCGGTGGCCGAAGCCCATGAGGCGTTCGCCCGCGTCGAGGGTCTTCCTGACGTAGGCCTCGGCGTCGCCGGTGCGCTCGATCTCCTCGATCATGTGCAGGACGCGGGACGGGGCGCCGCCGTGCAGCGGTCCTGACATGGCGCCCACGGCTCCGGAGAGGGCGGCGGCGACGTCCGCGCCGGTGGAGGCGATGACGCGGGCGGTGAAGGTGGAGGCGTTCATGCCGTGCTCGGCGGCGGAGGTCCAGTAGGCGTCGACGGCGGCGACGTGCTTGGGGTCGGGTTCGCCGCGCCAGCGGATCATGAAGCGTTCGACGATGGACTCGGCCTTGTCGATCTCGCGCTGCGGGACCATGGGCAGGCTCTGGCCGCGCGCGGACTGGGCGACGTAGGACAGGGCCATGACGGCGGCCCGGGCGAGGTCGTCGCGGGCCTGGGCGGCGTCGATGTCCAGCAGGGGTTTGAGACCCCAGGCGGGGGCGAGCATGGCGAGGGCGGACTGGACGTCGACCCTGATGTCGCCGGAGTGCACGGGGATGGGGAAGGGCTCGGCGGGCGGCAGGCCGGGGTTGAAGGCCCCGTCGACGAGCAGTCCCCAGACGTTGCCGAAGGAGACGTGCCCGACGAGGTCCTCGATGTCGACGCCGCGGTAGCGCAGGGCGCCGCCCTCCTTGTCGGGCTCGGCGATCTCCGTCTCGAAGGCGACGACTCCCTCTAGCCCGGGTACGAAGTCGGACATCAGGCGGCTCCTCGTGATCAGTGGTGTACGGCGACCGGTGCGGAGACGGTGCGGCGCCTCCATGGATCCACGGTCGTGTTCCGACTCGCGGCCCTGCCGGTCACCCCTGTGATGCCCCGTGCGGCCGTCGGTCATCCGGCCGGAGCGGGACCAAGCACCATATCCCCGTGTGCCGCGCTTGGGGAGTGGGTGCGGCACTCGGTGCCATCCGGGGCCGGGGGGCGGAGGGGATGCGGCAGGATGGGCGGCGTGACCGATCGCGAAGCCGATTCCGCCGTCCCAGCCGCCGACTCCGTTCCCGCCTCAGTCCCGTTCGATCTGGCCTCCATGCGCAAGCAGTACCGGGCCGAGGGGCTGTCCGAGACCGAGCTGGCGGCGACGCCCGTCGAGCAGTTCGCGCGCTGGTTCAAGCAGGCGGCGACGGACGGCGGGCTGTTCGAGCCGAACGCCATGGTGGTCTCCACGGCGGACGCCGAGGGGCGGCCCAGCTCCCGCACGGTGCTGCTGAAGCACTTCGACGCGCAGGGTTTCGTGTTCTACACCAACTACGACTCCCGCAAGGGACGTGAGCTGGACGCGAACCCGTACGTCTCGCTGCTGTTCCCGTGGCATCCGATGGCCCGGCAGGTCGTGGTCACGGGCGGGGCGCGGCGCACCGGGCGGGACGAGACCGCCGCGTACTTCCGGACCCGGCCGCACGGCTCGCAGCTGGGTGCGTGGGCGAGCGTCCAGTCGTCGGTGGTGGCGGACCGCCGTGCCCTGGACGGTGCGTACGCCGAGCTGGCGGCGCGCTATCCGGAGGGCGAGCAGGTGCCGGTGCCGCCGCACTGGGGCGGGTTCCGGGTGGTGCCTCAGGCGGTGGAGTTCTGGCAGGGCCGGGAGAACCGGCTGCACGACCGGTTGCGGTACGTGGCGGAGGGCGGCGGGGGCTGGCGGGTGGAGCGGCTGAGTCCGTGAGCTGATGGCACCCTGCTTGCTCAGGGACTAGAATGCTTGCATGGCTACCATCCACGTGCGTGACGTCCCGGACGACACCCTGCGGACGTTGAAGACGAGGGCCGCGCGGACCGGACAGTCCCTGCAGTCCTACGTCTTGCAGTTGCTGGCCGGTGAGGCCGCGACGCTGACCCCGGCCGAGGCGGCGCACGAGGCGCGGGCGATCGCCTCGCGCGCGCAGGTCACGGCGGACGACGTCACAGACGCTCTCCGCGACCTGCGCGAGGCCCGCGCGTGAGCGTTCTCGTTCTGGACACCTCCGCGCTCGTGGAGTTCCTCGTCGGCGGCGACGCACTCGCCGACCGCGTGCGGGCCCACGTCGCGGACCACCGTCTGGCCGCGCCCCACGCCGTGGACCTGGAGTGCGCATCGATCATGCGCGGCCTCGTGCGGGGCAGGAAGCTCCCCGAGGGCGAGGCCGAACGCGCTCTCCAGCTCCTGGGGCGCATGCGGCTCACACGGTACGACCATGCTCCGCTGCTCCCCCGTATCTGGGAACTGCGTCACAACATGTGGCCGTACGACGCGTCGTACGTGGCACTCGCCGAGACGCTGGACGCCGAGCTCGTCACCGTGGACGCCAAATTCGCGGGAGCCCCGCACATCCGCTGCAGGCTGAGCAACCTCCGCGCCGGCTGACCGGCCGCCTCAGTCCGCTTCCGCGTCCAGCGCCGCGTCCAGCAGCCGTGCCCACTGCTCCACGACCCGTTCCCGCCGTGCCGCGTCGTCGGTGAGGAGGTTGGCCAGGCCCAGGCCGCGGGCCATGTCGAGGAGGCCCTGGACGGTTTCGCGGGCGCCGGGGCGGGTTTCGTCGGCGCCGAGGAGGTCGACGGCGATGCGGTGGGTCTCGCGGCCGACGCGGGCCTCCAGTTCGGTGACCCTCTCGCGCAGCTGCTCCTCGTTGGAGGCGGCCACCCACAGGTGCAGGGCGGCGCGGAAGAGCGGGCCGGTGTAGAGGTCGACGAGGGCGGCGACCACCGCGCGCCGGTCGTCGGCGGCGGCACCCTCGGGGAACAGGGCGCGCAGGGCGACGGAGCGTTCCTCGGCGACGTACTCCACGGCCGCCGTGAAGAGGTCCTCGCGGGTCGGGAAGTGGTGCTGGGCGGCGCCCCGGGAGACTCCGGCGTGTTCGGCGACGACGGAGACCGTGGAGCCGGCCCAGCCGCGTGCGGCGAGGCAGGCGACGGCGGCTTCGAGGAGCCGCTGCCGGGTGGCCCGGCTGCGGTCCTGCTTGGGCACGCGCTCCGCGCGGTCGGCCGCGTTCACGGCGCCGCTCACACCACCCATTCCGGATCCCGTCGTTCGAGGAAGGCCGTCATCCCCTCGCGGGCCTGCGGGGAGGCGAACAGCCGGGCCGAGAGCGCGGTCAGGTCGGCCGCGTCCCGGTCGAAGGCCTCCAGCACCCTAGCCGTGAGCAGCCGTTTCGTCTCGGCCAGGCCCTGCGGTGAGGCACGGCGCACACCGTCGAGGACGGGTGCGAGTACGGCGTCCACGTCGTCGCCCGCCGCGGTGACCAGGCCGGTGCGGGCGGCCTCGGCGGCGTCGAAGCGCTCGCCGGTGAGGTAGTAGCGGGCGAGGGCGCGGGGGTCGGTGCGGGGCAGCAGGGTCAGGGAGATGACGGCGGGCGCCACGCCGATGCGGACCTCGGTGAAGGCGAACGTCGAGTCGGTGGACGCCGCCGCGATGTCGCAGGCGGCGACGAGGCCGAGGCCGCCCGCGCGGACGTGTCCGGCGACGCGGGCGATCACCGGTTTCGGCAGCTCGGCGATGCGCCGGAAGAGGCCGACCAGGGCGTCGGGGTCGGGCGGGTCGCGCAGGTCGGCGCCGGCGCTGAAGGTGTTGCCGGTGTGGGTGAGGACGACGGCGCGGACGCCGGGATCGTCGCCCGCCGCGGTGAGGGCGTCGGTCAGGCCGCCGACGAGGGTGGCGGACAGGGCGTTGCGGTTGTGCGGGGAGTCGAGGGTGAGGGTCTCGACACCCCGAGAGCGCGCGCGGTCGACTCGGACGGTGTGGGCGGTGTGGGTCACTGCTGCTCCCTCAGCTGTCGGCGCAGGATCTTGCCGGAGGCGGCGCGGGGGACGGCGTCGACGAGGGTGACCTTGCGGACGCGTTTGTAGGGGGCGACGCGTTCGGCGACGTACATCATGATCTCGCCCTCCGCGAGGCCGGGTGCGGCCGGCTGGCGGACGACGAAGGCGTGCGGTACCTCGTTGCCGTCGTCGTTGTACTCGCCGATGACGGCGGCGTCGGCGATGCCGGGGTGGGTGAGCAGGAGGGCCTCCAGTTCGGCGGGGGCCACCTGGAAGCCCTTGTACTTGATCAGCTCCTTGACGCGGTCGACGACGAAGAGCCAGCCGTCGGTGTCGACGTGTCCGACGTCGCCGGTGTGCAGCCAGCCGTCCTCGTCGATCATGGCGGCGGTGGCGTCGGGGCGGCCGAGGTAGCCCTTCATGATCTGGGGCCCCCGGATGAGGATTTCCCCGGACTCGTCGGCGGGGAGGTCCTTGCCGGGGTCGGTGAGGGAGACGACGCGCATCTCGGTCCCGGCGATGAGCCTGCCCACGGTGCCGGGCGGCGCGTCGGCCATGGCGTCGAGGGGGACGACGTGGGTGCCCGGGGACAGTTCCGTCATGCCGTAGGCCTGGCCGACGGGCGGCAGGCCGAGCCGCCGGGAGCAGGCGGCGGCGAGGCGGGCGTCCAGCGGGGCGGCGGCGCTGACGATGTACTTCAGCGAGGAGAGGTCGTAGTCGGCGACCAGGGGGTGCTTGGCGAGGGCCAGGACGATCGGCGGGGCGACGTAGAGGCTGGTGATGCGGTGGTTCTGGATGGCGGCGAGGAACTGCTCCAGGTCGAAGCGGGGCAGCACGACGACGGTGGCGCCGAGCCTGAGCGGGGCGTTCATCAGGGCGGTGAGGCCGTAGATGTGGAAGAACGGCAGCACGGCGAGGACGCGGTCGCCGGGCCCGGACGGCATCGACGGTTCGAGCTGGGCGAGGTTGGTGGCGATCTGCCGGTGGGTGAGCATGACGCCCTTGGGGGTGCCGGTGGTGCCCGAGGAGTACGGCAGGGCGGCGACGTCCTCGGCCGGGTCGATCGCGACGGACGGTTCGGGCGCGGTCGAGCCCAGCATGTCGGCGAGCGAGCGGTGGCCGGGCGCGCTGTCGCAGACCAGGATCTCCTGGACGCCGCCCGCGAGTTCGGCGGCGCGGCGGGCGGTGCCCAGGAGAGGTGAGACGGTGACGATCCAGCGGGCCGCGCAGTCCTTCAGCTGCTTGGCGAACTCCTCGGCGGTGGCGAGCGGGTGCACCGTGGTGACGGAGGCGCCCGCGCGGGTGGCGGCGTAGAAGGCGAGCGGGAAGGCGACGGTGTTGGGGCTGTGCAGGGCGAGGACGTCGCCCTTGCGCACGCCGGCCTCGGCGAGGGCGGCGGCGACGCGCCGGTGGAACCGGTCCACCTGCTCGTAGCTGAGGGTGGTGCCGTCGGTGCCGTCGATCAGCGCCGGGGTGTCCCCGAAGGCGGCGGCCCCGCCGAGCACGGCGTCGTGGATGGGCAGGTCGACGGGCGGGACGTCTGCGTACTCGCTGCGGAACACGGTTCCTCCAACGCGGGCTGGTTGCGGCCTCGTACTGGCCTAGTACGACTTGGGCAGGCCCAGGGTCTGGTGGGAGACGTAGTTGAGGATCATCTCCCGGCTGACGGGTGCGATACGGGCCACGCGCGAGGCCGTTATCAGCCGGGCGAGCCCGTACTCGCGGGTGAGGCCGTTGCCGCCGAGGGTGTGCACGGCCTGGTCGACGGCCTTCACGCAGGCCTCCCCGGCGGCGTACTTGGCCATGTTGGCGGCCTCGCCGGCGCCGACGTCGTCGCCCGCGTCGTACAGATGGGCCGCCTTCTGCATCATCAGGCAGGCGAGTTCGAGGTCGATGTGTGCCTGGGCGAGGGGGTGGGCGATGGCCTGGTGGGCGCCGATGGGGGTCTTCCAGACGGTGCGCTCGCGGGCGTAGTCGAGGGCGCGGGACAGGGCGTAGCGGCCCATGCCGATGCCGAACGCCGCCGTCATGACGCGTTCGGGGTTGAGGCCCGCGAAGAGTTGCAGAAGGCCCGCGTCCTCGTCGCCGACCAGGGCGTCGGCGGGCAGCCGGACGTCGTCGAGGGTCAGCTCGAACTGCCGCTCGACGGCGTTGAGTTCCATGTCGATGGGGCGGCGCTCGAAGCCGGGGGCGTCGCGCGGGACGATGAACAGGCAGGGCTTGAGCTTGCCGGTGCGGGCGTCCTCGGTGCGGCCGACGATCAGGGTGGCGTCGGCGATGTCGACGCCGGAGACGAAGACCTTGCGTCCGGTGAGGACCCACTCCCCGGTGGCCGCGTCGCGGCGGGCGGTGGTGGTGATGCGGTGGCTGTTGGAGCCGGCGTCGGGTTCGGTGATGCCGAAGGCCATGAGGCGGGTGCCGTCGGCGAGGGACGGGAGCCAGTCCCGTTTTTGCTCCTCGGTGCCGAAGCGGGAGATCACGGTGCCGCAGATCGCCGGGGAGACGATCATCATGAGCAGGGGGTTGCCGGCGGCGCCCAGCTCTTCGAGGACGAGGGCGAGTTCGGTGATGCCGGCGCCGCCTCCGCCGTATGCCTCCGGCAGGTTGACGCCGATGTAGCCGAGCTTGGCTGCGTCCTGCCAGAGGCGTTTGTTGTCCTCGGCGTTGAGGGTGTGGGGGTGGGTTTGGGCGAATGCCGCCACCGCTTCGCGGAGGGACTTGTGCTCTTCGGATTCGATGAGGGTGGTCACTGTGCTCCTTCGGGTGCGGGTTCGTTGTGGCTGGTCGCGCAGTTCCCCGCGCCCCTACGTCTCCTGCACCACCGCCAGGAGAGAACCGACCGTCACCTGGTGGCCAGGAACGGCGTTCAGAGCCGTCAGTACTCCCGTGACCGGGGCGGTGATCCTGTGTTCCATCTTCATGGCCTCCAGCCACAGGAGGGGCTGGCCCGCCTGGACGGTGGTGCCCTCCGTCAGGCCCTCCGCGACGCGGACGACCGTGCCCGGCATGGGCGCCAGGAGGGAACCGGGGGCGTGCTGGGTGGTGGGGTCGGGGAAGCGGGGCAGGGCGGTGAGTACGGTCGCGTTGACGTGGATGCGGTCGCCGTAGCGGGCGACGGTGAAGCGGCGTTGTACGCCGTCCGTTTCGAGGACGACCAGGTCGGGATCGGCCCGCACCACGTGTGCGCCCTCGGCGGCGAGGCCCGTGCGGGTGTGGTGGTAGCGGACCTCGTGCTCCTCCCCCGCCACCGCGTACCGCTTGACCTGCGGTTGTGAGGGCAGGTTGCGCCAGCCGCCGAAGCGGCCCGCGTGGGTGCTCGCGTCGGCGAGGGCGGCGGCCAGCGGGGCGAGGGGGTCGGGGGCGGACCGTGTCAGGCCGGCCAGGTGGCGGTCGTAGAAGCCCGTGTCCATGCGGCCGGACGTGAACTCCTCGTGGCGCAGGGAGCGGACGAGCAGGTCGCGGTTGGTGACCGGGCCGTGGATCACCGCCCGCTCCAGGGCGCCGGCGAGGCGGCGGGCGGCCTCCGCGCGCGTGGGGGCGTGGGCGACCGCCTTGGCGAGCATCGGGTCGTAGTGGACGCCGATGTCGTCGCCGTCGGTGTAGCCGGTGTCCAGGCGGATGCCGTCGGGGACGGTGAGGCGGTGCAGGCGGCCGGTCTGCGGGGCCCAGCCGTTCGCCGGGTCCTCGGCGTAGAGGCGGGCCTCGACGGCGTGGCCACGCGCGCGTGGGGGGTCGGTTTCGAGGGCGTGGCCCTCGGCGATCCGGAGTTGGAGGGCGACGAGGTCGATGCCGAAGACGGCCTCCGTGACGGGGTGTTCGACCTGGAGGCGGGTGTTCATCTCCAGGAAGTGCGCCCTGCCGTCGGCGACGAGGAACTCGACAGTCCCGGCGCCGACGTAGTGGACGGCGCGGGCGGCGCGTACGGCGAGGTCGTGAAGTTCGGCGGTGAGTCCGGGGGTCAGGCCGGGCGCCGGGGACTCCTCGATCACCTTCTGGTGGCGGCGCTGGAGGGAGCAGTCGCGGGTGCCGAGCGCCCACACCGTGCCGTGGGTGTCGGCGAGGATCTGCACCTCGACGTGGCGGCCGTTCTCCAGGTACGGCTCGACGAAGACCTCGCCGTCGCCGAAGGCGCTCGTGGCCTCCGCGCGGGCGGCGGTCAGTGCGGCGGCGAGGTCGGCGAGGCGGCGTACGACGCGCATGCCGCGTCCGCCGCCGCCCGCCGCCGCCTTCACCAGCACCGGCAGGTCGGCCTCGGTGACGTCGGTGGGATCGGTGAGGGGCGCGATGCCCATGAGTTCCTTGGCGCGGGTCTTGGACGCCATCGCCTCGACGGCCTCGGGCGGCGGCCCGATCCACACCAGCCCGGCGTCCCGTACGGTGCGGGCGAAGTCGGCGTTCTCGGAGAGGAAGCCGTAGCCGGGGTGGACGGCGTCGGCTCCGGCGGCGACGGCGGCCTTCACGATCAGGTCGCCGCGCAGGTAGGTGTCGGCGGGGGCCGCGCCCGGCAGGCGTACGGCGGCGTCGGCCGCGCGCGCGTGGAGGGCGTTCGCGTCGGCGTCCGAGTGCACGGCGACGGTGCGGACGCCCCACGCGCGGCAGGTGCGGAAGACGCGGCAGGCGATCTCGCCCCGGTTGGCGACGAGTACGGAAGTGATCACTGGTCTCTCACCCTCACATGCGGAAGACGCCGAAGCCGCCGCGCGCGCCCTCGTAGGGGGCGGTGTGGACGGCGGACAGGCACAGGCCGAGGACGGTGCGGGTGTCGCGCGGGTCGATGACGCCGTCGTCGTAGAGCCGCCCGGACAGGAACATCGGCAGCGACTCGGACTCGATCTGCTGCTCCACCATGGCGCGCAGGGCGGCGTCGCCCTCGTCGTCGTAGGGCTGTCCCTTCGCGGCGGCGGACTGGCGGGCGACGATGGAGAGCACGCCGGCGAGCTGCTGCGGGCCCATGACGGCGGACTTGGCGCTGGGCCAGGCGAAGAGGAAGCGGGGGTCGTAGGCGCGGCCGCACATGCCGTAGTGACCGGCGCCGTAGGAGGCGCCGAGGAGGACGGACAGGTGGGGGACGCGGGAGTTGGAGACGGCGTTGATCATCATGGCGCCGTGCTTGATGATGCCGCCCTGTTCGTATTCCTTGCCGACCATGTAGCCGGTGGTGTTGTGGAGGAAGAGCAGCGGGATGTCGCGCTGGTTGGCGAGCTGGATGAACTGGGCCGCCTTCTGCGACTCCTCGCTGAACAGGACCCCCTGGGCGTTGGCGAGGATGCCCACCGGGTAGCCGTGCAGGCTCGCCCAGCCGGTGGTGAGGCTGGTCCCGTACAGGGGCTTGAACTCGTCGAAGTCGGAGGCGTCGACGATCCGGGCGATGACCTCGCGCGGGTCGAAGGGTGCCTTGAGGTCGGCGGGGACGATGCCCAGCAGGTCCTCCGGGTCGTACTTGGGCGGCTCGGCGAGGGGCGGGTCGGCGTACGCCTTGCGGTGGTTGAGGCGGGCGACGACGCGGCGGGCCTGGCGCAGGGCGTCCGGTTCGTCGGCGGCGAAGTGGTCGGCGAGGCCGGAGGTGCGGGCGTGCATCTCGGCGCCGCCCAGCGACTCGTCGTCGCTCTCCTCGCCGGTGGCCATCTTGACCAGCGGCGGCCCGCCGAGGAACACCTTGGCGCGTTCCTTGACCATGACGGTGTGGTCGGACATGCCGGGGATGTAGGCGCCCCCGGCGGTCGAGTTGCCGAAGACGACCGCGATCGTCGGGATGCCGGCCGCCGACAGCCGGGTGAGGTCGCGGAAGATCGCGCCGCCCGGGATGAAGATCTCCTTCTGGGAGGGCAGGTCGGCGCCGCCGGACTCGACGAGGCTGATGCAGGGCAGCCGGTTGGCGAGGGCGATGTCGTTGGCGCGCAGGGCCTTCTTCAGCGACCAGGGGTTGCTGGCGCCGCCGCGCACGGTCGGGTCGTTGGCGGTGATCAGGCACTCGACGCCCTCGACGACACCGATGCCGGTGACGAGGGAGGCGCCCACCGTGTACTCGCTGCCCCAGGCGGCGAGCGGGGACAGCTCCAGGAAGGGCGTGTCGGGGTCGAGGAGCAGCTCGATGCGTTCGCGGGCCAGCAGTTTGCCGCGCTTCCGGTGCCGGGCGACGTACTTCTCGCCGCCGCCCGCGAGGGCCTTGGCGTGTTCGGCGTCCAGCTCGGCGAGCTTGGCGAGCATGGCCTCGCGGTTGGCGCGGTGGTCGGGGGCGGTGGGGTCCAGAGCCGACGGCAGGACGGTCACAGCAGGGCCTCCGGGATGTACGGCGGCACGGTCACAGCAGGGCCTCCGGGATGTCCAGGTGCCGGGCGCGCAGCCATTCGCCGAGCGCCTTGGCCTGCGGGTCGAAGCGGGCCTGCGCGGCGACGCCCTCGCCGAGGATGCCCTCGACGACGAAGTTGAGGGCGCGCAGGTTGGGGAGCGGGTGCCGGGTGACGGGCAGGTCGCGGGCCTCGGGGATCAGCTCGCGGAACCGGTCGGCGGTCAGCTCGTGGGCGAGCCAGCGCCAGGCGTCGTCGGTCCGCGCCCACACGCCGACGTTGGCGTCGCCGCCCTTGTCGCCGCTGCGGGCACCGGCGACGAGGCCGAGCGGGGCACGGCGGACGGGGCCGGGCGGCAGGGGCTCGGGCAGGGGCGGTTCCGGTACGGCGTGGAGTACGGCGGTGTCCTGGGCGGCCGGTACCGGGACGCGCCGCCCGTCGTGGAGTACGGCGACGTGGTCGACGGTGTCCCGCGGGACGTGGGCGGCCTCGAACACGCCGTAGGGCGCGCCCTTTCCCGGGGGCGCGAGCACGTGGAACCCGGGGTGGCTCGCGAGGGCGAGTTCGATCGCGGCGCCGCTCAGGGCACGCCCGACGACCTGCTGGTCGGCGTCCCGGACGACGAGCCGCAGCAGGGCGCTGGCCGTCTCCTCGGTGGGGGCGTCGGGCCGGTCGGTGCGGACCAGGTCCCAGCGGACGTCGGAGACCTTGCCGAGCGCCGGTTCCATCTGGTCCCGCACCAGCGCGGCCTTGGCCTCGATGTCCAGGCCGGTGAGGACGAAGGCGACCTCGTTGCGGAAGCCGCCGAGGCGGTTGAGGCCGGCCTTGAGGGTGGGCGGCGGTGCCTCGCCGCGCACGCCCTCGACGCGGACCCGGTCGGGGCCGTCCTGGGTGAGCCGTACGGTGTCCAGGCGGGTGGTGACGTCGGGCCCGGCGTACCGGGCGCCGCCCGTCTCGTACAGCAGCTGTGCGGTGACCGTCCCGACGTCGACGAAGCCGCCGGTGCCGTCGTGCTTGGTGATGACGGAGGTGCCGTCGGCGTGCAGTTCGGCGAGCGGGAAGCCGGGGCGCCGTACGTCGCCGTCCTGGAAGAAGGCGTAGTTGCCGCCGGTCGCCTGCGCCCCGCACTCCAGCAGGTGCCCGGCGACGACCGCGCCCGCGAGCCGGTCGTACTCCGTCGGCCCCCAGCCGAAGTGCGCGGCGGCGGGCCCGGTGACCAGGGCGGCGTCGGTGACGCGGCCCGTGACGACCACGTCGGCGCCCGCCCGCAGGCACGCGGCGATGCCGAAGCCGCCGAGGTAGGCGTGGGCGGCCAGCGTTCCCGGGTGGGCGGCGGTGAGGTCGTCGCCCTCGACGTGCGCGACGCGGGCGGGGATGCCGAGCCGGCCGGCGAGCGCGCGTACGGCGTCGGCGAGCCCGGCGGGGTTGAGTCCCCCGGCGTTGGCGACGATCCTGACGCCCCGCTCGTGGGCGAGGCCGAGACACTCCTCCAACTGGCGCAGGAAGGTGCGGGCGTATCCGGCGCCGGGGTCCTTCAGGCGGTCCCGGCCCAGGATGAGCATGGTCAGCTCGGCGAGGTAGTCGCCGGTGAGGACGTCCAGCGGGCCGTCGGTGAGCATCTCGCGCATGGCGGAGAAGCGGTCGCCGTAGAAACCGGAGGCGTTGCCGACGCGGAGCACGCTCACCGCGGGGTTCCCTTCGGCGGGCGTCCGGCTTTCGGCGGGCGTCCGGCTCCCGGCGGTCCGGCGAAGGCCTGGGCGATGTCCAGCCAGCGGTCGGCGTCCTCGCCCTCGGCGGTGAGCGCGAGGTCGGCGCGGTGGGCGCGCTGGGTGGCGAGGAGGCAGAAGTCGAGCGCCGGGCCGGTGACGCGCTGCGGGGCGTCCTCGGGACCGTACGTCCACAGGTCGCCGTCGGGGCCGGTGAGTTCGACGCGGAACTGCCCGGCGGGCGGGGTGAGTCCGTGGACGGTGTAGGCGAAGTCCCGGGCGCGGACGCCGATGCGGGCGACGTGGCGCAGGCGGGCGGTGGGCGGGCGGGACACGCCGAGGGTCGCCGCGACGTCGAGGCCGTGGGCCCAGGTCTCCATCAGGCGGGCGGTGGCCATGGAGGCGGTGGCCATGGGCGGGCCGTACCAGGGGAAGCGTGCACCGGGGACGGCGGCGCGCAGTGCCTCGTCCAGGGCGGCGCGGCTCTCCCGCCAGGCGGCCAGCAGGTCGGCGGGGGCCTGCTCGGCGCCCTGCTCGGCGGCGTCGTCGACGTACCGGTCGGGGGCGGCGAGGGCCTGCTCGACCAGCGTCTGGAAGCCGTTCGCGTCGGTGACGGCGACCAGGGCGGCCCGGTCGGTCCAGTACAGGTGCGCGATCTGGTGGGCGATCGTCCAGCCGGGCGCCGGGGTGGTCAGCCGCCACTCCTCCGGGCTCAACTTGGCGACCAGTGCGTCGAGTTCCTCGCTCTCCTCGCGCAGGTCGTCGATCACGGGCGTCGGGTCGGACACGGGGCGCTCCCCTCGGGCACGGCGATGTGCGGGGCGGTGTGGGGGGAGCATGGCAGGGCGGGGATTAACAATCAAGCGTGCTTGCATGATTTTTGCAGGCGGCACCGCGAAGGTCGGCCGGCGCGGTTTCCCTCAGTCCTTCTCCGGCCGCCAGACCGTCAGGTCCGCCATGACGAAGCCCAGGTCCGGCATCGCGGTCGACTTCACCTGGACGACGAGCAGTGCGATGTCGCCGTTGCGGTGCCTGACGCAGATCTCGGTGCCGGCCGCCGCGGCGGCCAGTGGCAGGCTGTGGCTCTCCGCATGGGCGGTGAAGAGCCGGCATTCGTCGTACGTGGCGCCCGGCTCGCCGTACATCCTGACGAACACGCTGGTGTCGCTCTCCAGTTCGCAGCCGGCCTGCGCGCAGTTGAAGCTGATGTCCCCCTCGGACGCCTTGCGGCTCTTCCCGTCGCTCAGGGAGACCGAATTCTTGCTGTTCACCGTCACGCCGCTGTAGCCCCGGGCCTGCGGCGCGGTGGGCTCGACGGCCGGCCCTTCGGTCGAGGCACTCGGTGCGTCCGACGTACCGCTGGTACCGGAATCGGCCGTCGCCCCGGACCCGTCCGGGGACGCGTCGCCGTCGGTGGCCGCCGCTCCGGACGCCGACGCGCGGGGGTCCGCCGGATCCGGAGTCCCGGACGCGGACACAGAAACGTCCCGGTCGCGGCCGCGGCTCCCGTCCATCGCGTCCCGGAGTAGCCACGCCGAAGAAATCAGCAGGCCGGCCGCGACCAGGGCGGCGGTCCCCAGCAGGGCAGCGCGTCTCCTGCGGCGCTTGCGCTCTTCCGGCCCGGCGGGCGGCCGCGGCACGAACGGTCCTCCCGGTCCGGCGGCGGCCTGCCAGGGCATCGGCGCCGTCCCCTGCGGGGGAACCCACGGCGCCGTGTGCGCCGCGGTCGGGCCCGGGGCCGGGACCGGAGCCGCGGCGGTCGCCGCCCCTGTGGCCGCGACCGGCGGCGGAACCGTCACCGGCGGTCCGGCGATCTCCCGCCACACGGCGGGCCCCGTGTCCTCCCCCGCGTCCCGGCCCAGCTCCCGGCGGCACCACTCGACGATCTCCGCCGGGGTGGCCCGTTCCCCGGGGTCGGCGGCCAGGCACCGGGCGAACAGGTCGCGCAGGCGCTCGGGCAGCCCGGACAGGTCGGGCTCCGAGTGGACGATCCGGTACAGCACGGTGGCGGCCGGACCGTCGCCGTACAGGGGCCGGCCCAGGGCCGCGAAGGCGGCCGTCTGCCCGAGCGAGAAGACGTCGGTGGCCGCCGTGATGGCACCGGCGGAGGCCTGTTCCGGCGCCATGTACTGGGCCGTGCCGATGGTGGTGCCCGTGGCGGTGTGCGCGGTGCTGTCGGCGGCGAGCGAGATGCCGAAGTCGATGACCCGCGGCCCGTCGTCGGCCAGCAGGACGTTCGCCGGCTTGAGGTCGCGGTGCACGATTCCGGTGTCGTGGATGGCCTGCAACGCCTCGGCGACCCCCGCCATCAGCCACAGCACCGCAGGCACCGGCAGCGGCCCGCTCCGGGCGACGGCGTCGGACAGGGAGGGGCCCGGCACGTACAGCGTGGCCAGCCAGGGCGGGGTGGCGTCCGGGTCGGCGTCGATCAGTTCGGCGGTGTAGGCGCCCTTCACCTTCCGGGCCGCCCTGATCTCGCGGCTGAAACGCCGTCGGAAGGTCTGGTCGTCGGCCAGTTCAGACCGTACGACCTTGATGGCCACGGGCCGGCCGCCCCGGGTGTGGGACAGATACACCCGGCCCATGCCGCCCGCGCCGAGCCGGGCCGCGAGACGGTATCCGGCCACCGTGCGCGGATCGTCGTCCTGCAAAGGCTGGAAGACCTCGGCCGTGTGATTCATCGGTTCCCTCCCCATGATCCCGATGAGCTGACCAGGTACGCAGCCTATGCGTTGCGGCCGTCGCCGGGCGTCGGGGGGGGCCGCTCCCACGCGGCCTCGCGGTCACCCCTCCGTCAGTGCGGCGAGCTCGGCGTCGGCACGCTCGGTGACGAGAGCGAGGACGCGGCCGGCGGCGGCCAGGTCGTCCGCGGGCATCCCGCCCCAGATGCGGGCGCCGACGGGTGCGACCGTCGCAGCGACGGCGGCGGTCAGTTCGCGCCCGGCGTCCGTCGCCAGCAGGTGCGTGCCGTCGCCGTCCGCGACGAGCAGCCCCTTGGCCAGCAGTTCGTCGAGAACGGTCCGGATGCCGGCCGGATCGGCCTTGAGGGAGACGTGGACCTGGGCGACGAGGCCGTCCCGCGTCTGCGGGTTCTCGGTGGTGACGGCGGCGCGCAGGGCGACCTGCTGCTGGAAAGTGAGACCGTGCCGGGTCAGGATCCGCTCCAGCACTCCGCGGGCGGCGTAGTGGGCCAGGCCGAGGACACGGGAGTCCGCGGCCGGTGCGTCGGGGAGCGCTGTGCTGCTGGTCGGGGCGGTGGTGGGCGGTGCGGTGGTGGACGTGGTGGCGGTCATGGTGGTGTCCTCCGTGTGCTCTCGTCGTTCGGTACGGGTGGAGCGAGAGGTGCGTCGAGCAGGGTCGTCAGCTCGTCGGTGAAGGCGCGCGTCCGTGCGGCGTCGAGGCCGCCGAGCGGCTCCAGCAACCGCTGGAGCAGTTCCTGGACCACCGTGACGGCCTCCCGCGTGACGGACACGCCCCGTTCGGTGAGGGCGAGCTGCACGGCCCGCGGGTCGCGGGGATCACGGGTGCGCTCGACCAGCCCCGCCGCCTCCAGCGCCCGCGCCAGCTTCGAGACGTACAGCGCCTCGAGTCCCGTGTGGTCGGCGAGCCGGCGCTGACTGGGCCGCTCGCCGTCGCGCTGCATGCCGTAGAGCGAGGCGACCACCGAGTACTGGGCGTGCGTGAGACCGAGGGGAGCCACCGCGCGATCGACCGCGACCCGCCATTTGTTGGCGAGCCGCCACACGAGGAAGCCGGGCGTCGCGTGCTGTGAACCCTTGCTCATGAGAAATACAGTACATGGCTACTATGTACATGGCTACTAAATAGGGGAACGCGACCGGCAACCCGGCAACCGTCGAGCGCGAACGCAGCAGGACCCACCACCGGGACGCTGCCTGGGACTTGCCTGGGACTCGCCTAGGACAGCTCGGGCAGCGCCTTCGTCCGCCGTCGCCCCACCTGGGTCCGCACCGCGCCCATGCTCGCCGCGATGACCAGGGCGATGGCGGCGGACTGGGTGGCGGACAGGGCCTGGTCGAGGATGAGGAAACCGGCCGCCGCGGCGATGGCGGGTTCCAGGCTCATGAGGATGGCGAAGGTCGGCGCGGGCAGGCGGCGCAGGGCGAGGAGTTCGAGGGTGTAGGGCAGGACGGAGGAGAGCAGGGCGACCCCGGCGCCCAGCGCGAGCGTCATCGGGTCGATCAGCTTCGCCCCCGACTCGACGATGCCCAGCGGCAGGAACAGCAGCGCGCCGACCGCCATCGCCAGGGCCAGCCCGTCGGCCTGCGGGAAGCGGCGCCCGGTGCGGGCGCTGAAGACGATGTACGCCGCCCACATCGCGCCCGCCGCCAGGGCGAAGGCGGCACCGGCCGGGTCGAGGGCGCCGAAGCCGCCGCCGCCCAGCAGGAAGACGCCGGCGAGGGCGAGCCCGGCCCAGACCAGGTTGACCGCGCGGCGGGAGGCGAAGACGGACAGGGCGAGCGGGCCGAGCACCTCCAGGGTGACGGCGGGGCCGAGCGGGATGCGGTCGACGGCCTGGTAGAAGAGGCCGTTCATGCCGGCCATGGCGATGCCGAAGACGACGACCGTGCCCCAGTCGGCCCGGGAGTGGCCGCGCAGCCGGGGCCGGCAGACCAGGAGCATGACCACGGCGGCCACGGCCAGCCGCAGGGTCACCACGCCGAGCGCCCCGGCCCGCGGCATCAGGCTCACCGCCAGCGCCGCGCCGAACTGCACGGAGAGCCCGCCGGCGAGGACCAGACCGACCGGCCCGAGGGAACCGAACCGTCCGCCCGGCGCACCGTCCGGCAGGGACGCGTGACCGACGGCGGGCGCGGTGGCGGGCGCGACGGCCGCCGGGGACGACGTGCCGGGGGTGGCGCTTGGGGTACTCACGGGGGCTCCGGGACGGTGTGCGGGTCGACGTCGTTCAGCGTACTGCACTGCGCAGTCCACAGTAATGGACTGCGTCAGGCGCGTAGCGCTTTTACGCAACTGTCAGGTCCGGAACCCGCGGCTGTCAACGCACGTCCGTCAGGCGGGCCGGGACCGCCCGCCCGCGGCCCCGCACCGACCGGGTAGCGTCCGCCGTGTGAGACGACTCCTGACCCGCCTCTGGCGCCTGCTGCGCCCCGTGCAGAGCCGCGTGATGTGGCTGGTGAACGCCAAGTTCGTGGTCGGCGTGACCGGCGTCGTGCGGGACGGCGAGGGGCGGGTCCTGATGCTGAAGCACCGGATGTGGGCCCCGGGCCGCCAGTGGGGTCTGCCGAGCGGCTTCGCGCACAAGGGCGAGGACTTCCGGCAGACCGTGGTCCGCGAGGTCAAGGAGGAGACCGGCCTCGACGTGGAGGTGGGCCGGCTGGTCATGCTGAACAGCGGCCTGCGCACCCGCCTGGAGGTGGCGTTCGAGGCCCGCCTGCTGGGCGGCGAGCTGCGCCTGGACCCGTTCGAGATCCTGGAGGCCCGCTGGTGCCGCCCGGACGACCTCCCCGACGACGTCCAGCCGGTGTGCCGCCCGCTGGTGCGGGGCGAGACGGCGCCCTGACCGGGCCGGTCACCCCATGCTCTTCGCACCGTCCAGGGACTCCCGGATGATGTCGGCGTGGCCCGCGTGCTGGGCGGTCTCGGCCATGATGTGCATCAGCACCCGGCGTGCCGACCACTCGGTCTCGGCCTGGAACCACGGCGCCTTCGGCAACGGCTGCGTGACCCCCAGGTCGGGCAGGGTGGCGACCAGCTCGTCGGTCAGGCGGGCCGCCTCGGTGTAGTCGGCCAGTACGGCGTCCAGCGTGTCACCGGGCAGCATCCGGAACTCGTCGGCCCGCTGCGCCCAGTCGGCCTCGGTCATGGCCGTGAAGTCCCCCATCGCGGACGGTCCCTCCAGGATGAAGTTCCGCCAGCCCCGCTCGACCGCGGTGACGTGCTTGATCAGACCGCCCAGACACAGCTCGCTGGCGGTGGTCCGCAGTCCGGCCTGCTCGTCGGTGAGCTCACGGGTGGTGAAGCGCAGGAAGTGCCGGTGCTTGGCCAGCATCTCCAGCAGGTCGGCACGCTCGCCGGTGAGGGCCGCGGCCTCGGCCGGCTCGCGGGTGGTCGGCTCGTCGGTGGTGTGCTCGGTGGTGCTGTGCTGGGTGGTGCCGCGCTCGGTGGTGGTCATGGTCTCCGCCTTCCGGTGTCCTGCTCCGTCGGTCGAGGACCACGCTATGGGCCGTCTAGGTCAATACATGTCCTAGATCGAAGAGCCTGGACCGGTGGGACCAGTGAAACCAGTGAAACCAGTGAAACCAGTGGGACCAATGGGGCTCGGGGGACTACGGACTAGTGGGCGACCTCGCCACCGCCCATCAGCAGGCCCAGCCCCTCGGTGTCGTCGAAGGCGTCCCCGGACAGCCGGGTGACACCCGCGACGCCGGGACCGTCGGCCGTCCCGGGCAGCAGGTGGGCGACGCCGTCGACCGTGTCGCTGCCCGGCGCGGTCACCACGAGGTCGGCGTGGCCGTCGCCGTCCAGGTCGGTGAGGGCCACGGCGCTGCCGAAGTCGGCGTCCCCGCCCGGCGCGGCACCGAGGTCGTCCCCGTCGAACAGCCGGGCGCCCTCGCCGCCGAGCCCGTCCGGTCCGCCCGCCAGGAACAGCACCTGTTCCGGCCCCGGCTCCCCGTACACGTCCCACCGGGGCGCCCCGGCGACCACGTCCGCGTAGCCGTCGCCGTTGACGTCCCCGGTGTCCAGAGCGGTGAAGACGGCGTCCTCGTCCTGGGGCTCCTCTCCGGGCACGCCGGGAGTGTCCCGGTCGACGGTCGTCGTACGCGCTCCCGGCCCGCCGTGCACCCCGTACACCACGGTCACCGAACTGCGGCTCGCGTCGCCGCCCCGGGGGCTGAGGACCAGGTCGTCGACGCCGTCACCGTCCACGTCGCCGATCGCCCCCTCGCCCGCGTCGGGGATCCGGGTGCCCTCGGGCCGGGTGAATCCGTCCCGGCCGCCGCGCAGGTAGCTCACCGGCCGGTTCAGCTCGGCCCAGGGCGCCTCGGGGTCCGGGTCGGCGGTGTGGAAGGCGACGAGGTCGTCGATGCCGTCGCCGTCGAGGTCCCCGGCGAGGAGATCGCCGTAGTTCGCGTCGTCGACGTCGGGGGAGGGCCGGCGCGGGGCGGGGACGCGGCCGGTTCCGGCGGGGGTGCCGTCCCGGCCGAAGGGCCCCTTGAGCAGCCCCTTGTCGGAGCCGAGCCCGAAGACCAGGTCGGGGTGCCCGTCCCCGTCGAAGTCACCGGCGGCGAGCTGCTCGTCCAGGATCGGATCGTTGTCCCAGGCGACGTGACTGACGTCGGTGCCGGGGACCCGGGTCGCGCGCTTCAGCCCGTCCTCGGACCCCCACACGATGATCACGCTCGGCTTCCAGTCGAAGACGGAGGCGGCGAGGTCGGTGTACCCGTCCCCGTCGAGGTCGCGCGCCACGACGTCCGTCCCGAAGAACGCCTCGTCCCGGTTCTTCCCCGGTATCCCGGCGTCGTCCTGCGTCAGGTACTGGCACCGGGCGACACCGGTCCCCGCCCCCGCCCCGTAGGCGACCTCGATGCTCCCTCCACCGGCACCGCCCGCCACGCTCCCTCCCGACCCGAGGGCCAGGTCGGGATGCCCGTCCCCGTCGAAGTCGGCGGCACCTTCCGGGGCGGACGCGGCGGTCGCGGTGCCGTGGGAGGCGCCGGTACCGCATCCGTACGGCGCGGCGATGTCGTCCGGTCCGCCGTCGGCGATCACCAGCCCCGCGGCAACCGCCAAGGCGACGACGGCCGCGCCGCCCCCGATCACCCAGGGCCGCGTACCGAACCGCCGTCGCGGCGGCGCCTCCACCTGATCGTCCGAGCCGTTCATACGAACGATCACGCGACGACGGCGGCACACGGTTCCGATCGACGACTCGGGTCGGCATCCCCGCCCACCGTCGTCCGGGGCCGAGGGGCGACGGGCGACAGGCGGCAGGCGGCAGGCGGCAGGCGGCAGGCGGCAGGCGGCAGGCGACGGGCGACGGGCAACAGGCGACGAAGGAACCGAGGCCGACGCCGGACCCCGGGACCGGAACTGATCCCACGGTGCCATCCCGCCGCCGGCCGTCAGTCCTCGGTCGTACGCCCAAGTAGCGCTCCGCTCCGATGTGTCGGAGGGTGCGCGGCCCCTAACGTCGGGTGCATGACCGACAGAGCGACCACTTCGCGCAGAACCGTCCTGACCGCACTGCTCGCCGGGGCCCTGTCCGTCCCCCTCCTGGGAGCCGCCCCCGCGTCCTCGGCCCCCGCCGGCCCGCCGGCGCTGCCCCGGCCCACCGGCCCCCACCCCGTGGGCCGCCGCACCCTGCACCTCGTCGACCGGCACCGCACCGACCCGTGGGTGCCGTCGGCCCGGGGACGGGAGCTGATGGTGTCCGTGTCCTACCCGGCACGCTCGTCCGGCGGGACCCCGGCGGCGTACATGACCGAGGGCGAGGCGCGGCGCCTCCTGGACGCCAGGGGTCTCGGCGGAGTCGTGCCCGCCGCGACGGTCGCCGAAGTGCGTACGCACGCGCAGGACTCCGCGCCCCCCGCGCCGGGTCGCTTCCCCCTCCTGCTGCTGTCCCCCGGTTTCTCGATGCCGCGCACCACGCTCACCTCGCTCGCCGGGGAGCTGGCCTCCCGCGGTTACGTCGTCGCCGCCGTGGACCACGCCTACGAGTCCGTCGGGACGGAGTTCCCCGGGGGCCGGACACCGCCCTGCGTGGCCTGCGACCGGGTCGGCGCCGAGGGCGGGGAGGCGGCCGTCGTGACGGGCCGGGCGGCGGATCTGTCCTTCGTGATCGACGAGTTGACCGACCGCCGGAGGGCGGGGGCGCTCGCGGGCATGATCGACGCGTGCCGCGTCGGGGTCGCCGGGCATTCGATCGGCGGAGCGGCCGCCATGGCGACGATGGCCGCCGACGGTCGCGTACGGGCGGGGGTCAACCTCGACGGGGACTACTTCGTACGGGACGCGGGAGGCGGGCTCGGCCCGCGCCCGTTCATGATGCTCGGCGCCGGGTCCACGCACAGCCCCGGCAGTCCCGGCACCGACTGGCCCAGCGCCTGGGACCGCCTGCACGGCTGGAAGCGCTGGCTGACCGTGGCCGGGGCCGGGCACTACTCGTTCACCGACCTCCCCTGGCTGGCGGGGCGGCTGGGACTGGCGGACCCGGCGATTCCGCTCTCGTACGAGCGGGGTTGGTACCTCACCCGCGATTTCGTTCGCGCGTTCTTCGACCTCCACCTGCGGGGCGTCCCGCAGCCGCTCCTCGACGGCCCCACGTCCTCCCGTCCCGAGGTCGAGTTCCACCGGCCGTAGCAGCGGCAGGGGTCGGGCGTCACCGGCGGCGCTCTCGCTCCAGCTCCTCCGCGAGCACCTCCGCCAGATGCCGCCCCCGCACCCCCGCCAGCTGCTCCAGCTGGGTCCGGCACGAGAAGCCGTCCGCCAGGACCACCGCACCGTCCGGCGCCTCGCGCACCGCGGGGAGCAGCTGGTCCTCCGCGCAGGCCGCCGACACCTCGTAGTGACCGTCCTCGAAACCGAAGTTGCCCGCGAGGCCGCAGCAGCCGCCGGTCAGGTCACCCGTCAGGCCCGCCGACGCACGCAGGCGGCGGTCGGCCGCGTCGCCCAGGACCGCGTGCTGGTGGCAGTGGGTCTGGCCGACCGCCGGACGGTTCACGGCCGGCGGGGCCCAGTCGGGGGCGTGGCGCTCCAGCACCTCGGCGAAGGTCAGCACCCGCTCCGCCAGCCGGGCGGCGCGCGGGTCGTCGTGCAGCAGCTCGGGCAGGTCCGTGCGCAGGGCGGCGGCACAGCTCGGCTCCAGCACGACGACCGGCGCGGCCGTCTCGAGCACCGGGGCCATCAGGTCCAGCGTGCGGCGCAGCACCGCGCGGGCGCGGTCCAGTTGACCCGTCGAGACGTACGTCAGCCCGCAGCAGACCCGACCCCGGCGGGCCGCCGGCAGGGGCAGGGCCGACCTCGACGTACCGTCCCCGACCACCGCCCGTCCCCGCAGCGTCGGCGGCAGCGCCACTCGCAGCCCGGCCGCCTCCAGCACCCGTACGGCCGCCCGGCCCACGGAGGGGGACAGGTGCTCGGTGAAGGTGTCGGGCCACAGGACGACCAGGTCGCCGTCCCCGGCGGCCACCCGGCGCCGCCCCCGCCACCACCCGCTGAACGTCTCCCCCGCCAGCCGCGGTACCTCCCGCTCCCCCGCGATCCCGCCCAGCCGCTTCGCCACGGCGGCCAACGGCCGTACCGACGCGAGCGCGTTGAGCACCGGCGCCGTCCGCGTCCGCGCCGCCCAGCGCAGCCACACGGGCAGCCACCCCATCGCGTAGTGGGCGGCGGGCCGGCGGCGTCCCTCGTAGTGGTGGTGCAGGAACTCCGCCTTGTACGTGGCCATGTCGACCTCGACCGGGCAGTCGGAGCGGCAGCCCTTGCAGGACAGGCACAGGTCGAGCGCGTCCCGGACCTCGGTCGACCGCCAGCCGTCCGTCACCAGCTCCCCGGCGAGCATCTCGTGCAGGAGGCGGGCCCGCCCGCGCGTGGAGTGCTGCTCGTCCCCCGTGGCGCGGAAGGACGGACACATCACGCCCGCCCCCGACACCGACGTCGTACGGCACTTGGCAACCCCGACACAGCGGCGCACGGCCGCCGAGAAGTCGCCGCCGTCGGACGGATAACCGAACTCCACGTCGACGGGCTCGCGCGGCAGGACGGAGAAGCGCAGGTTGGTGTCGAGCGGGGCCGGGCGGACCAGCATGCCGGGGTTGAGGAGGTCGTCCGGGTCCCAGACCGCCTTGGCGCGCTCGAAGAGCGCCACCGTCTCCGCCCCGTACATCCGCGGCAGCAGCTCCGCCCGCGCCTGCCCGTCCCCGTGCTCGCCGGACAGCGAACCCCCGTGCGCCACGACCACGTCCGCCAGCTCCTCCGAGAAGCGACGGAAACGGGCCACCCCGGCCTCCGTCAGCAGGTCGAAGTCGATACGTACGTGGATGCAGCCGTCGCCGAAGTGCCCGTACGGGGTGCCGCGCAGGCCGTGGGCGGTGAGCAGCCGCCGGAAGTCCCGCAGGTAGCCGCCCAGCCGGGCCGGCGGCACCGCGCAGTCCTCCCACCCCGGCCACGCCTCCGAGCCGTCCGGCATCCTGGTCGCCGTACCGCTCGCGTCCTCCCGGACGCGCCACAGCGTCCGCTGCCCGGCCGGGTCGGTCACCACCAGCGCGTCGACGACGTCCGCCGCCCGTACGACCGCCTCCGCGCGCGCCCGCGCCTCCGCCTCCGTGTCGCCGCCGGTCTCCACGAACAGCCAGGCACCGCCCCTCGGCAGTCCCTCCGTGGACGGCACCAGGTCGACCGCCATGCCCTCCACCGTCAGCGGGCCCAGCGGCAGCAGCCCGGCCGCCGCCTCCGCCGCCCCGGCCTCGTCGGCGTAGCCCAGCACCGCCAGCGCACGCGCCCGCGGAGACTCGACCAGCCGTACGACCGCCTCGGTCAGCACGCCCAGCGTGCCCTCCGAGCCGCAGAAGGAACGGGCGACGTCCGCGCCGTTCTCCGGGAGCAGGGCGTCCAGCGCGTAGCCGGAGATGCGGCGGGGGAGGTCGGGGAAGCCGGTGCGCAGGCGCGCGAGGTCGCCGTCCACCAGCCCGCGCAGCCCGTCCGGCGCGCCGGCCCACTCCTGCCCGAGCCGCAGCCGCCGCCCCCGCGCGGTGAGCACGGACAGCTCGCGCACGCTGTCCGCCGTCGTGCCCCACGCCACCGAGTGGGAGCCGCAGGAGTTGTTGCCGATCATGCCGCCGAGCGTGCAGCGGCTGTGGGTGGACGGGTCCGGGCCGAACCGCAGCCCGTGCGGCGCGGCGGCGTCCTGGAGGCGGTCGAGGACCAGCCCCGGCTGGACCACGGCGGTACGCGCCTGCGGATCGATCCCGACCAGCCGGTTCATGTGCCGGGTGAAGTCCAGCACCACCCCCGTGCCGGTCGCCTGCCCGGCGATGGACGTACCGCCGCCCCGCGCGACGACCGGTACCCCGCGCTCCCGGCACACCTCCAGCACGGCCGCCACGTCGTCGGCGTCCCTGGGCGCGACCACCCCGAGCGGGACCCTCCGGTAGTTCGACGCGTCCATGGTGGTCAGGGCCCGGGACGTGACGTCGAATCCGACCTCGCCGCGGACGGCCCTGCGCAGTGCTGCCTCCAGATCGGTCATGCACTCCAGCATGGGCTCTCGTAGCTCCGCACAGGTCCGCACGGCGGAGATCTCGTCTCATCGGACGGACATGTCTTCGCCCGGTTTGGCCGAGGCGATACCCTCCGGCTCGTGGCTGAGATCCAGATTCCTGCTGACATCAAGCCCGCGGACGGTCGATTCGGCGCGGGTCCCTCCAAGGTGCGGGTTCAGGCGCTGGACGCCCTGGCCGCCACCGGTACGTCCCTGCTCGGCACCTCCCACCGCCAGGCTCCCGTCAAGAACCTGGTCGGCAAGGTCCGCGAGGGCATCCGCGAGCTGTTCCGGCTCCCCGACGGCTACGAGGTGATCCTCGGCAACGGCGGCTCCACCGCGTTCTGGGACGTCGCGACCCACGGTCTGATCGAGAACAGGTCGCAGCACCTGAGCTTCGGCGAGTTCTCCTCCAAGTTCGCCAAGGCCGCGAAGCTCGCGCCCTGGCTGGCCGAGCCGACCGTCGTCTCCTCCGAGCCCGGCACCCACCCGGAGGCGCACGCCGAGGCGGGCGTGGACGTGTACGGCCTCACGCACAACGAGACCTCGACCGGTGTCGCCATGCCCATCAAGCGCGTGGCCGGCGCCGACGAGGGCGCCCTCGTGCTGGTGGACGCGACGTCCGGCGCGGGCGGCCTGCCGGTGGACATCGCCGAGACCGACGTCTACTACTTCGCCCCGCAGAAGTCCTTCGCCTCCGACGGCGGCCTGTGGATCGGCGTGTTCTCCCCGGCCGCGCTCGAGCGCGCCGAGCGGGTGCACGCGTCCGGCCGCCACGTCCCGGAGTTCTTCTCGCTGCCGACGGCGATCGACAACTCCCGCAAGAACCAGACGTACAACACCCCGGCGCTGGCCACCCTGTTCCTCCTCGGCGAGCAGCTGGACTGGATGAACGGCCAGGGCGGCCTGGACTTCACCACCGCCCGCACCAAGGACTCCTCCACCCGCCTGTACACCTGGGCGGAGGAGGCCAAGTACGCCACCCCGTTCGTCTCCGACCCGGCCAAGCGCTCGCAGGTCATCGGCACCATCGACTTCGCCGACGACATCGACGCCGCCGCCGTCGCCAAGGTGCTCCGCGCCAACGGCATCGTCGACACCGAGCCGTACCGCAAGCTCGGCCGCAACCAGCTGCGCGTCGCGATGTTCCCGGCGATCGACCCGGCGGACGTCGAGGCGCTGACCAAGTGCGTCGACTACGTCATCGAGAAGCTGTAGTCGCGACCACCGCTCCGACGACGGAGGGCGCCCGGCGGATCATCCGCCGGGCGCCCTTCGCGTATCCGTTGGGGCCTCTACTCCTCGACGAACAACTCCTCGGCACGCACCACGCTCAGCGAGCGGTCGATCCACGTGCCCAGCACGTCGAGATCGGCGCAGGCGGTGACCCGCTCCCGGACAAAGTCGGGGATCTCGACACCCCGCACCTCGAGAATGCGCAGAACAGTCTCGGCCTTGCCCTCGGCCTTGCCCTCGAGCCAGGACTCCTCGACGATCGAGTTGCTGCCCGGAAAGTTCGGGGTGTAAGTGGCCATCAGATGCCTCCAGTAGTCACGCCCCGGGCCCTCGCCCAGACCGATTTCGACGATCTCCGCCCAGTCCACCCGGTCCACGTCCCCGGGTCCGGACTTTCCTGCGTCGTCCGCCACTCCTGACGCCAGCGCGTCCAGTATCGCAGTCAGTCCCGGGTCCGAGGCGTAGGCGAGTGCGGAGAAGACGGCGACTCCGAGGTCCCGGGCCGCCTCGTCCGGCTCCGTGATCACGGGGAGGATTCCAGGCCCCAGGACCAGCGGGAAGACGACCATGCTGGTGTGGAAGGCACGCCCGACCCGGATCGGTTCCGACGCCCAGGCCGCGGTCGCCTTGTCCTTGCACACCACCAGAAGGAACGGCGGCAACCGGTACTTGGCGTACATGTGGGCCAAGTAGTAGGTCCAGCTGTTGTGCTTGTCCGGATCCGGCTTGCCCTGCGACTCGACGGCGAGCACGAAGCCGCTCTCCTCACCGGGCACGCGTACCCGGAACACGCTGTCCACGCGGCGCTCAAGCGGCCTGATCTCGGTGAGATCGGTGTCCAGGGGCTCGATCGCGGTGTGCTCCGGAAACCCGATGCCCGCCCGTGGCAACAGCCGGGCGAACAACCCCGGATCCATCCGGAAGATCCGGTGCAGCGCTTCATGCGGTGAACTGACCATGCGACGGAACGTATTCGCGCGAGCACCCTGAGCGCGGACGTTCGGGTCGGACTCAACCGTACGAGTGAACATGCCGATGGCCTATGCCAGCCCCATGGTGTGATCGACAAGTCGCCTGTCGCCACCCGCACTTGAACCTGACACCGTGTGAGGACCTAGCGTTGCCGCCGTGGACGACGGGGCGTGGTGGACGGTCGGCGAGCTGGCACGGGCGACCGGGGTGTCGGTGCGGGTGTTGCGGCACTGGGACGCGTTGGGGGTGGTGTCTCCCGAACGTACGCCGAGCGGCCACCGTCGCTACGGCCCCGCGCACGTCACGCGTCTCTACCGGGCGACGGCCCTGCGCCGGACCGGCCTGGGGCTCCGGCAGATCGCCGCGTTGCTGGCCCAGGAGGATCCGGACCCGGCAGCGACACTGCCCGCCCACCTCGACGACGTCGAGGAGGACCTCCGACGGCGAAGCCAACTCCGCGACCGGCTCCGGGCCGCGCTCGAGAGTCAGGAGCCGGACCAGTTGATGAAGGTGATCGAGACCATGACGATGTTCGAGCAGTACGTGCACGGCTACCGTTCCGAGGAGAGCACGCGGCTCGCGGACCAGGCGGACGCCCTCGCCGAGCTGTTGCACGCAGGCACCCGCTTCCGGCCCGGCGAACGGGTCCTGGAGATGGGGTGCGGCGTGGGTGCCCAGACGGTCACCCTGGCGTCGCGGAGCCCGCACGCGCACTTCGTGTCGGCCGACATCGCCCCCGACTCGCTGAAGTCGGCCTCGCGCCGCGTCGCCGCCGCGGGCCTGGCGAATGTCGAGTTCGCCGGGAAGGACGTCTTCGCCCTCCCCGAACGGGAAGGCGGCTTCGCCGAGGCGTCCTTCGACCACGTCTTCGTGTGCTTCCTGCTCGAGCACCTGCCCTCGCCGGTCGACGCACTGCGCCGGCTGCGCCGCCTCGTCCGGCCCGGCGGCACGGTCACCGTCATCGAGGGCGACCACGGCTCGACCTATTTCCACCCGGACGACGAGGCCGCGCGCGCGGCCATCGCGTGCCAGGTGACGCTGCAACGACACGCCGGCGGCGACGCCCTCATCGGGCGACGGCTCTTCCCTCTGCTGCACGAGGCGGAGTGGTCGGACATCGCGGTGACCCCTCGCACCGTCTACGTCGACGGCAGCCGGCCGGACCTCGCCGAGAGCTTCACCAGACGCACTTTCACCGCGATGGTCTCCGGTGTGCGTGAGCCCGCCCTCGCGGCGGGGCTGATCGACCCGGACACCTTCGACGCGGGCATCGCCGCCCTACGGCGCTCGGCCGAACCCGACGGGGTGTTCTGCTACACCTTCTTCAAGGCGGTCGCACACCGCCCGGCATGACCGCGGGTCACGCGTCCACGCCCCTCAGGCCAGCCCCGCCCCGATGGCGCGCCGCACCGCGTCGGCGCGGTCGCGGATGTGGGCCTTGGCGAACAGGTTGTTGATGTGGGTCTTGACCGTGGCCTCGCTGATGAAGAGCTTCTCCGCGATGCCCCGGTTGGACAGGCCCTGGCCGATGAGGGTGAGGACCTCGCGTTCGCGGGGTGTGAGGTCGTCCGGCAGGGGCTGTCGGGCCGCCTCGCCCGGGGCGGGCGCCGCCTTCGTCCTGGCCGTGGCGAGCAGGCGGTTCTGGACCTCGCGGTCGAGTACGGACTGGCCCGCGCCCGCGGCCCGGATCGCCCGGGTGATGTCCTGGCGTCCCGCGTTCTTGGTCAGGTAGCCGCGGGCTCCCGCGCCGAGCGCGCCGAGGATCGAGTCGTCGTCGGCGAAGGTGGTCAGGACGACCACGGCCACCTCCGGATGCTCCTCGGTCAGGCGACGGGTCGTCTCGATGCCGTCCAGCACCGGCATGCGCAGGTCCATCAGCACCACGTCGACGGGTCCCGCGGCCACCGCCGCCAGGACCTCGGTGCCGTCTGCGGCCGCCGCCACGACGTCGATGTCCTCGGCCAGCCCGAGCACCGCCGCGAGCGGCTCCCGCACGGCGGCCTGGTCGTCGGCGACGATCACCCTCAACCGCGTCCGACCGTCCGTCTGTTCACTCATCCCGGTATCACCGCTTCCACCTGCCAGCCGCCCTGGTCCTGCCCCTCGGTGACCGGCCCCGCGCTGACGCTCCCGCCCAGCAGGGCGACGCGCTCGCGCATGCCGATCAGCCCCATTCCGCTGCCGACGCCCGGGGTCACCGCGCGGGTGGCCGGCCGGTTGCGGATCCTCAGTGTGATCGACGACGCGGTGAACGTCAGCTCCACCCCGACGTCTCCGCCGGGCGCGTGCCGGGCCGCGTTGGTCAGCGCCTCCTGGGCAATCCTCAGCAGGTTCTGGGTCACCTGGGCCGACGCCTCGCGGACCGGGCCGGCGACGGTGAGGGCGTCGTGGTGGCCCGCCGACTCGACCATCGCGGTCAGGCTCTCCAGCAGCGGCAGCGCGTCCTCCCGCAGCGCGTGCACGGTCCACTGCGCCTGCTTCAGGCTCTCCTTGACCAGACCGTGCGCCTTGCCGTTGGCCTCCCGGACCTTCTCCAGGTCGCCCGTCTCGAGCAGGGCGTCGGCCAGTTCCAGTTGCATGTTGATGCCGGCGAGGGAGTGCGCGAGGACGTCGTGCACGTCCCGCGCGATCCGGCCGCGCTCGGTGAGGACGGCGGTCCTCGCCTCCGCGCGGGCGGCGCGTTCCGCCGACTCGGCGGCCGAGAGCGCCGACCGTACGGCCTGGCGCTGGGTGCGGTTGAGGATGCCGACCACGACCGGGGCGCCGGTGGCGAGACCGAGCACCCAGGGCAGTTCCGGATCTCCCGGCCCCAGGCCGAAGTACAGGACACCCGCGCAGAGCAGGGAGCAGGTCCCCGCGAGGGCCAGTGCCCGCCCGGTTTCGAGCCGGTAGCCGATGTGCCCGGCGAGGAAGAAGGCGAACAGGTAGCTCGTCCCGCTGCCGCTGACCCCGAGCAGGGCGGCCGCCGCGACGATCCCGGACGAGAGCCAGGCGAGCGCCAACCGTGGGGGGACCCGGCTCTCGGGCACTCCCCTGGCCAGCAGTGCCGCGGAGTTGACCACGAAGAGGACGGCGACCGCGAGGCCCTGGCCGCCCAATCCCATGGGCCGGATCGTCACGGCTCCCACGGCGACGACCGCGAGGCTCAGGCCCCACTGCACCCGCGGGTCCTGACCGGGGACCGGACGCGGGTCCGCCCCCGGACGCGGACGCGGGTCCGCCCCCGGACGCGGGGGCGGAGGCTTCTCGGTGGCGGACACCGGCCGAACATAGCGCACGGTCAGGCCGTACGGTCGAGGACGGGCGCGGCGGAGGCGGCGGAGACGGCGGGAGCCCCGGTCGCGGCCCGGGCACGGCTGCGCACGTAGATCGTGGCCACCCGCGTGACCACCTCGGTGACCGCCATCAGGACGAACGCCGCCACCCATGCCTGGTCGCTCGTGATGTGGTGGTCGATGCTGAACCGGGCGACGTCGTCGGCGCCGCCGTGCTCGACCCAGACCTGGAAGCCCATGCGGGCGCCCATGCCCAGTACCCACAGGACCGCCGACACGGCGCCCGCCTTGATCATGAGGTGCCCGTCGAGGGGCCGGATCCGGGTGCAGGCGCCACCCGCGATGCCGAGCGCGGCGCCCACGGCCGTGAGAGCCGCGATCAGGACGAGGTCGTTGCCCGCGGTCGGGACGGAGTCCAGGTACGAGTACGCCACGACGGCCACGATCCCCAGCGGGATCAGGAAGGTCCTGCGGTCGAGCCGGCCCTCCCGCAGCTGACGGAAGACGATGAGAACCAGGGCGATGTCGGTGATCCACTCAGTCGTTGTCATGCCCTCAAGGCTCCTCCGACCAGGGCCGCGACACCTGGACCCACGGGTGGAGCCGGGGGTGGAGATCCACCGCTCCCCCGGTCTCCACCCCCGGCCCGGACGCCCTGAACGGCCCTACCGGCTCAGCCGCTGGAACCTGCGTACCGCCAGCGGCAGGAAGACCGCCGTCAGTACCACCGGCCACACGCCCGCCATCAGCAGCGCGTGCTGCTCGATCCACGAGTCGCCGCCGCCCACCGGCGTGCCGAACAGCTCGCGGGCGGCCGCCGCCGTGGAGGAGATCGGGTTCCACGCGGCCACCCAGCCCAGCCAGTCGGGCATCAGCTGCGGGGCGACGAAGATGCTGGAGATCATCGTCAGCGGGAACGCCACCGCGAACAGGCCGCCCGCCGCCTCCGGGTTGGGCACCAGCAGGCCGAGCCACACCCCGAGCCAGATCAGCGCGAACCGCAGCCACAGCAGCAGCCCGAACGCGGCCAGGAATTCCCAGCCGCCGTCCGGCCGCCAGCCCATGGCCAGCGCCGTCAGCACCAGGATCGTCAACTCGGCGCAGGCGACGACCAGATCGGTCACCCCGCGCCCGGCCACCACCGCCGAGGACGCCATCGGCATGGAGCGGAACCGGTCGACGACGCCCTTGGTGGAGTCGTACACGACGACGGTCGCCGTGTTGATGAAGCCGAACGCCATGGTCATCACGAACATGCCCGGCATCAGGAAGTCCTTGTAGTCCCCGCCGCCCGGCACGGTCATCGCGCTGCCGAAGACATAGCCGTAGAGGAGGACGGACAGGATCGGGAAGCCCAGCTGCCAGGCGATGTTGACGGGCTGGCGCTGGTAGTGGGTCAGGCCGCGGCGGACGACGTTGCCGCAGTCGGCGAGGAGCCAGTAGAGGCGGCCGTGCTCGGGCGGGGCCGTCGCCGGGCCGGTGGCGCTGCCGGCGTCGAGGGTGCTCATGCCGCCACCGCCTCCTTCACCGCGGGCTCCGAGGGACCCGTGGCCCGAGCGCTCGTACGGTGGCCGGTCAGGCGCAGGAACACGTCGTCGAGGCTCGGCCGGCGCAGGCCGATGTCCTCGACGGCGACGCCCTCGTCCTGAAGGGTGCGCGCCACCTCCGTCAGGGCCGTCACCCGGTCGGCGACCGGGGCGTGCACGCGCAGCGCCTCCTCCTCCACCTCCGGTTGGCCCTTGCAGACCCGGGCGACCGTCCTCACCACCCCGGGGATCTCGGCCCGGTCGGCGACCACGACCTCGATCCGGTCGCCGCCGACCAGGTTCTTCAGCCCGTCCGGGGTGTCGTCGGCGATGGACCGGCCCCGGTCGATGACGGTGATGCGGGAGGCCAGCTTGTCGGCCTCCTCCAGGTACTGCGTGGTCAGCAGGACCGTCGTCCCGTCCGCCACCAGCGCGCGGACCGACTCCCAGACCTCGCCGCGGCTGCGCGGGTCCAGGCCCGTCGTCGGCTCGTCCAGGAACAGGACGGACGGCGCGAGGATCATCGACGCGGCGAGGTCCAGGCGCCGCCGCATGCCGCCGCTGTACTTGCCCACGCCCCGGTCGGCGGCGTCGGTCAGGTCGAACCGCTCCAGCAGCTCGACGGCGCGGGCCCGGGCACGCCGGCCGCCCAGGTGGAACAGGCGCCCGAACATCTCCAGGTTCTGCCGGCCGGTGAGCACCTCGTCCACGGCCGCGTACTGGCCGGTGAGGCCGATCCGCGCCCGCACCTCGCGCGCCTGCCGGGTGACGTCCAGTCCGGCCACCTCGGCGCGGCCTCCGTCCAGCCGGACCAGTGTGGACAGGATGCGGACGGCGGTGGTCTTGCCCGCGCCGTTCGGCCCGAGCAGGCCGTGCACGGTGCCCTCGCGGACGGTCAGGTCGAAGCCGTCCAGGGCGTGTTTGCCGCCGTACCTCTTCTCCAGACCCTCGGCCCGTACCGCGTGCTTCTCGCTCATGGGTCCCAGTCCCCCTCTCGCTCCCTTACTGAGTACACCGTACCCGATTGCGCGTACAACGTACGCAGTTTTTGTCCGCAGACCTAGACTGACCCCATGGCAAGCGGTACGGAGACCAGTGGCAGCGGCGACATCGGCCGCACCCTCGACCTGTTGTGGGACACCGGCCGGCGGCCCAGCCGGGGCCCGCGGCCGGGCCTGACGCTGGAGCGGATCGTGGAGGTCGCCGTCGAGGTCGCGGACCGGGACGGTCTCGGCGCGGTCTCCATGCGCCGGGTCGCCACCGAGCTGGGCACCGGCACGATGTCCCTGTACCGCTACGTCCCCGGCAAGGGCGAGCTGCTCGACCTGATGCTGGACCGCGTGCAGCGCCCGTCCGAGAACCCGGCCGACCTGGGCGACGGCGGCTGGCGCCCGGCGCTGCACGCCCTCGCCCACGCCGCGCTCGCCCTCCACCGCCGCCACACCTGGCTGCTGGAGGTCAACCAGTCCCGCCCGATCCTCGGCCCCTCCGCCCTGGACGGCATGGAGAAGGTGCTCGCCCGGATCAGGCCGATGGGCCTGACCGACCCCGAGCTGGTCTCGGCGGTCGTCATGGTCGAGGGCTATGTGGTCGGGGCCGCCCGCACCCAGGTGTACCAGGAGGAGGCGGAACGCAGGTCCGGGCTGACGGACGCGGAGTTCTGGGCGGCCCAGGAGCCGGCCCTGGTGAAGGCCATGACGAGCGGGCGCTACCCCGTCCTGGCCTCCCTCTCCGAGGACGCCTTCGGCACCGGATTCGACCACTTCGAGTTCGGGCTCCAGCGCATCCTGGACGGGCTGGAGGTCCTGGTGGCCTCGCGACGGGCGGCAGCGGACGGCCCCGCCGCGAGCGGCTCGGCAGCGGACGCCCCGGCCCCGGTCCCGACCAACGGCTCGGCAGCGGACGACCCGGCCCCGGCCAACGGCTCAGCGGCGCCGGAAGACCCGGCGTAGGCCGAACAGGGCGGCGAGCGCGACGAGCAGCCCCACCGCGCCGACCTTCAGCGTGTCCCCGCCCGGACCGCCGGAGTCCGCACCCGAGGCGTGGGACCCGGAACCCGATCCGCCGCCGGAGTCGCCACCGTCCTGCCCGGGCACGTCCTCGGCCTTCACGGGGCTGTTGACCCCCTCCATGCCGAGCAGCAGCTTCTTGCCGTCGGTCGTGTAGGTGGCGGACTCGCCCTGCCCCAGGGGCACGCCGATCCGCCCCTTGCGCTGGATCTTCCCGCCGTTCCAGTCGTACCAGATGCCCCCGAGGTACCCGCGCACGGCGAACTGCTCGCCGTCCGGGGAGAACGCGGCGTCCGTCGCCCACAGGTCCACGGGCACGGTGGGCTTGAAGACGTTGGTGCCGGAGGACGACAGCTTCGCCGGGCCCTCGTACAGGTGCCCGCCGTCCTCGTTCTTGTCGATGAGGTAGACCCGCCCGGTCTTCGGGTGGACCAGCATCGACTCCGCGTCGCGGGAACCGTCCGCGTACTTCACCACGTACTGCGTCGCCTTGACGGTCTGGTCCTTCAGCTCCGTCGGCTCGGGCAGCTCGTAGATCCACACGTACGGCCAGGTCACGCCGTCGTTGTCCCCGATGTCGCCGACGAAGATCTTGTTCCCGGGTCCGATGCCGATCGCCTCCACGTCCCGGGGCGTGCCGACGCCGGACAGCGCGACGCGGGCAACGGTCTCGCCGGTGGCGCCGTCGACGGCGTAGAGGTACGGGCCGGTGTCCTGGTCGTTGTGCGTCCAGTAGATGCCGGGGTGCAGGCGGGAGGCGGCGAGGCCGCTGGACTCGGTGATGCGCGGGTCCTTGATCGTGAACCCGTCGCTCCCGGCGGGCCCGTCGCCCCCGTCCGCCGCCGAGGCGGGCACGGCGAACGCCCCCACGAGGAGGGCCGAGGCGAGGAGGGCGAAGGGTCGGCGCATGCGCCAAGCCTGCCATCCCGCGCGGGCGTTCACGTCGGCGGTCACCCTTCCGGTCACCCTGCGTGGTCGGGCTCACATCGCGTCGACCAGGCCGATCGTCCATGATGAGCGGATGCTCAGGTTCATGTTCGTCGGTGACTCCATGACGATCGGGAGCGCCGGCGATCACACGTGGCGCTATCGGCTGTGGCAGCACCTGCGCGACTCCTACGGCCGCCCCTTCACCTTCGTCGGCCCGCGCGAGACACTGCACGACCAGGTGGCGGACGCCCCCACCTCGTACGCCTACGCCGAACCCGGCTTCCCCCGCGCCCACCTGGCCGGCTGGGGCGAGGGCTGGCACCACATGACGCCGCTGATCGGCGAGACGGTGCGCTCCTGCCGCGCGGACGTGCTCCTGGTCTCCCTGGGCCTGATCGACCTCGGCTTCTACACCAACGCCGAGCAGACCGCCGCCAACGCCCGTGCCTTCGTGGCCAACGCGCGCGCGGCGAACCCGCGCGTGCGCACGGCCGTGATGCCGGTGCTGCACAACATCCGGGTGGACGCCGACGAGACCTTCGCCGAGCAGGTCGCCCACTTCAACGAACTCCTCGTGAAGACCGTCACCGACCTCGACGACCCGCGCTCCCCGCTGCTGCTCGTGCCGCCGCCGGTGCCGTGGGACTTCCACACGGACACCTACGACGGCACGCATCCCAACGAGAGCGGCGAGCACCGGATCGCGCAGGCGTTCGCCGAGGCGATGGGCGAGGAGTGGGGGCTGGGCGGGCCGTACACCGCCGCCTCGTAGGAGCCCCCCCGCCTTGGCATATGCGTGTCCTCCCGTGTCCCGGTCGCCGTGCGTATCGTTGTACCGCGCGGCTGCTCCCGCCCGTGGGACAGCCGGGGAGGAGTGCCACGATGACCGTCGTTGACGACAGGATCGACATGGCCGACGCCAACACCCAGCGCCTGGACGAATGGTTCGAGCGACTGGAGCGGATGCCCGTCCCCGAAGGATTCCGGGTCGAGATCGTCGGGGGCAACGTCCACATGACACCGCAGCGCAGCACCCACCACAAAATCATCCGCCGCATCGAACGAGCCGTCGAAGACCGCTTCGGCATGGACGTCGAACTCCTCTCGGACGTCCGTATCGATTTCCCGGGACCGGGTAACGCTTTCTGCCCCGACGTGGCCAAGCTCCGCGACGGGGCCGAGCAGGACGAAACGGGCCACTGGCGTTACCAGGACGTCGAGTTCGTAGCCGAGGTCATCTCCAAAGGCACCGCCGCCAACGACTACGGCCCCAAGAAGCTCGCCTACGCCACCGCAGAGGTCCCCCTCTACCTGATCGCCGACCCGTACCAGGGCCGCTGCCACATCTTCACGCACCCCAAGGACGGCGACTACACGACCGAGACCAGGGTCGTCTTCGGGGAGGACCTGGACCTCACCGACACCGTCCTCGGCCTCACCCTCAGGACCGACGCCTTCCCCCGCGACTGACCGCCCGCCCCCGCTTGCCTGGAGCGCACTCCAAGTCGTTGGCTTGGGGACCATGAAGTACACGCAGCTCGGACGCACAGGACTCAAGGTCGGCCGGCTCGTCCTCGGGACGATGAACTTCGGTCCGCAGACCGACGAGGCCGACAGTCACGCGATCATGGACGCGGCGCTGGACGCCGGCATCAACCTCTTCGACACCGCCAACGTGTACGGCTGGGGCGAGAACAAGGGCCGTACCGAGGAGATCATCGGCAACTGGTTCGCCAAGGGCGGCGACCGGCGCGACAAGACCGTTCTCGCCACCAAGGTGTACGGCAACATGGGCGCCGACGGCGAGGCGTGGCCCAACCACGACAAGCTGTCCGCCGTGAACATCCGGCGGGCGGTGGACGCCAGCCTGAAGCGGCTCCAGACCGACCACATCGACCTGTACCAGTTCCACCACGTCGACCGCGCCACCGGCTTCGACGAGATCTGGCAGGCCATCGACACCCTGGTCCAGCAGGGCAAGGTGCTCTACGCCGGGTCGTCGAACTTCCCCGGGTACAAGATCGCGCAGGCCAACGAGACCGCCGCCCGGCGCGGCGGGACCATCGGGCTGGTCAGCGAGCAGTGCCTGTACAACCTGGCCGAGCGCCGCGCCGAGATGGAGGTGATCCCGGCCGCGCAGGAGTACGGCCTCGGCGTCGTCCCGTGGTCGCCGCTGCACGGCGGACTGCTCGGCGGGGTGATCAAGAAGGAGGTCCAGGGCGGGCGCCGCGCCTCGGGACGCGCGGCCGACACCCTGGCCGACCCGGCGAAGCGGGCGCAGATCCAGGCGTACGAGGACCTGCTCGACAAGCACGGCCTGGAGCCCGGCGAGGCGGCGCTGGCCTGGCTGCTGACCCGGCCCGGCGTGACCGGCCCGATCGTGGGTCCGCGCACGGCCGAGCAGCTCGCGTCGGCGCTCAGGGCCGTGGAGCTGGAGCTGTCGGAGGAGCTGCTGGCCGGGCTCGACGAGATCTTCCCGGGTCCGGGGCCCTCCCCGGAGGCCTTCGCCTGGTAGCGGGGTGCGGTGGTGAGCGGGGCGGCGGCCGTCGCGCGGGCGGGTCAGCCGAGGGCCGCCGCCAACGCCACCACCACGAGCATCAGCACGAGCACACCGGCCATGATCCGGTTACGGGTCTTCGGGTCCACGCCCCCGAGCCTAACCGGAGGCGCCGAGCGGGCTGCGGGCGACCGCCTCGTAACGGGGCTGCTCGCCGGGGACGCCGGAGTCCGGCAGGTTGCTGCGGACCAGCGCCAGGTCGGTCACCGTCCAGGCGGGCCCGGTGAAGCCGGACAGCGCCTCGACGTAGGGGCGGGCGTCGAGGGCCTGCCTGCTGCGGGCCAGCGTCAGGTGGGGCTTGTAGCGCCGGTGCTCGCCCATCGGGACGCCCGCCCTGCGCCCCGCCGACTCGGCGCGGTCGGCCAGCAGCCGCAGGGTCGCGAGGCCGCCCTCCGCGCCGGCCCACAGCGCCCGGCCGCGCCCGAACTGGCCGCCGCCGCGCAGCGCCAGCTCGAAGGGCGGGGTGCGGTGGGCTGCGCGTTCCAGGCGGGCCGACAGGTCGGGGACGACGTCGTCGTCGACCTCGCCGTAGAAGGCGAGGGTGAGGTGCCAGCCGGGGCGGCCGGTCCAGCGCAGCCCGTCCGCACCCGGCAGTCGGCGCAGCGCGGCCACCTCGTCGGCGAGGGAGGCGGTGACGTCCTCGGGGGGCAGCACGGCGGCGAACAGTCTCATGCCGCCAGCCTCGCAGAGCCCCGCTGCCCGGTCCCCCGGATTTTCCCTCCGCCGACGCCCGCCGGCGACGGGGCCCCACCCCCGGTCTGCCTCCCCTACGCCACCGGTGCCAGCGCCTCCTGCCGCTCCCGCGGCACGAAGCGGACCTGGGGGTGGCCGCGGTGCCAGCCGACGGACAGGCGCAGGTTGCCGACGCGGGCCAGGACCAGGCCGATGACGAGGGCGGCGCTCGCCGCCACCGCGCCGCCCGCGGCGAAGCCGGCCCGGGCGCCGTAGGTGTCGGTGACCCAGCCGACGATCGGGGCGCCGATGGGCGAGCCGCCGAGGAAGACCATCATGTACAGGGCCATCACGCGGCCCCGCATGGCCGGGTCGGTGGACATCTGGATGCTGGTGTTGGCGGTGACGTTGACCGTCATGCTGAAGAGGCCGATCGGGACCATCAGCAGCGCGAAGAGCCACAGTTCCGGTGCCGTCGACGCCACGATCTCCAGTGCGCCGAAGCCGAGCGCCGCCGCGATCAGGACGCGCAGCCGGGCCGTGCCGCGGCGGGCGGCGAGCAGGGCGCCGGCCAGCGAGCCGACGGCCATGAGGGTGTTGAAGAGGCTGTACGCCCCGGCGCCCGCGTGGAAGACGTCGTCGGCGAAGGCGGACAGGAAGACCGGGAAGTTGAAGCCGAACGTGCCGATGAAGCCGACCAGCACGATGGTCCAGATCAGCTCGGGGCGCCCGGCGACGTAGCGCAGGCCCTCGCGCAGCTGGCCCTTGCCGCGCGGGGTGGGCCGGCCGGCGTGCAGTTCGCGGGCGCGCATCAGCAGCAGGCAGCTGAGCGGCGCGACGAAGGACAGGCCGTTGGCGAGGAACGCCCAGCCGGTGCCCACACCGGTGATCATCAGACCGGCGACGGCGGGGCCGACCAGGCGGGCGGACTGGAAGTTGGCCGAGTTCATGCTGACCGCGTTCTGCAACTGGTCGCGGCCGACCAGCTCGGAGACGAAGGTCTGGCGGGCCGGGTTGTCCATGACGGTGGCCAGGCCCATCGCGAAGGCGGCGACGTAGACGTGCCAGACCTGGACGTGTCCGCTGAGGGTGAGGACGGCGAGGGCGAGTGCGGTCAGCGCCATCGCGGACTGGGTGACCAGCAGCGTCGGCCGCTTGGGCAGGCGGTCGACGAGGACGCCGCCGTAGAGGCCGAAGAGCAGCATCGGCAGGAACTGCAGGGCGGTGGTGATGCCGACGGCGGCCGAGGAGCCGGTGAGGCTGAGCACCAGCCAGTCCTGGGCGATGCGCTGCATCCAGGTGCCGATGTTGGAGACGACCTGGCCCATGAAGAACAGGCGGTAGTTCCTGACCTTCAGGGAGGCGAACATCGACGTCCTGCGGCGGGCGGCGGGGCTGGTCGGATCGTCCGGGGCGGCCGGGTCGTCGGGGCCGTCGGGTGCGGGGGCGGAAGCTGCTCCGGATCCCGTACTCAAAAGGGTTCGCCTCCTCGCGAGAACTGCTTACTTGTGGGCGAGCTTCTCCAGCACGGGGGCGGCGGCGCGCAGTTTCGCCCACTCGTCCTCGTCGAGGCCCTCGACGAGCGTGGCCAGGAACGCGTTGCGTTTGCGGCGGCTCTCCTCGAGCATCACCACGGCCTGCTCGGTCTGCGTGACGACCTTCTGGCGCCGGTCCTCGGGGTGCGGCTCCAGCCGGACCAGGCCCTTGGCCTCGAGCAGCGCCACGATGCGGGTCATCGAGGGCGGCTGGACGTGTTCCTTGCGGGCCAGCTCGCCCGGGGTCGCGCTGCCGCAGTTCGACAGGGTGCCCAGCACCGACATCTCGGTCGGGCTGAGCGACTCGTCGACCCGCTGGTGCTTGAGCCGACGGGACAACCGCATCACGGCGGAGCGCAGGGAGTTCACGGCGGCGGCGTCGTCGCCATGGTTGAGGTCCGGCATGTTCCTTAGCGTAACTCATTAGTCTCGCGAAATACCACCGCACCGTCGCCCGCGTGCCCGTGACGCCCGCCACTGAAACCCACAGTTCACCCGTACGAGTGAGTCGTTTCCGGAAATCGGAGCGTCACCGGGCGGGCCGGGGCGACCCTCGTGCTCATGGGGACCAGCGTGCTCAGCCTGCGGATGGACGGGGAGCTGCTCGACCGGCTCCGGGACCATGCGGCCAAAAGAGGAATGAGCGTCCAGGACTATGTCGTCCGGACGCTCATTCGCAGTGACTTCGACGAGCGGTTCCAGTCCGCCGTGGAGGAGACGGAACGGTTCTACGGGGTCACCTGAGGCAGCCTTGCGGGCCTCACGTCAGGCCCAGGGCCGGCATCAGGTAGTAGAAGGCGAAGACCGCCGACACCACGTGCATCGCCACCGGCACCTCGCGGCCCCGTCCGGCCGCCAGGCGCAGCACCGAGAAGGTGATGAAGCCCATGCCGATGCCGTTGGTGATCGAGTAGGTGAACGGCATCATCAGCATCGTCACGAAGGCCGGGATGGCGATGGTGAAGTCGGACCAGTCGATCTCCTTGATCGAACCGGCCAGGATCAGGAAGCCGACCGCGATCAGCGCGGGGGTCGCCGCCTGCGACGGGACCATGGTGGCGACCGGCGTGAGGAACAGCGCCAGGGCGAACAGCCCGCCGGTGACGATGTTGGCGAAGCCCGTGCGGGCGCCCTCGCCGACGCCGGCCGTGGACTCCACGAAGCAGGTGGTGGCCGAGGCGGAGCTGGCACCGCCCGCGGCGACCGCGACGCCGTCGACGAACAGGACCTTGCTGATGCCCGGCATCTGGCCCTCGCCGTCGGTCAGCTTCGCCTCGTCGCTGATGCCCATGATCGTGCCCATCGCGTCGAAGAAGCACGACAGCAGCACGGTGAAGACGAACAGCACCCCGGTCAGGACGCCGACCTTCTCGAACCCGCCGAACAGGCTGACCTCGCCGACCAGCCCGAAGTCCGGCGTGGCGACCGGGTTGCCGGGCCACTCGGGGGTGGTCAGGCCCCAGGAGGGGATGTCGGTGACCGCGTTGATGATCATCGCGATGCCCGTCATCACGACGATCGAGATGAGGATGGCGCCCGGGGTCTTGCGGACGATCAGCGCGAGGGTCAGCAGCACGCCGAGGACGAAGACCAGGACCGGCCAGCCGTGCAGATGACCGCCGGTGCCCAGCTGGATCGGGACCGTGGTCTGGGCGGCGTCCGGCATCCGGGTGATGAAGCCGGAGTCGACCAATCCGATGATCATGATGAAGAGGCCGATGCCGATCGCGATGGCCTTGCGCAGGCTGTAGGGCACGGCGTTCATCACGCGCTCGCGCAGACCGGTGGCGACCAGCAGCATGACGACGAAACCGGCCAGCACCACCATGCCCATGGCGTCCGGCCAGGACATCCGCGGGGCGAGCTGGAGGGCGACGACCGAGTTCACGCCGAGGCCCGCGGCCAGCGCGATCGGGACGTTGCCGATGACCCCCATCAGGAGGGTGGTGAAGGCGGCCGTCAGGGCGGTCGCGGTGACCAGCTGACCGTTGTCGAGCTGGTGGCCGTACATGTCCTTGGCGCTGCCGAGGATGATCGGGTTCAGCACGATGATGTAGGCCATCGCGAAGAAGGTGGCGAAGCCGCCGCGGATCTCACGGGGCAGGGTGCTGCCGCGCTCGGAGATCTTGAAGTAACGGTCGAGGCCGTTCTGCGGGGGCCGCCGGCCTTCCGGCGACTCGGGGGACGGGGGGACCTTGGCGGTGGCCGAGGTGGACATGCGGAACCTCATGCACCAACAGGTTCCCCCACGGCCTTGTCGGTGTTCCTCTTGGTGTTTTCTACGAATGAAAGTGGTCAGAGACAAACGGGTTCAGTATGAACGTATGAGCCACTGATCGCTATCTCCGCGCGTAGACCCGCGTCGTCCCCCGGGTGGCGCCGCGCCGTCCACCTGTTCGCACCCTCCTCGTAAGCTGTACGCATGACGAAGTGGACACCCACGCACGAGGCGCCGGAGCCCCTGGAGGGCCCCGTGGTTCCGACCATCGTCGGCGGCACCATCCTCTGGTTCGTCCTCTTCCTGGTGCAGCTGCCCTTCTACGGCTGGTTCGACGACCACGGGCACGCCTGGTGGGTGTGGACCTGCCTGGCCGGGGCCGGCCTCGGCCTGATCGGCATCTGGTACGTCCGGGGGCGCGACGCCGCGATCAAGCGGGACGCGGCCGCCGCGGCGCAGAAGTAGTACCAGGGCAGCACACCGCGCCGGTACGCCTCGTACCCAGGTCGGATCTTCTCCGCGCCCGGTGGGTGGAGCCGTATGTCCGCACGTACCGTCGGATCCATGACGCATCTCGACGCGGACAGACTCGACCCGGAGCACCGCGCGCACCCCGCGCGTCCCGCCGGCCCGCCTGCGCCCGTGACCGGTCTCACGGCGGCCCAGGTCGCCGAACGGATCGCGCGCGGCGAGATCAACGACGTGCCGGTGCGCAGCAGCCGCTCGCTGGCCGACATCGTCCGCGCCAACGTCTTCACCCGGTTCAACGCGATCATCGGCGTCCTCTGGGTGATCATGCTGATCGTCGCGCCCATCCAGGACAGCCTGTTCGGGTTCGTGATCCTCGCCAACACCGGCATCGGCATCGTCCAGGAGTGGCGGGCGAAGAAGACCCTCGACTCGCTGGCCGTGATCGGCGAGGCCCGCCCGACGGTGCGCCGGGACGGAAAGCCCGCCGAGGTCGGCACCTCGGAGATCGTGCTGGACGACGTCATCGAGATCGGGCCCGGCGACAAGGCCGTCGTCGACGGGGTCTGCGTCGAGGCGGACGGGCTGGAGATCGACGAGTCGCTGCTGACCGGCGAGGCCGACCCGGTGGTCAAGCAGCCCGGCGACCAGGTCATGTCGGGCAGCTTCGTGGTCGCCGGCGGCGGCGCCTTCCGGGCGACCAAGGTGGGGCGCGAGGCGTACGCCGCCCAGCTCGCCGAGGAGGCCTCCCGCTTCACGCTGGTCCAGTCGGAGCTGCGCTCCGGCATCTCCACGATCCTCAAGTACGTCACGTGGATGATGGTCCCGACGGCGATCGGCCTGATCCTCAGCCAGCTGCTCGCCAAGGACAACGCGCTGGACGACTCGATCGCCCGCACGGTCGGCGGCATCGTCCCCATGGTCCCCGAGGGCCTGGTCCTGCTCACCTCCGTCGCCTTCGCGATCGGCGTCATCCGCCTCGGCCGCAAGCAGTGCCTGGTCCAGGAGCTGCCCGCCATCGAGGGGCTGGCCCGCGTCGACACGGTCTGCCTGGACAAGACCGGCACCCTCACCGAGGGCGGCATGGACGTCACCGGCCTGCGCCTGCTCGGCGGCGCCGACGAGGGGTACGTCCGCACCGTCCTCGGCGCCCTGGGCCAGGCCGACCCGCGCCCGAACGCCTCCCTCCAGGCGATCATCGACACCTACCCGGCCGACGGCCCCGCCGGTGCCTGGCGGTCCACGGGGTCGCTGCCCTTCTCCTCCGCCCGCAAGTACAGCGGCGCCGCGTTCGACGAGGGCGACGGCGCCCCGCGTACGTGGCTGCTCGGCGCCCCGGACGTGCTGCTCGCCGAGGACGACCCGGCGCTCGCCGAGACCGGGCGGCTCAACGAGCAGGGCCTGCGCGTCCTGCTGCTGGCCCGCGCCGGCCGCGCCCTGGACGACGCCCGGGTCGCCGAAGGGGCCGAGCCCACCGCCCTGGTCGTCCTGGAGCAGCGGCTGCGCCCGGACGCCGCCGACACCCTGCGCTACTTCGCCGACCAGGACGTCCGCGCCAAGGTCATATCCGGCGACAACGCCGTGTCGGTCGGCGCGGTCGCCGCCAAGCTCGGACTGTCCGGAGCCACCGTCGACGCGCGCCGGCTGCCCGCCGAGCGGGAGGAGATGGCCGGGGCGCTGGACGAGGGCACGGTGTTCGGGCGGGTCACCCCGCAGCAGAAGCGGGACATGGTGGGCGCCCTCCAGTCACGGGGCCACACGGTCGCGATGACCGGCGACGGCGTCAACGACGTCCTCGCCCTCAAGGACGCCGACATCGGCGTCGCGATGGGTTCCGGCTCGGAGGCGACCCGGGCGGTCGCGCAGATCGTGCTGCTCAACAACAGCTTCGCCACGCTGCCCTCGGTGGTGGCGGAGGGCCGCCGCGTCATCGGCAACATCACGCGCGTGGCGACCCTGTTCCTGGTCAAGACCGTGTACTCGGTGCTGCTCGCGATCCTGGTGGTCTGCTCCCAGGTGGAGTATCCGTTCCTGCCCCGCCACCTCACCCTGCTCTCGACGCTCACCATCGGCGTCCCCGCGTTCTTCCTGGCCCTCGCCCCGAACAAGGAACGGGCCAGGCCCCACTTCGTACGGCGTGTGATGCGGTACGCGATCCCGGGCGGGGTGGTGGCCGGCGCCGCGACCTTCGTGACCTACCTGGTCGCCCGGCAGCACTACACCGGCCCGGACGCGCTGGACGCGGAGACCAGCGCGGCGACGCTGACGCTGTTCCTGATCTCGATGTGGGTCCTCGCGATCATCGCCCGGCCGTACACCTGGTGGCGGGTGCTGCTGGTGGCGGCGATGGGCCTGGGCTTCGTGATCGTGCTGGCGGTGCCGTGGCTGCAGGACTTCTTCGCGCTCAAACTGGTGGGCGTGACGATGCCGTGGACCGCCGTCGGCATCGCGGTGGCCGGTGCGGGCGTGCTGGAGCTGGCGTGGCGGTGGGTGGACCGGAAGCTCCCGGTGTGACGCCGGAGCCGGCCGGTCATTCGTGGTCTCGTTCGGAATTCAAGGAGTATGGAGTCCGCCGACCCATGTGATCGGAGACATGCTCCTGATGAACCTTCGCGGAAAGAAGACCGCCGACTCGCAGTCACAGTCACGCAAAGGAGAGCTGGCGGCCCAGTTGTCGGCTCCGGTGCGGGCCTTCATGGCGACCGAGGCGGGCAGCGCCGGACTGCTCCTCGCCGCCGTGGCGGTTGCCCTGGTATGGGCGAACTCCCCCTGGTCGGAGGCGTACACGGCCCTCTGGGGAACGGACGCGTCCGTCACCGTCGGGGACGCCCGGCTGTCGATGGACCTGAGCCACTGGGTCAACGACGGACTGATGGCCCTGTTCTTCTTCGTCATCGGTCTGGAGGTGCGCTACGAGGTCTCCGTGGGCTCGCTGAACGACCGGCGCCGGATCGTGATCCCGGGCCTGGCGGGCATCGGCGGCATGCTCGTCCCCGTCGTGCTGTACCTGGCGATCGCGCCCGGGGGCGAGGCCGCGCGGGCCTGGGGCGTCGTCATCGGCACCGACACGGCGTTCATGCTGGGCGCGCTCGCCGTGGTGGGCCCTCGGTTCGTCACCCAGCTGCGGGTCTTCCTGCTCGCCATCACCGTCATCGACGACATCGTGGCCGTCACGGTGATCGGCGTGGTCTACTCGGGCAGCATCAACGTGCCGGAGCTGATCGCCGCGCTCGTCCTCGGCGTCGTCCTGTCGGCGCTGACCCGCTTCGGCGTCTGGCGGGCCGCCCCGTACGTGCTGATCGTCCTCGTGATGTGGCTGGCCACCCTCCACGCCGGCCTGCACGCCTCCATCGCCGGCATGCTCGGCGGTCTTCTCATCCCCGCCCGCAAGCCCTCCCGGGAGGGAGTGGAGCAGGCGGCACGGCTCTTCCGCGCCTTCCGCCAGTCGCCCCTCGCCGACGTCGGCAAGACGGCACGCAGGGGACTCCAGCAGGCCGTCTCCGTCAACGAACGGCTCCAGACGGTCCTCCACCCCTGGTCCAGCTATCTCATCGTCCCCGTGTTCGCCCTGGCCAACGCCGGCGTCGACCTGCGCGACGGCGTCCTGACCGACGCGCTGGGCTCCTCCCTCACCTGGGCGGTGGTCGTCGGTCTCGTCGGCGGCAAGCTCCTCGGCATCTGGGGCGGCGCCGCCCTCGGCACCCGGTTCGGCATCGGCAGGCTCCCGACCGGGGTGGCGCCGGGTCACGTCCTGGGCGGCGGCGCGCTGTCCGGACTCGGGTTCACCGTGTCCCTGCTGATCGTCGGGCTCGCCTTCCAGGACCCGGAGGCCCGCGCCCGGGCGACCGTGGGGGTGCTGCTCGCGGCGGTGTTCGCGACCCTCGCCGGCTGGGTGGTGTTCCGGCTGGCCGCCAGGCTGAAGGGCCAGACCGACGCCGACCTGCCCCGGTACCTGGACCTCCCGGTGGATCCGAAGCGGGACCACATCCTCGGTCCCGCCGACGCTCCCCTGACCCTGGTGGAGTACGGCGACTTCGAGTGCCCCTTCTGCGCCCACGCCACCGGCGTCACCAAGGAACTGCGGCAGCGCTTCGGCGACCGGTTCCGCTACGTGTTCCGCCACCTGCCGCTGACCGACGTCCACCCGCACGCCGAACTCGCCGCGCGGGCCGCCGTCGCCGCCGAGGCCCAGGGGCGCTTCTGGGAGATGCACGACCTGCTCTACCAGCACCAGGACGAACTCGAGTACGAGGACACCGCCGGCTACGCCGCCGACCTGGGGCTCGACGTCGAGCGGTTCCTGCGCGACCTCGCCGCCGAGGAGACGGCCGCCCGGGTCCGCGAGGACGCCGCCAGCGCCGAGGCGAGCGGTGTCCGCGGCGCACCGACGTTCTTCGTCGGCGACCGCAGACACACCGGCCCCTACGACGCGCAGTCCCTCGCCCGCGAACTGGAGGCGCTCACCGACGCGCCCTCCGGGGCCACGCGGGAGTCCTCGGGCTGACCGGCCCCGGCCCGGGTCAGTCGAACCAGCGGTCCCGGGCCAGTTCGTCGGTGCGCGACTCGTCCTCCAGCAGCGCCGCCACCTCGAAGCGGCGCGGCCACTGCCCCGCCGCCCAGGCGAGACCCGCGGCCACGCCCTCCAGCGTGGCCGCGTGCAGCGCCCCGTCGTCCGTCAGACGCCAGTCGATCTCCACGCCGTCGACGACCAGCTCGTCGTGCTCCACGTACGACGCGGGGGTCCGCGACCCGAGCAGCACCCGCACCGGCTCCGGCACGTCGTGCTCGGTGCCCTCGGAGTCGACGCGGCCGGTGACGGACTCGCTCAGCCGCCGTACCTGGAACAGCTCGGCCAGTTCGGCGGCCCGCGCCGGGCGGACCGGCAGCAGCGGTACGCCGGACGTGAAGGGCAGCAGGTCGGGCGAGTCGACCACGACGGCGTCGGCGGCGTCCACCACGCGCACCTCGCCGTCGACCACGGCCCGCACCTCGTCCGGCAGGGTCACCCGCTCCGGGTCCAGGTCGGCCAGCGCGCCGTACAGCGCGTGCAGTTGGGCGGCCGTGACCGGGCGGTCGGGGTCGGCGAGGCGGTCCAGGAGCTCGCCCGCGCCGCCGGGCTCGTCGAGGAGCGCGGCGACCGAGGTGCGCACGCCCAGCGCCCGCAGCACCTGCTCGTCCTCGAAGCCGGTCGCGTCGGCCTCGTCGTACAGGCCCCGCAGCAGCGGGTCGCCGCCCGCCGCGCGCAGGCCGGCCGGGCGGCGTCCGCCGAGCACCGGATGCCCGCGCAGCCACCACGCGGTGTAGGGCCGTACGACCTCGTGGGTGCCGTCGGGCAGCAGGACGCGCACCGGCTGGACCAGCGCGTCGCGCAGCGGCGGCCGGGACAGCAGGGCGAGGGCCTCGGGCCAGCGGTCGTCGTCCACGAGGTCGAGGTCGCGCACGGCGGTGATCTCGGTGGCGACCGGTGGCACAGGGCTGTCCGGGAAGCGGTCGAGGACGTCCTCGCTCCACACGTCCACCGCGTCGAGCAGCCCCGCGTCGTCGGGCTCGGCGAAGTCTCCTTCGCGGGGCTCCAGTTCGTCGGGGTCCAGGACGACGTCGGTGGCGCGGACGAGGGCGAAGGTGACCAGGACGCCGCAGGCGGCCAGCGGGTCGGGACCCCACTTCCCGGCGAGTTCGGCGTCCACGGCGGCGAGTTCGTCCTCCCGCATGACCCGGGCGAACGGACCGCCGGGGAAGACGAGTTCGCCCGCCGGGGAGAGTTCGCCGTCCTCGTCGGGCAGGGCGAGGGCGCCCAGCCAGGGCTCGTCGCCGGCGTCGAGCCCGGCGTCGCGGACCAGGCCGAGGACGGTGTCGGCCAGTTCCTCGGCGTCGAGGGCGTCCTCCTCCCAGTTGACGCCGCCCTCGTCGTCCAGGGAGGCGGCGACGGCCGCCCGGACCTGCGGCGTGGTGAGCACGGCGCGCGGGGTGGCCGGGAGGGCGCCGAGCTTCTCGAGGAGGGGGTGCGCGGCGTCGGGGTGGGCGACCTTCAGGCCGAGCCGGGTGAGGACCTCCGGGTCGAGGGAGGCGGCCTCCGGGGACGGCAGCAGCACCTGCCGGGGCCCGATGGTCGTCCGCCCGTCGGCAAGAGGCACCGGCAGCCCGGACAGCCGGTCGGGGTCGACCCCGGCGAGGCTGTCGTAGAGCCGCCACCACCAGCCCGGCGCCTTCTCCAGGCCCGCCAACCGGTCGACCGCGTCGGTCAGCGGCACCCGGGCCACGCCCAGCGTGCGCAGTTCGGCGCGGCGTTCCAGACCGGCGGGCAGCAGCGTCGGCAGCACCTCGGCCAGCACCCGCACGGTGTCGGCGCCCGCGCCCTCCACCACCTCGGCGTCGCGCGGCCGCAACGACTCCGGAAGATCGTCCTCCGCGTCCGGACCGCCGGAGGGCAGGGCGGGCGGCAGGAAGGAGGTGCGGGGCAGCCGGTCGAGGATCGCCTGCCGCAGCGCGCCGTCCAGTTCGCCCCGGCCCAGCGCGCCGGGCACCAGGCCGATGAGGCCGACGGCGACCGGGCGCCAGTCGGCGAGCAGCCCGGCGTAGGCGTCGGCGGCCCGTTCGGTGAGGAAGTCGGTGAGCGGTCCGGGCGCGGTGTGCCGGCGGGTCGCGTCCAGCGGGAAGGACGCGATGAGCAGGGCGGGGACGCCGAGCGGTTCGTCGCTGGGGGTGGGCGCGTGGACCACGGGGCTGGTGCGGGGGCGTTCGGGGGCGCCGTCGGCGTCGACGGGCACCGCCCAGGTCACGGACCAGTGCGGACGCAGCCGCTCCTCGACCGGCCGGTCGGCGAGCAGGTCGGGGGTGAGCGGGCCGTGCGCGGCGGCGGTCCGCCAGCGGGTGACGCCCTCCCGGGAGTCCTCCACGACGGTCAGGGCGTCCTCGGCACGGCGGGAGAGGGTGCGCACCTCGTCCCCGGCCTCGATCACGACCTCCTCCAGGCCCGGCAGGGCCAGCAGCAGGGCGTCGTCCACGGCGTGCAGGAGCCGTTCGGCGAGGTCGGCGGCGGCCGTGTCGCGCAGCGGGAGGATGACGGCCGTGTCGTACGGCGCGGGGGCGCTGCCCTCCGCGGGGAACGGCAGCCGCAGCAGCGGTACGTGACCGTCCCGCCGCCGGATCTCGTCGCCCAGGCCGGGGCTGTGCCGGGCGGTGTCGGCGGCCAGGTCGCGGGCCTCGGCCAGGGACCAGCGCACCCCGCCGTGCCGGCCGACCACGGCGGGCTCGTCGGTGACGGCCAGGACGGCGGCGAAGCCCACCCCGAACCGGCCGACCGAGCCGTCCCTCGCGTCCCGCTTGGCGGAGGCGCGCAGCGTGGACAGCGACTCGACGCCGGTCGCGTCCAGCGGGGCGCCGGTGTTGGCGGCGACGAGGACACCGTCGCGCAGGGTCAGCCGGAGCCGGCCGGGCACGCCGGCCCGCGCGGCGGCGTCGGCGGCGTTCTGCGCCAGCTCGACGACCAGCCGGTCGCGGTAGCCGCCGAGGACGAGGTCCTCCTCCGCGTTGGCGTCCTCACGGAACCGGGCCGGGCTCGTCGCCCACGCGTCCAGCACCCCGCGCCGCAGCCGTGCCGTCCCGAACGGATCGGCACCCTCGGCGGCAGGCCGTACGAACATGCTCACGGTGACTCTCCTCATCGACGGACCACGAAGGTACCGCCCACGCAGCCCGTCCTGGGGGTACCCCCTCTGGGGGAGTTTGAGGACGAGGCCGTCAAGGCCGAAGGGGGGTCCGGGGGCACAGCCCCCGGGGACCCCAGCCACCCACGGCGGACCTCAGGAGTGCCCCAGCTCCGCCGAGGCCACGTCCTCGGCCACCGGCACCGAGCCGGAGTCCGCCGCCGGCCGCAGCGGGAACGGATCCACCCGCGTCTCGTCGATCACCGGCGGAGCCACCCGCGGCGGCTTCGGCATGACCGCCGCCTCGGAGTGCCCGCCGCACCCGTAGGCCAGCGAGACCACGTGCCCGTCCGCCGGGGAGAACTCGTTGGCGCACACTCCGAAGGCCTGCCCGAGTGAGCCGCCGATGCGGGCGAGGAAGCCGCAGCTGACGCAGGAGGCGGGCGCCGCCTGGGCCATCGCGGTCTTGGGGCCGTAGCCGTCCTCCCAGCGGTCCGCGGCGACGTGCAGGCCGTACCGGGACAGCACCCGGGTGCGGCGCAGGCCCAGCTCCTCGGCGACCGCCGAGATCGTGCCGCGGGCCGGGACGGTGGACAGCTCGGCGGGCGGCCCGGCGGTCACCTCGGCGTCCTCGGCCTCGACCAGGTCGGCCATCTCGTGGGAGACGGCGGAGTTGGGCGGCGGCTCGTCCTCGCCGGTCCAGCCGGGCTCGAGCCGCAGGTCCTCCGCGTCGGTGGGCAGCAGGTCGCCAGGACCCATGTCGCCGGGGCGCAGCCGCTCGCTCCACGGCACCCACTCGGGGGCGAGGAGCGCGTCGGGGCCGGGCAGCAGCACCGCCTCGTCCACCGTGACGATCTTCGCGCGGGAGGCACGGGCCACCGTGACGGCCCAGCGCCAGCCCCGGTAGCCCATCTCCTTGCAGGCGAAGTGGTGCGTGACGACCCGGTCGCCCTCCGACACCATGCCCTCGTGCTCGCCGACGACGCCCGGTGCGGCGGCCTCCTCGGCCGCGGTCCGGGCGAGGTCGACGGCCTCGGCGCACAGACGGTCAGGGGTGCGGCTTCGCGTTGTCGCTGCGCTCACAGGTATCGCTTCTCTCCATACGCCGTCTCACGAGTGCACCGCTGTGTGCGAGGGGCGGACGGAGCGGACCTGCGGACCGCGTCGACGTCCGCGCCCGATCGCGCTCGGGCGCACCTACGTCATCCATTCTGCGGGATGGCCGTAAGGCGCGCGGCCGAGAACGTTCGCCACGGCGCGCTACGCACGCTACCTGCTCATGTGCCCTGGGCCTACACCGACGGGAGTTTCGGCGGGGTACGACCGGACGATCACGGGTGGCGCCGGCCCCGTCGTCACCCGACTCGATCACCGCCATCCGTGCCGTATCGACGCTACAGCCGCCGCTGACGGGGCACTATGACGGGGTGGCAGCCGCACGGACGGAGTTCAAGCGCGGGAGCCGTGGGCGCGGCCCCGGCTCCCGGTTCCGTGCGGTCGGCCGGGCGCTGCGCCTGCCGGTGACCGGTACGGCGCGGGGCATCCGCCGGGCGACGCACGCGCACGGCGCCGGCGAGTCGGGCCTCGGCAAGCTGATCGAGCTGCACGGGGTGAACGGCGCCGGCGACGTGATGATCACCGTCGCGCTCGCCTCCACCGTCTTCTTCTCCGTGCCCACCGACGAGGCGCGCGGGCGGGTCGCGCTGTACCTCGCCATCACCATGGCGCCGTTCACGCTCCTCGCGCCCGTGATCGGCCCGCTCCTGGACCGGCTGCCGCACGGCCGCCGCGCGGCGATGGCGTGCGCGATGGCCGCCCGGGCGCTGCTCGCGCTGGTGCTGTCGGCGGCGGTCGTCACCGGCGGCATCGAGCTGTACCCGGCCGCGCTCGGCGTGCTGGTCTCCTCGAAGGCCTACGGCGTGGTCAGGAGCGCGGTGGTGCCGCGGCTGCTGCCGCCCCGGGTCTCCCTGGTGAAGGCGAACTCGCGGGTCACGCTGTGCGGACTGCTGGCCACCGGTGTCGCGGCGCCGATCGGCGCGGGACTCCAGCAGGTGGGGCCGCGGTGGCCGCTTTACGGCGCCTTCCTGATCTTCGTGGCGGGCACCGTGCTGTCGTTCACGCTGCCGCGGAAGGTGGACTCGGCGCGCGGCGAGGACCGGGCGCTGCTCGCCGCGGACGAGGGACACCTGCCGGGACCGCTGCGGGGACGGAGCAAGCGTCCCGGCCTGCGCACGGTGGGCCCGGCGGTGACCCACGCGCTGGCCGCCAACGCGGCCATCCGCTGCCTGACCGGCTTCCTGATCTTCTTCCTGGCGTTCCTGCTGCGGGTGCACCCGATGACCGGCCAGAGCGCGGCGGTGTCGCTGGGGATCGTGGGCGTCGCGGCCGGTGCGGGCAACGCGCTGGGCACGGCGGTCGGGGCGTGGCTGCGCTCCCGGGCGCCGGAGGTCATCATCGTCACGGTGGTCGCCGTCGTGCTGGGCGCGGCGGTGGTCGCCGCGGTGTTCTTCAGCGCCTTCCTGGTGGCGTGCCTGGCGGCGGTCGCCGGGTTCGCGCAGGCGCTGGCCAAGCTGTCCCTGGACGCGCTGATCCAGCGGGACGTGCCGGAGCAGGTGCGCACGTCGGCGTTCGCGCGCTCGGAGACGCTGCTCCAGGTCTCCTGGGTGCTCGGCGGCGCCGTCGGCATCGTGCTGCCGCTCAACGGCACGCTGGGCCTGTCGGTGGCCGCCGCGATCATCGCCGCCGGGTGGCTGACGACCGTACGGGGGCTGCTCGACTCGGCGCGGCACGGGGGCAGGACTCGGCCGAGGGTGGCGTGACCACGCCACGCCGTACCCAGGTGGGGGGCGGGGCGGGAGCGCCGTATAGCCTTCCGCCATGACCACGTTGCCCCGCGGCACCGCCGCTCTCGGACACCGCGTTGTGCGACGCCGCCGCGCCGTCGCCGCCGTAGGCGCCGTGTCCGCCGGACTTCTCCTGCTGTCCGCCTGTGACGAGCCGACCCCGATCTCGACGATCACGGTCGGCAGCGACTCGGTGAGTTCCCAGGCCACCTGCGGCGGCGAGGGCAAGACCCTGTCGGCCGACGAGATCGACAAGTGCCTGAAGAGCAAGGACGCCAAGTCCATCAAGGTCGACCAGGACGAGACGGTGCGCTTCGGCGTCGACCCGGACATCGCCGACCAGCACTGGACGATCCTGATGAACGGTCAGCAGCTGGTCGAGGACAGCGACAAGACCTACCGCACCGTGCCGGGCAGCGTGTTCTTCAACGCGCAGTACGGCGCCCAGGGCGACTCGACGAACGTCGCCGTCGCCGCGCGGGACGGCAAGGACGAGAGCCAGAACATCACCGGTGTGTGGGTCTTCGAGCTGAAGAAGGACTGACCGCCCACGTCCTCCGTGCACCTCCTCGTGGCCACCGCGGTCCCCGCCGAACGGGACGCGGTGGCCCGGGCGTTCCCGGCGCCGGGCGCGGAGGCGCCCCTTCCCGGGATCGTCCTGCACCGGCTGCCGGGCGGCTGGGACCTGCTGGCCGCCGGGGTCGGCCCGGCCCGCGCCGCCGCCTCCACGGCCGCCGCCCTGACCGCCGCGGCCCTCGACGGCACGCCGTACGACCTGGTCGTCTCGACCGGCATCGGCGGCGGCTTCGTCCCCGACGCGCCGGTCGGCTCACTCGTCGTGGCCGACGCGATCACCGCCGCCGACCTGGGCGCGGAGACCGCCGACGGCTTCCTCCCGGTCACCGACCTGGGCTTCGGCACCGTCACCCACCACCCGCCGGCCCCACTGGTCCGCGCCGCCGCCGAGGCGACCGGCGCCCGCCCCGGCACCGTCCTGACCGGGTCCACCGTCACCGGCACCGCGGCCCGCGCCGGCCTGCTGCGCCAACGCCACCCGGGCGCGCTGGCCGAGGCGATGGAGGGCTTCGGCGTCGCCGAGGCCGCCGCCGCGCACGGCGTGCCGGTGCTGGAACTGCGCGCGGTCTCCAACCCGGTCGGCCCGCGCGACCGCGCCGCCTGGCGCATCGGCGAGGCGCTGGCGGCGCTGACGGACGGCTTCGGGAAGCTCGCACCCGTCCTCGAGAGTTGGAAACCGCATGAGCGCTGACACCCTGCACATCGCGTACTCCCCCTGCCCGAACGACACCTTCGTCTTCGACGCCCTGGCCCACGGCCGCGTCCCCGGCGCCCCCGCTCTCGACGTGACCTTCGCGGACATCGACATCACCAACGGCATGGCCGAGCGCGGCGAGCTGGACGTGCTGAAGGTGTCGTACGCCGTGCTGCCGTACGTCCTCGACGACTGGGCCCTGCTGCCCTGCGGCGGCGCGCTGGGCCGGGGCTGCGGTCCGCTGGTGCTGACCCGGGAGGCCGACGCCGACCTGCGGGGCCGCACCGTCGCCGTCCCCAGCGAGACCTCCACCGCCTACCTGCTCTTCCGCCTGTGGGCGGCGGACACGGTGCCCGGCGGGGTCGGCGAGATCGTCGTCATGCCGTTCCACGAGATCATGCCGGCCGTGCGGGACGGGAAGGTGGACGCGGGCCTGGTGATCCACGAGGCGCGTTTCACGTACCAGAACTACGGGCTGCACAAGCTCGCCGACATGGGCGAGCACTGGGAGCACACCACCGGGCTGCCGATCCCGCTCGGCGCGATCATCGCGAAGCGCTCGCTGGGCGCGGACACGCTGAACCGCCTCGCCGACGCCGTCCGCCGCTCGGTCCGCGCGGCCTGGGACGACCCGGAGGCGTCCCGGCCGTACGTCATGGAGCACGCGCAGGAGATGGACCCGGCCGTCGCCGACCAGCACATCGGGCTGTACGTCAACGAGTTCACCGCCGACCTCGGCGAGGACGGCTACGCGGCGATCCGGGGCCTGCTGACCCGCGCGGCGGCCGAGGGCCTCGTACCGGCCCTCGGTCCGGACGCGCTGGCGTTCCCCTGACCCAGGGGGTGGATCAGACGTCGAGCTGGTCCGCGACCGCGCGGAGCAGCCCGGCGATCTTCTTGCCGGCCGTCTTCTCGGGATAGCGGCCGCGCTCCAGCATCGGCGTGATGTTCTCCAGGAGCGTCGTCAGGTCCTGCACGATCGAGGCCAGCTCGTCCGGCTTCTTGCGCTGCGCGGCCGCGACCGAGGGGGCCGGGTCGAGGAGGGCGAGCGACAGGGCCTGGTCTCCGCGCTGCCCGGCGACGACACCGAACTCGACGCGCTGTCCCGGCTTCAGGCTCTCGACTCCGGCAGGGAGGACCGAGGAATGGACGAAGACGTCACCGCCGTCGTCACGGGAGAGAAAGCCGAAGCCCTTCTCGCTGTTGAACCACTTGACCTTGCCGGTAGGCACGTCTGTCCTCGTCCTCGTACTCGTCGGGAAAACTGCTCGGAAATATGCTCGGAAACGGCTCTTGATAGCACTTGGGCGGGTCGTCCTGACCCGCCGGTACCCAGGCTAATGGTGATCGGGCGGGTGACAAGACGTCCCCCGGCTGTTCTCCAGACCTGGGAACTACCCTGGTCGGGTGCGTGAACAAACCCAAACGAATTCCGCCGCGCCCGGTGACCGGTTGATCCGCGCCGGTGCGATCGTCTTCTTCGTCGGCGCCGTGGCCACTCTGGTCACGGTGGCCCCGCTGCTGCTGGGCACGACGCCGTTTCCCACCTACATGTTCGGGCTGAGCATGCTGATGGGAGTGGGCTTCCTGGTCGCCGGTGCCGGGGTGCTGCGGTCGATCGCCGCCGGGCGGCGTCAGGCGCGGGCCGCGTCGAGTCCCTCGGTGTCGCCCTCGCCGTCCCGGTAGGCCGCGAGCCACTCCGGGAGCGCGGTGAGGTCGGCAAGGACCACGTCGGCACCCGCCGCGCGCAGCTCTCCGGCGTCGCACGGCCCGCTCGCCACGGCCACCGAGCGGGCCCCGGCGGCGCGGGCTCCGCGTACGTCGCCGACGTGGTCGCCGACGTAGACGTCCGCGTCGTGCTCGCGCAGCGCGACGGCCTTCTGCTCGGCCCACAGTCCGCCGATGACGGCGTCCGGCTCGATGCCGAGGTGCGCCAGGTGCAGCTTGGCGTTCGGCTCGTACTTGGCGGTGACGACGAGCGCCCGCCCGCCGGCCTCGCGCACGGCGGCCACCGCCTCGCGGGCGCCGGGCAGCGCGAGGGTCGGCTCGATCGCGTACGCCGGGTAGATCTCCCGGTACAGGTCGGCGACGGCCTCGATCTCCTCGGCGGGGAACCAGTGGGCCAGTTCCTCGGCCAGCGGGGGTCCGAGCCGGGTGACGGCCAGGTCGGCGTCGACGTACGTCCCCGTGCGCGCGCTCAGTTCGAGGTAGCAGGCGCGGATGCCGGGCCGTGAGTCGATCAGCGTCATGTCGAGATCGAAGCCGACGGTGGGCGCGGGGCGGGTCGAGGAGGACATGGCACCCATTGTGCCGGGCCGTCGGCGGGACCCGTCGGCCACGGTGGCGCTCTGCCCCGGGGCGGCCGACACGGGGGCCTCCGGGACGGCTGGCTCCGGGGGGCAGCCTCCGGGGCGGCCGGCGTCATGGCGGTCAGCCCCCCGGGCGGTCAGTGTCGGGGCGCTCTGCCTCGGGGCGATCAGCCCCAAAGGCCGTCAGCCCCCGTGTGGCCAACCCCCCAGGGCGGTCAGCCTCCGGGGGGCAGCCTCGGGCGCTCTACCTCGAGGTGGCCAGCCCCCGGGCGGTCAGTCTCCAGGGCAGCAGACCTCGGGGGGGAAGCCGCGGTGCAGTCGACCTCGGGGGGGGCGGTCAGCCTCCAGGGCGGTCGGCCTCAGGGGCAGCCCCGGGGCGGCCAGCGTCGGGAGGCTCACCTCGGGGGGCCGCGGTGCAGTCGACCTCAGGGGGGGCAGCCTCCGGGGCGGTGGCCTCCAGGGCGGTCGGCCTCAGGGGCAGCCCCGGGGCGGCCAGCGTCGGGAGGCTCACCTCGGGGCGGCCAGCCCCCGGGCGGCCGGCCTCGGGGAGCAGCCTCGAGGCGGCCATCGTCGAGGGCTCTGCCTCGGGGGCGGTCAGCCCCGAGGGCCGTCAGCTCCGGGGGCGGCGGGCCCGCCAGAGGAGGTAGAGGGCGGTGGCTACGGCGGCGCCGCGTAGGACCCAGGGCCAGGTGTCGGCGACGGCCTCGTTCAGGTGGCCCTCGGTGATCTCGTCGCCCCAGCGCTTCTGGGTGCGGCCCCACAGCCAGACGGCACCGGCTGCGGCGACCGTGCCGGGCAGGCCCAGGACGGCCCACTTCGACTGGGCCGGGGTCAGCCGGCGGGAGAGGTAGGCGATCAGCCAGCCCAGGCCCAGGGGGACGAGGTTGCCGAGCACCGCGCCGGCGAGCAGGAGGGCCGCGGCGAGCAGGAGGAGGGGGTTGTTCCAGCCGCCCTCGGGCCACAGGCGGGGCAGGCGGCGGCCCTCCCGCTTCCCGGCGGGCACGGCGGCGGGCTCGTCGGTCTCCTCCAGGGGGGCCTTTGGCCCGGTGGTGTCCCGCTTCTCCGGGTCGTCCACCTCGTCCGGCGCACCCGGCGGCTTCCTGAGCAGCTCCGGGATCTCGACGCCGCCGACGAACCCGGGGACGCTGTCGCCGAGGCCCGCGCCGACGAAGGGGCCGTCGTCGACCCGCCACCAGTCCGGCCGGCCCTCGCCCACGTCGCCCAGTTCCCCCGCGCTCGCCAGGTGGGGCGGGGAGGCGGCCGGACGGTCGGCCGGGGGTTCGGGTGCGGGGCGGCGCCGGCCCTTGCGCCGCCCGGTGTCGCGGGGTCCGGGGTCCCGCTGCTCGGGCACGGCGGTGGGGGCCGGCGCCTGGTCCCGTACGCCGCTGGTGCCGCCCGCCGCGGTGACGACGTCGTCGGGCTCGCCGAGCCGGTCCAGGATGCGGCGGACGGCGGCGGGACTGTCCACGGTGGTCTTCGCCCGGTGCCGGTCGATCTCGTTGCGCAGCTCCGACACCAGCCGCATGCGGGTGGCCGACGGCAGCTGCCGCTGCTGGGCCACGTCGCCGACACGGCTCAGATACTCGAAGACGACCTGGTCGCTCTCGATCCCCACGTTCCCCTCCGGGGCGGTGCGTTGCGGTATCCGTCGTACCCCGTCGGACGAAGGTACCGAATCCTCCGCGTCCGGCCGACGGCACCGCGCCCGCGCACACACCCCTCCGCCGTCGCACCCACCCGCTAACGTGGGCAGGATGAGCACCGAGGAGAAGTCCGCGGCCCCCCGGTCCCTGGCGGAGGCGCTCCGCGTCAGGGACGACGTCTCGCTGGCCGCCCTCCTGCGCAGCCGTCCCGACCTCATCACCCCCGTGCCGACCGACCTCACCCAGCTCGCCACCCGTGCCGGCACCCGTGCCTCGGTCGTGCGGGCGCTGGAGCGGCTGGACCGGTTCGCGCTCCAGACGGCCGAGGCGCTGGCCGTGGCGCCGGACCCGGCGTCGTACGGCGAGCTGCTCGCCCTGATGGGCGGCGACGAGGAGGATCCCGTCGTCGCGGCGGCGCTGCCCCGGGCCGCCGCCCTGCTGCGCGAGCAGGCGCTGGTGTGGGGCGCCGACGACCGGCTGCGGCTGGTGCGCACCGCCCGTGAGCTGCTCGCGCCGTCCCCGCAGCACCCGTCCCCGACGGGGCTCGGCCCGACCGTGCGGGAGGCGACGGCGGGGATGTCGCCGGGCCGGATCCAGGAGATCCTCACCGCCGTCGGCCTGCCCTCGACCCACGACTCGGTCTCCGCCGTGTCCGCGCTCGGCACCCTGTTCGCCGACCGGCGGCGGATGGCGGCGCTGCTCGCCGAGCTGCCCGGGGAGTCGCGGGAGGTGCTGGCCCGGCTGCTGTGGGGGCCGCCGTACGGCCAGGTCACCCACGATCCCGCCGCGCACCTGCGGGCCCTCCTCGACCGGGGCCTGCTGCTGCCGACCGCGCCCGGCACGGTCGTGCTGCCCCGCGAGGTGGCCCTGCATCTGCGCGCGGGCCGCGCGCACCGTACGCCTGAGCCGGTGCCGCCGCCGGTGGAGGCGGCCGCGTCGCACCGTCCACAGGTTGTGGACGCCACCGCGGCCGGGCAGGCCCTGGCGGCGCTGGCGACCGTGGCGGAGCTGCTGAAGGAGTGGGACGAGGGCGGCCCGGCGGTGCTGCGGGCGGGCGGTCTGAGCGTGCGCGACCTGAAGCGGACCGCGGTCGCCCTGGACGTGCCGGAGCCGGTCGCGGCGTTCTGGGTCGAGCTGGCCCACGGCGCCGGACTGATCGCCTCCGACGGCGAGGCCGACGAGCGGTACGCGGCGACCCCGGCGTACGACGAGTGGCGCGAGCTGCCGCCGGCCGAGCGCTGGGCGCACCTCGCGGCGGTGTGGCTGACGGCCACCCGGACGCCGGGCGTGGTCGGCGGGCGGGACGCGAAGGACCGCACGCTCTCGGCGCTGGGCCCGAACCTGGACCGTTCGGCGGCGCCGGAGGTGCGGCACCGGGTGCTGGCCCTGCTGGCGAGGCTGCCCGAGGGCGCGTCGCCCGTCGAGGAGTCGGTGCTGGCCCGGTTGCGCTGGGAGCGCCCCCCGCGCGGCCCGCGGGGGGAGCAGCGTGAGGCGGGGAGCGCGCGGGACGAGGATCTGCGCGGCCGGATCGCCCGGTGGACGCTGTCCGAGGCCGAGCTGCTGGGCGTCACCGGGCGCGGTGCGCTGGCGGCGCCGGGGCGGGCCCTGATCGGCGCCCCCGAGGCACCCCGGCCGGCGGCGGAGACGCAGGAGTCGGAGCCCGAGGGGCCGGGCGCCAAGCTCCCCGTCCACCACCACCGCATGCCGCCGGCAGCCGCTCCCCCGACCGCCGCCGAACGGGCCGCCGCCACCGCGGCCGCCGCCCGGCTGCTGGCACCGCTCTTCCCCGAGCCGCTGGACCACGTGCTGCTCCAGGCCGACCTGACGGCGGTGGCGCCGGGGCCGCTGGAGCGCGGGCTTGCCGACGTGCTGGGGGTGCTCGCGGACGTGGAGTCCAAGGGCGGGGCGACCGTCTACCGGTTCACGCCGGGCTCGGTGCGCCGTGCGCTGGACGCCGGGCAGAGCGCCGCCGACCTGCACGCGTTCCTCGCCCGGCACTCCCGTACGCCGGTGCCGCAGCCCCTGACGTATCTGATCGACGACGTGGCCCGACGGCACGGGCGGCTGCGGGTGGGCGCGGCCTCGGCGTACGTGCGCTGCGACGACGACGCGACGCTGGACGAGATCCTCGCCGACAAGCGGGCCGCCGGGCTGGGCCTGCGCCGGCTGGCGCCCACCGTGCTGGCGGCGCAGGCCGACCCGGCGGCGCTCCTGGAGGGGCTGCGTGCGATCGGGTTCGCGCCGGCCGCCGAATCGGCCGCGGGTGACGTGCTGATCGCCCGCGCGGACTCGCACCGCACCCCGCCGCGGGCGGCGCCCGAGCCGGTCCCGGACGGTCCCCCGGCCCCCGACGACACACTCCTGTCGGCGGCGGTCCGGGCCGTGCGCGCCGGTGACCTGGCCGCCACGACTCCGCGCAAGCCGGGCCCCGGCGGCGGGGAGGGCGGCGAGGGCCCGGTGCCGGACGGCGCGCTGCCGCGCACGGGCGCCGCGGAGACGCTGGCCACGATGCAGGCGGCGGTCCTGACCGGTGAGGCGCTGTGGATCGGCTACGTGAACGCCGAGGGTGCCGCCAGCCAGCGCGTGATCGCGCCGATCCGGGTCGAGGGCGGCTTCGTCACGGCGTACGACCACACGGCGGACGAGGTGCGCACCTATCCGCTGCACCGGATCACGGGCGTGGCCGAGCTGGCCGACGACGGGGGCTGAGCGGGCGTCGCGGACGGTGCCGCTCTTTCGGGTGTACGGCGTGATCCATGCACGCCACGCCGGGTGATTCGCACCTGAGAGGGAGCTTTTTTCATAAACCGCATCGAGTCGTCGGGGCTCGGGCAGCCACCGGGTGTCCCGCACCGAAGCGAAAGGAAGAGCCCGATGCGCACTGCAGTTCGCCGTCTCGCCACCGTCCTGGCCTCCACCGCGACGCTGGTCGCCGCGTTCACCGCCGAGGCCGCCGCGGTCGGCATCGACCTCGGCGGGGGCCTCACCCTCTGACCCGGCCCCCGTCCTCGACCCAGCGGCGGGCCGGGTCCAGGTCCCCCGGCCCGGCCCGCCGTCCCCCCGGCACCTCCGAAAGGCCTCCCATGCGCGACAGGACCGACGACCCCCTCTCCGCCAACGCCCACCCCACCGCCCGGTCCGCCGTCGCCGTCTCCGTGGCCGCGCTGATCACCGCGGCGGCGCTGTTCGGCGCGCTCGCCCCGAAGGCCTCCGCACTGGAGACCGCCGCACCGGAGGCCGCCGCACTGGAGGGGCCGCTGATCAACGACGTCAGCATCGCTCTCCCGTAGGCCCGGCCCCGCGATCAGGCACACTTGACGTTTGGCCGGTCCGTCCAGTCGCGACCGGCTGTACGCACGCGAGAGGGTGCCGCCCGTGAATGGTCCGCTGATCGTCCAGTCCGACAAGACCCTGCTCCTGGAAGTCGACCACGAGCAGGCCGCCGACTGCCGTCGGGCCATCGCGCCCTTCGCCGAACTGGAGCGGGCGCCGGAGCACATCCACACCTACCGGGTGACGCCGCTGGGCCTGTGGAACGCGCGGGCGGCGGGCCACGACGCCGAGCAGGTCGTGGACGCGCTCGTCGAGTACAGCCGTTACCCGGTGCCGCACGCGCTGCTCGTCGACATCGCCGAGACGATGGACCGCTACGGCCGCCTCACCCTCTCCAAGCACCCGGCGCACGGTCTGGTCCTGACGACCACCGACCGCCCGGTGCTCGAAGAGGTGCTCAAGTCGAAGCGGATCGCGCCGCTGGTCGGCACCCGCATCGACGCCGACACGGTGGCCGTGCACCCCTCCGAGCGCGGGCAGATCAAGCAGACGCTGCTGAAGCTGGGCTGGCCGGCCGAGGACCTCGCCGGGTACGTCGACGGCGAGGCGCACCCGATCGACCTGGCCGAGGACGGCTGGGCGCTGCGCCCGTACCAGCAGCAGGCGGTGGAGAACTTCTGGCACGGCGGCAGCGGTGTCGTCGTGCTCCCCTGCGGCGCGGGCAAGACGCTGGTCGGCGCGGGCGCGATGGCGCAGGCCAGGTCGACGACGCTGATCCTGGTCACCAACACCGTCTCCGCCCGGCAGTGGAAGCACGAGCTGGTGAAGCGCACCTCGCTGACCGATGACGAGATCGGCGAGTACAGCGGCACCCGCAAGGAGATCCGGCCGGTCACCATCGCCACGTACCAGGTGCTGACGACCCGGCGGAAGGGCGTCTACCCGCACCTGGAGCTGTTCGACTCCCGGGACTGGGGTCTGATCGTCTACGACGAGGTGCACCTGCTGCCCGCGCCGGTCTTCAAGTTCACCGCCGACCTCCAGGCCCGGCGCCGCCTCGGCCTGACCGCGACCCTGGTGCGCGAGGACGGCCGCGAGTCGGACGTGTTCTCGCTGATCGGGCCGAAGCGGTTCGACGCGCCGTGGAAGGAGATCGAGGCGCAGGGCTACATCGCGCCCGCCGACTGCGTGGAGGTCCGGGTCAACCTCACCGACTCGGAGCGGCTCGCGTACGCCACCGCCGAGACGGAGGAGAAGTACCGCTTCTGCGCGACGACCGACACCAAGCGGAAGGTGACGGAGGCGATCGTGCGGCGGTTCGCCGGGCAGCAGATCCTCGTCATCGGCCAGTACATCGACCAGCTGGACGAGCTGGGCGAGCACCTGGGCGCGCCGGTCATCAAGGGCGAGACGTCCAACGCCCAGCGGGAGAAGCTCTTCGACTCCTTCCGGCAGGGCGAGATCAGCGTGCTCGTCGTGTCGAAGGTCGCGAACTTCTCGATCGACCTGCCGGAGGCGACGGTCGCCATCCAGGTGTCGGGCACGTTCGGGTCGCGGCAGGAGGAGGCCCAGCGTCTGGGCCGGGTGCTGCGCCCGAAGGCTGACGGCCACCAGGCACACTTCTACTCGGTCGTCGCCCGCGACACCCTCGACCAGGACTTCGCCGCCCACCGCCAGCGCTTCCTGGCGGAACAGGGCTACGCCTACCGGATCATGGACGCGGACGACGTCCTGGCGGAGGGCAGCTGAGCCGACCGGTGCCGGTCGGTCATCCGGCGGGGAGCGTGAACACCAGCAGCAGCAGGCACAGCGGCGGCAGCACCGAGACGGTCGCCAGCAGGGCGCGCGGCACCGACCAGCGCTGCGTCCTCGGGAGCAGCCAGGCGGTGCACCAGGTGACAAAGGTGACGAGCCCGCCGGGGACCAGGAGGACCATGATCAGGGTGAGCGTGGTCGTCAGCGCCTTCGAGCAGGAGTCCGGCCCGCAACTGTCGGTGGCCATCGGCGACAGCATGCCGAAGAGCAGCGCCGGCGGGACCAGGAGCACCAGGGCCAGCGTGGCGGCCGTCGGCGCCACCCAGGCACGCCGGTCCGGGTCGGTCGGGGCGGGGACGCGCGGGGTGCGGGGCGGGGCCGTCGCGAGGGGCGGTGAGGTCATACGGCCAGTCAAGGCGCGCAGCCGGTCCCCGCACACCGGCGCGGGTACTCAACCGGCGCGCGTCGGGTACTCAGACCGGGCGCCGGGTGGGCGGCGGCCCGGTCGGGAGGGTCACCGGCGGCGGACGCCGGCCTCCTCGCCGTACTCACCGAGGATGACGACGTCGAAGGCGGCGCCCGCGAACACCCGCACGGCGCGCACCGCGTCGCCGAGCCGGTGCCGGTGGCTGCCGGCCACGGGCGTGGCACCGGACGCGCGGCCCGGTGCCGGGGCGGGGGAGATGGTTGCTGCGCTCATGTCTCCATGGTGCGACTGCGCACCCCCGCCCGGCATCGGTCTTCGGACCCAATCCCCGCCCCCTCCGCTACGACCGTGGAGGGAGCGCGTCCCCCAGCGCGGATGACACGATCCCCTAGGGGTCGAACACCGGGCGGCGGAAAACGGTTGGCCCGCACCTCCCCCACTCCCCTAGAATCTCCGCTCTTGCCCGCCTCCCCACGGAGTGCTGCCGTCCGGACGGAAACCGGTCGGTTCGTCGCGCGCCGACAGCGCGCCCACCACACCGCAGGTCGACCGGAGGCACCCCCTTGTCCACTCCCGTCCACGACGACCCCCTCTCCAGGGAACGCTCCCACCTGGCCGCGTCCCGTTCCGCGCTGCGCGCCATGCGCGAGGACGTCGAGTCCCTCGACATCACCGACGTGACCGCGAACTGGGTCAACGCCGCGGTGCTGGAGGCGCAGATCGAGCAGCGCATCAAGGCGCTCGCCGACCTCAGCGAGACCCCGCTCTTCTTCGGCCGCCTCGACTACCTGCACGCCCCGGGGGCCGAACGGGCCGAGGGCGGCGAAGGGGAACGCTTCTACGTCGGGCGGCGGCACGTCCACGACGCGGACGGCGACCCGATGGTGATCGACTGGCGGGCGCCGGTCTCGCAGCCGTTCTACCGGGCGTCGAAGAAGGACCCGCAGGACGTCTCGCTGCGCCGCCGCTTCGGCTACACCGCCGGGGACCTGACCGCGTACGAGGACGAGCACCTCCTCGACCCGGCCGAGGCGGCGGCCACCAGCAGGCTGCTCCAGCAGGAGATCGAGCGGCCCCGCGTCGGACCGATGCGGGACATCGTGGCGACCATCCAGCCCGAGCAGGACGAGATCGTGCGCGCCGGCCTGGCCGGCTCGGTCTGCGTGCAGGGCGGTCCCGGTACCGGGAAGACCGCGGTCGGCCTGCACCGGGTCGCCTACCTGCTGTACGCGCACCGCGAGCGCCTGGCCCGCACCGGCACGCTGGTCATCGGCCCGAACCGGTCCTTCCTGCACTACATCGAGCAGGTCCTGCCGGCCCTCGGCGAGCTGACGGTGCGCCAGGCGACCGTCGACGACCTGGTGGCCCACGTCGAGGTGCGCGGCACGGACGAGGCCGCGACGGCGGTGCTCAAGGGCGACGCGCGGATGGCGGAGGTGCTGCGCCGGGCCCTCTACTCCCACGTCGTCCCGCCCGCCGAGGGCGTCGTCGTGGTGCGCGGCTCGCGCCGCTGGCGGGTGCCGGTGTACGAGCTGGAGGAGATCGTCCGCGAGCTGCTCGCCCGCGGCATCCGCTACGGCGCCGCCCGCGAGGCGCTGCCGCAGCGGATCGCGCACGCCGTGCTGGTGCAGATGGAGCGGGCGGGCGAGGCGCCGGACGACCGGGTGCAGAACGCGGTGGCGCGCAACGCGGCCGTGAAGGCGCTGGTGAAGTCGGTCTGGCCGCAGGTCGACCCCGCCAGGCTGGTCCTGCGCCTGCTCGCCGACGCGGACTTCCTCGCCGAGCACGCCGAGGGGGTCCTGACCGGGGACGAGCAGAAGGCGGTGCTGTGGGCGAAGCCGGCCCGCTCGGTGAAGTCCGCCAGGTGGTCACCGGCCGACGCCGTGCTGATCGACGAGGCCACCGACCTGATCGAGCGCACCCACTCCCTCGGGCACGTGGTCCTCGACGAGGCGCAGGACCTGTCCCCGATGCAGTACCGCGCGGTGGGCCGACGCTGCACCACCGGCTCGGCGACCGTCCTCGGCGACCTGGCGCAGGGCACCACGCCGTGGGCGACCCGGAGCTGGGCTCAGGCGCTGGGGCACCTGGGCAAGGGCGAGGCGGTGGTCGAGGAGCTGACGGCCGGTTTCCGTGTCCCGACGGACGTCATCGCCTACGCGTCCCGGCTGCTGCCGCACATCGCGCCGGGTCTGACGCCGGTCGCGTCGATCCGCGAGAACCCGGGCTTCTTCGACATCCGTACGGCCGCCGACGCGGGCCCTGGCGACGTGGTGTCCGCCTGCCGTGAGCTGCTGGAACGGGAGGGCTCGGTCGGCCTCATCGCCGCCGACGCGCGGGTGCCGGAGCTGGCGGCGGCCCTGGCGGCGGCCGGGATCGGCCACGTCGGGCCCGGCGAGGAGACCACGCACGCCACCCGGCTGACCCTGGTACCGGCCTCGCTGGCCAAGGGCCTGGAGTACGACTACGTGGTCCTGGACGAGCCGCGGGCCGTGGTCGACGGCGAGCCGGACGAACGGACGGGGCTGCGCCGCCTGTACGTGGCGCTGACCCGAGCGGTCTCGGGCCTGATCGTGACCCACGCCACGGGGTTGCCGCCGCAGCTGGCCTGACCCCTCCAGCTGCGTTCAGTCGTGCGCCGAGGTACGGGAGGACGCCGGCCGGCGCCGGCCGGGTGCCGCTGCGCCCACCTGTGCCGCCCCAGCGGCACGACTGCCCGCAGCTGGAGGGGGGCGGCTACGCGCCCAACACTCGCCGCCACTCCGCAACCGCGTCCGCCGACACCGGCCCGTCCCACCCCGCGGGCCGCGCCGCCCCGCCGATGTGGAACCCGTCGATCCCCGCGTCCAGCAGCCCCGGCACGTGGTCGAGCCGCAGTCCGCCGCCCACCAGCAACTGCTGCTCGTACCCCGGCTCACCGCGCCGCCGCGCCTCGGCGAGCAGCACGCTCAGGCCCTCGTCGACGCCCCCGGCCGCCCCGGCCGTCAGATACGTGTCGAGGCCCGGGAAGTCCGCGAGCTGCTTGCGCAGCGCGTCCCGGTCCGCGGCCCGGTCGATCGCGCGGTGGAACGTCCACCGGCACCCGTCCAGCACCTTGGCGATCTGCTCCACCGCCCCGAGGTCCACGTCGCCCTCCGCGTCCAGGAACCCCAGCACGAACTGCGTGGCCCCGGCCTCCCGCAGCTCACCGGCGACGCGTGTCAGCCGCTCGACGTCACCGGCGGCGAAGCCGTCCGCGAGCCGCAGCATCACCCGTACGTCGATGTCGACGGCGGCGCGGATCGCGGCGACGGTCGAGGCCGACGGGGTGAGTCCGTCGGCCGCCATGTCGGTGACCAGTTCGAGGCGATCCGCGCCTCCGGCCTGGGCGGCGACCGCGTCCTCGGCGTCGAGGGCGATCACCTCCAGGACTGCACGCTTGCTCATGGGACCCCATTCGTCGGCCTGCTACAGGTCTAGTCCAATCCAAGACTACGCGCCCGACGGCGGGCCCGGGCCCCCGCGTCGCCGCTCAGCCGCCGAAGATGTTCAGCTCCTTGGCCTCCACCCCGGCCAGCTCGTAGCCCGCCGCTCCGTCCAGCGGGCGGCCCGCGTAGAGCCGTACGAGGGTGGGGCCGTCGCCGATGTAGCGGCCCGGCGGCCGCTCGCCGCTGGCCTCGCCCAGCTTCAGGGGCTCGTCGAGGTCGTCCAGGTCGGCGTGGAGCGGCACGTGGCCGCGCGCCCGGGTGATCGAGCCGAGCAGCGCGAGCGCCTCCGGCAGCCCGCGCCCCGCGTACGCCCCCGGCTCGCCGAAGGCCACCCGTACGTCACCGGCGTGCACCCACTCGCCCAGGGCGACGGCGTCCAGCCTGCCGTCCGACCGGGCGATCACCCCGCCCGCCCCGGTCATGCCGCGTTCCAGTTCGTCGACGACGCGGGCGTGGGTCCAGTCGGCGCGTTCGGCGATGTCCCGGTCGTTGGACTCGGGCGAGAAGACGCCCTTCTCGAAGCGCCGCTCCACCACCCGGATCAGGGCGCTGGAGCAGTGCGCCAGGACGTCGCGCACGGTCCAGCCCGGGCACGCGGCCACCGGCAGCGCGAAGTCCGCGTCCGGGCGGGAGCGCAGCAGGGGCACCAGTGCGTCGCGTTCGAGGGTCAGCAGCCGGCCGGGCAGCTCGGGGTCGCGTACGTCGTGCTGGTCTGCGGGAGTCGTCATGGACTCCACGTTAGGGGCCCAGCAGGTCCTTCAGTTCGGCGTCGAAGAGAAGGGCCGGGTCGAAACCCATGCCGGTGTACTGGCCGGCGAGTTCCAGGGAGAGGACGCCGTGCAGCCGGGACCAGAAGGACAGGGCGCGGTGGAGCACCGGGGCGGGCGCCGGGTGGTCGCCCGCCCACTGCCGGTGGCCCTCGAGGTGCGCGTCGAACGCGTCGGCGGTGCCGTCCGAGGGCGGTGCGGGCGGCAGCGCGGCACAGACGCCGACGATGACCGCCATGGTCTCGGCGGCGATCCCGGTGATGTCGTCGGGCGCCCGGTAGCCGGGGACGGGGGTGCCGAAGATGAGGAAGTAGCGCTGCGGGTCGTCCAGGGCCCAGGCGCGCAGGGCGTGCGCGAGACCGGCCAGGTCGGCACCGGCGTCGGCGGCCGCCCGGAAGGTGTCGGCCTGGCTGCGGTAGGCGTCCCGGATGAGTTCCGTGATCAGCTCGTCGCGCCCGTCGAAGTAGCGGTAGAGCGCGGGCCCGCTCATGCCCATCCGCTTGGCGATCGCGTTCAGGGAGAGCGCGGAGGCGCCCGCCGCGGCGATCTGCTCCCAGGCGTGTTCCTTGATCTCCGCGCGCACCTGGGTGCGGTACCGCTCGCGCGGGGTGCTGGTGCGCGCCTCCGGCATGGTCCGTCCGCCGCCTTTCGGCTCTCGTCCGGCCCGACCGGCCGGGATTCCCACAGGTCGGTTAGAAGCTATCACGAACATTATCTGGGAGAATGCGCCCATGCCCGCCCGCACCGGTCCCGCCGAGTCCGCCGCCCTCGCCGCCCTTCGTTCCCGCTTCGCCCGCGCCCTCGCGGGAGCCGCCGCCCCCGGTGCCGCGCCCGGCACGCGGGCCGTCCCCGACCCCGCGCCGTACGCCGACAACCTGCTCGCCCGCTGGCAGGAGCCCCAGCGGCGCTATCACACCCTCGCGCACCTCACCGCGGTCCTGGATCACATCGACGTCCTGGCGGAGCACGCCGACGACGTGGACGCCGTACGCCTCGCCGCCTGGTTCCACGACGCCGTCTACCTGCCCGAGCGGTCGGAGAACGAGGAGCGCTCGGCCCGGCTCGCCGAGCGCGCGCTGCCCGAGGCCGGGGTCCCGGCGGAGCGGACCGCCGAGGTGGCCCGGCTGGTCCGGCTCACCGAGACCCACGCCCCGGCCGCCGACGACCGCGACGGGCAGGTGCTGTGCGACGCGGACCTGGCGGTCCTCGCCTCGCCGCCGTCGGCGTACGCGGCGTACACGGCGGCCGTCCGCGAGGAGTACCACTTCGTCCCGAACGACGCCTTCCGCGCGGGCCGGGCCGCGATCCTGCGCCAACTCCTCGGCCTGCCCAGCCTGTTCCACACCCCGCACGGACGGCGGGAGTGGGAGGCGACCGCCCGCCACAACCTCACCGGCGAGCTGGAAATGCTGTCGCTCCCGGACACCCCCGGCGCCTAGCCTGCCCCGCATGCGAACACTGGGCGGGGAACAGGTGGAAGAGGCCGTCGCGGGCGCCGTGGCGCTGCTGCGCACGGCGACGGACCGGGACTGGCGCGCGACCCGGGCCGGACGGCTCGACTGGGACTGCCGGTACACGGCGGAGCACGTCGCGAGCGACCTCCTCGCCTACGCCGGGCAGCTCGCCGGACGCGCCACCGAGGCGTACGTGCCGTTCGAGATCACCCTGGACGAGGGCACCGGCAACGAGGACGTGCTCCAGGTGATCGAGACGACCGGCGCGCTGCTCGCCGCCACCCTCCGCACCACCCCGCGCGAGGTCCGGGCCTTCCACCCGTACCCCTTCCGCAGCGCGGACCGCGAGGGCTTCGCGGCGATGGGGATCACCGAGGTGCTCCTGCACACGCACGACATCGCCGAAGGCCTCGGGCTGACCTACGAACCGCCCGCCGAGCGGTGCGCGGACCTCCTCGCCCGGCTCTTCCCGCACGTCCGGCCCGACGCCGACCCCTGGCGCACCCTGCTGTGGGCCACCGGCCGCGGCGACCTGCCCGGACGGGCCCCGGTCACCGAGTGGCGCTGGCGCAACAACCTGGTGGTCCCGGCCGAGCGGCTCACCCTCCAGGGCCTCACGCCCGCCGCCGCCACCGACCTCGCCGCGGGCGGCGACGGCGGCTTCGCGTGGATCGACGGCGGGCCCTACCAGGGCACCCGGGACGCCGCCGGAATGCTGGTGAAGGCCTACGAGACGGGGGTCCACCGCCCGGTGTGGGGGGTCTTCGTCCTGGTCCGGCGCGAGGACGGGCGCGCGGTCGGCGGCATCGGCTTCCACGGGGTGCCGGACGAGAAGGGCCGGGTGGAGATCGGCTACGACCTCGCCGCAGCGGCCCGGGGCAACGGCTACGCGACCGAGGGACTGCGCGCGCTGACCGACTGGGCGCTGGGCCGGGAGGCGGTGACCTCCGTGCGCGCGACGACCGAGCCGGAGAACACCGCGTCGCAGGCCGTCATCGCCCGCGCCGGGTTCGTCCGGATCACCGGGGACGGCGCGGAGGACGGCGACGGGGGCGAGGGCGAGGGCGGCGGGCAGTTCGTCTACGAGCTGCGCCGCTGAGCACCCGGGGCGGCGGAGCGGGAAGCGCCCTTGCGGCGGCGCAGTCCCGCCCCGTGCAGCAGCCGCACCACCTCGCGGCTGCTGACCTCCAGCGCACCGGCGGACACGGCGTCGGCGTACCGCCGGTCGGGCAGGTCGTAGTGGTCGCGTTCGAAGGCGCGGCGCGGCACGCCCAGGGCCTCGGCGAAGGCGTGCAGTTCGGCGTAGGAGACGTCGCTGACCAGGTGCGACCAGAGGCGGCCGTGGCCCGGCCAGGTCGGCGGGTCGATGTAGACGGTCACCGGAGGGTCCTCACGACGCGGCACCGCCGGAGGCCGCGCCCAGCGAGCCGACCGCCGCGACCTTCACGCCGGCCTTGCCGCACACCCAGTGCGGGTCGGGTCCCAGCTCGGGTTCGACGTCCAGCGCGTGCGGGTCGCCGGAGCCGCACACCGGGCACAGCGGCCAGCGGCCGTACCGCTCCAGCAGGGCGTCCTGCACGTCCTGCGCGACCAGCCCGGCCACGAACTCCACACCCTCCGGCCACTGCTCGACCCACCAGCGCCGCTGCACGACGGACTCCTCGACCAGCGACACGACGTCCGGTTCGGCGACCTCGCCCGCCACCAGGTCGGCGAGCACGAGGGCGCGCGCGGCGTGCAGCGCCTGCTCCAGGGGGCTGATGGGGTTCATGCACCCATTGTGCGCACTCTTGACCCGCGGACCGAAACGAAAATATCTTTCATGAGTGACCGATGAAGTGAAGGAAACTTTCGCCAGTGCCTCGGGGGGCCGCCGGGCCACTGGTGGCGGGAGCGCACCGCCCGCGCCCGCCGCGCTCGCGGCCAAGGTCCGCACCCTGGCGCCGTCGATGACGCGGTCCATGCAGCGGGTCGCCGAGGCCGTCGCGGGCGACCCGGCCGGCTGCGCGGCCCTCACGGTCACCGGCCTGGCCGAGCTGACCGGCACCAGCGAGGCGACCGTCGTGCGCACCGCCCGGCTGCTCGGCTACCCCGGCTACCGCGACCTGCGCCTCGCGCTCGCCGGGCTCGCCGCCCAGCAGCAGTCCGGCCGCGCGCCCGCCATCACCACCGACATCGCGGTCGACGACCCGATCGCCGACGTGGTCGCCAAGCTGGCCTACGACGAGCAGCAGACCCTCGCGGACACGGCCGCCGGTCTCGACACCGTCCAGCTCGGCGCGGCCGTCGCCGCCCTGGCCGCCGCCCGCCGCACCGACGTGTACGGCATCGGCGCCTCCAACCTGGTCGCCCAGGACCTCACCCAGAAGATGCTGCGCATAGGGCTCATAGCCCACGCGCCGGGCGATCCGCACCTCGCCGTCACCAACGCGGTGCAACTGCGCGCCGGGGACGTGGCCCTCGCGATCACGCACTCCGGCTCGACGGGGGACGTCATCGAACCGCTGCGGGTGGCCTTCGAGCGCGGCGCGACCACCATCGCCATCACCGGCCGCCCCGACGGTCCCGTCACCCAGTACGCCGACCACGTGCTGACCACGTCCACCGCGCGGGAGAGCGAGCTGCGGCCGGCGGCGATGTCGTCGCGGACCAGTCAGCTGCTGGTGGTGGACTGCCTGTTCGTGGGGGTGGCGCAGCGGACGTACGAGGCGACCGCACCGGCTCTGGCGGCGTCGTACGAGGCGCTGGCGCATCGGCACGGGGCGCTCCGCGCGGGGGCGGGGGACCGTAGGGCTTGATCACTGTGGGCGGCTGCGGGCCGAGTGTGGCTGGTCGCGCCCACGCGGCGGAGCCGCACGTCGAAACAGACCCGCACCCCTGGGTATCTACAGCCACCGTAAGCTGAAAAGGGCTGCATCCTTATGACCTCCACCCCCCATCACCCCGACCTGCGCTCCCAGTTGGAGACGTTGACGACCGAGGCGTTCCGGCCGGAGCTGGCCGAGATCGATCAGTTGCCCACCCTCGACATCACCCGCCTGATGAACGGCGAGGACGCCGCCGTGCCCGCCGCCGTCGCCGAGCGGCTGCCGGAGATCGCCGCCGCGATCGACGCCGTGGCCGCCCGGATGGCGCGCGGCGGGCGGCTGATCTACGCGGGCGCCGGTACGGCCGGCCGGCTCGGGGTGCTGGACGCCTCGGAGTGCCCGCCCACCTTCAACACCGGCCCGGGGCAGGTCGTCGGCCTGATCGCGGGCGGCCCGGACGCGATGGTCACCTCCGTCGAGGGCGCCGAGGACTCCCCGGAGATGGCCCGCGCCGACCTGGACGCCCTCGAGCTGACCGCCGAGGACACGGTGGTCGGCGTCTCCGCCTCCGGCCGCACCCCGTACGCCGTCGGCGCCGTCGAGCACGCCCGCTCGCTGGGCGCCCTGACCGTCGGCCTCGCCTGCAACCGGGGCAGCGCCCTGGCCGCCGCCGCGGAGCACGGCATCGAGGTGGTGACCGGGCCCGAGCTGCTCACCGGCTCGACCCGGCTGAAGGCGGGCACGGCGCAGAAGCTGGTCCTGAACATGCTGTCGACGATCACCATGATCCGGCTCGGCAAGACGTACGGGAACCTGATGGTGGACGTGCGCGCCTCCAACGAGAAGCTGCGCGCCCGCTCCCGCCGCATCGTCGCGCTCGCCACCGGCGCCGCCGACGACGAGATCGAGCGGGCCCTGACGGCGACCGACGGCGAGGTGAAGCACGCGATCCTGGCCCTGCTGGCCGACGTGGACGGCCCGACGGCCGCCCGCCTCCTGACCGAGTCCGGCGGCCATCTGCGGGCGGCGCTGGCGGCGGCACACGGCTGACCGCCCCGGCCGTCCCGTCCGGCCGGATGCCCGGGGCCGTCGGCGCCGTGTGCGATTCTGAAGCACATGAACCACGCCCAGCTGACCGCCCTGGGCCGCGCCCTGCGTCTCCTCGGTGAGCACGGCGAGGCCCTGACCGCCGACACGCCGGAGACCAAGCTCCACGAGGTCCGCGCGGACCTGAAGCGCGCGCTGGACCAGCTGGAGGAGAGCGTCACGACGGCGGCCCCCAGCACCCGCTGCCCCGAGCACCCGAACGGCCCGGTCGACAAGGCCGCCCCCGACCTGTGCCTGCTGTGCGAGACCCGCCGCCGCACGGCCCGCCGCGCCGAGTACGGCGGCGGACCGCCGCCGTCCCGGCCCACCGAGCCGGTCCAGTCCCGCTACGGCGTCCGGGGCGACCGCCCGCAGCCCCAGCAGCGCTGGCTGCCCGAGCTGTGGAACGGCCAGGCGTGGCAGCTGTGCGGCACCCCGCGCCGCGACCGCCGCGAGGCCGAGCTGTACATCGCGGCCCAACTGCGCGGCCCGCACGCCGCGATGGCGTACCGGCTCGTCCACGAGTTCACCGACTACGAGGTGCTGCGGGTGTGGGGCACGCCGGTACGCGTGGACATCGAGCCGATGGGCGGGCTGTGACGTGGTGAGACGGAACGACCAGCGCCGTGCGGCCCTCGTCGACGCGGCGATCGAGGTGCTGGCCGAGCAGGGCGCCCGGGGGCTGACCTTCCGGGCGGTGGACACGGAGGCGGCCGTCCCGCCCGGCACCGCGTCCAACTACTTCGCCAGCCGCGACGACCTGCTCACCCAGGCGGGTGCCCGCGTCTACGAGCGGCTGCACCCCGGCGAGGCCGCCCTCGCGCGCCGGCGCACGGCCCCCCGCGACCGCGACACCTACGTACGGCTGATGCGCGAACTGGTCGACCGGGTCGCCGGGTTCCGCACCGGCTACCTCGCCCTGCTCGAACTGCGCCTGGAGGCCACCCGGCGCCCCGAGCTGCGCGCGGTGCTGACCGAACGCGTCCGCGAGGACGTCGCCGCCAACGTCGCCCACCACGAGGCATCCGGCCTCCCCGGCGACGCCACGGCCGTCAAGCTGCTCGTGCTCACCCTGAACTGGCTGATCGTCGAACAGCTCACGCTGCCGGACGTGTTCACCCCGGCCGAGCGCGACGAGCTGGTGGCGGCGGCGGTCGACCGCATCGTGGCACCGGACGAGGACCGCTAGACAGTCCCTCCCCGCCGGATCAGATCCGGGTCCCGCCGCCGTCGACGCACCGGTTGGCGCCGACGGCGACGCCGCTGTCAGGGGCTGCCGGGGCCGGCCGCCGCCAGGGCCTCCGTCGTCGCCTGCCGCAGTGAGCGGCCGGTGATCCAGCGGTTCTTCCCGCCGGCCAGGGAGGCCGCGGCACGACCCACCCATTCCGGATCGCCGAGGAGGGGGAGCTTCCCCTCGGCGGTGAGCTGCCGCAGCAGGGATTCCAGCCGGAGCGCGTCCACCGCGCGGTAGGGGCGCGCGTGCTGGTCGAAGCGCAGCTGGTGGTCCTCGTACGGGTGGCGCAGCGTCATGTGCAACCAGCCGCCGTCACGCGTGGCGACCATGCCCTTCAGCGTGTACAGGCCCCTGTTGTTCGTGTCCCCGGAGTGCTTGCCCCAGGTGATCCTGATGCCGTTCATGATCCGGGACCACGGGACCAGTCGTCCCCCGGCGTCCGGCTCGTGCTGGTAGAGCCCTTCCGGGTGGAACTCCACCCAGTGGGTGCCGGGCCGGGTGGCGTCCCCGACTCCCCAACGGCCGTCGGTCATTTCCAGCGGCCCCAGACATGTACGGTCCTCCCCCGTACTCCTCGATCGGCCGGTCATCGCTGCGGCCCCACCAGCGGGAGGGGGGCGAACTCGTGTCCGTCCCACAGGCGTCGGGACGTCTCCTGCGGGTACGGCGCGACCTTCGGCTCGGCGTCCAGGACCTGGACCAGGCGCCGGTCCGTGTCGTACGCGGGCCAGCCGGGGTCGCCGGACCGGGCGAACGCCGTCCAGGAGGCGCGGAAGCGGGACGACAGGGCCAGGGCCTCCTCGGACGGCTCCGCGCCGCCGAACTGGAGCAGCGCCAGGCTCTCCCGGAAGGTGCCGAAGAGGAGGGGGATGTCCAGCGCGTGACAGGCGCCCAGCGCGCCGTCGAACGCCGGGGCGGGCCAGGTGAGTTCGTAGACGTGGGACCGGCCGCCGCCCGCGAGGTGGGCCTCGGCCAGGTGCAGGGACGGCATCGCGAACAGCCAGTCGGTCTGGACGCGTTCGTAGAGGTCGTTCGCGGAGTCGTCCGGGAACGCGGCGCGGTAGGCGGCCTCGCCGCCCGGGGCGTACAGGCGCAGGGCGGCGCTCGCACGGTCCTCGCCGATCGCGCCGAGCTTGCCCGCCATGGCGGTGAACAGGCGGTTCTCGTCCCTGTTGTGACCCGCCATCAGCTCGATGTCGCGGGCCGCACCGGAGGCCAGCGCCCGCCACGGCGCGACCGGCAGGAACTCGCCGTCCACGACCGGCGCGTACGGGGTCACCGTGGGCGCCGCCTGTCCCCAGCGGCCGACCCGGCCGGGCATCTTCGGGGCGAGGGCCTGGCCGGCCTCGACGAGCTGGTCCGGAGTGAGGTCCGCGAGGTCTTCGACGGTCGGGCGCAGGCCCACCTCGGCGGCGAGGGCGGCACCGATGTCGGCGGCGAGTTCCGGGGAGAAGTAGGTGCCCGGCACGCTCTGGGCGACGGCCCGCCGGAAGAGCCCGGCCGCACGGGGCATCGCCAGCAGGGCCGCCACGGACCCGGCGCCCGCCGACTCGCCGAAGACGGTGACCTGGCCGGGGTCGCCGCCGAACGCCGCGATGTTGTCCTGCACCCAGGCCAGCGCCGCCACCTGGTCGAGCAGGCCCCGGTTGGCGGGGGCGCCCTCGATGTGGGCGAACCCCTCCATGCCGAGGCGGTAGTTGAGGGTGACGACGACGAGGTCGCCGTCGGCGGCGATACGGCGGGCGTCGTACGCGGGGCTGCCGGAGTGACCCATCTTGTAGGCGCCGCCGTGGATCCAGACCATGACCGGGCGGCGGGCGGCGGGGTCGGGAGCGGGGGTCCAGACGTTGACCGTCAGCCAGTCGTCGCCCTCGGGGACGTCCGGGGGGCCGACGGTGCCCGCGGGACCGAGGTCCTGCGGGGGCGGCGGCCCGAAGGCGTACGCCTCGCGTATGCCGTCCCAGGGGCGGACGCGGCGCGGGGCGGCGAACCGGGCGTCTCCCACCGGTGGCTGGGCGAAGGGGATGCCGCGGAAGACGGCCAGGCCCTCCTCGGTCCGGCCGCGCACCGCGCCGGAGGAGGTGCGCACCACGGGTTCCACTGACACGACGGGTTCAGGGATCGTCATCCTCCGGACCCTACGCCGTGGTGCGCACCGCGCTCAGCTGAGGGTCTTCAGCGACGCCGCGTCGTACGGGGCGAGTTCGCCGAAGCGGCCGGTGAGGACCTTCTCGGCCCACCGCGGGTCCTGGAGCAGCGCGCGGCCGACGGCGACGAGGTCGAACTCGTCGCGCTCCATGCGGTCGAGGAGGTTGTCGAGGCCCCGGACGGAGGCACCCTCGCCCTGGAAGGCCTTGTCGAAGTCGCCGTCGAGGCCGACCGAGCCGACGGTGATGGCGGTCCTGCCGGTGAGCTTCTTGGTCCAGCCGGCCAGGTTGAGGTCCGAGTCCTCGAACTCCGGGACCCAGTAGCGGCGGGTGGAGGCGTGGAAGGCGTCCACTCCGGCCGAGGCGAGCGGGGCGAGGATGGCCTCCAGCTCCTGGGGGGTCTCGGCGAGACGGGCGTCGTAGGCCTCCTGCTTCCACTGGGAGTAGCGGAAGATCACGGGGAAGTCCGGGGAGACGGTCTCCCGTACGGCGGCCACGATCTCGGCGGCGAACTTCGCCCGGGCCACGGGGTCGCCGCCGTAGGCGTCGGTGCGGCGGTTGGTGCCGGACCACAGGAACTGGTCGACCAGGTAGCCGTGGGCGCCGTGGATCTCCACGCCGTCGAAGCCGATGCGCTCGGCGGCCGCGGCGGACTCGGCGAAGGCGCCGATGACGTCGTCCAGGTCGCGCTGGGTCATCACCCTGCCGGTGGGCTCGTCCGCGCCGATGCGCAGGCCGGACGGGCCGACGGCGGGGGCGTCCGGGAAGGGCTGGTCCCCGGCCTTGCGGACCATGCCGATGTGCCACAGCTGCGGCACGATCGTGCCGCCCGCCGCGTGCACCGCCCCGGCGACCTTCGCCCACCCGGCGAGCTGCTCCTCACCGTGGAAGCGCGGCACGCGGTCGCTCTGCCCGGCGGAGTCGTGGCCGACGTAGGTGCCCTCGGTGACGATCAGTCCGACTCCGGCGGCGGCGCGGCGGGAGTAGTACGAGACCACGTCCTCGCCGGGGACGCCGCCCGGGGAGAACATCCGGGTCATCGGGGCCATCGCGATGCGGTTGGGCACGGTGAGGCCGTTGATGGTGGCCGGGCGGGCGAGGAGCTGGGCGGCGCGGGTGGCGGCCTCGGCGGGGGTGACGGTCACGTGGGGGCTCCTGAGGTGGGTACCGATTGGTATGTGCGCGCGCATGCAACGCACTCCCACGGGAACGGGACCGCCCCGCCGGACCATTCCGCCCGGCGCCCCGATGTGAGCCTGCCCACAGCCGGAGACGCCCGAGGGCGGCACCCCCCTCTCGGGAAGTGCCGCCCTCGGTCCGTACCGGACGGTCGATCAACCGGAACCGGTCGATCAGAAGTCCATGTCACCGCCCGGCATGCCGCCCGGGGCGCCCGCCGCGGCGGCCTTCTCGGGCTTGTCGGCGATGACGGCCTCGGTGGTGAGGAACAGCGCGGCGATGGAGGCGGCGTTCTGCAGCGCGGAACGGGTCACCTTCGCCGGGTCGATGATGCCCTCGGCGATCATGTCGACGTACTCACCGGAGGCGGCGTTCAGGCCGTGGCCGACGGTCAGGTTGCGGACCTTCTCCACGACGACGCCGCCCTCGAGACCGCCGTTGACGGCGATCTGCTTCAGCGGGGCCTCCAGGGCGAGCTTCACGGCGTTGGCGCCGGTCGCCTCGTCACCCGACAGCTCCAGCTTCTCGAAGACCTGGGAGGCCTGGAGCAGGGCCACGCCACCACCGGCGACGATGCCCTCCTCGACGGCCGCCTTCGCGTTGCGAACGGCGTCCTCGATGCGGTGCTTGCGCTCCTTGAGCTCGACCTCGGTGGCGGCACCGGCCTTGATGACGGCCACGCCGCCGGCCAGCTTCGCCAGACGCTCCTGGAGCTTCTCGCGGTCGTAGTCCGAGTCGCTGTTCTCGATCTCGGCGCGGATCTGGTTGACCCGGCCCTGGACCTGGTCGGCCGAGCCGGCGCCGTCCACGATCGTGGTCTCGTCCTTGGTGATGACGACCTTGCGCGCGCTGCCCAGCAGGTCCAGCGAGGCGTTCTCGAGCTTGAGGCCGACCTCCTCGGAGATGACCTCGCCGCCCGTGAGGATGGCGATGTCGCCGAGCATGGCCTTGCGGCGGTCGCCGAAGCCCGGGGCCTTGACGGCGACGGACTTGAAGGTGCCGCGGATCTTGTTGACGACCAGGGTCGACAGGGCCTCGCCCTCGACGTCCTCGGCGATGATCAGCAGCGGCTTGCCCGACTGCATGACCTTCTCCAGGAGCGGCAGCAGGTCCTTGACGTTGCCGATCTTGGAGTTGGCGATCAGGATGTACGGGTCGTCGAGCGACGCCTCCATACGCTCCATGTCGGTGGCGAAGTACGCCGAGATGTAGCCCTTGTCGAAGCGCATACCCTCGGTGAGCTCCAGCTCCAGACCGAAGGTCTGGGACTCCTCGACGGTGATGACGCCTTCCTTGCCGACCTTGTCCATGGCCTCGGCGATGAGCTCGCCGATCTGGGTGTCGGCGGCGGAGATGGAGGCCGTGGAGGCGATCTGCTCCTTGGTCTCGACGTCCTTGGCCTGCTCGAGCAGGGCGGCGGAGACGGCCTCGACGGCCTTCTCGATACCGCGCTTCAGGGCCATCGGGTTGGCGCCGGCCGCGACGTTGCGCAGGCCTTCCTTGACCAGGGCCTGGGCGAGAACGGTCGCGGTGGTCGTACCGTCACCGGCGACGTCGTCCGTCTTCTTGGCGACTTCCTTGACCAGCTCGGCGCCGATCTTCTCGTACGGGTCCTCGAGCTCGATCTCCTTGGCGATGGAGACACCATCGTTGGTGATCGTGGGGGCGCCCCACTTCTTCTCGAGGACGACGTTGCGGCCCTTGGGGCCGAGCGTCACCTTGACGGCGTCCGCGAGCTGGTTCATGCCGCGCTCGAGGCCGCGCCGCGCCTCCTCGTCGAACGCGATGATCTTGGCCATGTGAAGTGGTCCCTCCAGGACTGGGGGTGATTCCTTCGGACCGCGCCCGCGCCCGCGACGGACGGCTCGCCGACCTTGTGGTTCCTTCCCCACCCGGCCTGCGGGCCTCACCGACCCGGTCCTTCGTTGTCACTCTCACCTTCAGAGTGCTAACGCCAATGATTAGCACTCGCCCCCATCGAGTGCAAGCGCCTCTCGCTGATCCGGCCCGCCGGTCAGCCACCCGCGAACAAGGGGGCGACGGGCGTCCGGGCAGGCCGAAGGGCCCGTACCCCTGGAGGTACGGGCCCTTCGGATGAAGACCGGGTGCTGCGGTGGCCGCGCGTCTCAGGCGCTGAGGCGAACCATGTCGGCCTGCGGGCCCTTCTGACCCTGCGAGATCTCGAACTCGACCCGCTGGCCTTCTTCGAGGGTGCGGTAGCCGTCCATCTGAATCGCGCTGTAGTGGACGAATACATCCGCACCACCGTCGACCGCGATGAAGCCGTACCCCTTCTCCGCGTTGAACCACTTGACGGTGCCCTGAGCCATGCCTAACTCCCCTATTACTGGCCCTTGCACAGATCCGCACTTCGCGAATCCGGGTCAGACCTCGCCCCCTCACGACTGGGGGCGTGCGCCGGAACGCGTCGACCGCGGCTGAATGTATCTGTCCAACTGCCGTCTGCAACAGGTCAATCGGACGAGAAATCTGGACGCGCCCGGTCCGGAATGTGGCGAGAATTCGCCTGAATTCGGGTCAAGTCGGGGCACACAAAGAGAACAAAAGCCACAGAACACGTCCGCACTTTGGCTACTTCTTGTCGGACGGACGGCAGGAATTAACGGTTCCCGTTGTGTCGATCGGGAGCGCGTTCCCCAACTCTACCGCGCTCAACCACATGGAATTGCCCCCTCCGTTTCTCTCACGGAGAGGGCAAGTCACGCTACGACACGTATCAGCCGCCGGCGACCGCCGGGATGATCGAGACACCGGCGCCGTCCGGCGTCGCCGTCTCCAGGCCCTGCTCGAAGCGGACGTCGTCGTCGTTGACGTAGACGTTGACGAAGCGGCGCAGCTTGCCCTGGTCGTCCAGGACGCGGGCGGCGATGCCGGTGTGGTTCTTCTCCAGGTCCGTGATGACCTCCCCGAGGTTGGCGCCGTCGGCGCTCACCTCGGCCTTGCCGCCGGTGTAGGTGCGCAGGATGGTCGGGATGCGAACGGTCACGCTCATGCGAGGCCAGCCTCTCGGAAGGAGTCCAGGTTGGGACGGATCGTGGCGGTGAGGCCGGTGCCGGCCACCGCGTCGAGGGTCTTCAGTCCGTCGCCGGTGTTGAGGACGACGGTGGTGAGCGACGGGTCGAGGACGCCGTTCTCGATCAGCTTCTTCGTCACGCCGACCGTCACACCGCCCGCCGTCTCGGCGAAGATGCCCTCCGTGCGGGCGAGCAGCTTGATCGCGTCCACGACCTGCTCGTCGGTCACGTCCTCCACGGCACCGCCGGTGCGGCGGGCGATGTCGAGGACGTAGGGGCCGTCGGCCGGGTTGCCGATGGCCAGCGACTTGGCGATGGTGTTCGGCTTCTGCGGGCGGACCACGTCGTGACCGGCCTTGAACGCCGTGGAGACCGGCGAGCAGCCCTCGGCCTGCGCGCCGAAGATCTTGTAGGGCTTGTCCTCGACCAGGCCGAGCCCGATCAGCTCCTTCAGCCCCTTGTCGATCTTCGTCAGCTGGGAGCCGGACGCGATCGGCACGACGAGCTGGTCGGGCAGCCGCCAGCCGAGCTGCTCGCAGATCTCGTACGCGAGGGTCTTGGAACCCTCGGCGTAGTAGGGGCGCAGGTTGACGTTGACGAAGCCCCAGCCCTCGCCGGCCGGGTCGCCGATCAGCTCGGAGCAGAAGCGGTTCACGTCGTCGTAGTTGCCCTCGATGCCGACCAGCTCGCCGCCGTAGACGGCGGCCATGACGACCTTGCCCTGCTCCAGGTCGTGCGGGATGAACACGCAGGAGCGGAAGCCGGCCCGGGCGGCGGCGGCACCGACGGCACCGGCGAGGTTGCCGGTGGAGGAGCAGGACAGGGTGGTGAAGCCGAAGGCGCGGGCGGCCTCGATGGCCTGGGCGACGACGCGGTCCTTGAAGGAGTGCGTGGGGTTGCCGGAGTCGTCCTTGACGTACAGACCGCCGGTGACGCCCAGCTCGCGGGCGAGGTTGTCGGCCTGGACGAGCTTGGTCCAGCCGGGGTTGATGTTCGGCTTGGTCGCGACGTCGGCGGGGACGGGCAGCAGGGGGGCGTAGCGCCAGATGTTCGCGGGGCCCGCTTCGATCCGCTTGCGCAGCTCTTCGGTGTCGTAGGCGGAGAAGTCGTAGGCGATCTCGAGGGGGCCGAAACACTCTTCGCAGGCGAAGACGGGTCCGAGCGGGACCTGGTGGCCGCACTCCCGGCAGCTCAGCGCGGCGGCGGGGCCGAGGTCGACGGTGCCGTCGGTGGAGTTCGCGGGGGTTTCGGCAGTCTGCACAGCCATGGAGGCGAGGCCCTTTCTCCTCATCTTCCTCACGACGCATCTCGCCGTGAGACGGATTTGGCACCTTCCCTAGCCGGGAGCCTCGCCACGTCCGTGTGACAAGAGCCGGCTGGAGGGTTGCCGGGGCTTCATCGGGCCGTATCCCTCTGCCCCTCTGGATGAGCGGTATGAAGTTGTTTGACGGTGGTGCGCGCGGCGACCCCGGCATGCGGTGGTCCCACGCGTTGTTCAAGACTGTAACCGAAGGCCAAGGCCGTTGAGATAGTCGTCCGTACCGCGAGATGGATCACAACGGATCACCACGGATCACGAAGGAGACCACCGGACGTGCTGGAAGAAGTCGAGCGCTGGCTGAACGCACGCTCCTGGTCCGCCGGGGACCGGACCGTCCGGCAGCTCCTGTCCGCCAAGCACGCCACCGGGCAGTCGGTCAGCGTGGTGCTGCCCGCCCTGGACGAGGAGGCGACGGTCGGGGACATCGTCACGGTGATCCGGCGGGAGCTGATGCTCCGGGTCCCGCTCGTCGACGAGATCGTGGTCGTGGACTCCGGATCGAGCGACCGTACCTCGGAGGTGGCCGCGGCGGCGGGTGCCCGCGTCGTGCACCGGGACTCGATCCTGCCCCGCATCCCCGCCGTGCCGGGCAAGGGCGAGGTGCTGTGGCGGTCGCTGCTGGTCACCGGCGGGGACATCGTCTGCTTCGTCGACGCCGACCTGCGCGAGTTCTCCGCCGACTTCGTCTCCGGGATCGTCGGCCCGCTGCTCACCGACCCGGACGTGCACCTGGTCAAGGCCATGTACGACCGTCCGCTCGGCGGGGCGGCCGGGCAGGGCGGCCGGGTCACGGAGCTGATGGCGCGCCCGCTGCTCAACCTGCACTGGCCGCGGCTGGCCGGCTTCGTCCAGCCGCTGGGCGGCGAGTACGCGGCCCGCCGCTCCCTGCTGGAACGGCTGCCCTTCCCGGTCGGCTACGGCGTCGAACTGGGCATGCTGGTCGACGCCCTGCACCTGGTCGGCCTGGACGCGCTCGCGCAGGTGGACGTCGGGGTCCGCGTCCACCGCCACCAGGACGGCCGGGCGCTGGGCCGGATGGCCGCCGCGATCTACCGCACCGCCCAGCTGCGGCTGGCCCGCGGCCACCTGGTCCGGCCGACGCTCACCCAGTTCGAACGCGGCGCCGACGGCTTCGAGCCGCGCACCTACGCCGTGGACACCGAGGAACGGCCCCCGATGACGGAGATCGCGGAGTACGCGGCCCGGAAGGCGGCCTGACCCCCGGGTCTCAGCCGGGGACGCCGTCCGACCAGCGCCACCGGCCGCCGGAGTCCAGCTCGCAGGTCAGGTACTCGCCGCCGCGGCCGTGGGTGTGCAGGCCCCGGTGCTTCTTGGCGCAGAACTGGCCGTCGGCGTAGCAGTTGCCGGCCGGGCTCATCAGCTCGCAGACGCCGGAGCCGCCGCCCGAGCCGCCGCCGGTGCCGCCGCCGCCGCTCGTGCCGCCGGTGCCGTCGGCCCGGGTCTTCGAGGGCTTCGGGGTCGGCTTCGGCGTGTGCAGCAGGCGTCCGGCGCAGTCGCGGCCGTCGCGGGGGACGGTGAAGGTCACGGTGCCGGGGCCGCCGCTCTGCGCGCAGACCTTCTCGCCGCTGCCCCAGGAGGAGGCCCGCTGTCCGGTGCCCTGGAGACTCACGGTGTAGTGCACGCCCGCCTTCTTGGCGGCCCCGACGGCCGCCCCGATGCTGCCGCCGGTGAGGTCCGGCAGCGTGACGGCGGTCGGGGTGGGCGTGGGCGCCGGGGTCTCGGTGCTCGGGGACGCCTCGGGGGTGGGACTGCCGCTCGGCGTGGCGGTGGCGGTCGGGGTCGTCGTCGTGGCCGCCGCCTTCGCGCCCGCGTCGCCGTCTCCGTCGCCGCAGCCCGCCAGGGCCAGCGCGCAGGCCGCGATCAGTGCCGCCGGGGCGACGAGTCTGCTCCCGCGCGGGTGTCGCGTGTGTGTACGTATGGGCATGGTTCGCCCACCCCCCAAGAAGTTGAAATGTGCACCGCACATCCTCAGCCCGTTCACAGTTCCCACACAAGACGCGTGACCGAATCGCAGCCGGGGTGACACCGGGGAACGTTTGAGGTTCGGGGGGCCGGGCTAGGTTGAGGCGTATGGCTTCAAGCTTCGGTGCTGCTCAGGTGCTGGTCGCCTCCAACCGGGGGCCGGTCTCGTACGAGGTGCGGGAGGACGGGTCGCTGCACGCCAAGCGGGGCGGTGGCGGGCTGGTCTCGGGACTGTCGGCCATCGGGCCGGACGCGGGCGCGCTGTGGGTGTGCTCGGCGCTCGGCGACGGCGACCGCGAGGCGGTGCGGCGCGGGGTCGGCGAGGACGGCGTACGGATGCTGGACGTGCCGGCCGACGTGCACGCGGACGCGTACAACGGGATCGCCAACTCGGTGCTGTGGTTCGTGCACCACATGCTGTACCAGACGCCCCTGGAGCCGGTCTTCGACGCGGAGTTCCGGCGGCAGTGGGCCTCCTACGAGGCGTACAACCGGGCCTTCGCCGAGGCGCTGGCCGAGGAGGCCGCCGAGGGCGCGGTCGCGATCGTGCAGGACTACCACCTGACGCTGGTGCCGGGGATGCTGCGCGAGCTGCGCCCCGACCTCCGGATCGGCCACTTCTCGCACACGCCCTGGGCCCCGGTCGACTACTTCCGGCTGCTGCCGGACGACATCGCCGAGCAGGTGCTGCGCGGGATGCTGGGCGCCGACCGGCTCGGCTTCCTCACCCGGCGCTGGGCCGACGCGTTCACCGCCTGCTGCGACGCCGTGGTGGGCGGCACGGGCGGCACGGAGATCGGCGTGCACGGGCTCGGCGCCGACGGGGACTTCCTGCGCAAGCGGTCGCACGAGGCGGACGTCGAGGAGCGGATGGCGGCGCTGCGGGAGGAGATCGGCACCGCGCCGGAGGGCGGCGCGCGCCGCACGATCGTGCGGGTGGACCGCACCGAGCTGTCCAAGAACATCGTGCGGGGGCTGCTGGCCTACCGGGAACTGCTGGCCGGGCGGCCGGAGTGGCGCGAGCGGGTCGTGCACGTCGCGTTCGCGTATCCCTCGCGGCAGGATCTCGCCGTGTACCGGGAGTACACGGCCGAGGTGGAGCGGGTCGCGCACGCGGTCAACGAGGAGTTCGGCACGCCGGGGTGGACGCCGGTCGTGCTGAATCTGAAGGACGACTTCGCGCGGTCCCTCGCCGCGTACCGGCTGGCGGACGTGGCGCTGGTCAACCCCGTCCGGGACGGGATGAACCTGGTCGCGAAGGAGGTGCCGCTCGTCTCCGACGCGGGGTGCGCGCTGGTGCTGTCGCGGGAGGCGGGGGCGTACGAGGAGCTGGGCCGGGACGCGGTGGTGGTGAACCCGTACGACGTGGTGGGGACGGCGGACGCGCTGCACGAGGCGCTCGGCCTGCCGGCGGGGGAACGGGCCGAGCGGTCGGAGCGGCTGGCGGCCGCCGGCACCGCGCTGCCCCCGGCGCGCTGGTTCCTGGAGCAGCTGGAGGCGCTGCGCGGCTGACGGGGCCGCCGTTTCCCGACGACGTCGCCTCAGGCCAGCCGGTGTGCGAGGGCCGCCAGCAGGGTCACCACTCCGGCCGGGCCGGGTACCTCGACGTCCGCGCGTTTCCGCAGTTCCGTGACCTCGTCGCTGGCGCTGCAGACCAGGAGGCCCGGGGTGCCCTCGGTGCGGAGGGTGTCGACGGCCGCGTAGGCCGGGAGGTCGCCGAGGTCGTCGCCGGCGAAGAGGACGGAGCCGGCGTCGAGGGAGTGGACGTACGACCTGAGGGCGGCGCCCTTGTCCATGCCGGGCGGGCGCAGTTCCAGGACCATGCGGCCGGGTTCGACGATCAGGCCGTGGCGGGCGGCCAGGTCGGCGAGGGGGGCGCGCAGGGCGTCGAAGGCGGCCTGCGGGTCGGGGGCGCGGCGGGTGTGGACGGCGACCGCGTGGCCCTTGTCCTCCGTCCAGGTGCCCTGCGCCGCGGGCCCGGACCGCTCGAGGAGGCCCGGCAGCGCGGCGCGGACGGCGGCGACGCCGGGGTGCGGTTCGGGCGTGGTGAGGGTGCCGGTGGCGGCGTCCCAGCGCTCGGCGCCGTAGTGGCCGAGGACGACGAGGTGGTCGAGGCCGGGGACGTCCGCGAAGCCGCCGTGGTGGACGGCGACCTCGGCGGGGCGGCCGGTGATCACGGCGACCGAGGCGACCTTCGGGGCCAGGGCGGCGAGCGCCGGTACGGCCCCGGGGTGGGCGCGGGCCCGGTCGGGGTCGGGCACGATCGGGGCGAGCGTGCCGTCGAAGTCGAGCGCGACCAGCGCGCGGCCGGGCTCGGCGAGGAGGGCGTCCAGCCCTTCGCGTCCGGCGGCCGTCGCGGGCGTCGGCAGGGGGTGTGGGGAGTCGTCTCGGGTGGAGTCCTGGTGGCTGCCCATACGGCGAACCTATCCCGCCGGGGCCGAAGCCAACCTCAGCGCTCCGCGCGGCGCGACTCCCGTATCCGGCGCAGGCGGTTGACCGTCACCGGGTCGCAGGCCAGGGCGCGGGGGTCGTCGAGGAGGGCGTTGAGGAGCTGGTAGTAGCGGACGGGGGCCAGGCCCAGCTCCTCGCGGACGGCGCGCTCCTTGGCGCCGGGGCCGGAGAAGCCCCGGCGCTCCAGCGCGAGGATGCTCCGCTCCCGCTCGGCCAGCTCTCCCAGGTCCATGTACGACAACGTAACGCCCGCCACCGACAACGCGGCCGCTACTCCGCGCTGCCGGCCCGCATCGCGGTCGCCTGGATCTCGCCGAGGACCTCCCCGGGGCTGCCGCCGGGGGCGACCGCCTCGCCGATGTGCTTCTTGACGTCCGCGCTGACCGAGGCCCAGGAGGTCTTGCCGACCGGGTACAGCTGGGAGAGCAGCAGTTCGTCCAGGAACGGCTTGAGCTTCTTGTCCTCCGGCGCGGTGCTCATGGTCTGCGAGGCGGAGGTGGTCACGGGCAGCAGACCGTACTCGCGGGAGAAGTCGAGGACGTTCTCCTCGCTGTAGACGAAGTCGAGGAAGTCGCCGATCTCCTCCTGGTGGCCGTTCTTCTTGAAGGCCGTCATCCAGTCGGAGACACCGAGGGTGTTCCTGCTCTCGCCGTCAGCGCCGGGGGTGGTCACCATGCCGTACTTGACGCCCTTGTCGGAGGCCATTTTCATCAGCGAGGGGTGCCCGTTGAGCATGCCGACGTCCCCGTTGGCGAAGGCGTCGAAGGCGGCGGCGCGGTTGAGCTTGCCGGGGGCGACGGGGCCGGTGAGGCCCTTGCCGACCAGCTCGTCGCGCAGCCAGGTGAAGGTGGCGACGTTCTGCGGGGAGTCGACGGAGTAGGTGCCGACGTCGTCGGTGTAGCCGCCCCCGCCGCTGAGCATCCACTGCATCGTCTCGGCCGGGGCCTCCTCGGGGCCCAGCGGCAGGGCGTACGGGTACTTCACGCCCTTGTCCTCGAGCGCCTCGGCGGCCTCGGCGAGGTCGTCCCAGGACTTGGGCGGGGTGACGCCGGCCTCGCTGAAGAGGGTCTTGTTGTAGAAGAGCACCCGGGTGGAGGCCGCGAAGGGCAGCCCGTACTGCACGCCGTTGACCTGGCCGGCGCCGGCCAGCTGGGAGACGAAGTCGGCCTGGACCGGGATGGAGAGCACGTCGTCGGCCCGGTAGAGCAGGTCCTTGTCGGCGTAGTCGGAGTAGGCGCCGATCTGGGCCATGTCGGGCGCCTTGCCCGCCTCGACCATCTCGCGGACCTTGCGGTCGACGTCGTTCCACGAGTAGACGGTGACGTCCACGTGCACGTCGGGGTTCTTGGCCTCGTAGGACTTGACCAGCTCGTCCCAGTACTTCTGGGAGCTGTTCTCCTTGCTGTCGCCGTAGTCGGCGGCGACGAGCCTCAGGGTCACCCCGTCGGAGTCGCCGGTCAGCCCGCAGCCGCCGAGGACCGCCGTCATGCCCAGTGCGGACACCACCGCGATCGTTCCTGTCCTACGCCGCTGCACCCTGTTCCCCAACCCTGACTGCTCGTTCGTGCGTTCGCTTAGCAGATTAAGGTCTACACCACCGCAGTGGACTAGACCTCTCCCGGGTGTACGGGCCACACTGTCCCCGTGAGACATGTCATCGCCCTCGATGTGGGCGGCACCGGGATGAAGGCCGCCCTGGCGGGGCCTGGGGGCGAGCTGCTGCACCAGGCGCGCCGGGCCACCGGCCGTGAGCGGGGACCCGAGGCGGTCGTGGCGGGCATCCTGGACTTCGCCGCCGAACTGCGGGCCTACGGCGCGGACCGGTTCGGCGAGCCGGCCAGTGCCGCCGGCGTCGCCGTCCCCGGCATCGTCGACGCCGAGCGGGGCGTCGCCGTGTACGCGGCCAACCTCGGCTGGCGCGACGTCCCGCTGCGGGCGCTGCTCGGCGAGCGGCTCGGCGGTATTCCGGTCGCCCTCGGGCACGACGTGCGCACCGGCGGGCTCGCCGAGGGCCGGATCGGTGCCGGGCAGGGCGCCGACCGGTTCCTGTTCGTGCCGCTGGGCACCGGCATCGCGGGCGCCATCGGCATCGACGGCCGGGTCGAGGCCGGCGCGCACGGCTTCGCGGGCGAGATCGGCCACGTCGTCGTACGCCCCGGCGGCATCGCCTGTCCGTGCGGGCAGCGCGGCTGCCTGGAGCGGTTCGCGTCCGCGTCGGCGGTCAGCCAGGCGTGGGCCCAGGCCTGCGGCGACCCCGGGGCGGACGCGGCCGACTGCGCCAAGGCCGTCGAGTCGGGGGACGCCCGCGCGCTCGCCGTGTGGCAGGACGCCGTGGACGCGCTCGCCGACGGGCTGGTCACCGCGCTCACCCTGCTGGACCCGCGTGTCCTGATCATCGGTGGCGGCCTCGCCGAGGCGGGGGAAACCTTGTTCACACCGCTGCGGGACGCGGTCCGGCGCCGCGTCACCTTCCAGAAACTGCCGGAGATCGTCCCCGCCGCACTCGGGGACACCGCCGGCTGCCTGGGTGCCGGGCTGATGGCCTGGGACCTGCTCGACACCGCTGCTCCGCCCGCACCGCCCGCACCGCCCGCTTCGACTCCCACAGCTTCCACGGCTGTCACGGCCGCGACTCCCCCGGAGGTAACCACCTGATGGCCCCAAGCAAGGTTCTCGCCGGTGCCCGGGTGGTACTGCCCACCGGGACCGTGGACGACGGCCGCGTGATCGTCGACGGCACGCGGATCGCGGACACGGCTCCCCCGCAGGCCGAGACCGTCGACCTGTCGGGCCACTGGGTGGTCCCCGGCTTCGTCGACCTCCACAACCACGGCGGCGGCGGCGCCTCCTTCGCCGGCGGCACGGCCGAGCAGGTCCTGACCGGCGTCGAGACCCACCGCCGGCACGGCACCACCACGGTGGTCGCCTCCGCCGTCACCGGTGACCTGGACTTCCTCGCCCGGCACGCCGGGATGCTCGCCGAGCTGGCGCAGCAGGGCGACATCGTTGGCATCCACTTCGAGGGGCCGTTCATCTCGCCCTGCCGCAAGGGCGCCCACGACGAGCAGCTGCTGCGCGACCCGGACCCGGCCGAGGTGCGCAAGCTGGTCGACGCGGCGCACGGCCACGCGAAGATGATGACGCTGGCGACCGAGCTGCCGGGCGGCCTGGACTCCGTACGGCTGCTGGTCGAGCACGGCGTGATCGCGGCCGTCGGGCACACCGACGCGACCTACGAGCAGACCGTGCGGGCCATCGACGCGGGCGCCACCGTCGCCACGCACCTCTTCAACGCGATGCCCCCGGTCGGTCACCGCGCCCCGGGCCCCATCACGGCACTGCTCGAGGACGAGCGGATCACCGTCGAGCTGATCAACGACGGCACGCATCTGCACCCGGCGGCGCTCCAGCTGGCCTTCCACCACGCGGGCGCGGCCCGGGTCGCCTTCATCACCGACGCGATGGACGCGGCCGGCTTCGGCGACGGCCGCTACCGGCTCGGCCCGCTGGACGTCGAGGTCACCGACGGCGTGGCCCGGCTGGTGGAGGGCGGCTCGATCGCGGGCTCCACGCTCACCCTGGACCGCGCGTTCAAGCGGGCGGTGACCATCGACCGGCTGCCCGTGGAGGACGTCGTCGCGGCGATCTCCGCCAACCCGGCACGGCTCCTCGGCCTGGACGACCGCGTCGGCTCCCTGGAACCGGGCAAGGACGCCGACCTGGTGGTCCTGGACGACGCCTTCGACCTGGTCGGCGTCATGCGCCGGGGCGAATGGGTGGTCGATCCCCAACTGGGCTGATCCGTACCCGAGTCCGCTCCGGGGCCGCTCCGGGGCCGGCCGCCACCGGTCGGACCCGGGGACTGGGCCGACCGCCCGCCGTTTGGCATGATCGTGTCGTGGAGCACAGCCCCACGGGCACACCCAGCCGCACACGATCGGGGGAGGTCGGCACGGTGATCCTCACCGTCACTCTCAACACCGCGCTCGACATCACCTACCGCGTCCAGGGCCTCAGGCCCCACGCCTCCCACCGGGTGACCGAGGTGACCGAGCGGCCCGGCGGCAAGGGGCTGAACGTGGCCCGCGTCCTCGCGGCCCTCGGGCACGAGGTGACGGTCACCGGTTTCGCGGGCGGCACCACCGGCGGCGTCGTGCGCGAGCGGCTGACCGGCGTGCCCGGGGTGACCGACGCGCTCGTGCCGGTCGCGGGGGCGACGCGGCGCACCGTCGCCGTCGTCGACGAGCGCACCGGCGACACCACCCAGCTCAACGAGCCGGGACCGGCCGTGGCGCCCGCCGAGTGGAACGCCTTCCAGGAGGCGTACGAGGACCTGCTGACCGGCGCCGCCGCGGTGGCCCTGTGCGGCAGCCTGCCGCCGGGCGTGCCGGTGGGCGCGTACGCCGGTCTGGTGCGGGCCGCGCGCGCCGCGGGCGTGCCGGTGCTGCTCGACACCAGCGGGGAGCCGCTGCGGCGGGGTCTCGCCGCCCGCCCGGACCTGATCAAGCCGAACGCCGACGAGCTGGCCGAGCTGACCGGCTCGCACGAGCCGCAGCGGGCCGCGCAGGCCGCCCGGCGCCGCGGTGCCCGCTCGGTGGTCGCCTCGCTGGGCGCCGAGGGGCTGCTCGCGGTGACCCCGGAGGGCCGCTGGCGGGCCGCACCGCCGGCCCACGTCCACGGCAACCCGACCGGCGCGGGCGACTCCGCGGTGGCGGGCCTGCTCTCCGGCCTGGTGGAGCACCTGCCCTGGCCGGACCGGCTGACCCGCGCGGTCGCCCTGTCGGCGGCGACGGTGCTGGCGCCGGTGGCGGGCGAGTTCGACCGGGCGGCGTACGAGGAACTGCTCGGACGCGGGGTCGCGGTGACGGCGGAGGCGGGCGCGGCCTGAACCCGGCCGGGTGCGCAGCAGGGTCCGCCGCAGGGGCGGACCTAGTCCTTGACCTGGCCCTTCTTCAGGGAGAACTGGTCCAGCAGGACATTGCACTTGTCGCCGTCGGCGCAGGAGAGCGTGATGGTGTTGGTGCCCTTGTTGAGGGTGGGCCAGGCGTAGGTCTTGGTCCAGCCCTTGGCGAAGTCGCCGTCCTCGGCGTGGGCGAAGTTGCCCAGGTTCAGCTTGCTGCCGAACTCCTTGCCGTTGACCGTGAGGGTCATCGACTGGTCCTCGCCGGCCGCGCTGTACGTGGTGAAGAGGGTGTAGAGGCCGTCCTTGGGGATGCCGTCCACCGTCCAGGTGACCGAGGAGCCCGGCTGGTTGAGGTTGGCCACGTAGACGCCGCCGTCCGACTCGGCGCCCTCCACGTCCGACGCGAGGGAGGCCGAGCCGCCCAGCCGCATCGCCTTCGCGTCGACGGAGGGCAGCTCGACGTCCTGCTCCTCGCCGTCGTCGCTCGCCGACGGGCTGGGCTCGCTGCTCTGGGACTGGGTGGGGGTGGTGTCACCGCCCGCCTCGTTGCCGCCCTTGTCGTCGTCGGAGCCGCTGCTCGTCATGGCCACGGCGATGCCGATGACCACGGCGGCGACGACCGCCACCGCGCCGATCAGCAGACCCTTGGTGTTCGGGCCGCGGCGCCCGCCGCCCCCGCCGTGTCCCGACGGCTGCTGCGGGCCCCCGGGACCGCCCCCGCCGGGGAAGGTCTCCGGCGCCGCGTAGTGCGCGTTCGGCTGTCCGTACGCCCCCTGCGGCTGGCCGTAGGCACCCTGCTGGGGCGGGGCGGCCTGGCCGTGGGCGGCGGTCGGCGCGCCCTGGCCCTGGGGTGCGCCGTACTGCCGCGTGCCGACGGGACGCACCCGGTTGACGGAGTTCGGGTAGCCGTAGCCACCGGACGGCGGCTGGGCCCCGTTGGCCTGCCCGTCGGCGTAGAGGTAGCCGAAGGGGTCGTCGTCCTCGGGCGTGCTCGCGCCGTTGTTGCCGGGCGTCATCCCTAGGTCTCCTAACCAGATGCGGTGCGTGGTGCGGTACGGGTGGGTGAGGAAGCGAGCCTACCCGCTCCCACTGACCCAAACGGGTGACTCAGACCGCATCAACGCGCTGACCTGGTGATCATCCGGCCCGGCGGTGCTGTTTGGGACGAGATCGTTTCTCGACGTACATCCGTTCGTCAGCCGACTTCAACACCTCGTCCGCCGTCATGCCGCAGTGGGCCCAGCCGATGCCGAAACTGGCGCCCACGCGGACGGCCCGGCCCTCGGCCCGGATCGGCTGGATGATCTCGCCCCGCAGCCGTACGGCGAGGTCCTGGGCGTCGGCCTTGCCGAGGCCGTTGGCGAGGATCACGAACTCGTCGCCGCCGAGCCGGGCCACGGTGTCGCCGTCGCGGACCCCGCCGCTGAGCCGCCGGGCCACCTCGATGAGCACGGCGTCGCCCGCGTTGTGCCCGAACCGGTCGTTGATCGACTTGAAGCCGTCCAGGTCGCAGAAGAGGACCGCGAGCCCCTTGGTGCCGTCGTCGCGCCCCTCCTCGGGGGCCACGGCGTGCACGTGGTGGTCGAAGGCGCCGTACGGCTCGGCGGCGGCGGAGAAGTCGAAGGTGTGGCCGCCGGAGTCGAACACGGCGGGGTGCCCGTAGGCGGCGTCCATGGCGTCGGCCACGGCCGCGTGCGCGGACTGCGGGCGCTGGCACAGCCGGGCGGCGAGCCGGGAGCGCAGCTCGGCGCTGTTGGGCAGGCCGGTGAGGGAGTCGTGGGAGGCACGGTGGGCGAGCTGGAGCTCGCGGCGCTTGCGTTCCTCTATGTCCTCGACGTGGGTCAGCAGGAAGCGCGGCCCGTCGGCGGCGTCGGCGACGACGCTGTTGCGCAGCGAGACCCAGACGTAGGTGCCGTCGCGGCGGCCCAGGCGCAGCTCGGCCCGGCCGCCCTCGGCGGAGGTGCGCAACAGGGTGCCGATGTCCTCGGGGTGCACGAGGTCGGAGAAGGCGTAGCGGCGCATCGAGGAGGCGCGGCGGCCGAGCAGGCGGCACAGGGCGTCGTTGGTGCGCAGGATGCGGCCGTGCTGGTCGCCGCCCATCTCGGCGATGGCCATGCCGGAGGGGGCGTACTCGAAGGCCTGCCGGAAGCTCTCCTCGCTGGCCCTGAGCGCCTGCTGGTCGCGCTCGAGGCGGACCAGGGCGCGCTGCATGTTGGAGCGGAGCCGGGCGTTGCTGATCGCGATGGCGGCCTGGAACGCGTACATCTGCAAAGCCTCGCGGCCCCAGGCGCCGGGACGGCGGCCGTTGCGCGGCCGGTCCACGGACAGGACGCCGATCAGCTCGCCGCTGTTGCCGCCGCCCTGCGGGCCGGGCGCGTACATCGGGGCGAAGAGCCGGTCCGAGGGGTGCCACTCGTCCTCGAAGCGGGGCGCGGGCCCGTCGGTGTACCACTGCGGGACGTCGTCGTCGTCGAGGACCCAGCCCTCGGTGTGGGGTATGAAGATCAGGTCGCCCCACTGCTCGCCCATGTTCAGGCGCCGGTCCCAGGACTCGCGGGAGCCCGAGCGGCCGGTGATGAGCGCCTCGGCGGCCTGGTTGCCGGCGAAGGCGGCGACGACGAGGTCGCCGTCGGGGCCGACCAGGTTGACGCACGCCAGTTCGTAGCCGAGGGCCTGGACGACGCCGTCGGCCACGGCCTGGAGGGTGTCGGCAAGGCTGCGGGCCTTGTTCATGTCGGCCATGGCCTGGTGCAGCTGCCGCAGGGACGCAAGGCGGACATAGGGTTCCGAGTCGGTTTCCATGCTCGCCCTCCCCCCGAGACCTCGCAGTGAATCAAGGGTTCTCTTCGGCGCCTTTACTGAGGGTGCCCCGGATCGTGCTCTTGCAGGTTCCCCGCCACTGAATCACAGCGCGCTCCCCACTCGGTACACAGGGTCAACAATTACCGCCCCTTGTGACTCAAGTCACAGCAAAACCTGAACAATTGAGTGGGGATTCAGCGGTTTCTGCGGGTTCCCTGTGCCTTTACCGAACGCAAATTTTGTGGGTATGCGCACGACTCCTCCCATGGTCCTAGGTCCCGGTTCCGACCGGGGCCCGATGCGGGGCCGACGCACCGGACATTAGCGTGACGGGGTGCCGAACACTCGATCCCTCACCACCCCCGCGCCCTCGTTCCCGTCGCCCGCCTCCGGGCATTCTGAGGGGGTGAGCAACGAGGAGTTCCGTGCCGCCATGTCCCGGCTGGCCTCGGGCGTGGTCCTGGTGACCGCGCAGGAGCCGCCGCTGGATCCCGACGACCCGCTGGCTCCGCGCGGCGAGGACGTCGGCATGACGGCCACCGCGTTCATGTCGGTGTCCCTGGACCCGCCGCTGGTCCTGGTCAGCCTGCGCGAGGGCTCCCGCATGGACGACCTGCTGGACGAGCAGCCCCTGTGGGCGGTCTCCGTCCTCTCCGAGAGCCAGCGGCACATCGCGGGCCGCTTCGCGATGAAGGGCCGCGTCAGCGACCGCCTCCTGTTCGCGGACATCCCGTACGTACGGGGCGAGGCGAGCGGGGCGCCGCTGGCGGGCGGCGCCCTGGCGACCCTGGAGTGCCGCACCGAACAGCGGGTGCCGGCCGGCGACCACACCCTCGTGATCGGGCGGGTCCTCACCGCCTCGCTGCCGAGCGCCGACGGGGGGCCGCTGACGTACTTCCGGGGGCGCTACCGGCAGCTCGGCTGAGCGGGGAATTCGCTCGCCCGTGTCCCGCGCCCCACCTAGGGTGCGCGCATGACGACCAGCGCCAACCTCCGCCTGGAGGAGATCACCCCGGCGACCATCGAGGCCGCCCTCGCGATACGGGTGCGGCCCGAGCAGGAGTTCGCCGTCGACCCGGTGGTGAAGTCCCTCGCCGAGGCGTACGTCCACGGTGAGAAGGCCTGGCCGCGCCTGATCCTCGACGGCGACCGTCCGGTCGGCTTCCTCATGGGGTTCTTCGGCGTCGACTGGTACGACGACGGCAGCGCACTGCGCTCCGGCCTGTGGCGTCTGAACATCGCCGCCGGGGAACAGGGCCGGGGACACGGCCGCTTCGCCGTGGAGTCGGTGGCCACCGAGGTCCGGCGCCGCGGCGGCACGGAGTGCTTCGTCACCTGGCACCCCGGCGAGCACGGTCCCGAGAACTTCTACCTGGGCCTCGGCTTCCGGCCCAACGGGGAGAAGGCCGAGGAGGAGACGGTCGGCGTGCTGGCGCTGGACCGGCCGGGCCGCTGACCGGGCTTCAGTCCCAGTTCTTCGGGGAGCGTCCCCGCTTGGTCTGGGAGCGCTCCTTCTTCTCCCGCAGCCGGCGTTCGTTGATCCCGCGCGGGATGCGGGTCGGCCTGCGGGGGCGGGGCGGGGGTGCGGTGGCCTCGGCGAGGAGCGCGGCGAGGCGCACGGCGGCGGTCTCGCGGTTGCGCCACTGGGAGCGGTGCTCGGAGGCGCGGACGGTGACGACCCCGCCGGACAGCCGCCCGGCGAGCCGCTCGAGCGCCCGCTGCTTCCACACCTCGGGCAGGGCCTCGGTCCGCGCCAGGTCGAAGCGCAGTTCCACCGCCGTGTCCGTGGTGTTGACGTGCTGTCCGCCGGGTCCCGAGGAGCGCGAGAAACGCCAGACGAGCTCGGCCTCGGGCAGGGAGACGGAGCCGCGGATGACATGGGGACCGGACATGCCCTCCATGTTCCCGCCCCCGGGCGGCGCACGTCACCCGAATATCCCGGGCGCGTTCCCCCGCCCCCGGCCTTCCTCCCCCGGCCTTCCGACCTCGGTAAAGAAAGTAAAGAGAGGCGGAACCTTGTGGACCCCTCTCGTCGTTCATGGTGGTAGCTGTAGCTTTCTTGCCGTACGTAAACGAGGGAAGGGACTCCCAACAATGGCTGTAAGCCTGTCCAAGGGTGGCAACGTCTCGCTCACCAAGGAGGCTCCGGGCCTGACCGAAGTCACCGTGGGGCTCGGCTGGGACGTCCGCACCACCACCGGCACCGACTTCGACCTCGACGCCTCCGCGATCGCGGTCAACACGCAGGGCAAGGTCTACTCCGACGCCCACTTCGTGTTCTTCAACAACAAGCAGACGCCGGACAACACGATCGTCCACACCGGCGACAACCGCACCGGCGAGGGCGCCGGCGACGACGAGGCGATCAACGTCAACCTGGCGGGGCTGCCGGCCGACATCGAGAAGATCGTCTTCCCGGTCTCGATCTACGACGCGGAGAACCGCTCGCAGAACTTCGGCCAGGTCCGCAACGCCTACATCCGCATCCTCAACCAGGCCGGCGGCGCCGAGATCGCCCGCTACGACCTGTCCGAGGACGCGGCCACCGAGACCGCCATGGTCTTCGGCGAGCTGTACCGCAACGGCGCCGAGTGGAAGTTCCGCGCCGTCGGCCAGGGCTACGCCTCGGGCCTGGTGGGCATCGCCCAGGACTTCGGCGTGAACGTCTGACGTTCACCCGCTCGTTCGTTCCGTACGCAGGCCCCCCGGACGTCCGGCCGGGGGGCCTGCGTGCGTCCCGTCACGGCAGCAGGCGCTGCTCCTTGGCCACCGCGACCGCTCCGGTGCGGGTGTCGACGCCGAGCTTGTCGTAGATGCGGCGCAGGTGGGTCTTCACCGTGGCCTCGCTGATGAACAGGGCGCGAGCGATCTCCCGGTTGCCGAGGCCGGTGGCGAGCTGGGCCAGGATGTCGCGTTCGCGGTCGGTGAGGGCGGGCCGCGGTCTGCGCAGGCCGGCCATGACCCGGCCGGCGACCGGCCCGGACAGTGCCGCGCGGCCCCGGGCGGCGGCGTGGATGGCCGCGAACAGCTCCTCGGGGCGTTCGGCCTTCAGCAGGTAGCCGGTCGCGCCCGCCTCGATGGCGCGGGTGATGTCGGCGTCGGTGTCGTAGGTGGTCAGCACGAGGACGTGCGGTGTCCGGCCGGTGCCCGTGGTGAGGCGGCGGGTGGTCTCCACGCCGTCGATGCCGGCGCCGAGCTGAAGGTCCATCAGTACGACGTCCGGCGCCAGCCGTGCGGCGAGCGCGAGCGCCTCCTCGCCGGTGCCCGCCTCGCCGGCCACCTCGATGCCGGGGGCGCTGTCGAGCAGGGCGAGCAGCCCGGCGCGTACGACGACGTGGTCGTCGCAGACCAGGATGCGGACGGGGTCGGGTCCGCCGTCTGCCGGGTGGGTCATCGCGGTGCCTCCATCGGGCCGGCCGGGTCGGTTCGGGGCGGGTCCAGGGGCACGGCGGCGGACAGGGCGGTGCCCTCGCCGGGCGCGGACTCGACGGTCAGGGTGCCGCCGAGGCCGCGCAACCGGGCGCGCATGGCGGGCAGTCCGTGTCCACGCACCCCGGTACCGGCGCCGGACGGCTCCGCCGGGTCGAAGCCGTGCCCGTCGTCGGTGACGTCCAGGACGACCTCGTCGTCGAGGAGGGTGAGGCTGAGCACGGCGCTGGACGCGCCCGCGTGCTCCCGGACGTTGGCCAGGGCGCCCTGGGCGACGCGCAGCAGCGCCGACTGGACGCGGTCGGGCAGCGCCGGGGCGCGGGCACCGTCGTCGACGTGGACGCGCACGGTGAGGTGGTCGCCGGACTCCCGTGCGGCCAGTGTCCGCAGCGCCGCCGCCAGACCGCCGCCGCGCGCCAGGTCGGCCGGGGCCAGGTCGTGGACGAAGCGGCGGGCCTCGGCCAGGTTGTGCTCGGCGACGGAGGCGGCGCCGCGGACGTGGGTGCGGGCCTTGTCCTGGTCCGACTCCCAGACCCGCTCGGCGGCCTGGAGCAGCATCCGCTGGCTGGACAGGCCCTGGGCGAGGCTGTCGTGAATCTCCATGGACAGCCGCTCGCGTTCGGCGAGGGTGCCCGCGCGGCGCTCGGAGGCGGCGAGTTCGCGGCGGGTGCGGATCAGGTCGTCGATCAGGGCCCGCTGCCGGGCCGCCTGCCGTTCGGTGTGCAGGAACACGGCGGCGGCGATGGCGGCGACGGCGGGCGGGGCGAGCAGCAGGTTCGGGTCGAAGCCTCCCGCGAGCCGCAGCTGCGCGGCGACGACGAACACCGTCAGGACGGTGACCAGGACGAGCGCCGCCCGGGCCGGCAGGGTGCGCAGGCCGGTGTAGAAGAGGGGCACCGCACACCAGGCGAAGCTGGGTGCGAGGACGACCAGCACCATCCACACCACGACCACCAGGCCCAGCCGGACCAGGCGCCGCCGGGCCTGTGGCGCCCCGGGGCCCGGCGGCTCGGGGCCGCTCAGGACGGGCCCGAGCAGGTGGAGCACCGCGAGGGTGAGGGACAGGGCGAAGATCCACGGGGTGCGGGGCTCGCCGGGGTGGCGCAGCAGGAAGCGGGCGAGGGCGCCGCCGAGCAGCAGGAAGAACGCCGCGTGCATGACGGCACCGAGCCACCGGGCGTCCGGGTGGTCGTACGGTTTCTGCATCCGGCACCCGCCTCCTTGTGCCCGTCTCTCCTGCCGTCGCTGTTCCACAACGTGCCGCAGAAGACCGCTGAGCTGCGTGAACACTCCCATGGTGCCCTGTTCGGACGCCTCGCGGGTCAACCGATCGGACGACCCCGCCGTCGTCCGTTCCGCCGCCCACGAGCAGCCGGAACGGCGACCCCGCGCCCCCGGTGCCGGCCGGAGAGTGGAGAACACGAACCCGACCACTCCCACCCGGAGGAGCAGCCCACCATGAAGAAGACCCTCTCCCGTCGTGCCCGCGTCGCCACCGGCGGTGCCGTGCTCGCCGCCGTCGCCGCCGGCACCTTCGGCACGGTGGCCGCGAACGCCTCCGCCCCCGAGAGCGCCCGGGACGCCGCGGTGTCCGCCGCCCCCGCCGCGGCGGCCGGCAAGCGCGACACCACCACCTCGACGCACCTGACGATCGACGCCGCCGGCGAGGCCGCGCGGGCCGCGCTGAAGGCCGCCGAGAAGGAGGGCCGGCGGATCACGGTCGCGGTCGTCGACCGCAACGGCAACACGATCCTCACCATGCGCGGCGACGGCGCCGGCCCGCAGTCCTACGAGTCGGCCGAGAAGAAGGCCTACACGGCCGTCTCCTGGAACGCGCCGACCAGCGAGCTGGAGGGCCGCCTGGAGAACGCCCCGAACCTCAAGGACATCCCGGGCACGCTGTTCCTGGGCGGCGGCGTCCCGGTCACCGCCGGCAAGGCGCCGATCGCCGGCATCGGCGTCGCGGGCGCACCGTCCGGCGCCCTGGACGAGAAGTTCGCCCAGGCCGGCGCGGCGGCACTGAACTAGGCTCGACCGGTCGGCGCCGGACCAGCGCCACCCGGCCCGCGCCCGGTCCCAACAGCCGGTCCCAACAGCCGCTCCCAGCGGGCGTTTCACGTGAAACACCCCATAGGATCACGAGGTGCGCACCCCCCGTCTGCTCCTCACCGCCGTCACCGCCCTCGCCCTCGCGGCCTGCAGTGGCGGCGGCGCGGTCGAGGGCACCCCCGGCGGCTCGGGGGTGCGCGACCCGTACTTCCCCAAGGCGGGCAACGGCGGCTACGACATCGGCCACTACGACCTGACCCTGGACTACGACCCCGATACGGACGCCGATGCCGGGCACCTCACCGGCACCGCGGTGATCACCGCCCGCGCGACCGAGGACCTGTCCGCCTTCAACCTGGACCTCAAGGGCCTGGACGTGGAGACGGTCGAGGTCGAGGGCCAGGACGCCCGCTTCAACCGGGCCGGGCAGGAACTGACCGTGCGTCCGGCCCACGAGCTGAACGACGGCGAGACGTTCCGCGTGACCGTCCGGTACTCCGGCGAGCCGCAGACCGTCACCGACCCCGACGACTCGGAGGAGGGCTGGCTGCCCACGGCCGACGGCGCGGTCGGGCTGGGTGAGCCGACGGGCTCGATGGCCTGGTTCCCCGGCAGCCACCACCCCTCCGACAAGGCCACGTACGACCTCGCGATGACCGTGCCGGAGGGTCTTGGTGTGGTCTCCAACGGCGAGTTGCGCGACGAGCGGACCCGGGACGGCCGTACGACGTTCACCTGGCACACCGCCGAGCCGATGGCGAGCCATGTCGTCACGGTCGCCGTGGGCGAGTGGGAGACCGCCCGGTCCACCACGGACGACGGCCTGGCCGTCTACACGGCGGTCGACCCGACGCAGGCCGACGCGAGCCGGAAGGTCCTGAAGCGGATCCCCGAGATCGTGGACTGGGGACAGGAGAACTTCGGGCCCTACCCCTTCTCCTCCACCGGCGCGATCGTCGACCGGGACGAGGACGCCGGGTACGCCCTGGAGACCCAGAACCGGCCCTACTTCCCCGGCGCCCCCGACACCGTCCTGCTCGTCCACGAACTCGCCCACCAGTGGTACGGGAACTCCGTCAGCCCGAAGACCTGGCGGGACATGTGGCTCAACGAGGGCTTCGCCACCTACGCGGAGTGGCTGTGGGAGGAGGACCACGGCGGCGACTCCGCCCAGGAGACCTTCGACGCCCTGTACGACGGGACGTACTACGACGACGAGGACGCCAACGCCTCGGTCTGGGCGTTCCCGCCCGCGGACCCGCCGGACGCGGCGCACATCTCGGACAGCCCCGTCTACCAGCGGGGGGCGATGGTCCTCCACAAGATCCGCGAGACGGTCGGCGACGACGCCTTCCGGAAGCTGCTGAGCGGCTGGGCGGCCGCCCACCGCCACGGCAACGCGGACACCGGGGACTTCACGGCCTACGTGGAGAAGTCGGCGCCGGACGAGGACTTCACGGAGATCTGGACGGACTGGCTGCGCGGGGACGGCAGGCCGGACAGCCCCTGAGGCTCGCCCCTCGGCGGCGTGGAGCAGCAGGGCCGGGTGCCGGTCAGTCCAGGTCGGACAGGTCGAGGACGAAGCGGTGGCGGACGTCGCCGCGGGACAGGCGGTCGAGGGCCTCGTTCACGCGGGCGGAGGGGAGGAGTTCGATGTCGGCGGTGATGCCGTGCGCGGCGCAGAAGGCCAGCATCTCGGCGGTGCCCTTCCGGCCGCCGCTGCCCGCCGAGCTGAGCTTCTTGCGGCCGATGAGCAGGTCGAGGGTGTCCAGGGTGACGGGCCCGAGGTGCCCGAGGTGGCTGAGCGTGCCGTCCAGGGCGACGAGCCGGAGGTAGGCGCCGAGGTCGTGCGGGGCGGAGACGGTGTCGATGAGGATGTCGAACCGGTCGCGGGCGGCGGCCATCTGCTCCGGGTCCGTCGAGACGACGAGTCCGCGGGCGCCCAGACGGCGGGCGTCGTCGGCCTTGTCCGGCGACCGGGTGATCACCGTGGTGTCGGCGCCGAGCGCGACGGCGAACTTCACGGCGAGGTGCCCGAGGCCGCCGAGACCGGCCACGGCGACGCGGGTGCCGGGTCCGGCGCCGAGTGCGCGCAGGGGCTCCCAGACGGTGATCCCGGCGCACAGGAGCGGTGCCGCGGCCGCCGGGTCCAGGCCGGCGGGGAGGGCGTAAGCGAACCGTTCGCCGAGCACGTACTCGCGGCTGTAGCCGCCGAGGGTGGTCGATCCGTCGACGCGGTCGGTGCCGCCGTAGGTCAGGGTGGGAAAGGTGTGGCAGAAGTTCTCCTGGCCCCTCTCGCACATGGCGCAGGCGCCGCAGGAGTCGACGATGTTGCCGACGGCGACCGGGTCTCCGGCCCGGAAGCGGGTGACCCCGGCGCCGGTCCCGGTCACCACGCCCGTGAACTCGTGCCCCGGGACCAGGGGCGCCGCTCCTCCGTCGGCGGCGCGGGTCCGGACGGCGTGCAGGTCGGTGTGGCAGACGCCGCAGTAGTCGACCCGGACGGCGAGGTCGTCGGGGCGCAGGTCGCGCCGGTGCAGGGGGGTGCGTCGCAGCACCCGCGCGGTCGCGTCGCCGTCGTCCGGGGTCCGCGCCTCCCAGCCCACAGTGGTCCTCATGGCACTCACCAGCTCCTCAGACAGACTGTTCGGTCTATTGCAGCGTAGGCGCGCTCACGGCATCAGGCAAACCAACTGTTCTGTTTAGGCGTGCGATATCCTGCGGACATGCCCGACCGCACCTCTGGCCGCACTCCCGACCAGCCCCTGACCTCCCGCGGCGCCGCCACCCACCGGCGCATCCTGGACGTCGCGACCCGGGAGTTCGCCGAGCACGGGATCGCCGGGGCGCGCGTCGAGCGGATCGTGGCGGCCGCCCGCACCAACAAGGCGCAGCTCTACGGGTACTTCGGCAGCAAGGACGGGCTGTTCGACGCGATCTTCTTCGGCTCGCTGGACCGCATCGTGAACGTCGTGCCGATCGACGCCGACGACCTCGCGGACTGGGCCGTACGCCTCTACGACGAGTACCTGCGCCGCCCCGACCTCATCCGGCTGGCCACCTGGGCGCGGCTGGAGCGGCGCCCGGCGGGGCACCTGGTCGACGACGCCGACCGCCGCGACGACGCCAAGCTCCGCGCCATCGCCGAGGCCCAGGCGGCGGGCCGGGTGCGGCCGGGCGACCCGTTCGACGTGCTGGCCCTCGTCATCGCCATGTCCATGGCCTGGTCGCCGGTCAGCAACGTCTACGCGGCGACCGCCGAGGAGCCCGAGGACGTGCACGAACGCCGCCGCGCCCTGCTGCGCGACGCGGTCCGCCGGGCCACGACGGCGAACTGACTCTCAGCGGGCCCCGCCGGCGCGCTCCCTCTGGAGCCGGGTGAGCCGGGAGACGAAGAGCACGGCGAACACGGCGCTCACGACGGCGACGACGTCGCCGCCCAGGGCGTTGAGGACGGTCTCCCTGGCGTCCGCGGCGGTCTCCTCCTCGTCCCAGCTCCTGTAGGCGCTCAGCTCCGTCGCGAGGTGTGCCACCCAGAGCCACCACCAGGCGTGCATCAGCCACCGCCCGGCACCCGCCGGACGTCCGGTCGTCGCCGTCCAGATGTCGTTGGCGATCTGCTTGGGCAGGAAGAAGTTGACGACGGGGACGAACCAGGAACCCACCGCCAGGCCCGGCCTGTAGCGGATGCGGCCCGGCGCGAACGACTCGGCGTTCCGCCGCATCCGGCGGAACCAGCACACCCACACGGTCGCCGCCGCGAGCAGCACCAGCAGGCCCAGGCTCTCGGCCACGAGACCCGTCACCTGCAACGCCCTGAAGTCGTCGATGCCCCTGGGGGACGAGGAACCGGGCCGGCCGCCGAGCTCGCCGTAGACGGTCATGAGGACGGTGAAACCGAACAGCACCGGCACGACGAACACGATGAGCAGGACGTTCAGCGCCGTGGCCAGTCCCTGCGCCGGGCGGGCGGGCGGCGGGGCGTACGGCGACGGGGTGGCGGGCGCCGCCGCGGGGGCCGGGGTGGAGTACGGCGACGGCCGGGCGGCCCCGGGTCCCGCGTCGAGCGGCGAGCGGCCCTGCCACGGAGGCGTCGCCGGACCGTACGCGGCGGGCGGCGGTCCGAAACCCGCGGCGGGAGCCACACCGGGGGCCGCCCCGACCGGCACCCGGTCCTCCGGGTCCTCGCTGTCCAGGAGCTGCACGGCGTGCCGGCCCAGCTCCGCCAGCACCTCGCCGGGCAGCCACGCGCCGCCCGGGGCGCCGGCCCCGCCCGCCATGTCCTCGAGCGACGTCAACAGCTCCTCGGGGGTGGGGCGCTTCTCGGGCTCCTTCGCCAGGCAGGCCGAGACGACGCCCTGCCAGGCTTCGGGAACCCCGGTCAGGTCCGCCTCCTCGGTCGCGATGCGGAAGAGCAGCGAGTGCAACCCGCCCTCGTCGGTGCCGAAGGGCATCCGGCCCGTCGCCGCGTAGGCGAGCACGGCGCCGAGGCAGAAGACGTCACTCGCGTACGACACCTTCTCCCCGCGCACCTGCTCGGGGGACATGAAGCCTGGCGACCCCACGACGGCACCGGCCTTGGTGAGCCCCTCGCCGGACTGCGTGGAGGCGTCCAGGGCGCGGGCGATGCCGAAGTCGATGACGCGGGGGCCGTCGATCGTCACCAGGACGTTGGAGGGCTTGAGGTCACGGTGGACGAGGCCGGCGCCGTGGATCGCCCGAAGCGCCCTCGCCAGTCCCGCCGCCAGCACGCGCAGGGTGGGGGAGGGCAGCGGCCCGTACTGCCGGTCGACGACCTCGGCGAGCGAGGGCCCGGCGACGTACCCGGTGGCGACCCAGGGGGTGGCCGCCTCGGTGTCGGCGTCCAGCACCGGCGCGGTCCACTCACCGCCGACGCGCTGCGCCGCCTTCACCTCCTGCGCGAAGCGCCGCCGGAAGTCCGGCATGCGGGCCAGTTCCTCACGGACGGTCTTGACGGCCACCGTCCGGCCCCGGTCGGAGCGCGCCAGATACACCCGGCCCATGCCGCCCTCACCGAGCCTGCCGAGCAACCGGTAGCTGCCGATCCGTTCGGGATCGTCCGGAATCAACCCGTCCATGCTTGCTTCCTCTCCCCCGACGACACCTTGCACGCCGGGATTGGGGACGAGGATAGAGACAGGGGCGGCGGGTGGAAAAACCGGTACTCCAGGCACAGTTGAGCCCTTCACCGCCCGGGCCGGACCGCCGCCCACGGCGGCGGCAGCGGGCCCGCTGCGCGGTCGCCCGGGCGCCGGCGACGGAGCGCAGGGGCGCCGGGCGACCGGCCGGATCCGCGTCCGCGGCCGCGCACCCGTCCGTCCCGGCGCCGCTGTCCGTGACACCATCACCTGCGTGCTCGACATCGGCTACGCCCTCTCCACCCGCTTCCCGGACCCGCCGCAGACGGACTACCGGCGCGCGGACGTCCACGCCCTGCGGCACGACCTGTTCTGCGGGGACGTGTACCTCGCCGACACCAAGGCGGACCGGGAGCTGTCCACAGCCTGGGGATGGGTGCCGGTGCTCGACTTCGCGTGGGCGCTGTGCGACATCGTGGAGCACGTCGACCGGGACCCGGCGGGATCCCGCGCCGCCCGGCCGCAGCGGGCGGAGCTGGACTTCACCGAGTCCACCGACCGTCTGCTCTTCGAGCGCCGCTTCGGCTGGGTCGACATCGAGGCCGAATGGCTCCCGGCGACCGAACCCCCGCTGTCCTTCTCCCACACCGAACTGCGCCGCGAGGCCCGGGACTTCTTGCACGACCTGCTCGCCGACCTCACCGACCTGCACGAGGACCTGGCGGACAACCCGGCGATCTGGTCCCTCCAGGCCCGCTTCCCGCGTATGCCCTGAGCGTCCTGACGACCCGGCACGGGCCCCCTTCCGCCTAGGGTGTCGATCATGTTCAAGTCAGGGGTGGGGTTCCTCGCGTTGTTCGGGCTCGGCTGGTGGCTGCTGGCCACGAGTGCGTTCGACGGCACGGCGCGGCTGGTCGAGGTGGTGGCCGGCTGTGCCGTCACGGTGGGGCTGATGCTCGCCGCGCGCCGTTTTCTGCCCGCGTCGGCAGGGGGGCCGTTCCCCGCCGACCGGCGTCGCCGGTTCAATCAGATCAACGGTCTCCAGTGGCTGCTGATCGTCGTCATCGCCGTGGTGTGCGCTCGCGCCGGGTCGCCGGTACTCATTCCCGCGCTGGTCGCGATCGTCGTCGGGCTGCACTTCCTCCCGCTCGCGGCGGTGTTCGAGCAGCCCCGGCTGCGGGTGCCGGCGGCCCTGTTGGCCGTGGCCGGGGCGTCGGGCCTCGCCGTGTGGCTCACCGACGGCCCGGACGAGACCGTTCGCCTCGTGGTGGGCGCCGTCTCGGCGCTCTCCCTGTGGGGCATGGCGGTCTGGACGGTCGCGGGGGCGGCATCCACTGCGGGACAGGACATGAAGGAGTGAAAGTGTCGACGGTGACCTCGCGGCGGGCTCAGACGGCTTCGGATCTCCCGCCGTTCAAACCTCCCCTCGTCAAAGCGGTGTTCAGGGACGTGACCCCGCTGCACGTCTCCCGGACGGCCGCGTGGGCCGCCGCATCGGTGACGCGGACCGTGCTGCGGGAGATCATCGACGGCGCGAGGAGAGCGGCGGCGGAGGAGGGCCGGAAGAAGCTGATACCCGCGGACCTGGTCTCGGCGATCGACCGGAACGTCGAGGTCGAGGTGGGCGAGGAGTGGTACGACCACAGCCCGACGTTTCGAGGCCTGACCGGCGACCTGTACGACGCCGAGGGTGTCCTCGTGCCCTTGCGTGAACGCCGCGGGTCGCGCAAGCCGAGTGCCGTGGCCGGCGCCCACAGGTTCGAGGCCGGGGTCCGGAAGCTGCTGCGGGGCCGGGGAGTGACGGCCGTCCCGGTGATGGTCCGCGACCTGGACGGAATTGCCAGCTTCTTCCTGACGGGCCTCGCCCGGAACGCGGCCATGGTGGTCCGCGAGGGAGGGGTCAAACGCTTCGGATCGGTCACCTTGGGGACGGCGGAGGAAGTGGCCCCGCCTCCGTTCCCCAAGGATCTCGTCGGAGCCCTGTCCACCCGCAGTGGCGACAGGCGGACCATCGGCAGGGACGACATCCTGGCCGCCACCACGATGCCGCTGTTCGGCGACATCAGGCAGCGCGCCCTCACCGAAGCACGCGCGGTGACACGGGACGCTTCGGCCGGCTGACCGTGCCGACCGGCGGGGGGCGGGTACCTACCCGTCCCCCACCACCCGCACCCCCAGCTCCGCCGCCAGCACCGGTGCGAGATCGAGGAGCTGGGCGGGGCTGATCACCGCGCCCGAGAGGCGGTCCACCCCGCGCGACAGCTCCAGCGGGGTGGCGCCGCGCAGGTCGACGTCGGTGAGGGTGGCGGCGCTGAGGTCCGCCTGCTTCAGGGCGCAGTCCACGAACTCGACCCGCTCCAGGCGGGCGCCCCCGAAGTCCGGCTCGACCAGGACGCAGCTCTCGAAGACGACGTCCTTGAGGCGGGCCCGGCGCAGATTGAGATAGTCGATCTTGCCGCCGCGGATCAGGACCCGTTCCAGCACGGCACCGTGCAGCTGGGTGCCGCCGAGGCGGGCGTCGAGCAGCTCCACGTCGCGCAGGGTCGCCTCCGCGAGGTTCGTGCCGACGCCCCGGACGCTGGTGAGGCGGGTGTCGAGCAGCCGGGCGGCGCGCAGCGACGCCTCGTCCAACGCGCAGCCGGTCAGCGCGCAGTCCATGAAGCGGGCGCCCGCGCCGTCCTGGCCGGTGAGGTCCGCCTCCCGGAAGTCCAGCGCGTCGTAGTCCCCGTCCGGCTCGAGGCCGTCGTCGTCCTCGTACGGCGTGAGCGGCGGCAGGCGCAGCTCCGGGCGTCTCGCCCCCCGCACGGTCGTCGTGCCGCGCCCGCCCGCCGCTCCCGCCGCTCCCGTCCTACCCGTCGTACCCGTCGTCCGCGCCGTTCTCCTCGCCATGGGCCCATGCTGCACCCCGCCACTGACAACCGCCTCCGACCTGCGAATATCCCGATTCTTCCGGCCGGATGTCACATCCGGCGCCCCCTCGGCCGTCGTACGGGCAGACAGGCGCCGTGCCAGGCGACCCGACCGCGCCCCCGAACCGAGGGAGAACCCGAGCCATGCATCGCATCACCGTCATCGGCGGCGGCTTCGCCGGACTGACCGCGGCCATCACCGCCGCCGAGGCGGGCGCCAAGGTCACCGTCCACGAGGCCCACCACACGCTCGGCGGGCGGGCCCGGACGGCCGACGGACCCTACCGGACCAATGACGGCCCGCACGCCCTCTACAACGGCGGCCCGCACTGGGCCTGGCTGCGCCGGCGCGACCTGATCGGTCCGCTCGCGCCGATCCCGCCGCTGGAGGCGGCCCGGCTGCGGCTGCGGCACAAGGGGGCGCTGCGCCGCACCCCGCCGTTCGCGATGCTGAAACTGCTGCGGCGCGGGGTCGGACCGGCGCCGGTCGACACCGACTTCCTGACCTGGGCGACCGGCATCGCCGGTGAGGAGGGCGCCCGCGCCGCCGCCCACTACTGCGCGGTCGCCCTCTTCCACCACGATCCGGGGTCGCTGTCCGCCGCCTTCGTGCAGGAGCGGCTGCGGCGGGCCGCCAAGCTGCCGCCCGAGGCGCACTACCCGCGCGGCGGCTGGGGCGGGGTCGTGGACCGGATGGCCGCCCTGGCCTGGAACCTCGGGGTCCGGGTGGAGACGCTCTCCCGCGTGGACACACTGCCCACCGACACCCCCGTCATCGTCGCCACCTCCCTCGACGCGGCCCGCCGGCTGCTGGACGACCCCGCGCTGACCTGGCCGAGCGGTCGTACCACCCTGGTCGACCTGGCGGTACGGACCCGGCGCGGCGACGCCTTCGCCGTCTCCGACCTGGACGCGCCGGGCTGGATCGAGCGGTTCACCGCGCAGGACCGCACGCTCGCGCCGGCGGGCGAGCAGCTGGTCCAGGGGCAGATCCCCCTCGCACCGCACGAGTCGAAGGCGGACGGCACCGCACGGGCCGAGCAGCTGCTCGACCTCGGCTTCCCCGGCTGGCGCGAGCGGCTGACCTGGCGGCGCGAGGCGGTCGCGAACGGCCGTACCGGCGCCGTCGACCTGCCCGGCAGCACGTGGCGCGACCGGCCGGCCGTGGACCGGGGCGACGGCGTCTACCTCGCCGGTGACCAGGTCGCCTCGCCGGGGCTGCTCTCCGAGGTCTCCTTCAACAGCGCGCTGACGGCGGTCTCCCTCGCCCTCGGGCGGCGCGAGCTCGACCTCAAGCGTGCTTGACCTCAAGCGTGCTTGAGGTCGTTGAGTGGGGGCCGCAACAGCTCCGCTCCTCACCCTGGGGGTTCCGCCATGCACGCCATCCGACTGCACGCCTTCGGCCCGGCCGGAAACCTCGTCCTGGACGAGGTCGAGGACCCGGCGCCGGGCCCGGGCCAGGTCCGGGTCGCCGTCCGCGCGGCGGGCGTCCACCTCCTGGACACCTCCCTGCGCGAGGGCATCCAGGGCCCGACGCCCGCGCTTCCCGAACTGCCCACGATCCCCGGCCGCGAGGTCGCCGGCGTCGTCGACGCCCTCGGGGAGGGCACTCCGGAGCGCTGGCTGGGCCGGCGCGTCGTCGCCCACCTCGGCTTCGCCCCCGGCGGTTACGCCGAACTCGCGGTCACCGACGTCGCCCGCCTGCACGAGATCCCCGCGAACCTGGACTTCGCCGAGGCCGTCGCCATGATCGGCACGGGGCGTACGACGATGGGGATCCTTCAGTTCGCGGGCCTCGGTCTCGGTTCCGTTGCCGTGGTCACGGCCGCCGCGGGCGGCATCGGCACGCTCCTGGTGCAGTACGCGAGGAACGCCGGCGCCACCGTGGTCGGCCTCGCGGGCGGTCCGGAGAAGACCGCGCTGGTCGCCGCGAACGGCGCCGATCTCGCCGTCGACTACCGGGATCCCGGGTGGCCGGCGAAGGTCCGCGCCCACCTGGGGGGCAGGGCCGCCACCGTCGTCTTCGACGGCGTCGGCGGGGACGCCGCGCGCGAGGCCGTCGCCCTGCTCGGGCCGGGCGGCCGGCACCTGGTCTTCGGCTGGTCGGCCAAGGGCCCGCACGACCGGGACCCCTACTTCGTCGAGGGAGTCTCCAGGCGGGTGCTGGGCCCGGTGATGATGGAGAGGGCCGGCGGCGCCAATCCCGCCCGCACCCTCGAACTGCGGGCCCTCGCCGAGGCCGCCGAGGGCCGGCTCGTCCCGGCCGTGCGACGCTTCCGGCTCGCCGACGCCGCCGCCGCGCACCGCGCCCTGGAGAACCGGGGAACGACCGGCAAGGTGGTCCTCGAACCGTGACCGGCGGCCGGCGTGCCGATCCGCGCCACGGCTCGGGCAACGGGATGCGCCCCGTCCCGAATCGTGTTCTTCTGGCGAAATGAGTGGCTCCCGGACAGGTCGGACAGGGGGACCCGCCGCGCCCGGGGAGACCGATCCCCACCGCTGGTGGGGGCTGGTCGTCATCGCCCTGGCCCAGCTGATGGTCGTCCTCGACGCGACGATCGTGAACATCGCGCTGCCCTCCGCCCAGCGCGACCTGGACATGTCCGACGCCAACCGGCAGTGGGTGATCACCGCGTACACCCTCGCGTTCGGCGGTCTGCTGCTGCTCGGCGGGCGGGTCGCGGACCTGGTGGGACGCAAACGCACCTTCGTCATCGGCCTGATCGGCTTCGCCGGCGCCTCCGCGATCGGCGGCGCCGCCACCACCTCGGCGATGCTCTTCGGCGCCCGCGCCCTCCAGGGCGTGTTCGCCGCCGTGCTCGCGCCGTCCGCGCTGTCCCTGCTGACGACCACGTTCACCGACCCGCGGGAACGCGGGAAGGCCTTCGGCATCTACGGCGCCCTGGCCGGCAGCGGCTCCGCGATCGGCTTCATCGTCGGCGGCGTCCTCACCGAGTACCTGAACTGGCGCTGGTGCCTGTACGTCAACATCCCCATCGCCGTCATCGCGGTGATCGGCGCGTTCGCCCTGCTGCACGACCGGCCCGGCCACGCCGACGCCCGGCTCGACGTGCCCGGGGTGGTCCTCGGCTGCGGCGGCCTCGTCGCCCTCGTCTACGGCTTCAGCGAGGCGCAGCCCCGGGGCTGGACCGACCCGCTGGTGCTGGCCCTGTTCGCGCTGGCGGTGGCGTTGCTGGCCACCTTCGTGTGGTGGCAGACCCGGGCGGCCACGCCGCTGCTGCCGCTGCACGTCATCCGGGAGCGCAACCGCGCCGGCTGCTTCCTGACGATGATGCTGGCGGTCATCGGCATGTTCGGGCTGTTCCTGTTCATGACCTACTACCTCCAGGTCATCCTGGGCTACTCCCCCGTGCGGACCGGTCTGGCGTTCCTGCCGCTGACCGTCGCGATCGTCGTGGGCTCCACCCAGATCTCGGCCCGGCTGCTGCCGCACGTGAGTCCGCGCATGCTGATGGTGCCCGGCATGCTCCTCGCCTCGGGCGGCATGGTGATCCTCACGCGGATGACCGTGCACTCCGAGTACGTCTCCGAGATCCTTCCGGCGCTGGTGCTGATGGGCCTCGGCATGGGCCTGACCTTCATGCCGGTGTTCTCCACGGCCACCGCCGGGGTCGCCCCGAGGGACTCCGGAGTGACCTCCGCGACGGTCAACACCTCGCAGCAGGTGGGGGGCTCGATCGGCACGGCGCTGCTCAACACCATCGCGACGAGTACCAGTGCGTCGTGGATCGCGGCGCATCTGAGGGATCCCTCGCAGCGGGAGCTGATCGTCCGGGAGGGGATCGTGCACGGGTACACGGTGGCCATCTGGGTGGCGGCGGGGGTCATGCTGCTGGCGGGGGTGGTGGCGGGGGTGATGGTGACGGCGAAGGCGCCGAAGCACGGGACTCCGGCCGAGCGGGCGGTGCGGGAGCCGGTGGGCTGAGGCCGGGGCCACGGTAGGGTCGGGTGGGTGATTGTCGTACCTGATGGGCTTGTTGCCGCGCAGGCGAAGTACAACGGGGAGGCCGGGCGGACCTTCGTCGAGGGGCTGCCCGCGCTGGCGGCCGGGTTCCTGGAGCGGTGGGAGTTGCGGCTCGACGGGCCGTCGATGCACGGGTGGGCGGCGCTGGTGCTGCCGGTCGTGCGGCGCGACGGCAGCGAGGCCGTGCTGAAGCTCCAGATCCTCGACGCGGAGAGCGAGGGCGAGCCCGTCGCGCTGCGGGTGTGGGCCGGGGACGGCGCGGTGCGGCTGCTCGACCACGACGCGGCGACCGGGACCATGCTCCTGGAACGCCTGGACTCCGGCCGCATGCTCGCTCACGTCGAGGACTCCCGCGAGGCCGTCCTGGTCATCGCCCGGCTGCTGGCCCACCTCACCGCGACGCCCGCGCCGCCCGGGATGCGCCGGCTCGGGGACATGGCGCGGGGCATGCTGGAGCGGACGCCCGGGACGCTGGAGCGCATCGCGGACCCGGCGGACCGGCGGCTGGTCGCCGACTGCGCCGCCGCCGTGCGCGAGGTCGCCGACGAGCCGGGCGACCGGCTGCTGCACTGGGACCTGCACTACGAGAACGTGCTGGCCTCGGACCGGGCTCCCTGGCTCGCCATCGACCCCAAACCGCTGGCCGGCGACCCCGGCTTCGACCTGCTGCCCGCCCTCGACAACCGCTACGACCCGGCCGAGACCCGGTGGCGTTTCGACGCCATGACCGACGTCCTCGGCCTCGACCGGGAACGGGCCCGCGCCTGGTCCCTGGGCCGCGTGCTCCAGAACAGCCTGTGGAACGTCGAGGACGGCGACCCGCTGGAGACCGAGCAGTTGGAGATCGGGCGGCTGCTGCGCGACCTGTGAGGAGCGGCCGCACGGGACCCGGTCAGCACCGGGGATCGGGGTGCGGCTCCCGTTCCCGGTGTCCGCCGCGCTCCAGGGCGCCCGGCAGTTCCGTCCTGCGCCGTATCCGCAACTTGCGGTAGGTGCTGGTCAGATGGGTCTCCACGGTGCGCCGGGCGAGGTGGAGGAGGTCGGCGATCTCGGTGTTGGTGCGGCCGTCGGCGGCCAGTTCGGCGATCCGGCGCTCGCTGCCGGTCAGTGCCCCGGCACCGGTGCGGGCCGCCACGGAGCCCCGGGCACCGCCCTCGCGCAGGGCCTGCCCGGCCTGCGTGAGCCAGCGCAGCGCACCCTTGCGTTCGGCGAGGTCCGCCGCCTCGCGCAACCGGGACCGGGCGCGCCCGCGTTCACCGGCGTCGAGGAGCTGGCGGCCCTGGGCGAGCAGCGCGGGGATCAGCTCCATGTCGGTGTCGGCGGACGCGTCGCGCAGGGTCCGTACGGCCTCCTCGGCCAGCTCGAGGCCGCGCCGCCCGCCGGTCGCGGTGCCCAGCACGCGCAGGGCGCGGCCCACGGTGCGCGGGGTGTTCCACACCCTGGCCAGCCGCAGTTCCTCCGTCGCCAGCGCGAGCGCCTCGGGGCCGCTGCCGAACGCCAGCCGGATCTCCGCGACGGCGGTCCGCCACGGGGTGACGACCGGGCTGACCACCTCGCGGGCCGACTGGCGCCGCCCGCACTCCAGGAAGTCGTGGAGCGCTCCCGTCGGGTCGCCGGTGGCGGCGCGCAGCACGCCCCGCGCGTACAGGTAGCGGTTCAGCTCCCAGTTCTCCGGCACCTCGCGCAGGTCGAAGCGGTCCGCGAGGCGCAGGGCCTCGTCGGTGCGGCCGGTGTGGACCAGCGCCATCAGGGCGTGGGCGTCGCGGTTGGTGGGGCCGGGTCCGGGGCCGGGGTCGGCGGCGAGGGCGAGCAGCCGGGCGTGGTCGCCGCGGGAGGCAACGATGTCGGCGCGGGTGTTGAGCAGTGCGTGCTGCATCGGGTGCAGCAGGGCGGGGTGCTGTCCCACCAGGCCCCGCTCCACGAGCCGCTCGGCCTCGTCGAGTGCGTCGGCCCACTGGGCGACCGCGGCGGCGGTGCCGAGGAGAAAGGGTTCGGCGAGCGGGTCGGTGGGCTGGGCGAGCAGGTCCCGTACCCGGGTCATCGCCTCGTCGGCGGAGATCAGCCCGGCCGTCGCCGCGTACCGCACCAGCAGGGCCTGCCCGGCGGTGCCGACCAGTTCCGGGGAGACCCGGCCGGTCTCGGACAGCCACCGGTAGACCTGCTGCCGGGTCGCCAGGTCCTCGTCGGACAGCAGGGCGCCGGCGGTCTGCACGGTGCGGGCGAGCCCCGGGTGGGCGGACAGCCGGCCCTCGGTGCGGCGCAGTACCTCCATCGCCGTGCGGATCTCCCCGCGGCCGGCCAGGGCGGTGCCGAGGGCGACGGCGGTACGCACCTGGTTGCGGGGCTCGGCCGGCAGGTGCTGCGCCTCGGCGAGCCGTGCGATGGCGGCCGGGGTGTCGGCCGACGCGTACTCCAGGGAGCCGAGTTCGGTGAGCAGCCGCTGCCGCAGGTCGTCGGTCAGCGGTTCGTCCAGGGCCCGGCGCAGATAGCCGACGGCGTCGGCGGGCCGGGCGTCGTGCACGGCGACGGTGACGGCGTCGCGCAGGACGCGCAGTGCCCAGGACAGGCCGACGGCCGGGGTGCGCAGCAGGTGCCGGGCGACGGCCTCGACCCGGTCGCCGCGGCGCAGCATCGCCTCCGCCGCCGCCCGGTGCACGGCCTCGCGGCGCGGCCGGGGCCAGCCGCTGAGCACGGCGTCGCGCAGCAGCGGGTGCGCGTAGCGGGGGTGGCCGCCCGCGTCGGGGCGCAGCAGACCGAGCCGGGTCATGGCGGCGAGCCACCCCTCGACCCGCACGGGGTCGGCCCCGGCGGCCTCGGCGAGCACGTCGACCGGGTCCCCGGCCGATCCCCGCGCCGCGGACGGGGCGGGGGTGTACCGGAGCGTCGTACGGGGCGGGGTGGGCGCGGGCGGATCGGTGCGGCCGTAGCCGGCGGCACCGGAGGCGGCCCCCGGGCGGCCGTCGTACCGGGCGGCGGGAGCGGGGGCGGTGAACGGGTACAGGTACGGGTCCCGGTACGGCGGGTACGGCACGTCGGCGGGCTCGGTGGGGTGCGGGTAGGGCCCGTGCTCCCGCGGTTCCGGGAGGAGGCCCGGCTCCCCGGACTCCGGGAAGGCCGGCCGGCGCGTGTACGGCGACGGCGGTGCCTGCGGGTCGCGGCCGGCGTCCACCGCGTCCGTGCCCCACACGTCCCGGCAGCCCGGGGCGGTGGCCGCGGGTCGGCGCGCCCGTACCGCCGGTGTGTCGTGCGGGTGCCGGTGGACGGCCTCGGACGCCGGTGCGGGCGGGTGCGGGAGGGCATGCCGAGGCGCGCCCTGGCGCGGCGGACCGCCGGGCCGGGCCTGCTCGGGATCCGGGCCCGCGGGCCGAGCCTGCTCCGAAGCCGGACCGGTGGACCAAGCCTGGCCGGTGGACCCGGCCTGCTCCGAAGCCCGGCCGGTAGACCAAGCCTGGCCCGAAGCTTGGCCGGTGGACCCGGCCTGCTCCGAAGCCCGGCCGGTGGACCAAGCCCGCTCCTGAGCCGCACCGTTGGACCAAGCCCCCTCTGCAGCCGCACCCGTGGCCCAAGCCCGCTCCCGAGCCCATCCCCCGGGCCAAGCCCCGTCCGGAGCCGGACCGTTGGACCCGGCCCGTTCCGGAACCGCACTCGCGGGCCACGCCTGTTCCAGGGCCGCGAGGCAGCGCGCCACGTCGGCCGTCGCGGGGCCCGCGCTGTTCAGCCACCAGGAGACGGCGGCCGGGTACGACCCGGGGTACAGCGCGGCGCAGCTGTCCGGCACGGGCGGGACGCCGTCGGGGTGCGGGGTGCCGCCGAGGTCGTCCAGCAGGGCGTGCAGGAGCAGCGGGCTGCCCGCACCGGCCAGGACGACCTCCCGCGTCCACGGCGCGGACGCGTCCGGGAAGGCGTCGCGGACCAGCCCGGCCGCCGCCGCGTCGCTGAGCGGGGCGAGGGTGTGGGTGCGCACCAGGGACGGCGACAGGGCCTGGGTGAGTCCGGGGGGCCGCGGGTCGATGTCGTACTGGCTGCGCTCGGTGGCGACCAGCAGTACCGGTAATCGGTCGACGTGCCGGGCCGCCTCCGCCAGCCAGCGGCGCGAGGAGTCGTCGGCGAGGTGGACGTCGTCGACGGCCACCAGCACCGGACCCTCGGCGGCGTACGAGCGCAGCAGCCGCCACAGCCGGGCCGCGCTGCCCCGGTCGTCGCCGCCGGGCGTCATGTCGGTGAACTCCGGTACGGGGCCCAGGAGGTGGAGGACCATGGAGAAGGGCACCGGAGTGTCCTCGGGCGAGCAGCGCACGCGCAGCACCCGCAGGCCGCGGTCCCCGGCGTGCCGGACGGCGGCCTCCAGTACGGCGGTGCGTCCGGTGCCGCCGGCGCCGCGCAGCAGGACGAGGCGGCCGGTGCCGGCCCGGGCACGCTCGATCTCCGCGGCCAACAGCGCGTGGGCGTCGTCGCGTTCACGGAGCGGTCCGGTCATCGGTGCCTCCTGTGGTGGATGGTGCTCCCCCGGTGTGTGAGACGAACGACCACGGCGAACGGTGGTGCGAAGTGGCGCGGGTCACGGTGACCCGCGGCCGCCTCCACGTGCCCGCGCGTCCCCGCGCGACCACCGCGACCTGCCCGGACGCCCGCCCGCCGGCCCCTTGTGGCGGCCGGCGCACTGGTCTCGTGGTGTACCTCGTGGTGGTCCACGATTGCGAAGTCCCCGCAGTCCCATAAGTGTGGAACACGCACATCCGCTACCGGCCTGTGCCGTATTGCGGGCACGTGAACAGGGGGGAAACGGTTGCTCAACTCACCCCGCAACACCACCACATCCATCACGACCACCACCTCGGCCCGCGGCTCGGGCGCGGCGCCCGGCATCGTCGACCGGCGGGTTCCGGTGGCGGTGTCCGCTCCGGACCCGATCAGCCGCGAGGGCGCGGTCAGCCAGCTGCGCCGGCACCCGGAGATCGACCTGCGCGAGGAGTCGGGGCCCGGCACGGTCGCCCTGCTCATCGAGGACGCGCTCGACGAGGCCGCGCTGACCCGGCTGCGCCGCATCGTGCGCAGCGAGGGCGCGCGCGCCGTCCTCGTGACGGGCACGATCCGCGAGAGCGAACTGCTCGACGTCGTCGAATGCGGCGTCGGCGCGATCGTCTGGCGGCACGAGGCCACCGCCCACCGGCTGGTGCAGGCCGTCCTGGCCGCCTCGCGCGGCGACGGCGACCTGCCCGCGGACCTGCTGGGCCGCCTCATCAGCCAGGTGGGCACCCTGCACCGGGGCGCGGCGGGCCGCCCCGGCGCTCCTTCGCTGGGCCTCGCACCCCGAGAGGTGGACGTCCTGCGGCTGGTCGCCGAGGGTCTCGACACCGGAGAGATCGCCGGCAAGTTGTCCTACTCCGAACGCACCGTCAAGAACGTCATGCACGGACTCACCACGCGGCTCCATCTGCGCAATCGCGCCCACGCCGTGGCCTATGCCCTCCGGGAAGGCTACATCTGACCGAACGGGCAATCGAACGCGGGCTCCAGGGCCCGTACGGGCAGGGCGGGCTGCCCGGCCGCCGTCCCCGCGGCAGGTGCGGGCGGGCGGGCACCGGGGCACGATCGACGGCGGATGTCTGTGACGGGCAAGGCGGGAGCACGAGCGTGATCCACGAGGTGGACGAGGTCCTCAAGAGCCTCCTCAAGAGCGGGGCGTTGACGGACTCGGGCATCGACGTGGCCTTCGATGCGCCCACCCGTGACTGGGCGGCCCGGCGCAACGCTCCCGTCATCAACACGTATCTGTACGACATCCGCGAGGACGTGGGCCGGCGGCACCGCGGTCAGATGTCGGTGCGCGACGAGAACGACATCGTCGTCAAGCGCCGCCGCCCGCCGCGCTGGTTCCGGCTGTCCTACCTGGTGACGGCCTGGACGAAGACCCCGCAGGACGAACACCGCCTGCTGTCGGCCGTACTGGCGACGCTGCTGCCCCGCGAGACCCTGCCGCCCTCCGAACTTCCCGACGCGCTCGGTGCGCTGGGCCTCTCGGTGACGGTGGCGGTGGCCGGCACCCAGTCGGAGGCCCGGTCCTTCGCCGAGATCTGGTCCGCCCTGGGCGGCGAGTTGAAGCCGTCCCTGGACCTGGTGGTGACCGTGCCCTTCCCGGCCTTCCCGGAGTACGACGCCGGTCCGCCGGTCACCGAGGGCGCGACGGTCCGGGTCGGCGGCATGGAGGGCGACCCGCCGATGTCCGAGGGACGCTCGCACCGGCCGCACCAGGTGAGGGCTGCCCGCACCGTCCGGGGGGCCGCCCCGGACGGCCGTACGAAACGACAGTGACCCCGGTGAGCTCCGTGAACATCCCCGAGACCGGCCCGCCGGCCTCCCCGTCGCACCCCTCCGCCCGGACCGGACCGCCCGGACCGCCGGAACCGTCCGGCGACACCGCGCGGGCGCTGCTCGCCCGGCTCGGGGTCCTGCGGGACCGGGTGACCGCGCTGGTCGAGCACCGCACCGCCGACGACCCCACGGCCGACGACCCGCTGCGCGGCCTGTACCTGCCCGACGAGGCCGTCCACCACCTGCTGCGCACCTGGCCGTCCGGCGCCGACGCGCCCGGCACCGCGGAGCCCCCGGCCCACGCCGTCGGCCCGGCCGGCCCCGGGGACCGGCTGGCGCCGCTGGCCGGCCGGGCTCGGCTGACCGAGCTGGACACCGCCGTGCTGCTCGTCGCCCTCGCCCCCGACGTCGACCGCACCTTCGAGCCGCTCTACGGCTACCTCAACAACGACGTGAGCCGCCGGCGCGCCACCGTGGGCCTCGCCCTCGACCTGTGCGGGGTGCCCGCGCACACGGCGGCGGCCCGCGCCCGGTTCCACGCCTCCGCGCCGCTGCGCGCTCTCGGCCTGCTGGAGGTGGAGGAGCCCGAGCGTCCCTTCCTCACCCGTTCGCTGCGGGCCCCGGACCGGCTGATCGGCCACCTGCTGGGCGACGACGCCCCCGACGCCGCGCTCCGCGGCCTGCTGCTCGGGATGCCGGACCCGCTGCCCGCCGGGGGCGCCGACGCCGACGCGTTCGTACGCCGGCTGGCCGCCCGGCTGCACGAGGGCCCGCTCACCGCCTACCTGCGCGAACCGCGCGAGGGCGACGGCCTGGCCGCCCTCGCCCGCGCCCTGGACGCCGCGGGCGTCGACGCGCTGCGCTGCACCGAGCCCGAGGACCACGTGCCCGAGCTGCTGCGCGAGGCCCGCCTCAGCGGCCGGGCCGTCGTGGTGGCGGGCCTGCCCGAGAAGCCGGGTCCACTGGTGCGCGCGCTGACCGCGGCGGAGGACGTGACCGTCCTGCTCACCGACCCCCGCCCGTACGACCCGCACTGGTCGCCGACCGACCCGCTGGTCCTGGACGCACCGGGCCGCCGGGCCGGGGGCGCCGCCGCCTGGCGGACCGCGCTGGGAGCCGACGCCGACGGGTTCGACCTGGCCTCGGCCGTCGCCCCGTACCGGCTCGGCGGGGACCGCGTCCAGCGGGCCGCGCAGGCCGCCCGCGCCCTCGCCGCCTTCGACGGCACCCCGGTCACCGCCGACCACGTCCGGCTCGCCGCCCGCCGGCAGTCGGCCTCCGGCCTGGAGAGTCACGCCCGGCGCATCCGGCCCGCCGTGGACTGGCAGGACCTGGTGCTGCCCGACAAGCCCCTGGTGCAGCTCCGCGAACTCGCCCTGCGCGCCCGCCACCGCGACCGCGTCCTCGGCGACTGGCGGCTCAGCGCGGGCGGCGGACGGGGCCGGGGCGTCCTCGGCCTGTTCGCGGGCGAGTCCGGCACCGGAAAGACCCTGTCGGCCGAGGTGGTCGCCGCCGACCTGGGCCTCGACCTGTACGTGGTCCAACTGTCGTCGGTCGTGGACAAGTACGTCGGCGAGACCGAGAAGAACCTGGAGCGGATCTTCACGGAGGCCGACCGCACCGACGCCGTGCTGCTCTTCGACGAGGCGGACGCCGTCTTCGGCAAGCGCTCCGAGGTCAAGGACGCGCACGACAAGTACGCCAACATGGAGAGCGCCTACCTGCTCCAGCGCCTCGAGTCCTTCGACGGCATCGCCCTGCTCACCACCAACCTGCGGGCCAACATCGACGAGGCGTTCACCCGGCGCCTGGACCTGGTGGTCGACTTCCCCTTCCCGGACCCCGAGCAGCGCCTGGCGCTGTGGCGGCACGGCCTGTCCCGGGTCCCGTGCGCCGACGGCATCGACCCGGAGCCGCTGGCCCGGGAGTTCGAGCTGGCCGGCGGCTCGATCCGCAGCGCGGTCGTCACCGCCGCCTACCTCGCCGCCGGGCGCGACGACATGGTGACGGCGGACGACCTCCTGGAGGGCGCCCGCCGCGAGTACCGCAAGGCCGGCCGGCTGGTGCCGGGGGTGGGCGGCTGGTGACCGCCGGGTCCCCCTCGGCCGTCAGCCCTTCTTCGGGTGGATGATGTCCCACTCCTGGTCGTCGACGTTGCTGCAATGGTCGAGCACCATCTTGGAGAACAGGGCGCCGCCGTTCGCGCCCTCCACGCCGAGGCACTTCTGGTTGCTGGAGAAGTTGCGGATCCAGTAGGCCCCGCTCTCCTGCTTGTCGACCCACCAGAGCTGGTTGTCGTTCGCCGTGGTGCTGTCGCAGGTGAACTCGGTGACCGGCGTCCCGACGGCAGCGGCACCGTGGTACGGCAGGTCCATGCAGTACTTGTCCTTGATGTTCCGGATCTGGAAGAGCGCCGCCCCGCCGGGGCCGCCCTTCTCGTACTTCACCTCGAGGTCCCAGATCTGGTTGTCCCCGTCGGTGTCGTCGCAGACGGCCTGCTGGACGGGTCCGTCGAGCTCGCCCTTCTCCCGCCCGGGAAGCTCGGCGCACATGTGGCTGGTGGTGTTGCGCAGCAGGATGTTCCGGGCGGGGACCACCGGCTTCACGGCCGGCTTGTCGGGCTTCTTGGGCTCCCCGCCACCGCCGCCCTTGTCCTCGTCCTCCTTGTCCCCGCCGCCCCCGTCGTCCTTCGACTCCTGCGTGGCCGGCAGCTCCGCCTGCGGCTGCTCGACGGGCGCGGACTCGGCGCTGCTGGGCAGGGTCTCGGGGCTGGCGCTGGGACTGGGGGCGAGTGCGGCGCCCGCCTGCTGCGTCTGCTCGGTGGCGCTGCTGCGGACCTGCGGCTTGTACGCGATCCAGATCATCACGAACGCGATGGCCAGCGCCACGAAGATCCCGAAGAACGTCGCCAGCCAGCGCGGCAGAAACCCACGCTGCACATACGTGCCCTCGACCTCCGTCGGATCGACCCCCGAACGCCGCACCGCCAGCGTGTACGGCCGCTCCTCCTTCGACCCGAACCAGATCACCTGCTTCGGCTTCAGCGTCGTCTCCACGAACGCCGCACGCCCCGGCTCGATCTGCACATTCCCCGGACGCACCTCGTACGACAGATGATCACCGGTGTCGCTGCCCGCGACCGACGCCGTCACCTTCGTATTGCCCAGGTTGTCCACCGCCAGCCGCGGCCGGCCCCGGAACCGCCCCTTCACCGTCGGCGGCACCAACTCGGCCCGCACCTCGGTGAACGAGGTGATCGTGAGGTTCCCCTCCGGCACCGTCACCGCATCCGGATGCTCCGTCGGCGTGATCCGCACGGCATACGGATTCGGCCCCGCCGTCGCGTCAGGTGTACGCGGCGGCGCGAAGGTCAGCTCGACGGTGCCGGTCGTCCCCGGATACAACCGCAGGGTCTGCGGCTCCACCGTCGTCCAGGGAGCCACATCCCCCACCGGCTCGAACCGGTACTCGTCAACGACATCACCGGTATTACGCACCCTCAGGCGCACACGCGTACTGCTGCCGGGGTCCACAGTCGCGGACGCGGGCTCCAGGGAGGTCCACAGGCTCACACGCCGACGCTACCCGTCAACTGCGGGTCGGCCAGCGGCAGTCGGGGCAGGGCTCGCTGCCCCGAGGTGCCTGGTCGAGCGGCCGTCCGGCCCCGGGTGTCACTCCTTGTTCGGGTGGATGATCTTCCACTCCATGTCGTCGACGTTGCTGCAGTCGGCGATGTTCAGCGGGGTCTCGGTGCCCCCGTTCTGGCCCTTCACGTTCAGGCACTTGTTGTTGCTGGCGAAGTTGCGGATCCAGTAGTCGCCGCTCTCCTGCTTGTCGACCCACCAGAGCTGGTTGTCGGCCGTGGTGCCGTCGCAGTGGAACTCGGCGATCCCCGTCCCCACCGGACGGGCGCCGTACTCGCCCAGGTCCATGCAGAACTGGTCCGTGGCGTTCCGGATCTGGAAGAGCGGCACTCCGCCGGGGCCGCCCTTCGGGTACTTCACTTCGAGGTGCCAGTACTCGTTGTCGCCCTCTTCGTGGCAGTTGGCCTGCTGGACGATTCCGTTGATCTTGCCCTTCCCCCGTCCGGGGATGTCGGCGCACATGTGGGTGGTGGCGTTGCGGAGCATGACGTTCCGGGCGGGGACCACCGGCTTCACGGCCGGCTTGTCGGGCTTCTTGCCGCCCCCGCCACCGCCGCCCTTGTCCCCGTCGCCCCCGCCGCCGTCACCGTCGCCGTCGCTTCCGGTCTTCTCGGCGGCCGGCTGCTCGGGCTCTGCCTCGGGTGCGGACTCGGCGCTGCTGGGCAGGGCCTCGGGCGAGGCGCTGGGACTGGGGGCGAGTGCGGCGCCCGCCTGCTGGGTCCGCTCGGTGGCGCTGCTGCGGACCTGCGGCTTGTACGCGATCCAGATCATCACGAACGCGATCGCCAACGCCACGAAGATCCCGAAGAACGTCGCCAGCCAGCGCGGCAGAAACCCACGCTGCACATACGTGCCCTCGACCTCCGTCGGATCGACCCCCGAACGCCGCACCGCCAGCGTGTACGGCCGCTCCTCCTTCGACCCGAACCAGATCACCTGCTTCGGCTTCAGCGTCGTCTCCACGAACGCCGCACGCCCCGGCTCGATCTGCACATTCCCCGGACGCACCTCGTACGACAGATGATCACCGGTGTCGCTGCCCGCGACCGACGCCGTCACCTTCGTATTGCCCAGGTTGTCCACCGCCAGCCGCGGCCGGCCCCGGAACCGCCCCTTCACCGTGGGCGGCACCAACTCGGCCCGCACCTCGGTGAACGAGGTGATCGTGAGGTTCCCCTCCGGCACCGTCACCGCATCCGGATGCTCCGTCGGCGTGATCCGCACGGCATACGGATTCGGCCCCGCCGTCGCGTCAGGTGTACGCGGCGGCGCGAAGGTCAGCTCGACGGTGCCGGTCGTCCCCGGATACAACCGCAGGGTCTGCGGCTCCACCGTCGTCCAGGGAGCCACATCCCCCACCGGCTCGAACCGGTACTCGTCAACGACATCACCGGTATTACGCACCCTCAGGCGCACATGTGTGCTGCTGCCGGGGTCGACGGTGGCGGACGCGGGCTCCAGGGAGGTCCAAAGGCTCACACGCCGACGCTAACCGTTTGCGAAGGGCACGTCAGGAGTCGTAAGGGCACGATGGGTTGCCCCCGCGCCATCGGCTCGGACCGGTCCTCAGCCCGCTTCGTCCTCGTGGTCCGCGACCGCGCGCTGGGCGACGACGGAGGGGGCGGTCCGCGCTCCGGCACCGAAGGCGGCGCCGTCGGCCTCCGCGGCCCGTTCGGAGCCCTGGCCCGGGTCGGTCACGGCGAGTCCCGCCCCGTTGTCGTTGCCCGTCTCGCGGACGCCGGCCAGGTTCTCCTTGACGTGACCCAGCTCGTGACCGATGACGTCCTTGCGGCCGGCCGCCTGCGGGCCGAGGAAGACGTGGTTGCCGACGGTCATGGCCTGGGCGCCCAGCGCCTCGGTCGCGCGCTGGGCGACCGGGTTGTCGTGGAGACGGGTGGGAGAGAGGTCTGCCTGGTAGAACGACTCCGCCTCGGAGCGCAGGGGCCCGGACAGCGGGCTGCTCGGGGTGGCCATGGCCTCGTTCAGGAGCTGGACCTGGCCCTTCGGGCTGCCGTCGTCGATCCCGTCGTGTCCGCAGCCGGCGCCGTGCTGGTGCTCGTCCTGCTTGATGAGGCGCTGGACCGCGTTGTTTCCGACGGAACGCTGGAGCGCCATGACGGTCGCGGGGGTCATCGGGCCCGTGCCGACGCGTCCCGCGGTCGTCCCGGTGGGTCCGGTCACGGCCCGGCGCGGAGCCTGACCGCCCTTCGCGGCGCTCTGGTCGGAGGTTTCCTCGTAGGCGCGCACCATGGTTCCCCTTCGGTTCCCCCTCGACACCGGATGTCCGGCCTCCAGCCTGACGGGGGAGGCCCGGCCGCCGACAGGGCCGTGAGGGCAATGCCGGGGGCAGCTTCACCATGGCGGGGAAGGGTTCCGGTGGGTGGCTTCAGGACGCGAGCTGCTTGGCTATGTACTTCTCCCAGTCCTCCTGCTGCTCGGGGTCGTTGAGCGAGTCGCTCCACTCCTTCGCGTTCTCGTTGCGCCGGGCCGGGTCGCACTTGAGGTCCAGGAGCAGACCACGCGCCTCGGCACGGATGTCTTCGGGCACGTTCCGTCCGACGGGCACGGCCGGCCCGGCTGCCAGGGCGTAGATCTCCTGGGCCCTGAGCTGACGTTCACCCTGCTCGATGGACTTCGTCACCTTGACGGCCTCCAGGGCCGCACGCCAGCCGCTGCCCTTCTGCTCCTCGCCCGCCTCGGTGAATTCCGTGTCGCCCTGAGCCATGGTGGTGCGGCGCCACTTGTCGGGGTGCCGCACCGACTCGGCGCGCTTGTAGCCCCCCTTGCCGCCCTTGTAAGCGGCGAGGCCGCCCAGGACGGCCGCTCCGGTGGCACCCACGGCGGGTGCGGCCGGGGTGGCGAGCGTCCCGGCCAGGGTGATCACCACCAGGATCCCGCCCGCCGTACGGACCACGTTTCCGCCCAGGCTGACCGCACGCTTGATGATTTTGTTGTCCTGCTTGTGTATCGCGTACTGCTGCGCACTGGCGAGGTGTTCCCGCAACTCCGTCCTGAGACTCGCTACTTCCGCCCGGGAACGGTCGAGGGAGTCGATCTGCTCCGCTGTCGGGCCGGCCTCCGAGCCGGACTCCGCGGCCGCCTTGTCGACCAACTCCGCGTTCACTGCACCCAGGCGATCGAGCACCACCTGAAGCGTCCGGGTGCGGACCGCTTCCACGTCCTTGAGAGCGTGCTTCTTGAGTGCGTCGCGCTTCTGGGACGTGAGGTGGATGGCCCTGCCCTCGCGGGCACCGATCCCTACGGAGAACAGTCCGGTGGTGACACCGACGCCCTCTCCGGCGGCGGTCACTCCCTCCACGATGCCGCTCTTCGTCGCGGCGCCGCCGCCCACCTTCATCCCGTCACCGGCGAGCATGGTGGCGTTCGTCAGGACGCCGGCCGACTTGCCCTTCTTGTCCTTGTCCGCCTGGTGGGCGGCCGACCCCTGCGTGTCCTTCGGGGTCTTCAACGCGGACACGAGGCCGCGCGAGTCGTTGCCGAGCCCGAGAGCGGTGATGCCGAAGTTGTGCGAGGACTCGAACACCTGCTGGGACGGGGTGCCGAACGCCGGTGCACGGTGCGCGTCACTCGCGGCCGCGCGAGCCGCCGCTCCCGAGGGCGCGGTACCACGGAGGATCACGGTGTCGCCCGGATCGCCCATCTTCTTGAGGTTGGTGAAGCCGAAGGCCTTCGAGAACCTCTTCAGCCGCCCCGGCTTCTCCGGCTCCGCCGTCTGCTCCGTCTGCTCCGTCTGCTCCGTCTGCTCCGTCTGCTCCGTCTGCCCGGCGGCTTCCCCCGCCCGCTTCGTCGCCTCGGTCGCGCCCTCCCGCGCCGCTGCCTCGTCCTGACCCGCCTGCTGCCGCACCCGCGCCGCGGCGCCCGCCGCCGCCAGCGCGTCCTTCTCCACCTGCCTGTGGGCACTCGCCGTGGCCTCGAACCGCGCCACCTCCTGCTGCGCGGCGCCCTTGGCGTTCTCCTGCCGCTCCCTGTCAGCCGCGGCCCGGCTCACCTGCTGCTCCGCCGCGGCCTTGGTTTCCTCCCGCGTCGTCAGCGTGGCCTCGGCGTCCTCCCGCGCCCGGGTCGCCGCGGCGAACTCGCGCTCCCGGTCCTGCAACACGCTCTGGGCCTCTTCCACGCCCGTCACCGCCGACCTCACCGCGTCGTCCCGCTCCTCCACAGCGGCCTTGGCCTCTCGCTGCCTCTCCTCCTCGGCCTCGACCTTCCCCTGCCGCTTCTCCGCCTTCCGCTGGAGAGCGACCACCTGCTCCTTCGCGGCCGTGACCGCCGTGGCCCAGGTCTCCACCGCGGCGTGCGCGGCCTCCGCGGCCTGCTTCGCCTGCTTCTGCGCCTCGTCCTCGGCCGATGCCAGCGCCTCCAACGAAGCCTCGGCCCGCCGGTGGGCCTCCACCGCGTCGTCGGACTCCTTCGTGCACCTCTCCACCTCGGCCTCGGCGTCGGCCAGTTCCTTCGCCGTAGCCTCGGCCTTCTTCCTGCGCCGTTCCACCTCGGCCTCGACGGCGGCCAGTTCCTTCGCCGCCGTATCGGCCTCCTCCGTGCACCTCTGCACCTCGGCCTCGGCGTCGGCCAGCCCCTCGCGCGCCTCTGCCTGCCGTTTCCCGGCCGCGGTCTCGTCGCCGGTCCGGTCGCTCACGGCGGTCGCGGCCGCCGAGCGGGCCTTCTCGGCCTCCTCGACCTGTACCGCCCAATCCCGTTCCCTGCCCTCGGCCTCCGCCCGTTCCCGCTCGGCCGCGTCCGTCTTGTCCCTCGACTTGGCCGCTTCGCCCTCGGCCGCGGTCGCCTCTTTCCGTGCCGCGGCGGCGACTCCGGTCTTCCGCCACATCTGGGCCTCGGCGTCCGCCCGGGTCAGCGCCGCGGTCCCGGCCTGCTTCTTCAGGTCCTTCGCCTCGTCCTCGGCCGCCTGCTTCCGCCGCGCGGCGTCGTCCTGTTGCTGCTCCCCCTGCGCCTGCCCGGACCCGGACGCCGCCGCCTCCGGCGTCCGTGACGAGCTCGCCCGTACCTCGTCCGTGGTCTCGGGGCCCGGGCTCGTGACGGTCGCGCGCTGGATCGCGGTGGTGACGGCCCTGTTTCCCGCCTTGGCCTGCAAGGCGGCCATGCCCGGCTGGGGTGCCCGCCGGCGTGGCGGAGCCGAAAGGGCGGCAGCCGTGCGACGGTTCTGCGTCTCGTGCAAGCGGTCCGTCACGAACAACCCTTTCTACGTCCCCGTCACCGCCGCTGCCCCCGCAACGCCACGGCCCCGGTACGACGCGACTGCGTTCCCCGGCCGGGCGCGATCGCGAGATGACATCCTGGCGAACTGACACTCAATAGAAGATGTTGAAGCAGAAACGCCGGACAACCACCAGGGGTCCACCGGGGAAACGGCGCGAAACGCGGGGAGACTGCCCCAACGGGCACGACCGGGGGCACGGAATGTGCCCCCCTACCAGCACCCCGGGACGTTTCGGCGGGACCAACGCGCGCGTGAGGCTGAGGGGCGTCCTGTCTCGTACCCCGAGGAGAGCAGAGCATGCCGTCCTACCTGTCGCCCGGCGTCTACGTCGAGGAGGTGGCCAGCGGCTCGCGCCCGATCGAGGGAGTGGGCACGTCGGTGGCGGCCTTCGTCGGTCTCGCCCCGACCGGCCCGCTGAACGAGCCCACGCTGGTGACCAACTGGACGCAGTACGTCGCGGCCTTCGGTGACTTCACCGGCGGGTACTACCTCGCACACTCCGTCTACGGGTTCTTCAACAACGGCGGCTCGGCCGCCTACGTCGTCCGCGTCGGCGGTTCGGCCGAGGATGCCGCCGCCGACGGCTCGGTCAACGGCGCCGCCGCCCCCGCGGCCGTCACCGGCAGCACCGCCAAGGCGCTGACCGCCGCCGAGCCCAAGCAGCTCGGCACGTTCGCCGTGACGGCCACCGCCGCCGGCCAGAGCGGCCCGCTGACCGTCGAGGTCGCCGACCCCGAGGGCGAGGGCGCCGCCGAGCGCTTCAAGCTGATCGTCAAGGACGGCGACAAGCCGGTCGAGACCTTCGACGTGAGCGCCAAGAAGGGCAACCGCTCCTACGTCGTCACCCAGGTCAAGGAGCGCTCCAAGCTCATCACCGTGACCGAGGCCGCGCCCGCCGCGCAGCTGGTCCGGCCGGAGAACCAGACCGTGGCGCTGCCCGCGCCGCCGGCCGCCGCCCCCGCCACCCCGGCCAGGCAGGCCGAGAGCGTGCAGCCCGGACCGGCCGAGTACCTCGGCGACTCCGCGGACCGCACCGGTTTCGGCGGTCTCGAGGCGATCGACGAGATCTCCATGGTCGCGGTGCCCGACCTGATGGCCGCCTACCAGCGCGGTGCGATCGACCTGGAGGCCGTCAAGGCCGTCCAGCTCGGTCTCATAGCCCACTGCGAGCTGATGGGCGACCGCGTCGCGATCATCGACCCGCCGCCCAGCCAGAACGCCCGCCAGATCCGCGTCTGGCGGCAGGAGACGGCCGGTTACGACTCCAAGTACGCGGCCCTGTACTACCCCTGGATCAAGTCCTTCGACCCGGCCACCGGCCAGTCCCGCCTGGTTCCGCCGAGCGGTCACGTCGCCGGCATCTGGGCCCGCAACGACTCCGAGCGCGGCGTGCACAAGGCTCCCGCCAACGAGGTCGTCCGCGGCGCCGTGGACCTGGAGCTCCAGATCACCCGCGGCGAGCAGGACCTGCTCAACCCGATCGGCGTCAACTGCATCCGCTCCTTCCCCGGCCGCGGCATCCGCGTCTGGGGCGCGCGCACCCTCTCCTCCGACCCGGCGTGGCGCTACCTGAACATCCGCCGGTACTTCAACTACCTGGAGGAGTCGATCCTGATCGGCACCCAGTGGGTGGTGTTCGAGCCGAACGACCACAACCTCTGGGCCCGTATCCGGCGCAACGTCTCGGCGTTCCTGGTCAACGAGTGGCGCAACGGCGCCCTCTTCGGCCAGAGCCCCGACCAGGCCTACTACGTCAAGTGCGACGAGGAGACCAACCCGCCGGAGTCCGTCGACCTCGGCCGGGTCGTCTGCGAGATCGGCATCGCGCCGGTCAAGCCCGCCGAGTTCGTCATCTTCCGGCTGGCCCAGTTCTCCAGCGGCGGCGGCGAACTGGACGAGTAGGCGCGGACCGCGCCCCCGCCCTTCTCCCTCATCCTCTAGAAGGACAGCGAACCCATGTCTCTCCCCAAGCCAGAAGACGTACTCGTCGCACCGAATTTCGGTATCCAGATCGACGGTGTGATGGTCGAGTACCTCAACTCGGTCTCCAACCTCCAGATCGAGCAGGACGTCATCAAGTACCAGCAGAACCAGGGCACGACCGGACGCAACAACGTCACCCTGATGCCGGGCGTCGCCAAGGACGGCTCGGTCCAGGTCGAGCGCGGCATGAGCCAGTCGTCGGTGTTCACCCAGTGGATCAACGACTCCATGGCGGGCCGGATGGCCACCGCCCGCAAGAACGCCACGATCATCGTGATGGACTACGAGGACAACCCGGTCAAGCGCTGGAACCTGCGCAACGCCTGGTGCAGCAAGGTCGTGGCGGGCACCCTGAAGGCGGGTGACACCAACGCCCTGACCGAGACCATCACCATCGTGTTCGAAGAACTGGTCGTCGAGTAATGCGACGTTCATCTGCCAAGGCACCCGCCTCGGCACCCCAGACCGCGGTGGCGGGAGCGGACTTCCCCCGTTCGGCTCCCGCCGCCGCGTCCGCGGAGGCGCCGGCCGCCCCTCCCGCCGCGGCTCCGGTCGACACGGCACCGCGGCAGCAGATGCGGACCGAGTTCCCCTTCGAGCTGCCGCGCGGATACGTCGACGACTCGGGCACGGTCCACAAGGACGGTGTGATGCGCCTGGCGACGGCACGGGACGAGCTGATCCCGCTGCGCGACGTGCGGGTGCAGGAGAACCCGGCGTACCTGTCGGTGGTGCTGCTCGGCCGGGTCATCACCCGGCTGGGCACGCTGGCGATGGTGCACGACGGGGTGGTGGAGAACATGTTCGCCTCCGACCTGGCGTTCCTCCAGGACTTCTACCGCCAGATCAACGCGGAGGGGCACACCCGCGCGGCCGTGGAGTGCCCGCACTGCTCGGAGCCCTTCGAGGTGGAACTCGGCGGGAGCCGCCTGGGGGAATCGTGACGTACGCGACCGACCGGCTGCACGAGGAGATCGCGTACGTCGCCTACCACTTCCACTGGAGCCTGGAGGCGATCCTGGACCTGGAGCACCAGGACCGCCGCCGGTACACGGACCAGATCGCGTCCCTCGTGACGCGTGGCACGGCGGAGGGCTGATCGGTGGGATTCCTGGACCGGCTGCGGAGCCGTCGGGACGGTATCGGCGGAGCCGGGAGCGACAGCGGGGGCGGAGACGGAAACGGGACCGCCCCCGCGGGTTCGTCCCCGGCCGCGGACCCGGGACCGGTCGTGGACCCGGGACCGGTCGCGGGCGGGAGAACGGGTGGCCCGGCCGGGCCCGCGCCCGTCGCCGTCGCCGCCTGGACGGGCCTGCCGCCGATCCAGCGGGCCACGGGCGCGGCCCGTACGGGAGTGGCGGACGCCGGGTTCGGCGGCCGTCTTCCGACGTGGCAGAACCCGTCGTTCACCGGCGCGCCGTCTCCCGCGGTGCTGAACCCGGCCTCCGGCGACAGCCTGCTGTCCGGCGCGTTCGGTACGCCGGCCCGCCCGACGTCCTCCACACCGTTGGCGTCTCCGGCCGGCGCACCGCCGGTGCAGCGCATGCCGGTCGCTCCCCTGCGGGCGATACCGGCCGACGCCTCCGCCCCGGCCGCGCCCACGGGCCCCGTTCCGGGTATGCGGGGCGGTGCGTCCGGCCTGCCCGGCGCCTCCGGTTCGCGGAGCGGCGCGTCGGGTGCGCGGTTCCCGGCGCCCGCGTCTCCGGCCTCCGCCGCCGCGGCCTCCGTGGCCCCGGCCGCACCGGTCCAGCGGGCGGCTTCCGCCGGGCCGGCGTCGTCCGCGGCGGCCGCGAGCACACCGGCCCAGGCCCCCCCGGGGGTCCGGGTGACTCCGGTGCCGCCCGCCGCCGCCCCGTCTCCACGGCAGACCCTGACCAAGGTTCCCTCCGGGGCGCCGGCCGTGCAGCGCCGGTCCCTGCCCGCGAGCCGCCGGACCACCGGAAGGGCGCCCGAGTCCCCCGGAACGGCCGCTTCGTCGGCGGACGGTGACCGAGCGGACCCCGGCTCGGCACCGGCCGGGGGCGCCCTCCCGGCACCCCCGGCCGTGCAGCGCGCCGCGCTCCCGCCCGCCGCCACCGACACCTCCGCCAACGTCCCGGCCGACGCCACCGCCCCCGCCGACGCCGCGGTCCGGCCTGCGGTCTCCGGCGACGGGACGACACCGGCCGCCGGACCCCGGCACACCGCCCACCACGCCCACCCCGCCCCGGGCGACGGCCCCGCGTCGTCCACTCCGGTGCAGCGCGCCGCCGTACGGCCGTCGGGCGCCACGTCCGGCCCCCAGGTGCAGCGAGCCGCCCGCCCGATCGGCGGCGGCGCGACTCCCCCGCCGGGCCCCACCGCGACCGGCGCTCCGGCACGACGTACGGCGCCTCAGCCCAACCCCGCCCCCACGCCCCGCACTTCTCAGGCCGGTGACCTCACGGCGCCCGCCTCCGGCGTCCCCGGGGGACCCGGCACCCCCGTGCAGCGCACCGCCCGCCCGACCGACCGCAGCGCCACCGGCTCCCCGGCACCACGCACGGCACCGCAGACCAACCCCGCCCCCGCGCCCCGCACTTCCCCGGCCGCCGACCCGACGGGGCCCGCGACCGGCACCCCTGCGGGCCCCGGCACACCCGTGCAGCGAGCCGCCCGCCCGACCGACGGCAACGCGACTCCCCCGCCGGACTCCACCGCGACCGGCGCCCCGGCCCCACGCACGACGCCACAGACCAACCCCGCCCCCACGCCCCGCACTTCCCCGGCCGGTGACCTCACGGCGCCCGCCTCCGGCATCCCCGGGGGACCCGGCACCCCCGTGCAGCGCACCGCCCGCCCGACCGACCGCAGCGCCACCGGCTCCCCGGCACCACGCACGGCACCGCAGACCAACCCCGCGCCCCGCACTTCCCCGGCCACCGACCCGACGGCGCCCGCGACCGGCACCCCTGCGGGACCCGGCACCCCCGCGCAGCGCACCGCCCGCCCGACCGACGGCAACGCGACCGGCGCCCCGGCACCCACCGCGTCCCCGTCCGCCGACCCCACGGCGCCCGCGTCCGGGTCGGGGTCCGGCACGAAGGCCGGGTCCGCTTCCGGTGCCGCGAAGGGCGAACCCCCGGTGCAGCGGACGCCGTCCCGGCCCACGTCGCCCTCGCCGCGCCCCGCCCCCGCGCCGGCCGTCGGTCCCGGCGCCACCGGCCGGGCGCCCCGCACCGCCGACGGCGGTACGTCCGGCCTGCCGGTGCAGCGAGCGTCGTCCCCCGGTTCCGATCCCGCGTCCGGCGCCGGAACCGGCGCGGGCGCCCGGCCCACCGGCCGGGCAGCGACCCCGCCCTCCGCACCGTCGCCCCTGCCCTCGCCCCCGGCCGACGCTCCGGTCCAGCGTGCCGTGTCCGCACACCAGAGCCCCGGCACCGACGGCACCGACGACACCGGCGGCACCAACGAGCCCGCCACCCACCGCCCTTCGGCCGCACCCGGCGCCGACGCGTCGGCCGACGCCCCCGCCGAGCCGACCGTTGCCCGCGCCGACTCCGGCCGCCCCCGCGCGGACACGGCACCGGGTGCCGGGGCCCCGCCGGTCCAGCGCGCCGTGGCCCGGGTCACCCCGTCCCCGGGTGCCGAGGGCGGCGCACGGGCAACGCCCGCCGCACGGCCGACGCGAACCACCGGAAGCGGCACCGCGCCCGAAGCCCGGCGTGCCGCCACGCCTCCCCCGTCGGCGCCCCGCGCCTCCGCCTCCCCCGGCCTCCCCGCCGACGCGCAGCCCCCCGTCCAGCGCAAGGCGGCGTCATCGGGCCCGACCCAGTCGTCGCAGGCCCCGCAGCCGCCGGTGCAGCGGGCCGCGGCGGACGGGCCGGCCGGTGTGCCGAGCGCGCCTTCCGCCGACCCGGCACCCGCACCGCACCCCGGCGCAGCCCAGACGCAGCCCCCCGTCCAGCGAGCGGCCCAGAGTCCCGCCGCACCGGCCACCGCCGCCCGGCCCGAGCCGACCACTCCGGTCGCGCCGACCACGCCGGTCGCGCCCACCGTCGCCGTACCGCTCTCCCGGCCCGCACCCGGCAAGCCGTCGGCCCCGGCACATCCCGTACCGCAGCGCCCCGCGCAACAGCCCCCCGTGCAGCGCAGTGCCGCGCCCCGCCGTCCGGGCCTGGGCGCCCCCATCCCCTCCCAGCCGGCCGACGCCGTACGCCCCACCCCGACGCCTGCCACGGGGGCACCCACCGCGACGCCCGACGTACGCCCCACCGCGACGCCCGCCGTGGAGGCACCCCCCGCGACGCCCGCCGTGGCACCCGCCATGCCGCCCGTCCAGCGCGCCACGGCCACGCCCACCGCTCCGGCACCCTCCGCGACCCGGGACACCAGGCCCGACCCGACGCCCTCCGCCGCTCCGGCCGCGCGCCCCTCGCGCCGTTCCTCCCTCGGCGCCCCCCTGTCCGTGCCCCCGACCGGCACCGCCCCGCTCACCCATCGGTCCCCGGCGCCGACGCCCGCGCCCGGACTCGCGACCGAAGGCCGTACGCCGCCGCCCGTCCAGCGGGCCACCGCGTCGGCGGCCCTCCCGCCGGCGACACCGCTCGCGGCCCCGCCCTTCACGACGACGGCGGCCTCCTCGGCGGCCCCGGCCGCGCTCCCCGTCTCCTTCCCCGCGCCCCCGCACCCGGCCGCCGCCCCCACGGCCGCCGTCACACCGACCCTCATGACGCCCCTCCCAGGCGCCGCCGACGGGCCGCCGAGCACCACCGTCCAGCGCGCCCCGGCCGCGCGCCCCGCGGTGCAGCGCACCCCGGCCAGGGCCGTGCCGCTGCGCCGGCCCGCGTCCTCCCGCACCGGCGCGGCCCCGCTCCCGGTCGCGCCCCTCACACCGCCCGCACCGCCCGCGCCCTCCGCGCCGTCGGCGCCCCGTCCGGACCTTCCCGTCGAGACGCAGGCCCCGTCCGCCACCGCGGGCGACGGCCTGCCCCCGGTCCAGCGCCTGTTCGGCCGTGGCGGGCGGGGCGGGCGCACCACCGGTGCCCTGGCCGCGAGCGCGGCGGCCGCCGTGCACGACTCCCTCTCCCGCCTGCGGACCCCTTCGTCCCAGCAGGCCCCGCAGACCCCGGCCGGACCGCCGCCGCCGTACGATCCGCCGCCCCCGTACTCGGCGGGCCCCGCCGCGCCGCCCGCGGGGCAGAACGACCGCCCGCCCGAGTACACGGCGGTCCCGGCCGGCGGGTTCGACCCGCGCGCTCTCACCGACTTCCAGCTCGACGTACTGGTGCACCGGATCATCGGCCGCGTCACCCGTCTCGTCCGTACCGAACTGCGCATGGACCGCGAACGGACCGGCAGACTGCGCGACCCCCGCTGACCGGACGGCCGCGCCCGCCTCCACCGTCCCTCCGTCCCTCCGTTCCTACGACAGAAAGGCCGACCCTCGATGACCCGCAAGGACCCGGGCTCCTCCATCTGGTTCAGCCTCGCCATCGACGGCGAGAGCCTCGGTTACTTCAACGGGTGCGAGGGCCTGTCGACCCACGTGGACGTGGAGCAGCGCCAGGAGGGCGGCAACAACGGCTTCGTCTGGCAACTGCCCACCCGCGTCACCTTCTCCAACATCCGGCTGACCCGGCCCCTGACGCCGGACACGGCGAAGGTCGCCAAGTGGATCTCCTCCGTGCAGACCGGCATCAAGCGGCCCACCGCTCAGATCTCGGCGCTGCGCGCGGACGGGACGCTGGTCGCCCGCTGGGGGCTGATCGACGTCCTGCCCGTCAGCTGGCAGGGCCCGAGCCTCGACCCCAACAGCCCGTCCGTGGCCAACGAGGTCCTGGAGATCGCCCACCACGGATTCACGGACTGACGGCGCCCGGCACCGGCAGAGAGAGGAAGAACCATGGCCAGCAGCAAGGGCGCCGGCAAGAGCCTCGTGCGCGCCAACCTCGCCATCCACGAGCCGCCCACCGGCGACTCCACCACCCCCGGAGCGCTGATCCGGAGGTTCGCCTTCGAGTTCAACCCGGCCCAGCTGTCCCTCAGCCAGCGGGCCCAGTGGACGGCGACACCGACGGCGGCCGTGCGCAAGGCCGCGAAGCCTCAGTTCATGGGGGCCGAGCCGCGGGAGATGACCCTGGAGATCTTCCTGGACTCCTCGATGAAGCCCGACGGCAACACCGTGATGAAGAAGGTCGACTCGCTGCTGCTGTGCTGCGAGGTGACCGCCAAGAGCCTGGCCGCCGACCAGCCGTCGCCGCCCTGGGTGGTCTTCGAGTGGGGCTCGTTCTCCACGGCACGGTTCAGCGCCTACGTCGCGTCCATCGAGACCCAGTACAGCCTCTTCGGCACCACCGGCGTCCCCATCCGCGCCACCTGTCAGATGGCGCTGGTGGAGATTCCCGGCCCGACCCCGGGCCAGAACCCGACCTCCGGCGCCCTCACTGCCCAGCGCGTGCACCGGGTCGTCGCGGGGGACTCCCTCCAGTCGCTGGCCTGGAGCGAGTACGGCAGTGCCAACGCGTGGCGGGTGATCGCCGAGGCCAACGGCATCGACGACCCGAACCACCTGCCGACCGGCACCGAACTCATGCTGCCCGCCACCGAGGAGGTGCCTCGCTGATGGTGCGTCCCTCCTTCTCCAGCATCGTCGAGGTGAAGATCGGCGGCGCCAAGCTGCCCGACACCATCGCCCCGATGCTCACCGACGGCTGGGTCGACCAGGGCGTCAACGTCCCGGCGGCGTTCCGCCTCACCTTCCGCGACCCCTACCACCGGCTCCTCGGCAAGCTGAACGTGCAGTTCGGCACCAAGGTCGTGATCACCCCTATCGCCGACGGACACGGCAAGGGAAACCCCCTGCTGACCGGCGAGGTCACCGGCCTGGAGACCGACTACGACGGCACCGGCAGCTTCACCGTCATCCGCGGCTACGACTACGGGCACCGGCTGATGCGCCAGCGCCGGGTGGCCGCGTACCGCAACCAGAAGGCCTCCGACATCGCCCGCAAGCTCGTCGCCATGGACGGCGTGCCCGTCGGCCGCATCCAGCCGACCAAGGGCATGTACGGGTTCATCAGCCAGTCCAACGTCACCGACTGGGACTTCCTGTCCCGGCTGGCCGACGAGAACAAGATGGTCATGTACCTGGACTCCAAGGGGAAGTTCCGGTTCGTCACGCCGAAGCCGTCGGCCGGCGCGCCCTCCCCCAACACGGACGGCGACAAGAGCACCTTCGTCCTCCAGGCCGGCCACGACATCCTGCGGCTGCGGGCCGCCGTGACCGCCGCCGACCAGATCGGCAAGGTCGAGTCGCGCGGCTGGAACGTGACCACCAAGAAGAAGATCACCGAACTCGCGCCCGCCACCACCGATCCCGGCATCAGCATCGGCTCGACCCCGGGAACGGCCGCGGGCAAGTTCAAGCCCGGCAAGCTCGTCGAGACCGCCAACCCCTACGACAAGCAGGACGAGGTCCAGCACGCCGCGAAGGCCCTGGCCGCCGACGTCACCTCCTCCTTCGCCGAGCTGGAAGTCGCCGTCCACGGCCACCCCGACCTGCGGCCCGGTGTCCCCGTCGCCCTGGCCGACGTCGGCAAGCCCTTCGAGGGCAAGTACACCGTCACCTCGGTGCGCCACCACTTCGGCGACGGCGTGGCCTACGAGTCCTGGATCACGGTCAGCGGCCGCCAGTGGCGCTCCCTGTACGGACTCGCCTCGGGCGGCAGCGGCGGCACGGACCCGTCGAGCGCCACCCGGCTGCCCAGCGTCGCCAACGCCATCGTCACCGACGTACAGGACCCCCTCAAGCAGGGCAGGGTCAAGCTGCAGTTCCCCTGGCTGGACGACGCCTACGTCAGCGACTGGGCGCGCAGCGTGCAGATGGGCGGCAAAGGGGGCGGCGGGGTCTTCCCCATGGACGTCGGCGACGAGGTCCTCGTCGCCTTCGACCGGGGCGCCCTCGACCACCCGTTCGTCATCGGCGGGCTCTACAACGGCCGGGACCTGCCCACCAAGGTCTCCGACGTCCCGCTGCACGACGGCCTGAAGAAGAAGGCCGTACGGCACACCCTGTCCGACCGCCAGGGCAACCGCGTCGACCTGCTCAGTCAGCAGACCGGCGGACGCAAACAGGGCGTGCGGATCGCCAGCGGCAACGACAAGCTGACCATCAACCTCGACCGCACCAAGACCGAGATCACCGTCGACAGCAAGGGCAGCGTCAGCATCACCGGCAGCCGTTCGGTGGAGGTGGAGGCGGGCACCAGCCTCACGCTCCGCGGCCGCCGGTCGGTCATGATCGACAGCGGTGGATCACTCGTCCTCAAGGGCAAGGCCATGGTCAGCCTCACCTCCCTGGGCGGCGTGGTCAACATCAGCGCCATGGGCGGCGCCATGAACCTGTCGTCGAGCGGCATGACGACGATCAACGCCACCGGCATGCTGTCGCTCAACGCCGTGGCCAACATGAACATCAAGGCCGTCAAGGTCGACCTCTTCGGTGCCGTCTTCGTCAACACCCTCAAGTACCCCCTTCCGGCATGACCGGACAACAGCCGTACCGGGGCACCGAGTTCGCGGCAGACACAGGAAGAAGAAGGCAGGTGGCTCTCTGATGGCCGAACAGTTCGTCGGCTCCGGCTGGTCGTTCCCCCTGCGCATCGGGCCCACCGGCGGCATCGCCCTCGTCAGCGGCGAGCAGGAGATCGAGGAGGCCATGCAACTCGTCCTGGCCACCGCCCCCGGCGAGCGGCCGATGCGCCCCGAGTTCGGCTGCGCCATCCACGACCTGGTCTTCGCCCCCGTCAACGAGGAGACCGCCGGCCGCATCCAGCACGAGGTGTACTCCACCCTGGACCGCTGGGAGCCGCGCATCGAGGTCCACGACGTCGACGTCAGCTCCGGCGACGACGACCAGAGCGTCCTCTACATCGACGTCCGCTACTCGATCCGCGGCACCAACAACCCGCGCAGCCTCGTCTTCCCGTTCTACGTCATCCCCTCCCACGACGAGCCGGACCTCCCCGACGGTACGGCCGGCCCCGCGGGCCTCCCGGGCTCTCCCGAAAGCGATCGCTGATGTCCCTGCCCTCCCCCAACCTCGACGACCGCCGCTTCCAGCAGTTCGTCGACGACGCCAAGCGCTACATCCAGCAGCGCGCCCCGGAGTGGACCGACCACAACGTCTCCGACCCCGGCATCACGCTCGTCGAGACGCTCGCGCACATGGCCGACCAGATCGTCTACCGCCTCAACCGGGTGCCGGAGAAGAACCACCTCGCCTTCCTCGACCTCGTCGGCATCACCCTGTTCCCGCCCTCCGCGGCCCGCACCGACGTCACGTTCTGGCTGTCCGCGCCGCAGGAGGACGCCATCCTGGTGCCCGTCGGCACCGAGGTCGCCACCCTGCGCACCGAGCGGGACGAGGCGATCGTGTTCAGCACCACCGGCGACCTCACCGTCGTCCCGTGCGCCCTGGGCCACCTGGTCGTGCAGCACAGCGGCCAGGCCGTCACCGACCGCACCACCGACCTCGCCGAGGGCAAGGACCTGATGTGCTTCGCCGAGGCCCCCGCGCCCGGCGACTGCATGCTCATCGGCCTCAGCAACGCCGTCCCCCACTGCGCGCTCGCCCTCGAACTCGACAGCCGCGTCGACGGTGTCGGCGTCGACCCCCGCCAGCCGCCGCTGGTGTGGGAGGCCTGGACCGAGGACGGCTGGCAGTCCTGCGAGGTCGACCGGGACGGCACCGGTGGCCTCAACCGCCCCGGCGACATCGTGCTCCACGTGCCCGGCGGCCACGTCCTGTCCCGCAACGGCGGCCACGAGGCCGGCTGGATCCGCTGCCGGGTCACCGACCCGCTGCCCGGCCAGCCCTTCTACACCACCTCGCCGACCATCCGTTCCGCCGAGGCCTACACGATCGGCGGCACCACCGGCACCGTCCACGCCGAAACCGTCCGCGACGAGGCCCTCGGCGAGTCCACCGGCCTGCCCGGCCAGCGCCTCAGGCTCGAACACGCCCCCGTCGTCGCCGACGACCCGCCCGTCCTCCTCCAGACCGCCGACGACGACGGCTGGCAGGACTGGCAGGTCGTCCCGCACTTCGCCGGCTCCCGCCCCGACGACCACCACATCACCCTCGACGCCGCCACCGGCGAGATCGCCTTCGGCCCCGCCGTCCGCGAGGCCGACGGCACCCTGCGCCAGTACGGCACCGTCGCCCCCAAGGGCGCCGTCATCCGCGCCCTCCGCTACCGCACCGGCGGGGGCAGGGGAGGCAACGTGGCGCGCGGCGCCGTACAGGTGCTGCGCACCTCGATCCCGTACGTCTCCGAGGTCGTCAACCGCGAGGCCGCCCGGGGCGGCGTCGACGGCGAGACCGTCCAGGAGGCGAAGCTGCGGGCACCGATCACGCTGCGCGCCCAGGAACGCGCCGTCACCCTGCGCGACTACGAGGAACTCGCCCGCCGCGCCGCCCCCGAGACCGCCCGCATCACCTGCCTGGAGGGCGAGGAGAACGAGTACGGCGCCCACGCCGTCCGCGTCCTCGTCGTCCCGCAGGCCGTTCCCGACCCCGGCGGACGCCTGCGCTTCGAGCAACTCGTCCCCGGTGACGCCCTGCTGAGCCGCATCACCCGCCACCTCGACGAACGCCGCCTCATCGGGACCCGCCTGTCCGTCGGGCCGCCCTACTACCAGGGCGTCACCGTCGTCGCCACCGTCCACGCCTTCCGCGACGTCGACGCCGACCGCGTGCGCCGCCAGACCCACGACGCCCTCTACCGCCACCTCGACCCGCTCACCGGCGGCGCCGACGGCAGGGGCTGGCCGTTCGGACGCCCCGTGCAGTCCGGCGAGGTCTTCGCCGTCCTCCAGCGCGTGCCCGGCGTCGAACTCGTCGACGAGGTCGTCCTGCACCCGGCCGACCCCCTCACCGGCAAGCGCGGCGACCCCACCGACCGCATCGACCTCGAGGCACCCGCCCTGGTCTTCTCCTACGACCACCGGGTCCGCGTGATCGGGGACGGCGCGTGACGACCGCCCCCGCCTCCCGCCGGGGCTCCGTCGACGGACTCGGCTCCTCCCTGCCCATCGGCTCGATGCTGCCCGCCGTCTTCGCCGACGACGACCTCGCCCTGCGCTTCGTCGGCGGGCTCGACGACGTCCTCGCGCCGATCCTCAGCGTCCTGGACTGCCTCGACACCTACTTCGACCCCGCCCTCACCCCGGCCGACTTCGCCCAGTGGCTCGGCACCTGGGTCGGCGCCGAGACCGACGGCACCGAACCCGAGGCCCGGCTGCGCGCCGCCGTCGCCGCCGCCGCCCGGCTGCACCGCGTGCGCGGCACCCGGCAGGGGCTCTCCGAGGCCGTACGGCTGGCCTTCGGCGCCGTACCGGAGATCACCGAGAGCGGCGGCGCCGACTGGAACGCCCGCCCCCTCGGCCCCTTCCCCGGCCGGCCCCGCCCGTACCTGCACGTCGCCCTCCGGCTGCCCGACCCGAAACCGGCCGACACCCATCGCCTGGACACCCTCGTCGCCGCCGCCCGCCCCGCCCACATGCCCTACACGGTCGAAGTGACCGCCTCCGAAAGGACCCCGGAGAGATGACCACGCAGAACTGCGCCGAGTGCGGAACCCGCGCGGAACCGGGCCAGTCCTTCTGCGACGCGTGCGGCGCCGTACTCAGCTGGGAACAGGCGGGCGCCGCACGCACCGCGCAGCCCGCGGCCGCCACGTCCGACCGGGGCCCCGCCTTCGACGCCTTCGGCGGTGCGGGCGTGCCCCCCGCCCGCACCGGCCGCCCGGCCCCGGCCCCCGCCGCGGACGGCACCGCCGAACCGGCGACGGGCACCATCGGGGACAACCCGACCCTGCCCCAGCCGCGCCGCACGGCAGGCGCCGCGGGCACCCCGGACCCCGGCGGCACGGCCGCCCCGGGGGACACCCCGGGCGACCCGGACCGGGCGGCGGGCTCCGCCGACCGGTCCGGACCGTCCGGCCGGTCCGATCAGCCGGGTCAGCCGGACCCGTCGGCCCAGGCGGCCCAAGCGGCCCAGGCGGCCCAGTCGGCCCAGGCGGCCCAGGCGGCTCAGGCGGGTCAGTCCGGTCCGCCGGGCACGACCGCCGGGAACGGCGCACCCGCCACCGACGAGACGGCCCCCACCGCCCCGGTGCCCGCCGCGGCAGCGGCTCCCGCCCCGGCCCCCGCTCCGAACGCCCTCAGCGACACCATGTCCGACCGGGCCCGCTCCCTCCTCGTCCCCGTCGCCGACCCCGAGGCCCCGGCCCCGACGCCTCCCCCGGCCGTCGCCCCGGTCCTGCCCGGCCGCCCCGACGCGGACCGCCCCCAGGTCCGCGCCCCCGGCCACCAGCCGGACATCGCCAACGGCCCGCCCTGCCCCTGGTGCTCCACCCCCAACCGCCCCGACCGCCACTACTGCGCCCGCTGCGCCATGCCCCTGGTCGCGAGCGGCGACCAGGCCACCGTGCGCGCCCCCTGGTGGCGCCGGCTCTTCGGCGGACGGCGCCGCGAGACCCCGTGGGCCGGCGACCGCCCGCGCCTGCGCCGCGTCTTCGACCGCATCGGCACCTGGATCACCGTCGCCGTCGTGGCCACCCTGGCCGTCCTCGGCTTCATGTACATCCCCGACGGCATCCAGAACACCCGCGACCACTTCGCCAAGCGCGCCCCCGTCTCCCCCGACGGCATCAAGGCCTCGCGCTCCTTCCCCGGCCACAAGCCGGAACTTCTCATCGACAAGCTCAGCAACACCTGGTGGGGGCCGGGCATCTCGGAGTCCGGCAAGGGCGAGTGGATCGAGGCCACCTTCACCGAACCGACCCGCCTGCTGGACGTGATCATCACCCCCGGCGTCTCCTCCAGCGCCAACAAGCTGCAGGAATCCGCCCTGCCGCACCGCATCAAGGCGACGATCACCATGAAGGACGGCTCGATCAAGACCCGCGACCTCACCCTCGACCAGGGCGCCGGCGGCCAGCGACGGCCGTTCCGCGTCGGCGAGGTCACCAAGGTCCGCTTCACCATCGAGTCCGCCCACGCGGCGTCCGCCGAAAAGCAGGTCGCCATCGCCGAGATCGAGTTCTTCGGCCCCTCCAGCGCCAACCGCTCCTCCTGACCCGTCCGGGGCCCCGCCACGGGACGACGTTCCCGAACCGGCGGGGCCCCGCATCCTCCCGGGAACAGCCGGGCCCCCACCCGAACGGACGCCACACCAGGCGCCTCACGCCGGGCCGCCAGAGGCTGAGGCCATGCCCACAGCACGAGCGATATCCACCGCCGTCCTGCTGTCCACGGCCACCCTGCTCGCCTCCTCCCTGACGGCCTGCGCGCCCACGGACCAGGAGCGCGACCGGCAACGCGGCACCGGCGGCACCACCACCGACGCACAGGCCCTGACCAAGCTCCGCCACCAGTCCCCGAACTGGAAGACCTGCCCCGCCCCCTCCCCCGCCCAGGGCGGCGGCGAGGCTCCCGCGGCGCTCCCCGACGGCACCCGGTGGCAGTGCGCCACCCTGCGCACGCCGTTGGACTGGAAGAACCCCTCCGGCGAGTCCATGGACCTCGCACTGATCCGGGCCCGTTCCAGCGGCGCCCCGGACGACCGGATCGGCTCCCTGCTCTTCAACTTCGGCGGCCCCGGCGGCTCCGGCGTCGCCACCCTGCCCGGCCTCGCCCCCGACTACGAGAAGCTCCGCACGCGCTACGACCTCGTCAGCTTCGACCCGCGCGGCGTCGGCGACAGCAGCGGCGTCCGCTGCCTCGACGCCGGCCTCCCCGACGAGGACGAGATCGACCGGACCCCCGACGACGGCGGCGACGAGACCAACGCCCTCGTCCGGTTCAACCGCGAAACGGCGGCCGCCTGCGAGAAGAACTCCGGCGACGTCCTCCCGTACGTCGGCACCACCCAGGCCGCCCAGGACATGGACCTGCTGCGCCACGTCCTCGGCGACGACAAGCTCCACTACTTCGGCATCTCCTACGGCACCGAACTCGGCGGCGTCTACGCCCACTTGTTCCCGGACCGCGTCGGCCGCGCCGTACTCGACGGCGTCGTCGACCCCACCCACGACGCCATGGAGGAAGCCCTCGCCCAGGCCGGCGGCTTCCAGCTCGCCTTCGAGCACTTCGCCGCCTGGTGCGCCCGGCAGGGCTGCACGCTCGGCGACGACGCCGAGGACATCGTCGACCTCACCCTCGACCTCGAGGAAACCCTCGACGACACCCCGCTCCCCACCCCCGACGGCGGCGAAGTCGACGGCGACGCCCTCATCGGGGCCATCACCGGCGCCCTCTACCGTCAGGACTACTGGCCCGCCCTCCGCGTCGGCCTGGAGGCGGTCACCGACGACAACGGCGAGGTCCTGGAGGACCTCGCCGAAGCCCTCGGCCAACACGGCGGCAAGGGCGGCGACACCGACGACGACACGACCGACGAGCAGAGCAACGAGGACGACGCCTTCCGCGCCATCACCTGCGACGACTCCAGCAACCGCTACACCGTCGCCGACGTGCGGTCCCGCCTCCCGGACTTCCTCGAAGCCTCTCCCCTCTTCGGCCCCGGCCTCGCCTGGTCCGCCCTCACCTGCGACGGCTGGCCGGTCCCCGGCACCGCCCCGCACCCCGAGGTCGGCGCCCCCGGCGCACCCCCCGTCCTCCTCGTCGGCAACACCGGCGACCCCGCCACCCCGTACGAGGGCGCCGCCCGCATGGCGGAACGCCTCGGCGAGAAGGTGGGCGTGGAGCTGACCTACGAGGGCGAGGGCCACGGCGCCTACGACAGCGGCAACACCTGCGTCCGGAACGCCGTCGACGCCTACCTGCTGAACGGCAAGCTCCCGGACCCCGGCACGGTCTGCGCGGCGGAGCCGCTTCCGGAGGGCAAGTAGGCCCGACGCCGGACGCCCCATAAACGGACGCCCCATACCGAACGCCCCCGCGATCCAGGATCGCGGGGGCGTCGTCGTACGTCGTCGTACCGGTGCGGAGCCCCCTGTCGGATTCGAACCGACGACCTACGCATTACAAGTGCGTTGCTCTGGCCATCTGAGCTAAGGAGGCACGCGCGCGGCGGGCGCGCGCAGGCTGCTCCACTGTACACAGAGCCCGGTGAACGGTGGAATTCGAAAATTTCGGCGAAATTCACAGACTCCCAGCTACTGACAGATCAGGTGAACGCCGGGTACCGTCCTGCTCAGCTTCACCCGTGTGGACTACACCACCACCTTCCTACAACGGATCGTCCGGCACGTTCCTGCCGGTAGAAGGGGGCCCATTCACCATGGCCACAGTTACGTTCGACAAGGCGACCCGTGTGTACCCGGGTTCCACCAAGCCCGCCGTCGACGGTCTCGACATCGACATCGCGGACGGCGAGTTCCTCGTCCTGGTCGGCCCGTCCGGTTGTGGCAAGTCCACCTCGCTCCGGATGCTCGCGGGGCTCGAGGACGTGAACGGCGGCGCCATCCGCATCGGTGACCGCGACGTGACGCACCTGCCGCCGAAGGACCGGGACATCGCCATGGTGTTCCAGAACTACGCGCTGTACCCGCACATGTCGGTCGCCGACAACATGGGCTTCGCGCTCAAGATCGCCGGCGTCAACAAGGCGGAGATCCGCAAGAAGGTCGAGGAGGCCGCGAAGATCCTCGACCTCACCGAGTACCTGGACCGCAAGCCGAAGGCCCTCTCCGGCGGTCAGCGCCAGCGTGTGGCGATGGGCCGCGCGATCGTGCGTGAGCCGCAGGTGTTCCTCATGGACGAGCCGCTGTCCAACCTGGACGCCAAGCTCCGTGTCTCCACCCGTACGCAGATCGCCTCGCTCCAGCGCCGTCTGGGCATCACCACCGTCTACGTCACCCACGACCAGGTCGAGGCCATGACGATGGGCGACCGCGTGGCGGTCCTCAAGGACGGTCTGCTCCAGCAGGTCGACACCCCGCGGAACATGTACGACAAGCCCGCGAACCTCTTCGTCGCCGGCTTCATCGGCTCCCCGGCCATGAACCTGGTCGAGGTCCCGATCACCGACGGCGGCGTGAAGTTCGGCAACAGCGTCGTCCCGGTCAACCGCGACGCCCTGAAGGCCGCCGCCGACAAGGGCGACACCACGGTCACCGTCGGTGTGCGTCCGGAGCACTTCGACGTGGTGGAGCTGAACGGCGGCGCGGCCAAGACCCTGTCGAAGGACTCGGCGGACGCCCCGGCCGGCCTCGCGGTCGCCGTGAACGTCGTGGAGGAGACCGGCGCCGACGGCTACATCTACGGCACGGTCGAGGTCGGCGGCGAGTCGAAGGACCTCGTGGTCCGGGTCAGCAGCCGCGCGGTGCCGGAGAAGGGCACGACCGTCCACGTGGTGCCGCGTCCGGGCGAGTCGCACGTGTTCTCGTCCTCCACGGGCGAGCGCCTCACCGACTGAGCGGGGTCGCGCGGGGCAATCCCCCGCGAAACCTCCCGTTGAGAAACCACGCGACCGGGTGATTTCACCCGCGTTGACGAAAAGAGCCCCGCGGCCTGCTGCGGGGCTCTTTTCGTTGTCGACAAATACCCCGGCACACCGGACGTTTCGACCCGTGTTCGTCAATCCATTACCGCGCCGAAGGCAACTCATCATCCCCCGATGGGGTGACTAAATGTCGCCAAATCATTACCGGGCGCTACCCTCACTCGCGTGAAGCACTCCGTGAAGCACTCCTCCACCCGACAGACGCGACGCGGCCGGGGCCCCGCCCACCGGATCGGCCGCTCTCTCGCCTTCGTCCTGCCCGTCGTCCTGGTGCTCTCCGGGACTCTCGCGGTCACCCGCGTCGACTGGTCCGGGGATCCCTCGGACTCGGTGCTCGCCGCGTCGGAGGCCTCGTCCTCCAAGGCGTCCTCCGCCCGCGCCGCCCGCGCCCCGCACGAGGTGCTCCGCGACCGGTTGCTGACCGAGTTGCAGGAGGAGGACCCGGGCATCGCGCTGACCCACCTCCAGCAGGCGGTGAACGAGCGCCCGTCGCTGGCCGACCACTGCGCCACCATCGCCCGCGCGCTGGGCCGCGCCGCGGTGAAGGCGTACGGCCCGACGCGCGCCCAGTCGTACGCCCGCCCCGTCTGCGACACCGCCTTCGCCTCGGGCGTCCTGGCCGCGCACAGCTGAGCACCCTCGGGGGAGGGCCGGGGCGCCGCGTACAGTTCGGGCATGACCGATCCGAACGCCGCGTCCCGCCGCCCCGTTCAAGCCGTCGTCCTGGCCGGCGGGCAGGGTTCCCGGCTGCGCCCGTACACCGACGACCGGCCCAAGCCGATGGTCGAGATCCCGGGCACCGGGACGCCGATCATCGGCCACCAGCTCGCCTGGCTCGCCGAGGAGGGCGTCACCGACGTCGTGGTCTCCTGCGGCCACCTCGCCGAGGTCCTGCAGAGGTGGCTGGAGAGCGCCGACCTGCCGCTCTCCGTCACCACCGTCGTCGAGACCGAGCCCCTGGGCCGCGGCGGCGGTCTCAAGTACGCCGCCGCGCACCTCCCGCACCCCGACCGGCCCTGGTACGCCACCAACGGCGACATCTGGACCCGTTTCTCGCTGCGCGACCTGGCCGACTTCCACGCCGAGCGGGACGCCGTCGCGACCCTCGCCCTGGCCCGCCCGCGGCTGCCGTGGGGCGCCGTGCAGACGGACGGCTTCGGCCACATCACCGACTTCATCGAGGCACCGCCGTCGACGTTCGAGATCAACGCGGGCGTCTACGTCTTCTCGCCCGAGTTCGCCGCGATGCTCCCGGAGCGCGGCGACCACGAGCGCACCACCTTCCCCCGCCTGGCCCGCGAACACCGCCTGGCCGGCTTCCCGATCCCCCAGGGCTCCTACTGGCGCGCGATCGACACGGCGAAGGACCTGACGGAGGCGGCCAGGGAACTGGAGGCGCTGGGCGGCCGCTGAGGGGCCTGCACGGTCTTGCCCGGGCGGGCGGCCGCCTCAGAAGCCCAGGTAGGTGATCTGGACGACGTGAACGCGTTCGTCCCGCACGACGATCTGGTACGTGAACATCCCACCGGGAACCGTGATGTCGCCGCCCTTCGGATCGTCTCCGACGTGGGCCCGACCGTGCAGGTACCGCGCTTCTGCCGCTCTGACCAGCTCGGCGGCCCTGTGCTCCACCGCGGTCAGGAAGACTGGCGGAGCAGTTCGGGCGGCTTCCTCGGCGCCGAAGGCGTACTCCCAGGCCCAGCTCAAGCGCGAACTGCCGTCATCGCTTCGTCCAGGACGGTGCTCAGCTCTCGCAGGGCTTCACGGGCCACGTCCGCGTCCTCGTGTTCCAGGTTGCCCTTGGCCCTGGAGTGGCGGGCCGCGAGGTCGGGCCGGCGGGCGATCTCGATGTCACGGGCCCACGCCAGGGCCCAGCCGCGTACCGGGCTGAGCGACTGCCATTCCAGGGCCTTGGCGAAGGCCTCTTCCTTGGTCTGCTGCATCTCCGGCAGACGCCCCGGGGCAACGACGGCGAGGGCGGCCCGCAGCGCGTCCGGCGTCTGCTCGGGACGGGGTACCAGTTCGTGCCCGTGGTCGGCCTGAGTGCTCATGCAGTCCTCCTGAGAGTGCACTGGCCAGGGTAGTCGTCCGGGACGGCTGGGGAGTCGGGGCGCGAACATCAAGGTGCGTATCTCCTGGTCAACGAGTGCGTGCTGGGAATTGCCGGGGAAGCGTCCCGGGCCGTGCGTCGTTGGCCGCCGTACGGCAGTCGCGGCAGCGGGCTTCGGTGTCGGGGGCGCGGAAGCCGCGGTCGCAGCCGTCGCAGTTGCGTAGCTCGTAGGAGCGGGGTGGTCGCGGACCGGGCGGGATCCTGAACGGTGGCGGTGGTGGCAGTCGGTCGGTGAGGCGGTGGGCGAGGAGGGCGGCGGGGCGGCGCAGGGGTTCGTCGGGGAGGCCATCGGTCAGGGCGTGGCGTACGGCGCCGGGGGCGACGTCCCGTTCCAGCCAGGCGGCGACGCCGGGGACCAGGTGGGCGGTGTCGTTGGTGGAGAGGAGGAGGCGGGGGTCGTGGCGGCGCAGGGTGGCGAGGAGGTCGAGGGCCGTCTGGAGGAGGGCCGGGGCCTTGCTGGACGGCTGCGGTACGGCGGGGAGCGCCTTGTGTCCCGTACGGCGTGGCGGCGGGGGCGTGCGCTTCGCGGGTGGGCATCCCGTGTCGGCCGGTTCGCGGCGGCTCGCACCCGGCTGGTTGCAGGAGACGGTGCGGGTGACGATGCGGCCGGTGGTGGTGCGGTGGCGTTCGCGGCGCAGGTAGCCGTGGGCCTCCAGTTCGCGCAGGGCGGCGGCGATACGGGTGGGGCCTTCCGGGAAGCGGGCGGCGAGGGTCTTGATGTCGGCGCCCGCACCGGTCGGCAGCGACTGGAGGTGGCAGCCGAGGCCGATCGCGAGGAGCGACAGCTCCTTGTGCTGGACCAGGTGGTTGCCGATCACCACGAAGCGGGTGGTGTGGCGGGTGTTGTCGTGGGTGATGCCGCCGCCGTGGCGACGCGTACGGGACTGATTGTCAGCAGCGGCTGACTGGGCGCGCGCCGGAGCGCTAGTGTTCTGCTCATCCATCGGGAAGGTCTCGTCTTCTTTGGTGGTTAGGCCCTCGCACCGGGATGCCAGTCCCAGCGGGGGCCGTTGCCTTTTCAGTTGTGCTTGCCTGCGCTGAGAGTAGGGGAGTTGGGGTCCCGAAAATCCAGCCGAGCCGGTGATGTTCACCCACCCGAGTGACGACGCACCTCGGGCGGGAGGGGTGGGGCTTGGTGGGGGTCATTTCTCCCGGGTTCTTTGTCTTGGTAAGGCGCTGACGGCACCGGAACCTCAGAACGCGGGTTCCGGTGACGAGCGGATTCCTGGTTCACGTCACTCAGCGTGGTCATGCGTGCGTACCGTGAGACGTCACTCAGCGACGAAGGGGCGCGCACATGGCGGACGACGTGGATGAGCCGGGGTGGGAGGTCGATCCCGACGACGAGTGGGGCGTCGCGGTCATCGCCACCGTGGGACGGCAGTTGAAGCTCCGTCGCGAGGCGGCGGGGATGCGGGCCGGCGACTTCGGAGTGGCCGTCGGGTACGGGGAGGACCTGGTCTACAAGGTCGAGGGCGGCAAGCGGATTCCCCGGCAGGAGTACCTGGACAGGGCCGACGAGGTGCTGGGGGCCGGTGGGCTCCTCTCGGCGGCCTGGGAGGACGTGAAGAAGGTCCGGTACCCGAAGAGCGTGCGGGCGCTGGCCCAGTTGGAGTCCAGGGCGGTCGAACTGGGCGTGTACGTCGGGCTCAGCATCCACGGGCTGTTGCAGACGCCGGAGCACGCGCGCGCGTTGTTCGAGGTGTGGCAGCCGCCGTACTCGGAAGAGGAGGCGGAGAGTCTGGTCGCCGCCCGCATGGCGCGGAAGTCCATCTTCGAGCGGTCACCGGCTCCGAGCCTGAGTTTCGTACTCGAAGAGGCAACGCTGCGCCGACGCGTCGGGAGCACGATGGTGTGGCGACAGCAGCTCGAACACCTGCTGGAGGTGGCGCAGTTGCGCCACGTCACACTCCAGGTAATGCCTACCAGCGCCGGAGCCCATCCTGGGCTGGACGGAAGGATCGAGGTGCTGAAGTTCGCGGACGGCACTGCGGCAGGTCGTTCCGACGGTGCGTTCGGCGGTCGGCCGACCTTTGACCCGAAGCACCTGCGGATCCTTGAGTTGCGCTATGGGACGATCCGGGCGCAGGCTCTCACTCCTCGGGAGTCGCCGGCCTTCATCGAGCAGCTGCTGGGAGAGACATGATCCGCAAGGCTTGTGCAGAGGACACCACCGAACCCGTCTGGTTCAAGAGCAGTTACAGCGACGGTCCCGACGGCAACTCCTGCGTAGAGATCGCGATAGCACCCCGCACCGTCCACGTCCGCGACTCCAAGCACACGGCGGGCCCCCGGCTCGCCCTCGCGTCGGGCACGTGGACGGACTTCGTGACGTACGCCGCGTCGGAGCGCTGACGGACCAACGACGCGCGCCCTGCACCCCGTTGTGGCCGGGGCGCAGGGCGCGAACGCGTGGGGGCTAGCCCAGGAGGCCGCCCACCAGGCGGCCGCCCGGCTCTCCGGTGGACGACGAGTCGCCGCCGCCGTCGCCGCTCCCGGTGCCGCCCGTGGAGCCACCGCCGCCACTGCCGCCGGTCGAGGTGCCGCCCGCGGTCGGGCCGGCCGTGGTGCTCGGCGCCTCGCCGGCCGGGGAGGACTGCCGGGGCGGGGCCTGGCCCGTGGTGCCCTGGGTCTGGCTCGGGGCACCGCCACCGGTGGCGGTGCCGCTGTCGCGGGTCGCTCCCGGGGTGGTCGCGGAGTCCCGCGAGGGCGTGGACGCGCCCCCGGTGGCGCCCTGGGTGGGCGACGCGGAGGCCTCCGGGGACGAGGGCTTCGGCTTGCTGGCGCCGGGCTCCTGCGGCAGCGGGGAGCCGGGCAGTTCGTTGCGCGGGGCCTCGCCGGGCCCGGGGACGACCACGCGGTCGGCGTCCCGGACGGCACCGCCGAGGACGGAGCCGACGAGGAGGGTGACACCGGCGACGAGGAAGGTGATGAGCGCGCCGCGCCGCAGGACGTAGCGGCGCAGGTCCCAGATGTCGGAGTGGGGGCCGAGCCGGCGCCAGGCACTGCTCGCGAGTCTGCCGTCCACCGAGTAGACGGGTGCCCCGGCGATGATCAGCGGGGACCAGGCGGCGAGGTAGATGATGTCGGGCGCGTCGTAGACCGGGACACTCTTCCAGCTGACGGTGACGAGGAGCGCGGCGGACAGGCCGGCGCCGATGACGGCGGCCACGCGCTGCCAGCAGCCGAGGACGGTCAGGACGCCCACCAGTACCTGGAGGAAGGCGATGACCAGCCCGGCGCCCACGGGGTGGGCCAGGGCGAACTGGCGCAGCGGCTCGGCGACGTCCCAGGGGTGCAGGGTGTTGAGCCACTTGACCATGGAGCCGCGTTCGCCGCCGTCGAAGTAGACGGGGTCGCAGAGCTTGCCCATGCCGGCGTAGATGGAGATGAAGCCGAGGAAGACCCGCAGGGGCAGCAGGACGACGCCGAGGTTCATGCGGCGGCCGGGGAAGTAGGCGTGCCGCGCCGGGTCGTCGGTGCGGCGCCTGCTGCGGGGCTCGCCCCGGTCCGCGTCGTCGTCACCGTAGCCGTAGCCGTCGGTGCCGTAGCCGTCGCCGCGGTGGCCGTCGGTGCCGGTGCCGAAGTCCTGGGGGCCGTAGGCGGCTTCGTCGTAGCCGGGCTCGTCGTAGGCGCTGCCGACGGTGCGCATGGCGGGCAGCAGCCGGGTGCCGTCGGGGACGGGACCGCGCTGGGCGCCGACGAGGGGGGTCTCGAGCGTCTCGGTGGCGGGACCGTCGCCGTAGTCGAGGGGGCCGCCACCGAGGTCGACCCGGGGGATGACCTGAGTGGCCCCGGCGTCGGCGGAGAGGTCGGCGGCCGGGTCGTCCGTGTGGTGGCCGGCTCCCGCGCGCACCGCTTGGAGCAGCCGGTGTGCGCCGGTGTCGTCCGGGTCGGAGCGCCCGCTCCACACGACGGCGCGGCGGCGGCCCGCGGCCGGGGCGGCGGGCATGCGGGCGGTGCCCTGGGTGGCGCTCAGGTGCCGCGCGATCCGCGGGGACTGGGTCCGCCGCGCGGAGGCACCGAACTGCACGCGGAAACTCGCGTGGTTGACGATGACCTGGGCCGGATCGCTCGGCACCTTCACCATGCTCAGCGCGGGAGCGTCGTCGTATCCCGACGAGCGGTCCCCCGTGGGTGTGCGGGGTGTTCTGGTGTCCACACTCATCTAACCGAGTGATGTGTCGTTAGGACACTGCCTTGACCGCCCCGATCTGTCCGGACCGCGTCAAGCATGTCCGGACAGCCTCGAACACCCCGTATGGGCTATCCGGCGAACACGCGTTCAGCTCCGCCGACGCGCCGCCTCGTACAGCACGATCCCCGCCGCCACACCGGCGTTGAGGGACTCGGCGCCGCCCGGCATCGGAATCCGCACCCGGAAGTCGCACGTCTCGCCGACGAGCCGCGAGAGCCCCTTGCCCTCGCTGCCGACGACGATGACCACGGGGCCGTCGAGGGCCTCCAGGTCGCCGAGTTCGGCCTCGCCGTCGGCGGCGAGGCCGACGACCGTGATGCCGGCCTTCTGGTACGTCTCCAGCGCCCGGGTGAGGTTGGTGGCGCGGGCCACCGGCGTACGGGCGGCCGTACCGGCGGACGTCTTCCAGGCGCCCGCCGTCATGCCGGCCGCGCGCCGCTCGGGCACCACGACGCCGTGGCCGCCGAAGGCGGAGACGGAGCGGACGACGGCGCCGAGGTTGCGCGGGTCGGTCACCCCGTCGAGGGCGACGATCAGCGGGTCCGCGCCCTCGTCGTGGGCGGCGGCGACCAGGTCCTCGGGGTGCGCGTACTCGTACGGCGGCACCTGGAGCACGAGCCCCTGGTGGTTCAGCCCGTTGGTCATCCGGTCCAGCTCGGGACGCGGCGCCTCCATCAGGTTGATCCCGCCGCGCTCGGCGGCGAGCTGGAGGGCCTCGCGCACCCGCTCGTCGTTGTCGATGAACTGCTGGACGTAGAGCGTGGAGGCGGGCACGCCCTCGCGCAGCGCCTCGTAGACGGGGTTGCGGCCGACGACCAGCTCGGACGTCGAGCGGCCACCGCCGCGCCGCTGCTGCGGGCGGCCGCCGGTGGCGCGGCGCGCCTTGGCGTTGGCGGCGCGCTGCTTGGCGTGTCCCTTGCGCATCTCGGCGGGGGGCGTCGGCCCCTTGCCTTCCAGGCCCCGGCGTCGCTTGCCGCCACTGCCGACCTGCGCGCCCTTCTTGCCGGACATGCGGCGGTTGTTCGCGGCCATGAGTACCTGTCTCCGCTTCTCTGCGTCTCTGGGTCTTACGGGGTGTGCGTCGTACGTGCGTCTTATGCAGTGTGCCGCCCGGAGGGCCGGGCGGCACAATCGATCTACGATCCCGGACGATCCCGGACTCGGGTCAGCGGGGGCCGAGGCTCCAGCGGGGTCCCTGCGGGCCGTCCTCGATGACCAGCCCGGACTGCCCGAGCCGGTCGCGGATGGCGTCGGCCGTGGCCCAGTCCTTCCGCGCCCGCGCGCCCTCGCGCTGGTCGAGCACGAGCCGTACGAGGCTGTCGACGACGTGCCGCAGATCCTCGCCCTGCTCCTGCTCCCCGGCCCACCGCGCGTCCAGCGGGTCGAGGCCGAGGACGCCGAGCATGGCCCGCACCTCGGCGAGCCGGCCGACGGCGGCCTCCTTGTCGTCGGCGGCCAGCGCGCTGTTGCCCTGCCGGACGGTGGTGTGCACGATCGCGAGCGCCTGCGGGACGCCCAGGTCGTCGTCCATCGCCTCGGCGAAGGCGGGCGGCACCTCGGCGGCGGGCTCGACGGCGTGCCCGGCCAGCTCGGTGACGCGCTGCACGAAGCCCTCGATCCGCGCGTACGCCGACTCGGCCTCGCGCAGGGACTCCTCGCTGTACTCGATGGTGGAGCGGTAGTGCGGGGTGCCCAGGTAGTAGCGCAGCACGACCGGCCGCCACTTCTTCACCATCTCGCTGACGAGCACGCTGTTGCCGAGCGACTTGGACATCTTCTCGCCGCTCATGGTGACCCAGGCGTTGTGCACCCAGTAGCGGGCGAAGGCGTCGCCGAAGCCCTTGGCCTGGGCGATCTCGTTCTCGTGGTGCGGGAAGATCAGGTCGATCCCGCCCCCGTGGACGTCGAACTCCTCGCCCAGGTACTTGTGCGCCATCGCGGAGCACTCCAGGTGCCAGCCCGGCCGCCCCCGGCCCCACGGCGTCTCCCAGCTCGGCTCCCCGGGCTTGGCCGCCTTCCACATGGCGAAGTCCCGCGGGTCCCGCTTGCCGGTCTCGCCCTCGCCGGCGGGCTGGCGCAGCTCGTCGATGTCCTGGTTGGACAGCGACAGGTAACCGGGCAGGGACCGTACGTCGAAGTAGACGCTGCCGTCGGCCTCGTAGGCGTGGCCGCGCTCGATGAGGCCGCGCATCATCTCGACCATCTCGGTGATGTGGCCGGTGGCGCGGGGCTCGTACGTCGGCGGCAGGCAGCCGAGGGCGTCGTAGGCGTCGTTGAACGCCCGCTCGTTCTCGTACCCGATGGACCACCAGGGGCGGTGCTGTTCAGCCGCCTTCGTGATGATCTTGTCGTCGATGTCGGTGACGTTGCGGACGAACGTGACGTCGTAGCCGCGGTACGCGAACCAGCGGCGCATGATGTCGAAGTTCAGCCCGGAACGGATGTGCCCGATGTGCGGGGCGGCCTGCACGGTGGCACCGCACAGGTAGATCGAGACGCAGCCCGGCGTGAGGGGGGCGAAGTCACGGATCTGCCGGGCGCTGGTGTCGTACAGGCGAATAGTCACGGGTCCAAGGGTAGTAGGCGCCGGACAGTGCCCAGGGCACACCTGCCCCGTTGTTGCACGACCGAGCCGGAACGGGCGACGCCCCCCGCCCCCGCGAGCCGCAGCACCGAGAGGGCACCCTCTGAGCCGACCGAGTCGGGTGGCGGGTGGGCATAGGCGGGGTCCAGGGGCGGAGCCCCTGGCGGGGTGCGGGGCGGAGCCCCGGACGGCGCGTCCCCCGGCGGCACCCCTTCCACCGCGCCGCCCGGCTAGGGCACCCGCACGACCAACGCCGTGGCCACCGCCATCAGCCCCTCCCCCCGCCCGGGAAACCCGAGCCCGTCCGTCGTCGCCCCCGACACGGACACCGGCGCCCCCACCGCCGCGGAGAGAACCGCCTCCGCCTCGTCCCGCCGCTTGCCGACCTTCGGCCGCGCCCCCACCACCTGCACCGCCACGTTCCCGATCCGGAACCCCCCGTCCCGCACGATCCGCGCCGTCTCCGTCAGCAGCGTCACCCCGGACGCCCCGGACCACTCCGGCCGCCCGGTGCCGAAGTGCTGCCCGAGATCCCCGAGCCCCGCCGCCGAGAACAACGCGTTGCACGCCGCGTGCGCGACGACGTCCGCGTCGGAGTGCCCGGCGAGCCCGGGACCCTCGCCCTCCCACTTCAGACCGGCGCACCACAGCTCGCGCCCGTCCTCGAAGGCGTGGATGTCCGTACCGATCCCGACCTGCGGCAACAGCAGCGGCTGCTCGCCCGTCTCAGAACCGGTCGCCTCAGAACCCATCGTTCAGCCTCCTGCGCGCCAGTACCGCCTCCGCGAGCACCAGGTCGAGCGGGCGCGTCACCTTGAACGCCTCCTCGTGCCCCGGCACCACCACCACCGCGAGCCCCAGCTGCTCGACCATGCTCGCGTCGTCGGTGACGTCGTCGGTCACCGTCCCGTGGGCCCGCACCAGCGTCGCGCGGTCGAAACCCTGCGGGGTCTGCACCGCGCGCAGCCGCGCCCGCTCGGGCGTGGCCACCACCGGCTCCGGCTCGCCGGGCGTCCCGGCGGGCTCGACCTGCTTGACGGTGTCGGCGAGCGGCACCGCCGGCACCACGGCGGGCGCGCCCTCCCGTACGGCGTCGATCACGGCGTCCACCGTGTCGACCGGCACCAGCGGCCGGGCCGCGTCGTGCACGAGGACGATGCCGTACTCGGGCGGCAGCGCGTCCAGGCCGAGCCGTACGGACTCCTGCCGCGTCTCGCCGCCGGGCACGACGAGGAAGTCGGTCCTCCCCCAGCTACCGCTGGGGGGACCCCCAGGCAGCGCATGCGCGTCCAGGAGGTTCTTCACCTCGGCCGCGCCGTCGGGCGGTGCGACGACCACGACGAGGGAGACCGCGCGGGAGGCGGCCATCGCGCGGACCGCGTGGATCAGCATGGGCGTGCCGCCCAGCGCGCGCAGGGCCTTGGGGGCGCCCGGGCCGAGCCGTACGCCCCGGCCCGCGGCCGGAATCACGGCGGCGGTCGGTGTGTTCGCACGGGTACCGGCGGCCTGCGGGGTGGGCGAGGGACGCGATTCGTCAGACATCGGTTCCTGTCAGGTTTGTGTGCTCGACCTACTTGGGTATGGCCTCACCGTGCCGGGCGCGATGCCTTGACCGGACCCTTCCGTGACCCTGGTCGAGCCAGCAGCCCGGGCCCGGCACGCCAGGATCCTGGGAAGCCTCCCGGGACGAGCGTACGAGGATCATGGGCATCCGGACGTCCGGATGCCGGAAACCGTGTCCGGGTTGTCCGGGTGCGAACATGCCGCAGCGCCCGGCGACAGCAATGTGTCATCGGGCACCGCGGCATTTCCGTGCGCTGAACCGAGTGGCTGACGGTCTGCGCCTCACCCCGGATCCGGTCGGATCAATCCGGCCGGACGGGTCCGGTCGGGTCGATCCGGCTGATCAGGAGGCGAGCACCTCGTCGAGCAGGGCCTCCGCCTTGTCCTCGTTGGTGTTCTCCGCGAGAGCCAGCTCGCTCACCAGGATCTGGCGGGCCTTGGCGAGCATGCGCTTCTCACCTGCGGAGAGTCCGCGCTCGCGCTCGCGCCGCCACAGGTCGCGCACGACTTCCGCGACCTTGATGACGTCGCCGGAGGCGAGCTTCTCCAGGTTTGCCTTGTAACGACGCGACCAGTTCGTGGGCTCCTCGGCGTACGGCGCGCGCAGCACCTCGAAGACCCGGTCCAGCCCGTCCTGACCGACCACATCACGCACGCCGACGAACTCCGCATTGTCCGCTGGCACACGTACCGTCAGGTCGCCCTGGGCGACCTTCAGCACCAAGTAGGTCTTGTCCACGCCTTTGATCTGGCGAGTTTCGATAGCCTCGATCAGCGCGGCCCCGTGATGGGGATAGACCACGGTGTCGCCAACCTTGAACGTCATGTGACAGGTACCCCTTCCGTGGCTATCAAGGGTAACACGGAAACTGCGTCTACTGAATGGCGTTTTCGCAGGTCAGGGCATATCTCGGGGCTTGACAACAGCAACAGGAACGTGCTGCGCGGGGCGAGCGGAAGAAAGTATTCGCAGGTCGGAGCGGCTCTTCAGGCCGGGCGAAACACGCACGTCACACGCCCCCGGAACCCTCGCCGCATGCCCGAAGATCCCGATATGTCCGGTTCCACGCGTGCGACTTCCGCTACTCCGTTCGGTGGCCGTGGCGGGGTTCCGGACGAATCCGGAATTGATCACGAGGTGCCCCGTCCGGCCCACCGGTGATCAATTTCCTGGCCGCCCGCGCATTCCTTCACGGAAATCTCGCGCACCCATCCACGACCGGTATGGCGGAGGGCCGCATAGCTGAATGTCGGACGAGTACGAGCCGCAAAACGACGCGCGGAACGCGCCCCGGCCACTCCCGCACCGCGCCGGCGCCCTACCGCCTGCCGGGCGAAGCCGGGTGGCTTCGGGGAGGGTCGGGTGCGGCGGCCGGAGAACGGCTCGGTAGCCTGAGGCCGCTGACAGCCACTTAGGGCGGCTTTATCCGTTGCCGCCACCCCGCTCGAGACCAAGGAGTTGCCGCCGCCGTGAGCAGCAGCCTTCGACGCGGTGCCCTCGCCGCCGCCGCCATCGCGTTCTCGATCGCCTCGCTCGCCGCGTGCGGCGCCGGTCACAACGCCCAGACGCTGGAGATCAAGCCGGATCACGCTGCCACGACCGTCGGCGACATCGAGGTGCAGAACGCGGTCGTCATCACGCAGCCCGATCTGGAGTCGACCGGCCCGGCCGTGATCGCCGTGACCCTGTTCAACAACGGCAGGACGGACCAGACCCTCGAGTCCGTCACCGTCCCGGACACCGGCAAGTCCGCCGAGCTGAAGCCCGCCAAGGGCGACAAGGGCGACCTGGTCGTCCCGGCCGGCGGCTCCCTGATCCTCGGCGGCAAGGACAACGCCGCCGCCGTCCTGCCCAGCAGCCGCGAGGCGCTTCAGGACGGGAACGCGCAGAAGATCACCTTCACCTTCAGCAAGACCGGCGAGGTGAGCCTGCGCACGCTCGTCGTCCCCGCCGAGAGCTACTTCACCGAGTGGGGCCCGAGCGACGTCCCGTCGGCCCCGGGCGCGTCGCAGCCCTCCGGCGAGGCCTCCGCCGACACCTCGGGCGAGCCGTCCGACGGCGAGTCCGCGGGCACCCCGGCGGACGGCTCGACGGCCTCCGGAGAGGCGGACGGGACCGGCACCTCGACCGAGGGCACCCAGGAGGACGGCACCTCCCAGGAGGACGGCACGGGCACCGGCACGGGTACCGAAGCCGGCCACTGAGCGACGTAGCCGCACGCGCGCGGATACGCACGTACGCGGATACGCACGTACGCCGAAGGGCGGGACCTCTCCGTGAGGTCCCGCCCTTCGTCACCTCCGGCCCGTGGGCCGGCCTACGGCTCGAACTTGTATCCCAGCCCGCGCACCGTCACCAGGTACCGCGGCGCGCCCGGGTCGGGCTCGATCTTGGCGCGCAGCCGCTTGACGTGGACGTCGAGGGTCTTGGTGTCACCGACGTAGTCGGCACCCCACACCCGGTCGATCAGCTGCATGCGGGTCAGCACGCGGCCGGCGTTGCGCAGCAGCATCTCCAGCAGGTCGAACTCCTTGAGCGGCAGGTCGACCTTGGTGCCGCCGACGGTCACCACGTGCCGGTCGACGTCCATCCGGACGGGCCCGGCCTCCAGGGCGGCCGGGGCGACCTCCTCCGGCTCGCCGCGCCGGCGCAGTACGGCTCGGATGCGGGCGACCAGCTCGCGGGAGGAGAAGGGCTTGGTGACGTAGTCGTCGGCCCCTATCTCCAGTCCGACGACCTTGTCGATCTCGCTGTCCTTGGCGGTCACCATGATCACGGGAACGTTCGAGCGGCCGCGCAGCTGGCGGCAGACCTCCGTGCCCGGCAGGCCGGGCAGCATCAGGTCGAGGAGCACGAGGTCGGCGCCGTTGCGCTCGAACTCGTCGAGTCCGTCGGGGCCGGTGGTCGCGATGGCGACCTCGAAGCCCTCCTTGCGGAGCATGTACGACAGGGCGTCGGAGAAGGACTCCTCGTCCTCGACGACGAGCACACGGGTCACGGAAGGACCTCCGGGGCGGGAAACGTTTCGTACGGGGATGTTTGGGGGGATGAGGCCGACCGCGGGGTCTCGTCGCCGATTCCGTCGCGGTCGGACCGCTGCCGCGCGCGGTCGCGGGCCAGGCCCGCCTCCGGCAGCCGCAGGGTGAAGGTGGAGCCCTGGCCTTCGGCGCTCCACACCGTGACCTCCCCGCCGTGCGAGGCGACCACGTGCTTGACGATCGCGAGACCCAGGCCGGTGCCTCCGGTGGCCCGCGAGCGGGCCGGGTCGACGCGGTAGAAGCGCTCGAAGACGCGCTCCTTGTCCTTCTCCGAGATGCCGATGCCCTGGTCGGTCACGGCGATCTCGATCAGGTCGCCGCCGGTGGCGGCGACACGGCGGGCGGCTATGCCGACGCGGGTGCGGGCCGGCGAGTAGTTGACGGCGTTCTCGACGAGATTGCCGAGGGCGGCGGCGAGCTGGCCGCGGTTGCCGCGTACGTGCAGATCCGCCGTTCCTCCGGCGGCCATGGTGATCTGCTTGGTGCCGGCCGCGTGCCGGCAGCGGTCGATGGCCTCGGCGACCAGCTCGTCCACCCGGACGGGCTCGGCGTCGTCGAGGGGGTCGTCGTTCTGGACCCGGGACAGGTCGATGAGCTCCTGCACCAGGTTCGTCAGCCGGGTCGCCTCGATCTGCATCCGCCCGGCGAACCGCTCCACGGCCTCCGGGTCGTCCGCCGCGTCCATCACGGCCTCGGACAGCAGCGAGAGCGCCCCGACCGGCGTCTTCAGCTCGTGGCTCACATTGGCGACGAAGTCGCGCCGTACGGCCTCGATGCGGCGGGCCTCGGTGAGGTCCTCGACCAGCAGCAGCACCAGCCGGGATCCGAGGGGCGCGACGCGCGCCGAGACGGCGAGGGCCTCCCCCCGCCCGTTGCCGCGCCGGGGCAGGTCCAGCTCGACCTGCCGTATCTCCCCGTCCCGCCGCGTGTCCCTGGCCATCTGCAGCATGGGCTCGACGGCGAGCTTGCCGCCCCGGACCAGGCCGAGGGCGTACGCCGCCGAGCTGGCCTTGACCACGGCGTCGGCCTCGTCGAGGACGACGGCGGAGGAACGCAGTACGGACAGGACGGTGTCGACGCCGGGCGGCAGCACGGGGTCGGTGTGCAGCGAGGTGCGTGTGGGGCGCTTCTGCTCCCGCTCGCTCCAGCGGAACGCCAGCGTGGCGATGACACCGGTGAGTACTCCGGCGATCGCAGCCGCTGCGGCGACCGCCGCGTTCACGTCCATGTCTCCAAGGTTAGGCACGGCGAACGGCCATGCCCCAGCCATCGGGGTGCGACCTCGAACACTCGTCGCCCAGAGTTCACCTTGGAGCCAGGGATGGTTCATTTGGGGTGCCGGAAACGGACGCGTACAGGACGGAACGTGTAAGCGTGGGGGCACGGCGAGGGGCGCGAGGCCGCTTTCGAGCCCCTTAAACAGACGTACGAGAGGGAATCCTGATGCGGGACGCGTACCACGAGGAACTTGATTCGATCGGTGACGGTCTGGTGGAGATGGCCCGGCTGGTCGGGTCGGCCATCGGACGCGCCACGACCGCGATCCTCGACTCCGACCTGAAGCTGGCCGAGGCCGTCATCGAGGCGGACCAGAAGGTCGACGACCTCCAGCACGAGCTGGAGGCCCGGGCGATAACCCTGCTGGCCCGCCAGCAGCCGGTCGCCACCGACCTGCGCATCGTCGTGACCTCGCTGCGGATGTCGGCCGACCTGGAGCGCTCGGGCGACCTGGCCCAGCACGTGGCCAAGCTGGCCCGGCTGCGCTACCCGGAGCGTGCGGTGCCGCACGACCTGCACGCGACCATCCTGGAGATGGGCCAGCTCGCGCAGCGCCTGATGGCGAAGGCCGCCGAGGTGATCATCACCAAGGACGTCGACCTGGCGCTCCAGCTGGAGCAGGACGACGACGCGATGGACCTCCTGCACCGCACCCTCTTCCAGCACCTGATGGACGACCGCTGGAAGCACGGCATCGAGACGGCCGTCGACGTCACGCTGCTGGGCCGCTACTACGAGCGCTTCGCCGACCACGCGGTCTCGGTCGCCAAGCGGGTGGTCTACCTGGTCACCGGCGAGCACGCGGACGCCCTCCAGTCGGACATCCAGCCGGCGACGCAGGTCGAGGGGGCCTGAGCCTCGCCTGCGCGGGAGGCCGGCTGCACGGGAGGCTGGCCATGGGGGGAGGTCGGCCGTGGGGGGCGCGCGGGTTCGCTTCAGTGCGCCGTTGATGCGACGGCCACTCGGGGCGTGCAATGGACGCAGGACCCCGGGGCCCCGGGACCCAGGGCCCCGGCACCCGCTTCCAGGAGGAACCATGGCCGATTCCCCCAGCACGAGGCCCGACCCCGCACAGGAACGTCCCACCGAGCAGCCCCCCGAGATCCGCAGCCTCCCGCTGATCGCCGCCTGCGGCTGCGGCTCGGGCTGCGGCTGCGGCTGCCAGTCGGGAAGCCCCTGCCAGTGCGGCTGACGCGGTAGCGGCAACCGGTGCACAGGGGTGCGGCGGCCGGGTTCGCCCCGGCCGCCGCACGGGCGCACCCTGGAGGAAAGACCCTGAAGGGGGTGCGAGGCGCCATGGCTCACTTCATGGACGTACACCACGGGATGCACGGCATCACCTCGGACCAGTTGCACCGGGCCCACCAGGCCGATCTCGCCGTGGAGAAGGACGAGAACGTCCACTTCGAACAGGCGTGGGCGGACCCGGCCTCCGGCACCATCTACTGCCTCTCCGAGGGGCCGTCGGCCGAGGCGGTCCAGCGCGTGCACGAACGCGCGGGCCACAAGGCGGACGAGATCCACGAGGTCCCCCTGTCGGTATAGACCCGGTCCAGGCCCGGTCCAGGCCCTGCTACGGCCCGGACAGGCCTCCGCAGGCGGGTACCGCGTCACCCCGGACTTGAGTACGGGTACTCAGGCCCGGGGCGGGCTCCCGGTCGACCCTGGTTCAGGAGCACGACCACGACCACCACCCCGGGGGGCCCGGATCCCATGAACAGCACCCAGCCGAACAACGCCCGAACCGACCGGACCGACGGCACCGACCGGCCCGGCCGTATACGCGGCCTCGTCCGCCTGGCCCTCGCCAACCGCGTCTCCGCGGCCTACCTCACCCTGGTCGGCGGCGCGATGGCGGTCGCCGCGGTGCAGCCGCTCTTCTGGAACGGCCCCGACGCCTCCCTCGTCTGGGTGTGGCCGGCCCTGTTCACCTTCCCGGCCTTCGGTTTCGTGGCCTGGCTCGGCGAGGCGGGCTGGGGCGGCGAGGCACCGGCGTGGTTCTTCGTCGGCGGCATCGTGCTCTCGGCGCTGGTCCAGTCCCTGGCCCTGGGTGCGGCGTGGCGGACGCTGCGCGGACGCCGGGACGACCGCCGCCACCTGACGACGGCGAACTGACCCCCGCACTCCCTCCTCCCTCCCCCGCCCGCCCGAACCGACCGAACCGAACGGCGGCGATCGGGCGTCGCCCGTGTGCCCCCTGCGACGGTGGATGCCGAAGGGAGGCCGCATGATCTCCGCGTTGAACCACCTGGTCGACCTGGTCGAGGAGCACCTCGGCGAGGAACCGGACGTTCCCGCACTGGCCGCGAAGCTCGGCACGACCGAGTACCACCTGCGCCGGATGTTCTCGTCGCTGGCGGGCATGCCGTTGTCCGAGTACGTCCGGCGGCGCCGCATGACGGTGGCCGCCGCCGACGTCGTACGGGGCGAGGACGATCTGCTGACCGTCGCCGTCCGGTACGGCTACGGCTCGACGGAGGCGTTCGGACGCGCGTTCCGGTCGGTCCACGGCTCCGCCCCGCGCGACGTCCGCCGCGACGGCGGCCCCCTTCGGACACAGCCGCAGCTCAGGTTCCGCCTGACCGTCGAAGGGAGCACCCCCATGGACACCCGTTTCACCGACCGCCCCGCGTTCCGCCTGATCGGCCACGCGACCCGCGTCCCCCTCATCCACGAGGGCGTCAACCCGCACATCCAGCAGCACATCGCCGCCCTCCCCCAGGAGGCCCACGCCCGCCTGAAGTCCCTCGGCGACACGGACCCGGCGGGCCTGCTCCAGGTCTGCGACGACGTGGCCCAGGACAGCGCGGAGGGCACGGAGCTGACCTACCTCCACGGCGTCGCGATCTCCGGGGCCACCCCGGCCCCCGACGACCTCGACGCCATCGAGGTACCGGCCGGCACGTGGGCGGTCTTCCGCAGCTCGGGCCCCTACCCGGACGCCCTCCAGACCACCTGGGCGGCCACGGCGTCGGAGTGGTTCCCCTCGAACCCCTGGCGCCTGCGCCCGGGCCCGTCGATCGTCACCGTCCTGGACCGGGCGGAGGACTTCACGACGGCGACGACGGAACTGTGGCTGCCGGTGGAACCGGCCTGAGGGCGGGCGCGCTCAGACCGTCCCCAGCTCGTCGGCCAGGTCGCCGAGATCGGCGGTGTCGTCGGCCGGCGGCGCCTCGACGGTCACCGGTTCGTTGACGTCGAGGAAGGTGACGGTCATGTCGAGGGGTTCGCCGTCGATGATCTCGAGCGGCTGGTCGACGGTGCCGCCCTTCGACGCGTACGTGTCGCTGCGCATGCGGAACCGCTTGGTGCGGTTGTCGTCGCCGACCCACAGGTCCATGGTGAGCGTGCCGTCGAGGCGCATGGCCGAGAACTGGCCGAGGCTGTCGATCTGGCGCTCGCGGGCCGCTTTGTCGGGGGCGGCGTCGCGGGCGGCACGTACGCCCTTGCTGGTGACCGTCCCTCTGTAGTGCGTGGCCGGGACGCCGTCGATCGTCTCGGTCCCGACGCGTCGCACGTCCTTGGAGGCGGTCAGCATCGCCGACTGCACGACCGGGTTGCCTTCGAGCTGACGCGGCAGCAGGCCGTACGACTTGTTGTCGAACAAGTCGCTTCCCCACGTGCCCGGTTCGGCGCGGAGCCAGCTCGCGCCCTTCAGCTTCCCCGAGTCGACGCCGTCCCGGTGAACGTACATCGCTCCGTCGACGAACCGGATCTCCAGTCGGCTGCCGCCGTACCGGCCGTCGGTGGCGTTCATCGTCATGTCCATCGTCATGGGCGCCGTGTGCATGGACGCCTCCGCGTTCAACCGGCCCCACTCCGGCACGGTGCCGGTGACCCGGTAGTGCAGCGACGTGATGTGCCCGGCGCTCGCTGCCGCCTTCGCGACGGCCTTCATGGGCGTCACTTCGGGCGATTCCTCGTTCGCGGACGCCGAGTCACTCGCCGCCCCCTCCCCGCAGGCAACCGTTCCTCCGGTGAGCAGCACGACGGCGAACGCCGCACTCGTCACCCTGCGCGGTATCCGACCACGCGGTGATTTTCCCACGATTCCCCCCGGAACCAGAGCGGCCGACCCTGCCGCGCCGTGAGCGTATCCCGGTGCACGCCCCTTGATCCACGGAGGTGCGTGAGCCCGACCCGAGCCCCGCGCAGCCGGCTGCTAGCTTCCGGAACCATGACGGACAGCGTGTACGTGGGCAACGCGGGCAAGGACGCGGCACTGGACCGAGGGTGGCTGCTGGGGCACTTCAAGGACGCCTCCGACCCCCGGCACAGCGAGGACGTGGAGATCAAGTGGGGCGTCCATCCGAAGGGGGACGAGCGCGCCCACTGGGTCACCGGCGAGGAGCGCACCGCCCTGCAGGTCCTCATCAGCGGCCGCTTCCGCGTGGAACTGCCCGGCCGCAGCGTCGTCCTGGCCGAACAGGGCGACTACGTCGTGTGGGGCAGGGGCGTCGACCACTCCTGGTACGCGGAGGAGGAGTCCGTGGTGCTGACGGTGCGGTGGCCGTCCCTGCCCGGCTACGCGGTCGACCGGGACGCCTCCGGGTCGCCGCCCGCCGGGGACTGAGCAGTCCGGAGGGACCGAACTCACCTGGCAGGATGGCCGACATGCCGACCCGGAACAAGACCGAGACCGCTTGCCGGACATGCGGCCTGGACGACGGCGAGGTGCTCTTCGACGAGTACGGCGTGCCCCAGTACGTCATCTGCGAGTGCTGCTACAACGAATCCGGCATCGGCGACGACACCGTGACCCAAGTCCGCGAACTCCGGGGCTACTGGGTCGGCAACGGCGCTCAGTGGCACGACCCGAAACGGAAGCCGGCCGACTGGGACCTGCTGAAGCAGATCGGCAACATTCCCCCCGAGTGGCGTTGACCTGGGCGTCGCGCGGCTGCAGTGCGCACACCACCGACGCTCGAGAGTCCGGCCCCGGTGTCAGACGTCCCTGATGATCACGCGGTCGCCGCAGAGCCGGGTCCAGTCGTCGCGGTCGGCGGTGAGGACCAGTGCGGGGGACGGCGAGCGCAGGGCCGTCGCGGCGACGAGGGCGTCGATCGCGTACTTGTGCCCGTGCGGTCCCCCGGCCTCCCGCAGCAGGTTCACGGCTTCGAGCGAGTCTTCCGGCGTCACGGCCTCCAGCCGGAGCCTGGAGAGGTGCCACCGCAGACGCGGGACGTCGGTCTTGCCGTGCACCGCCTCGACGACGGTCAGCGCCGAAACGCGGACCGGGAGACCGGCTCCGCGGGTCGCCTCGATACGGGCGGTCATCGCGCGGTCGTTGCGCAGGAGCAGCGAGAGCGCCTCCGAGTCGAGGACGACCGAGCGCGCGGCACCCTCCTTCACGCGGCGTGCTTCCCGTCGCGTCCGGCGTCACCGAAGAGCTCCCGGGACGCGGCCTCGATCTCCGCCGCGGTCAGCGAGCCGTGCTCCGCCTCCTGAGCGGCGACGATCTCCGCCAGGCCGTCCATCTCCAGCTGATGCCGGACGGCTTCGGTGATGTAGGCGGACAGCCCTCGTTTCCCGGTCCTCTCCCGCAGTACCGACAGCAGATCGGCCGGTAGGGAGACGGAGACGTTCTCGGTGCTTCCCGCGCGCTGAGTGGCCATGCCGGCGAATGTACGACAAAGTGCGTTACACCACCCACTTGCCACCCCGGAAACTCAATACTTTCCACACAGGAAACAGACTGCTACTCTTTCCAGTATGGAAACTAACGGGGTACCGCTGACGCCCGAGCAGGCCCGGGCCGCCCTGACCGACACCGAGCGAGTCCGGGTCTCGGCGGCGGCACTGACGGCCACACCATGGCCGACCTGGTTCTTCATCACGCTGACGCTCTACGTCGTCGCCCTCCCGATCACCCTCGGAGGCATCACGGCCGACCGTGACTGGCTGCTGCCACGCCCCGCCTGGATGGCCGCCATGCTGGTGATCACCGCGCTCTACGCGGCCCTCTTCGCCGTCGCGGCGAAGGCGTGGCGCGAGAAGACGGGCGTAGCACTGCGGATGGACGTACTGCCGAAGCGGGCGACCCTGCCGCTCATGGTCGGCCTGCCCCTGCTGCTGGTCGGGGGGCCGCTCGCCTTCCGCGCCACGGGCCAACCGGCGTGGCTGATCGCGTCCTCCCTGCTCGGCGCCGCCGCCTCCGTCGGCTTCCACCTGACCTTCGTACGCCTGCACCGGAGGACCGCGTGAGCGCCGAGCCCCGCGACCCTCTGGTCGGCTTCGACACCACCATCCACGCCCCGCACCGCCTGCGCATCTGCGCCCTGCTGGAGGCAGCGGGGGAGGCGGAGTTCGGCCTGGTCCAGAAGGAACTCGGCCTCTCCGCCTCCGCGTTGAGCAAGCACGTCACCGTCCTGATGGACGCCGGCCACGTCGAACAACGCAAGGCCGTCCGAGACACCCGCCAACGCGTGTGGCTCCGCCTCACCAAGCAGGGCCAGGCCGCGTACCAGGGCCACCTCGCGGCCCTGCGCGCGATCGTGGGTCCGTCCGACCCGGCACCCTGACCAGAACAGGAATCCGCCCCATTCCCCTGAGCAGGCCATGGTCAGTGACTACGGCTAGGGTCGCGGACGCGCGGTCGGCATCCGAGGTACCCAGCTCTGCAGTGGAGCTGCATCCCCGGTTCTGTCCGGGGGCGGCCCGGGAACAGCCCGGGACCCAACCGACGGCCGGGCTTCGTCGATGGCCAAGAGCGAGACCTGCCAGCGCCGACCGCGCGCCTCTTCCCCCGGGAGCCGTCAGGCAACATTTTATAGGAGTACAGTTTATAAAAACGTACCCCTACCACCTGAAGCGGGTCGCATGGAAAAGCCCCTCGACATGTTCGACCGCGACCACGAGTGGGCGGCTCTGACCCGGTTCGTCACCGACGCCCAGCCTGGTGCGACCCTGGGGGTCGTCTCCGGAAGGAGGCGCCAGGGGAAGACATTTCTGCTCGAGGCGGTCTGCGAAGCGGCAGGCGGTTTCTACTTCGGCGCGACAGAGGCTGCCGACGCCGAGTCCCTGCGCCGGCTGAGCACCGCGCTCACGGCACACGACCGTCCCGCCAGCCCGTACCACTTCGCCGACTGGCACGAGGCGGTGGACGCCCTGCTCGCGCTGGGCAGAGAACGACCGGTGCCGGTGGTGATCGACGAATTTCCCTACCTGGCCAAGGCCAACCCGGAACTGCCGTCGATCATTCAGAACGCGCTCCGGCCCCTGCGGGAGCAGCGCGTCGGCTCCCGCGCCCGGTTGCTGCTCTGTGGTTCGGCACTGTCATTCATGGGCCGCCTGCTGTCCGGAAACGCTCCACTGCGCGGCCGGGCGGGCCTGGAACTCGTGGTTCGTTCCCTCGACCACCGACAGGCGGCGCGGTTCTGGGGCATCGACGATCCACGACTGGCCCTCCAGGTGCACGCCGTCGTGGGCGGCACCCCCGCATACCGCCGGGAATTCGCGCGCGGCGACAGCCCGTCCGGGCCGGACGACTTCGACGACTGGGTCATCCGCACGGTACTGAACCCGGAGACCCCACTCTTCCGTGAGGCCCGTTACCTGCTCGCCGAGGAACCCGACCTGCGCGACACCGCGCTCTACCTCTCCGTGCTCGGAGCCGTGGCAGAGGGCAACACCACGCGTGGCGGCATGGCCGGCTACCTGGAACGCAAGGCCACCGACATCGCCCACCCGATCAACGTCCTGGAGGACTCCGGCCTGCTCCGGCGCGAAGCCGACGCCTTCCGCAGCAACCGCTCCACGTATCGCATCTCCGAGCCCCTGATCGCCTTCTACCACGCGGTGATGCGACCGGTCTGGCCACAGCTGGAACGCCCCGGAAGCGCCGCCCGGGTCTGGCGGGCCAGCCGCAGCCGCTTCGCGGCCAACGTCCTCGGCCCCCACTTCGAACAGGTCTGCCGCGAGTGGGCACTGCACCACGCCGACCCCGACCGTCTCGGCGGCCTTCCCGCCCACGTCGGCCAGGGCGTCGTGAGCGATCCGTCGGCGCGCACGTCCCACGAGGTCGACGTCGCCGTCGTCGGAGTCGCCGACGGGACCAGGGCCCCGCTCCTGGCGATCGGCGAAGCCAAGTGGAACGACACGATGGGCATCGCCCACATCGACCGGCTGCGTCACATCCGGGACGTCATCACCCGGACCTCCCGCTACGACACCAGCCGCACCCGGCTCCTCTGCTTCAGCGGCGCCGGCTTCAACGCCAAGGCCCGCCATGCCGCCGCCACTTCACCGGACGTACATCTGATCGACCTGCGGACGCTGTACGACACGACGGGGACCTGAGACCGGACACCCTCCAGACTCCCTGGCGGCCACGACGTCCGAGTGGTCCTCCTCCACCCCCTGGCGTCTGCGCCCCGGCCCGTCGATCGTCACCGTCCTCGACCGCGCGGAGGACTTACCGCGGCGGCGACCGAACTGTGGCTGCCGGTGGAACCGGCCCGAGGGCGAGGTGCTCTCAGCCGCTCACCGGTGGGCGCTTCCACGCGCTGACGTACCCCTTGAAGGTCGGCAGCCCCGCTCCGCCCTCCCCCGGGACGATGTCGGTGATCTCCGCCTCCGCCACACTGTCGTTGCTGGTGATGGCGCACAGGATGGTTCCGACCTTCACCTGTCGACCCAGGCGCAGTTCCGCGGCAGGCAGCGGGTGGGACAGTACGGCCGTCTGCTGCTCCTCCGTGCAGACGGTCTTCCGTTCCCCGACGACGACCAGGATGCTGCCGAGCCAGCCGTCGGAGTTGTACACCAGCTCCGCCGGCCCCGGGAGCGCGGCGCGTTCCATGTACGTGGCCCTGGGGATGTCGAGGTCCAGGTGATTGGCCTGATCGTCCCTGGCCGGCGGGGCGAAGGTGAAGGGCTTGTTGGCGAAGAGCAGCCGGTAGCCCTGGGGCGCGTACGGCACCGGACGCTTCCCGTTCGCGCCGCCGCTCCCGGACGGCTTCGGCGACGCCGTACCGGTGCCGGTACCGCCGCCCGTACCGGCGTCGGTCGGGCCGCCGGGGCTCGGTTTCCCGGACGCACGGTCCCCGTCGTCCATCCCCTGCCACACCACCGTGGCGGTGGCGCCCAGTGCCACGATCGCGAGAGCGACGGCCCCAGCGGCCAGCGCCCGTCCTCGGCCTCGCCGACCGGTGGATGCCGGACGGGGACGGACGAGCACCGTGGGCATGCTGGGCGCCGGTCCGAATCCGGCGACCGGCGCGGTGGACGGCATCGGCGGCGGTGCGACGGCCGGAGTCGGCGGCGGTGCGGCGACCGGCGGGCCGGTAACGGGCACGCTCCTGGTGGCGGCGGTCACCGCCTCCTCCATCTCGGCCACGACGGAGGCGACCGGCCCGGGCAGCCACCCGTCGAGGTCGGCCAGGGAACGTCCCGCCGCCTCCTCGCACAGCCCCGCCAGGGCGGCCGCGTCGGGCCGCTCCTCCGGCGCGGCGGCGAGGGCCGCCCGCAGGATGTGCCGCAGGGGCGCGGGGTAGTCGTCGAGCACGGGCGGGTGACTGTCCGTACCGGCGATCAGCGCGGCGACGGCCACATCGCCGGCATCGCCGTAGGGATGGCGTCCGGTCGCCGCGACCGCGGCCAGCAGGCCGAGGGAGAACACATCGCTGGGTGACCCCGGCCCCGCCCCACGCGCGTGCTCCGGCGACATGTAGCGCAGCGTCCCCACGAGGCCGCCGGCGGTGGTGAGCCGAGTGGCGGCGACGGAGCGGGCGATGCCGAAGTCGATCAGCCAGGGACCCTCCGCGCCGAGGAGGACGTTGCTGGGCTTGACGTCCCGGTGCACGTACCCGGCGGTGTGCACGGCGTGCAGGGCCCGCGCCACGCATCCCGTCAACTGGAGGGCGGCCACCGCCTGAAGCGGGCCGTACGCGTCGAGCACGGTGGAGAGGGCCGGACCCGGCTGGTACGCGGTCGCGATCCACGGCTGCTCGGCGTCGGTGTCGAAGTCGACGACGGGGACCAGGTGGTACCCGGCGACCTTCCGGGCCGCCCGGGCCTCCTGCGCGAACCGGAGCCGGTACTGCGGATCCTCGGCGTACTCGCGCCGGATGACCTTGAGCGCGACGGGCCGGTTTCCCCGGGTGCGCGACAGGTAGACCGTGCCCATGCCGCCCTCGCCGATACGGGCGTGCACGGGATAGCCACTGATCTCCAGGGGGTCGCCGGGTCTGAGCCCCTGGAGCCCCCCGGTGCCCCCCGTACCACCGGTCAACCGCATGCCGTCCCCCTGAGCGCCGTGACCACGAAGTGGCCACAACCTAGCAAGGGCACGATCAGGCCACCTGAGTACGGGAACTCATTCCGCCGGAGCGAGGGACGAGGGGCAGGGGGACGGGAGCTGATCCTCCTTGGTCACCGCCGTGGTTTCACCTCAGCAGGCTCTCCAGCCCGACGTCCCGACCGCGCACCCGTCAACGAGGCGAGTGGCCGAGTTCCCCACCGCGATCCAGCGTGCGGCCGAGAAGGGGCAGCAGGCGCTCCCAGTGACGCCGCAGTGCGGCGGCGTCGAAGGCGTCGGTGTCCGACATGGTGAAGCCGTGGACGGTGCCGGGATAGATCTCGGAGGTGTAGCCGACACCCGCCGCGTCCAGGCCCTGGTTGAGCTCATCGAGAGCCTCGGGCGTCAAGTCGCCCTCGGCATGGCCGAAGTGGACCTCGGCGGTCAGCTCGGCGAGGCTGTCGGGCCCGTCGGCTCCCACGGGAGCGTGGAACGCGGCGAGGGCGGCCACCCGGCCCGGGTGGGCCACCGCGGTGCGCGTCGCCAGGAGGCCGCCGATGCAGTAGCCGGTCACCGCGACCGGTCCGGGACCGACCTCGGGCTGAGCGGCGAGGAACGTGAGAAAGGCGTCGGCGTCGCGCAGGACCCGTTCCGAGGTGTGCGCCTCGATCAAGGGCATCACCTGGGCGAAGACCGCGCCCCGGGCCTCTTCTCCGATGTACTCGGGAAGCTCGACGACCGGCGCCGGGCCGTGCCGGTAGAAGTAGTTGGGCACCAGTACGTAGTACCCGTGCCCGGCCAGTTCGCGGGCCATCTCCCGCAGCACGGGCCGGATCCCGAAACCGTCCGCGTACATCAGGACCCCCGGGTACCGCTCCCCGTCGCCGGGGAAGGCGGCGAACGCGTCGGCCTGTCCGTCCGCGGTCGGGATCTGCAACATCTTGGTGGGCATGAATTCCCCTGTCGTGGTTGATGTGTCGAGCCTGTGATCAACACGACGGAGGCGGAGCCCGCGCGGCGCTCAGAGGAGCACCGGGTCACCAATCCGTGTGTGGCGCGAAGCCGTCCCGGTAGTCATGACTCCAGAACATAGCCCACCGGACGCCGCAGGGGTCGGGCCCTACGACGTCCGGTGGGCTACTGGGCCGCCTGTTCTCGACGTGCACGCTGGTGCCGTCGCGGCCTCACGCCGGGGGATAGATGTCCCCGCCCCGCTCCATGCTTTCCTCTTCGCTCTGACTTCGCAGCCTTCGGGCCTTCTCCTGGAGCCTCTTCCGCTCGTCCGGGTCGCCGGCCCGTTCCGAGGCGGCCTGCAACTCCTGGGCCTTGTCGCGCATCTGCTGGAGTCGGGCGCGCGTTTCTCCGCTTTCACTCATGGGATCCGTCCTCGCATCGTGAGCGGCGGTTGCGCATACCAGCGAAACACACACGGCTATGCTCCGCACCCGGAGCGTTACCCGAGCCGCGCCGCGCGCTAACGGCGTACGTTCTACTGTGGTCGCGGACCGAAGGGGCGGCGCATGGCCTACGTCGTGGATCTGATCCGCTATCCCGTCAAGGGGTGTGCGGGCACGTCGTTGAACGATGCGCTCCTGACGCCGGCGGGCCTCGCCCACGACCGCAGCTTCATGGTCATCAGCGAGGACGGAATCTTCCGCACGCAACGCCGGCATCCCCGCCTCGCCCTGATCCGTCCTGCCATCAGCACCGACGGCACTCGGCTCACGCTTGACGCGGCCTGTGGTGCCGACGGCACGGGCCGCTTCGGCACGCTGTGCCTCGACGTGACGACGTCCGCACCCCGCCGCGACGTCGATCTGTTCGGCACCGCTTTCCAGGGGATCGACCAGGGTGACGAAGCCGCCGCCTGGCTCTCGGAGTTCCTCGGCACCCCCAGCCGTCTGGTCCGCGTCCCGCCGGAGCACGACCGGATCGCCGACGGCCTCACCCCTGGCCCGTCCGGCTATGCCGACAGCAGTGCGGTGCACCTGCTGTCCCGCGCCTCCCTCGCGCTCCTCAACCAGCGGATCGCTGAACGCGGTGCCCCGCCCCTGCCGATGAACCGCTTCCGCCCGAACATCGTCGTCGACAGCCACGAGGGCCACGACAACGACAGCGGTAGCGGCAGCGACCGGGCAGCCCTGCCGCACGCCGAGGACCGCGCACGCCGCATCTCCATCGGCGGTGCCGAATTGGGGTACGCCAAGCTCGCGGTGCGCTGTGCCGTTACCCTGGTCGAGCAGGAGGCCGGAGCGAGGCGAGGGCCGGAGCCCCTGCGCACACTCGCGAGCTACCGACGGGCGGCAAGCGGCGGCGTGGTGTTCGGCGCCAAGTTCTCCGTGATCACGCCGGGCAAGCTGTCGGTCGGCGACGAGCTTGTCGTCCAGGAGTGGGGCGACGCCGAGCCACAACCCCTCCCAACGAACTGATCCGGATCCGATGGCAGACATGACCGAAGGCGCCGCAGTCGACGTCGCCGACGAACAGATCCTCGGCAACCAGATCATCCGGGGCATCCAGACCCTCCGAGACCATCTGGACTGCTCTCTCCACGAGGCCCTGGACGTCTTCGCCGCCAGGTACGAGGTACTGAGGGCGGAGCGCCCGGGCGACTTCGTCTGCGGCCGTGACGAGTACGGGGCCGGCTTCTTGTCGTGAGGCCGAGCCCGCCGCCGACAGCACGGCCGGATACGCGATCGCCTCGCCGCCACCAGCCACGACCGGCGCGTACTCCACCGCCGGTCTCAGGCCGAGTGGAACGGCGCGGCTAAGGCATCACGGGTTCGAGCCGCAGCCGCAGGGTCGGCCAGGGCGCCGGCTCGGCCGGGCCGAACCAGATCCGGACGTCCTCCCCGGTGCGGACGGGCAGGCGGGGAAAGTCGTTCTCGGCGTGCTCGGTGCGGTGCAGCGCGTGGCCCGGGCCCAGGTGCCGAGTCGCGTACGCGTCGAAGTCGGCCGCGTCGGCGGGGTGACAGACGGTCGCGAGCACCACCCGCGTGCCCGGCTCCGGCATGAAGCCCGGGCCGCGCAGCAGCAGGACGTCGTCACTGTCGACCATGGTGGCGTTGGCCGCGTCACGGTGCTCCCGCCACTTCGGGCCTGTGTAGAACGCCTCAAGCGCCCGCCGGCGGTGCGTCATGTCGGGGAACGCGCGGAGCCAGACGAAGCGGTTCGGGTCGTCCAGGTCGCGGAACCGGCCGCCGACGGTGATGCCGGCCGCCTGCTGGCCGGTCACGAACTCGCGCTCGAACAGCTCGATCAGCGTCTCGCGGGCGCCGGGATGCAGGGTGTACTGCCGGAGTTCGACGATGCTCATGCGGTGGCCTGCCCGGTGCGCGTGGGGTCCATGGTCCAGTTGTCGTCCATGCGCCGCAGGCTAGAGCCAGTCTCCTGACATCTCCTGTCAGTGGATAATGAGGCGGCATGCGCGCGAGTCGGCTGATCGCCCTGCTTCTGCTGCTCCAGAACCGGGGCCTGATGACGGCCCGGCAGTTGGCCGACGAACTGGAGGTCTCCGTCCGGACGGTCTACCGGGACGTCGAGGCGCTCGGTGCCGCCGGTATTCCGCTGTACGGCGCCGCCGGCCACGCCGGCGGCTACCGCCTGGTCGACGGCTACCGAACCCGGCTCACCGGACTGACCACGGACGAGGCGCAGGCCGCGTTCCTCGCCGCACTCCCCGACACTGCCGCCGAACTCGGCCTCGGCGAGACGCTCGCCACCGCCCAGCTCAAACTGCGGGCCGCCCTTCCCGCGGAGCTGCGCGAGCATGCCGAGCGGATCCAGGAACGCTTCCTGCTCGACGCCCCCGGCTGGTACGGCGACGCCGACCGGGTGCCTCACCTGGCCGCGGTCGCCGCCGCGGTGTGGGCGGGGCGGGCGGTGGTACTGCGGTACCGGCGCTGGCGGGCGCCGGAGGAGATCGAGCGACGGGTGGAGCCGTACGGGCTCGTCCTCAAGGCCGGCCGCTGGTACCTGGTCGCCGGTGGGACGTCCGGGATCCGGACCTACCGCGTCGACCAGATCCTCGAAACCCAGTCACTGGACGAGGAGTTCGCCATTCCGGACGGGTTCGACCTGGCCGGACACTGGAACGGCTACCTGGCCGACTTCCGAGCACGACTGCACACCGCGGAGGCCCTGGTACGACTCACCCCGGAGGGCGCACACCGCCTCGGTGTGACACCCACGGGTACCGGATGGACGGAGGCCCGCGTGCCCATCGAGTCGATCGACCACGCCCACCGAGAGTTCCTGCGCCTAGGCACCGATGTCGAGGTCCTGGCACCGGCCGAACTACGCAGCCGCATCGCGGAAACAGCACGAAACCTGACCACCCGCTACGAAGGGCGGTAGGACCCGATGGGCCTCTCTTCGTTGATCACACGTCGTAGGCGTCGGCTAGGTTGCGGAAGTGACCGTCATAGATCCGCTTGTGCCAGCCCTTGCAGAGGTGGTTGTCGATGCTTTCCGGTTTCTCGAAAGCTGCGATGACGACGAAGTAGATCCCGACTCCGCGGTGAAGTTGATGGAAGGTATGAGCGGGGAGCTGCTGCGACTGCCTCCGGACCAGCGCGCCCGTCTCCTGCAGGCACTCGCCGACTTGACCGAAGCAGAACAGGACCCCGGACGACGGGAGTTCCTGGAGTCGTTTCGCTTCGCCTGCGGCCTGGTCGAGGAACCGAGGGACTGAGCCCAACGTCGGCTGAGAGAGCGCCGCCGCTCCTCGCTGTCGTTGATGTCAGCCATGGATGTCGCCTCACATCCAACTGACAGTCACTTGCGACGCTTGCGCGCCTTCGCCTTCCGCTCGGCTTCCTTGCGCTTCTCGATGGTGTACGACGACCACTCGCCACGGTGCAGGTTGCATCGCGACGCACCGACCATCGCCAGCCGCCGGCACCGCGCGCCCTTCTCCGTCAGCGCTCCACACCTGGACTGCGTACGAGCCACGTCTCCCACCTCCGGTCTCGACCGTCGTGCGAACCCATGCAGGATGGCCGGACCCATGTCCTCTGTGGAGGGCGCACGGCTCCGCGCAGTGGTGCACGGCGGCCCAAGCAGGTTGCCCGGGGCGCCGGACTCACGCGTCGAAGTCGTACTCCAGGATGTACGAGGCGGCGTCCAGCGTCATTTCGTTGACCTCGACGGGGCGGCCCTCGGCGCGAAGCCGACCGGCTCAAAGTACGCGCCCGCATCGAGATCCAGCGGATAGTTCGCGACACCCAGGACGCCCTTCACCGCGCTGGCAAATCGCAAACTGCCCAGATGCTGGAGCAGTTGTTGGTGGACTTCGCGATTGGCGATATCCATCCCGAGGATGGTCCATCCGGACGCCACCGCCGCACCACACTACCCGTATCTACACCGCGCCCCGAACTCACCATCTGAAGTGCAACTCGTACATGATGGCCTGGTTCTCATCATCTGATGCATCGCCCAAGGGCGTGCCACCGGGCCAGTCGCGCACGAGTCGTATGTTGCCGCAGTTCAGCGCAACTGATCATTTGTGACCGTGAGCTGTGGCTGCGTTTTCGATTAAATCCCTCGTGCTGCTGAGCTGATGGCAGTTGTCTGCGTTGGTCATCGTTGAGCCCTTCCATGGCTCCAGGGCGGCCCGGGGGATGGCGCTCGTGCGTGAGCATCGCGTTAGGAGAGAAGGTGGGTGGTCTGCGGGCTGAGCTGCGGCTTCGCCGGCCGAGGAAGTAAGCGGCTATTCGACCGTGGGGCACCGATGTTGACCGTGACTGACCCCTGCATCTGGCACGGTTGTGGCACGAACCTCAGCCGACGAAAGCCAGCCACGATGGCGGGTGCGCCGACCGACCAGGCGCGCGTATGCCTCGCTGTACCCCCACGTGCCTTAGCCACGTTACTCAGCTTGTGCCGTCTACTGAACCTTACGCGGCTGTCCAACGGCCGTTTCAGCCGACTGAGAATCAAAGGATCTTCTGCGCGTGTTCAGCAATAGGCGTAGATGCAGTGACACCAGGCAAGACGCCGCGACGCTCGATCGCGTTACGAGTGAACCAGCCGAAATCCTCTCTGATCGAAGAGAACGTTTCCCTTAGTGCTTCTTCCTGTTCTCCATTTGGCAGCAGCTCGTAAATGTCCGAAATTATAATTTCGAGAGAACTGGCGTGAGCGCTATACCGGATCGGATCTACAATCCTGCCGTGATAGTCATGGAAGATATAAGGGAACACGCTGCCTGGAATTACAGACGTCAATATGAGTTCTTCGTGGAACTCTCGCCAGGGCGAGTCTTCCCGACCGCGACGGCCATCGAACCAGGCATAGAACTTCAACAGGTTCCTACCAGGTATCCGGATTCGCAGATCAGATCTACTTGCGTCATCGATGGCGATCAGGTCGTCGTCTTGCGCGTCGATCGATGCTAGAAAGTGTTGACCTTCAGAAGAGAATTTGAATACACCTCCCGCCGGTTGATAGTGAGGAAAGCGCGAGCCTCGGACGAGGAGATATTTATCGTCCAGTTTGATGCGGAAGAGATACGCGGCCGAGATTCGGATGGTTTGATTTCTATAGCGCAACGAATACCAGTAAAGCCGCGCATGCGTCCGACTGGAGCTAATCGCTATTCCAGTGGGCACTGTCAGAGCCAAGAAGGCTCCAACTGACAGGTCCCCTAACGTCGTGTTTTGGAAGGAGAAGCCCAACGTGAGAAGAGTTACGGAGGCGGCTAGGTAGAGCGCGGCTCTCAGCAATTTGACTCCTTTCAGCTTAAACAGGAAGAGGTACGTCAGACACGTTGCGCAGATATCGCGCGGTCCAACTTAGATCAGTTTCCCTCTTCTTTTCGATGTCCCGTAGTAGAGCATCCGGCATGTATGCGCATTCGTGCATAGCGATCAGTAGCGCTCGCTTGATCGCGTCACTATTCTCGGACTCGTACTGCATCTTCAGCAAGGGGCCGTCAGCTACGTCTGAGTTGCGCCCTATATATCGCGCAGCGAACTCGCGCGGGTAGTTAGGTCGATTTCTGTCTCGCAGGATGGCCCAAGCGGTATCCTTTAGCACCTTAGATTGGACGTCTTGCCGTAGAGCACAGTGCAATATATTACGTTCAAGGAACGGATAGTTCAGTAGCGAGTAGTCTGACACCACAGCTTCTAGTGTGCTAACCAGGCGTTTCCGATAGCCAGGAAGTGCCTCGATATAGCGAAGTATCTGAGCGGATATATGGTGGAGATCTTTAAGATTGTTCAAGGCCCAGTCGACAGCGGTCGCATCCTGCCTGTACCTGAAGCGCGTTAGGGAGAATTTAACGTCCCTCTCATTTGGAGGCGTCTTGGAAGTGGCATTTCGGAACAGCTTATTCAGCAGCTCTTTCGCTTGAGGATTACCCAGCGAATGCAGGTATGCGATCAGGTCGCGCTCTGCGTCATCTAGATAGTCTATCGATTTACTACGGCTTAATATCTCTGTCTTCTTTGAGGACGGAGTGAGGCGCCGAGCGCGTAAAGCCTGGTTTGCGCCTACCAAAGATGACCTTAGAGTTTCCCAATCGCTGCCAAAAAGATACGTGTCGTCAGAATAACGAACATGCTCTATGCCTGACTGTCGAATGAACTCATCGAAAGGGAGGAGGTAGATATTTGCCAAGACGCCGGAAGCGCTTGACCCTTGAGGTAACCCCCAGGCCTCCGATTGATGCTGAAAGCCCTCCAGGAATGATTGGATTTGTTCAACGAGAGATACTTCCACGCCAGCTTGAAGTAGATCTAACTGCAAGATGTCTATGTCTATGTTCTCGTAGAAGGCAGATACGTCCGTTCTGGCCATCATGAGATTTGGGTTAGACAGTAGAATTTTCCGAGCGCGATGTCGCATGGCCAACCAGTCGTGCACTGAGTGCATCTGGTTCTTCTTGAGGCGGTAGCTGAAAATATTAGATGGAATCAATTTGTCTACCGCATGGGATGCCTCAAGTGCAAGAGTTTCGTAAGCCAAGCGGTCCTTGATGTCAAAGCGAGCCAAGGGGCGCACCGAAATGGGGTCTTTGGGGTGCTCTACGATCTCTACCCTTGCTGGAGCGACATCCGGGTTCGAGACGTACTTGATCATTCCGCCCTTGTAGACGTCCCACTGCTTTTTAATGTCGCTGAAATTAATGATGTCCGGGAGCTCTTGACGCACTTCGACGAAGAAAAGGCGGCGAGCTGCGCGTCGCAGGTAGTCTTCCTTCGCCACTGGCACCCCGCCGCTTGGTAAAGTGAATAACTGGGCGTAGTTTACCGGTAGGCCTTACCGGACTCTAGTGCTGATCAAGGGTCGGCTGAGCGGCTTGGCCGGGAGCCCGCTTGGCCTGACGGCTTGTCCGCTGCGAGGCGCGGGTACGGCCGCCGGCCGGGCTGGAGCGGGACGGAGGCAGGAGCGCAGGCCCGGCCGGGGGCCGGGCCGCGTGCGGGGAGCGGAGCGAGTCGCCTTGAAGCCAGTAGAGAGAGTTGTAGCTCAGTTGGGCACGTGACGGTCCTGAGGAAGGCTCGGTGCCTTGGTTCTCAGGGGATTTGTCGGGCCATGAGTGCTGGGATCGCGGCGATCTTCTCCGTCGTGAGGGCCGACCAGTCGACTCCTGACGGACGGTGAGGGTTCGGGCAGGTGATGGTTGCATCGGGAGTCACGATCAGGTCGACGCCTACGTCGTGTCCGGAAGTGGGGATCACGGTCTCGGTCACCTGGAGTGGGTGGACGGTGGTGATGACGACGGTCTCCGGCGTCACCAAGCCTGCTTCGGTCAGCAGGGCGAACTCGATGTCGGAGTAACCAGCGCCCTTGCCGATGCGGGCGCCGTTGCGGTTGACGGCGACGCTGCCAAGGATGATCAGGTCCAGTGGGCGGAGGGCTTCGACTTCGACGGTCGGGGCGAGGGTGGCGGCGGTGCGGCTGCTTGCGGCCTCGACGGGTGGGATGGTGAGGGCGGCCGGATCGAGGAGGTAGAAGGGCTTGAGGGTGGCCAGTTTCGGGACGGCCATGTAGACGGTCTTGCCTTCTTCCAGTGCTCGCGCCCGAACCGGAAGTTGGGCCTTGTCCGGCACGGCTTTAACGACGCTTGCAGCCTGCCAGACTGGGAGTGCCGCGAGTCGGGCCGCAGCTTGCTCGGCGCCCTTGAAGTGAGGGATCCGGCCGTGGACGGAGACGTCGTGGACCGCGTCCTCAGTGGTCAGGGCATCCCAGACCTGTGTGCGTACCGCCTGCTTGGCGCGGTCCACGGAATTGGCTGCCACCTGTGTCTCCTTCTCTCCTCTACGCTGCCGTCATCAGGCCGAGCAGCCTGTCGTGAACCTCAGCGACGAAGGGTTCCTGTCGCCAGGGGCGCAGTTCTCGGGCGGCCCCGAAGACGATGTTCATGCCTCCGCCCCCACGTGTGGTCTCCAGCTCGACGATGGCTTCGGTGAGGCTGGCCACCCCTGCCTCGACATCGCCTTGGCGGATACGGGCGAGCGTAAGGTTCCCCAGTACGATCGCGCGCGACTTTCGCCTGTCCCGTAACTTCTCCGCCGTGCCGGCCAGCAGGGTCTCCGCCCGTCGGTGGTCCCCAAGGGTGAGGTAGCAGGAGCCTGCGAGTCGCCCGAACTGGGTGGGGGACACGAGGTCAGCGGCGGCGTCCCCGTCGTCCGCGTGGGCGAGTCGGCTCTCCGCGCCAACGAGAGCGCGTTCGCAGTCCGAGGCCGACCGCAGCATCGCGTGTGCCTCGGCGACGTGCAGGAGCGCCAGCCCGGCCAAGGCGGGACTCGTGCGCCCTGCGATTTCGGCCGCTTGCTGCGCGAGCGTGAGCCCGGCCTGCGCATCGTGTGCGCCGTACAGCGCGACGTAGCAGGTGCGCAGTAGGGCGTGGGCTTCGAGAGTCGTGTCCCGTAGGTGTCGTGCGAGGTCGGCGCTCTGCTCGTAGTACGCCTTGGCACTGGTGTGGTCGCGACGCTGAGAGGCGTCCCAGATCAACTGCCCCATGAGAGCGCACGCGTCGGCATGCAGCGCATGTAGTTCTCTCTGTGCACGCCCGCGGGCGCACCCGGTGGCGAGCCGGTCGATGTCGTTGAGCTGCGCCGCCGCCTCTGCGATGAGGCCGGCCGAGGGTACGCGGTCGTAGCGAGCGGCACAGTCGTCGAAGCGCGTGCGCAGCGCGGCGACGGCGCTCAGGTCGATGCGGTCGGGGTGAAGCAGCACGTAATCAAGGGCGTCCTGCCCCTGCGTGCCAACCGCCGACCGCACAGTCAGCAGGTCGTTGAGGCCCTCGGCATCGACGCGCAGAAGGCGGGCCAACCGTGGGCGCATCCAGGGCTGCGGGGCGGTGCGGCCCGACTCCCAGCGGGTGATGGTGGAGCGGTCCACCTGCATGTGCTCGGCGAGAGACTCCTGGGTGAGGCCTACGGTCCGGCGGCGCGCTGCGAGGCCGTTGCGGCTGTGTGCCATGACGCTGTCTCCCCGTTTCTCCTGCCCTGTCAGGGATGTGCGGCTGAAGCGACTTCCCAGGTGAGGTGTGGTGATGGCGCACGGATGCCGCATGGATGCATCCATTGTGCTCTGGGCGTTGTCCGCTGTGGGCGGTTGTGTGGAACTCCGACGCTCATCGCCAGGAAGGTCCGCCCTCCATGACGTTCCGAACCCTCGTATCGAAGTCCTTCACCTTCCGTGTCCCGTCCGACGTCGGCGCCGTGTCTCCCGCCCGCCGCCGGGTTGTCGCGATCGTCCGTGACTGGGACGTGCCGCTCGTGCAGGACACGGTCGAGACGCTGGAGCTGCTGGCCGGCGAGGTGGTTGCGAACGCCGTGGTGCACACGGGGAAGGGCTGCCAGGTCACGGTGAGCTGGGACGGGGCCCGTTTGCGGTTCGAGGTCGAGGACGCAGAAGGCGGCCCTCCCACGCAGCGGACGTCGGTCGGCTCGCACGAGGAGAGCGGGCGTGGACTGCAATTGGTCGACGGCCTTGCCCAGAGATGGGGATCCCGGCCGACTCCGGACGGAAAGGTGGTCTGGTTCGAGATCGGCGGTTGCTCACCGCCGCCGCTCCGCCCGTGCCCCACCGTGAACGACAGCGATCTCCCGTTCGGGGGAGCACAACGGCCGGTGTCGGTTGCCGAACCGAGTCGCAGTGCGCTCGGCGGTTCTCACGTACATGCCGCTACCACCTGATCACTGACCACCTGGCTCGGGAGGCGCAAGTCCTGAGCCAGGTCCCGGCATCCCTGAGCTGCCCTCCGCCTCTGGTGGGGCAACCGGGGGCGCCACCACCAGGGAGCGGGCGACCGGCCTGCTTCCGCCCCCACCAAGAGGAGATACACCCATGCCCGAGCAGAACATGACCACGAACGGTGGTCAGGAGGGCCACGGCCTGCTGGTAGCCCGTCGCCGGATCGTCGCCACCCGTTCTCGTGCCGAGCAGCCCTCGGACGGCGGTTCCACCGGTCGTTCCGACGGCAACGACTAGGAAGGGCCAGGACCGTAACCGATGACCACCGACTCCTTCGCGGTGGTCGCGCGCCTGGGCGAGGACTTCCTCGCCCAGGCGTACGGCCGCACCTACCGCCACTTCCCCGGCGAGCCGGACCGCTTCGGCGGCCTGCTGGGCTGGGACGACCTGAACGCCTTGCTCACCCACCACCGGCTCGAACCGCCCCGCCTGCGACTCTCGGCCGGCGGCGAGACGCTGCCCCAGCATGTCTACACGGTGCCGGTCACCACCCGTCGCAACACCGTGTGGCACCGACTCAAGCCTGCCGACCTGCACCGCCACCTAGCTGAGGGCGCCACCCTCGTCCTGGACGCGATCGACGAACTGCACCCAGCCGTCGGCGACCTCGCCCGGTCGCTGGAGCGGCACCTGCGCACCGGCATCCAGGTCAACGCCTACGCCTCATGGACCCCCGAAGAAGGCTTCGGCGTCCACTGGGACGACCACGACGTTCTCGTGCTTCAACTGGACGGCGCCAAGCGATGGCGCATCCACGGCCCCACGAGGCAGGCCCCGCTCCACCGGGACACAGACGTCCCCGAACCACCGCCGAACGAACCAGTCGTCGAACTCGTTCTGCATGCCGGGGACATGCTGTATCTGCCCCGAGGCTGGTGGCACGCGGTCGCGGCCTCCGAAGGGGTCCACTCCCTCCATCTCACCTGCGGTATGCAGACGGCGACCGGAGCCGACCTCCTCCAATGGCTCTCCGAGGACCTGCGTCGCGAATCGACCGTGCGCAGCGACCTGCCACGTTTCGGGACCGACGAGGAGAAGGCACACTTCGTACGGTCCCTCGGCGACCTCATTGTGAAGGAGTTCGAGGACGTGGCCCTGCTCGACCGCTTCCTCACCATGCGAGACGCCACCGACCGAGCCCGCCTCGCGCCCTCTCTGCCGTACGTCGAAGGTGTGCCGCCCGACTCCGGTCTCGCCGTACGCCTGGTGACCGCTCGCGCCCGGCTGCACAGCGACGAAGAGGGCCATGCCGTGCTGACGGCAGGAGGAGAGGAATGGACCTTCTCCCCCCAGGCCGCGCCCCTGCTGTCCCTCCTCGTGGACGGAGGCCGTCACCGCCTGGACACACTCGCCCAGGCGGCCGGCCTTCGTGTCGGTCAGGTGGCCCTGCTCGTGGGCGAACTGGTGGACGGCGAGGTCGCGGCCGTGGAGCAGATCCGGTGAGCGCACAGCTCGCGGCCGGGACGTACCGTTGCCGTGACGTATCCAAGTCGGTGGCTGCTGCCGTGCGCGCTGGGGTGACCTGGATCGACACGGCTCCGAACTACGGCTCCGGTTCGGCCGAGGCCGCGCTTCGGCAGGTCCTCAACGCATGCCCAGAGGTACAGGTCTCGACAAAGGTCGGCTTCGTCCCCGACTCCGACCGACGGGCCGCTCGGGATGTCGGCGCACTGCGGCACGGCCTTGAACGAGGCCACTGTCTGGCGCGTCCCTACATCTCCTGGCAGCTCGCCCGAAGCCGCGCCCGTCTCGGCCGTGTCCCGGACCTGGTCTTCGTCCACAACCCGGAACACGGGCGGACGGACCGGGCCGCTGTGTCACGGACGCTGGCCGGGACATTCGAGGAACTGGAGAGCGCGGCGGACGCAGGCAAGATCGGCGGCTACGGCGTTGCCACCTGGGCAGGCCTGTCGAGCGGCATGTTCACCGTCCCTGGACTCATGAAACTCGCCACAACCGCGGGCGGGCCACACCACCACTTCCGGGCTGTGCAGTTCCCGGTCTCGCTCATTCATCTCGCTGTGGTCGCGGATGCACTCGACGGGCACGGAGCACTGGCGCAAGCGCAGGAAGCAGGGCTGGATGTCTTCGCATCGGCCCCCCTCGGAGGGGGTGAACTGCTCGGCGCCATGACGGAGGAGCTGGTACGCCTCATCGATAGTGAGGCATCTCAGGCCCAGGCCGCCCTCTTGGTCGCGCTGTCCGCCCCTGGGGTGTCACGTGTCCTGCTGTCGGCGAGTACAACGGCACACTGGGCGGATGCCCGTGGTGCTGCGGCCCGCGAGTCCTTGCCGCCCGATCGCCTGAGAAGGGTCGCCGATGTCCTTGGAACCTGACGACCTAGAGGTCGGCGCACGCATGCGGAGTGCCCATACCGTGGCGTGCGGCCTTTTCGGCGCGGCCCCTGACGCTCGGCTGTCCGACGGGGAGAGGCAAGAAGCGTGGGGCTGGAAGGGGCGCACGCTCGGCCGTCCCGTCGCAGGCCCATACGGACCCGGATGGCTGCGTGTCGTCCACAGTCCGCTGGACAAGGCGATCGGCAAGTTGTGGACCGGTCCGGAAGATGCCGAACGGCTGGTGCCCTCGCAGGTGCCGCGCCCTGGCCTACGTCTGGTACGCCAGTGGGTGGAGGGCGGATACGCGTACAAGGCGGAGCTGTACGACCACACCGCCGGCGAAACCGTCTCGCCCACCCCCACGCCCGTCACCGACGAACCTCCGCTGACGGCAACCTGGTGGAGCGACCTGCGCACGGCCCTCGGCCGTGTCTCGACGGTCGACACCGACCGTACGGCCGTACGACAGGCGTACCTGGACCGCGCCATGCCCAAGTACCTGGCCTTCCTCGGCGGGCCGGTCCCTACGACGCCGCGCGCCTGGTCCACCGCACATGGCGACCTGCACTGGGCAAACCTGACCGGTCCTGAACTCGGCATTCTGGACTGGGAGGGCTGGGGCACGGCCCCGGCCGGCTACGACGCCGCCCTGCTGCACGCCTACAGCATCGGCAGGCCGAAGGCTGCCGAACGCGTCCGCCAGGAACTCTCCCCCGTCCTCGACAGTGAGGACGGGCGCTTCGCGGAGCTGGCAGTCATCACCGAACTCCTGCAGAGCGCAGAACGCGGAGACAACGTGGAGCTCGTTCCCGCTCTGCGACAGCGTGCGGAAGAGGTCTGGCACCGGGTGTCGGCCGACGGGGTGATCAGGGCCCAGTGAGGGCCCAAGGGCAGCAAGAAGCCCCTTACCTGGGGGAAACCCGCAGGTAAGGGGCCTACTCGCGGGTGCCTACTTCTTCTTGCCCTGGTTCTTCACGGCCTCGATCGCTGCCGCGGCCGCGTCCGGGTCGAGGTACGTGCCGCCGGGGTTCAGGGGCTTGAACTCGGCGTCGAGTTCGTAGGACAGCGGGATGCCCGTCGGGATGTTCAGGCCCGCGATGTCCGCGTCGGAGACGCCGTCGAGGTGCTTGACGAGGGCGCGGAGGGAGTTGCCGTGGGCGGCGACGAGGACCGTGCGGCCGGTGAGGAGGTCGGGGACGATGCTGTCGAACCAGTACGGCAGCATGCGGCCGACGACGTCCTTCAGGCACTCCGTCTGCGGGCGCAGCTCCGGCGGGAGCATCGCGTAGCGCGGGTCGGAGAACTGGGAGTACTCGGCGTCGCGGTCCAGCGCGGGCGGCGGGGTGTCGTAGGAGCGGCGCCACAGCATGAACTGCTCCTCGCCGAACTCCGCGAGGGTCTGGGCCTTGTCCTTGCCCTGGAGGGCGCCGTAGTGGCGCTCGTTGAGGCGCCAGTGGCGGTTGACCGGGATCCAGTGGCGGTCGGCGGCCTCCAGCGCGAGCTGGGCCGTGCGGATCGCGCGCTTCTGGACGGACGTGTGGACCACGTCGGGCAGCAGGCCGGCGTCCTTGAGCAGCTCGCCGCCGCGCGTCGCCTCCTTCTCGCCCTTCGGGGTGAGGTTGACGTCCACCCAGCCGGTGAACAGGTTCTTCTCGTTCCACTCGCTCTCGCCGTGGCGGAGGAGGATCAGCTTGTACGGTGCGTCGGCCATACGACCGAGCGTAATCCAACGGCCCGGTCCCCCGCGCAGGCGCCCGGTGGGCGGACGGCGGGCGGACGGCGGGCGGACGGTTGACGGGAAGTGTTAATCGGGTGGCCCCCCGCCCTCACGGGTTCGTAAGTTGTGCTTACCGCATCAGCCGCTTACATCCATCTCGGGGGACCCATGTCAGTCGCCGGACTCAGGCGTGCCGCACGCGAGACCGTCTCCGGGCTCCCGCGCGAGTTCTGGTGGCTGTGGACCAGCACCCTGGTCAACCGGCTCGGTGCCTTCGTCGCCACCTTCATGGCGCTGTACCTGACCATCGACCGCGGCTACTCCGCCTCGTACGCCGGTCTGGTCGCCGCCCTGCACGGGCTCGGCGGGGTCGTGTCCTCGCTGGGTGCCGGGGTGATGACCGACCGGTTCGGGCGGCGGCCGACGCTGCTCGTCGCGCAGACCTCCACCGCGCTGTCCGTCGCGCTGCTCGGCTTCATGCGGGACCCGTTGGCCATCGCCGCCGTCGCCTTCCTGGTCGGCATGGCGAGCAACGCCTCCCGGCCGGCCGTGCAGGCGATGATGGCGGACATCGTGCGGCCCGAGGACCGGGTCCGGGCGTTCTCGCTCAACTACTGGGCGATCAACCTCGGCTTCGCGATCTCCTCCATGGCGGCCGGGTTCATCGCCGAGGTCAGCTATCTCGCCGGGTTCATGATCGAGGCCGGGATGACGCTGGTGTGCGCCGTCCTCGTCTTCGTGAAGCTGCCCGAGTCCCGGCCGCCCCAGTCGGCGGGGACCGGCGGCCCCGAGGACAAGGAAGCCGCCGTCTCCCTCCTGACCGTGCTGCGCGACGGGCGGTACATGGGTGTCGTGGGGCTGTCCTTCCTCATCGCGCTGATCTTCCAGCAGGCCTACGTCGGGCTGCCCGTCGCCATGGGCGAGGCCGGGTTCACGCCCGCGGACTTCGGCATGGCGATCGCCGTCAACGGGGTGCTGATCGTCGTCCTTCAGATTCCCGTCACCCGGTTCATCCAGCACCGCGACCCCCGGCTGCTGCTCATCGGGTCCTCCCTGCTGGCCGGGTACGGCTTCGGGCTCACCGCCTTCGCCGGGTCGGTCGGGGTCTTCGCCCTCACGGTGTGCGTGTGGACGCTGGCCGAGATCGTCAACGCGCCGACCCAGACCGGGCTCGTCGTCCGCCTCTCCCCCGTGCACGGGCGCGGGCGCTACCAGGGCATGTACACCATGTCCTGGGCGGTCGCCGCCCTCGTCGCCCCGCTGATGTCCGGGTTCGTCATCGACCACTGGGGCGCCGAGTGGCTGTGGGGCGTCTGCGCCGTCGTCGGGACGGTGGCGGCGGCCGGGTACTGGGGGCTCATGCGGGGGCTGCCGGACGACGACGGGACACCGGTCGCCCGGGAAGCGTCCGGTGCGCCCGCCCCGGACGCTCCCCGGGCCGACGCCGGCGCCGTCTGACGCCGTGGCCCCGCCGCCCGCTCACGGGTGCATCCGCGCCCCCTTCAGCACCTTGTCCACCGCGTTCCTCGGGCCGTACACCGCGAGGCCCACCAGGTCCAGGTCGGCCGTCGGCACGGCCCGTACCGCCGCCCGGTTGTCGCGGTCGTTGCCCGTGGTGAAGAGGTCGGACGTGAAGAGGGCGCGGGGCAGGGCGCGCGACAGCACGCGCGCGTGGGCCTTCGTCAGGGTCTCCTTCGTGCCCTCGAAGACCAGGACCGGCTGGCGGAACATCGGCAGGTAGCCGACCGCGCTGGCGTCCTCGTACGGCTCCCCGATCACCTCGGGGAACTGGCTGCCCAGGCCGCTGACCAGGAAGGCCGTGACGTTGAGGCGCTGCCAGGTCTCCAGGTCCCCGCGCAGCAGTACGGCGATCTTGGTGTCGAAGCGGACGGGGGCACCGGTTCCGGGCGCTTCGGGGGCTGCTTCGTGCGTGCTCATACGGTGAGACTGCCGACCCGTACCCCGCCCGGTCTTGTACGTTTTTTGCATGGGCGGCCGAGCGAAGGACCAGCGGAACGTCTCCGCCTGGCGCCCGCGCGTCCCCGGCGTCGTCGAGGTCTTCCACGCCCACTACACCGAGTACGCCTACCCGATGCACGTCCACGACGCCTGGACGCTGCTCATCGTCGACGACGGCGCCGTACGGTACGACCTGGACCGGCACGAGCACGGCACCCCGCACGACACGGTGTCGCTGCTGCCGCCGCACGTGCCGCACAACGGCTCCCCGGCCACCCCGGACGGCTTCCGCAAGCGCGTCCTGTACCTGGACGCCTCCCGGCTCGACGACGAGCTGATCGGACCGGCGGTGGACGCGCCCGACCTGCGCGACCCGGTGCTGCGGCGGCGGGTCGGGCAGCTGCACGCCGCGCTCGCGCTGCCCGGGGACGAGCTGGAGGCGGAGAGCCGGCTGACGCTGATCGGCGACCGGCTGCGCACCCACCTGCGCCCCCGGGGCGACAGGGGCGACGGGGACCCCGTGCGCCGGGACCCCGTGCTCGCCCGGCGGCTGCGGGAGCTGCTCGACGAGCGGGTCGTCGCGGGGGTCGGGCTCGAGGAGGCGGCCGCGCTCGTGTCCGCGCATCCGGCGCATCTCGTACGGGCGTTCAGCGGGGCGTACGGCATCGCGCCGCACCAGTACCTGATGTCCCGCCGGGTCGACCGGGCCCGGCGGCTGCTGCTGGCCGGGCGGGCCCCGGCGGACGTGGCAGGCGCCACCGGGTTCTACGACCAGGCCCATCTCACCCGGCACTTCAAGCGGCTGGTGGGGGTCACGCCGGGGCGCTACCGGGTGAGCGGCGCGCGAAGGGGCTGAAAGGGCTGAGGCCGGTCAGTCGCCCGCCCGCTCGATGAGGTGCCGGAAGGCGTCCAGGTTCCGCGTCGACTCGCCCCGCGAGGTCCGCCACGCGTGCTCCTTGCGGATGGCGGACGCGAAACCCAGCTCCAGCAGGGTGTTGAAGGCGCCGTCGGCGGCCTCGAGGACCTGCCCGAGGAGGCGGTCGATCTCGTCGGGGGTGACGGCGGCGAGGGGAAGCTTCGCGGTGACGTAGATGTCGCCGAGGCGGTCGACGGCGTAACCGATGCCGTAGAGCTTGAGGTTGCGCTCCAGCAGCCAGCGGTGGACGGCCGGTTCGTTCTCGTCGGGATGGCGGATGACGAAGGCGTTGAGGGAGAGGGAGTGCCGGCCGAGGAGGAGGGAGACCGTCGTCGAGAGCTTGCGGGTGCCGGGGAGTTTGACGACGTAGTTGCCGGGTTCCGGGCTCTCCCACTCCAGCTCGGCGTCCTTCAGCGCCGCCTCGAGGACCTGCGCTGCCTTCTGCTGTGGTGCCTCAGCCATGGTGCGAGCGTACGTGACGGCGGTGCGACTGGATCGCGGCCGTGTAGACCTCGGCCGTCGCGGCGGCGGCGCTGTCCCAGCCGAAGGCCTGGGCGTGCCTGGCGGCGGCGTCGCCCATGCGGGGCGTCAGCTCGGGATTGTCGGCGAAGTCGCGCAGCACGCGCGCGTACGCGACGGGATCGTGCCCCTGGACGAGGCGGCCGGTCTGCCCGTCGCGCACGGCGACCGGGAGGCCGCCGACCGCGGCGGCGACAACCGGGGTGCCGGCCGCCTGCGCCTCTATGGCGACCAGGCCGAAGGACTCGCTGTAGGAGGGCATGACGAGGACGGACGCGGCCCGGAACCAGTCGGCGAGCTGCTCCTGTCCGACCGGCGGGCGGAAGCGTACGACGTCGGCGATGCCGAGGCGTGCGGCGAGTTTCTGCAGGCCCTCCGGCTTGGCGAGGCCGCTGCCGCTGGGGCCGCCGACGACGGGCACGACGATGCGGGAGCGCAGCTCGGGGCGTTCGTCGAGGAGGACGGCGACGGCGCGCAGCAGGATGTCCGGCGCCTTCAGGGGCTGTATCCGGCCCGCGAAGAGCGGGATCAGCGCGTCCTGGGGCAGGCCGAGGCGGGCGCGGGCGGCGGCGCGGGCGTTGCCGTGCTGGCCCGGGCCGGGCACGCGGCCCTTGGGGAAGGGGCGGAACCGGTCGAGGTTCACGCCGGGGTGGACGACGGCGACCTTGGCGGGGTCGGCGGAGTAGTGGCGGACGAGTTGGCCGGCCTCCTCCGTGGTGTTGGCGATCAAGCGGTCGGAGGCGGCGACGATCTGGGTCTCGCCGATGACGCGGGCGGCCGGTTCGGGGGTGTCGCCGTCGGCCAGGCTGGCGTTCTTGACCTTGGCCATGGTGTGCATGGCGTGCACGAGGGGGGCGCCCCAGCGCTGGGCGGCGAGCCAGCCGACGTGGCCGGAGAGCCAGTAGTGGGAGTGCACGAGGTCGTAGTGGCCGGGACGGTGGCCGGCCCAGGCCTGCATCACGCCGTGGGTGAAGGCGCAGAGCTGGGCGGGCAGCTCCTCCTTGGCCAGTCCCTCGTACGGGCCCGCGTCGACGTGCCGGACGAGGACGCCGGGGGCCAGCTCGACGGAGGGCGGGAGGGCGGCGGTGGTCGACCGGGTGAAGATCTCGACCTCGATGTTGATCGCGGCGAGGCGCTGGGCCAGCTCCACGATGTAGACGTTCATGCCGCCGGCGTCGCCGGTGCCGGGCTGGTGGAGCGGTGAGGTGTGCACGGAGAGCATGGCGACGCGGCGCGGTTTGCGCAGCAGCCTGAGCCGCGGGGAGGCCGCCGGTGAGCGACGCCCGAGCCTGCTGACGTACTGGCTCACGAGCCGTTCCTCCTCGCTGCGGGCATGCCGGTCGGAGGACCTGCGGTGCCCTCCAAGGGGTGGGAACACCGGACGGGCAGTGCTCCATTCCGGTTTTCCGGCCTTTGCCGAATCATTACCGCCTATCGCTCAACCGTTCGAGGGCTTACCGGGTCCCCCGACGCGGTGGCACGCGGCGGGAACCCTGCCCTGCCTCGCGGTGTGCGGGTACCACCGTCCCGTGGCCGCATGCCGGCCGGCCGGACGCATACCCTCGTAGGCATGCCGCCCCGCGCCACCGCCACCCGCCCCGTGGGCACGGTCACGCGCGGGACGACGAACCCCAACCGGCTGCGCCGCATGGACCGCTGGATCGCGGCCGTGCACGGCGCCGAACTGCGCCGCGCCGCCGACCCCGTCGCCGTCGACCTCGGCTACGGCGCGGCGCCCTGGACCGCCGTCGAACTGCTGCTGCGCCTGCGCTCGGTCGCGCCGCACGCGCGCGTGGTGGGCGTCGAGATCGACCCGGCCCGGGTGGCGGCGGCCCAGCCGTACGCGCGCGCGGGGCTCGACTTCCGGCACGGCGGCTTCGAGGTCCCCGTCCCGGCGCCGCCGCTGCTGATCCGCGCGGCGAACGTGCTGCGCCAGTACGACGAGGGCGAGGTCGCCGCCGTCTGGCAGCGGCTGTGCGCGCGGCTCGCACCGGCGTCGGAGCACTCGCGCGGGGGGCTGCTGGTCGAGGGCACCTGCGACGAGATCGGGCGCCGGCACGTGTGGGTGGCGCTCGGGCCCGAGGGGCCGCGCACGGTCACCTTCGCCACCCGGCTCGGTTCCCTGGGCCTCCCCTCCGACCTGGCCGAACGGCTGCCGAAGGCACTCATCCACCGCAATGTCCCCGGCGAGCCGGTGCACGCCTTCCTGCGTGACTTCGACCGGGCCTGGGCCGCCGCGGCGCCCTATGCCTCCTACGGCGCCCGGCAGCGCTGGATGCGGGCCGTGCGGGACCTGACGGCCGACTGGCCGGTGGCGGACGGGCCGGCGCGGTGGCGGCAGGGCGAAGTGACGGTGCGGTGGGAGGCGTTGGCGCCCCGCACGTGACGCGACGACGGCGGCGACGGGCGAGCAGGGAACGATCTCCGCACGGCGTTCGTCACACACCCGAGCCCCCGGGAGGGAAGCGGGAGGGAAGCGGGGGAGCAGGAGGAATGCACGGCCTCTGTCGCCCTCTGTCGCTTTTCGCTCCGGCATGGCACGATCCCCGGAGCGGGCTATGTTACTGACGGTTAATCAGTTTGGGGGCGAGGTATGCGTACGGGGAAGCGTGGCTTGACGACCGCCGCAGTGACCGTGGTCTGCGCGATCACCGTGCTGGCCGCACCGGGCACGGCGTTCGCGGACCCGGGCCCTTCGTCGCCGCCCTCGTCGTCACCGTCGCCCAGCACCCCCGGCGCCGCCACCCCGACCGCCCCGGCCGCCACGCCCGGCAAGGGCAAGGACCTGGAAGCCGTACGCAAGAAGCTCGACGGGCTCTACCGCGCGGCGGCCTCCGCCACGGAGGAGTACAACGCCGCCGAGGAGAAGGCCGAGAAGCAGAACGCCGAGATCGTCGAACTGGCCAAGAAGATCGTCAAGGGCCAGGAGAGGCTGGACGGCCTCAAGGACCGCGCGGGAGCCGCGGCCCGCTCCCAGTACCGCACCGGCGGCCTGCCCGACGGGGCGAAGCTCGTCCTGAGCGACGACCCCGAGGACTTCCTCGACGGCACCGGCCGGGTGATCCAGGGCCAGCGCGCCACCAAGGGCCTGCTCGGCGAGCTGACCCGCGCCCAGGAGGACCTGAAGACCTACGCGGCGGACGCCTCCGCCCACTTCAAGGAGCTGGAGGCGAACCGCAAGGCCAAGGCCAAGGCCCAGAAGAAGATCGAGAAGCAGATCTCGGCGGCCGAGAAGCTGGAGTCCGAGCTGGAGAAGGAGGAGAAGGAGCGCCTCGCCCTGCTGGAGAAGGCGGCGCAGGCCAAGGCCCAGACCGCCTGGCTCGGCTCCGGCATCCTCAAGGACCTCGACACCGCGGCGACCGAGCGGGGTCGCAAGGCGGTCGAGTACGCCACCGCCCAGATCGGGAAGCCGTACCAGTGGGGCGCCGAGGGCCCGAAGTCCTACGACTGCTCCGGTCTGACCTCGCAGGCCTGGGTGTCGGCGGGGCAGGCGATACCGCGCACCTCGCAGCAGCAGTGGAAGCAGCTGAAGCACGTCGACATCGAGGACATGCGTCCCGGGGACCTGATCATCTACTTCGACGACGCCAGCCACGTCGGCATGTACGTCGGCGACGGCTCCATGGTGCACGCCCCGCGTCCGGGGCGCTCGATCACCGTCGCGGGCGCGGGCACCATGCCGATCCTCGGTGTGGTCCGGCCGGACACCGCCCCGGAGCAGGCACCCGCGCCCAAGGGGTGACGCGGGCCACGCGCCGCCCGCCGGACGCGTGAGACGGGCCACGTGACCCACTCCACGCCCGGCGTCCCGCCCCGCGTGACGTTCGTCATCCCAGGTCCCCGGGCGACGTGTCCAACTGCGGGGCATAACGCGGCATATGACACTGGCCGATGGCCGCCCGACGTGTTCTGGACCATTCCGCAGCGGTGCCGTCACCCGCTATGGTCCCCGTCGGTGGGTCGAGGTCCCTCGCCCCGCCATGCCCTCGGGGGGAGGGAAGGAAACCAAGACGATGCCCGTACCCGTACCGCGGCAGAGGGCGATCCCGGCCGTGGAGTGTGGTCAGGCGCCCGCCGCGTCCCCGGACAGCGGCCCTTCCACGGAACAGGCCCCGCCCGGGGACCGCCCGGCCGAGACCCCCGTCACGCAGCGGGAGAACGCTCGGGAGAACGCCCGAAAGAACCCCACGGAGAAGCGCGAGAAGCCCACGGACACCAGCACCGGCACCCCCGGCACCAGCACCCCCGGCACGGACACCGGCACCGCCCGCACGCGGAGCGGCCGGGCCGAGAACGCCGTGCCCACGAACCTGACGGTGCTGCTGATCGAGGACGACCCGGCCGGCTCGGCGATCGTGCCCGACCTGCTCGACCAGGCCGGCAAGCCGATCCGCGTCCGCACCGCCCGCAACCTCACCGAGGCCGGGCGGCTGCTGACCGACGACGTCCACTGCATCCTGCTGGACCTCGCCCTGTCGTCCCCCGCCCCGGCCCGCGCCGGCGGGGAAGGCACCGGCGACGGCGAGGGCGCCGGTGAGGGGAGCGACGAGCTGGCCGTGCTCCGGCACGTCCTGGAGCTCGCGCCCCGGCACGCCGTACTCGCGCTGACCTCCTCCAGCGACGCCGAGCGCGGCGCCGAGGCCGTGGCGGTCGGCGCGCAGGACTACCTGTTCCGCGACGAGCTGGACGGCCGTCTGCTGAGCCGGGCGATCCGCTACGCCGTCGAGCGCAAGCGGTCCGACTCGGCGGAGCGGAGGCTGGCCGAGGGCCGGGTGCGGGCGCAGGAGAACCGCCGTCTGGAGCGCGGCCTGCTGCCGACCCCGCTGCTCGCCGGCTCCCCGCTGCGCTTCGCCGCCCGCTACCGGCCGGGCCGCTCGCGCGCGCTGCTCGGCGGCGACTTCTACGACGTCGTCCGCACCCCGGACGGCACCGTGCACGCCATGATCGGCGACGTCTGCGGGCACGGTCCGGACGAGGCGGCGCTCGGTGTGGAGCTGCGGATCGCCTGGCGGGCGCTGACCCTGGCCGGGCTCTGCGGCGACGAGCTGCTGGGCACGCTCCAGCAGGTGCTGGAGCACGAGCGCTCGGACGACGAGATCTTCGCGACCCTGTGCGCGGTGGACATCTCCCCGGACGGCCGCCGCGCGGGCCTGTGCCTGGCCGGGCACCCGTCCCCGCTGGTCGCCGCGCCGGGCGTGCCCGCACGCCTGCTGCCGTACGACAACAACGGCCCGGCGCTGGGGCTGCTGCCGGGTGCCCGCTGGCCGCGGATGCAGGTGGAGCTGGGCGCCGAGTGGAGCCTGATGCTCTACACCGACGGCCTGATCGAGGGCCACGTCGGCGAGGGCCGGGAGCGGCTCGGCCAGGACGGCATGGTGGAGATGGTGCGCCGCCAGCGCGCCGAGGGCCTGCGGGGCGAGGAGCTGCTGCGGGCGGCCGTCAACGAGGTCCGCGAACTCAACGGCGGCGAGCTGGCCGACGACGTGGCGGTGGTCCTGCTCGACCGGACGGCCTGAGCCGCCCGGTCCCGGTGACCACGCGCACGGGGCTCCCCGTCAGCGTCCGCCGTTGTACGGGCCGTAGGGGCCGTCGCTGCTGGAGCCGCGGCGGCTGTTGCGGCCGCCGCCGGACATGCCGCGCAGGGCGGGCCGTACGTCGACCATGTACACGATCGTCGCGATGAGACCGATGATCGGCAGGAACGACAGGATGTTGAAGATCAGGTTCACCACGAAGGCGATCCCGAGGATGATCAGCCAGAACGGCTTGGTCTTCTTGTCGGCCGCGCGGTAGGCGTCCTCGCGGCGCGTGGCGGCGTCGATCAAAGCGAAGCCGCTGAAAAGGATCAGGGCGATGCTCAGCAGCCACATGAAGCCTGCGAACCCCTGCATCAGCACAACGTCCACCACCAGAATCGGATCGTCATTACGCGGTCACCGTACCCGCAGAACGAGCCGGACACCCCAAGGGTGCCCGGCCCGCTCCTCACTCGTGACGTGCCGCACTACTTGGCGGGCGGCGTCGTCTTCTTCGCGGTGTTGGGCTTCTTCGCCGGGGCCTTGCGCGGGGCGGGCGTCTTCTTCGCCGCGGCGGTCTTGTCCTCGGCGACCCGGACCGGCTCGGACTTGACGGTCGTCGGCTTGGCCGCGGTGGGCTTGGCCGGGGCGGGCTTGGCGGGCTCGACGGCCACCGCGAAGTCCTCCACGTCCTCGGCGAGGTCCTCGATGCCGTCGGCGGCCTGGCCGCGCCAGGTGCGCACCGCGTGCTCGCCGCGCTCGGCGACCTTCTCGTAGGTCTCCCGGGCCCTGACGGCGTACTCGGCGGCGACGCCGACGGAACGCAGCGCCAGGTCCTGGGCGGTCTCGCCGAGCTTCTTGAAGTCGGCGTCGAGGTTGCCGAAGAGCTCGTTGGCCTTGGCCTGGAGGCTGCCCTGGGTCTCCTTGACGCGGGCCGTCGCCTTCTCCTGGACGGCCTTCGGGTCGGTGTTGCGTACGGCGTCGATCCGCGCCGGGGCCTCCGCGCGCAGCTGGTCCACCAGCACCGGCACCTTCTTGGCCTGCTGGAAGGCGAGGTCGGCGGTGCCCGCGGCGAAGTAGAGCGGGGTGGGGTCGCTGAAGGTCTTGCGCAGATCGTCGGTGATGGCCATGGTGATGGTCCTCCGGAATTGCTTACGTTTGAGGGTTTTTAGCTGATTCAGCCCCGTCGACAACGGCATCGGCGCCGGCGTCCGCATCGGCACTGGCGTCGGCATCCTCATCGGCCCCGAACCCGTTCTCCTTGCGGAAGGACTCGTACACCTGGAGCAGCACCTGCTTCTGCCGCTCGTTCAGCGAGGGGTCGGCGAGGATGACCGCACGCGTCTCCACGTCGTCCCGGTCCCGCTCGGCGTCGAGGATCCCCGCCCGGACGTACAGCGTCTCGGCGGAGATCCGCAGCGCCTTGGCGACCTGCTGGAGCACCTCCGCGCTCGGCTTGCGCAGCCCGCGCTCGATCTGGCTCAGGTACGGGTTGGAAACGCCCGCGGCATCGGCGAGCTGCCGCAACGACAGCTGCGCGTTGCGCCGCTGCTCGCGCAGGTACTCACCGAGATTGCCGACGTTGAGCGATGCCATGCCTCCACCATGCAGCAGGATGCTAACTATTGCAAGCAAGCCGCTTGCAACAGTGCAAGCGCGGCGCGCTCGGCCCCGGAGGACTCAGTCCCAGAAGGCGCCGTCGTGCGGCAGGGCGGCGAAGTGGGCCGGGTCGTGGGAGAGGAAGGTGCGGACACCGGCCCGGCGCAGGGCGCGGATCCGGTCGTAGGTGAGCAGCTTCTCCTGGACGTTCCAGTCGCTGATCATCGGCACGTTCCGGTCGAGGCCTTCCTGCAGGTGGGCGGCGTCGCCCAGGAAGGCGATCCGTTCGTGGTGGCCGAGGGCGAGGACGACTCCCTGGTGGCCGGGGGTGTGGCCGCCCGTGCGGACCACGGTCACCGTGCCGTCCAGGAAGAGGTCGGTGTCCCCGGTGAGTTCGAGGAAGTCGTAGTCCCGTGTGTCGCGGTAGTCGTTGAAGGCGTATCCCCGCGCGGTCCATCGGTCGGGCCACCAGGCGTGGCGCAGTTCGTCGTGCTGGACCACGTGCGTGGCGCGCGGGAAGTAGCTCATCCCGCCGGCGTGGTCGAGGTGCAGGTGGGAGTAGATGACGTACGCGACGTCGCTCGTGCGGAGGCCGAGGCGGTCCAGCTGGGCGTCGACGGCGTGCTGCCGCGTGAACGCCTGGGCACCGTAGGCCGCACGGAGCCCCGCGCCCCAGTAGGCTTCCGCGGCCTCGGGGTCCGCCACGCGGTGGTTGACGCCGGTGTCGAAGAGAATGAGCCCGTGCGCGGCGTGCTCGATCACGGCCACCGTCGAGGGCACGGTGATCATGCCGGTCGCCCCGTGCAGCAGATCCCCCTTCGGCATCGTGAAGGGTCCCGCGTCCACCGTGGTCACCCGCAGTCTCGCCGCCATGTCCCCACCCTTCCCCACGGCCCGCGGATGCGCACGGCGAGCCAGGCGCACGCCCACTGCCTCAGAACGGCAGCGGGCGTGCGTGGATCACGTCCAGGCGGGACACCGCGCGGGTGAGGACCACGTACAGGCGGTGCAGGCCGCGGCCGTCCGGGGCCTCCGCCGCTGCGATCGCCGCCGGTTCGACGGCGACGACGTGGTCGTACTCCAGGCCCTTGACCACGCTCGCCGGGACCACGGCGAGCCGGGCGCCCGGGGTCTCGGGGCCCGCCGCCGGGATGCCGGCCGCGTCGAGGGCCGCCCGCAGCCGGGGCACGTCCGGGTCGGCGGCGACGACGCCCACCGAGCCCTGACGGGCGAGCGCGTGCCGTACGGCGTCCACGACCGTCTCCGGCACGGCGCCCGGCGCGCACGCGCGCAGCGTCAGCTCGCCGTCGCCGCGCAGGGAGCGGGCCGGCGGCACGTCCACGCCGAGCCGTGCCAGGAGCCGGTTGGTGAGGCCGACGACCTCCTTCGGCACCCGGAATCCCGTGGTCAGCGGCGTCACGGCCGCGTCCGGGCGGCCCAGGTGGGCCAGGGCGGTGCGCCAGGAGCGCGCGGCCCACGGCGTGGTCCCCTGGGCGAGGTCGCCGAGGACGGTGAGCGAACCGAAGGCGGAGCGGCGGGCGATGGCCCGGCACTCCATCGGGGAGAGGTCCTGGGCCTCGTCGACGACGATGTGGTCGTAGCCCTCGGGGTGGTCGAGGAGTCCGGCGACCTCGTCGAGGAGGACCAGGTCGGCGGCGGACCAGCGGGCCGACTTCCACGACCGCGGCGCCCTCCCGGGCCACAGCAGGGCCCGCTGCTCGTCGGTGTCCAGGACGCCGTCGGCCGCCCGCGCCAGCACGGACGGGTCGCCGAGGAGCGGGGCCAGTACCTCCTCCGGGCGCACCCGGGGCCACACGGCGTCGAGGGCCGCGGCGACGGGCCGGGAGCGTTCGACGCGGCGCAGCCAGGCGTGGGGGCGCGGCCCGGCGCGCCGTTCGGCGCGCTCTTGGACGTACCCCACGATCCGCGCCCGGACCCGGTCCCGCCCGACGGTGTACGGCGGCCGCTCCTCGCGCACGTCCGCGACGACGCGGGCCAGCGTCTCGGCCGGGACGCGCCAGCGGTAGGAACCGTCCGGGACGGTGAGGTCGCCCGCGGCGTCGGGGGCCACGCGCGCGTACAGGGCACGGCGCAGCACCTCGGCCGTGCGGGCGTCGTGCTTGAGGGCGGCGGCGGGCGCGTCGTCGGTACGGGTGACCGGGTGCCGGGCGATCTCCTCGGCCAGGGTCGACTGCCGTACGCCGCTCTCGCCGAGGGCGGGGAGCACCTCGGCGATGTAGGAGAGGAAGGTCGGGTTCGGGCCGAGGATCAGCAGGCCGCCCCGCTTGATGCGCTGCGGGTGGGTGTAGAGCAGGTATGCGGCCCGGTGCAGGCCGACGGCGGTCTTGCCGGTGCCCGGGGCGCCCTGGACGCAGACGGTGTCGCCGAGGCCGGCGCGGACCAGGTCGTCCTGCTCGGGCTGGATGGTGGCGGCGATGTCCCGCATGGGTCCGACGCGGGGCCGTGCGATCTCCCGGGCGACGATGGCGCCGGCCCGGGACTCGCCCCGGCCGAGGTGCTCGTCCTCCATGCCGGTGAGGTCGGCGCTCTCGCCCCGGCTGCCGGGCGCCCATCCGAAGCGGCGGCGGACGGCGACACCCCGGGGGTCGCCGGCGGTGGCCTGGTAGAAGGCGCGGGAGACGGGGGCGCGCCAGTCGACGACGAGGGGCGGTGCGGCCGGGTGCTCGGTGATCCGCAGCCGCCCGATGTGCAGCGCCCGCCCGCCCCCTCCGTCCCCGTCCCATTCCGATTCCGCTTCCGTCTCCGTCTCCGTCTCCGTCTCCGTGAAGTCCAGCCGGCCGAAGAACAGCGGGCCTTCGGGCAGTTCGCGCATCTCCTTGGCCCGGCTGCGCAGCCGGTACCCGAGGGCCTCGGCGTCGGCACCGGAGGCGGAGACGTCCTCGCCGGTGACGACGTGCTCCTGGGCGCCCTCGACCATCTCGGCGAGGACGGAACGGCAGTGGTCGTGGTGGGCGCGTTCCCGGTCGAGGGCGCGCTGGAGGGCGGGTTCGGTCGACGTCATTCCGGCAAGCATAGAGGAAAGACGTTACCGAGTTACGTTTTTTACTTCGTCATACGTCCGGGCAGCCCCGCCGCCAGCCCCGCGAACGCCCGCTCCGCCGCCGCCACCGCGTCCCCCCGCACGTCCTCCACCCGCTCCCCGTCGGCGATCCGCCGCCAGTTGTCGAGCGCGAGGACACGCTGGACGGCGATGATCTGACCGGCGGCCAGCCTGGCCTCCAGGTCGCCGCCGAGCACCCCGGCGAGCGCGGCCTCGGACCGCTCCAGCTGGGTGTGCATCCGGGCGACCAGGGCGGGGGTGCCGTAGAGCAGCCGGTGGAAGGCGAGTACGGCGGGGTGGTCGTTGAGCCCGGTCACCGGGTCGCAGCGCTCCAGGCCCGCCAGGAAGTGGCGGCGCAGCGCGTCGAGCGGCGCCGGGCCCCGGCCCGCCACCCGGGCCGCCTCCTCCTCGTGGTCGGCGATCCGGTACAGGACGAGGTCCTCCTTCGCCGGGAAGTACCGGAAGAGCGTCGGCTTGGAGACCTCGGCCGCGGCGGCCACCTCCGCGACGGACACCGCGTCGAAGCCCCGCTCCAGGAAGAGTTCGACGGCGGTGTCCGACAGCGTCCGGAACATCCGCTGCTTCTTGCGCTCGCGCAGACCGGGGGCGGGGCTGGGGGCGGGGGCGTTCATGGGGCCGAGCCTATGGCCTGCCCGGCGGGGGCCCCTCGTCCCGCGGCTGCGCGCGGCCCCAGCGCACCAGGGCGGTGCCGATCTCGGCGGGTCCCGGCACCGACCCGAGTCCGAGGGGCGGGGCCGCGGCGGACAGGACGCCGTGCAGGCGGGCCGCCGCGAGCGCGACCGCGGGGCCGGGCGACCGCGCGGCCCGGCCCAGCGAGACGGCCTCCCGGACGACGTCGGTGAAGACCGACTGGGCCCGCTTGTACCCGAGCAGCAGGTCCAGGTCCTGCCGCCAGCCGTACGTCGCGCCGGGACGGGCGGCCTCGACCGCGTGCCGCCAGCCCTCCACCACCTGCCGGAGCTGCCGGGACGGGTAGCGCATCAGGTGCAGATGGGTGGCCAGCTCGTACAGCGGGTCGCCGACCATCGCCAGTTCCCAGTCGATGGTCCACAGCCGCCGGTCCGCGTCGACGATCAGGTTCTCGCGGTGCAGGTCGGCGTGGAGCAGGCAGAACGGCCGCTCCCGGAGCCCCGCGACATGCTTGCGCAGCCTGGTGAACCCGTCCTCGTCCAGACCGAGGCCGGCGAAGAGGGTCCCGAACCGCGGCAGGTTGTCCTCGTAGACGCGCCGCTCGGTGAAGCAGACGAGCCGCTCCATGAAGCCGTCGCTGTCGCCGTCAGCGGGCCGGTCCTCGGGGTGGCACAGCCGCTCCACCGGGAGCGTCTGCCACCTCACGGCCGCCGTCTCCCCGAAGAGCCGCACGAGCTGCCGCACCAGCTCCGGGGGCACCGCCCGGCCGGCTCCGTGCAGCGTGCCCAGGGTCCGGCCCTCGATGAAGCGCTGGAGGTGCAGCCCCTCGAACTCGAAGACGTCCGGTACCTGGGTGATCCGGCCGTGCAGGGCGGACAGCAGCCGCTCCTCCGACACGAAGCACCGGCGGTCGAACCACAGCAGGCCGCTCCGCGGCTCCCGGCACTTCCAGCGCGCCGACCCCGCGGCGCCCGCCGCCCCGGGCAGCGGTACCACGTACGTCTCGTGGTGGTAGCCGCGCAGCGGACCCTCGACCGTACGTGCGTCACCGCTCACCCCGACGGCACGGAGCCGGGCGGCGGAGGCCGATTCAGGCGACATCTACCGTTTTTCTCTCGCCTAGAACCCTTGAGAACCCATGCGGAGGTGCAGGAGTGGGAGAACGCTACTCCTGTTGCCCCCTCGATGTGCGACGCCACGGGGCCGGGTCGGGCGCGGCCGGGTCAGGCGCCGTCCGTGACCGGTCCGGCGGGCTCCCACAGCAGCCGCAGTACCGGCTTCAGGGAGTGCACGACCGTCTCGGCGCCCGCCTCTTCGAGGATCTTCGCCTTCCGCTCGTTGTGGCCGTAGCCGAGGAAGGGCACGCCGGCCCGGCGGGCGGCGGTCAGGTCGGAGGTGGTGTCGCCGACCATCAGGGCCTGCGCCGGTGCGACCCCCATCGCGCTGAGCGCGCGGTTGAGGCAGTACGGGTCCGGCTTGAGCAGGTGCAGCGCCTCGGTGCGCCCGTAGATGTGCGGGGCGAAGCAGTCCAGCAGACCCCGCATCTCCAGGTACTCGCTCACCGCGCGGGGCGAGTTGTTGGTCGTGATCGCGAGGCCGACGCCGAGCGCGGACCAGGTGCGGATCAGGGGATAGGCGTACTCGGTCGGCCAGGCGGTGGGCACGGCGCGCAGTTCCTCGCGGGTCAGCCGTTCCTCGAAGTCGGCGACCAGGTCGCTCCGGTGGCGCCTGCGGTGGACCGCGCCGAGCAGGACCTGCGGGTCCGGGTGGACCTGCTCCTCCTGGGTCAGCAGCTCCTTGAGCCCCAGCGTCTCCAGCCAGTCGACCAGTTCGCCCGCCACCCGGTCGGCCGCGTGGCCCGCGAACAGTCTGCACACGGGGCCGTCGAAGTCCCACAGGACGACACGGGCGCCCTCGACCAGCTCGCGCAGCCCCTCGGGCTCTTCGAACGGCTCGCCGTGCCCGCCCGCCGGTTCCGTCTGATCCGTATCGGAAGTCACTAGGAGAGTGTCATGTCCGTGGTGATGGTTTCCCAGAGGGCGTCGAACCACTTCTGCGATTCCTCCACGAACACCGCGTCCCGGTGGCCGGTCCGCTTCAGGAACGAGAACAGCAGCGTGCGGGAGCCGAGCACGTCGTACATCTGGAGGGTCCGGCTCTCGTACTCCTCCTCGCGCCGGGTCACCGTGTAGTAGCCGACGAGGGCCTCCTCGCCGTTGAGCAGGTACAGCTTCATCGGCGGGGTGAACGGCAGGGCACGGAAGGCGATGCGCACGTCGACGCGGTGGGTGGAGCGCACGGCCTGGAGGTTGTGCTGGAGGACGCGGGCCTGCGCGTTGCGCATCTGGAGCCAGCGCTGGTGGACCGGGTCGTCCTCCTCCTGCTCGATCAGGACGGGGAAGGCGAGCGCTATGTCGCGCGACGGCATCAGCACGCGGAAGTCGATCGCCTCGGGGCGGACCCGGCCCTCGTGGATCAGGCGGAGCGGCTCGCTGAGGGCCAGCATCAGCGTCTCCGAGGTGTGGCACACGACGTCGATCCGCACCCGCGGCGCTTCGAACGCCTCCGCCAGGCGCGGCCCGAGGGTGACCATCGTCGACTGCGGCTCGACCCGGGGCACGGCGGGCTCGGCGATGCGGGGCGGGCTGCCCTTGCTGACGTTGGTGAGCAGGCCGTCCTCCTGGAGCGCGCGCAGGGCCTGACGGACGGTGCCGCGCTCCACGCCGAACTCGTCGGCCAGCTCCGCCTGGGTGGGCAGGCGGTCGCCCGCCTTGAGGTCTCCCCCGCGGATCCGCTCCCGCAGGGCCTCGGCGATCTCCTGCGACGAGAGCCTTCTGCTGCCGTTCACGGACACGTTCTCCTGAGTCACGACCAAACGCTACAACTTCGACCTACCTACATGGAGTTGTTTGAAACTTGTTTATAGGTAGCAGCCAAGTGGGGACAACCAGAGCAGAGTTGGCAGCCAACTTCGCCATGTTGGTGAAAGTTGACCTTCCCAGCTTCCGGAACGTCCCGAAGGGGGGAACGACCCATGCCCGTCCTCGCCCTGGTCTCCGCGGTCTTCGTGGTCGCCTTCGAGCAGATCGTCCAGTGGAAGTACGGCGCCACCGGAGTCGTCGGCCTGCTCCTGCTCACCGTCGGCGTCAAGGCCAGGATTCCTTCCGTCAGCTCCGCCGGAGCGGTGCTGCTGGCCCTCCTGGTCGCGGGGCCCGCGCTCTGAACGGGGCGGTCAGTTCGTGAGCAGCAGCTCCGAGCTGATCGTCCCCCACAGCGCGTCGAACCACAGCCGGGACTGCTTCACGAACACGCCGTCGCGCAGGCCGTCGCCCTGTTCGAAGGCGAACAGCGTCGAGCGGATGCCCTCCGCGTCGTACGTCTCCAGCTGCTCGTGGCCGATCTCCCGCTCCCGCCGGCCGAGGGTGTAGTAGGCGAAGAGGGCCTCGGCGCCGTTGAGCACGTACAGCTTCACCGGGGGCGTGAAGGGCAGCGCGCGGAAGGAGGCGTGCACGTCGATGCCGTGCGTGGCGCGCAGGCTCAGCAGGTTGTGCCGGAGCACCTGCCCCTGGGCGTTGCGCATCGCCAGCCACCGCTCGTGCACCGGGCCGCCCGCCGCGCCGCCCGTCACCGCCACCGGGAAGGCGAGGTCGATGTCGCTGCTCGGCAGCAGGACCCGGACGTCGACCTTGGCCGGTTTCAGTCGCCCGGCGTGGATCTGGCGCAGGGCTTCGCCGAGGGCGAGGGTGAGGGAGACGGAGGTCAGGCACAGCGCGTCGATCTCGACGTGCTCGGCGGCGAAGGCGGCCGCGATCCGGGGGGCGAGGGCCGCGGTGGTGGGCATCGGCCGTGCCTCGGGACCGTCCTGGACGCCGTACGGGCCGGGTGCGACGGTCGCCGGGCTGCCCTTGGACACGTTGGTGAGCAGACGTTCCGACTGAAGGACGCGCAGGGCCCGGCGGACGGCGCCCCGCTCCACGCCGAACTCGTCGGCCAACTGGGCCTGTGTGGGCATGCGCTCGCCCGGCCGCAGCCGCCCGGACCTGATCCGGGCGCGCAGCTCGTCGGCCACCTCTCCATGTGTTGTCCGTGGCCGCTGCGGTCTCTCCCGCCCGTCGACGGCGGCGTGTTCCGGCTCCACGACCAAACACTACAACTTCTCGCCATCTTTGGGCAGTTCGTGGAAAGGTGGTTATGAGCCGCTTCCAAGCGGAGATAAGTAAAGAGAAGTTGGCAGCCAACTTGAGCAACGTGGTCGATCGTCACGGGGGTTGGCCACCACGACTGACCGGCCGGGCCCCCTTCCGGAGGGGAGCCGGGAGCCCGGCGGGCAGCAGGCACCACGCACAACAACCACAACCGAAGAGCACGCGCTACGGATGCGCACATCCACCGTCACCGGCGGAAGGGAGTCACCTCAGAACATGTCCGGGCACCAAGGCCGCCTGGACGTACGCAGCAGGGCGTCGACCACACGGGCGGCGCCCGCTCGTTCTTCCCGGACCCGGCCGAGCGCGGCCAGCCGCACGGCCGACGCGTCGCCGAGCCAGAGCGCAGCCAAGTCGCCCACGTCGAGCGCGAGATGGGCGCTCTCGGCGGTCGGCACGCAGGACGCCCCGTCCGGGCCCGCCTCCAGTCGCCATCGCCCGCCGGTGAGCCCTCCCCGGTCCACGACCTCGAGCACCACCGCCCCCTGCCCGTCGTACGTCCGCGCCTCCAGCGCCGCCGCGACGTCCAGGATCCGCACCCACAGCCAGTCGGCCTGCGTGGTGATGCGGGCCGCGCGCGGGTCCGGCAGGAGGTGCGGGAGCAGGTCGTCGGGGGAGCGCCAGCCGCTCTTCACCGTCTGGACCCAGTCGATCGAGCACAGGTAGTGCCACAGCGCGCGCTCGGCGGCCGGGGTCACGCCGATCAGCCATTCGACGGTCGCCGTGTTCAGCGGCTGCTTGGCGTCGCCCCAGCGGTCGTCGGTCCGGTACGAGGCCAGGCCCTCGACCCCGCCGTCCGCCGAGCGGTACATGACGTAGTAGGGCTCGGTCCACGGCGTGCCGTTCATGTTCACGAGGCCGGTCCGGGCCTGCCACCACAGCGCGGTCCGGCTGACCGCGCCCGGCTGCTCCCGGCGCAGCCACTCGTGCAGCCCGGGTCCGAGGCCCCGCACGTCCTCGCCGTCCACGAGGTCGATCCGGCCGCCGTCCTCCGGGGCCGCCCAGCGCCGGTCGAGGCCGGCGCGGGGCACGTCGACCGCCCACTCGGTCATGGTGGTGGCGGGGCCGAAGCCGTACCGGCCGTAGATCGGGTACTCCGCCGCGATCAGCGTCGCGACGACGTCCCCGCGCTCCTTCGCCGCGGCCAGGTCCTGCGCCATCATCCGGGTGAGCAGACCACGGCGGCGGCGGGTCGCGGTGACGGTGACGTTGGATATCGCGTCGGCCCGGACCGTGCCACCCCCGACGGCGGTCAGCTCCTGGTCGAAGGACCGGAAGGTCGCCACGCACCGGTCGCCGTCGAAGGCGCCGAGCGTCCGGCCGGGCACGAACTGCCGGCGCCGGTCCGCCACCTGTTCGGCGGCCACGGCGGGCGGCATCAGGAACCCCGTGTTCAGCGCCCGGTTCCAGTCGGGGAACTCGGCCTCGGTGACGGGCCGTACGTCGATCTCGGTGCGGTGGCTCATGGGCTCACGGTAGGTCGGCCGCCCCGCCCGCGTCGCGCGGATTACCGGAGGCCAGGGGCACCGGAAGGGGCCTCAGAAGGCCGCCCGGATCTCCCCCACCTCCCGGCCGGCGCCCAGCAGCGGCGCGCGGCCGATGCGGTCGACGACCGGTCCTTCCACGCCCAGCAGGGCCAGGGCGCGGGCCAGGACCGGGCCGAGCGCCCGGGTGGCGCCGTCCTCGACCTTGAACGCGAGGGCGCGGCCGTCCGGCAGGGCCACCGCCTGGACGGCCTCGGCACCCATCTTGGAGAGGGTGCCGGGCACCTCGCGCATCAGCCAGGTGTCGGCGCGGCGGCTGCCGGCGACGTACTCGGGGTGGGCGCGCATCGCGTCGGCGACCCGGCGCTCGGCCGAGCCGGGCTCGGCGGCGACGAAGGACCGGAAGGCGCGGGCCAGCCCGACCAGGCTGATCGCCATCAGCGGCGCCCCGCACCCGTCGGTGCCGACGGCGGCGACCGGCTCGCCCGCCGCGTCCTCCACCACCCGGTGGATGACCCGCTGGAGCGGGTGCTCCGGGTCGAGGTACGTCTCCAGCGGCCAGCCCCGCTGCGCACACACCGCCAGCATCGCGGTGTGCTTGCCGGAGCAGTTCATGGTGACGCGGTCGGGCGCGGCGCCGGACGCCAGGTAGGTGTCCCGCTCCTCGGCGTCCAGCGGCAGGTCGGGCGGGCACTGGAGCAGCGCCGGGTCCAGGCCGTACTCGTCGAGCATCTTGCGGACCAGGTCCCGGTGAAACGGTTCTCCGGAGTGGCTCGCGGCGGCCAGCGCCAGCCGCTCCCCCGCGAGGTCGAGACCGGCCCGCAGGACGCCGGCCGCCTGCATCGGCTTGTTGGAGGAGCGCGGGAAGACCGGCGCCGTCACGTCCCCCAGGGCCAGCTCCACGGCCCCGTCGGCGCCCAGGACCACCAGGCTGCCCCGGTGCCGCCCCTCGACGAAGCCGGACCTGACGACCTCGGCGAGGACGGGCGGCACGACGGGCGAGAACGCGGACGTGGGCGCGGACCGGTCCGTCCGGGACGACGGGTCCGCGGGCGACGGCTGGTTCTCACGCGACGGTTGCGACGGCTGGGGCGCGGGCATCGGCGGTGGCCTTCCGGAACGGGCGACCCCCCGCGGCGACGCCCGGGGTCACCGGGCCCGGCGAGGCGGCGCGGATGGCCGCCCCCCGTGTCACACGAGCAGGTCGTCGACTTGTGCTTCCCCCTCACGGTACCGGCGTGCGATCTCCGCGCTGCAGTCGTCCGCCGTGCGCTGGAGCCGCTGCCGGTTCCGGGACACCTGCTGCTCGTAGCGCACGAGCCGCCCCATCCCGGCGGTCAGCTCGCCGTCGGTGCGGGCCGCCAGGTCGGACAGCTCCACCTCGCCGAGCATCTCCGCGGCCAGCCGCCGGCACTCCTCGCTGCGCGGCGTGGCCAGCGTCACGTGGCGGGCGGAGGAGCGCTGCCGCGCCGGTGCGTCGGCGAGGATCTCCGACAGCCGCTCGACCACGGACCCCGTCGCGGCGGTGGTCACCACGGACGACGACGACGTCGACCCCCGCTCCGCCAGCTCCGCGCGCAGGATGTCGATACGACCCTGAAGCAGCCTCCGCACGTAGCTGAGGTCGGCCTCCTCGCGCTGGGCGTCCCGGCGCAGCGTGCGCACCTCCGGCAGACCCAGCGCGGTCAGGTCCCGCTCCGGCGGCTCGGCCGGCAGGTCCGGACTGTCCGTGCGCTGCACGGGCGCCCGGGGCGTCTCCAGACCACCCAGACCGGCCGGACCGCTCGGACCGCCCCGGCCACTCGGACATGTCAACGCGGCAGTCCCGAACGACCGCCCCGTACTCGGTGTGCTCATGCGCCTCAACCGTCCCCTCGCCCGGCGTCTGGGAGCATCGTGCCACCCCGGGTGGCCGCTATGTGACCGAGTGCCCACGATCGGACCCGATCGGCCCCAGATGGGGGGTTCGCAGCGAAAAGAAACCCCCTACGGGCCCGCGCGTCCACACCCTGGGGGCGCACGGCATCATTGCGGGATGCGTGCAGTAGTGCAGAGGGTCGACGGCGCGAGCGTCGTCGTGGACGGCGAGACCGTGGGCGCGATCGACGGCGAGGGCCTGTGCGTCCTGGTCGGGGTCACCCATGACGACACGAAGGAGAAGGCGGCGCAGCTGGCCCGCAAGCTCTGGTCGGTGCGGATCCTGCACGACGAGAAGTCGTGCAGCGACCTCGACGCCCCGCTGCTGGTCATCAGCCAGTTCACCCTTTACGGCGACGCCCGCAAGGGCCGCCGCCCCACCTGGAACGCCGCCGCCCCCGGCGACGTCGCCGAACCGCTGGTCGACGAGGTCGTCGCGCAGCTGCGCTCGCTGGGCGCGACCGTGGCGACGGGCCGCTTCGGCGCGCAGATGCGGGTGTCCCTGACGAACGACGGCCCGTTCACGGTCCTCGTCGAGGTCTGAGTCCGGCCCCTCAGGGCTCGACGACGGTCTCCTGGGCGGCCGCGGTCTCCTCGGCCAGCAGCCGGGCGTCCACCGGCACGTTGCGCTTCACCAGGGCGAGGGCGACCGGGCCCAGCTCGTGGTGGCGTACGGAGGTGGTGACGAAGCCGATCTTCCGGCCGTCGGGCCCGTCGTCCGCGAGGCGGATCTCCGCGCCGTTCGGCGGCAGGTGGACCTCGCTGCCGTCCAGGTGGAGGAAGACCAGCCGGCGCGGGGGCTTGCCCAGGTTCTGCACCCGGGCGACGGTTTCCTGCCCCCGGTAGCAGCCCTTCTGGAGGTGCACGGCGGTACCGATCCAGCCCAGCTCGTGCGGGATGGTGCGGTGGTCGGTCTCGAAGCCGAGCCGCGGGCGGTGCTGCTCGACCCGCAGCGCCTCGTGGGCGAGGATCCCGGCCGCGGGCCCGGCCTCGGCGGCGAACGCCTCCAGCTCCTCCCGCGGCAGGAAGAGGTCGCGCCCGTACGGCGTCTCGCGGACCGCGGCGGAGGCGGGAGCCCGGGCGATCGACCCGGCCGGCAGGTGCACGACCGCGGTGTCGGCGGTGCGGTCGGCGACCTCGACCCGGTAGAAGAACTTCATCGACTCCAGGTAGGCGATCAGCGCCTCCTGACTGCCGGGCTCGACGTGCGCCCAGACGGTCGTGCCGTCGTCGACGAGGTACAGCGCGTGCTCGATGTGGCCGTTCGCGGACAGGACCAGCGCCTCGGTGGCCTGGCCGACGGGCAGGTCGCTGACGTGCTGGGTGAGCAGCAGGTGCAGCCAGCTCAGCCGGTCGTCGCCCGTGACGGTGACGACACCGCGGTGGGAGAGGTCGACGAAGCCGGTGCCGTCGGCGAGGGCACGCTGCTCGCGGAACAGGTCGCCGTAGTGGGCGGCGACGCCTTCGTCCACACCCTCGGCGGGAACGGCGCCGGGCAGGGACAGCAGGGGGCTCTTCATACGCCCAGCCTACGACTCGCTTACGACTCGGTAGTTGCGCCCTTCAGAGAACAGCTCTCGCACCGGCCGAAGATCGCGAAGTGCTTCATGTCCGTGTCGAAGCCGAACTGCTCGCGCAGCTTGGCGGTGAAGTCGGCGGCCACCGACAGGTCGGCCTCGATCACGTTGGTGCAGTCCCGGCAGACCAGGTGGATGTGGTGGTGCCGGTCCGCCAGGTGGTAGGTGGGCGCCCCGTGCCCCAGGTGGGCGTGGCTGACCAGGCCCAGCTCCTCCAGCAGCTCCAGCGTGCGGTACACGGTGGAGATGTTGATCCCGGAGGCCGTCTTGCGCACCTGGCCCAGAATGTCGTCCGGGGTCGCATGCTCCAGGGTGTCGACGGCTTCGAGCACCAGCTGCCGCTGGGGGGTCAGCCGGTAGCCACGCTGCCTGAGGTCGCTCTTCCAGTCGGTGCTCACCACACCCATGAGTCTAGGACTACTTGAAGAATGCGATCCCGTCGTCCGGCATGTCGTCGGGGAGGGCCTTGGCCCAGCGCTCGACGTCCTCCGGGGTGACGACCTTCTTCAGGTGCGCCGACATGTACGGGCGCAGCTCGACCTCGGGGGTCTGCTTCTCGCCGACCCACATCAGGTCGCTCTTGACGTAGCCGTACAGCCGCTTGCCGCCGGTGTAGGGCCGAGCAGCCGCCGTGCGGGCCACCGCGTCCGTGACCAGGTCGATCTGGGGCTTCTGGTTCGCCATCTCGCCGTACCAGATCTCGATGACGCCGTCGTCGCGCGTCATCGTCACCTCGACCTTGCGGTTCGCGTCGATGCGCCAGAAGCCGTGCTCCGACTCCAGCGGGCGGACCTTGTTGCCGTCGTTGTCCAGCACCCAGGTGTGGGACTGGTACTCCAGGAAGTCCCGGCCGTCGTGGGTGAAGGAGACCTCCTGGCCGAAATTGCACTTCTCGGCGCCGGGGAAGTCGTGCACGCCCGCGCCCGCCCAGTTCCCGAGGAGGAAGGCGAGGGGGACGAGGTCCTTGTGCAGGTCGGACGGGATCTCGATCATGAGCGGACTTACTTCCTGGCGTCGGTGATCAGCGCTGGCCCTGGTACAGCTTCTTCACGGTCAGACCGGCGAAGGCGAGAACGCCGACGCAGACCAGGACCAGCAGGGCTTCGAAGAAGATCTCCACGGGGTGCTCCTTGAGCGGGGGGCATAAACAGGGCCGGCCCCAGCTTACGCGGCCCGCCCCGGCTCTTCTCGCCGGACTCCGTCCAGGAACGCGACCCACGCGGGCGCGGCGAAGAGAAGGGCTCCGCGGGCGGGGTCCTTGCTGTCCCGGACGGGGACGAGGGAGGGGAGGTTGGGGGCGACCTCGAGGCAGTTGCCGCCGCTGGTGTTGCTGTAGCTGCTCCTACGCCAGTCGGCGTCGCGGAGGAGATCGTCGGAGACCTCGACGCAGTCGCCGCCGCTCGTGTTGCTGTAGCTGCTCTTACGCCAAGAGACGGCGCTCAGATCGACGACTCGCATGGCGCTTCCTCCAACGTCCGCAGGATGAACTCGCGCGACTCGGCCGGTGGCAGCGCCAAGTCCCGCATCGCATCGTACCTACGTTGCAGCAGCTCAACTGAGGCGTTTTCCTCCACCAGTTCACCGCGCAGGTCGTTCTCGGTATACGCGACGACACGGCCGTTCGGCAGCCGCAGGAATTTCACCGCGGTGTTCATCAGACCGTGCGGACCCGCACGAAACGGCAGTACCTGGAGGGTGATGCCGGGGCGCCCGGCCATCTCCGCCAGGTGGGCCAGCTGCTCCCGCCACGCCTCCACGTCGCGCAGCGACGTGCGCAGCACCGCCTCGGAGAGGATGACGCGAAATGGCGGTGGGGCCTCCCCGTCGAGCAGTTGCCGTCGGCCGAGACGGGCTTCGACCTGCTGCTCCAGCTCAGGCCCCTTGAGCCAGCCCACGGCCAGCGCCTCGCGCGCGTACCCGGCGGTCTGGAGCAGGCCCGGCGGTGCGCTCACCGCGTAGTGCCACAGGCTGATCGCCTCGGCTTCCAGGATCATGTACCGCCGATACTGCTCGCGGAACTGCGTGGGATCGGCCACCGCCAGCTCCCACAGCGTGAGCAGCATGCCGCCCGTGCCGTAGTACTGGTCCAGCGCCTCGACGATCTCCGGGCCGCCCAGGGTGTGGCCGTTCTCCATCTTCCCGAACTGGGACGCGTCCCAGCCCACCACCTCCGCGACGCCCCGCAGGGACACGCCCCGCCCGTTGCGCAGCAGCCGCAGCTCCTCCGCGAACCGTGCCCTCGGCTCCTGACTGCGACCCGTGATCGCCCTCCGCTGCGGCACCGCACCCCTCCCGGCTGTGGAATTTGTGGAATTTGGAGCGCCCGTTGTGGCACTAGCGGCCGTTCCGGGCTTGGCGACCCCCGCCGTGGGTCATGCTCGTAACTGCCCACCACTACGCAGAGTAGGGCAACTGTCGCATTCCGTATAGATGTTGACGTAAGGGAGCGGACCCGTGAGAACAGAACCGGCCACCTACGAGCCCGGCACCGTGCTCTACGACACCGCCGCCGCGAAGGTCGGTGAGTACCGGGGCCGCAGCGGGGCGCGGGTGATGCTCCGCCCGCTCGGCGGCGGGCGGGAGTGGGAGGCGGAGCCGGCGGCGCTGCGCCCGGCGACCGACCGGGAGCGCCTCGGGGCGAGCCTGCGCGCTGCGAACGACCGCACCCTCGCCACGCCCCCGGCCACCGGTGACGGGGACCGGCCGCCCCTGCCGGTCCCCGACTGCGAGGCCTGCACCTGGCTCGCCGACCGGCGGGAGACCGCACGCGCGGCGTTCGACCACAGCGCGGTGTCGGACGCGAACGTCCTGCTGCGCCAGCACCAGCGCAAGGAGCACGAGGGATGACGTACGACGGCGGACTGCCCTACGAGGAGTGCCGGCGGGCGCAGCGGCTCGCGCCGCGGCGGGACCGGGCTCCCCTCTCCCCCGGCTTCGCGATGCCGCCGTTCCATCCGGACCACCCGCCGAGGCCCGTGCCGAAGCAGAGGGCCCGGCACCGGCGGCGCACCCGGCTCGACGGTGCCACCGTCAGCGGGCTGCTGACCGTGCTGTGCGTCGCGACGCTGCTGGTGACGATCACCTTCGCGGTCTGACGCCGAGTGCACGGGCCCCGTGGGTCCGCCCGGCGGATCAGTGCAGCAGTTGGGTCTGGAGGACGACGGTCTGCTGGAAGGGCACCACCCGGGCGCCGCCCTTGCGGCTCTGAAGGACGACGGCCAGCACGTCACCGACGCCGAGGTAGGCCTGGCGCACCTGTTCGTCGCCGTACGGCTCGGGTTCGACGTAGAAGGTGTACCTGACGTCGTCGAACCGGGCCTCGTCCGGAAGCCTCTCGTCGGGGAAGGTCTCGGCGGGCACGGACAGGTCCTCGCCGCGCACACCGAAGGCGGGGTTGAGGGCGGGCGCGATACGGACGGCCTGGAGTTCGTCCACGACGGCCGCGGTGTCGAAGTGCAGCAGGTAGATCCGCGTCCGGGTGCCGTCCGGCGTGGTCCAGCCGCGGGCGGCGATGTGCCGCAGTCCCGTGTCGACCAGCGTTCGCCGCAGGGAGTCCCGGTCCTCCTCCACCCGGTACTCCCGGAGGAAGACGTCGGTGGGCAGCCAGCCGTCCTTTCCGCGCAGCGCCTTGTCCGCCTTCGCGCCCTCGGGAGCAGGCAGGACCAGGTCGCGCAGGTCGGCGTAGTGGGCGCCCGCCGCGTTCTCCTCGGCGAACGGTCCCGGGCTACCGGCCGGCAGCGGTGCGGCGGTGAGCGCGGGGTAGTCCCACCGTCCGTCCGACTCGGTCGCCAGGCCGGGTACGTCCGTGCGCTCCACGCGGGTGACGCCGTACGCCGTCACCGACCCGACGGCCGCGAACACGGCGACGGCCGTGCTCCAGCGCAGCACGGCGCGCAGCACGCGGCGGTCCCGCTTCCCCGGCGCCGGTTCCGGCTCCGCGACCGGGGGCGGGGGCGGCGGGGTGTCCGGCACCGGCGGGAGGGCGGGCGCCGGCGGGGTGGTCTGCTCGGTCATACGGACTCCCCGGGCTCGGCGATGCGGTCGAGCTGTTCGGTCACCAGCTCGGTGAAGCTCTCGGTGTCGAGCGGCCGCACGCTGTCGGCGGTGACGGTGACCAGCACGTCTCCCTCGTAGGCGGCGCAGAAGACCATGTCGAGTTCCTGGTCGGTCTCCGCGGACAGCCGGAAGCACTTGGCGTCCTTGTGGCCCTTGATGCGCGGGCCCTCACGGAAGAGGTCCATCGCCGCGAAGAAGTCGTTCTGCCGCGTGGCCATGTCGCGGACCGCCGACCGGTTCCCCATGCGGGAGAGCACGATGGTCACCGTGGCCGCGCCCGTCTGTCCGTCGTCGGTGAAGTGGCCGCCACCGGCGTAGTTCCGCATCACCATGCCCGTGATGTGCCGACGGTCGATCGCCTTCTCCAGCTCCTTGCGCTCGGAGCGGGGCAGGCCGGTCAGTGACTCCTTGCGCAGGGCGGTGGCCTGGGCGCCGCTCAGCGTGGCGTCCGAGCCGAACTCCCCGAGGTCGGGGCCGCGCGACCAGGCGTCGTTCCGGTACGGCACGAGGGCCTGGGCCAGACCGGCGGCTCCGGCCGGAGCCGGTGCCTGCGCCGCCTTCTTCTCCTGCCCGGCCTTGGGAAGCGCCAGGGTGGGGGCGCCAGGGCTGCGGTCGGCGTCCCGCACGGTCACAACGGTGTACCCGGCGCCCGCGACGGTGACGGCCGCCAGCACGAGCGCGGTGCCGGCCACCGCGAGACGCCGGCCACGCACGGGCCGCGCGTCGACCGCGTCGGGCGCCACGGGCGTATCGGCCTCGCTCGGCCCGGTGGAGTCGCCGGGCCCGGTGAGAACGTCGGTGTGCGGTGTCTCGTTCACAGGCGCTCCATCTGCCGCTCGGCCAGGTCCAGGATCGTCTTCTTGCTGATCCGCTTGTCGCCGTTGACCCAGATCTCCATGGCCACGTCGCCCCGCCGGGCGTGCGCCTCCGCGGTGTACAGCGGCGGCTCTCCCGGTTCGCTGGTGGGCAGCCCGTGGACGTACGCCCGCCCGTCCCCGGTCCCCGGGACGGGCCAGCTGTCGGTGTCCTCCTGCGCCGCCGCCCAGTACTTCGCCCCGGCGACCTTCTCCCCCGCCACCAGAACCTCCTCCTGGCGGAACTGGATCAGCCGGATGCTCACCACGTAGGCGCCTTCGACGTACCAGCCGCCGACGGCCGCCCGGCGGAACTCGTCGTCGAGCAGCGCGTCGAACTGCTCGCCCGGCCGCTGATAGGTCTCCGCGTACGTGGCGAGGTCCATCCAGCCGTCCTCGCCCTCCGACCACCCGAGGTCCTCGGCGTCGCGCGGCTTCTCCAGCAGCAGCTCCCGCAGGTCGCCGTCGGTGCGCACCCTGCGGTCCTGCGCGGCGGGCAGCCGCTGCGGCACCTCGCCCTTGCCGGGCGCGGCCAACGGCCGGGCCAACGACGGCAGCTCCGTCGGCTCCCGGTCGGCCTGCACGAGGTAGCCGGCGCAGACGCCGGCGACCAGCCCGAGTACGGCGGCGGTGCAGACGAGCGCGGTGGTGCGGCCGCGTCGGCGCGGCCGTGGCTCCGGCACCGTCCCGTCGGCCGGGGCCGAGCCCTCCGTTCGCGGTTCCGTTTGCGGTTCCGCCTCCGGTTCCGTTTCCTCTTCCAAGACGTCCCCCCACAGAACGTGCATGATGCATTCGATCAAACGTGCGCACAGGAGACCCACAGCCCGGCACCAGGGTTGTGGCGGCGTTGATTACGATTCGGCCATGGCCAAGAAACTCGTGATCAAGGTGACGGCGGGGGCGGACGCGCCCGAGCGGTGTTCTCAGGCGTTCACGGTCGCGGCGGTGGCCGTGGCCAGTGGGGTCGACGTGTCGCTGTGGCTGACCGGGGAGTCCGCCTGGTTCGCGGTGCCGGGGCGCGCGGCCGAGTTCGAGCTGCCGCACGCCGCACCGCTGCCCGACCTGCTGGACTCGCTGCTGGCGGGCGGCCGGGTGACGCTGTGCACGCAGTGCGCGGCCCGGCGCGACCTCACCGAGAAGGACGTCATCGAGGGCGTACGCATCGCGGGAGCGCAGGTCTTCGTGCAGGAGGCGCTGGCCGACGACACGCAGGCCCTCGTCTACTGAGGGCCGCGCCGGCCGCGCCGGGGCTCACTGGCCCATGACGTACGCCACGGTCGGGCCCGTGGTCCAGCCGCCGTCCACGGCGAGTTCGGCACCGGTGACGTAGGACGCGGCGTCCGACAGCAGGAAGACGACCGCGCCGGCGATCTCACCGGGCTCGCCGACCCGGCCCATGGGCGTGTTGGGGTACTTGCCCTCGCCCCGCTCGATGCCGGTGGCGGCGGTCATCGGGGTGTACGTCATCCCGGGGTGCACGGAGTTCACGCGGATGCGGGCGGTGCCCAGCTCCACGGCGCCGATCTTCGTGAGCCCGCGTACGCCCCACTTGGAGGCGCCGTAGCCGGCCGTGAGGGCGAGGCCCATCAGGCCCGCGGCGGACGAGATGTTGACGATCGATCCGCCGCCGGCCTCCTTCAGCGCGGGGATCACGGTCTTCATGCCGATGAAGACGCCGGTGAGGTTGATGTCGAGCACCTTGCGGAAGTGCTCGACGGACTCCGCCTCCAGCAGGCTGCCGGTCGAGATGCCGGCGTTGTTCACCAGGCCGTGCAGCGCCCCGAACTCGGTGACGGCGAAGTCGGCGACGCGCCGCCAGTCCTCCTCGGAGGTCACGTCGTGGTGCAGGAAGCGGGCGCGGTCGCCGAGCTCGCGGGCGGTGCGCTCGCCGTCGTCGTCCAGGACGTCGGTGATCAGGACGCGGGCTCCGGCGGCGACGGCCTGCCGGGCCGCCTCCGCGCCCAGGCCGCGGGCGCCGCCTGTGACGATCACGTTCTTGCCGGTCAGGTCGTGCATGGTGCGTACCTTCCTTTCTGGGGTCCTGTCTGGGGCCCTGCCTGGGGCCCTGTCCGGGGTGTCCTGGGGGCGAGCGCCCTCAGAAGTGGGTGCCGCCGTCGACGCGGACCTCGGTGCCGGTGACGAAGCGGCCGTCCTCCGAGGCCAGCATCGCGACGACCGACGCCACCGTCTCCGGACCCGCGAACCCCTGGCCGAGCGCCGGGGAGAGCTTGGCGAAGAGGGCCATGTCGGCGTCCTCGGGCAGCCCGGGGCCGGCACTCTGGCCACTGGCCCCGCTGCCGTCCGTCATGCCGGACGAGATGGACCCGGGCTGCACGGCGGTGAAGCGGACGCCCCGGCCCGCGTACTCACTGGCCAGCGCGTGGGTCATGGACTGGACGCCGCCCTTGCTCGCGGCGTAGGCCGCCATGTACGGGTGCGCGAACACGGCCGACGTCGAGCTGAAGTTGACCACCGCCGCGTCCTCGCCCTCCAGGAGCGCCGGGATCGACTCGCGGATCACCAGGAAGGTGCCGACGAGGTTCACCGTCAGGACCCGGGTGAAGTCCGCGAGGCTGGTCTCCGCGGTGTGCGAGGAGCGCAGGATCCCGGCCGCGTTGACCAGGACGTCGAGGCCGCCCAGCGCGTCCGTCGCGGCCTTGACGCCCTCGCGCACCGAGGTCTCGTCGGCGATGTCGACGACGAGCGTGGTGAGCCGGTCCGCGTGGGCCCCCGCCTTCTCCAGGGTGTCCTTCAGGCCCGCCTCGCTGACGTCGGCGGCCACGACGGTGCCGCCCTCCGCGAGCAGACGCAGCACGGTGGCCTGGCCTATGCCCGAGCCGCCGCCGGTGACCAGGGCGCGACGGCCTTCATAACGATGCATGTGGTTCATGAGAGTCACCGTACGACTAAGTGACACGGTTTGCCACTACGTCACGGCATGCCACGAGCGGGTAGCGGGCCGTACTCTTCTGGGGTGAGCACCGAGCCGTCCCCGTCGTCCCCGCCCCCGTCGTCCCCCTCCCCGTCGCTGACCGAGCGCCGCAAGGCCGCCACGCAACTCGACATCGCGCACGCGGCGGCCGAACTCTTCGCCACCCGGGGCCCGGACGCCACGACGGCCGAGGAGATCGCCCAGCGCGCCGGGATCGCGCTGCGCACCTTCTACCGCTACTTCCGCTCCAAGCAGGACGCCGTCGGCCCCCTGCTCACGGACGGCGCCGACCGCTGGCGCGGGCTGCTGGAGAGCACGGCGCCGGGCACGCCGCTCGGCCCGGCACTGCGGGCCGCCGCGGAACAGGCGCTGGCCGTGCCCGACGCCCAGGCCGCCGAGGCACTGCTGCGTACGCGCGGGCTGCTGCGGGCCGCCGGGAACGATCCGGCGCTGCGGGCCGTCTGGTACCGCGTGAACCAGGAGTCGGAGGAGCGGCTCGTCCCGGTGATCGCGAGCCTGGTGGGCCCGGCGGAGGGGGACGCGGACGGGCCCGCGGACGAGGGCGCCGGCCGGCTGGAGGTACGGCTGGTGGCCGCCGCCGCGACCGACGCCGTCCGGATCGCGATGGAGACCTGGGCCGGCACGGAGGCGGGGGCCGAGGGGCCCGGCTCACCGGCCGATCTGGCGGCGCGCTGCCTGGAGCGCCTCCTCGGGGGCCTGGACCGCGCGTAGCCATGAACGCGGGGGCACTCCCCGCGGGGGCTAGGGCCGGTCCTGGCGGCGGGGCGGCTTCTTGCCGTCCAGCTCGTCCCACCACTTGTCGGACTCGGGGTCGCCGGAGGGGTCGTCCCACCAGCGGTCGTCCGGGCCACGCCGGTTGGCGACCATCGCGGCGACCGGCGGGATGAGCATCGTGAACACGCACAGGCCGACGGCCGCCGGGACGGACCAGAGGCGCACGACTCCCCAGGCCAGGACGAAGAGGACGATGCAGGTCCCCATCATGGCGAAGTAGACGTGCCGCCGCCGCGCGTACATACCTCCAGAGTAGGTCCGGACCCCACGTCCGGACACGCCGAAGGGGCCGCACCCCAGGCGTCCAACCCGGTGGGTGCGGCCCCTTCGGCCGTTGCCGCCGTCAGACGGCGATCGCGACCTCCGCCAGACCGCCCTGCTGGGCGACGACCGTGCGGTCGGCGCTGCCGCCCGGGATCAGCGCGCGTACGGTCCAGGTGCCCTCGGCCGCGTAGAAGCGGAACTGGCCCGTCGCGGAGGTCGGGACCTCCGCCGTGAACTCGCCGGTGGCGTCCAGCAGACGGACGTAGCCCGTCACCGGCTCGCCGTCGCGGGTCACCTGACCCTGGATGGTGGTCTCACCGGGCTTGATCGTCGAGGCGTCGGGGCCGCCGGCCTTCGCTCCGCACATGGCGTAACTCCTGAGGTGTGTTGGGAAAGGTCGGCGGGTGCCGTACCCGTGTCGCTTACTTCGCGGCGCCGAGCTCGATCGGCACGCCGACCAGGGAGCCGTACTCGGTCCAGGAGCCGTCGTAGTTCTTGACGTTCTCCACGCCGAGCAGCTCGTGCAGGACGAACCAGGTCAGGGCGGAGCGCTCGCCGATGCGGCAGTAGGCGATGGTGTCCTTCGCCAGGTCGACCTGCTCGTCGGTGTAGAGCTGCTTGAGCTCGTCGTCCGACTTGAAGGTGCCGTCGTCGTTGGCGTTCTTCGACCACGGGATGTTGCGGGCGGACGGGACGTGGCCCGGACGCTGCGACTGCTCCTGCGGGAGGTGGGCCGGGGCGAGCAGCTTGCCGGAGAACTCGTCGGGCGAGCGGACGTCGACCAGGTTCTGCGCACCGATCGCCTTCACGACGTCGTCGCGGAACGCGCGGATCGCGGTGTTCTGCGGCTTGGCCTTGTAGTCGGTGGCGGCGCGCTGGGGCACCTCGTCGCCGGGGACCAGCTCGCGGGCGTCCAGCTCCCACTTCTTGCGGCCGCCGTCGAGGAGCTTGACCGCGTCGTGGCCGTACAGCTTGAAGTACCAGTAGGCGTAGGACGCGAACCAGTTGTTGTTGCCGCCGTAGAGGACCACGGTCTGGTCGTTGGAGATGCCCTTCTTCGACAGGAGCTTCTCGAAGCCCTCCTGGTCGACGAAGTCGCGGCGGACCGGGTCCTGGAGGTCCTGGGTCCAGTCGATCCGGATCGCGTTCTTGATGTGGTTCTTCTCGTAGGCGGACGTGTCCTCGTCCACCTCGACGATCGCGATGGTCGGGTCGTCCAGGTGGTCCTGCAACCAGTCGGCGTCGACCAGGACGTCGCTGCGGCTCATGTTTTCTCCTCCGGGGCAGTTGGCGGCGGGGCGTGCGGTGCGAGGGTGTGCGCACTCGGGCCGGGCGGCGGCGCGGCGCGCGGGGGCCCGGGGCAGGCCGGGCGGGCGGGGGATGAGGGGATACGGACGGCGTCGTCGCCGTCCGCCTCAGAAAGTGCGACAGAGCATGGCGGCGACGCGGCACAGGTCCACTGCCCGCCGCTTCGTGAGGTCCGCCTGTTGCTTCATAGGACCCGATCGTAAGGATTGAGGGCGGGCCGTGTCACCGACGTGTCGCATGATGAGACGAGAACGTCCGAGATATGGGATCGAGAGGCCCGACGCCCCGGTTCGGAGGGCCGCCCGACGCGGCGCGGGTCGGGTCGCTTCTGCGGTACGGACAGCGCCGTCTCGCCTGTCGGACGGCGCGGCCTGCGCGCGGCGGGCCGCCGGCGCCGACCCCCGTCCTACCCGGCCAGCTTGACGTTCGAACCCTTCACCGTGATCTCGACGCCGTCCTTCGCCGCCTCGACCTTGTCCAGCTCGATGCCGCCCGGCAGCTCGTCGATGGTCTGCTGGAAGTCGGTGATGGCCCGGATCCGCGACTCGGCGAGCTGCCTGCCGCCGATCTCCGGCAGGCCGTCGGCGACGACCTCGACGTCGTCGTCCTTGACCTTGACCGAGCTGAGCACCTCGACCGGCTCGGGCACCTCGACACCGAGGACCGTGGCCTGCAACGACACCTTGATCTTGCCGTTGCCGCCGTCGGAGAGGCCGACGACCTTGGCCGAGATGCCGGGCGCGATCTCCGTGGGCTCGGACTTGGTGGCCTTCATCAGCTCGTCGTAGCCGACGGTCGCGGTGCCGGTGGCGGTGGCCGCGGTGGCGGAGCTGTAGTCGCCGGAGAACTCGACGCCCTTCATGTGCGCCCGCAGCTCGGCGATGCGGATCTTCTCGCCGCCGTTGCCGGTGGACGCCTCGTAGTCGTCGATGCCGACCTCCACGTCGTCCAGCGAACCGCCGGCGACCTGGGTGAGGAAGGGGAAGCCGTTGATGGAGACGTCCGGCGTCGAGGCCAGGTTCTCGGTGCTGCGCAGCTTGTCCGCCGCCTCGCCCTCGGCGAAGTTGACGGCAACACGGTCGGCGATCACGAAGAGGCCGCCCAGGATCACGACGACGATCAACAGTATTCGCAGTGCGCGCATGCGGTGCTTCCCCAACCCTGGACGCTCGACGACGGCGGACCCGACGACCGACGACCGGCGGCCGTCCAGCGCGAGCGTAACGCGGGCCCCGGACACCCCCCGGGTTTTGTCGAACACCTGTGACAGGGGGCGCCGACACCTGTGACGGCGCCCCCGGGGCTCAGGCCAGGGCCCGGCCCAGGACGTACACGGCCGGGGCCGCCGCCGCGAGGGGCAGGGCCACGCCCGCCGTGAAGTGGACGAAGCGGGAGGGGTAGTCGTACGCCGCGACCCGCAGGCCGATCAGCGCGCACACCGCCGCGCCCGCGCCCAGCAGCGCCCCCGACGCCCCGAAGTCCGTCATCGAGCCGACCGCGATCCCCGCTCCGGCCGCCGCGAGCAGCGCGACGACCACGGACGCCGGGGTCGGCAGCGGCAGCGCGCGGGCCACGGCGGCCACGGCGACCGCGATCCCGCCGACGGCCACCGCGTCCGCGTCGGCGGCGAGGTACCCGCCCGCGACGACCGCCAGGGCCGCCGCCGCGATGGTCGCCATCAGGCCGTACATCCGCTCGTCCGGGTCGGCGTGCGAGCGCAGTTGCAGGACGAGGGAGAGCAGCACCCACACCCCGAGCGTGCCGAGGATCGCCGCCGGCGAGCGGTCCGACACCAGCAGCGCCGCGTCGGCGGCGAGCGCGCCCAGGAAGCCCAGCGCGATGCCCTGCCGGGCGGGCCACATGCCGTTCAGCCGGAACCAGCCCGCCGCGGTGACCGCCTGGAGGACGACGAGCGGGACGAGCAGGGCGTACGTGCCGAGCGCCGCCGCGCCGGACAGCAGCAGCCCGAGCAGCGCGGTGAGACCGGCCGGCTGCATCCCCGGGTCGATGATCGGCGAACGCCCCTCGGCCCGCGCCCGCTGCGCGTCGGTGATCCGCGTGTTCCCGGCGACGGTGGCCGGTCCGTAGCCCGGATCGGCGGCGGAGGCAGGGGCGGGCGCGGGGGTGGGGTCGGGCGCGGGCGCGGGCGCGGGTGGCGCGTACGGCTCGGGCGAGGGCTGGGCCTGCGGCTGCGGCTGCTGCTGCGCGTACGGCTGTGCCTGGGACTGGTACTGCTGCGGCTGCGGCTGCGGGTGTCCGTACGGCTGTCCGTAGCCCTGCGGCGGGTACGGCTCAGGCTGCGGCTGGGCGTGCGGCGGCAGGTACGCCGTCTCCTCCGCGGAGACCGGCGGCTGCACCTGCGTCTCCCAGGTCTGCCCCTGCCACTGCTGCGTGTACTGGTCGGCGTTCGGGTCCGGCTGCTGCTCCCCGTACCCCTGGTACCCCTGGTACTGCTGGTGCGGCTGCTGCCCGGGCCACGCCTGCGCGTCGTGTCCCTCGTACGGTTGCTGCCCGTACGGCTGATGCGGCTGGTCGGTCATCGCTCACCCTCCTGCGAACGGCGGGAGCACCTCGACCGTGCCGCCCTCGGCCAGCCGTACCGTCTCATGTGCGCGCTTACCCACGGGGTCGCCGTCGACGAGGAACGAGCAGCGCAGCAGCACGCGCGTGAGCTCGCCGGGGTGCCGCTCGCGCACCGCGCCGAGCGCGTCGGCGAGCGTCGCCGCGTCGTACGGCTCCTCGGCCACCCCCGCCGCGGCCTTCGCGGCGGCCCAGTAGCGCACCGTGACCTTTGCCATCTCGTTCCTTCGTCGTCGGCGATGAACAAGCTCAGGCTAGCCCGCCCGCGCCACCGCCCAGTCGCCGATGCGGTGCAGCAGCGCCTCGTCCGAGGCGTTCTCGGCGTGGCCCATGCCGGGCTCCAGCCAGAGTTCGCCGTGGTCACCGGCCGCCTCGGCCAGCATCCGGGGGTGGTCGAGGGGGAAGTAGCCGTCCCGGTCGCCGTGCACGATCAGCAGCGGCGTCGGCGCGATCCGCCCGGCCGCCGCCACCGGCGACAGCGGCACCGGGTCCCAGTCCCGGTGGTGGATACGGGTGCGCAGGCCGTAGCGGCCCACCAGGCGCCCGGCGGGGCGCATGACCAGCCAGTGCAGGCGGCGCATGGGTGCCGTGCCCCGGTAGTACCAGCGGGCCGGGGAGCTGACCGAGACGACGGCGTCCGTGCCCGCCGCGGCGTCATCGGCGTACAGCGCGGCGTGCCGCAGGACCACCGAGCCGCCCATGGAGAAGCCGACGGTCACCACGCGCGCGTGCCCGAAGCCGCGCGCCCACGCGACCGCCGCCGCCAGGTCGAGCACCTCGCGGTCCCCGACGGTGGACCGCCCGCCGGACGCGCCGTGCCCCCGGAAGGAGAACGTGACCACGGCACCGTGCCGCGCGAACGCCGCGGCGATGCGCCGCACGTGCGGCCGGTCCGCGTCGCCCGTGAAGCCGTGCGCGACGACGAAGACCAGGTCAGAGGGGTCGCGGTCGGCCGGGCCCGGCTCGTACACGGCGTCGACGGGGACACCGTCGGCCGTACGGAGGAAGGTGCGCGCGGGTGTGCGGCGCGGCGCTCCCCGGGGTGTCTCGGGATGCGGACGATGTCCTGGACGACGGGTGGAACGCGCCACATGACCCGCCGGTCGGTTGCTCATGTCGGCTATTCTGCTGGGCAGAGGACTCGGGCAACGTAGCCCCCGGGTCCTTTTGTGCTTTCGGGAGCGATGCCGGGCGGTCGTCGGGCGGTCGCCGGGCATTCACCTCCCGGACGCCACACGTACGAAGCAGTGCCGCAAACGTCCTCGCAGGGACCCAGGAGGAACCAGACGTTATGGGCGAGCGAACCGGGCACGACCACGAACCGTCCCAGGCAGGTGGGGCGCGATGAGTTCTCTGCTGCTCCTGACCAACGCCCTCCAGCCGTCGACGGAGGTGCTCCCCGCCCTCGGCCTGCTGCTGCACAACGTACGCGTCGCCCCCGCCGAGGGCCCCGCCCTCGTCGACACCCCGGGCGCCGACGTCATCCTCGTCGACGGCCGCCGCGACCTCCCCCAGATCCGCAGCCTGTGCCAGCTGCTGCGCTCCACGGGCCTCAGCTGCCCTCTGGTGCTCATCGTCACCGAGGGCGGGCTGGCCGCCGTCACCGCCGACTGGGGCATCGACGACGTGCTGCTCGACACCGCCGGCCCGGCGGAGGTCGAGGCGCGGCTGCGGCTGGCCACGGGACGCCAGCAGCTCGGCGGCGACGACTCCCCCATGGAGATCCGCAACGGCGACCTGTCGGTGGACGAGGCGACGTACTCCGCGAAGCTCAAGGGCCGGGTCCTGGACCTGACCTTCAAGGAGTTCGAGCTGCTGAAGTACCTCGCCCAGCACCCCGGCCGCGTGTTCACCCGCGCCCAGCTGCTCCAGGAGGTGTGGGGCTACGACTACTTCGGCGGCACCCGCACGGTCGACGTCCACGTACGGCGGCTTCGCGCCAAGCTCGGCCCCGAGCACGAGTCGCTGATCGGCACCGTCCGCAACGTCGGCTACCGCTTCGTGACACCGGAGAAGCCCGACAAGGGCGAGAAGAACGAGAAGCGCGGGAAGGACGAGAAGAGCGGGAAGGCCGAGGAGCCCGGGAAGGCGGCGGCCGAGAAGGACGGGGCGGCGGGCGCGAGGTCATCCAAGGTGTGATACGCCCTGCCCGGAGCGGGTCCATCCGCGTAGACTCCGCGCGTGGCCAAGGTGACTCGGGATGATGTGGCGCGGCTGGCGGGGACTTCCACCGCCGTCGTCAGCTATGTCATCAACAACGGACCCCGGCCGGTCGCCCCGGCCACGCGCGAGCGTGTCCTCGCCGCGATCAAGGAACTGGGGTACCGCCCGGACCGGGTCGCCCAGGCGATGGCGTCGCGGCGCACGGACCTCATAGGCCTGATCGTGCCGGACGCGCGCCAGCCGTTCTTCGCGGAGATGGCGCACGCGGTCGAGTGGGCCGCCTCCGAGCGCGGGAAGATGGTGCTCGTCGGCAACAGCGACTACGTCGGCGAGCGCGAGGTCCACTACCTGCGCGCCTTCCTCGGCATGCGGGTGTCCGGCCTGATCCTGGTCAGCCACGCGCTGAACGACAACGCCGCCGCCGAGATCGACGCCTGGGACGCCCGGGTGGTCCTGCTGCACGAGCGTCCCGAGGCCATCGACGACGTCGCCGTCGTCACCGACGACCTGGGCGGCGCCCAGCTCGCCGTACGCCACCTGCTGGAGCACGGGTACGAGTACGTCGCCTGTATGGGCGGCACCGCCGAGACCCCGTCCGTGGGCGACCCGGTCTCCGACCACGTCGAGGGCTGGAAGCGCGCGATGAAGGAGGCCGGGCTCCCCACCGAGGGCCGGCTCTTCGAAGCGCCGTACAACCGCTACGACGCGTACCGCGTGGGTCTGGAGCTGCTCTCCGGGCCGCAGCGCCCGCCCGCGATCTTCTGCTCCACCGACGACCAGGCGATCGGCCTGCTGCGCGCGGCCCGCGAGCTGCGCATCGACGTCCCCGGCGAGCTGGCGGTCGCGGGCTTCGACGACATCAAGGAGGCGAACCTCGCCGACCCGCCGCTGACGACGGTCGCCTCGGACCGGTCGGCGATGGCGCGGTCCGCGGTGGACCTGGTCCTCGACGACGGCCTGCGAGTGGCGGGCTCCCGCCGCGAACGGCTGAAGGTGTTCCCCTCGCAGCTGGTCGTACGGCAGTCCTGCGGCTGCCTGTAGCCGCCGAACAGGGGTCGGGGCCGGGCGCCTTTATATCGGGCATACGAGGTTCTGCCGGGCTTCTCAGGCAGCACTCAGGCCGCTCTCATCCACGGGCGGGAAGCTCATGGACATGACCGAGAGCCTCCGCCAGAACGGCGAGTACGAGCACGCGAACCCGTACCAGGGACCCCACCAGCACGCCTCCTCTCCCGTCTCTCCCGTCAACCCGGAGTGGCCGCCCCCGCCGGCGCAGCCGCCCGGGAGCCACCCCACGCAGCCCTTGCCCGAGCCGCCGCACGGCGGGCGACCGGCCCGGCGGCGCGGCCCCGCCGCCCTCCTCGTGGCCGTGGCGATCGTCGCGGCGGCCGTCGGCGGCGGCACGGCGTACGGCATCCAGGAGCTGACCGGCAGCGACACCGTCGCCACCGGCTCCACCAGCACCAACGTGGTGGCCTCCAGCCAGAAGGGCACGGTCTCCGGCGTCGCGAAGGCGGTCAGCCCGAGCATCGTGGAGATCAACGCCACCTCGAACGCCGGCTCCTCCACCGGTTCCGGTGTGATCATCACCGACGACGGGGAGATCATCACCAACAACCACGTCGTCGCCGGTGCCTCCTCCGTCAAGGTGACGACGCACGACGGCAAGCAGTACACCGCCCAGGTCGTCGGCACCGACAGCAAGAAGGACCTCGCACTGATCAAGCTCGAGAACGCCTCCGGCCTGAAGGCCGCCACCCTCGGCGACTCCGACGGCATCGGGGTCGGCGACCAGGTCGTCGCCATCGGCTCCCCCGAGGGCCTGACCGGCACCGTGACCAGCGGCATCGTCTCCGCCCTCGACCGGGACGTGACCGTCTCCACCGACGAGGGGCAGCAGCAACAGCAGCAGCGCGGCGGTCAGTGGCCCTTCGAGTTCGGCGGGCAGCAGTTCAACGGCGACACCGGCTCGTCCACGACCACGTACAAGGCGATCCAGACCGACGCCTCCCTCAACCCGGGCAACTCCGGCGGCGCGCTGATCGACATGAACGGCAACATCATCGGCATCAACTCCGCGATGTACTCGGCGACCGAGTCCTCCGCGAGCGCCGGCAGCGTGGGCCTGGGCTTCGCCATCCCGATCAACACGGTCAAGGCAGACCTGCCCGACCTGCGGGCGGGCGCGAGCAACTGACGAGCAGCCGAGCGGGCGCGAAGACGTGCGACGCTGAAAGCGTTGACCCCCGTACCCGTACCCGTACCCGACCGCATCCGAGGACCCGAGCCCATGAGCCCCGCAGACGGCGACCGTGACCGCGACCGTGAGACCCAGCGCATCCTGATCGTCGACGACGAGCCGGCGGTCCGCGAGGCCCTCCGGCGCAGCCTCGCCTTCGAGGGGTACGACACCGAGGTCGCGGTCGACGGCGCCGACGCGCTGGAGAAGGCGGCGGCGTACCGCCCGGACCTCGTCGTCCTGGACATCCAGATGCCCCGCATGGACGGCCTGACCGCATCCCGCCGCATCCGCGGCGCGGGCGACCTGACCCCGATCCTGATGCTGACGGCCCGCGACACCGTCGGCGACCGGGTGACCGGGCTGGACGCCGGCGCCGACGACTACCTGGTCAAGCCCTTCGAGCTGGACGAACTCTTCGCCCGCATCCGCGCGCTGCTGCGCCGCAGCTCCTACGCGGCCGCCGTGGAGGCCACCGCCGCCGACGACGACACCCTCGCCTTCGCCGACCTCACCATGGACCTGGCGACGCGGGAGGTCACGCGGGCCGGACGCCCGGTGGAGCTGACCCGCACGGAGTTCACCCTGCTGGAGATGTTCATGGCGCACCCGCGCCAGGTCCTCACCCGGGAGCAGATCCTGAAGGCCGTCTGGGGCTTCGACTTCGAACCGTCGTCGAACTCCCTCGACGTGTACGTCATGTACCTGCGCCGCAAGACCGAGGCGGGCGGCGAGCCGCGCCTGGTGCACACCGTCCGCGGCGTCGGCTACGTCCTGCGGCAGGGCGGCGCCGAGTGACAGGCCTGGCCCGCCGGGTCCGCGCGCTGCCCATCCGGGCGCGGCTGTCGCTGCTGGTGGCGGCGGCGGTGGCGTTCGCGGTGGCGGCGGCGGCGGTCGCCTGCTGGTTCGTGGTCAAGAGCGTGCTGGTCAGCTCGCTGGACGAGGCGCTCAAGGCGAATCGCATGAGCAAGGCGCAGGTGAGCCAGTACGTCAACCTGCGCTCGGGTGCGTGCGCCCACGATCCCGTCACCCACGAGCAGAACCCCTTCGGCTCGTCCGTCCAGCTCGTGGACGGCACGGGCGGCAGCTGTCTCATCATCGGCACGCAGGAGATCCCGCTCAGCGACGCCGACCACGCCGTGGCCGAGGGCCGGTCCACCGACGCGCTGCACGACGCCACGGGGCCCGACGGCGCCCAGTACCGGGTCTACACCTACCAGGGGCTGCCCGAGCTGGGCGTGGCCGTCTCCGCCGCGCGACCACTGGGCGAGGTGAACCGCTCCCTCAACGACCTCGCCCTGGTGCTCGCGATCGTCGCCGGCGCGGGGGTCGTCGGCGCCGGCGCCGCCGGCCTGTGGGTGGCCCGGACCGGCCTGCGCCCCGTCGACGAACTGACCGAGGCCGTCGAGCACGTCGCCCGCACCGAGGACCTCACCGTGCGCATCCCGGTCGCGGACGACAGCGACGACGAGATCGCCCGCCTCTCCCGGTCCTTCAACAGCATGACCTCGTCCCTGGCCAGCTCCCGCGACCTGCAACAGCAACTGATCGCCGACGCGGGCCACGAACTGCGCACCCCCCTCACCTCGCTGCGCACCAACATCGAGCTGCTCACCCGCAGCGAGGAGACCGGCCGCCCGATCCCGGAGGCCGACCGCAAGGCACTGCTCGCCTCGGTCAAGGCCCAGATGACGGAACTGGCGGCGCTCATCGGCGACCTCCAGGAACTCTCCCGCCCCGACACCGGCCAGCACGAGGGCCGCACCCGCATCCTCGCCTGGCACGACGTCGTCGAGTCGGCCCTGCGCCGAGCCCGGCTGCGCGGCCCGGAGCTGACCATCGAGGCGGACGTGCACCCCTGGTACGTACGGGCGGAACCGGCGTCCCTGGAACGCGCGGTGGTCAACATCCTGGACAACGCCGTGAAGTTCAGCCCGGACGGCGGCACGGTCGACGTCCGCCTCGCCGACGGCGTCCTCACCGTCCGCGACCACGGCCCCGGCATCCCCGCCGACGAACTCCCCCACGTCTTCGACCGCTTCTGGCGCTCCCCGGACGCCCGCGCCCTGCCCGGCTCGGGCCTCGGCCTGTCCATCGTGGCGCGGACGGTGCAGCAGGCGGGCGGCACGGTGGGCCTGACTCCGGCCGGGGAAGGCAGCGGCACGGTGGCGACCGTACGGCTGCCGGGGGCGCCGGTGCCCCCGCCGGAGACGGGAGCCGCCGGCGGGGGCCGACCGGAGCCGGACGGGCCGCCTACCGCACGACCGTGATCCGGTCCGCCGCCGGGGGCGTGATCGGGGCGGTCGCCGAGGAGTTGGCCGTCAGGTACTGCTCGAAGGCCGCCAGGTCGTCCGCGCCGACCAGCTCGTTCGTGCCCTCGCCCAGCGTGGTGAAGCCGTCGCCGCCGCCCGCGAGGAAACTGTTGGACGCGACGCGGTAGGTGGCCGTCGGGTCGATCGCGGCACCGTTCAGCCGGATGGAGTCCGTGACGACGCGGTCCGCGCCCGACTTGGTGAGGTCCAGGGTGTAGGTGAGGCCGGAGGAGACCTGGAGGATCTTCGGGGCCGCCTCGTTGGGGCCGCTCACCTGCTCCTTGAGGACCTGGATCAGCTGCGCGCCCGTGTAGTCCTTGAGGTTCACCGTGTTGGCGAAGGGCTGGACCGTGAAGCCCTCGGCGTAGGTGACGACGCCGTCGCCCTCGGCGCCGGAGGCCGTGTAGGTCAGCGGGGCGCGGATGCCGCCCGGGTTCATCAGGGCCAGGTCCGTCTCCGGGTCCTGCGCCTTGCCGTACGCGAACTGCGCGTCGGCGATCAGGTCGCCCAGCGGGGACTCGGTGCCGTCGCGGTTGATGTCGGCGGAGACGTAGCCGATGGGGCGGTTGCCGATCGGGGCGGCGAGGGTGCTCCACCTGTCGATCAGCCGGGTCATGTCCGGCGCCTTCGGCACGTCACGGGTGACGACGTGGTTCGCCGACTTCACCGACGTACGGGCGATGTCACCCGTGGCGCGGTCGTACGTCAGCGTCGTGTCCGTGTACAGGCGGCCGAAGGACGAGGCCGAGGTGACCATGCGGGGGTTGCCCGCCGGGTCGGGGATCGTGCAGACGTACGCGTTGTGGGTGTGGCCGGTGACCAGCGCGTCGACCTGCGGCGTGATGTTCTTGGCGATGTCGACGATCGGGCCCGAGATGCCGTCGCCCGCGCCCGGGGAGTCGCAGTCGTAGTTGTAGGAGGACGAGGCCGGGAAGCCGCCCTCGTGGATGAGCGCGACGATCGACTTCACGCCCTGGCGTTGCAGCACCTTGGCGTACTTGTTGATCGTCTCGACCTCGTCCTTGAACTTCAGGCCCTTCACGCCCTCCGCCGAGACGATGTCCGGGGTGCCCTCCAGGGTCACGCCGATGAAGCCGACCTTGACGCCCCGCTGCTTCCACACCCAGTAGGGCTTGAGGATGGGCTTGCTCGTCTTCTCGTCCAGGACGTTGGCCGCGAGGTACGGGTAGTCGGCGCCCTTGAACTCCTTGTCCGAGTAGCAGCCCTCGGTGGGGTGGCAGCCGCCGTTCTGGAGGCGGGCCAGCTCCCTGGCGCCCTCGTCGAACTCGTGGTTGCCGACGCTCGTCACGTCCAGGTCGAGCTTGTTCAGCGCCTCGACGGTCGGCTCGTCGTGGAAGAGACCGGACAGGAGGGGGGAGGCGCCGACCATGTCGCCGCCGGCCGCGGTGATGGAGTAGCGGTTGCCCTTGCGGGCCTCGCGCAGGTGGGTGGCCAGGTACTCGACACCGCCCGCGTCGATCGTCTTCGTCGTGCCGTCCGGCTGGACCTCGGTGACGCGGCCGGAGGAACCGGCGGGCGGCTCCAGGTTGCCGTGCAGGTCGTTGAAGGACAGGAGCTGGACGTCCTGGTAGCGGCCGTGGCCGTGACCGTGGCCCTTGCCGTGGTCGCCGTGGCCCCGGGTGTCTCCGCCCGGGCTCGCCGACGCCGGCAGTGCCGCCGCGGCGAGCGCTCCGGCGGTGACGACGGTGGCGGCCGCGACGAGGAGGCGGCTGGTACGGCGTCTGCGACGCGGCTGGTGCGACTGTGCTGTGGCTGGCATGCGCCCCCCTGTGGGTGTGCGTGGCGCGAACCGCTGAGGAGACGGCTCGTCGGCGCAGCAGCCTAGAGTCAACGCGCGTAGCGCGACAGGGCTTCCGGGTTACGACCTGGTTTAACTTCGCCCCCCTCTTCGTCCCTCTCTTCCCCCTCTTCTTCCCCCTCTTCTTCGTCCTCTTCTTCGTCCTCGTCCGCTGCCGCCGCTTTGCCCCGCCCGCCCTTTACCCTCGTACGCATGACCAGCGACGACACCGTGCGGCCCGGCCGCCCCCGCTCGATCGAGACCCTCGCCGAACTCGCGCCGGAGCAGACCGACGCCGTCCTCGCCCTGCTCACCGAGGCGGCCCGGAACGACGGACAGCACGCCGTGTCCGAGCAGGGCCGGCTGCAACTGCGCGGCCCCGCGCGGGAGGGCGTCGCGCATCTCCTGCTCACCCTCGACGGCGGTGAACTCGTCGGCTACGCCCAGCTGGAGGGCACCGATCCGGTCGAGCCGCCGGCCGCCGAGCTGGTCGTCCACCCCTCGTACCGGGGCCACGGGCACGGGCGGGCTCTGGGCTCCGCGCTGCTCGCCGCGTCCGGCAAGCGGCTGCGGGTCTGGGCGCACGGCGGGCACTCCGCCGCCCGGCATCTCGCGCAGGTGCTCGGACTGTCCCTGTTCCGGGAACTGCGGCAGATGCGCCGCCCGTTGGCCGGCCTGGACCTGCCGGAGCCGGTGCTGCCGGAGGGCGTGAGCGTGCGCACCTTCGTGCCCGGCCGGGACGACGCGGCCTGGCTCGCCGTGAACGCGGCCGCCTTCGCCCACCACCCCGAACAGGGCTCGCTCACCCAGCGCGACCTCGACGACCGCAAGGCCGAGCCGTGGTTCGACCCGGCGGGATTCTTCCTCGCCGAGCGGGACGGCGAACTGATCGGCTTCCACTGGACCAAGGAGCACACCGAGGAGGGGCTCGGCGAGGTGTACGTCCTCGGCATCCGCCCCGACACCCAGGGCGGCGGCCTGGGCAAGGCCCTCACCACCATCGGCCTGCGGCACCTGGAGGGGCGGGGCCTGCCCACGGCGATGCTGTACGTCGACGCCGACAACAAGGCCGCGGTCTCCGTCTACGAGCGCCTCGGCTTCACCACCCACGAGACGGACCTGATGTACCGCACGGAGACGTGAGCCGCCGGGCCGTACGGGGCGGATCACCGACCGCGTCTTCGTCCCGACGGCTCCGGTCCGCACCCCGCTCCCAGCACGGCCACCGCCGCCGCCAGCACCGCCCACCGGTCGTGCCCGACGGACCAGCGCGGGTCGTCGGCCTGCACGAACAGCGCCCAGCCCTCCGGTGCCAGCAGGGGCATGAGAACGGCCGTGAACAGCAGGAACGCCGCGACGAACGGCCCCGGTCGCGCCTCGTCCGTCAGCCGTACCGCGAGGGCGGCGGCCGCGAGGGCGAGGGCGCCCACCGCCAGCGCCTCCAGGGTGACCCCGCCAACCGGGGGCCGGGACGCCGCGGGGGTCAGCAGCAGTACCGCCGTCCACCACAGCCCGGCGAGCGGCGCGACCAGGGCCACGCGCAGCGCCTGCCGGAGGAGCCTCGGGGTCGGCACCGGTGCGGTGAGGTGGCGGGCCGGGTCGTCCAGCAGGAAGGCCAGGCCCAGCGCCCCGACGAGGGCGACGCCCCGCAACAGCATGAGCGTCTGCCAGGGTGCCGGTTCGGCCCCCGTGGCGAGGGGGAAGCCGGCGACCAGCAGGCCGAGGGCTCCCGCCGCGGCCAGGGCACGCCAGGGCAGGGTGCGCCACAGCGGGACGGCCAGGTCCACCGTCAGCGTCCCCCGGACCGCCGTCAGTCCTCGCACGAGTCCGCCTTCTTCGGCCCGGGCACGCCGAGCAGTTCGGCGACGCGGGCGGTGGTGACACCCGGGGCGGTCAGTTCGGCCCAGTGCTCCTTCACCCGTGCCCCGGTCCCGGCGGGCGGATTCTCCAGCAGGCGGCGTACGACGTCCGTCTGGCCCTCCGTCATGGACAGCGGGTCGGTGGGCGACAGGACGATCGCGGAGCCCGTCACGCTGTCGTCGAGGCGGACCCGGCGCAGGGCGCCCATCGGGTCGTCCTGCCAGCTCAGGGAGAGCCACATGACGGTGACCATCCGCCCGTCGCACAGCTCGCTGCCGGCCGCCTCCGAGCCCGCGACGAGGACGGCGGCGACGGCACTGGAGAACTCGGGGACGCGGTTGCCGCCCCAGGCGGTGCCCACGGTCACCTGGCCGGCGCCGGTCAGCGCGGGGATCGCGGCGTCGGTCCCCGGCCCGTAGCGGGCGTCGATCCGCTGCCGTACGGTGAGCGGCCGGTCGTGCGCGGAGCCGCCGGCCACGGCCTGGACGCGGTCCACGACCCCGGCCCAGGTGCCGGTGCGCGGCGCCCACTCGGGGAAGGCGCAGTATTTCGAGCCGCCGTGCTCGGCGCAGGTCAGCTCGGGGTGCACCGAGGCGCGTTCGCGGGCCGCGGTCAGCTCCTTCGACGGCGTCGCGCCCCCGGCCTGGAGGATGCCGCCGGTCACCGTCGCCGCGAGGCTCAGGACGAGTCCCGCCCGGACGGCCGCGGTGCGCCCGCCCGAGACGGCCACCGCCAGGAGGGCGAGGCTCAGGGCCGCGCCCGCCAGGTACAGGGCGTGCCAGGCGGCGGGGCGCCCCAGCAGGTCGGAGGGCAGGGGGTCGGGGCCGGTGGTGGCGACGACCGGTGCCAGCCAGGACAGGCCGCTCGCCTCGCTCGGCCCGGTGCCGAGGACGAACACGAACAGCAGCACGACCACCAGCAGCGGCGCGGCGAAGGCCGACATCGTCAGACGGCCGAGCAGCACCCCGAGCGCCCCGAACGCCAGCACCGTCAGCGGCCCCACCGCCAGCTCGGCCGGTGAACCGTGCCCGACCGCACCCGGCTTGAACGCCTCCCAGCCGAACTGACCGGCCACGCACACGGCGGTGAGCAGGGCGGCCGGTACGACGGACAGCGCGTGGCCCGCCATACGGCGCCAGAGGGGCAGGACGAGGACCGAGAAGTGGTGCTCGGTGCCGTGGCGTTCGGAGCGGACGACCGCGCGTGCGGCGCCCAGCAGGACGGCGAGGCCGACGAGCATCGGCATGGACTGGGTGGCCCGGTCGGCGTCCTGGAGTGCGGGGTTGCCGTCCCAGGAATCCCGCGTACGCCAGACGATCCACGCGACGTACGCCACGAAGGCGATGACGACGGGGACGCTCAGCAGCAGCCTGCGTGCCTCGAACCGGGCGAGGGCGAGCACGGCCCGGGCCCCGCGGTCGTGGAGCGGTGCCCGCACGGGGGCGGACTCCTCCACCAGTACGGCGCTCACGCCGCCACCTCCGTGCCGGCGTCGTCGAGGACGAGCAGGTAGCCGTCCTCCAGGGCGGGTTCGGCCGGTTCGGCGCCCGGGGGCGGGTCGCCGACGTTCCGGAAGGAGCCGGTGCCGGTGCGCCATCCGGCCTTCGCGCCGGGGTCCTTCTCCGTGCTGCTCCACACCCGTCCGGCGGCCCGCTCGGTCAGCTCGGCCGGGGTGCCGTCGAAGCACACCGCCCCGGCCGCCATGACGATCACCCGGTGGCAGAGCATCGCCACGTCCTCGGTCTGGTGGGTGGACAGCAGCACGGTCCGCCCCTCCCCCGCCCCCGCGATCAGCTCTCTGAACCGCATCCGCTGCTCGGGGTCGAGACCGACGGTGGGCTCGTCGAGGACCAGGAACCCCGGGTCGCCCACCAGCGCGGCGGCCAGCGCGACCCGCTGCCGCATACCGCCGGACAGCTTCTTGATCCGGCGCCCGCGCACGTCCCCGAGGTCGACCTCCGCCAGGACCCGCCGCACCTCCCGGTGGCGTTCCCGGCGGTCCGCGAGCTCCTTCAGGATCGCCACGTAGTCGACGAACTCGAAGGCGGTGAAGTCCGGGTGGAAGCCGGGCGTCTGCGGCAGGTAACCGAGCCGCCGCCGCACCTCCTGCCGCCCCCGCGAGGTCCCGGGGTCGTGCCCGAGCACGGTGAAGGCACCCCGGTCGGCCGGCACGGCGGTGGCGAGCACCCGCAACAGCGTGGTCTTCCCGGCGCCGTTGGGCCCGAGCAGCCCGGTGACGCCCGGGGTCAGCCGCAGCGAGACGTCGTCGAGGGCACGGGTGCGCCCGTAGTTCAGGCCCAGCCCGGAGGCGGAAACGGTGGGGGTCATACGGCACTCCCGTACGTGAAGGGGATCAGGAGGTAAGGAGGGTGGGGCGGGGTGAGGGCAGGGTGGGGGCGGGGGGTGTGGCTCACGCGGTGCGGCGCGGCTCACGTGATGCCGCGTGGTTCACACGGCGCCGCGCCCCGAGACGTCGAACCGGTCGCGGAGCAGGAACAGCAGCCCCGCGCCCAGCGCCGCCACCAGCCCGGACACGCCCTGCCCGGCCGCGGTGAACGGCGCCAGCGGGCCGTCCGTGGACGCGCGTGCCGCGTCGGCGGCCAGCAGCACGGCGGCCCAGGCGCCCACGAGCACGGAGGGCGCGGCCACCGGCCCCAACCGGGGCGTCAGCGTCAGCCCGGTCGTGGTGAGGGCGAGCCCGGGAAGCAGCCAGGCCAGGGCGGCCGGCCCGAACCCGGGCAGGGCCAGACTGGCCAGGCCGCCCACCCCGAGCGCCACGACGAGCACGGCGACGGTACGGATCATCAGCAGCCGGAAGCCGTGCATCGGCGAGACGACGGCCATCTCGTGCGCGGGGTCGAGCACAGGCCCGTAGGCCAGCGCCACCGAGACCAACGGCAGCAGCGGGGCGCAGGCCAGGAACAGTGTGGGCCGGTCGGCGGCACCGGCCGCGACGGCCACGAGGAAGGTCACGAGCAGCACGGCGGTGAGCGCACCGAACCAGGACCGGCGCAGCACGGGGGTGGCCGCGAGCAGCCGGGCCGTGCCGTCGCCGGCGCCGCACCACGTCAGGAGCCGCTCGAACCGGCCCGGCCGGGGCGCGTCCAGCTCGGCGTCGAGCCGTTCCCAGCCCGCGTCCAGCGCGGCGGTGTCACTCACCCCGGCGAGCGTGCCCCGGCACGCGGCGCAGGCGGTCAGGTGGGCGTCGGTGGACCAGAGGGCGGGCGCCGCCAACTCGCCCCGGGCGTAGGCCCGCAGGTCGTCCTCGTCCACGTGCCAGGTGTGCCCGTCCCGGCGGCCGCTGTTCTCGATCCTCATGCCAGCGCCTCCCGCAGCTGCCGACGGGCCCGCATCGCCCGCGTCTTGACCGTGCCCGGCGGAATGCCGAGCAGGACGGCCGCCTCACGGGTGGTCAGCCCGTCGACGACGGTGGCCTGGAGCACCGCGCGCAGCTCCGGCGAGAGCCGTACGAGGGCGCCCGCGAGGTCGCCGTGCTCGACCCCGGCGAGGACGCGCTCCTCCGCCGAGACCTCGTCCCGGTGCCGCAGGCGGGCCAGCGCCTGCCGCAGCCGCCCGCGCGCGCCGTCGCCGCGCAGCGCGTCGATCAGCCGCCGCGACCCGATCCGCCACAGCCACCCGGCCACGTCCCCTTCCTCCCGGTAGCGGGCGCTGCCGCGCCACACGGCGAGGAAGGTCTCCTGCACGACGTCGTCGACCACGGCGTGGTCGGCGCAGCGGCCGCGCATGCGGGCGGTCAGCCAGGGCGCGTACCTGCGGTACAGCTCCTCGAAGGCGCGCCGGTCGGCATCCGCCGCGACGGCCCGCAGCAGCTCCCCGTCGCTTCTCGTTTCGCTCACATCTCCTCATCGCACGAGCCCGGCCGATCGGTTCACACGATCTCAGGGGGTGCGCCGGGACGTTCCGGAGGCCCGCAGCTATCCCACACGTCATGTCCCCGTAACCATCGATTCAGACAGCCTTGCGAGGCTCACCGAATGAAGCCGACCGAGCCAGAGCCTTCCGGGCCTGCCGGGCCGTCGGAGTTCTCGGGGTCCTCGGGTTTCCCGGGGCCCGCCGGGTTCTCCGGGTCCTCCGACGCGCCTGACTCGCGTGCGGCGCGGAAGAATGGGTTCATGAGGCAGCCGAACACCCAGGCAGAGGTCCAGCAGACGCAGCACTCCCAGCAGCCGCAGCCCTCCGTGGGCTCCCTCGCGGCGCACCGCCCGGACACCGTGGCCGCCACGGTCTCCGGCCTGGAGCCGGACATCGACGCCGACCTCGACGCGTACGAGGAGTCGGAGGAGTCCCAGGACGGCGGCGACCGCCTCCCGCAGGGCCGCTTCCTGGACCGCGAGCGCAGCTGGCTCGCGTTCAACGAACGTGTGCTCGAACTCGCCGAGGACCCGAGCACGCCGCTGCTGGAGCGGGCCAACTTCCTCGCGATCTTCGCCAGCAACCTGGACGAGTTCTTCATGGTCCGCGTCGCCGGCCTCAAGCGCCGTATCGCGACCGGGGTCGCCACCCGCTCCGCCTCCGGCCTCCAGCCCCGCGAGGTGCTGGACATGATCTGGGCCCGCTCCCGCGAGCTCATGGCCCGGCACGCCGCCTGCTTCCACGAGGACGTCGCCCCGGCGCTCGCCGAGGAGGGCATCCACCTGGTCCGCTGGAACGAGCTGGCGGAGAAGGAGCAGGCCCGCCTCTTCACCCTGTTCCGGCACCGGATCTTCCCCGTCCTCACCCCGCTCGCGGTCGATCCGGCCCACCCCTTCCCGTACATCTCCGGCCTCTCCCTCAACCTCGCGGTCGTCGTCCGCAACCCCGTCACGGGCCACCGCCACTTCGCCCGCGTCAAGGTCCCGCCGCTGCTCTCCCGCTTCCTGGAGGCCTCCCCGGGCCGGTACGTCCCCATCGAGGACGTCATCGCCGCCCACCTGGAGGAGCTGTTCCCGGGCATGGAGGTCCTGGAGCACCACACCTTCCGCCTCACCCGCAACGAGGACCTGGAGGTGGAGGAGGACGACGCGGAGAACCTGCTCCAGGCCCTGGAGAAGGAGCTGATGCGGCGGCGCCTGGGGCCGCCGGTCCGCCTGGAGGTCGAGGAGTCGGTCGACCGGGAGGTCCTGGACCTCCTCGTGCGCGAGCTGAAGATCGGCGAGGCGGAGGTCTACCCGCTGCCCGGCCCCCTGGACCTCACCGGCCTCTTCCGCATCCACAGCATCGACCGGCCCGAGCTGAAGTACCCGAAGTTCGTCGCCGGCACCCACCGCGACCTGGCCGAGGTCGAGTCCGCGTCCGCGCCGGACATCTTCGCCGCCCTGCGCACCAAGGACGTCCTGCTCCACCACCCGTACGACTCGTTCTCCACCTCCGTGCAGGCCTTCCTGGAGCAGGCCGCCACCGACCCGGACGTCCTCGCGATCAAGCAGACGCTGTACCGGACGTCCGGCGACTCCCCCATAGTCGACGCGCTCATCGAGGCCGCCGAGTCCGGCAAGCAGGTCCTGGTCCTGGTGGAGATCAAGGCCCGCTTCGACGAGTCCGCCAACATCAAGTGGGCCCGCAAGCTGGAGGAGTCCGGCTGCCACGTCGTCTACGGCCTGGTGGGCCTGAAGACCCACTGCAAGCTCTCCCTGGTCGTACGCCAGGAGGGCGAGACGCTGCGCCGCTACAGCCACGTCGGCACGGGCAACTACCACCCGAAGACGGCCCGTCTCTACGAGGACCTGGGCCTGCTCACCTCGGACCCGCAGGTCGGCGCGGACCTGTCCGACCTGTTCAACCGCCTGTCCGGCTACTCCCGGCGCGAGACCTACCGCCGCCTGCTCGTCGCGCCCAAGTCGCTGCGCGACGGCCTGGTCTCCCGCATCCACAAGGAGATCCAGCACCACCACGCCGGGCGCCCCGCCCACGTCCGCATCAAGGTCAACTCGATGGTCGACGAGGCCGTGGTCGACGCCTGCTACCGCGCGTCCCAGGCCGGGGTGCCGGTCGACGTGTGGGTGCGCGGCATCTGCGCGCTGCGTCCGGGGGTGCCGGGCCTCTCGGAGAACATCCGGGTCCGCTCCGTCCTCGGCCGCTTCCTCGAGCACTCGCGGGTCTTCGCCTTCGGCAACGGCGGCGAGCCCGAGGTGTGGCTCGGCAGCGCCGACATGATGCACCGCAACCTCGACCGCCGGATAGAGGCCCTGGTCCGGGTCACCGACCCGGCTCACCGGGCGGCCCTGAACCGGCTCCTCGAGAACGGCATGTCCGACGGCACCGCCTCCTGGCACCTCGGCCCGGACGGCGAGTGGACCCGGCACGCGACCGACGCGGACGGCCAGCCCCTGCGCAACATCCAGGAGATGCTCATAGACGCCCGGAGGCGCCGGCGTGGCACAGCGACACCTTGACCCGACGGACCCCACGACGACCACCGGACCGCCGGAACCCGCGAACGCGGGGACGGGGACCGGGACGGAAGCGGGCGCGGAGACGAGAGCGGGCGCGGGCGCGAACACGAACGCAGGGGCGGACGCGAGCGCGGGTACGGGCACGCGCCCGGGTACGGGCACGCGCACGAGCGCGAACGGGAGCCCCGGCACCGATCCGGGCGTCGGCACCGCCCCGGCGGTCGTCGCCGGTGACCCGCCCCCCGACGCGGACGCCGGCGCCCTCGCCGGCTACCTGCGCGCCCAGGCCACGGAGTTCCTGCGCGCGCTGCGCCGGCACCGCGAATCCGGGGCATCCGGGGCGTCCGGGGCGGGAGCGCCGGGCGGGGGAACGAGCGCGGGCGCGTCCGCCCCGGGCCGGGCGGCTCCGCCCGCCGACGACGTGGACGCGGTCCGCGCCCTGCGCCGTGCGGCCCGCCGCATCAGCGGCACCCTGCACACCTTCCAGCCGCTGCTGGACGCGAGCTGGGCCGAGGAGATGCGCCCCGAGCTGGCCTGGCTGTCCGGCACGCTGGCCCTGGAGCACGCGTACGCGTCCCGCCTGGAACGGCTGCTCCAGGCCCTGCACCGGCTGTCCGGCTCGGCGGCGTTCCCGGCCCCGCGCCCGGTGGGCCGGGCCGCCGCCACCGTGCCCGCCGGTGTGCCCGCCCCCGCCCGCCCGGCGTCCCCGGACCGCGGCAGCCTCACCGTGGGCGCCGCCAAGGCCGGCGCGCTGCTCGACCGGCAGCTGACCCTGGCCCGTACCCGGGCGCACTCCACGGCCCTCCAGGCACTGGGCAGCAGCCGCTTCCACGCCGTGGCGGACCAGGTCGCCTTACTGGCCAGCGAGGTCCCGCTGCGCGCCACCGGCCGCCCCGACCGTGGCCCCGCCCCCGCTGCCTCCGCCTCCGGCCCCGGGACCGCGCCCTTCGACCTGCGCCCGCTGGCCGCCGCCGCCGAGGAGCGCCTGACCGACGCCGTGACCGCTCTGCCGCTGGTCGCCGCGGGCAGCCCGTACAACGCCCAGGCACTGGTCCACGGACTCTCGCCGGACCCGGCCCCGCACCCCCAGGACGCGCCGTGGCACCAGGTCCGCCTGCTGCTGCGGCTGCACCGCTACGCCCTCGAGGCGCTGGCCGGTGCGGACACCGGGGACACCGGAGACAGCGGGAACACCGAGGCCGCAGTGGACGTACGGCTCCTCGCGGCCGGCGAGGCCCTGGACCGCCACCGCGACGCCTCGGAGGCCGCCGCGGCCGCCGCCCAGGCCGCCCGTACCCCGCGCATCGCACCGGCGACGGCGTACGCCCTCGGTGTGCTCCACGCCGACCAGCGGCATGAGGTGGAGGCGGCGAGGTACGCGTTCCAGCACAGCTGGCGCAAGGAGCCGATCAGGCTGCCGTAGGTACAGCCCGCAGGAACCACCCGTAGCAACAGCCACAGCGACAACCGGCAGGAGCGATCCCCCGGCACCACCGCGCAGGACGACGGGAGGCGTGAGCACGCCGTGAGCCCCGCAGACGACGGCACCACCGTCCGCGCGGCAGGCTGCGTCCTGTGGCGTCCCGCGCCGCCGGATGCGGCCCCCGGCCTGGAGCTGTGCCTCGCGCACCGCCCGAAGTACGACGACTGGTCGCACCCGAAGGGCAAGCTCGAGCCGGGTGAGGACCCGCTCGCCGGCGCCCTGCGCGAGGTCGCGGAGGAGACGGGGTACGCCGCCGAGCCGGGCGTCGAGCTGCCCACCGTGCGCTATCCCGTCAACGGCCGCCCCAAGGAGGTCCGCTACTGGGCCGCGGCGGCCGGCACCGGCGTGTTCGTCCCCTCCGACGAGGTCGACCGCATCCTGTGGCTGGCCCCGGAGGCGGCCCGCGCCCGCCTCACCCGGCCCCGGGACCGGGCCCTCGTCGACGCGCTGCTCGCCACGCGGCCGCCCGGCGGGCCCGGGGCCCACTGAGCGCGCGGTGCGCCCGGAACCGGTCCGTGTCCTTGACGTAAGCGTTCCGTGACCTCACCGCACCGTCCTCAGGGGTTCACCCCGCGTTCATTTACGCCCTTCGGCGCCTTCATCTCATCTGCCTAATTTCGGCCTTACCACTCCTCGCACGCCGCCGAATTCAGGACGGCGGCTCCTGGAAGGAACTCCCTCAAGTGAAGCTTCAGCGCATGAACCGGCGGGCCCTCGCTCTCGGTGCTCTCGCCGTCTCCGGCGCCCTGGCCCTCACGGCGTGCGGCTCGGACGACACCGGCGGCAACAGCAACGGCGGCGACGCCAGCGCCGCCGCCAACAGCAACATCAAGTGCGAGGACGCCAAGGGCCAGCTCCAGGCCTCCGGCTCCTCCGCACAGAAGAACGCGATCGACGCCTGGGTCAAGCAGTACGTCGCGGCCTGCAAGGACGTGCAGATCAACTACAACCCGACCGGTTCGGGCGCCGGCATCACCGCCTTCACGCAGGGCCAGACCGCGTTCGCCGGTTCGGACTCCGCGCTGAAGCCGGAGGAGATCGAGGCGTCGAAGAAGGTCTGCAAGGACGGCCAGGCCATCGACCTGCCGATGGTCGGCGGCCCGATCGCGGTCGGCTTCAACGTCCCCGGCGTCGACACCCTCGTCCTGGACGCTTCGACGATGGCCAAGATCTTCGACAGCAAGATCACCAACTGGAACGACGAGGCGATCAAGAAGCTCAACCCCGACGCCAAGCTTCCGGACCTGAAGATCCAGGCCTTCCACCGCTCGGACGAGTCCGGCACCACGGACAACTTCACCAAGTACCTGAAGGCCGCCGCGCCCGACGACTGGAAGTACGAGGGCGGCAAGTCCTGGGAGGCCAAGGGCGGCCAGTCCGCGCAGGGCTCCTCCGGTCTGGCCGGCCAGGTGAAGGGGACCCCCGGCGCCATCTCGTACTTCGAGCTGTCCTACGCCAAGGACGGCATCAAGACCGTCGACGTCAAGACCGCGGCCGCCGAGCCGGTCAAGGCCACCGTCGAGAACGCCACCGCCGCCATCGGCGCGGCCAAGATCGTCGGCACCGGCAAGGACCTCGCCCTCGAGCTGGACTACACCCCGGACGCCGACGGCGCCTACCCGCTCGTCCTGGTGACGTACGAGATCGCCTGCGACAAGGGCAACAAGGCGGACACCCTGCCCGCCACCAAGTCCTTCCTGAACTACATGGCCTCGGAGGACGGCCAGGGCCTGCTGGCGGACGCCGGCTACGCCCCGATGCCCACCGAGATCATCACCAAGGTCCGCGAGACCATCTCGGGCCTGAGCTGACCCGAGTGCGGTCCGGTCCCCGCCCGGGGCCTGCAGCGTCCCCAGCCGGGACCGACGGAGTCCCCACCGGGACCGACGGAGTCCCCACCGGGACCGACGGAGTCCCCACCGGGACCGACAGCGTCCCCGTCCGGGGACCGGACCGCACCGTCCGGTGCACCGCCGCCAGGAGCCCCCGACCGGGGCTCCGCCCGAGCCGCCGACCACGGCGGCTCCGCAGACCGGAGAACCCGATGGACATAACAACGGACACCCAGAAGCCAGCCCCCTCCCCCGCGCCCCAGCCGCCCGCCCCCGGGGACAGGCGCACCGCGCGCGGCGCCTCCCGCCCCGGCGACCGGATCTTCGTCGGGCTCTCCCGCGGGTCCGGCATCCTCGTGCTGGTCATCATGGCCGCCATCGCGGCCTTCCTCACCTACCGCGCCTGGCTCGCCATCAGCGAGGACGAGGCGAACTTCTTCACCAGCTTCGAATGGAACCCGACCGGCTCCCCGCCGGAGTTCGGCATCGCGGTCCTGGCCTACGGCACCATCGTGTCGTCGGTCATCGCCATGGCGATCGCCGTCCCGGTCTCGGTCGGCATCGCGCTCTTCATCACGCACTACGCACCGCGCAAGCTGGGCGGTCTGATCGGCTACGTGATCGACCTGCTCGCCGCCGTGCCCTCGATCGTCTACGGCCTGTGGGGCGCCCTCGTCCTCGTGCCGCACCTCAACGGACTCTACGGCTGGCTCGACACGTACCTCGGCTGGACCGGGATCTTCGAGTGGAACGGCGGCGCGGGGCGCTCGCTGCTCACCGTGGGGATCCTGCTGGCGATCATGATCCTGCCGATCATCACCAACGTCAGCCGTGAGGTCTTCCGGCAGGTCCCGCGCATGCACGAGGAGGCCGCGCTGGCCCTCGGCGCCACGCGCTGGGAGGTCATCCGGATGTCGGTGATCCCCTTCGGCCGCTCCGGCGTCATCTCCGCCTCGATGCTCGGCCTCGGGCGCGCGCTCGGCGAGACGATGGCCGTGGCCATGGTGCTCTCCCCGACCTTCGACATCTCCGCCAGCCTGCTCGACCCGGGCGGCGGCACCTTCGCCCAGAACATCGCCAGCAAGTTCAACGAGGCCAATCCGATGGGCCGGGACGCCCTGATCGCCTCCGGTCTGGTCCTGTTCGTCATCACCCTGCTGGTCAACGGCGGCGCCCGCATGATCATCGCCCGCCGCAAGGAGTACTCGGGGGCCAACGCATGAGCAACGCAACCCTGACCCCCGCCCCCAAGAACCGCAGCTCCCTGCGCGCCGCCACCCTGCCCAAGTGGTTCCCCTGGGCGGTAGCGGCCGGTTCGGTCGTCGCCGGCCTCGGCATCAGCACGGCCGCCGGGCTGAACAGCAGCATCCAGTGGGCCCTGATCGCCGCGGTCCTCTTCGTCGCCGGCTCGTACGGCATCTCCGCCCGCGTCGAGGGCGGCCGCCAGGCCAAGGACCGCATCGCGACCAGCATGGTCTGGGTCGCCTTCCTGCTGGCCCTGATCCCGCTGCTCTCCCTGATCTGGGAGACCGTGAAGCAGGGCGTGAAGGTCCTCGACGGCTACTTCCTGACCCACTCGATGGGTGTGGTCGGCGACACCGAGCCCGGCGGCGGCATCTACCACGCCATCCTCGGCACCCTGGAGCAGGTCGGCCTCGCCACCCTGTTCTCCGTGCCGGTCGGCGTGCTCACCGCGATCTACCTGGTCGAGTACGGGCGCGGCAGGCTCGCCAAGTCCGTCACCTTCTTCGTGGACGTCATGACGGGCATCCCGTCGATCGTCGCGGGCCTGTTCGTGCTCAGCCTGTGGGTCCTGATCCTGGACATGGGCCCGTCCGGCGTGGCCGGCTCCTTCGCCCTGTGCATCCTGATGATCCCGGTGGTCGTCCGCTCCACCGAGGAGATGCTCAAGCTCGTCCCGAACGAGCTGCGCGAGGCGTCCCTCGCCCTGGGCGTGCCCAAGTGGCGCACGATCCTCAAGGTGGTCCTGCCGACCTCGGTCGGCGGCATCGTCACCGGCGTCATGCTGGCCGTCGCCCGTATCACCGGCGAGACGGCCCCCGTGCTGCTGCTGGTCTGGGGCACCGACTTCATCAACGCGAACCCCTTCCAGGACCCGCAGGAGTCGCTGCCGATGTACATCTACCTGCAGTACGGCGCGGGCTCCACGGCGTCCTACGACCGTGCCTGGGCGGCGGCCCTGACGCTGATCGCCTTCATCATGATCCTCAACCTCGCGGCCCGCGGCATCGCCCGCTGGAAGGCCCCGAAGACGGGTCGCTGACGCGACCGACGCAGAACAGTCAGCGACTCGGACCGAAAGAAGCAGTGATACCCATGGCCAAGCGCATAGATGTCAGCGGCCTCAACGCCTACTACAGCTCCTTCCTCGCCATCGAGGACATCTCGATGACCGTCGAACCCCGCTCCGTGACGGCCTTCATCGGCCCCTCCGGCTGCGGCAAGTCCACCTTCCTGCGCACGCTCAACCGCATGCACGAGGTCACCCCCGGCGGCCGCGTCGACGGCAAGGTGATGCTGGACGACGAGAACCTCTACGGCGCCGGCATCGACCCGGTGGCCGTGCGCCGCGAGGTCGGCATGGTCTTCCAGCGCCCGAACCCGTTCCCGACGATGTCGGTCTACGACAACGTGGCGGCGGGCCTGCGCCTGAACGGCAAGTACAAGAAGTCCGAGCTGGACGGCATCGTCGAGAAGTCCCTGCGCGGCGCCAACCTCTGGAACGAGGTCAAGGACCGCCTGAACAAGCCGGGCTCCGGGCTCTCCGGCGGCCAGCAGCAGCGCCTGTGCATCGCGCGGGCCATCGCGGTCGAGCCGAACGTCCTGCTGATGGACGAGCCCTGCTCCGCCCTGGACCCGATCTCCACCCTGGCGATCGAGGACCTGATCGGCGAGCTGAAGGAACGCTTCACGATCGTCATCGTGACGCACAACATGCAGCAGGCGGCGCGCGTCTCGGACCGTACGGCGTTCTTCAACCTGGCGGCGGTCGGCCAGCCCGGCAAGCTGATCGAGATCGACGAGACGGAGCGCATCTTCTCCAACCCGTCGGTCCAGGCGACGGAGGACTACATCTCCGGCCGCTTCGGCTGATCCGCCTTCCCGATCCCCTCGCGGTGCTGCATGGCGGTGCCACCGCGAGGAGCACAAGGGCCCGCCCCCGGAATCCGGGGGCGGGCCCATCGCCGTAAGGGGGCGCTCGCTGCCGACACGCGCTACAGGAACGCCAGGTTCACGATCCAGAACGACACCGCGGCCACCACCGCGGCCGCGGGCATCGTGATGAACCACCCCATGATGATGTTCTTCGCGACCCCCCACCGCACGGCGTTGACCCGCTTCGTGGCCCCGACGCCCATGATCGCGGAGGTGATCACGTGCGTCGTCGAGATCGGCGCGTGGAAGATGAACGCCGACCCGAACATGATCGAGGCCCCCGTCGTCTCCGCGGCGAACCCCTGCGGCGGATCCAGCTCGATGATCTTCCGCCCCAGCGTCCGCATGATCCGCCAGCCACCGGCGTACGTCCCCGCGGACAGCATCAGCGCGCAGGCGAGCTTCACCCACACCGGGATCGGGTCGCCGTAGTCCTCGACGTCGGCGATGACCAGGGCCATCACCACGATGCCCATCGTCTTCTGCGCGTCCTGGAGACCGTGCCCGAGCGCCATGCCCGCCGCCGACACCGTCTGCGCGATACGGAAACCGCGCTTGGCCTTGTGCGGATTGGTCCGCCGGAAGATCCACATGATCGCGGTCATCACCAGGTAACCGGCGAGCAGACCGACGACCGGCGACACGAACATCGGGATGACGATCTTGTCGACGACCCCGTGCCAGTACACGGTCGTGCTCCCGGCCAGCGCCGCGCCGACCATGCCGCCGAACAGTGCGTGCGAGGACGAGGAGGGCAGCCCGAAGTACCAGGTGATCAGGTTCCACACGATGGCGCCCACGAGCGCCGCGAAGAGGATCCCCATTCCCTTCGAACCCTCGGGGGTCTCGATCACCCCCTCACTGACGGTCTTGGCGACCCCGGATCCCATGAACGCGCCGGCCAGGTTCATGACCGCGGCCATGGCGAGCGCCGCGCGGGGCGTCAGCGCGCGCGTCGACACCGAGGTGGCGATCGCGTTGGCCGAATCGTGGAAGCCGTTGGTGTAGGTGAAGAAGAGCGCGACCCCGATGGTCACGACCAGAGCAAAGGTGTCCATGAACGGCTCAGGACTCCTTGACGGCGATGGTCTCCACCGTGTTCGCCACGTGCTCGAACGCGTCGGCCGCTTCCTCGAGCACGTCCACGATCTGCTTCAGCTTCAGCACCTCGATGGCCTCGTACGAGCCGTTGAAGAGGTGCGCGAGCAGCTTGCGGTGGACCTGGTCGGCCTGGTTCTCCAGCCGGTTGACCTCGATCCAGTACTCGGTGAGGTTGTCCATGGTCCGCAGGTTCGGCATGGCCTCGGCGGTCAGCTCGGCGGCCCGCGCCAGCACCTCGATCTGCTGGTCGACGCCCTTGGGCAGTTCCTCGACGTTGTAGAGGACGACCAGGTCGACGGCCTCCTCCATGAAGTCCATGATGTCGTCGAGGGACGAGGCGAGGTTGTAGATGTCCTCACGGTCGAAGGGCGTGATGAACGAGGAGTTCAGCTGGTGGAAGATCGCGTGCGTGGCGTCGTCACCTGCGTGTTCGGCGGCCCGCATACGCTCTGCGATCTCGGCCCGGGCGGATGCGTCCGCCCCGAGCAGTTCCATCAGGAGCTTGGAGCCCGTGACGATGTTGTCCGCGGAGGCGGCGAACATGTCGTAGAAGCTCGTCTCCCTGGGGGTCAGACGAAAGCGCACGTGGGGTCCTCGGGGTGCATCGGTTTCGGTCAGGCTGATGCTAGGCGCATCATCCGGCCACTGCTATCGGCCGTCCACCAGTGTCGCCCATCAGGCAGAGTGATGAGCAGGGGGGCGACGTCGGCCGCTCCGGCAAGGGCCCCATACCCGGGAAAGTTCGTTACCATATACCCACCAGGGGTATATGTCCGTTATTGGAGGACGCGATGACGACCACCGAGGCCGGCGCGGGTGCGCCCTCCGCCGCCGTGGACCGGACGGTGGACCAGGTGGAGACGGACGGCACGGACACCGTGACCGACCACGACCGCGGGGTGCACGGGTACCACAAGCAGAAGGGCGAGCACCTCAAACGCCTGCGCCGTATCGAGGGCCAGATCCGCGGCCTTCAGCGGATGGTCGACGAGGACGTCTACTGCATCGACATACTGACCCAGGTCTCCGCGTCCACCAAGGCCCTCCAGTCCTTCGCGCTGCAACTGCTCGAGGAGCACCTGCGCCACTGCGTCGCCGACGCGGCCCTCAAGGGCGGCACCGAGATCGACGCCAAGGTGGAAGAGGCGACGAAGGCGATCGGCCGGCTACTGCGCACGTGAGCGCTCCTCGGCCACGCGCAGCACCTCGTCGATGCTCTCCATGCTGAGCCGCTCCCGGGCGGCCGACGCCGCGATGATCAGCTCGCCGCACAGCTCGATCTCGGCGAGGGCCACGTGGTCCTGAACCGCCGTACCGCCGACCGGAGCCACACGCGTCACCTCGTCTCTGCCGTCACCGACTTCCTAGAGTAGGGAGCGGCCTACGCACCGCGCATGGCACGGAAGGGCTAGTTCTTGCCGCCCACCGCCGCGTCGTTCGTGGCGCCCGTGTCGCCCGGCTCACCCGCGGCGCCCGGCTCGGCGGCGATCCGGCCGGCGTAGATGTCCGCGTCCTCGGGCAGCCGTACGCGGACGGCGGCGCCGAAATCGTAGAGCAACGTCGTCGAGGCGACGTCCACGGTGCCGGTGCCGTCCCCCTGCCCGTTGGAGAAGCTGAAGCGGTGCCGGACCTTGCGGATACGGCCCTCGTCGTCGAGGTAGGCGTCGAACGGCACCTCGGCGGTGGCGAACCCCTCGGCGGCCGCCGCCAGCGCCTTCCTGTTGCCCTCCGAGGCACCGCGCGCCGCCCGCGCCAGATCGGCGGTCCCCCGGTAGTGCCGCACCGCCGTACCGGCGACCTCCGTGCGCCCCACGAACGTGGCCGTCCGTGTCCCCCGCAGCACCTCGGCGGCGGCGAACGGATCCGTCGCGCCGCCGGTCACCAGATTCCCGTCGGACAGCGACTCGGTCTCCACCCGCACCCACTTGTCGTCGGGGACACCGGCGCCGCGGTTCTTCATGAACAGGGCCCCCGGGGCGAGCAGCTCCGTGATCGGCCGGTGCTCGCTCGTCCCCGCCGGATCCTGGGGCAGGCGCACCTTGAGCTGCCCGAGCCGCTCCGCGAAGTCGTACACGCCCTCGCCCCGGATGGTCACCCGCGTCCCGCCGCTGGCCATCTGCATCGCGGTACGCGCCTTGGCGCTCCCGGCGGCCACCAGCCGGTCGGCGGCCCGGTGCAGCACGGCGACGGGATCACCACCGCCGGCGCCCTCGACGGAACCCCCCTGCCCGGCACCGGAGCACCCGGCGCCCGCCAGACAGACACAGACCATCCCGCCGGCGAGGACGAGACGGCCGCCCGTCCGCCCACTCCGCAGCTCCCGCTCCTGCTCCTGCTCCTGCTCCCGCCCGACCATCGCCACCTGCTGTCCCAGCCGTCACGCCCGTTCCGGACCCCCTGCCGTCCCGCTTAACGAGGGGCAGGCGACCCCGGTAACGTTGTGGGCGTGGCGCAGCAGGACGGTCTCGAAGCCCCCGGGGACACCCCGGAACACCTCACGACAACGGTCGAACAAGGCCCCTTCTGCCTGGCCCGCTGCACCTGCGGCTGGCGAGGCCCAGCAAGAAGAGCCAGAAGCCAGGCCCGCACAGACGCCCAGTCCCACACGCGCTAGCTGCGGGCAGCCGCCTCGCCACGTAGCTGCGGGCAGCCGCCTCGCCGCGTGGCTGCGGGCAGTCGTGCCGCTGGGGCGGCACGGGTGGGCGCAGCGGCACCCCGCACCGCCGGGCAGCGCCCCCACCCCCGCCCAGCCCAAGCGCACCCGCACCCCCGGCCGTACACCTGTACAGCCGACGCCCACGGAACCCCGACCCCCCACACCCCCGTCTCCCCCCAAGACCCCCCACGGGACGCGGAGGCGACATGCACCGGCGCACATTCCTGGCCACCACAGCCGCAACCCTCGCGGCAACCACATCCGCCTGCACAGGCAAGGACCACACCCCCGGCACGGACTCAAAAGGCACCGGAACCACCAAAGGCACCGGGACGAGAACCACCACCGCCACCCACACCAACGGCAAAAGCCCGGCCGCCACCCCGCCCCCCGCCACCTGGACCGCCCTGGCCGAGTCCCTCGACGGTCACCTGGTCCGCCCGGGCGACCCCACCTGGAAACCGGCCCACCAGCTCTACAACACCCGCTTCGACACCCTCGAACCCACCGCGGTCGCCTACCCCTCCCACTCCGACGACATCCGCACCGCCCTCTCCTACGCCCGCGCCCACCACATCCCCGTAGCGATCCGCAACGGCGGCCACAGCTACGCGGGTTGGTCCTCCGGCAACGGCCGCCTGATCATCGACGTGTCGAACCTCGACCGCGTCCGCGCCTCCGCCGGCGAGGCAGTCGTGGGCGCCGGCGCCAAGCTGATCGACGTCTACCGCGCCCTCGCCGCGAAGGGCGTCACCGTCCCGGCCGGCTCCTGCCCCACCGTCGGCATCTCCGGCCTCACCCTCGGCGGCGGCCACGGCGTCGTCTCCCGCGCGTACGGCCTGACCTGCGACAGCCTCACCCGGGCCACGCTCGTCACGGCGGACGGCAAGGAACTCACCGCCGACGCGACCGGCACCCACAAGGACCTCTTCTGGGCCCTGCGCGGTGCGGGCAACGGCAACTTCGGCATCGTCACGGAGTTCCACTTCCGCACCCACCCCGCACCCAGGGCCGTATCGGCGTACCTGACCTGGCCCTGGCGCAGGGCGGCCGCGGTCGTCCGCGCCTGGCAGGAGTGGGGCCCGGACCAGCCCGACGAGATCTGGTCCTCCCTCCACCTGGCCGCCGCCCCCGGCCACACCCCCACCGTCTCGGTCGCCGCCTTCTCCCTCGGCACCTACGGCGAACTCCAGAACGCCGTCGACCGCCTCGCCGACCGCATCGGCGCCTCCGCGAGCCACGTCTCCCTCAAGCGCCGTACGTACGAGGAGTCGATGGAGATGTACGCGGGCTGCTCGTCCTTCTCGACCGACGCCCGCTGCCACCTCCCGGGCTCGGCGCCCGGCCACTCACCGGAGGGCTCGCTCGGCCGCGAAACGTACGCCGCCCGCTCGGACTTCTACGACCGCTCGATCCCGCCGGCCGGCATCAAGGCCCTGCTCGCGCAGCTCCCGCAGGTGCACGGCGGCGCCGGCAGCATCGCGTTCACGGCGCTCGGCGGGGCGGTGAACCGCGTTTCCCCCACGGCCACCGCGTTCGTGCACCGGCGCTCCCGGACGCTGGCCCAGTACCTCGTCTCGTGGCGGCCGGGCACAAGCGGAACGGCGGCACGGTCCTGGCTGGATTCCGCCTACGACGCGATGCGCCCGTACGCCTCGGGCGCCGCCTACCAGAACTACACGGACCCGGATCTGACGGACTGGCGGAAGGCCTACTACGGAGACGCGGCCCCGCGTCTGGCGCGTCTGAAGCACCAGTACGACCCGGACCGCGTCTTCACCTACCCACAGGCTCTGTGACCGTCAGAACACCACAACACCACAACACCACAAGGCCACAAGGCCAGCACTCCAGAACGTCAGGCGGCGAGGTCCCGCTCCCCCGACGCCTCGGACGCACTCTCCTTGCGCGCCCCGGGAATCACGGCGTCGCGCCCCGCGACACCGGACCGTCCTCGCGCGCTGACCAGCCACCCCACCCTCGGCGAGCGCTCGACGGCCCGGGTCAGCGGCGTCAACAGGGCCATGGCGACCGGCGACAGCAGCAGCGCCACCGCCGTACCGAGGGCGAACCCGCCCACGACGTCCGTCGGATAGTGCACGCCCATGTAGACCCGGGCGAAGCCGCCGAAGAGCGCCAGCACGATGGCCGCGATCCCGAACTTCCGGTTGGCGACGAACAGTCCGACGGCCAGGGCCATGCAGAGCGTGGCGTGGTCGCTCACGAAGGAGAAGTCGTTCTTCCCCTCCACCAGCACCTCCAGCCCCTCATGGGACTTGAAGGGCCGGGGCCGTTCCACGAAACCCCGTATCGGCACGTTGACGAGGACGGCGACCCCGGCGGCGAGGGGCGCCCACACGAGAGCGGCCACGTTCGAGGCCGCGTCCTCACCGCCCCGCCGCCGCACGCCCCACCAGCAGCACAGCACCAGCAGCACGATCGCGAACAGCAGTCCGTACTCACCGACGAACTCCATGACCCGGTCGAACCAGTGCGGTGCGTCCTTGGCCAGGCCGTTGATGTCGTAGAGCAGCTCGACGTCGGGGTTCGACCCGGATTCGGCGAGTCCAGCCATGGTGCTGCGGCCCCTTCGTCATGTCCTCCGGCGCACCGACCGCGCGCCTCTTCTGCCACCCCCGTGGTCAGCTACACGTCAACAGGAACGCACGGCCCCTGTTGATACGTTCCACACTCCACTGAATGATCACGCAGACGTTATCGAAGAGAGACACGTCGCCGCAGCTCAGGGCAGGGTTTCACGCTGGGTCCACACCCTTCCATTCACACCGTGGTGGGCAGCGCTTTCGCGCCATCCTCGGTGACCCGGGTGGCCCCGAAATAGTCGGGGGTGTCGATCGGGTCGAACCGGATCACCGCTCCCGTACGCGGCGCGTCGATCATGTACCCGCCGCCCACGTAGATTCCCACGTGCCGGATGGCCCGCGAGTTGGTGAGGTCGTCCGAGAAGAACACCAGGTCCCCCGGCAGCAGCTCCTCGCGCCCCGGATGCGGCCCCGCGTTGTACTGGTCGTTGGCGACCCGGGGCAGCTCGATCCCGACGCTCTCGTACGCCGCCCTGGTCAGCCCCGAGCAGTCGAACCGCCCACCCTGCTCGGCCGTTCCGGTCCCGCCCCACAGATAGGGCGTCCCGAGCTTCTTCTGCGCGTAGGCGATGGCCCCCGCGGCCTGCTCGGACGGATCGACCCGGCCGGTGGGCGCCGCGAAGCTCTTCTCCAGGGTCGTGATGACCCTGACGTAGTTCTGCGTCTCCTTGTACGGCGGCACACCCTGGTACTTGATCACCGCGTAGGCCCCCGCGTTGTAGGAGGCCAGCATGTTCTCGGTCGGATCGCCGGGCACGTCCTTCACGTACGAGGCGAGCGAGCAGTCGTACGACGCCGCCGAGGGAATCGCGTCCGCCGGGTCCCACACGTCGCGGTCCCCGTCCCCGTCCCCGTCGATGCCGTGGGTGGCCCACGTCCCGGGGATGAACTGCGCTATGCCCTGCGCCGCCGCCGCGCTCCGGGCCCTCGGGTTGAACCCGCTCTCCTGGTACAACTGGGCGGCGAGCAGCGCGGGGTTGATGGCGGGACAGAGATTGCCCCACTTCTGCACGATCGGCTGGTACGCCGCGGGCACGCTCCCCTTGGCAAGCCTCTTGGCCCCGCCGCCCGCCCCGCCGGCCACGTTCCCGGCGACGAGGTAGACCCCCACGACGAGCAGCATCACGAAGCCCATCCCCAGGGCAACCGCGACACCGGCACCGACCCACATCTTGCGCATGGTCCAACCATCCCCCATGAGCTCACCGTTCAGTGACGTTTACCGGCCATGTCGCAGCGAGTCAGCCGGTGACAGCCCTCCTCCTGCCCATCCGGATCCCACCACTTGCGGCCGCACTCCACCTCCACGAAACCGCGGGGCCTGACAACATCGTCTCCACTGACCGTCAGGGGAGCGACGAGGGGGCACTGTGGAGCAAGGGACGCAGGGGATGCTCGTGGGTGGCCGGTACCGGCTCGAACGGGTCCTCGGGACCGGGGGATTCGGCCGGGTCTGGTCGGCCCGGGACGAGGTTCTCCAGACCGGCGTCGCGGTCAAGGAGCTCCTGCTCGCGCCGCACCTGCCCGAGGCCGAGCGCCTCGACCGCCTGCACCGCGCCGGACGCGAGGCCCGCAACGCCGCCAGGCTCCGTGATCACCCGCACATCATCAGCGTCCACGACGTGGTCGTCATCGATCAGACGCCGTGGATCGTCATGCAGCTCGTGTCAGGTGGCACGCTCCAGGATCGCCTGGCCCGAACCGGGCGTCTGTCCGTCGCCGACACCGCCGGGCTCGCCAAGGCCCTCCTCCGCGCACTCGGCGCCGCCCACGAGCAGGGCATCATCCACCGTGACGTCAAACCCGCCAATGTGATGCTCACCGACGACCACCAGATCCTGCTCACCGACTTCGGCATCGCCATCAACGGCACCGAGACCCGGCTGACCCGGACCGGCCTGGTCATCGGCTCTCTCCCCTATCTCTCGCCCGAGCGCGCCCAGGGCAAGGAATCGGGCCCCGCGAGCGACCTGTTCTCCCTGGGCACGACGCTGTACGAGGCTGTGGAGGGCACCAACCCGTTCCATCGCGACGAACCGCTCGGCTCCCTCCACGCGGTGACCTACGAGGAGCCTCCCCCCATGCGCCGGGCAGGCACCCTCGAGCCCCTCATCACGGCCCTCCTGGCGAAGAACCCGGCCGACCGCCCCTCCGTCTCCAAGGCCCTGAAGCTCCTCGAGGCCCCGGAGCGGAAGAAGGGGAAACCGAAAGACCCCGACCGGACGACGAACGACAGCACCCCCTCGCAAGCCACCCTGCACATCGACAACCGAACGGGCGGCTGGCTCGGCATCATCTTCGACAATGTGTACCGCTATACCGTCGCGCCCGGAGCGACGGGCACCTACGCGCTCACCCCAGGTGTCCGCAAGGTCGCGGTGAAGAGCGACGGACACAAGAGCGCCCCCTGCGTGCTCCACCTCAAGGCCGGCGCCACCGAACGCATCACCGCCCGCGACCAGGGCAGGAACGTACTGCTCGGCAGCCAGGAACGGCCTGCGGAGGACACGTCCAAGAAATCCGTGGGCCTACTGGCGGCAGGCGTGTTCGGCTGGGTCCTCGCCATCGGCGCGGCTCTGACCATTCTGTACGCGACAAACAGCGCGTTCGCCGACTGGATCAGCTCCGGCTTCAGCGGACGCGTGTCCTCCGCCCAGGTGGGCGACTGTGTGCACGAGACGGACGAGGACGAGTGGGTCCGGGTCCCCTGCTGGTCCGGCGCCACGAGCTACCAGGTCGACTACCGGACGGCTTCCGGGGAATCGTGGGGCGACGGGACGAGCAGCGGCTGCGAGGGCTTCTACTCCCACCAGGCCGACGCCCGGGACGTGAAGGCCCAGCGCTACCGGACCGTCACCTTCATGGGCCCCGCGGGCCACACGTGGGAACTGTGCGCCAGGGAGCGTTGACCCCACTGCCCCTCCATCCGGGCCCCCTTCGGGCCTCACGGCAGCCCATCTGACCGAAGGCAGCGACCCCACCGGCTCTGCGTGAGGCCCTGGTCCCAAGGTCGCTCCCGGGATGGGGCCGCAGACCGAGGCACGACCCCTGCCTTCGGGGAAATCATGTGCCTCGTTCGTTCGAGCCGAGGAGGGGCCATGCGGGTGGAGCAAGTGGAGCAGGTGGACTGGGTCGACGTACCGGTCGGGGTGCTGCGTCGGGGCACCCCGGTCGACGAGGTGGAGGCGGTGGCCCACCGCTATGCCGACACCGGGGTGCCGCTGGAGTGGTACCTGAAGGAGGCCCCGCGCGCGGAGCTCCACGTCCCCGCGTTCCGGATCGCCCGTACTCCGGTCACGGCCGGCCAGTGGGCACGCTTCGCGGCGGCCACCGACCGGCCGACACCCCGGCCGTCACCGGCGGACCACCCGGTCATCGGGGTCACCTGGGAGGCGGCGACGGACTACTGCCGGTGGATCGGGCAGCGGCTCGGCGGCCTGGACGTGCGACTGCCCACGGAGGACGAGTGGGAGCGCGCGGCACGGGGCGACGACGGCCGCGAGTTCCCGTGGGGCGAGGAGTACCGCACCGGTCTGGCCAACCTGGTGGACCTCGGGATCGGCACGACGACACCGGTCGGCTCGTTCCCCGACGGCGCCAGCCCCTTCGGCGTACTGGACATGGCGGGCAACGCCGACGAGTGGACCTCGACCCTCTACGCCCCCTACCCCGGCGCCCCCGCGGAGGTGCCGAAGACCGAGGACTGGGCCTTCGACCGGCACATCACCCGGGGTGGCGCCTTCCGTCACGACCGGGACCTGGCCCGGTGCGCCCGCCGGCACGGCGCCTACGAGCCGGACCTCGCGGCGATCGGCATGGGCTTCCGCCTGGCGGCCCCGGCCGCGTAAAGATCACTGACACCCAATCAGGGCCTAACGACCGAACCGCGTCCCAGGTTTCGCTTACACATCGTTGCCAGCCATGCCCCGCCGTGATACACAGAGTGACGATACGACCACCAGGAGCCGTCCGGCGCCGACTGACCAGCCAGCGCCGGACGGTGACAGACTGTTCGCACGAAACCCGCCAAACAATGACGCCAACGCGACATGCGACGGCGTCATCGTCGGCGACAATGAGGCTTGACCTCTGCACGTCCGCAGAGGGCGCGGAACTACCCAACAGGGGCGGTGACTTACATGCTCTTTGCGGCCGACGAGGGAGACATCAACACCATCATCGGGGGGATCGCTCCGGACTGGGGCCCCTTCGGTGCGCTGGGGACCGAGGCGAAGACGATGGTCCAGGTCGTCATGGCCGTCGCCATTCTGCTCTGCCTCGGCATCGCCATCTGGGGCGCCGCCAAGCAGCGCATCGGTGCCACCGCACTCCGGGACACCTTCAGCGCGGAGCAGGGCAAGGGCCTGATCATCGCGGGGCTGACGGGCGTGTTCATCATCGGCTCACTCGGCACGCTCTTCACCATCGTGTACGGGATGGCCGTATAACCCGGCACCCATCCGTCCTTCCCCCTCCATCCCACCCGCCCGTCGTGCCAACCGGCTGAGGTTGCGTTTCCCTGATGTCGAGTCATAACACCGCGCCCGAGCGGGACCCAGCACGGCTACCGTCGTACGTACACGGCCGACCCGACGTCGAGGGGGCGTACGCGGCATGAGTCTCGGAGACGATCACCACTCGTCCGGCGATTACGGCGGCACCGGCGGGACGCGGCTCCGGCTCCCGGAGGAGGACGGCGGCCCCCGACGCGGCGGCCACTCCTCCTCCCGGAGCCTGGTCACCGTGGTCGGCGTCGTCGTCCTGCTCATCGCGGCGATCGCCTTCGCGAACCGCGGAGGAGACGGTTCCGCATCCGCGGAGGGCGGCGACGGCGACAAGCCGAAGACATCGGCGACGGCACCCACGGGCACGCGCCCGGTCCAGTCGGGCTTCGCCCACGACGAGCAGGGGGCGCAGAGCGCGGCGGCGAACTACGCGGTGGCGTTGGGCTCTGACGGGATGTTCGACAAGGCCAGACGGCACGAGATCGTGCAGGCCATCGCCGATCCCGGCTGGGCAGATCGCCTCCAGTCAGGTTTCGACGCCGACTACTCGGAAGCCTTCCTCAAGAAGATCGGTCTCGACAAGAACGGCAAGGCTCCTTCGGGTGTCACCTTCGTCAACCGGACACTGCCGGCAGGCACCAAGGTGGCGGCATTCAGCAACAGCGCCGCCACTGTCGATGTCTGGTGCAACGGGCTCTTCGGGCTCACCGGAGAGAAGACGACCAATCCGGTGACGAACAGCTGGTTCACGGTGACGATGAAACTGAGCTGGGACGGCAGCGACTGGAAGATCACAGAGACCAGCCAGAAGAACGGGCCGACCCCGGTACCCGGGGACAACCCTGTTTCTGGTGCCGACGAAATGAGCAAGGCGGTCCAGGAGTTCGGAGGCTTTACCTATGCCCGGTAGCCAGCACCGCGCGCTCAAAGTCACCGCCTTGGTGGCCGCTGCTCAGGCAGCCGCCCTCCTGTTCTCGACCCGCGCCTTCGCCGAGCCCAGTCCGACGCCGACGAAGGACGACCCCTGCTCGCTCATCGCGGGCCCGGCCAAGAAGTACTGCGAACGAGGCGAAGGCGCGGCCCAGCGCAGCCCCGGGACCTCCGACACCCTCCCCGACACGCTCGACCCCCTCTCCTCCCTCGCCAAGGGCTGTGCCGACGCCGCCGCCTGGACCGTCGACACGCTCAGCAAGGCCGTGCAGAACACCGCCGACGTCGACTTCACCAACGGCACGTTCCTCAAGCAGTACGGCATCGTCTTCGCCGCGTCGACGATCCTCACCCTGGTCCTCTGGCTGCTGGCGGTGGCCAAGCGTGCCGTGCGCGGCGTCCCCCTCACCACCGCGCTCTCCGAGGCCGTCGGGTTCCTCTGGCTCACCGTGCTGGCGTCGGCCTTCACGCCGTTGATCCTGTACACGATCGTGTCGGCCACCGACGCCGTCACCGACGTCCTGGCCAAGGGGACCGGCGACCAGACCGACACCTTCTTCGGCACGTTCAGTCAGGCGCTGAAGCAGGGCAACGACATCGGCGGCGGCCCGATCATGCTGATCCTGGTGTCGTTCGTGTCGATCATCGCGGCCGGCGTCCTCTACCTGGAGCTGTACCTGCGCGCCGTCCTGCTCTACGTCGGCGCCCTGCTCGGCGTCGTCGTCTACGCCGGCCTGGTCGACAAGAACCTCTGGGGCCACGTCCGCCGCTGGGCGGGCATCATGATCGCCGTGATCATGGTGAAGCCCGTGATCGTCATCGTGCTCGGCCTCGCCGGCGCACTGACCACGGAAGAGGGCCCCGACTCCGTCGCCGCGATCGTGTCCGGCCTCGCCATCATCCTGCTCGCGATCTTCGCCTCCGCGATGATCTACCGCTTCGTCCCCGGCTTCGGCGACGAGATCGCCAACGGCCGCAACAACCGCATCATGCAGGGCGCCGAGGGCAAGGCAGCCGCAGTGATCAGCTCCCCGGCGAACCTGGTCGCGCAGGGCATCAGAACCCACAGCGGCCGCGGCGGCGGTGACGGCGGACAGTCCTCGTCCTCCGCGGCCGCCCGCCCCTCGAACCCCGCTTCCGGCGGAGTCGCCGCGCACAGCTCGCGCCCCTCGAACGGCGGCGGAAATGTCCCCTCCGCCGCACCCGCACCGCGCTCCGGCAGCCCGGTGAACACACCGCACGCAAGCAACAACCGCAACACTCGCAACACTCGCAACAGCCAGAACACAGGAGGTGACGGGCGTTGACGACCGAGTCCCACATGTCCCATACGGTCACGCCCCGCCGTACGTATCTGATCGGCCGCGCCCGGCCGAACGCGATCGTCGGCCGCAACCGCGAGACCGGTGAGATCGCGCTGATCGTCGCGGGCGCGTTCCTCGGCATGATGTGCGGGCTCCTCGTCCCCGTCCTGACCCTGCGCATCGTGCTGCTGTGCGGCTTCCCGATGCTCGCGCTGGCGGCGGTCTACGTGCCGTACAACCACCGCACGTTCTACCGGTGGTTCGAGATCAACCGCAGCTACAAGCGCACCCTCCGCAGGGGCACCACCTACCGTTCCGGCGCCATCGAGGCCGGTACCCGGCTCGACGGCCGGGAGGTCGAGGTCGGCCCGCCGCCCGGCATCGGCCGCATCTCCTGGCTGGCGGCGCCCTTCGGGCCGGACGAGATCGCCGTACTGCTGCACGCCGACCGCAAGACCGTGACGGCCGCCATCGAGATCGAGGGGCCCGGCGTCGGCCTGCGCGACTCCGAGGACCAGGAAGCCCTCGTCGACCGCTTCGGCACCCTGCTCAAGCACGTGGCCAACGGCGACGGCTTCGTCACCCGCATCCAGATGCTCGCCCGCACCCTCCCGGCCGACCCGGACGCGCACGCCAAGGACGTCAGCCAGCGCGGCGACGACAAGTCACCGCCGTGGCTGCGGCAGTCGTACGACCAGCTCCAGTCGATGGTGTCCACCAGCAGCGAGCAGCACCGCGCGTACCTGATCGCCTGCATGCACTACAACCGCGAGCTGGCCGCCGAAGCGCACACCATGGCCCGCGCCGCCCGCCCGCACACCGGACGCAAGCTGGACCGGGACGCCGGGCTCGCGGTCGTCATGGCGCGCGAGCTGACCGACATCTGCTCCCGCCTCCAGGAAGCCGACATCCGCGTCCGCCAGCCGCTGGGCCAGGGCCGGCTCGCCTCCCTCGTCCACGCCATGTACGACCCGGACCACCCGATCGACCACATCCAGGCGATGACCAAGCGCAACGCCTGGCCGGCCGAGCTGGACGCCATGGAGCCCACCTACCTCCAGGCCAAGACCCGCGAGTCCGCCACCCGCGCCCCCTGGTGCCACGCCACCGCCTGGATCAAGGAGTGGCCGATGACCCCGGTGGGCGTCAACTTCCTCGCGCCCCTCCTCGTCCACACCCCGGACGTGATCCGCACGGTCGCCGTCACGATGGACCTCGAACCGACCGAGGTCGCCATCGAGCGGATGCTGACCGAGAAGACGAACGACGACGCCGAGGCGTCCCGCGCCGCCAAGATGAACCGGACCGTGGACCCCCGCGACATCGCCGCCCACGGCCGACTCGACCAGCGCGGCGAGGACCTCGCCAGCGGCGCGGCCGGCGTGAACCTGGTCGGCTACATCACCGTCTCCTCCCGCACCCCCGAGGCCCTGGCCCGCGACAAGCGGACGATAAGGGCGTCGGCCGGGAAGTCGTACCTGAAACTGGAGTGGTGCGACCGAGAGCACCATCGCGCCTTCGTGAACACTCTTCCGTTCGCCACCGGCATCCGAAGGTAGGGGCTGAGCCTGATGCGGGACCCGCTGACCGTCCTCACCGACGCCTTCACGTCCTTCCTCTTCGGGAAGGTGGAGACGACCCGCCTCCCCGTCCGCACGTCCACCGGCCAGGCCCAGGCCGTCTACCTGCCGACGGCCGCCCCCGGCCTCGGCGACTCCGGCGTGATCATCGGCCGCGAGGTCTACTCCGGCAAGGGCTACATCTACGACCCCTTCCAGCTCTACGGCCAGCAACTCCCCGCCCCGCACTGGCTGGTGCTCGGGGAGTCGGGGAACGGCAAGTCGGCGCTCGAGAAGACGTACGTCCTGCGCCAGCTCCGCTTCCGCGACCGCCAGGTCGTCGTCCTGGACGCCCAGGGCGAGGACGGTGTCGGCGAGTGGAACCTCATCGCCGAGGAGCTGGGCATAACCCCCATCCGCCTCGACCCGATGGCCGCCCTGGACCACGGCATCCGCCTCAATCCCCTCGACCCGGCGATCACGACCACCGGCCAGCTGGCGCTGCTCCGGACGATCATCGAGGTCGCGATGGGCCACGGCCTGGACGAGCGCTCCGGCTTCGCCCTCAAGGTCGCGCACGCCTACGTCAACGAGACCATCGTCGAACGCCAGCCGGTCCTCACCGACATCGTCGAGCGGCTCCGCCACCCCGAGCCGGAGTCCGCCGAGGCGATGAACGTCGCCATAGACGACGTACGGGCCTGGGGCCTGGACGTGGCGCTCGTTCTCGACCGGCTCGTCGACGGCGACCTGCGCGGCATGTTCGACGGCCCGACGACCGTCGGCATCGACCTCGACGCGCCCCTCATCGTCTTCGACCTGTCCCACATCGACCGCAACTCCATCGCGATGCCCATCCTCATGGCCATCGTGGGCGTCTGGCTGGAGCACACCTGGATCCGCCCCGACCGGAAGAAGCGCATCTTCCTGGTCGAGGAGGCCTGGCACATCATCAACAGCCCCTTCGTGGCACAGCTGTTCCAGCGGCTGCTGAAGTTCGGGCGCCGGCTGGGTCTGTCGTTCGTGGCGGTGGTGCACCACCTGTCCGACGTCGTCGACGGGGCGGCGGCCAGAGAGGCCGCGGCCATCCTCAAGATGGCGTCCACACGCACCATCTACGCCCAGAAGGCCGACGAGGCACGGGCCACCGGACGCGTCCTCGGCCTGCCCCGCTGGGCGGTGGAGATCATCCCCTCCCTCACCCCCGGCATCGCGGTCTGGGACGTCAACGGCAACGTCCAGGTGGTCAAACACCTGATCACCGAGACCGAACGCCCCCTGGTCTTCACCGACCGCGCGATGACCGAGTCCTCCACCGACCACCTGACCGACGACGCCCTGCGTGCCGCGGAGCTGGAGGCGGAGGAGCGGGCGGCGGCGTTCATGGAGCAGCACATCGGCGACTCCTCGGAATCGACGGTGGCGTAGGGCCAGTGGGCCAATAGGCAGCAGACCAGCAGCACTGCGGGACAGTGGGACAGCGGGACGAGGAGAGGCACCGGACGCATGAGACCGGACGACCGCCGAGATCAGCGGCCGGCCCAGGGCGGCATCCCCGACGGCCTGCTGATCGGCGTACTGGCCTTCCTCCTCGGCATGACCCTGCTGGTGTGGACGGCGACCGGCCTGTCCGGCCTGTTCGCCCACGGCTCCTGGCCCGACGGTGTCGGCTTCACCGGCACCCCGCAGGCCATGCGCCACCTGATCTCCGAGCCCCACGACATCCCCGGCGCCTGGCCGGACACCCCCGAGACGGCACTCTCCGGGTACGGGCTCTTCTGGGGGCTGTTCATCGGGCAGCTGATGGTGCTGGTGGTGCTCGCGGTGTTCGTGATGGGCACGGTGGCACGGTGGCGCGCGGTACGACAACGCCGGCGCGAGGAGCCGACACCGGCACCAGCACCGGTAGCGCCGGAGACACCGGTCCAGGAGACCCAGGCCCAGGACGTACCAGTGCACGAGGTACCCACCCCGAGGGCGCCGCAGCAGGCCCCCTTGACCAGCGACACTCCGGCCCAGGAGACCGACCACCCCTCGGCCTCTCTACTCAAGGGCGAACGGGTGGGCGGGTGGGAAACAACCCGCGCCGAAGGCGCGTTGCACTACGGCCCCAGGGAAAGCCGCCACTCAACGGCCGTCCAAACCCTGCGAGACGCAGAAGGTGCCGCCCTCGTCGTCACCTCCAACCCCGCCCTCTGGTCGGAGACCAAGGACGCCCGCGCCAAACTCGGCCCCACCCACCTCTACGACCCGAACCACCTCTGCGACACCCCCGCCCGCTTCCACTGGTCCCCCACCGCGGGCTGCGAGGACAAACAGACGGCCACCGCCAGAGCCGCCGCCCTCCTCGCACCGGTCCGCCCCACCGCCCGCCTCGACCAGGCGGTGGCCGACACGGCCGAACTGCTGCTGCGCAGCTACCTGCACGCCGCCGCCATCGACGGCCGTACCGTCCGCCACGTCCACCGCTGGTCCCAGGGCCTCCAGGTGCAGGACGCCGTCCGCGTCCTGCGCACCCATCCCAAGGCCGCCCCCGGTTCCGCCGGCGAACTCGAGGGGTCCCTCACCGCGCATCCCGAACGCCGGGACATGGCACAGCAGCTGACCGCCCGGGCCCTGGCCGCCCTCTCCACGGTCAATGTCCGTGAGGCCTGCACTCCCCACCGAAGTGATGCCCTCGCCTTGGATTCCTTCGTCCACGAACAGGGAACCCTTTACGTGGTGGGGGAATCGATCGAGGACCCCCGCACGAGCGCGGGCGCGATGCCGCTGCTGACGGCGCTCGTCTCCAGCGTGGTCGAGCGCGGCCGGCGCATGGCCGAACGGTCATCCTCCGGTCGCCTCGACCCACCAATGACGCTCGTCCTGGACGACGTCGCCGCCGTGGCCCCGCTCCCCCAGCTCCCGGAGCTGCTGGCCGGCGGCACGGACCTGGGCATGCCGACCCTGGCCCTCCTCCGCTCCCGCGAACAGGGCCGGGCCCGCTGGCCCCACGACGAACTGCCGGTGTAGCGGCGCCGAAAGGCGCCGCCGTCAGCGCTCGAGGACGTACTCCAACTCGTGGTCCCCGGGCCCGCCCTCCAGCGGCACCGTCCGCCCGCTCGGCGCGAACCCGGCCCTGCGGTACGCGCCCTGCGCCCGCCCGTTGTCCGGATGCACGATGAGCCGCATCCGCTCCAGGCCGTTCGACCACGCCCACTCGGCACCGGCGTCGAACAGCGCCTTGGTCAGCCCGGTCCCCCGCCACTCGGCCCGCACGAAGACCCCGACGACATGTCCCTGCCGCCGTTCGACCGGGAACCCGGCCCAGTCCGTCGCCCCGGCCTCCTCCACCAGCACCGTCAGTGTGCCGAGCCACAGCCCACCGGGCCCCTCGGCCACGATCTGCCGCGCCCCGGCCGCCCCCTCGGCACCCCAGGCCGCCCGCTCCTGCCAGTAGGCGTCGGTCCGCGCCACCGCGTCCTCGTACGTCTCCAGATACGCCAGATCCGCGACCGGATCCCGCAGCGCGCGCAGCCGCAACTCCTTCACCGCGGGCCACTCGTCGGCGCGTATGGGGCGGATCACGTAGTCACCGGGGACCGAGGCAGTCATGCCGGCCACCGTAATACCCGGGTACTACGCCTCTCACCTCATATACGGCCGCCGGGACGACGCCTCCCGGCCCCGTATCCCCGACCATGGTCGGATGGACCACGTGGACGCCGCCCGGCCCGCGCCGGAGGACCGAGTCGCCGAACCCCTCACCGAGTACATCCAGCGCTTCACCCGGCGAGTCCGAGGCTTCGACCGGCGCCGTCCACTCGTGTGGGACCTGCACCTGACCGGGTTCTGGCTGACGGCCGCCCTCATCGACCTCAGCGCCTACCTCAACGGCGGCCGGCGCTACGTCGCCCACAACCTGGACGTGCCCAGCGGGCTGCTGCTCGCCCTGAGCCTGGGCTTCACGGTCCCGCTCCTGTGGCGCCGCTCCCACCCGGCGGCGGTGCTGCTCACCATGACCCCGGTCGCCCTCCTCAACGCCTGGAGCGGCGCCATCCTCCAGGCCGCCATGCTCCAGCTGCTCGTCGTCTTCCACATCGCCCTGCGCCTGTCCCTGCGCACCCTCTCCTGGGCCGCCCTCCTCGTACTCACCCCGGTTGCCGTCTCGGCCATCCGTTACGGCGACCAGCCCACCTGGGAGCAGCAGATCGGGGCCCAACTGATGTCCGTCGCGGTGGCGGCGCTCATCGGCATCACGGTCCGCACCCGCCGCGACCACACCGAGGTCCTCGAGGACCGTGCCCGCCGCCTGGAAACCGAACGCGACCAGCAGGTACGGCTCGCCGCCGCCGCCGAACGCGCCCGCATAGCCAGGGAGATGCACGACATCATCGGTCACAACCTCTCCGTCATCACCGGTCTCGCCGACGGCGGCCGGTATGCCGCCGCCAAGTCCCCCGACCGGGCCGCCCAGGCCCTCGACGCCATCGGCACCACCAGCCGACAGGCCCTGGGCGAACTCCGCCGCCTCCTGGACGTCCTGCGCGACGACGCCCAGGACGGCGCGGCAGCCGAACTGGCCCCGCAGCCGGCCCTCACCGACCTCGACCGTCTCCTCGACGGCGTCCGCCGGGCCGGCCTGCCCGTCCACAAGACCGTCAAGGGCGAGCCCGCCCTCCCCGAGGGCCGCCAGCTCACCCTCTACCGCGTCATCCAGGAAGCGCTCACCAACACCCTCAAGCACGCCGGCCCCGACGCGACCGCCCACATCGACCTCTCCTACGGGGCGGACGGCGCCGCCACCCTCACCGTCACCGACACGGGCCGGGCGACCCCGCCCCAGACGCCCGCCGTGCCCGGCGGCCGCGGTCTGCCGGGGATGCGCGAGCGAACGTCCCTGTACGGGGGCACACTTGAGGCCGGTCCACGCCCCGCACCCGAGCGGGGCTGGCGCGTCCACCTGCACCTACCGGAGGAATCCCCGCAGTGACCACCGTCCTCATAGCCGACGACCAGCCCCTCCAGCGCTTCGGCTTCCGCATGCTTCTGGAGAGCCAGGACGACATGACGGTCGTGGGCGAGGCGACCGACGGCGCCGAAGCCACCCGGATGACGGCCGAACTCCACCCCGACGTCGTCCTCATGGACGTCCGCATGCCCGGCCTGGACGGCATCGAGGCGACCCGCCGCATCGTCGCCGACGGCGGCCGCTCCCGCGTCCTCATCCTCACGACCTTCGACCTCGACGAGTACGCCTACTCCGGGCTGCGCGCCGGCGCCTCCGGCTTCCTCGTCAAGGACGCCCAACCGGAGGAACTCCTCTCCGGCATCCGTGCGGTGGCCACGGGCGACGCGGTGGTCGCCCCGAGCCTGACCCGCCGCCTGCTCGACGCGTACGTCCACCACCTGCCGGCCACCGCGGAGCCGGACGGTTCGCCCGACTCCGCCGATCCCCGCCTGGCTCCGCTCACCGAACGCGAGACCGAGATCCTGCGGGTCATGGGCCAGGGCTGGACCAACACGGAGATAGCGCAACGCCTCCACCTGGCCGAGTCGACGGTCAAAACCCATGTGGGCCGCATCCTGGCCAAGACGGGCTCGAGGGACCGCGTCCAGGCGGTCATCCTGGCCTATGAGACGAAACTGGTCGGCTAGACAAGCAGGGGTAAACGGGGAGAGGCAAACGAGGAGGGTAAACGCAGAAAACCCCGCACCGTTCCCGGTGCGGGGTCTCCTCGCAATAATTGTTCGGCGGCGTCCTACTCTCCCACAGGGTCCCCCCTGCAGTACCATCGGCGCTGTAAGGCTTAGCTTCCGGGTTCGAAATGTAACCGGGCGTTTCCCCTACGCTATGACCACCGAAACACTATGAAACACTCAACCGCACCATGCTGTGGACGTGGGGTTGTTCGTGGTTTCAGAACCAACACAGTGGACGCGAGCAACTGAGGACAAGCCCTCGGCCTATTAGTACCGGTCACCTCCACACCTCACGGTGCTTCCAGATCCGGCCTATCAACCCAGTCGTCTACTGGGAGCCTTAACCCCTCAAGGGGGTGGGAGTCCTCATCTCGAAGCAGGCTTCCCGCTTAGATGCTTTCAGCGGTTATCCCTCCCGAACGTAGCCAACCAGCCATGCCCTTGGCAGAACAACTGGCACACCAGAGGTTCGTCCGTCCCGGTCCTCTCGTACTAGGGACAGCCCTTCTCAAGACTCCTACGCGCACAGCGGATAGGGACCGAACTGTCTCACGACGTTCTAAACCCAGCTCGCGTACCGCTTTAATGGGCGAACAGCCCAACCCTTGGGACCGACTCCAGCCCCAGGATGCGACGAGCCGACATCGAGGTGCCAAACCATCCCGTCGATATGGACTCTTGGGGAAGATCAGCCTGTTATCCCCGGGGTACCTTTTATCCGTTGAGCGACGGCGCTTCCACAAGCCACCGCCGGATCACTAGTCCCGACTTTCGTCCCTGCTCGACCCGTCGGTCTCACAGTCAAGCTCCCTTGTGCACTTACACTCAACACCTGATTGCCAACCAGGCTGAGGGAACCTTTGGGCGCCTCCGTTACTCTTTAGGAGGCAACCGCCCCAGTTAAACTACCCATCAGACACTGTCCCTGATCCGGATCACGGACCCAGGTTAGACATCCAGCACGACCAGACTGGTATTTCAACGACGACTCCACCCACACTGGCGTGCGAGTTTCAAAGTCTCCCAGCTATCCTACACAAGCCGAACCGAACACCAATATCAAACTGTAGTAAAGGTCCCGGGGTCTTTCCGTCCTGCTGCGCGAAACGAGCATCTTTACTCGTAGTGCAATTTCACCGGGCCTATGGTTGAGACAGTCGAGAAGTCGTTACGCCATTCGTGCAGGTCGGAACTTACCCGACAAGGAATTTCGCTACCTTAGGATGGTTATAGTTACCACCGCCGTTTACTGGCGCTTAAGTTCTCAGCTTCGCCACACCGAAATGTGACTAACCGGTCCCCTTAACGTTCCAGCACCGGGCAGGCGTCAGTCCGTATACATCGCCTTACGGCTTCGCACGGACCTGTGTTTTTAGTAAACAGTCGCTTCTCGCTGGTCTCTGCGGCCACCCCCAGCTCGGAGTGCAAGACTCGTCACCGGGTGTGGCCCCCCTTCTCCCGAAGTTACGGGGGCATTTTGCCGAGTTCCTTAACCATAGTTCACCCGAACGCCTCGGTATTCTCTACCTGACCACCTGAGTCGGTTTAGGGTACGGGCCGCCATGAAACTCGCTAGAGGCTTTTCTCGACAGCATAGGATCATCCACTTCACCACAATCGGCTCGGCATCAGGTCTCAGCCTTATGTGCGACGGATTTACCTACCGCACGGCCTACACCCTTACCCCGGGACAACCACCGCCCGGGATGGACTACCTTCCTGCGTCACCCCATCACTCACCTACTGCAAGTCTGGTTCGTCGGCTCCACCACTCCCCTCAACTCCGAAGAGATCAGGGCGGCTTCACGGACTTAGCATCGCCTGGTTCGATGTTTGACGCTTCACAGCGGGTACCGGAATATCAACCGGTTATCCATCGACTACGCCTGTCGGCCTCGCCTTAGGTCCCGACTTACCCTGGGCAGATCAGCTTGACCCAGGAACCCTTAGTCAATCGGCGCAAACGTTTCTCACGTTTGTATCGCTACTCATGCCTGCATTCTCACTCGTGAACCGTCCACAACTCGCTTCCGCGGCTGCTTCACCCGGCACACGACGCTCCCCTACCCATCACAGCCGGCGTTGGCCGTATTGCTGCAATGACACGACTTCGGCGGTACGCTTGAGCCCCGCTACATTGTCGGCGCGGAATCACTAGACCAGTGAGCTATTACGCACTCTTTCAAGGGTGGCTGCTTCTAAGCCAACCTCCTGGTTGTCTGTGCGACTCCACATCCTTTCCCACTTAGCGTACGCTTAGGGGCCTTAGTCGATGCTCTGGGCTGTTTCCCTCTCGACCATGGAGCTTATCCCCCACAGTCTCACTGCCGCGCTCTCACTTACCGGCATTCGGAGTTTGGCTAAGGTCAGTAACCCGGTAGGGCCCATCGCCTATCCAGTGCTCTACCTCCGGCAAGAAACACACGACGCTGCACCTAAATGCATTTCGGGGAGAACCAGCTATCACGGAGTTTGATTGGCCTTTCACCCCTAACCACAGGTCATCCCCCAGGTTTTCAACCCTGGTGGGTTCGGTCCTCCACGACCTCTTACAGCCGCTTCAACCTGCCCATGGCTAGATCACTCCGCTTCGGGTCTTGAGCGTGCTACTAAAATCGCCCTGTTCGGACTCGCTTTCGCTACGGCTTCCCCACCCGGGTTAACCTCGCAACACACCGCAAACTCGCAGGCTCATTCTTCAAAAGGCACGCAGTCACGAGGATGGAGCAAGCTCCATCCCGACGCTCCCACGGCTTGTAGGCACACGGTTTCAGGTACTATTTCACTCCGCTCCCGCGGTACTTTTCACCATTCCCTCACGGTACTATCCGCTATCGGTCACCAGGGAATATTTAGGCTTAGCGGGTGGTCCCGCCAGATTCACACGGGATTTCTCGGGCCCCGTGCTACTTGGGTGTCTCTCA